>NZ_JAJEJS010000001.1:0-3955000 GCF_021390635.1 Paraburkholderia sp. HD33-4 | reverse complement strand
GTAGCCGTATCGGAAGGTGCGGCTGGATCACCTCCTTTCCAGAGCTTGCATTGCTGCGCAAGCGCTCACGCTTATCGGCTGTGGTTAGTAGAAGCAACGCAGACAGGCTCAGGGGTCTGTAGCTCAGTCGGTTAGAGCACCGTCTTGATAAGGCGGGGGTCGATGGTTCGAATCCATCCAGACCCACCATCCTTGTCTGTGGTGCAGGCTGGGCACCCGTGAGTGCTGTATGACCGGGGGATTAGCTCAGCTGGGAGAGCACCTGCTTTGCAAGCAGGGGGTCGTCGGTTCGATCCCGTCATCCTCCACCAATCCTCAATGCCAAGGGTTCAGCATGAAGTGGGATGCTGAGTACTTTGCATTGGCGATTGAGCCAGTCAGAGCGGTACACAGTGTGACTGTGATATCGGCTGTCGTTCTTTAACAATCAGGAAGAAGTAGTAAAGAGATTCACGAAAGCGTACTTAGAGATGGGTGCGTGAGTAGGTGAATCAGGGTTGTGATTGTATCGATGTATTTTTAAGTGATCGAAAGATTGCTTTGGAATACGGCGCAACACGAATACTCAACCTGTAGCGGGTGCGTCTTGAGACACACCTGTTATAGGGTCAAGCGAACAAGTGCATGTGGTGGATGCCTTGGCGATCACAGGCGATGAAGGACGCGGTAGCCTGCGAAAAGCTCCGGGGAGCTGGCAAACAAGCTTTGATCCGGAGATGTCCGAATGGGGAAACCCACTCCTAATGGAGTATCCATGACTGAATACATAGGTCATGTGAAGCGAACGCGGTGAACTGAAACATCTAAGTAACCGCAGGAAAAGAAATCAACCGAGATTCCCAAAGTAGTGGCGAGCGAAATGGGATCAGCCTGTACTCTTTATTCTCATTGTTAGTCGAACGCTCTGGAAAGTGCGGCCATAGCAGGTGATAGCCCTGTAGACGAAAACAGCGAGGAAGAACTAGGTGTACGACAAGTAGGGCGGGACACGTGAAATCCTGTCTGAAGATGGGGGGACCATCCTCCAAGGCTAAATACTCGTGATCGACCGATAGTGAACCAGTACCGTGAGGGAAAGGCGAAAAGAACCCCGGGAGGGGAGTGAAATAGATCCTGAAACCGCATGCATACAAACAGTCGGAGCCTCGCAAGGGGTGACGGCGTACCTTTTGTATAATGGGTCAGCGACTTACATTCAGTGGCAAGCTTAACCGATTAGGGCAGGCGTAGCGAAAGCGAGTCCGAACAGGGCGTTCAGTCGCTGGGTGTAGACCCGAAACCAGGTGATCTATCCATGGCCAGGTTGAAGGCACGGTAACACGTGCTGGAGGACCGAACCCACTAACGTTGAAAAGTTAGGGGATGAGCTGTGGATAGGGGTGAAAGGCTAAACAAACCTGGAAATAGCTGGTTCTCTCCGAAAACTATTTAGGTAGTGCCTCGTGTATCACCTTCGGGGGTAGAGCACTGTCATGGTTGTGGGGTCCATTGCGGATTACTACGCCATAGCAAACTCCGAATACCGAAGAGTGCAATCACGGGAGACAGACATCGGGTGCTAACGTCCGGTGTCAAGAGGGAAACAACCCAGACCGCCAGCTAAGGTCCCCAAATATGACTAAGTGGGAAACGAAGTGGGAAGGCTAAAACAGTCAGGAGGTTGGCTTAGAAGCAGCCACCCTTTAAAGAAAGCGTAATAGCTCACTGATCGAGTCGTCCTGCGCGGAAGATGTAACGGGGCTAAGTCATATACCGAAGCTGCGGATGCGTGCTTTGCACGCATGGTAGGAGAGCGTTCCGTAAGCCTGCGAAGGTGCACTGGAAAGTGTGCTGGAGGTATCGGAAGTGCGAATGCTGACATGAGTAGCGATAAAGGGGGTGAAAGGCCCCCTCGCCGTAAGCCCAAGGTTTCCTACGCAACGTTCATCGGCGTAGGGTGAGTCGGCCCCTAAGGCGAGGCAGAAATGCGTAGCTGATGGGAAGCAGATTAATATTTCTGCACCATTGTGAAATGCGATGGGGGGACGGATCGCGGAAGGTTGTCCGGGTGTTGGAAGTCCCGGTCGCTGCATTGAAGAGGGTGCTTTGGCAAATCCGGGCACAGGACTCAAGGGTGTGGCGCGAGCTTCTTCGGAAGCGAAGCAACTGGAAGGGGTTCCAGGAAAAGCCTCTAAGCTTCAGTTTCACAGTGACCGTACCGCAAACCGACACAGGTGGGCGAGATGAGTATTCTAAGGCGCTTGAGAGAACTCGGGAGAAGGAACTCGGCAAATTGGTACCGTAACTTCGGGATAAGGTACGCCCTTGTAGCTTGACTGGCCTGCGCCAGGAGGGTGAAAGGGTTGCAATAAACTGGTGGCTGCGACTGTTTAATAAAAACACAGCACTCTGCAAACACGAAAGTGGACGTATAGGGTGTGACGCCTGCCCGGTGCCGGAAGATTAAATGATGGGGTGCAAGCTCTTGATTGAAGTCCCGGTAAACGGCGGCCGTAACTATAACGGTCCTAAGGTAGCGAAATTCCTTGTCGGGTAAGTTCCGACCTGCACGAATGGCGTAACGATGGCCACACTGTCTCCTCCCGAGACTCAGCGAAGTTGAAGTGTTTGTGATGATGCAATCTCCCCGCGGCTAGACGGAAAGACCCCATGAACCTTTACTGTAGCTTTGCATTGGACTTTGAACCGGTCTGTGTAGGATAGGTGGGAGGCTATGAAGCGTGGACGCCAGTCTGCGTGGAGCCGTCCTTGAAATACCACCCTGATCTGTTTGAGGTTCTAACCTTGGCCCGTAATCCGGGTCGGGGACAGTGCATGGTAGGCAGTTTGACTGGGGCGGTCTCCTCCCAAAGTGTAACGGAGGAGTACGAAGGTACGCTAGGTACGGTCGGAAATCGTGCTGATAGTGCAATGGCATAAGCGTGCTTGACTGTGAGACTGACAAGTCGAACAGGTGCGAAAGCAGGTCATAGTGATCCGGTGGTTCTGTATGGAAGGGCCATCGCTCAACGGATAAAAGGTACTCTGGGGATAACAGGCTGATACCGCCCAAGAGTTCATATCGACGGCGGTGTTTGGCACCTCGATGTCGGCTCATCTCATCCTGGGGCTGTAGCCGGTCCCAAGGGTATGGCTGTTCGCCATTTAAAGAGGTACGTGAGCTGGGTTTAAAACGTCGTGAGACAGTTTGGTCCCTATCTGCCGTGGGCGCTGGATATTTGAAGGGGGCTGCTCCTAGTACGAGAGGACCGGAGTGGACGAACCTCTGGTGTACCGGTTGTCACGCCAGTGGCATCGCCGGGTAGCTATGTTCGGAAGAGATAACCGCTGAAAGCATCTAAGCGGGAAACTCGCCTTAAGATGAGATATCCCCGGGGCTTCGAGCCCCTTGAAGGGTCGTTCAAGACCAGGACGTTGATAGGTCAGGTGTGCACGTACAGTAATGTACTGAGCTAACTGATACTAATTGCCCGTAAGGCTTGATCCTATAACCGGTGTGTTTTACCCCCAGCAGGGGGAGCGACACGCACACGGTTGAGATCGGTGTTGTGCCAGAAACAACGCAACCCCCACACACGAATCCTTTACGCTTCTTCCCGATTGGCTGTGGCGCATACCATTGCGACGCAGCAACCCGTCATGCCTGATGACCATAGCGAGTCGGTCCCACCCCTTCCCATCCCGAACAGGACCGTGAAACGACTCCACGCCGATGATAGTGCGGATTGCCCGTGTGAAAGTAGGTAATCGTCAGGCTCCTCACCCAGTCAGAAACCCCACCCACCGCGGTGGGGTTTCTGCGTTTACGCGCCCGAAATTTACGAGCAGCATTGAGGCAAGCGATATCTCCACCCGCCTCAACGCATCGCAACTTTCTACTTTCCCTGCGCCAGAAACTTCTGCGCCAGCCGAACCCAGTACGTCGAACCCACCGGCAATAGCTCGTCGTTGAAGTCATAGCTCGCGTTGTGCAACATACAAGGGCCCGCGCCGTGGCCAGCTTCTCGGTGGCCGCCATCGCCGTTGCCCAAGAACGCATAGCAACCCGGTTTCGCCAGCAGCATGAACGAAAAGTCCTCGGCTCCCATGGTCGGTTCAACTGCGTCATCGACATTTTCCGCGCCAACGACCTCTTTCATGATCGACGCCGCAAAACGCGCTTCCTCGCTGCTGTTGATCGTCGGGGGATAGTTCCGGTGGAACTGGATCTGAACGGAGCAATCGTATGCTTCGGCTGTGCTCTGCGCGATCTTGCGCATGCGCGACTCGATCAGGTCGAGCGTTTCGGTCGTGAAGGTCCGCACGGTCCCCGCGATCCATGCGTCATTCGGCACGACGTTGACCGCATCGCCGGCATGTATCTGCGTAATCGACAATACCGCAGTATCCAGCGGCTTTTTGTTCCGCGTGATGATACTTTGCAGCCCGCTGGCAATTTGCACCGCCGTAAAGACCGGATCGCGGCCATTGTGAGGTAGCGCCGCATGCGAGCCGACCCCCATGATTGCGATGCGAAATTCATTGCTCGATGCCATGATCGGGCCTTCGGTCACGCCGAAGTGGCCCGCGGGCATGCCAGGCCAGTTATGAATGCCGAACACGGCGTCCACGGGAAATTGCGTGAATAGGCCGTCGTCCATCATCGCCTTCGCGCCGGCGCCCCCTTCTTCGGCCGGCTGGAAAATGAACACGATCGTGCCGTCGAAATCGCCGTGTTTGGCCAGATAGCGGGCGGCGCCGAGCAGCATCGCCGTATGCCCGTCATGGCCGCACGCGTGCATCTTGCCGTCGTTCGTCGAGCGATGATCAAAGCTGTTGACCTCCTGGATCGGTAGCGCGTCCATATCGGCACGCAGACCAATCGCGCGCGAGCCGTTACCGCGCTTCAATACGCCGACTACACCGGTCTTGCCCAATCCACGGTGGGTCTCGATGCCCCAGGACTCGAGCGAACGCGCGACGAGATCAGCAGTCGCCGTCTCTTCATAGCGCAGCTCCGGGTGGGCATGGATGGTTCGTCGAAGGGTCTGGATTTCGCCGCGAGCGGCCTGAATTTCGGGGATCAGTTTCATGATGGAGTGATTATGCGTTTGTGCTTGACTAGCGATGAGATCGCTGCGGACCACGTCGGCCCGGGCGTTGCGGATAATTCATTCTACGCCGAAGGCATTTTTAGCGGCACCATCCAGGCCGACGGGCTATCGACGTAATAAAATTCCATTTTGACCGACCGCTCACTGCTCGCCAGGACACATTGCCGATGAACGCCCCGACCGAATTCGCGCGCGCCGTGTGCCCGCACGATTGCCCCGACACCTGCGCGATGCGCGTGACCGTCGACAACGGACGTGCGATCAAGGTCGTCGGCGATCCCGACCACCCGCCGACCCAGGGCGTGCTGTGCACGAAGGTCAGCCGCTACGCTGAGCGTGTGTACCATCCGAACCGCTTGACGACGCCGATGAAGCGCGTCGGCAGCAAGGGCGAGGGCCGCTTCGAGCCGATCAGCTGGGACGAAGCGTTGGACCTCGCCGCAAGCCGCCTCGGCGAGATTGCCCAACGGGCGCCCGAAGCGATTCTGCCGTACAGCTACGCGGGCACGATGGGCCTGGTGCAGGGTGACAGCATCGCGCAGCGCTTCTTCCACAAGCTCGGCGCATCGCAGCTGGATCGGACGATTTGCGCGGCTGCCGGCGCAGCTGGCCTCAAATACACGTATGGCGGCGGCCTCGGGATGCACACCGAGTATTTCGCTGAGAGCGAGGTGATCCTGATCTGGGGAGCCAATCCGATCGCATCGAATCTGCATTTCTGGACGCGCGCGCAAGAAGCCAAGCGTCGCGGCGCCCGGCTGATCGCAATCGATCCGTATCGCTCGCTCACCGCGGAGAAATGCCATCAACACATCGCGCTGAAGCCAGGCACAGACGGGGCTCTCGCGCTCGGCATCATGAACGTGCTGATCACCGAGGATCTGCTCGACCACGAATACATCGCGGCGCACACGCTCGGCTTCACCGACTTGAAGGCGCGCGCGCTCGGCTATCCACTGTCACGCGTTAGTGAAATTTGTGGGCTCGAAGAACACGAAATCGCCGAACTTGCGCGACTTTACGCTAGCACGAAGAAAGCCGCGATCCGCTTGAACTACGGTCTTCAGCGAGTGCGCGGCGGCGGCAATGCGGTGCGCGCGATTGCGTGTCTGCCGTCGCTGACGGGCGCGTGGCGCGAGCGTGCGGGCGGGGCGCTGTTGTCGTCGAGCGGTTGGGCACCGGTTGACTCGCACGCGTTGCAGCGTCCCGACCTGACGCCGGGCTGGCCCTCGAAGCCGAGCCGCGTGATCAATATGAATGCGATCGGCGACGCATTGCTGCATCCGGGCGACGCGACGTTCGGCCCCAAGGTCGAGGCGATCGTCGTCTACAACTCGAATCCGGTCGCGGTCGCACCGGACTCCGAACGCGTCGCGGCCGGCTTCGCGCGTGAGGATCTGTTCACGATCGTGCTCGAGCATTTCCAGACCGACACCGCGGATTACGCCGACCTGCTGCTGCCCGCCACGACGCAGCTCGAGCACCTCGACGTGCACAAGTCGTACGGCCAGACGCACGTGATGGTCAACCTGCCCGCCATCGCGCCTATCGGCGACGCACGCCCGAATACCGAGATCTTTCGCGGCCTCGCGCGTCGCATGGGCCTGACGGAACCGGCGCTCTTCGACAGCGATGAAGCGGTCGCGCAAGCCGCATTTGACTGGGATGACAACACGCTGGCCGGTGTCGACTGGCCGACGCTGAGGCAAGCCGGCTGGGCCCGTCTCAATCTGCCTGACGCGCCATTTGCCGACGGCGGTTTTCGCACGCCGTCCGGCAAGTGCGAGTTCTACAGCGAGCGACTTGCACAACAGGGTCTCGACCCGCTGCCCGACTACCTGCCACCCTACGAGTCGGCCGACGGCGCTCCCGAGCTGGCGGCCCGCTATCCGCTCGCGATGATCTCGCCGCCCGCGCGCAACTTCCTGAACAGCACCTTCGTGAACGTCGAGAGTCTTCGCGCGACCGAAGGCGAACCGCATCTGGACATCCACCCGACGGACGCGCAGACGCGCGGCATCGGCGACGGCGATCAGGTGCGCATCTTCAACGACCGCGGCTCGATGCAGGCGCGCGCCCGCGTGACTGATCGGGCGCGCGAAGGGCTGGTCGTCGGGTTGTCGATCTGGTGGAAGAAGCTGGCGCCGGACGGCCGCAACGCCAACCAGCTGACGAGTCAGGCACTCACCGATCTCGGCGGATCCGCGACGTTTTACGACTGTCTCGTCGAAGTCGAGCGGGCCTGAGAACCGCGCGCACATTGAAGCTGGTGCCCAGCCTCGCAAGTTCGAGGCTGCCGTCTAACCTCATCGCTTTGGCCATTGGCCGCAATATGCCCATGCTACGATGCGTTTTTAGCACGACCATTCGAAAATAATTCAGGAGACGCTGCATGGAGAAAATCTGGCTGAAATCTTATCCGCCCGGCGTTCCCGCAGAGATCGACCCGACCCGCTACTCGTCGGTGGCCGAGTTGCTCGAGGAAGCCTTTCGCGAACACCGCGCGAAGCCGGCGTTCGTGTGCATGGGCAAGCAGATCAGCTACGGTGAACTCGACCAGCTTTCGCGCAATCTTGCGGCGTGGCTGCAGTCGAAGGGACTCACGCGCGGCGCGCGTGTCGCGATCATGATGCCGAACGTGCTGCAGTATCCGGTCGCGATCGCCGCGATTCTGCGCGCGGGCTATGTGGTCGTAAATGTGAATCCGCTGTACACGCCGCGCGAACTCGAACATCAACTGAAGGACAGCGGCGCTGAGGCGATCATCCTTCTCGAGAATTTCGCGGGGACCTTGCAGGCGATCGTGCGCAACACGCCGGTCAAGCATGTTGTGGTCGCGGCGATGGGCGACCTGATGGGCATCAAGGGCCCGCTCGTGAACTTCGTCGTGCGCAAGGTGAAGAAGATGGTGCCGGCGTGGAGCCTGCCCGGGCACGTCAAGTTCAACGACGCGGTTTCGGAGGGCGCACGTGTGACCTTCAAGCCGGTCCAGCAGGGGCCTGACGATATCGCGTTTCTGCAGTACACGGGCGGCACCACGGGCGTGGCCAAGGGTGCGACGCTGCTGCACCGGAACCTGATCGCGAACGTGCTGCAGTCGGAGGTCTGGCTCAATCCGGTGCGCGCGAAACGCACCGATATCGACCAATTCATCACGGTCGTCGCGCTGCCGCTGTATCACGTATTCGCGTTGACCGTGTGCGGGCTGCTGACGATCCGCACCGGCGGGCTCGGCGTGCTGATTCCGAACCCGCGCGATATCCCCGGCATGATCAAGTCGCTCGAGGGTTACGCGATTACGACGATTCCCGCCGTCAACACGCTGTACAACGCGATGTTGAACAGCCCCGACTTCCACAAGCTCGATTTCTCGAAGCTGCTGACCGCGAACGGTGGCGGCATGGCGGTGCAGGAGGCGGTCGCCAGGCGCTGGTTCGAGCTGACAGGCACGCCGATCGTCGAGGGCTACGGGTTGTCGGAAACGTCGCCGTGCGTGACCTGCAATCCCGTCACCGCCACTGAATACAGCGGCACGATCGGCCTGCCGCTGCCGTCGACCGAGATATCGATCCGCGACGACGAAGGCAACGAAGTGCCGCCCGGCCAGCCCGGCGAGATCTGCATCCGCGGCCCGCAGGTGATGGCGGGCTACTGGAACCGGCCCGACGAAACGGCCAAGGTGATGACGGCGGACGGCTTCTTCAAATCGGGGGACGTCGGCATCATGAGCGCGGACGGCTTCGTGAAGATCGTCGATCGCAAGAAGGACATGATTCTGGTGTCCGGCTTCAATGTGTATCCGAATGAAGTCGAGGACGTCGTCGCAAAGCTGCCGGGCGTGTTCGAAGTCGCGGCGGTCGGCGTACCCGATCAGCATTCCGGCGAAGCGGTGAAGCTGTTCGTCGTGAAGAAGGATCCGTCGCTGACCGACGAACAGATCTTCGCGTACTGCAAAACGCAACTGACTGGTTACAAGCGGCCCAAGGTCGTCGAATTCCGCACCGAACTGCCGAAGAGCAACGTCGGCAAGATCCTGCGCCGCGAATTGCGCGACGGCAGGGCGTAAGCGAGCAAAGAACAAAAGCCCGGCGCACGAAAGTGCGCCGGGCTTTTTGCTGCGCGGACGAAATCCGGGGACAAAAAAAGGCGCCCGAAGGCGCCTTGAGACAAACTGCTTTTTTACGACTTATTAGAACTTGTGGCGGATACCGATACGAGCCGCGACCTGGTTGGTGGTCGACGAACCGGTCAGGCCGTTGATGCCTGCCGTTGCTGCGACCACCTGACCAGCGGAGTTGAGCGTCTCGCCCAGCGAGTGCTGGTACACGCCGATGAGGTACACGTCCGTACGCTTGGACAGGAAGTAGTCCACGCCGAGTGCGCCCTGATGGTACTGAGCACGCGAGTTGCCTTCGATCTGCTCGCCGCGCGTGTAGTCATACGCCGCGCCGACCAGCAGTGCCGGGGTCAACTGATACTTGAAGTTGATTTCGCCGTTGTTGAACGTTGCCTTCTGGCCCGTGAACGGCGACGCGAACGTCTTGCCCAGGTTGCCGAACTGGATGTTCGAATACGTCAGGCCGATGGTAGCCGCGCCGAACGTGTACGCGCCGCCCGCACCGATGACCTGGTACGTGTTGGCCGATGCGAAGCCTTGGTAGATCGGGGTCGTCACGGCTGCGTTAGCAGCGGCAATCGTGCCACCGTTGTTGAACAGACCGCCCGACGCTGCCGGCGTACGTGCGTTCAAGTAACCAACGCCCAATTGCAGCGGACCGTTGTTATAGCCAGCACCCAACGACCAGATCTGGTTGCTGGTGAAGTTGCCTGCCTGGCCGCCGAAGCTATACGTGCCGCCGAACGTCAGGCCGTTGTAGTTCGCGCTCGTGTACTTGACCGTGTTGTTGGTGCGATACGCGTTGTTGAAGTTATCGATGTCGCCCGGGTGAGCGGCGAGGTAGCCGCCCCACTGATCGCCCGCTTCGAACGGACCCACGTAGTCGACGACGGAGTCGTACTGACGACCCAGCGTGACCGTGCCGAACTGGCTCGACAGACCGACGTATGCCTGACGACCGAACATCAGGCCACCTTGACCGAGCTTGCCGTTGGTCGTGTCAAAGCCGTTTTCCAAAACGAACAGAGCCTTCAGACCGCCGCCCAGATCTTCCGTGCCACGCAGGCCGAAACGCGAGCCTTGCAGGACGCCGCTGGTCATTGCGTACTGCTGGTAGCCGCCGGGGACTTTGCTGCCGAGGCCGACGTTGTTGGTAAAGGTGATACCCACATCAACGATGCCGTACAGGGTCACGCTGCTCTGCGCATGAGCGACGCCTGCGAATGCGCCCAGTGCTGCGAGAGCGAGAAGCGACTTTTTCATCGAATGATCTCCAAGGATTACTGCGAATCTTTTGTACAAGGCGAAATATTTAGTAGGTGCTGAGGGCCTTGCTTGTCCAACTTCGCGAGAAGTTGCCACGTAATGTAACAAAAGGCATACATGGGACAAAGAAAAAGGAGCCGCTCCGGAGGGTTGCTGTTTCGTTTACGCAACATGGTCTAGAATCCGAAATTAACCGCCCGTTTCATGCGGATTGGTGCCTGTCAGGCTGCGGATTTCGCGTCGCAAGGCCTTGTCGCGCGGACCTTCCGGAACGATGCGGCGGTTGTCGAATCAGGGAGTGCTTTATGTTGCTGGACGAGTTGATTGGCGAGTTTGATCGGGGTTTACGCTCACTGACGGGGGTCTCGCGGATGAGCCGTCCGCTGCCGCTTCCGCAGGCTTCTGCGACGACGGCCGAGGCGCCCGAACTCTCGCCCGCGGAGCGCGCGCATGCGGCGGGTTTGATGCGGGTGAACCACGTCGGCGAAGTGTGCGCGCAGGCGCTTTACCAGGCGCAGAAACTCGCCACCGATTCGCCTTCGTTGCGCGCGATGTTCGATCACGCCGCGTCGGAAGAAGAAGACCATCTGGCGTGGACCTCCAAACGCCTCGAAGCGCTCGACTCGCGTCCCAGTCTGCTCAATCCGCTGTGGTACACCGGCGCGCTCGCGATTGGACTCGCCGCGGGACGTTTCGGCGATCGCGTGAGTCTCGGCTTCATGGCCGAAACGGAGCGCCAGGTCGAGCAGCATCTCGACAGTCATCTCGACCAGCTGCCCGCCGCGGACCACGAATCGCGCGCGATCGTCGAGCAGATGCGCGTCGATGAAGCGCAGCACGGCAAGGCCGCGATGGACGCGGGCGGCATCGAGTTGCCGTTTCCGGCGCGCGCGTTGATGCGCGCGATGTCGAAGGTGATGACGCGCACCGCCTATTACATATGAGCGTTTCACCCGCTTCGCTCCGCACACCGGAGCAACGCACGTATCGCCTCAACTATCGCTGAACGCATTTTTCGCAGGTGGGACGGCGCCGCACGCGCCGTTCGTCATCCGTCCCCGCAACGCCGCGTTTTCCCTTCCACACGCCCTTAACGATCTCTTTCAATCCACGCTGTTTCCCCGCACTTTTCACGTATCACCTTCACAAGTTGCACTAGCCCATTCATTTATAACGGTTTTCCGTTTTATGCGGGACGTGAAGGAGTCGCGCTAAGTCCTTGTTCTAGCAAACAAAATCCGCTCGAAAAGCGGGCCGCTCCCTTGACCCCTGTTTAGCGTTCCTCTAAAGTGGGAGACAGTGTGAGAAAGTGTATTTTTGTGTGTTCGCGACATCACTTTCAGGTAGATTTTCACGGACCGGGCGGGCGGCGCAAATAGCGTCGAATAGGGGAGAGCAAAGTGTTCCAAGGGGCGTCGGCGCTGACGCTCGATGCGAAAGGGCGGATGTCGATTCCCTCTCGTTATCGGGATGCGCTGCAAACACAGGCAGAGGGCCGGGTGACGATCACCAAGCACCCGGACGGCTGCCTGTTGCTCTTTCCGCGCCCCGAATGGGAAATCTTCCGCGACAAGGTCGACAAGCTGCCCATGAACGCAGCCTGGTGGAAACGCATTTTTCTCGGCAATGCAATGGATGTGGATATGGACGGCGCAGGCCGTGTGCTCGTGTCGCCGGAGTTGCGCGCGGCTGGCTCGCTGGAAAAGGAAGTGACCTTGCTCGGCATGGGGCGTCACTTCGAGCTGTGGGATGCACAGATTTACGCCGCGAAGGAACAGGCGGCGATCGCCGAGGGCATGCCCGACGCGTTGAAAGACTTCACGTTCTGATCGCGGCTAATTTATATGGCTTCTGCGATGGGAAACGAATTGCAGCATCGCACGGTGCTGTTGAACGAAGCGGTCGATGCGCTGGTCACGCGCGCCGACGGCACGTATGTGGACGGCACGTTCGGCCGTGGCGGCCATAGCCGCCTCGTGCTGGAACGGCTCGGTGAAGCGGGACGGCTGATCGCGTTCGACAAAGATCCGCTCGCGATCGCGACGGCGCAGAAAATCGCCGATCCGCGCTTTGCCATCGTCCACGAGAGTTTTGCTTCACTGCGCGGCGCGATGGCTGAGCGCGGGGTAGGGCGTGTGTCGGGGGTGTTGCTGGATCTGGGCGTGTCGTCGCCGCAAGTCGACGATCCGGAGCGGGGCTTCAGCTTTCGCGCCGACGGCCCGCTCGACATGCGGATGGACCCGACGCGCGGTGAGTCCGCGGCTGACTGGCTCGCGCGGGCTACGGTGCAGGAACTGACGGAGGTGATACGAGATTATGGGGAAGAACGGTTTGCTTTTCAGATTGCAAAGGCGCTTGTTGCTCGCCGGGCAGAGTCCGACCGTCTTGGGCCTCTCGTCAGCACGGGCGAGCTTGCCCAAATCGTGGCTAACGTCGTCAAAACCCGTGAGAAGGGCAAGGACCCGGCAACCCGCACCTTTCAGGCTATACGGATTCACGTCAATCAAGAGCTTGCGGAGCTGCAAGTCGTTCTAGAAGCAGCGTTGTCGTTGTTGGAGCAAGGGGGGCGGCTGGTGGTCATCAGCTTTCATTCGCTCGAGGACCGTATCGTCAAGCGATTCATGCAGGCGCACGCAAGCACGCCGGCGGTCGACCGCCGCCTGCCGATCCGTGCGGTCGACCTGCCGAGCCCTCCGCTCAAGATAATCGGCCGCGTTTTCGCGAGCGACGCCGAAGTCGCCGACAACCCGCGCGCCCGTTCTGCCGTGATGCGCGTGGCGGAGCGGATCGCGCCATGAACCGTCTCAATATTTTCCTGCTGATCATCGTGATGGGCTGTGCCTTGTCGGTCGTCAACGCGACCAATCAGCAGCGTCAGATCTTTATCCAGCTGCAGCGCGCGCAGTCGCAGGAGCGTCAGCTGCAGCAGGACTATTCGCAGCTTCAATATCAGCAGAGCGCGCTGTCCAAAACGTCGCGCATCGAACAGCTCGCCACCGCCTCGCTGAAGATGCAATCGGTCACCACGGGCCGCACCCAGTACCTGACGCTCGACCCGGGCGCCGCGACGGCGATCGACGCCCCCATTCCGACTTCCGCGCCGGCCTCGGCGCCGGTCGCGACCCGTCGCGGAGCCACGCGATGAAAAAATCGTCGGCCCACAAGAGCGTTGCGTTTTCGGCCAACCCGATCCTGTCGGTGCGTCTGCCGATGTGGCGCTCGAAGCTCGTCGTGTTCATGCTGTTCATGGCGTTCGTTGCGCTCGCCGCGCGCGCGTTCTGGATTCAGGGCCCGGGCAACGCGTTCTATCTGAAGCAGGGCGAAATCCGCTATCAGCGCCGCATCGACATGCCCGCCACGCGCGGCAAGATTCTCGACCGCAACGGCCTCGTGCTCGCCACGAGTCTGCCGGTGCGCGCAATCTGGGCGATTCCGGAATCGGTGCCCGACGACCTCGGCGCCGACAAGCTCGACTCGCTCGGCAAGCTGCTCGGCATGACCACGAAGGAGCTGCGCGCGAAGCTGTCGGAAGACAAGACCTTCGTCTATGTGAAGCGCCAGGTGCCGGTCGACGTCGCTGACAAAGTCGTGGCGCTCGACATTCCCGGCATCTACTCGCGCGACGAGTACAAGCGCTTCTATCCGGAAGGCGAAATCACCGCTCACCTGATCGGCTTCACGAACGTCGAGGACGAGGGGCAGGAAGGCGTCGAGCTCGGCGACCAGAAACTGCTCGCGGGCATGTCGGGCAGCCGTCGCGTGATCAAGGACCGGATGGGCCACATCATCGAGGACGTCGACGAGCAGGTCGTGCCGCACAACGGCCGCGACGTCGATCTGTCGATCGACAGCAAGATCCAGTACATCGCCTATACGAACCTGAAAGCGGCCGTCGAGAAATTCAAGGCGAAGGCCGGCGCGGCGATGGTAATCGACGTGCGCACCGGCGAAGTGCTCGCGCTCGTCAACTACCCGACCTACAACCCGAACGACCGCACGCACCTGACCGGCGACCAGCTGCGCAATCGCATCCTGACCGACACGTTCGAGCCGGGCTCGATCATGAAGCCGTTCACGATTTCGCTCGCGCTCGATCTGCACCGCGTGACGCCGACTACACTGGTGGATACGGGCAACGGTCACTTCGTACTCGACGGCGCGCCGATTACCGACGACAGCGGCTTCGGCGTGCTGACGGTCGGCGGCGTGATCCAGAAGTCGAGCAACATCGGCGCGACCAAGATCGCCATGCAGCTGCGGCCCGAAGAGATGTGGAACATGTACACCAGCATCGGTCTCGGCCAGGCGCCGAAGGTCGGTTTCCCGGGCGCGGCGGCGGGCCGCCTGCGTCCGTGGAAGAGCTGGCGCCGCATCGAGCAGGCGACGATGTCGTACGGCTACGGCCTGTCGGTGTCGCTGTTCCAGCTCGGCCGCGCGTACACCGCGATCGCGCACGACGGCCAGATCATGCCGGTGACGATTTTCCATGCGCCGGGCGACCAGCCGGCCGTCGGTCCGCAGATCTTTTCGCCGACCACCGCGCGTGAAGTGCGCACGATGCTCGAAACCGTCGTGTCGGCGCAAGGCACGTCGCCGGATGCGGCGGTGCCCGGCTATCGCGTCGGCGGCAAGAGCGGCACCGCATACAAACACGGGCCGCACGGCTACGACCACTCCAAATATCGCGCGTCGTTCGTCGGCATGGCGCCAATGCCGAATCCGCGCATCGTCGTCGCGGTGTCGGTCGACGAGCCGACGGCGGGCAGCCACTTCGGCGGTCAGGTGTCGGGCCCGGTGTTCTCGGGCATCGTCGGCGATACGCTGCGCGCGCTGAACGTGCCGCCCGACATGCCCGTCAAGCAGATGGTCGTGTCCGACGATTCGGCGCCGCCTGCGCCCGGCGCGCCGGCAGCGCCGGCCGCACAGCCCGCGGCAAGGAAGCTGTCGACGAGCCCGGGCGTGAAGAAGCTGACCATTTCCGCCAACCCGAAAAATCATCCGGGAGTCGAGCGATGAGCGCGCTGCGCGAGCAACATCCAGCGCACCGGCAGATCGCCGACGCCCTCGCCTGGCTGCACGCGCACGTGCAGCCAGGCGCGCATCTGCACGCCGACACGCGCTCGCTCGCGGCCGGCGACGCGTACTTCGCGTACGCGGTCGACGGCGCCGACAACCGCGCGTTCATCGACGCGGCCATCGAACGCGGCGCGGCCGCCGTGCTGGTGCAACCCGAAGGCTTCAGCGGCGCGCTCGATGCGTGCGTCGCGCACGCGGTGCCTGCGTTGAACGAACTCGCCGGCACGATCGCGAGCGCGTGGTATCGCGATCCGAGCGACGCGATGCTCGCGGTCGGCATCACCGGCACGAACGGCAAGACCTCGTGCAGCCAGTGGGTAGCCGCGGCGCTGTCCGCGCTCGGCACGCGCTGTGCGATCGTCGGCACGCTCGGCACGGGGCTCGTCGGCCAGCTCGTGCACACCGGCTTCACGACGCCCGACGCACCGCAATTGCAGCGCAGCCTCGCGCAATTGCGTGACGCGGGCGCGCAGGCGGTGGCGATGGAAGTGTCGTCGCATGCGCTGCATCAGGGGCGCGTGAACGGCACCGCGTTCGATATCGCGGTGTTCACGAACCTGACGCAGGACCATCTCGACTATCACGGCACGTTCGAGGCGTACGAAGCCGCCAAGGCGCGCCTGTTCGCATGGCCGGAACTGCGCGCGGCCGTGATCAATCGCGACGACGCCGCGGGCCGGCGTTTGCTCGCGAGCACGCTTGGTCACGCGCGCACGATCGCCTATGGCATCGAGGACGGGCAAGGACAAGGACAAGGACAAGGCACCGCTGACGCCAAAGACACTCCTCAAGCCGACGCGTGGCTCACCGCCTCGAACGTGCGTGCCACCGCCACCGGCACCGCGTTTCATCTGAGCACGTCGGAGTGGGGCAACGCCGAAGTCGAAGTGCAAACGCTCGGCCTCTTCAACGTCAGCAATCTGCTCGCGGTGCTCGGCGTGCTGCTTGCCGCCGACGTGCCGTTCGACGCGGCGCTCGCCGAACTCGCGAAGCTCGACCCGGTGAACGGCCGGATGCAGCGTTTGGGCGGCCGTCTGCAGAACGACGAACCGCTCGTCGTGATCGATTACGCGCACACACCCGATGCGCTCGAAAAAACGCTCGAAGCGCTGCGCCCGATCGCGACCGCGCGCGGCGGCGAACTCGTCTGCATGTTCGGCTGCGGAGGCGACCGCGATGCGACCAAGCGTCCGCTGATGGGCGCGATTGCCGAGCGGCTGGCCGACCAAGTCGTCGTGACGAGCGACAACCCGCGCAGCGAAGATCCGCTCGCGATCATCGAGCAAATCGCCGCGGGCATGCAGCACGCTTTCACGGCACGCCGCATCGAGGACCGCGCGAGCGCGATCCTGCAGGCGATCCGCGGCGCCGCGCGCGAGGACGTGATCGTGCTGGCCGGCAAAGGGCACGAAGCCACACAGGAAATCATGGGCAAGAAACGCGCTTTCTCCGATCAGGATCACGCCCGCCTCGCGCTCGCCGCGCGGGCCACACAAACACGCGGAGGTGGCGAATGACCATGTTCTCGCTACGTGCAGCCGTTGCGCAGATCCCCGGCGCGAGCGTCACCGGCGACGACAGCGTGCGCTTCGAGCGCGTGTCGACCGATAGCCGCAGCGCCGGTCCCGGCGATCTGTTCATCGCGATCAAGGGCGATCGTTTCGACGCGCACGACTTCCTGCCGCAAGTCGCCGAGCACAACGTCGCGGCCGTGCTCGTCGCGCGCACGCCGGAGAACTGGAGCGTGCCCGCGATCCGCGTCGCCGATACGCGCGCAGCGCTCGGCGCGCTCGCGCGCGGCTGGCGTCGTCAGTTCGACCTGCCGCTCGTCGCGGTCACGGGCAGCAATGGCAAGACCACGGTCAAGGAAATGATCGCGTCGATCTTCGCGGCCGCGGTCGGCGCGGATGCGCGTCTCGCGACCTCGGGCAATTTCAACAACGACATCGGTCTGCCGCTCACGCTGTTCCGTCTGCACGCCGCGCATCGGCTCGCGGTGGTCGAACTCGGCATGAACCATCCGGGCGAAACCGAACTGCTCGCGAAACTTGCCGAGCCGACGGTGGCCGTCGTCAACAACGCGCAGCGCGAGCACCAGGAATTCATGGCGACCGTCGAAGCGGTCGCGCTCGAACACGCGAGCGTGATTCACGCGCTGTCGCCGGAAGGCACGGCGGTGTTCCCCGCCGACGACGCGTACGCGAGCATCTGGCGCGTCGCCGCCACCGGCAACCGCATCATCGATTTCGCGCTGAACAGCGCGGAGCGCACGACCGAAGCCGCGGTGAAGGGCACGTTCGACGGCAAGCGCTTGAGCATCGACACGCCGCAAGGCCATCTCGACGTCACGCTGCAGGTGCTGGGCAATCACAACGCGCACAACGCGCTCGCGGCGACTTCCGCCGCACTCGCCGCAGGTGTGTCGCTCGACGCGATCCAGCGCGGCCTCGAATCGTTCGGCGCGGTGAAGGGCCGTCTGCAGGTCAAGCAGGCAGCGCTCGGCACGCTCGCGGGCGCAACCGTGATCGACGACACCTACAACGCGAATCCCGATTCGATGCGCGCCGCGATCGACGTGCTCGCGTCGCGTGAATCGCCGCGAGTCCTCGTGATGGGCGACATGGGTGAAGTCGGCGACAACGGCCCGGCATTTCACCGCGAAATCGGCGCGTATGCGAAAGAGCGCGGTATCGACGCGCTGTATGCGATGGGCGACGCCTCGCGCGACGCCTGCACCGCATATGGCGCGGGCGCGCACCACGTCGCCGATGTCGGCGCGCTGGTCGCGCAATTGCAGCAGGCCGGCTTCGGCGCTGCCGCAACGCTTCTCGTGAAAGGCTCGCGCTTCATGCAGATGGAGCGCGTGGTGGACGCCGTTACGAGTCCACAACCCAACGCCGCGGGCACGACGCCCGCTGCACATTGAAATAGAAGGATCCAGGCATGCTACTGGCGCTGGCGCAATGGCTGCAGAATGACGCAAGCTTCTTGCGCGTGTTCAGTTATCTGACGTTTCGCGCGGTGATGGCGACCATCACCGCGTTGTTGATCGGGCTCGTCTGCGGCCCGGCGGTCATTCGCAAGCTGACCGCGATGAAGGTCGGCCAGGCCGTTCGCAAAGACGGCCCGCAAACTCACCTCGTCAAATCGGGCACGCCGACGATGGGCGGCGTGCTGATCCTGCTCGGCATCGGCGTGGCCACGTTGTTGTGGGCCGACCTGACCAACCGCTTCATCTGGATCGTGATGCTCGTCACGTTCGGCTTCGGCGTGATCGGCTGGGTCGACGATTACCGCAAGGTCGTCTACAAGGACCCGCGCGGCATGTCGTCGCGCGAGAAGTATTTCTGGCAATCGGTGATTGGCCTGTTCGCGGCGGTTTATCTCGCGTTCAGCGTGTCCGAGGCGAGCAACGTGCGCGTGTTCGACCTGTTCATGGCGTGGGTGCGCAGCGGCCTGTCGATGGGCTTGCCCGCACGCGCCGACCTGCTGCTGCCGTTCTTCAAGTCGATCACCTATCCGCTCGGCGTGTGGGGCTTCATCGTGCTCACGTATCTGGTGATCGTCGGCGCGAGCAATGCGGTGAATCTGACCGACGGCCTCGACGGCCTCGTGATCATGCCGGTCGTGCTGGTCGGCGCGTCGCTCGGCGTGTTCGCGTACGTGATGGGCAGCTCGGTCTACTCGAAATACCTGCTGTTTCCGCACATTCCCGGCGCGGGCGAATTGCTGATCTTCTGTTCGGCGATGGGCGGCGCGGGCCTCGCGTTCCTGTGGTTCAACACGCACCCGGCGCAGATGTTCATGGGCGACGTCGGCGCGCTCGCGCTCGGCGGCGCACTCGGCACGGTCGCGGTGATCGTGCGTCAGGAAATCGTGCTGTTCATCATGGGCGGCATTTTCGTCGCGGAAACGCTTTCGGTGATGTTGCAGGTCACGTGGTTCAAATACACGAAGCGCCGTTACGGCGAAGGCCGCCGGTTCTTCAAGATGGCGCCGCTGCATCACCATTTCGAATTGTCGGGCTGGAAGGAAACGCAGGTGGTCGTGCGTTTCTGGATCATCACGTTGATGTTGTGCCTGTTCGGTTTGTCCACTCTCAAATTGCGTTAAGCAGCAGTATTTAAGGAAGCAGGCGATGTTCGGCGAGAAGTTTCGGGATCGGCAAAAGCCGATGGTGCTCGTGCTGGGACTGGGTGAATCCGGTCTCGCGATGGCGCGCTGGTGCGCCAGGCACGGCTGTCGGCTGCGCGTGGCAGATACGCGCGAAGTGCCGCCGAACCTGTCCGCGCTCGAAGCGCATGGCGTCGATGCCGATTTCGTCGGCGGCGCGTTTTCGCCGGTGCTGCTCGAAGGTGTCGAGCTGGTCGCGATCAGCCCGGGCCTGTCGCCTCTCGCCGCCGATCTGCTGCCGCTGATCACGGCGGCGCGCGAGCAGGGCATCCCGGTGTGGGGCGAGCTCGAACTGTTCTCGCAGGCGCTGCGCACGCTCGGTGAATCGGGCTACGCGCCGAAAGTGATCGCGATCACCGGCACGAACGGCAAGACCACGACGACGAGCCTCGCCGGCCTGCTGTGCGAACGCGCGGGCAAGAAGGTCGCGGTGGCAGGCAACATCAGCCCGTCGCTGCTCGACAAGCTGTCCGAAGCGATCGACCAGACCGCGCTGCCCGACGTGTGGGTGCTCGAACTGTCGAGCTTTCAACTGGAAACCTCACATACGTTTGCGCCGGACGCGGCGGCCGTGCTGAACATCACGCAGGACCACCTGGACTGGCACGGCGGACTCGACGCGTACGCAGCCGCGAAGGGTCGGATCTTCGGTACACAGACGGTGCGCGTGCTGAACCGCGACGACGCGCGCGTGATGTCGCTCGCGCCTGCCAGCGGCGGCGCGGAGATCGTGACGTTCGGCGTGACCGAGCCGAACAACGACGGTGATTACGGCCTGTTGCGCGACAACGGCATGGTGTGGCTCGTCGAGGCGCAAGATCGCGATGCGACCGACGAACCGACGACGAAGCGCCGTCGCAAGAACGAAGCAGCCGCAACGCCCGACATCGCGTTGAAGCGTCTGATGCCCGCCGACGCGCTGCGCATCCGCGGCCTGCACAACGCCGCGAACGCGTTGGCCGCGTACGCGCTCGCCCGCGCGATCGGCCTGCCCGGCGCGCCGTTGCTGCACGGCTTGCGCGAATACCGCGGCGAGCCGCATCGCGTGGAGTTGATCGCGTCGATCGACGGCATCGACTACGTGGACGACAGCAAGGGCACCAACGTCGGCGCGACGGTCGCCGCGCTGGACGGCTTGG
The DNA here is from genome assembly GCF_021390635.1 of Paraburkholderia sp. HD33-4. Taxonomy (NCBI): domain Bacteria; kingdom Pseudomonadati; phylum Pseudomonadota; class Betaproteobacteria; order Burkholderiales; family Burkholderiaceae; genus Paraburkholderia; species Paraburkholderia sp. HD33-4. The sequence goes on along the minus strand of NZ_JAJEJS010000001.1, from coordinate 3,934,136 downwards.
CGCAACGCGTCGTGCTGATCGCCGGCGGCGACGGCAAGGGCCAGGAATTCGAGCCGCTCGCCGCGCCGGTGATGCGCTGGTGCCGCGCGGTGATGCTGATCGGCCGCGACGCGCCGCAGATTCGCGCGGCGCTCGAACATTGCGGCGTCGCGATGACCGATCACGCGACGCTCGAAGACGCGACGCGCGCGGCCACCGCGCTCGCGCAGCCCGGCGACGCGGTGCTGCTGTCGCCCGCGTGCGCGAGCTTCGACATGTTCAAGGGTTACGCACACCGCGCGGCGGTATTCCGCAGCACGGTCGAAGAGATCGCAGCCGAACGGGGGACGATGATATGAGCTGGTCGGAACGTTTCGGCTCGCGCGAAGCCGCCGGCGGCAACGGCGGCGGCGCAGGCACGTCTGCCCGCACGTCCAGCCGCTCGGGCGGCAGCGGTCTCGCGAGCGCGGTCAACGGCGTGCGGCCGCTGCGCTCGCGCATGCTCGACTACGATCACTCGCTGCTGTGGGTCGTCGTCGCGCTGCTCGGCCTGGGCATCGTGATGGTGTACTCGGCGTCGATCGCGATGCCCGATTCGCCGAAGTACTCGTCGTACCGCGATTGGGCGTTTCTCGTGCGCCAGATCATCTTCGTGTTGATGGGCGCGGCGGTCGGCGTCGCGTCGTTCCGCATTCCGATTTCGACGTGGGACAAGTACGCGCCGAAGCTCTTCCTTATCTCGCTCGTTGCGCTCGTGATCGTGCTGATTCCGCACATCGGCAAGGGTGTGAACGGCGCGCGCCGCTGGATTCCGCTCGGCATCACGAACATGCAGCCGTCGGAAATCATGAAGCTCGCGGTGACGATCTACGCGGCGAACTACACGGTGCGCAAGCAGGAATACATGCACAGCTTCGCCAAGGGCTTTCTGCCGATGGCGGTCGCGGTCGGTCTCGTCGGCGCGCTGCTGCTGCTCGAGCCCGACATGGGCGCGTTCATGGTGATCGCGGCGATCGCGATGGGCGTGCTGTTCCTAGGCGGCGTGAACGGCAAGCTGTTCGGCGGTCTCGTCGCGACCGCGGTGGGCACGTTCACGTTGCTGGTGTGGGCGTCGCCGTGGCGTCGGGAGCGGATCTTCGCGTACCTCGATCCGTGGGACGACCGCTACGCGCAGGGCAAGGCGTATCAGTTGACGCACTCGCTGATCGCGTTCGGACGCGGCGAGTGGTTTGGCGTCGGTCTCGGCGGCAGCGTCGAGAAGCTCAACTATCTGCCGGAAGCGCATACCGACTTCATTCTCGCGGTGATCGGCGAGGAACTGGGTTTCGTCGGCGTGCTGGTCGTGATCCTGATGTTCTACTGGATCGTGCGCCGTTCGTTCGAGATCGGCCGTCAGGCGCTCGCGCTCGATCGCACGTTCGCAGGTCTCGTCGCGAAGGGCGTCGGCATCTGGTTCGGCGCGCAGACCTTCATCAACATGGGTGTGAACCTCGGCCTTCTGCCGACCAAAGGTCTCACGCTGCCGCTCGTCAGCTATGGCGGCTCGGGCATTTTGCTGAACTGCGTTGCGATCGCCGTGCTGATGCGGGTGGATTATGAAAATCGTGTGCTGATGCGCGGGGGCAAAGTATGACGGCTCTGCCACAACGCACGCTGATGGTGATGGCCGGCGGCACCGGGGGGCACGTGTTCCCGGGGCTCGCGGTCGCGCATCTGATGCAGGCGTGGGGCTGGAAAGTCGTATGGCTCGGCAACCCCGCGGGCATGGAAGCGACGCTGGTACCGAAGCACGGCATACCGATGGAGTACGTGCGCTTCGGCGGCGTGCGCGGCAAAGGTCTGAAGACCAAGCTGATGCTGCCGGTGAACCTGCTGCGCGCGTGCACGCAGAGCCTCTCCGTGCTGCGTCGCGTGAAGCCCGACGTCGTGCTCGGGATGGGCGGCTACATCACGTTCCCGGCGGGTCTGATGACTGCGCTGAGCGGGTGTCCGCTCGTGCTGCACGAACAGAATTCGATCGCCGGTCTCGCGAACAAGGTGCTCGCGAAGCTCGCGAAGCGCGTGCTGGTCGCGTTTCCGAATGCGCTGCCGCACGGCGAATGGACCGGCAATCCGATTCGTGAGGAACTTGCGCGCGCGAATGCACCCAAAGCACGCTACGCGCAGCGTAACGGTCCGCTGAACGTGCTCGTCGTGGGCGGCAGTCTCGGCGCCGCCGCGTTGAACGAAGTCGTGCCGCGCGCGGTCGCGCTGCTTGGCCCCGACGAGCGGCCGCGCATCGTGCATCAGGCGGGCGCCAAGCATATCGACGCGTTGCGCGAGAACTATGCGGCCGCAGGCTTGCAGGCAGGCGCGGACGTCTCGCTGGTGCCGTTCATCGACGACATGACGAGCGCCTATGCGCAGGCCGATCTGGTGATCTGTCGCTCGGGCGCGATGACGGTGTCGGAGATTTCGGCGGTTGGCGTCGCGGCGCTGTTCGTGCCGTTCCCGTACGCGGTCGACGATCACCAGACCACCAATGCAGCGTTCCTCGCCGACAACGGCGCGGCGCTGGTCGTGCAACAACGCGACCTGTCGGCGGAAAAGCTCGCCGACTGGTTGCGCAGCCAGACGCGGGAAAGTCTCGCGGAAATGGCGGAGCGTTCGCGCTCGCTCGCGAAACCGGATGCCACCGAACAGGTCGCGCAGATCTGCGCGACGGTGGCGGGTGCGGGTTCGACGGCGGGCGTGAGCCCAGAAGGAAAGCAATGAAACACATCGTCAAACACATTCATTTCGTCGGCATCGGCGGCGTGGGCATGAGCGGCATCGCCGAAGTGCTCGTCAATCTCGGCTATCAGGTGAGCGGCTCGGACCTGTCGGGCAACGCGGTCACGGAGCGCCTCGCCGGGCTCGGCGCGCGCATTTCGATCGGGCACGCGGCGGAGAACATCGAAGGCGCGAACGCGGTGGTGGTGTCGACCGCGGTGCGCAGCGACAACCCGGAAGTGCTGGCGGCGCGTCATCGCCGCATTCCGATCGTGCCGCGCGCGGTGATGCTCGCGGAGTTGATGCGTCTGAAGCAGGGCATCGCGATCGCCGGCACCCACGGCAAGACCACGACCACGTCGCTGGTCGCGAGTGTGCTCGCAGCGGGCGGGCTCGATCCGACCTTCGTGATCGGCGGGCGGCTGATCAGCGCGGGCGCGAATGCGCGCCTCGGCACCGGCGACTTCATCGTCGCCGAGGCGGACGAATCGGACGCGTCGTTCCTGAATCTGTTCCCGGTGATCGAAGTCATCACGAACATCGACGCCGATCATATGGACACCTATGGTCACGACTTCGCGCGTCTGAAGCAGGCGTTCATCGAATTCACGCACCGTCTGCCGTTCTACGGCATCGCGGTGCTGTGCGTCGACGATCCGAACGTGAAGGAGATCCTGCCGTTCGTGTCGAAGCCGATCATCCGCTACGGTTTCGCGGCCGATGCGCAGGTGCGCGCGGTCAACGTCGAAGCCCGCGAAGGCCGCATGCATTTCACCGTGATGCGCGAGGACGCGGCGCCGCTCGACGTCACGTTGAACCTGCCGGGCGAGCACAACGTGCAGAACGCGTTGGCCGCAATTGCAATTGCGACTGAACTTGAAGTGAAAGATGCCGATATCCAGCGAGCGCTCGCGGATTTCAACGGCGTCGGCCGACGCTTCCAGCGCTACGGCGAAGTTCCGGTCACGAGCGACGGCCGGGCCGCGGGCTCTTACACGCTGGTGGACGACTACGGTCATCACCCGGTCGAAATGGCCGCCACGGTGGCGGCGGCGCGCGGTGCATTTCCGGGCCGTCGTCTGGTGCTGGCGTTCCAGCCGCACCGCTTCACGCGCACGCGTGATTGCTTCGAGGATTTCGTGAAGGTGCTGTCGACCGTCGACGCGCTGGTGCTGACCGAAGTCTATTCGGCCGGCGAAGCGCCGATCGTCGCGGCCGACGGCCGCGCATTGGCGCGCGCGCTGCGCGTGGCGGGCAAGGTCGAGCCGGTGTTCGTCGATACGGTGGATGAAGTGCCGGACGCGCTGTCCACGGTGGTGCGCGACGGCGATGTGGTGATAACGATGGGCGCGGGTTCGATCGGCGGTGTGCCGGTTCGACTCGCTCAGGACATGAAGGTGTGAGATGAGCAGTATGAATTCAGATCAACTCGCGAAAAAATTCGGCAAGGTTGCAGTGCTGCTCGGCGGAAATTCCGCCGAGCGCGAAGTGTCGCTCAATTCCGGGCGTCTGGTGTTGCAGGGGCTGCGCGACGCCGGCGTCGACGCGCATCCGTTCGATCCGGCCGAGCGTCCGCTGTCCGCGTTGAAGGATGAAGGCTTCGTGCGCGCGTTCAACGCGCTACATGGCGGCTACGGCGAGAACGGCCAGATCCAGGGCGCGCTCGATTTTTATGGCATCCGCTACACCGGTAGCGGCGTGCTCGGCTCGGCGCTCGGTCTCGACAAGTTCCGCACCAAGCTCGTGTGGCAGCAGCTTGGCATTCCGACGCCGCCGTTCGAAGCGGTGCTGCGCGGCGACGACTACGCAGCGCGCGCGCAAGAGATCGTCGCGAAGCTCGGTCTGCCGCTGTTCGTGAAACCGGCGAGCGAAGGTTCGAGCGTCGCCGTGATCAAGGTCAAGAGCGCGGACGCGCTGCCGGCCGCGTTGATCGAAGCCGTGAAGTACGACCGCATCGTCGTGGTCGAGAAGAGCATCGAAGGCGGCGGTGAGTACACCGCGTGCATCGCCGGCAATCTGGACCTGCCGGTGATCCGCATCGTTCCGGCCGGCGAGTTCTACGACTACCACGCGAAGTACATCGCCAACGACACGCAGTATCTGATTCCGTGCGGTCTCGGCGCCGAAGAGGAAGCGCGCCTGAAGGTGCTCGCGCGCCGCGCGTTCGACGTGCTCGGCTGCACCGACTGGGGCCGCGCGGACTTCATGCTCGATGGCGAAGGCAAGCCGTACTTCCTCGAAGTGAACACGGCGCCCGGCATGACCGATCACTCGCTGCCGCCGAAAGCGGCGCGCGCGGTCGGCATCAGCTATCAGGAACTGGTGGTCGGCGTGTTGGCGCTGACGCTGCAGGATTAACCAAGGTAACCGCAAGCAAGCCCATGTGGAACAACGTTCGCCAGCTCAATCTCGCCACCAACGCGTTGCACGCGATGCTGGTGCTCGTGCTGCTGGCGGCGGGCGGTTACTGGCTGATCCAGCGCCCGAATTTCGCGCTGCGCGAGATCCAGATCGACGGCGACACCGAGCACATCAATTCGCCGACGGTGCGCGCCGGCGTCGTAGGGCGCCTGAAGGGCAACTTCTTCACGGTCGATCTCGACGTCGCGCGTCAGGCTTTCGAGCAGATGCCGTGGGTGCGTCACGCGAGCGTGCGGCGCGTGTGGCCGAATGCACTGGCTGTCACGCTCGAGGAGTACAAGCCGCTTGGGACGTGGGGCAGCGATCAGCTCGTGAGCGTCGACGGCGAGCTGTTCACCGCGAACCAGGGCGAGCTCGACGAAGACCTGCCCGCGTTCGACGGTCCGGACGGTACGGCGAAGGAAGTCGTCGCGCGGTATCACGACTTCCAGAAGTGGTTCGCGGCGATCCACGAGGCGCCCGAGGAAGTGACGCTGTCGCCGCGCTACGCGTGGACGGTGAAGCTGTCGAACGGAACGCAGGTCGAGTTGGGCCGCGAACGCAATCAGGACACGCTGGCCGATCGCAGCAAGCGCCTGACCGCGGCATGGAGCGCGGTGACGCAACGTTGGGGAAAGGATATCGAGTATGCGGACTTGCGCTATCCGAACGGTTTCGCGATTCGTGCCGCTGGCATGCGCTTCATCAGCGAACCCGACAAGGGCAAGAAGTAAACGGACATCACACGCACTGAGCACGCTATGAGTAAAGACTATAAAGATCTGCTGGTCTCCCTCGACATCGGAACGGCGAAGGTGGTGGCCATCGTCGCCGAGTTGAAGGGCGAGGGTCACTACGAGGTGATCGGTCTCGGGCAGAGCGAATCGAAGGGGCTCAAGAAGGGCGTGGTGGTGAACATCGAAGCCACCGTGCAGTCGATTCAGCGCGCGCTCGAAGAAGCCGAGCTGATGGCCGACTGCAAGATCACGAATGTGTTCACGGGCATCGCCGGCAGCCATATCCGCAGCTTCAATTCGAGCGGCATGGTCGCGATCAAGGAGAAGGAAGTCACGCAGGCGGACGTCGCGCGCGTGATCGAAACGGCCAAGGCGATCAACATCCCGACCGACCAGCAGGTGCTGCATATCCTCACGCAGGAATTCATCATCGACGGCCAGGAAGATGTGCGCGAGCCGATCGGCATGAGCGGCATCCGCCTCGAAGTGAAGGTGCATATCGTCACGGGCGCGGTCAGCGCGGCACAGAACATCGTCAAGTGCGTGCGCCGCTGCGGCCTCGAAGTGAACGATCTGATCCTGCAGCCGCTCGCGTCGTCGCTCGCGGTGCTGACGGAAGACGAAAAGGAGCTCGGCGTGGTGCTGGTCGACATCGGCGGCGGCACGACGGACATCGCGATCTTCAGCGAAGGCGCGATCCGCCATACGGCCGTGATTCCGATCGCCGGCGACCAGATCACCAGCGACATCGCGATGGCGCTGCGCACGCCGACGCCGGATGCCGAAGACATCAAGGTCGACTACGGCATCGCCAAGCAGGCGCTCGCCGATCCGGACGAGATGATCGAAGTGCCGGGTCTCGGCGAGCGTGGTCCGCGCACGCTGTCGCGCCAGGCGTTGGCGGCGGTGATCGAGCCGCGCGTCGAAGAACTGTTTTCGCTCGTGCAGCAGGTGGTGCGCGAGTCGGGTTACGAAGAACTGCTGAGTTCGGGCGTCGTGCTGACGGGCGGCGCGTCGATGATGATCGGCATGGTCGAGCTCGGTGAGGACATTTTCCTGAAGCCGGTGCGCATTGGCGTGCCGGAATACGCGGGCGGTCTCGCCGACGTCGTGCGCAATCCGCGCTATTCGACGGCGATGGGCCTGCTCGTCGAAGGGCGCTCGCAGCGGATGCGCGGGCGCAAGGTTGCGGTGCAGTCGGGGTCGATGGGACAGGTGTTCTCGCGTATGAAGGACTGGTTCCTCGGCAACTTCTGACCACAGGTTTCGAGAAATTCGCGCTGGTGCCGGCGGCTGGTGCGCGACAGGAGGTTGCCCGATCTCCTGCCGGATAACGCCGAGTGGCAGTAACTTTTTATCTTGACGGAGGCAACATGGAATTCCAGATGCTGGAAACCGAAACGAACGGCACGGTCATCAAGGTCGTTGGAGTCGGTGGCGCTGGCGGCAATGCCGTTCAGCACATGATCAACAAAGGCGTGCAAGGCGTCGATTTCATCGTGATGAACACGGACGCGCAGGCGCTGTCGCGTTCGCGCGCCACCGCGGTGATCCAGCTCGGCAACACGGGGCTGGGCGCTGGCGCGAAGCCCGAAATGGGCCGCGCTGCCGCTGAAGAAGCACGCGAGCGCATCGCCGACTCACTGCGCGGCGCGCACATGGTGTTCATCACCGCTGGCATGGGTGGCGGCACGGGCACGGGCGCGGCACCGGTCGTCGCGCAGATCGCGAAGGAAATGGGTATTCTGACCGTTGGCGTCGTCAGCAAGCCGTTCGAATTCGAAGGCGGCAAGCGGATGCGCGTGGCGGAAGCCGGTTCGCAGCAACTGGAGGATCACGTCGACTCGCTGATCGTCGTGCTGAACGACAAGCTGTTCGAGGTGATGGGCGACGACGCCGAGATGGACAAGTGCTTCCAGTGCGCTGACGACGTTCTGAACAACGCGGTTGCGGGCATCGCGGAAATCATCAACGTCGACGGTCTCGTCAACGTCGACTTCGAAGACGTGAAGACTGTGATGGGCGAGCAGGGCAAGGCGATGATGGGCACGGCGACGGTCGCCGGTGTCGATCGCGCGCGTCTCGCGGCCGAGCAGGCCGTCGCGAGCCCGCTGCTGGAGGGCGTCGATCTGTCGGGCGCGCGTGGCGTGCTGGTCAACATCACGTCGAGCCGTTCGCTGCGTCTGTCGGAAACGCGCGAAGTGATGAACACGATCAAGAGCTATGCCGCGGAAGATGCGACCGTGATCTTCGGCGCCGTGTATGACGATGCGATGGGCGACGCGCTGCGCGTGACGGTCGTCGCGACGGGCCTCGGCCGCGCGGCGAAGAAGCAGCAGACGGCACCGATGACGCTGCTGCGCACCGGCACCGACAACCAGCCGATCGGCGCGATGGCGCATGCGGCGTACGCACCGGCGGCAGGTCACGCCAGCACGGCCGACTACGGCTCGCTCGACACGCCGGCGGTATGGCGTACGTCGCGCGACACCGCGGCCTCGCACGTGCAGGCGCTGCAGGAAAAGGGCGTCGATACGTACGACATTCCGGCATTCCTGCGCAAGCAGGCGGACTGAGCGCACGGGCAGGCTTCGTTGCCGCGCTGCGAGCTGTATCGCAGGTGCAGCGCTGGCGGACGAATGCACGAGCGTGGCGGGTGAACGGCAAGCAGGTCGCGTATCGTCTGATTCGCGGCAGGGGCAACTGCCCTCTGCGGATTCGCGAAACGGACGGAGTGACTGCCGCCGAACGGCGTGGCCTATAGTTGAACCGGCCGAACCGATATTCACTGCGACACGAGGACGTGCGAGCGTGCTTCGCATCGATGCAAAGGACTGAGCATGATCAAGGAAGGTGAAAAGCTGCCCGACGCGACGCTCTTCGAGTATGTCGAAGACGACCGGGCGGGCTGCACGATCGGACCGAACAGTTTCGACGTGCGCGAGCAGACGGCGGGCAAGCGCGTGGTGATCTTCGGATTGCCCGGCGCGTTCACGCCGACCTGTTCGGCCAAACATGTACCGGGCTATGTCGAGCATGCCGGGCAGTTGCGCGCTGCGGGTATCGACGAAATCTGGTGCGTGTCCGTCAACGACGCGTTCGTCATGGGCGCGTGGGGACGCGATCAGCACACCTCGGGCAAGGTGCGCATGATGGCGGACGGCAGTGCGGCTTTCACGCGGGCGATTGGTCTGGAGCAGGATCTGTCGGCGCGCGGCATGGGGATTCGTTCCCTGCGCTACGCGATGGTGGTCGACGACGGCGTGGTCAAGACGCTGAACGTCGAGGCTGCCGGCAAATTTGAAGTCAGCGATGCAGCGAGTATTCTCGCTACGTTGAGCTAGTTGCTGACGTCGCACCTTCGCCGCGACCTCGCGCGCTTATGCCGCGTGGCGCCACGGCAACGGTGATTACGACGCTTTTGTGACAGGCCGTTACGCGGGCCGATGACCGGAAACGCCTCCGTTCCGGGGCATCGGCCCGTCACGCTTTCCGTCGCTGTGCCCAGTGGGTAATGCAGCGAAACAGATTGTCACGTTCCCCGCAAAGACGCTGGTCAGGGGATTGGAGTATACTTCGCGCTATGGAATAAAAAATCCTGATTAGGATTTTCAATCGAACAGAAGACCACCATGTTGAAGCAGCGCACAATCAAATCGATCGTCAAGACCGTCGGCATCGGGTTGCACTCCGGCCGTAAGGTCAATCTGACGCTCCGCCCGGCGGCGCCGGGCACTGGCATCGTGTTTTCGCGCGTGGATTTGCCCACGCCGGTGGACATTCCTGCGTCGGCGATGGCGATTGGCGATACGCGTCTGGCTTCCGTGTTGCAGAAAGACGGCGCGCGCGTGTCGACCATCGAGCATCTGATGTCCGCCTGCGCCGGTCTCGGCATCGACAACCTTTACGTCGACGTCACCGCCGAAGAAATCCCGATCATGGACGGCAGCGCGGGTTCGTTCGTGTTCCTGATCCAGTCGGCGGGCATCGAAGAGCAGAACGCGCCGAAGAAATTCATCAAGGTCACGAAGCCGGTCGAAATTCGCGACGGCGACAAGTTCGCGCGCCTCGATCCGTTCTTCGGTTTCAAGCTCAAATTCACGATCGACTTCCGTCATCCGGCCGTGGACAAAACCGGCCAGGCGCTGGAAGTGGATTTCGCCAACACGTCGTACGTGCGCGAAATCGCGCGCGCCCGCACGTTCGGCTTCGCGCATGAAGTGGAAATGATGCGCGAGCTCGGCCTCGCGCGCGGCGGCAGCATGGACAACGCGATCGTGCTCGACGAGTACCGCATCCTGAACAACGACGGTTTGCGTTACGACGACGAGTTCGTCAAGCACAAGATGCTCGACGCGATCGGCGACCTGTACGTGGTCGGTCACCCGCTGCTCGCGTCGTACACCGCGTACAAGTCGGGCCACGGTCTGAACAACGCGCTGCTGCGCGAGCTGCTCGCGCACGAAGACTCATACGAAATCGTCACCTTCGACGACTCGCAGAAGGCACCGCGCGGCTTCGCGTACGAAACGCAGACGGCGTTCGCGTAACGCCGGCGTGACAGGCAAGCAAATGAAAAACGGCCCCTCGGGGCCGTTTTTTCGTTCAGCGTTCAGCGTTCAGCGTTCAGCGTTCAGCGATTGCGCCGATGCCGCGCAGCCATGCGCGCGAGCGCTTCCTGCAGCGGCGACGGCTCGAGCGATTCGCTCAACGCCTGCAGCGCGGCGGCACCGGCCGGCGTCATGCGCGCCTGCTTGACTGGCGGCGGTTCCTTCAGCGGTTGCGGCCGAACGCGGATCTTCAGCGCCTGCACGGGCCAGCCGCGCTGCTGCAAATCAGCCAGAAGCCGCGGCTCCAGATGCCGCAGACGCGCCGCGAGCGCGTTGTGCGCGGCGAACAGCGCCAGCACGCCCTCCTTGATGAAGCCCGGCTCGACGCTCGTCGCCAGATAATCGGGCAGCAATTCGCGCAGATCCTTCTCGAGCGCGGCGATCTGCTCAACGCCTGCGCGCAGCGCCGCGAACGCGTCCGTGCGGCCGAGCACCTCGGCGAGCGGTTGCGGGCGGCGCCGATCGAACTGCTTCGGCGGCCTTGAAAAGGACGAAAAACGGCTCATGTTTGGGATTGACGACGTGAGCCCGCCCCATGCGCGCTCACGCCGCGATTGTACCGTGCGGGCAGCTTGCGAGGCCGGTCCGCGGCGCGCTGGGGGTTGCCGGGCGGGGCTGGCGGAGGCCGGCTCGGTCACGGCTGCGACACGAGCGCAGCCGGAGGCGCGTGCTAAAATGCCCGATTCGAATTCACTCTTGGACTAAGCCGCCGAGGACTTTCCGACCCAGGCGCGGTATGCGCGAAGCGCACACCGCGAGCCAGCCGAAGCCGCGACGCAGACACCGATCCGATGACCACCGGTTTTCTACAGAAGATTTTTGGCAGCCGTAATCAGCGGCTAGTCAAGCAATATCAAAAGACCGTCGCGGCGATCAATGCGCTCGAGCCGCAGATCGAGCAATTGACGGATGACCAACTGCGCGCCAAAACGGGTGAATTCCGCCAGCGCGTCGCGAGCGGCGAATCGCTCGACAAGCTCCTGCCGGAGGCGTTCGCGGTCTGCCGCGAGGCCAGCAAGCGGGTGCTGAAGATGCGCCACTTCGACGTGCAGCTGATCGGCGGTATGGCGCTGCACTACGGCAAGATCAGCGAAATGCGCACCGGCGAGGGCAAGACGCTCGTCGCGACGCTGCCGGTCTACCTGAATGCGCTGTCGGGCCGTGGCGTCCACGTGGTCACGGTCAACGACTACCTCGCGCAGCGTGACGCCGAATGGATGGCGCGTCTGTATAACTTCCTCGGTCTGTCGGTCGGTATCAACCTGTCGCAGATGGAGCACACGGCGAAGCAGCAAGCCTACGCCGCCGACATCACCTACGGCACCAACAACGAATTCGGCTTCGACTACCTGCGCGACAACATGGTCTACGAGACCGACGCGCGCGTGCAGCGTAGCCTGAACTTCGCGGTCGTCGACGAGGTGGACTCGATCCTGATCGACGAAGCGCGTACGCCGCTGATCATCTCCGGTCAGGCCGAAGATCACACTGAACTCTACGTGCGCATGAACGCCCTGCCGCCGCTGCTCGAGCGCCAGATCGGCGAAGAGAAGGCGGACGGCACCGGCGTCGAGAAGCCGGGCGACTACACGCTGGACGAAAAAGGCCGTCAGGTATTCCTGACCGAGTCGGGCCATGAAAAGGCCGAGCGCCTGCTCTCCGAGTGGGGCCTGATCGGCGAGGGCGAAAGCCTGTACGCGCCGCAGAACATCACGCTGATGCACCACGTGTACGCGGCGCTGCGCGCGCACACGCTGTTCTTCAAGGATCAGCACTACGTCGTGCAGAACGGCGAAGTGATCATCGTCGACGAATTCACCGGCCGTCTGATGGCCGGCCGCCGCTGGTCTGACGGTCTGCACCAGGCTGTCGAGGCGAAGGAGCACGTGAAGATCCAGAGCGAGAACCAGACGCTCGCATCGATCACGTTCCAGAACTACTTCCGCATGTACGCGAAGCTGGCCGGCATGACCGGCACGGCCGACACCGAGGCGTACGAATTCAACGAGATCTACGGTCTCGAAACGGTCGTGATCCCGACCAACCGTCCGCCGAAGCGGATCGACAAGCAGGATCAGATCTACAAGACCGCGAAGGAGCGCTACGACGCGGTCATCCGCGACATCCGCGAATGCTATGAACGCGGTCAGCCGGTGCTGGTCGGCACGACGTCGATCGAGAACTCGGAGGTGCTGTCGCATCTGCTGAAGCAGGCCGGCTTGCCGCACGAAGTGCTGAACGCCAAGCAGCACGCGCGCGAAGCGGCGATCGTCGCCGAAGCGGGCCGTCCGCAACGCATTACGATCGCGACCAACATGGCCGGCCGTGGTACGGACATCGTGCTCGGCGGCAACGCGGAGAAGCAGGCGTCGTTCATCGAGCAGGACGAAACGCTCGCCGACGACGAAAAGCAGCGCCGCATCCAGAAGCTGCACGACGAATGGCAGACGCTGCACGATCAGGTGAAGGCCGCGGGCGGTCTGCACATCATCGGCACCGAGCGTCATGAGTCGCGCCGGATCGACAACCAGTTGCGCGGCCGTGCCGGCCGTCAGGGCGACCCGGGTTCGTCGCGCTTCTATCTGTCGCTGGAAGATCCGCTGCTGCGCATTTTCGCGGGCGACCGCGTGCGCGCGATCATGGACCGCCTGAAGATGCCGGAAGGCGAGGCGATCGAGGCAGGCATCGTGTCGCGCTCGATCGAATCGGCGCAACGCAAGGTCGAGGCGCGCAACTTCGATATTCGTAAGCAATTGCTCGAATACGACGACGTCTCGAACGACCAGCGCAAGGTGATCTACCAGCAGCGCAACGAATTGCTCGAAGCCAACGACATCACCGAGACCATCACCGCGATGCGTCATGGCGTGATTTCCGACATCGTGCATCAGTTCGTGCCGGTGGGCAGCATCGAAGAGCAGTGGGACGTGCCCGAGCTCGAGGAAGTGCTGCGCAACGAATGGCAGCTCGACCTCGCGATCCAGGAAATGATCAACGAGTCGAACTCGATCAGCCCGGACGAGATTCTCGAAGCGGTCGAGGCCGCAGCGGACGAGGGCTACGAGGCGAAGGTCGAACTGGTCGGCCGCGAATCGTTCAGCGCGTTCGAGCGCTCGATCATGCTGCAGACGCTCGACCGCGCATGGCGCGAGCATCTGGCCGCGCTCGACCATCTGCGTCAGGGCATCCATCTGCGTGGCTATGCGCAGAAGAACCCGAAGCAGGAATACAAGCGCGAGGCGTTCGAACTGTTCGCCGCAATGCTCGACGCCGTGAAGCTCGAAGTCACGCGCATCGTGATGAACGTGCAGATCCAGTCGCCGGAGCAGCTCGAAGCGGCCGCGGAGCAGATGGAAGAGCAGGGCTCGCATCTGGAGAACGTCGAGTTCCGTCATGCCGAATTCGCGGAAGCCGGCGCCGCCGCGCCCGTCGCGGCCGAAGCGGCCGCCGCCGCGATGATCGGCGATGCGATGAGCCACGGCCACGGCGCGGCGCCGCAGGCGGCCGTGCACATGAACACCGACAACGTGCCGAAGGTTGGTCGCAACGACCCGTGCCCGTGCGGCAGCGGCAAGAAGTACAAGCAGTGCCACGGCAAGATCGCATAAATGCCGACACGGCGCGCTTTCGGGCGCGCCGCGTCGTTTTTGAGCGACGCTTGGCCGTTTTGATTTCGCGGGTGACCCGGCAACACACCCGGGTCATCAGTTCCGTTTCCCCAATGCCGGCGTCCGCCGGCATTTTCTTCGACAGGTCGCGACCATGGCTGTCAACTTTCCCTCGATCGATCCCGCTCAACTCCACCCCGTCGCCGGTGTCACGCTCGGCTGGGCGGAAGCGAACATCCGCAAGCCGAACCGCAAGGACGTGCTCGTCATTTCCGTCGACGAAGGCGCGACGGTAGGCGGCGTGTTCACGCAGAACCGTTTCTGCGCGGCGCCCGTCACGGTCTGCCGCGAGAACCTGCAACGCGTGCGCGCGGGCGGCAAGCCGATTCGCGCGCTGGTCATCAACACCGGCAACGCGAATGCGGGCACCGGTGAGCCGGGCCTCGCGGCAACGCGCGACACCTGCGCGGAACTCGCGCGTCTCGCCGACATCGCGCCGGAGCAGGTGCTGCCGTTCTCGACCGGCGTGATTCTCGAACCGCTGCCGGTCGATCGTCTGAAGGCCGGCTTGCCGGCCGCGCTCGCGAACCGCAAAGAAGCGAACTGGTACGACGCGGCGCAGTCAATCATGACGACCGACACGCTGCCGAAGGCGGTCTCGCGCCAGGTCGCGGTCGACGGTCACACGGTCACGCTGACGGGTATCAGCAAGGGCGCCGGCATGATCAAGCCGAACATGGCGACCATGCTGGGCTTCCTCGCGTTCGATGCAGCCGTCGCGCAGCCGGTGCTCGACGAGCTCGTAAAGCACGTCGCTGACCGCTCGTTCAACTGCATCACGATCGATGGCGATACGTCGACCAACGATTCGTTCATCCTGATCGCGTCGGGCAAATCGAGCCTGCCGGCGATCACGTCCACCGACTCGCCCGCTTATGCAGCGCTGCGCGACGCGGTGACCGAGGTCGCGCAGAGCCTCGCGCAACTGATCGTGCGCGACGGCGAAGGCGCGACCAAATTCATGACCGTGCATGTCGAAGGCGGTTCGAGCGTCGGCGAATGCCGTCAGATCGCCTACGCGATCGGCCACTCGCCGCTCGTGAAGACGGCCTTCTATGCGTCGGACCCGAACCTCGGCCGCATTCTCGCGGCCATCGGCTATGCCGGCGTCGACGATCTCGACGTCGGCAAGATCGATCTGTATCTGGACGACGTGCTGGTCGCGACTGCCGGCGGCCGCAACCCGGCCTACCGCGAAGAAGACGGCCAGCGCGTGATGAAAAAGAGCGAGATCGGCATTCGCGTCGTGCTCGGCCGCGGCAATGCGCAAGCCACGATCTGGACCTGCGATCTGTCGCACGACTACGTGAGCATCAACGCCGACTACCGCTCGTAAACAGGTTCAAAGCGCGGCCGCTGGCCGCCCACTTACCATGGACAAACTCGAACAGTTTCTGACCCGGGCCGAAGCCGTACTCGGCCGCCTCGAAGCGATGCTTCCGCCCGCCGCACCGGACATCGACTGGTCGGCCGCGGTCGCATTTCGCTGGCGCAAGCGCCAGGGGCGCGGCTACCTGCAGCCGGTGCCCGCGATTTCGTCGATCACGCTCGACGACCTGCAGAACATCGATCGCCAGAAAGGCTTGATCGAACAGAACACGCGCCAGTTCGTGCGCAGTCAGCCGGCCAACAACGTGCTGCTGACGGGCGCGCGCGGTACCGGCAAGTCGTCGCTGATCAAGGCGTGTCTGAACGCGTACGCGAAAGACGGCCTGCGCCTGATCGAAGTGGACAAGGACGATCTGCACGACCTCGGCGACATCGTCGATCTGATCGCGAAGCGGCCGGAGCGTTTCGTCGTGTTCTGCGACGACCTGTCGTTCGAAGAAGGCGAGTCGGGCTACAAGGCGCTTAAGGTCGCGCTCGACGGCTCGGTGGCCGCGCAGTCCGACAACGTGGTGATCTACGCGACTTCGAACCGCCGCCATCTGTTGCCCGAGTATATGAGCGACAACGAGACGTACAAGCACACGTCGGACGGCGAGATTCATCCGGGCGAACTGGTCGAAGAGAAGATTTCGCTGTCCGAGCGTTTCGGGCTGTGGGTCAGCTTCTATCCGTTCAAGCAGGACGACTATCTGACGATCATCGCGCACTGGTTGCGCCATTTCGGTTGCGACGACGCCGAGATCGAATCGGCACGCGGCGATGCGCTCGTGTGGGCGCTCGAACGCGGCTCGCGCTCGGGGCGGGTCGCGTGGCAGTTCGCGCGCGACTGGTCCGGCCGTAAGACGCCGGCATGAGCGACGCTAGCAAAAGCGCGGGCGATCGCGCGGGCAATAGCCCCGGCACCAACGGCGCGGGCCGTCCGGTCACCGAAGTCGCGGTCGGCGTGCTGGTGCAGCCGGATGGGCGCTATCTGCTCGCGCAGCGACCGGCGGGTAAGCCGTACGAGGGCTACTGGGAGTTTCCCGGCGGCAAGCTGGAAGCGGGTGAATCCGTCGAGGCCGCGCTTGCGCGAGAACTGCACGAGGAACTTGGAATCGAGGTCGAGGCAAGCCATTTGTGGCATACGCTCGAACACGATTATCCGCACGCCTATGTGCGCCTCTTCTTCTGCAAGGTGACGCAGTGGTCGGGCGAGCCGCACGGGCGTGAAGGTCAGGCCTTCGTGTGGCAGAGCTTGCCTGCAGATGTCTCGCCGCTGTTGCCGGCGACGATCCCGGTGCTGGAGTGGCTCGCTGCCGAGAAGAACTGATTGATTGACGGCAGTAGCTGACAAGGCCACGCGGTAGCTGGCGCTGTATCGGCAGCGTCGGTTCGCGTGGCTTTTTTTCTGGCTCGCTCAGTGCGGGTTGTAGTCGCCGCGCGGAGTTTCCTCTTCGGACGAAGAGCCTTCCTGTTCATTGCCGCCAATTTTGTATTTTTCGGCGGCCCATGCGCCGAGATCGATCTGCTTGCAGCGCTCGGAGCAGAAAGGACGGAAGCGGCTTTCAGGGCTCCAGCGGACATCTTTACCGCAGGTAGGACATTTGACGACGGTTGGCATACGGTCGGACGGTCAATCGCAAACGGAACAAGTAACGAATATAGGGCTATTTCGCGTAGCTTAAAAGGCGCATTCCGTCAAATCCGCTGCGCGCTGCTCGATGCGGCAGTGGTTGACAGGCTGTTACAGGCTGCAGAGCGTAAGCTGGAACGGCACGTCGACGTCGACCGCGCGCGGCCGCAGATCGCCGTCCTGCACCGTGAAGCGCACCCACAGCATGTACTTGTTGGCACTCGCTTCGGGAATCACGCGCAATTCGGGAGCGACGCGTACCTGCATCAATTGATACGAGCGCCCCGACAGCATTTGCTGATAGCTGCCTTGCATCGCCATCACCTTCGACGCCTGGCCCGACTCGCGCGCGAGCCTCAGCACGATCGTGGCCGCGTCGCGCAGCGGCAAAAGCGGTGTCACCCACTTGGCAATGTCCTGGCGACGCTGATCGGGATGCAACTGTTGCCACGCGTAATACGAGGGCAGGTCGAATTTGCAGGTGCCACCGGGGATGATTGCGCGGCTGCGAATGCTTGCGAGCCACTCGTTGTCTGCAAGATGCTGGCCGGTCTTGCCTTGCATCTGCGTGAGTCCCGCCAGGGTCTGCTCGATTTCGCCGAGCACCGCTTCGAGCGCGTTCTGCTCGATGCCCGGATTGCCGCGAAACGGCGCGAGCGTTTGCCGCTGCCGCTCGAGCTCTTTCATCAGATCCGACTTCAGATCCGCGCGACCCGCCACTTCGGAGATTTCGAACAGCGTTGTCAGTGCGACGTGATGTTCCCGCGCGTCTTCCTGAGTCAGAAAGAACGTGAAGCGCTCGAACAGATCTTCGAGCCGCAACAGCGTTCGGATTCGCTCATTGAAGGGGTACTCGTAAAGGATCAAGCGGGCTCGCCTCGGGCGTGGTCGGTGACAGGAATGCAAAACATTCTAATGCCGTGGGACTACCCAGGCAATCACGCACTCTTTCTGCGCGCTTTCGCAACTTTTTGTGAGTTCCCGGTGTTATGAGCGCTTCGGCTCCCGCGTGCGCGCAAAGTTCAATGTGTCGGTGACGGCGCGTGTCGAGGGTGCATATCTGCCGTCACAAGGCTTCGTATGAGCTTGATGCCTGCAGCGAAGATCCGCCCTGTGACCTGCGCGCGCTACAACTCGGCCTCGCCCTTCGCGAGCGACAGATACGCTTGATGGTGAGCATCCACCTGCGCCTCGAGTTCTTCGAGCGGCGCATTGTCATTGACTATCACGTCATCGGCGGCGGCGAGGCGCGCTTCGCGTGTGGCCTGGCGCGCGATGATCGCGAGCACCTGCTCACGGCTGAAGCCGTTGCGGCTCATCACGCGGGCGATCTGCGTGTCGACACTGCAATCGACGGTGAGCACGCGGTTCACGCGGTTCTTCCAGGTCCCGGACTCGACCAGCAACGGCACCACGACGATCACATACGGCCCTTGCGCTTCGTGCTCTTCGCGCTCGGTTTCCGCGCGAATCAGCGGATGCGTGATGCCCTCGAGACGTTTGCGCGCGCTCTCGTCGCTGAACACGAGCGTGCGCATGCGCGCGCGATCGAGCGAGCCGTCGAGGGCGACGAACTCCGCGCCGAATTCGGCGGCGATGTGCGGCATTGCGAGGCCATGTGGCGCGGTGATGCGATGCGCGATCACGTCCGTGTCGACGAGCGGTACGCCGCGCGCGGCGAACAGGTTGGCCACCGTCGATTTGCCGCTGCCGATGCCGCCGGTTAGTCCTACGACGAACATACTTCAGCCTCCCAGAGCGAGGTAAAGCGGCGTGCCGACAAACAGCGTGAGCGCACCACCCGCGGCGAGAAACGGCCCGAACGGCAGCGGCTCCTCGAAGCGCATACGGCCGCGCCACGTCGCCACGAGGCCGATCACGGCACCGGCCACCGCGGCGATCAGCACGATCTGCGGCAGCGCGGGCCAGCCGAGCCACGCGCCGAGCGCGGCGAGCAGCTTGAAGTCGCCATAACCCATGCCTTCGATGCCGCGCACGAGCTTGAATACCCAATGCACGGCCCACAACACCAGATATCCGAAGATAGCCCCGAGCACCGCATCGTGCAGATTCGTGAACATGCCGTTGAAATTGACGATCAGGCCAGCCCACAACAGCGGCAGCGTCAAGGAGTCGGGCAGCAGATGCGTGTCGATGTCGATCGCGCTCATCGCGAGCAACGTTGCACATAGGCCGAACGCGGCGACTGCCATCAGCGTCGGGCCGAACGCCATTAGTGCGCCCGCAGCGAAGACGGCGCTCGCGATTTCGAGTAGCGGATAGCGCGCGCTGATGTGCGCGCCGCAAGCGGAACAACGGCCGCGTAACAGCAGATAGCTCAGCACCGGCAGGTTCTCCCACGCGCTCAGTACATGGCCGCAATGCGGGCAGGCGCTGCGCGGCACCCACAGGTTGTAGCGCGCGGGCAGTCCGTCGTCGGTCTGCGGCTCGTCGGTGGTCTCGCTGATCTCGGCGCGCCATGCACGCTCGAGCATGATCGGCAACCGATGCACGACCACGTTGAGAAAACTGCCGATCACGAGCCCGAGCACGATCGCGAGCGCGATCTGCATGGCGGCGGGCAGGCTCGCGAAGGCGAGGCCGATATCGCTGGCAAAGCGGCCTGGCAGTAAGCCCGCGAGCAGGCTGGAGGAAGTTTGTGACACGAGCGGAAGAGGAGCCTGCATGGTGATGGAGGGGATTCGGCTGCGATGCTACACCACGTTGCCGAGTTGAATAATGGGAAGATACATCGCTATCACGAGGCCGCCGACCAGCGTGCCGAGCACGACGATCACGAGCGGTTCGCACAGGCTCGATAGCGTGCCGATCCTGTCGTCGACCTGGCGATCGGCAAGCGACGCGATATCGAGCAGCATGCTGTCGAGCGCACCGGATTCCTCGGCGACCGCAACGGGCTGCACGACCTCGGGAGGAAAGCAGTGGGCCGCGCGCATCGCCGCGGCGAGTCGTTCGCCGCGCCGCAGTCTGATGGCGATGCCTGCCGTCGCGCGATCGAAAAACGCATTGCCGGTTGCCTGCGTGAGCGAGTCGAACGCGTCGGCGAGCGGTGTGCCGGCGGACAGCAACGTGCCGAGCGCGCGACTCCAGCGAGCCGCACACAATGTGCGCAGCAGCGGGCCAGCCACCGGCAGGCTGAGCGACACGCGCGAGAAACGGATGCGCGCGCTTGCCGAACGACGCAGCACGAACGTAATGGCCGAGCTCGTTGCGAGCATCAGTACGAACAGCGGCACACTCCAGCGCGCGGCGCCCGCCGAGAGCGCCAGCACGAACTGCGTGGGCACGGGCAGCTTCGCGCCGAAGCCATCGAAGGTCTGCTTGAACGTCGGCACGACCCACACCAGCAACGCGGCGGTTATCGCGATCGCGAGCAGCAGGATCGCGACTGGATAGGTCAGCGCAGCGCGCACCTTCGCGCGCTGCGCTGCGGCGCGTTCGCGATCGTCGGCGAGGCGGGCGAGCACGGTGACGAGCGCGCCCGCCGCTTCACCGACCTCGACGAGCTGGCAATACAGCGCATTGAACTGCGCGGGGTGCCGTTGCAAGGCCGCCGAAAACCGCAGGCCGGAAGTGATGTCGCGCGCGACGGTGCCGACGATGCGCGGCATGCCTTGCCGCTGGCCGGTTGTCGGCGCCTGTGCGAGTAGTTCGAGCGCGGGCGCGAGCGGCAAACCGGCGCGCAGCAGACTGGACAGTTGTCGCGTGAACAGGGTGACATCGGCCGCGCTGCTCTTCGGGCGCGGCGCCGGCCCTTGCGTTGCGAGTTCCACGATAAAGAGGTTGTCGTGTTTGAGCATCGTGCGCGCGACGCTCGCGTCAGGCGCGATCAGCGTGCCGCTGCGTCGCGCGCCGTCCGCGTCGACGCCGCGCCATCTGAAGCGCAGGTCGGCTGCGACGGGCCGTGTTGGCGACAGCGCGGCGGTGCTCATGCGACCTCCGTCGCAGCGAGCGCTTCGGCGAGACTCGTGGTGCCGTCGCGCACGCGCGCTAGCGCCGCGTCACGTAACGTCGCGACCTGTTCGGTCTGCGCGAGGCGGCCCAGCTCGTGCGCGCCCGCGCTTGCGACGATCAGCTCGCGCATCGCGTCGGAGACGGGCATCACCTGATGGATGCCGACGCGCCCCCTATAGCCGATGCCGTGGCAAACCACGCAGCCGGTCGCCGCATACGGTTGCCAGCCGTCAAGCTCATGTTCGCCGAAGCCTGCGGCGTGGAGCGCCGCCGCCGAATGCGGCGCGGGTGCGCGGCACGCGACACACAGTCGTCGCACGAGGCGCTGAGCGGTCACCATGCGTAGCGCGGCGGCCAGGTTGTACGGCTCGACACCGATATCGATGAGCCGTGCGATGGCTGCGGGCGCGTCGTTCGTATGCAGTGTGGACAGCACGAGATGGCCGGTTTGGGCGGCCTTCACGGCGACGTCGGCGGTCTCGTTGTCGCGGATCTCGCCGACCATGATCACGTCCGGGTCCTGACGCAGGAACGCGCGCAGCGCGACCGCGAAAGTCAACCCGGCTTTTTCGCGCACGCTGACCTGGTTGATACCTGCGAGTTGGATTTCGGCTGGGTCTTCCACCGAGCAGAGGTTGCGCGCCTCGTCATTCAGCAGGTTCAGAAAGCAGTAAAGCGACAGCGTCTTGCCGCTGCCCGTTGGTCCGGTGACCAGCATCAGACCGTGCGGCGCGCGGATCGCGGCGTCGACGGCTTCGCGCTGCCGCGGATCGAGGCCGAGCGAGTCGAGCGAAAGATCGGCGGGCAGCGCGTCGAGCCGTCGCAGCACGAGCTTTTCGCCGAACAGTGTCGGCAGCGAATTGACGCGGTAGTCCTCGAGTCGCCCTGGCGACGTCGCGAGGCGTAGCCGGCCGTCCTGTGGCACGCGTCGCTCGGCGATGTCCATGCGCGCGAGCACCTTCACCCGCGTGACGAACGCGTCGCGCAGATGCGCGGGCGGCCGCGGGATTTCATGCAGCACGCCGTCGATACGCAGGCGCACACGCCAGCCATGTTCGGCCGCCTCGATGTGGATATCCGACGCATTGCGCCGCGTCGCTTCTTGCAACGTGTCGGTCAACAGACGCACGGCTGGGGCGTTGTCCGGATCGTTCAGACTCGTTGCGCTGGATTCGCCGTCGGCAGCGAGTGGGCGCGGCAATGCCGCGGCGGTGGCAAAGGGTGTTGGCATGAGAAACCGGTGATGAGCCGCCTGTAGAACATGACGGCTTCATCTTCCGGATGCGGGCGTCCGAATGCCATTCGGCCATTCGGCTAATGGCGCGTGTCGCGAGCGTGTGCGATGCTGGATGTGAGTCAGCGAGCGACGGCGCGGGGGTCAGCCCGACCGTGGTTTGCCGGCCTTCGTGCGCGACGGCGGCTTGAACAGCTTGACGGTGCGGATCGCCTGATCGTCGCTGCGCATCACCTCGAGCTTGATGTCGCCGATGCGCACGCAGACGTCGCCGTCGGGAATGTCTTCGAGGATTTCGAGAATCAGGCCGTTGAGCGTTTTGGGGCCGTCGGTGGGCAGCGCGAGTTGCAGCCAGCGGTTAAGCTCGCGCAACGGCATGCTACCCGCGACGATGCATTCGCCGGCGTCGTTCCAGCCTCCGCGCGAGCTGGCGCCGCGCGGAATCGACGTGGTGAATTCGCCGATCAGCTCTTCGATGATGTCTTCGGGCGTCAGAAGACCCTGCAGTTCGCCGTACTCGTCGACGACGAGCGCGATGCGGTGCCGGCTCTCCTGAAAGAATTGCAACTGCTGGAACACCGGCGTGCCGCTCGGCACGAAGTACGGCTCGGCGAGCAGTTCGCGCAAGGTATCGCGTTCGAGCTCCTGGTTGTGCAGCGCCGACAGCGTCTTGCGCACATGCAGCACACCGAGCACGCGGTCGATGTCGCCCTGGTAGACGATCAGCTTGTTGTGATAGCAGGTCTCCAGTTGATGCAGGATCTGTTCGAACGGCGCATCGAAGTCGAGCGCCTCGATACGGCGGCGCGGGATCATCACGTCATCGACGGAGATGTTTTCGAGGTCGAACAGGTTCAGCAGGATGCTGCGGTGTTTGGTCGGCATGAAGCTGCCCGACTCGAGCACGATGGTGCGCAGTTCTTCGGTGGACAGCCGCTGGTCGCGCCCGCCCTTCGTATTGATATGCAGCACGCGCAGGATGCCGGTTGCGAACAGGTTGACGAACCAGATCAGCGGTCTCGCGACGCGCATCAGCGGTGCGATCAGCAGGCTCGCGGGCAGCGCGATTTTCTCGGGAAATGTCGCGCCGACGATTTTCGGCGTGATTTCCGCGAACACAATAATGAGGAACGCGACGATACCGGTCGCGATCGACAGCACCAGGCTATTGCGGCCGAATGTATGCAGCGCGACCGATGTGGTCAGTACCGGAATGATCGTGTTGAACAGGTTGTTGCCGATCAGGATTACGCTAAGCAGTTGATCGGTTTTTGCGAGCAGGCCCTGGGTCGTCTTCGCGCCGAGCGTGTTCTTGCTGGCGAGATGTTTGAGGCGATGACGGTTGAGCGCCATCATCGCTGTCTCGGAAATGGAAAAGAAGGCGGAGCAGACAAGCAGCAGAAGGACGGCGCCTATCTGCGCCCATAAGGGAAGTTGTTCCACGCGTCGTGAAAAATGAGGGAAAGGATGGAGAGAATATAGCAGAGGGGGCTGAGCGTTCCGCCGCGGACGGCGGTTGGCGGCGCAACCACGACAGCGTGGCAATGCACGCGCTGCTACGCGAGCCGGACGAAAATGAACCGGCGACGCACAGCACGAGGGTAGCGAAAAAGCGCCGCGCAAAACAAAAAACCGCCGCGCAAAACAAAAAACCGCCGCGCAAAACAAAAAACCGCCCAGCAATGCTGCGGCGGTTTTTGAACCTTGAGCTAACAAGGAGAATCTGGTCGGGGTGAGAGGATTCGAACCTCCGGCCTCTACGTCCCGAACGTAGCGCTCTACCAGGCTAAGCTACACCCCGATTTGATACTGCTGACTCGATCCGGACTAATTCGGCGTTTCAGTCTCGTTCAAGACTGTCTTGCCGTCGAGTAAGAACATAATTCTAGCAGGCTCTCTTTGAAAATGGAATGGGGAAATGAAGAAATTGCTGCCGCGGCTGCCTGCGCCTCGTGTTTCGCGCACTCGAGCGTGTGATCGAGCGCGCCGGAGCGCGTGATCGCGTCGAAGATCGTATCGAAACGGTCGGTGCCGCCTTGCTCGATGGCTTCGCGCGCGAGCGCCGACTGCTCAGGCGCGCCGCGTTCGATCAGATAAATGAGCGGCAGCGTCGGCTTGCCTTCGCGCAGATCGTCGCCGGCGTTCTTTCCCATCGACTCGGCCGTACCCGTGTAGTCGAGCCAGTCGTCCATGATCTGGAACGCGGTGCCGATGCGGCGCCCGTATTCGGCGGCGGCGGCTTCGGTTTTCGCGTCAGCGCCGGCCAGCACCGCGCCGAGCTGAGCGGCCGCCTCGAACAACTTGGCGGTCTTGTAGCGGATCACTTGCATGTAGCGGGTTTCGTCGACGTCCGCATCGTGCATGTTCAGCAACTGCAGCACTTCGCCTTCGGAGATGATGTTGGTCGCCTCCGACAGAATTTCCATCACGCGCATCTTGCCCACGCCGACCATCATCTGGAACGAGCGCGAATAAAGGAAGTCACCGACCAGCACGCTCGCCGCGTTGCCGAACAGCGCGTTGGCGGTCTGGCGGCCGCGCCTCAGGTCGGACTCGTCGACCACGTCGTCGTGCAGCAGTGTGGCCGTGTGAATAAATTCGACGACCGCAGCCAATTCGTGCCGGTGCCCCGTCGTATCGCCCAGCGCGCCCGCCACCAGCAACAGCAGCGCGGGTCGCAGCCGCTTGCCGCCGGCGCTGATGATGTACTCGGAAATCTGATTGATCAGCATCACGTCCGACGCAAGACGTTGCCGGATGACGCGATTGACCTGCTGCATGTCTTCGGAGATCGGAGCGAGCAGGCTGGCGACGTTGGGGGAGGAGGTGGCAGTCGACGACATGATGGCTGAATTGGGTAGTGCCGCGAATTATAAGGCGATCGGGGCGCTTCCGGGTCGTCGGCTGCGGCGCGGATGCTTTCCGCATGGCGTCAGGGCCGCCTCCCAAGGCCGTCTGCGGGGCGCCGCGCGTCGCTGGTTTACCATCTGCGAGCGCCTGCGAGAGAGGTCGAAGCCTGATGGAAGACGGTTTGCTAAGCAGGTTTTGACCGAGTAGCTAACTCTATGTATAATTGAGGGTTTCCGCGCGCGGTGCGCGGGAAAAATGAATACAGAGTGAGGTTCTCAATGTACGCGGTCATAAAAACCGGTGGCAAGCAGTACAAAGTTGCCGTCGGCGAAAAACTTAAAGTAGAACAGATACCGGCAGACATTGACGCTGAAATCACGCTCGACCAGGTTCTCGCAGTGGGCGAAGGCGAATCGATTAAGTTCGGTACGCCGCTGGTCAGTGGGGCTTCCGTCAAGGCTACCGTCGTGTCGCAAGGCCGTCACGCCAAAGTGACGATCTTCAAGATGCGTCGCCGGAAGCACTACCAGAAGCATGGCGGCCACCGCCAGAACTATACCGAACTGCGCATCGACGCGATCAACGCGTAAGCGCACCGGTTAAGGAGCAAATCAAATGGCACACAAAAAGGCAGGCGGATCGTCCCGGAACGGCCGCGACTCCGAATCGAAGCGCCTCGGCGTTAAGGTTTACGGCGGCCAGGCTATCAACGCTGGTGGCATCATCGTGCGTCAGCGCGGTACGCGCATGCACGCTGGCGAGAACGTCGGTATGGGCAAGGATCACACCCTGTTCGCGCTGAAGGACGGCCACGTCCAGTTCTCGACGAAGGGCGCGGCGAAGAAGCACACCGTTTCCGTCGTCCCGGCAGCCTGAGTTTTATCGGGCACGGGCTTCAGGACCGGAAAAGGCCCCGCGAAGTTCGCGGGGCCTTTTTTTATTGCGGCGCCTCTTTCTTATGGCGCCGAAGCCGTGCGGCCAACCGCTTGTCACCGGCGACTATGCTGTTCGGTAGATTGATCAACGCGCGGCGCGCGCGGCAAAATAGCAGAATCCAATCAGTATCAACCCCTGCATCGAATCGGGCAGTACACCACGGGACGGAGTAACGCATGAAGTTCATTGACGAAGCGAGGATTGAAGTCATCGCCGGCGACGGAGGGGATGGCAGCGCGTCGATGCGCCGCGAGAAATTCGTTCCGTTCGGCGGCCCTGATGGCGGTGACGGCGGCCGGGGCGGCAGCGTGATCGCGGTCGCTGACCGCAACATCAACACGCTGATCGACTACCGCTACGCAAAAAAGCATCTGGCGCGCAACGGCGAAAACGGCCGCGGCTCGGATTGTTACGGCAAAGGCGGCGACGACATCACGCTGCGTATGCCGGTCGGCACGACCATCACAGATATGGAAACCGGCGAGCTGATCGCCGATCTGACCGAGCACAATCAGAGCGTGCAAATCGCGCAAGGCGGTGCCGGCGGTCTCGGCAACCTGCATTTCAAGTCCAGCACGAACCGCGCGCCGCGTCAGAAGACCGACGGCAAGCCGGGCGAGCGTCGCATGGTGCGCCTTGAACTCAAGGTGCTGGCCGACGTCGGTCTGCTCGGCATGCCGAATGCGGGCAAGTCGACGTTTATCTCGTCGGTATCGAACGCGAAGCCGAAAATCGCCGATTATCCTTTCACCACGCTCGCGCCGAATCTCGGCGTCGTGCGCGTCGGTCCGAGCCGCAGCTTCGTGATCGCCGACATTCCGGGGCTGATCGAAGGCGCGGCGGAAGGCGCCGGCCTCGGCCATCAGTTCCTGCGCCACTTGCAGCGCACCGGGCTGCTGCTGCACATCGTCGACATCGCGCCGTTCGACGAATCGGTCGATCCGGTCGTGGAAGCGAAGGCCATCGTCAACGAACTGCGCAAATACGACGAGGAGCTTTTTCAGAAGCCGCGTTGGCTTGTGCTGAACAAGCTCGACATGGTGCCAGAGGACGATCGCGAAGCGCGAGTGGCTTCTTTCCTGGAAGGGTTCGGCTGGGATGGTCCGGTGTTCGAGATCTCGGCGCTGACCGGCCAGGGCTGTGAAAATCTTTGCTACGCGGTGTTCGACTATCTCGCCGAGCACTCGGACGCGCAGCGCGCGGCCGAAGCCGAAGACCTCGCCTCCGACGTGCGTTTTCGCGAGGGTACACAAAAATCGGCCGCGACCGGCGAAGCCAGCAGCGATCCGCAGGAATAACAACCCGAGCACCGGCGCCAGCGGTGGGTGCCGGCATGCATCACGCGTCATCTTGGGAGACAGCGCACAATGCGTTCCGTCATCGCAGATTCACGGCGATTGGTCGTCAAAGTCGGTTCGAGCCTCGTTACGAACGACGGGCGCGGCCTCGATCATGCGGCAATCGGCCGCTGGGCCGCGCAGATTGCCGCACTGCGCGCGCAGGGCAAGGAAGTGGTGCTGGTCAGCTCCGGCGCGATCGCCGAGGGCATGCAGCGCCTGGGTTGGACGAAGCGGCCGCGAGAAATCGATGAGCTGCAGGCGGCTGCGGCGGTCGGTCAGATGGGCCTCGCGCAAGTGTATGAAAGCCGCTTCGCCGAACATTCCATCCAGACTGCGCAGATCCTGCTTACTCACGCCGATCTCGCCGACCGCGAGCGCTATCTGAATGCGCGCTCCACGCTGCTCACGCTGCTGCGGCTCGGCGTCGTGCCGATCATCAACGAGAACGACACGGTCGTCACCGACGAAATCAAGTTCGGCGACAACGACACGCTCGGCGCGCTGGTCGCTAATCTGATCGAGGGCGACGCGCTGATCATCCTGACGGACCAGCAAGGCCTCTTCACCGCAGATCCGCGCAAAGACCCGAACGCGACTCTCGTCCAGCAGGCCGACGCCGGTGCCCCCGAGCTCGAGGCGATGGCGGGCGGCGCGGGCTCGAGCCTCGGCCGCGGCGGGATGCTGACCAAGATTCTCGCCGCCAAGCGCGCGGCGCATAGCGGCGCCAATACGGTGATCGCGAGTGGGCGCGAGGCAGACGTGCTGCTGCGACTGGCGGCCGGCGAGGCGATCGGCACGCAGCTGATCGCGCGCACCGCGCGCATGGCGGCACGCAAGCAATGGATGGCCGATCACCTGCAGGTGCGCGGCCACGTCGTGATCGACGACGGCGCGGTCGAAAAACTGACCGCCGGCGGCAAGAGCCTGCTGCCGATCGGCATCGTCGGCGTGCAGGGTGCATTCGCGCGCGGCGAGGTGATCGCGTGTCTGAGCGCGTCGGGCCGCGAGGTCGCACGTGGTTTGACGAACTACAGCAGCGCGGAAACCAAACTGATCCAGCGGCGTCCGAGCGGCGAAATCGAGTCGGTGCTCGGCTACATGCTCGAGCCCGAGCTGATTCATCGCGACAATCTCGTGCTGCTTTGATCTTTCGGGCGGCGCGGGCTTAAAGAGCTAACGAAAAAGCCGTTCCAGCGCAGGCTGGAACGGCTTTTTATCGTCACGCATAAGCGACGGCGTCCGACTCAGGTACGCGCCGCGAGAACGGATTCAATGAATCTGCGACGTCTGAGTGCGCTTGTAACGAATGTTCTCGACGATGTGCTGCGCCGTGCCGGTCGGAATCTTGTTCGCGCACATATAGTCCTGATACAGCGCGGCCTGGTACGCGTTCAGCGCGCCGTTTTCGATGCGCGAAAACTGGTTCGCGACCGTCATGTCCCAGCCGTCGTGATCGGCGTTCAGCCCCGCGTACTGGCGCCATTCATACGTGTCGCAGCGGATGCCCTCGTAGTTGACGTTGCGCGCACCGCCCGGGCTTGTGACGACCACCGTGTAACGCACTACGCCGTCGTCGCCGACGCTGACCGACTTCGGGTCGATCGCAAATTGCAGCGGCGTATTGCCGGAGACCTCGAACGGCAGCAGGCTCGCGTCGGAGGGCAGCGGCGGCAACGTGTCGACCTTGTTTTCAACCCAGTTGCTTTTGCGATCCAACAGATAGGTGAACGCGCTGTCGTCCTTGTTGCTCGGTTTGCCGGCGCTCGAACAGCCTGCCAGCAGGGCGCCGGTGGCGACGCACGCCACGGCGAGTGCAAATGCTTTCAATATGATTCCCTCGAAATACGGGTGCGGCCCGAAAGCCGCGCCAGAGAGAGGCGGCGTGAGCCGCCGCCTGGAATGGTTAATCGCGCAAACCTCGTCGGACTGACGAAGCGATGGCCTCGTCGGCTTCGGCCGTTTCGCGCTCATGCTCCGGTGCCAGGTTCGCATCCCGTAAGCCGGGGCCGCAATCCGGCACGACCAGCACGCGCGTCGAAGTTTCGACGCTGACCGAACTCACGGTAGTGACGGTAGTGAACACCGTGCTTACCGTGGAATCCGGCGGGCTTTGCATCGACGACGCTATCCGGGGATAACGTGACCCATGATGCCCGCCAGGTTTTTCCGCACGCGGCGCAGGCCGGCGCATAAAACGGGACAACTCCGTCAGCGCCAACTGATACACATCCCGCTTGAACTCGATCACACAGTCGAGCGGCACCCAGTACTCGTTCCAACGCCACGCATCGAACTCAGGGTGGTCGGTGGCGCGCAAACAGATGTCGCAGTCGCGTCCTACCATCCGGAGCAAAAACCAGATTTGCTTCTGGCCGCGGTAATGACCGCGTACTTCGCGCTTGATGAACTTGTCAGGCACCTCATAACGCAACCAGTCGCGCGTGCGACCGATCACCTTGACGTGCTCGGGAAGCAGCCCGGTCTCTTCGTGTAACTCCCGATACATCGCTTGCACGGGGGTCTCACCATATTTGATGCCCCCTTGCGGAAACTGCCAGGAATGTTCACGGAGCCGTTTGCCCCAAAACACCTCGTTGTGCGCGTTCAAGAGGATGATGCCGACGTTCGGGCGAAAGCCTTCACGATCCAGCATACAACCACCTTCGAATCCTTTAAAATTGCTTTGATTATAAACAGATAACGGACCCTACGCACCGAATCGCATAAGAATGGACCGATTCGCCGCAACAGGCCCGTGTTTGCGGTAGCCTGTTGGTTTTCCGTGCCCTATCCCTTGTGAGACAGGCTTGTGCGGCAGTTTCGGCGCTGCGCAGGGGCAGTGCGCCGCCGGTCGGGCGAACCATGCCGGCTTCGCCGTGGATCTGTGTCGATTTTCCCCATGTTTTCACCTTTTTCTGGCGGTCCCACCGGAAGCCGCCGCTTTTGGACACCTTGAATGAAAGCCTCCCGTTTCTTTATCGGCACCCTCAAAGAAGCGCCCGCCGACGCCGAAATCATCAGCCACAAGCTCATGGTGCGCGCGGGCATGATCCGTCGCATCGCGGGCGGCATCTATAACTACCTGCCGGTCGGCCTGCGTTCGATTCGCAAGGTGGAAGCGATCGTGCGCGAGGAAATGAACCGGGCAGGCGGGATCGAACTGCTGATGCCGGCCGTGCAGCCGGCCGAGCTGTGGCAGGAATCGGGCCGCTGGGAGCAGTACGGCCCCGAGCTCCTGCGCTTCAAGGACCGCAAACAGGGCGACTTCGTGATGGGCCCGACGCACGAGGAAGTCGTGACCGACATCGCGCGCAACCAGATCAAGAGCTATCGCCAGTTGCCGGTCAACTTCTATCAGATCCAGACGAAGTTCCGCGACGAGATCCGTCCGCGTTTCGGCGTGATGCGCGGCCGCGAATTCATCATGAAAGACGCGTACTCGTTCGACAAGGACGCGGAAGGTCTGCGCGAGTCGTATCGCAAGATGTACGACGCGTACGTGCGCATCTTCACTCGGCTCGGTCTGGACTTCCGCGCGGTGGCGGCCGACAACGGCTCGATCGGCGGCAGCGGCTCGCATGAGTTCCACGTGATCGCCGAGACCGGCGAAGACGACATCGCGTATTGCCCGACCTCGGATTTCGCCGCGAACGTCGAGGCAGCCGAAGCACTGCCGCTGATCGCCCAGCGCGCGGCGCCGGCAGAAGAGATGAAGAAGACCGCGACGCCCGGCAAGGCCAAGTGCGAAGCAGTTGCCGAACTGCTGGACATCCCGCTCGCGCGCACGATCAAGTCGGTCGTGCTCGCCACCGAGAACGAGGGCGCCGACGCGACCATCTGGCTGCTGATGCTGCGCGGCGATCATGATCTGAACGAGATCAAGGCGGCCAAGCTGCCGGGCCTCGGTAATTTCCGCATGGCCACCGAAGCCGAGATCATCGAGACGTTCGGCACGCCGCCGGGCTATCTCGGTCCGATCGACACGAAGAAGCCGGTCAAGGTGATCGCGGACCGCACGGTCGCGAACATGAGCGACTTCGTGGTCGGCTCGAACGAGGTCGACTATCACACTACTGGCGTGAACTGGGGCCGCGATCTGCCGGAGCCGGTCGTCGCCGACATCCGCAACGTGAAGAAGGGCGATCCGTCGCCGGACGGCAAGGGCGTGCTCGACATCTGCCGCGGCATCGAAGTGGGCCACGTGTTCCAGCTCGGCACGAAGTACTCCGAAGCGATGAACGCGACCTGCCTCGACGAAACCGGCAAGCCGCGGCCGATGGAAATGGGCTGCTACGGCATCGGCGTCACGCGTATCCTCGGCGCCGCGATCGAACAGAATTTCGACGACAAGGGCATCATCTGGCCGGAGTCGATTGCGCCGTTCGAAGTCGTGTTGTGCCCGATGGGCTATGACCGCAGCGACGCGGTGCGTGAGCAGGCCGACAAGTTGTACGCGGAACTCGTCGCGGCCGGCATCGACGTGATCCTCGACGATCGCGGCGAGCGTCCGGGCGTCATGTTCGCCGACTGGGAGCTGATCGGCGTGCCGCATCGGCTGGTGATCGGCGAGCGCGGTCTGAAGGACGGCAAGCTCGAGTATCAGGGTCGCCGTGACGCCGAAGCGACGCTGCTGCCGGTGCCGGACGCCGCGCAGACCGTGATCGACAAAGTGCGCGCGGCGCTCGCGAACTAAGCGGAGCGGGCGGTGGAGTACACCTTCCTGTCCGCGACGGTGCTGCTGATCCTGATCACCGATCCGCTCGGCAATATCCCGATCTTCGTCAGCTGTCTGCGCGGTGTGTCGCCGGAGCGTCGCACGATCGTGATCCTGCGCGAGGTCGCGATCGCGTTTGTGATCCTGCTGGTGTTCATGGTGCTCGGGCAGAGCTTTCTGCGCATGATGAGCCTGAGTGACCAGTCGTTGCGGATCGGCGGCGGCATCGTGCTGTTCCTGATCGCGCTGCGCATGGTGTTTCCGCATCCGGACGGGCCTTTCGGCGGCGACGCGCGGGGCGGCGAGCCGCTGATCGTGCCGCTCGCGATCCCGGCGCTGGCGGGGCCGTCGGCGTTGGCCACGGTCATGCTGCTGACCTCGCAGGCGCCGGGCAAGACGTTCGAGTGGGTCGGTGCGCTGACCGTCACGATGATCATCTGCGCGATCGTGCTGATGCTAGCCGAGCGCATCCAGGCGTGGCTCGGCGAACGGGTGATGGCGGCGTTCGAGCGGCTGATGGGGCTCGTACTCGTCGCGATTTCAGTCGAGATGATGCTCGGCGGGATCCGCGCTTTCGTGCACAAGCTGTGAAGCGGGAGCCGGTGCGCGAGTTGCCACTTTCCAGGTCATAGAAAAGCAGCCATAAAAAAAGCAGCCTTGCGGGCTGCTTTTTTTTCGCCGGTACGCGGGTGGGTCGCTCACGCGCCCTCGGTCAACGCCCGAATGGTCGGCAGGTTGCGCCAGTAGCCTTTCGCATCCATCCCGCAGCCGAACACGTACCGGTCCGGCACTTCGAAGCCACAGTAATCCGGGCGAAGCGGCTTCGCCTTCGGAATGATCTTCTCGCACAGCACCGCGGACAGGAAACGCTTTGCGCCCATCGCGAGGATGCGGTCGCGGATCGCCGCCATCGTCTCGCCTTCATCGAGGATGTCGTCGAGCACGAGCACCACGCGATCCTTGACCGACTCGGCCGGCGCGACGCGCCATTGCATCTCGTTGCTGCCCTTGGTCGTATTGCGGTAGCGCGTCAGATGGATGTAGTCGAACTCGAGCGGGAAATCGAGGTGCGGCAGCAACATGCCGGTGAATACCGCGGCGCCGCCCATCACCGACAGCACGAGCGGGAAGTCCTCGCTCATCTCGTCGCGGATGGCGCCCGCCATGCGGACGATCGACGCACCGACGTCCGAGGCCGAAACGATCTCTTCGGAATGTTGAAAAATATGGAGGGCTTCTTCGCGGTTCATGACGTCTGACGGACGGTAACTGTATACATAGTGTGGGAGGCAACGTCCCGAGGGGCGTTCCTGCGAGGGACGACGCAATGCGCTACAGAATAAACCCGCACGATGCCGAAGTCAGCCGCGCCGCGCATTGGCGCTGGCGCGCGCCGTCCCCATCAAGCTTAGCGCATGCCGGGCATCATGCCCTTCATGCCGCGCATCATCTTCTGCAGGTTGCCGCCCTTGAGCTTCTTCATCATCGTGCGCATCTGTTCGTACTGGTTCAGCATGCGGTTGACTTCCTGCACCTGCACGCCCGCGCCCGCGGCGATGCGGCGCTTACGGGTCGCCTTGATCAGTTCGGGTTTGGCGCGCTCGGCCGGCGTCATCGAGTTGATGATGCCTTCCATGCGGCGCATCTGCTTCTCGGCCTGGCTCATGTCGGCGCCGGCCGCGGCCTGCTGGAACTGCGCGGGCAGCTTGTCCATCAGCGACGACAGGCCGCCCATGCCCTTCATTTGCGTGAGCTGCGCGCGGAAATCGTTGAGGTCGAAGTCACCGCCTTTCTTGACCTTGTCGGCGAGCTTCTGCGCGGCCTGCACGTCGACGCCGCGCTGCGCTTCCTCGACGAGAGCGAGAATGTCGCCCATGCCGAGAATCCGGCTCGCCATGCGGTCCGGGTGGAACACTTCGAGGCCGTCGAGTTTTTCGGCGACACCGACGAACTTGACCGGCTTGCCCGTCACGTGACGCACCGACAGCGCCGCGCCGCCGCGCGAATCACCGTCGAGCTTGGTGAGCACGACACCGGTGAGCGGCAGCGCGTCGCTGAACGCCTTCGCGGTGTTGACCGCATCCTGACCGAGCATCGCGTCGACGACGAACAGCGTTTCCGCCGGCTTCAGCTCGGCATGCAGCGCGGCGATTTCGTTCATCATCGCTTCGTCGATACCGAGGCGGCCGGCCGTGTCGACCAGCAGCACGTCGTGATAGTGGCGCTTGGCCCAGTCGACCGCGGCGCGCGCGATGTCGACCGGCTTCTGGTTCGGCTCCGACGGGAAGAAGTCCGCGCCGACCTGCTCGGTCACCGTTTTCAACTGCGCGATAGCGGCGGGACGATAGACGTCGCACGAGACGGTCAGCACCTTCTTCTTGTACTTCTCGCGCAGCAGTTTCGCGAGCTTGCCGACCGTGGTCGTCTTACCGGCGCCCTGCAGACCTGCCATCAGGATGATCGCGGGCGGCGTGACCGCGAGATTGAGCTCGGAGGCCTTGCCTTCGTAATCGCCGCCGATCACCGCGGTCAGCTCGCGCTGCACGACGCCGACGAGCGCCTGACCCGGCGACAGGCTGGCGAGCACTTCCTCGCCGAGCGCCTTCTCCTTGACCTTCGCGATGAACTCTCGCACGACGGGCAGCGCCACGTCGGCCTCGAGCAGTGCGAGGCGCACCTCGCGCAGCATTTCCTGGGTGTTCGCCTCGGTGAGCCGGGCTTCGCCGCGCAGCGTCTTGACGACGCGCGCCATCCGTTGAGTCAGATTGTCGAGCATGGGGAGCGATGAACGGTGAGGCCCGCGCAGCGCGCGAAGCGCTAGACGTCGCGGAGCAGGGCCCTAGTGTAAACTTCGAATATGGATATTGTACTGTATGCCCTCACCGCGCTTCTCTACGGCGGCCTTGCCGTGGTCGGCTGGCGCTCGCACCGGCACGCGGCCGTGCATCCGCTGCTCGAGAGCGTGCCGCCGCTGCCCGATCATGCCGTGAGCGCGGGCGCCTCGGTGGCTACCGGCATGAGCGCGCCCGGGCGCGCGCTTCTGTTCGTCGCGCTACTCGCACACGGCGTGCTGCTGCACACCACGATCTTCCCGCAGAACGCGATGGTGTTCGGCTTCGCGTTCGCGCTGTCGGCGATGTTCTGGCTCGGCGCCGGCATCTACTGGATCGAAAGTTTCTTTTTCCCGCTCGACGGACTGCGCCTGCTGGTGTTGCCGCTCGCGTGCGTCGCGTCGCTGCTGCCGCTCGCGTTCGGCGGCGTGCGCGTGCTGCCGTATGCGGCCGCGCCGATGTTCAAGCTGCACTTCCTGATCGCGAACATCGCGTACGGTCTGTTCGCGATCGCGGCGCTGCACGCGGTGCTGATGCTGGCGGTCGAACGGCGTCTGCATTCGATGCGCGGCGGTCTCGCGCAGCGACACGCGGCGGCGGGCAACGGCTGGTGGTCGAGCTGGCTCGACACGCTGCCGCCGCTGCTCACGCTCGAGAAGCTGCTGTTCCGTCTGATCGGCGCCGGCTTCGTGCTGCTGACGCTGACGCTGCTGTCGGGCATCCTGTTCAGCGAGCAGCTGATCGACCGCGCGTTGCGGCTCGATCACAAGACCGTGTTCGCGATTCTTTCGTGGGTGATGTTCGGCGCGCTGCTGACCGCGCGCAAGGTGTCCGGCTGGCGCGGCCGTGCGGCATTGCGCTGGGTGCTGGCCTCGTTCGTCGCGCTGTTGCTCGCGTACGTCGGCAGCCGTTTTGTTTTGGAGGTGCTGTTGCACCGGCCTGTAGTGTGAGCGTGTCCCCATGCGACAAATCTTTTTGCTGATTCTGCTGTTCATCGTCGGTCAATGGATCGTGAAGGCGCTGCGCCGCCACGACGCGCAATCCGCGCAACGCACCGGTGCCCATGGCGCCAACGGTGCCGGCGCCGCGCAGGGCGGCGCGCGTTCTTCGAATGGACAACAGCCGCAGCTTGCCGAGCCGATGATCCGCTGCGTCGAGTGCGGCGTGCATGCGCCGAAGAGCGACTCCGTCAGCGTCGCGGGGCAGGCGTTCTGCTGCGCCGCGCACGCGCAGCGCCACGGCGCGCGTCCGAGCGGCCGCGACGCCCGATGAGCGGCGCGTACACCGTCGATGCCGACGGTTGGATTCCCGCCGCGCGCAAGCTTGCGTCGCCGAACTTCGAAGCGCGGCCGCAAGGCGCGGTGCCGACGCTGATCGTCGTTCACAACATCAGCCTGCCGCCGAACCAGTTCGGCGGCACCGCGATTGCCGAGCTGTTCCAGAACACGCTCGACTGCGATGCTCACCCGTACTACGACACCCATCTGCGCGGCGTGCGCGTGTCCGCGCATTTCGTGATTCATCGCGACGGCGCGCTCGAGCAGTTCGTGTCGTGCAATGAGCGCGCGTGGCACGCGGGTCCGTCGAATTTTTTCGGCCGCGAGCGCTGCAATGATTTCTCGATCGGCATCGAGCTCGAAGGCAGCGACACCACCGCCTTCGAGGCGGCGCAATACCGCGCGCTCGCCACGCTCGTGAGCGCACTGAAGGCGCGCTATCCGATCGACGCGCTTGCCGGTCACTCCGACATCGCGCCCGGTCGCAAGACCGATCCCGGTCCACATTTCGAGTGGCCGCGGCTGCAAAGCGACACGTCGCTCGACGGTCGGTATTTCCCCTATCTCAAGTTTTCCGAAACGCGGTAATCCCCCTTCGCACGATCTTGCGTGATCCGCAGAGAACGAGGCGCAGCCTGCTTCTCCGGGGAGGTTCTGCGCGTTGCGCGACGCAAAAGTCAAGACTTCGAACGCAAATAAAACGGTTTGACCTGCCCCGAAACTCCACTATACTTGGTGCCGACAACTGAGTTTCGCACTATATCTTGTGTTGTGCTGTGAATAACCATGTGCATAACCGAGTGAATAAGAGTGGATAAGTCTGCGGCGCCCCGCTACCCGAGCATGGCGCCGCAAGCATTCCAGACAGCGAAAAAAAATTCCTGGGGCGCAGCCGGTGGGGGATCTCCGGCCACATCCAGAAGCATTCAGGAAAGGACCAGCCAGTGATCGCGACCGACCCGATGAAGACCGTCATCAAATCGAACCAGGCTTCCTCGCAGTTGCATCCCGCCAACCGGCGTAGCCGGCCTTCCTGCACCTCATCGCACGCGCACGCGGCGGCGCGGCGTTCGTTTTAATCCGCGGCACTCGCCGCCATTTCCAAGACCAGGAGCTTTGCACATGCAAACCACCGACAACGTGACGACCCGGTATGAGGGCTCACCGACTGGCCAGGCGTTCGGCCAGACTCAAGGCGCCCAGTCGCTCGCGCCGCAAGCGAACTACGCCGACTACAAGGTGATCCGCCGCAACGGCACCGTGGTGTCGTTCGAGCCGTCGAAAATCGCGATCGCCGTGACGAAGGCGTTCCTCGCCGTCAACGGTGGTCAGGGCGCGGCGTCGGCGCGGGTGCGCGAACTGGTCGAGCAACTCACGCAGAACGTGGTGCGCGCGCTGGTGCGCAGCCGTCCGAACGGCGGCACGTTCCATATCGAAGACATTCAGGATCAGGTCGAACTCGCGCTGATGCGCGGCGGCGAGCACAACGTCGCGCGTGCTTACGTGCTGTATCGCGAGAAGCGCAACCAGGCGCGCGCGCATGACGAGCATGCGGAGGCCGCCGGCACGCCGGGCCTGAACGTGACCGACAACGGCATCACGCGTCCGCTGGACATGGCTGCGCTGCGCGGCATCATCGAGTCCGCGTGCGCGAATCTCGGCGACGCGGTGAGCGCCGAGCCGATCGTCGCGGAAACGGTGAAGAACCTGTACGACGGCGTGCCGATGAGCCAGGTGTACGACTCGGCCATCCTCGCTGCCCGCACGATGATCGAAAAGGACCCGGCCTACAGCCAGGCCACCTCGCGCATCCTGTTGCACACGATCCGCCGCGAGATCCTCGAAGAAGAAGTCACGCAAGCCGAAATGGGCGTGCGCTACGCCGAGTACTTCCCGCAGTTCATCAAGCGCGGCATCGGTGCCGGCCTGCTCGACGACAAGCTGCAGCAGTTCGACCTGAAGCGTCTGGGCGCCGCGCTCGACGCGAACCGCGACCTGCAGTTCGGCTACCTCGGTCTGCAGACGCTGTACGACCGCTACTTCCTGCATCACGACGGCGTGCGCATTGAAATGCCGCAGGCATTCTTTATGCGTGTCGCGATGGGCCTGTCGCTGAACGAGATCGACCGCGAAGCGCGCGCGATCGAGTTCTACAACATCCTGTCGAGCTTCGACTTCATGTCGTCCACGCCGACGCTGTTCAACTCGGGCACGCATCGCTCGCAGCTGTCGTCGTGCTACCTGACCACGGTCGACGACGACCTCGACGGCATCTACGAAGCGCTGAAGGAAAACGCGCTGCTGTCGAAGTTCGCCGG
The DNA here is from genome assembly GCF_021390635.1 of Paraburkholderia sp. HD33-4. Lineage (NCBI taxonomy): Bacteria > Pseudomonadati > Pseudomonadota > Betaproteobacteria > Burkholderiales > Burkholderiaceae > Paraburkholderia > Paraburkholderia sp. HD33-4. The sequence continues at coordinate 3,895,515 of NZ_JAJEJS010000001.1, read as the reverse complement.
CGGCCTCGGCAACGACTGGACGCGCGTGCGCGCGCTCGGCTCGCACATCAAGGGCACCAACGGCAAGTCGCAGGGCGTAGTTCCCTTCCTGAAGGTCGTCAACGACACGGCGGTCGCCGTGAACCAGGGCGGCAAGCGCAAGGGCGCGGTGTGCGCGTACCTGGAATCGTGGCACCTCGACATCGAGGAATTCCTCGAGCTGCGCAAGAACACCGGCGACGACCGTCGTCGCACGCACGACATGAACACCGCGAACTGGATTCCCGACCTGTTCATGAAGCGCGTGATGGAAGGCGGCGACTGGACGCTGTTCTCGCCGTCCACCTGCCCGGATCTGCACGACAAGTTCGGCGCCGAATTCGAAGTGGCTTACACGGCTTACGAAGACAAGGTCGCGCGCGGCGAGATCAAGCTGTTCAAGAAGCTTCCGGCGGCGCAGCTGTGGCGCAAGATGCTCGGCATGCTGTTCGAAACCGGCCATCCGTGGATCACGTTCAAGGATCCGTGCAACGTGCGCTCGCCGCAGCAGCACGTCGGCGTCGTCCACTCGTCGAACCTGTGCACGGAAATCACGCTGAACACGAGCGACGCCGAGATCGCCGTCTGTAACCTCGGCTCGGTGAACCTTGTCGCGCACCTGAAGGAACAGGCCGACGGCACGGTCGCGCTCGACCACGACAAGCTCAAGCGCACGATCAGCGTCGCGATGCGCATGCTCGACAACGTGATCGACATCAACTACTACGCGGTCGCCAAGGCGCGTAACTCGAACCTGAAGCACCGTCCGGTCGGCCTCGGCATCATGGGCTTCCAGGACTGCCTGCACATGCTGCGCACGCCGTACGCGTCGCAGGAAGCGGTCGAGTTCGCCGATCGCTCGATGGAAGCGGTTTGCTACTACGCGTACTACGCGTCGACCGAGCTCGCCGAAGAGCGCGGCCGCTACTCGAGCTACCGCGGTTCGCTGTGGGACCGTGGCATCCTCCCGCAGGATTCGGTGGCGCTGCTCGCCGAAGCGCGCGGCGGTTATGTCGAGGTGGATTCGAGCGAGTCGATGGACTGGCCCGCGCTGCGCGCGCGCATCTCGACCTACGGCATGCGCAACTCGAACTGCGTGGCGATCGCGCCGACCGCGACGATCTCGAACATCATCGGCGTGTCGGCGTGCATCGAGCCGACCTATCAGAACCTTTACGTGAAGTCGAACCTGTCGGGCGAGTTCACGGTGGTCAACGACTACCTGGTGCGCGACCTGAAGGCGCGCGGCCTGTGGGACGAAGTGATGGTCGCCGACCTGAAGTACTTCGACGGCACGCTGTCGCGCATCGACCGCATCCCGGCCGACCTGCGCGCGATCTACGCGACCGCGTTCGAAGTCGATCCGGTGTGGCTCGTCGAGTCGGCCTCGCGTCGTCAGAAGTGGATCGACCAGGCGCAGTCGCTGAACATCTATATGGCGGGCGCATCGGGCAAGAAGCTCGACGAGATCTACAAGCTCGCATGGCTGCGCGGTCTGAAGACCACCTACTACCTCCGCACGATGGCGGCGACGCACGTCGAGAAGTCGACGGTCGCGCACGGCGCGCTGAACGCGGTGAGCTCGGGTCATGAAGGCTCGGGTGGCGCAGGCGGCGCGGCAGGCGGCTTCGGCGTGGGCGGCGCGACGGGTGGTGTGGGCGGTGGCTTCCAGGCAGCGGCAGCGACTGCAGCGACTGCCGCGGTCGCAGTCGAAGCGGCACCCGAAGCCGACGGTCCGGTCTGCATGATGCGTCCGGGCGATCCTGGCTTCGACGAGTGCGAGGCTTGCCAGTAAGCACGGGCAAGAAGCGGGAGCGTTGCTTGCTAACTGCACACGAGTTGGCAGGTGAGCACCCGCAGGCGGCGAGCAGCGCGCCGCGTCAATGAAGTAGAAGTAGAAGCAGGTCGATGAGCGGTGAGCCGTATCGAAGTCTCACCGCTCGTCGAAGCAGCAAGGCAGCGCAGCAGTCGGCAACACCAGACGAAGCGCGCGACGCGGCGCCGGGCGAAGGCTTCGAGCGAAGCGACGATCGGCGGCTCGATCAGAATCGCCAGCCGTTTGCACCGCTCGACACGGCATCGCACTTCACCTTCAACGCCGGCGCAACACACTCGACGCAGCTCACCGCCGACACTTGCGATGAGCGACTCGCGCGGCAACGATCAGTCCATCGATCAGTCGGCGGATGCCGCGAACGCACTGCGCAATACAGATAGATAGAGCAACGAAACGTCGTTCGAAACGTTGCTCTTCGAGCTCGCGAAGGACCTCGGCAACACATGTTCAACACGCGTTCATCACGCGTCACTCGATGCGTCACACGCAGCATGTCGAACAAAGTGTTGTATGAACGTAGCAACGCGAATCGAAAACAGGATTTTTCGTGAGCGAACTCTTTTATCGCTCGTGAAAAGATGGTACAAACCGTTCTAAATTGATGGTGACATTTATGCTCAACTGGGATGACGAGATCACTGCCGTAACTCCCTCGAGCGCGACGCAACCGAACGTGTTGCGCAACGCTGCGGGGTCGGCTGTGGGTTCGCAAACAGGAACGCGTTCCGCTCCTCATGCTCCCTCCGCTCAAGAAGTCTTCGCGAACGACATCGCTGTCGCTCCCGTCGCTCATGCCGGCAACTCGGTTGCCAACGCGGCGGCCGCTTCCGAAGCGCGCGTCAATGTCGCCGACAAGCGCATCATCAACGGCCAGACTGACGTCAATCAGCTGGTGCCGTTCAAGTACAAGTGGGCGTGGGAAAAGTATCTGGCCGGTTGCGCGAACCACTGGATGCCGCAGGAAGTGAACATGTCGCGCGACATCGCTCTCTGGAAAGACCCGAATGGGCTGACCGAAGACGAGCGTCGCATCGTCAAGCGCAACCTGGGCTTCTTCGTGACGGCCGACTCGCTCGCCGCCAACAACATCGTGCTGGGCACCTACCGCCACATCACGGCGCCCGAATGCCGCCAGTTCCTGCTGCGCCAGGCGTTCGAAGAGGCGATCCACACGCACGCTTACCAGTACATCGTCGAGTCGCTCGGTCTTGACGAGGGCGAAATCTTCAACGCGTATCACGAGGTCACGTCGATCCGCGCGAAAGACGAATTCCTGATTCCGTACATCCACGTGCTGACCGACCCGGCCTTCAAGACCGGTACGCTCGAAGCAGACCAGACGCTGCTGCGCTCGCTGATCGTGTTCGCCTGTGTGATGGAAGGCCTGTTCTTCTACGTCGGCTTTACGCAAATCCTGGCGCTCGGCCGCCAGAACAAGATGACCGGCGCGGCTGAGCAGTACCAGTACATCCTGCGCGACGAGTCGATGCACTGCAACTTCGGCATCGACCTGATCAACCAGATCAAACTCGAAAACCCGCACCTGTGGACGGCTGAATTCCGCGCCGAAATTCGCGCGATCTTCCAGCAGGCGGTGGAGCTCGAATACCGCTACGCCGAAGATACGATGCCGCGCGGCGTGCTCGGCCTCAACGCGTCGATGTTCAAGAGCTATCTGCGCTTCATCTGCAACCGCCGTTGCCAGCAGATCGGTCTCGATCCGCTGTACCCGAACGAGGAAAACCCGTTCCCGTGGATGAGCGAGATGATCGATCTGAAGAAGGAACGCAATTTCTTCGAGACGCGAGTGATCGAATATCAGACTGGCGGCGCGCTTTCCTGGGAGTAAGCCGGGATCCGCGTCGCGGATGGTTTCATTGATGGGGATGCCGCCGCCTGTGGCCGCGGCGCCCCGGGTTAGGAGCAGAACGGCCTGATGCAAAGCGTGCCCGGTGCCTTGACGGCCCACAAACATGACAGGCACTTTGCGGACCCTTCAGTGGGATGGGCAAACTTCCCCCCGGAAAAAGCCGCTGGCGTCGTTGCCGGCGGCCCGATCAAGCAATTGCCGGCGTCGCCTTGCGACGCCGACCAGATTTGGCGCGCGGTGCCCTGGGGCACCGCGCGCCTTACCGCATTCATTAGCGTAAGCGCGCCGCACCTGCGTACGCCGATGAATAGCCCGCTTCGTAGCGCGCGCCCTGAGAAGCGTCCGCGGGAAGCGGGTTTTGACGAAGGGTGTAGTTTGAACTGACCTCATCTGAAAACCTGAAGGAGAAAATGATGGCAACTGCAAAGAAAGCCGCGGCCAAGAAGCCCGCAGCAAAGAAGACCGCAGCCAAGAAGGCTGCTCCGGCTAAGAAGGCTGCTCCGGCCAAGAAGGTCGCCGCGAAGAAGGTCGCAGTGAAGAAGGTCGCAGCGAAGAAGGTTGCAGCGAAGAAGGTCGCGGCGAAGAAGGCAGCACCGGCGAAGAAAGCCGCAGTGAAGAAGGTCGCGGCGAAGAAGGTCGCAGCCAAGAAGGTCGCGGCGAAGAAGGCAGCACCGGCGAAGAAAGCCGCGGTGAAGAAGGTCGCAGCGAAGAAGGTTGCAGCGAAGAAGGCACCGGCGAAGAAGGCCGCAGCGAAGAAGGCAGCACCGGCGAAGAAGGCCGCTGCCAAGAAGGCTGCGCCTGCGAAAAAGGCTGCTGCCAAGAAAGCTGCACCTGCCAAGAAGGCTGCCGCGAAGAAGGCCGCTGCGCCTGCGAAGAAGGCCGCCGCGCCTGCGAAGAAGGCTGCCCCTGCGAAGAAGGCTGTCGCCAAGAAGGCCGCGCCTGCTCCCGCTGCGCCTGCTGTCTCGAGCGCGGCACCGGCGGCGACGGTGAAGACCGCGCTGAACCCGGCAGCGGCATGGCCGTTCCCGACGGGCAGCCGTCCGTAAGCAGTAGTAGTAGGTCGACACATCGCACGATGTGTCGGGTGACCGGGTCGTGCTCGTGCTCTTGCGAGCGCCACCCGGTCAATGTCCCGTTACCGGTGTGCCGGTGGCGGGTTTTTTTTTGCCTGGCGTTCCAGACGAAAAAATACGCATGGACCCGTGAGGGTGCATGCGTGTGATGTCGTCGTCGCGGCGCTGAACTACGCGCCGCCGTGCGAGAGGGGAACTGCGCTTAGTGCGTGACGCGCGTGACGCCGCCGCTCGACAGCAGCCTCACGCGATCGCCGGCGCGGAAGATTTCGCCGGTGGCAGTTTGGGTGACCGCGCGCATGTCGCCATTATCGAGCCGCACGGTGATTTCGATGCCGTCGCGCATCGCGACGCGGTTTTCGACTGCGTTGCCGGCGACCGCACCGCCGATGCCGCCGACGATACCCGTCGCGACCGAGCCGCGTCCGCCGCCGATCGTACTGCCCGCGAGCGCACCGAGCGCCGCGCCACCGAGTGCGCCGACCCCGCTCGGCTGACCGTTGTTCGTGCTGATCCGCACCGCGCGCACGCTTTCGACCGTGGCCATGCGAACCGTCTGTTCACGCTGCGCCTGCGAAGCAGTGAAAACGTCGGGAGAGCTGCTGTTGACCGCACACCCCGACATGGCCAGCGAACCGGCGATCAAGGTGGCGACGATCAGGCGACTCGATGTTCTCATTCCCAAACTCCCATAGCACGCGATATCAGTGCAGGTCGTATCCGAAGGCCTGCTTGAACCGCTCGTTGATTTCCGCCCGGCTGGGCGCGTAGTTTTGCGGGCCTTGATGCTCGATCTTCAGTGCGCCCATCAGACTGGCGAGACGGCCGGTCGTGGCCCAACCGAGGCCCTTCTCGATACCGTACAGCAAGCCGCCGCGAAACGCGTCGCCGCAACCGGTGGGATCGAGCACCTGCTTTGCCGTGACAGCCGGAATCTCTTCGATACCGCCGCCGTGATGGATCTGGGCACCCTTCTCGCCGAGCGTGATGATCAGCGCGTCGACCTTGCTGGCGATCTGTTCGATCGACCAGCCGGTCTTGTTGCTCACCAGCGCGGCTTCGTAATCGTTGACCGCAACATAGGTAGCAAGTTCAATGATGCGCCGCAGCGTCTCGCCGTCGAACAGCGGCAAGCCCTGGCCCGGATCGAAGATGAACGGCACGCCAGCGGCGGCAAGCTGTTCGGAGTGCTGAACCATGCCGTCGTAGCCGTCCGGCGCGACGATGCCGAGCGTCAGGCCCTTCACTTCGTCGGCGCGGTTCTGGTGCGACTGCATCATCGCGCCCGGGTGGAACGCGGTGATCTGGTTGTTCTCGAGGTCGGTCGTGATCATCGCCTGCGCCGAGTAGGTGTCGGGCACGACGAGCACGTTTTCCGTCGACAGGCCCAGCTGCGCGAGCCGGTCCAGATAGAGCTGCGCGTCGACTGCGCCGATCGCGCCCATGATGCGCGCGTCGCCGCCGAGCAGATTCAGCGCATAGGCGATGTTGCCCGCGCAGCCGCCGAACTCGCGGCGCATGGTCGGCACGAGAAAGCTCACGTTCAGGATGTGGACCTGCTCCGGCAGGATGTGCTCCCGAAAGCGGCCTTCGAAGGTCATGATGTTGTCGTACGCGAGCGAGCCGCAGATGAGCGTAGCCAAGGCGAGCGTTCCTGTATGAAAGCGGTGGGAAGAGACGCGACTCACCGACGGCGCCGCGCGCGAGGCGCGGTGCCGCCGGTGGTGCGCGAGAGGGCTTACTTCAGCGCGGCGAGCGCTGCGTCGTAGTTCGGCTCGTTCTTGATCTCGCCGACCAGTTCGGCGTGCACGACCTTGTCGTTCTCGTCGAGCACCACGACCGCGCGCGCGGTCAGGCCGGTCAGCGGGCCGCTCGTCACGTCGACGCCGTACGCTTGCGCGAACTCATGGCCGCGGAACGTCGATGCGGTCACCACGTTCTCGATGCCCTCGGTCGTGCAGAAGCGCGATGCCGCGAACGGCAGGTCGCCCGACACGACGATCACGGCCGTGTTGCTGAGCTTCGCGGCGGCTTCGTTGAACTTGCGCGTCGACGTCGCGCAGGTCGGCGTGTCGAGACTCGGGACGATGTTGAGCACCTTGCGCTTGCCGGCGAAGTCGGCGAGCGTCAGCGGCTTCAGGTCCTTACCGACCAGCGAGAACGCGGCGGCCTGCTGGCCGACCGACGGGAACGTGCCGCTTACTTCGATCGGGTTGCCACCCAGCGTGACTTGACTCATGTGTTGTGCTCCGAAAAGGGCGTCAGTGATGACAATGATGCGCCCGCTCGAAGGCGGGCGCGCGAGGGTGCGTTACGGATAAAAAATCTGAACGCGGAAATTGGAGGCGATCGCGGTGCCGGTGTCGAGGTGCACGATCATCGTCTGCGTCGCGTGCGCGGGCAGGCCGGCCGCGATCACGGTGCCGGGCGGCACATAATCTTGCGGCCACAGCACGCGCCGCACCGCGACGTTGTTCTGGTCGTCGAGCAGCGTGAGTTCGATCGCGGGGTAGGCGAGCGCGATGTTCAGGCGGTTGTGCAGCGGCATCTTCAGCTCGAGCTTGTGCGGGCCGTCGATCTGCCGCAGATCGGAGGGCTCGACCAGCAGGCCTTCGATGTCGTGCGGCGGCGTCAGCTGACAGCCGAGATGCGCGCAGGCCTGCGCGTACAGAATTTGCGAGCGCGGCAGGTTGACCATCACGGTCTCGCGTTGCCACCACGCGAGTTGCGCGAGCAGCGCAATCACGAGCAGCGCCGCGAGCACCACGCCGGCAACGATCCAGCCGACGCGCCCGGCGTCCGCGGGGCGGGTTTCGCGCATGACCGGGAACGGATCGGCGCCATCGCCGACGGGAGGATTGACCGAGAACGGCTCGCCGCTCGATGGAGCGGGCGAAGGACCGCCCGGTGGGCGCGGGCCGCCGGGACCGCCGGCGCCGAAGACACCCGCGGTACCTGCGGCACCCGCGGCGGCGCCCAGGCCTGCTGCGGCGCCGAAGCTAGCCGGCCCCGCACCGAGCGGGTCGAAGCGCGGTTCGTTGTCGGGCACGCCATGCAGATTCGCTGGTTCGCGCAGAGCCGGTTCATCGAGCGTGGACGGCTCGGGGCGGCCGATCTTGTGCCAGACGCGCGGCGCTTCGTCTTCGACTCGCGGTGGAGCCGCAGACGCGGTGGGCGCAGCCGCCGCGGTGGCCGCGACGACAGGCGGCTCATCGACCGCGTCGTCGGCGGGATAGGCAAACGGTTCGAGTGGCGCGTCGGCCAGCGTCGGCTCATCGTCCGCGGGTAGCGGTGCGGTGAACGCGCCGGCGCGTAACTCAGGTTCGGTTGGCTGGCGCGAAGCGCCTGACGTGACCGGCGCGTGCTCGTTGCCAAGCGGCAGCGGCGCGAGCGGCACGCTGTTCGCCTGGTCGCGCAAACGGCTGTCGAGCGTGCTGGTGGAAAAGCGGGCGGAGGCCTGTTCCGAAGCCGGCGCCCACGGGTCCGATGCGTTGCCGCTGAAGTCCGGGCCGGGTTGCCGCACACCCGACAGCGCTTCGATCGCCGCCGCGGCGGCAACCGGTTTGGCCATGGAAAAATCGCCGCCTTCGGGGACGTCGAACAGACTGCTCGACGCATCGAAGATTTCTTGGCAATGCCCGCACCGCACGAGGCCGCGGCGCTGTGCAAGCTGCGCCGCTTGCAGACGGAAGACAGTTTCGCAGAAGGGGCAACGCGTCGCCAGGTGCATATCGAGCCGTTGAGCCTGAGGCCGTTAGGTTGACAATACGCCTTATTCTAATTGCTTTCGCGGCGCGTTCCGGCGAGGCACACCCAACCTTCATGTTCGCGCCACACGCTGATGTCGATCCAGCGCGCGTAGACCTGCGCGACTTCGTCGGCCTGGCGCGCGAGAATGCCCGACAGCGCGATGCGGCCGCCCGGTTTCACCTTCGACGACAGCATCGATGCCATCAGCTTCAGCGGATTCGACAGGATGTTCGCGACCACGACATCGAACTCGCCGGCCGGGCAGGCATCGGGCAAGCCATAGGTGACTTCGGCGCGATTGCGCTCGCTATTGTGACGTGCCGATTCGACCGCTTGCGGATCGATGTCGATGCCGATCACCGGATCGGCGCCGCACTTCTTCGCCAGAATCGCGAGGATGCCCGAGCCGCAGCCGTAGTCGAGCACGGACTGGCCCGGCTTGATCGACTGCTCGATCCACTCCATGCACAGGCGCGTGGTGGGGTGGCTGCCGGTACCGAACGCGAGTCCCGGATCGAGCTCGAGCACGAGCGCGTCGGGGTCCGGCGCGTCGTGCCACGACGGCACGACCCAGATGCGTTCGCCGATCTGGATCGGATCGAACTGCGACTGCGTGAGTCGCACCCAGTCCTGCTCCTCGACCTCGCGCACGGTGTACGCCGGCGCGGCATCGAGTCCAATTTCGTTGGCCGCGGCGGTCAGCAGCACGGCTGGATCGTGTTCCGGCGCGAGCAGCGCGATCACGCGCGAATGCTGCCATGCGGTGCGATCCGGCGTGAGACCGGGCTCGCCGAATAGCGGTTGCTCGTCGGGCGTGTCGGCGTCGGCGTCTTCGACCGATACGGACAGCGCGCCCAGTTCGAGCAGCGCGTCGGACAACTCCTCCGCGTGCTCGCGCGCCAGTTCGGCGACCAGTTCCCGATAGCTCATGACTTACGCTTCTTCCGCGACCTGCTGACGCGCGGCCAGCCGGTTTTCGAGGTAGTGAATGCTGGTGCCGCCTTCGACGAACTTCGCGTCGAGCATCAGCTCACGGTGCAGCGGGATGTTGGTCTGAATGCCTTCGACCACCATTTCCGACAGCGCGATGCGCATCCGCTTGATCGCCTGTTCACGCGTCGCGCCGTAAGCGATCAGCTTGCCGATCATCGAATCGTAGTTCGGCGGCACGAAATAACCATTGTAGGCGTGCGAATCGACGCGGATGCCGGGGCCGCCCGGCATATGCCAGGAGGTCAGGCGTCCCGGCGACGGCGTGAACTTGAACGGATCTTCGGCGTTGATCCGGCATTCGATCGCATGGCCGCGGAACTGGATGTCGCGCTGACGGAAAGTGAGCTTCTCGCCGGCCGCGATGCGGATCTGTTCCTGCACGATGTCGACACCGGTGATCAGTTCGGTCACCGGATGCTCGACCTGCACGCGCGTGTTCATCTCGATGAAGTAGAACTCGCCGTTTTCATACAGGAACTCGAAGGTGCCCGCGCCGAGGTAGCCCATCTTCTTGCACGCGTCCGCGCAACGATCGCCGATGCGGTCGATCAGACGACGCGCGATGCCGGGCGCCGGCGCTTCCTCGATCACCTTCTGGTGACGGCGCTGCATCGAGCAGTCACGCTCGCCGAGCCACACGGCGTTCTTGAACGAGTCCGACAGCACCTGAATTTCGATGTGCCGCGGGTTCTCGAGGAACTTCTCCATGTAGACCTGCGGGTTGCCGAACGCGCGGCCGGCTTCCTCGCGGGTCATGTTGACCGCGTTGACGAGCGCCGCTTCCGTGTGGACCACGCGCATGCCGCGGCCACCGCCGCCGCCCGCCGCCTTGATGATGACCGGATAGCCGACCTGGCGGGCAATCTTCACGATCTCCTTCGGATCGTCCGGCAGCGCGCCTTCCGAGCCTGGCACGCAGGGCACGCCGGTCTTGATCATGGTCTGCTTGGCCGTGACCTTGTCGCCCATCATGCGAATCGTTTCCGGGCGCGGGCCGATGAAGGTGAAGCCGGACTGCTCGACGCGCTCGGCGAAGTCGGCGTTCTCCGACAGGAAGCCGTAGCCGGGGTGGATCGCCTCGGCGTCAGTGACTTCGGCCGCGCTGATCAGCGCGGGCATGTTCAGATAGCTCAGATTCGACGGTGCCGGGCCGATGCAGACCGCCTCGTCGGCGAGCTTCACGTACTTGGCTTCCTTGTCGGCTTCTGAATAGACGACGACCGTCTTGACGCCGAGTTCGCGGCAGGCGCGCTGGATACGAAGCGCGATCTCGCCACGATTGGCAATGAGGATTTTTTCAAACATAGCGGGTTTTCGACTCATCAATGGGCGCCGGGTCGGTCACGACGCCGGCTGCCGCAGAGGATCGGTCGCGCGCCTCGGGACGAGCGGCGCGCGGGCGGCGATTGGTGCGTGCCGCGTTAGCCGACCACGAACAGCGGTTGGCCGTACTCGACCGCCTGGCCGTTTTCGACGAGGATTTCCTTGACCACGCCGGACTTGTCCGACTCGATCTCGTTGAGCAGCTTCATCGCCTCGATGATGCAGATGGTCTGGCCTTCCTTGACCGTGTCGCCGACCTGCACGAACGGATCGGCGCCCGGCGACGGCGCGCGGTAGAACGTGCCGACCATCGGCGAAGTCACGACGTGACCCTGCGGCGCGGCGGCGGCCGGCGTCGCCGGAGCACCCGCGGCGGCTGCCGGCCCTTCGACCGCGCCTGCCGGTGCCGACGGCGCGAATTGCGGTGCGGCGTACGAGGGGGACTGCTGGACGTAAACCGGCGGCGCATTCTTGACGATGCGGACCTTGCCTTCGCCCTCGGTCACTTCGAGTTCGGAAATACCGGACTCCGAGACGAGGTCGATCAGAGTTTTGAGTTTACGTAGATCCATCAGGGTGCCCCTTTTCAATGCGTAGTGTGCCGGCGCGTGCAAGCGTGCAGTAGCCGGCTCAAATTGGACGTGTTTGGATTCAGCCGCGCGACGAGCCGGCCGCGAGCCGGTCGAGCGCGAATTCGAGCGCGTACAGATACCCCTTCCAGCCGAGGCCGCAGATGACCCCCTCAGCCTGGTCGGAGAAATACGAGTGATGCCTGAACGGTTCCCGACGATGCACGTTCGACAGATGAATCTCGACGAACGGGATGCCGACCCCCGCTAGTGCGTCCCGAATGGCCACGCTCGTGTGCGTGTACGCGGCGGGATTGATCAGGATGAAATCAGTTTGCTCGGTGCGGGCCGCCTGAATACGGTCGACCAGCGCGCCTTCGTGATTGCTCTGGAACGACGCGAACTCGACGCCTGCGTCGGCTGCGCGGTCCGCCAGCGCCTGATCGATCTGCGGCAGGGTCACGCGACCGTAGACCTCGGGTTCCCGGGTGCCGAGAAGGTTGAGGTTGGGTCCGTGCAGTACCAGCAGTCGCGTCATGGTCGCTTCTTTTTCCGTGGAATTGCGCGAACTTTAGCGCTGATTAGAGAAACTTGTCTAGTTTCGCGCGCGTACGCGGCTGCGGCCGGGGCGGCCCGCCGCGCGGCCATGGACCCAACTTCACTCAAATTCGGGAATTATCCGCGCATTTTTGCTCGTTCTGCACGGAATCGGATGTCAAAAAGCGCCGCGTCAGAAATCGGGAAATTTACAGCGTATCGAGCGTCTGGCGCAGCGCCGCGGGGTCGATCTGGCCCAATTTTGTCGAGCGGATGTTGCCTTTTGCGTCGATCACGACGGTAAACGGCAAACCGCCCGCATTGTTGCCGAACGCGCGCGCGAGGTCGGCGCCGCCGAAGCCGGTCACGAAGATGGGGTACGCGACCTTGACCTTCTGCAGGAAGGTCTGGATGTTCTTTTCCGAGTCGACGCCGAGGCCGACGAACTGGATGCCTTTCTTCGCGTACTCCCGCTGGATCTGCGACAGCGCCGGCATTTCCTCGACGCACGGGCCGCACCACGACGCCCAGAAGTTGACGACGATCGGGTGACCCTTGAGCAGGCTCAGCGATTGGGGCTTGCCGTCGACGTTCGTGACCGGCGCGGTCCACAACTGCTGGACGGGACTCGCATGGGTGTCGGGCTGTGACCCGGGCTGCGCCGCGTACGCGACGTCGGTACCGCGATTGAGCCAGTGATTGGCCAGCACGCCGCCGCCCGCGGCGATCAGCGCAACGGCCGCGCCCGCCAGCATACGTCTCGTGTTCATCGTGCTCCGTTCTGTCTGATCAATTGGTGAAAGACGGCACTTCGTCGCCGTCGAGCAGCGCCTGCACCGCCTGAAGTTTCGCCCGCGCCGCGCGGCCGCGGGCATCGGCGCGCACCGCGCCGCGCAGGTCGTCGGTTTCGTACAACGCGACGTGGATGCCGACCGGCTCGGCGTTGCGCTCGTTCGCGGGACGCCACAGAAAGCTCAGCGTCTCCACATAGCCGCGCCCCGCGAAGTGGCGCGTTTCCGACACGTCGTACTGGATGTTCGCATTGAGCATGTAGATCGCGACTTCCTTTGGGTTGTCGCAAAACACCTGCAGATGCACGTCCGAATGCTCGCCGGCCGTGCCGCCGAGCACCGCGCCCGTCAGATACGGATTGAACGGCGCGAGCCGTTCCATCCAGTCGACGGCGATCACACGCAGCCGCCGCAGCAGCGCCGGCTGGCTGTCGCCCTGGAACAGCGACTGATATTCGCGGATTTCTTCTTCGATCTGGTCGTTGTCCGGCAGCCATTCTCCGGCGACACGAGTCTCGCCGACGATCTGCCGGGCCGCCTTGCGCTTCGCGCTGGCGTAGTCCAGACCGTCTTCGGCAATCAGACGTGCAGCCGCGATCGCGATTTCCTCGCGCACGCGCTGCGGATCGAAATGTGATTTGCGAACCATCCTTGCATGATACTCGATCGCACCTGGCGACGCGGTTCGGCGCCCCGGACGGGGCGGCGCCGGGCGTGGCCGGCAGGGGCGGCGCGCGCCGCGTCGGTTACAATAGGCGTCCTTTGCAGACGGTCGTTCCGGCCGTCCTGCGGCTCTCCCATCCCTCGCAAAAAACGCCCGCGCGGCACGACAGGCTTATGCACATCCACATCCTCGGCATCTGCGGCACCTTCATGGGCGGACTCGCGGTGCTCGCGCGCAATGCCGGCCACACGGTGACCGGCTGCGACGCCGGCGTCTATCCGCCGATGAGCACGCAACTCGAGGCGCAAGGCATCCGTCTGATCGAGGGTTACGACGCGGACCAGCTGAACGGCCTGAACGCGGATCTATTCGTGATCGGCAATGTGGTCACGCGCGGCAACCCGCTGATGGAAGCGATTCTGGACCGCGGCCTGCCGTACGTGTCCGGTCCGCAGTGGCTCGGCGAACACGTGCTGAACGGCAAATGGGTGCTGGCCGTGGCCGGCACGCACGGCAAGACCACCACGAGCTCGATGCTGACCTGGCTGCTCGAAGACGCGGGCCTGAACCCGGGCTTCCTGATCGGCGGTGTGCCGCTGAATTTCGGCGTGTCGGCGCGGCTCACCGATTCGAGCTTCTTCGTGATCGAAGCCGACGAATACGACACCGCATTCTTCGACAAACGCTCCAAGTTCGTCCATTACCGCCCGAAAACGGCGGTGCTGAACAATCTCGAATTCGATCACGCCGACATCTTCCCCGATCTCGCCGCGATCGAAACGCAGTTCCATCATCTGATCCGCACGGTGCCGCGGCTCGGCCGCGTCGTCACGAACGGCCGCGAGGACGCGCTCGAGCGCGTGCTCACGCGCGGCTGCTGGAGCGAGGTTGAGCGCTTTGGCGTACAGGGCGGCTGGGAGATTCAAGCGGCGGAGCAGGGCGAGCCCATCGACGAACGCTTCGCCGTCTATCACAACGGCGAGCGGGTCGGCGTGGTCGACTGGCAGGTGCAGGGCGAGCATAACCGCATGAACGCGCTCGCCGCGATCGCCGCCGCGCGCCACGTCGGCGTGCCGCCCGCGCAGGCCGCGAAGTCGCTGTCCGGCTTTCGCAATGTGAAGCGCCGCATGGAAGTGCGCGGCAGCGTCGACGGCGTGACCGTGTACGACGACTTCGCCCATCACCCCACCGCGATCGAGACGACGGTGGCGGGGCTGCGCGCGCGCGTCGGCCGCGACAACACGCGAATTCTCGCGGTGCTCGAACCGCGCTCGAACACGATGAAGCTCGGCGTGATGAAGGCGCAATTGCCGGCGAGCCTCGTCGATGCCGACCTCGTGTTCGGCTACGGCGCACCGAGCGGGCGCGACGCGCTCGGCTGGAACCTCGGCGAAGCGCTCGCGCCGCTCGACGGCAAGGCCCAGGCGTTCGACAACCTCGACGCGCTCGTGAAGGCGGTGGTCCACGCGGCGCGCCCCGGCGATCAGATCCTGGTGATGAGCAACGGCGGCTTCGGCGGCGTGCATCAGAAGCTGCTCGACTCTCTCTCGACGCGAGGCGCGTCGTGATTCTCTATCTGCACGGTTTCCGTTCGTCGCCGAATTCGTTCAAGGCGCGCCTGCTCGCCGCGCGTCTCGCCGAACTGGGCCGCGCCGACGAGTGGTGCTGCCCGATGCTGCCGGTCTCGCCACTCGAGACGGTCGCGCTCGCCGAAGCGCGGGTGGCCGAAGCTCGCGCGCAGGGCGGAGCCCAGCAGGTGACGGTGATCGGCAGTTCGCTCGGCGGCTACTTCGCCACGCATCTGGCCGAGAAGCACGGCTGGCCGGCCGTGCTGCTGAACCCGGCGGTCGTGCCGCAGCGCGACCTGAGCGCGTATCTCGGCGAGCAGCCGCTGTGGCACGGCGGCGGCAGCATCGTGGTCGAGCCGCATCATCTGGATGAATTGCGCGCGCTCGGCGTCGCGTCGATCACGCGCCCCGAACGCTATTATTTGATGGCAGCCACCGGCGACGAAGTGCTCGACTACCGCGAAATGCTCGCGCACTATCCGGGCGCGCGCACCACGCTGATCGAAGGCAGCGACCACGCGATCAGCGAGTTCGTGCAGTATCTCGACGACGTGCTGGCGTTCTGCGATGGCGAGCACGTCGAGCCGCCGGCGCCGCGCGCGGCGGCCTGACGGCCTGCAAGGACGTCAGTCGGAAAGACACACCGACCGCCACCGCTGGTCGCAAGATTCAACCCGCTGGCGCGCGCAGTGCGCGCCGCGGATTCACTATCACGAACAGGTTGCCGTGTCGCGCATGCAGTGATCGATCGCCACAGAGCGTCGGGCGCACCGGCAGATGCTAGTCAGAACGAGAGTATTGAGTGAACGTTTTCTTCGAGGAATCGGGCAGTTTCAAGGCCGGCAGCGTGCTGTCGCGCCAGGGCGACGCATTTCAGGTCGAGTTGCCGGGCGGGCGGCGCGCGAAGGTGCGCGCGAAGGATGTGCTGATCGAGTTCGAGAAGCCCACCGCGGCCGAACTGATGCAGCAGGCCGACGCATTGGCGCAGGAGATCGATCTCGACTTCCTGTGGGAATGCGCGCCGGACGATGAATTCCCGTTCGCGACGCTGGGCGCCGAGTATTTCGGCGCGAGCTTCGGCGCAATCGAGCGCGCGGCGCTGGTGCTGCGCATGCACGGCTCGCCGGTGTACTTCCGCCGCAAGGGCCGCGGCATGTACCAGCGCGCGCCGCAAGAGCAGTTGAAGATGGCGCTCGCGGGCCTCGAGCGCAAGCGTCAGCAGGCGCTCGTGCAGGCGCAGTACGAGGAAGAGCTGAAGGCTGGCCGTCTGCCGGACGCGTTCGCGGGCAGCAAGGGCCTCGCACTGCTGACGAAGCCGGACAAAAACACCATCGAGTACAAGGCGCTCGAAAACGCCGCGGCCGCGCGCGGCATCTCGCAGGCGCGGCTGATGCTCGAATGCGGCGCGATCGCGTCGCCGCGGGCGCTGCACGAAGCGAAGTTCCTGTCCGAGTTCTTGCCGCACGGCACCGGCTTCCCGCCCGTGGCGGCCGCGAACGTGCCCGACGATCTGCCGCAGGCCGACATCGAAGCGTTCTCGATCGACGACGTCACCACGACCGAAATCGACGACGCGTTCTCGGTCGAGCATCTGGCCGACGGCCGCGTGCGCATCGGCGTGCACATCGCCGCGCCGGCGCTCGGCATCCAGCGCGGCGACGACGTCGATGCGATCGCGCGCGCCCGTTTGTCGACGGTCTACATGCCCGGCGACAAGATCACGATGCTGCCCGACAGCGTCGTCGAAACCTTCACGCTTGCCGAGGGTGGTTATCGGCCGGCGCTGTCGCTGTATGTGATCGTCAATCGCGAAACGCAGGAGATCGTCGCGAGCGAAACGCGCGCCGAGCGCGTGTTCGTGAAGAACAACCTGCGCCACAACACGCTCGACGAAATCGTCACCGAACAGGCGCTCGCCGAAGGCACGGGCGAGTATGCGCACAAGGACGATATCGCGGTGCTGTGGCCGTTCGCGCAGGCACTGTTCGAGAAGCGCCAGACCGCGCGCGCCGGCTACGGCCTGCGCCGCGAAGTGCAGCGCAATACCGACTTCAATTTCTACGTCGACGGCGAACACATCACGATCACACCGCGCCGGCGCGGCTCGCCGCTCGACACGATCGTCGCCGAGCTTGCGATTCTCGCGAACTCGTCGTGGGGCGGATTCCTGCACGATCACGGCGTGCCGGGCATCTATCGCACGCAGCGCGCGTTCGGCGCGCCGAGCGGCCCGAAGCGCACGCGCATGCAGACCAACGCCGCACCGCACGAAGGGCTCGGCGTCACGCAGTACGCGTGGAGCACCTCGCCGCTGCGCCGCTACGTCGACCTGGTGAACCAGTGGCAGCTGATCGCGTGCGTGCAGCATGGCGTGACCGCGAAGCTCGCCGCGCCGTTCAAACCGAAGGACGCCGATCTGTTCGCGGTCGTGCAGGGCTTCGACGACACTTACACCGCATACGCCGACTACCAGCGCCGCATGGAGTACTTCTGGTGTCTGCGCTGGCTCAAGCAGGAGAATCGCAAGCAGGTGGTCGCGTCGGTCGTGAAGGGCGATCTCGTGCGACTCGAAGAAATTCCGCTGCTGCTGCACGTGCCGGGCCTCGGCGTGCATGCGCGCGGCACGCGTTTGCAGATGGAAGTGATGTCGATCGATGAGCTGACGATCGAAGCGTCGGTGCGTCTGCTGCACGTGCTCGATGCGCCGACCGTGACGAGCGGCGCCGAAGCTGAAGAAGGCGAGGACGAGGGCGACGAGGAGTTGCTCGACGCAGCGGACGACAGCGCCGAAAGCGAAGCCGAGGCCCAGGCCGAAGCCGACGGCGGCAGTCCCAACGACAACCCCGGCGCCGACGAATCCGCGGCGACCGGCGACGGCAACGACGCCGCGAACACCGCCGACAACGACCAACACATCACGGAGCCGGGACGATGAGCGGCAACCAGACACGCGACCGCTACGCGGTCATCGGCAATCCGGTCGGCCATAGCAAGTCGCCGTTCATCCATGGACGCTTCGCGGCGCAAACCGGCGAGCCGGTCGACTACCGTCATCTGCTCGCGCCGGTCGACGCGTTCGTGCCGCACGTGCGCGCGTTCATCGAAGCGGGCGGCCGCGGCCTGAACGTGACGGTGCCGTTCAAGCTCGAAGCACATGCGTTCGCGAACACGCTGTCGCCGCGCGCGGCCGCGGCCGGCGCGGTGAACACGCTGCGCGTCGACGCCGACGGGATCTACGGCGACAACACCGATGGCTTCGGCCTCGTGCGCGACATCGAGGTGAATCTCGGCGTGCCGCTGAAAGGCGCGCGGATCCTGCTGCTCGGCGCGGGCGGTGCCGCGCGCGGTGTCGTGCTGCCGATGCTCGACCGCGCGCCGCATACGCTGACGATCGTCAATCGCACGGCGCAGAAGGCCGAGGCGCTGGTCGACCAGTTCGCGCAGGCTGCGAGCGACGCGCACTGCCGTCTCACCGGCGGCAGCGCCCGCGCGATCGAAGCGGGGCAGTACGACGTGATCGTCAACGCGACCGCGGGCAGCCTCGATGCGTCGCTTCCCGAGTGCGACGACCGCGCGTTCGGCAACGGCACGCTCGCCTACGACATGATGTACGGCGCGCATCCGACCGTCTTCATGCAGCACGCGGCGAAGCTCGGCGCGCGCGGTGCCGATGGCCTCGGCATGCTGGTCGAGCAGGCCGCCGAATCGTTCTATGTGTGGCGCGGCGTGCGCCCCGACGGCGCACCGGTGCTCGCCGAATTGCGCGCGCTGCTGACCGCGCCGTCGCACACATAACGCCAGCACGCGGACAGCACGCACCATGACAGCGACGCGCCGTGCCAGCGGTTCGCGTGGCCAGGCCGGCCCGCTGCGCTGGCTCGGCTATTTGCTCGCGGTGGTGGCCATCGCCTGGCTCGCGACCCAGGCGTACTACTTCGCGCAGATCGCGATCTGGAACGTCGTCAATCCGCGCTCGACCGCGTTCATGCGCTCGGACGCATGGCGTCTGTCGCAGGACCGGCCGGATCTGTCGGTGCAGCGCACGTGGGTGCCGTACGAGCAGATTTCGCGCAACCTGAAGCGCGCGATCATCGCCTCCGAGGACGCGAACTTCGTCAACAACAAAGGCTACGAAACCGACGCGATTCTGCAGGCGTGGGAGCGCAACAAGGCGCAAGGCCGGATCGTGCGCGGCGGCTCGACGATCTCGCAGCAGCTGGCGCGCAACCTGTTTCTGTCGCGCGAGAAAAGCTATATCCGCAAGGGCCAGGAGCTGATCATCACGTGGATGCTCGAAACGCTGATGGACAAGCAGCGCATCTTCGAGATCTATCTGAACTCGGTCGAATGGGGCAACGGCGTGTACGGTGCCGAGGCGGCCGCGCAGTACTACTACAAGACCTCGGCGAGCAAGCTCACGGCCGCGCAGTCGGCGCGGCTCGCGGTGATGCTGCCGCGCCCCAAATATTTCGATGAACATAGGAGTTCGGCGTATCTCGCGCAACGCGCGCGAGTCATCGCGCGGCGGATGGGCGCGGCTGAACTTCCGGATTGAAAAAGCGCTCGATTCCCTCGGTTTTACCGCTCCGAAGCCCGCCTCGCGCGGGCTTTTTTGCGTCTTGACTCAAGAGCGCGACGTTCCGCTAAACACGTGATCGCCAACTAAAATCTCAATATATGGACTCAACATTCACATATTGGTGATTCTCAAAAGTCGCCCTACAATCCAAGCCAACATGCATCGCGAGTCGGCGCTCCAGCGCGCCGATACAGCGAACCGCGACAGAAAAAACCGGAGACGAGGCCAACATGTCTGGCAGCCGATCACAGCAGCCGCGCGAGCGCGGCGCCGCCCGCGTTCCCGCCCTGTTCTCCGGTCCCGCGCACCAAGCGCAGAAACCATCCGAAAGCGAATCGCCATGAACAAAGCGATGCCCACTCACGCCGCCAGCGCGGCCGAGGCTGCGCCGGGGTCGACCGGCGGGCCGAACAGCGCCGCCAATTCCGCGCTGAATTCCGCGCCGCGCGAGGCTTCAGCCGTCAGCGCCAATGTCGCCGCCAGCGCGTCCGCGACCGCGAGGGCGTCCCGCCCGGTG
Organism: Paraburkholderia sp. HD33-4; assembly: GCF_021390635.1. Taxonomy (NCBI): domain Bacteria; kingdom Pseudomonadati; phylum Pseudomonadota; class Betaproteobacteria; order Burkholderiales; family Burkholderiaceae; genus Paraburkholderia; species Paraburkholderia sp. HD33-4. The sequence goes on along the minus strand of NZ_JAJEJS010000001.1, from coordinate 3,875,426 downwards.
GCGCGCGCGGCGACCGTCGACGGACTCGGGCTGCCGGTCACGCTGCTGGAAATCACGCCGCAGCAGGCCGGCACGCAGACGCTGTTGCGCGGCCTCGCAATTCTCGAAGCGGCCGCGGCCGGCGTGCGCGACCTGCGCAGCTTCGGCGCCGCGCTCGGCACGACCCGCAGCACCACCCATCGACTCGTCAGCAGCCTCGTGCAGGCGCGCTATCTGCGCCAGGTGCAGGGCGGCTATCTGCTCGGGCCGAAGCTGATCGAGCTCGGCACGATCGCGCTCGAACAGATGCCGCTCACGGCCGTCGCGCGTCCGCATCTGGAGTCGCTGGCCGAGCAGACACTCGACACGATCCACCTCGGTGTGCGCGATGGCGACGACGTGCTGTACATCGACAAGATTCCCGGCACACGTGGCCTCGAAATGCGCTCGCGCGTCGGCCATCGGATGCCGCTCGCGTCGACCGGCATCGGCAAGGCGATGATGCTCGACCTTGGCTCCGACGCATGGCAGTCGCTGTTCGACGCGTCGCGCCGCGCGCTCGCGGGCGTCAGCTTCAAGCCGGACAACCGCCCCGACGCGCCGACCTTTCTGCAGCGCATGACGAACTACGCGGCCGGCGGCTACACGTTCGATCTCGAAGAGAACGAAGCGGCGATCCGCTGTGTCGCGGCGCCGGTGCGCGATGCGTCGGGCGCGATCGTCGCGGCGCTGTCGGTGGCGAGCACGATTCCCTACATGTCGCTCGAACGGATGGATGAACTGATTCCGATCGTGCAGCGCGAGGCGCGCGCGATTTCGGAGGAACTCGGTTGGCGCGCTCCGCAACCGGCCACGCGCAGGATCAAGCGATGAAACAAGCGGGCACCGCCACGCTGGCGAACCACCAGGCCGCCGCCGCGCCCAACCCGGGCGTGAAGCCGGACGCGACCGATGTCGCCGATACCGCCGCCGTCGATTTCACGCAGGCCGCGCTGATCGCGCTCGACTGGGGCACGACGTCGCTGCGCGCCTATCTGTTCGACGCGCACGGTCGCGTGCTGGCGACGCGCGCATCGACGGCCGGCATCATGAATCTGCCGCGCAGCGCGGCCGAGGGCGGCTTCGACGCCGCGTTCGACGACGCCTGCGGCGCGTGGCTCGGCCACGCGCGCGGCGTGCCGGTGATCGCGGCGGGGATGGTCGGCAGCGCGCAGGGCTGGCTCGAAGCGCCGTATGTCGAGACGCCCGCGAACGCGGATGCGCTGGTGGCCGGTATCGTCCGCGTGCAGACCGCGAGCGGGGCGACGCTGCACATCGTGCCGGGCGTGCTGCAACGCGGCGAGCTGCCGAACGTGATGCGCGGCGAGGAGACGCAGATTTTCGGCGCGCTCGACGCGGACGCGAACGGCGCGCAAGACACCAACGCCGCCGACAGCAACGCCCGCTCGCTGATCGGCCTGCCCGGCACGCATGCGAAGTGGGCGGTCGTGCAGGCGGAGCGCATCGAGCGTTTTCATACCTTCATGACCGGCGAGGTGTTCGCCGCGCTGCGCGAGCACACGATTCTCGGCCGCACGATGGTCACACCCGATCGTCCGGATACCGAAGCCTTTCTGCGCGGCGTGAACATCGCGCGCGAGAAGGGGCAGGCAGGTGTGCTCGCGACCGTGTTCAGCACGCGCACGCTCGGCTTGACCGGCGCGCTGTCGAGCGAGGCGCAGCCCGACTATCTGTCGGGCCTGCTGATCGGACACGAACTCGCCGGCCTGGAAGCGGTACTCGCTCAGCAAGGCAGCTCGCTCGCGCAACAGAGCCTGCGGCTGATCGGCAACGACGCGCTGTGCGAGCGCTACCGCCTCGCGCTCGCGCAATTCGGCTGTCTGCGCGCGGATCTGGTCAGAGACGCGACCGAACGCGGCCTGTGGCGCGTCGCCGTCGAAGCGGGGCTCGTCCGGCCATCCGCCCAGGCGGCACACGCAGGCTGACCGGCGCGACGTTCGCCCAAGACGCTCACGAAACAAGGAACCGACATGCAACCTCACATCAATCTGCCCGGACCGTACATGCCGCACGCGGGTCTGATCGCCGCGTTCGAAGCCTGTCCGCTGATCGCGATCCTGCGCGGCGTGACGCCCGCCGATGCGGCCGATCACGCTCAAGCGCTGTACGAAGCCGGTTTTCGCATCGTCGAAGTGCCGCTCAATTCGCCGCAGCCGTTCGACAGCATCTCGGCGATCCGCAAGGCGCTGCCGGCCGATGCGATCGTCGGCGCGGGCACGGTGCTGCATCCGCTCTACGTGGACGACGTGAAGTCGGCGGGCGGCGAGCTCATCGTGATGCCGCACAGCGATCCGGACGTCGTCGTCGCCGCGAAGGCGAAGGGTCTCGCGTGTGCGCCCGGCGTCGCGACGCCGAACGAAGCGTTCATCGCGCTGAAGAACGGCGCCGACGTGCTGAAGATGTTCCCCGCCGAGCAGCTCGGCTGCCAGGTGGTCAAGGCATGGCGCGCGGTGATCGCCGCGCAGGTGCCGCTCGTGCCGGTCGGCGGTGTCACGCCGGACAACATGGGGCCGTTCCTCACCGCCGGCGCGAACGGTTTCGGCCTCGGCTCGGCGCTGTACAAGCCGGGCCAGAGCGCGGCGGTGACCGCGTCGCATGCGAAGGCGTTCATCAACGGTCTGCGGATCGCCCGCGCGGGCGTGAAGAAATGAACCGGCTCGCCGGCAAAGCCGCACTCGTGACCGGCGCCGGGCGCGGCATCGGCGCGGCGATCGCGCTGGCTTTCGCGCGCGAGGGCGCGGCGGTCGTGCTGGCGGAACTCGACCTCGATACCGCGCAGCGCACGGCCGCGCGGATCGAGGCGGAAATTGGCGCCGGCGCACGCGTGCTGGCGGTGCAGACCGACGTGACGCAAGCCGCGTCGGTGCGGCAGGCGGTGAGCGAAGGCGAACGCGCGTTCGGCGCGCTCGACATCCTGGTCAACAACGCGGGCATCAACGTGTTCTGCGATCCGCTGACGATGACCGACGCCGACTGGCGGCGCTGCTTCGCGGTCGATCTCGACGGCGTGTGGAACGGCTGTCGCGCGGTGCTGCCGGGCATGGTCGAGCGTGGTGCGGGCAGCATCGTGAACATCGCGTCGACGCACGCGTTCAAGATCATCCCGGGCTGCTTCCCGTACCCGGTCGCGAAGCACGGCGTGATCGGCCTCACGCGCGCGCTCGGCATCGAGTACGCACCGCGCAACGTGCGCGTGAACGCGATCGCGCCGGGCTACATCGAGACGCAGTTGACGCACGACTGGTGGAACGAGCAGCCCGATCCGGCCGCCGCGCAGCAGGCGACGCTCGATTTGCAGCCGATGAAGCGCATCGGCCGCCCGGAGGAGGTGGCGATGACCGCGGTGTTCCTCGCGTCGGACGAGGCGCCGTTCATCAACGCGAGTTGCATCACCGTCGATGGCGGGCGCTCGGCGCTGTATCACGACTGAATTCGCATCGCCAGGAAACACGGGCAACGAGACGCACAGAACACCGGACGACGCGCTGGCCGCGTGTGTCAGGACCGGTATAAGAAGACGCGGCCGATTACCTTCTCGTTATCAATTAGTCAGGAGACACGCATCATGAAACGAAGAATTTTCCTCACGCTGGCAGCGGCGGCGACGGGTGTGCTCTTCAACGCGCCGGTCGTACAGGCTGCCGATTCGGTCAAGATCGGCTTCCTCGTGAAGCAGCCGGAAGAACCGTGGTTCCAGGACGAATGGAAGTTCGCCGAAATGGCCGCCAAGGAGAAGGGCTTCACGCTCGTGAAGATCGGCGCGCCGTCGGGCGAGAAGGTGATGAGCGCGATCGACAACCTCGCCGCGCAGAAGGCGCAGGGCTTCGTGATCTGCACGCCCGACGTCAAGCTCGGGCCGGGCATCGTCGCGAAAGCGAAGGCCGACGGCCTGAAGATGATGACGGTCGACGACCGCCTCGTCGACGGCTCGGGCAAGCCGATCGAGTCGGTGCCGCACATGGGCATCTCGGCGTATAACATCGGCAAGCAGGTCGGCGACGGCATCGCGGCTGAGATCAAGAAGCGCGGCTGGGACATGAAGGACGTCGGCGCGATCGACGTGACCTACGAGCAGCTGCCGACCGCGCATGACCGCACCACCGGCGCGACCGACGCGCTGGTCGCCGCGGGCTTCCCGAAGGCGAACATCGTCACCGCGCCGCAGGCGAAGACCGACACGGAAAACGCGTTCAACGCAGCGAACATCGCGCTCACGAAGAACCCGCAGTACAAGCACTGGGTCGCTTACGCGCTGAACGACGAAGGCGTGCTCGGCGCGGTGCGCGCAGCGGAAGGCCGCGGCTTCAAGGCCGACAACATGATCGGCATCGGTATCGGCGGCTCGGAATCGGCGTTGAACGAGTTCAAGAAGCCGCAGCCGACGGGCTTCTTCGGCACCGTGATCATCAGCCCGAAGCGCCACGGCGAGGAAACCTCGGAACTGATGTACGCGTGGATCACGCAGGGCAAGGAGCCGCCGCTCTTGACGCTGACGAGCGGCATGCTGGCGACGCGCGACAACGTCGGCGAAGTGCGCGAGAAGATGGGCCTCGCGTCGAAGTAAGCGTGAAACCGTGGTGACATCAAGTGCACCGCGGCTGAAAGAAGATCTGCGGTAGACAGACGGGCCGCGCGCCGCGCGCGGCCCACATGAAGGAGGCGAAGTGTCAGCGACGCTACGTTTTGACAATATCGGCAAGGTTTTTCCAGGCGTGCGTGCGCTCGACGGTGTGTCCTTCGACGTCAACGTCGGCCAGGTGCACGGCCTGATGGGCGAAAACGGCGCGGGCAAATCGACGCTGCTGAAAATTCTCGGCGGCGAGTATCAGCCCGATTCGGGCCGCATCATGATCGACGGCAACGAGGTGCGCTTTCCGAGCGCGGCCGCATCGATCGGCGCCGGCATCGCGGTGATTCACCAGGAACTGCAGTACGTGCCCGACCTCACGGTCGCGGAAAATCTGTTGCTCGGCCAGTTGCCCAATGCGCTCGGCTGGGTCAACAAGCGCGAGGCGAAGCGCTTCGTGCGCGAGCGGCTCGAAGCGATGGGCGTCGCGCTCGATCCGAACGCGAAGCTGCGCAAGCTGTCGATCGCGCAGCGGCAGATGGTCGAAATCTGCAAGGCGCTGATGCGCAACGCGCGCGTGATCGCGCTCGACGAGCCGACCAGCTCGCTGTCGCATCGCGAGACCGAGGTGCTGTTCAAGCTGGTGCGCGATCTGCGCGCCGACAACCGCGCGATGATCTACATCTCGCACCGGATGGACGAGATCTACGAGCTGTGCGACGCGTGCACGATCTTCCGCGACGGCCGCAAGGTCGCGTCGCATCCGACGCTCGAAGGCGTGTCGCGCGACACGATCGTCAGCGAGATGGTTGGGCGCGAAATTTCGGACATCTATAGCTATTCGGCGCGGCCGCTCGGCGAAGTGCGCTTCGCGGCGAAGGCGATCGAAGGTCATCCGCTCGCGCAGCCGGCGAGCTTCGAGGTGCGGCGCGGCGAGATCGTCGGCTTCTTCGGTCTGGTTGGCGCGGGCCGCAGCGAGCTGATGCATCTGGTGTATGGCGCCAGGCATCGCAAGGGCGGCGAGCTCATGCTCGACGGCAAGCCGATCAAGGTGCGCAGCGCGGGCGAGGCGATTAAACACGGCATCGTGCTATGCCCCGAGGATCGCAAGGAAGAGGGCATCGTCGCGATGGCGAGCGTCGCGGAAAACATCAACATCAGCTGCCGCCGTCACTATCTGCGTGCGGGCGTGTTTCTCGATCGCAAGAAAGAGGCGCAGACGGCGGACCGTTTCATCAAGCTGCTGAAGATCAAGACGCCGCATCGCCGGCAGAAGATCCGTTTCCTGTCGGGCGGCAACCAGCAGAAGGCGATTCTGTCGCGCTGGCTCGCCGAGCCCGATCTGAAGGTCGTGATTCTCGACGAACCGACGCGCGGCATCGACGTCGGCGCGAAGCACGAGATCTATAACGTGATCTATCAGCTCGCGCAGCGCGGTTGCGCGATCGTGATGATTTCGTCGGAATTGCCGGAGGTGCTCGGCGTGTCCGACCGCATCGTCGTGATGCGCCAGGGCCGCATTTCCGGCGAACTCGCGCGCAAGGACGCGACCGAGCAGTCGGTGCTGAGCCTCGCGCTGCCGCAAAGCTCGACCGCGCTGCCGGAGAACACCGCCGCCGCCAACCAGAGCGGCTCGCGCGCGGCCTGAACCTTATCTGGACGTGAGTCCGCAACCCGTGGGGAACGGGGAGGAGTATTGAACATGCAAGCCAGAGAAAACCTCGCGCAGCAGGCCGCCAAGAGCGCCGCCGACGCACTGATTCCGCAGTCGAGCGACAAAACCAGGTGGTGGCAGCAGATCACCGAGTACAGCCTGATCGTGATCTTCGTCGTGATGTTCGTCACGATGTCGCTGACCGTCGATCATTTCTTCTCGATCGAGAACATGCTCGGCCTCGCGTTGTCGATCTCGCAGATCGGCATGGTCGCGTGCACGATGATGTTCTGCCTCGCGTCGCGCGACTTCGATCTCTCCGTCGGCTCGACCGTCGCGTTCGCCGGCGTGCTGTGCGCGATGGTGCTCAACGCGACCGGCAACACCTTCATCGCGATCGTCGCGGCGGTCGCGGCGGGCGCGGTGATCGGTTTCGTCAACGGCGCGGTGATCGCTTATCTGCGCATCAACGCGCTGATCACGACGCTCGCGACGATGGAAATCGTCCGCGGCTTCGGCTTTATCGTGTCGCATGGGCAGGCGGTCGGCGTGTCGTCGGATACGTTCATCGCGTTGGGCGGCCTGACGTTCTTCGGCGTGTCGCTGCCGATCTGGGTCACGCTGATCTGCTTCATCGTGTTCGGCGTGATGCTGAACCAGACCGTGTACGGCCGCAATACGCTCGCGATCGGCGGCAATCCGGAAGCGTCGCGGCTTGCGGGTATCAACGTGGAGCGCACGCGTGTCTACATCTTCCTGATCCAGGGCGCCGTCACCGCGCTCGCCGGCGTGATTCTCGCGTCGCGTATCACGTCGGGTCAGCCGAACGCGGCTGAGGGCTTCGAGCTGAACGTGATCTCCGCTTGCGTGCTCGGCGGCGTGTCGCTGCTGGGCGGCCGCGCGACGATCTCCGGCGTCGTGATCGGCGTGCTGATCATGGGCACGGTCGAGAACGTGATGAACCTGCTGAACATCGACGCGTTCTACCAGTACCTGGTGCGCGGCGCGATCCTGCTCGCGGCCGTGCTGCTCGACCAGTTGAAGAACCGCGGCTCGCGCGACTGATTCACTTTCACCTCATCCCAAGCTCATAAAGGAATCGAACGATGTCGTCTCCGGCCAATGCAAACGCCAGTCTCGCTGACACCGCGTACGCGCGCTATCCGAGCCTCGTCGACCGTACGGTGCTGATCACGGGCGGCGCGACCGGCATCGGCGCATCGTTCGTCGAGCACTTCGCGGCGCAGGGCGCGCGTGTCGCGTTCTTCGATATCGACGCGAGCGCGGGCGAGGCCCTCGCCGACCAGCTCGGCGATTCGAAGCACAAGCCGCTCTTTCTGGCCTGCGATCTGACCGACGTCGACGCGCTGCAAAAAGCGATCGCCGACGTGAAGGCCGCGCTCGGCCCGATCCAGGCGCTCATCAACAACGCGGCGAACGACAAGCGCCATCAGATCGGCGACGTCACGCGCGAGTCGTTCGACGCGGGCATCGCCGTGAACATCCGCCACCAGTTCTTCGCGGCACAGGCCGTGATGGAGGACATGAAGGCCGCGCGTAGCGGCTCGATCATCAACCTCGGCTCGATCAGCTGGATGCTGAAGAACGGCGGCTATCCGGTGTACGTGATGTCGAAGTCGGCGGTGCAGGGTCTGACGCGCGGGCTCGCGCGCGACCTCGGCCACTTCAATATCCGCGTCAACACGCTGGTGCCTGGCTGGGTGATGACCGAGAAGCAGCTGCGCCTGTGGCTCGACGACAACGGCCGCCGCCAGATCAAGGAAGGCCAGTGCATCGACGCCGAGCTGTTGCCGGCCGACCTCGCGCGCATGGCGCTGTTCCTCGCCGCCGACGACAGCCGCATGATCACCGCGCAGGACATCGTCGTCGACGGAGGCTGGGCGTGAGCGCCAAGGCGCGCGTGCAACGTGCCACGCTGCTGCTCGACGCGCAGTGCGAGCTCGGCGAAGGCGCGACCTGGTGCGCGAGGAGCGGCCGCTTCTACTGGACCGACATCGAAGGCGCGAGGCTGTGGCGCTACGATCCGGCCGACGGCAGTAGCGATTCATTCGACCTGCCCGAGCGGCTCGCCACCTTCGCACTGTGCGAAAACCCGCGCTATGTGCTGGTCGGGCTCGCGTCGCAGCTGGCGTTTTTCGACCTGGAGACGCGCAGCACGCAACGGATCGTCGACGTCGAACCCGGCATGAACACGCGCGTGAACGATGGCCGCTGCGATCGGCAAGGGCGCTTCGTGTTCGGCACCAAGGACGAAAGCGGGCAACGGCAGACGGTCGCCGGCTTTTATCGGTTGAATCACGATCTGTCGCTCGAACGCTTACCGTTGCCAGCGCCGGCGATTTCGAACAGTATCGCGTTCAGTCCCGACGGCGCGACGATGTACTACTGCGATTCGCCGACGCGTGAAATCCGCGCGTGCGACTATCGCGCGGACGGCAGCATCGCCAACGATCGCCTGTTCACTCGCCTGAGCGACGCCAACGGCATCCCCGACGGCTCGACCGTCGACAGCGAAGGCGGCCTGTGGAACGCGCAGTGGGGCGGCGCGCGCGTGGTGCGTTACGGTCCCGATGGCGTGGAAACAGAGCGTATCGACGTGCCGACCACGCAGCCGAGCTGCGTCGCGATCGGCGGTGCCGCGCTCGGCCAGGCCGCGGGCAGCACCCTCGCCGGGACGGCGCTCGATACGCTCTACATCACGAGCGCCTACGCCGAGCTCGATGCGACGGCGCGCGCGGCCGATACGCTCGCGGGCGATGTATTCGTCGCGGCACTCGCGCGGCGCGGTGTGGTCGAACCGCTGTTCCAGGGCGCGCCCATCTAGCGCAGAATGACGCAGCCCCGGCCGCGCGCCGGGGCCGCGATCCTGAAGGTGAAGCAGAAGTCGATGTAGCAGTTTCGGTCTGCGAGCAATACGCCCGCGACCGGCCGGCAACGAATCGGCAGCATGCAGTTCGGACTCGAGGCGAATTGGTCAGAAAAAATCGCCCGCAACACCCGTCAAAACTGACGGCAACGTCCCACGCCTCTCGATGGAGCCAGATATGACTGTTGCGAATCTCGTTTCAGCCTCATCCACAACCTCTCAAACGCGACGCTCGCGACTTGCCGCGGCGGCCAACCCCGTGCTGGCAGGCCCGAGCACATCGGCGGTGGCGCTCGGCGAAGGCAGCGCCGGCGATGTCGCGTGCGTCACGCTCTCCAACTCGCAATTGCGTCTCGATGTCGCGCCGACGCTCGGCGGTGGCGTGACCCGCTTCGACTGGCGCGACGACGGCGCGTTGACGCCAATCTTCCGGCGGTGCCGCCACGTCGGCGCCGACACGCAACCGAACCAGCTCGCCTGCTATCCGCTGTTGCCGTACTCGAACCGCATCGGCGGCGGCCAATTCAGCGTGGCCGGGCGGCGCGTCGAGGTGCCGCGCAACCGTGACGACGAACCGCTGCCGATTCACGGCGATGGCTGGCTCGCGCAATGGCAGGTGCTCGAAGCGGGCCGCGAGCACGTGCGCCTCGCGCTCGACCGCAGCGACGGCAAGCCGTACGCGTTCCGCGCGACGCAGACTTATACGCTCGACGGCTCGACGCTCGTCGTCGTGCTCGAAATCGAAAACGCCGGCCGCGAGGCGTTGCCGTTCGGGCTCGGCGTGCATCCGTTCTTCGTGCGCGACGCGGACACCGAACTGTCGGCTGCGGCGGGCGGCCTGTGGCTGTCGGGCGACGACTGGCTGCCGGTGCGCCATGTGCAGGCGCCACCCGCGTGGCAGTTCGGCGTCGCGTATCCGCTGCCGGAGACGATCGTCAATCACGCATTCACCGGCTGGAGCGGCCAGGCGGCGGTGGTGTGGCCGAAGCGCCGGCTGTCGCTGAATATCGCCGCCGACACCGACTACTACGTGCTGTACACGCCGCCCGGCGAAGACTTCTTCTGCTTCGAGCCGGTCGATCATCCGATCAACGCAATGAACCTGGCCGGCGGCGCGAGCGAAAACGGCATGACGCTGCTCAAGCGTGGTGAACGGTTGACGCGTACGTTCCGGTTTACGGTCGAGCGGACCGGGCTGCGCTCGATGCCGGGCGGGCGTGGCGCACGGCGTAAACAATCGTCGTAGGTTTAGCCGCCGGCCGTCTGGATCGCTGGAGCGCCGGACGACGATCGCGGGACGGGTAAAATACGCGCCTCCTCCGCTTACCGGCTCGCCGCGAGACTCACCATGTCCAATTTCATCCAGACACTCAACGACGCCTGGCAGCGCACGAACTCGCTGCTGTGCGTTGGCCTCGATCCCGAGCCCAGCAAATTCCCCGGTGCGCTCGCGGGCCGCGCCGACGCGATCTTCGAGTTCTGCCGCACGATCGTCGACGCGACCGCGCCGTACGCGTCGTCGTTCAAGCCGCAGATCGCGTACTTCGCCGCGCATCGCGCGGAAGACCAGCTCGAGCAACTGATCGCCCACATTCACGCGAACCATCCGGGTCTGCCGGTGATTCTCGACGCTAAGCGCGGCGATATCGGCAGCACCGCCGAGCAGTACGCGCGCGAGGCGTTCGAGCGCTACCAGGCCGACTCGGTGACGGTCAATCCGTACATGGGTTTCGATTCGATCGAGCCGTATCTCGAGCATCCCGGTAAGGGCGTGATCGTGCTGTGCCGCACGTCGAACGCGGGCGGTTCGGATCTGCAGTTTCTCGAGACGGGTGGTCGGCCGTTGTATCAGGTCGTCGCGCAACTGGCCGCGCAAAAGTGGAATGCGAGCGGCCAGCTCGGACTCGTGGTCGGCGCGACGTTCCCGAAGGAAATTGAAGTGGTGCGCGGGATCGTCGGCGACATGCCGCTGCTGATTCCGGGCATCGGTGCGCAAGGTGGCGACGTGCAGGCCACCGTGAGCGCCGGCCGGACCGCGAACGGCACCGGTATGCTGATCAACTCGTCGCGCGCGATCATCTACGCGGGCAAGGGCGACGACTTTGCGCAAGCGGCCGCTCAGGCGGCGAAGGACACGCGCGACCGGATCAACGCGTTTCGTTGATTCGGCGGGCGGTCCCGCGCCGGGTGCTCCCGCGGCGGGCGGTCCGGCGCGTCAGCGCGTCGGACCGAGGCGCCCGATCAACCCCGCATGGCGCGGATGCCGCGCCTTCAGCTCGTCCACCTCCGCAAGCTCGAACTCGCTGAATTCGAAGCCCGGCGCGACCGTGCAGCCGACCAGCGCAAACGACGCCGGATCGGCGCACTCGGCCGCGAACCACAAGCCGGCCGGCACGACGGCCTGACACACCGTGTCGGGATGGGTGAGCGGATTGCCGAGCCGATGCGTGACGAGCGCACCGCTGGCGTCGCTTTCATCGAGCACGTGGACCAGCAGCGGCTCGCCGGCGTAGAAATGCCAGACCTCGTCGGAGCGGATCCGATGCCACGCCGAATGCGCGCCGTCGCACAGCAGGTAATAGATCGCGGTCGACGCCGCGCGCGTGTCGTCCGGATTGCCCGGTTCGCCGGCGCGTAGCACCCGCGCGGCCGAGCGGTAGGTCTCCGCGAAAAAGCCGCCTTCAGGATGCGGCTGCAAATCCAGGCGGCGGATCAGTTCGTCAGCAAGCGCGCGCGATTCCGGCATAGCCGCCTCTTCAGTGATAGTCAGACGCCGCTCAATGCTCGCGCTCGTCGAGCAGCGCCAGCAGACCACGCAGCGCGTGCGTCGCGGCTTGCACGCGGATCTGCTCGCGATCGCCCTTGAAAATCTTCGTTTCCACCGACGTATGCAGCCGGTTGCTCCAGCCGAACGACACCATGCCGACCGGCTTGGTTTCAGTCCCGCCGCCGGGGCCGGCGACCCCGGTGATCGACAGTGACACCTGCGCGCGACTGTTGCGCAGCGCGCCTTCGGCCATCGCGCGTGCGACCGGCTCGCTGACCGCGCCGTGCTTTTCGATCAGGTCGGCCGGTACGCCGATCATTTCGCTCTTCGCCTGATTCGAATACGTGACGAAGCCGCGTTCGAACCAGCCGCTGCTGCCGGAGATGTCGGTGATCGCGGTCGCGACCATGCCGCCCGTACAGGACTCGGCGGTCACGAGCATCAGGCGCTCGTCGCGCAGGCGGTTGCTCACGCGGATCGCAAGCTGATGAACGACGGAATCGGTAGGCATAGCGTCAGTCAATCCGGAAAACGAAGCCGGCCGTGAGGCGCGGCGAGCGGCAGGGGCCGGGCGGCGACTAATAGAGTCGAACGTCGCTCGAACGGTGCTCAGGCAGCGCTCAAACCGACATCCGCCATAGCGCAATCACGAGCAACGTAAAGAAGGCGGCGACCAGGTCGTCGAACATGATGCCAAAGCCACCTTTCAGCCGGCGGTCGAAGTAGCCGATCGGCGGCGGCTTCACCATATCGAAGAATCGGAACACCACGAATGCCCACACCTGGCCGCCGAGCGTGGCGGGCGTAACCATCAGCAGCACGAGCCAGAACGCGACGATTTCGTCCCACACGACCGCCGATGGATCCCCGACGCCAAGCCGTTTCGCGGTAAAGCCGCACAGCGCGATGCCGCCGAGAAAGCCGGCGACGATCAGCACGCCCCACTCGATCATCGTCAGATAGCGGCTCAGCACCGCGAACGAGGCCCACGCGAACAGCGTGCCGAACGTGCCCGGCGCGACGGGCGACAGCCCGCTGCCGAAGCCGAGCGACAGCAGGTGGACCGGATGCGACAGCATGAAGCGCGCGGTCGCGCGGCGCGGTTGACCGGGCTTCGGCGCGCGGGGTCCGGGCGCCTTGGGCGGCTCGCTGCCGAGGAAGTCGTCGGCGGGGCCGAGCGAGGGGTCATTCTGCATGGAAGTGATCGAAACCTTGCAACGTCAGAGTGAGCGGCGCGCCGGTGGCGTTGCGCCACGCAATGGCCGGGCGGTCGTTGGCCGCCTCCAGTGCGCTTATTGTACCGATGCGGGTGACCGGCACGGCCGCCTTCTGCGAGGCGGCCTCGACCGCGGCGCGCGCGGCGGCGGGCGCGGTGAAGCACAGTTCGTAATCGTCGCCGCCGGCGAGCGTGCAGCGCTGCTGGACTTCGGGCGGCAGCCGGCGCAGCGCGGCCGAGCGCGGCACCGCATCGACGTCGACGCTCGCGCCCACCGACGAGCGTTCGAGGATATGCAGCAGATCGCCGGCGAGGCCGTCCGACAGATCGAGCGCCGCGTGTGCGATGCCGCGCAGCGCGAGGCCGAGCGCGATGCGCGGCTCGGGGCGTTCGAGCGCCTGGCGGAACGTCGCGGCGTCATCCGGGTTGGCGGACCATTCGCCGCGCTGCACGCCGAGGCCGGCGCGCGCGTCGCCGAGTGTGCCGGAGATCCAGATGTCGTCGCCGGGTTGCGCGGCATCGCGGCGCAAAGCCGTTTGCGGCGGCACGCTGCCGAACACCGTGAGGCACAGATTGAGCGGCCCGCTCGTCGTATCGCCGCCGATCAGCTCGCAACCGTACCGCTCGGCCAGCGCGAACAGGCCTTCGCTGAACCCGGCAAGCCAGACTTCGTCGGCTTTCGGCAGCGCGAAAGCGAGCGTGAACGCCTGCGGCTGCGCGCCCATCGCGGCGAGGTCGGACAGATTGACAGCGAGCGCCTTGTGACCGAGCGCTTCGGGATCGATATCGGCGAAGAAGTGACGGCCTTCGACCAGCATGTCCGTCGATATCGCCAGCATTTCGCCGGCAGGCGGTGCCAGCAATGCGCAATCGTCGCCGATACCGAGCGTGCTGCCTTCGGCATGGGATGGCCGCGCGGCGGCGGCGCGGCGGGCGAAGAAGCGGTCGATCAGCGAAAACTCGGAAAGCATGATGGCGGACGATGAGCGGAGAACGATGGGAGAAATTGCGTGGATCAGCGCGATTGAGCGTGATGCCCGGTTGCAGGCGCCGGAGCGCCCGTAGCACGGGCAACGCGCGGGGCGCAACGCGCTTTCACGCTGTTTCAGTCGCGGCTGTTGTACCCGTATTGAAGGAATTGCGTCACCAATTGGGGCTACAATGCCGTCGAACGTCTATTCTAATCTGCACTTCTTCGAAGCCCGCCTTATGTCGAATCCCGTCAATACCAAACTCCGCGAAGCAGCGCTCGATTACCACGAGTTCCCGACTCCCGGCAAAATCGCGATCGCCCCCACCAAGCAGATGATCAACCAGCGCGACCTCGCGCTGGCTTATTCGCCTGGCGTCGCGTTCGCGTGCGAGGAAATCGTCGAGAACCCGATAAACGCCGCGCGCTTCACCGCGCGCAGCAACCTCGTCGGCGTCGTCACGAACGGCACCGCGGTGCTGGGTCTCGGCAACATCGGGCCGCTCGCGTCGAAGCCGGTCATGGAAGGCAAGGCCGTCCTGTTCAAGAAGTTCGCCGGCATCGACGTGTTCGATATCGAGATCAACGAGACCGACCCGCACAAGCTGGTCGACGTGATCGCCGCGCTCGAACCGACCTTCGGCGGCATCAATCTCGAGGACATCAAGGCGCCGGACTGCTTCATCGTCGAACGCGAATGCCGCAAGCGCATGAAGATTCCGGTCTTCCACGACGACCAGCACGGTACCGCGATCGTCGTTGCGGCGGCGGTCACCAACGGCCTGAAGGTCGTCGGCAAGGACATCAAGGAAGTCAAGCTGGTCGCCTCAGGCGCGGGCGCGGCGGCGCTCGCGTGTCTGGACCTGCTCGTCGACATCGGCCTGCCGCTCGAAAACATCACCGTGACCGACCTCGCGGGCGTCGTCTACAAGGGCCGCACCGAGCTGATGGACCCGGACAAGGAGCGTTTCGCGCGTGAAACCAGCGCTCGCTCGCTCGCCGAGGTGATCGACGGCGCGGACATCTTCCTCGGCCTGTCGGCCGGCGGCGTGCTCAAGCAGGACATGGTCAAGAAGATGGCCGCCAAGCCGCTGATCCTCGCGCTCGCGAACCCGACGCCGGAAATCCTGCCGGAACTCGCGCTCGAAGTGCGTCCGGACGCGGTGCTGTGCACGGGCCGCACCGACTACCCGAACCAGGTCAACAACGTCCTCGTGTTTCCGTTCCTGTTCCGCGGCGCGCTCGACGCCGGCGCGACGACGGTCACGCGTGAAATGGAAATCGCCGCGGTCAACGCGATTGCCGAGCTGGCGCGCCAGGAGCAGAGCGATATCGTCGCGACCGCGTACGGTATCCAGGACCTGTCGTTCGGACCGGAATACCTGATTCCGAAGCCGTTCGATCCGCGCCTGATCGTCAAGGTCGCGCCCGCGGTGGCGAAGGCCGCGATGGAGTGCGGCGTCGCCGAGCGTCCGATCGAAGACATGGACGCGTACTGCCAGCATCTGCAGCAGTTCGTCTACCACAGCGGCACGACGATGAAGCCGATCTTCCAGCTCGCGCGCAGCGTCGAACCGGAAAAGAAGCGCATCGTGTTCGCGGAAGGCGAAGAAGAGCGTGTGCTGCGCGCGATGCAGATCATCGTCGACGAAAAGCTCGCCAAGCCGATCCTGATCGGCCGGCCGGCGGTGATCGAGCAGCGGGTCGCGCGTTATGGCCTGCGGCTCGTCGCGGGGCAGGACTACACGGTCATCAATACCGATCATGACGAACGTTACCGCGAGTTCTGGCAGGAATACGCGAAGATGATGTCGCGCAAGGGCATCACCACGCAGATGGCCAAGCTCGAAATGCGCCGCCGCACCACGCTGATCGGCGCGATGATGGTCAATAAGGGCGAGGCGGACGGCATGATCTGCGGCACGGTCAGCACCACGCACCGCCATCTGCACTTCATCGACCAGGTGATCGGCAAGAAGCCGGGCGCTAAGGTCTATGCGGCGATGAACGCGCTGGTGTTGCCGAATCGGCAGATTTTCCTCGTCGATACGCACGTGAACGTCGATCCGACGCCGGCCGAGCTGGCCGAGATCACGATCATGGCAGCGGAGGAAGTGCGCCGTTTCGGCATCGAGCCGAAGGTTGCGCTGGTGTCGCACTCGAACTTCGGTTCGAGCAACGCGCCGACCGCGCAGAAGATGCGCGATACGCTCGAGATCCTGCGCGAACGCGTGCCGGAACTGCAAGTTGACGGCGAAATGCACGGCGACGTCGCGCTCGACGCCAACCTGCGCCGTGAGGTGCTGCCCGATTCGACGCTCGAAGGCGACGCGAACCTGCTGGTGCTGCCGAACATCGATGCGGCCAACATCTCGTACAACCTGTTGAAGACAGCGGCCGGCAACAACATCGCGATTGGCCCGATGCTGCTCGGCGCGGCCAAGCCGGTGCACGTGTTGACGCCGTCGGCGACGGTGCGCCGGATCGTCAACATGACGGCGCTGCTGGTTGCCGACGTCAGCGCAACCCGCTAACTGCGCATCGTGACCGGGCCGCGACAGGCCCGGCGCCGGTTCTCCAACCGGCGCGCCCCGAAAAAAAAGGCGTGCCCGCAATGGGCACGCCTTCAGGGCAAGCTGGGGATCGCCACCCCGAAAATGGCAATGACACAGCCTTTCGGCTAAATCGTTCCGGCTCCAACAACCGCAATCGAGCGCCTCGGCAAGCGGCCGCTTGCACCGCTGCGCGCCGCGTTCGATCAAGATTGAGCTCAGTTTAGCCCGATCAGGCTAAACATTCTGTCAAAAGTCGTCAAAGTCCCGACCGCCGGCTTTTCCGCGCGGTGGAGCGGGGTGTCGCCCGGTCGTCGAACGTTGATTCCAAAGGCTATTAGCGATACCCTTACGACTTTCATGGTCGTCAAACTCGTGATCTGACAGCGGGGAAACCTGATACATGGCACGCAACTGGTTGCGCATGAAAGGCGTGCTGATCGGTGCTGCCGCGCTCTGCGCGTTGTCTTCCGCGCCCGAGGTGCTGGCGCGAGACTACTCGGCGCCCGCTGGGGCGGAAGTGCAGGTAGGCACTGTCGCGCTGGCGCACTTGCCGCGCGAGGCGGTCGATACGTTGAACCTCATTGCCGCCGGCGGGCCTTACCCGTATCAGAAGGACGGCATCGTATTCGGCAACTACGAACGGGTGCTGCCCGCCCATCGGCGCGGCTATTACCACGAATACACCGTCCCCACGCCTCACGCGCGTAATCGCGGGGCGCGCCGCATCGTCTGCGGAGGTCCGCTACAGCGAACCGACAATTGTTATTACTCGGACGACCATTACACCAGTTTTAATCGTATTGTTGAATGACAACGGGATGAACGGCATGAGCGACAACATCTACGCGCACGATTCCGGAGTCGCGACGGATCTTTTCGCGGCCGGCGACGGCAATTTGTTTCAACGCGTCATGAAGATGCGCGCCGACGAGCAGGGTCGCGACAATCAAAGCGAGGCTGGCACGGTGGTTTCATCGAACGAGGAGCCCATGAGCCTTTTCAGGACGGTGCGGCCGAATATCGTGCAGTCGATCCGCGCGTTCCGCGTGCAGGATCTCGCCGACGAGGCCAACCACCTTGGCCAGCACTTTCTGTATGCGTACTGTGCGAACGCCGCCTCGAAGCAGGAAGTGCTCGAAACGATCGCGACGTCGTTCCTGTTTCCCAAGCATTTCGGCAAGAACTACGACGCGCTCTACGACTGCCTGACCGACCTCGTGCACAAGGCCGGCGCGCAGCCCGGCTTCGTGATCGTGCTCGAACATCTGCCGATCGCGCAGAAATTCGACAAGGAAGGGCGCGAGACGCTGCTCGACGTGTTCCGTGAAGCGGCCGAATTCTGGGCCGAGCGCAAGGTCGCGTTCCGGGTGTTTTACTCGTTCGTCTGAGGCTCGCCGGATTTTCGCCTGCCTGGGCGCTTTGCCCGAACCTGGCAGTGAACGTCGCGGTAAAGACGGCAAAGGCCCGCTAATTGGCGGGCCTTTGCTTGTGTGGCTCCGCACGAGCAAGGTTTCGCTTACCACCCGCCCCAGCGCGCCGCCAGCGCGGCCAGCACCGCGATCCCTGCGGTCTCGGTGCGCAGCACGCGAGGTCCCAAGCCCACCGCGGTAAAGCCCTGTTCAACGGCGGCGGCTTCTTCGTCGGCGGAAAGGCCGCCTTCGGGGCCGATCAGCAGCGTCACGCCACCTTCCGGCGGCGCCTCGGGCAGCGCTGCAAAGCCGATGCTCGCGCGCGGCGATAGCAAAAGGCGCAGTTCGTCGGACGCCGGCTCGCGCGACAGCGTATCGAGCCACGCGCCAACCTCACTCACCGGCATCACGTCCGGCAGCCGATTACGCCCGCACTGTTCGCATGACGCCCGCACCACACCCTGCCAGTGCTGTTGCCGCCGCTGCGCTCGCTCACCGGTGAGCCGCACGACGCTGCGCGCGGTCGCGAGCGGCACGAAGCCGGAGGCGCCGAGTTCGACCGCTTTCTCGATCAGCCAGTCCATCTTGTCGCCGCCGGCGATGCCTTGCGCGAGTGTCAGCCGATACGGCGGCTCGACCTCGATCGCGCGAAATTCGCCCATCCTGACGCGGGCCGAACGCCGTTCGACTTCGACGAGTTCGGCACTGTATTCGCCGCCCTTGCCGTTGAACAGCACGAGCGAATCGCCCGGCTGCAGACGCAGCACGGCCACGTGGCGAACGACGTCGTCGGGTAGTGCGATCACGTCGTCGGGGTAAAGCAGCGCATCAACGAAAAAACGGGGCATCGACGGAAGACTCTTGAATTCAGGAAAGATGGCGGGCGAGCGCCCAGCGATAGCCGTCGATATCTTCGACCTGCGCGAAGCGGTCGCCCCAGAACTGGTCCTGCGGCTCGCTCAGCGACTTCGCGCCGGCCATGAGCGCGCGAGCATACACGGCGTCGACGTCATCGACATAAACGTAGAACGATTGCGGCGCGATCGTGCCCGCGCTTTTCGGCGTTTTCGCGGTCGAGCCGAACGCGCCTTCGGGCGCGAACATCACGATCAACTGGCCTTGATAGGTCATCTCGACGTGCATCACGACGCCGTCGTCCTGCACGCTGTCGCGCAGTTCGAAGCCGAACGCCGCCGAGAAGAACGCCGTCGACGCGCGCGCGTCGCGCACCGTCAGATAGGGGGTCAGCCAGGGCACACCGGCGGGGCGGGGGGCGGTCATGGAGTTCTCCGGATCTCGTGGGGCGGCGAGGGCACCGTTGCGGGTTTCGATCGGGCGCGACATGCCGGCATCGCTCGAACCGATTCGCGCAAAGTGTCCACGCTTCAAATGGACGATTTCGTCAATGGGCTCAGTTTATCGCGCACCGATCGCGCTGCCGAGAATAGCCCCGCGTGCAGGGCTGGTTCGTAATGACGCAGCGAATCGATGCCGCGCGCGGCCAGACGCCCGGCGAGTGCGTCGGCCGTGAGCGCGGCGGGGTCGAGCGTGTCGCTGGCGATCGCCATCAGCCACAGCGAGCCGTAGAGCGGCACGAAGGTGCCCAGCGTGCGCACGCAGGCGAACGCGGCGCGCAGGTCGTCGAGCAGCTCGGCGATGCGCGGCGCGTGGTGGTACGGCGAGCCGAGATGCAGCGACAGCAACGCGTCCGCGCGCAGCACGCGCTTCAGCTGCGCGTAGAAGGATCGCGTGTAGAGGCCGGCCGCGGGCGAATCGGGTGGCGTCAGGTCGAATACGACGAGGTCGAACTGCGCGGTCGGGACGGTCGTTGCGCCGTGCGACGCGCGGGCCGCCGACGCGACATAGTCCGCCGCATCGCCGATGACGAGCTCGACGCGCGGATCGTCGAACGCACCGCCATGCACCTGCGGCAAATGTTCGCGCGTGAGCCGCACGACCTCGGCATCGAGCTCCGCGACGACGATCCGCTCGATGTCCGGATGCCTGAGCAATTGCCGCGCGGCCCCGCCATCGCCGCCGCCGAGCACCAACGCCGCGCGCGGCGCCGGATGCGCGAGCGCGGCCGGATGCACCATGCATTCGTGGTAAATGAACTCGTCGCCGGCGGACGTCATCGGACGGCCGTCGAGCGTGAACAGCGCGCCGAGTTGCGGCGTGTCCCAGATCTCGATCGTCTGATAGCGAGATTCGACACGCTCGACGAGACGCGCATCAGGAAAGCCATAGACGGCGTCGGGACAAGGCTTGAACAATAGCGGGGCGTTCACGGCGGACGGACTCGATCGGCAGCGTACGGAAACAGCTGCTCGAATTGTAAATGCCGCGGCCTGGTGGTGTGCGGTGGACCACGCGGCCAGGCGGCTTTCCGGCCGGCTAGGGGTTAACCTTCTGCTAGAATGTGACGCTTTCAGCCTTGTCCGCTTGCTCTGCCCGTTTCGCGTCTCCTGGCGCCGCATCGTGCGCCGTAGCGAACTGACCGCCGAGCTTCCGGGCCTCAAGCGCGCCACCGCTTTCTGACTCTGTCTCCGGACTCGACATGACGACCCCGTCTCCCGCACCCACCTCCCTGATGGCTAACGCGATCCGCGCGTTGTCGATGGACGCCGTTCAAAAGGCGAACTCCGGTCACCCCGGCATGCCGATGGGCATGGCCGAAATCGGCGTTGCCCTGTGGTCGCGTCATCTGCGCCATAACCCGAAGAACCCGCAATGGGCCGATCGCGACCGCTTCGTGCTGTCGAACGGTCACGGCTCGATGCTGCTGTACTCGTTGCTGCATCTGACCGGCTACGATCTGCCGATGGAAGAGCTGAAGAACTTCCGTCAGCTCCATTCGAAGACCCCGGGTCACCCGGAATACGGCATCACGCCGGGCGTCGAGACGACCACCGGCCCGCTCGGCCAGGGTCTTGCAAACGCGGTCGGCATGGCGCTCGCCGAGTCGCTGCTCGCCACCGAATTCAACAAGCCCGACGCGAAGATCGTCGACCACCACACGTACGTGTTCGTCGGCGACGGCTGCCTGATGGAAGGCATCTCGCACGAAGCCTGCTCGCTCGCGGGCGTGCTGAAGCTGAACAAGCTGATCGCGTTCTACGACGACAACGGCATCTCGATCGACGGCGAAGTGGTGCACTGGTTCCACGACGACACGCCCAAGCGCTTCGAAGCGTACGGCTGGAACGTGATCCCGAACGTGGTCGGCCACGACGTCGACGCAGTCGACGCGGCGATCAGGCAGGCAAAGCAGTCGGACAAGCCGACGCTGATCTGCTGCAAGACCGTGATCGGTGAAGGCGCGCCGACCAAGGCGGGCTCGCACGATTCGCACGGCGCGCCGCTCGGCGACAAGGAAATCGCGGCGACGCGCGAAGCGATCGGCTGGAAGTGGGAGCCGTTCGTGATTCCGCAGGAAGTCTACGCGGCATGGGATGCGAAGGAAGCGGGCGCACAATTCGAAGCCGACTGGGACAAGGCGTTCGCGGCCTACGCGGCGAAGTATCCGACGGAGGCGGCCGAATTCAAGCGCCGCAGCGCGAAGCAGCTGCCGGCCGACTGGAAAGAAAAGGCGAAGGCGATCATCGCCGGCGCGAACGAGCGCGCGGAAACCGTCGCGACGCGTAAGGCATCGCAGCAGGCCATCGAAGGTCTGTCGGCCGTGCTGCCCGAACTGCTCGGCGGCTCCGCCGACCTGACCGGCTCGAACCTGACCAACTGGAAGGCCGCGAAGCCGGTGCGCGTGAACGCGGAAGGCCGTGCCGCCGGCAACTACGTGAACTACGGCGTGCGCGAATTCGGCATGAGCGCCGCGATCAACGGCCTCGCGCTGCATGGCGGCTACAAGGCATTCGGCGGCACCTTCCTGACGTTCTCGGACTACAGCCGCAACGCGCTGCGCGTCGCCGCGCTGATGAAGTCGCAGTCGATCTTCGTGTTCACGCACGACTCGATCGGTCTCGGCGAAGACGGCCCGACGCACCAGTCGATCGAACACGTCGCGAGCCTGCGCCTGATCCCGAATCTGCAAACGTGGCGCCCGGCCGACACGGTCGAAACCGCGGTGGCCTGGACCCATGCGATCGAGCATGAAGGTCCGTCGTGCCTGATCTTCAGCCGCCAGAACCTGCAGTTCAACGAACGCACCGACGCGCAGATCGCCAACGTCGAGAAGGGCGGCTACGTGCTGCGCGACTGGGACGAAGAGATCGTCGCGCGTAAGATCATCCTGATCGCGACGGGCTCGGAAGTCGAACTCGCGATGAAGGCCGTCGAGCCGCTCGCGCGCGAAGGCATCGCGGCACGCGTCGTGTCGATGCCGTCGACGAACGTGTTCGACAAGCAGGACGCCGAGTACCGCGAACGCGTGCTGCCGCACGGCGTGCGCCGCGTCGCGATCGAAGCGGGCGTGTCGGATTTCTGGCGCAAGTACGTGGGTCTGGAAGGCGGCGTGGTCGGCATCGACACGTTCGGCGAATCGGCCCCGGCAGGCGTGCTGTTCAAGCATTTCGGTTTCACCGTCGAGAACGTGGTCGCGACGGCCAAGGCCGCGCTCGGCTGATCGTTGCGTTGCGTTGCCGTCGCGCCCCTCGAAGCTGCGCGGCAACGCACGGAACCGGATGCCCGACCTGGCGAACATAAACGGTTTTTTTAGCCATCAGGAGATAAATCATGACGATTCGCGTCGCAATCAACGGCTACGGCCGGATCGGCCGCAATACCCTGCGCGCCTTCTATGAAAACGGCAAGAAGCACGATATCGAAATCGTCGCCATCAACGATCTGGGCGATGCGAAGACCAACGCCCACCTGACGCAATACGACACCGCGCACGGCAAGTTCCCGGGCCAGGTGTCGGTGGACGGCGACTACCTCGTCGTGAACGGCGACAAGATCCGCGTGCTGGCAAACCGCAACCCGGCCGAACTGCCGTGGGGCGAACTGGGCGTCGACGTCGTGATGGAGTGCACGGGCTTTTTCACGACCAAGGAAAAGGCCAGCGCGCACATCAAGGGCGGCGCGAAGAAGGTCATCATCTCGGCGCCGGGCGGCAAGGACGTCGACGCGACCATCGTCTACGGCGTGAACCACAACGTGCTGAAGGCATCGGACACGGTGATCTCGAACGCATCGTGCACGACCAACTGCCTCGCGCCGCTGGTCAAGCCGCTGAACGACAAGATCGGCCTCGTGAACGGCCTGATGACGACGATCCACGCGTACACGAACGACCAGGTGCTGACCGACGTGTACCACGAAGACCTGCGCCGCGCGCGTTCGGCCACGCATAGCCAGATCCCGACCAAGACCGGTGCTGCATCGGCGGTCGGCCTCGTGCTGCCGGAACTGAACGGCAAGCTGGACGGCTACGCAATCCGCGTCCCGACGATCAACGTGTCGGTCGTCGACCTGTCGTTCATCGCCGCGCGCGACACGACGGTCGAGGAAGTCAACGCGATCATGAAGGAAGCGTCGGAAGGCGCGCTGAAGGGCGTCCTCGGTTACAACGACGCGCCGCTCGTGTCGATCGACTACAACCACAACCCGGCTTCGTCGACGTTCGACTCGACGCTGACCAAGGTGTCGGGCCGTCTCGTGAAGGTGTCGAGCTGGTACGACAACGAGTGGGGCTTCTCGAACCGCATGCTGGATACGGCTGTGGCGCTCGCAAACGCGAAGTAAGTAGCACGCCGCGTCGACACTGACGCCGCATGAAAAAGCCGCTCCTCGGAGCGGCTTTTTTTTCGTCTGCGGTATCGACGCGATTACGGCGTCGG
The DNA here is from genome assembly GCF_021390635.1 of Paraburkholderia sp. HD33-4. Taxonomy (NCBI): domain Bacteria; kingdom Pseudomonadati; phylum Pseudomonadota; class Betaproteobacteria; order Burkholderiales; family Burkholderiaceae; genus Paraburkholderia; species Paraburkholderia sp. HD33-4. The sequence continues at coordinate 3,851,567 of NZ_JAJEJS010000001.1, read as the reverse complement.
GAAATAGACGCCGGCGCGCTGCGCGGCGTTCGCGATGTGTGTCTCGATCGCCTTGCCCGCAGCGAGCGAATCGCGGGCCTTCAACGCATCGAGAATCGCGCGATGCTCGGTGTAGGTGGACAGCACCCGCTCGCGCCGATAGAACGGCATGCGCTGGCTTTCCTTCATGATCTCGGCGCTGCTGCGCAGGATCGACTCGATCGCCGCGTTGCCTGCGACGCTGACGATGCGCATATGAAATGCGTAGTCGAGCCGCGCCGCTTCGTCGAGTTCCTCGCAGGCGAGCGCGCTTTGCATCGCGGTGATGTTTTCCTCGAGCCACGCGAGGTCGTCATTGCTGACCGCCAGAACCGCCATGCGCGCGACAAAGCCTTCTAGCGCGTAGCGCATCTGATACGTGTCGGGCAACGACGACTGTTCCGCGAATCGCCACGCCTGCGCATTTTTCGCCTGCGCGCTTTCCACGTACACGCCCTTGCCGGGACGGATCACCAGCAGGCCGAGCGCTTCGAGCGTGGACAGCGCCTCGCGTAGCGACGCGCGGCTGATGGACAGCTCCTCGGACAGCTGGCGCTGTGCCGGCAGCAGGCTGCCCACCGGATAGACGCCCGCTTCGATGCGCTCGCGGATCGTCGCGATGGCCGCGTCGGTGACGGTATGCGGAACGTTTTTCATGAAGGTTTCGCTCAGTAGCGTGGTCTGACCGCAATTCTAATACGCGGTTGGAAAAGGCGCGCCGCACGACGCGCGAGATCCCGAATCCGACCCGAAATCGGTTCAAAAACAACGGGTAAACACTGTTCGATCAGTCCTTGACGGGAGTATATCGGCTTCCTACTATTCGCCATAACAGTACTGGTCGGACCAGTCTGAACAGAGGTAACCGAGACAACCATTCCGCAGGAGGAAGCCGTGTTGAAATTCTTCAATTCGCTATTTGGCCGGGTCGTGATAGCGCTCGTGGTAGGCATCGTGCTCGGTGCCGTGTTTCCGCATTTCGCGCAGTCGCTGCGGCCGCTTGGCGACGGCTTTCTGAAGCTGATCAAGATGGTGATCGGGCCGATCGTGTTCTGCGTGGTGGTGAGCGGTATGGCGCACGCGGGCGACCTGCGCAAGGTCGGCCGCGTCGGCTTGAAGTCGGTGATCTACTTCGAGGCGATGACGACGGTCGCGCTCGTGATCGGCGCGGTGCTTGCTTACGCGACGCGTCCGGGCGCCGGCATGAACGTGAACCTGAATTCGCTCGATGCGGGGTCGCTCGCGACCTATACCGAGCACGCGAAGAGCCTGAAGGACACTGCGGGCTTCCTGCTGAAGATCATCCCGGATACGGCGATCAATGCGTTCGCGACCGGCGACATCCTGCAGATCCTCGTGTTCTCGGTGCTGTTCGGCTCGGCGCTGTCGCTGCTCGGCAAGCGCGCGCAACGCGTGAGCGGCCTGATCGATGAACTGTCGCAAGTGTTCTTCCGCGTGATGGGCTTCATCATCAAGCTCGCGCCGCTCGGCGTGCTCGGCGCGATCGCGTTCACGACCGGCACCTACGGCGTCGAGTCGCTCAAGCAACTCGGCATGCTGGTGCTGGTGTTCTACGCGAGCTGCGTGGTGTTCGTCGTGCTCGTGCTCGGCGCGGTGATGCGGCTCGCCGGCTTCAGCATCTTCAAGCTGATCCGCTATCTGCGCGAGGAACTGTCGATCGTGCTCGGCACCGCGTCGTCCGACGCCGTGCTGCCGCAGATCATGCGCAAGCTCGAATGGATGGGCGTCAAGGATTCGACGGTCGGCCTCGTGATTCCTACCGGCTACTCGTTCAACCTCGACGGCTTCTCGATCTACCTGACGCTCGCGGTCATCTTCATCGCCCAAGCGACCAACACCCCGTTGTCGATCCATGACCTGATCGTCGTCGTGCTGGTGTCGCTGGTGACGTCGAAGGGCGCGCACGGCATTCCGGGCTCGGCGATCGTGATTCTCGCGGCGACGCTGTCCGCGATTCCCGCGATTCCGGTGCTCGGTCTGGTGCTGATCCTGCCGGTCGACTGGTTCGTCGGCATCGCCCGCGCGCTCACCAACCTGATCGGCAACTGCGTCGCGACCGTGGTGGTCGGCGTGTGGGAAAACGATATCGACAAGGCGCGCGCGCATCGCGTGCTGAATCGCGACGCGGCGCTGCGCTACGTGCCCGCCGTCGACGACACCATCGTCGAGCCGGGGGCGGGCGAACACGCGCCGGCAGTCTGATAGCAGCACGCCGGTCATGGTCTGACCGGACCAACCGGCATCGTTTTAGACAGTTTCTGAACCCTTTTTCGCAAGCCGGCGGACGCCGTGGCGTCGCCGGCCGTTTCTGACCTCTTCTCTTCGACATCGACCGACATCATGGCCAACCCGATCCTCGACCCGAACGCCCCCGTCTTCACGCGCCGCTACATGAACCTCGCCGATCCGCGCCTCGGCGCGAAGGCGCTGTTCGCCAGCGACGAATTCTTCGCGCCGAAAGAGCGCATGCTCGACCCGCAGCCGGCTGTGTTCATCCCCGGCAAATACGACGATCACGGCAAGTGGATGGACGGCTGGGAGACGCGTCGCAAGCGCACGACCGGCCACGACCATTGCGTGATCCGTCTCGCGCGGCCGGGCGTCGTGCATGGCGTCGATCTCGATACGAGCCACTTCACGGGCAATTTCCCGCCGGCGGCGTCGATCGATGCCTGTTATGCCGATGCCGAGGTGCCGCCGGAGCACGCCGATTGGCAGCCGCTCGTGCCGGCCATGACGCTACAGGGCAATCAGCATCACTACGTCGAGGTGAAAGACGCGCGCCCGGTCACCCATCTGCGCGTGAATCTGTATCCGGACGGCGGGCTCGCGCGACTGCGCGTGTACGGCCAGCCGCAGCGCGACTGGAGCCGGGTCGAGCGCGGCACGCTGCTCGATCTCGCCGCGATCGAAAACGGCGCATACCTGGTCGCCGCGAACAACCAGCATTTCGGGCCGGCCTCGCAGATGCTGATGCCGGGCCGCGGCGAGAACATGGGCGACGGCTGGGAAACCCGGCGACGTCGCGAACCGGGCAATGACTGGGCGATCGTCGCACTTGCGCGGCCCGGCGTGATCCGCAAGATCGAAGTGGACACCGCGCACTTCAAGGGCAACTTCCCGGACCGCTGCTCGCTACAGGCGGCATCGGTAACGGGCGGCACCGACGATTCGCTCGTCACGCAGGCGATGTTCTGGCCGGTGCTGCTCGGCGAACAGAAGCTGCAGATGGACCACGTGCACACGTTCACGGACGACCTCGCGGCGCTCGGGCCGCTCACGCACGTGCGCTTCAATATCTTCCCGGACGGCGGCGTGTCGCGCCTGCGTCTGTGGGGCGAGATCGCTTAACGAGAAGCAACGTCATGGAGCGGCAAGCATGAAGATCCTGCAGATGGAGCGCCTGACGCGCTCAGCGTTCGCGCCGTTCGGCGACGTGATCGAACTCGACGGCGCGCGTCATTTTCCGATCAATGGCGGTACCACCGAGCGCTATCACGACCTCGCGCGCGTCGACGTGGTGGAGCAGGGCGGCCGGCCGCTCGTCAACCTGTTTCGCGCGCAGCCGCGCGCGCTGCCCGTCGAGATCACGATGATGGAGCGGCATCCGCTTGGCAGCCAGGCTTTCATTCCGTTACGCGCGGGCCGCTACCTGGTGGTGGTCGCGCCGGCCGGCGAGTTCGACGCCACACGGATGCGCGCGTTCTGGACCGACGCATGGCAGGGCGTCAATTACGCGAAAGGCGTCTGGCACCACCCGCTACTCGCGCTGGATCAGGTCAGCGATTTCATCGTCGTCGATCGCGGCGGCGATGCGCCGAATTGCGACGAATTACAGTTGGCCGAGCCGTGGCGGCTCGCCTTCGAGCCGAGCGTGGAGTTGATCGGATAGCAGTGCTTGCAGCCGTCTGAACAAAAAAAGACCCGGCCGATCCCCATCGGCCGGGTCTTTTTTTACTTGCCAGGCCGCGTGCTCGCACGCGGCCCGCTCCGCATCAGTGCTTACGATGCGGGCAATTCTCCTTCGTACACGCCCCATACAGTGCCAGCGCGTGTTCCTGCAGCTTGAAGCCGCGTGCCTTGGCGATGGACTGCTGACGGCTTTCGATTTCGGGGTCGAAAAATTCTTCGACCAGCCCGCAATCGAGGCACACGAGGTGGTCGTGGTGCGACCCCTCGTTCAGTTCGAACACCGCCTTGCCCGATTCGAAATTGCTGCGCGAGAGCAGGCCCGCCTGCTCGAATTGCGTCAGCACCCGATACACGGTGGCCAGACCGATATCGAGTTCCTCGTGCAGGAGGTTGCGGTACACGTCTTCGGCGGTCAGGTGACGCACCGGGCTGTGCTGGAATATCTCAAGGATTTTGAGGCGCGGAAGGGTCGCCTTGAGCCCGATATTCTTGAGATCGGTTGGATTGGTCATGACAAGGGATCCCTAGAGTACAATGCTGGGCTCTCATAGTAATGTGTTTTGCCGTTCTGGTCATTTTCGATGGAATGAGCGCGGCCCGCAAGCGGGCCCGCACGGTGAGTGAAATGATTTCTAAATCTCAATTGATCTACCGGGGGAGCCGCATGCGGGGTACCTTGATCGCTGTTGCGACTGTCGCGGTTCTTGCCGGATGTTCCACGTACGACAGCCTGACCCAGCGCGTTGCCCAACGCATTACGCCGTATCGGATTACGGTCGTGCAAGGTAACTTTGTGTCGCAGGAAATGGCCGACCAGATGAAGGTCGGCATGTCGCGCGCGCAAGTGCGTCAGGTGCTCGGCACGCCGCTGTTGACCGACATGTTCCACGCGGATCGCTGGGATTACGTGTTCTATTTCAAGCGCGGCAATACCTCGATCGTTCAGCAGCGCGACTTCGTCGTGTTCTTCTCGGGTGACATCGTGACCCACTGGACGGGCGGCGAGGACCTGCCGAGCAACCTCGAATTGCTGGCCGAAATCGACGGCGACCGTAGTGGCCGTCGTCCGAACGCGACGCCGCCGCGCGCGGCGAGCGCGGCCGAGGCCGCCAACGCCGTGGCTGCCAGCGACGCGGCTGCCGCAAGTGCGGCCGCTGCGGCAGCGGCGCCGCCCACGGTGGATACGACGCGCTCGCCGTCGGTCGCAGGCGCTCAGCAGGCCGCCACGCCGTCCATGGACGCCAACGCGGAAGCCGCCCAAGCGGCCAATCGCGCAACGAGCGCGGTGTCGTTGACGCCGAGCGGCGTGTCGTCCGTGCGTTCGACCGCCCCGAGAGCGGGCGCTGGCGGGATCCCGACGCAAGGTCCGACGGCCGCCGGTCAACCGCAGTTCCAGTTCAAACGTCCGCCGCCGCCGGCTCCGGAAAACGAGAGCAACCCGGTCGGACCGACGGGCTCGCAAACCAGCGGCAGCCCGACGCTGACTGCGCCGCCGGCCGATTCGCCGACGTTGACGGCGCCGCCCACGTCGGGAACGAGCAACTGATTCTGTAGTCGGTGTGGTGAGGCGGGCAGCGCGCGAGGTGTGCGGCGCCCGCCGGATCTGCGTTTGTCCGGCAGCGGGTGAGACCAGAAATGTACCGCCCGGGCCGCTCGAACACCTTGCCTGCCCGTCTGAGCGAGCCGTCCGGTTCGACCAGCTGCATGGGCTCTCTGCGCGAAGCGGCTGATTTTGCCGCCGGATCTCGCCATCTGCAGCCGCTTGTCCCTATATCTACCGGGCGCATTCCCCGGCACACTGGTCGGTGCGTTCGCCGGGCCGCGTTTGCCGGGCTCCGTCCCGGTTGACTCTATTCGAATCCTCATCGTCATGAAAATTGCCATTGCAGGCGCATCGGGCCGTATGGGCCGCATGCTGATCGAAACCGTCCTCAACGATGCCGACGCGACGCTGTCCGGCGCGCTCTGCCGCACCGGCGCGGCGCAACTGGGCCAGGACGCCGGCGCGTTCCTCGGCAAAGAAACCGGCGTGCTGCTGTCCGACGACATCGAGCGTGTGTTCGCGGAATCCGACTACCTGATCGACTTCACGCGTCCCGACGCGACGCTTGCGCATCTCGAAGCCGCGCAGCGCCACGGCGTGAAAATGGTGATCGGCACGACCGGCTTCGACAACGCGCAAAAAGCGCAACTGCGTGCGGCGGCAGAGAAGATCGGCGTCGTGTTCGCGTCGAACATGAGCGTCGGCGTGAACGTCACGCTGAAGCTGCTCGAATACGCGGCGCGGCACTTCTCGACCGGCTACGACATCGAGATCATCGAGGCGCATCATCGTCACAAGGTCGACGCGCCGTCCGGCACCGCGCTGACGATGGGCGAAGTGATCGCCAACGCGCTCGGCCGCAATCTCGACGATTGCGCGGTCTACGGCCGCGAAGGCGTGACCGGCGAACGCGATCCGTCGACGATCGGTTTTTCGGCGATTCGCGGCGGCGATATCGTCGGCGATCATACGGTGCTGTTCGCGGGCATCGGCGAGCGGATCGAGATCACGCACAAATCGGCGAGCCGCCTGTCATATGCACAAGGCGCGCTTCGTGCTGTACGCTTCCTCGAAGGCCACGGCAACGGCTTCTTCGACATGCAGGACGTGCTCGGCCTGCGTTGAGCGGAATCCGCTGCGCAAAGGCGGGGCAGCGCATCCCGGGCGCGCCCTCCCAAAGTCACTTTCCCACGGCGAGGTCAGATGGCAGGCAGCAGCGGCATCATCCATTACCTGCAAACGAGCGATGCGATCACGCATGGCGTCGCCTATGTGCTGCTGGCCATGTCGATTGCGAGCTGGTGCTTTCTGATCGTCAAGAGCTGGATTCTGACGCGCGCGAAACGCCAGTCCACGCGGGCTATCGCGCGCTTCTGGCAGGCGCCGACGCTCGCCGAAGGCGTCGCCATCTTGCGCCGCACCGACCGCGAGCGCGTGTTCGCGCCGCTCGCCGAAGCGGCGCTCAATGCGGCCGAGGTCGACATTCCCGGCGCGCTGCTCGCGCGCGTCGAGCGTAGCGAACGGGTGCTGCGCGCGCTGCGCCAGGCGCTCAACGCGTCGCAGCGGCGCCTCGAATTCGGTCAGGTGCTGCTTGCATCGGTTGGCAGCACCGCGCCGTTCGTCGGTCTGCTCGGCACCGTGTGGGGCATCTATCACGCGCTCGGCAGCATCGCGGCGAGCGGGCAGGCGCAGATCGAGAACGTCGCGGGACCGGTCGGCGAGGCGCTGATCATGACCGCGTTCGGTCTGGTGGTCGCAATTCCGGCGGTGCTCGCGTACAACGTGCTGGGCCGCCTCGTGCGGCAATTGTGCGAAGAGCTGGACGGCTTCGCGCACGATCTTCACGCGTACGTCTGCGCGCCGGTCGAGCACGCGCCGACGCCGCCGCGCGCGCAGCAGGCGGCGCACGAGGCGCACCGCTGACGCGTAACGCGCGGCACGACACATCGCGCCACACGGCACACCGCCCATCGCACGGGCAAGCTCGGACGCAAGGAGGCGACATGGCATTCGGCGGACTGGAGAAGAAGCAGACGGCCGCGCCGATGGCCGAGATCAACATGACGCCGCTGATCGACGTGATGCTGGTGCTGCTGGTGATTTTCATCATCACCGCGCCGCTGTTTTCGCACGCGATCCGGCTCGATCTGCCGAAGGTTGCGGCAGCACCTGCGCGCCAGACCCCGCAAACCGTCTCCTTGTCCATCGACGGCGCCGGCAAGCTCTACTGGAACGGCAAGCCGATCACGCTCGCGCAGATGCGCGCGCAGTTCGCCGAGGCCGGCAAGCAGACGGATCAGCCCGACATCCAGCTACGCGCGGAGCGCTCGACGCGCTACGAAGTGATCGCGCAGGTGATGGGCGCCGCGCAGCAGGCCGGGCTCGAGCGGATCGGCTTCGTGACGGACCCGCCGCCGCCCGCCGCGCAGCATTGAGCGCCATCGGGCGCCGTCGGGCGCGCACCGCGTTCACGAATCCGGCATATCCGGCGCCGCACCACGCCGCGCGGCGCACCCCTCCGCGAACGGTATAATCAGCCCTTTCCCCGCCGAAGGGGAATCGACGCAACGACATTCTGCAGAGCACCGGGCCGGTGCGAAAGCACCGAACCTAGCGATCCCATCACACCATGCACGAAAAATACGTTCCCTCCGACGTCGAAGCCGCCGCGCAAGGGCAATGGCGCGCCAGCGACGCCTACAAGACGACGGAAACCACCGACAAGCCCAAGTTCTACTGCGTCTCGATGCTGCCGTATCCGTCGGGCAAGCTGCATATGGGACACGTGCGCAACTACACGATCAACGACGTGATGTACCGCTATCTGCGGATGAACGGCTACAACGTGCTGATGCCGATGGGTTGGGACGCCTTCGGCATGCCGGCGGAAAACGCCGCGATGGCCAACAACGTGCCGCCCGCGCAGTGGACCTACGACAACATCGCTTACATGAAGAAGCAGATGCAGTCGATGGGCCTCGCGATCGACTGGTCGCGCGAAGTCGCGACCTGCAGCCCCGACTACTACAAGTGGAACCAGTGGCTGTTCCTGAAGATGCTGGAAAAGGGCATCGCGTACAAGAAAACCGGCACCGTGAACTGGGACCCGGTCGACCAGACCGTGCTCGCGAACGAGCAGGTGATCGACGGGCGCGGCTGGCGTTCGGGCGCGCTCGTCGAGAAGCGCGAAATTCCGATGTACTACATGCGCATCACGCAGTACGCGGATGAACTGCTGAACGATCTCGAAGGCCTCGGCTGGCCAGAGCGCGTGAAGATCATGCAGCAGAACTGGATCGGCAAGAGCTTCGGTGTGAACTTTGGCTTCCCGTACGAAATCGACGGTGAGCAGAAGCTGCTGCGCGTGTTCACGACGCGCGCCGACACGATCATGGGCGTCACGTTCTGCGCGATCGCCGCCGAGCACCCGCTCGCCACGCGTCTCGCGCAGGGCAAGCCGGAACTGCAGGCGTTCATCGACGAATGCAAGCGCGGCGGCGTCGCCGAAGCCGACGTCGCGACGATGGAAAAGAAAGGCATGGCCACCGGCTTCTACGTCACGCATCCGCTGACGCACGAGAAGGTCGAGGTGTGGATCGGCAACTACGTGCTGATGAGCTACGGCGAAGGCGCGGTGATGGGCGTGCCGGCGCACGACGAGCGCGACTTCGCGTTCGTGAAGAAGTACGACCTGCCGGTCAAGCAGGTGGTCGCGGTCGAGGGCAAGGAATTTTCGACCGAAGCCTGGGCCGAGTGGTACGGCGAGAAGGCCGGCACGCTGGTGAACAGCGGCAAGTACGACGGCCTCGCGTACGACGAAGCCGTGGACAGCATCGCCGCCGATCTCAAGGCACTCGGCCTCGGCGACAAGCAGATCACGTGGCGTCTGCGTGACTGGGGCGTGTCGCGCCAGCGTTACTGGGGCACGCCGATCCCGATCATCCACTGCCCGAAATGCGGCGACGTGCCGGTGCCGGAAAAAGACCTGCCGGTCGTGCTGCCGGAAGACCTCGTGCCGGACGGCACGGGCAATCCGCTGGCGAAATCCGAAGCGTTCCTGAACTGCGCGTGCCCAACCTGCGGCGGCGCGGCCAAGCGCGAAACCGACACGATGGACACTTTCGTCGATTCGTCGTGGTACTTCTACCGCTACGCGTCGCCGGATGCGAAGACGATGGTCGACGAGCGCACCGACTACTGGGCGCCGATGGATCAATACATCGGCGGTATCGAACACGCGATCCTGCACCTGCTGTACTCGCGCTTCTGGGCGAAGGTGATGCGCGACCTCGGTCTGGTGAAGTTCGGCGAGCCGGCGAAGAACCTGCTCACGCAGGGCATGGTGCTGAACGAAACGTACTACCGCGAAAACGAAGCGGGCAAGAAAACCTGGTACAACCCGTCGGACGTCACCGTGTCGTTCGACGACAAGGGCCGTCCGGTCGGCGCGGTGCTGAACGCGGACGGCCAGCCGGTCGTGCTCGGCGGCGTCGAGAAGATGTCGAAGTCGAAGAACAACGGCGTCGACCCGCAGATGCTGATCGATCAGCACGGCGCGGACACCGCGCGTCTGTTCGTGATGTTCGCGGCCCCGCCCGAGCAGCAGCTCGAGTGGTCGGGTTCGGGCGTCGAAGGCGCGAGCCGCTTCCTGCGTCGCGTGTGGAACTTCGGTTACACGAACGAAGCCGCGCTGCGCGCCGGCGGCCAGTTGGACGCTGCACAATTCAACGACGCCGACAAGGCACTGCGTCGTGAGATCTACAGCGTGCTGAAGCAGGCCGATTTCGACTATCAGCGTCTGCAGTACAACACGGTGGTATCGGCCGCGATGAAGATGCTCAACGCGCTCGACGGCGCGAAGGGCGCGCAGCCGGCCGTGCTGCACGAGACCTACGGCGTGATGCTGCGCGTGCTGTACCCGGTCGTGCCGCACCTGACGTTCCAGCTGTGGCAGGAACTCGGCTATGCCGACGAATTCGGTCCGCTGCTCGATGCGCCGTGGCCGAAGGTCGACGAGAAGGCGCTCGAACAGGCCGAGATCGAACTCGTGCTGCAGGTGAACGGCAAGGTGCGCGGCGCGATCACGGTCGCGAAGGACGCGTCGCGCGAAGCGATCGAGCAGCAAGCGGCCGCGCACGAAATGGTCGCGAAGTTCAGCGAAGGCAAGGCGCCGAAGAAGATCATCGTGGTGCCGGGCCGTCTCGTGAACGTGGTCGTTTGACGTTCCAGGCCCTCATCCGGCAGACGGAACGCCGCCGGCCCGGCGGCGTTCCTCGGCACCGCGAATCCACTGCGAACCGGGAGTGAATGTGACTCGCAGATCGTTTTTGACGCTCGCTTGCAGCGTAATGATGTTGTCGGCCTGCGGCTTCCAGTTGCGCGGCCAGCAGGACTACGCGTTCAAGCGCCTCTATGTGGCGGGCGGCTCGCCCGCGGCCGTCGCGCGCTTCACGCGCATCGTGCAGGGCGGCAGCGACACCGTTGTGGTCAGCTCGGTCGCCAATGCCGACGCGATCCTGCAGATCTCGCAGAACCGCAACGTCAGCACGCTGACGCTGAATTCGCTGGGCGTCGTCGCCGAGTATCAGCTGAATCTGCAGATGACCTACACGCTGACCGGCAAGGACGGCACCGTGCTGATTCCGGGCAGCGTGATCGCGCTGAACCGCGCAATGACCTATAGCGACCAGTTCTCGCAGGCGAAGGCGGCCGAGTCCGACATCCTGTTCGCAGACATGGAAAACGACGCGGTCGATCAACTGGTCCGCCGTCTCGGCGTGGTGCGTTCGCTGCATCCGACGCCGGCCGAGGCCGTGCCGGGCATCGCGCCGCGCGCGCCGCTGCCGCCGCCGCCGCTGTGAGCGTCGTGCCGCCCGTGATTCGTCGAACCTCATCCATCCCGTCAACCGCCATCCATGCAACTGCGACCTGACGCGCTCGAAGCGCATCTCGCCAAGGGCCTCGCCGGACTGTACGTCGTGTACGGCGACGAGCACCTGCTCGCGCAGGAAGCGTGCGACCGCATCCGCGCGGCGGCGCGCGCGGCCGGTTTCACCGACCGCTCGGTGTTCACGGTCGAGCGCGGTTTCGACTGGAGCTTGCTGCTCGGCGCGAGCCAGTCGATGTCGCTGTTCGGCGACCGGCAGCTGGTCGAGTTGCGCATTCCGTCGGGCAAGCCAGGCAAGGAAGGCGCCGATGCGCTGAAGGCGCTCGCGTCCACCGTGAATGACGACGTGCTGACGATGGTCACGCTGCCGCGCCTCGATGCGGCCACGCAGAAGTCGGCATGGTTCACCGCGCTCGCCGACGCGGGCGTCGCGCTGAAAATCGACCCGGTCGAACGCGCGCAGTTGCCCAACTGGGTCGGACAGCGGCTCGCGGCCCAGGGCCAGCGCGTTGCCGCCGGCGAGGAAGGGCGGCGCGCGCTCGCGTTCATCGCCGAGCGCGTCGAGGGCAATCTGCTCGCCGCGCATCAGGAAATCCAGAAGCTCGGGCTGCTGTATCCGAGCGGCGCGCTGAGCTTCGATCAGGTGCAGGACGCGGTGCTCAACGTCGCGCGCTACGACGTGTTCAAGCTCAACGAGGCGATGCTCGCGGGCGACGTTGGCCGTCTCGCGCGCATGCTCGACGGGCTACGTGGTGAAGGCGAGGCCGCGGTGCTCGTGCTGTGGGCGGTCGTCGAGGAAGTCCGCACGCTGTTGCGGATCAAGCGCGGCGTCGCGGCCGGCAAGCCGCTTGCGATGCTCACGCGCGAAAACCGCGTGTGGGGTCCGCGCGAACGGCTGATCGGGCCGGCGCTGTCGCGTGTCAGCGAAGCGGCGCTCGAGAAGGCGCTCGCGCTGGCGGCGCGGCTAGACCGGCAGGTGAAGGGCTTGTCGGGCGGTACGCCGGGCAATCATCGCAACGATCCGCCGCCCGATCCGTGGGATGGCCTGTTCGAACTCGCCATGACGGTGGCCGCGCCGAAACCGTCGGCAGCGCCGCCAGTGCCGCCGACGCGACCTCGCGCGCCAACTGCGGCGCCAGCGCGGCGGCCAGTCTAGACAGCGGAAAGCTTCGGCAGCGATTCTGTTTCGCGTGCCACCCGCCCGACGCAACGCATCACATCGGCAATCCCGCGACAGCGCAGCGCACCCGCTGCCCGCACGCGAGCAAAGCCCCGGTACCCGTCTTACAATCGTTTGATCTTTCGCTAATCTTGCCCGACCACCGCACGCCAACGTGCGGGGCATCACGAGAATGACCATGGATATCGACCAGTACATGACCGACCTCGGCCAACGCGCCCGCCAGGCTTCGCGCGCGATGGCACGTGCGTCGACCGCCGCGAAGAATGCGGCGCTTGCGGCGGTCGCCGAAGCGATCGAGCGCGATGCCGATCTGCTGAAGGCGGCCAACGCGCGCGACCTCGAGCGCGCCCGCGGCAAGGGCCACGATGCCGCGTTCATCGACCGTCTGACCCTGTCCGACAAGGCGCTGAACACGATGGTCGAAGGCCTGCGCCAGGTCGCGGCGCTGGCCGATCCGATCGGCGAGATCAGCAATCTGAAGTATCGGCCGAGCGGCATTCAGGTCGGCCAGATGCGCGTGCCGCTCGGCGTGATCGGCATCATCTACGAATCGCGCCCGAACGTGACGATCGACGCGGCCGCGCTGTGCCTGAAGTCCGGCAACGCGACCATCTTGCGCGGCGGCTCGGAAGCGCTCGAATGCAATACCGCGCTCGCGAAGCTGATCGGCGAAGGGCTCCAGGCGGCCGGTCTGCCGCAGGACGCGGTGCAGGTGGTCGCAACCGCGGACCGCGCGGCGGTCGGCAAGCTGATCACGATGACCGAATATGTCGACGTAATCGTGCCGCGCGGCGGCAAGAGCCTGATCGAGCGTCTGATCAACGAAGCGCGCGTGCCGATGATCAAGCACCTCGACGGCATCTGCCACGTTTATGTCGACGATCGCGCGGATCTGACGAAGGCGCTCAACGTGTGCGACAACGCGAAGACGCACCGCTACGGCACCTGCAACACGATGGAGACGCTGCTGGTCGCGCGCGGCATCGCGGCTCAGGTCCTGCCGCCGCTGGGCAAGCTGTATCGCGGCAAGGACGTCGAGTTGCGCGTCGATGCGGCGGCGCGCGCGGTGCTGGCCGATGCGGGCGTCGGCCCGCTCGTCGACGCGATCGAGGAAGACTGGCGCACCGAATATCTCGCGCCGGTGCTCGCGATCAAGGTGGTCGACGGCCTCGACGCGGCTATCGAGCACATCAACACGTACAGCTCGCAGCACACCGACGCGATCGTCACCGAAGACCACGACCGCGCGATGCGCTTCCTGCGCGAGGTCGATTCGGCGAGCGTGATGGTCAACGCGTCGACGCGTTTCGCGGACGGCTTCGAGTTCGGCCTCGGCGCCGAGATCGGCATTTCGAACGACAAGCTGCACGCGCGCGGCCCGGTCGGCCTCGACGGGCTGACGTCGCTGAAATACGTCGTGCTGGGTCACGGCGAAGGTCGTCAATAAACACGAATCGAAGCGCCACGACCACGGGCGCCACAACAACAAGGACCGCAAGGACCACAAGGACCCGCCGATGCTCTGGGTAAAGACGTTTCACATCGTGTTGATTGCTTCATGGTTTGCCGGCCTGTTCTATCTGCCGCGCATCTTCGTCAATCTGGCGATGGAAACGGAACCCGCCGCGACGGCGCGTCTTCTGCTGATGGCGCGCAAGCTGTTCCGCTTCATGAGCTTCATCGCGGTACCCGCGATCGCGTGCGGCCTGTGGCTGTGGCTCGTGATCGGCATCGGCAGCGGGGAGGGCTGGATTCACGCGAAGGTTGGCGTGGTCGTGCTGCTCGTCATCTATCACGCGTATTGCGGCGTGCTGCTGCGCAGGTTCGAGCGCGGCCAGAATCGCCGCTCGGACAAGTGGTATCGGATGTTCAACGAGCTTCCCGTGCTCGGTATGCTCGCGGCGGTCGCGCTGGTGGTGATCAAGCCGTTCTGAGCGACTGACGGCATTCAGCGGAGCGCCAGAAAAGACAAAAGGGCGGTGTGCCGGTTCAATGGCACATCGCCCTTTTGCGTTATCCGCGTTGTTGCGCGTTCTATCGCAGCGGATCAACCCTGTGAATCCACCCGCCGCCGGTGAATCACTTCCTTCGTCTGCGCGAGCTTTTCCACCAGCTCGGGCCCGCGGCTCAGCGCGACGCCGACCGCCAGGATGTCGCCGATCGCCAGATGCGACACGCGCGAGGTCATTGGCGAAAAGATGTCGGTGTCTTCGTCGACGTTCGCGAACAGACCAACGGTGGCGAGCCGCGCGAGCGGCGAGTTGCCGTGGGTGATCGCGATCACCTTCGCGCCCGCGTTCAGCGCGGCCTTCGCGGCATCGATGATGTCGCGCGTGCGGCCAGTATTGGAAATCGCCACGACCACGTCCCCGGGTCCGAGCAGCGCGGCCGACATCAGAAACGTATGCGGGTCCGAATACGCGACGCTCGGCATGCCGAGCCGAAAGAACTTGTGCTGCACGTCGAGCGCGGCGATGCCCGAGCCGCCGGCGCCGTAGAACTCGATGCGCTTCGCCTGCGCGAGCATGTCGATCGCCGCCGCGACGCTATCCGACGACAGATTGTTGCGCACCTGGATCAGCGCGCCGATGGTCCGGTCGAGCACCTTCGCGGCGACGCCGGGCGTCGGCTCGTCCGGCCGCACGTCGCGATAGACGGCGGGCACTTCGCTGGCGATGCCCTGCGCAAGGCGGATCTTGAATTCGCGAAAGCCGGAAAAACCGAGCGCGTGACAGAAGCGCGCGATCGTCGGCTGGCTCACGCCCGCGCGAGCGGCGACTTCGGTCATCGACAGATCGAGAACCTCGCGCGGCGCTTCGATCACGTAATCGGCCAGCTTGCGCTCGGACGGGCGCAGCTGGTCGCGCATCTCTTCCACCTGGGACAGCATCATCGGAAAACTCGCACTATGCTGAAGAACGTGTGGACTATATCTGATTGGTCGTTGGCGCACAAAAGCTAGGTACAAAAACTACATATCGGCGAGTAAGTGTATTCCCTGGGTTTCCGCTGCAAAGCGCTGAAGCGCCGCCAATAGGGCGGCGTGGCGATTTACGCGATGCGGCGCCGCAGCAGAGTTCGTCATTGCTGACGTGTAGTTTTTCTACTAAGATGACGTCGTTCGATATCACAACCCCGCGATACCGCCTGGTGTCATGCGTGCGCCTGCCGCCAGCGACGAAGGAGCTCCGATGGTTTCCCCGCATTCGCAATTGTTGAAGGTCACGAAACGCGTGATCGAGCGCAGCAAGCCCACGCGTGAAGCGTATCTGGCCCGTATCCAGCATGCGCAGGGACGCTTCCCGGCGCGCGGCGCGTTGTCGTGCGCGAACCTCGCCCACGGTTTCGCCGGCCTCGAAGGCAACGACAAGCTCGTGATCAAGCAGATCCGCGAGCCAAATATCGGCATCGTGTCGTCGTACAACGAGATGCTGTCGGCGCACGCTCCGTACAAAAACTACCCGGACATCATCAAGCAGGCCGCGCGCGAAAACGGCGGCGTCGCGCAATTCGCGGGTGGCGTGCCGGCGATGTGCGACGGCATCACCCAGGGCAACGCGGGCATGGAACTGTCGCTGTTCTCGCGCGAAGCGATCGCGATGGGCACCGCCGTCGCGCTCACCCACAACATGTTCGACGCGGCGCTGTGTCTCGGCATCTGCGACAAGATCGTGCCGGGCCTCCTGATCGGCGCGCTGCAATTCGGCCATCTGCCGACCATCTTCGTGCCGGCCGGCCCGATGGCAAGCGGCCTGTCCAACGACGACAAAGCCAAGACGCGCCAGCAGTTCGCGACCGGCCAGTGCGGCCGCGAAGCGCTGCTCGAAGCGGAAGCGGCCGCGTATCACAGCCACGGCACCTGCACCTTCTACGGCACCGCGAACAGCAACCAGATGCTGATGGAAGTGATGGGCCTGCATCTGCCGGGCTCGGCCTTCGTGCATCCGCATACGCCGCTGCGCGACGCGCTGACCGCGCAGGCCGCGCGCCGCGTGCTCGATCTGACGGTCGAGCGTGGCCACTACATGCCGATCGGCCATGTGGTCGACGAGAAGGCGATCGTCAACGGCATCGTCGCGCTGCTGGCGACCGGCGGCTCGACCAATCACACGCTGCACCTCGTCGCGATCGCGCGCGCGGCCGGCATCATCATCGACTGGGACGACTTCGATACGCTGTCGCAGGCGGTGCCGCTGCTCGCGAAGATCTATCCGAACGGCAAGGCCGATGTGAACCATTTCCACGCGGCGGGTGGCGTCGCATTCCTCGTGCGCAACCTGCTCGAAGGCGGTCTGCTGCATGAAGACGTGAACACGGTCGCGGGCAAGGGACTGAAGCGCTACACCGAGGAGCCGAAGCTGCTCGACGGCAAGCTGCAATGGGTCGCGGGCGTCGAGGCGAGCGCGGACACCGCGGTGCTGCGCGGCATCAAGGAGCCGTTCCAGCCGGACGGCGGCCTGCGTCTGATGCAGGGCAAGCTCGGCCGCGGCGTGATCAAGATTTCGGCGGTCGCGGCGCAGCATCGCAAGGTGAAAGCGCCGGCCATCGTGTTCGATTCGCAGGAAGCGGTGCAGGAAGCGTTCGACAAGGGTGAGCTCAAGCGCGACTTCATCGCGGTGGTGCGTTTCCAGGGCGCCCGCGCAAACGGCATGCCCGAGCTGCATCGTTTGACGCCGCTGCTCGGTGTGTTGCAGGATCAGGGTTTCCATGTCGCGCTGGTGACCGACGGCCGCATGTCGGGCGCGTCGGGCAAGGTGCCGGCGGTCATTCATCTGTCGCCGGAAGCGTTGCTGCAAGGCCCGATCGGCAAGGTCCGCACCGGCGACATGCTGGTGATCGACGCCGAAGCCGGCGTGCTGGACATCGAGATCGACGCAGCCGAATGGGCCGCGCGTCCGAACGCCGAGTCGCTGCATCAGGCGGACAACGAAGTCGGCTTCGGCCGCGAGCTGTTCGGCGTGTTCCGCGCGGCGGCGGCGCCCGCGGAGCAGGGCGCATCGGTATTCGGCAAGCTGGTCGGCGAGGGCGGCGCGGCCGACGGCCAGCACAAGCACGGCGACAAGCACGGCCATCAACACGGCGACCATCACACGAGCACCGCGCAAGCCGGCGCGGCGCTGCAGAAATAAGGAGTCTGACTATGACGTCGAAAACAGTAAGCGATATCGTGCGCCTCGGCCCGGTGATTCCGGTGCTCGCGTTCGACACGGTCGAGCAGGGCGAACACGTGTCGCGCGCGTTGCACGCGGGCGGCGTGAAGGTGCTCGAAATCACGCTGCGCACGCCGGCGGGCCTCGGCGCGATCGAGCGTGCGAGCGAACTCGCCGACGACATCGTGGTCGGTGTGGGCACGCTGACGAAGCCCGAGCATTGCGCCCAGGCGAAGAAGGCGGGCGCGCAGTTCGGCGTGTCGCCGGGTCTGACCAGGGAACTGCACCAGGCCGCGCAGGATGCGGGTCTGCCGCTGTTGCCCGGCGTGATGACGCCGTCGGACATCATCCAGGCCCTCGAACTCGGCTATGAGATCGTCAAGTTCTTCCCGGCGCAGCAGGCAGGCGGCGTGCCGATGCTGCAGGCATTCCACGGTCCGTTCCCGGCGCTGAAGTTCTGCCCGACTGGCGGCATCACCGCGGAAAGCGCGCTGCACTTCTTGTCGCTGCCGAACGTGGTCTGCGTCGGCGGGTCGTGGCTCACGCCGAAGTCCGCGCTCGCCGCGCAGAACTGGGATGAGGTGACGCGCCTCGCGCGCGCCGCGAGCCAGCTGGCGGCGCCCGCGCACTAAGTCCTACGACACCACAGCGCATCGGTTGACTGAACCGGGCCCAGGAGTCTCGTCGATACAGCCACACAGGCTGTCGCGCCGAGACTCTTTTTTTACTTGATATGCGTGCTGGATTTGCGCGCGTTTTGTGGAAACAAACAGTAAAATTCAGCGTCCGCGCGGTCAGCCGGGTTTTCTGGCATCGCGCAGGTTGCCGTGAGACGAAGTGCCGGCCGCATCCGCACTCTGAAATCAATAAACCAAAGGAGGGGATTCATGGAATCTGCCCACGGCAGCATGCTGCTCGTCTACGCGTTGATCGCGATCGCGTTGCTGATCTTCATGATCACGCGCTGGAAGGTCTATCCGTTTCTCGTTCTGATCATCGTGTCGTTGCTGCTGGGCCTCGTGGCCGGCATGCCGATGCAGACCATCGTCAAATCGTTCGAAACGGGTAACGGCAACACGCTCGGCCACATAGCCATCGTCGTCGGTCTCGGCACGATGCTCGGCAAGATGATGGCCGAATCGGGCGGCGCCGAGCGCGTCGCGACCACGCTGATCAACTGGTTCGGTGAGAAGCACATTCACTGGGCGATGATGGTCGTCGCGATCATCGTCGGCTTGCCGGTGTTCTTCGAAGTCGGTTTCGTGCTGCTGATTCCGATCGCGTTCAACGTCGCCAAGCGCACCAATAAATCGCTGCTGCTGGTCGGGCTGCCGATGGTCGCGGGTCTGTCCGTCGTGCACGGTCTGATTCCGCCGCACCCGGCCGCGCTGCTCGCGGTGCAGGCATATCACGCGGACATCGGCAAGACGATCGCCTACGGTCTGATCGTAGGGATTCCGTGCGCGATCGTCGCCGGTCCGCTGTTCGCGCTGCTGGTGAGCCGTCACATCAAGTTGCCGAAGGAAAATCCGCTGGCCGCGCAATTTCTCGGTCACGACGCCAACAACGGCAACGGCGCTCAAAGCGGTAACGCCGCGCAAGCCAACGCACCGAAACGCGAACTGCCGGGCTTCGGCATCACGCTGGTCACGATCCTGTTGCCGGTGGTGCTGATGCTGGTCGGCAGCTGGGCCGACCTGGTGTTCGAGCCGAAGACGCTGCCGAACGATCTGCTGCGCTTCTTCGGCAACACCGACGTCGCGCTGCTGACGGCCGTGCTGGTCAGCTTCTGGACCTTCGGCGCGAGCCGCGGCTTTACGCGCGAGCAGATCCAGAAGTTCTGCGGCGAGTGTCTGGCGCCGATCGCGGGTATTACACTGATCGTCGGTGCGGGCGGCGGTTTTGGCCGCGTGCTGATGGATAGCGGCATTTCGAAGGAAATCACCAATGTGGCGACCGCGATTCATCTGTCGCCGCTGATGTTCGGCTGGCTCGTCGCGGCGATGATCCGTCTCGCGACCGGTTCGGCCACCGTCGCGATGACGACCGCCTGCGGCATCGTCGCGCCGATCGCGTTGGCTGGCGGCGTGCAGGTGAAGCCGGAACTGATGGTGCTCGCAACCGGCTCGGGCTCGCTGATCTTCTCTCACGTGAACGACGGCGGCTTCTGGCTGATCAAGGAATACTTCGGTATGACGGTGGGGCAGACCTTCAAGACGTGGTCGCTCCTCGAAACCATCATCTCGCTGATGGGGCTGGGCCTGACCTTCGCACTTGCGGCGGTCCTGTAAGGAGTTTCAAATGATTCTGATCGCAATGGGCGTGTCGGGCGCCGGCAAGACTCTGATTGGCGAAATGTTGGCCGAGCGCCTGCATTGCACGTTCACCGACGGCGACGCGTTCCATAGCGCGGCGAACAAGGAGAAGATGCACCACGGCATCCCGCTCACCGACGAAGACCGCTGGCCGTGGCTGAAGACGATCCGCGCGGCGATCGAGGAAAAGCAGAAAGCGGGCGAAACGGCGGTGTTCACGTGTTCGTCGCTGAAGCGTTCGTACCGCGACATCCTGCGCGCCGGCGATAAAGACGTCTGCTTCGTCTATCTGCACGGTACGCGCGAGGTGCTCTCGGAACGTCTCGGGCATCGCACCGGGCATTTCTTCGATCCGTCGCTGCTGCAAAGCCAGCTCGATACGCTCGAGGAGCCCGGTGACGATGAAGCGATCACGGTCAGCATCGATCTGACGCCGGAGGAGATCGTCGACGAGGTGTTGAAGCAGGTCGAAGCGCGCTGAGTCTTTGATTGCTCCGCTCCGCGTTCCGGCTTCGAACGCGGGACGCAAAAAAGCCGCTCCGAGGAGCGGCTTTTTTGTGCGCCGAAGCTGGGCTAGCCGATCAGCCGATCCGCTTTGCCAGTTCGACGGCCTTGCCGATGTACGAGCCGGGCGTCATCGCGAGCAGACGCTCCTTCGCGTCCTGCGGAATCGCCAGGCCACCGATGAAGCTCTGCAGTGCCTCGCGCGTGATGCCCTTGCCGCGCGTGAGCTCCTTCAACTGCTCGTACGGATTCTCGATGCCGAAACGGCGCATCACCGTTTGCACCGGCTCGGCCAGCACTTCCCAGCAGTTGTCGAGGTCTTCGTCCAGACGCTGTGCGTTCACTTCGAGCTTGTCGAGGCCGCGGATCAGCGAGTCGTACGCGAGCAGCGAGTAGCCGAACGCGACGCCGATGTTGCGCAGCACCGTCGAGTCGGTCAGGTCGCGCTGCCAGCGCGACACCGGCAGCTTGTCGGCGAGGTGACGCAGCGTTGCGTTCGCGAGACCGAGGTTGCCTTCGGAGTTTTCGAAGTCGATCGGGTTGACCTTGTGCGGCATCGTCGACGAGCCGATTTCGCCGGCCTTCGTGCGCTGCTTGAAGTAGCCGACCGAGATGTAGCCCCACACGTCGCGGTCCAGATCCAGCAGGATCGTGTTCGCGCGCGAGATCGCGTCGAACAGCTCGGCCATGTAGTCGTGCGGCTCGATCTGGATCGTGTACGGATTGAACGTGAGCTTCAGGCGGTTCTCGACGACGTCCTTCGAGAACGCTTCCCAGTCGAACTCCGGATACGCGGACAGGTGCGCGTTGAAGTTGCCGACCGCGCCGTTCATCTTGCCGAGCAGTTCGACCTTCGCGATGCGCTCGATCGCGCGCGCGAGACGCGCGGCGACGTTGGCGAGTTCCTTGCCGAGCGTGGTCGGGCTGGCCGGCTGGCCGTGCGTGCGCGACAGCATCGGCTGGGCGGCGTGCGCGTGGGCGAGCGCGACGAGGCGTTGATGCACCGAACGCAGCGCCGGCAGGATCACGTGTTCGCGCGCGCCGGCGAGCATCAGGCCGTGCGACGTGTTGTTGATGTCTTCCGACGTGCACGCGAAGTGGATGAACTCGCTCGCGCGCTCCAGTTCTTCCTGACCCTTCACCGATTCCTTCAGCCAGTATTCGACGGCCTTCACATCGTGGTTCGTCACGCGCTCGATTTCCTTGATGCGCGCGGCGTCGTGCGCGGTGAAGCGCTCGGCCAGTTGCAGCAGGAACTGCTCGGACGCCTCGGAGAAGCGCGGCACTTCGGCGAAGCCGGCGCGCGACAGCGCGATCAGCCAGTGGATTTCGACCGTCACGCGATTGCGCATGAAGGCGGCTTCCGAGAGCCAGTCGCGCAGGGCTTCGGTTTTGGCGGCATAGCGGCCGTCGAGCGGGGAGAGCGCGTTCAGCGCGAACAGGGTGTCGGGGCGGGTGTCGGACATGATGAGGACCGGGTTGAGGCGCAGGTTGAGGAGCTAGGCGCTCAGCGAGCGGATCGGAAACGGAGGGAACCGTGGATTTTACCACCGTGATGCGATGCGCCCGTCCGGATGCGTCGGCCGCACCCCGCACCGCTAGAATGCAGGCTTCTTCCCTCCCGCCGGCAAGCGCACTCGCATGGAACTGAAATGGCTCGAAGACTTCATTTCGCTCGCGGAAACGCGTAGCTTCAGCCGCTCGGCCGAATTGCGCCACGTCACGCAGCCGGCTTTCTCGCGCCGCATCCAGGCGCTCGAAGCGTGGCTCGGCACGGAACTGATCGACCGTTCGGTTTATCCGACGCGGCTCACGGCGGCCGGGCAGGTGTTCAACGAGCAGGCGCTCGCGATGCTGTCGCAATTCCACGAGGCGCGCGCGCTGCTGCGCGGCCACACGGCGACACCGCAGGCGACGATCGAATTCGCGGTGCCGCACACGCTGTCGCTGACTTACTTCCCGCGCTGGCTGCAGCGCATCGAGGCGCAGATGGGCCCGATCCACACCCGGCTGCGCGCGCTGAACGTGCACGACGCGGCGCTGTCGCTGGTGGAAGGCGGCTGCGATCTGATGATGGGATATCACCATCCGAGCCATCCGGTCGCGCTCGATCCGGCGCGCTACGACATGCTGACGCTCGGCCATGAACCGATCAGCCCGTTCTCGGTGCCGGCCCGGGCGGGTCGCCCGCGTTACACGCTGCCTGGCTCGGCCGATGCACCCGCGCCGTATCTGTCGTACACGCCGAACGCATACCTCGGGCGCATGACCGAGGTGATTCTCGCGAACGCGCCCGAGCGCCTGTACCTCGACCGGCTCTACGAAACCGACATGGCCGAGGGGCTCAAGGCGATGGCGCTCGCCGGTCACGGCGTCGCGTTTCTGCCGCATAGCGCGGTCGAAGATGCGGTGGCCGAAGGCCGGCTGATCCGCCTCGATCGCGCGTCGCGCGGCACGCCCGAAGGGCAGCTGACGCTCAGCATGGAGATTCGCCTGTACCGCGACAAGCTCGCCGCGAAAAGCGACGACGCACGCCAGATCCTCGTGCGGCAGTTGTGGGACGTGGTGTCCGAGGAACTCCGGCAGAGCGCCGCCTGAACCGCGGCATAAAACTCGAGCTCGAACCTGCGTCCCGACGACGCGAATTTGCGGCTTTCCGAACGTTATGCAAGAAAAACATAACGGGATAAGGAAACGGCATTGGATTTCGATACGGCGTTTTTCCACAATGCCCGTACTCGATCAAACGCCGGAGCGTTCATGTCATCCCAGCAACAAGCCGCAGAATCCGTACAAGCCGCCTCAACGTTGCAGTCCGTTCCCTCCTACCTCAACAAAGAAGACCTCGGCCCGTGGGGCAACTATCTGCGCCAGGTCGACCGCGTCGCGCCGTATCTCGGTTCGCTGTCGCGCTGGCTCGAAACCCTGAAGCGCCCGAAGCGCATTCTCGTCGTCGACGTGCCCATCGAACTCGATAACGGCACGGTCGCGCATTTCGAGGGCTATCGCGTGCAGCACAACGTGTCGCGCGGTCCGGGCAAGGGCGGTGTGCGTTATCACCAGGACGTTACGCTCTCCGAAGTGATGGCGCTGTCCGCGTGGATGTCGGTGAAGAACGCGGCGGTGAACGTGCCGTACGGCGGCGCGAAGGGCGGTATCCGCGTCGATCCGCGCACGCTGTCGCGTGGTGAGCTCGAGCGCGTGACGCGCCGCTACACGAGCGAGATCGGCATCATCATCGGACCGAACACCGACATCCCCGCGCCGGACGTGAACACGAACGAGCAGATCATGGCTTGGATGATGGACACGTACTCGATGAACCAGGGCCAGACGGCCACCGGCGTCGTGACCGGCAAGCCGATCACGCTCGGCGGCTCGCTCGGCCGTCGCGAGGCGACCGGCCGCGGCGTGTTCGTGGTCGGCTGCGAAGCGGCTCGCCGCATCGGCTTCGACATCGAAGGCGCGCGTATCGCGGTGCAGGGCTTCGGCAACGTCGGCGGCATCGCCGCGCGTCTGTTCCAGGAAGCGGGCGCGAAGGTCGTCGCGGTGCAGGACCACACCGGTACGGTGTACAAGTCCACCGGCATCGACGCGGTCGCGCTGCTCGACTACGTCGCGAAGAAGGGCGGCGTCGGCGGCTTCCCGGAAGCCGATGCAATCGCCAACGACGAGTTCTGGACGGTCGAATCGGACATCCTGATCCCTGCGGCGCTGGAAAATCAGATCACCGAAAAGAACGCCGGCAAGATCAAGACGAAGATCATCGTCGAAGGCGCGAACGGCCCGACCACAACGGCGGCCGACGACATCCTGCACGATCGCGGCATCCTCGTGATTCCGGACGTGGTCGCGAATGCGGGCGGTGTGACAGTGTCATATTTCGAATGGGTGCAGGACTTCTCGAGCTTCTTCTGGACCGAGGACGAGATCAACGAGCGCCTCGAGCGCGTGATGCGCGAAGCGTTCGCGGCGGTGTGGCAGGTGTCGAGCGAGCAGAACGTGTCGGTGCGCACGGCGGCGTTCATCGTCGCATGTAAGCGGATTCTGCAAGCGCGCGAAATGCGCGGCTTGTATCCCTGATCCACCCTGTCCTATCTTGTTTGTAACGGCGGCGACGCGGCCCGGCATCCGGGCCGGCAGGCGCGGCCGTCACAACTTCGTGCAGCAGCGCGGTCCAAAAGACGGCGTGTTTGACCGGCGGGCGGCATCGTATCGATGTCGCCCGCCTTCTCATATGCGCGAAACGGCCGTGCGACGGCGCCGCGGGCCCATCGCGGCGTGCGCGCAACAGCATGGTTAATAGGAATACTTTCAGAAAAATTACTTTGCTACACTGGCGCCGGTTCTTGCCAAGGAGATCAAGATGAAGATTAAAAAAGCTGCGCTGCTGCTCGCGACTCTCGGATTGTTTACGGTTGGCGCGCATGCGCAAGACTCGGGCACGCTGAAAAAGATCAAGGACACGGGCGTCATTTCGCTGGGCCATCGCGAATCGTCGATCCCGTTCTCGTATTACGACGACAAGCAGAACGTGATCGGCTATTCGCAGGACTACGCGATGAAGATCGTCGAGGCCGTCAAGCAGAAGCTGAACATGCCGAACCTGAAGGTGAAGCTCGTGCCGATCACGTCGCAAAACCGCATTCCGCTGGTGCAGAACGGCACGGTCGACATCGAGTGCGGCTCCACCACGAATAACCTCGAGCGCCAGCAGCAGGCCGCCTTCACGAACACGATCTTCGTGATCGGCACGCGCCTGATGACCAAGAAAGACTCCGGCATCAAGGACTTCCCGGACCTGAAGGGCAAGACGGTCGTGACGACCGCCGGCACGACGTCCGAGCGCATACTTCGCAAGATGAACCAGGACAAGAACATGGGCATGAACATCATCAGCGCGAAGGATCACGGCGAGTCGTTCCTGACGCTGTCCACTGGTCGTGCCGCCGCGTTCATGATGGACGACGCGCTGCTCGCCGGCGAGCGCGCGAAGTCGAGCAACCCGGGCGATTTCGTGATCGTCGGCACGCCGCAATCGCGTGAAGCTTACGGCTGCATGCTGCGCAAGAACGACGCGGACTTCAAGAAGGTCGCCGACGACGCGATCGCGAAGGTGCAAACGTCGAGCGAAGCGGAACAGATCTACAAGCGCTGGTTCGAATCGCCGATCCCGCCGAAGGGCCTGAACCTGAACTTCCCGATGAGCGACGATATGCGCGCGCTGTTCAAGAACCCGAACGACAAGGCAATCGACTAAACGCTAGCCGCTTTTTCGACACTTTCGAAACGCTGAACGGAACGGAAGGGGCCACACGCTTCTTCCGTTTCTTTTTGCTGGAGTCTTGGTCATGTCATATCACTGGAACTGGGGCATCTTGCTGAGTCCCGTCTCCACGGGCGAGCCGACCACATATCTGGGCTGGCTGCTCTCGGGGCTGTGGGTGACGGTCACCGTGTCGCTGTCGGCATGGGTGATCGCGCTGATCGTCGGCTCGTTGTTCGGTGTGCTGCGCACGGTGCCGAACAAATGGGCGTCGGGCGCAGGCACCGTCTACGTCGCGATTTTCCGTAACATTCCGCTGATCGTGCAGTTCTTCATCTGGTATCTGGTGATACCGGAGCTGCTGCCCGTGTCGATCGGCAACTGGTTCAAGCAATTGCCGCCGAGCGCGCAGTTCTTCTCGTCGTCGATCATCTGTCTTGGTCTCTTCACCGCCGCGCGCGTGTGCGAGCAGGTGCGCTCGGGCATCAACGCGCTGCCGCGCGGCCAGCGCGCGGCCGGTCTCGCGGTGGGCTTCACGCAATGGCAGACGTATCGCTACGTGCTGCTGCCGGTCGCGTACCGGATCATCGTGCCGCCGCTCACTTCCGAGTTTCTGAATATCTTCAAGAACTCCGCGGTCGCCTCGACGATCGGTCTGCTCGATCTGTCCGCGCAGGCGCGCCAGCTCGTCGACTACACGTCGCAGACGTATGAGTCGTTCATCGCGGTCACGGTCGCGTACATGTTGATCAACCTGATCGTCATGCAACTGATGCGCTGGGTCGAAGCGAGAACCCGGCTGCCCGGCTATATCGGAGGCAAGTGATGCATCATTTCGACTGGAGCGGTATTCCGGGCGCGCTGCCTACGCTATGGACCGGCGCCATCATCACGTTCAAGATCACGCTGATCGCGATCGTGTTCGGTATCATCTGGGGCACTATTCTCGCGATGTTTCGACTGTCGTCGATCAAGCCGCTCGAATGGTTCGCGAAGCTCTACGTGACGCTGTTCCGTTCGATCCCGCTCGTGATGGTGCTGCTGTGGTTCTTCCTGATCGTGCCGCAAGTGCTGCAAAGCGTGCTCGGTCTGTCGGCGGACATCGACATCCGGCTCGCCTCGGCGATGGTCGCGTTCTCGCTGTTCGAGGCCGCGTATTATTCGGAGATCATCCGCGCCGGCATTCAGGCGGTGCCGCGCGGCCAGGTCAACGCGTCGTTCGCGCTCGGCATGACCTATGCGCAGGCAATGCGCCTGATCGTGCTGCCGCAGGCGTTCCGCGCCATGGTGCCGCTGCTGCTCACACAAGGTATCGTGCTGTTTCAGGACACGTCGCTCGTCTACGTGATCAGCCTCGCCGACTTCTTCCGCACGGCCACGAATATTGGCGATCGTGACGGCACGAACGTCGAGATGGTACTGTTCGCGGGCGCGTGTTATTTCGTGATCTGCGTGATCGCGTCGAGCCTCGTCAAAGGTCTTCAGAAAAAGGTCGCAAGATGATCTCTATCAAGAATGTTTCGAAGTGGTACGGCCATTTCCAGGTGCTGACCGACTGTACGACGGAAGTGAAAAAGGGCGAAGTGGTCGTGGTGTGCGGGCCGTCCGGTTCGGGCAAGTCCACGCTGATCAAGACCGTCAACGGCCTCGAGCCGTTCCAGAAGGGCGAGATCGTCATCAACGGCCAGTCGCTGACCGACAAGAAAACCAATTTGTCGAAGCTGCGCTCGAAGGTCGGCATGGTGTTCCAGCACTTCGAGCTGTTCCCGCATCTGTCGATCGTGCAGAACCTGACGCTCGCGCAGATCAAGGTGCTCGGCCGCTCGAACGACGAAGCGACTGCGAAGGGTCTGAAGCTGCTCGATCGCGTGGGTCTGCGCGCGCATGCGGACAAGTATCCGGGGCAGTTGTCCGGTGGTCAGCAGCAGCGCGTGGCGATTGCGCGCGCGCTGTCCATGGACCCGATCGCGATGCTGTTCGACGAGCCGACCTCGGCGCTCGACCCGGAGATGATCAACGAAGTGCTGGACGTGATGGTCGAACTTGCGCAGGAAGGCATGACGATGATGTGCGTGACGCACGAAATGGGCTTCGCGAAGAAGGTCGCGCATCGCGTGATCTTCATGGACAAGGGCTTGATCGTCGAAGACGACCGCAAGGAAGACTTCTTCGCGAATCCGAAGTCGGATCGCGCGAAGGATTTTCTTGCGAAGATCCTGCACTGAGGTTCGCCGCGCAGGCCTCGTTACCGAGGCTTGCACGTGGATGCAGAAAAGCCGCTCCGTGGAGCGGCTTTTTTGTGGTCGAGGCTTAGGGTGAGGTGAGCGGCTTACGACTCGAACGCCGCCGTGTCATCCGCGGCTTCCAGATCGGTTTCGCTGTCCGGTGAAAGCGTGGTTCCGCTCGTGCCGACTGCGTGGGCGCCTTTCGACGCCGCGATCGTCGTGGCCGATGCCGATGCATCGAGCGCCGGATTGCGCAGCTTTTCGAGCACCGACTCCGGCACCGGGATATTGGCGCGGCCGATCACTTCGCCATGCTGGAACATCAGCAGATCGCCGGGCATGAACGCGGTCCACACTTCATTGTCGGTCAGCGGCTTGGTCGCGATCACCGCGACGCGGTCTTCGGGCGTCGTGTATTTGGCGAAGTCGATCGATACGTCCGCGTCGACCAGATGCGCGGTCGAAAACGGCCAGCGACGCACGAGGTAGTGCAGATGCGTCGAGCAATGCGCGAACAGCGCCTGGCCGTTCGACATCAGGAAGTTAAATACGCCGTACTGCGTGATTTCACGCGTGAGCGCCTCGAGCGCGGCGAACAGTTCGTGAAGCGGCGGCTGTTGCGCGCCGGGAAAAGCCTTGCGCAAGCCTTGCAGCAGCGCACAGAACGAGAGCTCGCTGTCGGTCGTGCCGACCGGCTGATACACGCCGTTCAACTCCGGTGCGTAAGCCTGCAGGTCGCCGTTGTGCGCGAAGATCCAGTGACGCCCCCACAGTTCGCGCATGAACGGGTGGCAGTTTTCGAGCAGGATGTGCCCCTGCGTCGCCTTGCGGATGTGCGCGATGGTGTTTTTGGATTTGATCGGGTAACGCTTGACCATCTCGGCGATCGGCGAGGTGGCCGACGATTGATGATCGATGAACAACCGGCAGGCCTTGTCTTCAAAGAAAGCGATGCCCCAGCCGTCGGCGTGGTGATCGGTGACGCCGCCGCGCGCCGCAAATCCGGTGAAGGAAAACGTGACGTCCGTCGGCGCGGCGCAGTTCATTCCGAGAAGTTGGCACATGTTGCAGGTGAGCCTGTGAACGGAGCGAGCCGTTACAATGATGATTTTCCAAGCATATCACCGAGCCGGAGACGCCAAATAGCAAAATTGACATGTGTTTGGGCCGCTACAACGCGGTTTGACCGGTCGATCAGCGAGGCGCGCGAAGTCTCGTATTCCTGCCATGACTGCTTCCAACGTTTCCCCCGATTCCGTCACGCTGGTCCGCCCGGACGACTGGCACCTGCACGTGCGCGATGGCGCGATGCTCAAGGCCGTGCTGCCTGACACCGCGCGCCAGTTCGGTCGCGCGATCATCATGCCGAACCTGAAGCCGCCGGTCACGACGACCGAGATGGCGCAGGCGTATCGCGAGCGCATCATCGCCGCGATTCCCGAGGGCGCGAAATTCGAGCCGCTGATGACGCTGTACCTGACCGACAACATGCCGCCCGATGAAATCCGCCGCGCGCGCGAAAGCGGCTTCGTGCATGGTGTGAAGCTGTACCCGGCGGGCGCGACGACGAACTCCGACGCGGGCGTCACCGATCTGATGAAGTGCGCGAAGACGCTCGAAGCGATGCAGGAAGTCGGCATGCCGCTGCTCGTGCACGGCGAGGTGACGGATTCGGACATCGATCTGTTCGACCGCGAGAAGGTCTTCATCGACCGCGTGATGATGCCGCTGCGCCGCGCCTTTCCGGCGTTGAAGGTCGTGTTCGAGCACATCACCACGAAAGACGCGGCCGACTACGTCCGCGAAGCGGGCGTCGCGCCGGAACTGCTAGGCGCTACGATCACCGCGCACCATCTGCTGTACAACCGCAACGCGATTTTCCAGGGCGGCATCCGTCCGCATTACTACTGCCTGCCGGTGCTCAAGCGCGAGACGCATCGCGTCGCACTGGTCGAGGCGGCGACCTCGGGCGATCCGCGCTTCTTCCTCGGCACCGACAGCGCGCCGCATCCGAAGGGGCTGAAGGAGCACGCGTGCGGTTGCGCGGGCTGCTACACCGCACTGCACGCGCTGGAGCTCTACACCGAAGCATTCGACAAGGCCGGCGCGCTCGACAAGCTCGAAGGCTTCGCGAGCTTCCACGGTCCGGACTTCTACCGTCTGCCGCGCAATACGGAGAAGGTCACGCTGCGTCGCGAGGAATGGACGCTGCCGGCTGAACTGCCGGCCGGCGATACGCCGGTCGTGCCGCTGCGCGGCGGCGAATCGATTGGCTGGCGTCTCGTTTGAGGCTGCCGTAGATGCGGGAGCGTGAGGCGGGGCAGCGCGCGGCTGATGACAATGTGGCGGCGAGAGCGGGCCCTGCGCTAGCGCTTGAGGCCGCGGCCAACGCTGCGCGCGACATCGCACCCGAGCCTCTGCCGCCAGGCTTCGCCGCAATCGACTGGTCGAAGCCGTGGTTCGCGCAGTTCGCCGCACGCGGCCAGCGTTGGCAGCAAGCCGCGCTGACCGGCTACGCGGACCTGCTCGCCGCGATGAACGCCGACGCCGCCCAGATGCAACAGACCACCGGTCGCGGCCAGCGTCTCGCGTTCATCGCGCAGGACGATCTGCCGCCGGGCGCCGCGTACGAGGGGCATATCGCGTCGACCGGTTGCGTGCCGACGCGCCACAATCTGCACGACTTCTTCAACGGTTCGATGTGGTTCGCATTTCCGCGGATCAAGGCGGCGCTGAACGCGCGCCAGTCGGCGGAACTCGATGTGCTCGGCGTCGGCCCGACGCGTGGCGGCGTGCGCGACATGCTGACCCTCTTCGACGAAAACGCGCTGTTGTTCGCCTGCGCCGATCCTTTGCTGAGCGCCGCGCTACGCGGCTTCGACTGGCAGACGCTGTTCGTCGCGCGGCGCGATGCGTGGGGGCGCGACTGTGAAGTGCGTTGCTTCGGCCATGCGCTGCTGGAAAAGCTGATCGCGCCGTTCAAGGGCTGCACCGGCCATGCGTGGATCGTCGACGTGCCGCCCGAATATTTCGACTGGGACAGTGCCGCGCGCAATGCGTGGCTCGACGAAGCGGTCAGCGCGGCGCTGCTCGGCACCGACGCTTTGACCAGCCGCCTGTTCGCGCCGCTGCCCGTGCTCGGCATTCCGGGCTGGTGGCCCGACAACGAATCACCGACGTTCTACGACGACCCGTCCGTGTTTCGCGCCGGGCGGCGCAATCGTTAGGCGCATCCCCGTTCGGTGTTAGAATCCGCGCCAGCAAAGCAGGCCAGGCAGTCGCGGCCTCGACGGCTTCGGCCAACGAGGGCGAGGAAAGTCCGGACTCCACAGGGCAGGGTGATGGCTAACGGCCATCCGTGGCGACACGCGGAACAGGGCAACAGAAAGCAAACCGCCGATGGCCCGGCGCAAGCCGGGATCAGGTAAGGGTGAAACGGTGCGGTAAGAGCGCACCGCGGCTGTCGCAAGGCAGACCGGCACGGTAACCTCCACCCGGAGCAATTCCAAGTAGGCAGGCGCGCATCTTCGCGATGCAGGACGGGGCCCCCGTCTCGTCTGCGGGTAGGAAGCTTGAGCGCGTCAGTAATGGCGCGCCTAGAGGAATGGCTGCCACGCGCGTCGCGTCTTCGGGCGCGGCGCGTGCACAGAATCCGGCTTATCGGCCTGCTTTGCCACTGAATAAGAAAAGCCGGCGTCCGTTGGGACGCCGGCTTTTTCATTTGGGGCGCGGATGGCGGCCGTGGCCGCCATCTGTGGCGCTATTGCGCTCAGAGCGCGACGATGTCGAACGAATGCGTGAGCTCGGCGGTCTTCGCAATCATGATCGACGCCGAGCAGTACTTGTCGTGCGACAGATTGATCGCGCGCTCGACGGTCGCCGGATTCAGATTCTTGCCCGTCACCGTGAAGTGGAAGTGGACCTTCGTGAACACCTTCGGATCTTCGCTCGCGCGCTCGGCCTTTAGCGTCACCGAGCAGCCGGCGATCTCCTGGCGGCTCTTCTTCAGGATCATCACGACGTCGTAGGCGGTGCAGCCGCCGGTGCCGAGCAGCACCATTTCCATCGGGCGCGGTGCGAGGTTGCGGCCGCCACCCTCGGGTGCGCCGTCCATCGCGACCAGATGACCGCTGCCCGTCTCGGCCGCGAACGCCATCCCGTCTTGCCCCATCCAGCTTACTTTGCATTCCATGCTGTCACTCCCGCCGCGCATTGCTTTGTCGAGACGGCATTGTAGCCCGCTGTCCGACAATTGGCGCACGCTCGGCGGATCCCGTGTCCATGCACGGCGATTGCTTTCTTGTTGCAGTGCGGGATGGGCGGCCGATTCCTGAATTTTTGGGGCAATTTAGGGGTTTTACTCTAGATGAGCACCAATGCGATTCGGATCATTTGATCCTTAGCGCTTGATCTAAAAGGAGTTTTGTTAAATTGTCTCCGCGCACCGAATCTGTCACATTGTGAAAACTGATTTCACAATACAAATCTTCTTGCGTCGCACAAGGGCGACTCTTATAATTGGATCCATCGTTGCAGCAGTTCTGCAACCTCCGCTGTCTCCTCCACCTCCTCCTTTGGTGGATTAAACCCGAACCGCTCGTTCGGGTTTTTTTTCGCCGGCGTTTACCAGGTGTTTTCGGCCCGTTTTCCGGCCGTTCGTGGCGAGCGCATCGCACGTTTTGACTTGCGAGCGCAAATTCCTTTATAATTCAGGGCTTTTCCGCATCCGCGCCCGCGGAGGAAGAACCAGGGAGAGCCTGCACGCGCCTCGATGCGCACACTACAAGCAGGAAAGAACACATTGGGCGCAGCAATTTTTTTGGATCGATCATGAAGACGTTTTCCGCAAAAGCCCATGAGGTGACGCGCGAATGGTACGTGATTGACGCGACGGATAAGGTTCTCGGGCGTGTCGCCAGCGAAGTGGCACACCGTCTTCGCGGCAAGCACAAGCCTGAATTCACTCCCCACGTCGACACCGGTGATTTCATCATCGTTATCAACGCCGGCAAGCTGAAGGTCACGGGCAACAAGGTTACCGACAAGAAGTACTACCGTCACTCGGGCTACCCGGGCGGTATCTATGAAACGACGTTCGGCAAGATGCAGGAACGCTTCCCGGGCCGCGCGCTCGAGAAGGCGGTCAAGGGCATGCTGCCGAAGGGCCCGCTCGGCTACGCGATGATCAAGAAGCTGAAGGTCTACGCTGACGCAACGCATCCGCATTCGGCACAACAGCCGAAGGCGCTCGAGATCTAAGGGGAGCCCACATGATCGGTAACTGGAATTACGGCACGGGCCGCCGCAAGAGCGCCGTCGCACGTGTGTTCATCAAGGCAGGCAAGGGCGACATCGTTGTGAACGGCAAGCCCATCGCCGACTACTTTTCGCGTGAAACGTCGCTGATGATCGTGCGTCAGCCGCTCGAACTCACGAACCACGGCGCCACGTTCGACATCAAGGTCAACGTGACGGGTGGCGGTGAAACGGGTCAAGCCGGTGCGGTTCGCCACGGCATCACCCGCGCGCTGATGGACTACGACGCAACGCTGAAGCCGGAACTGTCGAAGGCTGGTTTCGTTACGCGTGACGCTCGTGAAGTCGAACGTAAGAAGGTCGGCTTCCACAAGGCACGTCGCCGCAAGCAGTTCTCGAAGCGTTAATCGTTTCGGGTGCGAACCGGCTTTCACGCCGGTTTGCAGCAAAAGCCGCCAACGCCACGCGCGAAGGCGGCTTTTTTTATGGTTCGCAGGCGTTCGTGGGCCGGTCTGGTTCGCTCAAGCGACAACGGGCCGCCTTGCAGCGACCTTGCAGCAAGAACCCATTGATTTTGTGGGCTTCAGCACGATATCCGGAACAGCCCTACAATATCGGCTAAAGCTTATTGGAGAGTTCGAATGAACGCAGTCACCGACACCCCCGTGACCGAGATGCCGGCCCCCTTCGTCTTCACCGACGCAGCGGCTGACAAGGTCAAGCAACTGATCGATGAGGAAGGCAACCCGGAGCTCAAGCTGCGCGTGTTCGTGCAGGGCGGCGGCTGCTCGGGCTTCCAGTACGGATTCACGTTTGACGAAGCGATCAACGAAGACGACACCGTGATGAACAAGAGCGGCGTCCAGCTGCTGATCGACTCGATGAGCTACCAGTATCTGGTCGGCGCAGAGATCGACTACAAGGACGACATCAACGGCGCGCAGTTCGTCATCAAGAACCCGAACGCGACCACGACCTGCGGTTGCGGTTCGTCGTTCTCGGTCTGAGCGGAAAGGCTCTTCGAGCCACTGCGAAAACGGGGCCTCTCAGGCCCCGTTTTTTTGCTGACTTCGCGCCGTACAGGCAACGCACGACGGTAGAAGGCGTCGCTTGCTTCGCCTCTACCGCCCCTCAGCGCGGATAAATCGCCCCCAACACCCGCTCCGCGGACGCCCCCGTCACGCTTGGCAGACTGCCCGGCAGACGCGCGATACAGCGCATCGCGAGCCACGCGAACGCGAGCGGTTCGACCTGGCTCGGCGGCACGCCGAGCGCGTCGGTCGTCATCACGGGCACGCCGCTTACGCCGCTGTCTTCGAGCGCCTGCTGCAACGCCTTCATGATCTCCGGATTGCGCGCGCCGCCGCCGCACACGTACACCGCGCGCGCGTCGGATGCATGCCGCTCGATCTCGCGCGCGACCGTCACGGCGGTCAGCGCGACGAGCGTCGCCTGTACATCGGCCGGCGCGAGCGCGGCGAACGGCTCGAGTTTCGCATCGAGCCATGTGGTGTTGAACAGATCGCGGCCAGTGCTCTTGGGCGGCTGCTCGGCGAAGAACGGTTCGTCGAGCAACGCGTTCAGCAGCTTACGATCGACCTGGCCACTCGCCGCGAAATGACCATTTTCGTCGAATGGCTTGCCGAGCTGGCGCTCGGCCCACGCATCCAGCAGCGCGTTCGCGGGGCCGCAGTCGAAGCCGCGCACGCCGCCGGTCGCGTTCAGAATCGTGATGTTGCTGATGCCGCCAAGATTGCAGACGACGCGCGTTTCGTCCTTCGCGCCAAAGATCGTCGCGTGAAAAGCGGGCACGAGCGGCGCGCCCTGGCCGCCCGCCGCGACGTCACGGCTGCGGAAATCGGCGACTACGTCGATATGCAGCATTTCCGCGAGCAGCGCCGGGTTGTTGATCTGCCGCGTATAGCCCTTTTCCGGCCGATGCCGCACGGTCTGGCCATGCACACCGATCGCGCGGACGTCGTCGGCCGATACGCGGCTGTCGCGCAGCAGGTCGTGGCAGCACACCGTGTAGCGCGTCGCGAGCGCGTTGGCGGCGAGCGCCTCGCGCTCGATCTCGTTGTCCCCCGGCTGTTGAAGCGAGAACAGCGCCTCGCGGATGCCGGCCGAAAAGCCGACGAACGCCTCGGCCAGCACCTCGGGCGGCTTCCCCTTGGCAAACCGGACGGCCACGCCATCCACACCATCCATGCTGGTTCCCGACATTAGTCCGAAATAGATGCCGTCT
This sequence comes from Paraburkholderia sp. HD33-4, assembly GCF_021390635.1. Classification (NCBI taxonomy): domain Bacteria; kingdom Pseudomonadati; phylum Pseudomonadota; class Betaproteobacteria; order Burkholderiales; family Burkholderiaceae; genus Paraburkholderia; species Paraburkholderia sp. HD33-4. Next base: position 3,816,042 of record NZ_JAJEJS010000001.1, on the reverse strand, counting down.
GCGGGGTCTTGCGCCACGTCGCTGCTCCTGTCGATGTTCATTGCGATTCGTTGTAGCAGATTATCGGCGCAAGCGTGGCCGAAGGTAAGCGCGAGGCGGATGGCGCGCGCGCATCCGTGTCGACGCGGCGCAGGCGCCACAGACGGCGCAGACGGCAACAAAATCCCCCGTCGTGAGCCCGTGCGGGGCGCGTCGGCGCGCATCTATGGGACAATCCTGTTTTTTCGCGACTTCACGTTTCCAGCATGAGCACCGAGTCCACCCAGCCCAATCCCGCTTCCGCCTTCCCGATCACCGACGAAGTCCGTCACGCGCTCGCCGTGACCAAGCGCGGCGTCGACGAACTGCTGATCGAAGACGAATTCGCGCAAAAGCTCGCGCGCAGCGCGGCGACGGCCAAGCCGCTGCGCATCAAGCTCGGGCTCGATCCGACCGCGCCTGACATTCACATCGGCCACACGGTCGTGCTGAACAAGATGCGGCAGCTTCAGGACCTCGGCCACACGGTGATTTTCCTGATCGGCGATTTCACGTCGCTGATCGGCGATCCGTCCGGACGTAACGCGACCCGCCCGCCGCTCACGCGCGAGCAGATCGAATCGAACGCGAAGACCTACTTCGAGCAGGCCGCGCTCGTGCTCGATCGCGACAAGACCGAGATCCGCTACAACAGCGAATGGTCGATGCCGCTCGGCGCCGACGGCATGATCAAGCTCGCGTCGCGCTACACGGTCGCGCGCATTCTCGAGCGCGAGGACTTCACGAAGCGCTTCCAGGGCGGCGTGCCGATCTCGATCCACGAATTCCTGTACCCGCTGATGCAGGGCTACGACTCGGTCGCGCTGAACGCCGACCTCGAACTCGGCGGCACCGACCAGAAGTTCAACCTGCTGGTCGGTCGCGAGTTGCAGAAGCAGTACGGCCAGGAGCAGCAGTGCATCCTGACGATGCCGCTGCTCGAAGGGCTCGACGGCGTCGAGAAGATGTCGAAGTCGAAGAACAACTACATCGGCATCAGCGAAAAGCCGACCGACATGTTCGGCAAGCTGATGAGCATCTCCGACACGCTGATGTGGCGTTACTTCGAACTGCTGTCGTTCCGTCCGATGGACGAAATCGCCGGCTTCAAGCGTGAGGCCGACGCGGGTCGCAATCCGCGCGACTTCAAGGTGATGCTCGGCCAGGAAATCGTCGCGCGTTTCCACTCGCAGGCGGACGCCGAGCGCGCGCTCGAGGACTTCAACCATCGCGCGAAGGGCGGCGTGCCCGACGACATTCCCACGGTGACGCTCGCGGGCGCACCGCTCGCGATCGGCCAGTTGCTGAAGCAGGCGAACCTCGTGCCGTCGACGAGCGAGGCGCTGCGCAACATCGAGCAGGGCGGCGTGAAGATCGACGGCACCACGGTGTCCGACAAGGGCCTGAAGGTCGAAGCGGGCGAGTACGTCGTACAGGTCGGCAAGCGCCGCTTCGCGCGCGTGACGCTGACGGCGTGATCGCGCTGATCCAACGCGTGCGGCGCGCCGAAGTGCGCGTCGCCGATCGCGTGACCGGCGCGATCGACGCGGGCCTGCTCGCGCTCGTCTGCGCGGAGCGCGGCGACACCGAGGCCGCGGCCGACAAACTGCTCGCCAAGGTGCTCGGCTACCGAGTGTTCAGCGACGCGGCCGGCAAGATGAACCTGTCGGTGCAGAATCTCGACGGCGCCGGTTGCGCGGGCGGCCTGCTGCTCGTGTCGCAGTTCACGCTCGCCGCCGATACCAACAGCGGCCTGCGTCCGAGCTTCACGCCGGCCGCGCCGCCCGACGAGGGCAAGCGCCTGTTCGACTACTTCGTCGCGGCCGCGCGCGCAAAGCACCCGATCGTCGAGACCGGCGAATTCGGTGCGGATATGCAGGTGTCGCTCGTCAACGACGGGCCGGTCACGTTCTGGTTGCAGACCAACGCGTGATCGAGCGGCGCTGCGCGCCTGCGTTGCGGAGCGTTCAATCGCACCTGTGCGCGCGTTCGTGCGTTCCATCCATCACGTTCAGGCCGGTCTGCACCGCACCACGAGTGCGGTCGCTGCTTTTTGCGACAATAGCCGTTCGATACCACCAGCGAATGGCGCCCCTCTCTCATGACGACGCAGATCCTGTTTATCCGGCACGGCGAGACCGACTGGAACCGCATCAAGCGCATTCAAGGCCACATCGACATACCGCTCGCGACAACGGGCATCGCGCAAGCGAAACGTCTCGCGCAGCGCCTCGCCGACGAGGCGAAGCAGGGCGCGCGGCTCGATGCGATCTATTCGAGCGATCTGCAGCGCGCGCAGCAGACCGCGCAGCCGATCGGCGACGCGCTCGGGCTGCCGCTGCAGTCGCGCGAGAACTTGCGCGAGCGCTCGTACGGCGCGTTCCAGGGTCATGACAGCGACGAGATCGCGCTGCGTTTCCCCGACGAATACGCGCAGTGGCAAACCCGCGATCCCGGCTTCGCGCCGCCCGAGGGCGAGTCGCAACGGGTGTTCTACCACCGCATCGTGCATGCGATCGAGCCGCTCGTCGACGCGCATCCGGGCGGGCGCATCGCCTGTGTCACGCATGGCGGCGTGCTCGACTGCGTGCACCGCTTTGCCACCAGTATGTCGCTCGACGCACCGCGCAATTACCCGCTGCTGAACACCAGCCTGAATATCGTGGATTACGGGAATGGCCGCGCGACGATCGTGTCTTGGGCGGACGTATCGCATCTCGACGCGGGCAGCGCCGACGATGATGGTTTCAGAAAGGGACCGGAGTCGAAGCGCTAAGCAGAAGCGCCAAGCAGAAGCGCTAAGCAGAAGCGCGCGACGGACGGCCCGACATGCGCGCCGCAATCAATCCTGCTCCCGCGCCGCCGCACGCCGCCGCGCCCGCTTCGATACCCCATTGACCAGCGCCCAGCGGATCACCGGCGCGACGACCCGCACGCCCGGCCGCGCGAAGGTTCGACGCAGCGCCGCGTAGCGGCTCAAGCCGAGCATCGACTGCGCCCAGTCTGGCAACAGATCGACCCCTGCGTTGAGCATCAGCGTACCGGCCGGCCGCATCGCGAAACTCGGCGCCGGCGCGCTCATCAGAATCCTGACGACTTCGCGGGTGCGCTCGCTCGCGACCAGCGCGGGCCGCATCGCGAGCAGGTACGCCTCGATTTCGGCGCGCGAGCGCGGAACATCGACGGCGCCGAGCATTTCCGCGATGCGCGCGGTTTCCGCGAAGTATTGATCCTGCGCGGCGACGGACAGCACCGGATTCACGTAGCGCAGATGCGCGGTCATGAAGCTCGACACTTCCGCGACGTGCACCCACGTCAGCAGCGCGGGCTCGCTTGCGCAATACGACTGACCGTCCGGCGCGATGCCGGTCACGTCGAGATGGATGCGCTTGACGCGCTCGATCAGCGCGAGCGCATCGTTCTTGCTGCCGTACGTCGTGCCGGCGATGAACGTCGCCGTGCGACGCAGCCGGCCGAGGATGTCGGTGCGAAAGCTCGAATGGTCCCAGACGCCCGCGAGCGCGAGCGGATGCAGCGCCTGCAGCAGCAGCGCGCTGATGCCCCCCGTCATCATCGACGTGAAGTCTGCGTGGACTTTCCAGCAGACCGAGTCGGGCCCGAACAGGCCCGGGTCGCCCGGCGGCGACGAGTAGTCGAGCACCGGGCCGCTGCCGGTCGTCAGATGCGTGACGCCGGCGGCGAGCTTCGAGCGCAAGCGGTGGGTGAGACGCTGCGTGAAATTGCCGGACGGGTCGCCGGCGGGATTGACGGGTGAACGGTTGGATGGGCCGGGTTGCTGGGTCTGGTCGGACATCCTGGTCGGCCTCGTCGCGTGACTCAGTTCTTGGAATCCCACAGACCCGGCAGCGCGCTCGACGAATCCGGCGCGGCCAGCCCGAAATGCCGGTACGTGAGCAGCGTGGCGACGCGGCCGCGCGGCGTGCGCTGCAGGAAGCCCTGCTGGATCAGATACGGCTCGAGCACGTCTTCGATCGTGTCGCGCTCCTCGCCGATCGCCGCCGCGAGATTGTCGACACCGACCGGGCCGCCGTCGAACTTGTACAGGATTGCTTCGAGCAGCTTGCGGTCCATCAGGTCGAAGCCGACCGCGTCGACGTCGAGCATGCTGAGCGCGGCGTCGGCCACCTGCGCGGTGATGTTGCCGTCGGCCTTCACTTCGGCGAAGTCGCGTACGCGCCGCAGCAGGCGGTTCGCGATACGCGGCGTGCCGCGCGCGCGACGGGCGATTTCGAACGCGCCGTCCGGATGAATCTGCGCATGGAGCAGCGACGCCGAGCGCGTGACGATGCGCGCGAGTTCCTCGGCGTTGTAGAACTCGAGTCGCGAGACGATGCCGAAGCGGTCACGCAGCGGATTGGTCAGCATACCGGCACGCGTGGTCGCGCCGACCAGCGTGAACGGCTGCAGATCGAGCTTCACGCTGCGCGCGGCCGGCCCTTCGCCGATCATGATGTCGATCTGATAATCCTCGAGCGCCGGGTACAGGATTTCCTCGACGACCGGCGAGAGCCGGTGGATTTCGTCGATGAACAGCACGTCGTTGGCTTCGAGATTGGTGAGCAGTGCGGCGAGGTCGCCGGCGCGTTCGAGCACCGGCCCCGACGTTTGCCGCAGATTGACACCCATCTCGCGCGCGATGATGTGCGCGAGCGTGGTCTTGCCGAGGCCCGGCGGGCCGAACAGCAGCACGTGGTCGAGCGATTCGGAGCGCCGCTTCGCGGCCTCGATGAAGATTTCGAGCTGGCCGCGCACTTTCTCCTGCCCGACATATTCGTCGAGCTGACGCGGCCGCAGCGCGCGCTCGAACGCTTCTTCGTTCGGCGACACGGGCGTGGCCGCGATGATGCGCTCGGCGGCGAGTTTGTCGGTTTCGATCATGCGGGCATTGTACCGCGCGCGGCCTGGCGCTTAGCCCTTCGACAGCGCCTTCAGCGCGAGCTTGATGCCCTCGGACACGCCCGTGCCGGCCGGCACGTTCTTGATTGCCGCGAGCGCTTCTTTTTCCGAGTAGCCGAGCGCGAGCAGCGCGTTGAGGATGTCGGACGCGTGGTCGGATGGCGACGCGGCGCCCGCCATCGCGCCGAGGTCGGCACCGAGCTTGCCTTTCAGTTCGAGCAGCAGCCGCTCGGCGGTCTTCTTGCCGATGCCCGGCACGCGCGTAAGGCGCACCGCGTCCTGCATCGTGACCGTCTGCGCGAGCTCCGCGACGCTCATGCCTGAGAGCACCGCGAGCGCCATGCGCGCGCCGATGCCCGAAATCTTCAGCAGCTCGCGGAACGTCGCGCGTTCCTGGGCGGTGCCGAAGCCGTACAGCAGATGCGCGTCCTCGCGCACGATCATCTGCGTGAGAAGCACGATGCGCTCGCCGGTCGACGGCAGGTTGTAGAACGTGCTCATCGGCACGTCCACTTCGTAGCCGACGCCGTTGCAGTCGACGAGCAGATGCGGCGGGTTTTTTTCCAGCAGAACGCCGGCAATGCGACCGATCATGGCGGATTAGTTTTCAGAGTCGGATGGGAATGCGCGAGTGTAGCGCAGCGGCTCGGCGGCGCGTACCGCGTAGCGGGTCATGCGGCGCGTTAGCCGACCAGGCGCCCGCGCCGCACCCGCAGACCTTTCTTCGCGAGCGCCGGTGCGATGCCGCCGAGCGTGCTCAGCGTCGAGCCGCCGTGCGCGTGACAGATGGCCATGCCGAGCGCGTCGGCGGCATCGGTGCCCGGCACGCCCGACAGGCTCAGCAGCCGCACGACCATCTGCTGCATCTGCTCCTTGGTCGCGCGGCCATAGCCGACCACCGCTTGCTTCAGCTGCAGCGCGGTGTACTCGGCGACCGGCACGCCGCCCGCGACGAGCCCGCAGATCGCGGCGCCGCGCGCCTGGCCGAGCAGCAGTGTCGACTGCGGATTGACGTTGACGAAGACTTTTTCGATCGCCGCCTGATCTGGCGCGTGCTCGCGGATCAGCGTCGAGATGCCCGCGAAGATGGTGCCGAGCCGCGACGGCAGATCGGCGTCGGCGGTGCGGATCACGCCGCTCGCGACGTAGCTCAGTGTGTGGCCGTGTTGTTCGATCACGCCGAAGCCCGTCACGCGCAGGCCCGGGTCGATGCCGAGAATTCTCATGAGGTGCCGCACAAGCGATAAAAACCAGGTGCCTGCGATACTACAACGAACGCGCAGCGCAGCGGTCCGCTTGACGCGTGCCTGGCGGAATAAAAGCTGCTACCGCTTGGCGCAAGGAGGCGATAGAGGATGGAGCGCTACCACAATCTCAGCGGCGACTCGGGCGTCGACACCTATGAAATCGGCGACGATTTCATCAAGGTGCGCTTTCGGCCAGGCGTCGTGTATTGGTACACGGAGGCGAGTGTCGGCGCCGGACACGTCGCGGTGCTGAAGCGTCTCGCGCGACGCGGTCAGGGGTTGGGCACGTACATCAGCCAGCATGCGCAAGTGCGGGACGGTTACGCGCGCAAAGAGCCGGAGGACTAGGAACGGTGTCGTGGCAAAACAAAGGCCCGGCGGGACAACCCGCCGGGCCTTTCTGGCAGCTACCGAACTTCAGCCGATCAATGACGGAAGTGACGCACGCCCGTCAGCACCATTGCGATGTTGTGCTCGTCGGCGGCGCTGACCACTTCGTCGTCGCGTACCGAACCGCCCGGCTGAATCACGCAGGTCGCGCCCGCCGCGACCACCACGTCGAGACCGTCGCGGAACGGGAAGAACGCGTCCGATGCGACCGCCGAACCCGTCAGCGTCAGACCGGCGTTCTGCGCCTTGATGCTCGCGATACGCGCCGAGTCCACGCGGCTCATCTGGCCCGCGCCGACGCCGAGCGTCATGCCGTTCGCGCAGAACACGATCGCGTTCGACTTCACGTACTTCGCGACGCGCCACGCGAACAGCAGATCGTCCATTTCCTTCGGCGTCGGGTGACGCTTGGTGACGACGCGCAACTCGCGCGGCTGCACGTTCTTCGAGTCGAGCGACTGCACCAGCAGGCCGCCGCCGACGCGCTTCAGATCGAACGTGTTGTGGCCAACGCCGAGCGCGATTTCGAGCAGACGCACGTTCTGCTTCGCCGCGAATACCTGACGCGCTTCGGCGCTGAACGACGGCGCGATCAGCACTTCGACGAACTGCTTGGCGACGGCTTGCGCGGCCGCTTCGTCGACTTCTCGGTTGAACGCGATGATGCCGCCGAACGCCGAGGTCGGATCGGTCTGGAACGCCTTCGAATACGCTTCATGGGCGCTCGCGCCGATCGCGACGCCGCAGGGATTCGCGTGCTTGACGATCACGCAGGCCGGTACGTCGAAGGTCTTCACGCATTCCCACGCCGCGTCGGAGTCGGCGATGTTGTTGTACGACAGTTCCTTGCCCTGCAACTGGTTGTAGTTCGCGAGCGCGCCGGCCGGCACCGACAGATCGCGGTAGAACGCCGCGCTCTGGTGCGGGTTCTCGCCGTAGCGCAGGTCCTGCACCTTGTCGAACGCCATGTTGAAGGTGGCCGGGTACTGGTTGCGCGACGAGTGCTGCAGCTCGTCGGTCAGGCTCGTCAGGTAGTTCGTGATCGCGCCGTCGTACTGCGCGGTGTGCGCGTAGACCTTGGTCGCGAGGCGGAAATTCGTCTTGTACGACACCGTGTTGCCGCTCGCGCGCATTTCGTCGAGCACGACCGCGTAGTCGGCCGGATCGACCACCACCGTCACGTCGCGGTGATTCTTCGCGGCCGAGCGCAGCATCGTCGGGCCGCCGATGTCGATATTCTCGATCGCGTCTTCGAGCGAGCACTCTTCCTTCGACACGGTCTGCACGAACGGGTACAGGTTCACGACCAGCAGGTCGATGGTCGGAATGTCGTGCTTCTCAAGCGCGGCCATGTGCTCGGGCAGATCGCGGCGCGCGAGGATGCCGCCGTGCACCTTCGGATGCAGCGTTTTCACGCGCCCGTCGAGCATTTCCGGGAAGCCCGTGTAGTCGGCGACTTCGGTGACGGACAGGCCCGCGTCCGCGAGCAGTTTCGCGGTGCCGCCGGTCGACAGGATCTTGATGCCGAGGTCCGACAGCGATTTGGCGAAGTCGACGATGCCGGACTTGTCGGAAACGGAGATGAGCGCTTGCTTGATCATGATGAAGACGAAAAGCCGAAGGGGAAACGTGGCAGGGCGCTAGAAACTACAACGCGCTACAGCAAACCGTGTTGTTGCAGCTTCTTGCGCAGCGTATTGCGGTTGATGCCGAGATACTCGGCGGCCAGCGACTGGTTGCCGCCGGCCTGCTCGAGCACCACTTCGAGCAAGGGTTTTTCCACGCATGAAATGACCATGTCGTAGACGTCGTGCGGATTGGAGCCGTCGAGATCCTGGAAATACACGTCCAGGCTGTCGCGGACAGATTGTTCGATATTGTTCTTGCTCATGCTGCTAGTCGGTCTGTGTTGTTCTCGTCCTGGTTGTCGAGCCCGGGGTCGCCGGGCGCTTCGTCGACGTAGACGAGGCGGTCTGAGATCGCCTTTTGCGCGTCAAAGAACTCGTTGACGGCGAGGAGTTGTTCGCGCGTGGTGTCCAGCGTATTCATGCGATGCCGGAACAGGTTGGCGCCGGAAAGGCCGCGAGTGTACCAGCCGATGTGCTTGCGCGCAGTGCGAACCCCGGTAAATTCCCCGTAAAACGCGTAGTGATCTTCGAGATGCTCGTTCATCACCTGCTGGATTTCGTCGATGCGCGGCGGCGGCAGCAACTCGCCCGTTTGCAGGAAATGCTCGATTTCGCGGAACAGCCACGGACGGCCCTGCGCGGCGCGCCCGATCATGATCGCGTCCGCGCCGGTTGCGGCGAGCACCTCGCGCGCCTTTTGCGGCGACGTGATGTCACCGTTCGCGACGACCGGAATACCCACCGCCGCTTTCACGGCGGCGATGGTTTCGTACTCGGCGTCGCCGTGGTACAGGTCGGCGCGCGTGCGGCCGTGGACGGTCAGCATCGAAATGCCCGCTGCTTCGGCAAGACGCGCGACGTTCAGCGCATTCTTGTTCTCGCGATTCCAGCCGGTGCGGATTTTCAGCGTGACGGGCACCGCGTCGGGCCCGACGCCGACTGCGTTGACGACCGCCTCGACGATGCGCTGCACGAGAGGTTCGTTCTGCAGCAGCGCCGAGCCGGCCGCGACGTTGCACACCTTCTTGGCCGGGCAGCCCATGTTGATGTCGATGATCTGCGCGCCGTTCGCGACGTTGTAGCGGGCGGCCTCGGCCATCATCTCCGGGTCCGCGCCGGCGATCTGCACGGCGATCGGTTCGACTTCGCCTTCGTGGTTCGCGCGGCGCATGGTCTTTTCGCTTTTCCACAGCTGCGCGTTCGACGCGACCATTTCCGACACCGCGTAACCCGCGCCGAGCCGTTTGCACAGCTGACGGAACGGCCGGTCGGTTACGCCGGCCATCGGGGCGACGAACAGGTTGTTGCGCAGATTGTGGGGGCCGAGAGTGGGCATGACGTAAGCGCGCGCCGACGACGGGTCAGGATTTGACAATCGTGACAGCCGGCGCAGCGCGAAATGCGAGGGAAAACCACCATTTTAGCGTTAACGGGTTGCCGGGACCCGCGAACCGAGTCTCGTAACCCGTTAAATCTTCTATGAAAGTCGCGCGACTCATAGAGCCGCGCGGCGTTTCGCGCCACTAGCGCCGCTGGCCGAACATCATCTGACGGGCGAGCGCGGTTTTCACCGGTGGGACGAATTCGAGCGCGGTCAGCGCGAGGCCGCGCAGTACCGCGAGCGGCGCGAAGTCGACGGTGAACAGGCGCGCGAGCGTGTCGGTCGAGCCGATCGTCAGGCGCCGGTCGAGCGCGCGGCGTTGCGCGAAGGTGGCGAGCGCGAGGGGCGTTGGACCTCCGGCCGACAGCGCATCGGCGAGCGCATGCGCGTCGCGCAAGCCCAGGTTGAGGCCTTGGCCCGCCACCGGATGCAAAGTCTGCGCCGCATTGCCGATCGCGACGATGTGACCGTTCACGAGCGTATCGACCGTGTTGAGACCGAGCGGGAACGACGCGCGGCCCTTGATGTGCGTGAAGCGGCCCATGCGGTCGCCGAATGCGCCGTCGAGCTCGCGCAGGAACGCTTCGTCGGAGAGCTGCGTGCGGCGCGCGGCTTCGTCGGGCGCGCAGCACCAGACGAGCGCGTAGTCGGCGCCGCGCACGCCGCCCATCGGTAGCAGCGCGATCGGGCCTTGCGACGTGAAGCGCTCCCACGCGACGTGCGGCCGCGGCGCGGACACGGTGACCGTGCCGACCAGCGCGGTCTGGCCATAGTCGCGCGAGCCGCCGCTTGCGCCGGCGTCTTCGTCCTGGGCGCGGCTCACGCTTTTCGCGTGCTTCTGATCGCCGAACAGCCCGCCCTCGGCGTTCACCAGAATCCGTGTGCGCAACTGGCGCGCGACGCCCGCGGTTTCGATCGGCAGCGTGACGCCGTCGAGTTCCTGAACCGGCGCGCCGGCCGCTGTCGAGCGGAACCAGTGGACCGGCGTCGCATGCACGGCATCCGCGAGGCCGTGCACGATCGAGCCGTAACGCAGCACATAGCCGAGCGCGGGCAGCCCGTGTTCGCGATGATCGATCAGCGTGCGTCCGAAATGACCGCGCTGCGACACGTGGATGCGCTCGATCGCGGTGGCGTCGGCGGGCCAGCGCAGCGGCTCGAGGATCATCCGGCTGCCGTGCGAGACCGCGATCGCGCGCGGATCGGCGATCGAGTCTTCGGGCTCGCGCGCGTCGACGAGCGCGATCTTCAGTTCGCGCGTCACGCTGCGGCGCGCGAGCCAGCCGGCGAGCGCGAGACCGACCGGCCCGGCGCCGACGATCGTCACGTCGAAATCGAACCCCGGCTGGCGGGAGGCGGGCCTCAGGATCACCGCGGATGGAGACGCTTCGTTCATCGCGGATCAGGTCCTCGCTTGATGTGACGCTTGATGGGGCGCTTCATGGGCCATCCTCGCTTCCTGCATCAACGCCTCGATCTCGTCGGCGGCGACCGGCACGTCGCGCGTGATCAGCTCGCAGCCGGTCGGCGTCACGATCGCGTCGTCCTCAATGCGAATGCCGATATTCCAGTAGCGCTCGGGCACACCCTCGGCCGGGCGAACGTACAGGCCCGGCTCGATCGTCAGCGCCATCGACGCGTGCAGCGTGCGCCACGGCAGCGCGCCCGTCTCGTCGCGCGGCGCGCCGCGTTCGCGGTAGTCGCCGCAGTCGTGCACGTCCATGCCGATCCAGTGGCCGGTGCGGTGCATGTAGAACGGCGCGTAGGCGCGCTCGGCGATTACGTCGTCGACCGACGCGAACTTCGCGCGCGGCACGATGCCGGTGTCAAGCAGCCCCTGCGACAGCACGCGCAGCGCGGCCTGGTGCGGATCGTCGAAGCTCGCGCCGGCGCGCGTCGCGGCGACGGCGGCCAGCTGCGCGGCCAGCACGATGTCGTACAGCTCGCGCTGCGCCGGCGTGAAACGACCGCTCGCCGGGAACGTGCGCGTGATGTCGGAGGCGTAGCCGTCGAGTTCGCAGGCCGCGTCGATCAGGATCAGGTCGCCGTCCCGCGCGATCGCGTTGCCGGCCGGGTAGTGCAGCACGCACGCATTCGCGCCGGCCGCGACGATCGACGTATAGGCCGGCGCCTGCGCGCCGAACTTGCGGAACGTGTAGAGCAGTTCGGCCTCGAGTTCGTACTCGCGGATACCGGGCCGGCATGCCGCCATCGCCCGACGATGCGCGGCCGCTGAAATCTGTCCGGCGCGGCGCATGATCGCGAGCTCGTGGTCGTCCTTGACGAGCCGCATTTCGTCGAGCAACGGCAGCAGGTCGCGCGCGGCCGTCGGCGCGACGGTGCCGCCGCGGCCTTGCGCGCGCACCGCGTCGAGCCAGCCGCGCACCTGCTCGTCGAAATGTGCCGAGCTGCCGAGTGCGTAGTGCAGCGCCGGCTTGTCGGCGATGATGCGCGGCAACTGCGTGTCGAGCTCGCCGATCGGGAACGCGGCGTCGACGCCGAACGCTTCGCGCGCGCCGTCGGGGCCGAAGCGGAAGCCTTCCCATGTCTCGCGCTCGATGCTTTTCTCGCGGCAGAACAGGATCGACGCGGGCGCGCCGGGCCCGGCGCTGGCATCGAGCACGAGCAGCGCCTCGGGCTCGGTGAAGCCGGTCAGATAGTAGAAGTAGCTGTCGTGGCGGTACGGGTAGTCGGCGTCGCGGTTGCGCAGCGCTTCCGGCGCGGTCGGGACGAGGGCGACGCCGCCGCCCGCGGCACGCAGCGCGGCGAGAACGCGCTCGCGGCGCGCGCGGTAGACGTCGATGGCGATGGTGGGTTCGGTCGGCTGGTTCATCGTGCGATTGTAGCGCCGCGATTCTCCGGCCATGGTGCGCGCACTACATTGACTCGCTTTGTGCGGATTCCGACGGCGCGGCGGCCGTGGCCATGTTGCAATCCGTCCACAGCGGGTCCGCAGGCAGCGCGCGAAGATGTTGACGGCACGTTCGTGAACGCCTTTGACCACTTATACTTTCGCCGGATTCAGAAAAAGGCAGAAGGTCATGATGAAACTCATCGGTTCGTTCGGCAGCCCGTACGTGCGTAAAGCTCGCATCGTGCTCGCCGACAAGAAGATCGACTACGAACTGGTGCCCGAGAATGTCTGGGCGCCGGATACCCGGATTCACACCTTCAACCCGCTCGGCAAGGTGCCGTGTCTCGTGATGGAAGACGGCGAAGCCGTGTTCGATTCGCGCGTGATCTGCGAGTACGTCGATACGCTGTCGCCGGTCGGCAAGCTGATCCCGCAGTCGGGGCGCGAGCGCGTCGAAGTGCGCTGCTGGGAAGCGCTCGCCGACGGCGTGCTCGACGCGGCCGTGCTGATCCGTCTCGAAGGCACGCAGCGCGCGCCCGAGCAGCGCGTGGACGCGTGGGTCGCGCGGCAGCAGCGCAAGATCGACGAAGCGTTGGTCGCGATGTCGCAAGGGCTCGGCAGCAAGCCGTGGTGCGCGAGCAATCACTACACGCTGGCCGACATCGCGCTGGGCTGCGCGCTCGGCTATCTGGACTTCCGGATGCCGCAATTGAACTGGCGCGAAGCGCATCCGAATCTGGACAAGCACTTCCAGAAGCTGTCGCTGCGCCAGTCGTTCATCGATACGGTGCCGAAGGATTGATGAGCATCAGCGAGTGTCCGTTCAGGTTGCTGAAAGCCTGAATCGGAGCTCGCGCTCCTTGCATGAAAAAATGCGCCTGCATGTCAGGCGCATTTTTTTTGCGGGCGGGGTTGCTTCAGGCGGGCGCTCGGGCGTTACAGCCTGGTATTGCGTCGCCGCGCGATCCCCGGTCCGAACGCGAAACCGAACGCGAGCAGCAGCACCGACACCGCCAGCACCGTGTTGTTGCCGCTCGTCACGTAAGGCGTGTTGCCCGAGGTGCCTTGCACGCTCACATCGAGCGAACCGACCGTGTAGGGCGTGAGGCGCCCGATCACGCGGCCGTTCGCATCGATCGCGGCGGTCATGCCGGTGTTGGTGGCGCGCAGCATCGGCCGGCCGGTTTCGAGCGAGCGCATGCGCGCGATCTGCAGATGCTGGTCGAGCGCGATCGTGTCGCCGAACCACGCGAGATTGGTCGAGTTGACCAGCACGCCGGCGGGCGTTGCGTTCTCGCGCAGCGTGCGCGCGATCTCCTCGCCGAAGATGTCCTCGTAGCAGATGTTCACCGCGACCGGCTGGTTATGCACCATGAACGGCTTCTGCACCGGTGCTCCGCGGAAGAAGTCGCCGAGCGGAATGTTCATCAGGTTCACGAACCAGCGGAAGCCCCACGGCACGAATTCGCCGAACGGCACGAGGTGGTGCTTGTCGTAGCGGTACATCTCGTGCGAGCCGGGGGTGACGCCGAACAGGCTGTTGGTGTAGTCGACCACCCGGCCGTCCGGCGTGATCGTGCCGCCGATCGCGCCGAACAGCAGCGCGCTGCCGGTCGAATCCGTGAACTGGCGGATCGCCGCCGCGAAGTTCGGCGGCAACTGCTGCGCGAGCACGGGGATCGCGGTTTCCGGTGTGACGATCAGATCGGCCGGCTTCGACGTGATCATCTGCTGATACTCGTCGACCGCCGCGCGCAAGCCGGCTTCCTCGAACTTCATCTCCTGCTTTACGTTGCCTTGCAAGAGACGCACCGACAGCGGCGCATTGGCGGGCGTGGTCCATTGCACGAGCGGCAGCAGCAGGCCGATCGCGATCAGCGCGAGCGCGACGCCGGCAGGCACGGCGATGGGGGCGACGCGCGTGCCGCGGCGTCGCGCGGCGCGGCCGTCGACGTCAGCCGCGGCGCTGGCGTTCGGATCGCGCGATTCGATTGCACGCCTGGAGCGCCACGACGGCAGCAGCGCCAGCAACGCCTGCACGATCAACGCGGCCGTCAGCGCGACCATCCAGCCGACGCCATACACGCCGACCACCGGCGCAAACCCCGCCAACGGGCCGTCGACCTGCGCATAACCGGTGGCGAGCCACGGAAAGCCGGTGAACACCGTGCCGCGCAGCCATTCGCCGATCGCCCAGGCGCTGGCAAAGGCGAGCGCGCCGTGCCAGGTCGGCGAGAATGGCGCGCGCTCGTCGGTCGCGCCGTTGCGCGCATGGCCCGCGCAGAACGACCACACCCCCGCGGCGAGCGCCGGATAGACGGCGAGATACAGCGAGAACAGCACGAGCGCCGTGCCGGCAAGCGGTGCCGGCATGCCGCCGTAGTAGTGCATGCTCACATACAGCCACCACACGCCGCTCACGAAGTTGCCGAAGCCGAACGCGCCGCCCGTCAACGCGGCGCTTTTCCAGCCGGTGCTGCGCGTGAGCCACGCGAAAAAGAACACGAAGATCGCGAGTTGCAGCCAGCCGCCGTGCGGCGTCGGTGCGAACGACAGCGTGTTGGCCGCCCCTGCGGCCAGGGCGACGAGGTAGTGCCAGCGCGGCAGCGTGCGGCTGCGCGTGCCGTCGTCGGTGGGAGCGGGGGCGGGGGCGCTTACGCCCCGGTGCGAACGGGAAGTGATCGGGTCGGCCATTGTTGCGCGGTCGGCGTCGGAAGTTGAAAGGGCAAATCGGTAGCCAAACGAGTTGGCAAAATGCGCACGCAATGAAAGCGCGCGGGCGCTCAGGCCGTGCATCGGCCCGAGCCGCCGGTTCAGGTCTGCACGTGTTGCGTCTCGCGCTCGCGCTGGCCCGCGAGCGGGTCGCGGCGCACCAGCAGCATGTGGATCTGGCGGGCGTCGCCGCGCAGGATCTCGAAGATCAGATCTTCGAGGCGGACTTTCTCGCCCCGATGCGGCACCCGGCCGAAGTGATGCGTGACCAGCCCGCCGATCGTGTCGACTTCGTCGTCCGAATAATGCGTGCCGAATGTGTCGTTGAACTGCTCGATCTCGGTCAGCGCGCGCACCCGGAAGCGTCCGTCCGGCGACGCGATGATGTTGCCGCTTTCCTCGTCGAAATCGTATTCGTCCTCGATGTCGCCGACGATCTGCTCCAGTACGTCCTCGATCGTGATCAGGCCCGCGACGCCGCCGTATTCGTCGACGACCACCGCGAGGTGATTGCGATTCACGCGGAAGTCGTGCAGCAGCACGTTCAGCCGCTTCGACTCGGGGATGAACACGGCCGGGCGCAGCATGCCGCGCACGTCGAACTCTTCTTCGGCGTAGTAGCGCAGCAGATCTTTCGCGAGCAGCACGCCGATGATGTTGTCGCGATTGCCCTCGTAGACCGGATAGCGCGAATGCGCCTTTTCCAGCACGTAGGGGATGAATTCCGCGGGATTGTCCGCGATGTTGATCGCGTCCATTTGCGCGCGCGGCACCATGATGTCGCGTGCGCTCAGTTCCGAGACCTGGAACACGCCTTCGATCATCGACAGCGAGTCGGCGTCAATCAGGTTGCGTTCGTGCGCGTCCTGCAGAATTTCGAGGAGTTCGGCCCGCGAGTCGGGCTCGGGCGAGATGAAGTCGGTCAGGCGCTCGAGCAGCGAGCGCTTTTCCTGCGGTTTGTCGAGTTGGCGTCCGGTATGACGTCGACTGGGATACGTGTCGTTCATGGTAGTGCGCCCGGCGAGACTGGGCGCGCTGTTGCAGAGCGTTAAAGGATACACCAGGCGCATGGCGGAACCGTGTCCCGCCGGGCTTGGCGATATGCGAAGCCAGGGTAGAGCGGCTGCGCCGTGACGGCGGAGCGTGGAATCATCCTAACCGATAACGCGGGCAAAAGCGCTCGCGGGCAAAAAAGTCGGGGGTGGGGTTTTCGCCGAGATGCCGCGGTCACGCCGCCGGCTTGCAGCGCGCGAGCAGCGCTTCGAGCGCGCGGTCCGGCATGCCGCTTTCGCGCAGCGCGTGCACGGTGCGGCTCACGTAGTCGAAGGTCGTGCCGTAGCGGCCGCTCGCGCAGCCGAGCACCGTCTGAATGATGTCGTCGCGCAGCTTGCCGGTGTAGCTCGGCACGTCGCGGCGCATCACGAAGGCGAGCGCGTCGACGCGTCGGCCGTCCGCGAGCACGCACGGCAGCCACATGGGACGGTACGAGCCCATCGGCATTTCGCGGCGCCACAGTGCTTCGAGATGCGGCATCGAGCCATCGGCCGCGAGCCGGAAGGCCATGCCGGTGCACGAGCCGCCGCGGTCGAGCGCGAGCACGAGCCCGGGCTGCTCGGGCGTGCCGCGATTCACCCGCGACCACAGATAGAGGCCGCGGTGATAGCCGTGCACCTTCGAGCGCAGCGCCTCGACGGTGGGCAGGCCCGGGTTCCAGATCAGCGAGCCATAGCCGAACAGCCACAGATCGCTGCGGCGGTCCCAGCCGCTCAAGGTGGATTCGAGCGACGTACGCAGTTCGTCATCCGTCAGAAGTCGCGAGTCGCCGAGCACCGGCGGGTAGTCCGGGCAGCGCACGGGGATCTCGGCTTCGGGGGACGGAGTGCTCACGATGGGATCGATCGGGCTGGCGTGGAGAGGGGCGGCGCCGCGACGCGGGACGCCTATTGATAAGGGTCCGGAAAGCCGAGCTTGCCGAGGATTTCGGTCTCGATCGCTTCCATCTCCTCGGCTTCTTCCTCGACCTCGTGGTCGTAGCCCTGCGCGTGCAGCGTGCCGTGCACGAGCAGGTGCGCGTAGTGCGCGGCGAGCGGCTTGCCCTGCTCGGCGGCTTCCTTCTCGACCACCGGGCAGCACAGGATCAGATCGCCGGTGACCGGGTCATTTTCCGATTCGGCATAGGCGAAGGTCAGCACGTTGGTCGCGTAGTCCTTACCGCGATAGGTCCGGTTCAGCGTGCGGCCTTCTTCGGCATCGACGAACCGAACCGTCAGTTCGCCGTCCGCGAACAGCGCCGCCTTGATCCAGCCGGCCACGGTCGCGCGCGGCAGCAGCGTCTTGTGTTCCGGCCAGGCTTTGGCGGCGGGGAATTGCAGGGTCAACGTCAGTTTCGGGGTGCGGCTCATGCGGTTTCTGTGCGTGGCGTTCGTGGCTCGAGCGTTTTTTACGGCGTGGCGGCGAGGCTTCGTGGGCCTCGCGCGGCGAAGCACATCCCTTTAGCGCGAATCGGCCGGAGCCGACGTTTTCTGCGCATGCGCATCGTACGCCTCCACAATTCGCGCGACCAGCGGATGCCGCACCACGTCCGCGCTCGTGAAGCGCGTCAGCGCGATGCCGCGCACGTTCGTGAGCACTTGCTGCGCTTCGATCAGCCCGCTCTTCTGGCCGCGCGGCAGGTCGACCTGGGTCGTGTCGCCGGTGACGACCGCCTTCGAGCCGAAGCCGATCCGCGTGAGGAACATCTTCATCTGCTCGGGCGTCGTGTTCTGCGCCTCGTCGAGGATGATGAACGCGTGATTCAGCGTGCGGCCGCGCATGTACGCGAGCGGCGCGATTTCGATCATCTGCCGCTCGAACATCTTCGCGGTCTTGTCGAAGCCGAGCAGGTCGTACAGCGCGTCGTAGAGCGGGCGCAGATACGGATCGACCTTCTGTGCGAGATCGCCCGGCAAAAAGCCGAGTCGCTCGCCTGCTTCGACCGCGGGACGCGTCAGCACGATGCGCTTGACCTGGTCGCGCTCGAGCGCGTCGACCGCGCAGGCTACCGCGAGGTAGGTCTTGCCGGTGCCGGCCGGGCCGACGCCGAACGTGACGTCGTGCGACACGATCTGCTTCAGGTACTCGCGCTGCGCCGGCGTGCGGCCGCGCAGATCCGCGCGGCGCGTGTACAGCTTCGGGCCGTATTCCTCGAAGTCGTCTTCGCTCGCGTTGGTGTCGGCGGGCTGGTCGAACGGATGATCGGGATTGCCGGCGAAGCGCGGGTCGACGGCGTCTCCGCCATTGCCATTGCCGTTGCCGTTGCCGTTGCCGTTGCCGTTCGGGCGATGGCGCGCCGGATGGCGCACTTCGACGAGCGCAAGCTGGATGTCGTCGACCGACAAAGGATCGCGCGCGTTGTTGTAGAAGTTTTCGAGCGCGGTGAGCGCGAGTTTCGCGCCGCGCCCGCGAATCGTGATGCGGTGGCCGCGGCGCGACAGAGTCACGTCGAGCGCCTGCTCGATTTGCCGCAGATTTTCGTCGAGCGGTCCGCAGAGGTTGGCGAGCCGCGCGTTGTCTTCGCGCGGTGCGGTGAATTCCAGATGCTGCTGAGTGGTCTTCAAGGCGGTGAGTCGATCCTGTCGGTTGCGGTACTCAGAATGTCGGCCGGTGCGCTGAGTGCGCTCAGTGGGTCACGGCGGCGTTGTCGTCGTGAACCATCACGAGTTCGCCTCGCAGCGAGTGCGGATACGCGTGCACGATCTTCACGTCGACCATCTGGCCGATCAGCCGTGCATGCGAGGCCACCGGTGCCGGGAAATTGACGACGCGGTTGTTCTCGGTGCGGCCCGCGAGCTCGTTCGGGTCCTTGCGCGCCGGGCGCTCGACCAGAATGCGTTCGACCTTGCCGAGCATCGCGTCGCTGATGCGCTGCACGTTCTCTTCGATCGTGGCCTGCAGGTGTTGCAGGCGCTTGAGCTTCACCTCGCGCGGCGTGTCGTCGTGCAGGTTCGCGGCCGGCGTGCCGGGACGCGGGCTGTAGATGAACGAGAAGCTCGTGTCGTACTTCATCTCTTCGACGAGCGCCATCATCTTCGCGAAGTCTTCCTCTGTCTCGCCGGGGAAACCGACGATCATGTCCGTCGACAGCGACAGGTCCGGGCGGATCGCGCGCAGCTTGCGGATCACGGACTTGTACTCGAGCACGGTGTAGCCGCGCTTCATCGCCATCAGAATGCGGTCGGAGCCGTGCTGCACCGGCAGATGCAGGTGGCTGACGAGCTTCGGCACCTTCGCGTAGGTGTCGATCAGGCGCTGCGTGAATTCCTTCGGATGCGACGTCGTGTAGCGGATCCGTTCGATGCCCGGGAGGTCCGCGACGTATTCGATCAGCGTCGCGAAGTCGGCGATCTCAGTCGAGCCCGCGGTCAGCGCGCCCCCGAATTTTCCACGATAAGCGTTCACGTTCTGGCCGAGCAGCGTGACTTCACGCACGCCCTGGTCGGCGAGACCGGCGATTTCGGTCAGCACGTCGTCGAGCGGACGCGACACTTCTTCACCGCGCGTGTACGGCACGACGCAGTAGCTGCAATACTTGCTGCAGCCTTCCATGATCGACACGAACGCGCTCGGACCGTCGACGCGCGCGGGCGGCAGATGGTCGAACTTCTCGATTTCGGGGAACGAAATATCGACCTGCGCGCGGCCGCTCGCGCGGCGCTCGTCGATCATCTGCGGCAGGCGGTGCAGCGTTTGCGGACCGAACACGATATCGACGTACGGCGCGCGCGAGACGATCGATGCGCCTTCCTGGCTCGCCACGCAGCCACCCACGCCAATGATCAGATTCGGATTCGCGTCCTTCAGCTCGCGCACGCGGCCGAGGTCGGAGAAGACTTTTTCCTGCGCTTTTTCGCGCACCGAGCAGGTATTGAACAGGATCACGTCGGCGTCTTCCGGCGTGTCGGTCTTGACGAGTCCTTCAGCGGCACCGAGCACGTCGACCATCTTGTCGGAGTCGTACTCGTTCATCTGGCAGCCAAAGGTCTTTACATAAACTTTCTTGGTCATCGAATTTCGCCGGTCGCAGTGGTTAACCTGGGGGCGTCGTAAAAAGGTGAAGGAGGCCGCGGCGCGGGGCAGCGCGGCGCGTGATGGCCGGCTTGCGCGTGTCTTTGCAGCGTAACTGCATATTATAGCCCTTCACACTGCGCGGGTTTTGGCGCTCATCGGCCGCGCATCGGGGGCTCCGCCGGTAGTCCCAGCAGGCTTTCCAGTTCGTCCGACACCTGCGCGAAGCGCTCGGACAGGAAGTCGAGCAGCACGCGCACGCGCGGCGCCATGAAGCGGTTACGGTGATACAGCGCGTGCAGCGGCGCATCTGGGTAGCGCCACTCCGGCAGCAGGATCTTCAGGCG
This sequence comes from Paraburkholderia sp. HD33-4, assembly GCF_021390635.1. Lineage (NCBI taxonomy): Bacteria > Pseudomonadati > Pseudomonadota > Betaproteobacteria > Burkholderiales > Burkholderiaceae > Paraburkholderia > Paraburkholderia sp. HD33-4. The sequence goes on along the minus strand of NZ_JAJEJS010000001.1, from coordinate 3,795,505 downwards.
CCCGGCGCGCAGGTCTGCTTCCACGTCCCACATCGATTTGATCGCGATGCCGTAGCCGCGCAGCGCCCACTCGCGCGCGACCGCGCCGTCGTTGGTTTCGCGCGCCGCTTCGAACGGCACGCTGTAATGCTGCACCTCGTCGCCGCGCGTGAAGCGCCATTCGCTGGCCGGCCCCGACGCGGTGCCGAGCACGATGCAGTCGAAATTGGCGAGGTCGAGCGGCTCCTTCGGCTCGCCACGGCGCGCGACATATTCGGGCGACGCGCACAGCACCCGCCGATTCGGTGCGAGCCGCCGCGCGACCAGCGAGCTGTCCTGCGGCACGCCGAAGCGGATCGCCAGATCGATGTCCTCCTGCACCAGATTCGCGAGCGCATCCGACAGCGTCAACGCGAACGTCACGTCCGGGTACAGCGCGTTGAATTCGTCGAGCCAGTGCATCAGCAGGTTGCGGCCGAAGTCCGAAGTCGCCGACACCCGCACCTTGCCGCGCACCACGCCTTGACCCGCCTGGAGCGCGGCTTCGGCGTCGTCGAGCGATTGCAGCGCCTGGCGGCAGCAGTTCAGATACAGACGACCTTCGTCGGTAAGACGCAGCTGCCGCGTGGTGCGCTCGAACAGACGCGCTTTGAGCCGCGCTTCCAGTTTGGCGAGCCGCGCGCTCGCCGCGGCCGGTGTCAGGCCCATCTTGCGGCCCGCCGCCGACAGGCTGCCTTGCTGCGCCGCTTCGACGAAGAGGCGGATGTCACCGAGGTTGTCCATCGCTGGCTTTCAAGCAGAATTTGAAAATGCTTCAAATGCTACGCCAATTATCAAATTGGCACCGCGCCGCGACAATGCAGCCGTCGAAACTCCGCTGCTGTCCCACGCCATGCAACTCGATCACGCGACCATCGTCACCGCCGACCTCGATACCGCCCGACGTTTCTTCGTCGACATCGCCGGGCTCACCGAAGGCGCGCGCCCGCCGTTTTCCGTCGACGGCTACTGGTTGTACGCGAACGCTCGCCCGGTAGTGCATCTGGTCGGCGCGTCGGCTTCCGGCAGCGCGGTGGGGCGCGTCACGCCGCGCATCGATCACGTCGCCTTTCGGCTCGATAGCGCCGGCGAATGGCAGGCGTTGCTCGAGCGGCTCGACGCGCACGACATCGGCCATCAGTCCGCGCAGGTGCCGGCGAGCCCCGCGCAATCGGCCGAGCAGCAGCTATTCGTCGCGCTCGCGCCCGGTGTCGTCATCGAGTTCGTGACGGCGGCGCGTTAGGCCTTGTTAGGCCTTTCAACCCGATCCCTGATCCCACCTCATTTCCGGAGCAGAAAAATGCCCATTCCATTACTCGCGCTCGCGATTAGCGCATTCGCCATCGGTACGACCGAATTCGTCATCATGGGCTTATTGCCCGAGGTTGCGCGCGATCTGGCCGTGTCGATCCCGTCCGCGGGCCTGCTCGTCAGCGGCTACGCGCTCGGCGTCGCGGTCGGCGCGCCGTTGCTCGCGGTGATCACGAGCAGGATGTCGCGCAAGTTCGCGCTGCAGCTGCTGATGGGCGTGTTCATCGTCGGCAATGTGCTGTGCGCGGTGGCGCCGAGCTACTCGGTGCTGATGATCGCGCGCGTCGTGACGTCGTTCGCGCACGGCTCGTTCTTCGGCATCGGCGCGGTGGTCGCGGCCTCGCTCGTGCCGGCCGAAAAGCGCGCCAGCGCGATCGCGCTGATGTTCACGGGCCTGACGCTCGCGAACGTGCTCGGCGTGCCGTTCGGCACCTTCATCGGCCAGCAGTTCGGCTGGCGCGCGGCGTTCTGGATCGTCAGCGGCTTCGGCGTGCTGTCGCTCGCGGGCATCAGCGCGCTGCTGCCGAACCGCCACGACACCGGCCCCGCCGGCCTCGGCCACGAAGTGCGGGTGCTGAAGGACCCGCAGGTGTGGACCGCGCTCGCGATGACGGTGCTCGGCTTCGGCGGCGTGTTCGTCGTGTTCACCTATATCGCGCCGATTCTCGAGCAGGTGAGCGGCTTCTCGCCGCGCGGCGTGACGCTGATCCTCGTGCTGTTCGGCGTCGGGCTGACGGTCGGCAACATGGTCGGCGGCAAGCTCGCGGATCGCGCGCTGATGCCGTCGCTGATGGGCATCCTCGCCGCGCTCGCGGTGGTGATGGCGCTGTTCGCTCGCACCAGCCATTCGCCGGTGGCCGCCGCCATCACGGTGTTCGTGTGGGGCATCGCGGCGTTCGCGACGGTGCCGCCGCTGCAGATGCGTGTGGTCGAGAAGGCCGCCGCCGCGCCGAATCTCGCGTCGACGCTGAACATCGGCGCCTTCAACGTCGGCAATGCGGCGGGCGCGTGGCTCGGTGGACTCGTGATCAATCACGGTCACCCGCTCGATACCTTGCCGTGGGTCGCGGCCGCGGTCAGCGTTGGGGCGCTGCTGCTCACATGGTTCGCGGCGCGCATGGATGCGCCGGCGTCGGCAGTCCCGCAACGCGCATGAGTCGTCAGTTGCTTGCCTCCGCAATGCTGATAACAGTGTGAAGATAACTTCGTTGGGCGCGGCGAAGGCCGATGCTATCTTGCTTCCACTTACTGCTCTTGCGCCGCCGGGCGGCGCTCTGGAGGCCAATATGCATTCCCCGCTCGCGCTGGTCCGCGATCCTTCTGCCGATACCGATGCGGCGCCGCGCCCAGCCGAACCCTTCGATGCGCTCGAACAGCTGGTCGGCGTGAACCTCGCGCGGCTGCGCGCCGAACGGCAGCTTTCGCTCGATGCGCTGGCGCGTGCTTCCGGCGTGTCGCGCGCGATGCTCGCGCAGATCGAGTCGGCGCGCAGCGTGCCGTCGATCAAGGTGCTGTGCAAGGTGGCGGCGGCGCTGAAGGTGTCGGTGGCGGCGTTCCTGCGGCGTCACGCGACCAACGGCTTCGAGCATCTGCCGGCCGAGCGCTCGGCCCGCGTGGTCAGCGCGAACGGGCGCTACTCGGTGCGCCCGCTGTATCCCGACGACGAGTCGATCGCCGCCGAGTTTCACGAACTGCGGATCGCGCCGCTGCATACCGAAGCGGGCGTGCGCCGCGCGCCCGGCACGACGGTGAATCTGGTGGTCAGCGACGGCACGCTCGAAGTAAGCGTGCACGACCAGCGCCAGTTGCTGGCGACCGGCGACGCGATCGTGTTCGACGCCGATCAACCGCACAGCCTGCGCAATCCCGGCGACACCGAGGCGCGCGCGTTTCGCGTGACGCTGCGGGCCGAGACGCCGCCGCGCTGGGAAGTGCCGGCCGCGGGCGCCGCACGCGATGAAGCCGTGCGCGAAGGCGTGCCGGGTTGAGGATCGACGGCGCTCGAGGTTCAGACGCAGGTCAGCGCGTCGATGCAGGTCCAATGGAGTGAGTAGGGTCTTTTTTCGTCGCGCTGCAGTTCCCGCGCGACTGTTGTATGCTTCGCCGGCCGGTCGAACCGGCAATCAGTGCGTCTTCAGGGCGGGGTGAAATTCCCCACCGGCGGTAGGCCGGCAGCGCGACAGCGCGAGCCGGCAAGCCCGCGAGCGCCCGCACCGTGGTCTTCGGAATAGCGAAGACAACTGCGGGGTCAGCAGATCTGGTTAGATGCCAGAGCCGACGGTCATAGTCCGGATGGAAGAAGATGTGCAGATAGTCATGTGCGTTCCGCGACACCGCCTGTGGCCTGGGCGGCGGATGAGCACCCGCTTTTGCGCGGCGCTCGGCGGCGCGCGTCAGTCTGTTTGCAATGCCCTGAAACGTTTCTCGCCCAACTTTTGCGATGAGCGTTTCAACCATGTCCTTTGCTACTTTTCCCGCTCCGTCGACGATCGCAGACGATGCGTTCGCCGATCTCCCTCTGCTTGCCACCGAAGCCGTACCGCCGCGTATCGCCGCCGCCTTGCAGGCGCTGCGCGAGGGTCGCGCCGTGGTGCTGCAGGACGACCACGACCGCGAGAACGAAGCGGATCTGATCGTCGCGGCCGAGCGCCTGTCGGTCGAAACGATGGCGCTGCTGATCCGCGAATGCAGCGGCATCGTGTGCCTGTGCCTGCCCGACGACAAGATCCGGGCGCTCGAACTGCCGCCGATGGCCGTCAACAACGAAAGCCGTCACGGCACCGCGTTCACGGTGTCGATCGAAGCGCGCGAAGGCGTCAGCACCGGCGTGTCCGCGCAGGATCGCGTGACGACGATCCGCGCCGCGATCGCCGATACGGCCAAACCCGCCGACATCGTGCGCCCCGGCCACGTGTTCCCGCTGCGCGCGATGCCCGGCGGCGTGCTGGCGCGGCGCGGTCACACCGAAGGCACCGTCGATCTGGCGATCCTCGCTGGCCTGAAGCCGGCCGGCGTGCTGTGCGAACTGATGAACGCCGACGGCACGATGACGCGCGGCGCGGACGTCGAGCGCTTCGCCGCGCAACACGATCTGCCGATGCTGACGATCGCCGAGCTGGTCGAGTTTCGCGAGGCGCTCGCGCAGGTGCGCGAGGGCGCGATGGCCGAGGCTTGACGGGTCAATCCATCGAGCGGCACGCGGCGTCATGACGCAAAAAGCCGGTTCTTTGGAACAAGAACCGGCTTTTTTACTGACCTCGCAAAAACCGCTACGACTGCACGTCGCCGAACTCGCCGCGCACGCCCGCTTCGATCAGCGCCGGCAATTCATCCATGTGCTTGATGATCCGTGTGATGCCCATCGCGCGCAGTGCATCCGCGTAGCCATCCGGAATATGGCTCGCGCCGACGAACGCGACGGTCTTCATGCCTGCCGAGCGCGCCGCGTTCAAACCCGCGACGCTGTCCTCGACGACGAGGCAGCGCGCCGGCTCGACGCCGAGCGTCGCGGCCGCGAACAGATAGACGTCGGGATACGGCTTCGGCCGCGCAACCTGCTCGGCGCTGAACACACGCTCGCCGAAAATCTGCTGCAGACCCGCTCGCCGCACCGATGCGCTGACCCGCGTCATGCGGCTGTTCGACACGACCGCGGCCGGCAGCGTCACGCGTTGCAGCGCGTCGCGCACGCCGTGGATCGGACCGAGCGACGCGGCCAGCGCGAGCTCGACATTGTGCTCGATCGTATCGAGGAAGTTCGCGGGCAGCGCGATGTCGAACTGCTTTTCGAGGCCGGCAAGAAAGCGCGAGGTTTGCTGGCCGAACGCGGTTTTGACGACCGGGGCGAAATCGAGGCCGGGGAAGGTGGCCGTCAGCGTGTCGAACATCACGCGATCGGCGATGACTTCACTGTCGACGAGCACGCCGTCGCAGTCACAGATGAGGTGGTCGATCATGCCTGAAAAACGGTAAGCGCAAGGCGCGCGGGTGGCGGGTTGCGGGCCCGCTCACCGGGGTGAAAAGCGTCATCATACGAGCTTTCGGAGCTCGTCCTTTGGGCGTTCCGCGCGCCCGCGGCCTTACCGCCTTACGGCGTGTCGGCCCAGGCCTTCGCCGCGCGGATCGCGCGCTGCCAGCCATCCAGGCAGGTTTTGACCTCCGCGTGCGGCAGCGCCGGCGTGAAGCGGTGTTCGAGCTTCCACTGGCTTTTCAGTTCGTCGATGTCCTTCCAGTAGCCGACCGCGAGACCGGCCAGGTAGGCGGCGCCGAGTGCGGTCGTCTCCGACACCTGGGGGCGCACGGTGTCGACGCCGAGAATGTCGGCCTGGAACTGCATCAGCAGATTGTTCGCGCAGGCGCCGCCATCCACGCGCAACTCGCCGATGCGAATGCCCGAGTCGGCTTCCATCGCCTTCAGCACATCGAGCGATTGATACGCGATCGAATCGAGCGCCGCGCGGGCGATATGCGCGGAGGTCGTGCCGCGCGTGAGCCCGAACAGCGTGCCGCGCGCATGCGCATTCCAGTGCGGCGCGCCGAGCCCGGCGAACGCGGGCACAAGATACACGCCGTCGCAATGTGGCACGCCGCGCGCGAGCGTTTCGATTTCCGCCGCGTTCTTGATGATGCCGAGACCGTCGCGCAGCCACTGCACCACCGCGCCGGCGATGAAGATGCTGCCTTCGAGCGCGTAGTCGATACGATCGCCGATCTGCCACGCGATCGTCGTGACCAGATTGTTCTTCGACTCGATCGGTTGGCTGCCGGTGTTCATCACGAGGAAGCAGCCGGTGCCGTAGGTGTTCTTCACCATGCCCGACTCGGTGCACATCTGGCCGAACAGCGCCGCGTGCTGATCGCCGGCGATGCCCGCGAGCGGGATCTTCGACGCGAACACGGTGGTCACGGTCGGTCCGTATACCTCCGACGACGGCCGCACTTCCGGCAGCATGCTGCGCGGAATGTCGAGCGCGGCGAGTAGCTCGTCGTCCCACTTCAGCGTGTGGATGTTGAACAGCATCGTGCGCGACGCGTTGGTCACGTCGGTGACGTGCAGCGCGCCCTTCGTGAAATTCCACATGAGCCAGCTGTCGACGGTACCGAACGCGAGCCGGCCTTGACGCGCTTTTTCGCGCGCGCCTTCGACGTTGTCGAGAATCCAGCGGATTTTGGTTGCCGAGAAGTACGAGTCGATCGGCAGACCGGTCTTCGCGCGCACGCTCGCTTCAAGACCCTGTGCTTTCAGCTCGTCGCAGAAGTCGGCTGTGCGGCGGTCCTGCCAGACGATCGCGTTGTACATCGGGTGGCCGGTTTCGCGATCCCAGACGATGGTGGTTTCGCGCTGGTTCGTGATGCCGATCGCCGCGATCGACGTGCCGTTCATGCCGGCTCGTGTGACCGCTTCGGCGGCGACGCCGGCCTGCGTCGACCAGATTTCCTGCGGATCGTGTTCGACCCAGCCCGGCTGCGGGTAGATCTGCTGGAATTCCTTCTGCGCGGTCGACACGACGTTGCCGCGCCGGTCGAACAGCATCGCACGCGAGCTGGTGGTGCCTTGGTCAAGCGCGAGGACGTACTGATCCTGCATTGTCTCTTCTCCATGCATGTTGCGGATCGCCGGATTGCTGCCCGGCGATGCAAGCGGCGTGTTGTTGTGAGCGGGCCGCCATAGTGTGAGGGCGCGTCCCGGTGTCGTCCAGCCGAAGCTGCGCTGGGGCCGGCGCGGGGCTTGCGGGCGGCGTGCGCCGTTGCCATCGGCGCCCGTTTGTTTCGCCCGGAGTCGCGCCAGGTTGCGTTGGCTGCCGTTTTTGACGGCGAATGCCCGTTTGCCCGCGCGTGCCGCCTACGCGCTCTGCCGGGCCGGCTCGCGCGCGAACCATTCGTCGATGTCGCGCGTGACTTGCTCGAGCATGCCCGGCGCGACGTGCAGGCCGAGCTTCGAGCGCCGCCACAGCACGTCCTGCGCGCTACGCGCCCATTCGGTATCGCGCAAATAAATCAGCTCGGCTTCGTGCAGTCCCGGCGCGAACTCGCGGCCGAGCTCGGCGCGCGAGCGCGCGAGGCCGATCACGCGACTCGCGCGTGTGCCGTACGCGCGCGCGAGCCGATGCGCGAGCGACGCCGGCAGCCACGCATGCTCGCGGGAGAACTCGCCGAGAAAGCGATTGAAGTTCGCCTGTGCGATGTCGCCGCCCGGCAGCGGCGCGCCGACGGTCCACGCGGCCGCGTCGCGGCGCAGCGCCTCGCTGAGCGTATCGACCGCTTGCTCGGCGAGCTTGCGAAAGGTCGTGATCTTGCCGCCGAACACCGACAGCAGCGGCGCCTCTTGCGCGGGCGCGTCGAGTTCGAGCGAATAGTCGCGCGTGACCGCCGACGGATTGTCCGCGCTCTCGTCCTCCAGCAGCGGGCGCACGCCCGAATAGCTCCAGCGCACGTCGGCGGGCGAGATCTTCTGCCTGAAGTAGCGGTTGATCGAATCGCACAGGTACTGCGTTTCATCGGCGTCGATCGCGACTTGCGACGGGTCGCCGCGATATTCGAGGTCGGTGGTGCCGATCAGCGTGTAGTCCTGCTCGTACGGAATCGCGAAGATGATCCGCTTGTCGGGGTTCTGGAAGATGTACGCGTGGTCGTGCTCGAACAGGCGCCGCGTGACGATGTGGCTGCCCTTGACGAGCCGCACGCTATGCGTGGACGGCAGGCCGAGCGCGCCTTTCAGCAGCTCGCCGACCCACGGGCCCGCCGCATTCGCGATGGCCGAGGCGCGCACGTCGAGCGTCGTGCCGTCCGTGCGTTGCAGTCGCGCGCGCCACTCGCCGGCAGCGCGCTCGGCGTTGACCAGCTTCGTGCGCGTGAGGATCGTCGCGCCGCGCTCATGCGCGTCGAGCGCGTTCAGCACGACGAGGCGCGCGTCGTTGACCCAGCCGTCCGAATAAACGAAGCCGCGCGTGATCGAATCGACGAGCGGGGCGCCGGCCGGATGCCGGCTCATCACGATGCCGCGCGAGCCCGGCAGCAGCTCGCGTTTGGCCAGATGGTCGTACAGGAACAGACCCGCGCGGATCAGCCACGCGGGGCGCAGATCCGGCATATGCGGCATCACGAAGCGCAGCGGCCAGATGATGTGCGGCGCCGCGCGCAGCAACGTTTCGCGCTCCTGCAGCGCCTTGCGCACGAGCCCGAACTCGCGGTACTCGAGGTAGCGCAGGCCGCCGTGGATCAGCTTGGTACTCGCCGACGACGTATGCGCGGCCAGATCGTCCTGCTCGCACAGCAGCACCGACAGGCCACGGCCGGCCGCGTCGCGGGCGATGCCGGCGCCATTGATCCCGCCACCCACGACGAGCAAATCGTATTTCGTGCCTTGTGCCACCGGCTGAGTCCTCTGCATCGAATCTGGAAGTAGGTTGGAAAGCTAATCGAACGGTTCATGTTCGTTTTCGAACTTTAATGAACATATTCGAAAAAGTAAAGTTCGCTTGATCCGAGCGAGCCCAGGCCGAATGGGCAGGGAGTGGCGCAACGTGCGGCCGCGGACGATACTCTCGGCAGCAGCCATTTCGAGGTGATGTATGCGTGGACTATTGATGATCGGTGCGGCGGCGCTGATGGCGGGATGCGTCAGTACGCCGAGTCTGGAGGGGACGAGGGGCGCGACGTCGTTCGAGGCGTTGCAGAAGATGTGCTCGCCGCAAACCGTCGATTACGGCAGCGACGCGCAGATCGTCTACGAGACGTTTTTCGATGCCTACGTGGCGAACCGGCGCGGCCGGCTGTCGAACGACGACTTCTGCGCGTTCCAGGCGTCGATTGCGCAGCGCCATGCGAGCGAGGCGGGGAGCAGCGATCCGAAGGTGCGCAACCAGTGGGTCGAGTTTTTCAATGAGCAGCGCGCAAGGGCGATCAGCTGGCGTTCGGCGGTCGACCCCACCTTGCGTAACGGATAAGCGGCCGCGGCTCGACCGACGAGCCTGCTTCTCGCGCCGCCTGCCCGGCGCCGAGCTTCACTTGTGCGGCGCCAATGCTCCGCGCCACAGCATGCGCAAAATTTGCGCGAACACGGCTTCGCGCGATGGTTGCTGCCCGCTGTCGCCGGCGGAATCAGCCTGTTGCGCCGCCGAGGGCGGCAGCTGGTTCGCGAGCGCGAGCATCGTGAAACCGTGCAGGCTCGTCCAGTACGCATAGCCGATCAGGCGCGGGTCGCCTTCGAGAACGCCCGCCGCGACGAGCCGCTCGAAATGCGCTTCGAGCAGACGCCACGCACGCTGCGACGCCGCGGCCAGTTCGGGGAAAGCGCCTTGCTGTTGCGGCGTCTGATCGAACATCAAACGGTAAGCGTGCGGCTCATCGAGCGCGAAGGCGACGTAGGCCCGGCTGACGGCGCTGTGATCGATGGCCGGGGCGTTCGCGGGGATGGCTTGCGCGGCCGCTTCGAGCCGCGCGGCGAAACGGTTGAACGCGGCGGCGCGGACCATCGCCAGAATCTCTTCTTTGTCGCGGAAATAGCGATACGGTGTCATCGCGCTGCAGCCGAGCTCCTTCGCCAGTTCGCGCATCGTCACGCCTTGCGCGCCGCGCGTCGCAAACGCATTTTCGGCGACGCGCCGCATGGCTTCGCGAAACTGCTGGATCTGGTCGGCGGAGAGGGTCTTGGGCATGCGCGAGGGCGGGAAGTCCGTCGCGTGAATTTACTGTGTAAATGAGATGCGCACAACAAAGGGCCGCGAAGGCGGCCCGCTGTCAGTTCAATTGAGTGATGCGAAGTCGGAAGATGAGAGCGGCGCGCAACCGCGAAGGCGGCGTGAACACGCCGCCAACCACTCTCGAAGCAACTTCAGGTAAAACTCAGGAATAACGTTTGATGGCCCGCAATGCGGTGTCGCCGGATTCGGTCACGCGCCATTCTTCGTTGCCCGATGCGAGGCGTTCGAGTTGCACCAGTTGGCGTTCGAGCAACGCATCGAGTTCTTCTCGGTCCATTTCGACCTGGTTGGGGGCGTCCTTGACGAGCAACAACGTGGCGAATTCATGCGGACTCAGCATCGTTCTCTCCATGTCAGCAAATCACGGACAGCCTTGCAGTCGACCGGCAGGCCGGGGCGGCGTCCGCTAAAGGATCAGGGCGGGAGGTACGGCTTACACGACAGATTCACACAACCGACGCCGTGCGAAACTCGCAACGCACGCTGGGGAACTGGAGTGTAGGCGAGCACCGATGAAACGCCAACCTGGTCCCCGTAAATTTTCCATTTGACAATTGGATGCGCGATCGGCGGTCAGGCCTCGGAGTCAAATTCTTGATTTCACTCGAAGTTTTGCGTGCACCGCAGCATGGCGGAGAACGCCTGGAATTATCCGGCAATATAGATTTGACAGTTGGCGGCGCTCAGTGCTTCGGCCATGTCGGCGGGCGGGGCGGCGTCGGTGAACAGCGCGTCGATCTGCTCCAGATGTCCCTGGCGAACTAGCGCCGGGCGGCCAAACTTGGAGTGATCGGCGGCAAGGAAAACGGTGCGGGCATGCTCGATGATCGCCTCGGCGACACGCACTTCGCGCGTGTCGAAATCGCGCAGCGTACCGTCCGTTTCGATGCTCGACGTGCCGATGATCGCGAAATCGACCTTGAACTGCCGGATGAAATCGATCGCCAGTTCACCGACGATGCCCTTGTCCCAAGGCCGCACGATGCCGCCCGTCACCAGCACTTCGCAATCCGGGTAGCCGCTCATCATGCTCGCGACGTTCAGATTGTTGGTGATCACGCGCAGGCCGTGGTGGCGGTTCAGCGCGCGTGCCACCTCCTCGGTGGTCGTGCCGAGGTTGATGAACAGCGACGCCTGATCGGGAATGTGAGTGGCCACCAGCGCCGCGATGCGTCGTTTCTCCTCATGAAACATGCGCTGACGCGCGGTGTAGGAGACGTTCTCGGAGCTGGTCGGCAGACTGGCGCCGCCGTGATAGCGGCGCAGCAGATTCATATCGGCGAGCCAGTTGACGTCGCGGCGGATCGTCTGCGGGGTGACGTCGAAGTGGCTCGCGAGGTCGTCCACGGTCACGAAGCCGTCGCGTTGCACCCACTCCAGCAATTCCTGTTGCCGGGCGTTGAGAGTCAGGCGGGGGTCTCGTGTCATGGGTCTCGGGTGGTGGCTGTAGTGTCGGCGCGGTTCGCCTCGATCATCGACCAGCCGGCCGGAAGCGCGGCCGACGAAGAGCGCGGTTGCGGCTATTGTAAGACCATCGGGCCCCTTGTCCGCCAACTGACGCAGTCCGCATAAACTTCACGCGGAGGTTTCGAATCCGCTCCGAACCGTCATTCAGGCGCGATACGCATTTATTCATTTGATAAATGAATTTGTTTTTTGGCCCGCTTCGCGATGCAATCCTGGGTTCCGCGATTTACCTGCTTTACAACCTTTCCCATGATGTCCGGCGACTTTTTCGTGCCGGCGCGCGCTTTCGAGAGTGTTCGACATGACTGGCTTCAGCAACTGGCAAAACCCTTATCCGACGCAACGTCTGCCCGTGTTCGCACGCAATATCGTTTCGACCTCGCATCCGCTCGCCGCGCAAGCCGGGCTGCGCATGCTGTGGAAGGGCGGCAATGCCGTCGACGCTGCCATCGCCGCGGCCGCGGCGATCACGGTGGTCGAGCCGGTGTCGTGCGGCCTGGGCGGCGACGCGTTCGCGCTCGTGTGGGACGGCAAGAAGCTGCATGGTCTGAATGCGTCGGGCGTGTCGCCGGCGGCGTGGAACGTCGATTACTTCAAGCGCAAATACGGCGAGGAAAACGGTCTCGCGAAGCAGCCGAAGCGCGGCTGGGATGCCGTCACGGTGCCGGGCGTGATCGCTGGCTGGGAAGCGTTGCATCAAAAGTTCGGCAAGCTGCCGTTCGCCGACCTGATGGAGCCGGCCATCGAGATCGCCGAGCGCGGTCACGCGGTGGCGAGCATCGTCGCGTACAAGTGGGCGAATGCCATCCCGGAGCTGAAGGACCAGCCGGGCTTCGCGCAGACCTTCATGCCGCGCGGCCGCGCGCCCGAGGTCAGCGAGCTGGTGCGCTTCCCCGGTCACGCGAAGACGCTACGCCTGCTCGCCGAGCAAGGCCCGCGCGCGTACTACGAAGGCGAGATCGCCGAGCGGATCGCCGCGTTCGCGCGCGAAGGCGGCGCCGCGCTGAGCGCCGACGACCTGCGCAACTACCGCGCGGACTGGGTCGAGCCGATCGGCAAGGACTATCGCGGCTACACCGTGCACGAGATTCCGCCGAACGGCCAGGGCATCGCGGCGCTGGTGGCGCTGGGCATCCTCGAAAAGTTCGACGTGAAGTCGCTGAAGGTCGACAGCGTCGAGTCGCAGCATCTGCAGATCGAAGCGATGAAGCTCGCGTTTGCCGACCTGTACCGCTACGTCGCCGATCCGCGCTCGATGGAAGTCACGCCCGAGCAGATGCTCGACGACGCGTATCTGAGCTCGCGCGCGAAGCTGATCGATCCGAAGCGCGCGACCCACTTCGACTTCGGCATGCCGAAGGCGGGCGGCACGATCTACATGTCGGCTGCGGACGAAAACGGCATGATGGTCAGCTTCATCCAGTCGAACTACATGGGCTTCGGCTCGGGTGTCGTGGTGCCGGACAGCGGCATCGCGCTGCAGAACCGCGGCTGCGGCTTCTCGATGGATCCGAAGTCGCCGAACGTCGTCGAGGGCGGCAAGCGGCCGTTCCACACGATCATTCCGGCGTTCCTCACGCAGCAGGTGAACGGCCAGCAGGAAGCGGTGATGAGCTTCGGCGTGATGGGCGGCGACATGCAGCCGCAAGGCCATCTGCAAACGGTGGTGCGCATGCTCGACTACGGTCAGCAGCCGCAGGCCGCGTGCGATGCGCCGCGCTGGAAGGTCAACCGCGACTTCACGGTCGATATCGAATCGACGCTCGACCCGAAGACCACCGAGGGCCTGCAGAAGCTCGGCCACACGATCAAGTCGGTCGACGATCCGTACATGGACTTCGGCTCCGGCCAGTTCATCTGGAAGCTGGATCGCAACGAGCCGGAGCGCGGCTACGTGGCGGCCAGCGACAGCCGCCGCGACGGACTCGCGGCCGGTTTCTAGCAAGAACGAGGCAACGCCCGGAGCCGGGGTCCGCGCAGGAACCTGGCTCCCGGCACGCAGCCAGAGGTAACACGTAAGCCACGTAAGCCGCGGCATCCCGCATGCCGCGCTCTTGCGCGTGCGCTGCGCCGCCTCGCTGACGCAGGCGGTGCGCACCTACAACACATATCACGCAGCAAACCAGCAGGAGACCATCATGAACACCCCCGCGTCGCATTCGACGACCGCTTCCCCTCACGCCGCACCGCTTTCGAAAGCGATGGTGCGGCGGATCGTTTTCTCGTCGTCGATCGGTAACGCGCTCGAGTGGTTCGACTTCCTGGTGTACGGCTACTTCGCGACGATCATCGCGAAACAGTTCTTCCCGATGCAGGACGAATGGCTGTCCACGCTGCTCGCGATCGCCACCTTCGGCATCTCGTTCCTGATGCGCCCGCTCGGCGCAATCGTGCTCGGCGTGTACGGCGACCGCAAGGGCCGCAAGGCGGCGCTCACGCTCGCGATCGCGCTGATGATGGTCGGTACTTTCACGATGGCCGTGATGCCGCCGTTTTCGTCGATCGGTCTCGCGGCGCCGCTGCTGGTGCTGCTCGCGCGGCTCGTGCAGGGCTTCGCGGTCGGCGGCGAGTTCGGCAGCGCGACCGCGTTCATGGTCGAGCACAGTGCGACGCGGCGCGGCTACTACGCAAGCTGGCAGTTCGCGAGCCAGGGTCTCGCGGCGATCACCGCGGCGGCGTTCGGTTCACTGCTGACCGCGTGGCTGCCGGCCGAGCATCTGAACAGCTGGGGCTGGCGCGTGCCGTTCGTGTTCGGTCTGCTGGTCGGACCGGTCGGCTACTACATCCGCTCGCATCTCGACGAGACGCCCGAATTCCTCGCAATGCGTGAAGAGCGCGCGGCGAGCGAGGCGGCTGGCGAGCACAAGGTCGTGAACGAAACGAAGGACGCGTCGTTCTCGAATCACTGGGTCAACCTGCTGCTCGCGATCGGCATCGTTGCGCAGTCGACGGTCGGCGTGTACGTGCTGCAGCTCTACATGCCGCTCTATGCGGTCAAGCAGCTGCATATGGCGGCCGCCGCGTCGTTCGGCGTGGTCGTGCTGAACGGCGGCATGCAGTTCATCTTCTCGCCGATCATGGGCGCGCTGTCCGATCGCATCGGCCGCATTCGCATCATGCTGACCACGTCGATTCTGATGGGCCTGCTGATCTATCCGATGTTCGCATGGCTTCAGACCCATCCGACGATTGGCTGGCTGCTCGTGCTGCAGGGCGTCGCCGGTCTCTTCAAGGCCTCTTACTCGGGACCGATGCCAGCGCTGATGTCGGAGATCTTCCCGACCGAGGTGCGCTCGACGGGCCTTTCAATCGGTTACAGCATCGGCGTGACGATCTTCGGCGGCTTCGCGCCGACCATCGTCGAAACCTTCATTCATTTGACCGGCGACAAACTCGCGCCAAGTTATTACGTGCTGCTGGCGGCGGTGCTGTCGGGCGTGTCGCTGATCATCGTCGCGCTGCGCATGCGTCGGGTGCGTGCACTCCCGGGCAACGTCCAACCTGCCTGAGGGCGTGGTAGCCGGCTAAGGGGGCGCCTGGGGCCAGCCGATGGAACCGCCGATGGACCCGCCGGGCGGCACCGCCCGGGCCGTCAACCCCGCCGGGTCTGACATCTGTCCGTAAAGCCAGCCTTTTGGGCTGGCTTTTTTTTTCCTCGTGCACGACGTTTTAATACGTTGGAAGATTTCGACTATCTTGGAATCGGAACTGCGTCGATGCGGCATGGTCAGTGCTGTGTGATCTGCATGGTCGGATATCTCCGGCTAACATGCAGAGTACAAGGGCCCAACTCTAATTCACGGCGTTGTATCCGGCACGGAGAAACATCACGGCGAGCGCGGGGGCAGTTGCGAAGAACTCCACGGGTCGGTACAGCATGGGAGCAAGACACGATGCACACAGAGCTGAAGCATGTCATGCCCTGGCGGATCGAGGACATCGATCTGACGCGCATTGACCGGCAGAAGGCCGCGGCCAACGAAGACCTGCTGCTGTTGCTGTGCGCGGCTTCGTTCATCGAAAGCGGCACCGATCTCTACACCAGCAATCTGAGTACGTTTTTCAACGACGACCCCGAGGTCTCGGCCTGGCTCAACCACGAGTGGGAGCCCGAGGAAATGCAGCACGGCCGGGCGCTGAAGACCTATATCGCGTATGTATGGCCCGAGTTCGACTGGGACACCGCGTTCCGCAATTTCATGGGCGAGTATTCGCTGACATGCTCGGTCGAGGATTTCGAAAAGACCCGCGCGCTCGAGATGGTCGCGCGTTGCGTCGTCGAAACGGGCACCGCGACGCTGTATCGCGCGATCAACGAGTGCTCGGACGAAGCGGTGCTCAAGCAGATCACCGACAACATCCGCACCGACGAAGTCCGTCACTACAAGCACTTTTTCAAGTACTTCAAGAAGTACAACCGGATCGAGGGCAACGGCCGGCTCGCGGTGCTCGGCGCGTTGATGCGTCGCGTGATGGAGATCAAGAACGAAGATTCGGAGATCGCGTTGCGGCACGTGTTCGCTATTCGCTATCCGGAGCGCGTGCACGACTGCGCGTATAACCGCGAGCGCGCCGCGCGCATCAGTAAGCTGGTGCGGCGCAATCTGTCCGCCGACATGTGCATCAAAATGCTGCTCAAGCCGCTCGATCTGCCGGCGCGCATTCAGCCGGGCTTGCATTACCCGCTCGCGAAGATCACTCAGCACGTGTTCTTTCGGTGAGCTTTCCATGGACCCGACGAAGAGAAACAGGAAGCAAAGCCCGCTGATGCGGGCTTTGGCCTTTTCGAGGCATGATCGAGCTTCGCTGACTACTTCGACTGGACCAATGGCATGAGCGATTCCTCTTCCGCATCCGGGTCCGCGCGTCCGCTCGAACAGAACGTGTTCGACGAATGGCCGGCCAACGTGCGCGCGTTGTTCGACGGTTCGTCGCTTGCGGACAAGGTGGGCTTCACCGCGTCGCTACTGAGCGTCGATGCGAACGGCCACGTGCGCACATCGCTGCTGAGCGTCGGCGAACTCTATGCGCCCGACTCGCGCACGCTGTGCATCGCGCTATGGCCGCAGGCGCGGGCGACGCGCGCGATCTCTCAAAGCGGGCGCGCGGCGTTGAGCTTCGTCTGCGACGAGGCGTTCTATCAGGTGCAATTAGGTGTAGCGGCGCTGCCTGGCGTTGCCGGCGACGACAGCGGCCTCGTCTATCTGCTCGGCTCGATCGACACGGCGGAGGCGCAAAGCGTCCGCTATGCGCGCCTGACAGGCGGCATCACATTCGAATTGCAGGGGGAGGGGAGTGCGGTGCTCGAGCGATGGGAACAGCAGGTCGAGCATTTGAAGCGGGCCGCCGCCGCGAGCAGCCGTTAGTCTTCGAGCAGTGAAGCGCTAACGGCTGATCGAACGGCAGCCTTCAGGCACGGCGACGCTTAACGGCCACGCTCGCCGTTGCGCGACGATTGCGTGCTTCGTGGCGCATCGTTGCGCTTCGCACCGCCGCCGAGCAGTGCGCCCGGATTGCCGCCGTTGTGCGAACGATTGCCTTGCGGCTTGCGCGGCGCATGGTGCGCGGCACCGCCATCATGTGCTGCAGTGCGCGGACGATCGTCGTGACGCTGTGCCTCGCGGCGCGGCTGCCCACCGTTGCCGGCCGGCTTCGCGCCTTGCGGCCGCGGTGCGGGCTGAGCGTTCGATGAACGCTGACCCGTGCCCTGTCCCGAACGCTGACCGGAGCCTTGAGCCGCGCTTTTAGCCGCGCTTTTGGCCGGGTTCGCCGATGCGCCGCCACCCGCACCCGCGCCATCACGACGCCCCGTAGCTTGTCCCTGGCGCGGCGAACGCCCGCCGCCGCCCTGGCCGCGCCGCTGGATCGGCTCCGGCTTCGCGCTCGGGTCCGGCTCGAAACCGGCGATCACTTCCTGCGGGACCGGACGCTTGATCAGCTTTTCGATGTCCTTCAGCAACTGCAGTTCATCGACGCACACGAGCGACACCGCCTCGCCCGTCGCGCCCGCGCGCCCGGTGCGGCCGATACGGTGCACGTAGTCTTCCGGCACGTTCGGCAGATCGAAGTTGACCACGTGCGGCAGTTGATCGATATCGATGCCGCGTGCGGCGATGTCGGTCGCGACCAGCACCTGCAGCGTGCCGTCCTTGAACTCCGCGAGCGCGCGCGTGCGCGCCGACTGGCTCTTGTTGCCGTGGATCGCGAGCGCGCTGATGCCGTCCTTCGTCAGCTGCTCGGCGAGGCGATTCGCGCCGTGCTTGGTGCGCGTGAACACGAGCACCTGGAACCAGTTGTGCTGACGGATCAGATGCGTGAGCAGCTCGCGCTTGCGGTCGCGATCGACCGGGTGAATCTTCTGCGCGACCGTTTCGGCGGTCGTATTGCGGCGCGCGACTTCGATCAGCGCCGGCGAGTCGAGCAGGCTGTCGGCGAGCGCCTTGATCTCGTCGGAGAAGGTCGCCGAGAACAGCAGGTTCTGACGCTTCGGCGGCAGCTTCGCGAGCACGCGCTTGATGTCGTGGATGAAGCCCATGTCGAGCATGCGGTCGGCTTCGTCGAGCACGAGGATCTCGAGATGCGACAGGTCGATGGTCTTCTGCTGCATATGATCGAGCAGACGGCCCGGCGTCGCGACGACGATATCGATGCCGCGCTTCAACGCATCGATCTGCGGATTGATGCCGACGCCGCCGAACATCACGGTCGACTTCAGCTTCAGATACTTGCCGTACGCACGCACGCTTTCTTCGACCTGGGCGGCAAGTTCGCGCGTCGGCGTGAGGATCAGCGCGCGCACCACGCGCTTGCCGCCGGCGGCCGGCTGCATCGAATTCAAACGCTGCAGGATCGGCAGCGTGAAACCGGCGGTCTTGCCGGTGCCGGTTTGCGCGCCGGCGAGCAGATCGCCGCCGTTGAGGACGGCCGGGATCGCTTGAGTCTGGATCGGAGTCGGGCTGGTGTAGCCGAGTTCATTGACAGCGCGGACCAGCGGTTCGGACAAGCCGAGGGAATCAAAAGACATAAAAGCTCTTTGCAATGCAGTTTCGCGAACGGCCCCGCTGGGCCCAACGGACCCCAACGCGGAAAACCAGCGCGGCATCGACACGCCCGCATGGCGTGTGCGAGGCCGAAGCCCGGTTCCGTTCACGGAGAAATCGGCGGCACGCTCACAGATGTGCCGAATGTTTCAACGCGCTATGCAGACACGTCGACTGGCCTTAAGTTGCAATTCGTCGCCGTGGAATGTCACGCGACATAGCGCGCGACACTGACGAATTGACACAGACTGCCCGCCAGTACGAACAGGTGCCAGATACCATGTCCGTGGCGGATGCGCTCGTCGTTGATGAAGAAATAGATGCCGGCGCTATAGATGACGCCGCCGGCCACGAGCCACGCGGTCCCCGCGGCCGGCAGAGCCTGCACCAGCGGGCGGACGGCTACGAGCGCGAGCCATCCCATCAACACATACAGCACCATCGACACGCTGCGGGTGCGTCGCCCGAGCGTGAGTTCCTGCACGATGCCGAGGGCAGCGAGCCCCCAGCTCACGCCGAAGAGCGACCAGCCCCACGGTCCACGCAACGTGACGAGCGTGAACGGCGTGTAGCTGCCGGCGATCAGCAGGTAGATCGCCGAATGATCGCATTTCTGCAGAATCGCCTTCAGACGCGGATGACTGACGCTGTGATACAGCGTCGAAATCGCATACAGCACGAACAGCATTGCACCATACACGCTGAAGCTGACGACCTTGTACGCGTCGCCGTCGAGCGCTCCCATCGTGACGAGCGCCGCCAGCCCCACCACCGACAGCACGGCGCCGACGAGATGGGTGATGCTGTTCAAACGCTCACCGAAGGGCACGACTCTTTCCTCCTGCACGGTCCCACGAAGGCGACCACCAACACAAACAGGCCCACATGATACCGGTCCTGAAAAAACGAAGGGCGCGGCCGCGAATTTCGCAGGCCGCGCCCGGGGTGCGTCAAACCCTGCTTAGTCGAGCGGCGCCGAACGCAGTTCGGCCACTTGCTGCGGCGATACGGCCGTGCCGTGGTTGCCCCAGGACATACGGATGTACGTCACGACCGCCGCGACTTCCTGATTCGACAGAGCCTGCGCGAACGGCGGCATGCCGTACGGATGCGGGTTCGCCTCCGTGCTCGGCGGATAACCGCCGTTCAGCACCATGCGGATCGGGTTGACCGCCGACGGCATCTGGATCGACGGGTTGTTCGCAAGCGGCGGGAACGCCGGCGGCTGGCCGAGACCATTTTCCGCGTGGCACTTCGCGCAGTTGTCAGCGTAGATCTTCTGACCTTGCTTCAACAGTTCGCCGCCGAACTTTTCCGAGGTTTCGAGCTGCATCGGTTCCGGTGCTTCGCTCTTCTGCGGAATCGTCTTCAGATACGTCGCCATCGCGTTGATGTCTTCGGGCGACAGATACTGCAGGCTGTTGTGAACCACTTCGGCCATCGGACCGAACACCGCGCCGCGGTTCGACACGCCGGTCTTCAGCAGATCGGCGATGTCCTTCAGATCCCAGTCGCCGAGGCCGGCTTCACGGTTCGACGTCAGCGACGGCGCGTACCAATTCTGCAACGGAATCAGACCGCCCGCGAACGCCGCCGAGTTGACCGGGCCGCCCATCGCGTTGATCGACGTGTGGCACATGCCGCAGTGGCCGAGGCCTTCGACCAGATACGCGCCGCGGTTCCATTCGACCGACTTGGTCGGATCCGGCTTGAACTCGCCTTCACGGAAGAACAGCGTGCGCCAGCCGATCAGCATGTTGCGCTGGTTGAACGGGAATTTCAGTTCGTGCGGACGGCTCGGCACGTTGACCGGCGTGACCGAGCGCAGGTACGCGTAGATCGCGTCCGCGTCGGCGCGCGTGACTTTCGTGTAGCTCGTGAACGGGAAGCCCGGATAGAGCAGGCTGCCATCTTTCGAGCGGCCGGTGTGCATCGCGCGATAGAAGTCGTCCTGGGTCCACTTGCCGATGCCGTACTGGTCGTCCGGCGTGATGTTCGGCGTGAACATCGTGCCGAACGGCGTGGCCATCGGCAAGCCGCCCGCGAACGGCTGGCCGCCGCGCACCGTGTGGCAGGCGATACAGTCGCCGGCGCGGGCGAGGTACTCGCCCTTCTTGATCAGGTCGGCCTGGTCCGCGGGCGTTGCCGCCACGGCCACGCCGCTGCTATGCAGATGGTCGCCGCCCGACCACAGGACGGGAACGAGTGCGGCGGCCGCGACCACGACGACTGCCGAGAGGGCGAACAAAGACTTGCGTTTCATTTGAATGTCTCTCCCGGCGCCTTATTGCGGTTCGCTGCCGCAGGCAAGCGGAGTCTTCAAGGAGCGGGCCGGAGCCGGCACGGGGTTTTGCGGAGCCTGCTGCGTGGAAAGCCAGGCCGCGACGGCGTTCACGTCTTCGTCGGTCAGGCGCGTGGCGATGGTGTGCATGCAGTCCGGCGCGATCGCGTGACGCGTACCCGAGCGCCATGAGCCGAGCTGCGCGCTGATGTAGTCGGCGTGCAGTCCGACGAGACCCGGGATCGCCGGTTCCATACCGGTCAATGCCTTGCCGTGGCAGGCCGCGCAAGCGGGCACCTGCTTCGCGGCATCGCCGTGCAGCACGATCTCCTGACCGCGCGCGAGCGTGGTGGCCGAGACCGTCGGCTTGGCCGGCGTCGGATACGGCGGGCGCTGCTGCGAGAAGAAGGTGGCGATCTGATGCAGGTAGTCGTCGGAGAGATACGTGACGAGGTAGTTCATCGGCGGGTACTTGCGGCGCCCTTCACGGAAATTCTGCAGCTGATTGAACAGATATCCCGCCGGTTTGCCCGCGAGACGCGGGAAGTAGTCGTTGTCGGTACCTTGCCCATGCGAGCCATGGCAGGCCGTGCAGCCTTGCACGCGCGCTTCCATCGTGTCGGGGGCCTTCGGTTGAGTCTGCGCTTTCGCAGCGCTATAGACACCCGCGGAGCCGATCAGCAGAAGGGCAAGCAACGGGCGGAAGAGGCGTCTTGAAGACACGCGTAACTCCATCAGAATCGGGGACCTGACCGAACTTCGGGCGGCTCGGTGTGAAGGACAGCCGTCGCTGCGGCGACGCAGCATTCTATCATCGAAGGGTGATGGTGACTATTTGCCGCATTAGATGCGGTTTCAGGTGTGACCGCCATGCGACAGTCTGCCGCGTTTGCCAGTTTCGGACTTCAGATGCGTCGTGCGTCGTGGTCAATGCACTTCCGTGCCTAAAAAATAATCGCCGCCACGTCGCCGCAAGCACGACGTCGCGCGGCACATTCGCTCGAGCCAGGTTGAACCGATCCCCGCGCGCGCCATCGAAGCGTACACTTCCGGGCTCGCCGGCCGTCGTAGAGACGCTACGCGTCGCCGGCCCGGCTATGTTCCGTTCGTTCTCATCCGCTATCGGCCTTACATGAAGCTATTCGATTTTTCCTCGACGCTGCGTGCGTTGATGTCCGGCGCGCTGGCGCTGGCCATGTCGTCCACCGCGTTCGCGCATGCGCATCTGATCTCGAGCGTGCCGGCCGCGAATGCCGAGACCGACGCGCCCGCCGACGTGACGATCCATTTCACCGAGCCGCTCGAGCCCGCGTTCAGCAAGATCACACTCGCCGATGCAAGCGGCAAGCCCGCGACGCCGGGCGCGTCGACGGTCGACGGCGCGGACGCCCGCGTGATGCGCCTCGCGCTGCCACAACTGACGAGCGGCCGCTACGCGGTGCACTGGATCGCGGTGGCCACCGACGGCCATCGCACCCAAGGCGACTTCGCGTTCAACGTCAAATGAACTTCGACGGACTGTGGATCGGGCAGGTCGCAATGGCCGCGCTCATGAACGTCGCATTTGGTTTCGCGGTCGGCTCGTCACTGCTCGGCGCATGGCTTGCGAAGGACGGCCTCGCGAGCACGTCGCCGGCGCGCCCCGGCTTGATACGTGCGCAACGCTCGATGCTCGCGGCCACCCTCGTGCTGGTGCTCGCGGATCTCGGCTGGCTGTTGTATCAGGCGGCGTCGATGAGCGGCGTCGCATTGCCCGCGGCGTTCGGCGTGGTGCCGACGGTGCTGACGCAAACGCATGTCGGCTACGGCTGGAGCGTCGCGTTCGGCGGCGCGCTGGTGCTGCTCGGCACCGCGCTGAGCCATGGCACCGGCATGCTGCGCACTACGCTGCTGTGGCTCGCGGTGCTCGCGATCGCGGCGGGCAAGGCGTCGCTCGGTCATGCGGCCGATGCCGGCGTCATGTCGGCCGCAATCGGCATGCAGACGCTGCACGTGCTCGCGACGAGCGTATGGGGCGGACTCGTGATGGCCTCCGGCTTCGCGGTTCTGCCGGCGCTCGGCGCATCGACCGCGCGCGGCATGCTGATCCGCACGGCGACCCAGGTGTCGAATGTGTCGATCGTCGCGGTCGCGCTGGTGTTGCTGTCGGGCGTCTTCAACGCGGTGCGCGGCTCGGGCGGTTCGTTCGAAGCGATTCAGGTGAGCACGTGGGGTCACGTGCTGACGCTGAAGTTCGTGCTGGTCGCGCTCGCGCTGGTGCTCGGCGGACTGAACCGGAGCTCGGCGCTGCCGCGTCTGCGTCGCACCGCGTCGACGATGGATGCGCACACCTTCGTCAACGTGATGTATCTGGAAGCGCTCGTGATGATCGGCGTGTTCGTCGTCGCGGCCGCGTTGTCGCATACCGTGCCGGCGTTCGCGGCGCTCGGTTGAACGCAACGGGGGCGCGGCATGCGTGTTCGACCGCTGTTCGATGGCTGCGTGATGGATGCGTGAAGGCCGTGCCCGTCCATCACGCATCAGTTCTGCGACATAGTCCGCGCGACAGCGCCGCATGAGCGCCGTTATAAGCGCCGCATAAAAAAACGCCGCACTCCGAACACGTGCGGCGCAATACACACGGTCGCCTGGCGGTGGCCAGCGCATCCGCTACTACTCGTCAGGCAACGGGCGCGTCGTCGCGCGCCCGTTCCAGCGTCTCCTCCGCAAACATCTCCTGCTGTAGTTCGCCCGCGTCGCTGAACCATTGGCAGATCAGCCAGTTGCCCGGCGCGAACAGCACGCGACCGCGCCACGTCGCCGTCATCGGGCGGCCGCCGGACTTTAGCCGAAGCACGTCGCCCGCGCGAAACGCCCGTTTCGCGGATCTGATTCTGAGTGGTGGCGTCAGTCGCATCGCGCGCTCAGGTGCGAAGCCCGCTTACTCGAAGCCGAGTCGATGGCCGAGAATCGGCGCGCAGAACAACGCGATCGCGCAGCCCGCGGTCTTGCCTTCGAGTTCGGCGACCGCCGCGTGCGAGCCGACCATCTGCGTGAGCAGATCGAAAATCTGCGGCACGCAGTACAGCACCGCCGCGGCGATAAAGCATTTCTCGACCACCGAGATGTTCCATCCGCGCTCATACGCGAGCATCGCACCGATGACGCGCAGCACGCCGAAGGCGACCAGCGCGCCGACCGCCGCCTGTTCACGAATCAGATAGTCAGGAAGGAATTCGCCCATGGTGTTCCCCACTGCGTGCGTTATTTGCACGCATTTCAGCAAGGAGCAGGCCATGCGTATGTCCGATACCGAACAAACGTCGCGAAAGCCAGGCGGGATAAGGCTTGGCGGGGAATGAGGCAGGGCGGGCCGCGGCGCTCGAACGTCTGTTCGTGCCGCCGCGGTCCGGGATGTCACGTTACTGCGACGGCCCTGCGCGTCAGGTGGCCGTGACGCGCAGGCGCAATGACGAACGAAGCGTCAGCGGATGCGCTCGATCTTGCCCACGAGGAACAGATACGACAGCGCGCCGACCACGCCGACCGCGCTCATGAACATCAACGCGGGCTTGAAGTCGCTGTTCTTGACGATGAAACCGATCACCACCGGCACGCAGATCGACGACAGGTTGCCCATCAGGTTGAACATGCCGCCGGTCAGGCCGAGCAGTTCCTTCTTCGCCATCGACGACACCAGCACCCAAGTGATCGACGAAAAACCGCTGCCGAAGAACGCGATCGCCATGAAGAGGATCACCATCGCGGGCGTGTCGACGTAGTTCGCACCGACGATCGCCGTCGACAGCAACAGGCCGGTGACGATCGGCACCTTGCGCGCGACGGTGGCCGACACGCCGCGCCGGATCATCCAGTCCGACAGCAGCCCCGAGCCGAGAATCCCGACGAACGCCGCGAGAAACGGCACGGCCGCCATGAAGCCGGCCTTCAGGAAGTCCATGTGCCGGTACTTGACGAGGTAGGTGGGAAACCAGGTGAGGAAGAACCACAGCGTCGAGGTCACCGCGATCTGGCCGATATACACGCCCCACAGCTTGCGGTTGCCGAGCACGGCGCGCCAGTCGGCGGCGGTGTAGCGCGTGCGCACGCGTTGCGTGTTGCCGAGTTCGACGAGGCCGCCGCCCGCGCGAATGATGTCGAGCTCGGCGGCGTTGACGTCGGTGGCCTCGGACGGCTCGCGGTACAGCGCGTACCAGACCAGCGCCCAGCCAATGCCGATCGCGCCCGTCAGAAAGAACACGCCCTGCCAGCCGAAGTGTTCCTGCGTGAGCACGAGCGCGGGCGTCAGGAACGCGAGCCCGACGTACTGGCCGGACGTGTAGCTGGCGATCGCACGCGCGCGCTCGTGGTCCGGAAACCACGTGGTGACGATGCGATTGAGCGTCGGATAGGCGGGTGCTTCGAGCGCGCCGAGCAGCACGCGCAGTGACAGCAGCATCGCGAACGCGCTGGCGAAGCCCTGCAGCAGCGTCGCGAGCGACCACAGCCCGATGATCAGCGCGAGCAGCAGGCGAGGGCGCGTGCGGTCCACCAGCATGCCGCCCGGAATCTGCAGCAGCGCGTAGGACCAGCCGAAGGCCGAGAACACGAGACCCATCTGGGCGGGATCGAGCTGCAGGTCCTGGCCGATCGCGGTCGCGGCGATCGACAGATTGCTGCGATCGAGATACGTAATGACTACGGTGATGAACAGCATCGCGAGCAGGCGATGCCGTTTGCCGGTCGCTTGCGTGCGAACGTGAATGTGGGTCGTCTCCACTGAGGTGAACCTCTTGATGTTTTTCTATCGACGGCGGGTGATGGGTGCGGCGCAAGCCGCGCGGAGCCGGAATGCCGCCCGCCGGCGGCACTCCGCGTGATTCGCTCAGGTGTTCAGATCACCATTCGGCGACGCTGCCGTCCGCGTGACGCCACACCGGATTGCGCCAGCGATGGCCGACCTTCGCCATCTCGCGCACCTTCTCTTCGTTGACCTCGATGCCGAGCCCCGGGCCCTGCGGAATCGACACGAAGCCGTCTTCGTACTTGAAGACTTCCGGGTTCCTGATGTAGTCGAGCAGATCGTTGCCCTTGTTGTAGTGGATGCCGAGGCTCTGTTCCTGGATGAACGCGTTGTAGCTGACCGCATCGATCTGCAGGCAGGTTGCGAGCGCGATCGGGCCGAGCGGGCAATGCAGCGCGAGCGCGACGTCGTAGGCTTCGGCCATCGCGGCGATCTTGCGGCATTCCGTAATGCCGCCCGCGTGCGACGCATCCGGCTGGATGATGTCGACGTAGCCGCCCGACAGGATGTGCTTGAAGTCCCAGCGCGAATACAGACGCTCGCCGAGCGCGATCGGCGTGTTGGTCTGATTGACGATGTCGCGCAGCGCCTCGGCGTTTTCCGACAGCACCGGCTCTTCGATGAACAGCAGCTTGTACGGATCGAGCTCCTTGGCGAGCACCTTCGCCATCGGCTTGTGCACGCGGCCGTGGAAGTCCACGCCGATGCCGATGTTCGGCCCGACCGCCTCGCGCACGGCCGCGACGTTGTTGATCACGCCTTGCACCTTGTCGAAAGTGTCGATGATCTGCAGTTCTTCCGAGCCGTTCATCTTGACGGCCTTGAAGCCGCGCTCGACCACCGCGCGCGCGTTGTTCGCGACATCGCTCGGACGGTCGCCGCCGATCCACGAGTACACCTTGATCTTGTCGCGCACCTGGCCGCCGAGCAGCGCATGCACGGGCACGCCGTGATGCTTGCCCTTGATGTCCCACAGCGCCTGATCGACGCCGGCGATCGCGCTCATCGTGATCGGGCCGCCGCGATAGAAGCCCGAGCGGTACATGACCTGCCAGTGATCCTCGATCAGCAGCGGGTCTTTGCCGATCAGATAATCGGACAGTTCCTCGACGGCCGCGGCGACCGTATGCGCGCGGCCTTCCACCACCGGCTCGCCCCAACCGACGATGCCCTCGTCGGTCTCGATCTTCAGGAAGCACCAGCGCGGCGGGACGATGAAGGTTTCGAGCTTGGTGATTTTCATGGCGGTGTGTCTCCTATGCCGGTCGGAGCAGGCGCTTCGGCGCCTATTCAGAGCTCATGCGAGATGGTTGCAGCAGGCCTCGGCGCCTGCCAAAGGTTTTCGAGGGTTCCATGCTACAACAAAAGTGCGCTAAAGTACTATTAATAGTATTATTTGCCACATAGTGGTGAGATTTGGAATTGGTGGTTGGATTTGGAATACTTGTCGCCGCGTCGAGCTACGAAACCACCAACCGCGAGGAGAAAAATCATTCCGCACGATCTGCACGGGCGAGTCACCCAACTGCTAGCGACCTCGATTCTGCGCGGCGACTATGCGCCGGAGTCGATCCTGCCTCGCGAAGCCGAGTTAATGGAGACGTTCGGCGTGAGCCGCACGGTGCTGCGCGAGGCGCTGCGCACGCTGACGTCGAAAGGTTTGATCGAATCGCGGCCGCGCGTCGGTACGCGCGTGCGGGTCAAGTCCGCGTGGAATCTGCTCGACGCCGATCTGCTCGACTGGTATTCGCGCGTCGCCGAACCGATGGCATTCGCGCTCAAGCTGCAGGAAATGCGCGAGATGATCGAGCCATACGCTGCCGGCCTCGCGGCCGCCGCGTACACCGACGCCACGATGGGCGCGCTGGCGGCCGCGCATGCCGCGATGGTGGCGGCACGTAACGTCGACGAATGGGTGCGGGCAGATCTGCAGTTCCATCTGTGCGTGCTCACCGCGTGCAGCAACGAATTGCTGATTCCGCTTGGCGCGCTGATCGAACGCACGCTCGAGGCACAGTTGCGGCTCAATGCGAAACGCGCCGATGTGTTCAACGCGTCGCTCGCCGAGCACACGGCGGTGTTCGACGCGATCCGATCGCGCGACGCCGCCGCGGCGTACGCGGCGATGGCGGCATTGCTCGGCGTGACGCGCGGGCGGATCGAGGGCTGAGGCGGGCTTCGCCGGACTGGATCTCAATCCATCGCCGCATGCGCGGCCGACGCATCCGGCGCCTTGTGCGACGGGCGGATCAGCAGCAACAGCGGGATCACCAGCAGCGTCGCCACGAACATCAGCTTGAAGTCGTTCAGATACGCGACCATCGCCGCCTGCTGCGTGATCGACGCGTTCAGCGCCGCGATGTCGTAGTTCGAACCGCCGTCGAGCATCGACTGGAGCGCCGGATTGAACGCCGTGACGTTCGCCGCGAGGTCCGCGTGCGAGATCTGCGTGTTACGCGTCATCAGCGTCTGCACGATCGAAATACCGATACTGCTGCCGATATTGCGCATCAGGCTATACGTCGCGGTGCCGTCCGCGCGCAGCTCCGGCGCCAACGTCGAGAACGTCAGCGCGGACAGCGGCACGAACACGAGACCGAGCCCGAAGCCCTGGATCACGCCGGGCCATACGATGTTCGACGCCGACAGCACGATCGTGTACTGCATCATCTGCCACAGCGCGAACGCTGAAATCAGGAAGCCGCAGAGCAACAGCAGCCGGGCGTCGACGCGCTTCAGCAGCCGGCCGGCGATCAGCATTGCGACCATCGTGCCGGCGCCGCTCGGCGCCGTGACGAGGCCGGTGGTCGCGACCGGATAGCCCATCAGGTTTTGCAGCATCGGCGGCAGCAGCGCGCGCGTCGCGTACATCACCGCGCCGATCACGAAGATGAAGAACGTGCCGGTCGCGAAGTTCGGGTCCTTCAGCAACTTGTATTTGAAAAACGAGCGCTCGCCGACCGTGGCTGTATGGACCAGAAAGAACGCGAAGCTGATCGCCGCGACGAGCGCCTCGATCACGATCTCGGTCGACGAAAACCAGTCGAGCTGCTCGCCGCGATCGAGCATCGCCTGCAATGCGCCGATCGCGAGGCCCAGCGTGATGAAGCCGAACGCGTCGAACTTCACGTCGTGCTTCGGCTCGCGCGTCGGCAGGAAGGTGGCGACCCCGAACAGCGCGAATGCGCCGATCGGCACGTTGATGAAAAACACCCAGCGCCAGTTGTAGCTGTCGGTGAGCCAGCCGCCGAGCGTCGGGCCGAGAATCGGCCCGACCATCACGCCCATGCCCCACACGGCCATCGCCTGGCCCTGCTTTTCGCGCGGGTTGATGTCGAGCAGGATCGATTGCGACAGTGGCACCAGCGACGCGCCGAAGATCCCTTGCAACAGCCGCGACACGACGATCTGCGTCAGCGTCTCGGAGAGCCCGCACAACGCCGACGACACGGTGAAGCCGCCGATCGCGATCAGCAGCAGCCGCTTCACGCTCAAGCGGTCCGACAGCCAGCCGGTGAGCGGCGTGGCGATCGCGGCGGCGACGATGTACGAGGTCAGCACCCACGTGATCTCGTCCTGCGACGCGGACAGCGTGCCTTGCATATGCGGCAGCGCCACGTTGGCGATCGTGCTGTCGAGCGTCTGGATCAGCGTCGCGAGCATGATCGAGATCGTGATCATTGGCCGGTTGAGCAACTCGGTGGCGCTCGCCGGCGTAGAGGCGGAAGACATGAACGGTGGGGAGGGTCGATATAGTAAGCATGCTTAGTATATCGGCTATGCGGGTTTGCGCTATCGGGAGTTGTGCTGACGCTAGAACGCATGCGCGGTCGCGTTGTACGCCGAAGCGCTTCCGTATAATCCGCGCATGAAAACCCAATTCGAAGAGCGCTTCGGCTTTCTGATCTACGACGTCGGCCGGCTGGCGGGCAAGCGTTTCGACGATCTCGCGAAGTCGTCGGTCGATCTGACGCGCGCGCAGTGTCGCGTGCTGGCCTATCTGGGCCACTACGGCGACATCAATCAGGCGCGGCTCGCTGATCTGCTCGAGGTCGCGCCGATCTCGGCGGGACGGCTGCTCGACCGGATGGAGGAGGGCGGCTGGATCGAGCGGACCGCGAATCCGCAGGATCGCCGCGAACGCCAGGTGCGCATGACGCCGAAGGCCGAGCGCACGCTCGGCAAGGCGCGCAAGGTCGGCGACGAGGTCGCGCTCGAAGCGCTCAATGGTTTCAGCGATGAAGAAGCGGCGCAGTTGATCGCGTTGCTGCAGCGGGTGCGCGGCAATCTGAGCCGGCTGGTGGATCGCTGAAGCGTCGCGGTGGCGGCGCGACGCCGTCGCCTATCGCGCGAGCCGGGGCGGCGGTGGGCTCGCGCTTCAGTTCATGTTATTTGGATTCTGACGCCGGCGCGGCGCCGCTCGGCGGCACAAGCTCGTAACAGCCCGGCGCTACCGACGTTTTCGCTTTTGCATCCGCTTGCTGCGGATCGATGCATTTGAACGCGCTCTGATCGCGCTGCGCGAAGATCGTGTCGGTGGCCCCGTGGTTGACGACGGCGACGATTTTGTAGCCGTCCTGCAGCAGCGTCGCGAGCATGGTCGAACTGGCGCGCCATTGACTGTCGGACGTGCCCGGGGTTTGGGCGTGTGCGGTGAGGGCGGCGGTCGTGCCGCCGAGCGTGAGCGCAGCGGTGGTTGCGGCGAGCGCGACGGTGCGGAACGTCATTAAGGAACCTCCTCGAAGTTGCGGCCGGATATACCTTGCGACGCCGCCGCCCACCGTTCGTTCCATCAGAAGCTCGCGCCACGCTCGCTGGCAAGCCATGCCCGCCATCCGCCCAACTCCGAGATATCGGTTCCCGACTGCACGCCGTACGGCTCGCACAGGAAGCCGGTAACCCACGAACCGTCCAGCAGTTCGACCTTCCCCAGAACCAGCGGAGACGGAACGGTAGCGATGAACGAGCCGAACTCCGCGCTGGGCATTTCCCACACTTCGACAGCAATTTTTGCGCCGCCCTCGGTGACGCGCCACAGGCCTGGGCGCCGCGTGCCGTCGGCCGACGCGGGCAGCGCCGACAACCGGTACCGACCCGCGGTGTGAGTGGCCTGCACGAGCCGCGCGCGTCGGGCGAGCAGATCCCGGTTGAGCGGCAAACCTTGCATGTGGGCGCCGCAGACCGCGATCCGCATCCGGTCGTGGGTCGCCGCGGATCGATCGCCCGGCTGTTCTGGCTCGACGGTTAGGTCTCCGACGCAGTGCACGCCGCTCTTTCGTTGCAGCAGGTCGGCCACGCCCAACAGGTACTGGTCGGTGAATGCGCGGCCAAAAACGGTCACGCCCCACGGCAGACCATTCTTCATGAAACCGGTCGGCGTAGCGACCGCGGCATAGTCCAGCAGATTCATGAAGTTCGTGTAATAGCCGAGCAGGGAATTCGGGCCGATCGGGTCGCGCTCCAATTCGTCGAGCGTGACGGCACGCGGATAGGTCGGCGTCAGGACGAAATCGAGCGAATCGATCGATGCGTCGCAGACGGCCTTCAATTCCTGCAAGCGATACTGCGCGCGAAACAGTTCGACCGCGGTCGCGGCGGGCGCCTTCGCCAGCACATCGCGAATCACGGGCAATACCGCAGCGGGTTTCTCCGTCATCAACTCGCCCGCCACGCTGTAACGCTCTGCTACCCACGGCCCCTGATAGAGCAGCCTGGCGGCTTCGACGAACGGCGTGAAGTCGATTTCGACAGCTTCGCCTCCTGCCGCTTCGAGCAATGCGCGCGCCTTCGCGAACAGTTCCGGGCTGTCGGCGCAGCCGGCGAATTCGAGTTGCATGGGCACGCCGAAGCGGAACGCAGTTGGCTCGCCGAACGCGCGTGCCGTATTCCATTGCGGATTCGCGCGGCTATATGCATCGCGAGGATCGGGGCGCGCGCTCAACGCAAGCAGCTCGCTCGCTTCTTGCGCGGTCGCTGTGAAGAACGTCACGCAATCGAGCGTGCGGCACGCGGGCACCACCCCAGCGGTGGACAGCAGGCCTTTAGTCGGCTTCAGACCGACGAGATTGTTCAGCGCGGCAGGCACGCGACCGGAACCGGCCGTGTCGGTTCCGAGCGCGAAACTGGCGACGCCGAGCGCGACCGCGAGCGACGATCCCGCGCTCGAGCCGCCCGACGGATAGTCGGGATGCACGCTATTGCGGCACTTGCCATATGGCGACCGGGTGCCGTTCAGGCCGGTTGCGAACTGATCGAGATTGGTCTTGCCGAGCGGTATCGCGCCGAGCGCGATCAACTGCGCGACGACGCTCGCGGATCGCGACGGCGTGTCCGCGAACGCGGGGCAAGCGGCGGTCGTCTGGATGCCGGCGAGATCGATGTTGTCCTTGATTGCGAACGGCACGCCATAGAGCGGCAGGCTTTCGACGCTTTGCGTGTCGAGCCGGTCGAGGTAGGGCGCGACTTCATCTTCGGTCAGAAGATGGATGAACAGATTGAACGACGGATTGAGCGCCGCGGCTTTTTCGAGCAGTTCAGCGACGAGCCTGCGTGGCGTGAGCGTTCCCGCGCGATACGCGGCGCGAAGCGTCGGGAGGCGAAGATCGAATGACGAGGATGACGGGAATGACGACATGGTTTGCGTCCAGATAATTAAAGACGTTCGACGACCGCGACGCGTTGCCCCGCGCGCACGGGCGAACCGGGCGCCACGTGGATCTCGCCGACGATTCCGGCGCACGGCGCACACACCGAGATTTCCATCTTCATCGACTCGATGATCAGCAGCACGTCGCCCGTGTCGACCGTGTCGCCGGTTTTGACCTTGACTTGCCACAGGCTGCCGGCGATCTCGCTGTCCACGGCGACTTCACCGTCTTTCAGCGGAGCCGCCTGAATGTCTTCGGCGACCGGCGTCTCGAACGAGACTTCCGCGGTGCCGGCTTCACGCCACCGCTCGCGCTCCGCCTGGAAGGCCGCCTGCTGCCTTGAACGGAACTGCTCGATGCTGACGGATTCGCTCGCGAGAAACGCCTGATAGTCCGGCAGCGAAAGCTCGGACGCTTCGATCCGCAACGGATAACGCCCGAGCGGAAAGTCCGCGCGAATGCGCAACAGTTCGTCGGCCGACACCTCGTAGAAGCGAATCTGATCGAAGAAGCGCAGCAAGTAATGCTGTCCGGCGAAATCCGCGACATCGCGGTAGCGATTCCACATCTGCAACGTGCGGCCGACGAATTGATAGCCGCCCGGCCCTTCCATGCCATACACGCACAGATATGCGCCGCCGATGCCGACCGAGTTCTCCGCGGTCCACGTACGCGCCGGGTTGTATTTCGTCGTGACCAGCCGGTGACGAGGGTCGAGCGGCGTCGCGACCGGTGCGCCGAGGTACACGTCGCCGAGACCCATCACCAGATAGCTCGCATCGAAGACGATCTGCCTGACCGCGTCGATGGAGTCGAGGTCGTTGATGCGGCGAATGAATTCGAGGTTGCTCGGGCACCACGGCGCATCCTTGCGCACGGTGGTCATGTATTTCTCGATCGCGAGCTGGCACGCGGGGTCGTCCCAGGACAGCGGCAGATGAACGATGCGCGATGGCACGCGCAGGTCCTTGTGCAGCAAGACCTCGTCCCAAGCCTGCGCGACGATGTCGAGCAATCTGGCGAGCGGAAGATCCTCGGGCCGGTAGTGGATCTGCAGCGAACGGATGCCCGGCGTCAGATCGACGACGCCGGTCAGACGCTTCGCTTCGAGGGACTGCATCAGCGCATGTCCGCGAAACCGTGCCACGAGATCGAGTTCCGCCGGTCCGATTTCGAGCAGCAGATGCGTGTCGCCGGATACGCGCGCGACGAGTCTGTCGCGGTCCGCGCCGGTATCGAGCACGATCGGCGAGGTCAGCGTGGCTCTCCTTTCGACTCGCGCGCCCGGTGCAAGCTCGAGGCTCTCCAGTTCCCGACGACGCTCACGCGCAGCCGCACGTGCTTCGTCGACTTCGACGGGCGCGAAGCGGATCTTGTCGCCTGCTTTTAGCTGGCCGACCTGCCAGAGGTCCGCCTCGATGATCGTCACCGGACACACGAAGCCGCCGAGACTCGGGCCGTCCGGTCCGAGAATCACGGGCATGTCGCCGGTGAAGTCGACGGCGCCGACCGCGTACGGATTGTCGTGAATGTTCGACGGATGCAGTCCGGCTTCGCCGCCGTCCTCGCGCGCCCACTCGGGTTTCGGTCCGATCAGGCGCACGCCGGTCCGGCTGGAGTTGAAGTGAACCTCCCACTCGGTGTCGAGCAGCTGCGCGATATAGCGGGCGCTGAAGTATTCGGGGGCGCCGTGCGGGCCATAGATCACGCGAAGGGTGCGCACGCCGTCGAGCGTCGGCGCGTCGACGAGCGCCGCGCCGGCCTGTGCGTCGTCGAGCGGATAGAGATGCAGCACGTCGCCCGCGCGGATCGCGCGGCCGCCGTGTCCGCCGAACTGGCCGAGCGTAAAGGTGCTGCGGCTGCCAAGATACAGCGCGACGTCGAAGCCGCCGCGCACGCATAGATAAGCGCGCGCGCCCGCGCCGCGTATCGTGCCGAGCGCGAGCGTCGAACCCGCCTTGACGTGAATGGTGGTGTTCAGCGGCTGCGCGACGTCATCGAGCAGCACCGGAATCTGCGCGCCGGTGATGGCGACCACGGCATCCGTGTTGAAGCGCAGCGTCGGCCCGCTCATCGTGACTTCGAGCGCGGCGGCGTCGGCCGCGTTGCCGAGCAGGCGATTGCCGAGCCGCATCGCCCGGTCGTCCATCGGTCCTGATGGCGGGATGCCGACCGCCCAGTAGCCGAGGCGCCCTGGATAGTCCTGCACCGTGGTCTGCGTGCCGCCGCTGACGACTTCGACCGTGCTGGCCTGATACCTGAGCCCTTCGAGACATCGAGTCCACGGTTCGCCCGACGCAAACGGCCTGTCGCGCAGAATCTGGCGCAGGTAGTCTCGATTCGTTTCGACGCCGTAGAGGCGGGTGTTGAGCAGCGCATCGTCGAGCGCTTCGCGCGCCGCATCGCGAGTCGGCGACCAGGCGATTACTTTCGCGAGCATCGGGTCGAAGTACGGCGGCACTTCGCAACCGGCCTCGATCCATGTATCGATGCGCAATGCGCGGCCGTCCGCATGCGGGAACGCGACATCGGTCAGGAGACCCGGACTCGGTTTGAAATCACGCCCCGGATCTTCCGCGTAGAGTCGCGCCTGGATCGCGTGCCCTCGCGGCGTCAGGCCCGCCGCCAGGTCCTTCAGCGGCGCGAGCGTGCCGGCCGCGAGTTCGATCATCCAGCGCACGAGGTCGACGCCCCACACCTGTTCGGTGACGCCGTGCTCGACCTGCAGACGCGTATTGACTTCGAGGAAATAGAACCGTTCGGCGGCGCTGTCGTAGACGAACTCGACGGTGCCGGCGGATCGATAGTCGACGGCTTTCGCGAGCTTGACCGCGGCCTCGCACAACGCGGCCTGAATACCGTCGGGCAGGCAGGGCGCCGGCGTTTCCTCGAGCACTTTCTGGTTGCGCCGCTGCACCGAGCAGTCGCGTACGCCGAGCGCGAGCGCGTCGCCTTTGCCGTCGCCGAATACCTGCACTTCCAGATGCCGCGCCCGTTCGATGTACTTCTCCAGAAACACGCCGGCATCGCTGAAGTTGTTTTCGCCGAGGCGCT
The DNA here is from genome assembly GCF_021390635.1 of Paraburkholderia sp. HD33-4. NCBI lineage: Bacteria > Pseudomonadati > Pseudomonadota > Betaproteobacteria > Burkholderiales > Burkholderiaceae > Paraburkholderia > Paraburkholderia sp. HD33-4. The sequence continues at coordinate 3,760,202 of NZ_JAJEJS010000001.1, read as the reverse complement.
TGACCGCGTCGAAATGGGCGCCGAGGTCGTCGGCGTGCCAGCACACCCGCATGCCGATGCCGCCGCCGCCCGCGGTGCTTTTCAGCATTACCGGGTAGCCGATGGTCTGTGCCGCCGCGAGCGCCGCCGCCAGGTCCGCGAGCAGCCCGGTGCCTTCGAGCATCGGCACGCCTTGCTTCGCCGCGATTTCGCGGGCCGTGTGCTTGAGGCCGAACGCGCGAAGCTGCGCGGGCGTCGGTCCGATGAACGCGATGCCGGCCGCTTCGCAGGCTTCGCCGAACGCAGCGTTCTCCGACAGGAAGCCGTAGCCGGGATGGATCGCCTGCACGCCTTCGCGACGCGCAATCGCGAGGATTTTCTCCACGTCGAGATAAGTCAGCGCGGCTGGACCCTCGCCAAGCGCATGAGCGACCGGCGCTTCGCTGACGTGGCGGCTCGCTCTGTCGGCTTCCGCGTAAATGGCGACGCCGGTGACGTCGAGTTCGCGCAACGTCCTCAGAATGCGGCACGCGATAGCGCCGCGATTGGCGATCAGAATCTTCTCGAACATGGAAGGTGTGTTGATTCGGAGGCGGGCCGTCCCGCCGTGGGAATGGCCGGCCGTGGTCGTCCACGGCCGAAGTCGCGTCAGCGATCGGTCTGGGTCAGTTCTTCGCGCGTACGGCTGAAGTAGCGGCCCGAGCGAACCAGCATCAGCAGAAAAAGCCAGTGGCGGATGCGCTTCAGTTCCATATCAGCAGCTCCGCGGGCGTCGGGTTGTAGGCGTTGCACGGATTGTTCAGCTGCGGGCAGTTGGAGATCAGCACGATCACGTCCATCTCGGCGCGCAACTCGACGTATTTGCCCGGCGCCGAAATGCCGTCTTCGAAACTGAGCCCGCCCGTGGCCGTCACCGGTACGTTCATGAAGAAGTTCACGTTCGCGCCGATGTCCTGCTTCGACAGGCGGCCGTCGTGAGCGCAGGCACGCAGGAAGTTGTCGCGGCAGCTGTGCATGTAGCGCTTCTCCAGTGCGTAGCGCACCGTATTGCTCTCCTGCGCGCAGGCGCCGCCGAGCGTATCGTGGCGCCCGCACGTGTCGGCGACGATCGTCAGCATCGGGTTGCCGAGGTTCGAGTACAGCACCGAGCCGGTGCTCAGGTAGAGGCTCTTTTGGCGGCGCAACGTGCGTTGCGGATCGAAGCGCTCGCGCGGATCGGCGACGCTGTAGAACAGCGTGTCGACCGCCTGATTGCCTTCGAGATCGACGATGCGCAGCGTTTGCCCGGCCTTCACCTCATGAAGCCACGGCTCGCCCGCGGCGAGTGTCTCGCGATGGACCGCGGATTCCGGACGTTTGTCGCTGACGATAAGCGTGCTGGTCATAAGCGTGGCCTTCGCTCAAAGAAAGAAGCGTTCTGTGTTGATGAAACCGCGTGCGTTCTCGTCGCATGCGGTACGGCAAACTTCGGCGACCTCGGGCCGCGCGGCGCTCAATTCGAACTTGACGGGCCTTGGCGCGTACTCGGGGTTCGGGTCGAGCGGGTGCTGGATCGCGGTGAGCACGACGAGCGTGTTCATCGGCGCGTAGAGCTCGACGTAGTTGCCGGCCTTCGAGTTGCCGGGCACGAAACTGAGCACGCCGTCGTCGCTGACGTCGACACGGCTGAACAGATTGAGCGTCATCAACAGGTCCGTGATGCCGAGCCCCCACTTGCCCATCTCGACGAGCAGATTGTCCGTGCCGTTGCGATAGAACGCGTTGCGCAGCTCCTGGTAGCGGCCTGCGCCGTATCGTTCGTGCACTTCGCCGGCATTCGAAACTCCGCCGATGCTGTCGTGCCAGCCACAGGTATCCGCGACGATCGCGGCCAGCACACGGCCCATGTCGGAGTACAGGCAGTGCCCAAGCGTGAGCCTCGCCGTGTGCTGGCACTTCAGCGAATCCGGCAGATTCAGCCGTTCGCTCTTTTCCGTCGCGTTGACCATCATCACGCTGACGTTCGCGCCGCCGCGCAGGTCGGTAATGCGCAGCGATTGACCACGTTTGACGATCAGCGACGTATGACCGCCACCCGGGACAGTTTCTTCAAGCAGTAAGGTCGTATCTGAGTTCATACCTGAGTTCCCTTCAGTCGGAGACCAGTTCGATATGCGATGCGCCTCGCACGGCCGCTTCGGCGAGATGCGCGGCGGACACGGAATCGCGGCTGCGCTCGAGCGGAATGTTGTAGGTGATGCGCGCGCCATAGGCGCCCGGCGCCTGCGGGTCGACGCGCACCTTGTCGAAAACCAGCACACGGCTTCCCAACGTGAAGCCTTCTTTCAGGTCATGCGTGACCATGAAGATCGTGAGCTTCGCTTCGCGCCACAGGTCGGACAGCAGCTCGTGCATGTCCTTGCGGATACCGGGGTCCAGCGCGCCGAACGGTTCGTCGAGCAGCAGCACGCGAGGCTTCATCATCAGCGCCTGCGCGATCGCGAGGCGTTGCTGCATGCCCCCCGACAGTTGCTGCGGAAACTTGTTCAACGCAGCGCCCAGACCGACGCGCTCGAGCATCGCCGCTGCCTCGTCACGCGCCACGCGCCGACGGGCACCGAATAGCCGGCCGGTGAATTTCGCGTGGGGAAGCTCGAGCCCCAGCATCACGTTGCGCAATACGCTCAGATGGTCGAACACCGAGTAGCGTTGAAACACGACGCCGCGATGCCTGTCCGGTTCGCTGGGCAGCGGCTTGCCGTCCAGCAGGATCTCGCCGCGCGTCACGCGCTCCTGGCCGAGCAACAGGCGCAGAAACGTCGACTTGCCACAGCCGGATGCGCCCACCATCGAACAGAACTCGCCTTCCTTGACGGTCAGATTCAAACGTTCGAGCACGACCTGGTCGCCATACTCTTTCCAGACGTTGCGGACTTCGATCATCGCGCGCCTCCGTACCACGGGAAGCACCATTGCGTGATCCGCCGCAGCAGCTCGTCGGTGAGCCAGGCGAGCAGCGTGATCCACGCGACGTACGGCAGGATCAGGTCCATCGACAGATAGCGGCGCACGAGAAAGATGCGATAGCCGAGGCCATCGGTCGACGCGATTGCTTCGGCGGCGATCAGAAAGAGCCACGCCGCGCCGAGAGACAGACGCGTCGCCACCAGCAGACGCGGCAGCAATTGCGGCAGCACCAGACGCAGAATCAAGGTCCAGCTGGTGGCGCCGAGCGTCTGCGCCTTGACCCACAGCTCGACCGGAATCTCGCGGGTACGAGCATGCAGATCGCGAATGATCACCGGCGTGATGCCGACGACGATCAGCACGACCTTCGACAACTCGTCGAGCCCGAACACGATGAACAGGATCGGCAGCACCGCCAGCGGCGGCACCATCGAGATCACGGTGATGAATGGCGACAGCGTCGCGCTCACGAGCGGAAACGAACCGGTCGCGATCGCGGCTACCAGCGCGATCACGGCGCTTACGACGAGCCCGATGCCGAGCCGCCGCAAGCTCGACAGCGTGTCGGTCCACAACAGATATTCGCCGGTGCGCTTGTCCTCGGTGAAGGCGGCCAGCTTCACCGCGTCGCTCATTTGCGCAGCGCTCGGCAGCAGCTTGTCATCGGGATTGAGCGAGAGCCGCATCGAGGATCCGCTGAAGTAGACCGCGAACAGCACGACGAATGGCAGCAGGAGCAGCATCAAGCCGCCGATCCGGCTCGGATGTCGATTGATGAGTCGCATGGTGAGCGCCCGGTTGGAAAGCTGGAATGCGAGCCCGCGCCGGCGAGCCCTCGGCAAGTGGCTGGAAGGTCCGTGTCAGAGCTTGCCCGCGGCCGCCATCGCGACGTAGGTCGGATCGAAACGCAGCTTGACGTTGTTCTTGTTGCCGACCACGACGCCCTTGTCGAACGCCATGCCGACCGCGTCCGCGCTCTTCGCGTCCTGGCCTAGCAGGCCGTGATCGAACGAGAACTTCGCGACGCGCGTCATGATCTTCGGCATGTCGGCGCTGGTGACGAAGTCGAGCGCGGCTTGCGGCGAATAGAACAGGGCAGTGGTCGACAGTTGGCCCTTGAAGTTGGCGAGATCGGTGCCCGAGGCCTTCGCCATCGCCGTCAACGCGGTCGTGCTGGCCGCGGAGTCGGTGTGCATCAGCGCGACCATTTCGAACCATGCGCCGGTCAGCGCTTTGCCGAGGGCGGGGTTCTGCTGCAGCGTCTTCGTGTTGACGACCATCATGTCCATGATTTCGCCGGGGATCTTGCTGGAGTCGAACACTTCGCTGACGTTCGGCTGCGACTTCAGATCGGCGAGCATCGGATTCCAGGTGACCGCGTTGTGAACCGTGGGGGTCGCGAATGCGCCGGAGATGTCGGCATCCGAGGTGTTCACGACCTTGAGGTCGCGCTCGCTCAGGTGCGCGCTTTCGAGCGCGCGTGCAAGCAGGTAGTGGGAGACCGAGAACTGCACGAGGTTGACCTGTTGCCCCTTCAGGTCGGCGATCTGCTTGCCCTTGCCCTTCATCAGCACGCCGTCGTTGCCGTTCGAATAGTCGCTGACGATCAGGGCCGTCGAATCCACGCCGCCGGTGGCGGGGATCGTCAGCGCATCCATGTTGGTCATCGCGCAGCCGTCGAACTTGCCGGCCGTGTATTGATTGATGGACTCGACGTAGTCGTTCAGTTGCACGACGTCGACATTGATGCCGTATTTCTTCGCCCATTTGGACACGATGCCCTGGGTTTTCGCTTCACCCCACGGCATCCAGCCGGCGTAGATGGTCCAGCAGACCTTGAAGTCGTTGCGGCCCGCGGCGAACGTGGGGCTGGAGGCGAAGGTGGCGAGGGAGACGGCGGCAATGCCAAGACAGCGAACGAGCTTGAACATGGGTTGACCTCGGAGGGGACGGTTAGCGACGGCAGGGAGCAGCGCAAACATCGCGTTCTCTCCCGGGCTTTTGTCCCGCCGTGTAACCTCGCCAGAGGTCGACAGCTCTCGGACCAGCACCTGCGTGAAGCAGGCCGGAACCCTAGCCGTCCATTTCCAGATTGTTTGTCGAACCGGAGGTTGCGCCGGCTCCTTGCGCGCTCTTTAAAGCGGGAAGCGTGCCAGGTGGGATGCCCTGGATTAGTCGGGGGCCTGGTGCGGCGAAGGGGAAGTTTTTGCCCTGGGGCGGGGAGCGAGTGCACTGATGTGTGTCAGGGCGTGCACTCGATTCGGGCGCAGAGGACGGGTATCCGACCCAGCGATGCCGGATAAGATGTAGCGGGTCGCAGCAAGTTGGATTGGCGCTCGCGTGCGGCCGCGCCGTTCGAAAGTGTTATTTGATGCCATCGCTATCGAATGCGAAACGAACCGCAAGTCAATGTCGTCCGGCAGATTCCGCGCAGCGTGTGGGTGCTGGGATGGGTGAGTCTTTGCATGGACATCTCGTCCGAAATCATCCACAGCCTGTTGCCGATGTTTCTGCTGGCGGGCCTTGGCGCCGGCGCCGGCACGATTGGGCTCATCGAAGGCATCGCGGAGGCCACGGCACAAATCGTCAAGGTGTTTTCGGGAACGCTGAGTGACTACCTCGGCAACCGGAAGTGGCTGGCCGTCGCCGGGTATTCGCTCGGCGCAATGAGCAAGCCGCTTTTTGCCATTGCGTCGTCGGTGGGCGTCGTGGTGACGGCGCGCATCATCGACCGTGTCGGCAAGGGGATTCGCGGTGCGCCTCGCGATGCGCTGATCGCGGATGTCACGCCGCAGCACCTGCGTGGCGCGGCCTTCGGGTTGCGCCAGTCGCTCGATACGGTCGGCGCGTTCCTCGGACCGCTGCTGGCCGTTCTGATCATGCTGGTGTGGGCGGATAATTTTCGGCTTGCCTTCTGGCTTGCCGTCATTCCCGGTGTGCTCGCGGTCGCGCTGTTGATGTTGGGTATCACGGAGCCTGAGCACGAGTCTGACGCCAGAAGAAGCAAACCCGTGCGGTGGCAGAGTCTCAGGGACCTTGGGTCGGACTACTGGTGGGTCGTAGGGATCGGCGCTGTTTTCGCGCTGGCGCGATTCAGCGAGGCTTTCCTGGTTCTTCGCGCGATGGGCAGCGGCGTACCGATTGCGCTCGTTCCGCTGGTCATGGTGGCAATGAATGTCGTCTACGCGCTGGCCGCTTATCCCTTCGGGAAGCTCGCGGACACGATGCGTCATACGCGGCTGCTGATAGGTGGTCTCGTCGTATTGATCGGCGCCGACCTCGTGCTTGCGCACGGCACCCACTGGAGCATAGTCGTGGTGGGCGTAGCGCTCTGGGGGCTGCACATGGGGATGACGCAAGGCCTGCTCGCCACGATGGTCGCTCACACGGCGCCAGCGCATCTGCGCGGGACTGCGTTTGGTTTCTTCAACCTGCTGAGCGGTATCGTGACGCTGGCTTCGAGCGTTATCGCTGGGCAGTTGTGGGAACGTCTGGGCGCAGCTACGACGTTTTATGCGGGCGCAGCCTTTGGTCTGATGACCGTCGTGCTGCTGCTCTTTCATCCGACACCCGGCGAATCTCGTAACGACCTGAGGTAACGTGGTAGAGCCTGGGTATCGGGTTGGAAAATGCGCGCATTGTTGCCGCTATGTCCCAACGCGTTGAGTGGTGTGTGGTTGCAGCCGCCTGAGCCTGGATGCCTACCGTCGGGCCAGGCGCGCGACGGCGTTTCAAAACAAAAAAGCCGCTGTCCTTGTGGGACAGCGGCTTTTTCTTGAAGCTGGTGGCGAATCAGGGATTCGCAAGGATCTCCACCCAGTCTACTCTCAACCCATTGATCTATAGGGAATTTGTTCTCGCGCGACTTGGTCCTCAGTGGCGAATGTGCTGCACCGTTGCGTTGTAGACGACGGATCTCACCCAAAGCGCTTTGGGTGTGACATTTTACTGCGTGGGCGACTTGGTAATCCATTCCGACATGAGGGGATCCGATCTCGGACTGGTACGCGTTACCCACACAAGGCGACTAAACCTCGCCGTCAAGCGGATCCAGCGTCCTCTTGGATTCTTTGTGCTCAGTAATTTTTTGGCAAAGCAGCGTGCCAATGCGCTCGACTTCCTTGTCAAGATCCTCCTCGGTATTTAACATGATCCCACCGTATTTTGTGGTTTCGTCAAACATTCCGGGGGGCGCGTCGCTGAACCAAATTGGGATAACGGCGTTTTGACCGAACCGTTCTTTAAATTGTTCGGACTCGAACTTTGTCCAGATTCGTTTGGGATATTCTTTACCCAATAAAGTCAATACGAATGAGGCTTCACTAGCGTATATGGGCCCAAATAATCCTCTACATTCGAGGCGAGGATGCGGTGTTGCTCATTGTGATCATAAAATACGGAAAGTTCACGCTCCGTCAAATAAGTAAACAGCTTCTCGGCGACGGGTCTATCGGCGCCGGCAAACGAAAGCGCGAAATCGTATTGAGAATCAAACTGAATTGAGTTATATCCGACTCTTTCGCAAAATTTTGACCATAGAAGATTTCTCAAGTAATAAACGAATTTTGGATCCTCGATGCTGAGCTCTTTCGTTTTTACGTCAAAGTGTATTACTTCCTGAAGGTCGGAATTTTTGGCGATATGGTCTGATAAGTAACCCTTGTCGACAATTTGGCCGACGCTTCCTCGGTGCTCGGGATTTCGCTTAATTTCGTCAGTAACGTTGATGCTCCATTCACGCGCCTGCCCTAACCAATATAACAAAAAGAAGTATGGTGCTCGGCCCTCTTTCCTGAGCCGTGGGCCTGTTGCGAATAGTTTGGCCTTCTCAAAAAACGATTTCGCGAGCTCCACAAGGATCCGCTCGCGTATCACTTCCATACTCGTCTTTGTCTCTTGTTCGGTGTCGCGTTCCTCCAAAATCCCCTCTTCGATGCACGTTTCTTGGCATAGCATCTGCGCAAGATGGAAGCTGCCCTGTGCCTCCTCAATAATCTCTCTCTTGATATTGATTTTAACGTTTAGCGCGGCTTCCCCTAAGGAAATCAATTCTTCAACTTTGTTTTCAGGATTTGCCTCAAATTGGATGGTGTCTATTCGTCCGGTTAGATCCGAGGCGTAATTGAGAAGAGATTGACCGGCCTTATTTATGCCGACGATAATAAGCTTGCTCCCAACATCTTCCTTGTCAGCAAGAAGTTTGATGTAGTCGGCAAGCGAGTGTTTGATCTCTTCTGGCAGCCTATGAAAATCGTCAATCACGACGATGCCAATGTCTTTCATTTCCGGTAGGGCTGCGATCAGATCGAAATCGTCAGGATTTCTCCCCGACACTTTCATTACCTGCGTCTGAGTAAGTGAGTCAACGATGCGCAAAACGCTGGTCGTTTTGCCAATCCCCGAGGGACCCTCAACGATGGTGCCCCGGCCTGGAGTCCGAACAGAAACGAGAAGTTTGTTATATTCCGTTGGCTCGACGAAGGTATAGGTCGGCAGCCCCGATCGCTTGAACACCTCTTCTACTTTTTTCACGAACTAGGTTCCTTGCTCAATGACATGCGCGCAGTATTTTTGGGCGCCAAACAGCGCAGTCGCAATATTGATGGGGGCGAATGCGGGGGGACGCGGGTAGAAACGAAGTATAAGGTTTCGTTCGGCGAACCTCCAGTTGATGAATGGTTGCCCGTCCCGTTGCTCAATCTCTTCTAGGACATCGCTTCGACGCCGAATCTTCGAAGGCGCGGCCCGGTGTTAAGCCACGACGGCTTCGGGTCATGTTCTTGGTTATGTGGCGGACGATAAGCCCGGGGGCGAAGTAGGGTGCGCGTATGATGGCGGTCGGCCGCAGGAAAGTAGCCCTGTAGGTTGACGGCACATACTTGTTCAGGGTTCGGTCGCGGTATAGCTACGGTTGGGTTACGTCGAGTTATGCCTACAATGTTCATGGGTGATCGAGTCGCCCATTCAGACTATAAAGCGATGGGCTGAAGGAGGTATTGAGTTTGCGGTCGCTCAAAAGCACGATGCGCCGGCCGCGCTCTTAGGTGCTCACATCCCAATTTACAGCTTTCCAGCCTCCAAACCCTGTGTAACCCATTGATACATATACACTCCCTGAGCTTACAGTTATAGGGGCCAAAATTCAGGGCGCGTCGGCGTAGCGGCGGCGCAAGTTGTCTAGTGCGGTCCCGAACGCCTTGCACATCTCAATGTCGCGCTGCTTGCGGTCCGTGATTGCTTGCTCCTCGTCTCGTCGTGAGGCCGGCATCGAGGGGAAGAGATGGCACAAAGTCAGTTCGTCGCGTATTACCGGGTTAGCACTGCGCGGCAGGGTCAGTCAGGGCTCGGCCTCGATGCCCAGCGCGAGGCCGTAGCGCGATACCTGAACGGTGGCGATTGGGAACTGGTGGGCGAGTTCACCGAGACGGAGACCGGCAAGGGTGCGAACGCCCTCGAAAAACGCCCGCAGCTTCGCGCCGCGCTGGAGCTGTGCAAGCGTCTTGGTGCGACGCTCATCATCGCCAAGCTGGACCGGCTCGCCCGTAACGTGCATTTCGTGTCGGGCCTGCTGGAGACCGGGTGCGACTTCGTGGCGGCGGACATGCCGCAGGCGAACAAAGTCATGATCCAGATGCACGCCGTGATGGCCGAGTGGGAGCGTGACCAGATCAGCAAGCGGACAAAGGATGCGCTGGCTGCCGCAAAGGCGCGTGGCGTCAGACTGGGGACGGCTGGTGCCGCGAACCTCAAGCCGAACGCGGAAGCCCGTCAGCAAGCCGCTGACGCGTTTGCCCGGAAGTTGGCGGGGGTTGTAGCAGGATTTCGCGCTCGCGGCCTGTCACAGCGGGATATGGTGAGTGAGTTAAATGCGCTTGGCATCAAGACGCCGAGTGGCGGCACATGGCACCGAGGCCAGCTTTGCCGCCTTCTGCAACGAATCGATCTCCCGTGCCAGAGCGCGGACAGTGCACGCGGCGCGAGGACATCCAGGTGCGCAACGCCTGGTTAGCCACGCTGGCCGGTGCGGCATGAGGTTAAGCGTTGCAGGCCCCTAACCCTAAGACAAGGTGTGGGAGACCTCTTCCTACGAATCACCGTTGTCGTCATCTGGTATCCCTGAAAACGCAGAGAGAAAATTTTGGTAGTCATCTTCAGGGATGTAGTCCTTCAATATTTCGTTGTCCTCTTCTGCATCAATCATCCAATCAAAGTGGACGGTTTCTGCAAACCGCCGCCAGTCTTTTATAAGCATGGAATCGCGGACAAGCCCATATATAGTGGTTGAACACTTGCGCTGTTTGAGTCGATCCGCGTAGTCATTTGGAATTATGGCGTTCAGCGCAGAAAGATCGCGAATTCCGAATTGCCTCAGTTCCGAAACTAGCGAAGATAAGTTGGCTCCTGCGTCGCCAGCAGGGTCTAAATTAATTTCGTTGTCTTTCGCCCACTTATCGATGAATTCTGGAAGGCTTATCGAGTCTATTTCAGGTGTAAGGTCACCGACTTCCGCTTTCTCGCGAAGGTCTCTTGCGTATTGGTCTATGTCTTTCGATAGTTGATCAAAACCTTTGTCAGCAATCTCCAACATTCCCGCATAAAGATAAAGTTGCCGTTCCATTTCGCGCGGCAATTTTCCCGAGAACTTGTAATTTCGATCATGAGCGAGCTCAGCCCAAGCATGTTGCAATAGTGTGCGCACTTGCAACTCGAATTTAAGTCCACCGAGTCCGACGAACTCGGGGAGTGCCAATCTCGTTTGCCCTAGATCGCACACGTAATGAACCGATCGATAGCCAGTTTGATCAACGGACAAAACTGCATCTTTGTTTAGCGAATTTTTTAGGTCCACATTGAATGCCTCGTTGATCAGCGCAGAGACTTGTTCAACTTGAGATTCGAAGAAGACAATAATCCTAACACCGGTTAGATCGGTGAGTTGTCGGTGTGGGTCTTTGTAGCGTTTTCGAGTAATTTTCTCAACTACCTTTCCCTTATCTTTTGTCCGACCAGTGACCGTCAGAAAATCGATACCTCGGTCGGTAAGAAGACTCTGCATGAGAGCTGTAACGATCTGGGTCAATCGATTGTGACGCTGCAGAGCGTCGTCAAGCCATGCGTCTAATTTGGGGTCCATTTTTTTGCCGACTATGGTCGTTTTCTTAATGTAGGTCTGGTCCTTGGCGGCCGCTAGCCAAGCAGGGCGGCGTAAGGTGCTAGGGCGGGTTCCAGTGCTTTCGAGAGGGTGTTATGGTCCTGCCGAAGCTTGGCATACGTCTGTGAATTCATGCCACCAAACGCTTGCCCCTGTAGCGCGGCGCGATATTCCTCACTCACGCCTGCCGCCGCCAGCGTGTTCGCGAACGAATGCCGCATGCTGTGAAAGTAGGTCAGGGCAGCGTCAGGCACGGAACTGGACGAGATGAGTTCGCAGAGCATATCGCCTCCCCACTTGGTAATTTTGTGGCTCCACTTAATGCCGCCGCCATCCGTCTTGTCGATATGCGGTTTCCAACCCGCCTCGAACGGGCGTGAGTATCCGGCGTCACGTTGTGCAGTCAAGTAATCGATGAAGCCGTGTTGAGCAAGGGTGCTATGTATCGGCGCGTGCCGCCAACTGGAATGTCGCTTGAGAGACTTCCGGAGCACGCCGTCCATGTCTTTGGTCTCCGCAAACTCAAAAAACCAAACGCCAGTATCCGGGTCGCGCTTTAGGTCGGTGCCGATATTGACCTGCGCTAGCTCCTCAATTCGGCAGCCTAGAAAAGCGGTCGCCACCGTTGCCCAAAACTTGTGCGGCTCGGATGCGCGGTAGCGCGCCACGTGCAGAAAGACGGTCCGCAACTGATCGCGGGTAAATGCGTCGCGGTCTAGCGTCGATGGGGCCGCGCGCTTGGGCTTCAGCGTTGCGGCGGTAAGCTGTGGCAGGCCGCCTCGGATACGATGCCAGTTGAGGAATCCGCCAATGATGGTGATGTAGTCGCCCTTGGTTTTGTCGTGCCGCGTGTTGTCGGCGGTGATTGTCTCCGCCAGCTTCACGAATCGCAATTGGTCGATATCAAAGAGCGGTGTGGCTCCGCCCACTTGCTCAACCAAATACGCGAGCTTCGTTCGGTAGCTCGCGCGCGTTGTCGGCTTTATGTCCGCCTTGCCCATGTATTCTTCAATCCCGTCCGCCAGCGTTAGAGCATGCGCGCTGGACATCGGCGGCTGGGTGCTCGCAGCAGGTTGCCGAAGCGCCGCCAAGCCGCTCACAGCCGTCTCAAGGGCTTTCTGCGCGGCCTCATGCTCGCCCGGCTCGGCTTCGATTTTGACCGCCTGCGGCAGTCCGCTTTGGTCGAATCTCAGTTCGAGGGTGTAGTCGATACGGCGAATGTTGGTCTTCGGCATGGCGCGAAGTGAGGCGAAAATTCGGTCGGTCTGTGCCGCGAGGGCGCGCGCGCGAATTATCGCCTCTCGCCGGTCGGACGTGTTGAGCGACTTGTAAATCTGGCGCTTGCGGAGGGAGTCAAACAGGTCGGCGGGGACGCGCCGCCGGAAATAGAACACGGAATCGTGCCGCGATCTTTGCAGGAAGTTTGCTGCCATGTTGGGCCTGTGCTGCACGTTTGTGCTGCACCTGCCACAGGGAGGCACCAAAACAAAAGCCCTTGACCGCTAGATCAAGGGCTTTCGTGCAACTGGTGGCGAATCAGGGATTCGAACCCCGGACCTGCGGATTATGATTCCGTCGCTCTAACCGGCTGAGCTAATTCGCCTAAAGAAGCGAGATTATGCTGATGCGACCGGAGGCTGTCAACCCCCGGCGCACAATTTTTTCAGATGGCTCTAGCTGACCGCCCAATCAATCCTTCGCGTAGATATCCGAGTCCTTGGTCTCGCGCACGAACAACATGCCGATCACGAAGGTGACCAACGCGATCACGATCGGATACCAGAGCCCCGAGTAAATGTTGCCCTTCGCCGCGACGATCGCGAACGCGGTCGCCGGCAGGAAGCCGCCGAACCAGCCATTGCCGATGTGATACGGTAGCGACATCGATGTATAGCGGATGCGCGTCGGGAACATCTCGACCAGCATCGCCGCGATCGGCCCGTACACCATCGTCACGTAGATCACGAGGATCGTCAGGACCACGATGCTCATCGGCCAGTTGATCTGCGCCGGATCGGCCTTCGGCGGGTAGCCGGCGGCCTTCAGCGTCGCGGCGAGCGTCTTCTCGAATGTCTTGGTTTGCTCCTTGGCGTCGGCGGCGCGGCCGTCGAACGTGTTGACGACCGTATCGCCGACGCGGATCTGCGCCATCGTGCCGGCCGGCGCCGCGACGTTGTCGTAGTTCAGGCCGGCTCGCGACAGCGCGCTCTTGGCGATATCGCAGGAGCTCGTGAACTTCGCCGTGCCCACCGGGTTGAACTGGAACGAGCACTCGGCCGGATCGGCAATCACGACGATCGGCGACTTCGCGGTTGCTGCTTCGAGCGCCGGGTTCGTGTAGTGCGTGAGCGCCTTGAACAGCGGGAAGTACGTCAGCGCGGCGATCAGCAGGCCCGCCATGATGATCGGCTTGCGGCCGATGCGATCCGACAGCGAACCGAAGAACAGGAAGAATGGCGTGCCGATCAGCAGCGCGAGCGCGATCATGATGTTGGAGCTGGTGCCATCGACCTTCAGCGTCTGCGTGAGGAAGAACAGCGTGTAAAACTGGCCCGTGTACCAAACCACGGCCTGGCCGGCGGTCAGGCCGACCAGCGCGAGAATCACGACCTTCAGATTCTTCCATTGGCCGAACGCTTCGGAGAGCGGCGCCTTCGAGGTCTTGCCCTCGGCCTTGATGCGCTCGAACACCGGCGACTCATGCAGTTGCAGACGAATCCACACCGACACCGCGAGCAGCAGGATCGACGCGATGAACGGAATACGCCAGCCCCATGCGCCGAACGCGTCTTCGCCCATGGTCGTGCGCACGCCGAGAATCACCAGCAGCGACAGGAACAGGCCGAGCGTCGCGGTGGTCTGGATCCACGCGGTGTAGAAGCCGCGGCGTCCCGCCGGCGCGTGTTCGGCGACGTAGGTCGCAGCGCCGCCGTACTCACCACCAAGCGCGAGACCTTGCAGCAGGCGCATCGCAATGAAGATCACCGGCGAAGCGATCCCGATCGCCGCATAGCCGGGCAGGAAGCCGACGAGGAACGTCGACAGGCCCATGATGACGATCGTGATCAGGAACGTGTACTTGCGCCCGACCATGTCGCCGAGCCGCCCGAACACGATCGCGCCGAACGGGCGCACCGCGAAGCCCGCGGCGAAGCTGAGCAGCGTGAAGATGAATCCTGCGGTCGGGTTGACGCCGGAGAAGAAGCTCTTGCTGATGAAGGCCGCGAGCGAGCCGGCCAGATAGAAGTCATACCACTCGAAAACCGTACCCAGCGACGATGCGAAGATCACCCGCTTCTCATCGCGCGTCATCGGCACGTGCGAGATTTGCCCGCCAACGGTAGCCATATGTCGTCTCCAATATTGATATACGTACGGATCGCCAGCACAGGCGTTCCCGTGCAACCGATTATTGGAGTGGAAACTTACGGCGTTCTGACTCAGGGGTAGAAGCTGGGGTGGTCCGGTAATTCGACGAATCTGTGGTCAAATTTCGCCAACGAATCGCTATGTTCTTCTAACGAGCACGGAAGTATCTCGAAAATGCGTCGCGGGATTGCCACCGATCCGGCCGCGTTAGGGTAAGTCCCGCCCCCGTTCGAGCACGTGCAAGCTGACACGCACCAGGGTGCCGGCGAGCCGCGGCGACTCCTGGTACACGTTGTCGTCGATGGCGAGCTCGCCGCCGTGCATCGCCGTGATCTCGCGCACGATCGCAAGGCCGAGGCCGCTGCCGTCACCCTCGCGGCCGAGAATCCGGTAGAAGCGTTCGACCACGCGCGAGCGCTCGCTGGCCGGAATGCCGAGTCCGGTGTCCTCGACTTCCAGATGCACGAGCCGTGCGGGGACGTCGTGCCGCACCCGCACGGTGATGCGGCCGCCCGCCGGCGTATAGCGGATCGCGTTGTCGATCAGGTTCGACAGCATTTCGCGAAGCATCACCGGATTGCCGGCGACTTCGACCGGCTCGTCGGGCGCTTCGTAGCCGATGTCCATCTGCTTCGCGAGCGCGGCCTGCACCCATTCGCGCACCGCGCTGCGCGCGAGTTCGCCGAGCTCGACCGGCGTGAAGATCTGTCCCGAGCGTCGGTTCTCCGCGCGCGCGAGCGCGAGCAACTGCGTGACGAGCCGCGCGGCTTGCTCGGAGCTGGTCGCGATCTGTTCGAGCGAGCGATGCACCTCGGCCGACGCGTTCTGGCGCAAGGCGAGCTCCGCCTGCGTGCGCAGGCCGGCGAGCGGTGTTTTCATCTGATGCGCGGCGTCGGCGATGAAGCGCTTCTGCAACTCCATGTTCTGTTCGAGGCGCGTGAGCAGATCGTTGAACGACGTGACGAGCGGCTCGATTTCCGGCGGCGCGCGGCGCGCCTCGAGCGGCGACAGGTCGTCCGGCCGGCGCGCGCGGATATGCGCCTGCAGCGCATGCAGCGGCTCGAGTCCGCGCGAGAGCCCGAACCACACCAGCAGGATCGCGAGCGGCAGGATCACGAACTGCGGCAGGATCACGCCCTTGATGATGTCGTTGGCGAGCTGGCTGCGCTTGTCGAGCGTTTCGGCGACCTGCACGAGCACCGGCTGCGCGCCCGGCGTCTGCGGAAATTCGACGGTGGTATACGCGACGCGGATGTCGCTGCCGCGCAGCACGTCGTCGCGGAATTCGACGAGGCCCGGCGGCGGGCGGTCTTCCTCGTGCGGCAGCGGCATGTCACGCTCGCCGGCCACCAGCTCGCCGCGCGTGCCGAGCACCTGAAAGAACACACTGTCGACGTTGTCGGCGCGCAGGAAATCGCGCGTCGACTCGGGCAGCGACAGCTCCGCGACACCGTTGACCGGATGGATCTGACGCGCAAGCACGTAGGCGTCAGTTTCGAGCGCGCGGTCGAACGGCCCGTTGGCGATCGACTTCGCGACCAGATACGTGACCGCGAGGCTCATCGGCCACAGCAGCAGCAGCGGCGCGAGCATCCAGTCGAGAATCTCGCCGAACAGCGAGCGCGGACGCGCTTCGGCGACGGCTTCGGTTTCGTCGGGCGGCGCGAACGGATTGGCGTAGCGCGCGTCGCGCGCCTCGTCGAGGTCCGCCGCGTGCGCCGTGGCACGATCAGCGCGTGCGGACATCGCTGGCCTCTATTTGTAGTGGTGGCTCGCCGGCATCGCGGCGGACGACGGCGCGGCGGACGGTTGTGCAGCTTGGGCCGCTTGTGCCGTTTGCGGCTCGGAGCCGGCGGGGGCGGCGGGCGCGCTCGCATTTGCCGGCGGCGCCGCTTTTTCGAGGCAGTAGCCGAGCCCGCGCACGGTGATGATGCGCACGCCGCTCGGCTCGATCTTCTTGCGCAGCCTGTGCACGTAGACTTCGATCGCGTTGTTGCTGACTTCCTCGCCCCATTCGCACAGATGGTCGACGAGCTGCTCTTTCGAGACCAGCCGGCCGATCCGTTGCAGCAGCACTTCGAGCAGGCCGAGCTCGCGCGCGGACAGATCGATCACCTGATCGTTGACATAGGCGATGCGGCCCACCTGATCGAACGACAGCGAGCCATGCCGCACGACCGTCGGGCCGCCGCCGGCACCGCGCCGCGTCAGCGCGCGCACGCGCGCTTCGAGTTCGTTCAACGCGAAGGGCTTGGCCATGTAATCGTCGGCGCCGAGGTCGAGGCCCTTGACGCGTTCGTCGACGCTATCGGCGGCGGTCAGGATCAGCACGGGCAGGTTCGAATTGCGCGCGCGCAGGCGGCGCAGCACCTCGAGTCCGGACATGCGCGGCAGACCCAGATCGAGGATCAATAGATCGAACGTCTGCATTGACAACGCGGTATCGGCTTCTACGCCGCTTTTGACGTGATCGACCGCATAGGCCGATTGGCGGAGTGATCGAACCAGACCGTCCGCGAGTATGCTGTCGTCTTCGGCTATCAGAATTCGCATGATGCGCCAGCCTGGCTTTGCCGGCACCGTGGGGGTTGCCTCGGCGCGCAGCGGTCTCCGAACATTATTGTGGGTAGTTGGGGCGGCGCGACACTAAAAAATGCGCGTTCGCATCATAATCGCGCTTGCCAAAACTACTGTTTTTTTATACAGTGTCTGCGTTTCGTGTGATGTCCTGGAGACTCGGCTCGATTTGAGCGGAACCACCGGTGCACACCTGCCTCAGACGCCGTTCATCATAGCAAAGGACGATTCATGGAAGAAAGCAAGAAAGGCTCGGCTGGACTGACTGCTGAAAAGAGCAAGGCTCTCGCTGCCGCGCTCGCGCAGATCGAAAAGCAGTTCGGCAAAGGGTCGGTCATGCGGCTCGGCGCAGGTGAGGCAGTCGAAGACATCCAGGTGGTCTCCACCGGATCGCTCGGCCTCGACATCGCACTGGGCGTCGGCGGTTTGCCGCGCGGCCGCGTGGTCGAAATCTACGGTCCGGAATCGTCCGGTAAAACCACGCTGACGCTGCAGGTCATCGCCGAAATGCAGAAGCTCGGCGGCACCGCGGCGTTCATCGACGCGGAGCACGCGCTGGACATTCAATACGCGGGCAAGCTCGGCGTGAACGTCGCCGACCTGCTGGTCTCGCAGCCGGACACCGGCGAACAGGCGCTCGAAATCGCCGACGCGCTGGTGCGCTCGGGCTCGATCGACATGATCGTGATCGACTCGGTCGCGGCGCTGGTGCCGAAGGCGGAAATCGAAGGCGAAATGGGCGACTCGCTGCCGGGTCTGCAGGCGCGTCTGATGTCGCAGGCGCTGCGCAAGCTGACCGGCACGATCAAGCGCACGAACTGCCTCGTGATCTTCATCAACCAGATCCGCATGAAGATCGGCGTGATGTTCGGCAACCCGGAAACCACCACGGGCGGTAACGCGCTGAAGTTCTACGCGTCGGTGCGTCTGGACATTCGCCGCATCGGTTCGATCAAGAAGAACGACGAAGTGATCGGCAACGAAACGCGCGTGAAGGTCGTCAAGAACAAGGTGTCGCCGCCGTTCCGCGAAGCGATTTTCGACATCCTGTACGGCGAGGGCATCTCGCGTCAGGGCGAGGTCATCGACCTCGGCGTGCAGGCGAAGATCGTCGACAAGGCCGGCGCATGGTACAGCTATAACGGCGAGCGGATCGGTCAGGGCAAGGACAACGCGCGTGAATTCCTGCGTGAAAATCCGGACATCGCTCGCGAAATCGAAAACCGCATCCGCGAATCGCTGGGCGTCACCGCGATGGCGGACGCCGTGACCGGCGCGGACGCTGAAGTCGCGGGCGAAGAAGAGTAAGCATCACGTGATACGCAAAGGCCGGCCGCTGTCCGGTTCCGACTCCGGACGCTATCCGGACGGCCCGCGCGACACGGCGGATGGATCGCCTGACTCCGGCGATCCATTCGACCCGTTCGAATCGTTCGACGCACACGACCGAGCTGCCGGCCGCGGCCCGCAGCGTACGCGCTCTGCATCCCCTGCAGCGTCGTCCAGCCCGGATTCCCCGGGGCACGATTCCCAAACCCCCTCCGATGTCACCTACACCCGCTCGCGCCGCCAACCCGGCGAAGCGAAACCGGGCCAGTCCGACGAAGACGGCGGCGGAAAATCCCAACGCCCAACCCGTTCGCTGAAAGCGCGCGCGCTCGGCTATCTGTCGCGCCGCGAATATAGCCGCGCCGAACTTGCGCGCAAGCTGAAGCCCTACGTCGAGGAAACCGATTCGCTCGACACGGTGCTCGACTCGCTGGAAGCGGAAAACTGGCTATCCGACTCGCGCTTCGCGGAAAGTCTGGTCCACCGGCGCGCATCGCGGCTCGGCACGAGTCGCATTCTCGGCGAACTGAAGCAACACGCGCTGAACCCGGCGCTCGTCGAAGAGGCGAGTGCGCAGTTGCGCGAAACCGAACTCGCGCGTGCCCAGGCGGTCTGGCGCAAGAAGTTCGGCCAGCTGCCGCAAACGCCGGCCGAGCGAGCGAAGCAGGCGCGCTTTCTCGCGTCGCGCGGCTTCTCCGGCGCGACGATCGGCAAGATCCTGAAGGGTATCGACGACACGTGGGACGGCGACTAGCACGCCGGCCTCGGCGGCCGGTCAATTGCCGCGCCGTAACCGGTCGCACGGCCGTGCGCAATCGGGGCTGTCCCAAATACCCGTTATGCTAAAATCCAGAGGTTTTCCAATCCGGCCTTTCCTTCCCGCATGTCGCTCTCCCCGCCAGTGTCCCGTCAGTTGCGCCATCGTCGCGCAATCAGAGCGGAAGCTTACGAGCGAGCCGATGGCCTGTGGGATGTGGAAGCGTGCCTGACCGACGAAAAGCCACGCGATGTGGCGCTTGCGTCGGGAATCCGGCCCAATGGTCAGCCGATCCATGAACTCTGGCTTCGCATCACCATCGATCGCAAGCTCAACGTCGTCGACGCCGAGGCGTCGTCCGACTGGGTGCCCTATCCAGGGTTGTGCCAGGCCAGCAATCCCGCCTACCGTGCCCTCATCGGGCTCAATCTGTTCCACAACTTCCGTCGCGATGCTGCCCGTTTGCTGGCCGGCACGGCCGGTTGCACGCATCTCACCGAGCTGTGCGCGATCCTGCCGACCGCCGCGATCCAGGCGTTCGCCGGCGACGTGTGGAATACCGATGACGGCACGCCCGGCGCGAACGCGGGTTCGGGAGACGAATCGTCCAACGGCACAGGCGAACATTCCAACGACAAGCCGCCATTCCAGCTGGGACGCTGCCACGCGCTGCGTTTCGACGGCGAGGCGGTGAAACAGTTTTATCCGCGCTGGTATGGTCACGCACCGCGTCCGGCGGAACGCGCGGCCTCGTCGGACGACGCGGCGGCCCGCGAACGAAGCGGCGACGCGTCGGCCTGAACGGCGGCGGAAACGAAGTTCAATCCAACTCTCAGACTGAAGGGAATCACGCATGAAGATTCACGAGTACCAGGGTAAGGAAATCCTGCGGAAATTCGGCGTCGCGGTACCGCGCGGCAAGCCGGTCTTCTCGGTGGATGATGCGGTCAAGGCCGCGGAAGAGCTCGGTGGCCCGGTGTGGGTCGTCAAGGCTCAGATCCACGCAGGTGGCCGTGGCAAGGGCGGCGGCGTCAAGGTCGCCAAGTCGCTGGAGCAGGTTCGCGAGTACTCGAACCAGATCCTCGGCATGCAGCTCGTCACGCACCAGACCGGTCCGGAAGGCCAGAAGGTCAACCGTCTGCTGATCGAAGAAGGCGCCGACATCAAGAAGGAACTGTATGTCGGTCTCGTGATCGATCGCGTTTCGCAGAAGATCGTCGTGATGGCATCGAGCGAAGGCGGCATGGACGTCGAAGAAGTCGCGGAAAAGACGCCTGAGCTGATCCACAAGGTTGCCGTCGACCCGACGACCGGCCTGAAGGACTCGGAAGCCGACGACCTCGCGAAGAAGATCGGCGTGCCCGACGCTTCGATCCCGCAAGCTCGCGCGATCCTGCAAGGCCTGTACAAGGCATTCTGGGAAACCGACGCGTCGCTCGCCGAAATCAACCCGCTGATCCTGACCGGCGACGGCAAGGTCATCGCGCTCGACGCGAAGTTCAACTTCGACTCGAACGCGCTGTTCCGTCACCCGGAAATCGTCGCTTACCGCGATCTGGACGAAGAAGATCCGGCTGAAGTCGAAGCATCGAAGTTCGACCTCGCGTACATCTCGCTCGACGGCAACATCGGCTGCCTCGTGAACGGCGCTGGCCTCGCAATGGCAACGATGGACACCATCAAGCTGTTCGGCGGCGAACCGGCGAACTTCCTCGACGTCGGCGGTGGCGCGACGACAGAGAAGGTCACCGAAGCGTTCAAGATCATGCTGAAGAACCCGAACCTGACCGCGATTCTGGTCAACATCTTCGGTGGCATCATGCGCTGCGACGTGATCGCGGAAGGCGTGATCGCGGCCTCGAAGGCCGTGTCGCTGAAGGTGCCGCTCGTGGTCCGCATGAAGGGCACGAACGAAGACCTGGGCAAGAAGATGCTCGCCGAATCCGGTCTGCCGATCATCGCGGCCGACAGCATGGAAGAAGCGGCTCAGAAGGTCGTCGCGGCTGCTTCGGGCAAGGCGTAAGCCACCTGTCTACGGCGCATTTACCAGCTCATTTGCCAAAATGACGAGTGGCGGCGCGCGAGCGACTCAGGCGTGAAATATCGCGCCGAGTGGCGCACACGCGCGACGCCAAACGAACAGAGGTCAATACATGTCGATTCTGATCAACAAAGACACCAAGGTCATCACGCAGGGCATCACCGGCAAGACCGGTCAGTTCCACACGCGTGCTTGCCGTGAATACGCAAACGGCCGCGAAGCGTACGTCGCGGGCGTGAACCCGAAGCGCGCCGGCGAAGATTTCGAAGGCATTCCCATCTACGCGAGCGTCGCTGAAGCGAAGGCCGAAACGGGCGCGACCGTGTCGGTGATTTACGTTCCGCCGGCAGGCGCTGCCGCGGCAATCTGGGAAGCCGTCGAAGCCGACCTGGATCTCGCAATCTGCATCACGGAAGGCATTCCTGTCCGCGACATGATCGAGCTCAAGGCCCGCATGCGCGCAGAAAACCGCAAGACGCTGCTGCTCGGACCGAACTGCCCGGGCACGATCACGCCGGACGAACTGAAGATCGGCATCATGCCGGGTCACATCCACCGCAAGGGCCGCATCGGCGTCGTGTCGCGTTCGGGCACGCTGACGTATGAAGCAGTCGGCCAGCTGACCGCGATCGGCCTCGGCCAGTCGTCGGCAGTCGGTATCGGCGGCGACCCGATCAACGGTCTGAAGCACATCGACGTGATGAAGATGTTCAACGACGATCCGGATACGGACGCGGTCATCATGATCGGCGAAATTGGCGGTCCGGACGAAGCGAACGCTGCCGAGTGGATCAAGGACAACATGAAGAAGCCGGTGGTTGGCTTCATCGCTGGCGTCACGGCGCCTCCGGGCAAGCGCATGGGCCACGCCGGCGCGCTGATCTCGGGCGGTGCGGACACCGCTGAAGCGAAGCTGGAAATCATGGACGCATGCGGTATCAAGGTCACGAAGAACCCGTCGGAAATGGCGCGTCTTCTGAAGGCGATGCTGTAAATCGAATTCGCGTGCCCTAGGCGCGCGATTTTGATACGCTTACGAAGTCCTTTCGTGAGCGAGCGGTCCCGAAAAGCGGGGGAGTGCAGACTCCCCCGCTTTTTTTTCGTCCGCGCTTGCGCCGGGTTGCTGTCCGCCCGGCCGATTCTTTCTAATGCTTTTGTCCATGCTCGAATTCTTCACGACCCTCCATTGGGGCTCGGTCTTTCAGATCATCGTCATCGACATTCTGCTCGGCGGCGATAACGCGGTCGTGATTGCGCTCGCCTGTCGCAACCTGCCGCAGACGCAGCGCATGCGCGGCATCGTGTGGGGGACCGTCGGCGCGATCGTGCTGCGTGTCGTGCTGATCGCGTTCGCGGTCGTGCTGCTCGACGTGCCGTTCCTGAAGTTCGCGGGTGGCCTGCTGCTGCTGTGGATCGGCGTGCGCCTGCTCGCGCCGGCGCACGAGGGGCACGGCAACGTGAAGCCGGCCGACAGGCTGATCTCGGCGGTAAAGACGATCATCGTCGCGGATGCGGTGATGAGCGTCGACAACGTGATCGCGATCGCGGGCGCGGCCGAAGCCGCGGAGCACGACCACCGTCTGGCTCTGGTGATCTTCGGCCTCGTCGTGAGCATTCCGCTGATCGTGTGGGGTAGCCAGCTGATTCTGAAGCTGCTCGATCGCTTTCCGGGCATCGTGCTGTTCGGCGCGGGGCTGCTCGGCTGGATCGCGGGCGGTCTGATGGTCAACGACCCGGCCGGCGACCGCTGGCCGATCCTCGACACGCCGGTGGCCGAATACGGGATGAGCATCGCGGGCGCGCTGTTCGTCGTGATCGTCGGTTATCTGCTCAAGCGCCGTTACGCGAAACGCGCGGCGGTGTGAGCGTGGCGCTGACGGTGCCACTGCCTAAACCGTGATGCCGTCCGAATGCAAGCCTGGCCATCCGGCTGACTGTGACGCGCGAGCTTCGCTCGCTACGATTGAAGCGCCTGTTCCCGATCCACGGGGCAGGCGTTTCTCGTATCAGGAGTCTGCCGATGATCGTTACCCTGCCGTATTCCCCTTACTCTCAGTCGACGCAATCCATGCGTTCGTTGCGCCGCGCACGCTGGCGCGCGAGCTGGTTCGCGCGCATCCGCCGCCGCTGCGGCGTCGGTTTCACGCTGATCGAATTGATGATCGTGCTCGCGATCGTCGGCGTGATCGCGGCCTATGCAATTCCCGCGTACCAGGACTATCTGGCGCGCAGCCGGGTCGGCGAGGGCTTGTCGCTCGCGGCGTCGGCGCGGCTCGCGGTGGCCGAAAACGCCGCGAGCGGCAACGCGTTCAGCGGCGGCTATGCGTCGCCGCCCGCCACCCGCAACGTCGAGTCCATCCAGATCGACGACGACACCGGCCAGATCATGATCACGTACTCGACGCGGGTCGCGCAGTCCGGCGCGAACACGATGACGCTGGTGCCCTCGGTGCCGGACAATGCGGACGCGCCGAGCGCACGCGTCGCGTTGAGCAAGGACGCGGTGCAGACCGGCGCGCTGACGTGGGAATGCTTTGCTGGCGGCAAGAGCGCGTCGTCGTTGCCGGCGCCGGGTTCGGGGCCGATGCCAACCGAAGCGCCGACGCTCGCTGCGAACCTGGCGCCGCCCGAATGCCGCTCGTAAGGGGGCAACTGAGTCAGTGAACGAGACAGCGGCCGAACGCTGACCGGATGAGTCGAAGCCACAACGTAAAGGGCTGATTTTCAGCCTATTTCGGCCGGGCCGGCGCACAGTGCAACGAATTTTTTGTATAGTGCGCCGGTTGGTGCGACACGCACGCTCGTGTCCGTTCGCTCACGTTACGAGCATCGACTGCAGTAAAGATGTGCTTGAGGCCTCTTCGGGGGCGATTTCTAGTAGCTGAGTGTGTGGTCCTTCTGGACTACGCCCGATATTTTTGTGAAGCGTGACCCGGGCTTGTCCAGCCGGAGGATCGCATTGTATTGACCTGACTACCGTCAGGTCCCGCCCAGTCAGCGGCTTCATCTCCGCCGACCGGGCGGGATGTCGTGTGCAATTCCCGCGCTTTCAACAGCAACGGATTCGCAAACCGATACGAGCGAAAGCTCGGTGTGTCATTGTTTTGCCTTGCCTGATGTCCGGGTGAGGAAGTGAACCTGCTGTACGACCAGCAGTAGCCTAGGAAGACATGCGTCACTGGCAACGGTGGGGTGTGAAGCTCTTCTGACAACGTAGCCCCCGGACGTTTCGGGCAGATCGGCTCCGCGAGGAACGATCTGGAGACTCCCAGCAGCAAGGGGGTTGAGGAGCTAGGCTGGCTGATAGGGTTAATGTAAGTGAACTGCTGATAAACCTCGTAAGCACTGAGGAGCCAAAGCTGCTTGAACATTGGGCTCTAACCAAAAGGTACGTGGCTGGTTAATTCGCTCAACCGTCGGATTACGTCGTCATTTAGCCACCGGGGAAGAGGCAGAACCTACGTCAGTCGTGTGACATGCCGGGAACGTGGTAAGCCTGTATGGTTGCCAGCGCAGTAAGGCTGGCAGGCGGACCGCAAGGGACGCTGTTGATTGTGCAGGTATGGGAGGACGGAAAAAGCGAAAGCCGGGCTGTAATGGTTCGGATAGGGGTTGGAACATCACCTCACGCGAAAGCGGGCAGACTTCCGTCTGGTCTACCGTCGCAAGACGGCTGACTACCCTCTGTAACTTGGTCAGATGCAGGTGCATGCGCCTGCATTGAGTTTTGTTGTTCCCCAGCGGGGTGTATCTGCCCCGCTGGGGGAGATGCGCCTTCTGTCTGGGGACTTTTCCAGGTAGGAGAGCAGCATGAAAGTATCTGGTCGAAAGACCGGATCTGCGCTTTCCCACGCGCCGGACAACTGGCACGCCATAGATTGGCGTCGGGTTGAACGGAACGTGAGAGGGATGCAGATTCGAATTGCGAAGGCGACGCGAGAAAGTGACTGGCGCAGGGTGAAAGCCTTGCAACGGATGCTGACTCGCACGTTGTCCGCAAAGTTGTATGCGGTACGACGTGTTACGCAGAACCAGGGTGCGCGAACGGCTGGAGTCGATCGCGAGCTATGGGATTCGCCTGAAAGCCGGTGGCTTGCTGTCGGCAGGTTGAAGCGGCACGGATATAAGCCTCTGCCTCTACGGAGAATCTTTATCCCCAAGGCAAATGGGAAGGAGCGCCCTCTGGGCATTCCGACCATGCGGGACAGGGCGATGCAAGCCTTGTATCTGCTGGGCTTGGAGCCGGTAGCAGAGTCGACGAGTGACCCGAACTCTTATGGGTTTAGGCTCAATCGTTCGACGGCTGATGCCATGTCTCAGATTTTCGTTGTCATGGCCCGTCGCCGTTCGGCGCAATGGGTACTTGAAGCGGACATCAAGGGATGCTTTGACCACATCAACCACGAGTGGCTGGAGAACAATGTCCCGATGGACAGGGTGATCCTTCGCAAATGGTTGAAGGCTGGCCTGATTTACAAAGGGCAGCTACAGGCGACGGAGGCCGGTACGCCGCAGGGAGGCATCATCTCCCCGACGCTGGCAAACGTAACGCTGAACGGGCTGGAACGGGAACTGATTGCGTACCTCGGTGCAAAATTTGGGATCGGGAAAGCGAACAAGCTGAAAGTGAATGTGGTTCGATACGCGGACGACTTCGTCATCACCGGCGACTCGAAAGAGATGCTGGAACACGAAGTCAGGCCTTGGATAGAGACCTTCCTCGCGGTACGGGGATTGCAACTATCGCAGGAGAAGACCCGGATCGGTCACATTGACGAAGGCTTTGATTTCCTTGGGTGGAATTTCCGGAAGTATTCGGGAACGCTGCTCATCAAGCCGAGCAGGAAGAACGTGCAGACGTTCTATCGCAAGGTGGCGGATACGATCAGCGGTCACAAGGCGGTAAAGCAGGAGGAGTTGATCCGATTGCTGAACCCGATGCTACGAGGCTGGGCGCAATATCACAGCCCTGTAGTAGCCAAGCAGGCGTATAGCCGCATGGAGTCGCTGGTGTTTTACAGGCTCTGGCGGTGGTCGAAGCGGAGGCATCCAAAGAAGAGCGCGGAGTGGGTGAGACGGAAGTACTTTCACTCGCTCGGCAACCGGCATTGGGTGTTCGCCGCTCCCGTAGTTCAAGAGGACGGCAGCAAGGGTTTGCTTGAGCTGTACCAGATCAGCGGTACGGACATCAAGCGCCACAGGAAGGTCAAAGGGGAATTCAATCCTTTTGATCCGCTGTGGGAGCAGTACAGCGAGCAATTGCGGCAGGAGCGCATGGAGTACTCAATGCGCTATCGCAAGCAATGGGTGGCGCTGTACAAATCACAGGGCGGGTTATGTGCGCACTGTGGTTGGGCTCTGACGAACGAGACCAGTTGGCACGACCATCATCTGGAATATCGGATGCATGGCGGGACCGACGCTCTTTCCAACAGGGTCTTGCTACACCCCGACTGCCACCGGCAGGTACACGTTGGTAAACTTGTGGTAACTAAGCCGGCTCCGTCGTTGCACTGACGGGGCTTTGTAAAGAAATATGTAGGCTTGAGCCGTATGCGGGGAAACTCGCACGTACGGTTCTTAGGGGGCCCCTCTTCCGCAAGGAAGGGGGGCTACCCTACCTGATGCCCACCGTTGATTCGATGCCCAACCCTTTCGCGCGCTACCTATCTCTCGTACTGCTGGCTCTTGCGTTGATCCTGCCCTACGCGGTCGCCAACCATACGTATCCGATCCCAACCTTCTACGCCGAATTCACCGCGCTCGCGCTGTATCTGCTGACCGGGGCGGCCGTCGTGTTGCTGGTCGCGACCACGCGGCCGCGCCTGAGCTTCGCGTCGCCCACGGTCGCGCTCGTGCCCTTGCTGTTCGGCCTCGTGCTGGTCGTGCAGACGTTCGTGCTGCCAGTCACGGAGCCGTCGATGAACTGGCTCGGCGCAGGCTTCCTGCTCGCCGCGTGGATGGCCGTGCACGTAGGCTATGGCTTCACGCGCGTGAAGCTCGACGAAACCGCGCTGCGCTGGGCGGCGGGGGCGCTGATCGTCGGCGGACTGTTCGCGGTGTTCAGCCAGGTCATCCAGCTGTTTCACCTCGAGACACGCGTGGCTCCGCTCGTCGTCGCGTACAACATTACCGTCGAGCGCCGGCCGTTCGGCAACATGGCGCAGGCGAACCACCTGGCGACGTATATCGCGTTCGCGATGGCCGGCGCGCTGTACCTCGTGCAGACGCGCCGCATCGCGGTGCCGATCTGGCTGCTCGTGTCGACGATTTTCTCGGTCGGCCTCGCGCTGACCGTATCGCGCGGTCCGTGGCTGCAGATGGGCGTGATCGTCGTGGCCGGCTTCTGGATGGCCTTCGCGCAGACCCGCAATGAACCGCGACTGCGCCGCAGCAACCGCGAATGGCTGGTGCCGATCGCGCTCGGGGTGCTGTTCTTCGTGGTCAATGCGCTGATCCGCTGGGCCAATGTGCGCTATCACCTGGAACTCGGGCAGTCGGCGGCCGAGCGCTTCCAGGACGCCGGCCAGATCGCGCCGCGCATCGCGCTGTTGAAATACGGCTGGACGATGTTCAAGCAGCATCCGCTGCTCGGCGTCGGCTGGGGCGGATTCCCGAGCTATCAGTTCGAACTCGTCAGGCAGCTGGGCGGCGTCGAAATCGCCAACAACTCGCACGACATCTTCGTCGACCTGCTCGCGAAAACCGGTCTGATCGGCCTGGCGATCGTGCTCGTGGGTCTCGTCGCGTGGCTCGTGCGCGTCGTGCGTGCGCCGCAAAGTGCCGCGCGCGTGTTCGGCATCGCGCTGATCGGCGTGCTGACGATGCATGCGCTCGTCGAGTATCCGCAGCAGTACATGTTCTTCCTGTTGCCCGCGATGTTCGTGTTCGGCCTGCTCGAAACGCGGCCGTTGCGCGCGGTGCCGGCGAATTTGTCGCTCGGCGCGTTCGCGGTCGTGGTGTTCGGCGGACTCGCCTCGCTGTATCCGGTGTATCGCGACTATGCGCGTGCCGAGGTGCTGTACTACGGCGAGCGTCCGGCCGAGCAGTACGGCGCCGATCCGTCGTTCCTGTTCGGCGCGTGGGGCGAATACGGTCTCGCGACGCTGCAGCCGATGAATCCGCTGAACCTGCAGCGCAAGCTCTCGATGCACAAGCAGGCGATCGCGCTGCTGCCGGGCGAGACGGTGCTGCGTCGCTATGCGGTGCTGCAGGCGCTGACCGGCGATACCGCGGCGGCGCTCGACACGGTCGAACGCCTGCGGATCTTCGCCGAGGAACTGAAGGACTGGCCGGCGCAACTCGGCTATCTGTACCAGCTCGTCGACGAGCAGAAGTCGCTCGCGGGCTTCAAGGAGCAGTTGGTGAAGCGCTACGGCACGCCGGCGGCCGATGCGACGCCGGACGACGACAGCGACGAAGATTGATCGCAACGCGCAGGCTTAGGCGCGGTGGCGCCAAGCCGGGCTTGCGCGCCTCAAAGTTCAAATATCGGAATACTTCGCAGCGGTCCCTTTCGCCTTGTCGACGGGGTAGCGCGCTTCGTTCAGCTTCAGTTTTTCCGCCGCCGCGTCGACGAGATCGAAGCCGGCGGTATGGGCGACCAGCAGCAGGTACATGAAGACATCGGCGCACTCGTGCCTGAGATTCGTCGATTGCGCGGGATCGCTGAGCAGCGCGTCGATCTGCGCGTCCGACTTCCATTGAATCGTCTCCAGAAGCTCGCCGGCTTCGATGCCGGTGGAGACGATCAGGTTGCGCAGCGTATGAAACTGCCGCCAGTCGCGCGCGTCGCGAAACACCAGTAGCTGCTCGAGCAGTTCGTCGATGGTCATGTTGCTACCCGGATAGTTGCCGAACCGCGCTTCATGCTTGCGCCACCCAATCCCCCGATTTCCCGCCATGCTTTTCCATCACCTTCACATCGGTGATGGTCATGCCGCGATCCACCGCCTTGCACATGTCGTACACGGTCAGCAGCCCGATCTGAACGGCGGTGAGCGCCTCCATTTCGACGCCCGTGCGCCCGAACGTCTCGACCTGCACCGTGCAATGCACGCCCGGCATCTGCTCGTCGAGTTCGAAATCGGCTTTCACGCGTGTCAGCGCGAGCGGATGGCACAGCGGAATCAGATCGGCGGTGCGCTTCGAGGCCTGGATCGCCGCGATCCGTGCGATGCCGATCACGTCGCCCTTTTTGGCGTTGCCGTCGCGGATCAGCGCGAACGTGTCGGGAAGCATGCGGATCGAGCCACGCGCGATCGCGATGCGCCTGGTCTCCTGCTTGCCGCCGACGTCCACCATATGCGCGTCACCAGACGCATCGAAATGAGTGAGCTCAGGCATGGTTGACTCCTTCAGAGGGCGCCTATCATAGCAGTGCGGCGCGGCCTCGAATTGTCGCGGCGACTGATTACGGTTGCGCTGCGTCGTGCTCTGCGGTTTGGCTTGTATGCGTCCTGCGACGCACCTGCCCGCTATCTTAGTCCGGGCCACGGGCGGCGTTTTTCGACTTCGTCAGATCGGCTTCGCGATGCATTCAAAACGATTCCTCGCTGCGTTGCTATCCGTCGCGCTCGCGATGCCGCCGGGCGCGTTCGCGCAATCGACTGGCGGGGCGGCCGTCGCGCCGGGAACGTCATCGTCCGAGGCGCCGCTCGTCAGCGGCTCGAGCGACGCATCTGCCGATCCGATCCTGCCGCCCGACATCGCGCGTGGCGTGTTCGGCACGTATGGCGGCGCGCAGAGCCGTTTTTCCAATGGCGGCAACGGCGGCAAAGCCGGCAGCACCGACTGGCGCGCGCCGATCG
This sequence comes from Paraburkholderia sp. HD33-4, assembly GCF_021390635.1. Lineage (NCBI taxonomy): Bacteria > Pseudomonadati > Pseudomonadota > Betaproteobacteria > Burkholderiales > Burkholderiaceae > Paraburkholderia > Paraburkholderia sp. HD33-4. Next base: position 3,730,242 of record NZ_JAJEJS010000001.1, on the reverse strand, counting down.
TCGCGCAGCAATTGCCCGATCTCGGCAGCGGCGGTGCCGGCTCGCTGACCCCGCAGGCCGAACGCAAGCTCGGCGAGCGCGTGATGCGCGAGATCCGCCGCGACCCCGACTATCTCGACGACTGGCTCGTGCGCGACTACCTGAATTCGGTCGCCGCCAAGCTAGCGGCGGCTGCCAGCGCGCTGTACATCGGCGGTTATCGGCCGGACTTTGAGCTATTCGCGGTGCGCGACGCGCAGATCAACGCGTTTTCGCTGCCGGGCGGTTTCATCGGCGTGAATACGGGACTGATCGAGGCGACGCAGACCGAGTCCGAGCTCGCGTCCGTGCTGGGTCACGAGATGGGGCACGTGCTGCAGCGGCACATCTCGCGGATGATCTCGAACGGCGAGCGCAGCGGCTACGCGGCGCTCGTCGGTGTGCTGTTCGGCGTGCTGGCTGGCGTACTCGCGCACAGCGGCGACCTCGGCAGCGCGATCGCGCTCGGCAGCGAGGCGTATGCGGTTGACAGCCAGCTGCGCTTCTCGCGATCGGCCGAGCAGGAGGCGGACCGCGTCGGCTTTCTGCTGCTCGCCGGCGCCGGCTACGATCCCTACGCGATGCCGACTTTCTTCCACCGGCTCGACCGCGCGGCGATGAACGAAAACGGCGTGCCGGCCTACACGCGCACGCATCCGCTGACCGGCGAGCGGATCGCCGACATGGAGGACCGAGCGCGTCGCGCGCCGTACCGGCAGCCGCATCAAGACCCCGAGTACGGCTTCGTGCGGGCGCGCGCGCGTTTGTTGCAGGACCATGCGCGCAACGAGTACGCCGACGAGATTTCGCGATTGCGCTCGGAAATCGACGACCGCACCGCGCTGAACGTCGCGGCGAACTGGTACGGCATCGCGTACGGCCAGATGCTGCTCGAGCGTTACGATGACGCCGCGGCATCGCTTGCGAACGCGCGCGCGACGTTCGTCTCGGGCGCGCGTGCGGAAGGCGAGCCCGAGCGCGATTCGCCGAGCCTCGACGTGCTCGCGACCGACATCGCGCGGCGAGCGGGTCACGTCGACGAAGCCGCACGTCTCGCCGAGTTCGCGCAGAAGCGCTGGCCGCAGTCGAACGCCGCGATCGACATGCATATCCAAACGCTGTTGACGCTGCACCGCTTCACCGACGCGCAGGCGCTCGCGAAAAAGGAAACCCAGGCGCATCCCGATCAACCCGCGTGGTGGCTGTATCTCGCGCAGGCGAGCGCGGGCAGTGGCGATGCGTTGACGCAGCATCGCGCGATGGCGGAGAAGTTCGCGCTGGAAGGGGCGTGGCCATCGGCGATCCGGCAGCTGAAGGACGCGCGCGACCTGAAGACGATCGGCTATTACGACCTCGCGACCGTCGACGCGCGTCTGCACGAGATGGAGAGCCGCTACAAGGAAGAGCGGCTCGACGAGAAGGGGTAGGGTGGACGCGAACGCGCGCCGCTACGCGCGTCAGGCCAGCGCCGCCGGGCTCGCGACGAAGCCGAAGCGCGCGGCCACCTGATCGCGTCGCACGCTTTGCAGCGGCAGTGTGAGCTGAGCGCTCCAGTGGAATGTGCCGCTCAATGAGCCATCGTCGGCGAGCGTCGCGTGATCGGAGAAAATCTCGAGGTCGTGATCGTGCAGCACCGCGATGCGTGCTGGTTGCGAGCGATCGGCGAATAGAATGCCGCCGTCTTCATCGACGAACACCGCGGCCGGATCGAACGGGCGGCTACCCTGGTCGTGCAACGCAAGCGACCCAGCCGCGTCTGCGGACAACCTGACCACCCACGGCGTATAACCCAGCTCGACATACACGCGCTGCGGCCCATTCTGGAAAAACCACTGTCCGCGCTCGTCGACCTCGTAGTTCCGGTTGATGAAGCCCAGCAGCGCCTCGTGCCGGATCGGCGTGCCGGGCGCGCCGCTCGCCTGGGCCGCTTCGTCGCGCATGCGCCAGTTGCCGCGCCGGTCGAGCATCAGCCAGCCGGTGCAACTCGGCACGTTCGGCCATTTGATCAACGACTGTTTGACGATGTCATCCATGATCGACGTGTCGCTCCAGATAGCCGAACACGCGCCGCGACAGCCAGTCGATGCGGCCCGGGAACGGCCCGGTCATGAAGCCCGCGTGGCCGCCGTGCTCGGGCTGATAAAGCTCGACCGCCGCCGACACTTCGTGCCGCGACGGCAGCGCCTCGGCCGGCAGGAACGGGTCGTTGCGCGCGTTGAGCACGAGCGTCGGCACCTGAATGTGCGGTAGCAGCGGGCGGGTGGTTGCGGTGCTCCAGTAGTCGTCGGTATCGCGAAAGCCGTGCAGCGGCGCGGTCACGACGTTGTCGAACTCGTACATCGTGCGGCTTGCGAGCATCGCGTCGCGGTCGAACAGGCCGGGGAACTGCTCGAGTTTCTGGTTGGCCTTGTGTTTCAGCGTCTTCAGGAAGCTGCGCGTGTAGACGAGGCCGAAGCCTTGCGACAGCGCGCGGCCGCCCGCGTGGACGTCGATCGGTGTCGAAATCGCCGCGGCGGCAGCTACCACGTGTGCCGCGTCGTCTTGCCGCTCGCCGAGCCAGCGCAGCAGCACGTTGCCGCCGAGCGACACGCCCGCCGCGACCACCGGCCCGCGATGCGTCGCGCGCAGGCGACGCAGGATCCAGTCGACCTCGTTGCTGTCAGCGAGATGATAGAAACGCGGCAGCCGGTTCAGCGGGCCGCTGCAGCTGCGAAAGTGCGGCACCACGCCGTGCCAGCCATACTCGCGTGCGGCGGCCATCAGCGCGACCGCGTAGTGCGACGACGAACTGCCTTCGAGGCCGTGGAACAGCACGAAGAGGGGGGCGGTGTCGGTGGGCGGAGTATCGTGCGCGACCCAGTCGAGATCGATGAAATCACCGTCCGGCGTATCCCAGCGTTCGCGGCGAAACGACACCGCGGGGCGGCGCGCGAACAGCGACGGGACGATCGTTTGCGCATGCCGGTTGGGCAGCCACAGCGGCGCGCGGTATAGCAACTCGACGGTCGCCTCGGCGGCGGCCGCCACCCTGGCGGGGGCCGTACCGGAGAAAGCGGGTTTATCGGGCGTCGAACTCATACCGGCGGAAAAGCGAGAAAACGTGAATCTGAATCTGTCGTGGCGCCGCGTCAGTGCAGCGGGCCCTGGCCATGGCGCATCTTGGTCGCGAACTGGCTGGCGGTTTCGTTCGGCATTGGGCTCGCGTGAATATGCGCAATGCGCCATTCGCCGCGTTCGTGGACCATCACGTAGGTGGTGAAGACCATCGCGGGCGTGGCGGTCGGATCGGCCGGACGATGTGCTTCGGCAATCGCATAGACGACGGTGCCGAGGCTGTCGTAGACGCGGATGTCGAGCGGCTCGATCGACACCGGCAGCGCTTCTAGCTGAGTCTGCAAGCCATTGCGGATGCTGTCGAGACCGTGCAGATGCGAGCCGTCCGCGCAGATGCAACTGACGAACTCCTCGTCGATCCACAAGCCCATCAAGCTGTCGATATTGACCTCGGCGACGGCCTGATAGTAGGCGTTCAGGGTATCGGCGGCGGCTTCGAAGATATGGGCAAAACGTGGCATGGCTCGTCAGTCTCTTGTGCGCGGCGCGCGGTTGCGGGTCAGCGGTAGCGGGACGGTCCAGAGCGCCGGACCATCGCCCCCGGCGTCAGCTTGCCCGTGCCGCAAGGCGCGAACATGACGCGACGCGCTCGGGGGCGTGCGGTGTTGCGTGCAAGTACCAGTCGGCTCAGCGCTGCGCGAGCAGCATGCCGCGCAAATCGCCGAAAACCTGCTCGGCGCTCAACTGCTTCAGACAGTTCAGATGACCGAGCGGGCACTCGCGCTCAAAACAGGGGCTGCATTCGAGATGAAGCCATTGTACCTTCGCGAGCTCGGACAAGGGCGGGGTGTGGCGCGGATCGGTCGAACCGTAGACGGCGACGAGCGGGCGGCGCAGCGCGGCGGCGACGTGCATCAGGCCGGAGTCGTTGGTGACCACCGCGTTGGCCCGCGAGATCAGCGCGCAGGCCTCGCCGAGCGCGGTCTGGCCGCACAGGTTGCGCACGTTCGGCGCTTTCTCGGCGATCGCCTGCGCGAGCGGCGCGTCTTTCGGCGAGCCGAGCGCGACGATCTGCGTGTACGGGAACGACTGGCCTACCATCTGCGCGAGCGCCGCGAAGTGCTCGGGCGGCCAGCGCTTGGCGGGACCGTACTCGGCGCCGGGGCAGAACACCAGCAGCGGCACGCGCGTGTCGAGATTGAAGCGCGCCGACACGCGCGACGCCTCGTTCAGATCCGTGTCGAGGCGCGGCATCGGCAGATCCTCGGGGACCTTGGCGCCGGGCGCATAGGCGAGGGCGGCGTAGTGGCCGACCATCGGCGGGCGCGCGTCCTTGCGCGGATTCGCGTGACGCACGTTCAGCACGCCGTAGCGACTCTCGCCGGTGTAGCCGATGCGCAGCGGAATGCCCGCCAGCCACGGAATCAGCGCCGACTTGAACGAGTTCGGCAGCACGTAGGCCGCGTCGTAGCCGACGTCGCGCAGATCGCTCGACAGCTGCCAGCGGCGCAGCATCTGCAGCTTGCCGTGGGCGAGATCGGTCGAGTAGACGTCGCGGATTTCCGGCATGCGTTCGAGCACGGGGGCGACCCAGCTGGGCGCGACCGCGTCGATGACGATGCGCGGATGCAATTTCACGAGGCGCGCAAACAGCGGCTGCGCCATCAATGCGTCACCGATCCAGTTCGGTGCGATAACCAACGCGCGACGCATCAGAGTGAGTGTCCGGTGTCGATAACAAGCGCCGCGCGCGATGCGCGTGGCACTCGGATGGGTAAATGGGGAAAGCCGCGCGGCGCGATGCCGTTGGCCCACACGCGCCGCGATGGCGGCTCGGTGGCTGCGCGGCTGCGCGGGTCGTGCGATCGAGCCTGCGGTGCGGCGAGGGCGTGATCCGAAACCCGCGCCTCGTGCCGCTGAAGCCGGCTCAGAGCCGCTCGATGCGTTGGATCAGTGGCCCTTGATCACTTCGCCGTCGCGCAGCTTGTAGCGCGTGCTGCAATACGGGCAACGCGCTTCGCCGTGCGACACGTCGATGAAGACGCGCGGATGCGCGCTCCAGCGCGGCATGGCCGGGTTCGGGCAATACGCCGGCAGATCTTTTGCCGACAGTTCGACCAGCGGCATTTCCTTGATTTCGCTCATGACACTTTCTCGTTGTATGCGGGGTGCTTGCAGTGCGCCGCCGATGGGCGGCGCGGCGCATCTCGAAACGTCGCTCAGATCTTCGTGAGCCAGTGCGCGTATTTGGCGCTCTTGCCGTTGACGACGTCGAAGAAGGCGGACTGCAGCTTTTCGGTGATCGGGCCGCGCGCGCCGACGCCGATCGTGCGGTTGTCGAGTTCGCGGATCGGCGTGACTTCGGCGGCCGTGCCGGTGAAGAACGCTTCGTCGCAGGTATAGACTTCGTCGCGCGTAATGCGCTTTTCGATCACCTGCAGGCCCATGTCGCGCGCGAGCGTGATCACGGTGTCGCGGGTGATGCCGTCGAGGCACGACGACAGGTCAGGCGTGTACAGCTTGCCGTTGTTGACGAGGAAGAAGTTCTCGCCCGAGCCTTCCGATACGTAGCCGTCGACGTCGAGCAGCAGCGCTTCGTCGTAGCCGTCGGCGATCGCTTCCTGATTCGCGAGAATCGAGTTCACGTACCAGCCCGACGCCTTCGCGCGCACCATCGACACGTTCACGTGATGGCGCGTGAACGACGAGGTCTTCACGCGGATGCCCTTGGTGATGCCGTCTTCGCCGAGGTACGCGCCCCACGGCCACGCGGCGATCGCGACGTGAATCGTGTTGCCCTTGGCCGACACGCCGAGCTTTTCCGAGCCGACCCAGATGATCGGGCGCAGATAGCAGGTCTCGAGCTTGTTCTCGCGGACCACTTCGCGCTGCGCGGCGGCGAGCGTTTCATGGTCGAACGGCACGTCCATCTGGAAAATCTTCGCCGAGTTCAGCAGGCGCTTGGTGTGTTCCTGCAGGCGGAAAATCGCGGTGGCGCCGTCGGCGGTCTTGTAAGCGCGCACGCCCTCGAACACGCCCATGCCGTAGTGCAGCGTGTGGGTGAGCACGTGGATTTTGGCGTCGCGCCAGTCGATGAGCTTGCCATCCATCCAGATCTTGCCGTCGCGGTCGGCCATTGACATACGGTTCTCCAGCAGGTGCGTTATGAGGTGCGGCCGCGGGACATGGCCGGGAGCGCTATTTTAGCTTCTTTTGCACACACAACGGGCATTTGGGCGCACCCCGGACGCTATAATCCAGCGCACGCATAAATCAAATCCGGATGCGCCGGCGGGTGGTCTCACAGCCTGGCGCCGACCTGGCCTTCTTGACGGGGCTTCTCGCACCCGCACCTTTCGCCCGATGCTCGCTCGACTGTCCGACACCGATCGCCGCGCTTTTCGTGAAGGCGCGCGCGCCTATGCTCCCACGCTGATGGCGATTTTTTCCTGGGGCCTCGTAACCGGCATCGCGATGAGCAAGTCCGTGCTGACGCTGCCGCAGGCGCTGACGATGTCGCTGCTGTGCTACGCCGGTTCGTCGCAGCTCGCGGTGCTGCCGCTCCTCGCCGCCAAGCTGCCGGTATGGACCGTGCTGCTGACCGCGGCGATGGTCAACACCCGCTTCGTGATCTTCAGCGTGGGCCTCGCGCCGCACTTTTCGTATCTGTCGATGTGGCGGCGCATCGTGCTCGGCTATTTCAACGGCGACGTGATCTATCTGCTGTTCGTCAAGAAGAACTTTCCGACCGGCTACGTGCCGGGCAAGGAGGCATATTTCTGGGGCATGGCGGTGTCGAGCTGGCTGTCGTGGCAGGTGTCGTCGATCATCGGCATCCTGCTCGCGAGCCTGATTCCCGACAACTGGGGGCTCGCGCTCGCCGGCACGCTCGCGCTGTTGCCGGTGATGGTGTCGGCGATCGCCACCCGCTCGACGCTGGTCGCGGTCGGCGTGGCCGGCATCGTGGCGCTGCTCGCGCTGGATCTGCCGTACCGGCTCGCGCTGCCGTTCGCGGTGATCGCGGCGATCATCGCCGGCAGCGCGGCCGACCTGATGATCGAGCGCGCCGATCTGCGCCGCATCCGTGGCGTGAACGATCGCGCCGGAGATTCCCGATGACCTCCACGCAAATCTGGCTCGCCATCTTCGGCATGACCTTCGTCACCGCGCTCACGCGCGCGATGTTCCTGATCGGCGGCGAGCGCACGGTGCTGCCCGCGCGCGTGCAGAAGATGCTGCGCTACGCGCCGGCCGCCGCGCTCGCCGCCGTGGTGGTGCCCGACGTGCTGACGACACCCGACGGGCTGTCGTTCGCGGCGTCCAATCATGAGCTTTACGCCACGCTCGCCGGTCTCGGCTGGTTTATGTGGCGCCGCACCATGCTCGGCACGATCGTGACCGGAATGGTCGTGTTCACGCTGATGCGCGTGTTCCTCTGACGGTCCGGCGCGGGCTCTGGCGATCAATGTTGCGCCGCAGTATCGGTGGCTCGCGATCAAATACGTGACATTCGCGCCGTCGCGGGTCAGTAGGCCGTTGGGATCAGTTAAAATGCCCTTTTCCGGGTTGAGCGCGCCGCAGCAAGGCGCCTAGTGCCGCGGCCGGCCGCCGGCGCCCGATCCCGCGGAGCCGTTGGGCCGAAGCGCTGGAGTTCGCCGCGCGTCGTCCCCGCGCGCAGTCCGCCACCGCCTTCTCATCAACTCGCATACTCAAGCCCATGAACAAGGTATTGCGTCTCTCCGACCTGATCACCGAAGGCAAGCTGTCCGGCAAACGCGTGTTCATCCGCGCCGATCTGAACGTGCCGCAGGACGATCAAGGCAACATCACCGAAGACACCCGCATCCGCGCCTCCGTGCCGGCCATCAAGGCCGCGCTCGACGCCGGCGCCGCCGTGATGGTCACGTCGCACCTCGGCCGTCCGACCGAAGGCGACTTCAAGCCGGAAGACTCGCTCGCGCCGGTGGCGAAGCGCCTTGCGGCGCTGCTCGGCCGCGACGTGCCGCTCGTCGCGAACTGGGTCGAAAACGGCGTGAACGTCGCGCCGGGCTCGGTCGTGCTGCTCGAAAACTGCCGCGTCAACAAGGGCGAAAAGAAAGATTCCGACGAGCTCGCGCAGAAAATGGCGAAGCTGTGCGACATCTACGTGAACGACGCGTTCGGCACCGCGCACCGCGCCGAAGCGACCACCCACGGCATCGCGAAGTACGCGCCAGTTGCCTGCGCGGGTCCGCTGCTCGCCGCTGAGCTCGAAGCGCTCGGCAAGGCGCTCGGCGCGCCGAAGCGTCCGCTCGTGGCGATCGTCGCGGGCTCGAAAGTGTCGACCAAGCTGACCATCCTGAAGTCGCTCGCCGAGAAGGTCGACCAGCTGATCGTCGGCGGCGGCATCGCCAATACGTTCATGCTCGCGGCCGGCCTGAAGATCGGCAAGTCGCTCGCCGAAGCCGATCTCGTCGCCGAAGCGAAGGCGATCATCGACGCGGCCAAGGCTCGCGGCGCTTCGGTGCCGATCCCGACCGACGTGGTCACGGCCAAGGAGTTCTCGCCGACCGCGAAGGCCGAAGTGAAGGCCGTCGCCGACGTGCAGGACGACGACATGATTCTCGACATCGGCCCGGAAACGGCGAAGCTGCTCGCCGCGCAGCTCGAGAAGGCTGGCACGGTCGTGTGGAACGGCCCGGTCGGCGTGTTCGAGTTCGACCAGTTCGGCAACGGCACGAAGACGCTCGCGGACGCGATCGCGCGCTCGGCGGCGTTCTCGATCGCAGGCGGCGGCGACACGCTCGCGGCAATCGCCAAGTACGGCATCCACGACCAGGTCAGCTACATTTCGACGGGCGGCGGCGCCTTCCTCGAGTTCCTCGAGGGCAAGAAGCTGCCGGCGGTCGAAGTTCTGGAATCGCGGGCTTAACGTGGCGACGCGCTCCCTAGCGGCGAAGTCGACCAAGGCGCGTGGCGCGAAAGCGCCGCGCGGTAACGCGGCAACGCCGGCAGGGGAGCGCGCGACACGCGCGGCCGCTGCGTCGGCAACGGCCGAACAGGACGTGGCTGCCGAGGCGCTGGCAGCGCCCGCGGCGGCCGACCCGGCGCCGGCCGCCGGAGCGCTCGCGGAACCGGTTGCGGAGCATGCTCCGAGCGGTGACGCTCAGCAGCCGCCAACGGCAATTAGCGAATCCGTCGAACACGATTCGGCCCAGCCGGAACAGCCTTCCGGCAAGCAGGACAGCAAATCTTCGGCGCACGAGACGCCGGTCTCGAATACCGCATCACCCGCATCACTCCACAAAGCGACACCGGCCACAACCGGCGCGCGACCCCAGCCAGCATCTTTCGATGCGCAGACTCCGCAGCAGCCCCGCAGCGCTCTTACCAGCGATCCTATCCAGACGAGGAGACTCATGCATCGCGCCACCAAGATTGTCGCTACTATCGGTCCGGCTTCCAGCACGCCGGAAATCCTGCTGCAAATGATTCAGGCGGGATTGGATGTGGTGCGGCTCAATTTCTCACACGGCACCGCCGACGATCATCGCCAGCGCGCCGAATTCGTACGCGAGGCGGCCCGCCAGGCCGGCCGCGAAGTCGCCATCATGGCTGACCTGCAAGGCCCGAAGATTCGCGTCGGCAAGTTCGAGAACGGTCGCACCACGCTCGTCGCCGGCAATCCGTTCATCCTCGATTCCGAATGCGAGCTCGGCAACGACGACCGCGTCGGCCTCGATTACAAGGATCTGCCGCGCGACCTGAAGCCGGGCGACGTGCTGCTGCTCAACGACGGCCTGATCGTGCTCAGCGTGCAGCGCGTGATCGGCAGCGAGATCCACACGGTCGTGAAGATCGGCGGCGAGCTGTCGAACAACAAGGGCATCAACCGCCAGGGCGGCGGTCTGTCTGCGCCCGCGCTGACCGCGAAGGACATGGAGGACATCCGCACGGCGATGTCGCTCGGCGTCGATTTCATCGCGGTGTCGTTCCCGAAGAACGCGACCGACATGGAAATGGCCCGCCAGCTCGCGAACATCGCCGGCGCGCCGTACGGCATCAAGCCGAAGATGATTGCGAAGATCGAGCGCGCGGAAGCGATTCCGGCGCTGCAAGGCATCCTCGACGCGTCGGACGGCATCATGGTCGCGCGTGGCGACCTGGCCGTGGAAGTGGGCAATGCCGCGGTGCCGGCGCTGCAAAAGCGCATGATCCGCATGGCGCGCGAATCGAACAAGTTCGTGATCACCGCGACCCAGATGATGGAGTCGATGATCCACGCGCCGGTGCCGACCCGCGCGGAAGTGTCGGACGTCGCGAACGCGGTGCTCGACGGCACGGACGCGGTGATGCTGTCGGCGGAATCGGCGGCGGGCAAGTACCCGGTGGAAACCATCGAAACGATGGCGGCGATCTGCGTCGAAGCGGAAAAGTCCGAGCAGTCGGAGCTCGACAAGGACTTCCTCGACCGCACCTTTACCCGCATCGACCAGTCGATCGCGATGGGTGCCCTCTTCACCGCCTATCACCTCGGCGCGAAGGCGATCGTCGCGCTGACCGAATCGGGCTCGACCGCGCTGTGGATGTCACGCCACTGGACTCACGTACCGATCTTCGCGCTGACGCCGCGCGTCGGCAGCGAGCGGGCGATGGCGCTGTATCGCAACGTGACGTCGCTGCATCTGGACACCAACACCGACCGCGACACCGCGCTTCAGCATGCGCTCGAGGCGGTGGTCGGCAAGGGCTACGCGTCGCACGGCGACATGGTCGTGCTGACGGTCGGCGAGCCGATGGGTCAGGCAGGCGGCACCAACACGTTGAAGATCGTGCGGGTCGGTGAACCGTACTGATCAGGCAGGACTGCCCGATCGGCACAGGCTCGATTGAGCGAAGCAGGCCGGCGACACTCGCGCGGTGCATGTGCGACGGCGCACCAAGGCGCCGGTATCACCGCGGGAATGCCGCCTGCTTCGCGATAAAATCGCCGCAAAAGATGCCGACGGCAAAAGAATTCGTTTCAATCTAAGGAGTTTGAGCATGCCTCTCGTATCAATGCGTCAACTGCTGGACCATGCCGCGGAAAACGGCTACGGCCTTCCGGCATTCAACGTGAACAACCTGGAGCAGGTGCAGGCGATCATGGCCGCGGCCGACAAGGTCAACGCCCCGGTCATCATGCAGGCGTCGGCTGGTGCGCGTAAGTACGCGGGCGAGCCGTTCCTGCGTCATCTGATCGAGGCGGCGGTCGAGTCGTATCCGCACATTCCGGTCGTGATGCACCAGGATCACGGCCAGTCGCCGGCAGTGTGCATGGCGGCGATTCGCAGCGGCTTCACGAGCGTGATGATGGACGGTTCGCTCGAAGCCGACGGCAAGTCGGTCGCATCGTACGAGTACAACGTCGAAGTGTCGCGCAAGGTCGTCGAAGCGGCGCACTCGATCGGCGTCACCGTCGAGGCGGAGCTGGGCGTGCTCGGTTCGCTCGAAACGATGAAGGGCGACAAGGAAGACGGTCACGGCGCCGAAGGCACGATGACGCGCGAGCAGCTGCTGACCGATCCGGAGCAGGCTGCCGACTTCGTCAAGCTGACCCAGTGCGACGCGCTGGCCATCGCGATCGGCACCTCGCACGGCGCCTACAAGTTCAGCAAGAAGCCCACGGGCGATATTCTCTCGATCCAGCGTATCAAGGAAATCCATCAACGCATTCCGAACACGCACCTCGTGATGCACGGCTCGTCGTCGGTGCCGCAGGAGCTGCTCGCGGAAATCCGCGAATTCGGCGGCGACATGAAGGAAACCTACGGCGTGCCGGTCGAGGAAATCCAGGAAGGCATCCGTCACGGCGTGCGCAAGGTAAACATCGACACCGACCTGCGTCTGGCGATCACGGGTGCGATCCGCCGCTACATGGCGACCAACCCGGGCAAGTTCGATCCGCGCGATTACCTGAAGCCGGCGCGCGAAGCGGCGATGAAGATCTGTATCGACCGTTACACGCAATTCGGCTGCGAAGGCCAGGCTGGCAAGATCAAGCCGGTTTCGCTTGATAAAATTGCGGAGAAGTACAAGTCGGGCGAGCTCGCGCAAGTCGTCCGCTAAGCTGTAGTTTTGGCTCCGCGCCTGGCCGTTTGGCCAGGTTGTCGTCCGATCGCCGTTCCCGCATCATCGGGGGAACGGCGTTTCCCTTTTGTTCCGGTCACATTTTTTGCCCCATTTTTAGCGAACCACGACGATGTCTACCCTCTACGAATCCACGCTCCGCTCGCTGCCGCTGCTCGGCCGCGGTAAAGTCCGCGACAACTATGCGGTGGGCAACGACCAGTTGCTGATCGTCACGACCGACCGTCTGTCGGCGTTCGACGTGATCATGGGCGAGCCGATTCCGAACAAGGGCCGCGTACTCAACGCGATGGCGAACTTCTGGTTCGAGAAACTGCAGCACGTGGTGCCGAACCATCTGACGGGCGTCGCGCCCGAGTCGGTGGTCGCGCCGGACGAAGTCGAGCAGGTGAAGGGGCGCGCGGTGGTCGTCAAGCGTCTCGAGCCGATCCTCGTCGAAGCGGTGGTGCGCGGCTATCTGGCCGGCAGCGGCTGGAAGGATTACCAGGCCACCGGTTCGGTCTGCGGCGTGCAACTGCCGCCGGGCCTGCAGAACGCGCAGAAGCTGCCCGAGCCGATCTTCACGCCGGCCGCCAAGGCCGAGATGGGCCACCACGACGAAAACATCACCTACGACGAGATGGAGCGCCGCATCGGCACCGAGCTGTCGGCGACGATCCGCGACATCTCGATCCGCCTGTACAAGGAAGCCGCTGATTACGCGGCGACGCGCGGCATCATCATCGCGGACACGAAGTTCGAATTCGGTCTGGACAACCACGGCAAGCTGTACCTGATGGACGAGGCGCTCACGGCGGATTCGTCGCGCTTCTGGCCGGCGGACCAGTACCAGGTCGGCACCAACCCGCCGTCGTTCGACAAGCAGTTCGTGCGCGACTGGCTCGAAACCCAGTCGTGGAAGAAAGAGCCGCCCGCACCGAAGCTGCCGGAAGACGTGGTCGTGAAGACGGGCGAGAAGTACCAGGAAGCGCTCGAGCGCCTGACCGGGCACAAGCTCGACTGATCTGATTGCGCGCGCCGTGTCAGGCGCGCATCGCCCGGAAACAAGGAAGCCGTAAAGATGAGTGAAGCACAAACCGCCCATAAGCATGATGCGCCGGTCGTCGGCGTATTGATGGGCTCCAGTTCCGACTGGGAAGTGATGAAAAACGCCGTCGCAGTTCTGCAGGAATTCGACGTGCCGTACGAAGCAAAGGTCGTGTCCGCACACCGCATGCCCGACGAAATGTTCGCCTATGCTGAAAGCGCGCGCGAGCGCGGCATTCGCGCGATCATCGCGGGCGCCGGCGGCGCCGCGCATCTGCCGGGCATGCTGGCCGCGAAGACCACGGTGCCGGTGCTCGGCGTGCCGGTCGCGAGCAAGTATCTGAAGGGCGTCGATTCGCTGCATTCGATCGTGCAGATGCCCAAGGGCGTGCCGGTCGCGACGTTTGCGATCGGCGAGGCGGGCGCCGCGAATGCGGCGCTGTTCGCGGTGTCGCTGCTGTCCGGCACCAGCGCCGAATACGCGGACAAGCTCGCAGCATTCCGCGTGCGCCAGAACGAAGCGGCTCACGCGATGGTATTGCCGGCGCTGTAAGCGCGCCGGTCGTTTTTTTGAAGACGTCTCCTGTCCGACCCCCGGCCGGATGCCCGCCGCTCTGTATGCGAGCGCGACGCGTATCCGGCCGCGACCGACCACCAAGATGAACCCTGACAACACACCGGTTTCACCGATTCTGCCCGGCGCATGGCTTGGCATGGTCGGTGGCGGCCAGCTCGGCCGCATGTTCTGCTTTGCCGCCCAGGCGATGGGCTATCGCGTCGCTGTGCTCGACCCGGACGAAACCAGCCCGGCGGGCGCGGTCGCCGACCGCCACCTGCGCGCGGCCTACGACGACGAAGCGGCGTTGACCGAACTCGCGCGGCTGTGCGCGGCGGTGTCGACCGAATTCGAGAACGTGCCGGCCGCGAGCCTCGACTTTCTCGGCAAGACCACGTTCGTGAGCCCGGCGGGGCGGTGTGTCGCCGTCGCGCAGGACCGGATCGCCGAGAAGCGCTTTATTGCGTCGTCGGGCGTGACGGTTGCGCCGCACGTCGTGATCGAGTCGTCGGATGCGCTTGCGACGCTTGGCGATGCCGAGCTCGAAGCGGTACTGCCCGGCATCCTGAAAACGGCGCGCATGGGTTATGACGGCAAAGGCCAGGTTCGCGTGCGCAACGCCGAGGAAGTGCGCGAAGCGCATGCGTCGCTCGGCGGCGTGCCGTGCGTGCTCGAGAAGCGCCTGCCGCTGAAGTTCGAGGTGTCGGCGCTGATCGCGCGTGCGGCGAGCGGGGCGTCGGTCGTCTATCCGCTCGCGCAGAACACCCATCGCGACGGCGTGCTGTCGCACACCATCGTCCCCGCGCCGGATGCGTCGCCCACGCTCGTGCAGCAAGCGCAACAGGCCGCATTGCAGATCGCCGAGAAGCTTGGTTATGTCGGCGTGCTGTGCGTCGAGTTCTTCATTCTCGAAGACGGCTCGCTCGTCGCCAACGAAATGGCGCCGCGTCCGCACAACTCCGGTCACTACACGGTCGACGCGTGCGCGACGAGCCAGTTCGAGCAGCAGGTGCGCGCGATGACCAGCATGCCGCTCGGCGACACGCGTCAGCATTCGCCGGCGGTGATGCTGAATATCCTCGGCGACGTGTGGTTCCCGGACGGTTCAAAGCGCGCGGCGGTCACGCCGCCGTGGCAGGAGGTCGCCGCGATGCCGGCTGCGCGCCTGCATCTGTACGGCAAGGAAGAGGCGCGTTGCGGCCGCAAGATGGGCCACGTGAATTTCACCGCACCGACGCTCGAAGAAGCCCGCACCGCGGCGCGCGATTGCGCACGGCTGCTGCACATCGCTACCAGCTGACGCGCGCGCCATGCCGGATCAACAGAAACCCGCCCAGGACGCGACCGACGCGTTGCCGGTCAGCGCCGCGCAGATCGAGCACGCGGCGGCCTTGCTCGACGCGGGTGAGCTGGTCGCGTTTCCGACGGAGACCGTCTACGGTCTAGGCGGCGATGCCGAGAACCCCGACGCGGTCGCGCGCATTTACGCGGCTAAGGGTCGGCCGGCCAATCATCCGGTGATCGTGCATCTCGCGCCGCATGGCGATCCGCACTACTGGGTCGAGCATTTACCGGCAGACGCGCAGCGCCTGATCGACGCGTTCTGGCCGGGGCCGCTCACGCTGATCCTCAAGCGCGCCGCGCGCATTCCCGCGGCGGTCAGCGGCGGGCAGGATTCGGTAGGGCTGCGCTGCCCATCGCATCCGGTTGCGCAGGCGTTGCTCGAAGCGTTCAGCGCGTTGCGCGGCGGGCATGGCGGCGTCGCCGCGCCGTCGGCGAACCGCTTCGGGCATGTGAGTCCGACCACCGCGCAGCATGTGCGCGACGAGTTCGGCAGCGCGATTCATGTGCTCGATGGCGGGGCATCGGATGTCGGCATCGAATCGACGATTCTGGATCTGTCGCGCGGCTTTCCGGCGTTGCTGAGGCCCGGTCGCGTGACGCCGCAGGATATCGCCGACGTGCTCGGCGAGGCGCCGCGTCTGCCCGATGGGTCGGATGCAAGCGCGCCGCGCGCGTCGGGCACGTTGAAGGCGCATTACGCGCCGCGCACGCCGCTCGCGCTGCTGCCGTTCGGCGAGCTCGAGCCGCTGCTCGCGGTGCGCGAGCCGGGCGAGCGCGTCGCGCTGGTCGCACGTGCGTCGCGTGCGGGACAGTGGGCCGATGCCGACGGCGTGCATTTCGTCGCCGCGCCGGAAGATCCGCACGTGTATGCACGCGAGCTCTACGGTTTGCTGCGCGCGCTCGATCGCGCGAACGTCACGCGGATTCTGATCGAGAAGCTGCCGGACACGATCGAATGGATCGCGGTCAACGATCGGCTCGGACGCGCGGCGGCGGCCTTCGAGGCGCAGCACTGACGCAATCGGCTCGCCGCGCTGCATGGCGTGGCCGGCGGAAATGACAAAGGCCCGGCTCGTTCAACGAGCCGGGCCTTTTGCCATTCAGGCAACCTTGACGTCTTGTTACTTGCCAAGCCCGCTAGCGGCGATCTGCTTCTCGACCTGCTGCGCGATCAGCGCGCCCGTATGCGTGCTCGGATGCACGAGGTCGGCGAAGACGTAGGTCTGATCCGCGCCGGCCACCGTGTAGGTCTCCGGCGAGCAGAACAGCGACGACGCGAGCGCGGCGCCGAACTCCGCCGCCGTCTGACCGGATGCGAGCGCGCTCGGGTTCTTCGTCGCGTACGCGGTCGCGGACGCGGCCATTGCCGTCAGGTTACACGCGGTGCCCGTATTCGACACGGTGAAGCCGAGCGCCTGGTAGTTGGCCAAGGTCTGGTCCAGCAACGCGAACGCGTCCAGGTAGATGACCTGCGAGGTCGACGCGAGCCCTTGCTTCAGCACGCCGTTGTAGGTCTGAACCAGTGCGTTGATGAGTGCCTGGCCTTGTGCGCCCGCGGCGAGACCTTGCGGCGTCTGCGCGATGTCCGGTACGTTTGACACGACAATATGCGTCGCGCCCGCGGCGACGATCTTTTGCACCGTGCCGACGAACGTGATCGCCGCGGTCTGGATTGCCTGCAATTCGGTCAGCGTGGCCGCCTGCGATGCGGCGGCGGCCGCCGTCTGCGCGTCGGCCGCGGTGCCGCCGTTCAGGAGCGCTTGCGTCGCCGCTGCCGTGCCGGCAGCCGAGACCGCTTGCACCGCCATGAAGATGTCGTTCGCGCCGCCGTTGATCAGCACGAGCTGGTTCGAATTGAAGCTGTTGTTGTGTGCGCTCAGATAGTGCGTGACCTGCGTCGTGACCGGCTCCGTCGTCGCGGCCATGTTGTTCGGCGCGAAGCCTTCGCCCGGTTGCAGATCGACACGCGCGCCGCCCTGCCCATAACCGAGACCGCCGGCCGCGGTGAGCGGGTTGCCGAAGCCGCCGACGAATGCGGGGGTGAGCGTGCCGCCATAGTACTCGGCGACCTTCTGCGTCCAGATTTCGCCCGGGTTGGTCGTGAAGCGGCCGCCGCCCGTGCCGACGTTCGCCTGAACCGCCGCCTGGTACGTGCCGACATCCGACAGGCTGTCGCCGAACGACACGACCTGCAGCGTGACGCCCCCCGGTGGCGTGTTGCTGCTGCTCGAACTATTGTTGTCGCTGCCACCGCCGCACGCCGCTAGCGCGGCGAACGCTGCGCTCGCCACGGCGATCTGCGTGACGCGCAACCAATGCTGTTTTTTCGAAGCGGTTTGATTCATGTTGACTGCATCTCCTCGTTTGTATGGCCTTTGATGCCATGTGTTGCAGACGGCGTCCACCGCGTCGGCGGCGTGACGACAGCTTACAGAATCTTCTACGGTCTGCGTGACGTCCGCAGCGCGACCGTATGGTTCGGGTTCAAGCCGGGTAAATCAGCGGTGGTGGATTTGCTCACGGTGTCGTTCGTACTCGAATGCGGATGCGCGTTCGATCCCGCGTCGAGGCCGCTACCGCCGCCAAACGCTACCGCGCGCTGCGCATGATAGGAGGCGGCCCATGCGGGCGGCGCGAACAGCGCGCGCCATTTGTTTCGCCAGCCGCGCACGCTCGCGAAGTCCGCGGCCATCGACGCCCATTCGTGAAACGTCGCCTTCAGCGGGTTGTACGTATGCAGCGGCTCGACGATGCCGTATAGCGGCGACTCGAGCGGATCTTCGTCGACGTAGCTGCCAAACAGGCGATCCCAGATCACCAGTACACCTGCGTAATTGCGATCGATGTAGCGATCGTTGCGCGCGTGATGCACGCGATGGATCGACGGCGTATTGAACACGTACTCGACCCAGCCGAGCTTGCCGATCACCTGCGTATGGACGAAGAACTGGAAGCCGAGGTTGATCAGTACGATCGCGACGATCTGCTTCGGAGCAAAGCCGAGGATCGCGAGCGGAATCCAGAACACCCACATGCCGGCGATCGGGTACATCAGGCTCTGGCGGAACGCGGTCGAAAGATTCATCCGCTCCGACGAGTGATGCACGACGTGCGCGGCCCACAGCCAGCGCACGCGATGACTGCAGCGATGAAACACGTAGTAGAGCAGGTCCTGCGCAACGAACAGGACGACGAACGACAGCCACGTCGCCGGCCATGTATGGATACGGTAGTGCTCGTAGAAAAACGCGTAGACAGGAATGATCGCGAGCCACGCGAGCTTGTCGGCGGCCTGCTGCAGCATCGCGAGCGCGGCATTGCACAGCGTGTCGCGCCAGCTGTAGAGCTGCTCGGCCGGGCGCGTGCGGCTCAAGTGCCACGCCTCCCAGCCGATGCAGGCAAGAAAGACGGGCCCCATGGCGAGCAGCAGCAATTCGGCATCGAATTGCATCGTGTCTCCCTTCCTGGTCCCTGACCGTCGCGCGGTACGCGGCGGGTGGTGTCGTTATCGTTCGTGAGGGTCGCGCGGTCTGACCGATCGGGCGCCCTGCGCGGCAAGCGCGTGATGTCGCGCGCCGCATGCTGCCCGACAGCGTACACGGTTAGCAGCTTGCCGCGCGCGGCATCGCTAGAAGGAATACTCAGTGGGCGCCGCGCTTGCGCGGATTTTTCCTGGGCTTTTCGCGCGCTTCCTCGATGGGCGCGGAGACCTTCGTGAAGCCTTGCGACGGGCCTTCGTACACCCATTCGAGCAGCGCGTCGTGCGCGGCGCGCGCCGCTTCCGAATGCGGATCGTTGATCAGGCTGACGACGATGTAGCTGTTGCCATCTGCCGACGCCACGTAGCCGGCGATCGCGCGCACGTCGCGCAGCGTGCCGGTCTTGATGTGCGCGTTGCCGCCCGCGCCCTGGCTGGTCAGGCGGTTGCGCATCGTGCCGTCGACACCGGCGATCGGCAGCGAGTCGACGAACACCTGCGCGACCGGGCTCGCGTTCGCGCGCTGCAGGACGTCGGCGAGCGCGAGCGCGGTGATGTGCTCGTCGCGCGACAGGCCCGAGCCGTTTTCGAGCGACAGGTACTCGGTGTTCAGGCTGTCGCGCGTGAGGAACGCTTCGACCGCGCGCGCGGCTTTCGCGGGCGTGGCGGGCGCCCGTTCCTCGGCGGCGCCGATCGTCAGGAACAGGTTGCGCGCCATCGTGTTGTTGCTGTACTTGTTGATGTCGCGAACGATGTCCGACAGCATCGGCCCCTCGTGCGTCGCAACCAGCTTCGCGCCGGCTGGCACCGCGCCTTCGCGGGTCGCGCCCGTGAAGGTGCCGCCGGTTTGCTGCCACAGCGCGAGGAAGCCGCGCGCGAAGAACGTCGAGTGATCGAGCACGGCGATGTTGATCGTGTGCTCGTCGCAGCGCATCGAATAGTCGCCGGTGAACGATGCGACGATCGTGCCGTCGGGCTGCGGCGTGATGGTCGGCGTCGGCGCTTCGCCGCGGCACGGGCCGTTGGTCGCGCGCAACTGGTTGTCGATGCGCAGTTGCGCGAGCGCGGGCAGCACGTCGATCGCCACCGTGCCGTCCGGCGATGGGGTCAGCGTGAACGACAGCGATTTGAACGCGTACAGCAGCGGATCGGGGCCGACGTTGTACGGTGCGCTCACGTCGTCGTCGAACGCGGGCAGGTCGCGCGTAGACGGATCGAAGTAGCGCTTGTCGAGCACCAGCGCGCCGTCGATGCCGTTGATGCCCGCCTTGTGAATCTTCTGCACGAGGTCGATCAGTTCTTCGGGCACGAGCTTCGGGTCGCCTGTGCCCTGGATGTACAGATTGCCGTGCAGCACGCCGTGCGCGTCGAGCGGGCCGTCCGCGTATGCGCTGGTGCGCCAGCGGTAGCCGGGGCCGAGGATCGACAGACCCGAATAGGTGGTGACGAGCTTCATCGTCGAGGCAGGCATCATCGGCTTGCCGGCGTTCAGCGCGAGGATCGGCGTGCGATCGCCGACCTTTTCGACCACCACGCTAATCGACGACAACGGCACGTGCGCACGCTGCAGGCCGACCATCACCTGCTGCGGCAGCACCGTCGTGACATTGACGCTCGGATGCGCGGCCTTGATGCGTGCCTGCGCGGCCAGCGGCAGCAGCGTGCCTGCGCCGAGCGCGGCGGCGCAGAGCCAGACGGCCGCGCGGGGCATGACGCGAGGTGGCATGGAGGCTGCGCGATTGAGCATACGGCGCGAGCGCAACGCCATACGGCGTGCGACGGAAGACAGGAAAGCGTGCGTCATGAACGGGTGAACGGGCAAACGGACCAGCGGGATTTCAAGGTGTGCGGAGTGCGGCGTACGCGGGACGACGGAACGGCAAGCCGGGCGGTTCGACGGCGCGATAACGCGCTGTGGTGTTGCCCGACGGACGTCGCGCGACGCAAAGCGCCCATTGTAGTGACATGCCGCGACGCTGCGGTGAAAAAAGCGCCACACGCCGCGCAGGCCGGAGGCGGGCGCTAGAATGCGGCATCATCGAACGTTTTGGAACGGACAACCATGCGCATCCTGCTAGTCGAAGATGACCGGATGATCGCCGAAGGCGTGCGCAAGGCGCTGCGCGGCGAAGGCTTTGCAGTCGATTGGGTCGAGGACGGCGAAGCGGCGCTGCGCGCGGCGGCCGCCCAGCCTTACGACCTCGCGTTGCTCGACCTCGGTCTGCCCAAGCGCGACGGTCTCGAGGTGCTGCGCGCACTGCGCACGCGCGGCCATGCGCTGCCGGTGCTGATCGTCACCGCGCGCGACGCGGTCGCCGATCGTGTCAAGGGCCTCGATGCGGGCGCTGACGATTACCTTGTCAAACCTTTCGATCTCGACGAACTCGGTGCACGGATGCGCGCGCTGATCCGGCGCCAGTCCGGTCGCAGCGATTCGACGATTCGCCACGGCAATGTGACCCTCGATCCCGCGTCGCATCAGGTGACGCTCGATGGCGCGCCGGTCGCGCTGTCCGCGCGCGAATTCGCCCTGCTCGAGGCGCTGCTCGCGCGGCCCGGCGCGGTGCTGTCCAAGAGCCAGCTCGAGGAGAAGATGTATGGCTGGGGCGAGGAGATCGGCAGCAATACCGTCGAGGTCTACATTCACGCGCTGCGCAAGAAGCTCGGCGCCGATCTGATCCGCAACGTGCGCGGGCTGGGCTACATGATCGCGAAGGACGCCTGAGCCGATGCGCTCGATTCGCCGACAACTGTTGTTCTGGCTGCTGGCGCTCGTTCTGCTCGGCGTTGGCATCGCGGGCTGGCTGATCTACCGGCAGGCGCTCGCCGAAGCGAACGAACTGTTCGACTACCAGCTGGAGCAGATCGCCGCGGCGCTGCCGGCGGAACCGTTCTCGCAGGTGCTCGGCCGCGATACCGGAGACGAGGGCATCGTGCTGCAGATCTGGAACCGCAACGGCATGCTGATGTACTACTCGCGGCCGCGCGCGCCGCTCGCACCGCGTGCCGAACTCGGTTTTTCGACCGAGCGTACCGACCGCGGCGAATGGCGCGTGTATGGCGCGATCGTCGGCGATAACGTCGTGCAGCTCGCGCAGCCGCTGTCGGTGCGCAACCGGCTTGCCGCCAACGTCGCGTTGCGCACGCTGTGGCCGCTGATCGTGCTGCTGCCGCTGCTCGGGCTCGCGGTGTGGGTCATCGTCGGCCGCGGGCTGCGCCCGCTGCGACGCGTGACGAGCGCGCTCGACGCGCGTCATCCCGAGGCGCTCGATCCATTGCCTGATCAGCGCTTGCCGCTCGAAGTCCGGCCGCTCGTGCGCGCGCTGAACGGGCTGTTGCAGCGGCTCGCGACCGCGCTCGATATCCAGAAAGCGTTCGTCGCCGATGCCGCGCACGAATTGCGCACGCCGCTTGCCGCGGTACAGATTCAGGCGCAGTTGGTCGCCCGCGCGCAGGACGACGCAGCCCGCAACGAAGCGCTCGCCGATCTGCTGGCGGGTGTCACGCGCGCGACGCGCCTCGCCGAGCAACTGCTCGCGCTCGCGCGCGCCGAGCCGGACAGCGCCGGCGTCGCCGGGACGCTCGATCTGCGCGAACTGCTGCGGGAGTGCGTTGCGACCTATGCGCCGCTCGCGATGAATCGCGGCGTCGACCTCGGCATCGAGGCGAGCGAGGCCGCCAGCGTGACCGGCGACGCCGAAGCGTTGCGCGTGATGTTCAACAACCTCGTCGACAACGCGACCAAGTACACGCCGCATGGCGGCCGCGTCGACGTGAGCCTGCGCGTCGAGGACGGCCATCCGGTCGTGCGGATCGCCGATAGCGGCCCCGGTATCGACCCGGCCGATCGCGAGCGCGTGTTCGACCGCTTCTATCGCGCGGGCGCGGGCGCGACTCGGGCGCGCACCGACGTGGCGGGCAGCGGTCTCGGTCTCGCGATCGTGCGCCGGATTGCCATGCAACATCATGCGCAAGTGTCGCTCGACGAATCGCCGGCCGGTGGTTTGCAGGTCATCGTCCGCTTCTGAGCATGGTGGTTTGTGCATCGGCCAAACCTGGCGTTCATGCTGGCGCGAGGGCGCCGTAACGGCCCGGCCGATAAGGTTCCCATGATCTGGCGCTGCTTAAGACTCTTTTAAGTGACGCCCCTTACGCTCCTCGACATCCAAAGTCACTTTCTCCAGTCAGGAGCTCATGATGAACGCGAAAACCTTGTCCCGCGGCGCCGTTGCGGTAGCGGTCGCCGCTGCGCTTTCAGCCGGCTATGTGGCGGGCCATCGCGATGTGCCCGCACCGCAGATCATCTCGCCGGCGGAAGCCGCCGCGATGATGCCAGCCGAAGCCGCCGCCAAAACCGGTATCCCCGATTTCTCCGGTCTCGTCGAGACCTACGGTCCGGCCGTCGTCAACATCAGCGCGAAGCACGTGGTCAAGCAGACCGCGATGCGCGGTAACGGCGGCAACCTCAACGGCAACCAGCTGCCGATCGATCCGAACGATCCGTTCTATCAGTTCTACAAACGTTTCTTCGGCGGCGTGCCGGGCATGCAAGGTGGCGATGGCGGTGACGCGCCCGACCAGCCGAGCGCGAGCCTCGGCTCTGGCTTCATCATCAGCAATGACGGCTACATCCTGACGAACGCGCACGTGGTCGATGGCGCGAACGTCGTCACCGTGAAGCTCACCGACAAGCGAGAGTTCAAGGCGAAGGTGGTCGGCGCCGACAAGCAGTCCGACGTCGCCGTGCTGAAGATCAACGCGAGCGACCTGCCGACCGTGAAGATCGGTGATCCGCGTCAGAGCAAGGTGGGTCAGTGGGTCGTCGCGATCGGCTCGCCGTACGGCTTCGACAACACCGTGACCTCGGGCATCATCAGCGCGAAGTCGCGCTCGCTGCCCAACGAAAACTATACGCCGTTCATCCAGACCGACGTGCCGGTGAATCCGGGCAACTCGGGCGGTCCGCTCTTTAATCTGCAAGGCGAAGTGATCGGCATCAACTCGATGATCTACTCGCAGACAGGCGGCTTCCAGGGCCTGTCGTTCGCGATCCCCATCAGCGAGGCGATCAAGGTCAAGGACGATCTCGTCAAGACCGGTCACGTGAGCCGTGGACGCCTCGGCGTCGCGGTGCAGGGCCTGAACCAGACGCTCGCCGATTCGTTCGGCATGCAGAAGCCGCAAGGCGCGCTGGTCAGCTCGGTCGACGCCAGCGGTCCGGCGGCCAAGGCTGGCTTGCAGCCGGGTGACGTGATCCTGTCGGTGAATGGCGACGAAGTCAGCGATTCGACGGATCTGCCGGCAAAGATCGCAGGTCTCGCGCCGGGCAGCTCGGCGACGCTGAAAGTGTGGCGCGATAAGGCCAGCAAGGACGTGAAGGTGACGATCGGCTCGTTCTCGGACGTGAAGGTCGCGTCGGCGAACAAGACCGATCAACAGACCCAGTTGCAGGGCCGTCTCGGCGTCGCGGTGCGGCCGCTGACGCCGGAAGAGAAGAGCGGGGCGTCGGTGTCGCACGGTCTGCTGGTGCAGCAGGCGGGCGGGGCAGCGGCGAGCGCCGGCATCCAGCCAGGCGACGTGATTCTCGCGGTCAACGGCCGTCCGGTCACGAACATCGATCAGTTGAAGCAGATGATTTCGGGCGCAGGCAACAGCATTGCGCTGCTGATCCAGCGGGACAACGCGCAGATTTTTGTGCCCGTTGATCTCGGCTGATCCAGTATCCGGGCGGTTCGAAAGGATCGCCCAACCCAGTTTGAGCTGTAGTAGCGATTGCCGGTCCTTTGCATTTACTGCAAGGACCGGTTTTTTTTCGCCTGTCCGAACCGTGCTGCTGCGAGCAGCGCCAACAGGCCGAGGCGCGCCGGGCCGCGATGGTCGTGCGCGTTCCGTCGACGCAACCGGACGGTTGGCACACAGGTTGCTTCGTCCTTGATTCGGGCCCGTTCGGGGACTGGGCAAGGACTTCAACAAGGAGAGCGAACCGATGAAAACCCAACGCAATCAGCAAAGGATCGTAGCCGCCGCGCTGTGCGCGGCGCTCACGCTCGGACTGGCGGGCGGCGCAAACGCGCAGCAGGCGGGCGTGACCGGCGGCTCGACCACCGACAACACCAGCGCGGGCAACACCAACGGCGGCGGTCTGCCGCAAGTCCAGCAGCAGGGCGACGTTTCGTACGTGTCAGGCGGTGTCGGCCTTGACGAATCGCGGGCGCTGCAACAAGCGCAAAGCCAGTGGCCACTGACGCTGCGCTTCACCGGACCCAATGCCGAGTTTCTCGCCGATGTGCACGTGCGCATCGTCGATGCGCATAACGGCGAAGTGCTGAACACGACGTCGCGCGGACCGTTCATGCTGGTACGCCTGAGCCCCGGCCGATACACGGTGCACGCGAAATACAACGATAGCGAGCAAACCCGGTCGGTGAGCGTGCCGGCGCACGGCAACGTCAAATCCGCGTTCATCTGGAGCGTGAAGTAACGGGTCGAGCCGCCCGCAGACCCGCAGGAAGCTTGCGCAAGCGGCCGAAGTTTGGCCGATAATGAAGCCACGGGCGTGTCCCGTGGCTTTGCCGTTCCTGCGGCAACAGCCGGCAGTGCAGCGTCACCCATCATGGAGCCTGGACATGAGCGATGCGTCGACATCTGCGGGACGGCCTGACGGCCATACCATCGTGATCCGCGATAACGCCCACCGTGTGCGCGTGATACACGGCGGCGTGACGATGGCCGACACCCAGGCCGCGCTGACGCTATCGGAGACGGGCCTCGCCGACGTGTTCTATTTCCCGCGCGAGCACGTGAACATGGCCCGGCTCGAACGCTCGGCACACACCTCGCATTGCCCGTTCAAGGGCGACGCGTCGTACTTCCATCTGCGCACCGAAGATGGCGTGATCGAGAACGCGGTGTGGAGCTACGAAGCCCCGTTCGAGCAGGCCAGTCGCATCAGGGGCTATCTCGCTTTTTACGCATCGCGGGTCGACCGCATCGATCAGACGTCCTGATCCCGCAGTCGGCACGTTCATCGGGGGGAGGTTGTCATGGAACTGAACGACGCGTTACGGATTCCGCTGGCGCCGTCCGAGGTGTGGGACGCGTTGCAGGATCTCGCGCTGTTGCGTGCCAGCCTCGACAACTGTGAGTCGTTCGTGCGTCTCGCCCACGGCGAATACGCGCTGACGATGACCGTGCCGCTCGGCCCGTTGCGCGCGCATTATCATGCGCGCGCGCACGTCGCCGGCCAGGATTCCGGCCCGGCGGACGCGCAGCGCCGCACCATCAACTTCAAGGCACGGGCCGAGGGCATCGGTGCGTTGCGCGGTCAGATCGAAGTCCGGCTGCGCGCGGACGAGGGGCGCGAGCGCGGCACGCGCATCGACTACACGTTGTGGGCGACGTCGTCGGGACCGCTCGCCGAGTTGCCGACGCGCCAGCTCGAGAACGCCCTGCGTCAGATCGCCGACGACTTTTTCGCCGAGTTCGACGCCGTCGTGCGCGCCAAGCACGGCAAAGGGCCGAACCGCGCGCGTGGCACGGCGCCGCGTCGTCAGTACGTGTTTTTGCGGCCGATCACGCTCGGCGGCATCACGCGGCGCGCGCGTGTCGAGCACGGCCATACGCTGCCGGGGCGTGCGGCAAGCGCGTCGCATAGCTGGTCGCATGGCGTGACGCATCACGAACCCGGACATCATGTCGTGCCGTACTGGGCGTGGGCCGGGATGATCTTTCTGGTCGCGCTGCTGTTGTATGTCGCGCGCTGGTTCAGCGAGCATTGACGCCGAGGGGCGCGCGCAACGCCTGATTAAACGCGTGCCGGACATCCTCGCGCGACTACGAAATCACGGTGACGCACTACGAAATTGCGGTGCTCCCGCCGCCTTCATCTAATCCCCTCGAAACTCCCGTCGCCACGCGGTCGGCGACGTACGGAACGCGTCCGCGAAATGTTGCCGCAGCGATGCGGCCGAGCCGAACCCGGCGCTCGCCGCGATCGCTTCGACCGACTCGTCGGTGCTTTCCAACAGCTGTTGGGCACGCGCGAGCCGTTGCGCGAGCAGCCACGCGCCGACGGTGCTCCCGGTCGCGAGCCGGAAGCGTCGCGTGAAGGTGCGGCGACTCATCAACGCGCGCGCGGCGAGCGTATCGAGCGTATGCGGCGCGGCCAGGTTGCCGCTCACCCAGTCGAGCAGGCCGGACAGCCGATCGCCGCGCGGCTTCGGCGGCATCGGCTGCTGCACGTATTGCGCCTGGCCGCCCTGGCGGTGCGGCGACACGACGAGCCGGCGTGCGACGTGGTTCGCGACCTGCGCGCCGCAGATCTTGCGCAGCACGTGCAGGCAGCAGTCGAGGCCGGCGGCGGTGCCGGCCGAAGTCAGCACGTTGCCGTCGTCGACGTACAGCACGTCGGGGTCGAGCCGCACGCGCGGGTAGCGTCGCGCGAAGTCGTTGGCCCAGGCCCAGTGCGTCGAAGCGGGCCGCCCATCGAGGATGCCCGCCGCCGCCAGCACGAAAGAGCCGAGGCACAGGCCGACCAGCAGCGCGCCGCGCGCGTGCGCGGCCCTCAGCGCGTCGAGAAGCGCGGCGGGCGGCATTTCGTCGGGATCGCGCCAGCTCGGCACGATGATCGTCTGCGCGTCGGCAAGTGCTTCGAGTCCGTGCGTGAGCGCGATCGAGAAGCCCGCGGTCGTCGCGAGCGCGCCCGTCTCCGCGGCGCAGACGCGGAAGTCGAAGGCTGGCACACCGCCGCCGCGACGGTCCTCGCCGAACACGACGCACGGCACCGACAGGTGGAACGGGCTGATGCGGTCGAATGCGACGACGGCGACCACGTGGCGTGGCGCCTGATCCGAGACTTCATCGGACGATGCGAAGGTGGTCATGCCGGGTCCCTTATGAATGCCTGAATTATGGCCCGATTCTAGCGAAGCTTGTCATTCGGGCCGCTGTCGGCGGCCGGGCGGTGGAGCAACAATGCCGTCATCGCCGTCGCGCCTTGGCCATCGCGCCGGGCGTGCGCCATCGACCGTTTTTACTGACCAGGAGCCTTGCCATGAGCACAACCGCGCCGCGCCGTGCGCTGATCGTCATCGACGTGCAGAACGAATACGTGAGCGGTGACCTGCCGATCGAATTTCCGGACGTGCGCACGTCGCTCGCCAACATCGGTCGCGCGATCGATGCGGCGCGCGCCGCCGACGTGCCGGTCGTGGTCGTGCAGAACATCGCGCCCGCCACCTCGCCGCTATTCGCGCGCGGCAGCGCGGGCGCGGAATTGCACACGGTCGTCAGCTCGCGCGCGCATGACCATTTCGTCGAGAAGTCGCTGCCGAGCGCTTTTGCTGGCACCGACCTGGCCGACTGGCTCGCCGCCCGGCAGATCGATACGCTGAGCGTCACCGGCTACATGACCCACAACTGCGATGCGTCGACGATCAACCACGCGGTGCATGCCGGCCTCGCCGTCGAGTTCCTGCACGACGCGACCGGCTCGGTGCCATATGAAAACAGCGCGGGCTTCGCGAGCGCGGAGGAGATTCATCGCGTGTTCAGCGTGGTGCTGCAGTCGCGCTTCGCGGCGGTCGCGAGTACCGATCAGTGGATCGCGGCGCTACGGAGCGGCGCGCCGCTCGAGCGCGACAACATCTATGCGTCGAATCAGGCGGCGCGAGCTCGCCGTGCAGTTGCCTGAACCCGGCGCGGGAACGGGCGGTCCGGTTCGCCAATAGAAACGGGCGGTTCATCGAACCGCCCGCCTTCCCGACCCGCAACCCCTGCGCGCCTTCTACTGCGCCTTCCTGCGCAACGCCGGACTCAGGCGCAAGGCGTCGAACATCCCTTCCACCATCTGCTGCGCGTGCGCGCCGAAGTCGGTCGCATCGGGCAAAAACAGCATGTCGCGCAACGAGCCGCCGACGAACGCGTGCACCATCGCCGCGGCGAGTTTCGTGTCGAGGTCGGCGGGCATCTGGCCTTTGGAGATCGCGTTGCGCAGACCGCCTTCGATCTTCGCGAGCCCTTCGCGCATATTGGTCTGATACCGTTCCATCACCGGTCCCATGTCTTCGACCAGCTCGCACTTCAGGAACAGGATGTCGAACACCCGGCGGCGGCGCGGGTCGGTGGCGGTGTCGCGCAGGCAGACCATGCAGACTTCGATGATGCGCCCCAGCGGATCGGGTTCGTTGGGGTCGAGCGACGCCGCCTTCAGCTCGTCGAGCGGCAGCAGCACACGGTCGAACATTTCGGTGAAGAGTTCGCTCTTGTGCGCGAAGTGCCAATAGATGGCGCCGCGCGTGACGCCGGCGGCCTGGGCGATATCGGCCAGCGACGTGCGCGATACGCCTTTCTCGTAGAAGACCTGTTCGGCTGCATCCAGAATGCGGTTGCGCGTCTCCAGCGCCTCTTCTTTGGTTCTTCTGACCATATTGGTATGACCTGCGCTGATCCTGGGGTTTCTGCGGACGGTTTTAAGTCGGCCTGATGACAATTTGACTATTTCTGGAGCCAATTGCGACGCGAACTTGCGGGCCCCGACCCTTGGAAGATAAAAATGCACTTTTACATGCATTCGTGAATGTATATATAATAGCACCCCACGACCGGATAGCCCAAGCCGTGACGACCGGTTAATATCCGTCACTGTTGCCTTTCAAAAACGCTAATGCAGCCGCCAAACGGCGGCGCCATGCGGCATTCCCCGGTATGGCGCATTCGTAGCAGGGTGCCCTGCAGGCGCAGGCATGCATCCGCGGGCTTCCGGTTGAGCGTCGAGAGACGCCTGTGTGCGCTGTCGTCCCCGGGGTAGGGATGCGCGCACTTTTTCATTCTCAGTCTTTGACAGAGGTCGCTCCATGCGAGTCGAACGGGTTCCATTCCGCTTAATTAGTGCCGCGACGGCTGCCATCTTGCTGGCGGCGTGCGGACCAAAACAATCTGCCCCGCCGCCACAGACGCCCGAAGTCGGCGTCGTCACCCTCCAGCCGACGACGGTGCCCGTCGTCACCGAACTGCCCGGCCGTACCAATGCTTTCCTCGTCGCGCAGGTGCGCGCGCGGGTCGACGGCATCGTGCTGCGCCGCGAGTTCACCGAGGGTAGCGAGGTCAAGGCCGGCCAGCGGCTGTACAAGATCGATCCGGCGCCGTACATCGCGTCGTTGAACAACGCGAAGGCATCGCTCGCGAAGGCGCAGGCGAATCTCGTCACGACCACCGCGCAAGCGAGTCGCTACAAGGTGCTGGTCGCGGCGAACGCGGTCAGCAAGCAGGACTACGACAACGCGGTGGCCGCCGAAGGCCAGGCCGCCGCCGACGTCGCCGCGGGCAAAGCCGCGGTCGATACCGCGCAGATCAACCTCGGCTATACCGACGTGACCTCGCCCGTGACCGGCCAGATCGGCGTGTCGCAGGTGACGCCGGGCGCCTTCGTGCAGCAGAGCGCGGCCACGCTGATGGCCACGGTCCAGCAGCTCGACCCGGTCTACGTCGATCTCACGCAATCGAGCCTCGATGGCCTGAAGCTGCGCCGCGACATGCAGGAAGGGCGTCTGAAGACGACCGGCCCGGGCGCCGCGCAGGTCACGCTGGTGCTGGAGGACGGCCGCGTCTACGACGAGAAGGGCAAGCTGCAGTTCACCGACGTCACCGTCGACCAGGGCACCGGCTCGGTCACGGTGCGCGCGATCTTCAAGAACCCGAACCACGTGCTGCTGCCGGGCATGTTCGTGCGCGCGAAGATCGACGAGGGCGTCAACCAGAACGCGCTGATCGTGCCGCAAGTCGGCGTCACGCACGACCAGAAGGGTACGCCCACCGCGCTCGTCGTCGGCGACGATAACAAGGTCGAGCTGCGTCAGCTCGTCACCACGGGCACCTTCGGCTCGTACTGGGTGGTGTCGAACGGTCTGAAGCCGGGTGACCGCGTGGTCGTCCAGGGCACCGACAAGGCGCGTCCCGGCCAGCAGGTCAAGCCCGTGCCGGCGCAGCTGCCCGGCATGGCGGCTTCCGACGCGGCCGCGGGCGGCGCCCCGACAGGTCAACCCGCGGCTCAACCCGCGGCACAGCCTGCCTCCGCTGCCTCGGGCGCGTAATAACAGGGAGCCCGCCTCATGGCAAAGTTCTTTATTGATCGCCCGATTTTTGCATGGGTGATCGCCATCATCCTGATGCTCGCGGGTCTTGCGTCGGTGTTCACACTGCCGATCGCGCAATACCCGACCATCGCGCCACCGTCGATCCAGATCAGCGCAACGTATCCGGGTGCTTCGGCGAAGACGGTGGAAAACACCGTCACGCAGGTGATCGAGCAGCAGATGAGTGGTCTTGACCACCTGCTGTACCTCGCGTCGACCTCGGACGACTCGGGCACGGCCACCATCACGCTGACGTTCGCGGCCGGCACCAACCCCGACATCGCGCAGGTGCAGGTGCAGAACAAGCTGCAGCTCGCCACGCCGCTGCTTCCGCAGGCGGTGCAGCAGCTCGGCACCAAGGTCACGAAGTCGAGCAGCAGCTTCCTGCTGGTGATGGCGTTCGTGTCGACCGACGGCAGCATGAACAAGTACGACCTCGCGAACTACGTCGCGTCGAACATCCAGGATCCGATCAGCCGTATCGACGGCGTGGGCACGGTGACGCTGTTCGGCTCGCAGTACGCGATGCGGATCTGGCTCGACGCGAACAAGCTGAATAACTTCGGCCTGACGCCGCTCGACGTCGAAACCGCGCTGCAGGCGCAGAACGTGCAGGTCGCGGGCGGCTCGCTCGGCGGCACGCCGTCGGTGCCGGGCCAGGTGCTGCAGGCCACGATCACGCAGGCCACGCTGCTCAATACGCCCGAGCAGTTCGGCAGCATCCTGCTGAAGGTCAACCAGGACGGCTCGCAGGTGCGTCTGCGCGACGTGGCGCGCATCGAGCTCGGCGGCGAAAACTACAACTTCGACACCAAGTACAACGGCCAGCCGACGGCAGGCTTCGGTATCCAGCTCGCCACGGGCGCGAACGCGCTCGCCACCGCGAAGGCGGTGCGCACGAAGATCGCCGAACTGTCGAAGTACTTCCCGCACGGTCTGGTGGTGCAGTATCCGTACGACACGACGCCGTTCGTGCGCCTGTCTATCGAGGAAGTGGTCAAGACGCTGCTCGAAGGTATCGTGCTCGTGTTCCTCGTCATGTACCTGTTCCTGCAGAACCTGCGCGCCACGCTGATCCCGACGATCGCGGTGCCGGTGGTGCTGCTCGGTACGTTCGCGATCATGAGCGTGGTCGGTTTCTCGATCAACGTGCTGTCGATGTTCGGCCTCGTGCTCGCGATCGGCCTGCTGGTGGACGACGCGATCGTGGTGGTGGAAAACGTCGAGCGGGTGATGCAGGAGGAGGGCTTGTCGCCTCGCGAGGCAACCCGCAAGGCGATGGACCAGATCACCGGCGCGCTCGTCGGCGTGGCGCTCGTGCTGTCGGCGGTGTTCGTGCCGGTGGCGTTCTCGGGCGGCTCGGTCGGTGCGATTTACCGGCAGTTCTCGCTGACCATCGTCGCGGCGATGGTGCTGTCCGTGCTCGTCGCGTTGATTCTGACGCCGGCGCTGTGCGCGACGATCCTGAAGCCGATTCCGAAGGGTCATCACGAAAAGGCCACCGGTTTCTTCGGCTGGTTCAACCGCACCTTCAACACGAGCCGCGACAAATATCACTCGGGCGTGCACCACGTGATCAAGCGCTCGGGCCGCTGGCTCATCATCTACATGGTGGTGATCTTCGCGGTGGGCTTGCTGTTCGTGCGACTGCCGAAGTCGTTCCTGCCTGATGAAGACCAGGGCACGATGTTCGTGCTGGTGCAAACGCCGTCGGGTTCCACGCAGGAAACCACCGCGCGCGCGCTGAAGGACGTGTCGGACTACCTGCTGAACGACGAGAAGGCGATCGTCGAATCGACCTTCACGGTGAACGGCTTCAGCTTCGCGGGTCGCGGCCAGAACGCGGGTCTCGTGTTCGTGCGGATGAAGGACTACTCGCAGCGTCAGCATGCGGACCAGAAGGTGCAGGCACTGGTCGGGCGTCTGTTCATGCACTTCAGCAGCTACAAGAACGCGCTCGTGTATCCGGTCAATCCGCCGTCGATTCCTGAACTCGGCACCGCGGCGGGCTTCGACTTCCAGCTGCAGGACCGCGCGGGTATCGGTCACGCGAAGCTGATGGAAGCGCGCAACATGCTGCTCGGTCTGGCGGCGAAAGATCCGACGCTCGCGCAGGTGCGTCCGAACGGCCTGAACGATACGCCGCAGTTCAAGGTCACCATCGACCACGAGAAGGCTTCGGCGCTCGGCGTGTCGCTCGCCTCGATCGACCAGACGTTCTCGATCGCCTGGGCATCGGCGTACGTGAACAACTTCCTCGACACCGATGGCCGGATCAAGAAGGTGTACCTGCAGGGCGACGCGCCGTTCCGGATGAAGCCGGAAGACGTGAGTGCCTGGTTCGTGCGCAACAGCGCGGGCGCGATGGTGCCGTTCTCGGCCTTCGCCAGCACCGAGTGGACCTACGGTTCGCCGAAGCTCGAGCGCTACAACGGCATCTCGTCGGTGGAAATCCAGGGGGCGGCCGCACCGGGCAAGTCGACCGGTCAGGCGATGGCGGCGATGGAACAGATCGTCACGAAGCTGCCGGCGGGTGTCGGCTACGAGTGGACGGGTCTGTCGCTGCAGGAGCGTCAGTCGGGTTCGCAGGCGCCGATTCTGTACGGCATCTCGATCCTCGTCGTGTTCCTGTGTCTCGCGGCGCTGTATGAAAGCTGGTCGATCCCGTTCTCGGTGATCATGGTGGTGCCGCTCGGCGTGATCGGCGCACTGCTGGCCGCGACGCTGCGCGGGCTCGAGAACGACGTGTTCTTCCAGGTGGGTCTCTTGACCACCGTCGGTCTGTCGGCGAAGAACGCGATTCTGATCGTGGAATTCGCGCGCGAACTGCAGCAGGGTGGAGGCATGGGGCCGATCGAGGCCGCGCTCGAAGCGGCGCGTCTGCGGTTGCGTCCTATTCTGATGACCTCGCTCGCGTTCATTCTCGGCGTGTTGCCGCTCGCGATCAGTAACGGCGCGGGTTCGGCCAGCCAGCACGCGATCGGTACCGGCGTGATCGGCGGCATGTTGACGGCGACCTTCCTCGCGATCTTCATGATCCCAATGTTCTTCGTGGTGATTCGCGCGAAGTTCGGCGGTGAGAAGGAAGACCCGGATGAGGCGCTGCGCCACTACGAACAGCACCATCCGCACGATCCGCAAGGCGGCGCGGCGGGTGGCACGACCGACGGGTCGGATGGCAATGGCTCGGGCAAGGATGGGCATTGAGATGCAAAAACACTCTTTGATTGCAGTGGCGGTCGCGCTGCTCGCCACGGGTTGCACGCTGGCGCCGCACTACCAGCGGCCCGCGGCGCCCGTGACGGCGACCTTCCCGACTGGCGGCGTGTACGACCAGCAGCCGGGCGCGCAAGGCGCGCGCAGCGCGAACGGCCAGGCCGCCGTCGACATCGGCTGGCGCAACTTCTTCGTCGATCCGCGTCTGCAGCAGCTGATCGAAATCGCGCTGAAGAACAACCGCGATCTGCGCGTGTCGGTGCTGAACATGCAGGCGTCGGCGGCGCAGTACCGCATCGTGCGTGCGGGTCTGTTCCCGACGCTCGACGCCGCGGCCTCGCAAAGCAAGTCGCGCACGCCGAAAGACCTGACGTTCACCGGCGTGACGATTTCCAACTCGTATTCGGTGGGCTTGAACGCGTCGTGGGAAATCGACTTCTTCGGGCGTGTGCAGAGCCTGAAGGATCAGGCGCTGGCTACGTACCTCGGCACCGCGCAGGCGCGCAAGGCGGCGGAAATCTCGCTGGTGTCGCAGGTGGCGAACCAGTACATGACGGTGCTCGAACTGGACGATCTGCTGAAGGTCACGCAGAACACGCTGAAGACGGCGCAGGAGTCGTATCGGATCACCAAGCTGCAGTTCGACAACGGCACCGGTTCGGAACTCGATCTGCGCCAGGCGCAAACGGTCGTCGAGACCGCGAGCGCGGACATGCAAGCGCAGACGCGTTTGCGGGTCCAGGCTGACAACGCGTTGGTGCTGCTGATCGGCGAGCCGTTGCCGGCCGATCTGCCGAACGGCCTGCCGATGAACGACCAGAGCCTGCTGACGGATATTCCGGCGGGTCTGCCGGCCGATCTGCTGACCCGCCGTCCCGACATCATGGAGGCCGAGGAGAATCTGCTCGCGGCCAACGCGAACATCGGCGCGGCGCGCGCGGCATTCTTCCCGAAGGTCACGCTGACCGGCAGCGCCGGCACGCTGAGCCCGACGCTCGGCGGTCTGTTCAAACCGGGTTCGGCGGCCTGGAGCTTCGCGCCGTCGATCACGCTGCCGATCTTCGAGGGCGGCCAGAACATGGCCAACCTCGATCTCGCCAACATCGAGAAGAACGTGCAGATCGCCACGTATGAAAAGGCGATCCAGACGGCCTTCCGCGAAGTGGCGGACGGACTGGCCGCGCGCGGCACGTACGACGAGCAGATCGCGGCGCTCGAGCGGGACGTCGCGGCCGAACAGCGCCGGCTGGATCTGTCGACCCTCCGTTATACGAACGGTGTCGACAGCTATCTGTCGGTGCTGACCGCGCAGACCTCGTTGTATGTGGCTCAGCAGGCGCTGGTGACCGCGCGCATGGAACGTCTGCAGAACCTGGTCACACTGTACCAGGCGCTCGGCGGCGGCTGGATCGAGCACAACGGCGACCAGCCGCGTCCCGCCGACGCGCCGGTCGACTACGGTGCGACGAGCGCGCCGGTCGCGGCTTCGGCGCCGACGGCAGGGTGAGCTGAGCGCTTCGGATTGAACAAGCGCTGAAGCAAACGAAAACGCCACGGCATGCCGTGGCGTTTTTTTTGATGCGCGGCACTCGGTGCCGCGCGCCATGTCAGCGATGCATCGATAAGCTCAATGCAGGTCCGCCGCCCGCAACATCTCGTTGCTCTGCGGCTCGCTGCCCGCGCTCTTGTCGAGATCGTGCCCGGCGCGGCGAAGCTCGCTCTTGGCCTTCTTCTCGCTCTTCACGCCGTTGAAGATCAGGTTCAGCACGACCGCCGACACCGACGCGAGCAGAATCCCGCTATGCAACAGCGGCGACAGCGCCGGCGGCAGCTGCGAGAAGAAATGCGGCGACACGACCGGCACGAGGCCGAGCCCGATGCTGACCGCGACGATGAACAGGTTGTGCTGATTCCTGACGAAGTCGACGCGCGACAGCACCTTGATGCCGTTCGCCGCGACCATGCCGAACATCACGATGCCCGCGCCGCCGAGCACGAACGCCGGCACCGACGCCACCACCTGGGCCATCTTCGGAAAGAGGCCGAGCAGCACGAGAATCACGCCGCCCATCGCACAGACGAAGCGGCTCTTCACGCCGGTCACGCCGATCAACCCGACGTTCTGCGAGAACGACGTATGCGGGAACGAGTTGAAGATGCCGCCGATCAGCGTGCCGAGACCGTCGACGCGCAAGCCGCGCACCAGCGTCTTCTGATCGACCGGACGATCGACCATGTCGCCGACCGCGAGGAACATGCCGGTCGATTCAATGAAGGTGACGAACATCACGGTGACCATCGTCGCGATCGACAGCGGATCGAAGTGCGGCAAACCGAAATGGAACGGCATCACGATGCCGACCCACGGCGCGTGCGTGACGCCGTCCATGTTGACGCGGCCGAGCATCAGTGCGATCGCGAAGCCCGCGACGATGCCGAGCAGCACCGAGATATTGGCGACGAATCCTTTGGCAAACTTGTTGATGAGCAGGATCAGCGTCAGCACGAGCATCGACAGGCCGAGGTAGACCGGATTGCCGTAATCGGGATTGCCGACGCCGCCGGCCGCCCAGTTGATGCCGACTTCCATCAGCGACAAACCGATCACCGAGATCACGACGCCGATCACGACCGGCGGGAAGAAGCGCAACAGCTTGCCGACCGCCGGCGCAAGCAGAATGCCGACTACGCCGGCCGCGATCGTCGAGCCGAAGATATCGAGGATACCGAGCGAAGGATTGGTGCCGATCGCGACCATCGGGCCGACTGCCGCGAACGTGCAGCCCATGATGACGGGCAGACGGATGCCGAAGATCCACAGTCCGAGCGTCTGGATCAGCGTGGCGATGCCGCAGGAAAACAGGTCGGCGCTGATCAGGAAGGCGACCTGGTCTTTCGGCAGCTTCAGCGCCGCGCCGATGATCAACGGTACCGCAACCGCGCCGGCGTACATGACCAGCACGTGCTGAATACCGAGGGTAAGCAACTGGCCCGCGGGTAGGCGCTCGTCGCACGGGTGAACCGTGTTCGCTTGCATATCGTCTGTCTCCACCATCTCGTTTTGGGATGACTCCAAGGTATCGGGGACGAAAAGGCGCAACAAGACCATACGCGGCTATTCCGGCATTCCCGGCGACGATATGCGCAGACCTGTTTTGAAAGGCAAATTAAAGCCACGCGTGGGACGGATCGGCCGCGCAGCGGCGGCGAGCCCTATGCGGCGGCGATTGCGGGCGGTGCGCCGCGCGCGGGGTGTGGCTTCGTCGCCGGCGGCGATATGTGTGAGAATCAATGACGTGTATCAGGCTTCGAGCATAGTCCTGTTTTGGCGACGCTCGCCGCACGGCGGGGTTAACCCGCGAATGGGCTTTTGTTCGCGCGTTTTCCGAGCTGTCTGACGAAGGTTCGCGACGTCTGCGCTGCTTCGCTTTTTGACTTCGCTCACCAGTCTCGTCGCCAGCTTCGCTGGCTCCTTCTTCATCCTCATTTCAACGTTCCTGCGCTCATGAGTTTTCTCGGCATCGATCTCGGCACCGGCTCCCTGAAAGCGGCAATCGTCGACGACCTTGGACGCGAGCAGGCGGTATCGAGCGTCGCTTATACGCTCGTTACGCCGCACGCGGGGTGGGCTGAAATCGACGTCGAGACCTGGTGGAACGCCCTCGTCGATGCGATGGCGAGCCTGCCTCCCGAGTTGCGTGACGGCGTGCGCGCGATCGGCTTTTCCGGGCAGATGCACGGCGTCGTTCTGCTCGATGCGAACGGCGCGGCGGTTCGTCGTGCGATGCTGTGGCCCGACTCGCGCGCGCTCGCCGTGCTCGACGCATGGCCCGAGCCGCAACCGAATCCGGTCGCGCCCGGTATGGCCGGTCCGCTGCTGCGCTGGCTCGTGCTGCATGAACCTGAAGCCGCGCGCCGCACGCGCTGGGCGCTGCAACCGAAGGACTGGCTGCGCGTCGCGCTCGGCGGCGCATGCGTGACCGATGCGTCCGACGCGTGCGCGACCGCGCTGGCCGATCCCGCCGGCGCGTGGGACGCGGCGCTGCTGGAGCGCCTCGAGATTCCGCGCGACTGGTTCGCGCCGCTGGCGCCGTCGTATGCGGCGTCGGGCGCGCTGTCGCAGCGGGCCGCGCAGGCACTCGGCTTGCGGGCCGGTACCGTGCTCGCGACCGGTGCCGCGGACACGCCGTGCGCGGCGCTCGGCAGCGGCCTCGCGCGCGACGGCGACTCGCTGCTGACGACCGGCAGCGGCGGACAGATCGTCGTGCTCGCGAACGACGAGCCGGCACCGCTGAAGGGATTGCATCGCTATCGCGCGGCGAGCGAGCACTGGTATCGGATGGCGGCGATGCAGAACGTCGGCATCGCGTTGGAGCGGGTGCGCGGGTGGCTGTCGTTTGGGTGGGCGGAGGCTTACCGCGAGGCATTCGGCGACGCGGACGATGCGGCCGCTCATGCAGGCGCTCATGCCGCGTCTGCGCTGACCTTCCTGCCGTACCTGACCGGCGAGCGCACGCCGTGGCTGAATCCGCAGGCGCGCGGCGGCTGGCTCGGGTTGTCGCTCGAGCATACCCGCGGCGCGATGATGCGCGCCGCGTTCGAAGGTGTGGCGTTCTCGTTGCGCGCCGGGCTCGACGCGATCCGCGCGAGCGGCGCATCGGTGACGGCGCTCAAGCTCGCGGGCGGCGGTTCCGTCGATGCGCGGTGGCGACAACTGCTCGCCGATGCGCTCGACGTCGAGCTGTACGCGGTCGATTGTCCGAACGCGGCGCCGCGCGGCGCGGCGATCCTCGGCGGGCTCGCGTGCGGCCACTGGCAGACGGGCGATCTGGCCGCGCTCGCGCCGGGCGCGACGCGCGTTGCGGGTCCGCGAGGCGATGCGGCGCTCGCCGAGCGTTATGGGCGCTTCGTCGATCTATATGGCCGTGTCGAGCCGTGGTTCGGTGGTACGAAGCCGCGCGAAGCGAACTAGCGGGGACGGTGTCGAACAAGGTGCCGAGCGCAGCCATCGGCAACGCGGCCGTCACGCACTTTGCAATACCATTACGCTTTTCGTGCGCCACGCGCCCGCCCGGCACACGATGCCATTTCGTATTCGCGACAATCATGTCGGATGGGTCCGGAGTAGGCGCTAAAGCGCTAACTCTGGTCGACACAGGAGCATTGACGATGAAGACCAAAGCAGCAATCGCATGGAAAGCGGGCGCCCCGTTGACGATCGAGGAAGTCGATCTCGAAGGTCCGCGCGCCGGTGAAGTCCTGATCGAAGTGAAGGCGACGGGCATCTGCCACACCGACTACTACACGCTGTCGGGCGCCGATCCCGAAGGCATCTTTCCGGCAATTCTCGGCCACGAAGGCGCGGGCGTGATCGTCGATGTCGGGCCGGGCGTCGGCACGCTGAAGAAGGGCGATCATGTGATTCCGCTCTACACGCCCGAATGCCGCCAGTGCAAGTTCTGCCTGTCGCGTAAGACCAACCTGTGTCAGGCGATCCGTTCGACGCAGGGCCGTGGCCTGATGCCCGATGCGACCTCGCGCTTCTCGCTCGACGGCAAGCCGCTGTTTCACTACATGGGTACGTCGACGTTTTCGAACTACATCGTCGTGCCGGAGATCGCGGTCGCGAAGGTGCGTGAAGACGCGCCGTTCGACAAGATCTGCTACATCGGCTGCGGCGTGACGACCGGCGTCGGCGCGGTCGTGTATTCGGCGAAGGTCGAGGCGGGCGCGAACGTGGTCGTGTTCGGGCTCGGCGGCATCGGCCTGAATGTCATTCAAGGCGCCAAAATGGTAGGTGCGGACAGGATCATCGGCGTCGATATCAACCCGGGGCGCGTCGAGCTCGCGAAGAAGTTCGGCATGACGCACTTCATCAACCCGAACGAAGTCGAGAACGTCGTCGATCACATCGTGCAGTTGACCGATGGTGGCGCCGACTACTCGTTCGAATGCATCGGCAACGTGAAGGTGATGCGCCAGGCGCTCGAATGCACGCACAAGGGCTGGGGGCAGTCGTTCATCATCGGCGTCGCGGCGGCGGGCGAGGAGATCAGCACGCGGCCGTTCCAGCTGGTGACGGGCCGCGAGTGGAAGGGCTCGGCGTTCGGCGGCGCGCGCGGGCGCACCGACGTGCCGAAGATCGTCGACTGGTACATGGAAGGCAAGATCAATATCGACGATCTGATCACGCACCGTCTGCCGCTCGAGCGCATCAACGAGGGCTTCGAGCTGATGAAGAAGGGCGAGTCGATCCGCTCGGTCGTGTTGTACTAAGAGAGGAGTGTTGCGATGCTCGAATTACTTTCGTCGCACGCCTGTCATGGCGGCGAGCAGCGTTTTTACCGGCACGAGTCGCGCACCATCGGTCTGCCGATGCGCTTCTCGGTCTATCTGCCGCCGCAGGCGTTGCATGAGAACGCGGGACGTGTGCCGGCGTTGTTCTATCTGGCCGGACTGACCTGCACGGAAGAAACGTTTCCGATCAAGGCCGGTGCGCAGCGCTTCGCGGCCCAGCACGGCATCGTGCTGATCGCGCCCGATACGAGTCCGCGCGGCGCGGGCGTGCCGGGCGAGAGCGATGCGTGGGACTTCGGCGTCGGCGCGGGCTTTTACGTCGATGCGACCGAGGAGCCGTGGGCGAAGCATTACCGCATGTACTCATACGTGCGGGATGAGCTGCGCGAGACGGTCGTGAACGAATTGCCGGTCGATGGCGACCGCCTCGGCATCTTCGGTCATTCGATGGGCGGTCACGGCGCATTGATGCTCGCGCTGCGCAATCCGGACCTCTATCGGTCGGTGTCGGCGTTCGCGCCGATCGCGGCACCGATGCGTTGTCCGTGGGGCGAGAAGGCGTTCAGCGGCTATCTGGGCGAGAACCGCGAAGCGTGGAAGCAGTACGACGCGAGCGAGCTGGTCGCGCATGCGACGCGCAAGTTCGCGGAAGGGATTCTCATCGATCAGGGGCTCGCGGATCAGTTCCTGCCCACGCAACTGAATCCCGACGTGTTCGAAGCGGCGTGCAAGGCCGCGGGTCAGCCACTGACGTTGCATCGTCATGCGGGCTACGACCACGGCTACTACTTCATCTCGACCTTCATCGAGGATCATCTCGCGCATCACGCGAAGGTGTTGGTCGGCTGAAAAACGTCGTAAAACGCGGCGCAAAAAAAAACGGCGGCACCTCAGGTGCCGCCGTTTTTTCATCTGATCGACGCAAGCGTTGCTCAATGCCGCTTCAGCAGACTCCCGCCATACACCACCGCCGACAGCACGGTGATCCAGAAGCTCGTCGGCCAATCGGTGTAGAACGCGAGCGTCAGCCCGAGCCACGCCTGCGCGAGCGCGAACACGGCCGCGAGCACGAGACCGGCGGACAGCCGCGTGCTGAGGTTCTGCGCGGCGGCGGCGGGGCCGACCATCAGCGTGAACACGAGCAGCACGCCGACGATCTGCGTGCAGGCGGCGACGGCCAGCGCGGCGATCGCGAGAAACAGCA
The DNA here is from genome assembly GCF_021390635.1 of Paraburkholderia sp. HD33-4. Lineage (NCBI taxonomy): Bacteria > Pseudomonadati > Pseudomonadota > Betaproteobacteria > Burkholderiales > Burkholderiaceae > Paraburkholderia > Paraburkholderia sp. HD33-4. The sequence continues at coordinate 3,688,810 of NZ_JAJEJS010000001.1, read as the reverse complement.
CCGATACGCGGCGCAGCGACACGCCCTTCGCTTCGGCAAGCTCCGGCTGCAGCGACGCGAACAGCAGCGGCCGCATGATGGCCGCGAGCGCGACGAGACTGACGACGCCCAACGCCGCGAGCACGCCGAGCGTCGATGCGTTGACGCCGAGCACGTTGCCGAACAGCAGCGCCGTGACCTGCGTCGCGTACGCGGTGAAGAAGTGCAGAAACAGCAGCCCGAAACCGAGCGACAAGGAAAGGATCACGCCGATCGCGACGTCGCGTCCGGCGAGCCGCTCGCCGAGCGCGCCCATGCCGACACCGGCCGCGAGCGTGAAGCCGATCATCCCCCAGATCGGCGAGATGCCGATCAGCACCGCGCCCGTCGCGCCGGTGAAGCCGACATGCGACAGTGCGTGGCCCGCGAACGTCTGTCCGCGCATCACCAGAAAATAGCCGACCACGCCGGCCAGCACCGCGACGATCCCCGACGCCGCGAATGCGTTCACCATGAAATCGTATTCAAACATCGTGCTTGTGTCCGTCGCGTGAGTCGTGCGGGTTCGAGTGACTGTGTGAGTGGCCGTGTGAATGACCGTGGCCATGCTCATGCGAGTGACCGTGCGAATGCGTATGGCCGCCGTCCTCGTCTTCATGCTCGTGATCGTGCTTCTCGACTTCGACGCCGCCCGACATCACGAAGATGCGGCCGTTCACGCGCATCACGTCGATCGGCGAGCCGTACAGACGCGACAGCACCGGCCGCGTGATCACTTCGTCGACGGTGCCGAGCGCCGCGACGCCGCTGCCGAGATACAGCACGCGATCGATCGAGTTGAGCAGCGGATTGAGTTCATGCGCGGAGAACAGCACCGCGATGCCGAGCTCCTGTTGCACGCGCCGCACGAGTTCGACGACGCTCTTCTGATGATGCGGATCGAGACTGATCAACGGCTCATCGAGCAGCAGCAGTTTCGGATTGCCGAGCAGGCATTGCGCGAGCAGGAGCCGCTGCCGTTCGCCGCCCGACAGCTCCGACAGCGGCCGCTTTGACAGATTCGTTGCGCCGACGAGCTCGAGCACCCGATCGACGTCCGCGCGCGTTTTCGCATCCGCATGCGGCAAGCCCCAGCGATGACCATCGGCGGCCATCGCAACGAAATCGCGGCCGCGCACGCGCCGGCCGGCGAGTGCGGTGCGCGTCTGCGGCATATAGCCGATCGACGCATTGCCGCGCTCGACCGGCTGCGCGAGCACGCGAATCGCGCCGCCGGCGGCCGGCACGAGGCCGAGCACCGCGCGCATCAGCGTCGTCTTGCCCGCGCCGTTGGGCCCGAGCACGCCGATGAACTCGCCCTGGTTCACGACGAAGCTGGTGTCGCGCAGGATCGTGCGGCCGCCCAGATCGAGCGTCACGTTGTCGAGTTCGAGCACGGGCGTGTCGCCGCGCATGCTGGGGGCGCCCGCCGGCGCACCTGCTGGCGTTTGATGGCCAGTCGGAATCATGGAGTCTTTCCTTTCGCGTTCGCGTTGGTCGCGCCGTTCGTGTCGCCCGCGGCGAGCGCTTTCTGCAGCGCGTCGAGCTGCGTCAGCATCCACGTCTGATAGGTCTTGCCGGCCGGCAGGGTTTCGGTGACGCTCATCGTCGGTACCTTCGATTGTTGCGCGAGCTTCAGCATGCGTTGGGTCAGCGCCTCGGTGGCCTGGCTGTTATAGATCAGCACGCGCACGCGCCGCTCGCGCAGATCGCGTTCGAACGCGGCGATGTCGGCCGCGCTCGCTTCGGTGTCGTTCATCGCGGCGAGCTGGAAGCGCTGGTTGCGCATGCCTAGACCGATCGCGTCGGACATATAGCCGAACACCGGTTCGGTCGCCGTGACAGGCAGGCCCGCATAGCGGCCGCGCAGTTCGGCGACCTTCGCGTCGATCGGCTTCAGCGAATCGAGAAACTTCGCGAGGTTCGCATCGTACGCCGACTTGTGCGCCGGGTCAGCAGCGGCGAGCGCGTCGCTGACCGCGCGCGCGACTTTCGGCATCGTCGCCGGGTCGTACCACAGGTGCGGATTGTCGCCGCCTTTTTTGCCGACGAGGTCGGCCGCGACGATCACGGTGCGCTGCGAACCTTTCGACGCGGCCAGCAGCTTCGCCATCCACGGATCGTAGTCGGCGCCGTTGTAGACGACGAGGCTCGCATGCTGCAACGCTCGTGCGGTGGCTGGACTCGCTTCGAACAGATGCGGGTCCTGGTCCGGATTGCTGAGGATGCTGGTCACGTCGACGCGATCGCCGCCGAGTTGCCGCACCACGTCGCCGTAAAAGTTCTCCGCGGCGACGACCGGAATTTTTGCGTCGGCGGCGAACGCCCCGTGGCCGAAGCAGAGCGCCGCGGCCGCGAGCAGCCAGGTGCGCAGGTGGGGGCGCACAGAGGTCGAACGCTTCAGCGCGCGGTGCGCCGTGGACAACATCGAACCGATCGTTTTCATCGTTGTTTTCCTGCTGCGTGAAAGTTTGAATGAGCCACTCGGGGTGGCAAGGCCAGATACCGGGCTGCGCTCAGCGGGGCGCCGCGCGCCTGATCACGACGAAGCGCCTGCTGCGCCGCTGGCGCCGCCGGGCTTCGCCGCTCGCGCACACAGCGCGCACAGGCCGCTCAGTTCGATCACCTGGCGATGCACCTCGAAGCCATGCGCGGGCGCGCTGTGCGACAGGCGCTCGGCGAGTTCGTCGCCGGGAATTTCGACGGTCGCGCCGCAGCCGTCACACATCAGGAACTGGCTGCGATGCGGCACGCCGATCTCGCAGCAGGCGACGAACGCGTTCTTCGATTCGATCCGGTGCACGAAGCCATGCGCGACGAGGAAGTCGAGCGCGCGATAGACCGTGGTCGGCGGCATGCGACCGCGCTCGGGCGCGAGCGCGTCGAGCAATTCGTACGCGCCGACCGGCCGCTCGCTCGCGACGATCGCCGCGTACACCTGGCGGCGCAGCGGAGTCAGCGCGAGCCCCTGTGCAGCGGCGTGCGCATCCGCATGCGTCAGTCGCAGGGCGTGCTGTTCGGCGAGCGAGGTAGTCATCGGCGTGAATCTCCTGATGTGGCGGCGCCCGGGAGGGCGGCGAGGTCGAAATGATATAACGTATCGCGATTTTTTGTCAGTGGCGCGCTCCTTCGCGTGGCGGGAAGCGCCGAACGCGTCGTGGCGACCCGCGTCGCGCCCCGCTTGCGCCTGCCGCGCTGCACCATCGAAATTCGTCCGCGTGCCTTGACATGACCCGGTCCGTATCCGATCATTCGATCACCAACCGAGCAATTGATCGCGCGATGAGCGTTCGCTCACTGCGCGCCAGAAATCAAAAACGAACCGGAGACAGGCAGTGGCACGATTGCAGGACAAGGTCGCCATTCTGACGGGCGCGGCCAGCGGTATCGGTGAAGCGGTGGCCCTGCGCTACCTCGACGAAGGCGCGCGCTGCGTGCTGGTCGACGTGAAGCCGACCGAGAGCATCGGCGGCGCGCTGCGCGGTACCTACGGCGAGCGCGTACTGAGCGTCAGCGCCGATGTCCGGCGCCGCGAGGACATCGAGCGCATCGTCACGAGCACGCTCGGCTGCTTCGGCAAGATCGACATTCTCTTCAACAACGCGGCGCTGTTCGACATGCGCCCGCTTCTCGACGAATCCTGGGACGTGTTCGACCGCCTGTTCGCGGTCAATGTAAAAGGCATGTTCTTTCTGATGCAGGCGGTCGCGCGGCAGATGGTCGAGCAGGGCCGCGGCGGCAAGATCATCAACATGTCGTCGCAGGCCGGCCGGCGCGGCGAGGCGCTCGTTTCGCACTACTGCGCGACCAAGGCGGCGGTGTTGAGCTATACGCAGTCCGCGGCGCTCGCGCTCGCGCCGCATAAGATCAACGTGAACGGCATCGCGCCGGGCGTCGTCGATACGCCCATGTGGAACGAGGTCGACGCGCTGTTCGCGCGCTACGAAAACCGGCCGCTCGGCGAGAAGAAGCGCCTCGTCGGCGAGGCCGTGCCGCTCGGGCGCATGGGCGTGCCCGATGATCTGACCGGCGCCGCGCTGTTCCTCGCGTCGGCCGATGCCGACTACATCACCGCGCAGACGCTGAACGTCGACGGCGGCAACTGGATGAGCTGAACGAAGAGCAGGGAGCGGGCACGTTGGGTGCTCTGAGCGACGCGTGAAGTCGTCAAACGAACGCAGCATCACATAACGTATGAGAAAGGAGACAACGATGAAACCAGCTTTCAAATTCGCGCTGAAGGCGGCCGGTGCCGGCGCGGCCACCTGCTTCGCGCTGAGCGCATCGGCGGCGACGGTGACCATCGCGACGCTGAACAATCCGGACATGATCGAGCTGAAGAAGCTGTCGCCCGCGTTCGAAAAAGCGAATCCGGACATCAAGCTGAACTGGGTCATCCTCGAGGAAAACGTGCTGCGTCAGCGCGCGACGACCGACATCACGACCGGCAGCGGCCAGTTCGACGTGATGACGATCGGCGCGTACGAAACGCCGCAATGGGGCAAGCGCGGCTGGCTCGCGCCGATCACGAACCTGCCGGCGAGCTACGACCTGAACGACGTCGTCAAGACGGCCCGCGACGGCCTGTCCGCGAACGGCCAGCTGTACGCGCTGCCGTTCTACGTCGAAAGCTCAATGACCTATTACCGCAAGGATCTGTTCGACAAGGCCGGCCTGAAGATGCCCGACCAGCCGACCTACGACCAGATCGCCCAGTTCGCCGACAAGCTCACCGACAAGTCCAAGGAGCAATACGGCATCTGTCTGCGCGGCAAGGCGGGCTGGGGCGAGAACATGGCGTACGGCACGACGGTCGTGAACACGTTCGGCGGGCGCTGGTTCGACGAGAAGTGGAACGCGCAGCTGACGTCGCCGGAATGGAAGAAGGCAATGACGTTCTACGTCGATCTGCTGAAGAAGGACGGCCCTCCGGGAGCCAGCTCGAACGGCTTCAACGAGAACCTGACACTGATGTCGTCCGGCAAGTGCGCGATGTGGATCGACGCGACGGTCGCGGCCGGCATGCTGTACAACAAGCAGCAGTCGCAGATTGCCGACAAGGTCGGCTTCGCCGCGGCACCGGTCGCGGTCACGCCGAAGGGTTCGCACTGGCTGTGGGCCTGGGCGCTGGCGATTCCGAAGTCGTCGAAGCAGGCCGATTCGGCGAAGAAGTTCATCGAGTGGGCGACCTCGAAGGAATACATCGAAATGGTCGCGAAGGATGAGGGCTGGGCCTCGGTTCCCCCGGGCACGCGCCAGTCCACCTATGCGCGCCCCGAGTACAAACAGGCCGCGCCGTTCGGCGACTTCGTGCTGAAGGCGATCCAGACCGCCGACCCGGATCATCCGACCTTGAAGCCGGTCCCGTACACCGGCGTGCAGTTCGTCGGGATACCTGAGTTCCAGTCGTTCGGCACGGTGGTCGGGCAGAGTATCTCCGGCGCGATCGCCGGTCAGATGACGGTCGACCAGGCGCTCGCGGCCGGCAACGCGGCCGCCGATCGCGCGGTCAAGCAGGCGGGTTATCAGAAGTAACCCGGCAGGCCAGCCGCATCGACCGATGCGGCTCATGCAGCAGGGCGGCCGTTTGCCTGCGCCGCATGCGATGCGGGACGTGTGTTGTGTCTTTCGGCACCGCACGCCGCATCGCGCCAACGCGGCTCAGGCAAACGCTCCGCGCATTTCCGTACAGGTGGTCCATCATGCGTCCTTTGCGCGTCCCAATGATGCAAGCCCATCCCCAGACAGAAAAAGAACGCGAAGCCCGTAAGGCCAATTCGGCCCGCTGGCTCGTCGCGCCGTCGGTCGGCGTGCTGGTTCTGTGGATGACGATTCCGCTCGCGATGACGATCTGGTTCTCGTTTTCGCACTACAACCTGTTGAATCCCGATCTGCGCGGATTCGCCGGCCTCGACAACTACCGCTACCTCGCCACCGATCCGTCGTTCGGCCCGTCGATCGCGCATACGATCGAGCTGATCGTGTGGGTGCTCGTGATCACCGTGGGCGGCGGCGTGCTGATGTCGATTCTGTTCGATCGCAAGTTCTACGGTCAGGGCGTGGCCCGCCTGCTCGCGATCGCGCCGTTCTTCGTGATGCCGACGGTCAGCGCGCTGATCTGGAAGAACATGATCCTGCACCCGGTCTACGGGCTCGTCGCTCAGGGCATGCGCGCGCTGGGCATGCAGCCGATCGACTGGTTCGCCGACTATCCGCTGACCGCGGTGATCATGATCGTCGCGTGGCAGTGGCTGCCGTTCGCGTTCCTGATTCTTTTTACGGCGATCCAGTCGCTCGACCAGGAGCAGAAGGAAGCCGCGAAGATCGACGGCGCGGGTCCGTTCTCGATGTTCTTCTACATCACGCTGCCGCACCTGCGACGCGCGATCGCGGTCGTCGTGATGATGGAGACGATTTTCCTGCTGTCGATCTTTGCCGAGATCTACACGACCACGGGCGGTGGTCCGGGCAACGCGACCACCACCTTGTCGTACCTGATCTTCGCGCTCGGCCTGCAACAGTTCGACGTCGGTCTCGCATCGGCGGGCGGCATTCTCGCGGTCGTGCTGGCCAATATCGTGTCGTTCTTCCTCGTGCGGATGCTCGCGAAGAACCTGAAAGGGGAGTACGAAAAATGAGCCATGTTGCCTCCACTGCCGCATCGACGACGCAGCCGGTCGCGCTGCCGCACAAGTCGCCTTTCGAGCCGGTGCTGCGCGCGATTCCCGGCGTGCTCGCCTGGCTGGTCGCGCTGCTGCTGTTCTTCCCGATCTTCTGGATGACGATCACCGCGTTCAAGACCGAGCAGCAGGCCTACGCGTCGTCGCTGTTTTTCATGCCGACGCTCGACAGCTTCCGCGAGGTGTTCGCGCGCAGCAACTATTTCTCGTTCGCGTGGAACTCGATCCTGATCTCGGTCGGCGTCACGCTGCTGTGCCTCATCCTCGCGGTGCCGTGCGCGTACGCGATGGCGTTCTTCCCGACGCGGCGCACGCAGAAAGTGTTGCTGTGGATGCTGTCAACGAAGATGATGCCGTCGGTCGGCGTGCTGGTGCCGATCTATCTGCTGTGGAAAAGCAGCGGCCTGCTCGATACGGTGTCGGGTCTCGTCATCGTCTATACGCTGATGAATCTGCCGATCGCGGTGTGGATGGCGTTCACGTACTTCGCCGAAATACCGCGCGACATTCTCGAGGCCGGGCGGATCGACGGCGCGGCGACGTGGCAGGAGATCGTCTATCTGCTGATGCCGATGGCGCTGCCCGGACTCGCGTCGACCGCGCTGCTGCTCGTGATCCTGTCGTGGAACGAGGCGTTCTGGAGCATCAACCTGTCGAGCTCGAACGCGGCGCCGCTGACCGTGTTTATCGCGTCGTATTCGAGTCCTGAAGGACTGTTCTGGGCGAAGCTTTCGGCCGCTTCGTTGCTGGCGGTCGCGCCGATCCTGATCGTCGGCTGGCTGTCGCAGAAGCAGCTGGTGCGCGGGCTCACGTTCGGGGCGGTCAAGTGATGACGGACCCGACGGCAGGCCCGGGCATCGCGCGATACGCGTTGATCTGCGATTGCGACGGCGTGCTGATCGACAGCGAAGCGGTGGCTGCGCGCATGCTGGTGCGCGAACTCGAAGCGCGCTGGCCCGGCATCGACGTCGAGCCGGTCGTTTTGCCGCTGCTCGGGCTGCGCATCGAGCGCGTGTTGCGGGACACCGCGACGCAGCTCGGCAAACAGCTCGGCGCCGACGATATCGATGCGATCCGCCGCGCGGTCGAAGCGGCGGCAATCGAGGCGCCCGCGGTCGACGGCATCGAGATGGCGCTCACCCAGGTGCCGCTCGTCAAGGGCTGCGCGAGCAATAGCTTCCGGCCGTACGTCGAGACGGTGCTGGCGCGCACGGGCCTGAAGCGATTCTTCGGCGAGCAGCTGTTTTGCGCCGACGCGGTGCCGAATCCGAAGCCCGCGCCGGACGTGTATCTGGCGGCGGCACAGGGCTTCGGGCTCGCACCCGCCGCGTGCCTCGTCGTCGAGGACAGCGTGACCGGCGTCACGGCGGCGGCCACGGCGGGCATGGCGGTGCTGGGGTTCATCGGCGGCGGTCATGCGAGCGATGCGCAGATCGATCGTCTGCATGCGGCGGGCGCGCGTCACGTGTTCGACGATATGCGGCAGTTGCCGGAGCTCGTCGCGCAATGGACGCTGTCCGCGACGGCCGCGTCACCCTGAGCACACGAACGCACGCGACACTACACTTCAATCAGTAGCGGCACGAAGTATCGAACAGCATTACACGGAGACACATCATGGCAAGCGTAACCTTGCGCAACATCAGAAAGGCCTACGACGACAACGAAGTGATGCGCGACATCAATCTCGACATCGCGGACGGCGAGTTCGTCGTGTTCGTCGGGCCGAGCGGTTGCGGCAAATCGACCCTGATGCGGATGATCGCGGGCCTCGAGGACATCACGGGCGGCGATCTGAACATCGACGCCGTGCGCATGAACGACGTGCCGCCGGCCAAGCGCGGTATCGCGATGGTGTTCCAGTCGTACGCGCTGTATCCGCACATGACGCTGTACGACAACATGGCGTTCGGCCTGAAGCTCGCGGGCGCGAAGAAGCCGGAGATCGATGCGGCCGTGCGCAACGCGGCGAAGATTCTGCACATCGATCACCTGCTCGAACGCAAGCCGAAGCAGCTGTCGGGCGGGCAGCGCCAGCGCGTCGCGATCGGCCGCGCGATCACGCGCAAGCCGAAGGTGTTCCTGTTCGACGAGCCGCTGTCGAATCTCGACGCCGCGCTGCGCGTGAAGATGCGCCTCGAATTCGCGCGTCTGCACGACGAACTGAAGACCACGATGATCTACGTGACGCACGACCAGGTCGAGGCGATGACCCTGGCCGACAAAATCGTCGTGCTGTCGGCGGGCAATCTGGAGCAGGTCGGCAGCCCGACGATGCTGTATCACGCGCCGGCGAACCGCTTCGTCGCCGGCTTCATCGGCTCGCCGAAGATGAACTTCATGGAAGGCGTCGTGCAGTCGGTGTCGCACGACGGCGTCTCGGTGCGTTACGAGACCGGCGAGACGCAGCGCGTGTCGGTCGAGCCGGGCGCGGCGAAGCAGGGCGACAAGGTGACGGTCGGCATCCGGCCCGAGCATCTGCACGTCAGCACCACCGAGGACGGCATTGAGGCGCGCACGATGACGGTCGAATCGCTCGGCGATGCCGCGTATCTGTACGCGGAGTCGAGCGTCGCGCCGGACGGTTTGATCGCGCGGATTCCGCCGCTCGAGCGGCATGCGAAGGGCAACACGCAAAAGCTCGGCGCGACGCCCGAGCATTGCCATCTGTTCGACAGCGAGGGTAAGGCGTTCCAGCGCAAGATCGTCGAGGTGCTGGCGGCTTGAGGAAGTGAAAAGCGGCGCCTGGGCGCCGCTTTGCTTTTGCCGTCAAGCTGTGCCGTGAGCACTTGCACTCACCCGCCGCTCACGCCTCCAACGCCGCCCGCGCGCACAACTCATCGGTCACGAGCCCCGACAACCACCCGCCCTTGAGCACCGCGATCAACGCCTCGCGCTTGCGCTGCCCACCCGCGAACCCGATGGTCGGCCGGCGCGGCGGCGCGTCGAGCGCGATGCTGGTCACGCGCCGCCCGGTCGGCGATTCGACGGGCGCGCCGGCTGCATCGATCGGCAGGCCGAGCATTTCGGCGACCGCGCCGTTGTGCATCAATTCCTTCACCTCGCCTTCCGTGATGAAACCGTCCTCGTGCAGCGGACACGTCATGCCGATGTTGCCGATGCCGACGAACGCGACATCGGCCTGCGCGGACAGCGACTCGACGATACGATACAGACGGTGATTGCACCACTGCGCGCGCTCGGCCTCGCTGTCGGCGAGCAGCGGCGCGGGCAGCAGAAAATGCTTGCCGCCGGTCTTCTCCGAAATGTGCAGCGCGACGTCATAGCGGTTCGAGGAGCCGTCCTGAGCGATCGCGCCGACCATCGATACCAGCCGATGCTGCGGACGGTCCAGCTGCGCGATCTGATCGACCGCGGCCTTCAGCGTGCGGCCGCTGCTGACCGCGACCACCATCGGTTTCTCCACACTCAGATAGCGCTCCATCACCTGGGCGCCGGCCACGGCGAGCTTGCGGTCGACTTCCTCGGGCGTATCGTCGTCGACCGGCACGATCTCGCACATGGTCAGGCCATAGCGCTTCGACAACTGATCGGCGAGCGTCAGACAATCGGCGAGCTTGTGATCGACCCGCACGCGGATCAGATTCTTTTCGACCGCGAACGCGACGAGCCGCTGCGCGACCGGCCGCGACACCTGCAGCTTCTCGGCGATTTCGTTCTGGGTGTTGCCCGCGACGTAGTAAAGCCACGCGGCGCGCGTGGCGAGATCGAGTTTTTCTGTGGACCTGGGCACGATGAGGTTTCGGTTGAGGTGTGCCGACGAAAGCGGCCGGCGGCGCGTTCGTCGCGCAGGCCGGCCGCGGTTGACGCTCAGGCGAGCGGTGCGCGGGCGGGATCGAACAGCGGCCGTACGTGGCGATACAGCGCGCGATACGCTTCGAGGCGCGTGCGCAATTCCGCGTGGCGGCGCGGATTCGGCGTGAACTCCTTTTCGACGGGCGGCTTGGTCAGCACGGTGGCCGGTTCGCCACCCGCGGCGAGCCAGCCGAGACGCGCCGCACCGAGCGCCGCGCCGGTTTCGCCGCCGCCGTGCTTGACGGTGACGGTGTCGAGCGCATCGGCGAGCAACTGGGCCCAGTAATCGCTGCGCGCGCCGCCGCCGAGCAGCGACAGCACCTTCGCCTCGGTGCCGGCCGCGCGCAGCGCGTCGAGGCCGTCGGTCAGCGCGAGCGTCACGCCTTCGAGCACCGCGTAGCCGAGCAGCGCGCGATCGGTGGCGTGGGTCATGCCGAAGAACACGCCTTGCGCATACGGGTCGTTATGCGGCGTGCGTTCGCCCGACAGATACGGCAAGAAGAGCGGCGCGGTGGTCAGGGCCGCGGCGGGCAGTGCCGCGATTTCGGCGAGCAGCGTCGGCTCGTCGGTCGACGTGAGCTTGCAGACCCAGCGCAGACAGCTCGCCGCCGACAGCACCACGCTCATCTGATGCCAACGGTCGGGGATCGCATGACAGAACGCGTGGACGGCGGAGGCCGGGTTCGGCCGGAAACTGTCGCCGACCACGCACAGCACGCCCGACGTACCCAACGACACGAAGCCGTCGCCCGGCTGGGTCGCGCCGATGCCGATCGCGCTCGTCGCATTGTCGCCGCCGCCGGCCGCGACGATCACGTCGTCGCGCAGGCCGAATTCGCGCGCGAGTTCCGGCAGCAGCGTGCCGGCCGGCGCGCTGCCTTCGCGCAGCGCCGGCATCTGTGCGCGCGTCATGTTGCAGGCGGCGAGCAGCGAATCGGACCAGTCGCGTTTCGCGACGTCGAGCCACAGCGTGCCGGCCGCATCCGACGGATCGGACACCTTGCCGCCCGTCAGTTGCAGGCGCAAATAGTCTTTCGGCAGCAGCACGCAGGCTGTTCTAGCGAAAATCTCCGGCTCGTGACGCGCGACCCACAGCAGCTTCGGCGCGGTGAAACCGGGCATTGCCAGATTGCCGGCGACGCTGTGCAGATCCGGCGCGCGCTCGGTCAGCTCTGCGCATTCCTTGTCGCTACGCATGTCGTTCCACAGGATCGCGGGACGCAGTACGCGGTTTTCCGCATCGAGCAGCACTGCGCCGTGCATCTGCCCCGACAGGCCGATGCCGCGAATCTGCGCGAACTCGTCGGGATGATGCGCGCGCAACGCGGCGAGTGCGGCGCGCGTGCCCGCCCACCAGTCTTCGGGATTCTGCTCGGCCCAGCGCTGATGCGGACGCGAAACGGTGAACGGCGAGCCTGCCGTGCCGATCACGCGGCCGTCGGAGGCGAGCAGCAGAACTTTCACTTCGGACGTGCCGAGGTCGATGCCTAGGTACATGGGAGCGAAACCTTCGTCGTTGGGGATGCGCTACTTTAGCCGCACATCGCGCGGGCTGTCATGCGCATTAAGCCTGGCTCGATGCGCGTCAGGTGGTCGAGCGCTCAAGCCGCGCCGCGTTTCGCGAGCCATGCGTCGACACGCGCGAGCGCGCCCGCGAGCGCCGCTTCGAGCTCAGGCGTCTGCGCCATGCCGCCCCACAGCAGGCGGTCGGCCGCGAATGCGCGCAGCGGCTCGGGTGCTTCGAAAAAACCGTGCGCGACGCGCTCGTCCATTACGCCGTCCTGATACGCGTAGGGCAGCTTGCCCGTGTGCCAGCGTTCCAGAAAGCGGAAGAACAGCGCGGGCAGCATCGCGGTCGCGGCCGGCGTGACGCCGCGCTCGAAACATTCGGCGAGTGTCGGCGCGATGAAGCCGGGCAGCTTCGAGAAGCCATCGGCGGCGACGCGCTGGTTCGTGTCGAGGATATGCGGGTTGCTGAAGCGTTCGAGCACGACGTCGCGATAGCGTTCGAGATCGAGCGGGCTCGGTGTCAGACACGGGATCACGTCCTCGCTCACGTAGTCGTACGCGAACTGGCGGATGTCGGCGTCGAGCGTGCCTTCGTGAATGTAGTTCAGGCCGACCAGCGTGCCCGCCCACGCGATGCAGCTATGCGTCGCGTTGAGGATGCGGATCTTCGCTTCCTCGTACGGCAGCACCGAATCGACGAGTTCCGCGCCGACCTTCTCCCAGGCCGGCCGTCCCGCGATGAAGCGGTCTTCGATCACCCACTGGATGAACGCCTCGCCCATCACGGGACACGCGTCGTCGACGCCGGTCGCGGCCTTCACGCGCTCGCGCACTTCGGACGTCGGACGCGGCGTGATGCGATCGACCATCGAGCACGGGCACGACGTGTGGTCGTCGAACCATTGCGCGAGTTCGTTTGCGCCGCGTCGTTCGAGGAACTCGCTCATGCCCGCATGAAAGCGCTCGCCGTTGCTGCGCAGGTTGTCGCAGGTCTGCAGCGTCACGGGGCCCGCGCCGCGCTTCACGCGCGCGTCGAGAATCGCCGCGAGTGCGCCGTAGATGGTCGTGTGGCCGCCGGCGAGGTCGGCCGCGAGATCGGGATTCGCGGTATCGAGCCGGTCGTGTTCGTCGAGGTAATAGCCGCCTTCGGTCACGGTGAACGCGATGATCTTGCAAGCCGGATCGGCGCCCGCTTCGATCAGTCCGTCGAGGCTTTCGCTCCACGGCAGCACGCGCTCGATCGAGCGGATCGTCTCGTAGGCGCGCTCGCCTTGCGGCGTGACCGTTTCGAGCGTGTAGGCGCCGTTCTGCGCGGCGAGCGCTTCGAGCACCGGGTTCATGTCGCCGCGGATATTGCCGACGGTGAGCGACCAGCGCGGCTCGCTGGCCGCGCCCGCTTCGTTCAGCCGGTGCAGATACCACGCCTGATGCGCGCGATGAAACGATCCCGCGCCGATGTGCAGGATCACGTTTGCGGCCGCGCCGCTGCCTTGCCCGCTGTTCATGTTCTGTCTCCTGTGTCGGCCAGAGTCGGCGCTTGATTGCCCACTCTGGTCCCGTGCAACGTAGTTGCAATTGTTCGCGGCGCGCGTGGCGCACGTTTTCTGTGCTAGAGCATTTGCTCTGTTTGTGAGCGAATGATCGTACCCGGACAGGCGAAAGTCAAGGCAAGGGCGCGGAGTTTTCGTGGCGCAGTGCGGCATGCAGGCCGCGCCGGTCGTGGTGACGAGTCTCGGCGGCCGAAAATCAAGCCGCGCTACGCATATTGCATTGCATCAAATTTGACCTCGTGCGCGTCGGGGCTAACCCGAATGCAAAAAAGTATCGGTCCGCGGTTTCTTTTTAAGTGGTCGCCAACGCGTTTGGCGGTTACTTTTCGCTTTACAAGATCAAGATCGGCGGCGCCTCACAGGTGCCGCTTCATGGAGGCAGACAGTGCAACCTGATCTCGAAATCGTGGCCGTCCGCCACGACGAGTCGTTCAAAGTGTGGTCGCATGGCTATCCGTATCGAACGGTGCGCTGGCACTTTCATCCGGAGTACGAGATCCATCTGATCGTCGCGACGACCGGCAAGATGTTCGTCGGCGACCACATCGGCAGCTTCGCGCCCGGCAATCTCGTGCTGATGGGGCCGAACCTGCCGCACAACTGGGTCAGCGACGTGCCCGAAGGCGAGAGCGTCGCGCAGCGCAATCTGGTCGTGCAGTTCGGCCAGGAGTTCGTTTCGAACTGTCTCGAGAGCTTCCCCGAGTGGCGTCAGGTCGAAGCGATGCTTGCCGATGCGCGCCGCGGCCTGTCGTTCGGTCTGGAGACCTCGGTGCAGATCAAGCCGCTCTTTCTGGAACTGCTCGCGGCGCGCGGGTTGCGCCGGCTCGTGCTGTTCATGTCGATGCTGGAGATCCTGATGAACGCGCAGGATCGCGACACGCTCGCGAGTCCCGCGTATCAGGCCGATCCGACCAGCTTCGCGGCAACCCGCATCAATCACGTGCTCGCGTATATCGGCAAGAACCTCGCGAACGAGTTGCGCGAGTCGGAGCTTGCGCAACTTGCCGGGCAGAGCGTCAGCGCGTTTTCGCGTTATTTCCGCCGCCATACCGGGCTGCCGTTCGTGCAGTACGTGAACCGCATGCGCATCAATCTCGCGTGCCAGTTGCTGACCGATGGTGAACTGAGCGTGACCGACATCTGCTTCAAGACGGGCTTCAACAACCTGTCGAATTTCAACCGGCAGTTTCTCGCGATGAAGGGCATGGCGCCGTCGACGTTTCGTCGTTATCAGCAGCTGAACGATGCGAGCCGCGATGCTTCCGAGCAAGCGGCCGCGCACGGCAGGGGCATCGATAACGCGCCGGCGATCGTGCTCGCGCCCGGCTTGCCGCGCAGCGGGGTCGCGTACCCCGTCACATAGTGCCCGCCGCCCGGTAGTTCGCTGCTTTAGTCCACTCGCGTTTCAACACGCATCGATCGCGCTGTGCGCCCACAGCGCGAGGGGCGTGCTCACTTCAAAAAATGGAGACAACCATGAAGCCGTCTGCTTTTCCGCTCAGCTCATCGAACCGCTCAATCATCTTGACGCGCCGCGTCGCCGCGCTCGCGTTCGGTTTGTCGCTCGTTGCCATGTCGGCCGCGCAGACCGCGCAGGCCGCGCCGCTGAAAATCGGCATGACGTTCCAGGAACTGAACAACCCGTACTTCGTGACGATGCAAAAAGCGCTGAACGATGCGGCCGCGTCGACCGGCGCGACCGTCGTCGTCACCGACGCGCATCACGACGTCAGCAAGCAGGTCAGCGACGTCGAAGACATGCTGCAAAAGAAGATCGACATCCTGCTCGTCAATCCGACCGATTCGACCGGCATCCAGTCGGCGGTCATGTCGGCGAAGAAGGCGGGCGTGGTGGTGGTCGCGGTCGATGCGAACGCGAACGGTCCGGTCGATTCGTTCGTCGGCTCGAAGAACTACGACGCGGGCGTGATGGCTTGCGACTACCTCGCGAAGTCGATCGGCGGCAGCGGCGAAGTAGCGATTCTCGACGGCATTCCGGTCGTGCCGATTCTCGAACGCGTGCGCGGCTGCAAGGCGGCGCTCGCGAAAGCGCCGGGCGTGAAGCTCGTCGATACGCAGAACGGCAAGCAGGAACGTGCGACGGCGCTGTCCGTCACCGAGAACATGATCCAGGCGCATCCGAATCTGAAGGGCGTGTTCAGCGTGAACGACGGCGGCTCGATGGGCGCGCTGTCGGCGATCGAGTCGTCGGGCAAGGACATCAAATTGACGAGCGTCGATGGTGCGCCTGAAGCGATCGCCGCGATCCAGAAGCCGAATTCGAAATTCGTCGAGACCTCCGCGCAGTTCCCGGCCGACCAGGTACGCATCGCGCTCGGCATCGCGCTCGCGAAGAAGTGGGGCGCCAATGTGCCGAAGGCGATTCCGGTCGACGTGAAGATGATCGACAAGAGCAACGCGAAGGGCTTCAGTTGGTAACGCAAGCGCAGGCCGCCGCACGTGCGGATCACGCGCGGCGGCGCGCACCAAAGGAACACGCGATGGATACGCTTCTGAAGCTCGACAACATCAGCAAGAGCTTTCCCGGCGTGAAGGCGCTGCAAGGCATTCACCTCGAGATCGCGCGCGGCGAGATTCACGCGCTGCTTGGCGAGAACGGCGCGGGCAAGTCGACGCTGATGAAGATTCTGTGCGGCATTTATCAGCTGGACGAAGGCACGATTACGCTCGACGGCGAGCAGCGCCACTTCGCGAACTATCACGATGCGGTGGCCGCGGGCGTCGGTATCGTGTTTCAGGAGTTCAGCCTGATTCCGTATCTGAACGCGGTGGAGAACATGTTTCTCGGCCGTGAAATGCGCAACCGCTTCGGCCTGCTCGAACGCGGCAGGATGCGGCGCGCGGCGGCCGCGATCTTCAAGCGGCTCGGCGTCGCGATCGATCTGGCGGTGCCGATCCGGGAACTGTCGGTTGCTCAGCAGCAGTTCGTCGAAATCGGCAAGGCGTTGTCGCTCGATGCGCGCGTGCTGATTCTCGACGAACCGACCGCGACGCTGACGCCTGCGGAAGCGGCGCATCTGTTCACGATCATGCGCGAGCTGAAGCAGCAGGGCGTCGCGATGATCTTCATCTCGCACCACCTGGAAGAAATCTTCGAGGTGTGCGACCGCATCACGGTGCTGCGCGACGGCCAGTACGTCGGCATGACCGAGGTCGCGCAATCCGACGTGGGCCGGCTCGTGCAGATGATGGTCGGACGCCGCATCGAAAGCAGTTTTCCGCCGAAGCCGGCGGCGCGCGCCGACGCGAAGATCGTGCTCGAGGTGATGCGCCTTCAGTTGTTAAAGGACAGCCCCGAACTGAGCTTCACGCTGCGCGAGGGCGAGATTCTCGGCTTCGCTGGACTCGTCGGTTCGGGACGTACCGAGACCGCGCTCGCGGTGATCGGCGCGCAGCGCGCCTACACGAAGGAAATTCGCGTGAACGGCACGACCGCGAAGCTTGCCGATCCCGCCGATGCGTTGCGCGCGGGCGTCGGCATTCTGCCCGAGAGCCGCAAGACCGAAGGGCTCATTACCGACTTCTCGATCAAGCAGAACATCTCGATCAACAACCTCGGCAAGTACCGCTCGCTGCGTTTCTTCATCGACCAGCGCAGCGAGGCGCGCGCGACCGCCGACATCATGAAGCGCGTCGGCGTGAAGGCGCCGACGATGCACACCGAAGTCGCGACGCTGTCGGGCGGCAACCAGCAGAAGGTCGTAATCGCGCGCTGGCTCAATCACCACACCAACATCCTGATCTTCGACGAACCGACCCGCGGCATCGACGTCGGCGCGAAGGCCGAAATTTATCTGCTGATGCGCGAACTGACCGCGCGCGGCTACTCGATCATCATGATCTCGTCCGAGCTGCCGGAGATCGTCGGTATGTGCGACCGCGTCGCCGTATTCCGCCAGGGCCGCATCGAAGCGCTGCTCGAAGGCGACGCGATCGAGTCGAACGCCGTGATGACCTATGCGACCGCCGGTTCGTCTGGAGCCTCTCATGAACATGCCTAATCCTTCCTCATCGCCGAAAACATCGAGCGTCAGCAGCGACACGCCGGGCGCGCCGGTGCGCTTCACGTGGGCCGCGCTGAAACGCTCGACGCTGTTCTATCCGTTCATGGGCCTGCTGGTGGTCTGCATCGTGATGGTGTTCGCGAGCGACAGCTTTCTGTCGGCCGCGAACATCGAGAACGTGCTGCGCCAGGTGTCGATCAACGCGATCATCGCGGTCGGCATGACCTGCGTGATCCTGACGGGCGGCATCGATCTGTCGGTCGGCTCGGTGATGGCGCTCGCGGGTACGCTGTCGGCCGGGCTGATGGTCGCCGGCATGAACGGCGTGGCCGCGCTGGCGGTCGGCATCGCGGTCGGTCTCGGCTTCGGCGCGGCCAACGGCTTCTTCGTCGCATTCGCCGGCATGCCGCCGATCATCGTCACGCTCGCGACGATGGGTATCGCGCGCGGCCTCGCGCTGATCTACACGGGCGGCTATCCGATCGACGGTCTGCCCGACTGGGTCGGCTTCTTCGGCAGCGGCAAGATCCTCGGCATCCAGGCGCCGGTGGTGATCATGGCGGTGATCTATGTGATCGCGTGGGTGCTGCTCGAACGGATGCCATTCGGCCGCTACGTGTATGCGATCGGCGGCAACGAACAGGCGACGCGCTTGTCCGGCGTGCGTGTGGCGCGCGTGAAGCTGATCGTCTACACGATCGCCGGTTTGACGTCCGCGTTCGCCGCGATCGTGCTGACCGCGCGTCTGATGAGTGGCCAGCCGAACGCGGGCGTCGGTTTCGAACTCGATGCGATCGCCGCCGTCGTGATGGGCGGCACGTCGATCTCCGGTGGACGCGGCTCGATCATCGGCACGCTGATCGGCGCGCTGTTGCTCGGCGTCCTGAATAACGGCCTGAACATGGTCGGCGTGAATCCGTACGTGCAGAACGTGATCAAGGGCGGAATCATTCTGCTCGCGATCTATATCAGCCGCGACCGCAGAAAGTAACGCTCACTTCCCCACCTCCTTCCTATCGCAGGACCATGCAATGACGACTCAATCCGACCAGCAGAACATGACCGCCATCGTCTGTCACGCACCGAAAGACTATCGCGTCGAGCAGGTTCAGAAGCCGCGCGCCCGTGCGCACGAACTGGTGATTCGCATCGCCGCGTGCGGCATCTGCGCGAGCGACTGCAAATGCCATTCGGGCGCGAAGATGTTCTGGGGCGGCCCGAGCCCGTGGGTCAAGGCGCCGGTGATACCGGGCCACGAGTTCTTCGGCTACGTCGAGGAACTGGGCGAGGGCGCGGCCGAGCATTTTGGTGTGGAGAAGGGCGAGCGCGTGATCGCCGAGCAGATCGTGCCGTGCGGCAAGTGCCGCTATTGCAAATCCGGCCAGTACTGGATGTGCGAAGTGCACAACATCTTCGGCTTTCAGCGCGAGGTCGCGGACGGCGGCATGGCCGAGTACATGCGCATTCCGCCGACCGCGATCGTCCACAAGATTCCCGACGGCATCTCGCTCGAAGACGCCGCGATCATCGAGCCGCTGGCGTGCGCGATTCACACGGTCAATCGCGGCGATCTGCAGCTCGACGACGTCGTCGTGATCGCGGGCGCGGGGCCGCTCGGTCTGATGATGACGCAGGTCGCGCATCTGAAGACGCCGAAGAAGCTTGTCGTGATCGATCTGGTCGAAGAGCGGCTGGCGCTCGCGCGCGAATACGGGGCGGACGTGACGATCAATCCACAGCAGCAGGATGCGCTCGCGATCATCCATTCGCTGACTGACGGATACGGTTGCGACGTCTATATTGAAACGACCGGCGCGCCGATCGGCGTGAACCAGGGAATGGACCTGATTCGCAAGCTCGGGCGCTTCGTCGAATTCTCGGTGTTCGGCGCCGATACGACGCTCGACTGGTCGGTGATCGGCGACCGCAAGGAGCTCGACGTGCGTGGCGCGCATCTCGGACCCTATTGCTATCCGATCGCGATCGATCTGCTCGCGCGCGGGCTCGTCACGTCGAAGGGCATCGTCACGCACGGCTTTTCGTTGGAAGAATGGGACGAGGCGATCCGGATCGCGAACTCGCTCGACTCGATCAAGGTGCTGATGAAGCCGCGCGCGTGAAGCGCGTGCGTGGCTATTCAACGGAGACTCTATGAACTACGTGATCGGCGTCGATATCGGCACGCAGAGCACCAAGGCGCTGCTGGTCGACGAGCACGGTGCGATCGTCGCGCAGCATGCGTCGGGCTACCTGCCCGATACGCCGAAGCCGTTGTGGGCCGAGCAGTGGCCCGCGGTGTGGCTGAAGGCGGTGGTCGAATGCGTGGCCGCGTGCGTCGGCGACGCGCAGGCGGCCGGCATCGCGCCGGGCGCGATCAAGGCGCTGTGCGTGAGCAGCCTGTACGGCGGCTCGGGCATCCCGGTCGACACCGACATGCGGCCGCTCGCGCCGTGCCTGATCTGGATGGACCGGCGCGCGACCGCGCAGGTCGACTGGGTGCGCGAGAACGTCGATCTCGAACGGCTCTATACGATCACCGGCAACGGAGTGGACAGCTACTACGGCTACACGAAGATGCTGTGGCTGCGCGAGAACGAGCCGGAAGTGTGGGCGCATACGCGCTATTTCCTGCCGCCGAACGCGTACGTGATCTACTTGCTGACCGGCGAAGTCGCCGTCGATCACAGCTCGGCCGGCAATATCGGCGGCGTCTACGATATCGCGCGGCGCGACTGGTCGGACGAAGCGCTCGACATGCTCGGCATTCCCGCGACGATGACGCCGGAGCGGCTCGTCGAATCGTCCGAGGTAGTGGGCGGGCTGTTGTCGCAATGGACCGCGCAACTCGGTCTCGACGCGGGAACGGCGATCGTCGCGGGCGGCGTCGATGCGGCGATGGCGACGTTCGCGGCCGGCGTCACACGCGCGGGGCAGCACGTCGCGATGATCGGCACCAGCATGTGCTGGGGCTACATCAATCAGCGCGTCGACGCACGCCACGGTTTGATCAGCATGCCGCACGTTTTCAACGGGCGGCACGACCTCTACGTATTCGGCGGTGCGATCACCGCGGGCGCATCGGTCACGTGGTATCGCGAGCAGTTCTGCCATGCGGAGATCGAAGCCGCGCGCGCGACGCCGCATGGCGATCCGCATCGGCTGCTCGAAGAAACGGCCGCGCAAGTGCCGGCCGGCGCCGATGGCGTGCTGTTCCTGCCGTATCTGATGGGTGAGCGAAGTCCGGTGTGGGATGCGAAGGCGAGCGGCGCGTTCGTCGGGCTGTCGCTGTTTCACACGCGCGCGCATCTGTATCGCGCGGTGCTCGAAGGCGTGTCGTTCGCGCTGAAGCACAACATCGAGGCCGGGCGCCAAGGCGCGCAATCGCTCGACGACAAGCTGATCGTCGTGGGCGGCGCCGCGCATTCGGACCTGTGGATGCAGATCATCGCCGACGTCACCGGCTATCCGGTCTACACGATCGAGCAGGACGTCGAAGCCGCAATGGGCGCCGCGTTGCTCGCCGCGCTCGGCGTTGGCCTCGTGTCGAGCGAAGCGGCGCAAGGCGGCTGGGTCACGCTGATCGAGCGCGCGCAGCCCGACGCCCGGCGCATGGCGTTATACGAGCAGCGCTTCGGCGTGTACGTGGATCTCTATCCGGCGTTGAAGCCGGTCATGCATCGCTTGCAATCATCATGAACGCTACCTTCGATTTTTCCGGCCGCTCGATTCTGGTGACGGGCGCCTCCAGCGGCATCGGCCGCGCGACGGTCGAGGCGCTGTGCGCGAGCGGCGCGTCGGTCGTCGCGGCCGCGCGCAACGTGAACGAGCTCGCGCGGCTCGCTGAGGAAACCGGCTGCGAGCCGTTGCGGCTCGACGTCGGCGACGAAGCCGCGATCGACGAAGCCATGGCTTCGCTCGAACCGTTCGACGGTCTCGTCAACTGCGCGGGCATCGCGTTGCTCGAACGCGCGGTGGATACGACGGCCGCGAGCTTCGATCGCGTGATGGCGGTGAATACGCGCGGCGCGGTGCTGGTCGCGAAGCACGTCGCGCGCGGCATGCTCGCTGCGGGGCGCGCGGGCAGCATCGTCAACGTGTCGAGCCAGGCCGCGCTCGTCGCGCTCGACGATCATCTGAGCTATTCGGCATCGAAGGCTGCGCTCGATGCGGTCACGCGCGCGTTGTGCATCGAGCTGGGGCCGCACGGGATTCGCGTGAACAGCGTGAACCCGACGGTCACGCTGACGCCGATGGCGGTGCTGGCCTGGAGCGATCCGGTCAAACGCGATCCCGCGTTACAGGCGATTCCGCTCCGGCGCTTCGCCGAATCCGCCGAAGTCGCCGCGCCGATCCTGTTTCTGTTGAGCGACGCGGCGTCGATGATCAGCGGGGTGTGTTTGCCGATCGATGGGGGGTATACCGCGCGTTGACGAGTCGGGATGAAATTCAGAGCAGCGTGCGCACGTGCCAAAGCTCCGGAAACAACACGACATCAAGCATCTTGCGCAGATAAGGCGCGCCGCTCGTGCCGCCGGTGCCCTGCTTGAAGCCGATGATGCGTTCGACCGTCGTCACATGCCGGAAGCGCCATTGACGAAATGCGTCTTCGAGATCGACGAGTTCCTCGGCCATCTCGTACAGCTCCCAATGCTCGGACGGATTGCGATACACCTCGAGCCACGCCGCCTCGACCGAGGCATCATGTTCGGTCGGCATCGTCCAGTCGCGTTCGAGCCGCGCGGGCGAAATCGCGAAGCCGCGCCGCGCGAGTAACCGCACCACTTCGTCGTAGAACGACGGCGCTTCGAGCGATGCTTTCACTTGCTCGTACACGTCAGCGCGATGCGCGTGCGGCTTCAGCATCTGCTCGTTCTTGTTGCCGAGCAGGAACTCGATCTGCCGGTATTGATACGACTGGAAGCCCGACGAGCTGCCGAGGTACGGCCGCATCGCCGTGTATTCGGATGGCGTCATCGTCGCGAGCACGCTCCACGCCTGCACCAGCTGCTCCATGATCCGCGACACGCGCGCGAGCATCTTGAAGGCGGGCGGCAGTTCGTCGCGATGCACGGCCGCGAGCGCCGCGCGCAGCTCGTACAGCGCGAGCTTCATCCACAGCTCGCTGGTCTGATGCTGGATGATGAACAGCATCTCGTTGTGGTCCGGCGACATCGGATGCTGCGCGTCGAGCAGCGTGCCGAGCGACAGATAATCGCCGTAGCTCATCGACTCCGAGAAGTCGAGCTGCGCGTCGTGCCAGCCGCTGTCGGCCGTGCTCGCTGAGGCGGTCGCGGCGCTCGCGTGCGGCGCCGCAGCCGTGCGTCCATGCCCGAACGGGCAGCCTTGTGCCGCCGGTTCTTCTGGTAGGCCCGGCGTTTGCATATGATCGGTCATTCTCGAATCCTCAGGTAACGGCGCCGCGCTGGGCGAATTCAGGAGCCCGCCAGGCCTCGCGGGCGAGGACGTCGCGCAAGGTTTCGACGGCGTCCCAGACGTCGACGAAGCGCGTGTACAACGGCGTGAAGCCAAAGCGCAGCACGTGCGGCTCGCGATAGTCGCCGATCACCCCGCGCGCGATCAGCGCTTGCATCACCTCGTAGCCGTGCGGATGTTCGAAGCTCGCATGCGAGCCGCGCTGCGCATGCTCGCGCGGCGTCACGAGCTGCAGTGGAAATTCGCTGCAACGCGTCTCGACCAGCTCGATGAACAGGTCGGTCAATGCAAGCGACTTCTCGCGCACCGCCTGCATGTTCGTTTGCAGGAACACGTCGAGCCCGCATTCGACGAGCGCCATCGACACCATCGGCTGCGTGCCGCACAGGTAGCGACCCACGCCGTCGTCGGGCCGATACGTCGGGCTCATCTCGAACGGCGCGCGATGCCCCCACCAGCCCGACAGCGGCTGCGAAAACTCGTTCTGGTGGCGCCTGGGCACCCATACGAACGCGGGCGAGCCGGGACCGCCGTTCAGATATTTGTACGTGCAGCCGACCGCGTAGTCGGCACCGACGCCGTTCAGATCGACCGGCACCGCGCCCGCCGAATGCGCGAGATCCCACAGCGCGAGCGCGCCCCTGTCGTGGATCAGCTTCGTCAGCGCGGCCATGTCGTGCATGTAGCCGGTGCGGTAGTTCACATGCGTGATCATCGCGATCGCGGTGTCCTCGCCAATCGCGTCGGGCAACTCCGACGGATCGTCGACGAGGCGCAGCTCGTAGCCGCGATCGAGCTGCTCGATCAGGCCCTGCGCGATATACAGATCGCTCGGGAAATTCGAGCGCTCCGACACGATCACGCGACGCTTCGGATCGCGCGCATCGGCGAGCCGCAGCGCGGCCGACAACAGCTTGAACAGGTTGATCGAGATCGTGTCGGTGATCACGACTTCGTCTTCGGCCGCGCCGATCAGCGGCGCGAGCTTGTTGCCGAGCCGGCGCGGCAACGCGAACCAGCCGGCGCTGTTCCAGCTGCGGATCAGCCCTTCGCCCCATTCAGCGGCGATCACGGTCTGCGCGCGCTGCGCGGCGGCGGCCGGCGGCACGCCGAGCGAGTTGCCGTCGAGATAGATGGTGGTCGGCGACAGCGCGAACTGGTCGCGCAACGCTGCGAGCGGGTCGGCGCTGTCGAGCGCCACGGCTTCGTCACGATGGTTCATGGTGGTTCGATGGGTTGGGTTGTCGGGTCGTTGGTTCGCCTGGCGGCGTGGCTTAGCGCGAGCCGGGCAGTGCGCGCAGCACCGCGCGCACCGGGCTCGCGTCGAGGGTGGTCAGCTTCAGCGGCAGCGCGATCAGCTCGTAGTCGCCGGGCTCGACCGCGTCGAGCACGATGCCTTCGAGAATCGCCATCCGGTGCGCGCGAATGCGGTGATGCGCGTCCATCGTCTTCGATTCCTGCGGATCGAGCGACGGCGTGTCGATGCCGATCAGCTTCACGCCGCGCGCGGCGAGCAGGTCGACGGTCTCGGGCGCGACCGCGCAGAACCCGCTGTCCCACTCGCGCGTCGGCGCCTTACTGTAAGTGCGCAGTAAGACTCGCGGCGGCAGTTCGTCGAGCGAGCCGGCCAGGTGTTGTGGCGTCACAACAGGCGACGCGCCGATACAGTCAATCACTCTGCATAAACCGAGGTACGCATCGAGCGGCACGTCGCCGATCGCGGCGCCGTCGGCGTCGTAGTGCAGCGGCGCATCCGTATGCGCGCCGGTGTGCGGCGAGATCGTCAGACGCGCGACATTGACCGGCGAGCCAGCCTCCATGCGCCAGACACGCTCGATGCCGACCGGCGTGTCGCCCGGCCAGACGGGCGTGGCGGTATCGACGGCGGGGGTGATGTCCCAGAGTGCTCGCATGACGGTTTCGACGGTTGGTAACGATCTATAAATGATAGAGGTCAAGCCGCAAAATGTGATTGCGAAAAAAGCTCCTTACCAGCCGTGTCTTGGAACATAATTTGATTCAAACAGGAAAGGGAGACCGAATATGAACGCGATCTCGCTCGACGCCACCGATTGCCGTATCTTGACGGTGCTTCAGCAGGAAGGACGAATCAGCAATCTCGACCTGGCGGAGCGCATCTCGCTGTCGCCGTCGGCCTGTCTGCGACGACTGCGTCTGCTGGAGGAGCAGGGCGTCATCGAACACTACCGCGCGTGCCTGAACCGCGAAGTTTTGGGGTTCGAGCTGGAGGCGTTCGTGCAGGTATCGATGCGCAACGACCAGCAGAACTGGCATGAGCGCTTTGCCGAAGCATTGCGCGACTGGCCCGAAGTGGTCGGCGCGTTCGTCGTGACCGGCGAAACCCACTATCTGCTACGCGTGCTCGCGCACAACCTCAAACACTATTCCGATTTCGTGCTCAATCGCCTGTACAAGGCGCCAGGCGTGATGGACATCCGTTCGAACATCGTGCTCGAAACGCTGAAGGAAGATTCGGGCGTGCCGGTGTCGCTCGTGAAGAAGAGCAGCGGGCACGGAGCCACGCATAACGAGCGCTGAGGGTGGTGAGGGTGGTGAGGGTGGTGAAGGCGGGGGCGCGCCGTTTTCGACGCGTCTGAGCGACGGGCGCTATCGGCGCAAAGGCAGCGCCGCGCCGCTCACAGCGGCTTCAGGCCGTGGAACTGGCCGCTCTGGAACACGAGCGGCTGCATGTCGGCGGCATTTTCATGCACGCCGCAGCGCTCCACTTCACCGACGAAAATCACGTGGTCGCCTTCATCGTAGCGGCTGCGGTTGTGGCATTCGAACCACGCGAGCGCACCATCGAGCACCGGCATGCCGGTGTCGCCCGCCGCGTGTGACACGCCCTCGAAGCGGTCGCCCTTCACGGTCGCGAAGCGCTTGCACAGATCGAGCTGCGTCGAGGCCAGCACATTGATCACGTAGTGACTGTTGGTGCGGAACACCGGCATCGACGCGGAGCGCGTCGCGAGACTCCACAGCACGAGCGGCGGAGTCAGCGACACCGAGTTGAACGAGCTGGCCGTGATGCCGATCAACTGGCCGGACGCGGCGCGCGTCGTGATCACGGTGACGCCGGTCGCGAACTGGCTGAGCGCCTGTTTGAACGCGGACTGGTCGAAATTGGGTGGGCTCGCGCGCTTCATCGGGGCGAGGTCCCCGAAGCGCGTCGTGTGAATGACGGACTAAAGCGCGAATCAAGGCGCGAATAAGAACGCGGACATGCGTGGCTGGCAGCGGATGTTTCGAAAGTCATGGTGAAAATCGTCGATTTCCGCCAATTTTAACTGCAATCGCCGCGCGCGCCGCACGCATGATGCATGCGGTGCGCGCTCCGGCGTCAGCGTGTTCACAGGTCGAGCACGAGCCGGCCGCCGTGTTTCGCGCCGGACACGCAGATCATCATGCTTCGGCCCGCCGCTTTTTCCGCTTCGCTGAGCACGCAATCGCGATGCTCGGGCTCGCCGTCGAGCACGGTGGTCTCGCATGCGCCGCAGATGCCTTCGCCGCAGCTGTAGTCGCAGCTGACGCCGGCCGCGAGCAGCGTGTCGAGCAGGCGCTCGTCGTCCGGCACCTCGATCGTGCGCTCGCTGCGTTTCAGATAGACGACGTAGCCGCTCGTCGGCGCGCGCGTCGCGGCCGGATCGGTGGCGAAGCGCTCGACATGCGCGTTCGCGATGCCGCTCGCCGCGCAGGCGGCCTCGAACGCGGCCAGCATCGGCAACGGGCCGCAGCAGTATGCGTGCACGTGCTTCGGCTGCGCGGCGAGAAACGATGCGAGATCGAACGGCTGGCCGCCGTGCTCGTCGTCGAACCACAGATCGACAGCGCCGCCGAGCGCCGCGAACTCGTCGAGAAACGCGGCCTGCTTGCGCGAGCGCGCGCAATAGACGACGCGCGCGGTCTTGCCCTGCGCGCGCATCTGCCGGTACATGCAAAGGATCGGCGTCACGCCGATACCGCCCGCGATCAGCACGCTGTCGTCGGCGTCCGGCGCGAGCGCGAAGTTGTTGCGCGGCGCGCTGATCGGCAGGACCGTCGCGCAGCGCAGGCTGTCGTGCACGAAGCGCGAGCCGCCGCGGCTGTTGGGGTCGCACAGCACGCCGAGCACATAGCGGTCGACGTCGTCAGTCGAATTGAGCAGCGAATAGCTGCGCGTGACGCCGTTCGGCAGATGCAGGTTCACGTGCGAGCCCGCGCTGAACGCAGGGAAATGCGCGCCGTCGGCGGGCACCAGTTCGACGCTCAGCACGCCTTCGGCCTCGTGACGCAGCGTGCGCACGCGGGCTTGCAGCAGAGGGGTATGCGTCATGGCGGTTCAACGTCTCGCCGGTAGGTGAATGGGTTCGGCGCAGTCTGGGCCGGACGTTGCCGCGCTTGCCGACGAGCTTGTGGCGCCATCATGTTCCCGCGCTTCCTGCGCCGCCGACGCGCCATGCACGATAAAGAACTTCGCGCGCTGCGTTTTCTGCCCGATTGCCTGTTCATAATCGAGCCGCACCTGCTCCGGTTGCCCCGCCTGACCGATAAAGTCGCGCAGATAGGGTCCGAGCAGCGGATGCCGATCGAGCTCCGCGCGCGGCAGGCCGTCGATCATCTCGTCGCGGCACGCGGATGGCAGCGGCACGTCGCGGTTGGCGTCCGGATCGCGAATCAGACCCTTCGGCTCGGCGCCGGCCGCGACCGCATCGAGTTCATCGAAGAAGCGCTTGCGCAGCATCACGATGCCGCGATCGCTCGCGCCGAGTGTTTCCTTCGTGCGATCGGTGATGCGCCCCTGGCCGACCCACGCGGCAAAATCCTGATTCGCGACGTGGCTCGTGATCCATGCGCCATGCTCGTCGTACAGCGGCCCGTACCAGGACGGAATGCGCTGCTGCACGTACGGCTCCTGCTCGCGCGGCACGCGGCTGAACACCCACAGCACGCTCAGCGTGTTTTCGTCGTCGATCGGCACGCGCCATTCGAAGTGGTGACCGAGATAGAACGCGTTCGGCCACAGCGTGACGCGTCCGACCGTCCACATCGGATTCTGCTCGGTCTCCGATGCGCGCAACCGCTTGTAGATGAAGCCATGCTCGAACTCCTCGTACTGCGTCTTCAGATGCGTGGGCACGTACTCGGCCTGGCTGTCGTGCAAACGCGCGGTCCAGTTGTTGTGCGTCCACTCGAAGTGAATCGGATCGATCGAATTTTCCTGACACTGGAACCAGTTGCACGGCAGTTCGGCAAAAACTGCCTGCGCGAAGCCGTTCTTGAAATTGAAGAGCTCCCAGTCAGGCAGCTCGGGTGCCGGCGCCGGACCCATGTATGCCCACAGCATGCCGGCCTTCTCGCGCACTTCGTAGGCCTTGACCGTGGTCTTTTTGCGCAGGCGGGCGTCGGCATCGACGATCTCCTCGAAGGGCTGATGCAGGCACTGTCCGGTCGAGCCGAACTCCCAGCCGTGATACGCGCAACGCAGACCGTCCTGTTCGACGAAGCCGAACGCGAGATCGGCGTTGCGATGCGGACAACGCCGCTGGATCAAGCCGTACTGGCCCGACAGGCTCCTGAACAGCACGAGGTCTTCGCCGAACAGCCGAATCGGCCGCACCGCCTTGTCGTCGAATTCGCTCGCGCCGGCAACCGGGTGCCAATAACGCCGTAGATATTCGCCCATCGGCGTGCCGGGTCCCACCTGAGTCAGCAACTGATTCTTTTCCGCGCTCAACACGTCCGTTCTCCTCGTGGCATCGGTTTGATACGTGCAATCCTTGGCCTGAATTCTTGGCCGAAGCCGCTGGCCGGACAACTTCCATGGCCACCAGAAGAGTTGCCGATCGTCCCGGATTGATGCGCGGGCGCGGCGCTTGCGTGTGCGCTGCATGGTTATTCACCCATCGCGCGTCGGCGTTTCTATACTCGATATCTGCACGACGGATTCGCGGGTATTTGCGGGGTATTCGCGCGGCGCGTTGCGAGGCCGCTTCGCGCGACGGGTGCCTGACCGGGTACCGGGCCGGTGCCTTTTAGCTCGCCTTTTCGGCCATATATATCGGTTGCGGTGGCAGACCCGGCGGCGCGACGCAGGCCGGCTGCCGATCATTGTGTGAATCTGATTCTGGGGTGAAGCTTATGAACGAGACGGCAACGCTCGGCGGTGGTTGTTTCTGGTGCCTCGAGGCGGTGTATCTGGGCGTCGAGGGCGTCAATGCGGTGGAGTCGGGCTATGCGGGCGGTCGCACGCGCCATCCGAGCTACGAGCAGGTCTGCGATGGCGACACCGGTCATGCGGAAGTGGTCAAGGTCGACTTCGATCCGGCGAAGATCAGCTATCGCGAGATTCTCGACATCTTTTTCGCGATCCACGATCCGACCCAGCTGAACCGGCAGGGTAACGACGTCGGCACGCAATACCGCTCGGCGATCTTCACGCATTCCGACGCGCAGCGCGAAACCGCGCTGCAGGCGATTCGCGAGATCGGCGAGGAGCGCATCTACGACGGCAAGATCGTGACCGAGGTGCTGCCGCTCGACGGCAACTACTGGCCCGCCGAGGCCTACCACCAGAACTATTTCGCGCAGCACCCGAACCAGGGCTACTGCTCGTTCGTGGTCGCGCCGAAGGTCGCGAAATTCCGCCAGAAGTTCGCGCACCGGATCAAGGCGGGTTAAGGGGCAGCGCGGGGATCGAAGTCGGCAACGGGCGGGTGCGCCAGGCCGCCCGTTGGTGTTCGTCAGTGTGGTTCCTGTGCTTGCGACGGCGCGGCGTCGACACCGCCATCGCCATCGCCATCATCTTCGCTTCCCTGCGTGATACGCACGCAGGCTTCGACGATCTCTTCGGCCAGCTTCACGCAGCTGAGCGGCGCCGATCCTTCCGCCTTGTTGTTGACCGCGATCACGACCGGCTGGCCGGCGAGCGCGTAGCGCGCGGCCAGTTCGGCGAGCGACGCGCGAGTCGCCGGATCTTCGTCGACGAGCCGGTTGAACGGCTCGTACTTCGCCTTCGCCTGTTCGTACTTGAAGCCGCCGTGCAGGCTCCAGCGCACGATCAGCGGGCCGGCCGGCTCGCCGTCGAGTAGCGCGAGCGCGGCGGCCTGGCGCAGCGGATCGGGCATCCGCGCATGAATGCCGACGCAGTAGCGCACGCCCGCCGTTTTCAGCATGCGAATGAAGCGCGGCGTGAGCAGGCTCGCGTCGCGAATCTCGACCGCGTAGCAACTGCCGTCGGGCAGCCCGGGCAGCGCGTTGAAAAACTCCGCCAGACGCTCGATGAACACCGCCGGCTGCGCGAGCATCTGATCCGGCAGCGGCGAGAACTGGAACACCAGCGCGCCGGCCTTTGCGCCGAGGCCTTCGAGACAGGGCGTGACGAAATCGTCGATCGCCATTTGCGCGTTCAGGAAGCATGGGTTCAGCGACACCGGCTCGCCGCGCTCGGCACGCACGGTGGCGTCGGTGATCGTCATCGGTGCCTTGACGATGAAGCGGAAGTGCTCGGGCACCTGCTGCGCGTAGCGCAGGTATTCGGTGACCGTCAGCGCCTGGTAGAACGAGCGGTCGATGCTGACCGTCTTCAGCAGCGGATGCGCACCGTACGCGCTCAAGCCCTCGCGCGACAGTTTGCTGTTGCTGTAGTCGTCGCCGTAGACGATGCCGCTCCAGCCCGGGAACGACCATGTCGACGTGCCGAGGTGGATCTGCGGCGGCAATTGCGCCGCGAGCGCAAGCAGTTCGGGCGACGGCGGTGCTGCGAGCACGTCGCGGCCGCGGCGTTTTTTCGGGGCGGCGGGGCAGGCGGGCGGGGAGTCTGGCTCAGGGGCCGGGCCGTCGGGCGTGGCCTCGCCATCGAATAGCGACTCGGCGGCGTTGGCTTTGGTGGTCTTCGGCGCGCGCTTGCGTTCTGGCTGCGCGGTTGCGCCGCCCGTGGAATCAGCTTCGCTCGTGGACACGGCCGGTGTGTCCACCGGCGTCTGCACCGGCATTCCGAACAGATCGAACTGCTGCGCGGCTTCATGCTCCGCGCCGTCCGGGCCGCCGCCTTCGGCGTCTTTGCCAGCTTTGCCGTTCAACGGCTCTTCAACGTCATGCGTCCTGCTTGGGTCCATCGATGTCCGGCCTGCTGTTCATCAGAGTTGCGCCGCGGCGCGCGCTTCATGCACCCCGCCGCGGCGCGACCGGTCGCAGCCGGGTCACAGCGGTTTTTCGTACATGTAGCGACGCGACCACGGCAGGTTTTTCGCGCTGCCGCCGGCTTTGCGGCACACCACCTGGAAGATCGACACGTCGTCGTTTTCGAACGCATACGCGCAGCCGGCCAGGTACACGCGCCAGATGCGGAATTTTTCGTCGTCGACGAGCTTGCGCGCTTCGTCCGCATGGGCTTCGAAATTCTCCGCCCAGAGATCGAGCGTGTGCGCATAGTGACGGCGCAGGCTTTCGACGTCAACCGGTTCGAGCCCGCCGCGCTGCATCGATTCGAGCGCGAGGCTGATGTGCGGCAACTCGCCGTCCGGAAACACGAAGCGGTCGATGAACTCGCCGCCGCCGAGCGCGGTTTCGCCGCTATCGGCGTCGCTCGACGTGATGCCGTGGTTCATCGCGATGCCGTCGTCGGCGAGCAGATCGTGCATCTTCTGGAAATAGCCGTGCAGGTTCTTGCGACCGACGTGCTCGAACATGCCGACGCTCGTGATGCGATCGAACTGCCCCTGGATGTCGCGATAGTCCTGCAGGCGGATTTCGATCTGGTTCTCGAGGCCCGCCGCCTTCACGCGCGCGGTGGCGAGATCGAACTGGTTCTGCGACAGCGTGACGCCGACGCATTTCGCGCCGAACTTCTGCGCGGCGCGCAGCACGAGCGCGCCCCAGCCGCAGCCGATGTCGAGCAGACGCTGCCCGGGCTGCACCTGGATTTTGGTCAGAATGTGATCGATTTTCTTCAACTGCGCGGTCGCGAGGTCTTCGGTGCCGGTCTCGAAGTACGCGCACGAGTAGACCATGTTCTCGTCGAGCCACAGCTTGTAGAACTCGTTCGACACGTCGTAGTGATACTGGATCGCCCTCTTATCCGAGGTCTTCGAATGATTGAAGTAGCGACGCACGCGCGCGAGCTTGCCGGCGCTCGTCACGGTGCTGCGCGCGAGCTGATAGCTGATATTGATGATGTCCGACAGCTTGCCCTCGATGTCGATCTTGCCTTTGACATAGGCTTCGCCGAGATTATCGAGGCTCGGTTCGAGCAGATAGGGCAGCGCGGTTGCGCTCTTCACGTGTAGCGTGACCCGGGGCGCGGCGAACTGCCCGAAGTCATGTTGCTGACCGTCCCACAGCACGAGGCGTGCGGGCAGGTTAGCCGTGGTTTTGACATCTTCAACCCACTGCGCCAGCTTTTTCTCCCAGAACATGTGATCTCTCCGTGTTCGTTGATTTAAAGCAAAGCCATGTGGATCGCGACAGGGCGCGGCGCATTGCGCGGGCCGCGCGAACGCAATCCCGCCGACGCGCGCCGCTACGTTGGCGGCGCCGCCGGCGTCATTCGTTGGTCATCGTCCGGTCAGGGCGACAGGCGTGCGATCAGCCAGTTGGCGCTTTCTTCCGCGCGCGTGTAAAGCAGACGATCGTGCAGCCGCGATGGCCGCCCTTGCCAGAATTCGATCGCGTCGGGCACCAGACGGTAGCCACCCCAGTGCGGCGGACGCGGAGGATTGTCGCCGTATTGCAGGCTGATTTCGCGTTCGCGTGTTTCGAGCTGCGAACGGCTTTCAATCACCTGACTTTGATTCGATGCCCATGCGCCGATGCGCGAGCCGAGCGGACGCGACGTGAAATACGCATCGCTGTCTTCTGCGCTAGTTTTAACGACGCGGCCCTCGATACGGACCTGGCGTTCGAGCTCGATCCAGTAAAACAGCAGGCTCGCGTACGGGTTCGCGGCCAGTTCGCGGCCCTTGCGGCTCTCGTAATTGGTGAAGAACACGAAACCGCGCTCGTCGACGCCTTTGATGAGCACGATGCGTGCCGAAGGCCGGCCGCGCGCGTCGACCGTGGCCAGCGTCATTGCATTCGGCTCGGGCAGCTTGGCGTCGATTGCCTGCTGGAACCACGTACCGAATTGACGGAACGGATCGTGGTTGACGTCGGCAACGTCCAGTGAGCCCAGCGAATAGTTTTTTCGAAGCTCGGCGAGTGAGATCATGTTCTTATGCGAACGCTACAGTTAGCCAAGTATAGCTAAGGAGCCAGTTTTTTGCGCGCGAGCGGATCAACGTAACGCGGCGCCAGTTGCGAGCGCCAGGCCTGCAACGTTGCGTCGTTGCTCGTGGTCCTGCGCGGCCGCTTTCATGTGTTCAGGCAAAATACAGGCTGCGCGCTTTATTTGCCAAGGCGATTTGCCAAAGCGCCGCCGCCTGTTCCGTTCCGCCTGTGTTTTCGAGTCCCGTCATCATGTCCAGCACCACCGCGCAATCTGATCTTACTACCAGCCTCGACGCGAATGAAACCGCCGACCGGGCGCGCCGTTTCGGCGGCATCGCACGCCTGTATGGCGCGCCCGCGCTCGCCGCGTTCGAGGGCGCGCACGTCGCGGTGATCGGCATCGGCGGCGTGGGGTCGTGGGTCGCGGAGGCGCTTGCGCGCAGCGCGCTCGGCACGCTGACGCTGATCGATCTCGACAACGTCGCCGAAAGCAACACTAACCGGCAGATTCACGCGCTCGACGGCAACTACGGAAAACCGAAGGTCGAGGCGATGGCCGAGCGCATCGCGGCGATCAATCCGTACTGCGACGTGCGGCTGATCGAAGACTTCGTCGAGCCGGACAATTTCGCGGCGACGCTCGGCGGCGGCTTCGACTACGTGATCGACGCCATCGACAGCGTGCGCACCAAGACCGCGCTGATCGCATGGTGCGTCGAGCGCAAGCAGGCGCTGATCACGGTCGGCGGCGCGGGCGGTCAACTCGACCCGACGCGTATCCGCATCGACGATCTCGCGCTGACGATCCAGGACCCGCTGCTGTCGAAGGTGCGCGGGCAGTTGCGCAAGCAGCATGGCTTTCCGCGCGGGCCGAAAGCGAAGTTCAAGGTGAGCGCCGTGTATTCGGACGAACCGCTGATCTACCCGGAAGCGGCTGTCTGCGACATCGACGAGCAGGCCGAGCACGTCAGCACGTCGCCGGGACACACGGGGCCGGTCGGCTTGAACTGCGCGGGGTTCGGGTCGAGCGTGTGCGTAACCGCGAGCTTTGGTTTCGCGGCTGCGGCGTTCGTGTTGCGGGAGTTGGCGAAACGGGCGGTGGCCTAGTGGGCGGTTGAGGTGACCGCTTAGGTGCCGGCTTAGGTGTCGGATGAGGAGACGGTTGAGGTGACCGCTTACGTGGCTGCGTGGGTACGGATTCTTCCACCCGCACCCAACCCGCCGCACCGCGAGCGACTTCAAACGATCAATACAACGACGCGCTCAGCCTGCGCCGCCACTGCGACACCAGCTCCGGCTGGTGCCCGGCCAGATCGAACACCGACAACATCGTCTTACGGCCGATATCGTCGCGGAACGCGCGGTCGCGCTGCACGATCGCGAGCAGATGTTCGAGCGCCTGCGCGTATTTGCGCCGCGCGATCAACGCATTCGCAAGATCGTAGCGCGCTTCGAGATCGTCGGGATTGCCCGCGACGCGCGCTTCGAGCGCATCGGTGGGCGGCAGGTCCGCGGCGGCGTCCACCGCGTCGAGCCGGGTCTTGATTGCGTTGAAACGCGGGTCGATGCCTTGCGTGGTTTTCGGCGACAGCAGATCGACTTCGTTGCGGGCCTCGTCGATGCGGTTGTCTTCGAGCAGCAACTCGATGCGGTCCATGCGCGCGTCGTCGAAGCCCGGGTCGTACGCGAGCGCGGCTTGCAGCAAGTCATACGCTTCGTCGCGGCGCCCTTCGGCGAGCGCGGTCTGCGCTTCGATGCGCGCGGCCGGCGCACCCTGCGGCACCAGCCGGTCGAGGAACTCGCGCAGCTGACCTTCGGTCAGCACGCCGATGAACTGATCGATGGCCTGGCCGTCGGCGAACGCGATCACGTGCGGAATGCTGCGCACCTGGAAGTGCGCGGCCAGTTCGTGGTTCTCGTCCACGTTGACCTTCACGAGCTTCCATTTGCCGGCGGCTTCGGCTTCGAGCTTTTCGAGCATCGGGCCGAGACTCTTGCAGGGGCCGCACCATGGCGCCCAGAAATCGACCAGCACGGGGGCCAGCATCGACGCCTTGATGACGTCCTGTTCAAAAGTGGCCAGAGTGGTGTCCATTGCGTCCTCGTCGATAAAAACGGTTTGTGGCTAGGGCCTGTTCACGCTAATAACGGGCTTGCGAACGTGCCTTTGCGCCTGTAGTGCAAGGAGCGAGGAGCGCCGTTTGGCCGAGCCAAACAAGCGACGACCGACGCCGCAATACGGGCGGAAAGACACGTTCCCCTGTTCCAAAAAAAATCCATCGCGGGGCTGGCCGCTATTAGCGTGAACAGGCCCTAGGTGGGGCCGAATCGCGCGAATTCAATGCGGTCCTGCGCGCGTGGGGCCGACGCCGTCACTTGCGCGGCGGCAGCGGAATCCATTCGGTTTCGCCGGGCACGTGGCCCATTTCCTGATTGGTCCATGCGAGCTTCGCGGCTTCGATCTTCTCGCGCGAACTCGCGACGAAATTCCATTCGATGAAGCGCTCGCCGTCGAGCTTCTCGCCGCCGAGCAGCATCACGCGCGCGCCGTGCGTGCTCGCGAGCGTGACGGTTTCGTCGATCGCGAGCACGGCCATCTGGCCGGCTTCGAGCGGCGTGCCGTCGATCTCCAGATCGCCTTCCACCAGATACACGCCGCGTTCCTCGTGCTCCGGTTCGAGCGCGAACGCGCTGCCCGGCGTGAAGTCGGCGGCGACGTACAGCGTGCCCGAGAACGTCGCGACCGGCGATACCGCGCCGAACGCGGTGCCCGCGATCACGCGCAGCGTCACGCCGTTGCGCTCGACGACCGGCAAGGTCGCCGCCGCATGATGCGCGAACGACGGCTCCGCGTCCTCATCGGCGAGCGGCAGTGCGACCCAGGTCTGGATGCCGTGAATCTTCTGGCCGCGCGCGCGGTCTTCCGGCGGCGTGCGCTCCGAATGGACGATGCCGCGCCCGGCCGTCATCCAGTTGACGTCGCCGGGGACGATCTTCTGCTCGGAGCCGAGGCTGTCGCGATGCATGATCGCGCCGTCGAACAGATAGGTGACGGTCGCGAGGCCGATATGCGGGTGCGGGCGCACGTCGAGGCCGCTGCCGGGTTCGAGGGTTGCCGGGCCCATGTGGTCGAAGAAGATGAACGGGCCGACGAGGCGCGCCGCCAACGCCGGCAGCACGCGCCGCACGGTCAGATTGCCGATGTCGCGTAAGTGCGGTTTGAGGACGGCTTTGATCGAGGAAGTCATGGGCAGGTTCGACGGGAAAGTGGAAGGAGAAGGCTGGAATGGTCGATTCTACTGCGCGTCGCGTGCGCCCGACGGCGACGGCGCACGCCGGCCATGAGCCGGCGCAATGAACCGGGTTCGCAGCCTCCGCTACACTGCCGGATTGAACCATCACATTGGAGAGGCGAATGTCGCCCAGGGACTTGCTGCTCGCGCTGATCGTCGTGCTCGCGTGGGGCGTCAACTTCGTCGTGATCAAGGTCGGCCTGCACGGCGTGCCGCCGATGCTGCTCGGCGCGCTGCGCTTCACGCTCGCCGCGGTGCCGGCGGTGTTTTTCGTCAAGCGGCCACAGATGCCGTGGCGCTGGCTGTTCGCCTACGGCGCGACGATTTCGTTCGGGCAATTCGCGTTCCTGTTCTCGGCGATGTACGTCGGCATGCCGGCGGGGCTCGCGTCGCTGGTGCTGCAGGCGCAGGCGTTTTTCACGCTGATCTTCGCGGCGCTGTTTCTGCACGAGCGTTTCCGTTTGCCGAACGTCGCGGGTCTGCTGATCGCGGCGGCGGGGCTCGCGGTGATCGGACTGCAAGGCGGCCACACGATGTCGCTCGCCGGTTTCCTGCTGACGCTGTGCGCCGCGTGCATGTGGGCGCTCGGCAATATCGTCACGAAGAAAGTCGGCAACGTCGATCTGGTCGGACTGGTCGTGTGGGGCAGCCTGATTCCGCCGCTGCCGTTTTTCGCCGCGTCGTTCGTGTTCGAAGGGCCGCACGAGATCGCCGCCGCGCTGACCGGTATCAGCGCGCTGTCGATCTTCGCGATCGTCTATCTGGCGTTTATCGCGACGTTGGTCGGCTATGGCTTGTGGAGCCGTCTGCTGTCGCGCTATCCGGCGAGCCAGGTCGCGCCGTTCTCTCTGCTGGTGCCGATCGTCGGACTCGCGTCGGCGTCGCTGTTGCTCGGCGAGCAATTGTCCGCGGTCCAGGTGGCGGGCGCGTTGCTCGTGATGGCGGGGCTCGCGGTCAACGTGTTCGGCGGCTGGGTCGTGCAGCGCCTGATGCCGGCGCGCTGAGCAACCGTGGCGGCGCGCGTGGCGAGCGTGCAATAAAAAAACGGCCGTGAGGCCGTTTTTTATTGCTTCATGCCCGACGACATCAGCTCGGACATCACGTCATGCGGCTCTTCGCGAGCGGCGGATTCGCCGCGAAATAGCGCTTGATGCCGGTCAAAATCGCATTGGCCATTTTCTCGCGATACGCGTCGTCGTTCAGGCGCCTCTCTTCGTCCGGATTGCTGATGAACGCGGTCTCGACGAGGATCGAAGGAATGTCAGGCGCCTTCAGCACCGCGAAGCCGGCCTGCTCGACCGAACCCTTGTGCAGCTTGTTGATGTCGCCGATCTCCTTGAGCACGAAGTTGCCGTAGCGCATCGAGTCGCGAATCTGCGCGGTGGTCGACATGTCGAACAGCGCGCGGTTCACGGTCGCGTCGTCGGACTTGATGTTGATGCCGCCGATCAGGTCCGACGAGTTCTCCTTGTTCGCCATCCAGCGCGCGGCCGCGCTCGACGCGCCGTGCTCCGACAGCGCGAACACCGACGAGCCCTTCGCCTCGGGCGTGGTGAACGCGTCCGCGTGGATCGACACGAACAGGTCCGCGCCGACGCGGCGCGCCTTCTGCACGCGCACGTTCAGCGGCACGAAGAAGTCGGCGTCGCGGGTCATCATCGCGCGCATGTTCGGCTGAGCGTCGATCTTCGCGCGCAGCTTCTTCGCGATGTCGAGCGCGACGTGCTTCTCGTAGGTGCCGCCGCCGCCGATCGCGCCCGGATCCTCGCCGCCATGACCCGGATCGATCGCGACGGTGAGCAGTCGCACGGTGTTGCTGCGGCTCGACTTCGGCGTGGTGAATGCGTAGGTGTCGTCGCCATCGCCCAGGTTGTCGTTGTTGCTATCGAGGCCGCGCGCGGTGCTGTTGCCGTTCGCGTTGCCACTCTTGTTGCGGGCGATCACGCTGGGCGGCGCGGACGGTGTTGACTGCCTGCCGGCAATGACCGGCGCGGACGGCGCCGTCGTGCCATGCGCGGGCGGATGCGGCACACCCGCGGCGCCACTGCCGGCGCCATTGCCGGCACCGCTGCCGGCACCGCTGCCGGCACCATTACCCGCGCCACCGTTCTGCGCGTAATGCTCGAAGAACGCCTCGCTGTTGTCAGGGGGCGGCGTCGTGCCGGGGCCGGCGAGGGTCGCGGGCGGCGCGCTGTTTTCTTCGTTGAGCGCCTGCTGCTTGCGCTCGGACTGCGCGAGCAGATCCATCAGCGGATCGGGCGCGACAGCCGGATACAGGTCGAACACGAGCCGGTACTTGTAGGCGCCCACCGGCGGCAGCGCGAACACCTGCGGCTTCACCGAGCCTTTCAGGTCGAACACCATGCGCACCACGTGCGGCTGATACTGCCCGACCCGCACCGACGAAATCTGCGGATCGTTCGGCGTGATCTTCGACACCAGATCCTTCAGCGCCTGATCGAGATCGAGGCCGTTCAGATCGACCACGAGCCGGTCCGGTCCCTGCAGCAGTTGCTGCGTGTTTTGCAGCGGCTGATCCGATTCGATCGTCACGCGCGTGTAGTCGCGCGCGGGCCACACGCGAACGCCGAGCACCGAGCTCGCAAACGCGAGACGCGGCGCGACGAGGCCGAGCACCAGCGTCGACGCACCCGCGCGCAGGATCTGCCGGCGCCGCCAGTTATGCGTTGCGCCCGCCGCGGATTCGATCGAGTGGAACGGTTTGATTAACATCTTTCGAGACATGCCTTTCCTGATTCGCTATAAGCGCGTGCGACGAGTACGCGTGCGTCCGCGTTTGCGTCCGCGATTGCGTCCGTGTGGCCGACGAGCCCGAGCGAGAAGACGAGATCCGGCACGCCGAGCAGCGGTCCCGCGCGTTGCGGCCATTCGACGAGGCAGACCGCGCCGCTGTCGAAATATTCGCGAAAGCCCGCGTCGGCCCATTCGGCCGGATCGGTGAATCTGTACAGATCGAAGTGATAGAGCGCGAGTTCCCCGGCGGGCCGCTCGAGCACATACGGTTCGACGAGCGTGTAGGTCGGACTGCGCACGCGGCCGGTGTGGCCGAGGCCGCGCAAGGTCGCGCGCACGAGGGTGGTTTTGCCGGCGCCGAGATCGCCGACGAGTTGCACTTGCAAGCCGTGGAACGCGAGGCCGTTGGCGACGCCAGGCTGTGCCCGCGATGCCGCGCGCACGCTTTCGATCGCCTGCGCGAAGCGCGCGCCGAACGCCTGCGTGGCGGCTTCGTCCGCGAGCGCGAAAGAGCGTTCGAACAGCACGGGAGCGGACGGTAGGGTCGCGTGATCGGAATTGACAGGCATTCTCGTAAAATGGCGTGATGAACCGAAGTCCGAAGTCCCCTGTTTCCTGCACGCCCGCGTCGGCCGATGATGCCTCGCGAGCTTCTGGTGCAACGTCCCGATTCGACGAGGCGACGCTTCGTGCGCTCGCGCTCGACATCAAGACGTGGGGCCGTGAACTCGGTTTCGGGGCGATCGGCATTAGCGATACCGATCTGTCGGCCGCCGAAGCGCCGCTTGCAGCGTGGCTCGAAGCGGGGTGCCACGGCGAGATGGATTATATGGCCAAACACGGCATGAAACGCGCGCGGCCGGCCGAGCTTGTGGCCGGCACGCGACGCGTGATCACCGTGCGCATCGCCTATTTGCCTGCGCAGACGCCGGGGGGAGAGGCGTCGGAACAGGCGCATGAGCAGTCGCATCGAAGCGCATCTGAAAGCGAGTCGCAAGATGTGCCGCAAGCCGTCGCACAACACCCGCCACGCCCGGCACCCGGCGCGCGCGACTGGCGCGCGCTCGAGCAGGCACGGCTCGCGGACCCGTCGGCGGCGGTCGTGTCGATCTATGCGCGCGGCCGCGACTATCACAAGGTGATGCGTCAGCGCTTGCAACACCTGGCCGAGCGGATCGAAGCGGCGATCGGGCCGTTCGGCTATCGCGTGTTCACCGATTCGGCGCCGGTGCTCGAAGTCGAGCTCGCGCAGAAGGCTGGCATCGGCTGGCGCGGCAAGCACACGTTGCTGCTGCAGCGGGACGCCGGCTCGCTGTTTTTTCTCGGCGAGATCTACGTCGACATTCCGCTGCCGACCGACGCCGAAACCTCGCCCCAGGCCGCGCCCGAAACGCCGGGCTCGCATTGCGGCAGCTGCGCGCGCTGCATCGGCGCCTGTCCGACCGGCGCGATCGTCGCGCCGTACAAGGTCGACGCGCGGCGCTGCATCTCGTATCTGACGATCGAACTGAAGGGCAGCATTCCGCTCGACCTGCGGCCGCTGATCGGCAACCGCGTGTACGGCTGCGACGACTGCCAGCTCGTGTGTCCGTGGAACAAGTTCGCGCAGGCCGCGCCGGTCGCCGATTTCGACGTGCGGCACGGGCTCGATCGCGCGTCGCTGGTCGAACTGTTCGGGTGGAGCGCGCAAGAGTTCGATACGCGCATGCAGGGCAGCGCGATTCGCCGCATCGGTTACGAGTGCTGGCTGCGCAATCTCGCGGTCGGCATGGGTAACGCATTGCGCGCCGCGCCCGCGAGTCTCGAGGCCGACGCGCGCGCGGCGATCGTGCGAGCGTTGAGGCAGCGTATCGATCATCCGTCAGCGCTCGTGCGCGAGCACGTGGAGTGGGCGCTCGAAGCGGCGTAAAGTCGTGACAATTCGGTCGTGACAATTCGGTCGTGGCAATTCGGTCGTGGCAATTCGTGCCGGCAATCCGGCACGCCAGAGGAGCAGGCAATCATGTTCAACGCAGTGATCGATGCGCCGTTCGGCAAGGTCGGCATCCGGCTCGAAGGCGAAGCCGTGCGCGAGATCGTCTATCTGCCCGAGTCGACACCCAACGTCGCGCCCGTGACACCGCTTGCACGCGAGGCGGCCGAACAGATCGAGCGTTACTTCGCGCGCGCCTCCGCGAAGTTCGAGCTGCCGCTCGCCGAGTGCGGCACCGCGTTCCAGCGGCGCGTGTGGCAGGCGATCTGCGATATCCCGCCGGGCGCCGTGCTGACTTACGGACAACTCGCGAAGCAGCTCGGCAGCGTGCCGCGCGCGGTCGGCCAGGCGTGCGGCGCGAATTTCTTTCCGATCGTAATTCCGTGTCACCGTGTGGTGAGTTCGAGCGGCATCGGCGGCTTCGCGCACGATGGCGGCGACGGCTTCTTTCGCAACGTGAAGCGCTGGCTGCTCGCGCACGAGGGTGTGCCGTACGCATGAGCACGAGCGCCACCCCCGATACCGCCACCCACGTCGAAGACACGGCCGCCGACTCGCCGCTGCTGCTGACCAGCTCCGCATCGATCGATGCCTTCTGCGACGCGCTGTGGCTCGAACACGGCCTGTCGCGCAACACGCTCGACGCGTATCGCCGCGACTTGCGGCTGTTCTGCGAATGGCTCGCGCACACCCGCAATGCGTCGCTCGACATCGCGAGCGAAGCCGACCTGAGTGCTTACAGCGCGGCGCGGCAAAACGACAAGGCGACCTCGGCGAACCGCCGGCTGTCGGTGTTTCGCCGCTATTACACGTGGGCGGTACGTGAGCACCGCGCGGCCGCCGACCCGACCTTGCGCCTGCGCTCCGCGAAGCAGCCGCCGCGATTTCCGTCGACATTGAGCGAAGCGCAGGTCGAAGCGCTGCTCGGCGCGCCCGACATCGACACGCCGCTCGGCTTGCGCGATCGCACGATGCTCGAGCTGATGTATGCGAGCGGTTTGCGCGTGACGGAACTGGTCACGCTGAAGACCGTGGAGGTGGGGCTCAACGAGGGCGTCGTGCGCGTGACCGGCAAGGGTTCGAAGGAGCGGCTGGTGCCGTTCGGCGAAGAGGCGCACGCGTGGATCGAGCGCTACCTGCGCGAGGCGCGCCCGGCGCTGCTCGGTCCGCGCGCGGCCGATGCGCTATTCGTCACTGCACGCGCCGAAGGCATGACGCGCCAGCAGTTCTGGAACATCATCAAGCGACACGCGCAGGCGGCGGGCGTGCATGCGCCACTGTCGCCGCATACGTTGCGGCACGCGTTCGCGACGCACCTGCTCAATCACGGCGCGGATCTGCGGGTCGTGCAGTTGTTGCTCGGCCACACCGATATTTCGACGACGCAGATCTACACGCACGTCGCGCGAGAGCGTCTGAAATCGCTGCATGCGCAGCATCATCCGCGCGGATGAGCACGACGTGAAGCGGACGGGTGCCCGCGCGCTTCACACGAACTCACGCAGCCGGTGCTTGAGAATCTTGCCGGTGGACGCGGCTGGCAGTGCCGCGAGCACCTTCAGCTCGGCTGGCCGCTTGTAAGGCGCGAGCCG
This sequence comes from Paraburkholderia sp. HD33-4, assembly GCF_021390635.1. Lineage (NCBI taxonomy): Bacteria > Pseudomonadati > Pseudomonadota > Betaproteobacteria > Burkholderiales > Burkholderiaceae > Paraburkholderia > Paraburkholderia sp. HD33-4. The sequence goes on along the minus strand of NZ_JAJEJS010000001.1, from coordinate 3,645,965 downwards.
CTCGCCGCACCACGCGATCAACTCCGCGGGCGTGACCGTCGCGCCGGCAATCAGCTCGACGAACGCGATTACCTCCTCATTGCCCTCGACCGCGCGTCCGATCACCGCTGACTGCACGACTTGCGGATGCGCGTTCAACACATGCTCGACCTCTGCCGGGTACACGTTGAAACCCGAGCGGATGATCAGCTCCTTGCTGCGCCCGACGATATGCAACGCGCCGTCCGCGTCCTGCCTCGCGAGGTCGCCGGTCTTAAGCCAGCCGTCCTCGGTGACGCTCGCGCGGGTCTGCTCGGGATTGCGGTAATAGCCGAGCATCACGTTCGGCCCTCGCACCCACAGCTCGCCAATCTCACCGGGCGCGGCTGCGGCGCCGTCGAGCCCGACGAACTTTACCTCGACGCCCGGAATCACCTCTCCGACCGAGCAATCCGCGCGCGGGGCGTCGACCATCGTTTGCGATACGGTCGGACTGCTTTCGGTCATGCCGTAGCCGTTGTGCAGCGGCAGACCGTACACGGCTTCGACCTGCGCCTTCAGCGCGGCGTCGAGCGGCGAGCCGCCCGAGTACGCGAAGCGCAGTCGCGGCGCGGACCATGCGTGGCCGTGCGTGTGCAGATGTTCGAGCAGCTTCGCGTGCATCGCCGGCACGCCCTGGAAGATCGACACGTGCTCGTCGGCGAGGGCGCGTCGCACCGCTTCCGGCACGAAGCGCGGCGCGAGCCGCAACGTCGCGCCCGCATGCAGGCTGCCGAGGCACACCGACGCGAACCCGTACACATGCGAGATCGGCAGCACCGCATAGACGATGTCGTCGGAGCCGACCTGGCGCAGCCGGCTCGATACGGCCGCGATGTACAGCAGATTGCGATGCGACAGCATCACGCCCTTCGGCGCGCCGGTCGTGCCGGTCGTGTAGATCAGCGCCGCGCATTGGCGGTCGCTGGAGGCTTCGACCGCTTCGGCCTGTACGCTGTCGTCCACCGCATACGACCATGCGCCGATGTCCGGCGACAGCGTGGGTGCCTCGGTTGCCTGATGCCGCTCTGCATGCTGGCGCGCATCGGACGAGCTTTCGACTGCATAGGCGACGACGCGCGGTTGCGCGTGCGCGCGAATCGAATCGAGCTCGGCGGCCGACAGCCGCGCGTTCGACACGAGCGCCCACGCATCGAGCTTCGCGGTCGCGAACAGCAGCACGATCTGCACGATGCTGTTTTCCGCGACGATCATCACGCGATCGCCGCCGCGCACGCCCCAGGCGCGCAGCTGCGCGGCGACGGTGTCGACGGCATCGCGCAGTTGCGCGTTGGTCAGGCGGCGCGCGTCTTCGATCAGCGCGACATGCCGCGGATCGCGAGCGGCGGCGAGCGCCGGAATGTCGCTGATGCGCGCGGGCAGCGCGGCGAGCAGCGCGGGAATGTCGATCGTGGCACGGATGGATGAAGCCTGGTTCAACACTGTCTCCTCTGTCGACCCGAGTTAGCGCACGAGCGCTTACTCGGGTCCCATGCAAGTTTTTTCACAAGCAATTTGCCCGGCAAGCAGTATCGCGCACCGCGTCGGCATATTTTCGAACGATCGTGCCACAATCTCCGCACCCGCACAATTGCTCGTCCGGCAAATAGCCGTTGTGCAAACTCGCCATTACAATGCGCCGATGAGCAAATCCAGACACGTGTCCGAAACTCCCGCCACGCAATTGCTGCGCCGACACGGCGTCACGTTCGGCGAGCATCCTTACGACTACGTCGAGCATGGCGGCACCGAGGAGTCCGCGCGCCAGCTCGGCGTCGACGAGCATCACGTCGTGAAGACGCTGGTGATGGAAGACGAGCACGCGAAGCCGCTGATCGTGCTGATGCACGGCGATCGCACCGTCAGCACCAAGAACCTCGCGCGGCAGATCGGCGCGAAGCGCGTCGAGCCGTGCAAGCCCGAGGTCGCGAACCGGCATTCGGGATATCTGATCGGCGGCACGTCGCCCTTCGGGACGCGCAAGCAGATGCCGGTGTATGTCGAGTCGACCATTCTCGAGATGGACAGGATCTGGTTGAACGGCGGACGGCGCGGCTTTCTCGTCAGCATCGAGCCGAAGGTGCTCACGGATCTGCTCGCGGCGAGGCCCGTGCAATGCGCGAGCGTGGACTGATGCCGATGCGCGAATTGACGTTTGCCTGAATGTTTTTCGCGCGGACGCGTTCGGTAAAATGTGCGCCGCCCTGTTTCGACGGGCATGCCCTGTTGCGGTTGGGGTGTCGAATGTCAGACCGCGATCCTTATAAGAGTCCCAGATGCAAAACCTGATCGTCGCTGTCGTTGCCTATCTGATCGGTTCGTTGTCGTTTGCCGTGATCGTGAGCGCCGCGATGGGTCTCGACGACCCGCGCTCGTACGGCTCGGGCAACCCGGGCGCCACCAACGTGCTGCGCAGCGGCAGCAAGAAGGCCGCGATTCTGACGCTGATCGGCGACGCCTTCAAGGGCTGGCTGCCGGTGTGGCTGGTCGTGCATTTCGGCGCGCGTTATGGGCTCGACGAGCGCTCGATCGCGATTGCGTCGCTCGCGGTGTTTCTCGGCCACCTGTATCCGATCTTCTTCCGCTTCAAGGGCGGCAAGGGCGTCGCGACCGCCGCGGGCGTGTTGCTCGCGATCAATCCCACGCTTGGCGTAGCGACCTTGCTGACCTGGATCATCGTCGCGTTCTTCACGCGCTACTCGTCGCTGGCGGCGCTGTGCTCGGCGCTGTTCGCGCCGCTCTTCTACGTCTTTCTGTTCGGGCCGCGCATCGTCGCGCTCGCGGTTCTGGTGATGAGCCTGCTGCTCGTGTGGCGGCATCGCGGCAATATCGCGAAGCTGATGAAGGGGCAGGAGAGCCGTATCGGCGACAAGAAGAAGGCCGCCAGTCCGGCGGCGGGCAACGATCTTTGAGGTGGGCTGAGCCGCATCGCCCGGCTTGATCGAGGCGAAGCGCGAGCGGTTCTGACTTTGCGCGAGGCTCGTTGCAAGCCTCGCGAGCCGTGCCGCTTAATCGCGGAAGTTGTTGAAGTCGAGCGGCGTGTCGGTCACGTCCTTGCGCAGCATCGCGATCACGCTTTGCAGATCGTCGCGCTTCGCGCCGGTGATGCGCACCGCATCGCCCTGAATGCTCGCCTGCACCTTGATCTTGCTGTCCTTCACCAGACGCACGATTTTCTTCGACAGATCGCCCGACACACCCTTCTTGATCTTGATCACCTGCTTGACCTTGTCGCCGCCGATTTTCTCGATCTTGCCGTAGTCGAGGAAGCGCACGTCGACGTTGCGCTTGGCCATTTTCGACAGCAGCACGTCCTTCACCTGGCCGAGCTTGAAGTCGTCGTCGGCGTACGCGGTGATTTCGTTTTCCTTGTGTTCGACGCGCGCGTCGGACCCCTTGAAGTCGAAACGCGTCGAGATTTCCTTGTTGGATTGCTCGATCGCGTTCTTGACTTCGATCATGTTCGCTTCGCAGACGACGTCAAACGATGGCATTGCATTCTCCCAATAGTGCGGCAGTGCGCGGCGCGGCCGGTCGGCTGCGCGCGAGGCACTCGCTATAATCACGGACCGGACGTCATTTTACCGACGCCGCTCCCTTTTGCCCAAGGCCGCCGCGCAGCGTCGCGCCGGCGGGCGATGCCGGGTCGGGCGGCGCCGTTCCTGTCGTCCTACCCGTCATGCGGCGCTTTTCGTTGCTTCGCGTAGTTGTCCGTTGCCCGTTGTCCGTTGCCCAGTTTCCCTGTTGCCATTCCGATGTCCCAATCCGATCTTGCCGCTCCTGCTGTCGCGTCCCTCATGGCCGGCTATCCGCTGAAGGCCCACAACACGTTCGGTTTCGACGTGCGCGCGCAGTTCGCGTGCCTGATCGAGCGTGAGGAGCAGTTGCTCGCCGCGGTGCGCGACCCGCGCGTCGCGAGCCTGCCGCGCCTCGTGCTCGGCGGTGGCAGCAACGTCGTGCTGACCGGCGATTTCGCCGGTCTCGTGCTGCTGGTGGCGCTGCGCGGCCGCCGCGTGGTGCGCGAGGATCAGCACGCGTGGTATGTCGAAGCGGCCGGCGGCGAACCGTGGCACGACTTCGTCGCGTGGACGTTGGCGCAGGGCATGCCCGGCCTCGAGAATCTCGCGCTGATTCCCGGCACCGTCGGCGCAGCGCCGATCCAGAATATCGGCGCGTATGGGCTCGAGATCTGCGAACGCTTTGCGTCGCTGCGGGCGATCGAGCTCGCGACCGGCAACGCGGTCGAACTCGACGCCGATGCGTGCCGGTTCGGCTATCGCGACAGTTTTTTCAAGCGGGAAGGGCGCGAGCGCTTCGTGATCACGTCGGTGACGTTCCGTTTGCCGAAGGCGTGGCAGCCGCGCGCGGGCTACGCGGATCTCGCGCGCGAACTGGCGGCGCGTGGTTCTGCGGCGCGCAGCGGGGAAGTTGATAGCGCGGCCATGCAGCCGACCGCGCAGGCCATTTTCGATGCGGTCGTTGCCGTGCGGCGTGCAAAGCTGCCCGATCCGCTCGAACTGGGCAACGCGGGGAGCTTCTTCAAGAATCCGGTGATCGACGCCGCGCAGTTCGAGGCGCTCGAGCGCCGCGAGCCGGAAATCGTGTCATATGCGCAAGCGGACGGCCGGGTCAAGCTGGCGGCCGGCTGGTTGATCGACCGCTGCGGCTGGAAGGGACGCGCGATGGGCGCGGCGGCCGTGCATGAGCGGCAGGCGCTGGTGCTGGTCAATCGCGGCGGCGCGAGCGGCGCGCAAGTGCTGGCGCTGGCGCGGGCGATCCAGCGCGACGTGTTCGAGCGATTCGGTGTGGAGCTGGAGGCGGAGCCGGTATGCCTGTGAGCGGCAGATCGATCTGTTCGCGCTGAGTATGCGCGCGAAGCTTTGCTGCCGATGAATGCAAAAAGGCGCCGGGAGGAAACTCCTGGCGCCTTTTTTGTACTGCGGTGCGGTTGCCGTGGGGCTAAACGGGGCGGCTCGCTCAGTGATTGAGCTTGCCGAGCAGCAGGTATTCCATCAACGCCTTCTGCACGTGCAGACGATTTTCCGCTTCATCCCACACGACGCTTTGCGGTCCGTCGATCACTTCCGCGCTGACTTCCTCGCCGCGATGCGCGGGCAGGCAGTGCATGAAGAGCGCGTCGGGATTCGCGCGCGCCATCATGTCGGCGTCGACGCACCAGTCCGCGAAAGCCTTCTTGCGCGCTTCGTTCTCGGCCTCGAAGCCCATGCTGGTCCACACGTCGGTGGTGACGAGATCGGCGCCCGCGCAGGCTTCGTTCGGATCGTCGAACTCCTCGTAGAACGGTGCGCTGTCCGCCGCGACGAGCGCGCGGTCTAGCTTGTAGCCCGGCGGCGTGGACAGGCGCAGCTTGAAGCCGAGAATCTGCGCGGCTTCGATCCACGTGTACAGCATGTTGTTCGCATCGCCGACCCACGCCACCGTCTTGTCGCGGATTGGACCGCGATGCTCGAAGTACGTGAAGATGTCCGCGAGCACCTGACACGGGTGGTATTCGTTCGTGAGCCCGTTGATCACCGGCACGCGCGAATTCTCGGCGAAGCGCTGGATGATGTCCTGGCCGAACGTGCGGATCATGATGATGTCGACCATGCGCGAGATCACCTGCGCGGCATCTTCGATCGGCTCGCCGCGCCCGAGTTGCGTGTCGCGCGTGCTCATGAACACCGCGTGGCCGCCGAGCTGGAAGATGCCGGCTTCGAACGACAGGCGCGTGCGCGTCGAATTCTTTTCGAAGATCATCGCCAGCGTGCGGTCATGCAGCGGGTGATAGGTCTCGTAGTTCTTGAATTTGCGTTTCAGGATGCGCGCGCGTTCCAGCACGTACTCGTAGTCTTCCAGCGAGAAGTCTTTGAACTGCAGGTAGTGGCGAATTTTCTTGGCGGTCATGAAACAAATACGGCGGTCTCACCCGGCAGGATTGCCGGACTGTGCCGCCGTCGGTTTGGTGGTAACTCCATGCAGCATAAAGGATTTCGCCCCGTTTGACGAGTCGGCCGGAAGCTGGTGAAAGCGCTCCGAAAGCGTGGCATCGGGCTTGGCGAGGCCATCGGAGAGTGCTTGTGTGCGCTGCGGAAAAGGGCCTGCTGCGCTATAATCTACGGGTTATCCCAAAGCCCAGCAGGCCGGCGTTTCTCGTGAAGAAACGCGGCTCGCGTGGCGCGGAAGACCTGTCACGGCGTGGCCGTCATGACAGGCGCCAGAGCGGTTCAGCCGGTTCGCCGCAGCGGTTCTCGTGGTGCGGCTCGTCATTGTTGCGTTAGTGCCAGGTCCCACGTACGTCGCAGGTGGCTGCAAGCGCTTGCCGTGCACGTCGCTTGCGGCGAATTCGGACGTACATCTGGCGTCGCCGGTTGGCCGTCATTCCGCTGGGCAGTCACACAGGTATTTCTACATGGCCGAAGCAGCTCCAATCGAGTATTTCATTCAGGGCATTACGTCGACCGGGAAAAAGTTTCGGCCGAGCGACTGGTCGGAGCGGCTCGCGGGCGTCATGTCGTCGTTTGGGCCCGGCACGAGGAAGGGGCCGAACGCGTACATGCAGTATTCGCTGTACGTGCGGCCGACCATGATCGGCGACCTCAAGTGTGTGATCCTCGATTCGCGGCTGCGCGACATCGAGCCAATGGCCTTCGATTTCGTGCTGAACTTCGCGAAAGACAACGACCTCCTCGTCACCGAGGCGTGCGAACTGGAACTCGAGCATGCGCCTGCGCCGCAAGCCAAGCGGCACGTGATCTGACGCAAGCTGGCCGCTTCGGCGATAAGCAAAAACAAAAACCCGCGAGCAGCGGGTTTTTTTGTGGCTGGTCATCCAGCGTGCGCGGCGACGTGAGCGAGCGCATATGGCAGGCAAAAACAAAAAAGCCCGCCAATGCGGGCTTCTTGTGCAGCGGAAACAGGAGGTAGCCCGCCGGAGCGGGCCGACCGGAATTACTGCGCTGCGGGCGCTTGCAGACCCTTGAGGGCTGCAGCGAGGCGGCTCTTGTGGCGAGCTGCCTTGTTCTTGTGAATGATGTTCTTGTCGGCGATGATGTCGATGGTCTTCGACGATGCCTTGAAGATTTCGGCGGCCTTAGCCTGGTCGCCTGCGTCGATTGCCTTGCGGACAGCCTTGATAGCCGTGCGGAACTTCGAGCGCAGTGCCGAGTTGTGCGAGTTTGCCTTCGCGGCCTGGCGGGCGCGCTTGCGTGCTTGTGCGGAGTTAGCCATGACGGTTCCTTATCCTGTTCCTGTTTCCAGTACCCGACCTTGATTGAATAGGCGAGGTGCTGCTTCTCGATCCGAACCCTTGGAAGCGATTGCCCAAGGGCGCAAAAGTGTCGAAAAAATCGATCGAACTACGCGAAGGCGGGCCCGTGTTTTCAGGTATCCGGATGCATTGACAGGCGGCGTTGCGCCAACCTGAGAATCCCGTCCGAAGACCGTTCGAAAACTGAGCAAGCTTCGAAACCGACGATTATAGCAACAAAATCAGGCACGTGACAACGGAAAACGCGCGACGGCACCACAGTGACCGGAGCAGCGTGATGTTGGCGCTTATGCGCTGGCCTCGTGCGAGGGCGCCGCTGGAAGACGCAGGCGCCGCCAGGACGACCGAGGAAAACACAAAAAAATCACGCTTTTGAGCCGATGGCGGCGAACGTCCGTGTGGCAAATCGGTCCGAATCGCGTTCCGGCTCGTCGCCCGCATTGGCGGGACCCGTATAATAAGCGCCCCATGAATCTATTCCGAGCCCTGCTGACGGTCAGCGGCTTCACGCTGCTGTCGCGCGTGACCGGACTGGCCCGTGAAACGCTGATCGCCCGTGCGTTCGGCGCCAGTCAATACACTGACGCTTTCTACGTCGCCTTTCGCATTCCGAACCTGCTGCGCCGCATTTCCGCCGAAGGTGCGTTCTCGCAGGCCTTCGTGCCGATCCTCGCCGAGTTCAAGAACCAGCAAGGCCACGACGCCACCAAGGCCCTCGTCGACGCGACCTCGACCGTGCTCGCGTGGGCGCTCGCCGTGCTGTCGGTGATCGGCGTGATCGGCGCGTCGGGCGTCGTGTTCGTGGTCGCGTCGGGACTCGCGCATGAGGGCCACGCGTACCAGCTCGCGGTCGTGATGACGCGCATCATGTTCCCGTACATCATTTTCATTTCGCTGACGTCGCTGGCGTCGGGCGTGCTGAACACGTACAAGAACTTTTCGTTACCCGCGTTCGCGCCAGTGCTGTTGAACGTCGCGTTCATCGTCTCGGCGGTGTTTCTCGCGCCGCGCCTGCAAACGCCGGTCTATGCGCTCGCGTGGGCGGTGATCGTTGGTGGCGTGCTGCAATTCATCGTGCAGCTGCCAGGCCTCAAGAAGATCGACATGGTGCCGCGCATCGGCCTGAACCCGGTACGCGCGCTCGCGCATCGCGGCGTCAAGCGGGTGCTCGCGAAGATGGTGCCGGCGATGTTCGCGGTGTCGGTCGCGCAGATCAGCCTGATCATCAACACCAACATCGCGTCGCACATCGGCCCGGGCGCGGTGTCCTGGATCAACTACGCCGACCGGCTGATGGAGTTTCCGACCGCGCTGCTCGGCGTCGCGCTGGGCACGATTCTGCTGCCGAGCCTGTCGAAGGCGCACGTCGATGCCGATTCGCACGAGTATTCGTCGCTGCTCGACTGGGGGCTGCGCGTGACGTTCCTACTCGCCGCGCCGAGCGCGATCGCGCTGTTCTTCTTTGCGCAGCCGTTGACTGCCGTGCTGTTCAACTACGGCAAGTTCGACGGCACCTCGGTCGTGATGGTGAGCCGCGCGCTCGCCGCCTACGGCGTCGGCCTGATCGGACTGATCCTGATCAAGATCCTCGCGCCGGGCTTCTACGCGAAGCAGGACATCAAGACGCCGGTGAAGATCGGCATCGGCGTGCTGGTCGTCACGCAGCTGAGCAACTATGCGTTCGTGCCGGTGTTCGCACATGCGGGTCTCACGCTGAGCGTCGGGCTTGGCGCTTGCGTCAACGCGTTGCTGCTGTTCATTGGTCTGCGCAAACGCGGCATCTACATGCCGTCGAGCGGTTGGCTCAAGTTTTTCGTACAGTTGCTCGGCGCGTGCCTCGTGCTCGCCGGCGTGATGCGCTGGCTCGCGATCAGCTTCGACTGGATCGGCATGCGTAGCCAGCCGGTCAGTCGCATGGCGTTGCTCGGTGCGTGTCTCGTGCTGTTCGCCGCGCTATATTTCGGTATGCTTTGGCTGATGGGCTTCAAGTACGCGTATTTCAAAAGGCGAGTGAAGTGATCACGATGTCGCGGGTTCTCGATTATTTCAGTACGCTCGTCGCCGAAGACGAGAGTCTGCCGCTGACTGAGACGGCGCTCTCGCTCGCGCAGGACGCCTATCCCGACCTCGATCTGCAGTCGGTGCTCGCCGAGATCGACGAACTGGTGCTGCGGCTGCACCGCCGCATGCCCGAGGATGCCGACATCCGCCAGAAGGTTGGCATCCTCAATCGTTTCTTTTTTCGCGAACTCGGTTTCGCGAGCAATCTGAACGACTACTACGACCCCGACAACAGTCATCTGAACGTCGTACTGAAGCGTCGCCGCGGCATTCCGATTTCGCTCGCGGTGCTCTATCTGGAGATGGCCGAGCAATTCGGCGTTCCGGTGCGCGGGGTGTCGTTCCCGGGCCACTTCCTGCTGCGCGTGACCACGCCCGACGGCGACGTGATGCTCGATCCGACCACCGGTCATTCGCTGTCCGAGTCGCAGATGGTCGAGATGCTCGAGCCGTACGTCGCGTCGGCCGGCGATTCGGTCGGGCGCGCGTTGCGCATGCTGCTGCAACCGGCCACGCGTCGCGAGATCGTCGCGCGGATGTTGCGCAACCTGAAGGCGATCTATCTGCAGACCGAGCGCTGGCAACGTCTGCTCGCGGTGCAACAGCGGCTCGTCATACTGCTGCCGGACAATATCGAGGAAGTGCGCGATCGCGGCTTCGCGTATGCGCGGCTCGATTACCTGCGGCCCGCGCTCGAGGACCTCGAAAGCTACCTCGGGGATCGCCCCGATGCGGAAGACGCCACCGTGGTCGAATCGCAGCTGCATGAATTGCGGCAGCGCACGCGGCACGACGGCGGCGAGTAGCGCCCCAGGGTTTCGCGCTGCATAAAACACAAACGCCTGCACATGTCACACATGTGCAGGCGTTTTTTATCGCCGTATGCGGGCCCAGGCCGCGCATCGCGGCGACCAGACCAATCGCCAGGCGATCCTCACTTCGGCTGCATACGGATCGCGCCGTCCAGCCGGATCACCTCGCCGTTCAGCATCGGATTGTCGAAGATCTGCTTGGCGAGCATCGCGTATTCGGCCGGTTTGCCCAGACGCGGCGGGAACGGCACCATCGCGCCGAGCGCGTCCTGCACTTCCTGCGGCATGCCGAGCAGCATCGGCGTTTCGAAGAGGCCGGGGGCGATCGTCATCACGCGGATCGCGTTGCGCGACAGGTCGCGCGCGATCGGCAGAGTCATGCCGACCACGCCGCTCTTCGACGCGGAGTACGCCGCCTGGCCGATCTGGCCGTCGAACGCGGCGACCGACGCCGTGTTGATGATCACGCCGCGCTCGCCGTTGGCGTTTGGCTCGTTCTTCGACATCTGCGCCGCGGCGAGCCGGATCATGTTGAACGTGCCGATCAGGTTGATCGAGATCGTGCGCGTGAACAGATCGAGCGAATGCGGGCCATCCTTGCCGACGGTCTTCGCGGCCGGTGCGACGCCCGCGCAGTTGACGAGACCGCGCAGCGTGCCGAGCTTCGTCGCGGCTTCGACGGCCTGTTGCGCGTCCTCCTCCCGGCTCACGTCGCATTTGACAAATACGCCGCCGAGCTCCTTGGCGAGCGCCTCGCCCGCATCCAGATTCAGGTCGGCGAGCACGACCTTGCCGCCGTTCTCGACGAGCAGGCGCGCGGTGGCGGCGCCGAGCCCTGATGCACCGCCGGTGATCAGGAACACGTTGTCTCGAATCTCCATGTTTTCTCCTTTGCTACGATTATTCAGTGCTCTCTCGATCGAAACATTATTCGACGGTCGATTGTAGCGGCTGTGTTGCAATGCGGAAAGCGAACGGGGCGGCAGCATTCGAGCGCCAGGGAAAACTAACTATTCGGCTGAGCCATCCTCACCGCTTGCCGCTTCTGATATGCGCACCGCCAATAAAAAACCCGCCCAAAGTGGGCGGGTTTTTCGTCAGACGCGAACGGCGGTAATGTTTAGACCAATCTGGCTTTACTTCAGCGCGTCGAACGCGCGGCCGCGAATTTCCTCGACGCTGCCGAGGCCCGAAATGCGGCGATATTGGGGCGCCTTCACCGAACTCGACGCATCGCCGTTCTTTGCCCAACCGTTGTAGTACTCGATCAGCGGCTTGGTTTGCGATTCATACACTTCCAGACGCTTCTTGACCGTTTCTTCCTTGTCGTCGTCGCGCTGGATCAGCGGCTCGCCGGTCACGTCGTCGATGCCTTCGACCTTCGGCGGATTGAAGGTCACGTGATACGTGCGGCCCGAAGCCGGATGCGAGCGGCGGCCGCTCATGCGCACGATGATCTCGTCGAACGGAACGTCGATTTCGAGCACGTAGTCGATCGCGACGCCCGCCTGCTTCATTGCTTCGGCTTGCGGAATCGTGCGCGGGAAGCCGTCGAACAGATAGCCGTTCGCGCAGTCCGGCTGCTGCAGACGTTCCTTCACGAGGTTGATGATCAGTTCGTCCGTGACGAGCTCGCCGGCGTCCATGAAGCGCTTCGCTTCAAGGCCGAGCGGCGTGCCAGCCTTGACGGCCGCGCGCAGCATGTCGCCGGTCGAAATTTGCGGGATGCCGAACTTTTCCTTGATGAAGTTGGCCTGAGTGCCTTTGCCAGCACCCGGTGCACCCAACAGGATCAAACGCATGGATATCTCCAGATCTATGTGAATTCTTTGATGACGCGCCATGCTTCCCGGCGATCCTCGCAGGACCCGCATCGGCTACCGTTGGCTAGCTCGCGCTGCACGTCGAACAGGACGGCGCTGCAAGATCCGAACGGCGCGCGACCGGGATAACCCGAGTGTCGCCTGCGCTGGGAGGCGCGCATAACCGTTCGATTATGCCACGGCTTTCCCACGCTCAAGACCCGAATAAAGCCCGTACGCGCGCGAGATCGGCGGGGGTATCGACGCCCGGCAGCGGCACGTCGTGCGTGACGAGTACCGCGATACGCTCGCCATGCCACATCGCGCGCAGCTGTTCGAGTGCTTCGACCTGCTCGATTGGCGAGATCGCGAGACTGGGGTACGTGCGCAGGAATTTCGCGCGATACGCGTACAGGCCGATGTGCCGGTACACGACGGCGGGCGCGGGCGGCGTCGGCATCGACGCGACGTTGGGCCAGTGCGCTTGCCACGCGTCGCGCGCCCACGGGATCGGCGCGCGCGAGAAATACAGCGCGACGCCGCGCGCATCGGGCACGACCTTGACGACGTTCGGATTGAAAATTTCGGCGGGATCGGCGATCGGATGTGCCGCCGTGGCGATCGCACAGTCGCCCGTCGTCGCCAGATGCGCGGCCACGCCGCGCACGAGCGCCGGATCGATCAGCGGCTCGTCGCCCTGCACGTTGACGACGATCGTGTCGTCGCTCCAGCCGAAGCGCGTCGCTACTTCCGCGAGACGGTCGGTACCCGACGGATGATCGGCGCGTGTGAGTACCGCGTCGAAGCCATGATCGTGCGCCGCGTCGAGCACTTCCTGCGCGTCCGACGCGACCAGCACCTGCTGCGCGCCCGATTCGCGCGCACGCTCTGCGACACGCACGACCATCGGCTTGCCGCCGATGTCCGCGAGCGGCTTGTTGGGCAGACGCGTCGACGCGAGACGGGCCGGCACGACGGCGATAAACGGATGAGGGGCGGTGTGGGTCATCGGATCAGAGACGGGAGGCGATCAGGCCGGAGAAAGAGGCTGCGCGCGCGACGCGCACGCAGAGTCGGACATAAGCCGGAGCGGCGAAAATGACTGCGGATCGATTGCGGAGCACATGCGCGGCGGGCGGTGGCGTCGAATTGCCCCGGCCCGCGAGCGAGCGAGACGATGCGCCGCCTCGGTGCAGCGGCGCGCCGCTTCAGGCGACCGAGCCGGGATTCAGGTCGACCGGCGTGCCTTCGACCGTCTGCCGCGCTTCGTCGACGAGCATCACGGGAATGCCGTCGCGGATCGGATAGGCGAGCTTGTCCGCGTTGCAGATCAGTTCCTGCGCGGCGCGATCGTAGCTGAGCGGGCCCTTGCAGATCGGGCAGACGAGGATTTCAAGCAGGCGAGCGTCCACGGACTTTCTCCACAACTAATGCAGTGAGGCGGTGATCAAGCGCGGCTTCGACCGGGACTACCCAGATGCGCGCGTCGTGCCAGGCCCCCAATTTTACCGCATCCTTTTCCGTAATCAGGATCGCGTCGGCGTCGACATCGGTGAACGGATTGCGCTCGAACGCGTAGTGGTCGGGCAGTGCGCGGGTCGTGGGCGCGAGGCCGGCCGCGCGCACTGTCGCGAAAAAGCGTTCCGGCGCGCCGATGCCGGCCGCGGCCAGCACGCGCTGGCCGGCGAATTGCGCGAGCGGGCGGCGCAGCGCGGGATTGTCGAGATGCCACGCGTCGGCGGGCGCGAGCTGCAGGGCGAACGTGTTCGGCCACGCGGGCAGCGTGCGCACGTACGGATCGTTGATCAGCGTCGCGTCGCGACGGCGCGACAGCGGCTCGCGCAGCGGTCCGGCCGGCAGCAGGAAGCCGTTGCCGCCGAGCCGGTGATCGAACACGACGAGTTCGACGTCGCGCGCGAGGCGATAGTGCTGCAAGCCGTCGTCGCTGACGATCACGTCGACGTCGTGATGCGCGGCGCACAGCGCCTGCGCGGCGGCGACGCGATCCGGACAGACCCAAACGGGGGCGCCGGTGCGGCGTGCAATCAGCAACGGCTCGTCGCCGCCGACGCGTGCCGACGAACCGGGCGTCACCTGGGTCGGCGTGCGCACGCGCGCACCATAGCCGCGCGACACGATGCCAGGCGTAAAGCCCGCGGCGCGCAACGCTTCGACGAGCGCGATGACGGTCGGTGTCTTGCCGGTACCGCCCACCGTTACGTTGCCGACCACCACCACCGGCACGCCGATGCGCACCGACTGCAGCCAACCGAGCGAAAACGCGGCGCGGCGTGCGGCCGCGATTGCACCGAACACGCAGGCGAGCGGTGTCAACGCCCATGCGAGCGCTCCACGTTGCTGCCATTCGCGCGCGAAGCGCGCTTCGAGGCGGTCGCTGAGTTCGCTCATGGGCGGGTTGCGGGCAAGAACTGCATGCCGTGCGCACTACGCGGGGTCAACATCAACGCGGTTCTCCGGGCAATCAAACGAATGCAAATACGGTCGAAAAATGAGGCGCAAACAGCGCGGCAAAGGGTTCGCGCCTGTCGGCCTCAGGCCGGCAAGCTCCGCGGCGCGCTGCACGATTCGGCATGCCGTCGAACCCGCCACTCTAGCGCGCGGGCGTCCCGCCCGGCAAGTCGCGTGGGGCTCGACGCGGGCCAGTCCACGCTATGTGGGGTTGCCCACAGTCTGTGGATAACTTTGTGGAGAACCTGCCATCCGATCGTCCGGGACGGCCATTCCGTGCACATTGGATCGGAGTGCTCGCTCGTTGCTGAGATGTAAATGCCATATAAATCAATGGTCTGCCAGGAATTTGTTAGCTCTGGCGGCCGTTCTGGCGGAATTCGTCAGGCGGTTCCCGCCATGTGGACACTTTTAACAATCCTGCGATTCCGGCTGGACGCCGCTCGTCGCACGGTCTATCGTCTGTGCCGCCAGCGCTATTTATTCCTCGCATGAATCCCGAAAATCCTTTTGCTTCCGCGGCCACACCCGGCGGTGAGGTCGTCGTACCCGTCTCCGCACTCAATCGCGCGATTGGCACGATGCTCGAACGCTCGTTTCCACTCGTTTGGGTCGCGGGTGAAGTGTCGAACTTCACGCGCGCCGCGAGTGGCCACTGGTATTTCTCGATCAAGGACGCGCAGGCGCAGATGCGCTGCGTGATGTTCCGCGGTCGCGCGCAGTACGCCGAATTCACCCCGCGCGAAGGCGATCGCATCGAAGTGCGCGCGCTCGTCACGATGTACGAGCCGCGCGGCGAGTTGCAGTTGAATGTCGAAGCGGTGCGCCGCACCGGTCAGGGGCGTCTGTACGAAGCGTTTTTGCGGTTGAAGGCGCAACTCGAGGCCGAGGGGCTGTTCGCCGCCGAGCGCAAGCGCGCGCTGCCGACGCATCCGCGCGCGATCGGGATCGTCACGTCGTTGCAGGCGGCCGCATTGCGCGACGTGCTGACGACGCTGTCGCGCCGCGCGCCGCATATTCCGGTGATCGTTTATCCGGCGCCGGTGCAGGGCGCGGGCGTCAGCGCGAAGCTCGCGGCGATGGTCGAGGCGGCCGGTGCGCGCCGCGAGGTCGACGTGCTGATCGTGTGTCGCGGCGGCGGCTCGATCGAAGACTTGTGGGCATTCAACGAAGAAGTGCTCGCGCGCGCGATCGCCGAAAGCGTGATACCCGTGGTGAGCGGTGTCGGTCACGAGACCGATTTCACGATCGCCGATTTTGCCGCGGACGTACGTGCGCCCACTCCGACCGGTGCCGCAGAACTCGTGAGTCCGCAGCGCGTCATGTTGCTGCGCGAACTCGATCATCGGCACGCGACGCTCGCGCGCGCCTTCGGCCGCATGATGGAGCGGCGTGCGCAGCAGCTCGACTGGCTGGCGCGTCGACTCGTATCGCCGGCCGAGCGGCTCGCGCGGCAGCGCACGCATCTGCAGCAGTTGCGCGTGCGGCTCGCGTCGGCGGGCGCGCGGCCGGTGCGCGACGCTCGTGCGCGATTTTCGCTGCTGCAGATGCGCTGGCAACGCTGGCGTCCGGATCTCGCGGCCGAGCGCACGCGTGTCGACACGCTGGCGCAGCGTCTGAATGCGGCGCTATCGCGCCAGCATGAACGTCAGGTCGCACGCGTCGACATGCTCGGCGCGCGACTCGAAGTGCTGAGTCCGCAGCGCACGCTCGAGCGCGGTTATGCGGCCGTGCTCGATGCGCAAAGCGGACGTGCGATTCGCGCGCCGTCGGCGCTCAAACCCGGACGTCGTTTGACGATGCATCTCGCCGAAGGCTCGGCCGACGTCGCGCTCGCCGACGTGCAGGCGCGTCTGACCGACGGTTTCTGACGTTACGCCGATGGGCGCGGAGCGGTCATTTCCTGTCTTGCGACGTCCCGGGCACGCGCCATGCGCGCCCTTCTCAAAGGCCTTGCGCACGGCGTGTTCGACATGCCAAACATAAAGGCCGTTGGTTTGCGGGGTTATTCCAAGTCGCCTACAATCGAGTGCTCGATAGCGTCATCCGCAGACTCCCCACAACAGATACAGAGAAGGAAAGCACCATGGAACATACGCTCCCGCCGCTGCCGTTTGCGAAAAACGCGCTCGCTCCGCACATGTCGGAAGAGACGCTCGAGTTTCACTACGGCAAGCATCACCAGACCTATGTGACCAACCTGAACAATCTGATCAAGGGCACGGAGTTCGAGAACCTGTCGCTGGAAGAGATCGTCAAGAAGTCGTCGGGCGGTATCTTCAACAATTCGGCTCAGGTGTGGAATCACACGTTCTTCTGGAACAGCCTGTCGCCGCAAGGTGGCGGCGCACCGACCGGCGCGCTGGCTGACGCGATCAACGCGAAGTGGGGTTCGTTCGACAAGTTCAAGGAAGAGTTTGCGAAGACCGCAGTCGGCACGTTCGGCTCGGGCTGGGCATGGCTCGTGAAAAAGGCTGATGGTTCGCTCGACCTCGTGTCGACGAGCAACGCCGCCACGCCGCTCACCACCGACGCCAAGGCACTGCTGACGATCGACGTGTGGGAGCACGCTTACTACAT
The DNA here is from genome assembly GCF_021390635.1 of Paraburkholderia sp. HD33-4. Taxonomy (NCBI): domain Bacteria; kingdom Pseudomonadati; phylum Pseudomonadota; class Betaproteobacteria; order Burkholderiales; family Burkholderiaceae; genus Paraburkholderia; species Paraburkholderia sp. HD33-4. The sequence goes on along the minus strand of NZ_JAJEJS010000001.1, from coordinate 3,628,953 downwards.
CGACTATCGCAATGCGCGTCCGAAGTTCGTCGAAGCGTACTGGAACATCGTCAACTGGGACTTCGCAGCGAAGAATTTCGCCTGAGATTGCCGGTTGCAGCTTGCCGTCTGATGTCGCGATCCTTGCGGTCGCGATTGAAGATGGTAGCGACAGACGAAAGCCCTCCATTGCGAGGGCTTTTTCTTTTTTTGAGGTGATTGCAAGGCCACGGAACGGGTGTTGGACCCGCTTACCACCGGCGGGTGTCCATCTTCTGTGCTTCTGAAAGAACTTTGTCACAGTTGGTAACTGTGGTTTTGCGGGGTGCCAAGCGGAGATGACCCGCGGCTAACTGTCGGAGTCAGAACTCGCAGACATCTGTCGATGCCGATGGCCTCTGCCACCGCCTGTCGGCTTCGCCGAGCTGGCGGGGGAGGGCGCCGGCGGCGGATGGTTCATGTACTGAAAGTTCTGCGCGATTGCGGCGCTCGGAAAGGTCGTCGTGCCCGGTTGCTGGAGTACGACGCTCGGCGCGGCAGGGGTGGATTGCGCGAATGCGGGCGCGCCGAGCGCGACGCAAGCTGCTGCGGCGGCGAGAATGAGCCGTTTCATCAAGGCGTCCTTCGGGTGGTCGATTGGGTTTGGCAGGGATCGTTCGACGCGAGTGTAGGCCGGGCTCGTTGTGAATTCATTGCCAGCTCATTTACAAGCATTACCTGATATAACGTGCCCAATCGCCGCGGCTGCGTGCAGCCGGGGCGACGCAAGCCGGCCGCGCGAAAAACTTTCTGTAACTAAGCCGTAACCACGGAATTTTGCGATTAGCCTAACGTTTGAATTCCATTCCTCCGAAGTGCACCACCATGATTTCGAGCAATAAAACGATCAGCCTGGCGATTCCTGCCACCGTCATCGCACTCGCGTTAGGCGGTTGCGCGGTGGCGCCGCCGAGCGGCCCGAGCATCGCAGCGATGCCGCGCAGCGGCGAGCCGCTCGCCGAATTCCAGGCGAACGACTACGCGTGCCGCGATTACGCGAATCAGTCGACGAATCCGGCCGGCGCGGCGCAGGCGGCCAACACGAATAGCGTGAACAGCGCGGCGCTCGGCACGCTCGGCGGCGCGGCGGTCGGTGCGCTGCTCGGTGCGGCGGCGGGCAATGCCGGCGCGGGCGCGGCGATCGGGGCGGGCAGCGGCCTGCTGATTGGCGGCGCGAACAGCGCGAATGGCGCCCAGTATTCGGCGGCCGGTATGCAGGCACGCTACGACACCGCCTACGCGCAGTGCATGACTTCGAAGGGCGAGACGATCGTTCAGCCGCAGCCTTACTATTCGACGCAGCCGGTGTATGTTGCGCCCCGTCCTTATTACGCGCCGCCTCCGCCCGTCATGTATGCGCCTTACCCGGCTTACTGAGAGGCCTTACTGAGCGGCCTTACTGAGCGGCCTTACTGAGCGGCCTTACTGAGCGGAGATAGCTGGGCGCCGGCCGAGTGCTTGTCAGGCATTGTCGGCCGGTACTGCGTTTCAAGTGCGTAGCACGATTGGGCGGTAGCTTTTGGCGATGATCGTCAAATAGGTGCCGCTGCTTACTCTGCGTTGTCCGCAGACGCCGTTTTGCGCGGACGACGGCTCCGAGAAGCGGTTTTACGGGCGGCCTTCCTGGTTGCCGCAGGCGCTTCTTCCGGGTTGACTGCCGGTGCAGAGGGCTCGGCCGGCGCGGCGATCTCAGGGACTTCATCGATCGTGCGTGGCGTGCTTTTCTTCACTTTCTTCGCGGCCGTTTTGCGCGTTGCGCGTTTTTTGGCGCTTTGATGCTGCGCGGGTTGGTCGTTGTCGGTGGTCTGGTCGGCTTCGTGACCGAAGACGACTTGTTCAGTGGCTGTATCTGCTTCCGCTGTGGTAGCGCGAGCTTCGAACGCTTCGGCTATCGGTTCAGTGACGGACTCATGTGGACGAGGTGCGTGTTCCCGCGGTTCCTGTCGTTGGAGCGGTTCGGCGGGTTCCGCGTGTTCGGTGGGAGCCAGTGCGGCAGCCGGAGATTCTTCCTCAGCCGTTTCGTGGTGACCGCGCTTGCCATGCGCGCCTTCCTGCTGGCCGCGGCCCGCCTTGCGATTGTTGCGGTCCTTGCGCCGCGACTTGTGCTTGCTGCCCGACTCGGAAGCCGGTGCCTGCGCTTCATATGAATTTTCGGCCGCCCGTTCAGCCGATACCGCTTCACCCGCCCCCGTTTCGGCAGACTCCACTGCGGCTTCGCCGATGGATTCACTTGCCGCTTCACTCGCGACGTTCACAGCGGTGCTTCGATAAACGTATGCGCCTGACTTTTCATCGCGGCCGAATTCGAGCAGCCCGCGCGCCTGCGCTTCTTCCAGCAGATTGCCGAAAGCGCGAAAACCATAATACGTTTCGTTGAAATCCGGTTTACGCCGTTTGATGGCGTTCTTCAGTACCGACGCCCAGATCTTGCCGCTGTCGCCACGTTCGGAAGCGAGCGCGTCGAACGTCTGCACCGCAATTTCAACAGCCTTGCTGCGGCGCTTCTCCAGATCTTCCTTGGGTGGGACCTTCTCTTCATCAGGTGCACGTTTGGCTGCCTGCTGCGCGCTTTGCGGCTGACGTGACGATTCGCGCCTCGCGACTGCGCGCTGACTTTCGCGTACGAGATCGTCGTAAAAGAAAAATTCGTCGCAATTCGCGATCAGCAAATCCGAGGTGGACTGTTGCACGCCGACACCGATGACCTGTTTGGCGTTCTCGCGCAGCTTCGACACGAGCGGCGAGAAATCCGAATCGCCACTGATGATGACGAACGTATTGACGTGCGATTTCGTATAACAAAGATCGAGCGCATCGACGACGAGCCGGATGTCGGCGGAATTCTTGCCCGATTGACGCACATGGGGAATTTCGATCAGCTCGAAATTGGCCTCGTGCATGGCCCCTTTGAAACTCTTGTAGCGATCCCAGTCGCAATACGCTTTCTTGACCACGATGCTGCCCTTCAGCAGCAGGCGCTCGAGCACCAGCTTGATGTCGAACTTGTCGTACTTCGCGTCCCGTACGCCAAGCGCGACGTTCTCGAAGTCGCAGAATAGCGCCATGCTGACGTTTTCGTTGGATGACGCCATGTGTATCTCCATTGAGGCGGTCGTCGAAGTCGACGAATCGCGACATGATAGCGATTCCAGCGAAGGTGAGCAGCTTTTGTGGTGCGCTCGCACCGATAGGTGGGTGGGGAATTGCGGCAAGTGGTCCAACCGGCGATGCCGCGAGCAGCTGCATGTCAGTTCCGTTACAGGGTGTCGCGACGGCCTGCGTTATTCCACGTCGCACGAGCTTCCAGCACGTCGTCGATCAATCCATATTCCTTCGCTTCGAGCGCCGACATGAAGTTGTCGCGGTCGGTATCGCGCGCGATCTCTTCGATGCTGCGTCCGGTGCGCTCGGCCATCATCGCATTGAGGCGCGCTCGCACGTAAAGCACCTCTTTCGCCTGGATTTCGATGTCCGCCGCGGTGCCCTGACCGCCGCCGGACGGCTGGTGGATCATGATGCGCGCGTTGGGTAGCGCATACCGTTTGCCGCGCTGACCCGCGGTGAGCAGGAAGGTGCCCATGCTCGCGGCAAATCCTGTGCACAAGGTCGAGACCTCCGGCTTGATGAACTGCATGGTGTCGTAAATCGCGAGGCCGTCATACACCGAGCCGCCGGGCGAGTTGATGTAAAAAGAAATATCCTTGTCGGGGTTCTCCGATTCGAGAAACAGCAATTGCGCGACGATCAGACTGGCTGACTGTTCGTTGACGGGCCCGACGAGAAACACGATGCGCTCGCGCAGCAGGCGTGAGTAGATGTCATAGGCGCGCTCGCCCCGGCCGGATTGTTCGATGACCGTAGGCACAAGGCCGAGGCCGGAGACAGACGGGTAACTGGCAGGCATGGATTCCTCGTTCAGAATGGACGGCATGGGCATTCCGGGATGCGCGGGCGGCCGCGGGACAAAAGCCGCGTGCCACGCGCCGGTTGTTGCTCATTTGACGAAGCAGCAACCGGCGTTGTGACAGAAAATTTTTTTGCGCCGCGCTGTCACATCCTTCGTCGCCCGAGCGTCAAGCTGAGGAATACCGAACATGACGCGCGCTGAGCCATGACACCGGCACGCAGCCGCTTTTTCACCAAGCACCATCGGGAGGTCGACGCATGACGGAACAGGGAATCGACAAGGCATCCAGTTTCGAGGCCGCGCGCGCCCGTCTGCTGGCACTCGCATACCGGATGCTCGGCAGTCGCGCGGAGGCCGAAGACGTGGTGCAGGACGTCTGGCTCAAATGGCATCTGGCCGATACGCAGGCGGTGCAAACGCCGGTCGCGTGGCTCACCACGCTGACCACGCGCACGGCGATCGATCGTCTGCGGCACGCGCAGCGCGAGCGCGCGTCGCAGGCTACCGGCTGGTTGCCGGAGCCGTGGCTCGACGAGGTCGCACCATCGGCGGAGGAGTTGGCATTGCGCGCGGCCGATATGTCATATGGCGTGATGCTGCTACTCGAACATTTGAAGCCAGACGAACGTGCGGCGTTCGTGCTGCATGAAGCGTTCGAGTGCGATTATGCGGAAATCGCCTCGATTCTCGAGCGTACCCCCGCCACTTGCCGGCAAATGGTTCATCGCGCCAAGGAGCGTCTGAAACGCGCGGGCGCGCCGTTGGAGCGGCCCGATCCAGCGGTGCACGGGCGAATCGTCGAGCGTTTGCGCGCGGCGCTCGAAGCGCAAGATCGGGCGAGCCTGCTGCAGCTCTTCAGCGATACGCCGCAACTGATCAGCGACGTACCTTTGTACGCGCCACCCACTCCGTTCTCCGCAGTCGACCCGGCCTTTCGAGCACATGGGCCGACGCCCAACACCGAAGCGCAACGCGCCCGCGAACCGGGTTCAGGTCCGAAGTGGATGGGCGTGATCACATCGCTCGCGCAACAGGCGAGCCATGCCGAGGTGGTGTCGATGGCAGGTGCTGTGTGTATCGCGCTGTTCTGCGACGGCGACATCGTCGGGTTGATCGACGTGGTGACGGATGGCGTTACAGACCGTTCCGCGAGAATCGTCTCACTACGCATCCTGACCAGCGCCGCGCATTTGCAGGCGGCCAACCAGATGCTGGGCCGTGACGCGGTCAACGACCTGCTTGCCCGCATCAAGGGCCATCCGGAGGTGTCAGTTACGGTGAGCCGCGACTTCCCAGTTGATGTCGACGCATAGCACTTGCGTACCGTGCGACGTGTGTGCGGCGATCGAGGCCGTGACGCACAGGTGCGCTTCGTTGATCGACAGATACGGCGGCGTCAGATGAACCCGGCCCGGTTGACGCATCGCCTGGATGAAGTACGGGCGGCGTTCCCAACTCGCGCCTTCGGAATGCAGCAGCGGGCTGAAGCGCTTTGCTCGTTGCGATGTGCGACCCGGTGGCAGCACGTTGTCGCCGATCTGCCGGCCCGAACCGTCCAGCACAAAGCAGCGCGCCGTTTCTCCGAGCGCGAGCAGTGGTGCGGTCGCCTGCGAGATCGATTCCCCTGCGATCAACTGCGCGGCGGCTGCCTCGAGACCGGTGACATAGGGCGCGAGCCGTGCGGATTGCGCTTTCTCGCGAGCGGCAACGCGTTCGCGCAGCGAGGCCGACAGCGAATCCATCAGGCCAGCGGCAACTTGCGGTTTGACCGGGTCGACGCTCGGGCCCGCGAAAAATGCGCCTTGAACGAAGTCCACGTTGCATTCGAGCGCGATCAGCGCGTCACGCTCGGTGCTCAGACCGCCCATCAGCACCAGTTGTCCGGACTCGTGCAACAGAGAGACGAGGCCCGGCAACACGCGCTCGATGTGCGAGTGTTCACTCGCTTGCGCGAGGATGCAGCGGTCGAGCGTGACGATGTCCGGCCGCAGATTCCACACGCGGTCGATGTTCGAATGCTTGGCGCCGAAGCCGTCCAGTGCGATCAGGAAACCGGACTTGCGCAGCGCATCGACGATCTCTGCGAAGCGCGTGGTCTCGCCGCCAGCCTGTTCGGATACTTCGAGCACCACGCGTTGCGGCGGCAGGCCAAGGGTCTTCAGGCTGGCAAGCAGCGCGTCGCCGTAGCTGGTGTCCATCAGTGCGGCCGGATGCAGGCTGAGGAAGAGCCATTCGTCATGGCTGTCGAACGCGTTGAAGTTGCCGAGGTGCAGCGATTCGGCCAGCCGTCCGAGTTCCAGCAGGTCGCCGCGTCGCGCGGCCTGCGTAAACACTTCGTGCGAGGGCGCTTGCCGCTCATGCTCGTCGTGGACGCGCAGCGACGCGTGATACCCGATCGCTCGCCGGTGCGATACCGAGAAGACCGGCTGAAACACGCTGAAAACGGTGTAGCCGCCATACAGCACGGTACGCCGAGAGCCTTCGTCGCCGGCCATCGGGCGTGGTGGCTGGAAGCCGGGAGGATCGAGTTCGATCATGCTCATCATGTCAGTCGTGTGGAAATGGCGGCGCTTGCAGGGCGAGGCAGGAGTTCGCGCGCCCAGACCAAGAGTTTACAGGATAGACGAGCAAGAACTATGCGCGTGTACGAACAGTGCTTGGGCGTCCACCAGCAATGCTCGGAGGAAATCATTGTGCGCTCGCCGTGGTACGAAGGCGATCTCACGCACTTCGCTGGTGCGGGACGCGCCCTGTTGCAGGTCGGCGGCGCTGTTCAAGGGTGCCACGTGCCGCGCGCTCGGAGTAATGCCCCAAAATCCGTTCGCGCGTGCGCGAGCTTGCGTTGTCCTGGCTCGTGCGGCTCTCAGGTTCGCTCCGAAGGATCGGTCTTTTTCGCGGGCGTGCGGATCTCTGGCGACAACTGCGCGAAGATCCACGACGAACATGCGGTGATGATGCCGACACACAGGAAGGTTGCATGAAACGCGGGCAGCGAATTGGCGGCGGTCACGCGTTGCATGATGCCGGTAAAGGTCGTCAGCAACGCACCGGCCACAGTCACGCCGAGACTCATCGAAAGCATCTGCACGAGCGAAAACAGGCTATTGCCGCTGCTCGCGCCGCCGGTGCCGAGGTCCTTCAGCGTCAACGTGTTCATCGCGGTGAACTGCATCGAATTCGCGCCGCCGAAGATCGCCAGTTGCACGAGCCGCAGCCACAGCGGCTGATTCGTGCTCGTGAGCGCAAAACTCGCCATCATCAGGCCGACCAGAATCGTGTTCGCCATCAGCACGCGTCGGTAGCTGTACTTCAGAATCAGCTTCGTCACGAGACGCTTCGTCGCCATGCCCGCGGCCGCCACGGGCAGCATCATCAGGCCGGCTTCGAATGCGCTATAGCCGAGGCTCACCTGCAACAGCAGCGGAATCAGATAGGGCATCGAGCCGCTGCCGATCCGCGCGAACAGATTGCCGAGCAGCCCGACGCTGAACGTGTGGATCTTGAACAGATCGAGCGGGAAGATCGGCGCGGGCACGCGCACCGCGTGCAAACCATAGGCAACGAAGCACGCCATGCTGAGGATCAGCAGTACGAGCACCGTCGCATGTTGAATGCCGAACTCGGTGCGGCCATCGAGCGCGAACGAAATTGCCACCATGCCCACCACCAGCAGCAGGTAGCCGCCAAGGTCGAATTTGGCCGTGGATTCGTTGCGGCTGTCCGGCATGAAGATGAACGTCGCGACGCAGCCCACGATGCCGACCGGCACGTTGATCAGAAAGATCCAGTGCCACGACGCGATCTTGACGAGCCAGCCGCCGAGCGTCGGGCCGATCAGCGGTCCGATCAGTCCCGGGATCGCCACGAACGACAACGCCGGCAGATACCTCTCCGCCGGAAAGGTGCGCAGCACCGCGAGCCGTCCGACCGGCAGCAGCATCGCCCCGCCCACGCCTTGCAGAATGCGGAACAGCACCAGCTGGTTCAGCGTATGCGCGTTCGCGCACAGCAACGAGCCCACCGCGAACACGAGGATCGCACTGAAGAACACGCGCCGCGTGCCGAGTTTGTCGGCGAGCCAGCCGGACACGGGGATCATCACCGCCATCGTCAGCGAGTAGGCGATCACCACCGATTGCATGCGCAGCGGCAACTCGCCGAGGCTTGTCGCCATCGCGGGCAGCGCGGTGTTGACGATCGTCGAATCGAGCGTCTGCATGAAGAAGCCGGTGGCGACCAGCCACAGCATCACGGTCAGCGAGCGGGGCGAAGGGCCCGAAGGGATGTCGGGGGCGAGGGCGGGCGGAGTCGGCGTCGTGGACATAAAAGGCGGCTGGGCGCGCTCGGTCGGGCGTGGACTCGCTATTCTAGGGAAAAGCGAGTCCCGGCGCAGCGGACGGCGGCGTGTTGCGCACCTGCCGATGCCGCGTCACAGCCCCGCTTCACGCGGTGTTCACGCATCAGGCGGCAACTGCGCCGCCGCATGAAAAAACGCCTGCGCCCGTGGCTCGTTGCCAAACGCCACATGAATCCGGATCCACGGGCTCGCCTCCCGATTCGGCCTGAAGTGTTGTCCAGGCAGCACCGTCACCCCGAGCGGCACGCCGCATTCAACCAGCCGTTCGGCATCCGCAACATGGGGCACGCGCGCCCACACGAACTTGCCGCCTGCTGGCTCTTCGAAAATCTCCCAGCCGGCGTCTTCGAGTGTCTGAACGGTGGAGCCGAGCGCGCCGCGCATCTGGCGGCGCAATCGCTCCAGATATTTGCGATATGCGCCGCGCTCCAGCATCGACACCGCCACCGCCTCGGCAAAGCGCGAGCCGCCGATGCTCGTCAGCATCTTGATGTCGACCAGATCCTTGATGATCGCGTGGTTCGCTACCACGCAGCCGATCCGTAGCGACGACGATAGCGTCTTCGACAATCCGCCGATGTAGATCACCTGTTCGAGCTGGTCGAGGGTGGCGAGGCGGTCGGTAATCTCGGTCTGAAAATCCGCGTAGATGTCGTCTTCGATGATCTGAAAGCCATGCTCACGCGCCATTTGCAGCAAACGGAACGCGACCTGCGGTGCGACCGTGGTGCCGGTCGGGTTGTGGAACACGGTGTTGATGAGCAGCAATCTGGGCCGGTGCAGCTTCAGTTGCGCCTGCATCACGTCGAGGTCGGGACCATTGCCGGTGCGCGGAATGCCGATCAGCTTCATGCCGTGCAGTCGCAACAGGCCGTACAGGTTGTAGTAGCCAGGGTCCTCGACAAAGATCGTGTCACCTGGCTTGAGCATGTAGCGCACCAGCAGATCGAACGCCTGACTCGCGCCATTGGTGATCAGAATCTGCGACGCGTCCGCCTGGATGCCCAACTGGCCAATGCGGCCGCGCAACTGCTCGCGCAAGACCGGGTTGCCGAGCGGCGTCGCGTACTCGACCATGCTCGCAGGATCGGTTCGAGATACGTGGCGGATCGCCTGCGCAATGCCATCGATGTCGCGCCAGCTTTCGGGAATGAAACCGGTGCTGAGCTTCAGCGTCTCACCCGGAAAGTTGAATTGCGCCAGCAAATGGTCCGACTCGACATCGGCCCGGCGAGGGTCTGAAGTGCCCTGGCAGCGCATGTCCGTCGGCTGACGGTCGGCGACGTAGAAGCCGGAGCCGTGGCGCGAGTCGACATAGCCGAGCGACACCAGCCTGTCATATGCCTCGATCACCGGAAAGCGGCTTACGCTGAAGTCGGCGGCGAACTGGCGGATCGACGGTAGCTTCGAGCCGGGATGCGCATTGCGCGAGCGGATCCATGCCGAGACGCCCGCGACGATCTGCTCGGTCAGCGGCACACCATTGTCCCGATCGAGTTCGATTTCGAGTTTCATACTTGCCTTCTTGCGCCGGCTGGCGAACGCGAAAGCTCTTAACCTGGGTCGCGCGAGCCATGCCAACTGTTCGGTTTTTCGACTGAACAGTTCCGATGAAAGTGTTCGGAACTGTGCATGTGATTTCGATCATCGCACGTCAATAATCGGTACAACAGAAAGTTCTTCGAGGAGAACGGCGATGCGAGAAGTTCGAGTTTTCGAGTTGGAACATAGCGAGCCCGTCGCGGCTTGGCAGGTCGCGCGTCCGACGATTTTCAAGGTGATCAGCGGCAACATCTGGCTGACCGTCGAGGGCGAGCATGAGGATCACTGGCTGGCGGCGGGGGAGTCGATCGAGTTGGCGCGAGGATCGGTGGCATGGATCAGCGCGGGGCAGGCGGGGGCGCGTTTCGCGCTGGCGAGCGGCTCGGAGCGCAAGTTGCCCACGCTGCTACTCGGCTGGCCGATGCCGGCCTGGCTGGCGCGTCGGCCTGGCGCGGTCTGAGGCGGGCGAACCGCGGGCCGCCGCGTTGCAAACCCGGCGCGGCACCCATGCAGCCCAGGGGCGGCCCCCAAGCAGCCCCCAAGCAGCCCCTGAGCAGCCCCTAAGCACCCCCTAAGCACCCCCTAAGCACCCCCTAAGCCCCCCCTAAGCCCCCCCTCCCGGCTCGTACTCCCCGATATACCGCGCCCGCGGCCGGATCAACCGGCCGTCGCGCGTTTGCTCCATCGCGTGCGCAATCCATCCGACCACCCGCCCGAGCGCGAACAGCGTGAACGCGGCCCCCGTCGGCAAGCCGAGCACGCGCTCGATCGCCGCCAGCGCGAAGTCCACCGTCGGCTCCGCGCCGGTCGTTTCGCGCACGGCTCGCGCAAGCTGGAGTACCTCGTCGAGCGGCGAGCGGGCCGGCGCACAGTCAGCGAGCATCATCAGCAACAAGCGCGCGCGCGGATCACCGTCCGGATAGAGCGGATGACCGAAGCCCGAGAGCACCGGACCTTGCGCGCCGTGCTCGTGGCGCGCGAGACGGTTCGCCAGATAGCGGTCCAGTTCGGGCGAGCGCGACGCCTCATCGAGCAGCGCGGCGATGCGCACGGTTTCGCCGCCGTGACGCGGCCCGGCGAGCGCCGCGAGCCCGCCCGCGACCGCACCGAACAGATGCGTGCCCGTCGACGTGATGCAGCGGACCGTGAAAGTCGACGCGTTCAGCTCGTGATCCGCGCAGGCGACCAGCGCCGCGCGCAGCAGCCCGCTTTGCTGCCGGCTGCGCACCCGCCAGGCCGTCGCGATCTGCCGATGCAGCGGTTCGTTCGACGGCGCCGCCGGCAGCATCGCGGCAGCAAGCAGCCGCATCACGGCGCACGCGGTGTCGAGCTGCGCATCGCGGCCGAGCGCCCACACCCGCGGCATCTGCGCGGCGGCGGCCGGCAGCAGCACCAGCGCGCGGTCGAGCGGCGTGCTGTCACTCCACAGCTTGAGCCAGGCGGCCCATTGCGCGGGGGCGAGCGGCACGGTGGGCGCATCGGCGATGCGCCGCGCGCCGCATTCCCACAGCAGCGCCGCGACGTCTTCGAGTGACGCGCTGCGCGCGAGCTCGATCGCATCGTGCCCGCGATACAGCAGCCGACCGTCCGCGACCAGCGTGATCGACGATTCGAGCACGGGCACGCCCCAGTCGAGCACCTTCTGCGCGACTTTGCCGGCGCGCTTGCCGTCCGCCTTGCGACGCGCGAGGCGGCGCACCTCGGCGGCATCGTAGAGCCGATGCCTGCCTTGCGCGTCCGGCGACGAGCCGAGCATCCCGCGGCTCACGTAGGCATACAGCGTCGGCAAGCTGACGCCGAGCGTCGCGGCCGCCTCGGCGGCGGTCAGGTAAATCGGGGTTGGCATGATGCGGAAACCGAAGAAATCAATATATATTGATTATCATAATCAAGATTGATTGCGACAAGGCGTAAATTTAGACTCGGTGCACCTGCTTCCAGTCCGCGCGGCCACCGCGCCTCGATGCCATGACGCCCGAACTCGCCCTCAAGCACATCTGGACCCTCGCCGGCTGCGATCCGGTCGCGCTGCACGCCGTGTCGCTCGCCGGCGCGGACCCCGGCTTGCCGTCGGTCTACCGCGTCGGCAGCCTCGCGTCGTCGACCATCGCCGCGACGGGCCTCGCCGCCGCCGAATACTGGCGCTTGCGCAGCGGACGCAGGCAGCAGGTCTCGGTGCAGATGCGTCGAGCGCTGGCGGCGTTTCGCAGCGAACGCTATCTGCGCATCGACGATGGGCCGCCCCCCGCACTGCGCGATCCAGTCACCGGCTTCTACGAAACGGGCGACGGCCGCTGGATTCAGCTGCATACGAATTTCGCGCATCACTTGAAGGGCGTGCTCGAGGTGCTCGGCTGCGACAACGGGCGCGAGTCGGTGGCCGCCGCGATTCGCGGCTGGGAGGGCGCGACGCTCGATCAAACGCTCGCCGACGCGGGCCTGTGCTCGGCGTTGATTCGCACGCCGGACGAATGGGCCGCGCTCGAACAGGCCAAAGCGATCGCGCGCTTGCCGCTGTTCGAGATAGAGCGCATCGGCGACGGGCCGGCCGAGCCGCCGCGCCACGCCGACGCCGACGCTGAACCCGGCATCGACCGCCCGCTCGCGGGTGTGCGGGTGCTCGATCTGTCGCGGATCATCGCCGGGCCGGTGGTCGGCCGTGCGCTCGCGCATCATGGCGCCGACGTGTTGACGATCAACGGACCGCATCTGCCGAACATCGCGCCGCTCGTGATCGACAACGGCCGCGGCAAGCGTTCGGCGCTCGTCGATCTGCGCGACGCGGCTGGCTGCGACACGGTGCGCGGACTCGCGCGCGATGCCGAGGTGTTCCTGCAGGCCTATCGTCCAGGCGCGCTCGCGGCGCGCGGCTTCGGGCCGGGCGAACTGGCGCGGCTGCGGCCCGGCATCGTCTATGTGTCGGTGTGCGCATATGGGCACACGGGGCCGTGGGCGCAGCGACGCGGCTTCGATAGTCTGGTGCAATCGGCGAGCGGCATCGCGTGGACGGAGCGTGCGGCGGCGGGGGCGGCCGAGCCGCGGCATCTGCCGTGTCAGGCGCTCGATCACGCGACCGGCTATCTGGCCGCGTTCGGCGCGATGGTTGCGCTGGCGCGGCGGGCACGCGAGGGCGGCAGCTGGCATGTGAAGGTGTCGCTGGCGCAGACCGGGCGCTGGCTGCAGTCTTTCGGGCTGCTGGCCGATGGGCAGCAGGCGCCCGAGGTGTCGCTCGACGACGTGCGCGATTGCGTCGCGAGCGTGCAATCGGAGTTCGGGCGCGTGCTCGGTGTGCTACCCGCAGAGGAACTGGCGCAGACGCCGGCGTTCTACGCGCTGCCGCCGGCGCGCATCGGCGCGCACGAAGCCCGGTGGACGTAAAGGGGGTAGCAGGGGTGGCGAGCGGAGCGTCGCGGTTAGGACCAAAGCGAGCCCGACCGCCCATCAACCGTGTCGCAGCCTACTTCCGCAACTCCGCCACGAAGTCGTAGTAATCGTTGCGGCAGTATGTATCGGTCAATTCAATGGCCCGCTGATCCGCCGTATAGCCAACGCGGGTGATCAACAGCAACGCCTCGTTCGGCGCGATGCTCATTTGCTGCGCTATCTCGTCGCTCGCGTTCACCGCGCGGAAGTGCTGCAACGCGCGCACGATCGTCAGTCCGCGATTCTCCAGATACGTGTACAGCGAGTCGCCGATTGCCTGCGGATCGGGAATCACCGCGGCCGGGAACGTCGAATTCTCGACCGCCATCACGATGCCGTCGGCGAGCCGCAGCCGCCGCAGCCGCGTGACCGCGGCGGCCGGCGACAGCCCCAGCTGGATCACCTCGTCGCGATTGGCCGGCGAGATTTCTCGCGATAGCCACTTCGAACTCGGCGTGAAGCCGCGCCGCCGCAGCATTTCGCTGAAGCTCGACAGACGCGACAGCGGATCTTCATAGCGCGGCGTGATGAAGCTGCCCGCGCCTTGAGTACGGCGGATCAAACCTTGCTCGACGAGCAGCGCGATCGCCTTGCGCGACGTGATGCGCGACACGCCGAGGGCCTCCGACAGCACGCGCTCCGAGGGCAATGCCTCGCCGGCGTTCCAGCGGTTTTCGTGGATCGCGCTGCCGAGCTTGCGGGCAAGTTGCAGATAGAGCGGTGTGTCGTTTTCCGGGTCCGGGCGCAGGTCGCGCCAGCGGTCTTCCGAGGCAGAGGTCATGGGGCTCACGCAAGATGGGCAAGCGGCAATTTTAAAACATCGGCGCGTCCCGTTATAGCGGGCTTTTGCCTGGCGCGCCGCGGTGAGGCCGCGGAGCCGCTAAACTCGTCGCGATGTTTTTCGTAGCATGCGTTGCGTGATGAGGCAGCGTGCCGTCGCATCGCATCCGGATCGAACCACTTTCGAGGAGTCAGCATGACGAGCGAGATCGCGAGCGTGAGCCTGCCGGGCGGCGAGCGCATTCCGGCGCTGGGGCAGGGCACGTGGGAGATGGGCGAGCAGCGGACCCGACGCGCGGCGGAAATCGATGCGCTGCGTTGCGGCGTCGAACTCGGCATGACGCTGATCGACACCGCCGAAATGTACGGCGACGGCGCGACCGAGTCGCTGCTAGGTGAAGCGCTCGCCGGTTTGCGCGACAAGGTGTTTCTGGTCAGCAAGGTGTATCCGCACAACGCCAGCCGGCGCGGCGTGATCGCCGCGTGCGAGCAGAGCCTGAAGCGTTTGAAGACGGACCGGCTCGATCTGTATCTGCTGCACTGGCCCGGCTCGGTGCCGCTCGCGGAGACCGTCGACGGCTTCGAGGCGTTGCGGCGCGCGGGCAAGATCCGTCACTGGGGCGTGAGCAACTTCGATACCGACGACATGGAAGAACTCGTCGCGACACCGGGAGGCGACGCGTGCGCGACCAATCAGATTCTGTACAACGTGGCGCGGCGCGGGCCGGAGTTCGATCTGCTGCCCTGGCTCGCCGGGCGCGGCATGCCGGCGATGGCGTACAGCCCGGTCGATCATGCGCGGCTGCCCAAACGCTCACCGCTCGACGACATCGCCGACGCGCGCGGCGTCTCCGTGTTTCAGGTGGCGCTCGCGTGGGTGCTGGGCAAGCCCAACGTGTGCGCGATTCCGAAGGCGGCGCGCGTCGAGCATGTGCGCGACAACCATCGCGCGTCGCAACTGGTGCTGGAAGCCGGCGAACTCGCCGCGCTCGACGCGTACTTCAAGCCGCCGCGCGGCAAGCGTGCGCTGGAGATGTTGTAAGCCCTGGCGCGACCGCCGCCCGTTGCGAAGCGGCGGCGCGCGAGGCTCGAAGCGCCGTGAGCGGCGCTCACGCCGCTCGCGCCGACGCGACGCTCAGGTGCAGGGATGGTGCTGATGCACGGAGCCGAGCACGGCGACTTCGGCGGGGGTGTGCTGCAGCGCGTCGTCCGGCACCTGGGCGGCGTCGGCGAGGAAGTCGTCGACGATCGACGACACCGGCACGTCGCGCAGGCATAGCGACACGCGCTGGGTCTCGTTGGCGGGGAGTGTGACGCGTTGGGCGAGGAACAGCACACCGTACTGATAACCGTGGATGATGCCGCGGATCGCGCCGACGCATTGCCCTTGCGCGACGTTGTCGTGGCGCTGTTTGCAGCTCTGGACGAGCGAGTAGGCGGAGAAGCTCGGGTCGACCGGCGGCGCCGCTTGCGACAGGGTTTGCGCCATTGGCTGCGCGGGTGTTTGCGCATTGGCGAGCGATGCGAGGCCCAAGGCGGTAACCATTAGCACGGCGGCTGCCGTGCGGGTCGCGGAGGGGGGGACGCTTCTATGCATGTTGTGGGCCCTCATATCGAACGATGAATCTGATATGAGGCGGTCGTCTCGGATTGGTTCCATAACACTCGCACGCAATGGAGGTTGTGTTCCCGCCGCTGACGGTGCGGTTCGCGCGACGGCGCGCGGCGCGGGTCGCGCACTCTGCGAGCCACTCCGTCAGCGCGCGCCGAAGGCGGGGCGGGCCGCTCCGACCGGCCTCGGGCGGTGACGCCCGACCGGGGGATCGGGACGCCACCGCCGTTGCCAGCGGATAGCGGACAGTATGCCGGGACATGTCGCCGGCGGGTAGGGCGCGGGGGCCCCCTACCTGAGGAAACGGGCCACGCCTAATGCCCGTTCCCGCCACCGTTGCCACTGCCGCCGCTGCCGCCACCCTTGCCTCCGTGACCGCCGCCGAAGCCTCCGCCAAGGCCTCCGCCGAACCCGCCACCGAAGCCACCGCCAAAGCCACCGCCATTCGCACCGCCGAAACCACCGCCAGGTCCACCACCGAAGCCACCACCAGGGCCGCCGCTGGAGCCTCCGCAACCGCAGCCGCCGCTCCCGCTGCCGCCGCTGCTGCCGCCGCTGCCGCCGCTGCCGCCGCTGCTGCCGCCGCTGCCGCCGCTGCCGCCGCCACCGCCACCGCCACCGCCACCACCGCTGCTGCCGCTCCCACTGTTCCCACCGCCGCTGCCACCACCACCGCCACTATTTCCTCCACTGCTATTTCCCTTACCGCCCGTGCCCGCACTCCCACTCCCACTCCCGCTCCCTGAACCCGCCGCCCCGACGCCACCGTTGCCGCTGGCGCCAGCACCGCTATTGCTCGAACCCGCCGCGCCGCCACTACCATTGCCGCTGCCGCCGCCGAGCCGGCCGCAGCCTGGACCGCCGAGCCCGCCGCAGCCGGCCGGTGCGAACACCGACGCGGCATCGTCGGCGGCCGTGGCGGTGCCGGCCTCGGCGCCGGTCGCCGCGGCGTCGTTCTGTGCGAGCAGCAGCGGCACCGACTCGCCGGGCTGCCCCCGCGACGCGTCGGCCAGCACCACCCAGCGAGGGATCACGTCCGCCGACGCCCCGTACGTGGCCTCGCCCGCCAGCGCCGCCACCCCCGCGAGGACCACCGCGCAGCGCATTGCACAGTAGTACTGAGCTAATTTTCTGGTCTTCATCGCGCGTCTCCCGAGCGAAGGACGGTACCTCGCTGCCGCCTTCGCGTGCTGCTCCAGCGGCGGCCGGCCTGTCTGCCTGCGGGTCCTGTCGCACCCCGAGTCCGTGGTGTCGAAGCGGTGCGCGCGTCGCTGCCGTGCAGATCGCGCGAGGTCGCGCCATCGCGTGGTGACGCTCGTCGTGCGGCTATGCGCGGCGTTGCGCGCCCGGTCTGACTTCGATTCTCTGGCCGCTAATTTAGCGATATCCATGCCACGGGTCGCCAAGCCTTGAAGCGACGCGGGCGATATCGGGATGTGCGATGCGCACGCCGGAAAAACGCCCGAAAACGTTGCGGCGATGAAACGCACGCACGCAAAAGCGTGTTCCAGTGCGGGATTCGTTAAATGGGCGGCGTGTTGCCTCACGCCGTGTGGTGCGAATCGATGGGGTTCGAGTCGACGCTAGCTGGCGTTTTCCGACGCGTCGCCGCCGGCACCGCCATTCGTCGGGTCGTCCGCGTTGTCGCGGCGGCGCTCGCTTTGCAGCTCGCGCAGTGTGGCGACCGGAATATGGCAGCGAATCCGGTGCGCGGAACGCGAGTCCGCGGCGCCGCCGGCGTCGAGCAAAGGTGGGTCCTGCTGCTCGCAGATCGCGCCGAGCTTGCGCGGACAGCGCGTGTGAAACACGCAGCCCGAGGGCATCGCGCCGGGCCCGGGCAACTCGCCCGTGAGACGGATGCGCGCACGTCGATGGGCGTCGCTGGACTCGCCGTCGCCCGGTAGCGTCGGCACCGCGGACAGCAGCGCCTCGGTATAGGGATGCTGCGGCCCATCGAACACGGCCGCCGCCGGGCCGATTTCGAGCAATCGGCCGAGATAGAGCACCGCGATGCGATCCGACACGTAGCGCACCACGTGCAGATCGTGCGAGATGAACACGTAGCTGACGCCGCGCTCGCGCTGCAAGTCGGCGAGCAGGTTCAGAATCGCGGCCTGCACCGACACGTCGAGCGACGAAGTCGGCTCGTCGCACACGACGACCCGTGGTTCGCCGGCGAACGCGCGCGCAATCGCGACGCGCTGCTTGAGCCCACCCGATAGCTGACGCGAGCGCGCGTCGAGATAGCGCTCGGGCAACCGCACGGCATCCGTCAGCGCGGCGAGACGTGCGTCGATCTCGGGCCCGCGCAGCGCGGTGAAGCGCGCGAGCGCGCGGCCGATCAGCCGCTTGACCGAATGGGCGCGATTGAGCGCCGAGTCGGGATTCTGGAACACGATCTGCAGCGACTTCAGCTGTTCGTCGCTGCGTCGCGTGACACGCGCGGCGAGCGGCGCGCCGTCGAGTTCGAGCACGGCGCCGGCGTCGGGTGCGAGCAGGCCGAGCATCAGCCGCGCGAGGGTCGTCTTGCCGCTGCCCGATTCGCCGACGAGGCCGAGCGTCTCGCCGCTCGCGAGTTCGAGCGACACGTCGTCGACCGCGCGCAGCGGGGTACCCGACACGTGGAATGTTTTCGCCAGGTTGCGCGCGCGCAGAACTGGCGACGACGGCGCGCCCGGCCGCGCCTCGGGTGATGCGGCCACTGCGGGCGCTGCGCTCGAGGCCGCACGCGGCAACTCGATCGCGCGCTCGTGATAGTGGCAGCGCGCCATCTGATCGCCATGCGCGGCGCCGAGCCGATACGGCGGCGGCGCGTCGCGGCGGCAGCGCTCGTCGGCGAGACGGCAGCGCTCCGCATAGACGCAGCCCTGCGTGACCGAGCCCGGCAGCGGCAGGCCGCCCGCGATCGTATCGAGCCGCTCGCGGTCCTTGCTGCGTCCGGCCGTCGGCAGGCAGCGCAGCAATCCGACCGTGTACGGATGACGTGGCCGTGCGAACACATCCTGGGTCGCGCCTTCCTCGACCAGCTTGCCCGCGTACAGCACGCCGACGCGTTCGCACATGCGGCCGATTACCGCGAGGTTGTGGCTGATGAACAGCACCGCGGTACCCAGTTCCCCGCGCAACTGCGCGACGAGGTCGAGCACTTCCGCCTCGACGGTCGCGTCGAGGCCGGTGGTCGGTTCGTCGAGGATCAGCAGGGCGGGGTTCGACGCCAGTGCCATCGCGATCACGACGCGCTGCTGCATGCCGCCCGACAATTGATGAGGATAGCTGTCCATCACGCGCTCGGGCGTGGCGATGCGCACGCGTTTGAGAATTTCGAGCGTGCGATGCAGCGCTTCGTCACGCGCGACGCCGGCGGCCTCGAATGCTTCGGAAACCTGACGGGCTATCGTCAGCGATGGATTCAGCGCACGCCCCGGGTCCTGGTAGACCATCGAGACGGTAGTCGCGCGCATGCTGCGCAGCGCATCGGCGCCGAGCTTCTGCACGTCCTCACCGGCGATCACGATCTTG
Source organism: Paraburkholderia sp. HD33-4 (assembly GCF_021390635.1). Classification (NCBI taxonomy): domain Bacteria; kingdom Pseudomonadati; phylum Pseudomonadota; class Betaproteobacteria; order Burkholderiales; family Burkholderiaceae; genus Paraburkholderia; species Paraburkholderia sp. HD33-4. Next base: position 3,609,795 of record NZ_JAJEJS010000001.1, on the reverse strand, counting down.
CCGGCCTTCACCTTGCCGTTGCGCGGCAGATAGCGCAGCGTCGCCATCGCCACGGTCGACTTGCCGCAGCCCGATTCGCCGACGAGCCCATACGCTTCGCCGCGTCGGACGCGAAACGACACGTCCTGCAGCACTTCGCGATCGCGTCCGCGGATCCGGTAGGTGACCGTCAGGCCGACCACGGTCAGCGCATCGGTGCGATCGCTTTTCGACACGTCGAACGCGGCGAACGAGGAGGGCGGCGCGCCGTTCATCGGTCGAGCACTCCCTGCACGCCGTCGGCGATCAGATTGACGCCGACCACCAGCGAGGCGATCGCGCCGGCCGCGAACACGACGGTCCACCACGCCCCGCCCGCCATCAGCGTGTACGACTCCGACAACGCGAGCCCCCAGTCGGCTGACGGCGGCTGGATGCCGAAGCCGAGAAACGATAGCGTCGCGACCGCAAAGATCGCGTAGCCGAGCCGCACGGTTGCCTCGACGATGATTGGCGGCAAGACGTTCGGCAGGATCTCCACGAACATGATGTACGGCGCACGCTCGCCGCGCAGCTGTGCGGCGGCCACATAGTCGAGATGGCGTTCGGCGAACACGGCGGCGCGCACGGTGCGCGCGGTGATCGGCGTGAACGTGATGCCGATCACGAGAATCACCGTGAAGTTCGACGCACCGACCGCGGCGAGCGCGAGCAGGGCAACGATCACGAGCGGCAGCGCGAGCACTGCGTCGATCAGGCGGCCGATCACGTCGTCGACCCAACCGTCGAAGTAGCCGACCAGCAGACCAAGTGCGGTGCCTGCCGCAGTGCCGAGCAGCGTCGCGAGCGGCGCGATCGTCAGGATGTCGCGCGCGCCGACGATCACGCGCGAGAACACGTCGCGGCCGAGCTGATCGGTGCCGAACCAGTGCGTGCGATCGGGCGGCGTCAGTGAATTGAGCGGATCGGACGCGTACGGATCGAGATGCACGAACCAAGGCCCGGCGATCGCGCAGACGATCCACCACGCGACGATCAGCGCGCCCACGATGAAGGTGGGCGAGCGCAGCAGCAGGACAAGACGCGGGAAGCGCGGTTCGGCGGCCGCGCGCGGCTTGGGGCCACGTGCGCCTGGTGGCGTCGCTGCAGCCGGCGGTGCGGTCGTGTTCATTCAGCAGTCCTCACCCGCAGCCGCGGATTGAGCAGCACGTGCAGCGCATCGGCGGCCAGATTCGCGAGCGTGTAGACGACGCCGATCGTCAGCACGCCGGCTTCGAGCATGGGAAAGTCCTTCGCCTTGGCGGCGTTGTAGATCAGCGAGCCGATGCCCTGGTAGTGGAACAGTGTCTCGACCACCACGAGTCCGCCGATCATGTAGCCGAGTTGGGTGGCGGCGACCGTGATCGTCGGCAGCAGCGCGTTGCGCAGTACGTGCCGCCAGATCACGACGTGGCGCGGCAGGCCTTTGAGAATCGCGGTGCGCGTGTAGTCGGCGTCGAGCGCTTCGACCGTACCCGCGCGCGCCATCCGCGCGATGTAGCCGAAGAAAACGAGGACGAGCGGCAGCACGGGCAGCACGAGATGCCTCAGTTGTTCGAGCACGCCCGCGTCGGGCGGATACGAGGCCTCGATCGGCAGCCAGCGCAGCCATATGCCGAACACGAGAATCAACACGATCGACGACACGAACTCCGGCACCACCGTCGCCGACAAACCGGCAATGCTGATCGTGCGATCGAGCCAGCGCCCCGCATGCATCGCCGACCACACGCCGCCCGCGATGCCGAGCGGCACGACGACGATGAACGCGAGCAAGCCGAGCTTTGCCGAATGCACGAGCGCATCGGCGATGAACGGCCCGACCGGCTCGCGGTACGCGTACGACAGCCCCATGTTGCCGCGCACGAAATGCGTGATCCAGTCGATGTACTGAGTGAGCAACGGGCGGTCGGCGCCGAGTTGATGATCGAGGGCGGCGACCGCGCGCGCATCGGCGAGCGGCCCGAGGACCGCGCGGCCGATGTCGCCGGGCAACAACTGGCCGCCGGCGAACACGATCAACGACAGCAGCCACAACGTGATCAGCGAGAGACCCGCGCGCGTCGCCAGAAACCGCGCGACACGGCCCGCGTTGCCGTTGGCCGTGCGCGGCGAACGGGATGTGTTCGATGCGGGAGAGGGCGCCGGAGCCGACATCGTGAGTTCTCCTGCAAAAGTGAGGCAGAGCGCGCGATGTTTACGCGCTCAACGTCGCGCGATCGAAATAGAGTTGCGCGAGCGCCGTGAAGCGCACGCCATTCACGCCCTTGCGCATCGCGATCAGCTGATCGTAGAAGAACGGGATGATCAGCGGCGTTTCGTCGAGCAACAGTGTCTGGATCTGCCCGGAGAGTTTTCTTTGGGTGGCGAGATCGATCGCCGCGACGAATTGCGCGACCAGCTGATCGTATTGCGGATTCTTGAAGTGCGCGGCGTTCCACGTGCCGTTGCTCGTCAGCGGCGCATTGAGGAACACGTTCGGCACGCCACGATGGCCGTAGTCGGTGATGCCGAGCGGTGAGTCGAGCCAATCGGATTTGCCCGGCGTGCCCGCGCCGTAGTAGAGCGATTGGCTCTCGACCTTCAGATTGATGCGCACGCCGATCGCCTTGGCGGCGTTCTGCACGACGACGGCAAGGTCGGGAATCTCCATGTATTTTTCGGTGGTCAGCGTGACGTCGAAGCCGTTCGGCACGCCCGCCTGGGCGAGCAACTGCTTCGCCTTCGCGACGTCGATATTGCGTTGCGGCACGCCCGCATCCGACGATGGAAACACCGGCGCGAACGGGCTATCGTTGCCGAGTTGTGCGCGGCCCTTGAAGAGGCCGCGCACGAGCACGTCGCGATCGAGCGATAACGCCAGCGCCTGGCGCACGCGCTTGTCCTTGAAAAGCGGACTGTCGTTGCGCATGTGAATCTGCCGATGCGCGCTCGACTTCACGCCGACCGCTTTGTACTCCGGATTGTTCAGGATCGCCGCGCCACCCTGCACGGTGAAGGTGCCCATCACGTCGGCCTGATGGCCTTGCAAGGCGAGCAATTGCGCCTGTTCGTCGGCATAGAACGAAAACTGTACGCGTTGCGGTAACGCTTTGTCGCCCCAGTAGTCGGGGTTGCGCACGAACGACGCGCCGACCTTCGGCTGATACTTTTCGAGCTTGAACGGACCGGTGCCGATGAAACTCTTTTCGTAATTGCCCGCGAAGTTCGCGGGCAGGATCACCGCGTTGTAATTATCCGAAGAAACGTAGTACGGGAAATTGCCGATCGGCGCATCGAGATGAAACTCCACCGTGTGTTCGTCGACGACCTTCGCGCCGCCTTTCGATAGCACGCCTTTTAAAACCGATAGCGCGGCCGAGCCGCTCGCGGGATCGGCGAGACGGTCGAAGGTGGCGACCACGTCCTTTGCGCCGAAGCTCTGGCCGTCGTGGAATTTGACGTTGGGCCGCAGCTTGAAGGTCCAGACGTCGCCCTTGTCGTTCGGTTTCCACGATAACGCGAGTGCCGGCTTCAGCATCAGCTTCTCGCCGTCGTCGTCGATCAGGAATTCGCCGGTCTGATTCAGCAGCGCGAGACTCGCGGCGTCGGTCACGGTCAGCGGATCGACGGCGCCCGCTGGCGTCAAATGGGCGACGCGGATCGTCTGGTTCGATGCTGCCGGAGCGCCCTGTGCCTGAGCATGCGGCGTGCCGAGCAGGCCGCCACTCGCGAGCGAAAGACCGATCACGCTTGCATAGCGCAGCAGATCGCGGCGCGTGATGCGGCCGGCGAGGAACTCGTCGAGGGCGTGGTTGCCGTAGGCGTCGGCGGTGAGGCGGGCTGCGTCCAATGCGTCAGGTGCGAGAAATCGGTCCGCTGGCGTTTTCATCGATGGCGTGTCCAATCCGTTCTGTTGCTGGTTCGGAGGCGTCGCGCGAGCCGCGCGACGGCGCGAGGGGCAGCGCGCTTTCCGATGGGCCGCGCGAGGTGGTGAGTCCGCGATCGTGAAAGCGCAACGCAGTGCAGAGCGGTCTCAGTGTAAGCGATTGCTCGCAGCTATGGCGCGCCGGCGGCACGCCGCGCTGTCCGATCGGCCGATAAATGACGCGCGGTGTGTCGTCGTCACAACGGTTACCGGACGCGTGCCTCGGATATCCGGCCGCGATCGCGGACGAATTGGCGGAACCGGGCGAGGCGAGATGCGTCTTCGAATTCCTCAAGGTAGAACTCTTAAAGAAATCTGTGGTGTAGATCAGTCTCTCCCTAGACCAGGCCGAGCAAGAGAAAGCTGACGTCTTCGGCGGCCTCATCGGCCATTCGACACAGGCGACCTGATCTTGAATGAGCCCGATCTGCATCGAGGTGCCATGCGACCGGAATGTCAGTTTCGAACCGCTGCTGATTCTCAAACATGATCGACGCTTCACACGCGTCCATGCCAGGATCAACCAACGTCCGAGGAAGACACCGGGCTACAAAACACCAGCACGGACGGTTCGTGCAACCTGCTTCATCCACCGGTTGAATTCGCCCGCACTGATAGGGCACCGCACAGGGCTGACCGCAGGAAGTACTGACAATCCGCGTCAATCCAGGCGTGCGTGGTTTGCAGGAAGTTCCAAGCGATATTTCTGGGGGAGGTTCAAGTTTCTCCGCGACTGACTCTTGTACTCCCAGGATAGTTCACCGGGATCTCAACGCCAGAACTATTCCGGACATTCCTTAACAGCCACCTTGGGTGGTTGCCCTGCCTCATTTCCCGGCCAAACGTCGTTTTCGTTCCAGTCCTAATGGGAAGTGGATCGGTCCAGTTTCGGTTTCCGGGGCACTTATTAAGAATGAACGTAGATGAATCCGGCGGCAACCGGTTCACGATTTTCCATCCATATGCTGGCCAGCTGGGCCGGCGCGCCCACTCCGAAAGAAAGGAATATTACTGTGAGTACGAGTTCAGTGAAGCTGGCCGTCATCGACGGCAGCACGATCAAGAAGACGGTCGAATTGCGCGACTCCGCGCAAGGCGCACCCGTTCATATCCACGCCTTCAAGGGTGGCAAATTCATTCTGGCCCACAACGATACTGGCCATGCTCCTCAAAACATTACCGTGCGTCGTTCCGGCAAGAACCTTCTAGTCAGCCTGGAGGGGACGGAGCTCGACCAACCGCAACTGATCATCGAAGACTTTTACGGCAATGAAGGTGAACTGATCGGCTTGGGCGAAGACGGTGCGTATCACGAATATATCGCTGCAGACGGCGAGAATGACCATGAAGCCGCGTTCCTTGTGGACGGCACCGACTCGCCTCTGGTTCTGGGCGCGCAGCAACTGAACGGGTTCAGCGCGAATGCCGCAGCTGCGCCTGGTATGGGCTTGGCCGGTCTCGGTATTTTTGGGCTGGGCGCGCTTGCAGCGTTGGGCGCAGGGATTGCAGCCGCCAGCGGCGGTAAGAGTGGCGGCTCAGAGGGCGTAGTTCCGACTGAAGATGCGCAGACGCCACCGGGTGAGCGAGACGATGCGGATGCTGACGCCGACGCGGATGCGGATGGCGATGCTGATGCCGATGCCGATGCCGATGCCGATGCCGATGCCGATGCCGATGCCGATGCCGATGCCGATGCGGATGCGGATGCGGATGCGGATGCGGATGCGGATGCGGATGCGGATGCGGATGCTGATGCTGATGCTGATGCGGATGCGGATGCGGATGCGGATGCGGATGCGGATGCAGATGGGGATGCGGATGCGGATGCCGATGCCGACGCGGACGCTGACGCTGACGCTGATGCGGATGCGGACGCCGATGCCGACGCGGACGCGGACGCTGATGCCGATGCGGATGCGGATGCCGATGCCGATGCCGATGCCGATGCTGATGCGGATGCGGATGCGGATGCTGACGCTGACGCTGACGCTGACGCTGACGCCGATGCGGATGCGGATGCTGACGCCGATGCGGATGCCGATGCGGATGCGGATGCGGATGCCGATGCGGATGCCGATGCGGATGCGGATGCGGATGCCGATGCCGACGCTGACGCCGATGCGGATGCCGATGCGGATGCGGATGCGGATGCGGATGCCGATGCCGACGCGGACGCGGACGCGGACGCGGACGCGGACGCTGATGCGGATGCGGATGCTGACGCTGACGCTGACGCTGACGCTGACGCTGACGCCGATGCGGATGCCGATGCGGATGCGGATGCGGATGCTGACGCTGACGCTGACGCTGACGCGGATGCGGATGCCGATGCCGATGCCGATGCCGATGCGGATGCGGATGCGGATGCGGATGCGGACGCTGATGCTGACGCGGACGCGGACGCTGACGCTGACGCCGATGCGGATGCCGATGCGGATGCGGATGCGGATGCTGATGCGGATGCTGACGCTGATGCTGATGCCGATGCCGATGCCGATGCCGATGCCGATGCCGATGCCGATGCGGATGCGGATGCGGATGCGGATGCGGATGTGCCGGACGCGCCGACGCTCGACGAAGTGATTGACCACGTGGGTCCGATCCAGGGTCCGGTGGGCAATGGCGAGGGCACGAACGACCCGCAGCCGACGCTGGTGGGCAAGGGTGAGCCGGGCGACACGGTCATCGTGATCGACAACGGCACGCCGATTGGCGAGACGACGGTGGACGAGGATGGCAACTGGAGCTTCACGCCGGAGACGCCGCTGGACGACGGCCCGCATGAGATCACGCTGGTGCAGCGCGATCCGGTGGGCAACGAAAGTGATCCGTCGGATCCGTGGGTCGTGGTCGTGAAGACGACGCCGCCGGACACGCCGTCGTTGGACGAAGTGATTGATCACGTGGGTCCGGTTCAGGGTCCGGTGGGCAATGGCGAGGGCACGAACGACCCGCAGCCGACGCTGGTGGGCAAGGGTGAGCCGGGCGACACGGTCATCGTGATCGACAACGGCACGCCGATTGGCGAGACGACGGTGGACGAGGATGGCAACTGGAGCTTCACGCCGGAGACGCCGCTGGACGACGGCCCGCATGAGATCACGCTGGTGCAGCGCGATCCGGTGGGCAACGAAAGTGATCCGTCGGATCCGTGGGTCGTGGTCGTGAAGACGACGCCGCCGGACACGCCGTCGTTGGACGAAGTGATTGATCACGTGGGTCCGGTTCAGGGTCCGGTGGGCAATGGCGAGGGCACGAACGACCCGCAGCCGACGCTGGTGGGCAAGGGTGAGCCGGGCGACACGGTCATCGTGATCGACAACGGCACGCCGATTGGCGAGACGACGGTGGACGAGGATGGCAACTGGAGCTTCACGCCGGAGACGCCGCTGGACGACGGCCCGCATGAGATCACGCTGGTGCAGCGCGATCCTGTGGGCAACGAAAGTGATCCGTCGGATCCGTGGGTCGTGGTCGTGAAGACGACGCCGCCGGACACGCCGTCGTTGGACGAAGTGATTGATCACGTGGGTCCGGTTCAGGGTCCGGTGGGCAATGGCGAGGGCACGAACGACCCGCAGCCGACGCTGGTGGGCAAGGGTGAGCCGGGCGACACGGTCATCGTGATCGACAACGGCACGCCGATTGGCGAGACGACGGTGGACGAGGATGGCAACTGGAGCTTCACGCCGGAGACGCCGCTGGACGACGGCTCGCATGAGATCACGCTGGTGCAGCGCGATCCGGTGGGCAACGAAAGTGATCCGTCGGATCCGTGGATCGTGATCGTGAAGACGACGCCGCCGGACACGCCGACGCTGGACGAAATCTTTGACCACGTGGGTCCGGTTCAGGGTCCGGTGGGCAATGGCGAGGGCACGAACGACCCGCAGCCGACGCTGGTGGGCAAGGGTGAACCGGGCGACACGGTCATCGTGATCGACAACGGCACGCCGATTGGCGAGACGACGGTGGACGAGGATGGCAACTGGAGCTTCACGCCGGAGACGCCGCTGGACGACGGCCCGCATGAGATCACGCTGGTGCAGCGCGATCCTGTGGGCAACGAAAGTGATCCGTCGGATCCGTGGATCGTGATCGTGAAGACGACTGCGCCGGACACGCCGTCGCTGGACGAAGTGATTGATCACGTGGGTCCGGTTCAGGGTCCGGTGGGCAATGGCGAGGGCACGAACGACCCGCAGCCGACGCTGGTGGGCAAGGGTGAACCGGGCGACACGGTCATCGTGATCGACAACGGCACGCCGATTGGCGAGACGACGGTGGACGAGGAGGGCAACTGGAGCTTCACGCCGGAGACGCCGCTGGACGACGGCCCGCATGAGATCACGCTGGTGCAGCGCGATCCTGTGGGCAACGACAGCAAGCCGTCGGATCCGTGGGTCGTGATCGTGAAGACGACGCCGCCAGACGCACCGGTGATCACTGCGGTGATTGACGATCAAGGGCCGGTGACGGGGCCGATCGCCAAGGGTTCGACGACGGATGATTCACAGCCGGAAATCCGGGGCACGGCGGAGCCGGGCAGCACGGTGACGATTTTTGATGGTGGTGAGGTGCTGGGACAGACGAAGGCTGATGACAATGGCAACTGGAGCTTCACGCCGGAAACGCCCCTGGCCGAAGGGCAACATAGCCTGACGGCTGTGGCGACGAACGCGGTGGGCACCAGTGAACCGAGCGGGCAGTTCGGGTTTTCGATGTTACTGCCTGGCCACCATGAGGTGGATTTCCGGACATCCACCGGCTCTGACCAACTGAATTCTTTCGAATCAGTAATTGACCGTCATGAGATAAAAAGGGTGGGTGGTGTACTACGTGTAGGCATAAATGCCACAAAGGATTTCTACAATCAGAATCAGCCGGCGACGTCATTGCTCCACTTCAATCTTGGAGACCATGTTTCGGTCGCTGGGAGGCCGATTGGGTTTTCGCTTGATTTCGATGGGATCGATCCGAAATATCACTATGTTGTGAAGGTTAGTGCCACCGACATGAACGGAAAGGCTGGGGTTTATAGTGTTGTCGCTGTCTTCAACTTGAATAATAAAGGTGCAAATCATATTGAATTTATGTTGCCGGAAGGCTGGAGGTTGGGAAATATTGAGATTTACTTCGATAACGCATCGCCTGGTTTCGATATCACGGCTGGTTCTTACTACACTGCTGAATATCAGCCCATCACCAGCCTGATGTCTGATGTCTTTGTTGACGAGGTCGCGGTTTCCGAGATTCAGGACACCGAGGATTCGTCTGATACAGATGCAATGGCACATGCAAATGCAGATGTTCCTGCTGACAGTGGCGTTGACGATGAGAAGCCGAGCGATTCAGATTCGGCACCCGATAGTGACGAACAGTCAGTAGGCGCGACCTTGGCTGAAGGCCCAGAGACGGTGCTTGATCTTCAGGGCATTGAGTATTCCACCCATGAGGATGGTGATATTCATACTGAAGATGGAGTAGACGTGTTGACGCTGACGGGTTCAGGGTTGGTGCTGGATCTTGCGAACGTTGAAGAGAAGCTGTCGTCGATCGAAGTCTTCGACATCACCGGCACGGGCAACAACACGCTCAAGCTTTCGCTGGGCGATGTGCTCGAACTGGGAGCCGAGGACCTGTTCATTGCCGATGGCCATACGCAGTTGATGGTCAAGGGCGATGCGAGCGACAAGGTCGAACTCTCCGATCTATTGCCGGACGGAGAGGACCTTGGCGACTGGGTGCAGGAGTCTGGCACTACGACCGTGGGTGGCGTCGAGTATGACGTCTTCTACCACGCGGGTCTGAATGCCGAACTGCTGGTACAGCATGGTGTCGAGACGGTGCTGAACAACCACTGACCTCAGCGCGGTCCGCGGCGCATGACCTGCGTCGCGGACCCTGGAATTGACCAATCATTTGACCCGGTCCCCTGAACCGCATCGAGCGTTTTGGGGAGCCGTTTTGGTGAACTAACATGACTTTCAATAAAACCTTGAAGCGTGCGCTAGCAGGCGCATTGCTCGTGATGGGCAGCGTCTTGCCCGCCGTCGCACAGCAAACTTTCTCTAACCAGCCGTCGCTGGCTACCCAGGCTGGCGCACCCGGTGCCGGACCGATGACCGGCGCCGGCACACAGCCTGGCAAGGTATTCGGCCAGACTTATGCGCCGGTTAAACAGATCGGCCCGCAGCAGGCGCAGATCGTCTATTACCGTGACGCTTCTGCGGGTGCGGGCCGTTCAGCTGCCGCTGACGTCTATGTTGATGGCGACCTGCAGACCGCGTTGCTGCCTAACGGCTATAGCGTCTTCTGCGTGAAGCCGGGCGAACACACGCTGGGTGCGTACACCCACGATGCACCGCTGTACAAAGGCAAGACCGCTGGTGGATCCCGCGCTGAACTGAAGGGCGGCATGACCTACTTCGTCAAGGTCGCGCCGGCTGGCAGCAATGGTGCACCGGTGGTGGTGCCGCGCAACGAAGCCGAAACCCAGCTGCAAGGCATGCGCGCGCAAATGCACGTGCTTTCCCGTGCACCGGCAGTTCAGGCGTGTGACTATCCGTCAGTCCCCGTGGTACAACCTGTCGCGGCGGCACAACCTGCGTTGATAAAAAACTACACCCTTAAGGGCGACACGCTGTTCGCTTTCGGCAGGTCTGGCAGTCGGGACATGACCGGCAAAGGACGGGAGCAGATTTCGCACCTTGCCGAGCAGATTCTCGCGGAGAACGGATCGCTGGAAGCCGTCACGGTGATTGGCCATGCGGACCTGATCGGCTCGGATGCAGCGGCGCAGAAACTTGGCGAGCAGCGTGCGATGACGGTTCGCCAGATGCTGATTGAGCGGGGTGTTCCGACGTTGAAGATTGCAGCTGAAAGCGCGGGCAATTCCGATCCTGTGGTTACGGAGTGCAGCGGCACCATGCAGCAGAAGATTGCCTGCAACGAGCCTAATCGCCGCGTGGTGGTACGTGTGAACCTGTCCCATCCGACCTGATGGCAAGGCGCGCTCGGGCTTCTGTGGCTCGCGACCTTGCTGAATCGGTGGGGTCGCGTTTCCACTCAGAAGCAAGTGCGAAGTCAACTCAAAGGCGGCTTGAGGCGCGTTCAGCAAATCAAGGCGCAAGCGAGCGACAGTAAGGCTTCGTGAATACGAGCGTAGCGTTCGTAGCGGATATTCAAGCATCCGAATGAGCGAAGCTATTGAATCTAACGCGCGACGGGCCGAATTTCGCGATTGCGTTCCCGGACACCTGCGTTCTGCCACCCGGCGAGCCGTCGCCAGCCGCCGGTGCCCGAACCGTAACCCATCTCTTGCGGTAGCAGATCTCACACAATGCTTTGGCACAGCACGAACACAATTCGCGCAAGTATGGCGCGGTTGGATGTCGGATTGGGCCCCGCATGCTGTCGATTGGGCATTGCTTCCCGTCAGGTAAAACCTAACAGGAAGTTAAAAGTAAGCCACAAAATTAACAGTCAGAAAACTTAACTTCGCAACATGTTCTTATCGTTAATCTGTCTTTCGCCACAGACAAACAAAACGACAAGGGCTTCAAATACGGAGTTGTGAATGACCAAAAAACCAGCGATTCCTGCAATCAATGTATTGCTCGCCTATGCGGCGCTGCAAGGCAGTGACAAGGAGTTCTTTAACAGGATGCTCAATGAGTTCACATTTGCGTCCCCATTTCACAAACGAGAGTTCATCGAGCAGTGGCGACGGGAACTCGTGTCCGCGGGCGCGGCACTGATTGTGCCGATACATGATGGCCGCCCCAGAAGGTGAAATTAAGGGGGAGCCAGTTTTTCGATTACAGGGTCGAATCTTTGCAAATGCATGGTTCGCCAAATGCATATACTGGATTAGTCAATCGTTCCCAGTCAGATTTCATTGTCCGCCGCCAGACGAAGCATTAACGTCAGGTATCTGGCCGAAGACGTATTGTCCTCCCCTTATCCGAGAGTAAAACCATGTTGCCTACCGCGTCCACTTCCACAGATTTTCCTGCGCTGTTCGCACGACTGCGCTCTGTCGTCGAATCGCAGGTCAATCGCTTGGCTGCGCCTTGGCCGTCCTTTGTCGTGTTCTTTTCATGGAGCGACGGGCAGCGGCGAGCCGACGTCGTGAGCGCAACGGCACCGACATTTGCCCAGGCCTGGGACGCTGGTATGGAGCGGGCGGCGCAGGCCGCCGGCGCCGCCGCAGTGGACGTTCAGTGGCTTCGGGTCGACTGGGTTGAAAAGGTTGAAGGCATGACCTGGAAATCATTGCGGGATCGCCTCGAACAAACGAAACGCAATTACTTCCGTTGCGGCCTGTCGCTGGACAGCAATTTCACGCATGCCTTCCTCGAGACCGAGCTGAATGCGAATGCCATGCTGTATGGAGGCGTGGCACAGGCGCATGCCGTTGTCAACACGAAGAACTTCGAACGGTATGCCGCCATCCGTCACAAGCTGACCAATGTGGATTTCGCAGACGCGCGAGAGGTGTACGTGTTCTCGACCCGCGGGGCGTTCACGAGTCTTCAATCGCAGGAAGTTCATCTCTTGCACGGAACTGGCGTGGATGCTGGCCGCCGCATGATTGAGCGGCTCCAGCCGGCGGACGTCAGGGCGCTCGTCGAATCCGGCAGCCGTTATCTGGCCGGGCAGGTACAGCAGGGTGGACGCTTTCATTATGGTTGGCATCCCTGCTTCGATCGCGCGATCAACACCTACAACACTCTGCGCCATGCAAGTTCGGTCTATGCAATGCTCGAAGCCTGGGAAGTGACCCGGGATAACGACCTCAAGATAGCAATCGACGCAGCCCTGCATTATCTCGTCAACGAACTTATCAAGCTGGTGGAGTTGCCGTCCGGCGCGCGGGCGGCGTTTCTGGTTGATGCACAGGCCGAAATCAAACTGGGTGGAAACGGCGTGTGCCTGCTGGCGCTGGTCAAATATAGCCAGCTGACCGGCTCCACCGAATATCTGACTCTGCTTGAGCAACTCGCGACAGGCGTCCTCTTCATGCAGGATGCGGAGACCGGCAAGTTCAGTCATGTGCTGAACTATCCGGACCTGTCGGTGAAACAGGCATTCCGGATTATTTATTACGACGGGGAAGCGGCCTTCGGCCTGATGCGCCTTTATGGCCTGACTGGCGATCCGAGGTGGCTCGCAGCAGTAGAAAAGGCGTTCGGTCATTTCATCGAGGCGAAACACTGGCAGGCGCATGATCACTGGCTCAGCTATTGCGTGAACGAATTGACTCGTCACAAGCCATTGGAAGCGTATTACAAGTTCGGGATCCAGAATTTCGCCGGGTACCTCGATTTCGTCATCGGAAGGATCACGACATTTCCGACTCTCCTTGAGTTGATGACCGCTGCCGAGCAGATGGTCGGTCGTCTGCAGCAGCAGCCCGAATTGGCGCACCTGCTCGTCGAGATTGACCTGGATAAATTCTTCCATGCACTGCACGCGCGGGCGCAGCGGCTTCTCAACGGCCATTTCTGGCCTGAACTGGCCATGTACTTTGCCAATCCGGACAGGATCACGGGCAGCTTCTTCATTCGTCACCACGCCTTCCGGATCCGCATTGACGACGTCGAGCACTATCTTTCTGGTTTTGTCGCCTATCTAAACTACCTGAACAAGCAGCAGTCTGAATCCTCCGCGCAGGGACGGGAATGGAGCGCCTCGGTGATCCAGTCAGTCACGCATGGGACATGGCTTACGCCGCCGCCATCGGGGTGGACGGCCAACGGACTTTGCATTTACGTGCCGGCCATGCAGGCCGGAAACATCGTGGTCGCCAGAGTCCGTGAGGGCGACCGGGGGATTCCGGTTCCCGTGATTCGACAGATGCGCACGCGCCCGGCGGGTGTCATCACGACCGATCCTGATGTGCAGGCTCAACTTGACGATTTGCCGGTCCTGCACGTCGCGGACACGGGTGAGGCCATTCTTGCGATGGGCGCCTACGCGCGCCAGCAGATGAGCGGGTCGGTCCTGGCAGTAACCGGAAGCGCCGGCAAGACTACGCTCGTGGCCATGCTGTCAGATGCCCTCAATGCGTACGGCCAAACGGCGGCGAGTGCATTCAACGCAAACCTTCCCCACGGTTTGAGCTGGAATCTTGCGTCAATCAATTGGGATACCCCTCACGTGGTCCTGGAAGTTGCCGTGGGCAACATGAGAAAGAGCGCGCTCATTGCACGCCCTAACATCAGCATTTTCACCAACATCCAGCCGGCGCACCTCGGCAAGACCAGCACGATCACCGACATTGCGCGGACCAAGAGCATGATCTTCCATGGCATGTCTGCGGGAAGTACTGTGATACTCAATCGCGACATGCTGGAATGGGACACCGTCTACCAGGCGGCCACGGAACGGGATCTGAAAATCGTTACTTATGGCACGACTGCGGAGAGTGAATTTCAGCTCGTCGACCATGATGCATCGCGACAATCGGCGACCGTTCGCATCAGAGGCCGCGATATCACTTACCCGATTGGGGCGGCCGGCGTGCACATGGCGCTGAACAGCGTGGCCGTCCTCGCGGCCGTCCTGGCGCTCGACTATCCGCTTGAGCCCGCGCTCGAACGGATTGCGCACTTTGCTGCCTTGTCCGGCCGGGGCGAGGAGCTTGAATTGACGCTTGACGGACGGCATCTGACCGTCGTCGACCATGCCTACAATGCCAATCCCGGCTCGATGCGGGCGGCCTTAGAGCATTTAAGGGACATGAAGCCTGCCCGCAGACGGGTCGCCGTGCTAGGCGAGATGGCCGAACTCGGTCCCGATGCGCCGATGCTTCATTCGGACCTTGCTGCGGTGGTCGAGCGCTGTGCGATCGATCGTGTCTATGTCATGGGCAAACTCTATGCCGATTTCTGGGAGAGATTGCCGATGGCGTGCCGTGGACGTCACACGAATTCCCTGGATGAACTGAAGTCGGCACTTCACGAAGAACTCGTCGACGAGGATGTGGTTCTGCTCAAGGGCTCCAACAGCACGGGCATGCACCACATCGTGGCGTGGATGAAGGCATGCGCAAAAAAACAAGCGGTTTGACTTCCCCCAAGCCTGCGGGCAATGCAGCCTTTCAGGCGTGATTGAATGACCTCACGACGGTAGCGCGGTTCCCAAGAGGGGACTCGTGCTTCGCCGGCCACGTGCGCGCATGACGATCGTTGATCATCTCTGCTTTAGTGGACCTGTTGATGTTCACGCAGAATTGACCCACTAAGGGGCGTAATTTTCATCGAATTTTGACCCACGTGATTGAATGTCCTGCTCAATCTTTGAGCAGGGGATACAGAGGTGATCACGGTGGGCATATTGGCCAAGATCAGGCGGATGTATTTCCGCGAGCAGGTCCCGCTGCGCGAGATTGCGAGGCGTACGGGCCTGTCCCGAAACACGGTGCGCAGCTGGCTGCGGCAGACCGATTCTGTCGAGCCGAAGTATCCAAAGCGCGTCAGTCCGAGCGTTGTTGACGAGTGGGCCGCACAGCTGACGGGCTGGCTGCGGGCGGACAGTCATCGCCCGAAGCGCGACCGGCGCACCGCGCGATTCATGTTCGAGGCGATCCGCGGCGAGGGTTACGCGGGCAGCTACGGCCGCGTCAGCGCGTTCGTGAGGCGCTGGCATGAGGAACAGGCCGAAGCGCCGCGCAGAAAGGCCTACGTGCCGCTCGCCTTCGAGCCCGGCGAAGCCTTCCAGTTCGACTGGAGCTGCGAATACGCCTTCATCGGCGGGCTGCGGCGGCGCCTCGAGGTTGCCCACGTCAAACTCAACGCCAGCCGCGCGTTCTGGCTCGTCGCCTATCCCACCCAGAGTCACGAGATGCTGTTCGACGCGCACGCCCGCGCATTCGCCGCATTCGGCGGTGTGCCCAGGCGCGGCATCTACGACAACATGAAGACCGCCGTGGACAAGGTTGGCCGCGGCAAGGAGCGCGCGGTCAACGCACGCTTCGAAGCGATGTGCAGCCACTATCTGTTCGAGCCAGAGTTCTGCAACCGGGCGGCAGGCTGGGAGAAAGGCATCGTCGAAAAGAATGTTCAGGACCGCCGACGGCAGATCTGGCACGAAGCGGCGCTACGGCGCTGGGAGACGCTGGAGATTCTGAACGAATGGGTCGCCGGCCAGTGTCGCGAAGCCTGGCACATGCGGCACCCGCAATGGCCCGAGCTGACAGTCGAGGACGTGTTGCAGGACGAGCGCACCCGGCTGATGCCCAACCCACGGCCGTTCGACGGCTACGTCGAGCAGACCCTGCGGGTTTCGTCGACCAGCCTGATCCACGTCCAGCGCAACCGCTACAGCGTGCCTACCGAGTACACGAACCAGCTGGTGAGCGTGCGCTGCTATCCGGCGTATCTCAGCGTCGTCGCCGACGCGCACGAGATCGCCCGCCACGAACGCAGCTTCGAGCGGCACATGACCTTTTACGACTGGCGACACTACATCACGCTGGTCGAGCGCAAACCCGGCGCACTGCGCAACGGTGCGCCCTTCATCACGATGCCGCAACCGCTGCAGCTATTGCAGCGGCACCTGCTCAAACACCCGGGCGGCGATCGCATCATGACGCAGGTGCTCGCCGCGGTGCGCGAACACGGACTCGATGCTGTGCTGCTCGCTGTGCAGGCTGCGCTGGATTCAGGGCGCCCCAGTGGGGAGCATGTCCTGAACGTGCTGAGCCGGCTGAAGGCGCCTGTCACGAGTGCCAGTCTCGCCACCACGAAACTCCAGCTCAAGGAAGAACCGGCGGCTGACGTGAATCGCTACGAGACGCTACGCGCCAACCCACCGGAGGATCGTCATGTCTAACGACATCATTGCCCAGCTCAAGGGCCTCAAACTGCACGGCATGGCGAGTACCTGGCCGGAGCTACTGGCACAGGCGCGTCACACTGACTTCGAGCCGGAGCGCTTCATGAAGCAGCTGTTGATGGCGGAAACCGCCGAACGGCAGGTCCGCTCGATCGCTTACCAGATGACCGCCGCACGCTTCCCGGCTCACCGCGACCTGAAAGGCTTCGACTTCGCACAGGCACAAGTTGATGAAGCGCTGATTCGTGAACTCAGCGAACTGTCGTTTCTCGCAAGCGCACACAACGTCGTGTTCATCGGCGGCCCCGGGCACGAGACATAATGCTCACCTCCCTATGTCATTGAAGATCAATGGATAATTGATTTGAGTTATCTGATTGCGGACGGTCCGCAGCTCGTCGCTCCAGATAATTGTCGACGTCCACCTGCTGGATGATCCATGGCGCACCCAGACAAGCCTGTGACGCCGGCAACCTCCCGACTCGAATCAGGCGGATGACGGTTGGCGCACTGATACCCAGCAGGGTGGCTACTTCTGTAACCGTCAGTTCGCGGCGCTCCTGCCGTTCGCCTTCGCGATATGCAGGGATTCGATGGTCCTTCCGCAGCGTGCAGATTCGCGCGGCGGTCCAGGTGTGGCCCTTCGCCGTCCGTTTGCCTAGTCGATTGATGACCGCCGCTACGCCTTGATCTGCCAACGTTCTCGCCAACGCGCGAACGATGTCTATCGTTGCGACATCGGTGGCCCAGCGATGCTCACCTGTGTGGTTCTTCTCGAACACGATCTCGGTGTGATCGCCTCCTTGCCAATGCACGAGTGCACGAATCGTGTCGTCCTGCTTTGTGGCAACGATCTCCTTGACGACCGTCCTAAGAATGCGTTTCTTGATCTCGACCGAACTGGCCGGGTGGTGCCATAGCCGGGGCAGGTCTTCACCGAGTCGCAGAAGTTCATCACGCGCGCCCGCACTCAGCGCCCTCGATGACTGTTCGCGCAGGAGGTCGAGTTCGGTCTGTATTTGCACCTGCGTCTTCAGCGTTTCATTCCACCGTCGCTCAAGTTCCGCCGCAACCAGCCGGTTCTCAGGATCAATCGCATCGTATTGCCGACGTGCTCGCGCAGCTTCATACCGCGCCTGTTCAAGTGCCAGCTCCTTGTGCCGCACGCGTTCGTCCTGCTCTGTTCGTGTACGTTCAATGGCCTCGAGTGATGCACGAATACCTAACGGTTGAAGTTGGCGCAAAACTTCTTCAGTAACGCGTTGATCAACACGAACCGCACCAAACGAAATGCAGCGAGGGCCACCATGATTGATCATGCTGCCCTGACAGTTGTACCGCGCGACGGTGCCTTTGGTGCCGGAATACGCAACGTGCAGCTTGCGCCCGCAGTGACCGCAACGAAGCAGTCCCGCCAGAAGCGAGCTCCCGCGCTTGACAGCGCCGCGGACCATGCTGCCCTTCATGTTCGCGTTATTGGTAATCAATTTGCGGTTCGCCTCGTACTCGTCCCAGCTAATGTAGCCCGCGTGGTGCTCGATGATCAAGGCCTGCCATTCCTCGCGCTGAAGGGGGTTGCCCGCAAACACTCGCTTGCGTCCGTTCACAATGCGAGCAATAGTCCGGGTCTTGCCAAACGCGTATGCGCCGCCATAAGTCGGATTCGTCAGGATGTGCAGAAGGGTGTTATAGACGGGAAGCTTCCATACAATGTGGCGACCGTCCGGGCCGTAGTTCACCGCGGGTAGCTCAATGCATTCCTGTCGAATCCATAGGAGGACCTGCCTGACGCTACCAAACTCGCGAAACTTCCGGAACGCCAGATCGAGCGCTTCCCGGACGCGGGTATCAGGATCCTTCTCGATACGATTTCCTTGTGCACGCACATAACCGATTGGCACCGACGTGAACAGTTCACCGCGTTTGGCTTTCTGATCAAGAGCCGCCTGTGAGCGTTGGCGAAACGTCGAAAGCTCCATCTCGGAAAGCGTGCCCTTCATGCCTAACAGGAGGCGATCGTTAGGCTGTCTCGGATCGTAAATTCCATCTTCGTCAATCAGCAGGCATCCTACAAGACGGCAGAATTCCAGAAGCGTGTGCCAGTCACGACCATTGCGCGCAAGACGCGAGGCTTCGATGCAGAATACGGCACCCACTTCGCCGCTGCACAGTGCCACCAATAGGCGCTCGAATCCGGGACGATGATTGCCAGAGCCGGAGCGACCCAGGTCGTCATCGATAACCGTCGCATCTGGCCAGCCAAGTCCGCGTGCGCGATCGGCAAGCCCGTATTGGCGCAACTGGCTCTCGCGATTGTGGTGGACCTGATCCAGCGTTGACTGACGGACGTACACGTATGCACGACGGGAAAGGTGTTCAGCGCCGATCTTGCTCATCACGCGCCTCCGCTTCGATGACGTCGATCAACGCGAACATCAGCAGCGCCAGTTGCGTCACCAGCTCGGCTTGCATCTCCTCTGATACTAACGCCTCCGGCACAGTTTCCTCGAACAGATCCTTCTGCCTCGTCATCTGGTTGCGCATCTTTGCCTCCCTCAGGTGTTACCGCCGCAAAGCACGATAACGCCGTGTCGACCAGGCGCAGAAGTTCGATCAGCACCGCATGAGGCAACTCCGGCTGGACGACGACAGACATGCGGGCAGCATCCTCGCCTGCCATCCACGGCGGAAGATGCGTCAGAGTGCCATCGGGCTGCCTGATAGTCAGATACGACTCGCCCCGGTAATTGTTCATCCCGATGACGGTTATCCGTTCACCGCAGCGAGGGTGAAACGGATAGCGGATGATCACATCATCGCAATGATGATGGGCAGTGTGTAGTGGGTTCGCCGGGCACTGGCAAGACGCACCTTGCCTCGGCAATCGGAATCGAGGCCGTACAGCGCCACGGCAAGCGTGTGCGTTACTTCTCAACTGTCGAGCTGACCAACGCCCTGGAGCAGGAGAAATCGGCGGGCAAACAAGGCCAGATCGCACACAAGCTGATGTACGTCGATCTGGTGATTCTCGATGAACTTGGCTATCTGCCGTTCAGCCAGACCGGTGGCGCATTGCTGTTCCACCTGCTGTCAAAGCTGTACGAGCATACGAGTGTCGCGATCACCACCAATCTCAGCTTCGGCGAGTGGGCAACGGTGTTCGGGGATGCAAAGATGACGACAGCGCTGCTGGACCGGGTTACGCATCATTGCCACATCGTCGAGACTGGCAACGAATCGTGGCGCTTCAGGACCAGTTCTGCCAAAGCGAAGGCAACGAGAAAAAGGGCAGCAAAACCGGCTGGAAACGAAGAGTTATCCACACCGGAATAGATGTACTACGCTGTCTCGAGGTGGGTCAAATTTAGATGAAAACGGTGGGTTAAGACTCCGTGAAAATCAACAGGTACGCCTCCGATAGCTATCGACGTCAAGGTCGACCATGATCGCATGACTAGCTAGCCGGTCGACGGCCGCCGACGTAATAGCCGGATCCAGGAACAGCTTGTTCTATTTCGTAGAGGGGACTGGCTGTTTGCTAGCACGGCGCGGCTCTCATGCCTGGAATTGGTGAGCTCAAATAGCACTGAAGTCCCGGCCGATCCTGGATCACATATCCGAGATCGTTCAGGATGCGCAGACCGAGGTGATCCAGCGATCGATGGCGGCTTCGAGGTCCAGCTCACGACACGCGACCTACAGCCGCGGCACTAAGTCAGCGATGCACGCAAAGTTGCAGTGCCCCACCACTAAATTCCGGTCCAGTTATTGGCTCCCGAGAGAATAACTACGCACAGCGTAACCGCGGTCATTCGTTTTCAGTTCATACGCTGGCGTGCTCTTGCTGGGATTCTTCACCAAAGGCTTCTCAATACGAGGAATGCCGTCGTGCGTCGATTCGACGCACAAGGGACCTCAATAAGCAAGATTTCGCATTAGCTCAAAAGCCGCTCCCGCAAGTGCTGCGTTCTAACGCTACTTCGTCCAAGGACCGTGGGGTTACAGGTAGGCGAGCCACAAATTCGTACTGGTCCTGCTGCGTCGGTGTGACCGTCTGATTCTTTCAGCTGACTATTTTTTGGACAATGGAAGCCAATGCGGAATTTCTTGTTTCGCTTATCAATCACGCGAATTAGCCGAATCGACCCTTAGACGACAAGGATTGTGTCATCGTTCTGTACGTCCAGATCACGGTTCAGGTATCGCGCCACAACGATCAATCTAACCGGTTCCGATCATGACTCAAGACGTTTTTCCTGACGTGCAGGCTGCGGCGCAGACCCTCACCAACGAGGACGGCCTACTCAGTTCCGTAATGTGGGTCTGCGAGCGTTACGGTTGTGGCAAGACGACGGAGGCGCTGACTGCTGGCCTGCCGAAGAGCGGCATGCTTTCGCCGTCACTGGCGCTCGCCGCTCTGTCTAATGCGGGTCTCACGGCGGGGCTGGTGGAGCGCCACCTGCAACTGCTGCCGGGGCACGTGCTGCCGGTCATTTTGCTGCATCGCCGTATGGGCGGCTGCGTGTTGCTGGGTCGGCGCACGAATCCGGATAAGGAAGCCAAGAGCCGCGTTCTGTATCAGGTGATCGTGCCAGAGATCGGCCACGAGCCGGTGGAGTACACCCAAGAGGAGATGGATGAGATCTATGCGGGCTACGCCATTCTGGTCAAGCCGACGGCGAGAGTCGAGTTGCGCGAAGGGGAAAGCGTCGAACCAGCCGGTCACTGGCTGCTCGGTACGCTATGGCGCTATCGGCGCTACTACGCGAGTGCCGCACTTGGAGCGTTGCTGATCAATGTACTCGGCCTCGCCAGCGTCTTTTTCACGATGAATGTGTACGACCGGGTGGTTCCGAACCAGGCTTACGTCACGCTCTGGTCGCTCGCGATTGGAGTTGGCATTGCGATGCTCTTTGAAGCGATCTCTCGTCAGGTCCGTGGCCATTTGCTGGACGTCGCCGGCAAGAAGGCGGATCTCATCATGGGCACGATTCTATTCCGGCGAGCGCTCTCCATCCGGATGGAGCACAAGCCGACATCGGCAGGTTCATTCGCCAACCAGCTGCGCGAGTTCGAGTCGGTGCGAGATTTCGCGACCTCCGCAACGCTATCTGCGATTTCCGATCTGCCGTTCGTATTCGTCTTCGTGGGCGTGGTGTTCGCGGTTGGAGGCTCGCTCGGCTGGGTGCCGTTGTTGATGATTCCGTTGATCATCGGTGCGAGTTTGTTCGTGCAGTGGCCACTTGCCCGACTCATGAAAGAGAATTTCAGGGACGCATCGCTCAAGCAGGGTGTACTGATCGAATCGATTGAAGGTCTTGAAACACTCAAGGCGGTGGGTGGCGAAGGCCATATGCAAAAGCGTTGGGAGACCTTCAGCGGGATGGCGGCATCCTCGTCGATGAAGTCGCGTCAGATTTCCAGCAAGGCAATGAGCTTCATCACCTTGTTGCAGCAGTTGCAGACCGTGGTGCTGGTCGTGCTGGGCGTGTACCTGATTGGCGCGGGCGAGCTGACGCAAGGTGCACTGATCGGTACCGTGATGCTGGCGGGTCGAATTACCGCGCCGCTGGGCCAGGTGATGGGACTCGCCTTGCGCTTCCAGCAGGCGAAGGCCGCGCTGCACTCCTTGAACAGCCTGATGGCGATGCCCGTCGATCGCGATCCGTTACGCACCTATCTGCCTAAGCCACCGCTCTCGGGACAAATCACGCTGAAGGACGTCTGCTTCGCATACCCCTCACCCGACATGCAACCGAATCCGTCGGTTCTGAAGGACGTCAATCTGAGCATCGGGGCCGGCGAGCGGGTTGCCATCCTGGGCCGCGTTGGTAGCGGCAAATCGACCCTGCTGCGTTTGATGGCGCGTCTTTATGCACCGGTCGGCGGCCAGGTGTTCACGGACGGTCTGGATGTCGAGCAGATTGACTTGGCCGACTGGCGCAAAGCCGTGGGTTACGTGGGTCAGGACGCGCGTCTTTTTCACGGTACCTTGCGCGAAAACGTGATGATCGGTAGGCCCGAAGCGAGCGCTGACGAGTTCTTGCGCGTGATGCGTCTGACCGGCCTTGACCACTTCGCCAGCCGCCATCCCAAAGGCATCAATCTTCCGATTGGTGAAGGTGGTCTGGGCATCTCCGGCGGCCAGCGTCAACTGGTGTCGTTAGCTCGGAGCCTCCTTGCCCGGCCGCAGCTTCTGCTGCTCGACGAGCCGACCAGCGCGATGGACAGCCAGACTGAGACGGTTTTCCTTGAGCACCTCGCGCGCGCGACGGTCGGACAGGCGATTGTTGTCGTGACCCATCGGCCATCTTTGTTGGCGTTGGTTGATCGGATTGTCGTCGTCGAGGAAGGCAAAGTCGTGGCCGACGGGCCGAAGCACAAGATCCTCGCCACGCTGTCGGGCAAGGCCAAGGCGGCCGCAGCGGATGGAACGCAGCCGGACGTGCAACAGCGCACCTCGCCGGGAGCCGTGGCGAAAACCGCTGCCGGCTCGGCCGTCAGGCCAGCGGCGCCTAAAGCCGCCACCACGGATATCAGGATCATGGCCGCAAAAAAAGCTGTTTCAGCAAGCACTGTGCAAGCCGCTAACGGGCAGGCAGTCGTGCCGAACCAGGAGCAATTTCAATGAACCTCAATATTCTTAGACGCGGCGGGAAAGATGTCAGGCTCACACCAGCCGACGCCGCATTTATGAGCGACATCAAGGAATCGCTGCTGACGCAGTCGACTCCAGGCTCGATGATCGTGCTTTACGTGATTCTCGCGATTCTGGCAGTCGGCCTGACCTGGGCGCACTTTGCGCGCGTGGAGGAGATTACGCACGGAGACGGAACCATCATTTCGAAGAGCCGCGAGCAGGTCATCCAGAGTCTCGAAGGCGGGATTCTCGAGCAGCTGGATGTACGCGAGGGCGATATCGTCAAGAAGGGCCAGGTGTTGGCAAAGATCGACCCGACGCGTGCAGAGACAAGCTATCGCGAAGCGTGGTCCAAATCAGTCGGACTGAAGGCGACGATCGCGCGTTTGCGTGCCGAGGCGTATGGCCAACCGCTGACGTTTCCGGACGATGTGAAAGCCGTGCCTGCGGTCGTGAAGCAGGAGACGCTCGCCTACAACGCGCGACGGCGTGCGCTGGACGACAGCGTGGCTGCGCTGGAAAAGAGCTACTCGCTCTCGGGCAAGGAAATCGCGCTGGCCGGGCCGTTGGCGGCCAAGGGGCTGGTATCCGAAGTCGAACTGCTACGCATGCGCCGTCAGGCAAACGACCTGCGCTCGCAGATCGTCGAGCGGCGCAACAAGTTTCAGGCCGATGCGAATTCGGAACTGACGAAGCTGGAACTGGAGTTGGCGCAAACCAGCGAAACCGTGGTGGGTCGCGCGGATGTCCTGCAGCGCACGACGGTGGTGGCACCCGTATATGGCACGGTGAAGAACGTGCGCGTCAATACGATCGGGGGGGTCATTCAGCCGGGCGAGCACATCATGGAGATCGTGCCGCTGGAAGATCAGTTGCTCGTCGAGGCGCGCATAAAGCCTTCGGATGTCGCATTCCTTCATCCCGGTCAACCGGCCACGGTGAAGATCACCGCCTACGACTACGGCATTTATGGCGGGCTGAAGGGTAAGGTTGAAAACATCAGTCCTGACACCCTCAAGGATGACCAGAAGGCCGCAGCAGGCCGACCCGATGCGACCTACTATCGCGTGCTTGTGCTGACAGAGTCGAGTGAGTTGCATGCAGGCAGGAAAAGCCTGCCGATTCTGCCGGGCATGGTTGCGACGGTCGATATCCGTACTGGTGAGAAAACCATCCTTGACTACCTGCTGAAGCCGATTTTCAAAGCGCGTGAAGCGTTCCGAGAGCGTTAGAAACTGCTGCGAAATCCAGCTTTTCGACAGTTCGGAATCTGATCCACGACGGAAAGGATTTGATGCGCAACGATCAGCGCGATGTGCCGCTGGGCATTGTGCGTCAATCCTTACCAATCGCATCGCTCGCATAGAACAAGTTTTGCTGCGACACCTAGCTTGCCGCTGCATCCGGCCGTCTCCAGCGATGAAACAGCACTGAGCCGATCCAGCACGCCACGAAGGCCGCGACGATTGCATAGCCGAGCGCGCCGAAATGATCATTGGCGCCAGCGATCGCATCCCACACGCCGCCGCTCCAGCCTAAGCGGTCCGACAGCAGCCCCAACACCTCGACGCCGCCGATCGCGATCGCGACCGCCGCCGACACGAACGTGATGCTCGCGTTATAGAAAAGCTTGCGCTTCGGGTCGTCGATCGCCCAAGCATACGCGTGCACCATCAGCACGTTGTCGGTCGAATCGACGAGCGTCATGCCGGCAGTGAAGAGCGCCGGGAACACGAGGATCGAATAGAGCGGCAGCCCGGTACTCGCTTGCGACGCGGCGATCGCTAGCAGGCCGATCTCGGTCGCGGTGTCGAAGCCAAGTCCAAACAGCAAGCCGACCGGGTACATGTGCCAGCTTTTCGTCACCAGCCGGAATAGCGGCCGCAATGTGCGCGACAGTAGCCCGACTGGAGCGAGCACTTCGGCTGACGCTGTGGTCCCTATCTCGCCAGGCTGCGCGTGCTGGTAGCGGCGCCACACGTCGCGCAGGATCATGAGATTGACCGCCGCGAGCACTAGCAGGAACGTAGCGGAAACCAACGTGCCGAGCGTGCCGCCGACTTCCTTGAAACCCTCGAAACGCCCATGCAGCGAATGCGTGGTCCACGCGATGCCAATCGTCGCCGCGATCACGATCGTCGAATGGCCGAGCGAAAACGCGAGTCCGATGCCGATCGGTCGCTTGCCGGTCTGCATCAGCTTGCGCGTGACGGCGTCGATCGCAGCGATGTGGTCGGCGTCGACCGCATGGCGCAGGCCTAAGCCATACGCAAGCAGCGCGGTGCCGAGCAGCAGCGGATAGTGGCGAAACGCGATCAGCGCCCACAGCCATGCGCCGAGGTTGGCGGAGATCAGTACCACGTAGAGCGCGACAAGGCGAGGGCGCAGCGAGGTGGTAGGCGTCATGTGGCGTGGTCTGTTAAGTGAGCAGGTGAATGAGCGGCTTAGTGATCGTGCGGGTGCTTGTGGATCGGATCGACCCAGTAGACGCTTTCCGGCTGCTCGACCGCATCGATGTTCAGATTGACCACGACCGCTTCGTTACCGCTGCGTACGAGCACACATTCGAGCGGCTCGTCGGTGCTCGCGTTGATCTCCTGATGCGGCACATAGGGCGGTACGAAGATGAAGTCGCCGGGACCGGCCTCGGCGGTGAATTCCAGATGCTCGCCCCAGCGCATGCGCGCCTGACCGCGGACCACGTAGATCACGCTTTCCAGCGCGCCATGATGATGGGCACCGGTCTTCGCGTTCGGATGGATCGTGACGGTGCCGGCCCAAATCTTTTGCGCACCGACCCGTGCCGCGTTGATCGCGGCCGCGCGATTCATGCCTGGCGTCTGCGCGGTATGGGTGTCGAGTTGATCGCCTCGGATGACCTTCACGCCGTGCTCGCGCCAGTCGATCTGGTGGCTGGCCTCAGCGGCTTCGTGCTCGGCCCGGTAATGCGGATGTTCGTGATCCTGGCTCATCGTGTCTCCTCCTCGGCTTGCTTGCCGCGTTCGAGTCGTTCGCTTCGATCCTACGATTGAGGGCGTGCCGCATGGATGATCGACATTCTGGCACGTTCAAAAAACGGCTGCGTTCCGTGAGAACGCAAACGGCGCCGCGAAAAAAAAGCCCGCTCACGAGGAGCGGGCTTCGGGTTATCGAAATCGGTACTGCCGCGTCGGCGTCACTGCTTCTTCGCGTTGATCACGGCTTCAGCGACGTTGCTCGGCGTTTCGGCGTAGTGCTTGAACTCCATCGTGTAGGTCGCGCGGCCCTGGGTGGCCGAGCGTAGCGACGTCGAGTAGCCGAACATCTCGGCAAGCGGCACTTCCGCGCGCACCAGCTTGCCGCCGCCGCCCGCGATGTCTTCCATGCCTTGCACCATGCCGCGCCGGCTCGACAGGTCACCCATCACGTTGCCCATGAAGTCCTCGGGCGTTTCCACCTCGACGGCCATCATCGGTTCGAGCAGGATCGGCTTCGCCTTGCGCATCGCTTCCTTGAACGCGATCGAGCCGGCCATGCGGAACGCGTTTTCGTTCGAGTCGACGTCGTGGTACGAACCGAAGGTCAGCGTGACCTTCACGTCCACCACCGGATAGCCCGCCAGCACGCCGGCCTTCAGCGTTTCCACGATGCCCTTGTCGACCGCGGGGATGAATTCGCGCGGAATCACACCGCCCTTGATCGCGTCGACGAATTCATAGCCCTTGCCCTGCGCGGACGGCTCCAGCGTAATCACCGCGTGGCCATACTGGCCGCGGCCGCCCGACTGCTTGACGAACTTGCCTTCGACGTCCTCGACCTTGTTGCGCACCGTTTCGCGATACGCGACCTGCGGCTTGCCCACGGTTGCTTCCACGCCGAACTCGCGCTTCATCCGGTCGACCAGAATTTCGAGGTGCAGCTCGCCCATGCCGGAGATGATCGTCTGGCCGGACTCCTCATCGGTCTGTACGCGGAACGACGGGTCTTCCTGCGCGAGACGGTTCAGCGCGATGCCCATCTTTTCCTGGTCGGCCTTGGTCTTCGGCTCGACGGCCTGCGAAATCACCGGCTCCGGGAAGATCATCTTTTCGAGGATGATCACATGGTTAGGATCGCAGAGTGTGTCGCCGGTGGTCGCTTCCTTCAGGCCGACGGCCGCGGCGATGTCACCCGCGTAGACCTCCTTGATTTCCTTGCGCTCGTTCGCGTGCATCTGCAGGATCCGGCCGAGGCGCTCCTTCTTTTCCTTGACCGCGTTGTAGACCGTGTCGCCCGAATTGACGACGCCCGAGTACACGCGGAAGAAAATCAGCTGGCCGACGAACGGGTCGGTCATGATCTTGAAGGCGAGCGCCGAGAACGGATCGTCGTCGTTCGGATGACGCTCGATCTCCTTGTCGTGCTCGTCGTGGCCGGTGATCGCGGGCACGTCGACCGGCGACGGCAGATAGTCGATCACCGCGTCGAGCATCGCCTGCACGCCCTTGTTCTTGAACGCGCTGCCGCACAGCATCGGCACGATCTCGTTGGCGATCGTGCGCGCGCGGATGCCTTGCTTGATTTCTTCTTCGGTCAGGTGATGCTCGCCGCCCAGGTACTTTTCGAGCAGCGTTTCGTTCGCCTCGGCCGCGGCCTCGACCATCTTGTCGTGCCATTCTTTCGCGGTGGCCGCGAGTTCAGCCGGAATGTCGCGGTACTCGAACTTGATGCCCTGGCTCGCGTCGTCCCAGAAGATCGCCTTCATCTTGACGAGGTCGACCACGCCCTGGAAGTGCTCTTCCGCGCCGATCGGAATCTGAATCGGAACGGCGACGCCCTTCAGGCGATCGCCGATCTGCCGCTGCACGCGGAAAAAGTCCGCGCCGACGCGGTCCATCTTGTTGACGAACGCGATGCGCGGCACCTTGTACTTGTTCGCCTGGCGCCACACGGTTTCCGATTGCGGCTGCACGCCGCCGACCGAGTCGTACACCATGCAGGCGCCGTCGAGCACGCGCATCGAGCGCTCGACTTCGATCGTGAAGTCGACGTGCCCGGGGGTGTCGATGATGTTGATCCGATGCTCGGGATAGTTGCCGGCCATGCCCTTCCAGAACGCGGTGGTGGCAGCCGACGTGATCGTGATGCCGCGCTCCTGCTCCTGTTCCATCCAGTCCATCGTCGCCGCACCGTCGTGAACCTCGCCGATCTTGTGGGTCACGCCGGTGTAGAACAGGATCCGTTCGGTGGTGGTGGTTTTGCCGGCATCGATGTGAGCGCTGATGCCGATATTCCGGTAGCGCTCGATGGGAGTCTTGCGGGGCACGTGAATCTCCTTGTAATGGCGCGCCTGAAACGCATGCCGGGCGGCCGCGTGGATCGCCCGGGGAGTCTGGGTGATGCTGTATGTGGCGTTACCAGATCGAGATTACAAGGATAGCGCGTCGATTGGTCTTTTGCATGAATCCTGCCAGCCGGCGCGAAGGCTGGCCGCGCGGGGCCGTGCGGGCGAAAAAAAGCCGGCGCCTCGGGTCGAGGCGCCGGCTTTTTGCGGGAAAGTGTGGCAGGGCGGTCGGGCCGCTCAGGGGGCCGCCCAGACGGCCGCCTGGACGGCCGCTTGAACGTTACTGCGTGATACCCGGCACCGGCGGCAAGCCCTGAATCTGCATGCCCGGCTTGATGCCCTTCGCCGAGAACCAGCCCTTGGGCATTTCGAGCGCGAACACGCCGTTGTGCGTCGGGCAGTGGTTGTTGGTGGTCTCGGCCTGCATCTCGTCGATATCGGTGATCGTGCCGTCAGCGCGCATGAACGCGATCGACAGCGGGATCAGCGTGTTCTTCATCCAGAAGCAGTGGCCCGCGTTCTCGTTGAACACGAACAGCATGCCTTCGTTCGGGCCGAGCTTGGTGCGATACATCAAGCCCTGTTCGCGGTCCGCGTCGTTGGCGGCGACGGCCGCGTCGATCACGAACATGCCAGCGGTCAGCTTGACGCGCGGAAACTCGCTCGGCTGCTTGGCGCCCGGCGGCATCTGCTGCGCCTGGGCAGGAGCCGTGGTGGCGGCGAACGACAGCGCCGCGAGCGGCAGTGCAACGGCAACGGCGAGACGCGCCATCGACGAGCGCATGGAAAATCGCACGGCAAGACTCCTTGCTGAAATTAACTCGCGCATGTTACGCGAGCGCGTCAAAAACAAAAAGGCAGATCGCCTTTCGGTGATCTGCCTTACAACGCCGTAAGAACGGCAATGAAGCTAGTTCTTTACTGCGTTTTTACAAGCAACTTACTCCGAAGCTGCCGAAGCTGCAGCTGCTGCTGCTGCCTTCTTGTGCGACTTCTTGTGAGCGTGCTTGGTGGTCTTCTTTGCCGACGAAGCTGCTGCTGCCGGAGCTGCCGAAGCTGCTGCCGGTGCCGATGCTTGTGCGAATGCTGCCGTTGCGAAGAGGCCAGCGACCAGAGCGGCGATCAGTTTGTTCATTTTGTGAATCCTCAGCTTGATTTAATTAACCAAATGACCCGGCTTATGTAGAGTCATGTCGGTAAACGTGCCATCCACCTTTCGGTTGACAGCCGCATCGAACAAATTTTTCGACGCGTCTGCTAGCGTTCGGACTTTCGTACCCACCGCGCAAAACGGCGTATGCAAAGGTCTTTAAGGCTGAATGCCGGATAGCTTCGGTGGCATCTGCGTCGAATAACGCGTGGAGTTGTACGGCGGTTGACGCGAATTGCGCGGAAATTTTTATCGCCATGACACGCGCTCAAACTACATGGCGCAGGCCTCGCGCGAGCGCAATTGTTTCACGCATTTTGGGCCGTGTTTCACGCATTAATTTGCGTGCTGCTACAACGAGTTAGCTTAATCGTCACAGCCGTGAAACGTGTTTGGAGCGATCACGTGCAGGCTGTTTTGCGCGTGCATGAGTTCGGCACGCGATGCTTTGGCGATGAATGAACAATCGTCAAATAACGTTCAGGCGACGCCATCCCATGGCGCGTTCGCTCGCAACTCGATGCTTTGTCCGGGTTGCAGTCCGAGTGAAAAAATGTCAAGCGCACCGATGCCGACGCGTACCAGACGCAGCGTCGGAAAACCGACCGCGGCCGTCATGCGACGCACTTGACGGTTTTTGCCTTCGGTGATCGACAACTCGATCCAGGTGGTCGGGATCGCAGCGCGATAACGGATCGGCGGCGTGCGTGTCCATAGCGAGCTGGACGGTTCGACATAGGTCGCCTGACATGGGCGAGTCACGTAGTCGCCGAGATCGACGCCGCGTGCGAGCTTTTTCAACGCGGCGTCATCGACCGCGCCTTCGACTTGCGCCCAGTAGCGTTTGACGAGCTTGTGACGCGGCTCGGCGATGCGAGCCTGTAGCGCGCCGTCGTCGGTGAGCAGCAGCAGGCCTTCGCTATCGGAGTCGAGCCGGCCGGCCGCATAGACGCCGGGTACCTTGACCCAGTCGGCAAGCGACGCGCGCGTCTCGTGCGGCGAAAATTGACAGATGGTGCCGAACGGCTTGTTGAGGGCGAGAAGGCGCATAGGAGAGCGAGACGGCAGAGCGATACTGCAAAGCGAGGGGCGGCGCGCGGACACTAGCGTACGCGCATTGCGCACGCATTTCATCCGGTGATGGATGGCGCGATGATAATGCATAAATCGGTATGCAGATTCTTGTATCTTATAGAGGAGCGTGGCGCGTTCCAACGGCCGTCCATGTTGGAAAACCCGGAGCCGGGGGCGGCCGCGTCGCGCGTTGGGGCGGGCTAGAATAACGGCCTGGCCGCTCGCGGACGTTCGGCATTGCGCGGCGAGGGCATCTCTTTCGCAGTCTCCCATCAGCTTTTGCACAGCTTTCACTGGAGTCCGATCATGCCGTATCAGCACATCAAGGTTCCGACTGGTGGCGATAAGATCACCGTCAACGCCGACTTCTCGCTCAACGTTTCCGACGAGCCGATCATCCCGTATATCGAAGGCGACGGCACCGGTCTGGACATCACGCCGGTCATGATCAAGGTCGTGGATGCGGCGATCGAAAAGGCGTACGGCGGCAAGAAGAAAATTCACTGGATGGAAATCTATGCGGGCGAGAAGGCGACCCGGGTGTACGGCCCGGATGTATGGCTGCCGGACGAAACGCTGCAGGCGGTCAAGGAATACGTCGTGTCGATCAAGGGGCCGCTCACCACGCCGGTCGGCGGGGGCATCCGCTCGCTCAACGTCGCGTTGCGCCAGGAACTGGACCTCTATGTGTGCCTGCGCCCGGTGCAGTATTTCAAGGGTGTGCCGTCGCCGGTGCGCGAGCCCGAGAAGACCAACATGGTGATCTTCCGCGAGAACTCGGAAGACATCTACGCGGGCATCGAATGGCCGGCCGAATCCGAACAGGCGAAGAAGATCATCAAGTTCCTGCGCGAAGAAATGGGCGTGAAGAAGATCCGCTTCCCGGATTCGTCGGGTATCGGCATCAAGCCGGTGTCGCGCGAAGGTACCGAGCGTCTGGTGCGCAAGGCGATCCAGTACGCGATCGACAATGAACGCCGCTCGGTGACGCTGGTGCACAAAGGCAACATCATGAAGTACACCGAAGGCGCGTTTCGCGACTACGGCTACGCGCTCGCGCAGAAGGAATTCAACGCGGAACTGATCGACGGCGGCCCGTGGATGAAAGTCAGGAATCCGAAGACCGGCGGCGACGTGGTCGTGAAGGACGTGATCGCCGACGCGTTCCTGCAGCAGATCCTGCTGCGCCCGGCCGAATACGACGTGATCGCCACGCTGAACCTGAACGGCGACTACATCTCGGACGCGCTCGCCGCGCAGGTCGGCGGTATCGGCATCGCGCCGGGCGCGAACCTGTCGGACTCGGTTGCGATGTTCGAAGCGACGCACGGCACGGCGCCGAAATACGCCGGCAAGGACTACGTGAATCCGGGCTCGGAAATCCTGTCAGCGGAAATGATGCTGCGCCACCTGGGCTGGTTCGAGGCGGCGGATCTGATAATCAGCTCGATGGAAAAATCGATCCTGCAAAAGCGCGTGACTTACGATTTTGCCCGCCTGATGGAAGGCGCGACCCAGGTATCGTGCTCGGCATTTGGGCAGGTGATGATCGAAAATATGTAATCGATGCGCCGGGATTATCCGGTTTGCATAAAAACCCCGGCGCCAGCAAACGGCCGGGGTATTTTTTTACCCTGAATTCTCGCGCGGTTTCCCAGCCGGATAATCCGCTGCAACAGAAAGCCGCCGCAAAAAAGAAACCCGGCGCGGAGCCGGGTTTCAAAAAGGCTGGGTAACAAAACGTTTCAGGCGGGTGCCTGAATGTTCGATGCCTGTTTGCCTTTCGGGCCTTGCACGACCTCGAAGGTGACCTTTTGGCCTTCCTTCAGCGTCTTGAAGCCATTCATCTGGATGGCCGAGAAGTGTGCAAACAGATCCTCGCCGCCCTCGTCAGGCGTGATAAATCCGAAACCCTTTGCGTCGTTAAACCATTTGACCGTACCAGTTGCCATTCCAACTTCCCCTGTAACTCATGTCACTACCACGAGCCCTCGAAAAGCCACGACCGCGCGAGGCAGTCGTCCCCTCCTCACAAGCTCACCATCGGCATTTTTTCGAAATTATGGCTTGGTGAAAAAAGTGCCAGCTTGATTGTTGGGGCTCTTTATTCGAGTGTCAAGAAAATTTTGAGACGTCGTTGTCGCGTTGCAAACAGGCCGCTTTCCAGGGTTTTTACCGCTTCCGTATGTGCGGTGGCGCAAGCGCCGTGGCTTGAAAAGTCGCATAATCGACTCACATGCTGGCTGTGCCCGCGGCGCCGACGCCCAGCGCGGCGAGCGCTCGCAGCCAGTACCGGCAGGTTGTGCGATACTCGATCCGACCGCGGTGCAGCACGCACCGCGCATGACAGGATCGGGGGCCGGCACCGCAATCGGCCCGTCGAAAACGCGAGAGGCCGGGCCGATCATGACAGCGTCGTGACCGCCGGGCGGCAGCGAACGGGCTCATCGGCCGGGCGGCCGGGTTTTGACAGGATTGCGGGCCTGTCCTAGTTGTTTAGAATGGGTGTATGGCGATTATCCCGGACAAGCAGGACGGCACCGTACTGGAGCGGCAGGAGCAGAAACTCAAGCCGCCGTCCATGTACAAGGTGGTGCTGCTGAATGACGACTTCACGCCGATGGAATTTGTCGTGATGATCGTGCAGGAATATTTCAATAAGGATCGTGAAACCGCAACGCAGGTCATGTTGAAGGTGCATCGCGAGGGCAGGGGAGTTTGTGGGGTCTATACGCGGGACATCGCGTCGACCAAAGTCGAGCAAGTCGTTACCCACGCACGGCAGGCCGGGCATCCGCTGCAGTGTGTGATGGAGGAAGCATGATTGCCCAGGAACTGGAAGTCAGCCTGCATATGGCGTTCATGGAAGCGCGCCAGGCAAGGCACGAGTTCATAACGGTCGAACATCTTTTGCTCGCGCTGTTGGATAACCCGACGGCGGCCGAGGTACTGCGCGCATGCGCGGCCAATATCGAGGATCTGCGTCAGAACCTGCGCAACTTCATTCATGACAATACGCCGACCGTGCCGGGCACGGACGACGTCGACACGCAGCCCACGCTCGGATTCCAGCGTGTGATCCAGCGCGCGATCATGCATGTGCAGTCCACCTCGAATGGCAAGAAGGAAGTGACCGGCGCGAACGTGCTGGTCGCGATCTTCGGCGAGAAGGACTCGCATGCGGTGTACTACCTGCAGCAGCAGGGCGTCACGCGTCTGGACGTGGTCAACTTCATCTCGCACGGCATCGCCAAGACGAGCAGCTCGGACGCCGCGAAAGCGAGCGACGCGAATGCCGAGTCCGACGAAGCCGCCGCGCAGAAGGAAACGCCGCTTGCCCAGTTCACGCAGAACCTGAACCAGATGGCGAAGGATGGCCGCATCGATCCGCTGATCGGGCGCGAGTCGGAAGTCGAGCGCGTGGTGCAGGTGCTGTGTCGCCGGCGCAAGAACAACCCGCTGCTGGTCGGCGAGGCCGGTGTCGGCAAGACGGCGATCGCCGAAGGTCTCGCCTGGCGCATCACGCGCGGCGAAGTGCCGGACATCCTCGCGGATGCCCAGGTGTATTCGCTCGACATGGGCGCGTTGCTCGCGGGCACCAAGTATCGCGGCGACTTCGAGCAGCGTCTGAAGACGGTGCTGAAGGAACTGAAGGAGCGTCCGCACGCCATTCTGTTCATCGACGAAATCCATACGCTGATCGGCGCGGGCGCCGCGTCGGGCGGCACGCTGGATGCGTCGAACCTGTTGAAGCCGGCGCTCTCGTCGGGCACGCTGAAGTGCATCGGCGCGACCACCTTCACCGAATATCGCGGCATCTTCGAAAAGGACGCGGCGCTGTCGCGTCGTTTCCAGAAGGTCGACGTGACCGAGCCGACCGTCGAGCAGACGGTCGCGATCCTGCGCGGGCTGAAGTCGCGTTTCGAAGAGCACCACGGCGTCAAGTATTCGTCGGGTGCGTTGTCGGCGGCGGCTGAGCTGTCGGCTCGCTTCATCACGGATCGCCATCTGCCGGACAAGGCGATCGATGTGATCGACGAAGCGGGCGCGGCGCAACGCATTCTGCCGAAGTCGAAGCAGAAGAAGACGATCGGCAAGAACGAGATCGAGGAAATCATCTCGAAGATCGCGCGCGTGCCGGCGCAAAGTGTGTCGCAGGACGACCGCAGCAAGCTGCAGACGCTCGACCGCGATCTGAAGAGCGTCGTGTTCGGGCAAGACCCGGCAATCGACGCGCTGTCGGCCGCGATCAAGATGGCGCGCGCGGGCCTCGGCAAGCTCGACAAGCCGATTGGCGCGTTCCTGTTCTCGGGGCCGACCGGCGTCGGCAAGACCGAAGTCGCGAAGCAGCTCGCGTTCACGCTCGGCATCGAGTTGATCCGCTTCGACATGTCGGAGTACATGGAGCGTCACGCGGTGAGCCGGCTGATCGGCGCGCCGCCGGGCTACGTTGGTTTCGACCAGGGTGGCCTGCTGACCGAGGCGATCACGAAGAAGCCGCACTGCGTGCTGCTGCTCGACGAAATCGAGAAGGCGCATCCGGACATCTTCAACGTGTTGCTGCAGGTGATGGACCACGGCACGCTGACGGACAACAACGGCCGCAAGGCGGACTTCCGCAACGTCATCATCATCATGACGACGAACGCGGGCGCCGAGTCGATGGGCAAAGCGGTGATCGGCTTCACGAACCGCCGCGAGGCGGGCGACGAGATGGTCGACATCAAGCGCATGTTCACGCCGGAGTTCCGCAACCGTCTGGACGCGACGATCAGCTTCCGTGCGCTCGATGAGGAAATCATCATGCGCGTGGTCGACAAGTTCCTGATGCAGCTGGAAGATCAACTGCACGAGAAGAAGGTCGATGCGCTGTTCACCGACACGCTGCGCAAGCATCTGGCAAAGCACGGTTTCGATCCGCTGATGGGTGCGCGGCCAATGCAGCGCCTGATCCAGGACACGATCCGTCGCGCGCTCGCCGACGAGTTGCTGTTCGGCAAGCTGATGAACGGCGGCCGCGTGACGGTCGACGTCGATGCGGACGATAAGGTGCAGTTGACCTTCGACGAGCATCCGGCGCCGCGCAATCCGAATCCGGAGGCGGTGGAAGTCGAGTGATGTCAGTCAGGCCGGTAGCATTGCGGTAAGCCGGTCGGGCGACCAAAAACAGAACGGCGCGGGTTTTATCCCGCGCCGTTTTTTTTTGCTCTGGTTTCCTGCTCGCGGCGTGCGCTGAAAAACCCGGCCGCCGCGTTGCAGCACTATCAATGCTTGCCGGTGCTGCCAAACCCGCCCGCGCCGCGCAGGCTTTCTTCGAAGTCGTCGACGATGTTGAACTCGGCCTGCACGACCGGCACGATCACCAGTTGAGCGAGGCGTTCCATCGGATTCAGCACGAACGTCGTTTGGCCGCGATTCCACGTCGAAATCATCAGTTGACCCTGGTAGTCGGAATCGATCAGGCCGACCAGATTGCCGAGCACGATCCCATGCTTGTGGCCGAGACCCGAGCGCGGCAGAATCAGCGCCGCGTAGCCGGGGTCGCCGACGTGGATCGCGAGTCCGGTCGGCACCAGCGCGGTTTCGCCAGGCTTCAGCGTCAGCGGTTCGTCGAGGCACGCGCGCAGATCGAGGCCGGCGCTACCGGTCGTCGCGTAGGCGGGGAGCTGTTCGCGCATGCGCTGATCGAGAATCTTCAGGTCGAGTTTCATTCAGGTTCGATAGTGGGTGTGGGTGTGGTGAAGGGGCACGCGGCAGATCGGCAAAACCTGTGCGATCAAGCCGCCTGGTTCGAGCCGAGCTGGAACGCGTCGGCGAGCAGCTCGTAGGAGCGCAGCCGTGCGCGATAGCTGCCGGCCACGGTCAGCACGATCAGCTCGTCGGCCTGGAACTGCTGCTGCAAATCCGTGAGCCGCTCGGTCACGCGCTCAGGTGTGCCGATGATGCTGCGCGGCTTTTCCCGATCGATCACGAGCTGTTCGCGGTCGCCATATTCCTGCTCGATGCCTTGCTCGATCGATGGAATCGGTTCGTTCAGGCCATAGGCCATCTGCACGCGACGCAGATCCACGGCTTTTTCGAGGTCTGCGGCTTCCTGCTCGGTATCGGCGCAGATCACGAAAACCGCTGCCGCCAGATACGGCTGCGATGCCTCGTGGCCAGCCTGGAAACGTTCGCGATACGCGAGCGCGACCTGCTTGCCGAAATGCGCGTTGATGAAATGCGCGAACGAGAAGCGGATGCCGAGCTGGGCCGCGAGCAGACCGCCGAATTCGCTCGAGCCGAGCATCCATAGCTGCGGGCGCGTATCGATTTGCGGCTGCAGCAGCACGCCTTGCGCGAGGTGATCGTCGGGCAGCGTGCCGTGCATGAGGCCGAACAGCTCGGCGACCTGCTGCGGAAAAAGCTCGCCGCGATTGTAGGCGCCGGCGGCGACCGCTTGCGCGGTGCGCATGTCGCCGCCCGGTGCGCGTCCGACGCCGAGGTCGATGCGATTCGGAAACAGCGCCTCGAGCATCATGAACTGCTCGGCGACCTTGAACGGGCTGTAGTACGGCAGCATGATGCCGCCCGAGCCGATGCGAATGCGTTTGGTCACGCTGCCTAGACGCGCCAGCATCACTTCGGGGCAGGGGTTCGATACGCCGCGCAGGCCGTGGTGCTCGGCGCACCAGTAGCGCGTGTAGCCGAGGTCGTCGGCGAGCTGCGCGAGTTCGACGGTCGCGGCGATCGCATCCGCCACCGAATGGCCGGCGATCACCGGTGTTTGATCGAGCACGGAGAGTAGCGTCATGGCAGTAGTGCTCCAGATGATTCCCGTTAGCTATGCGACCAGGACGGCAGGGGCACCCGGGCCCGTTGCCGTTCCGTTGCTCAGCCAGCCGGACTGATGCCGGGCGGCAGACGCTTCGCGATTTCCGTGATCAGCGCGCGCGCGAGCGTCTGCTTGTCGGCGCGTGGCAGCCTGGTTGCGCCGCCTGCTTCGAACAGAATCACTTCGTTGTCGTCGAGCCCGAACGTTTGCGGACCCAGATTGCCGATCAGCAGCGGCACGTTCTTGCGTGCGCGCTTTTCCTCGCCGTGGACTTCGAGATTGTCGCTCTCCGCGGCGAAGCCGACCACGAACGGTGGCTTCGACAGCCTGGCGACCGCGGCGAGGATGTCCGGATTCTCGACGAATGAAAAGCTCGGCAGCGTGCGCTCGGCGGTTTTCTTGATCTTCCGATCGCTGACGTGGTCGACGCGCCAGTCGGCCACCGCCGCGACGCCGATGAAAATGTCCGCGTCCACGACCGCGCGCATCACCGCGTCGTGCATCTGCTGCGCGGTCTGCACGTCCTCGCGGAATACGCCCCACGGCGTTTCCAGCGCGACCGGACCGGCGACCAGATGCACGTCGGCGCCGGCCTGCTGCGCGGCGCGCGCGAGTGCGAAGCCCATCTTGCCGCTCGAACGATTGGTGATGCCGCGCACCGGGTCGAGCGGTTCGAAGGTCGGCCCGGCGGTCAGCAGCACGCGCCGGCCCGACAGGATCTTCGGCGCGAAGAACGACGCGATCGCCTCGTAGGTCGCGGCCGCTTCGAGCATGCGGCCATCGCCGATCTCGCCGCAGGCCTGCGGGCCCGAATCGGGGCCGAGCACTTCGACGCCGTCCGCGCGCAGTTGCGCGACGTTGCGTTGCGTGGCCGGGTTCTGCCACATCTGCCGGTTCATCGCCGGCACGACGAGCAGCGGGCAGTCGCGTGCGATGCACAGCGTCGACAGCAGATCGTCGGCCATGCCGTGCGCGAGCCTGGCGAGGAAGTCGGTCGACGCCGGCGCGATCACGATCGCATCGGCTTCACGCGACAGATCGATGTGCGCCATGTTGTTCGGCACGCGTGCGTCCCACTGGCTCGTGTAGACCGGCCGGCCCGACAGTGCCTGCATCGTGACGGGGGTGATGAACTGCGTGGCCGCTTCGGTCATGACGACCTGCACGGTTGCGCCTGCCTTGGTCAACAGACGCGTGAGTTCGGCGATCTTGTAGCAGGCGATGCCGCCCGTCATGCCGAGGACGAGGTGTTTGCCTGCGAGTTCAGCGGTTGCCAACGAAAGCCTCCGACAAAGCATGATCGCGCGGCGGCAGGAGGGTGTTGTCCGTCGTTGCCACCGCGCGTTTCAAACCGGCCGCGACGCGCGGCTCGCGCAACCGCGGCCGTGCGTCGCGGCGGCGACGTTAGCGTGTGCCGCGTACTCGCCGCAGCTCGTCGATCACGAGCAGGATCGCGCCGATCGTGATCGCGCTGTCGGCCAGATTGAACGCCGGCCAGTGCCAACCGCCCACGTGGAAATCGAGGAAGTCGATCACGTGGCCGTAGGCGAGCCGGTCGATCACATTGCCGAGCGCGCCGCCGAGAATCAGCGCAAGCGCCGTGCAGAACATTTTCTGCCCGCTATGCCGCTTGAGCAGATAGCAGATCACGAGC
The DNA here is from genome assembly GCF_021390635.1 of Paraburkholderia sp. HD33-4. NCBI lineage: Bacteria > Pseudomonadati > Pseudomonadota > Betaproteobacteria > Burkholderiales > Burkholderiaceae > Paraburkholderia > Paraburkholderia sp. HD33-4. The sequence goes on along the minus strand of NZ_JAJEJS010000001.1, from coordinate 3,570,393 downwards.
GCCGCCACCACGCCGAGCGCGGTGAACGCCCAGCGCTGCCAGCCGCCCGCCATCGCGAGGAAGCTGAATGCGGCGCCGCGGTTGAACACGAGAATCAGGTTGAAGAACGGCGTGACCTCGTGCGGCACACCGTAGGCGAACACCTTGCGGACCGCGATTTTCGTCAGCTGATCGAACAGAATGACGATCAGCGCGATGCCGAGCCAGGGTGCGAGCGAACTGCTTGCGGTGGACGTTTTCGACATGGTTCTCGCCATTATGCCGCGCTCCGCGTTTCGCCACCGCCGAACAGATTACTGAAGCAGCGGCCGCACAGCGACGGATGTTCGTCGTTCGCGCCGACGTCCGGGCGATAGTGCCAGCAGCGCTCGCACTTCAGGTACTTCGAGGCGATCACTTCGACGCCTTCATCCGCTTCGCTGTCGACTTTGACGACGTTCGCTGCCGACGTGATCAGGACAAACTTCAGGTCGTCGCCGAGGCTCGCGAGCGCGTCGTAACGCGCGCCGCTCGCACGGATTTCGACTTCCGCCTGCAGCGACGAGCCGATCAGGTTGGCGACCCGCGCTTCTTCCAGCGCCTTGGTCACGTCGCCGCGCGCGGCGCGCAGCAGCGTCCACTTGTCGAGCAGCGCGCCCGCGTCCGGCACGGCCGGGTACGCGTGGTACGTCTCGGTGAAGATCGTTTCGCTGTTCGGCTGGAACACCTTCCACGCTTCTTCCGCGGTGAACGACAGGAACGGCGCCATTACGCGCAGGAGGCCGTGCGCGATGTGGTAGAGCGCAGTCTGCGCCGAGCGGCGCGCGACCGAATCCGCCGCCGTGGTGTACAGACGATCCTTCAGCACGTCGAGGTAGAAGCCGCCCAGGTCTTCCGAGCAGAACGTCTGCAGCTTCGCGACCACCGGATGGAATTCGTACTTCTCGTAATGCGCGAGGATGTCGTTCTGCAGGTTGGCCGACAGCGCCACCGCGTAACGGTCGATTTCGAGCCAGTCGTCGACCGGACGCGCGTGCTGCGCGATGTCGAAGTCCGACAGGTTCGCAAGCAGGAAGCGCAACGTGTTGCGGATCCGGCGGTAGCCTTCCGTCACACGCTTCAGGATTTCCTCGGAGATCGCGAGCTCGCCCGAGTAGTCGGTCGACGCGATCCACAAGCGGATGATTTCCGCGCCGAGGCGGTTCGCCACTTCGTGCGGATCGATGCCGTTGCCGAGCGACTTGCTCATCTTGCGGCCTTCGCCGTCGACGGTGAAGCCGTGCGTGAGCAGCGCGTTGTAGGGCGGGCGGCCGTCGAGCATCGAAGCCGTGAGCAGCGACGAATGGAACCAGCCGCGATGCTGGTCCGAGCCTTCGAGGTACAGGTCGGCCGGGAACTGCAGCTCGTCCTTGTGCGAGCCGCGCAGCACGTGCCAGTGGGTGGTGCCCGAGTCGAACCACACGTCGAGCGTGTCGCGGTTCTTTTCGTACAGGTTCGCGTCGTCGCCGATCAGCTCGCGCGGATCGAGCGTCTGCCATGCCTCGATGCCTTCCTTCTCGACGCGCTGCGCGACCTGTTCGAGCAACTCCAGCGTGCGCGGATGCAGCTCGCCGGTTTCCTTGTGCACGAAGAACGCCATCGGCACGCCCCACTGGCGCTGACGCGACAGCGTCCAGTCCGGACGGTTCGCGATCATGCTGAAGAGGCGCTGCTTGCCCCACGACGGATAGAACGCCGTGTTCTCGATGCCTTCGAGCGCGGTTTCGCGCAGCGTCTTGTCGCTGTCGTTCGGCTTCACGTCCATGCCGGCGAACCACTGCGAAGTGGCGCGATAGATGATCGGCGTCTTGTGGCGCCAGCAGTGCATGTAGCTGTGCGTGTACTTTTCGGTACGCAGCAGCGAGCCGGCGCCTTGCAGCGCCTCGACGATCTGCGGATTGGCCGCCCAGATCGACAGACCGCCGAACAGCGCGAGCGATTCGATGTAGCGGCCGTCGCCCATCACCGGGTTTATGATGTCGGAGTCGGCCATGCCGTGCGACTTGCACGACACGAAGTCTTCCACGCCATACGCCGGCGACGAGTGCACGACGCCGGTGCCGGTTTCGGTCGTCACATAGTCGCCGAGATAGACCGGCGCGGTGCGCTTGTAGCCGGGATGCGCGGACGCGAGCGGGTGGTTGAAGCGCAGGTTCACGAGCTTTTCACCCGGCGTGGTCGCGACGACTTTGCCTTCGAGACCGTACAGCTTCAGGCACGCCTCGACGCGTTCCTCGGCGAGGATCAGCAGGCCGCGCGGCGTGTCGACGAGCGCGTAGACGATTTCCGGATGCAGGTTCAGCGCCTGGTTGGCGGGAATGGTCCACGGCGTGGTGGTCCAGATCACGATGCCGCCTTCGTTGCGCGGCAGCGCCGCGAGGCCGAACGCCTGCGCGGTCTTTTCCGGCTCGGCGAAGCTGAACAGCACGTCGATGGTCGGATCGGTCTTGTCCTTGTACTCGACTTCCGCTTCAGCGAGCGCCGAGCCGCAGTCGAAACACCAGTTGACCGGCTTCAGGCCGCGGAACACATAGCCCTTTTCCATGATCTTCGCGAGCGCGCGGATTTCACCGGCTTCGTTCGTGAAGTTCATCGTCTTGTACGGATTGTCCCAGTCGCCGAGCACGCCCAGACGGCGGAAGCCGACCTTCTGCTTCTCGATCTGCTCGGTCGCGTAAGCGCGCGCCTTCTGCATCACTTCGGCCGCCGGCAGCGACTTGCCGAACTGCTTCTCGATCTGGATTTCGATCGGCATGCCGTGGCAGTCCCAGCCCGGTACATAGACCGCGTCGAAGCCCGCCAGATTGCGCGCCTTGACGATCATGTCCTTCAGGATCTTGTTCACCGCGTGGCCGAGGTGGATGTCGCCGTTCGCATACGGCGGGCCGTCGTGCAGGATGAACTTCTTGCGGCCCTTGGAGGCAGCACGGATCTTCTCGTAGACCTTGCGTTCCTGCCACTCCTTGACCCATTGCGGCTCGCGCTTGGGCAGGTCGCCACGCATCGGGAACGGCGTGTCGAGCAGGTTGACCGGGTAGCGGGACTGCGGTTTCGAATCGGCTTTCTTGTTGCTCATGATGTGGGTGGCGGTGAATTCGTTTCTTTGCGTAGCGGCGCGCGGATTGCGCGCTGCGCGAGGAGCGTGGGACGCGCCCGGCGGGCGGCTCCGCGTGAAGCCAGGACGCCCTCCGATGCGCGCGGCGACGGTTCGTGCGGCGCGGTGCGCCGGCCCAAACCGCGGCGGTTATCTAATTCGGTCGGTGGCCGAAGTGGCGAAACCGGTGGAACGGCTACCCGGCGTGCCGCCGCCGACCGCGGCGAACCACGCTCGCGCATTGGCGACGTCGCGCGCGATAGCGGCGGTCAGCGTTTCGAGGTCGACGAACTTCTCCTCGTCGCGCAGCTTCTTCAGAAATTCGACGCGCACGAGTTTGCCATACGCGTCGCCGTGCCAGTCGAGCAGGTGTACTTCGAGCAGCACGCGGCCGGAATCGTCGACGGTGGGGCGCAAACCGAGGCTCGCGACGCCCGGCAGCGGGTGCTCGGCGATGCCGTGCACCTGCACGACGAAGATGCCGGCCAGAGCCGGACGCTTGTGCGCGATCGGCAGGTTGAGCGTCGGAAAGCCGAGATCGCGGCCGAGCTTCATGCCATGGGTGACGTGGCCGCTGATCAGGTAGTCGCGGCCGAGCGCGGCGCGCGCCGAGTCGAGGTCGCCCGCGATCAGCGCCGCGCGCACGCCCGAGCTCGAGATGCGCGCGCCCGATGGATCCGCGACCGTCGCCATCTGTTCGACTTCGAAGCCGTATTGCTTGCCGGCGGCCTGCAGCGACGCGAAATCGCCGGCGCGCTTCGCGCCGTAGCGGAAGTCGTCGCCGATCATGATCCAGCGCGCGTGCAAGCCGTTGACGATGATCCGCTCGACGAACGTGTCCGGCGACTGGCTCGCGAACGTGTGATTGAAGTGCTCGACGACGACCCGGTCGACCCCGTTGGTACGCAGCGCCTCGAGCTTGTCGCGCAGCATCGCGATGCGCGGCGGCGCGCCGGCCGGGTTGAAGAACTCGCGCGGGTGCGGCTCGAAGGTCATCACGCAGACGGGCAGGCCACGCGCGTTGGCGGCCGCGCGCACGTGCGCGAGCAGAGCCTGGTGGCCGCGGTGGACACCGTCGAAGTTGCCGATGGTCAGCGCGCACGGCGCGCGGCTCTCGGCATTGGGAAGACCGCGGAAGACTCTCACGATAGCGGGTTGCAGCAGTTGCTGCGATTGCAATAGGGGCGCGGGCAGGGTGCCGCAAAACAATCGATTATAAACGCTTGGCGCAACAGACGGCTGCGCGGTCGCGGGTTAGCGATTGCCGAATGATAAAATCCGCGCATGAAAAAACTCGTCATCCTGATTTCCGGGCGGGGCAGCAACATGGAAGCCATCGTGCGCGCCTGCGCGAGCGAGGGCTGGCCGGCGCAGGTCGCCGCCGTGATTGCCAACCGTCCTGATGCCGCGGGGCTCGCGTTCGCGGCGTCGCTCGGCATCGCCACGGCGGTGGTCGACCACCGCCAGTTTCCGGATCGCGACAGCTTCGACGCGGCACTCGCCGAGCAGATCGACTCGTTCGCGCCGGACCTCGTCGTGCTCGCGGGCTTCATGCGCGTGTTGACCGAGCGCTTCGTCGACCATTACGCGGGGCGCATGCTGAACGTGCACCCGTCGCTGCTGCCGAGTTTCCCGGGCCTGAAGACCCACCAGCAGGCGCTCGACGCCGGCGTGCGGTTCCACGGCGCGTCGGTGCATTTTGTCACATCAAAGCTCGATCACGGGCCGATCGTCCTGCAGTCGGCCGTGCCTGTCGAGGCGGGCGATACCGCCCAGACGCTCGCCGCACGCGTGCTCGCCACCGAGCACATCATTTATCCACGCGCGGTGCGCTGGTTCGTCGAAGGGCGTCTCGCTCTCGACGGCTTGCGCGTCACGCTTACGCCGTCGGAGCCGCAATGGCTCTTTGCCGGTCACACCGCCGGAGAGGGCGCATGAGATTGCATGGTTTCCTGATTGGACAAACTGAAACGCTGCTGGCCGAAGTGCTGCGGCTGAACGGCCCCGCCGACGCCACCACGAGCCGCTTCTTCCGCGCGCATCCGAAGCTCGGCCATGCCGAGCGCGGCGTGATCGCCGAGGCGGTGTTCGCGGTGCTGCGCCGCCGGATGGAGTTCGCGCATCTGGCCGAAAGCGGCACCGGCAGTCCGGCACGCCGCATGGCGCTGCTGGGCCTGATGCAGACGGCCGGACGCTCGGCCCTCAAGCCGTTCGTCACCGAGGCCGAGGGGACGTGGCTCGAACACGTGTCGAAGATCGACCCGGAAAGCCTGCCGCTGCGGATTCGCCTGAACCTGCCCGACTGGATCTGCCAGGCGTTGAGCCCGCGCTTCGAGGGCGCCGAGCTCGCGCAGCTGGCCGCCGCGCTGAACTACCCGGCGCCGCTCGACCTGCGCGCCAATCCCATCAAGGCGAGCCGCGACGACGTGCTGGGCGCGTTGTCGAAGGCCGGCATCGAGGCAGGCGCGACGCCGTTCGCGCCGCTCGGTGTGCGGGTGGTCGGCAAGCCGGCGCTCACCAAGCTCGACGCGTTCCAGCAGGGCTGGCTCGAAGTGCAGGACGAGGGTAGCCAACTGCTGTGCTCGCTGGTCGCGCCGCGACGCGGTGAGATGATCGTCGATTTCTGCGCGGGCGCGGGTGGCAAGACGCTGGCGCTCGGCGCGGCGATGCGCTCGACCGGCCGACTCTACGCGTTCGACGTCTCCGAGCGGCGGCTCGCGAAGCTGAAGCCGCGTCTCGCGAGGAGCGGCCTGTCGAACGTGAACCCGGTGTTGATCGACAGCGAACACGACGCGAAGATCAAGCGTCTGGCCGGCAAGATCGACCGCGTGCTCGTCGATGCGCCGTGCAGCGGCCTCGGCACGCTGCGCCGCAATCCGGACCTGAAGTGGCGCCAGTCGCCGGAGTCGATCGCCGAGCTGGCGCCGAAGCAGGCGTCGATTCTCGCGAGCGCGGCGCGTCTCGTGAAGAAGGGCGGCCGGCTCGTCTACGCGACGTGCTCGATTCTCGAAGCGGAAAACGAGGCGGTCGTGCAGCAGTTCCTCGCCGACCACCCTGATTTCGCGCTGGTGCCCGTGCGCGACGTGCTCGCCGAGCAGCGCATCGAACTGGAGATGGGCGACTACCTGTCGCTGTGGCCGCACCGCCATGCGACCGACGGCTTCTTCGCCGCCGTGCTCGAGCGCCAGAGCTAGGCAACCGGCCACCGGCCAGTGCGCGGATTGGCAGACGAATCCGCGCGTGCCGGCATTTTCGGCGACATCCATGCATACGACTTTTCCCCACATGTTCAGCGACATCGCGCGCGACTTCGGTCAGCCCGTGATGCTGTGGCAGGTCGCTATCCTGCTCGCGACGCTGCTCGTCGCGTGGGCGCTTGCGCGGGCACTGCGCCGCCGGATCGACCGGCCGCAGTCGGCGCGCTACGAGAGCCTGCGTTTTGGCATGGAAAGCCTCGACCGGGCGGCTTTTCCGCTGATCGGCGCGGGACTCGTGTGGCTCGCGCGGGCGATCGCCGGCCGGTTCATGGACACGGCGCTGCTCGATCTGGCGCTGGTGCCGCTCGTCGGCATCGGGCTGATCTACATCGTCTTCTTCTTCGCGCGGCGGGTGTTCAACCGCGAAGGTGGCGAGCATCCGTGGCTGTTTCTCGTCGAGAAGGTCGTGTCGGTGGTCGTGTGGATCGCCATGGTGCTCACGCTGTTGGGCATTCAGAACGCCGTGATCGCATGGATGGACAGCGTGAGCTTTCGCGTCGGCAATGCGCATATGACGCTGCTGTCGCTGATCACGGGGCTTTTGTGGGTCGGCGTCACGATGGTCGTCGCGATGTGGCTCGGCTCGTCGTTCGAAGATCGCCTGATGCGCTCGAAGACGCTCGACGCTAACCTGAAGGTGGTGGTCGCGCGGGTCGGCCGCGCGGCCTTCGTGCTCGCGGCAATCCTGATCAGCCTGTCGATCGTCGGCATCGACATCACGGTGCTCGGCGTGTTCGGCGGCGCGCTGGGCGTCGGCCTCGGCTTCGGCATGCAGAAGATCGCGAGCAACTATGTGTCGGGCTTCATCATTCTGCTCGACCGCTCGTTGCGGATCGGTGACACGATCAACGTGAGCGGCCTGCAGGGCCGCGTCACGCAGATTCGCACGCGCTACACCGTCGTGCGTGGACTCGACGGTATCGAGACGCTGATTCCGAACGAGAAGCTGATCACCGACGTCGTACAGAACCAGTCGTCGTATCTGACTCGCGGCTACGCGAAGGCGGCCGTGCAGATCGCCTACACATCCGACGTCGAACGAGCAATGACGCTGCTCGCCGAGGCCGCCGCCGACGTGCCGCGGGTGCTGCGCGAACCGGCGCCGACGCCGTTTCTGGTCGGCTTTGGTCCAGATGGCATCAATCTCGAACTGGGCTTCTGGATCGCGGACGCGGCGAACGGCACTGGAGGCGTACGCTCGAAGGTCAATCGCAACATCTGGCGTCTCTTTTCCGAGCACGGCGTCACGATTCCGCTCCCGCAACGCGAGGTGCGCATCGTCAGTCCGACAGGCGGCGCAATGCCGCACCCGGTAGCAATGACCGATCCGGTGCCCGAAGCCACGGCCGATTCGGCGCTCAGGCCCGCCGACGGGGCTGCCAACGACGGTCGATAAGCACCGTTTCGGGCTGCGGCGAGGCATGAGTCAGCGCCGCGAGAATCGCCATCGACTTGATAGCGAACAAAAAATCCCTATTTGTTACAAACACTTGGAACGCTTCAAGTAGAATATCGTCCTATCCCGCTGTATGCTTTCACTTTCATGACACACGCGCCGCGTGTGCTTCGTATCTCTCGTTCTGCAGGTAACTTACCTTGTTGAATTCTTTGCTCGATTTCCTTGCCCACGGACTGCTGCATTTCTCGTGGTGGCAACTCGTCGTGTACACGCTGATCGTTACGCACATCACGATCATCGGCGTGACCGTCTATCTGCATCGCTGCCAGGCGCATCGCGCGCTGGATCTGCACCCGATCGCCAGTCATTTTTTCCGCTTCTGGCTGTGGATGACCACCGGCATGCTGACCGGCCAGTGGGCCGCGATTCACCGCAAGCACCATGCGAAGTGTGAAACCGAAGAGGATCCGCACAGCCCGCAAACGCGCGGCATCTGGAAGGTGCTGCTCGAAGGCGCCGAGCTCTATCGCTCCGAAGCGAAAAACGAAGAAACGATGCGCAAGTTCAGTCACGGTACGCCGAACGACTGGATGGAGCGCAACGTCTACACGAAGTACCCGATCCTCGGCGTGAGCCTGATGATGGTGATCAACGTCGCGCTGTTCGGCGTCGTCGGCCTGACCATCTGGGCCGTGCAGATGGTGTGGATCCCTTTCTGGGCCGCCGGCGTGGTCAACGGACTTGCGCACTTCTGGGGCTATCGCAACTTCAATTCGTCGGATGCGAGCACCAACATTTTCCCGTGGGGCATCATCATCGGCGGCGAGGAGTTGCATAACAATCATCACACGTATGCGACGTCGGCGAAGCTGTCGAACAAGTGGTACGAGTTCGACATCGGCTGGATGTACATCCGCATCATGCAGGCGTTTCGTCTGGCCAAGGTGAAGAAGGTCGCGCCGACGCCGCGCTTGACCACCGGCAAGCTCGTGCTCGATCAGGACACGCTGCAGGCGGTACTCGCGAACCGCTACGAAGTGATGGCGCGTTACGCGAAGGCGATCAAGCGCGCGTACCGCCAGGAGCTCGCGCATCTGAAGGAAGTCGGCGCGCGCGAAAAGTATCAGGTGATGCGCGGCGCGCGTAGCTGGTTCCACAAGGAAGAGGCAGGCCTCAACGAGCCGCAGAGGCTCCAGCTGCCGCAGATTTTTGCGAACAGCCAGAAGCTGAAGACCTACATCGACATGCGCAACGAACTGGCGGCGATGTGGGAGCGCTCCAACGCATCGCGCGAGCAATTGCTGGTGCAATTGCAGGACTGGTGCCATCGTGCCGAGCAGAGCGGAATCAAGGCGTTGCAAGACTTCGCGATGCGGTTGCGTCGCTATGCCTGAAATCCATTAAAATTCAAAGACGTCACAAAACCCCGCGTTGGCGGGGTTTTGCATTTTTGGGCTGCGGAAAAGCATCGCGTGTAACGCGAGCGGCAAGCCGCGGCGGCCAGGTGAGGGCAGAGGAGATGATGGAGCAGCAGGCGATCAAGACCGTCGAATACGACCGGCCTCAGGCGCAGGGCACGACCTGCGGGATCGGCCAGGCGTGGGCGAAGGTGCCCGAGACGCCGTCGGCGGAAGAGAAGCGGGCGCTGAAGGCACGCATTCGCGAGTTACTCAGGCGCGAGAAAGCGGTGCTGGTCGCTCATTATTATGTCGATGCAGAATTGCAGGAGCTTGCCGACGAAACCGGCGGTTGCGTAGCCGATTCGCTGGAAATGGCGCGCTTCGGCCGCGATCACGAAGCGCAGACGCTGGTGGTCGCGGGCGTGCGCTTCATGGGCGAGACCGCGAAAATTCTCAGTCCGGACAAGCGCATTCTGATGCCGGATCTGGATGCGACCTGTTCGCTCGACCTCGGCTGTCCGGTCGACGAGTTCTCGGCGTTCTGCGACGCGCACCCGGACCGCACGGTGGTCGTCTACGCGAACACGAGCGCGGCCGTGAAGGCGCGCGCGGACTGGATGGTGACGTCGTCGATCGGGCTGGAGATCGTCGCCGATCTGCATGCGCGCGGCGAGAAGATCATCTGGGCGCCGGACCGTCATCTCGGCAGCTACATCCAGGGCAAGACCGGCGCGGACATGTTGATGTGGCAGGGCTCGTGCCTCGTGCACGACGAATTCAAGGGCATCGAGCTCGATCTGCTGCGGGCTGATTATCCGCATGCGAAGGTGCTCGTGCATCCGGAGTCGCCGGCAAATGTGGTCGCCCAGGCGGACGTGGTCGGCTCGACCACGCAGTTGATCGACGCCGCGCAGAAGCTCGACGCGACGCATTTCATCGTCGCGACCGACCTCGGCATCCTGCACAAGATGCAACTCGCCGCGCCCGGCAAGACGCTGATTGCGGCACCGACGGCTGGCAACAGCGCGACCTGCAAGAGCTGCGCACATTGCCCGTGGATGGCGATGAACGGCCTCGCCAACCTGGCCGATGTGCTCGAGCGCGGCCACAACGAGATCTTCGTCGATCGCGCGATCGGCGAGCGTGCGCGTCTGCCGATCGACCGCATGCTCGATTTCGCGGCACGTCACAAGAAGCGCGTGCAGGCGAGTGGCGATCTTGCGCGCGACGCGCAACTGTATTCGAACGTGGGAGCAGCGTAATGACTGTGGTGGAGAAGGCGCCGGAGCAGGCAGTGGCGCGCGAAGGGGCCAACGCAGTGTCGCCGCTTTTCGCGGAGATTCACGCACAGTACGGCGCGGCGTTTGACACGGCGCTCGCGCGCAACGTCGCCGATGCGCTCGCCGAAGACATCGGCAGCGGAGATCAGACCGGCCGCCTCGTGCCTGCCGATGACGTTCGCAACGCGCGCATCATCGTGCGCGAGGACGCGGTCCTGTGCGGCGTGCCGTGGTTCGACGCGGTGATGCGCGCGGTCGATCCGCGCATCGAAGTTCAATGGCGGTACCGCGAGGGCGACCGCATGAGCGCCGACACGACAGTGTGCGATCTGCGGGGGCCGGTGCGCGCGCTCTTGACCGGCGAGCGCAACGCGATGAATTTTCTGCAACTGCTGTCGGGAGTGGCGAGCGCGACGCGCCGCTATGTCGATGCAATCGCGCACACGCGCACGCGCGTGCTCGATACGCGCAAGACATTGCCGGGCTTGCGGCTCGCGCAAAAGTACGCGGTGCGCGTCGGCGGCGGGGCGAATCAGCGGCTCGCGCTGTACGACGGCATTCTGATCAAGGAAAACCACATTGCAGCGGCCGGCGGCGTGGGTGCGGCGATGGACGCGGCGCTCGCGTTGAACGCGGGCGTGCCGATCCAGATCGAAGTCGAAACGCTCGAGCAACTCGGAACCGCGCTCTCACATGGCGCGCAGTCGATCCTGCTGGACAACTTCTCGTTCGACATGATGCGCGACGCGGTTCGTATCACGGCGGGTTGCGCGGTGCTCGAGGTGTCCGGTGGCGTGAACTTCGAGACCGTGCGTACGATTGCGGAGACGGGCGTGGACCGCGTGTCGATCGGCGCGCTGACCAAGGACGTACGCGCGACCGACTACTCGATGCGGATCGTTTGAGCGTCGGGCGTTCTAGCGCAGCAAACAACCATCGCGACAACTGAACAAGGCCATTGCCGGAGCTTTTCGGCAATGGCCTTGTCGTCTGTGGCGCCGCTTCAGCGTATGTTTCAGCGCTATGCCATCAGGAATTCCGCTTGCGCGCATATTTCGGCGACAGCACTGTCGGCAGCGCCTTGGGCAATGCGGCCGGCCAGTCGCGGCTGAAATGCAGGCCGCGGCTTTCGCGCCGCGAGCGCGCGCCCTCGACGATCAGCGAGGCCACGTCGACCAGATTGCGCAACTCCAGCAGATCGCGGCTGACCTTGAAGTTCGCGTAATACTCGTGGATTTCGTCGCGCAGCAGCGCGAGCCGATGCTTCGCGCGCTCGAGTCGCTTGTCGGTGCGCACGATGCCGACGTAGTTCCACATCAGCCGGCGCAACTCGTCCCAGTTGTGCGCGACCACGACTTCCTCGTCCGGATCGGACACGCGGCTTTCGTCCCAGTCCGGCAGCGGCGCGTGGACGGCGGCGGCAAAGCCCTCCGCTTCGATCGCCTCGGCGGCCGAGCGGCCGATCACAAGGCATTCGAGCAGTGAATTGCTGGCGAGCCGGTTCGCGCCGTGCAGGCCCGTGCACGACGTTTCGCCGACCGCATAGAGACCCGCGAGATCAGTGCGCCCCGCCAGATCGGTGACGACGCCGCCACACGTGTAATGCGCGGCCGGCACGACCGGAATCGGCTCTTTCGTGATGTCGATGCCGAACTCGAGGCAGCGGGCGAGGATAGTCGGGAAATGCTCGTGCAGGAATGCGGCCGGCTGATGGCTGATGTCGAGGTAGACGCAGTCGATGCCGCGTTTCTTGATCTCGAAGTCGATCGCGCGCGCGACGATATCGCGCGGTGCAAGCTCCGCGCGATCGTCGTGATTGGGCATGAAGCGCGTGCCGTCCGGCAGCTTCAGAATGCCGCCTTCGCCGCGCACCGCTTCCGAAATCAGGAACGACTTTGCGTACGGGTGGAACAGGCAGGTCGGGTGGAACTGGATGAACTCCATGTTCGACACGCGGCAGCCCGCGCGCCATGCCATCGCGATGCCGTCGCCGGTCGCGGTGTCCGGGTTTGTCGTGTAAAGGTAGACCTTGCCGGCGCCGCCGGTCGCGAGCACCGTATGCGGTGCCTCGACCGTGACGGTGCGGCCGCTTTGCAGATCGAGCGCGTACAGGCCGTGGCAGCGGCGCCCGGGCAGGCCGAGGCGTTCGGACGTGATCAGGTCGACCGCGTGATGTTCTTCGAACAGCGTGATGTTCGGATGCTGGCGCACCTGTTCGCTGAGTGTGGCGACGACCGCGTGGCCGGTCGCGTCGGCCGCGTGAATGATCCGGCGATGGCTATGACCGCCTTCGCGCGTCAGGTGAAAGCCCAGTTCGGCGGCGTCGTCTTTCGTAAACGGCACGCCCTGTTCGATCAGCCATTCAATCGCGGCGCGCCCGTGTTCGACGATAAATCGCGTCGCCGCCTCGTCGCACAGGCCGCCGCCTGCGATCAGCGTGTCGCGCACGTGATTCTCGACGCTGTCCGCGGAATCGAGCACGGCGGCGATGCCGCCCTGCGCCCAGTCGCTCGCACCCTCGGTCAGCGATCGCTTGGCGATCACAGCAACGCGCCGTGTCTGCGCGAGATTGAGCGCGACGCTCAAACCAGCCAGACCACTACCGACAATCGCCACATCGAATTCCATTGCCCACATCTCCGTCTTTCGTTTTGCAATGACGGCGCGCAAACCGCGCCGCGAAAACGACAAAGGATACGCGCCGCGACGCGCTAGCGAAAGCTGGCCAAACGGAATAGGGCGATTCGTGCGCGCGTTGCGGCGCTATCGCGAGGTCGGCGCAAAAACAAAAAAGCCTCGCACGGGTGCGAGGCTTTTCATGTTTTTGCCTTCGTCAGGCTGGAGAGCCAAGATTACTTGATCTTGGTTTCCTTGTAGTCAACGTGCTTACGGATGACCGGATCAAATTTCTTGATCAGCATCTTTTCCGGCATGTTGCGTTTGTTCTTCGTCGTCGTGTAGAAGTGACCCGTGCCTGCGGTCGATTCCAGCTTGATCTTGTCGCGTGCGCCTTTCGCCATGATTTACTCCTTAGGCTTCACCGCGTGCGCGCAGGTCTGCGAGCACGGCGTCGATACCGTTCTTGTCGATCAGGCGCAGGCCGGCGTTCGAAACGCGCAGACGCACCCAACGGTTTTCGCTTTCCACCCAGATACGGCGGTTTTGCAGGTTCGGGAGGAACCGGCGCTTGGTCTTGTTGTTCGCGTGGGAAACGTTGTTGCCGCTCATCGGCGCTTTCCCAGTTACTTGGCATACGCGTGCCATGAGAGCACTCCTAATACGCTAATTCTGAGTTCGAACGCCGTGAAAGTTTCCCGAAAAGAGCCGCGCTGAAGATGTGCGAAGTTGCGTAGAGGCACTCGCTACCACAGCCGCCTGACCTTTGCGGAACGCCTTGATGGCTTCGGAACAGGGGGTTGGAAATAGGCAAACCGGAATTCTAGCAGAAAAAAAGCCGCAAAATCAAACCTTATTTGCGATGCGGAATACGGCGCCGTGCGGCGGCTTTTCCGCTTCTTGCGCTCGAGTGGGCTTTCGTGCGAGCCCCGGCCAGCCGGCGCGGGCGAACGAGTATACGCTGTCCGCGCCGATTACCAGGTGATCGATCAGCTGCACATCGACGAGCGCGAGCGCGTCGCGCAGCGTCTGCGTAAGCCGGCAGTCGCTCGCGCTCGGCTCGACGGCGCCGGACGGATGATTATGCGCGACGATCAGGCTGGCCGCGTTCGCGGCGAGCGCCCGCCGCACGATCTCGCGCGGATAAACGGCCATGCGCGTCAGCGAGCCGCGCGCGCTTTCCTCGCAGCGGATCAGCCGATGCCGCGCGTCGAGAAACAGCGACACGAACACCTCCTGTGGCTGGCCGCCGATCAGAAGGCGCAGATAACTTTCGACCGCGTCAGGCGAGTTCATCAGCGGGCGCTCGCGCATCTTGTCGACGAGCGAGCGGCGCGCCATTTCCATGATCGCGAGCAATTGCGCCTTTTTCGCCGGGCCGATGCCGCGAATGCCGTCGAAGTCCGCGTAAGTTGCGTCGAGCATCGCGCGCAGTGAGCCGAAGCGGTCGAGCAGCGCCCGCGCGACGCTGAACACGTCGTGGCCGGGCAGGCCGGAGCCGAGTATGAGTGCGATCATTTCAGTGTCCGACAGCACGTCGGGGCCCAGGTCGATCAGCCGCTCGCGCGGCATGTCGCGCCTGTGCCATTTGCCGCGGAATAGTTGCGCTCGGGTGCGAGCGGTCGAGCCGGCGGCCGTCGAAGAAGCCTCGGCCGACTCATTCGCGGCGGCTTTCGCGCCGCGCCCGATGCGTTTGCGCGACTTCGGCCGCACCGTTGCCGCCGGTGTTTCGTCGATTGTGCTGGCGAAATCAGCCATATATATAGAGTCCTCCGCATAAGGTTGACGGCGCGCGCGGCGCAGCGCAGCGCGCCGTCGGGCCGTGCCGCCTCGGCGAGCGACGGACTCAAGCCGGCGCCCGCTAGGTGGCTTACAATAGACGCTTTGCGCACGGCAGGCCGACGGCTTGCCACACGCGTTGGCTGCGCCCACGGCGCCCGCGTGCAGCGCGCTTCGACTGAGCGAGCATTGCATGAGCATCATCGATATTTCCGAGGTGAAACCCGGTTCACACGTCACGCTGCATTACCGGCTTTCCCTTGCCGATGGCGCCGAAGTGATCAACACGTTCAGCGACAAGCCCGCCACGCTGCTGCTCGGCGCCGGTCAACTGGCGCCGCCGCTGGAAGATATTTTGCTGGGTTTGAAGGTGGGCCACCATTCGACCTTTCAGCTAGCGCCGGGGCAGGCGTTCGGCCCGCGCAATCCGGAGTTGATCCAGCGGGTGTCCCTTGCCACGCTGCGGGAGAACAGCATGATCGGCGAGGATTTTTCCCCGGGCGACCTGGTCGAATTCAATGCGCCGGGCGGCGGGCGCTACGCCGGCGTGCTGAAGGAAGTCGGCGAAACGTCGGCCCTGTTCGACTTCAATCACCCGCTTGCCGGCCAGGCGCTGGCGTTTGAAGTGAAAATCATCGGGATTCTGTAAACATGAGCATCACGGATACGACTCTTGCCGAAGCGGAGATCCTGCTGGCCCAGCCACGCGGGTTTTGCGCCGGCGTCGACCGGGCGATCGAGATCGTCGAGCGGGCCATCAAGCTGTACGGCTCGCCGATCTACGTGCGTCACGAAATCGTCCATAACGCCTATGTGGTCGAAGACCTGCGCAAGAAGGGAGCGATCTTCATCGAGAACCTGGACGAAGTGCCGGCGGGCAACACGGTGATCTTCAGCGCGCACGGCGTGTCGAAGGCCGTGCGCTCGGAGGCGGAGTCGCGCGGGCTGCGCGTGTACGACGCCACCTGTCCGCTCGTGACCAAGGTGCATATCGAAGTCGCGAAGATGCGCCAGGACGGTTTCGACATCGTGATGATCGGCCACAAGGGCCACCCGGAAGTGGAAGGCACGATGGGCCAGGCGGCCGAGGGTATGCATCTGGTCGAGGACATCGAGGACGTGCAGGCTTTGCAGCTCGCCGATCCGGAGCGGATCGCGTTCGTCACGCAAACTACGTTGTCGGTCGACGACGCCGCCGAAATCATCGGCGCGCTGAAGGCCAAGTATCCGTCCATCCGTGAGCCGAAGAAGCAGGACATCTGCTACGCCACGCAGAATCGCCAGGACGCCGTGAAGTTCATGGCGCCGCAGTGCGACGTCGTGGTCGTCGTCGGAAGTCCGAACAGCTCGAATTCGAATCGCTTGCGCGAGCTCGCCGAGAAGCTCGGGGTGCCGGCTTATATGGTCGATTCGCCCGATCAGATCGATCCGGTCTGGGTCGAGGGCAAGCGCCGCATCGGCGTGACCGCCGGCGCGTCGGCGCCGGAGGTGCTGGCGCAGGCAGTGATCGCGCGTCTGCGCGAATTGGGTGTGCGCAACGTGCGCGCGCTCGAGGGTATCGAGGAAAACATCGCGTTTCCGCTGCCACGCGGGCTCGGTCTGCCAGCCTGACAATCCGTTAGCATCAGTGAAAGGAAAGCGCGCCCGAGGGCGCGCTTTTTTTATGTGCCGAGTCTGACGGCACGCCAGGTAAATTAGGTGCCAGATCGAACGCTTCGCTGGATTTCAGTGGTCTCGCGCACAAATAATTTTGAATTGTGATCGGGTCTTTTATTGATTTTCGAGCGATGCGCCCCCGTTTTAAGCTAAGCAATCGGCTTAAGACGAATTAATCACGCACTGAATTAGTGCATCTTGGCGAGCGCACGCTAAATGGACATATCCGATGCAAAGCCCGCCCTATCCGGCATTCAGGCCGATCGGCCGCAACACTTGATGCCATCGGGCTCGGAGGCGGTGCAACTGGTGCACGAAAAAGGATCGCAACCGGGTTGCGCTTTTTAGCGAATTTTCCTCTCAATATCAGGTTGCAATGCAGGAAAACCCCACCGGTTCAACAATATTGCCAGCCGCATAATTGGAGTTACAATGCGCGCGTTCTCAAGGCCTTAAGGTCCTGAAAAGTGGATTTTGAAAGGCGCGGGAGACCTCACTTGATGCGAGTCAAATTTGCTTACGCCGTGTCCATCGCGGCCGCGGTTGCGATGCTGACCGCGTGCGGCAAGAAACAGGATGGCGAAGCGGGAGCGGGCGCATCGGCGGCTTCGGCCGCGGCGGTCGCCGCCGCGAGTGAAGCGACTATCGTGAAGATCGGTCATGCGGCTCCGTTGACGGGCGGCATCGCGCACCTGGGCAAGGACAATGAAAATGGGGCGCGTCTCGCGGTCGAGGAAATCAATGCGCAGGGTCTGACGATCGACGGTCGCAAGATCCAGCTGCAGCTCGACGCGCAGGACGATGCGGCGGACCCGAAAACCGGCACCGCGGTCGCGCAGAAGCTGGTCGACGATCACGTGGTCGCGGTGATCGGGCACCTGAACTCCGGGGTGTCGATTCCGGCGTCGAAGATCTACAGCGACGCGAGCATCGTGCAGATCTCGCCGTCGTCGACGAATCCGGCCTACACGCAACAGGGGTTCAAGACGACCTATCGGGTGGTCGCGACCGACGCGCAGCAGGGTCCGGCGCTCGCCAATTACGCGACGAAGGCGCTGGGCGCCAAGCGCATCGCGATCGTGGACGATGCGACCGCCTACGGCAAGGGTCTCGCTGATGAATTCGCGAAGACCGCCGAGGCGAGCGGCGCGAAGATCGTCGCGCGCGAGGCGACCAACGACAAGGCCACGGATTTCCGGGCCATTCTCACGAAGATCAAAAGTGTTCAGCCGGACGCCATCATGTTCGGCGGCATGGACGCGACGGGCGGGCCGTTTACGAAGCAGGCGGCGGCGCTCGGTATCAGGGCAAAAATCCTTGGCGGCGACGGTGTGTGTACCGACAAGGTAGGTGAGCTGGCGGGTACCGCCGTGCAAAACCTGGTCTGTTCGGAAGCAGGACTCGCGCTTTCGAAAATGACCAATGGAGCGGACTTCGAAAAGAAGTACGAGGATCGCTTCCACACGCCGGTGCAGATTTACGCGCCGTTCACGTATGACGCTGTGTACGTGATCGTCGATGCAATGAAGCGCGCTAATTCGATCGAGGCGCCCAAGGTGCTGGCTGCGATGCCTTCGACCGATTACAACGGGGTAATCGGCCACATCGCGTTCGACGACAAGGGTGATTTGAAAGAGGGCGCCATTACGCTTTACGACTTCAAGGACGGCAAGAAAGCAGTTCTCGACGTCGTAAAGATGTGATGACGGGAAGTTCGGCCTGACGGCACCGACACCATCCAACGGTGCCGTTTTTGCATCCGCCCAAGGGGAGCCCGCGACCGCATCACGGTCGTCAGGGCAAGCCGGCAGCGGATAACCCTTACCGGTCTTTTACATCAGTACCCGCAGTGCCGTTGAGATTCGTCGCGCATCACCGCCCACCGGCAGATGAACAACGCGAATCCAGTCGCACGGGCTAAGGAGCAATAAATGGATATCTTCATCCAGCAGATCCTGAATGGACTGGTGCTTGGCAGTGTCTACGCCATCATCGCACTAGGCTACACGATGGTTTACGGCATTCTGGGCATCATCAACTTCGCTCACGGCGATGTGTTGATGGTGGGCGCGATGGTTGCGCTCTCCGCCATAGGTGTGCTGCAGAACCACTTCCCCGGGCTCGGCAACGCGCTGACGCTCGTCATCGCGTTGATCATCGCAGCGGCGGTTTGCTCGGTGGTCGGCTACACGATCGAGCGCGTGGCCTACCGGCCGTTGCGGCGCGCACCGCGTCTCGCCCCGCTGATCACCGCGATCGGTGTGTCGATTCTGCTGCAGACGCTCGCGATGATGATCTGGTCGCGCAATCCGCTGCCGTTCCCGCAGCTGTTGCCCACCGATCCGATCAACGTGATCAAGGCCACCGACACGACGCCCGGCGCCGTGATCTCGATGACTGAAATCGTGATCATCGTGGTGGCGTTCCTCGTGATGGGCGGGCTGCTGCTGCTCGTGCACAAGACCAAGCTCGGCCGTGCGATGCGCGCGATCGCCGAGAACCCGAACGTCGCGAGCCTGATGGGCGTGAGCCCGAACTTCGTGATTTCGGCGACCTTCATGATCGGCTCGGCACTGGCTGCGCTCGCCGGCGTGATGATCGCGTCCGAATACGGCAACGCGCACTTCTACATGGGCTTCATCCCTGGCCTGAAGGCCTTTACCGCGGCGGTGCTCGGCGGTATCGGCAATCTCGGCGGCGCGATGGTCGGTGGCGTGCTCCTCGGCCTGATCGAACAGCTGGGCGCCGGCTATATCGGCAACCTCACCGGCGGCGTGTTCGGCAGTAACTATCAGGACGTGTTCGCCTTCATCGTGCTGATCATCGTGCTGGTGTTCCGTCCGTCGGGTCTGCTCGGCGAACGTGTAGCGGATCGCGCCTGATCCCGGGCCACAAGGAGTCAACAATCATGACCTCAATTCAACCGATCGAGCCGTCCACGACGCTCATCCCCGAAAAGAACCGCACGAAGACGCTGACCATCGGCATCCTCACGGCGATCTTCGTGATCGCCGCGCCGATGGTGATCGGCGCCGCGGGCGGCAACTACTGGGTTCGCGTCCTCGACTTCGCGATGCTGTACGTGATGCTCGCGCTGGGCCTGAACGTGGTGGTTGGTTTTGCCGGCCTGCTGGACCTGGGCTATATCGCTTTCTACGCGATCGGCGCCTACACGGCCGCGCTGCTCAGCTCACCTCACCTCTCGACGCAATTCGAGTGGATCGCGGCGCTCGCGCCGCACGGTCTGAACGTGCCGATCTGGATCATCGTGCCGATCGCGATGGGCCTCGCCGCGATGTTCGGGATTCTGCTCGGTGCGCCGACGCTGCGTCTGCGCGGCGACTACCTCGCGATCGTGACCCTCGGTTTCGGGGAAATCGTGCGGATCTTCATGAACAACCTCGACCGTCCGGTGAACATCACCAACGGCCCGAAAGGGATCACCGGGATCGCGCCGGTGCAGATCGGCGGCTTCAGCCTCGCGCAGTCGCACTCGCTGTTCGGCATGCAGTTCCCGTCGGTGTACCTGTACTACTACCTGTTCGTGCTGTGCGCGCTGTTCGTGATCTGGACGTGTACGCGTCTGCAGCATTCGCGTATCGGCCGCGCATGGGCCGCGATTCGCGAAGACGAAATCGCCGCCAAGGCGATGGGCATCAACACCCGTAACGTCAAGCTGCTCGCGTTCGCGATGGGCGCGTCGTTCGGCGGCCTGTCGGGCGCGATGTTCGGCTCGTTCCAGGGCTTCGTGTCGCCGGAATCGTTCACGTTCTGGGAATCGGTCGTGGTGCTCGCCTGCGTGGTGCTGGGCGGCATGGGCCACATTCCGGGCGTGATCCTCGGCGCGGTGCTGCTCGCGGTGTTCCCCGAGTTCCTGCGCTCCACGATGGGGCCGCTGCAGAACATGATCTTCGGCCATGAAATCGTCGATACCGAAGTGATCCGTCAGCTGCTGTACGGTCTCGCGATGGTCGTGATCATGCTGTATCGCTCGGAAGGCCTGTGGCCCGCGCCGAAGCACGAAGACAAGATTGCGAAGCTGGCGAAGCGTAGCGGCAAGAAGCCGGTGCGCGCATAAGGTCCGGTGGAGAAAAAGACATGAGCGATAACGTAAGCAACAACGCGGCGATCCGTCTGTCCGTGAAGGGCGTCAACAAGCGCTTCGGCGGCCTGCAGGCGCTTTCCGAGGTCGGCCTGCAGATCCGCGCGGGCGAAATCTACGGTCTGATCGGTCCGAACGGCGCCGGCAAGACGACCTTCTTCAACGTGATCACGGGTCTGTACACACCGGATTCGGGCGAGTTCAAGCTCGATGGCGAGAACTACACGCCGACCGCGGTCTATCAGGTCGCGAAGGCGGGCATCGCGCGCACGTTCCAGAACATCCGGCTATTCGGCGGCATGACCGCGCTCGAAAACGTGATGGTCGGGCGCCACGTGCGCACCAAGCATGGTTTGCTCGGCGCGGTGTTCCAGACCCCGGCCGAACGCAAGGAAGAGCGCGAGATCAAGGAGCGTGCGCTCGAACTGCTCGACTACGTCGGTATCACGCAGTACGCGGACTACACGTCGCGCAACCTGTCGTACGGCCACCAGCGTCGTCTGGAGATCGCGCGTGCACTGGCGACCGATCCGAAGCTGCTCGCGCTCGACGAACCGGCGGCGGGCATGAACGCCACCGAGAAGGTCGAACTGACCAAGCTGCTCGACAAGATCCGCTCGGACGGCAAGACGATCCTGCTGATCGAACACGACGTGAAACTCGTGATGGGCCTGTGCAACCAGATGACGGTGCTCGACTACGGCAAGGTGATTGCGCAAGGTCTGCCGCAGGACGTGCAGAAGGATGCGAAGGTGATCGAAGCTTATCTGGGTGCGGGGGTCCACTGATGTCCACGACGCAAGCAATGTTGAAAATCAAGGGCCTGCAGGTCAACTACGGCGGCATCCAGGCGGTCAAGGGTGTCGACCTCGAGGTCGGGCAGGGCGAACTCGTCACGCTGATCGGCGCGAACGGCGCGGGCAAGACCACGACGATGAAGGCGATCACGGGCCTGAAGGCATACGCGGCCGGCGACATCGAGTACATGGGTCAGTCGATCAAGGGCCTGCCCGCGCATGAGTTGCTCAAGCGCGGTCTCGCGATGGTGCCGGAAGGGCGCGGCATCTTTGCGCGCATGTCGATCGTCGAGAACATGCAGATGGGCGCGTATCTGCGCAACGACAACGACGGCATCCAGAAGGACGTCGAGCGCATGTTCGGCTTCTTCCCGCGTCTGAAGGAGCGCGCATCGCAATACGCGGGCACGCTCTCGGGCGGCGAGCAACAGATGCTCGCGATGGCGCGCGCGATCATCTCGCGGCCGAAGCTGCTGCTGCTCGACGAACCGTCGATGGGTCTGTCGCCGATCATGGTCGAGAAGATCTTCGAAGTGGTGCGCTCGATTTCGTCCGAAGGCATGACGGTTCTGCTCGTCGAGCAGAACGCGCGTCTTGCGCTGCAGGCGGCCAATCGCGGCTACGTGATGGACTCCGGTCTGATCACGATGTCGGGCGACGCGAAGCAGATGCTCGACGATCCGAAGGTTCGGGCCGCGTATCTCGGTGAATAAGTAGGTGAATTGTTGGACGTGTGCCCTTTGTGCACACGTCCGGCTTGCAGCGCGCCCCACGATGCAACGTCGTGGGGCGCGTTTTATTTTTCTGGTTGGGGCGTGAATTAAGGGAGTCGCCCGATAACCGCACTGATTTCGTCTTTATCGAACGCACGCAGCGTTTTCGTGCGGACATTGCCGGCCGAGCCGAGTGCGAAGCCGAAGGCGAGGAAGCTCTGCTCGTCTGTCGCGTCGATGACCGAGACAAGGTCGTATTCCCCTAACGTCCAGTAGATCTGCTTCATTTCGCAGCCAAACGATTTCGCCATCTCCGCCGCCTGCCCGGCTCGCTGTGCTGTGTTCTTGATCGTGCGGATCCCCTGATCCGTGAATTGCAGGAGCACCACATAAGTCGCCATGAAGATTCCCCTTAGGATTCAAACGCGTTGGGACTCAGATGCATGAGCCGCCGCGGGGAGCGCCGCGAACCGCCGCGAACGTCTCTTCCAGCCCCGGGGTCGTCTCGTGCGTAAACGATTCTAGGCAACCATCTGTCCGCCATCTGATGTTTGTCCGAATCCGCCGATATGTGCGCCGTTCGTTGGAGAACCAATGAAAAAAGCCGCATGCGCTAACCCACGCATGCGGCCTTCTTTAATCAGGTGTACGACGCGAATCAACCCGCCGGGGCCGCGTCCGCGTATTCGCCGAGCCGTTTGCCGAGGCTGATCACCGCATCGGCGCGATAGCCGAGCGCGTCGTAGAACGCGCGCACTTCAGCCGACGCCGACGCCAGCACCTGCAGATTCAGCTTCGGACAACCAAGCTTCGTCAACTCGCTCTCGACGTGTGCGACGAGCCGCGTGCCGATGCGATGACGTCGCAGCGATGTGTCGACCGCGAGCGAATAAAGCCAGCCGCGGTGTCCGTCATAGCCGCCCATCACGGTGCCGACGATGCGTCCATCGAGCACCGCGACGAAGAACAGTTCCGGTTGCGTCGCCAGCTTGTTCGCGATCGACAGACGCGGATTGCGCTGCGGACGCGTCACGTCGCGGTACTCGGGAAATACGTCTTGCCATAGCGCGACCACCGCCTCGGTATCGCCCGCGTCGAAGCGGCGGATCGACAGCGTCGTGTTCGTCGTCATCGGTGCGCTCCGTGTTTGATTACAGCGAGTCGAGAACCGAGCGCAGCATCGCCAGCATCTGGTCGATCTCTTCGGTCGTCACGTTCAGCGCCGGCATGAAGCGCAGCAGGTTCGGACGCGCGGCGTTCAGCAGCACGCCGTCGGGTTGCATCTCGCGTGCCTTCTCGACGATCTGATTGCCGATGTCCTTGCCGAGCAGCAGCGCGCGCAGCAGACCCTCGCCGCGCTCGCCCAGAAAGCCGCGCTCTTCGGACAGTTCGAGCAGCTTCGTGCGCAGGTATTCGCCGCGCGAGCGCACGCCCTCGAGGAAGCCCGGCGCTGTCAGCTGCGAAATCACCGAGTAGCCGACCGCCGTCATCAGCGGATTGCCGTTGTAGGTGCCGCCCTGGTCGCCTGCTTCGAACACGGCGATTTCCGCCTTCGACAGCAGCGCCGCGAGCGGCACGCCGCCGCCGATGCCCTTGCCGAGCGTCATGATGTCCGGCTCGATGCCGGAGAGCTGATACGCGAACAGCGTACCGGCGCGGCCGCAGCCACTTTGCACTTCATCGACGATCAGCAGGATGTTGTGCTTTTTCGTCAGCTCGCGAAGTTGCTGCATGAATTCGCGGGTCGCGGGGATCACGCCGCCTTCGCCCTGGATCGGCTCGAGCATCACCGCGACGGTCTTCGCGTTGATCAGCCTTTCCACCGACGCGATGTCGTTCAGCTCCGCCTTCGGGAAGCCCGCCACCTGCGGCGCGTAGATCGTGTCCCAGCCCGGCTTGCCGCTCGCGGACATCGTCGCGAGCGTGCGGCCGTGGAAGCTGTGGTCAAACGTGATGATCTCGAACGCGCCGTCCTTGAACTTCCTGCCCCACTTGCGCGCGAGCTTGATCGCGCCTTCGTTCGCCTCGGCACCGCTGTTCGCGAAGAACACCTTGTCGAAGCAGCTGTGCTGCGTGAGCAGACCCGCGAGCTTCGCCATCTGCTCGTTGTAGAACGCCGGCGACGGGTTGATCAGCAGCTTGGCCTGGCTGTTCAGCGCTTCGATCATGCCGTCGTTGCAGTGGCCGAGGCTGTTGACCGCCCAGCCCTGAATGAAATCCAGGTAGCGCTTGCCGTTGTTGTCGTAAATCCACGAGCCTTTGCCGTGCGTGAAAACGATTTCAGGCCGGTTCGTGATGTACATCAGCGAATCGATTGGATACTCATTGAAATTCATGACGGCGGGCTCCAGGCAAAAGGGTAAGAGCAGGGTGAAGAAACGGTGACGGTTTGGCCAATCAAAACGGCGGCCGGAAAAACAGAAAAGCCACGGCATGCCGTGGCTTTCATGATTCGAACAGCTTGCGCCCAGATTTGTGTGTGGCGCGAGTCCGTGAAGAAGCCAGCGGCGTCCCTAGGGGAGCGGCGAGCGGCGACGTCGGAGTTCGGACTGGATGCGGTTCATGCGCGAAAGAATACGATAAGAAAACCGCTGGTGTAAACCATGAATTTGCACTGGCGCTGCATCGAGGTCACATTGACGGCTTGCCGCGAGGCTGACATGTTCGGCGCGACCGGTCCACGCGAGCGCTCATTGACGCGCTGATCCAGGCGTGGGGGCCGGTCGTTTGCCGCCGTGCAATCAGACCGCGTTCGCGAGATCCGCCGCGCTCGTGAACGAGTCCGCGTAGAACTCGTCTTCCGGCAACTGGTGATGCTGCGTGAAGTCGCGCAGCGCCGATTCGACCATCACCGGCGCGCCGCATGCGTACACCTGGTAGGCCGACAGATCGGGCAGATCCTCGATCACCGCGCGATGCACGAAGCCCGTGCGGCCCGTCCACGCGTCGCCCGCATCGGGCTCGGAGAGCACCGGCACGAACTTGAAGTTCGGAATCTCGCGCGCCCATTGCTCGGCGAGTTCGAGCAGGTACAGGTCTTTCTTGCGGCGCGCGCCCCAGTAAAGCGTCATGGGTCGCGTGATGTCCTTGAACACCGCGTGCTCGACGATCGCCTTCAGCGGCGCGAAGCCGGTGCCCGACGCGAGCAGCACGATCGGCTTGTCCGAGTCTTCGCGCAGGAAGAACGTGCCGAGCGGTGCTTCGAAGCGCAGGATGTCGCGCTCCTTCATCGTGTTGAACACGTGATCGGTGAACGCGCCGCCGGGCATGTGGCGGATGTGCAGTTCAACCGGGCCTTCGACGTGCGGAGCGCTTGCCATCGAATAGCTGCGGCGCTTGCCGTCCTTCAGGATGAATTCGAGGTACTGGCCGGCCAGATATTGCAGACGTTCGTTGGCCGGCAGTTGCAGCTTGACGACGATCACGTCGTCGGCGCGGCGCTCGATCGCATTCACGCGGCACGGCAGCTTCTTGACCTGCACGTCGCCGACGCCAGCCACTTCGCGGATGTCGACTTCGAGATCGGAACACGCGGTTGCGCAGCACAGGAGCGCCATGCCGCGCGTCTTTTCGTCGTTCGACAACGCCGACGACGAGTGAGCGCGCTGTTCGACCTCGCCGCTCACGATCGCGCCCTTGCACGAACCGCACGCGCCGTTCTTGCAGCCGTACGGCAGGCCGACGCCTTGGCGCAGGGCTGCGGAGAGGACCGGTTCGTCCTGTTCTACCTGAAACTGCCGGCCGCTTTGCCGGAGCGTGACGTTAAATGCCATAAAGTGTTCGAAATCGAAAAGTCGGAATCGTAATCGGACCCGCCGGATAAACCGCGCGGTACCTGTTGCGTGTGACCGCTACAATGCGTCCACCATGAAAGCGACACGAATCTTCCGCCGGCCGCGCGTGCTTATCGTAGGATGCGGCGACGTCGGCATGCGCTGCGTGCCGCTGTTGCGGCCGCGCGCGCACGTTTTCGCGTTGACGAGCCATGCCGCGCGCTGCGATGAGTTGCGCGCCGCGGGTGTGACGCCGCTCGTCGGCGATCTCGACGTGCGCCGCAGCCTCAAACGACTCGCGCGCCTCGCGCCGACGGTGCTGCATCTCGCGCCGCCACAGAAGTCCGGCGACGACGACCGGCGCACTCGCGCGCTGCTTGCGACGCTGGGTGCCGCGGGCCGCATGAACGCTTGCGCGGCGAGGTCGTTCGTCGCGCCCATCGCGCGGTTGCGCCGTGCGCGCGCTTCAGGTCTGGACGCTGAAACACCCGATATTGTACCCGACGGGGTGCGCCGGACCGGCGCCTGGCGCACACCGGTGCGCATCGTGTACGCGAGCACGACGGGCGTCTACGGCGATTGCGGCGGCGCATGGATCGATGAAACGCGCGCGACGCGGCCCGCGAATGCGCGCGCCAAACGTCGCGTGTCGGCCGAGCGGCAGTTGCGGCGCGCGACCGCGCGCGGCAGCGTCGCCGCGAGCATCGCGCGGATTCCGGGCATCTATGCGCGCAACCGTCTGCCGCTTGCACGGCTCGAAAAAGGCACGCCGGCGCTCGTTGATGCCGACGATGTCTACACGAATCACATCCACGCCGACGACCTCGCCGCGATCCTCGTGCGACTCGCCACGCATGGCCGGCCCGCGCGCGCACTGCACGCGTCCGACGATTCAGCACTGAAAATGGGAGAGTATTTCGACGCGGTCGCCGACGCTTTCGGGCTCGCGCGCGCGCCGCGCATTACGCGCGAGCAGGCAGAGCAGCAGATCGATCCGATGCTGCTGTCGTTCATGCGCGAGTCGCGCCGGCTAGTGAACCGGCGTCTGAAGGAAGAATTGCGGGTGCGTCTGCGCTATCCGAGCGTCGACGATTTTTTGCGCGAAGCGAGCGGGAAGGGCGGCTAGGCCACAGCGGCCGACACGGCCAGCAGCAGAAACAAAATACCGCCTCGCGAGGCCGCGTTGCCCCGAAACAAACCGTATCCCCGCACCGCATCAATGCGCCGCGCAAAACGAGCCGCGCGGTCCAACAGGCATCAGGTCAGCGTCGGCAGCATTTCCAGCAACAGGAAGCACAGCATGCCGCCGATCAGCGCGCCGATCAGATTCGGGTGGTACTTGTGCCGCAGCCGCATGACGATCAGCGATCCGCCGACCAGCAGCAGCGCAAAGCAGATAAACACAATCATCGCGTGCGAAAACGCCATCGTGCCGTCGATATGCATGGCGCCCCTCCTGAAACTTTTGTAGTCGTTTGTTTAGACGAGTATAGGGCGACATGTAAGGAACGGCATGCTGCACCGCAACGGCGTGCGCGCGATGCACCGCAATGCGCGCGGGCTTTCTCCGGCGCATCAAGGGCTTAGGCTGGCACTCGCTGCGCGGTAGTCGTTTACCCGCCCCGCAGCGCGGCGAGGCCCGTTTCGTCGAGCCATTGCCATGCGCCGGGCGCGAGCGTCGCGGGCAGCGCGAGGCCGCCGATCCGCTCGCGATGCAGCACCTCGCAGCGGTTGCCGGAGGCCGCGATCATCCGCTTGACCTGGTGGTATTTGCCTTCGAGCACGGTGAGCGCGAGCGTGTGAGTGTCGCGCGCCTCTGCGTCGAGCGCGGCGCTCGGCTTCGTTTCGCCGTGCAACAGCACGCCGTCGCGCAGCGCGGCGAGCTGCGCGTCGTCGAGCGGATGGCGCGTGGTCGCGACGTAGAGCTTCGGCACCTTGCGTTTCGGCGACGTGAACTGATGCACGAACTTGCCGTCGTCGGAGAGCAGCAGCAGGCCCGTGGTGTCCTGATCGAGACGGCCGACGCACTGCACGCCGCGCTCGGCGAACTGCGGCGGCAGCAGGCTGAACACGCTCAGATGATGCTGCGGATCGCGCGAGCATTCGTAGCCGACCGGCTTGTTCAGCAGCAGGTAGGCGTGCTCGCGATACGGCCATTCGACGCCGTCGACGCTAAAGCGCAACGCGCCGCTATCGACAGCGAAATCGGCATCGGCATCGGTGCAAATAGCACCGTCGACGCCGATGCGGCCGTCGCCGATCAGCGCGCGGCATTGGCGGCGCGAACCGAAACCTTGAGTAAAGAGGATGCTTTCGAGATTCATGGCGAGCGAAGAATAACACCGCAAGAAGCGGAGCGCCCCGCAAGCTCCAAGCGCCGACGATGAATGCCTCACGTCCAACCTCGGGAGTGCATCGATGTCCGCCACGTCTTCGTCTTCATCGTCTTCGCCTTCCAGCGCGCAACGACTACCCCGCGCATTCCAGCGTCTCGCCTGGTCGAACCTGTGCGCGCAATCGGCCGAGCAGATCAGCCTCGCCGCCGCGCCGCTCGTCGCGGTGTTCGCGCTCGGCGCCAACGCGCGCGACACCGGTCTGCTGCAAACCGCGCAGACGCTGCCGTTCCTGTTGTTGTCGATGCCGCTCGGCGTATGGGCCGATCGCCGCTCGCGCCGCGTGCTGATGACGCTCGCCGAAAGCGTGCGTGTCTGCGCGATGCTGTGCGTGCTGCTGCTGGTGCTCACGCATGCGCTGAACCTGCCGCTGCTCGCCGCGCTCGGCTTCGTCGCCGCGACGGGCACGGTTGCCTACAACGTGGCGGCGCCGTCGCTGGTGCCGTCGATCGTGCCGCGCGAGGCCTATGCGAACGCGAATGGCCGGCTCGAACTTGCGCGCAGCGTCGCGTACTCGGCGGGGCCGGCGGTGGGCGGCGTGCTGGTCGGCTGGATCGGCGCGGGCTGGGCGTATGGCGGCGCGGCGATGTTGTCCGCGTTCGCGGTCGCGTTGCTCGCGGGCTTGCGCGAGCCGCCGCGCGCGGCCGCGCCGCGGCGTCACTTCATGCTCGAGCTGCGCGACGGCACGCGCTTCGTGCTGCGCGATCCGCTGTTGCTGCCAATGCTGCTCACCGCCGTGTTCTTCAATCTCGGCTTCTTCATCCTGCAGGCGGTCTACGTGCCGTACGCGGTGCATCGGCTGGGCCTCGATGCCTCGGCGGTCGGCGTGACGCTCGGCGCGTACGGTGTCGGCATGGTCTGCGGCGCGCTCGCCGCGCCCGCGATCGCGCGGCGTCTCGCGTTCGGACGTCTGCTGATCATCGGGCCCTCGTGCGGCCCGCTCGCGTCGCTGGTGATGGTGGCGACGCTCATCGCGCCATCGTTCTGGCTCGCGCTCGCGAGCTTTTTCCTGCTCGGCGCGGGACCGATCCTGTGGGTCGTCGGCTCGACCACGCTGCGTCAGGCGATCACACCCGAACGGATGATCGGCCGGGTGTCCGCGCTGATCAGCACCGCCACCTATGGCGCGCGGCCGGTCGGCGCGCTGCTCGGCGCCGCGCTCAGCGCGCGCTGGAGCATCGACGTGTGTCTGGTCGCGGCGTCGTTCGCGTTCGTGGTACAGGCGCTGATCATCGTGATGTCGCCGGCGGCGCGGCTCACGGGCATTCCCGAGCAGAGCGCGGCGGCGTGCTGATGACGGCACGCGGCACGCAACGAAGCCCCCAATCGCCCCGATGAAAATGGATTTTCATCGGGGCGCGGCACGCGCGGATGCTGAACTCCCTTGTCTGAAGGGCTCTGGTCGGTGAAAACCCTCGAATGATGAAAATGAATTTTTTTCGACGCGTGTTTCATGTAAATATAATTTCATTCAGTTCACCTAGAACAACCGCGCCTGTCCGCTCGCATGATCCATCACCCGTCCGCTGTGTCGAACCCCGCCGAGCAGGCCATCGCCGCGCGCCTCACCGCCGCGATGCCGACGCTCACGCCGATCCACCAGCGCATGGGCGAGTACGTGCTGGCCAATCTGTTCCGCGCGGCGACGATGCGCATCGACGAACTCGCGAGCGTGGTCGGCGCGTCGGTCGCGAGCGCGAATCGCTTTGCGCGCGCGCTCGGCTTCGACGGTTATCCGCAGTTCCGCGAGGCGCTCGTGCGTGGCTTCGAGGCGACGCTCGCGCCGGTCGAGCGGCTGCGCAGCGCTCAGGAAACGCTCGCGGCCGGTGACGATCTGATCGACGCATCGCTCGAGCAGGCCGCCAACAATCTGCATGCGACGCGTACGTCGATCGATCGCGCGACCGCCGACGCCGCCGTCGACGCGATCATCGCCGCGCGCCGCGTATTCGTGATCGGCTTCGGCGCCAGCGCCTTTCTCGCGGGCCTGATGGAGCACGGGCTGCTGCCGTATCACGACAACGTGCAATCGCTTGCGCTGAACGGCGGACCATCGCATGCGGCGCGGCACCTCGCCGGTTCCGGTAAGGGGGATCTCGTGATCGGCATCGCGTTTCCGCGCTATGTCGAGGACACGATCGAGCTTGCGCGCCGGGCCTCCGAACGCGGCGCGCGCGTGCTCGCACTCACCGACGGTCCGCGCTCGCCGCTCGTTCGGTTCGCGGACCTGGCGCTGTATGTCCGCACCGACCGGCGTCTTGCGTCGAATGCCGATTCGGCCGTGCTCGCGGTGATCGAGGCGTTGTGCGACGCGGTCGCGTATCGCGCGCAACGCTCGGTCAAGGCGGCCGCGGAGGTCAGCGAGTTCGTGCTGCCGTGGCTGTTCGATCCGCAGGCCGGCGCAGGCGGTGCCGCGCAGGAGCCTGCGCGTGCCGCGAGCAAAGCCGTGCGCGCGAAGTCTGCGAAGCTCAAACCCGGCGACGGCGCAATGATCGACAGCACCCAGGCCAAGGGCGTCAAAGCCAGGGATACCGAAGCAAAGGCCCTCGCGCCAGTCCGCACTCCCCGAACCACCCGCACTCCACAATCCAAACGATGAACTCCAACGCAGTCATTGCCATTCACGGCGGAGCAGGGACGATCCTGCGCACGTCGATGTCAGCCAGCGCCGAAGCTGAGTATCACGCGGCGCTCAACGCGGTGCTGAGCGCCGGCCAGCGCGTGCTCGCCGACGGCGGCAGCGCGCTCGACGCAGTAAGCGAAGCGGTGCGGCTGCTCGAAGACTGCGCGCTGTTCAACGCGGGCCACGGCGCGGTCTACACCGCGGCCGGCACGCACGAGCTCGACGCCGCGATCATGGACGGCCGCACGCTCGACGCGGGCGCGATCTGCTGCGTGAAGCGCGTGCGCAATCCGATTCTCGCCGCGCGCCGCGTGCTCGAGCATAGCGACCACGTGCTGTTCACCGGTGAAGGCGCGGAAGCGTTCGCGATCGCGCAGGGGCTCGAATTCGTCGATAACAGCTACTTCGATACCGACGCGCGCTATCGCCAATGGCAGCTCGCGCGCGAGCAGCAGCGCCCGATGCTCGATCACGACGCCGCCACGCTCGCGTCCACGGCGTCGAACCACGACGACCCGATGCCGCACGAACCGATCGATCCGAACCGCAAGTTCGGCACCGTCGGCGCGGTTGCGCTCGACCGCCACGGGCATCTCGCCGCTGCGACCTCGACGGGCGGCGTCACCAACAAGCAGGTGGGCCGCGTCGGCGACACGCCGCTGATCGGCGCGGGCTGCTACGCGGACGACGCGACGTGCGCGGTGTCGACCACCGGCTCCGGCGAAATGTTCATGCGCATGGTCGCCGCCTACGACGTCGCCGCGCAGATGGCCTATCGCCGCGTCTCGCTCGAAGAAGCCGCGCACGACGTCGTGATGAACCGCCTGCCGAAGATCGACGGACGCGGCGGCCTCGTCGCCGTCGACGCGCAGGGCAATGTCACGCTGTCATTCAACACCGAAGGCATGTATCGCGGTTTCGCGCGGTTGGGCGAAGCGCCGGTGACGGCGATCTATCGCTAGCCGCCGGCGCGCGTCGCCACATTGCCGAAGCCCCGTTAGCCGCGTTCGCATTCAAAGCAAAGGAATCACCGTGCCGACTTCCTCGCACACCGCCAGCCCGCTGATCGAAACCCTGCCGCCGCAGCGGGTGCTCGCGGTCGACGATCTGACGGTCGCGTTCCGCCGTGGCGACTCGACCTTCAACGCGGTGCGCAATCTGTCGTTCACGGTCGAGCGCGGCGAGACGCTGGCGATCGTCGGCGAATCGGGCTCGGGCAAGTCGGTCACGTCCCTCGCGCTGATGCGGCTGATCGAGCATGGCGGCGGCCGTCTCGCCGGCGGCAGCATCGCATTCAGGCGGCGCGACGGCAGCGTGCTCGATCTCGCGAAGGCGTCGTCCGGCACGATGCGCACGGTGCGCGGCGCCGACATCGCGATGATCTTCCAGGAGCCGATGACCTCGCTCAATCCGGTCTTCACGGTGGGCGACCAGATCAGCGAGGCGATCGCGCTGCACCAGGGCAAGAGCCGCGAGGCCGCGCGCGCCGCAACCTTGCGCCTGCTCGAACTGGTTCGGATACCCGAAGCGAAGCGCGTCGCGGCGCGTTTCCCGCACCAGTTGTCGGGCGGCATGCGCCAGCGCGTGATGATCGCGATGGCACTGTCGTGCAAGCCCGCGCTGCTGATCGCCGACGAACCGACCACCGCGCTCGACGTGACGATCCAGGCGCAGATTCTGCAACTGATCCGCGGCTTGCAGGACGAGATGAACATGGGCGTGATCTTCATCACGCACGACATGGGCGTGGTCGCCGAAGTGGCCGACCGTGTGCTCGTGATGTATCGCGGCGAGAAGGTCGAGGAGGGCGCGTCGGACGCGTTGTTCGCCGCGCCGTCGCATCCGTACACGAAGGCGCTGCTGGCGGCGGTGCCTCGGCTCGGCTCGATGCACGGCACCGATCAGCCCGCGCGCTTCCCCATCCTGACCGTCGAGCAGGCCGGCGCGAATGGCGCCGATGCCGCGGTGCAGCCCGCCGCGGCCGTCGCCGAAGAAGCGCAGCCGCTGGTGCGCGACGACACGCCGCCGATCCTGCGCGTGCGCGATCTGGTCACGCGCTTTCCGGTTCGCAGCGGCCTGTTCGGCCGCATGACGGGCCGCGTGCATGCGGTCGAAAAAGTCAGCTTCGATCTGCGTCCCGGCGAGACGCTCGCGCTGGTCGGCGAGTCGGGCTGCGGCAAGTCGACCACGGGCCGCTCGCTGCTGCGGCTCGTCGAAAGTCAGAGCGGTTCGATCGAATTCGCTGGCAAGGAAATCAGCTCGCTGACCGGTCCCGCATTGCAGGCGCTGCGCCGCGATATCCAGTTTATTTTTCAGGACCCGTTCGCGTCGCTGAATCCGCGCTTGACGGTGGGTTTCTCGATCATGGAGCCGCTGCTCGTGCACGGCGTCGCCCAGGGTGCGCAAGCGCAGGCGCGCGTCGCGTGGCTGCTCGAGAAAGTCGGCTTGCCGGCGGAGGCCGCGCGCCGCTATCCGCATGAGTTTTCGGGCGGGCAGCGGCAGCGTATCGCGATCGCCCGCGCGCTCGCGCTGAATCCGAAAGTCGTGATCGCCGACGAATCGGTGTCCGCGCTCGACGTCTCCGTGCAGGCGCAGATCGTCAATCTGATGCTCGATCTGCAGCGCGAACTCGGCGTCGCTTATCTGTTCATTTCGCACGACATGGCGGTGGTCGAGCGCGTCAGCCATCGTGTTGCGGTGATGTATCTCGGCCAGATCGTCGAGATCGGTCCGCGTCGCGCGGTGTTCGAGGCGCCGCAGCATCCGTACACCAGGAAGCTGATGAGCGCGGTGCCGGTCGCCGATCCCGCGCGCCGTCACGCGAAACGCATGCTCGCCGCCGACGATATTCCGAGCCCGATCCGCGCGCTGCACGACGAGCCGGTGGTCGCGCCGCTCGTGGCGGTGGGACCGGATCATTTCGTCGCGCAGCATCGCGTCGGCGGCGCTTATTGAGCGAAGCGTCGCCTCGCGTTGGAGCTGATAGATCTGAAGCAGCACCCGAAGCACCAGCCAACCGTAACGACCCTGTCTCACCCTCAACTCGCAGCCTGGAGCAACCTCATGAACCTGCTGTTCCCGTCCTCTCCGTTTCGTTTGCGCGCGCTCGTCAGCGGCGGCGCGGTGGTGTTCGCGATGCTCGCGGGCAATCTGGCGCACGCCGAAACCACGGCCGTGATGGCCGTCGCGTCGACCTTCACGTCGCTCGATCCGTACGATGCGAACGACACGCTGTCGCAGGCGGTCGCGAAGTCGTTCTACCAGGGGCTGTTCGGCTTCGACAAGGACATGAAGCTCGGCAATGTGCTCGCCGACAGCTATGAGGCGAGCCCCGACGCGCGCGTCTATACGATCAAGCTGCGCCATGGCGTGAAGTTCCAGGACGGCACCGACTTCAACGCGGCGGCCGTGAAAGCGAACTTCGACCGCGTGACCGATCCGGCCAACAAGCTGAAGCGCTACAACATGTTCAGCCGCATCGAGAAGACCGAGGTAGTCGATCCGTACACGGTCCGCATCACGCTGAAGGCGCCGTTCTCGGCGTTCATCAACGTGCTCGCGCATCCGTCGGCGGTGATGATCTCGCCGGACGCACTGAAGAAGTACGGCAAGGACATCGCGTTTCATCCGGTCGGCACGGGTCCGTTCGAACTCGTCAAGTGGGACCCGGCGGGTGACCTGACCGTGAAGAAGTTCGACGGCTACTGGAAAAAGGGCTATCCGAAGATCGATGCGATCGACTGGAAGCCGGTCGTCGACAACAATACTCGCGCCGCGCTGATGCGCACCGGCGAAGCGGACTTCGCGTTCCAGGTGCCGTTCGAGCAGGCCGCGCAACTGCAGTCGAGCCCGAAGGTCGACCTGATCGCGGCGCCGTCGATCATCGAGCGCTACATCAGCATGAACATGAACCAGAAGCCGTTCGACAATCCGAAGGTGCGCGAAGCGCTGAACTACGCGGTCAACAAGGAAGCGCTGACCAAGGTCGCGTTCGCCGGTTACGCGACGCCGGCCGACGGCGTGGTGCCGCAGGGCGTCGACTATGCGGTCAAGCTCGGACCGTGGCCGTACGATCCGGCCAAGGCGCGCGAACTGCTGAAGGAAGCGGGCTATCCGAACGGTTTCGAAACGACGCTGTGGTCCGCGTATAACTACTCGACCGCGCAGAAGGTGATCCAGTTCGTGCAGCAGCAGCTCGCGCAGGTCGGCATCAAGGCGAGCGTCGAAGCGCTCGAAGCGGGTCAGCGGGTCGCCAAGGTCGAAAGCGCGCAGGATCCGGCGACCGCGCCGGTGCGCATGTACTACGCGGGCTGGTCGTCGTCGACCGGCGAGGCGGACTGGGCGATCAGCCCGCTGCTCGCGGGCTACTCGATCCCGCCGAAGATGGTCAACACGTCGTACTACAAGAGCGACGCGGTCGACAACGATCTGAAGCAGGCACTCGAAACCACCGACCGCACGCAGAAGGCCGCGCTCTACACCGACGCGCAGAAGCGCATCTGGGCCGACGCGCCGTGGATCTTCCTCGTCAAGGAGAAGGTCGTGTATGCGCGCAGCAAGCGTCTGTCGGGCGCTTACGTCGCGCCGGACGGCTCGTTCAACTTCGACGAGATCGCGATCAAGTGATGAGCTGACGAGGCGGCATGCGCACGCGGCGGCTTACCCAGGTCGTCGCCGCGCACGCTGCTTCGTTGCCCGCCTCATTTGCCGCTCATCTGCCGCTCATTCGCCGCTCATTTGCCGGACTGGTTTCATGCTGAATTTCCTCGTCAAACGTCTGCTAGGCCTTCTGCCGACGCTCTTCATCGTCGCCGTGCTGGTGTTCCTGTTCGTGCATCTGCTGCCGGGCGATCCGGCGCGGCTCGCCGCCGGTCCCGAAGCGGACGAGGCGACCGTCACGCTGGTGCGTGCCGATCTCGGCCTCGACAAGCCGTTGCCGCAGCAGTTCGTCCGGTTCTTCTGGCGGATGGCGCACGGCGACTTCGGCATTTCGACGCGCAGCAAACGGCCGGTGAGCGAGGAGATCGCGGAGCGCTTCTTCCCGACGCTGTGGCTGACGATCGCGAGCATGGTGTGGGCGGTCGTGATCGGCATGGCGATCGGCATCGCCTCGGCGGTGTGGCGCAACCGCTGGCCGGACCGGCTCGGCATGACGCTCGCGGTATCGGGCATTTCGTTTCCGGCGTTCGCGCTCGGCATGCTGCTGATGGAGATTTTCTCGGTGCAGCTCGGCTGGCTGCCGATCGTCGGCGACGGGTCCTGGCGCAGCTACGTGCTGCCATCGCTCACGCTCGGCGCGGCGGTCGCGGCTGTGATGGCGCGCTTCACGCGGGCCTCGTTCGTCGAGGTGCTGCACGAGGACTTCGTGCGCACCGCGCGTGCGAAGGGGGTGCCCGAGCGGCTCGTGATCGTCAAGCACTGCCTGCGCAACGCGCTGATTCCCGTCGTCACGATGATGGGTCTGCAGTTCGGCTTTCTGCTCGGCGGTTCGATCGTCGTCGAAGTGGTGTTCAACTGGCCGGGGCTCGGGCGCCTGCTCGTCGATGCGGTGTCGATGCGCGACTATCCGATCATCCAGGCCGAGGTGCTGTTGTTCTCGCTCGAATTCATCATCATCAATCTGATCGTCGACGTGCTGTACGCGGTGATCAACCCGACCATCCGTTTCAAGTGAGGCCCGCATGAGCACCACCGCCACCGGGCCGAACGCGGCCAATCCCGCAGCCGCCGAACGCGCGATCCGCACGCCGTGGAGCGAGTTCTGGCGCAAGTTCCGCAAGCAGCATGTGGCGATGGCCGCCGGCCTGTTCGTGCTGCTCCTGATCGTGATCGCGATCATCGCGCCGCACATCGTGCCGTACGACCCCGAGAACTTCTTCGACTACGACGCGCTGAACGCGGGGCCGTCGTCCGCGCACTGGTTCGGCGTCGATTCGCTGGGCCGCGATATTTTCAGCCGCATCCTCGTCGGTTCGCGCATTTCACTCGAGGCGGGCTTCCTGTCCGTTGCGATCGGCGCGGTGATCGGCACGTTCTTCGGTCTGCTTGCCGGCTACTACGAGGGCTGGTGGGATCGCATCACGATGCGCGTGGCCGACGTGCTGTTCGCGTTCCCCGGCATTCTGCTCGCGATCGGCGTGGTCGCGATTCTCGGCAACGGCATGATCAACGTGATCTGCGCGGTGGCGATCTTCAGCATCCCCGCGTTCGCGCGGCTCGTGCGCGGCAATACGCTGATGCTCAAGCAGCTCACCTATATCGAGGCGGCGCGCAGCATCGGTGCGTCGGACTGGACGATCATCGCGCGGCACATTCTGCCGGGCACGATTTCATCGGTGGTCGTGTATCTGACGATGCGCATCGGCACCTCGATCATCACGGCCGCGAGCCTGTCGTTTCTCGGCTTGGGCGCGCAGCCGCCGACGCCCGAGTGGGGCGCGATGCTCAACGAAGCACGCGCCGACATGGTGACCGCGCCGCACATCGCGCTGTTTCCGAGCCTCGCCATTTTTCTGACCGTGCTCGCATTCAACCTGCTAGGCGACGGTCTGCGCGATGCGCTCGATCCGAAGCTGGACCGGCCATGAGCATCAGCAAACATTCCGCTGAGCGAGCGCCGCATATCGGCACGTTGCCGGCCGGAGCGCTCGGCACGATCGCCGACGTGGACGGCGTCAGCGTCGGACATTGCACGCTTGCCGAGGGCGCGCTGCAAACCGGCGTGACCGTGATCCGACCGCATCGCGGCGATCCGTTCGTCGCCAGGGTGCCGGCCGCCGCGTCGGTGATCAACGGCTTCGGCAAAAGCGTCGGCCTCGTGCAGCTCGACGAACTCGGCACACTGGAGACGCCGATCGCACTGACCAATACGTTCGGCGTCGCGGCGCTCGCGCAGGCGCAGATTCGTGCGGCGATGCGCGCGAATCCGCGTATCGGCCGCGAATGGTCGACGGTCAATCCGCTCGTGTTCGAATGCAACGACGGCTACCTGAACGACATCCAGGCGCTTGCCGTGACCGAACGGCATTTCGACGAAGCGTTCGACGCGGCGAGCTCCGACGTCGCGAGCGGTGCGCTCGGCGCGGGGCGCGGCATGTCGTGCTTCGATCTGAAGGGCGGCATCGGCACCGCGTCGCGCGTGGTCGGTGCGGCGGGCCGTGACTACACCGTCGGCGCGCTCGTGCTGGCCAACTTCGGCCGTCTGCCGATGCTGACGATCGACGGCACGCCGCTCGGCCGCATGCTGGCCGAACGCGCGGCCGCGGCTGAGGCCGAGGCGGCGAAGGCTGCTGACGCTGCTGATGCTGCTGCCAACGCAACCGCCGACAAACCCGAGCAAGGCTCGATCATCATGATCGTCGCAACCGATGCGCCGCTCGATTCGCGCCAGCTCAAACGCCTATCGTTGCGGGCTGCGGCCGGTCTTGCGCGCACCGGCTCGGTGTACGGCCACGGCAGCGGCGATATCGCACTGGCGTTTTCGACCGCGTACACGGTGCCGCATGGCGCGGACTTCGTCGAATTGCCGCCGCTCGTCGCCGATCACTGCATGGACCCGCTGTTTCGCGCGTGCGCCGACAGCGTCGAACAGGCGATCCTCGACGCGCTGTGGAGCGCCGAATCCGTCACCGGCCGCGATGGCCATCGACGCCTGTCGCTGCGCGACAGCGTGCCGGACCTTGCCGAACTGTTGAGGAATACCGCGCGATGAAAGTCCTGATTTCCACCGACATCGAAGGCATCGCCGGCGTCTTCCATGCCGAGCAGACGCGCGCGGGCAACGGCGAATACGAAGCCGCGCGACGCTGGATGACACTCGAAGCCAACGCCGCCATCGAGGGCGCGTTCGCGGGCGGCGCGACCGACGTATGGGTGAACGATTCGCACGGCGGCTTTCGCAACCTGCTGCCCGATCTGCTCGATCCGCGCGCGCAGGTCGTGCTCGGCAAGCCGCGCACGCTCGGCATGATGTCCGGGCTCGAATACGGCGCGACGCTCGTCTTCATGATCGGCTACCACGCGAAGGCGCAAACCCGCGGCATCCTCGCGCATACGATCAACAGCTTCGCGTTCGCGCGCGTCGCGTTCAATGGCGTGGAACTGGGCGAAGCGGGGGTGTATGGCGCGCTCGCCGAAGAATATGGCGCACGTGTCGCGCTTTTATCGGGTGACGACGTGTTCGCGGAGGAAACCGCGCCGCGTTTTCCGGGTGCGCGGTTCGTCGTCACGAAGAGCGCGACTGGGCAGGCAAGCGGCGTCACGCGCTCGCCCGCGAGCGTGCGCGAGGCACTGCTGGCCGCCGCGCGCGACGTGGTCCGTCAGCATGTCGAAGCAGGCTGCGCGCCCGCCGCGACGCGCGCAGAGCCGCGAGCAATCGACTGCGAACTGCGCGTGCAAACGAGCGGGCTCGCCGATCTGTTCTGCCAATGGCCGACGCTTACGCGCGTCGATGGCGTGACGTTGCGCTTCAGTGCGGCGTCGGCCGAGCATGCGGTGCGGATGCTGAACTGCCTGTCGGCGATGTCGTTCATGCTGCGCTGAGCCGCGCGACGTCGAGCCGCTGACAGATCATTGCCGCGCCTCGTTACCGCGGCTCGTTGCGGCGACCTGACCTACTACTGCTGCCGGCTCAACTCGCGCGCCGCGTGATCGATCGCCTCCGCCACCGCGCCTGCGTGCGACACCGGCGCGAGATGGCTCGACGCGACCGGCACCACCTTCGCGCCGATGCGCCCGGCGATCATTTTCTGCAGTTCGGGCGAAACCGCGTGGTCTTTCGTCGTCAGCACGTACCACGACGGTTTGTCTTTCCAGCCGACCTGATCGACCGGTTCGTCGAATGCGCTCGCGGCGATCGGCACCTGCGCGGCGGCGAGCACACGTGCGACGGTCTCGGGCACGTCGGCGGCGAGGTCGGCGTGATAGCGCGCCCGGTCGATCCACAAAAACCCGTTTGCATCCTTGCTGATGCTTTGGCCGGCCGGCATCGGGCCGCCGGCCTTCATCACGTCCATCGCCGATTCGTGCAGTTGCGGCGCGAGCGCGGCGACATACACGAGCCCGGCGACATTCGGCGCATTCGCGGCGACCTCGGTGATCACGACGCCGCCCCACGAGTGCCCGACCAGCAGCACCGGACCGTTCTCGCGATCGAGCACGCGGCGGGTCGCGGCGACATCGTCGGCGAGCGAGGTCAGCGGGTTCTGCACCGAGCTCACGTGATACCCCTTTTGCTGCAGCTTCGCGACCACGCCGTTCCAGCTCGATCCGTCGACGAACGCGCCGTGCACGAGCACGATGTTGCGCACCGGACCGCCGGGCGCAACGGCAGGCGGTTTGCTGGCGGTAGCGGTAGCGGTAGCGGGGGCGGGCGCCGGCTGGCCGCTTGCCTGCGAAGCGGCGTCCTCGTCCGGAGACTGGGCGGCCGGCGCCGCGGCGGGCGCCGTCTGCGCGAGCGCGGACGTGCTCACACCCGCGAAACAGAGGGACAACACGGCGGCGCAAAGCAAACGTTTGGGCAACATGTTGAAACTCCGCGGCTTGAGAGGTGGAATTCGGCAACATACCCGGGTGCCCTCCCCGTGACAATCACAATCCGTGCGCTTTAGTGCGGCGCAGAACGAAGGCGGGCGGCTCCGAATGTCAGAGGAATATCTGTCGCGGTAAAATTACAGGTTTTGCCCGGGCCGGACCGTGCTGTCCCGCCGGGTAATCGGCCACGACGCCGCCACGGCGCCGCCTTGCGCAGCGCTCCATACGCGGCGGTCTAGATGCAGCGATCTCCACACAGCAGGGCGTAATGAATAGTGCAAAGCAGCAACCGGGCCTGAAGCGCGGGCTCAAGAATCGCCACATCCAGTTGATCGCGCTGGGCGGCGCGATCGGCACGGGCCTCTTTCTCGGCTCCGCCAGCGTGCTGCAGGCCGCCGGTCCGTCGATGATCCTCGGCTATGCGATCGGCGGCGTCATCGCGTTCATGATCATGCGCCAGCTCGGCGAGATGGTCGCGCAGGAGCCGGTCGCCGGCTCGTTCAGCCACTTCGCATACAAGTACTGGGGCGATTTCCCGGGCTTCCTGTCGGGCTGGAACTACTGGGTGCTCTATGTGCTCGTCAGCATGGCCGAGCTGACCGCGGTCGGCACCTACGTGCATTTCTGGTGGCCGGGCGTGCCGACGTGGGTATCGGCGCTGGTGTGCTTCGCGATCATCAACGCGATCAATCTCACCAACGTGAAGGCCTACGGTGAAACCGAGTTCTGGTTCGCGATCATCAAGGTCGTGGCGGTGATCGGCATGATCGTATTCGGCGCCTGGCTGCTGCTCAGCGGTCACGGCGGCCCGCAGGCGACGGTCGCGAACCTGTGGAGTCACGGCGGCTTTTTCCCGCACGGCTTTCACGGGCTCTTCATGATGCTCGCGGTGATCATGTTCTCGTTCGGTGGGCTGGAGCTGATCGGCATCACGGCGGCCGAGGCCGCCGAGCCGCACAAGAGCATTCCGAAGGCCGTCAACCAGGTGATCCTGCGGATTCTGATTTTCTATATCTGCTCGCTGGCGGTGCTGCTGTCGTTGTATCCGTGGAACGAGGTGGCGGCGGGCGGCAGCCCGTTCGTGATGATCTTTTCGCAGATCGGCTCGACGCTGACCGCCAACGTGCTCAACGTGGTCGTGCTGACCGCGGCGCTGTCGGTGTACAACAGCGGCGTCTACGCGAACAGCCGCATGCTGTACGGTCTCGCCGAGCAGGGCAACGCGCCGCGCGCGCTGTTGAAGATCGACCGGCGCGGCGTGCCGTATCTGGCGATCGGTCTGTCCGCGCTGGCGACGTTCGCATGCGTGATCATCAACTACGTGATCCCGGCCGAGGCGCTCGGCCTGCTGATGTCGCTGGTGGTCGCGGCGCTGGTGCTGAACTGGGCGCTGATCAGCCTCACGCATCTGAAGTCGCGCAAGGCGATGGTGGCCGCCGGCGAAACGCTGGTGTTCCGCTCGCTCTGGTTTCCGGTCAGCAACTGGATCTGCCTCGCGTTCATGGCGCTGATTCTCGTGATTCTGGCGATGACGCCGGGCTTGTCGGTGTCGGTGTGGCTGGTGCCGGCGTGGCTCGTGCTGATGTGGGTCGGCTATGTGATCAAGCGGCGGCGCGAGGTGGCGCGCGCGGGCTTGGGGGCCGTGAGCCGATAAGCGCGTGGAAAATTTCATCGCCCGTGGACGTTCTCGAACGGAGAATGAGGGGGGCGCCCATGGCCGCCATCTGATGGCGCAGATCACGATTGCCGCGTCGACGGTCTTTGTTCCTGCCAGCAGCGCAGCCCGAACAGCGGTATTTGGCCGTAAGCGTGATCGAGCATGTCCGATTGCAGGTTTTCGTACGGTTCCCAGCGTGTCTCGTCGACGTAGAGGAATATCTCGAGCGCGACGACAGGCTGGGTCGACTGCACCTGGCGAATGACGATCGGCATGTCCTGGCGGACCGCTTGATGATCGCGAAAGTATGCATTCAGATAGAGCCGGTACAGACCGAGGTTCGTGCGACGCCGGGTGTCCCCGGGCGCAACTTCCGCTAGCGGCCTGTCAATATCGTTGCAGAGTTGAACGAGCAGCGCGTCGTCTGGAAAGCGGACGGTCTCGGCATCGAAATGTATCGCATGCTTGACGCGTCGAGCGCCCGACTCAGTCATCCCTCGCCAGTTCTTCATACTGTTCGTGAGCAGGACGTAGGTCGGCAGCATCACGATCGAATTGTCAAAGTTCTGGACCTTGATCGTATTCAGTGCAATGTCGATCACAGTGCCGTCGGCGACGAAGCCGGGTACTTCAATCCAGTCCCCCACCCGCACCATGTCGTAGACGGTGAGCTGGATGCTGGCCACGAAGCCGAGCAGCGAGTCGCGGAAAATGATGATCAGAAGCGCCGTCATCGCGCTGAGGCCGGTGAGGAAGTAGGCCGGGGAGCGTTCCAGCACTACCGAGATCCCCGCGATCAGCGCGACTACGTAGAGCGCGATGGTTGCGGTCTGCAAAAAGCTTTTGATTGGCCTCTCGCTTGCTGAGGGGAAGTGACTGTAGCGCTCACCGACACTGTTGAGGAGCGCGAGCGCAGCGCGCAGCAGCGTGTACACCATGTAGCATGCCGCGAGCACCGCCAGTGGATGGCCGAGCGCCGCGACCAGCGGGAACGTGAGCCCGGTCAGCAGGGGGGCGGACGCATAGAGGATCAAGGCTGGCACGAGCGGCGCGAGCCGGTCGAACACCTTGTGGGACTCGGCGGCACGCAGCCACTTGCGCTGCGGCTGGCGAGCAAGGCGACCGACGATGAACTGCACGATCAAGCGCGTCACGTAGTAGCAGATCGCGCTCGCGAGCAGAATCGTCAGCAGCAGGGCGGCGACGATCAGAAATGCGATAAGCGGGCTGTCGGTATAGACGTGAAAGTGATGCCAGTCCGGGCCGTTCTCGAAACGCAACGCCTTGTCGAACATGGGTCCCTCCAGTGCCGGCAAAACAGTTCGCTCGGAATGTCGGATCCGGCCAATAGCCTGGGAC
Organism: Paraburkholderia sp. HD33-4; assembly: GCF_021390635.1. Lineage (NCBI taxonomy): Bacteria > Pseudomonadati > Pseudomonadota > Betaproteobacteria > Burkholderiales > Burkholderiaceae > Paraburkholderia > Paraburkholderia sp. HD33-4. The sequence continues at coordinate 3,526,946 of NZ_JAJEJS010000001.1, read as the reverse complement.
GACGCTGGGGCTCAGACGCGGCGCCTGCTGGCGGTGGCGGCTCCGTGAGCGCCAGTCTGACTCGGGTTGCACACCATGCGAACGTCTTTGGGCGGCGACGTCTTGCTGCGATGAGCGCAATCATACAATCCGCGGTTTGAACGATCCACTGGCTTGTGCCCCTCGACAAGCTTCTTCAATCGGGGGGCTGCGAGACGGTTAGACGCTTCCGGACCCACTCCGGCCATAGGGACTGGCGCAAGGGCACCGGCTGCTTTCAAGGTCCATCAGTCATTCGTGCGGCGAGGGGGCGGCCATTGCCGAGCTTCGTTATGGTCCTCAGCAATAAGGCCTGCATTCGGCAATGACGGAAAACGAGAGCGCCGTTCACCCATGGGGAACTCATGCGAGTCCGCAACCTGGCAGGGTCACGCTCCACTGCTGCGGCCCGTCTAGTACACACCGGGTACGCCCGGCGGACGATGCTTGAAGCGTCGATGCACCCAGTAATATTGCTCTGGACACTTCCGTATCTGCGTTTCAAGAAACTCGTTTATCCGACGCGCATCGTGCGTGTCGCTTTCTGTTGGAAAGTCGCCGAGCGGCTCGAAGATGGTGAGCTTGTATCCGCGATAATCTGGAAGCACTTCAGTGACGAATGGCACAACCCGCGCGTGGGCCAGTCGAGCAAGGCGCGAAACTGACGTGAGCGTGCACGCGGGAACGCCAAAGAACGGCACAAAAACCGAGTTGTGTATGCCGTGGTCCATGTCCGCAGCCAGCATGACCGGTATGCCCGAGCGAAGTAGCCCAACGATCTTCCGTGCGCTTGTCGAACGTTCAATCATCTCCGCGCCGAATCTGCCGCGTTGCCGCCTCGCGAGGTCGCACAGGCGCGAGTTTGACATCCGCGTGTACAGGGAGGCGGCGGGCAACTGCGTAGAGTAAAGTATGCAGCCCACCTCAATGCTCACAAAGTGAAAGCCCAGAAAGATGGTCGGGGGAGCATTCGGGTCTTCCAGATCAATTCTGCTTTCGATGTCGACCAGGTTTAGTAGCGACTTCGCGCTGCCAAACCATTGAATGCCGCGTTCGAGATAGCTTCGAATGACATGGCGAAAGTGGTTTCGCGCGAGGTCATCGTAATCACCATCCGAACGGCCCGGAAAGCACAGGCGCAGGTTGACATGAACGATATGTTTTCGGGAACTGGGAAGCGCATACAACATCGCACCGAGCACGCTGCCAAGCCTTGCGACGAACCCATAGGGAAGGACTGAAAGGAGGCGCAGCAGCGCCACACAGGCAACAAAGCCGACTCGCTTCAAGAGTTTTTCCTGCTTGTGAGATTCGTCAGTCGCCATTCGGAAAAGTATCGATATTTTTGGACAAGCGATTTTTGCTGGGCGAGGCGCCGTGGTTGGCAGCTGGAGCGAAAAGTTCGAGGCCGCAACACCATTGCATTGACGTGACCACGGCGCAGAAGTTTCGAACTGGTATCGCACGTGCCACTTTGTGACAGGCTATCTACGTGGGCACCATAGGGGTTTCTCCCCGAGGAAGCCAATCGCGCAGGTGAGGCTCATGTTAGAGTTGGACGGTCATCGGAATGTCGGGGTGAATCAGCGCGCTAATGGCCGTTCATGGCCGGCCACTGCCCGATGCCTACGTCCCCAGGCAACCCCCAACAACCTTCGTCCATCGCCGGTGAACATCTCATTGCCCAATCATCACCGGTACCTTTCCGCGTTTCGGGTTCTGACGTCTCACCAACATCAAAAGGCCAAGTGTATCAGTCGCACCTAACCCGACTCAAAACGCTAACTGCCTACCGCAGTGTGGCGTTGCATGCTCTGGCGTCAGAGTTGGAATCGCCGCGTCAAATGGCAATTGCATGGACGGCGCCTACTCTTCATCAGCATCGACCACACGCTTTCGCGACGCTTTTGCCGCCGCGTTGACCTGAGATGCCTTCGCACCGACGCTCGATTCCCTCACGACGAGTTCCGGCACCGCAAAATATTGCACTGGCGGCTTCTCGTCTTCCGATGCTTCGCTCAGTCGTGCCAGCAGTGTCTCGCTCGCAATGGTGCCGAGCTTGTCCGCACCCGCGAACAGCGTCGTCAAAGGCGGATTGGTGTGCTCAGCCGCGATGACATTGTCACAACCCACGACCGCCAGAGCCTTGCCAGCGCGCTTGCCCATTCTGTCGAGTTCGTGCAGCACGCCGATAGCGACCTGGTCGTTGTAGCAAACCACCGCCGTCGGCCGCGGCTTCATGTCGAAGATCGCACGGACCGCATCGCGCCCACCCTCCGGTGTCAAAGGCACATCGATGATCCAGTCGTCATTGACAGGCAATGAGTGCTTCGCCATCGCCGACAGATAACCCTCTCTGCGCTGATTGGCGACCGCATAGCCCTTGCGGTTGCCGGCGAAGGCGATGCGCGTATGTCCTTGCGCGACCAGATGCTCTGTCGCGAGCGCAAATCCGTAGCTGTTGTCGACACCGATCGTATCGACGTCGGGACCCATCGGACGCATGACGAGTACCAGCGGAATTCCCCACGACTGGATCTCGGCAGGCAACTCATCCGTCGTTCCCAGCGCGGGAGACATGATCAGGCCAGCAACATTCTGCTCGCGCATGGATTTCAGAACTCTCGTCTGGGTTTCGAGACTTTCGGCGGTGTGAGCCATTAGCGTCGTATATCCGGCCTGGGCCAGCACGCGCTCGATTGCCACCAGCAACTCCACAAAAAACGGGTTGGTCAGATCATTGATCACCATGCCGATCGTCGTGCTGCGCCTGCCTCGCAGGTTGGCCGCCCCGCGGTTGTACACGTAGCCGAGCGCGCGAGCCGCCACGCGCACCTTTTCCGCAGTCTCGGCCTTGATGAGCGGACTTTCCTGCAAAACGAGCGACACCGTCGATTTCGATACGCCAGCAGCGGCGGCGATGTCCTGTATGGTCGGGCCTGATTTCATGTTGCTCTGCACAATTGGATCGTTCCAAAAAGTGTTTGACACTGTGAAATGAGTCTACTACAGTTCATTGGAACGATCCAACGAACTCGAATTGGAACGTTCCAATGGAGTGAGACATGACTGCAAAAATCCGCTGGGCGCTGATTGGCGCCAGCACCATCGCCGACGAATGGATGGTCGATGCCATCCGCTCGCAACCCGACGGCGAGATCGTCACGGTAATCAGCGGTAGCGCGGAGCGCGCACGCGGATTCGCTGAAAAGAACGCGATTCCTTCGCACTCGACGGACCTCGGCTCAGTACTCGCCGATCCCTCCATCACAGCCGTGTACATCAGCAGCACCAACGACAGGCATCTGTCGCAAGCGCTCGCGGCAGCGAAGGCGGGCAAGCACGTGCTGTGCGAAAAGCCTCTTGCTTTGACCGAGGACGAGGCCGCGCAAATGATCGAGGCATGCGAATCGCACGGCGTGAAGCTCGGCACGAACCATCACCTGCGCTGCGCCGCTACACATCGGAAGATCCGCGAACTGATCCGTGCCGGTGCGATCGGCATGCCTCTGTTCGTGCGCGTCTTCCACGCGGTCTCGTTGCCGCCGCATCTGCGTGGCTGGCGCATCGAACGACCCGAAGCGGGTGGGGGCGTGATCCTCGACATCTCCGTGCACGACATCGACACCCTGCGCTTTCTGCTCGACGACGAACCCGTCGAAGTCAGCGCGATGACGTCGTCGGGAACGATGTCGAGCGCGGGGCTCGCAGATGGAGTCATGGCGATCGTGCGCTTCAGGAACGGCGTGCTCGCGCAACTCCACGACGCGTTCACCGTGCCCTTCGCACCGACCGGACTCGAAATTCACGGCACGACGGGATCGTTGTTCGCGAAGGACGTGATGACGCAACGACCCGTTGGCGAAATCGCGCTGAATACGGCCGACGGCATGCAGAACATCCAGATCGAGCATCGAGACCTGTACTGCACCGCCGTCGCGCAATTCCACCGCGCCATTTCCGGAGACCAGAACCCTGCCGCCACCGGAGCCGACGGCTATCGCTCGCTTGTCGCTGCGTTGTCGCTGATGAAGTCCGCCGAAGCAGGGGAGCACGTGACGGTGCCATCCCGTTTCGCCGAATAAAAGTTTGAGGAGATTGACTGTGCGTTCCAGCAAGGTTGTTTCATTGGCCCATGCGGCGAGCCTGATCGACGATGACGACACGGTCACCGTCAGTTCGTCGAGCGGTCTGGGTTGCCCTGACGCGATGCTCGCCGCCATCGGCGCACGCTTCGAGGCGGAAGGCCATCCGCGCAATCTGACGATGCTGCACCCGATCGCGGCCGGCGACATGTACGGCATCAAGGGTATCGACCATATCGCGAAGAAAGGGCTGATCCAGACGGTCATTGCTGGCTCGTTTCCGAGCGGTCCATCGAGCCTGCCGATGCCCGACATCTGGCATCTGATCACCAATAACGACATCCGCGCATACAACCTGCCGAGCGGCGTCCTGTTCGACATGCATCGTGAAGTCGCGGCGAAACGTCCGGGCGTGCTGACAAAAGTCGGAATCGACACGTACGTCGATCCCGACCGCCAGGGTGGCGCGATGAACGCACAAGCCGCCGAACATCCCATCGTCGAAAAGGTGACGTTCGCGGGTGACGAGTGGCTGCACTACAAGAACTTCGTGCCGCGCGTTGCAATCGTGCGCGCAACCACCGCCGATGAACGCGGCAACCTGTCGTTCGAGCATGAAGGCGCGCTGCTTGGCGGTCGCGATCAGGCGCTGGCCGTGCGCAATAACGGCGGCATCGTGATCGCGCAAGTGAAGCGCGTGGTGAAGGCCGGTTCGCTGCATACGCAGCAGGTGCACATTCCGTGCAACCTCGTCGACTACGTGGTCGTCGATCCCGCGCAGAAACAGACCACCCAGATCGAATACGACCCGGAGATCAGCGGTGAAGTGAAGCTGCCCGATAGCGCGTTCGCGTTCGCCGAATGGCACGCGGACAAGGTCATCGCACGCCGGGCAGCGATGGAACTCGCGCAGAACGACGCGGTGAACCTGGGTTTCGGCATCGCTGCAAACGTGCCGCGCGTTCTTCTCGAGGAGGGCTGCCGCGACGACGTCACGTGGGTCATCGAACAAGGCGCCGTCGGCGGCGTGCCATTGCTCGGTTTCGCCTTTGGATGCTCGGGCAATGCCGACGCGATCATGCCTTCGCCTTCACAGTTCGTGTACTTCCAGGGCGGCGGCTTCGATGTATCGCTGCTGTCGTTCCTGCAAGTGGACCGCTTCGGCAACGTGAACGTGTCGAAGCTGCCGAGCAAGCCGTATCTCACTGCCGGATGCGGCGGCTTTATCGACATCACGACGCATGCGAAGCGTGTCGTCTTCTGCGGCTATTTCACGGCGGGCGCACAGATCGAAGTGGGCAACGGCCGTCTGAAGATCGTGAAGGAGGGCAAGAAGAAGTTCATTGCCGATGTCGATCATGTGACCTTCAGCGGACGCATGGGACAAAAGCGCGCTCAGCAAGCGCTGTATGTCACGGAGCGGTGTGTGATTCGACTCGGCGACAACGGTCTCGAAGTGATCGAGATCGCGCCCGGCATCGATCTGCAAAAGGACGTACTCGATCAGTGCGAAATCGGGCTCGCCGTATCTCCCTCCCTGAAGACCATGGATGAGTCCATTTTCACTGACTCTCCTTTCGGTCTGAAGCTGAAGGAGGAGCGTCATGGCTGACCAGAGATTGATCCAGATCGAGAAGGCGAACGCCGTTGCCGTCGTCACGCTCAATCGCCCGGAGAAGCTCAATGCGCTGACTCCGGAGATGCTCGATCAACTTGAAGCTGCGGCGGCACAGCTCGAGTCGGATCCAAACGTGCGCGCTGTCGTGCTAACAGGCGCAGGCGACCGCGCATTCTGCGTGGGCGCGGACATCAACCAGTGGTCGGCACTCGCGCCGCTCGACATGTGGCGAGTATGGGTCTCGCGCGGCCATCGCATTTTCGACCGCTGGGCGGCATTGCGTCTGCCTGTCGTCGCGGCGATCAACGGTCCGGCATTCGGCGGCGGTCTCGAGTTGGCAGCCGTGGCCGACGTGCGCGTCGCGGATCCGCATGCCACGTTCGCGCTTCCCGAGGCGAGCATTGCAACCTGCCCGGGCTGGTCCGGCACGCAACGGCTGGTTTCGCTGATCGGTCCGAGCCACGTGAAATCGCTTGCGCTGACCGCGAAGCGGATCGATGCGCAACGCGCGTACGCGATCGGTTTGATCGACGAAATCTCCACGCCGAAAGAGTCGGTCACTACAGCTGTCGCACTCGCTGAAAAGATCGCGACGCTCGCGCCCGTCTCCGTGCAACTGACGAAGCAACTGATTAACGCCGCCTCGGGATTCGGAGCCGGCACAACGCTCGAAGCCATGGCGGGCGCGCTGTCCGCGTCGACGCACGACGCCCGCGAAGGCATGGCCAGTTTCCGTGAACGGCGCCCAGCGCAATACGAGGGTCAATGACATGACGTACGACACTGCAATTCCCGCTGCAACTGCGCTTCTGGCAAGCGATAAAGCACCCGCGCACGAAGCTTTCAAGGGCCGCATGTACATCGACGGAACGTGGACCGAATCAGCGGACCAGCAGCGCTTCGAGCGCCGCAGTCCCGCGCATGGTCACGTTGTCAGCTCGTTTCCTGAAGCGACGCCGGCGGACGTCGAGCGAGCGATCAAGGCCGCTGACGTCGCCTTCCGTCACGGTCCATGGCCGAAGCTCAAGGGTGCGGAACGTGCGCGGATTCTGCTCGCGATCGCCGACGGCATCAAGGCACGTGTCGACAGGATGTCGCTGCTCGAATCGCTCGAAACGGGCAAACCGCTTGCGCAGGCACGCGGCGAAGTCTCCGGCTGCATCGATCTCTGGCAGTACGCAGCGAGCCTTGCCCGCACGACGAGTGGCGACGCATACGACACACTCGGCGAAGACATGCTCGGCATCGTACTGCGCCAGCCGATTGGTGTCGTCGGACTCATCACGCCGTGGAATTTTCCGCTCTGGATTCTTTCCCAGAAGTTGCCGTTCGCACTCGCGGCAGGCTGCACGTGCGTCGTCAAGCCAAGTGAGCTGACGTCGAGCACGACCGTCATGTTGATGGAGATTCTCGAACAGGCCGGTGTCCCGGCGGGCGTCGTCAACGTGGTGACGGGAAAGGGCCCGTCCGTCGGCCAGCCGCTGGCGGAGCACGACGCCATCGACATGCTGTCGTTCACCGGTTCGACGCGTGTGGGTAGCCTGCTCGGCGGACTCGCATCGCAGAAGCTGAAGAAGGTCGCGCTCGAACTCGGTGGCAAGAATCCGCAGATCGTCTTCCCCGATTGCGACTGGGACGCGATGATCGATGCCGTCGTGTTCGGGGTGTATTTCAATGCCGGCGAATGCTGTAACAGCGGAAGCCGGGTGCTCGTGCACGAATCGATTGCAGAGCGCTTCGCGCAGGCGGTAGTCGAGCGCGCGCGCCAGGTGCCGGTTGGCGACCCACTGCATCCCGAATGCAAGATCGGCGCAATCGTCAGCGAGAACCAGCTGGCCGAGATTCTCGGCAACATCGAAAAGGGCGTCGCGGCAGGCGCCCGGCTGCGTCTGGGCGGAAAACGCTATGACGCGGATGGCCTGTATCTGGAGCCGACTGTCATCAGCGATGTCGCGCCCGACATGAGCATCGCGCGCGAAGAAATTTTCGGCCCTGTGCTCGCGATCATCCCTTTCTCAGACACGCGCAACGCGATCGATATCGCCAACGACACGGCCTATGGGCTCTCCGCCGCCGTCTGGAGCAACGACATCAACACCTGCCTGACTGTCGCGCGCGGCGTCGATGCGGGGACCGTTTGGGTCAACACCTTCCTCGACGGTTACCCCGAACTGCCGTTCGGTGGATTCAAGTCGAGCGGCGTCGGACGCGAACTCGGCAAGCAGGCGGTCGAGGACTACACCGAGACGAAGACGATCCAGCTGCACATCGGACAGCGCAAGAACTGGTGGCTGCCGCGTCAAGCCCACTGACCACGAATCTACCCAGATCACTGCACGGCATGCCCGCCGTGGAGTTCGAAAAAAAGCCCGTTAAGAGAGCCTCATCATGGAGACGAAAATGTTCAAGAAGCGTATTACTGCAATCGCTGTCGGCCTCGTTGCCTGCCACGCGCTGTCCGCTGCCGCGGCCGACACGAAAACGGTGGAAGTCATGCACTGGTGGACTTCCGGCGGAGAAGCCAAGGCACTCACTGTCCTCAAGGACGGCCTGAAGGCAAAGGGCTATGCATGGAAGGACAGCCCGATCGCGGGCGGCGGCGGAGAAGCCGCGCGTACGGTGCTGAAGGCTCGCGTCGCATCGGGCAATCCGCCCGATGCGATTCAGATGCTCGGCTTCACGATCCCCGAATACGCGCAGGAGGACTACCTGCAGAACCTCGATGCCGTCGCCACCAAGGAAGGCTGGGACAAACTCGTGCCCGCGCCGATCCAGAAGTTCTCGAAGGTCGATGGTCACTGGGTCGCCGCACCTGTCGATGTGCACCGCACGAACTGGATCTGGGCGAACAAGAAGATCTTCGATCAATTGAAGCTCACGCCGCCGAAGACATTCGACGAACTCGTCGCGGACGCCGACAAGATCCGCAAAGCCGGCTACGTTCCGCTCGCGCACGGCGGCCAGGCGTGGCAGGAAGCGACGATTTTCGATAGCGCGGTGATGTCGGCAGGCGGTCCGAAGTTCTATCAGCAGGCGCTCGTCAAGCTCGACCCCAACGCACTCGGCTCGAAGACGATGGAAAAGGCCTTCGACCAGATGCGCGCATTGCGCGGCATGGTCGACCCGAACTTCCCCGGCCGCGACTGGAATCTTGCGACGTCGATGGTGATCACCGGCAAGGCAGCGATGCAGATCATGGGTGACTGGGCCAAGGGCGAGTTTGCATCGGCAGGCAAGCAGCCGAACGTCGACTATCTCTGCTTCAACTATCCGGGAACGGATGGTGACTTCATCTTCAACACCGATCAGTTTGCGGGCTTCAAGAAGGGCGAGGCGAGTCTGCCGGGCGAGTACGCGTTCGCGTCGACCATCATGGACAAGGGCGTCCAGGCGAAATTCAACCAGATCAAAGGTTCGATTCCGGCGCGGCTCGATGTGCCAGAGGACGGCTTCGACGATTGCGGCAAGAAGTCGATGAACGACATGCGCGCGGCGCTCAAGACGGACTCGATGGTCGGCAGCTTCGCGCACGGACATGCGATGCCCGACGGTCCGAAGAACGCCGTTTATGACGTCGTCACACACTTCTTCAATTCGAATCAGTCGTCTGCGGATGCCGTCAAGTCTCTCGTCGCCGCAGTGAAGAACTCGCAGTAAGCCAAATGGTCCTCATGCGGATGCGGCACCGTACGCTGCGCTGCGCGAGGCCCGTCATCTCCGACGGTAGGTGTTGCCATGCTATTGCACAATCGCGCCCACGCGGCGACCAGTCTTGAAGATCTGAACAGCGGCTCGGGCGATAGTCCGACGCGAAAACGATCGACGTTGCGAAACCGCTTCGAAGCGGTTTTGCCGAAGATCGTGCTCAGCCCGACGCTGATCATCACGTTGATTTTCGTCTACGGCTTTATCGCCTGGACGACCGTGCTCTCGTTCACCCGGTCACGCGCTTTCGCCAACTTCCACTGGGCAGGTCTGCTTCAGTATGGCCGCGTGTGGGAGCACCCGCGCTGGCATGTGGCGATCGGCAACCTCGGCATCTACGCGTCGCTCTATGTGGTGCTGTGCATGGCGATCGGTCTCGGGCTCGCCATTCTGCTCGATCAGCGGATTCGCGCGGAAGGAGGTCTGCGCGCGCTTTTCCTCTACCCGATGGCGCTGTCGTTCATCGTCACCGGTACCGCATGGAAATGGATTCTCAATCCGGGGCTGGGCCTGACCAAGCTGTTTCATGACTGGGGCTGGTCGAGCTTCCAGTTCGACTGGATCATCAACGACGACATGGCGATTTATACCGTCGTGATCGCCGCTGTCTGGCAGGCGTCGGGCTTCGTGATGGCGATGTTTCTTGCCGGGCTGCGCGGCATCGACCAGGAACAGGTCAAGGCCGCTTCGATCGACGGCGCCCGCATGCCTTCGATCTATCGGCGAATCATCATCCCGCAGTTACGGCCCGTGTTCGTATCGGCATTCGTGATTCTCGTGCACCTCGCCGTCAAGAGCTATGAGCTCGTGATTGCATTGACCGGCGCCGGCCCAGGCTACTCGACCGAACTGCCGTCCACGTTCATGTATTCGTTCACCTTCACCCGTAACGAGCTCGGCATGGGCGCGGCGAGCGCGGTGATGATGCTGTGCACGGTGGCGGCAATCATGGTGCCGTACCTCTACTCCGAAATGAGACCACGCCGTAAGAGCGGCGGCCATTGAACTCAACCGACAGCCCTCAGGAGACAACGATGGCTACCAGAACATGGGACTCACCCCAGATGGTGGTGGGCAAGCATAACTACCTGTCACGAATCGTCATTTATTCGCTACTGGCAATCGTAGCGGTGGTCTATCTCGTACCGCTGCTCGTGATGCTGCTGACGTCGTTCAAGCCGCTGCCCGAAGTCTATTCGGGCAATATCCTCGCGCTGCCGCACCAGTGGACGCTCGATGCATGGGAAAAAGCGTGGGGATCGGCGTGCGTGGGACTTGAATGCTCCGGCGTCAAAGGCTTCTTCTGGAATTCTTTCCGGATGGTCTTCTCAGCCGTGGCGATCTCCACGCTGCTCGGTGCACTGAACGGCTACGTGCTGACCAAATGGCGCTTCAAAGGCGACAACCTGCTGTTCGGACTGGTGCTGTTCGGATGCTTCATCCCGTTCCAGATCGTGCTGATTCCGATGGCGTCGTTCCTCGGCAAGGTGGGTCTCGCGCAATCAATCAGCGGGCTCGTGTTCGTGCACGTCGTCTATGGCCTGTGTTTCACGACACTGTACTTCCGGAACTACTACATCGCGTTTCCCGATGAACTCGTGAAAGCCGCGATGATCGACGGAGCGCGCTTCTTCCGCATCTTCTTCCGCATCCTGCTTCCCAACTCGGTGCCGATCATCACGGTCACGGTGATCTGGCAATTCACGAACATCTGGAACGACTTCCTGTTCGGTGCCTCGTTCACGACGGGCGGCTCCGCGCCCATCACCGTCGCGCTGAACAACATCGTCAATACGTCGACAGGGGTCAAGGAATACAACGTCAACATGGCCACGGCCATGATCGCCGCGCTGCCGACGCTGCTCGTCTATGTGATCGGTGGTCGCTACTTCGTACGCGGTCTGATGGCCGGCTCGGTCAAGGGGTAAATCATGTCTTCTTTGCACGTATCCAATGTTCGCAAAGCCTACGGATCCACTGAAATTCTCAAGGAGATCAACATCGATGTCGAGGATGGCGATTTTCTGGTTCTCGTCGGGCCGTCGGGCTGCGGAAAATCGACGCTGCTTTCTCTGATCGCCGGACTCGACACACTCTCGGGCGGCGAAATCCGCATCGGTAATGACAAGGTCAACGACCTGCATCCGAGCGAGCGCGATATCGCAATGGTGTTTCAGAGCTATGCGTTGTATCCGAACATGTCCGTCGGCCAGAACATCAGCTTCGGTCTGGAGATGCGCAAAGTCTCGAAGCCCGACCGCGAGAAGGCGGTGAAAGATGCCGCCCGTCTGCTGCAGATCGAACACCTGCTCGACCGGCGTCCGGGCCAGCTATCAGGGGGACAACGTCAGCGTGTCGCAATGGGTCGCGCGCTGGTGCGTCATCCGAAGATCTTCCTGTTCGATGAACCATTGTCGAACCTCGATGCAAAGCTGCGTGTCGATATGCGCACTGAGATCAAGAAGCTTCATCAGCGCCTGGGCGCGACCATCGTCTACGTCACGCATGACCAGATCGAAGCGATGACACTCGCCACCCGTATTGCCGTGATGAAGGGCGGCGTCCTGCAGCAGCTCGGCACGCCCGCCGAGGTCTACAACACGCCCGCCAACACGTTCGTCGCGACCTTCATGGGCTCACCCTCGATGAACCTGATTCCGGCGCGCATCGAGCGTATGAATGGCGCGCTGCGTCTGAAAGTGGGGGAAGGCCTGAAGGCCATCGATCTTGCACTGCCGCCGCAACCCGCGGCCGTCGAGCGCTACATCGGCAAGGAGGTGATCGCGGGGTTGCGCCCCGAGGCGATCGGTGTGGAAAACGAGCGTGCCACGTCGGCGCTGCGCACCGTGCCCGTCACGATCAACGTGCTCGAACCGACGGGGCCCGACACGCTGGCCGTGCTCGACCTCGGCGGCATGGAAGTCTCCGCGCGGCTCGGCGCCGACATGCCGCACGCGTCCGGAGAACGATGCGAACTGCGCGTCGATCTGTCGAAGCTCGTGCTGTTCGACACCGATACGGAAGCCCGGATTCACTGAGCCCCCAGCGCAACGATAGATGGTGCAACCATGAGCAAGATAGCTGGAAAGTTTCCGACCGCATTGGTAACGGGTGCGCGACGCGGCATTGGCCGGTCGATCTGCGTCGCGCTTGCGCGGCGCGGCTTCGACATTGTGCTGACCGACGTCGTGAACGACGAGGATGCGGCGACGACCTGCGCACTCGTGCGCGACGAAGGTCAGGACGCTCTGTTCATTCAGAGCGATCTCAGTGACATCGCTTCGCACGAACGCGTCGTCGAGGAAGCCCTTCGTTTCAAGGGAAGCATTGAATGCCTCGTCAACAACGCGGGCATCGGTTCACCGAGCCGCGGCGATCTGCTCGACGTATCGCCGCAAGCATTCGATGCCGTGCTCGGCGTCAATCTGCGCGGCACGTTCTTCATGACGCAGTCCGTCGCCCGCCACATGGTCTCGACGTCCTCCAGCTTTGCGCGGGCGATAGTCACGGTCTCTTCCGTTTCGGCCGAAATGGCATCGACCGAGCGTGCCGAATATTGCCTATCGAAGTCGGCGCTGCCCATGATAACCAGACTCTTTGCCCTTCGACTCGCGAAAGCGAATATCGGCGTGTTCGAGGTAAGACCCGGCATCATCCGCACCCCGATGACGGCAGGCGTCGCCGAGAAGTACGAGGCGCGATTCCGCGAGGGCCTGGTGCCCGCCGGACGCTGGGGTGAAAGCGACGAAGTGGGGCAGGTGGTGGCGACGCTTGCCGGCGGTCTGCTGCCCTTTGGAACAGGCAGCGTGGTCAACGTGGATGGTGGCCTGTCCATCCCAACATTCTGAGCCGAACGCCATGAAAGCGACGACATATGACTACGTGATCGTGGGCGGCGGCTCGGCCGGTTGTGTATTGGCCAATCGCCTGAGCGCCGATCCCTCGATCAAGGTTCTGCTACTGGAAGCTGGCGGTTCGGATCGCCACCCATTCTTCTCGATGCCCGCCGGCTTCGCAAAAATGACGCGCGGCATTGGTTCGTGGGGTTGGTTCACGGTGCCGCAAAAGCATCTGAACAATCGCGTGCTGCGCTTCACGCAGGCGAAAGTGATTGGCGGCGGATCGTCGATCAATGCGCAGATCTACACGCGCGGCGTTCCCGCCGACTACGATGACTGGGAACGGAAAGCGGGCGCGACGGGATGGTCTTATCACGACGTGCTGCCTTACTTCAAAAAATCCGAGAATAATCAGCGCTTCGCAAACGAATATCACAGCTATGGCGGACCGCTCGGCGTATCGAATCCGATCAGCCCGTTGCCGATCTGCGAGGCGTTCTTTCAGGCCGGTCAGGAACTTGGCATTCCGTTCAATCCGGACTTCAACGGTGCGACCCAGGAAGGTCTCGGCTATTACCAGCTAACGCAACTGGATGCGCGGCGGTCATCGACGGCGGCAGGTTTCATCCGCCCCGTGCTCGCAAGGCCAAATCTGACGGTCTGCATGCAGACGAGGACGCTGCGCGTGATCGTCGAAGGGACCCGCGTGATGGGCGTCGAGTACGTGACTGGCGATAGCCGCGATCCGCAGACCGTGCGTGCGTCGCGTGAAGTCATCGTCTCGTCGGGCGCGATCGGTTCACCGAAACTGTTGATGCAGTCGGGCATCGGTCCCGCCGATCATCTGCGGTCGGTTGGTATCAAGCCAATCCACGATCTTCGCGGCATCGGCGCCAATTTGCAGGATCACCTCGACCTCTTTGTTATCGCCGAATGCACGGGCGATCACACCTACGACAAGTACAACAAGCTGCACAACGCCGCATGGGCCGGACTGCAATATCTGTTGCTGAAGAAAGGACCGGTGGCGTCGAGTCTCTTCGAAACCGGCGGCTTCTGGTATGCGGATCGTGACGCGCACGACCGCTCTCCCGACATCCAGTTTCATCTCGGTCTTGGGTCCGGAATCGAAGCGGGCATGGCGAAGCTGAACAATGCCGGTGTCACCCTGAACACTGCGTATCTTCGGCCGCGCTCGCGCGGCACGGTCCGCCTTGCCAGCGCGGATCCTGCCGCGGCGCCGTTGCTCGATCCGAACTATTGGGCCGATCCATACGATCGCGACATGGCGATCAAGGGGCTGCGACTGGCGCGCGATATTCTGCGCGCCCCCGCGATGAAGCGCTATGTACAAAGCGAGGTTCTGCCTGGCCCGCGCGTGAACACCGATCAGGAACTGTTCGAATACGCATGCGCGAATGCGAAGACCGATCACCATCCAGTCGGCACCTGCCGCATCGGACGATCCGATGACCCCGACAGCGTGGTCACGCCAGACCTGCGTCTTATTGGAATCGATGGCCTGAGGGTCGTCGATGCGTCTGTCATGCCGTATCTGCCCTCGTGCAACACAAATGCACCGACGATCATGGTCGCCGAAAAAGCCGCCGACATGATCCTTCAACCCTCAACATCGAGAGGATCGTATGAAGATCAAACTGCCTACATCGGACGGAACAATCCTGGAATACGCGATGCAGCAGCAGGAAGACCAGCTTGCGTCGTCCACCGCGCCGACCTTTAACCGCATCGCCTATGCGGCGGCTCACGTGGTCGTCGACCCCGCTTACGCCTATGAGCCTTGGGGTGATGCGCCACGAGTCGACTGGGACGCTACGCTTGAATTTCGCAGCTACCTGTATGGCTTGGGATTCAAGGTGGCCGAAGCGATGGATACCGCGCAACGCGGCATGGGCATCGGCTGGCCGACCGCCGCGGAGTTGATCCGCCGCAGTATCGCGCATGCGCGCGGGATCCCCGGCGCTGATCTGGCTTGCGGAGCGGGTACCGATCATCTCGATGGCGCACGCGGCCATACGCTTGCAGACATTGTCGCGGGCTATCAGGAGCAGTTCGAGGTGATCGAATCGGCAGGCGGCCGACCGATCATGATGGCGAGTCGCGCGCTATGTGCGGCAGCGCGTTCCGCCGACGACTACAAGCGTGTCTATGACGCGGTGATCTCCGCCTCACGCAACAAGGTCGTGTTGCATTGGCTCGGCGATGCGTTCGATGCTTCGCTCTCCGGGTACTGGGGCAGCCGCGACGTACCGACGGCGATGGCGACCGTGCTCGACATCATCCGTCTTCATCAGGACAGGATCGAAGGCATCAAGATTTCGCTGCTCGACGCGCAATACGAGCGGCAACTCAGGTCGCAGTTACCCGAGAGCGTCGCGATGTTTACAGGCGACGACTACAACTACGGCGAACTCATCGCAGGCGACAGCACCGGTCATTCGCACGCGTTGCTCGGCATCTTCGATCCGATCGCGCCTGTCGCGTCGCGCGCGTTGTCGAAGCTCGCGGCTGGAGACACGAATGCATATCGTCAACTGATCGATCCGACGGTTGCGCTGTCGCGCGAATTGTTCCGTGCGCCCACGCAGTACTACAAGGCGGGCGTCGTGTTTCTCGCATGGCTCAACGGCCATCAGGATCATTTTTCGATGGCGGGCGGCATGGAGTCCGCACGGTCCGTGCAACATTTTGCCGAGGTGTTCCGCAAGGCGGACGCGGCAGGCGTGTTGATCCGGCCGCAGCTCGCAGCCGAGCGTATGGCGTGTTTCCTGAGCGTGCGCGCGGGTGTGTCGCAGTGATAGTGGTTGTTGAGCCGAGGAGACAGGAAATGGCACGACGCAATGGGACTACGCGGAACGAAACATTCGATGAGCAGGCACGGCGCACGAAGCTGCCGGTCTTCAATGCGGAGGTCGCGCGCAGGCTGGGAGAGATAGTCGTCAACATCGCGGGACGCCGCAGCCTGCCAATTGCGGTGGCTGTCGCGCTGCCGGATCGACCGCTGTATTTCTGCGCACTCGAAGGCAGCAATGCGGAGAACGTCGACTGGATCCGGCGCAAGGAGAACACTGTCTTCCGCTTTGAGCGCAGTTCGCTCGAGGTGGGCGTGATGCTGGAACGGAGTGAACAATGCCTCGCGTCGCTCGGTCTGTCGGAGCAGCGCTTCACGGCCTTTGGCGGCGGTGTGCCGTTGCGCGTGGCGGACGAGGGCATCGTCGGTGCGATGTGCGTGTCGGGACTCGATCACGTGGCCGATCACGAACTCGTGGTGGAGGCGTTGTGCTGGCACCTGGGCGTGCCGCACTTCAACGCGATCCTGTCGCATGCCGCGGATGGGCCGCGACCGCACACGAGCCATCCGTCCGAACGGCGCGCGGCCAGCGCCTGAACGACACAGGTCAACAAACCAGAACGACACAGGAGACGCTTTCATGGAAGCGAATGCAATACACAGCGTGGCGCCACGCATGCACACAGCCGGGAAGGCAGGCACCGCCGATCTGGTCCGCGTGATTGCAGCGAGCACGGCCGGCAGCGCGATGGAGTGGTACGACTTCAGCATCTACGGGACCGCGTCCGCGCTGATCTTCGCCGATCTGTTCTTTCCCGGGCTCAGCAAGGCCGCGGGTCTACTCGCGATTTTCGGTGCCTACGCGGCGGGATTCTTTGCGCGACCTGTAGGTGGCCTGTTCTTCGGCTGGCTCGGCGACCGGCTCGGGCGCAAGGTCGTGCTGGTCGCGACCGTGCTGCTGATGGGCGGCTCGACGTTCTGCATTGGCCTGCTGCCAACCTATGCGAGTGCGGGCGTGTGGTCGACGGTGGGTCTCGTGGCGCTGCGGCTGTTGCAGGGCTTTGGCGCGGGTGCGGAGCAGGCGGGCGCTTCGCTGATCGTCTCCGAGTTCGCGCCGGCCGAGCGACGCGGCTTCTATGCCGCGCTGCCGTTCGCGGGCTGCATCATCGGCATCCTGCTGGCTGGTGCGATGTTCACGTGGGTGCAGCATCTGCCGAAGGACGTTTTCTACGCGTACGGCTGGCGCATTCCGTTTCTCTTCAGCGCGCTGGTCGTGATTGCGGGCATCGTGATCCGGATGCGCGTGAAGGAGAGTCCGGTGTTCGAGGAGATCCAGCGACAAGGGCATACCAGCAAACAGCCTGTACGCGATCTGCTGACCGATTCGCGCCGCACGCTGCTCGTCGCCTTCGGCTTGCGCGTGGGCGAGAACGGTTCGTCGTACCTGTATCAGGTGTTCGCGCTCAGCTACCTGACGAAGGTTCTGCTCGTCGACAAGTCGGTCGGTACGCTTGGTATCACTGTTGCGGCCGGTCTGGCTGTAGTGACGATCCCGCTGATGGGCTGGCTGTCCGACCGGTTCGGCCGCCGGATCATGTATCGGCTGGCAGCGCTCTTCACCTGCGCATGGGCGTTTCCGGCCTTCTGGCTCTTCAACACGAAAGATCCCGTGTGGATCATTGTCGGTATGAGCGTGGCAATCGGCGTTGGCGTGTTCGGCATGTACGGCATTCAGGGTGCGTATTTCCCTGAATTGTTCAGTGCGCGGTATCGCTATACCGGTGTCGCGGTCAGCAAGGAGTTCGCAGCGGTGGCCTCGGGGGGCGTCGCGCCTTTCATTGCGGCGGCGTTGATTGGCTGGTCGGGCGGCGCGTATTGGCCAATTGCAACCTATATCGTCGTGTTGGCCGGGGTGACTTTCCTGTCGACGTTCTTTGCACCAGAGACGCGAGGTTGCGATCTCGCCGGATGAGCGGTGAATTGCCGTAGCGCCTGAATGACGCCTACTGATGCTTTTCCAGAGAAGGTGACCTGGTTTCGAGGGACAACGAATCCTCGGGGGCCGGGTTCGTTCCCGCAAACGCTGCGCGAAAGGCGGCCGGCGTCGTCTGCTTCACGGCGCGGAATTGCCGGTTGAAGTTGGCGACGTTCGGAAACCCGGATCGCGAAGCAATGAGGGAGACAGGCCACGACGTGGTGACGAGCATCCGGCACGCGTGGCCGATGCGCACCCGATTCAGGTATTTGCCGATGCTCTCGCCCAGATGCTGAACGAAGTACCGGTTGAGCGTGCGCTCGGACAGCGTCGCCGCTTCGGCCAGTTCCCGCAGCGTCAGGCGCTCGGCAAACCGTGCGTCGATGACGCTCAACGCGCGATTCAGGCGTTCGGGTTCGTGTCCCGACGGCCGGCCCACCCGCCCCTGGTTGAAGGCGGCCGGGGAGGCGAGTGGCGTCGCGTCCTTGTCGGCCAGTAGGCACAACAGCTCGAGCGCGGCGCTCAAGCGTTGCCGCGGCGATTTGGATAGCAGCGCTTCATGCTGCTGACTCACGGCCAATCCGACTTCCGGTGAAAAGGCGAGGCCGGATGCGCCCCGGCGCAACAGCGCGCGTAGCGGTTCGTATTCCGGGCAGCAGTCCGCGATTCGTCTGGCCCAGTCGCCGCTAAACCAGATCACGATCGCCACCTGCGGTGCCGCGGCGTCGATCGACTTGTTCGAAGCCCATGTGTGCGGCAGATCCGGCGGAACCAGCACGAGGTCGTTGCCTTCATAGTCGGCAACCGAATCACCGATGTAGCGCTTGCCACGGCTATTCATCGTGAGCGTAAGTTCGTACTCCGGATGGTGATGCCACTCGAACGGGAGGCGGGCGAGCTTACGGTGGTAGACCCGGATGGAACATCCGGCATCCATCGTGACGTGTTCGTATGCTGGCTTCATGTCCGGATACGCAAATATGATGTCCAGATTGTATCTCTTCCCGAGCGCGGCGGGAGCTAAGATCTGGGCACTGCTGCAGGTACGGAAAACGCATCACCTGAGGGTCGATAGCAATCAACGATATGGAGACTGCAATGCACGCCGACGTCGTCATCATCGGTTCGGGTGTAGGAGGGAGCGCCGTCGCGTGGCAACTGGCGCAGACGGACGCGCGGGTACTCGTCATCGAACGCGGCGAAAATCTGCCGCGGGAGCTGGAGAACTGGGATGCCGAAGCGGTGTTCGGGCAACTTCGTTACCGGACGCGCGACACCTGGCTGAACCGCGCGAACCAACGGTATCGCCCTGGTCAGTACTACTTCGTCGGCGGACATACGAAATTCTTCGGCACAGCGATGTTTCGATTCAGAGAGGCGGATTTCGGGGAGGTGCAGCACGAAGAGGGCATTTCTCCGGCATGGCCGATCTCGTACGCTGACCTGGAACCCTACTACGACCTCGCCGAATCGCTGTTTGGAATCAGGGGAGACTCGAGCGGCGATCCGACGGAGCCGCCTCACTCTCGACCCTATCCGCATCCGCCGGTACCGGATGAACCCGCGATTGCGAGGCTGCGTCGCGACTTCGCACGCCAGGGGCTGCATCCTTTCCATATGCCGAGCTCGATCGATCTGGGCTCTGGGGGAGGCTGCATTCGTTGTGGAACCTGCGATGCCTTTCCTTGCCGCATCGATGCAAAGGGCGACGCGGAGAAATGCCTGTTGCGTCCGGCTCTGAGGCGCGGTTCAGTCACGCTGATGACTGGCGCGCGCGTCACGCGCCTCGTCACGGACGGGACGGGGAGAAGGATCGTATCGGCGGAAATCGAATCGCATGAAGGACGCAAGACCGTGACGGGCGACACGTTCATTCTCTGCGCGGGCGCAATCAATAGCGCAGCGTTGCTACTTGCGTCAGCCAACTCGCGCATGCCGCGGGGGCTCGCGAATTCGTCGGGAGCTGTGGGGCGGTACTACATGAACCACAACTGCACGGCAATACTGGCGATCGATCCGCGCCGTGTGAACGACACCCGATTTCCGAAAACGCTTTCCGTCAACGATTTTTATTATGCGAGCGAACACGACGACTGGCCGCTCGGCAATATCCAGATGCTCGGCAAGATTCGCGAAGCGATGCTGCGTGGCGCGATGCCATACATGCCGAGGCGGGCACTTCGATACCTGAGTGACCACAGTGTCGATCTGTATGCGATGTCCGAGGATTTGCCGGATCGCGATAGCCGGATCGAGCTGACGGAGCAGGGCGAGATCAGGCTCTTGTGGAAACGCACGAATCTGAAGCCACATGCGCGACTTGTCAGTAAGGCGAAGGAAATATTGCGGCGCTCAGGATTTCCGTTGGTCGTGAGCCGCCGATTTGGCGAGGACACGCCGTCGCATCAATGCGGCACGGTGCGCTTTGGCGCCGATCCGGCGTCGTCGCCGCTGGATCCGCTGTGCAAGGCGTACGACCACGACAACCTCTATGTTGTCGATGCCAGCTTCTTTCCATCGTCCGCCGCCTTGAATCCGGCGTTGACGATTGCCGCGCAAGCTTTGCGCGTGGGGGCATCGCTGTGCCACAGCTTTGGCCCACCGGCCATGGTGAATCGGATTGTCGAACCGAGCTGAAAGGAGACGGAAGATGGGAACTGCTGTTCAATGGGCGCTAGTGGGCGCCAGCACGATTGCAGAAGAATGGATGATCAATGCGATCCGCGCTCAACCCGACGGAGCGATCGGGGCCATAGTCAGTAGCGCCCTTGCACGCGCCTGGCAATTCGCAGACAAACATTCCACCCCACAGGCGAGCGCCGAACTGAAGCATGGCGGTATTGCTCGCTGGAAAAACCCGGAAACGAGCCAGATACCACCCGATGCGACCGGCTGTCGACGAGTCAACTCGGATCAGAGGGAATAAAGGACCCAGCAAGACATTGACCTTGTGGGGTCTTCTGGAATACTTCGGCTCCTGCCGGAAAATCTGTTGGTGCTCGGGGCCGGAATCGAACCGGTCCGCCTTGCGGCGGGGGATTTTGGCTATCCCAGATACGGGCGCGCTTCTCGCTGGACGGTGGGCCGCCTGAGGAAGCAGCGCGCGCAAGCTCGAACGCGGAAGGGAATTTCTAAAGGCTGTGCTTACGCCTACTGGCATAAAAAGCTAAATATTTGTCGCGAAAAAGAAAATGCCAATTTCCTTGGCTTTATATATTTATACATTCGCGTAGCGCGATTCGGATTGAGAATTAAGCATTTTCAACATTTGCTACGCAAAGTTGCAACCGGAGCGCGGTTATCGTGGCAATGGGCTAGCCAGAGATATCGTATTTAAAGCATTCGTACAACTGGTAGACCGTTCGCGTTTTTAGACTCAGCGCTCGATCTGTGGCGGCTTGCCGCAGGTAGGAAGCAACCATCCGCGTAATATTTCGAATTGAAGGAAAGATCGGGTGGCGAGCACTTGTTCGGCGTAGTTCAATTTCACAGCGACTCGTTGAATATAGGAATCGTCCGCCATCTACCCCGCGAATAGGCTTGATGACCTCATTTAAATGCTTTAGGCCTGGCCGAACGCCGCGCCATACCTACGTGTAGGAGTAACAAAATGGACAAAATACCCATCATTCACATCCATGACGGCCTTTTGATCCTGGCTATCGCGCTCTCGGTGTATTACGTTCCGACCGTTATCGCAAAACAGCGGCGACATAATAATACGCTCGCGATTTTCGTACTCAATTCATTGCCGCTTTTTATCTTCGCCGCCTTTTTCCTGGTTAGCCTGCTCGTTCTAGGTTCAATCGTCCCGGATTCGCTCGTTCCGGTTCACGCACTTTGGACGACTATCGGTGCCGCCACCGTTGGCGTGGCAGTGTCCGTTGGCTGGACTGTTGTCAGTTGGAGTGTCGCTCTTGTTTGGTCGTGTACGAACGACACGAAAGAGCAACTGATGGTGGTTCGCGAGCCGACGTTTAAGCGCGAGCCTGCATAACGTTGGCTAATGCGGCCCGAAAGCCGCGCTCAATTGAACTCCAAGAGTATTACCGTGAAACGCACCCTTCTTGCTCTCGTCCTCGCAACGTCTGCTGCCATCAGTGTTCCCGCTGTCGCTCAAATCAGCAGCCGACAGGTCGGAAGCAACACCTATTACTCGAACGGCATGACCGCTCAGCAGGTCGGAAACAACACCTATTACTCGAACGGCACGACTGCTCAGCAGGTCGGAAGCAATACCTACTACTCGAACGGTATGACTGCTCAGCAGGTGGGAAACAACACCTATTATTCGAACGGCATGACCGCGCAACAGGTCGGCAACACAACTTATTATTCGAACGGTCGGAGCTGTCAACAAATCGGCAACCAAAGCTATTGCAACTAAAGGCGGAAGCCGAATGAGTGCAACGAGGTAGACCTGAGGTTGTTTAAAAATGTTTGACGAAAATTTATACATCGAATTAGACAGAGCGGCGGTACAAGCCTACAACGCACGCATCTGCGGAACGAAAGCGGCAGAGAACTATTGGTTGCATGAAGAGATGGGGCCGCACCCGTATGACGGGGATATAAGGACTGCGAGGGTAATCTTGTTGCTTGCTAATCCCGGCTACGACAGCACCAGTACGTTGAGCGATCATCGGTATCGTGCGGAAGGATGGCCGATGTCCTCTCTTCACAGCGGTGCGGCGAAAGGAATGCGCGATTGGGTCGCCCCGAAGGTAGCCGGGTTGGTCGAGCGATTCGGCGCGCAGCACATCGCGAAGCACGTATGCATGGCGCAGATCCATCCTTGGGCGTCCGCCAACTTCGATGAGAAATTCGACTGTCCTTCCAAGGCAGTGATCGCGGCGCTTGTCAGACAGGCGCACGAACGGGGAGCGATTGTCGTCGCAGGGCGACAGTACGGCTATTGGGACGAGGTTTGTGGCGTAACGCTCTCACGCGCCTTCTTTCGCAACCCAACTTTGAATCACTCGAACATCGAATCGCGCACGCCCGGTATTTGGCCGGCAATCTGTCGAACGCTGGAAGCGGCCTAGGGGTCGATTCGAGTAACGGCTGCGACGTAACGAAGATCCCGGTTGAGTGTAAGGCGCATACATGGACAAAACGCAATAACAGTCCCTGCGCCAAATTTGCAGTGTGTACCGCCGCGACGTACTACTCATGCTGGTGCCGCGCGGGTACCGAAAGAGTTGCGGAACAATCGCGGAGAAGTTGAGACTTCCTAGAGTTGGGCGATACGGACTGAAGCTGGAAGGGCTTCTGAGAAACAACCCTTCAGATCAACGATCTAGAGTGATGGTGCCCAGGGCCGGAATCGAACCGGCACGCCTTGCGGCGGGGGATTTTGAGTCCCCTGCGTCTACCAATTTCACCACCTGGGCAGATACTGCAGCGCGCATCGAGAGTTCCAGCGCGCGAGGAAGACGCAGATTATGGCCGAAAATCGCTCGACGGGCAAGCCGCTTACTTTCGTCCGCTCAAGACCGAGCCCGAAACCGGGCGCAGCGAGCAACGACGCTCAGACCGTACGCGAGAACCGTGTAAGCGTCTGCTGGCCGAGATACCGGTCGAACACCATCGCGACATTGCGCACGAGCATGCGGCCTGCCATTTGCACTTCGAGCTTGCGCGAGCCGAGCGAGATCAGCCCGTCGTCCTCGAATGAACGCAGACGCGCTAGTTCCGGCGCAAACGTGTCGGCGAAGCGGATGCCGTACGCCGCTTCGAATTCGTCGAAGCGCAATTCGAGGTTGCACATCAGCTGAGTGATCACGTCGCGCCGCAGGCGGTCGTCGGCGGACAGGCGGATGCCGCGCGCGATCGCGAGCCGGCCCGCATCGATCGCGTCGGTGTAAGCAGGCAGCTCTCTGGCGTTCTGCGCGTACACGTCCCCGACCTTGCCGATCGACGAGGCGCCAAAGCCAATCAGGTCACACTCGGCCCGCGTGCTATAGCCCTGGAAGTTGCGATGCAGCGTGCGCTGCGTCTGTGCGCGCGCGAGCTCATCGTTGGGCAGCGCGAAGTGATCCATGCCGATGTACACATAACCCGCCTCGGTCAGCCGTTCGACCACGCGTTGTAGCAGCGCGAGCCGCTCTTCGCTCGACGGCAGCGTCGCGGCATCCATCTGCCGCTGCATCTTGAAGAGCTGCGGCATGTGCGCATACGCGAACACCGACAGCCGGTCCGGCGCGAGTTCGAGCATCGTGTCGAGCGTGCGGCTGAAGCTCGCGACCGTTTGATGCGGCAGGCCGTAAATCAGGTCGACGCCGATCGAGTGAAAGCCGTGCGCGCGCGCGGCCTGCATCACCGATGCGGTCATCTCGTAAGGCTGGATACGATTGATCGCCTGCTGCACGCGCGGATCGAAGTCCTGTACGCCGAGGCTTAGCCGGTTGAAGCCGAGCCGGCGCAGCAGCGCGATCGTGTCGGGCGACGCCTCGCGCGGATCGACCTCGATCGAATATTCGGCTTGATGGTCGGGCAGAAGTTTGAAGTGCTCGCGCGTCGCGGCCATCAGTTCGGTCATCTCGTCGTGCGACAAAAACGTCGGCGTGCCGCCACCCCAATGAAGTTGCGACACGGGCCGGCGCGTATCGAAACACGCGGCCTGCAAGCCGATTTCGCGTTTGAGCCGATCGAGGTACGGCCGCGCGTGCGCGCGATTTTTCGTCACGACCTTGTTGCAGCCGCAGTAGAAGCACACTGTGTCGCAAAACGGAATGTGGAAGTACAGCGACAGATCGGTCGACGCGGCACCCTGGTCGGCGGCGGCGCGGCGATAGTCGGCGGTGTCGAAAGTTTCGCGGAACTGCGGCGCGGTCGGATAGGACGTATACCGGGGACCATTCGAGCTGTAGCGCGCGAGCAGGTCGGGACGGAACAGGGTGTCGGCTAGGGACATGAGCAGTATGGGGCGGTGGGCGGCTCTGGTTGCGTGCCGCGTGTGCATGGTCAGTCAGCAGCTTTGAGTTTAAGTGGGTGCCTGCTGGTCTCGATTGTGTAAAAAGGTCGCACGAACAGGCAGTGGCACAATGCGGGTCTGGCAACACGTTGCCAAGGTTTGAGTTCAGGAAGGATGACGTGGATCAAAGGTTGAACAGCTCACGGCCAAACGGTAGTGGGCCGAATCAGGCGCAGGCGAAGAGCGGCGACGTAAAACGCACCTCGCCGTTTCGGGTGGACGGCCACGCGTGCCGTCCCGATTGCGGCGCGTGCTGTATCGCGCCGTCGATTTCAACTCCGATTCCAGGCATGCCGAACGGAAAGCCGGCGGGCGTGCGCTGCGTGCAACTCGGCGACGATCTGCGTTGCGCGATCTTCGGCCGGCCGGAGCGGCCCGCGTGCTGCTCGGGTCTGCAGCCGCAACTCGAGATGTGCGGCGCGAATCGCGGTGAAGCGCTCGCATGGCTCACGCAACTCGAAGCGCAAACCCAACCTGCGTCCCATCCATGATGCGCGGCATGCGATAAGCGCCATCACCCACTTCTCAGCCAACGCAAGCCGATGTCCGCACGGGCTTCCACAGGAGATTTCGCATGACTCGACCCGCAGCGCCGGCCCGGCGCCGCTTTCTGCGCGCAGCACTGACCGGCTGCAGCGTGCTTGGCATCACTGTGTCGCTCGCGGCTTGCGCGAGCCCGACGTTTCCGTTCATGCCGTCGCACTACACGTTCTCGCAAAAGCAGGTGCAGGAGGCCGTGCAGCGCAAGTTCCCGTATCAGCGCACGGTGTCGCAGGTGTTCGACGTCGCGCTGAGCAATCCGGTGGTGGGCATGCTGCCCGATGCGAACCGCGTGCAGGTCAAGCTCGACGCGCGTTTCGCGAGCCCGTTCCTGCAGCAGCCGGTCGATGGCGTGTTCACGCTGTCGAGCGAACTCGCGTACGACGCGGCGAGCCGCTCGGTGATCCTCAAGTCGCCGACCGTCGATAACGTCAGCGTCAGCGGCCAGGCACAGATGTACACGCAGCAGATCAACGCGGCCGCGGCGCTGCTCGCGACCCAATTGCTGACCAACTATCCGATCTACACGTTCAAGCCCGAGCAACTGCAATTCGCCGGCGTGAATTACGAACCCGGTACAATCACCATCCTTACAAACGGCATACGCGTGCAGATCGTCGAAAGATGACGCGCACGCGCGGCCACGAGGGCCGCGCGTGCCAGTCATGTCCGTGCCGGCCCTTTACGTCGCTTCATTGCGACAACCTACCGCGATAAGGGGCACGGATGGACTGGCTACTGGCTTGCAAGGCGCTGATTCTCGGCGTTGTCGAGGGATTGACGGAGTTTCTGCCGGTGTCGAGCACCGGGCATCTGATCGTCGTCGGCAGTCTGCTCGATTTCTCCGACGAGCAAGCGAAGACCTTCGACGTCGTGATCCAGCTCGGCGCGATTCTCGCAGTGTGCTGGGAGTTTCGCCGCCGCATCGGCGACGTGATCGTGGGTCTGCCGAGCCGGCCCGAGGCGCGCCGCTTCGCGCTGAACGTGATCGTCGCGACGATTCCGGCGGTCGTGCTGGGCCTGCTGTTCGAGAAGTCGATCAAGGAGGCGCTGTTCTCGCCGGTGCCGGTCGCGTTCGCGCTGGTCGCGGGCGGCGTCGTGATCCTGTGGGCGGAGGCGCGTCAGCGCGCGCGCGGCGACGCGGCGCTGCGGGTGCGCAGTATCGACGATCTGAGCCCGCTCGATGCGCTCAAAGTCGGCCTCGCGCAGTGCTTCGCGCTGATTCCGGGGACCTCGCGCTCGGGCTCGACGATCATCGGCGGCATGCTGTTCGGCATCGAGCGCCGCGCCGCGACTGAGTTCTCGTTCTTTCTCGCGATTCCGATCATCTTCGGCGCGACCGCCTACGAGTTATACAAGGACTGGCACCTGCTCACCGCCGATGCGCTCGGCGGCTTCGCCCTCGGCTTCGCGGCGGCGTTCGTCAGTGCGTTTATCTGCATCCGCTGGCTGCTGCGCTACGTCGCGTCGCACGACTTCACGGTGTTCGCGTGGTATCGGATCGGCTTTGGCCTGCTGATCCTGCTGATCGGCTATAGCGGTGGGTTGAGCTGGGCCGATTGAGGTTCGCCCCGCGATGAAAAGAGGTCCGCGTTTGCGGACCTTTTTTTGTTGGCTTGCCGGCTCGTCGCGTTACGCGGCGGCGCGCTTGCGGAATACCAGGTCCCACACGCCGTGGCCGAGCCGCAGGCCGCGCCGCTCGAACTTCGTCACCGGACGATAGTCGGGCCGCGGTGCGTAGGTGTCGGCGGTGTTTTCGAGCAATGGATCGGCGCCGAGCACTTCGAGCATCTGTTCGGCGTAGTTCTGCCAGTCGGTCGCGCAATGCAGATACGCACCCGGCTTCAGACGCGACACGAGCAGCGCGACGAACTTCGGCTGGATCAGCCGGCGCTTGTGATGGCGTGCCTTGTGCCACGGGTCGGGGAAGAAGATGTGCACGCCGTCGAGGCTGTCGGGCGCGATCATGTGCTCGAGCACTTCGACCGCGTCGTGCTGGATGATGCGGATGTTCGTCAGCGACTGCTCGCCGACCAGCTTCAGCAGCGCGCCAACGCCGGGCTCGTGCACTTCGACGCCGAGGAAGTCGTCGCCGGCACGCTGCGCGGCGATCTCCGCGGTGGTCGCACCCATGCCGAAGCCGATCTCGAGGATGCGCGGCGCCTGCCGGCCGAACACGCCGGTCCAGTCGGGCTGCTGCGGTGCGTAGGGCACGACGTAGCGCGGACCGAGCTCATCGAGGGCGCGGCGCTGGCCGGTCGACACACGACCCGCGCGCGTGACGAAGCTGCGGATGCGGCGGTGATACAGCGTGTCTGCGGGCGTCGCGTCAGCGGTGCCGTCGACGTTGTCCGGCTCGTTGCCGGTGGGCTGGTCGGCTGCGCTCGTGGGTGTCGGGGAGTCGTCCGGGAGACCGGAGTCGATTGGATCGTGGATCATCGTCGATGCTGCTGCAAGGGTGAGGGCTGCGCGGCTTGCGTGGCGGGTCGTGCGTGGCACCCCGCGCTCCGCAATGGCCGTCGACGCGAAGCCGCGTGGCTTGTTGCGTCGCGCGCGCTGTGCCGGGACATTGGCACTACAAAAAAGCCGCCTTCAGGGAGGCGGCTCTTGCTGGATTCCGCTGAGCACTCAGCCGGAAAGTGGAGCGGGCGATGGGAATCGAACCCACGGCTCTAGCTTGGGAAGCTAGGGTATTACCATTATACGACGCCCGCAGAACGCGCAATTTTACAGGCTTTTGGGTCGTTTGGGCAGGGGGGAGGGTTGGATGAGGCAGGCGGCGCCAGTGTGACGGTTCCACGAAGTGCCTGAGATGCCCCCCGGCTCGCGGGCCAATTCTGCCGGACCTTTCCCAGTTCGCCCGGCCTTCAGATCCGGGCTCGCCTTGCCGTAAACGCGGCTGGTGCCCTACGCCGTGAGCTTTCGCAACCGCAGGCCTGCACGCCCCGGCGCTCCCCATCCCGATCGAGAGACTTTCCCAAGATGCAGTGGTTTTCCAATCTGAAATTGAGCCAGAAGCTGGTCGGCTCGTTGATGCTGTGCGCGTTCGTGACCGCCATCGTCGGCACGGTCGGTGTGCTGAAGGTGCGCGAAGTCGCGACGATGCAAACCGAAATGTACGACCGCGAATTCGTGCCGGTGCGCGACGACGGCACCGCCGCCTGGCAGGCGGCCTCGCACTTCCGGCGCCTCTATTCGTACATCCTGAATCCGGAGCCGGCCGGCCGCGCCGATACGGCGCGCCTGAATCACGGCGGTGAAGCGGCGATCCTGTCGGCTTTCGACTACGAGCGCAAGCACGCGACCACCGATGCGCAGAAGCAGTTGCTGAGCGACTTCGACGCCGCCTATCCGGCCTACATGAGTTCGGTCGCGAAGGTGATGGCGCTGGCCGACCAGGGCGATCAGTCCGGCGCGCTCGCCGAGCTCAAATCGACCACCGACCCGCTGCACGTCAAGCTGCGCACGCTGATGATCAAGCTGTCGGACGTGCGTGACGAACTGGCCCGGCAGCGCGTCGCGAACGGCGTCGAGATGGTCCGCTCGGTGACGTGGTGGATCGCGAGCTGCGCGGTCGTCGGCGTTGCGATTGCGATCGGCCTCGGGCTGCTGGTGACGCGCGCGGTCGTGCGGCAGATCGGCGGCGAACCGGCCGAAGTCGCGAAGGTCGTCGAGCAGATCGCGGGCGGCGATCTGAGCCAGCGACTGCCCACGGGCGCCGCCGACGACGGCAGCATCCTGCGCGCGGTCGGGCACATGCAGGAGCGTCTCGCGACGACGATTGGCTCGATCCGCGAAAGCGCCGAATCGGTCAGCATCGCGTCGCAGCAGATCGCGAGCGGCAACATCGATCTGTCCGCGCGCACCGAAGGGCAGGCCGCCTCGCTCGAACAGACCGCGGCAAGCATGTCGGAATTGACGCAGACGGTCAGCCGCAACAGCGACAACGCGCGCAACGCGAGCGCGCTCGCGACTCAGGCGGCGCAGGTCGCCAACACCGGCAACACCGCCGTCGAGGGCATGGTGCGGACCATCGGCGAGATCAGCGGCAGCTCGACGAAGATCTCGGAGATCACCGGCGTGATCGAGGGCATCGCGTTCCAGACCAATATTCTCGCGTTGAATGCGGCGGTCGAGGCCGCGCGCGCGGGCGAGCAGGGACGCGGCTTCGCGGTGGTCGCGAGCGAGGTGCGCAATCTCGCGCAGCGCTCGGCGAGCGCGGCCAAGGAGATCAAGGAGATGATCACGACGTCGGTCGCGATCATCGAGGGCGGCACGCAGCAGGCCGCCGAAGTCAGCACGACGATGGCGGATATCAAGGACGCGATCCATCGTGTGTCGGATATCGTCGGCGAGATCGCGACGGCCTCCGAAGAGCAGAACCGCAGCATCCACCAGGTCGGCCAGGCCGTCACGCAGATGGACGAGACCACGCAGCAGAACGCGGCGCTCGTCGAAGAGGCTGCGGCGGCCGCGCAGTCGCTCGAAGCGCAGGCGCGCAAGATGAAAGAGACGGTGTCGGTGTTCCGGACGGGGGAGAGCCGAGGCTTTACGGCGGCCATGCCGAAGCAGGCGATGGCGCCGGCTCAAGCGCCGGGGCGCGTACGTGTCGACAAGCCGGCGTTGCTGCAGCCAGCGGTGGCGGCGCCCGCGCGCGAGCGCGTGGCGGCGACTGCGGCTTCGGATAGTGACTGGAGTACGTTCTGATTCGCGGCTTGCCAGCGAGCGCCGCGATCAGCGCCACGCCATCGTCGAATGGCGCGGCGATCTGGAAATCGACCGCCTGAGGCGGTCGAAGCCGCAACCACGATCGGCACACAGGAAAAAGAAGCCGCCGCATGCACTCGCAAACGGCGGCGTCCCAAGCGCGACGCGCGGCTCGAGGCCGCGCGTCAACCCATCTCCATCTTCCCGCGCGATCAGCTCAGATCACAAAATAAGTCAGCTGGACCGCCGCGCGCGTGACGACCATCTGCAGCACCTGCACGATCACGAACAGCAGGATCGGCGACAGATCGAGCCCGCCGAACTTCGGCAGCACGCGGCGCAGCGGATTCAGAAACGGCGCGGTCAGCTGATAGAGAATCGGCATCGCCGGCGAGCGCGGATTGAGCCACGACAGCAGCGCCATGATGATGGTCATCCAGATGATCAGATTGAGCGCCCATTTGATCGCGGTGAGCACCGCGACGATCAGCAGCGTCGGCACGAGCGTCAGCGGATCGGCACCGGTCAGCACGATCATCAGGACGACGTAGATAATTGCGGCGATCAGCGTCGCGACCACGCTCGCCCAGTCGATCCTGCGCGTGCTCGGCAGGATGTGCCGCAGAGGCAGCACGATCCAGTTGGTCGCCTGCAGCACGGCGTTCGAGACCGGGTTGTACGGCGGCAGGCGCACGACCTGGAGCCACGCGCGCAACAGCAGCGCCGCGCCGAACAGCGTGAAAACGGTATTGAGCAGAAAACGGGCGATATCGCCAAACATCTCGTGTCCTTATGCTTCTGATGAGCTTCTGATGACGGCCGCTGAATGGCCGCGGGCTGCCGGCGTCGCCCGATCGGTGCGCGCCGGCGGTTTTCTGGAGTTACCCGGTCAGCCAACCGGAGCTTCGACGCCATTGCGCGCCGCCAACCGGTGGCTGTCTGTCCGGCATCACACGGAAATCCGGACCTCGCTGATCAGGATCGTGCCGTTGCCGCCGTCGGTGTAGTTCGGGATATCCGCTAAAAGTTGCTCGGACGCGGGCTTGAACACTTTATAGAAGTCGTCCGCGCTGTCGAAGAGGAAGTGACCCGCGGCCACGTAAGGCGGCGGTGTGCCGGGCGGCCCGGCGTTGAGGCCCGCGTCGACCGACCAGCCTTTCAGCGCCGGCCCGAACAGCTTCGCCGCGAGCGGCATATGGGTCGCGCAGTAGTAGTCCATGTCGAAGCGGCCATTCTCCCGGTACGGGTAGAGGATGCTGACCTTGATCATTGTGCGTTCTCGTCTGTTGATCCCGAAGCGCGGCGCCAGTCGTCGCGGGGTTCGCGTGTGGTTCGTCCGGCGTGCCGGACGTCACATTATCACGGCTTACTTGACGCTTGCACCTGCCGCGGCCTGATTCAGCGAGCGGCCGAGCGATTCTTCCACAGCTTCGGAGATCGCTTCAATCGTCGCGGGCGGCGCGGCGCGGCGTCGGGCGAGGTTGACCGCGCGGCGCGTCAGCAGCCCGTACAGCGCGGCATGGTCGCCGTCGAAGCTTTCGAGCAGCGCAAGCTGCTTCTCGACGACGCCCGTGTCGCCGCGCGAAACCGGCCCGGCGAGCGCGTTCGGCAAGCCCTTGTCGCGCGCCGTTTCGATCGTGCCGGCGAGCATTGGTAGCAGCGCACGCAGCGCGTCGTCCTCGGCGAAGCCGAGCGTGCGCCACAACGCGACGCATTCGGCGAGGCTGCACAGCGCAAAGCTCGCCGCGTAGTGCGCTGCGGCGTGATACAGCATGCGGCCGCCCGCCGGAATCGACAGCGGATGACAGCGCAGCGCGAGTGCGAGCGCGCTCAGCGTCTCTTTCAGCGCGCCGTCGGCTTCGATCGTCACCGAGCAGCCGGCAATCCGCTCGAGATCGGCGAGCTCGCCGCTAAATAGATACAGCGGATGAAAACCGCCGATCGCCGCGCCCTGATCGCGCGCCGGCGCGAGTAGTTCGACCGGCGAGGCGCCGCTGCAGTGCACGAGCGCTTTGCCGGGGTGGCTTGCCGCATCGCGTCCAAAGCGGAGTGTGTGCGCTGTCGTACCGATGCTGTCGTCGGGAACGGCTAAAAAAACGATATCGGCGGCGTCGACGACCTGTTGCGGGTCGTCAGAGGCCGCGCAGTGTGCGATCTGGACGGCGAGCCGGCGCGCGGAATCGGCCGAGCGGCTCGCCACCGCGGTGACCGGGTAGCCGGCGCGCGCAAACGCGAGCGCGAGACAACGCGCGAGCCGCCCCGCGCCGATGAAGCCGACGCGCGGCAAGGAAGACTGGGACATGGTCACCTGCTCCAGACGGATCGTGTGAACGGGAAAGCAGCAGTATCGCGCATCCGCCGAAGCGCGGGCGTGATCCGGCCCCTTGCATGGATCGACAGCTGTCGTCGGATGAGTTTGCGAGCGATATGGCGCCAGGGGTCGGTCATCGGGTGGCGCGACGCCCAAGGGTGTGAAAACTGCTCACAATCGCACTGACAGGGAATAGTGGTGGATGCGCCGATTTTGACAGTCGTATTTTCGTACTTCGTTCGCAGTCGAAAATTCGGGAGGGTAGCGATGAGTATTTTTTCTTACCGAAAACACTTGCGGTTCCTGACGCACGCCCAGCGCCGTCGCTGGTGGGATCAGAGAAAGCGCCTGACGCCGCGCGTGCGGATCAGCGGCGCATACGTGCCGCCCAACGTGTCCCGCGAATTCGTGTACGTGAAGGTCGGCTAGTCGCGCGGTCTTCGCAGGTGAGAAAAATGCCCGGCCCGAGCCATCGAGCCGGGCATTTTTTATTGGGACATTCCTTCCGGCTGTCAGGATTGAAGCGAATTTGTAATTAAAGTTTACCGATGCGCGAACTCAAGCCCGCGCACTCGATCAGATCCAAAGACGCGCGACCCGTCGCTCGCGTGCAACCCCTTGATTCCCAGCTCATTTCGCTGTCGTCGCGGCGGCGCGTAGGCGCACTCGCGCGATGCTCGGCAAAACGCTCTGGCTTGTCCTTGCAATTTGCAACAAATGCGAACAGTTCGGCCGGGGCTTTTTAGATACATTGATTCAACAGCATGCGAGGCATGCGCTGTCGGCGACCTTGGCAGGCCGCGCTAGGAGAATAGAAGTGAAAAAGATCGTTCCGTTTGTCGTTGCAGCCGCACTCGGCCTGGGACTTGCCGGGGTTGCTGAGGCTGGTGTTTCCGTCGGTATCGGCCTTGGGGTGCCGATCGCGCCGGCCTACCCGGTCTATGCGGCGCCGCCGCCTGTCTACTACGCGCCGCCACCCCCGCCGGTGTACGCGCCCCCGGTCGTGGTCGCGCCGGCTCCGGTAGTGGTCGGAGGCTATTACGGTTATGGCCACCCTTACTATCCTGGCTACTACCACGGCTACCGCGGCTACCATGGCTACTATCGCGGCTACGGGCACGGCTACGGATACTATCGCCGCTAAGCGCGGGCGCGCATGCGCATGACGCGCGGGAACGTCGACGGCGTAACGCCGGCTTGTGCCGGGTTACGCCGTTTCTATTTGTGTCGCCGGTTTTTTTGCGCTCCGTAGCGTGGTCGGTTCCTGTCGCGCGGTCGCGCGAATTCCGTTCCAAAGCATCGGTGAAGCTGGGAGAATGGCTGTTTCGCCACCGCTCCTGGAGAGTTTCGCCGATGCAAGCGCTTCCCGCTCCCACCTTCGATGATGTCCTCGACGCCGCCGCGCGTCTCGAAGGCGTCGCGCACCGTACCCCCGTTCTGACGTCGAGCACGTTCGACGAGCGCACTGGCGCGTCGGTGTTCTTCAAGTGCGAAAACTTCCAGCGCATGGGCGCGTTCAAGTTCCGCGGCGCGTACAACGCGATTTCGCATTTCGACGCGGAGCAGCGCAAGGCGGGGGTGCTGACTTATTCGTCGGGCAATCACGCGCAGGCGATCGCGCTGTCGGCGCGCCTCGCCGGCATACACGCGACGATCGTGATGCCGCACGACGCGCCCGCGGCCAAGGTCGCCGCGACCAAAGGCTACGGCGGCGAAGTGATCACCTACGACCGCTACAAGGAAAATCGCGAGGAAATCGGCCGCCGGCTCGCCGAGGAGCGCGGCATGACGCTGATTCCGCCGTACGATCATCCGCACGTGATCGCCGGGCAGGGCACCGCGGTCAAAGAGCTGATCGACGAAACCGGTCCGCTCGACATGTTGTTCGTGTGCCTTGGAGGCGGCGGGTTGATCAGCGGCAGCGCGTTGTCGGCGGCCGCGCTGAGCCCGGCCTGCACGGTGATCGGCATCGAGCCCGAGGCGGGCAACGACGGCCAGCAGTCGCTCGCGCGCGGCGAGATCGTCCATATCGACGCGCCGCACACGATCGCCGATGGCGCCGCCTCGACGCATCTGGGCCATTACACGTTCGCGGTCATCCGCCAGTTGGTCGCGCGAATCGAAACGGTCAGTGATGCGCAGCTGATCGACACGATGCGCTTTTTCGCACAGCGCATGAAGATCGTCGTCGAACCGACCGGCTGCCTCGCGGCGGCGGCGGTACTGAACGGCATCGTGCCGGTGAAAGGCAAGCGCGTCGGCGTGGTGGTGAGCGGCGGCAACGTCGATCTGCCGAAGCTCGCGCAGTACCTCGCATGAGCGGCTCAAGTCGCGTCGCATGATGGAAAAACGGCTCGCCAATGCGAGCCGTTTTTTTGTCCGTGAGCCGTTTTAGCTGGTCACTTGGGCCGTGCTTTGCACGATCAGATCGTGGTACCCGTTGACGATCACGCTGTAAGAGAAATACGCGAACAGCAGCGCCGACAGAACGTGACACGCGCGCAGCAGGCCGGTGCCCGCACGCTTGCGTCCCTGGCTGCCGAGTCCGCAAATAAAAAGCGTCCAGCACAGGCCGCCGAGAAAGAAGCCGCCGAGGAAGATCAGCGCGGTCGTCGGGCTCGTTGCGCCGGCCTTCGCGATCAGCGCGCCGCCGACCGCCGCGAACCACAGGATCGCCGACGGCGACGACACCGCGAGCAGCACGCCGCGCACGAACCCGCGCCACGGAGACTGATGCGGCGTTGCTGCAGTTTCTTCGCCGGCAACGGCCGGCGCCGTGGCCGGGAACATCGCTTCACGCGCCATCTTCCAGGTGAGAAACAGCAGAATCGCCGCGCCGCCGATCCACACGACCCAGCGCACCGATTCGAACTGCAGCAGCGCGGCCATGCCCGCGAGTGCCAGCGTCGCGTAAATGAGATCGCCGACGCACGAGCCGAGGCCAAGCCAGAAACCCGGCCGGAAGCCGTGTGACAGCGTCAGCGAAATGATCGCGACGTTGACGAGACCGATATCGAGGCACAGCGACAAGGACAGAAAAAAGCCGTCCGACATCATTGAAAAAGCGTGCATCCGCGCGAGCGCTCCATCCGTTATTGATTGTGTTGTCCGGCGCGCGTTACAGGCCGAGGCCCAACTCGTTCCACAAGCTATCGACACGCTGTTTGACCGCGTCGTCCATCACGATCGGGCGGCCCCATTCGCGGTCGGTTTCGCCCGGCCACTTGTTGGTCGCGTCGAGCCCCATCTTCGAGCCGAGGCCGGCCACCGGCGACGCGAAATCGAGATAGTCGATCGGCGTACGGTCGACGAGTACCGTGTCGCGCGTCGGGTCGACGCGGGTGGTGATCGCCCAGATCACTTCCTTCCAGTCGCGGATATTGACGTCCTCATCGACGACGACGATGAACTTCGTATACATGAACTGCCGCAGGAAGCTCCACACGCCGAACATCACGCGTTTCGCATGACC
Source organism: Paraburkholderia sp. HD33-4 (assembly GCF_021390635.1). Classification (NCBI taxonomy): domain Bacteria; kingdom Pseudomonadati; phylum Pseudomonadota; class Betaproteobacteria; order Burkholderiales; family Burkholderiaceae; genus Paraburkholderia; species Paraburkholderia sp. HD33-4. The sequence goes on along the minus strand of NZ_JAJEJS010000001.1, from coordinate 3,490,888 downwards.
GGGGTAGCTCTTCTTCATCTGCACGATCGCCATGCGGTAGCTGCAGCCTTCGGGGGGCAGATAGAAGTCCGTGATCTCGGTGAACTGCTTCTGTAGGAGCGGCACGAACACTTCGTTCAGCGCGACGCCGAGCACCGCGGGCTCGTCGGGCGGCTTGCCCGTGTAGGTGGAGTGATAGATCGCGTCGCGGCGCATCGTGATGCGTTCGACCGTGAAGACCGGGAACCACTCCTGTTCGTTGTAGTAGCCGGTGTGATCGCCGTACGGGCCTTCGAGCGCATGTTCGTACATGGCCGACGCACCCTTCGACGGACGGGGCGGCGCGCCGGCCGGAGCGGGCGACGGCGCGCCTTCCTGCGGGTAGATGAAGCCTTCGAGCACGATCTCGGCGCGCGCGGGCACCTGCAGACCGTCGACGCCCGGCGTGATGCATTTCGCGAGCTCGGTGCGCCCGCCACGCAGCAGCCCGGCGAACTGGTATTCGGACAGCGTATCGGGCACGGGGGTGACGGCGCCGAGAATCGTCGCCGGGTCCGCGCCGAGCACGACGGCCACCGGATACGGCTTGCCGGGATTTTTCAGCGCGAACTCGCGGAAATCGAGCGCGCCGCCGCGATGCGCGAGCCAGCGCATGATCAGTTTGTTACGCCCGATTAGCTGCTGGCGATAGATGCCTAGGTTTTGTCGGCTCTTGTTCGGCCCTTTCGTAACGGTCAGACCCCAAGTGATCAGCGGGCCCGCATCTCCGGGCCAGCAGGTCTGAATGGGCAACCTGGCGAGGTCGACGTCGTTGCCTTCCCAGACGATCTCCTGGCAGGGCGGGGCGCTGACTGTCTTTGGCGCCATGTCCCACACCGCCTTCGCCAGCGACAGCAGCTTGCCGGCGTCCTTGAGCCCTTTCGGCGGCTCGGGTTCTTTCAGCGCGGAGAGCAGCCGACCGACGTCGCGTAGCGATTCGAGCGCCGCCTGGTCGCCGGCGCCGGCTTCGGCATCGATGCCCATGCCGAGCGCCACGCGGCGCGGCGTGCCGAACAGATTGCCGAGTACCGGGAACGTATGACGCTCGGTGTTCTCGAAGAACAGAGCCGGGCCGCCCGCGCGCAGCACGCGGTCGCACAGCTCGGTCATTTCAAGATTCGGCGACACCTTTTGCGAGATTCGGCGTAATTCACCGATTGTCTCGAGGCGGCCGATGAAATCGCGCAAGTCTTTGTATTTCATCTGTGACGGTTCAGGGCCGCATGCACGGCGCATAGGACTGGGAGCGCAGCAGGAACGGCGGTGGAACCGGTCCGGCGGAAAAAGAACGATTGTCGATTTTACCTGCGTTAGCTAGCGCACGTAGATCAACCGAACGGTCTATTGCGAAGAGCCAGGGTCGGATCGCCCAAAACGCGCATAGAGCGCGGTTCTCGGGCGACTGAACACTGTTCATAATTACAATTAGTTATAGTTTTTGCATTCTATAGTGTTGACGATCTATAAAACCGTGCATAGAATCCGTCCACATTGGTTGCAGGGCGTTAACCTTTTTACCGTCGCCCCCGGTCCTTAGACGCAACGCGTCACCGTTTTACTTCCCTGCGGCGTAGAACGGCCTTAAAGAAGTCCCTCACCAGCGTCCACTAACGCTGGTTTTTCGCGTGGGAGCCAAGCCCGTCATACATGAGGTGTGTGGGCTGTTTTTGAGATGGCTCCCCGAACGGTATTTATTGCCGTTTTCCCGGCATCGCTGCTGCCCAACCAGAGAGCACGCGATGTCTTGACTCTGCGAGCGCGCTGTACCGCCTGATTTGTGCCGGCGGAGTTCGCGGATCATGCAAGATGGGAGATCTGAATGAACGCCTGGTTATCGTGGCGTCCCGATGAGCGTATTGCGCAGCTTGTGCGCGGTGCGCTGCGCCGCGGGACGCGACTGAGTCATCACCTGTTCAGCATCGTCGGCGGTATCGCGGTGGTGCTGGCTCTCGCACTGTGGCTGATGCCGACCTGGCGCGGCGCGCTCGCCGCGCGTCTGATGCCGGTCATTTCCGCCGCCGTGCAAGCGGGTCCCGTCCGCCTGCTGCAAGGCAATCCGCTGCCCGCCATCGGACCGACCAGAAGCGCCGGTGCATCCTCCGACGAATCGCTGTCGGCCAATTCGCCGACTACGCCGACCATCCCGAACGCGCCGAGCCCGACCGATGGCTCGAACGACGGCAGCATGACCCTCACCGCGGCCACCACGAGCTTCGACGGCGCCTTCGATAACTCCGGCACGTCGGGTACGAGCGCCGCCGCGCTCAACGGCCTAGATCCGCGCACCATGCAGGGCGTCACCGCGCTCGCGCGTCTGATTCCGCAGCAGCGTGTGTCCGCCGATGCGCGCGACGACCGCGTGCTCGTGTCGAGCCACGAGCAGGACCTGGTCGCGTCGTACCTCGCGCGGCGTTATCGCGTCGCTCAAGAGCCCGTCGGCGAGCTCGTGAAGGCCGCGTTCGACACCGGCCGCGAAGTCGGCCTCGATCCGCTGCTGCTGCTGTCCGTGATGGCGATCGAATCGGGCTTCAATCCGTACGCCGAGAGCGGCGTCGGCGCGCAAGGCCTGATGCAGGTCATGTCGAAGGTGCATTCGGACAAATTCCAGTATTTCGGCGGCCAGAGCGCGGCGCTCGACCCGCTCGCGAACATCAAGGTCGGCGCGCTCGTGCTGAAGGATTGCATCGCGCGCGGCGGCTCGCTGCCGGGCGGCTTGCGTCTGTACGTCGGCTCGAGCACGCCGGACGACGGCGGCTACGGCGCGAAGGTGATGGCCGAGCGCGGTCGTCTGCGCGACGTCGTGCGCGGCCGCAAGGTGCCGATCAATGCGCCGCAGGCTCCGGTGCTGACCGCGTCGGCCACGCCGGCGCCGGCCGCCGCGACGAGCAACGGCAAGCGCGTCCAAATGACGCTGCAGGGCGGTCACGCGATCAGTTCGACGACACCGGCGGCGCACACGCAGCCGGCCGATCAGGACGACGCGAGCACCGGTTCGACGACGCGCCATGTGGCGTCGGCGTCGGAGATAGGGGCGTGAGTTAGACGTCGTTGTCGAGCCGTATGAAAAAAGGACACTCTCGAGTGTCCTTTTTTGCGTCTGGCGGGTCGGCTGCCGCCGACTCAAGGCCTCACTCCATGCGTCAATGCCGCCCAAACAGCTTCGCCAGCCGCTCGACAGCCTCCTCGAGCTTCGGATACGCGGTCGCATACGACAGCCGGATGTAGTCCTTGGGCGCGTGCGTACCGAAATCCATGCCCGGTACCAGCACGACGCCGGCATCGTGCAGCATCGCCTTCGTGAGCGCCGCGCTGTCGCCGGCCGCCGGATGCGCGACGCCGCGGCAGTCCGCGTACACATAGAACGCACCGTCCGGCATTACCGGCACGGAGAAGCCGAGCGATTCGAGCGCCGGCGCGATGAAGTCGCGGCGCCGCTTGAATTCGAGGCGCCGGGCTTCGTAGATCGCGATCGTGTCCGGCTCGAAGCAGGCGAGCGCCGCGTGCTGCGCGAGCGCCGACGCGCAGATGAAAAGGTTCTGCGCGAGCTTTTCGAACGCGCCGACCATCGCGGGCGGCACGACGAGCCAGCCGAGGCGCCAGCCGGTCATGTTGAAGTACTTCGAGAAGCTGTTGACGGTGACCACGTCCTCGCCATACGAGAGCGCCGACACGGGCTTCGCGTCGTAGCTGAGACCCTGGTAGATCTCGTCGACGATCGTGAAGCCGCCACGCGCGCGCACGGCCTTGACGATGCGCTCGAGTTCAGCCGGCTCGATCGACGTGCCGGTCGGATTCGAAGGCGACGCGAGCAGCACGCCGCGGGTGCGCTCACCCCACAGGCGTTCGACGTCGGCGGCGGTCAGCTGGAAGCGCTCGGCCGGCCCGCTCGGCACCATCACCGGCTTGCCTTCGGCGGCGATCACGAAATGGCGGTTGCACGGATAGCATGGGTCGGGCATCAGCACTTCGTCGTCACGATCGACGAGCGCCGCGCATGCCAGCAGCAGCGCGGCCGACGCGCCCGCAGTGACCACGATTCGCGCCGGATCGACGTCGATCCCGTAGAACTCGGCGTAATGCGCGGAAATCGCGTCGCGCAGCGCGTGCACGCCGAGCGCATTCGTGTACTGCGTGACACCGCGGCGCAGCGCGTTCGCGGCCGCTTCGATGACCGGCTCCGGCGCGGTGAAATCCGGCTCGCCGATGCCCATGTGAATGATGTCGCGCCCCGCGCGTTCGAGCAGCGCGGCCTCCTTGGCCAGTTCCATCACGTAGAAAGGCTGGATGGCATCGACGCGCGCGGCAAGCCGCACGAGAGGTTCGGTCACGGAGTTCATACGGTTAGATCCAGTTCAGAAACAGGACGGCGTCCACCCATCGAATGATGCGCTCATCGATGCGTGCAGCGCCGTCCTTGCGGGCGCTCGAGCTTCTTCGCCCTGTGCAGTGGGTCGCGGTGTCGAGCCGAGGCGCGGCATGGCCCCACCCGCGCCGCGTTCAGCTCTTGCGAGCCGCCTGCGTTTCGGCGGCGCGCAGTTGCGCCGAGAGCTTGTCGAGCACGCCGTTCACGTACTTGTAGCCGTCCGAGCCGCCGAACGTCTTGGTCAGCTCGACCGCTTCGTTGATGACCACGCGATACGGAATGTCGACGTGATTCTTCAGTTCGAACGCGGCGACCAGCAGCACCGCGCGTTCGACCGGCGACAGTTGCTCGATCGGACGGTCGAGGCACGGGGCGATCGCGGCCGACAGTGCCTCGGAATCGCGCATCACGCCATGCAGGATCGCGTCCAGGTGCTCGTGGTCGGCCTTGTCGTAACCTTGCGCGCCGCGCAGTTGCGCGTCGATCTCACCGCCGGGCGAGCCCGACAGCAGCCACTGGTAAAGCCCCTGCGTGGCCAGTTCGCGGGAGCGTCGGCGTGCGCTTTTCATGCCTCTTCCTCGTCGTCTTCGTCTTCTTCATCGTCGTCATCGCCGCCGAGCTGTTCGAGTGCGACCGCGAGGTTCGCCATTTCGACAGCCACGCGCGCCGCGTCGCGACCCTTCTCGGTCATGCGCGCGACGGCCTGCTCGTCGTTCTCGGTGGTCAGCACCGCGTTCGCGACGGGGATGCCGAAGTCGAGACCGATGCGCGTGATGCCCGCGCCGCTTTCGTTCGACACGAGTTCGAAGTGGTACGTCTCGCCGCGGATCACCGCGCCGAGCGCGATCAGCGCGTCGAATTGCGCGCTTTCCGCGAGCTTTTGCAGCGCGAGCGGGATTTCCAGCGCGCCCGGCACCGTGACGAGCAGCACGTCTTCGCCGGTCACGCCGAGGCGTTCGAGTTCTTCGATGCAGGAGTCGGCGAGGCCGTTGCAGACGGGTTCGTTAAAGCGCGCCTGGACGATGCCGATGCGCAGTCCGTCGCCGTCGAGATTCGGTTGGTATTGTCCGATTTCCATGAGAATTCCGTAGTGTTTGAGTGGGCGCGAGGCGCGTGAGTGGCCGGATCAGACTTGCGGGGCTTGCGTTTTGCTGCCGGGCATCGGAATGAAGCCCGTGACTTCGAGACCATAACCCGACATGCTGCCGAGCTTGCGCGGGTTCGACAGCACCTGCATCTTGCCGACGCCGAGTTCGCGCAGAATCTGCGCGCCGATGCCGTAGGTCTTGAAGTCGACCGGGCGGCGCTTCAGCGCGTCCGCTTTTTCCTTCGAGTCGAACGCCTTGAAGACGTCGATCAGATGGTCTTTCGAGTCGCCGCAGTTCAGCAGCACGACCACGCCGAGATCGCGTTCCGCGATTTCTTTCATGGCCGCATCCAGCGTCCACGAGTGGGTGGATTCGCCGACTTCGAGCAGATCCAGCACCGACAGCGGTTCGTGCACGCGCACCGGCGTGTCGAGCTCGGGCGCCGGCGTGCCGCGCACCAGCGCGATGTGCGGCTGACCGCTCGGCTGGTCGAGATACATGACCGCGCGGAACGCGCCGTGCGCGGTTTGCATCGTGCGTTCGCAAATACGCTCGACGATCGACTCGGTGCGGCTGCGATAGTGGATCAGATCGGCGATCGTGCCGGTCTTCAGGCCGTGCTCCTTGCCGAACTCGAGCAGGTCCGGCAGACGCGCCATCGTGCCGTCGTCCTTGATCACTTCGCAGATTACCGCGGCAGGCGTGAGGCCCGCGAGCCTCGTGAAGTCGCAGCCGGCCTCGGTATGGCCGGCGCGCACCAGCACGCCGCCCGGCTGGGCCATGATCGGGAAGATATGGCCCGGCTGCACGATGTGCTCGGCTTTCGCGTCCGGCGCGACCGCGGCGGCGATCGTGCGGGCACGGTCGGCTGCCGAGATGCCGGTCGTCACGCCTTCGGCCGCTTCGATGCTGACCGTGAACGCGGTGCCGTACTGCGTGCCGTTGCGATAGGTCATCAGCGGCAGGTTCAGCTGCTTGCAGCGGTCCTGGGTCAGCGTCAGACAGATCAGGCCGCGGCCGTAGCGAGCCATGAAATTGATCGCTTCCGGAGTGACAAACTCGGCGGCGATCACGAGGTCGCCCTCGTTCTCGCGGTCTTCTTCGTCGACGAGGATCACCATCCGGCCGGCTTTCAGTTCGGCGATGATCTCTTGGGTGGAGGCGAGCGTCATGTTGGCGAGTTTTTCGGGAAAGCGCGTATTTTACGCCACGCGCGTGTCCAAGTCGCCTCCGCCAGACGACATAGGCGGTTTGGCCGACTGGCGATGAGCCCGGCGCGGTTGCCAGGCTCGTCGAAGGGCGGCCCGCGGCAGGCGTGGCTTCGTATCGTCACCGGATGGAGGCTCGAATGAAGCGTACCTGGACGATCATCGGTGTGCATGACGTGGCGCGCAGCTTCGCCTGGTTATCAGACGCTGTTCGGTCAGCCGCCGGCGTCGCCCGCTCATGACGACTTCGGGCAGATCGTCGATGCGGACGGCACCGTGCTGCTGTGCCTGCATCAATGGGGCGCTCATGAGCATCCGTCGTTGACGAGCCCAGGCAACGGCCAGCCCGGCAACGGCTTGCTGCTGTTTTTCCGGGTCGACGATTTCGATCCGTGCGTCGCGCGAGCACGGACGCTCGCCGGCCGGCTCGAAGAAGAGCCGCGCCTGAATTCGCATACGGGCACGATGGAGTTCGCGCTGCGCGATCCCGACGGTTACTACGTGATGGTCAGCGCGCTATAGCCCCGGCGTGAGAATTGGTCGCCGCGAGAACCTGCCCGAACGTTCTGCGCTTTGCCGCCGGTCATGCCCGCCGCGCACAGCATGCTCTGCATGCATCGAAAGTTGACGCTGGTCATGTTTTAGCCGGGAAAATGGCTTCTTTTTCAATGCCCGACGTGCATGGTGCGACGCAAAATCCCTAGAAACCCCGGGCTTTCTAGCCTCTTCATACCCTGCAGGTATGAAATAGGACAGGAAAAGTATTGGACGGCTCAAATCGGCGAGGGGTATAAAAACATCCAATGAACTCACTTCCCGCAGCCGCCGCCATGACCCAAGCGACCATCGAACGTATCGAAACCCGCCTCGTCGATCTGCCGACGATCCGTCCTCACAAGCTGTCAGTCGCCACGATGTACGGGCAGACCCTGATGCTGGTCAAGGTCTACTGCAGCGACGGCATCGTCGGGATCGGCGAAGGCACCACGATCGCCGGCATGGCCTACGGCCCGGAAAGCCCCGAAGCGATGAAGCTCGCGATCGACGCCTACTTCGCCCCGGCGATGATCGGCAAGGACGCGACGCAGATCCAGGCGCTGATGGCGCACCTCGGCAAGCTGGTCAAGGTCAATCATTTCTCGAAGAGCGCGCTCGAAACCGCGCTGCTCGACGCGCAGGGCAAGCGCCTCGGCGTGCCGGTGAGCGAGCTGCTCGGCGGCCGTCGTCGTGAGCGCCTGCCGGTTGCGTGGACGCTCGCATCGGGCGATACCGCGAAGGACATCGCCGAAGCCGAGCACATGCTCGACGTGCGCCGCCACAAGGTCTTCAAGCTGAAGATCGGCGCGAAGGAACTGAAGACCGACATCAAGCACGTCGCCGAGATCAAGAAAGCGGTCGGCGAGCGCGCCGCGGTACGCGTCGACGTGAACATGGCGTGGAGCGAGACCCAGGCCGCCTGGGCGATTCCGGCGCTGGCCGACGCGGGCTGCGATCTGGTCGAGCAGCCGGTCGCGTCCGCCGCGGCGCTCGCGCGCCTGATGCGCCGTTTCCCGGTCGCGCTGATGGCCGACGAAATCCTGCAAGGCCCGGACAGCGCGTTCGAGATCGCGAAGAACGGCGGCGCCGATGTGTTCGCGATCAAGATCGAGCAGAGCGGTGGCCTGTTCGCCGCGCAGCGCGTGGCCGCGATCGCCGATGCCGCCGGCATCGAGCTGTACGGCGGCACGATGCTCGAAGGCGCGTTCAGCACCGTGGCGTCGGCCCATCTGTTCGCGAGCTTCGCGAATCTGCAGTGGGGCACCGAGCTGTTCGGACCGTTGCTGATCACCGAAGAAATTCTGACCACGCCGCTCGACTACAGCGACTTCGAGCTGACCGTGCCGAATGGCCCGGGTCTCGGCATCGAACTCGACGAGGCGAAGGTCAAGCGATTCACGCGAGAAGGGCTGATGAAGGTCACTCGCTAAACGGATTCAGATCAAGAGGATTCAAACATGCTTTTCCAAGTGCGAATGGACGTGCACCTGCCGGTCGACATGCCGGCCGAAGTGGCGAACGAAATCAAGACCCGCGAGAAGGCTTACTCGCAGGAACTTCAGCGTAGCGGCAAGTGGCGTCATATCTGGCGCCTCGTTGGCGAGTACGCGAATTACAGCATCTTCGATGTAGAGAGCAATGCCGAACTTCACGACATTCTGTCCGGTTTGCCTCTGTTCCCGTACATGAAGATTTCGGTGACGCCTCTGTGTCGTCACCCGTCGTCGATTCGGGACGGCGACATCTGAGCCCAGGGGCCAGGCGCACTTAAGGCGAGCGCAACCAACGCCGAATTTTTCCCCATATACCAACTGGAGACAGTCATCGTGAGCGTCAAAGTTTTTGAAACCAAAGAAGTGCAGGATCTGCTGAAAGCCGCTTCCAACGTCGATGCCGGCAACGGCGACGCACGTTTCCAGCAGATCGTTTTCCGTCTGCTGGGCGACCTGTTCAAGGCGATCGATGACCTCGATATCACGCCGGACGAAGTCTGGGCCGGTATCAACTATCTGAACAAGCTGGGTCAGGACGGCGAAGCGGCACTGCTCGCGGCAGGCCTCGGCCTCGAGAAGTACCTCGACGTCCGCATGGACGCGGCGGACAAGCAGATCGGTCTCGAAGGCGGCACGCCGCGCACGATCGAAGGCCCGCTGTACGTCGCCGGCGCGACGGTGCGCGACGGCCTGTCGAAGATCGACATCAACGCGGACGAAGACGCGGGCCCGCTCGTGATCCGCGGCACGGTCAAGGATATGGACGGTAAGCCGGTCGCCGGCGCGCTCGTCGAATGCTGGCACGCGAACTCGAAGGGCTTTTACTCGCACTTCGATCCGACCGGCGCGCAGAGCGAATTCAACCTGCGCGGCGCGGTGAAGACCGGCGCCGACGGCAAGTACGAATTCCGCACGCTGATGCCGGTGGGCTACGGCTGCCCGCCGCACGGCTCCACCCAGCAACTGCTGAACGCGCTGGGCCGTCACGGCAACCGTCCGGCGCACGTGCACTTCTTCGTCACGAGCGACGGCCATCGCAAGCTGACCACGCAGTTCAACATCGAAGGCGATCCGCTGATCTGGGACGACTTCGCGTATGCAACGCGCGAAGAGCTGATTCCGCCGGTCGTCGAGAAGACCGGTGGCGCGGCGCTGGGCCTGAAGGCCGATGCGTACAAGGACATCGAGTTCGACTTCACGATCACGCCGCTGGTCCAGGGTAAGGACAACCAGCTCGTCTATCGTCTGCGCGCTTCGGCCGAAGCGTAATCGCACGAGGCGGCGGCGTGGCGACACGGCCGCCGCCTTTCGTTGTCGACGGCCGGCTGTCCTGCCGGCCGATTCCCTGAAGCGTCGAGGAGTTGACGGTGTCGAGCAAACTTCGTGAGCAGGCGGCGCACGAGGTCGCGTCCGTGTTGCCGGATCGCGCCCACGATCTGGCGCGCCTGCTGATTCTGATCGACGACAGCGAACCGGTCGTCACCGTCGTCGGCAAATACAACCATGGCAAGAGCAGCCTGCTTAACGAGCTGCTGGGCCGCGATGCGTTCGCGGTGTCCGACCGGCGCGAAACGGTGCGCCTGTCCGACAGCGTGCATCAGGGTGTGTGCTGGCTCGATGCGCCGGGACTCGACGCCGACGTCGGCAGCGAAGACGACCGCGAAGCGTTGCGCGCCGCGTGGCTGAAGTCCGACATTCGCCTGTTCGTGCACGCCGCGAAAGAGGGCGAACTCGATGCGAAGGAGCTGATGCTGTTGACCGAGCTCGACGCCGACCGCGTCAGGACCGGGCGGCAGACGCTGTTCGTGCTGTCGCAAGTCGACCAGCTTCCCGACGACGCCGCGTTGCAGAAGATCGGCGCAGCCATCGACCGGCAAATGCCGGGTATCGCGTTGAATGCGGTGTCGTCGATGCGGCATCGCAAGGGGCTCGACGGCGGCAAGAAACTGCTGCTGGAAAAGAGCGGCATCCCCGCGCTGCACGCGGCGCTGCACGCGGAACTCGCGCGCGTGCCGAATGCGCGCACACACGAAACCGCGCTGCTGATCGGCGAAATCCGCGACGAACTGCAACGGCTGCGCGCGGCGCGGCAGACGTCGCTGGATATTCTGCTCACGACGCAGCAACAACAAAGGCAGGATTTCGATCGGAGTCTCGCGGCCGTCATCGATAAGGTCAGCGGCGACATCGACGCGATGTTGAATGCGCTTCGCACCGATCACGCGATCGTGCCCGATACCGCGAAGGACGCCTACGCGATCACCGCGGGCAAACTGGAGCGCGCGCATATCCAGATCGCGTACTCGCGCGCGTGCATCGAAATCGATGCGATGCTGGCGGGGCACGGCGTCATCGGTTTGCCGGCGGCGCAGCACACCGCGGCGAAAAGCCTGAACTCGGTGATGATCGCGGTGATGGGCGTGTCGGTGAAGTTCCGCAAGGACCTGCGCCGCATGTTCTGCGAAGCGGCGGGACGCGAACGCATGCAACGCGAGTTCACGCACTACTACGAGCTGTCCGCCGACCGCAAGGCGCTGGCCGCGCAGATCGCCGATACGCAAGCGGCGATCGCCGCATCGGACGACGCGGCGACCGCGATGCGGCTACTGGAGGCTCACGCATGAAAGCCGACGTGAGCCACGAGCAACGCTTCATCGCCGAGGTCGATGCATTCGACTTCCTCGCTGAGGATATCGACGCGCTGCTGCATGCGCTGAACGACTGGCTCGCGAAGCTGAGCGTCGATCTGCGAACCGACGCTTTGACGTGCGACGGCTTGCACGCAAACAACCCACTGGCCATTCAGGCCGACACGATCAACATGCTGCTGCGCGACAGCGTAGCGGCGTGGATGCAACAGTGGTCGAGCGTCGAGGCGGCCCCACACCTCGCCGATCATTTCGACGAACAGGCACTGCTGCTCGTATTCGGCAAGTTCAACGCGGGCAAAAGCTCGTTCTGCAATTTCCTCGCCGAGCGCTTCGCCGCGCACGGCCGCAGCGTGCAGTATTTCCATGTCGACGCGGGCCGCGTCGTCGAAACGTCGGAGCCCTTCACGGAAGGTGCGACGGAAACGACCTCGCGGCTGCAAGGCGTGCGTCTCGGCGCGAAGCTGGTGCTGCTCGACACGCCGGGATTGCATTCGGTGACGCCGGAGAACGCCGCTTTGACGCAGCGCTTCACCGATAGCGCCGACGGTGTGTTGTGGCTGACCAGCTCCACGTCTCCGGGCCAGGTGCAGGAACTCGACGAGCTCGGCCGCGAGTTGCATCGGAACAAGCCGTTGCTGCCGGTGGTCACGCGCAGCGACGAATACGAGGAAGACGAAGTCGACGGAGAACTCGTCAAGTGCCTGTGCAACAAGAGCGCGCCGCGTCGGCTGCTGCAAGAACATGACATCAAGGTGCGAGCGGAAGACAAGCTCGTGGCGATGGGTGTCGACAAGGCGCTGCTGAAACCGCCGGTGTCGATCTCCGCGTATGTGGCGCGCGAGGCGGGGCAGACGGCGGCGGCCATGAGCGAAGCGGGTTTCGAGCGGCTCTATGCCGCGTTGCTCGACATCACCGGACCGGCGCTCGCGTATAAGCGGCGCAAGCGGGCCGAGGTGCTGCTGCATCATCTGGAAGAAAACGTGCTCGGCAGCCTGCAAAGCGACGTGCTGCCGTTGCTTGCCGAACTGGGCGAGTCGTCGCAAGCGGCGCTCGTGAAGCTCGAGCAACAGCAGGAGCAACTTGCCAATGCCGTGTGGCGCGGCATCGTGCCGACGCTGCCCGGGTTGCTCGATGCGCATGCGGCAACGCATGACGTGATCGGGCTTGGCAACGCGCTGTCGCAATCGATATTCGAGCTGTTTGCTCGCGAGGCAGACCGGCTGTTGGGCGCTTATCTGATCGAGCCCGACGCTTCACTCGCACAGATCAAACTCGACGCCGACGTCGGTTTCGACGATATTGTCGTCGAGCGTGTGGGCGCAAATGGACCGATGCGCGAAGTTGCGGGCGTCGACTATGGCCGCCTTCACGCCGCGCTCAGCCACGCGATTCGCGAGTGCGTTCTGAGTCTTGCCGGTCATGCCGCGCAACGATGCCGCGCGTCGATCGCTCAACTGATGAAGCTCGCGCGGCGTCTCGAGGCGTCATTGGCGACGCATCAGGAAGGTTTGTTCGATCTGAAGTCGCAGGTGCGCTCGGAATCGTTCTGAAGCGAAAAGCGTCCTTTTCAAACGCCCGGTCTGAGCGTAATCGTGAACGACCGTGGCGTCTCACCGTTTTCATCGCGCGGCATCGGATCGGAGCGCTGGACCGCCTCGATGGCGGCCTTGTCCCACACCGGATCGCCACTCGATCGAACGATCTTTACCGATTCGAGACTGCCCGACGACGTGCAGTGCACTTCGACCACGGTTTCCCGAGGCCCGGTCTTGCCACTCCACACGATGTTGGGCTGCACGCGCTGCCGGACGAGCTCCGCGTAGTCGAACACTTTCGGCGCGGAGGCCGGCTGCCGGGGCGCGGCCGAAGCGAGCTTTTTCAGCGCCGAGATCAGTAGTGCCGCCGAACGTCTGCTGGTGTCGAGTTCCGCCAGCGTGATCCATTCGCGTGCTTGTCGCGGCGTTTTATCGAACGCCTGGCGATAAACGCGCATCGCATTGCACCATGCCTCGGGCGAAAGCTCGCCTTGGCGTCCGCTCGTCAACAGCCCCAGATCATCGGCCTCGGCAGGGTCGCGATTCAGTGCGTCCGCGATCGACTGCGAGAGCGCCAGTTGTCCGCGCAGCCGTTGTCCGGGCGTGACCTGCGGCAGCGGCGTGGTTTGCGTCGACTGTTTGACGAGGTTGAACATCGCCTGCAGTTGCGCCCGCAGTTCCGCGTCGCTCTCCTTATCCATCGATAGATAGTGCGACGTGATCAGTTGCAGATTCTTCAGGCCGCCGCAATCGGGCGGCGCGTCGTTCAGCGCGAGCGTGGTCAGGCCCATCAACTGATCGCGGTCTTGCTGCGAGATGCGCGCCATGCCGTCCAGCACGCCCAGCGCGCGTTCGAGCACGGCGGGACCCGCGGAAGCCGGATTGCTGTCGCGCGAAAAGTAGTAGCGCTGGATGTCCGGATCGGCTGTCAGTTTCTTCGCCCAGTCCGCGAGCAGCTTCGCTTTGGACGAGTCGGCCGGGATGCCCAGGCGGTTGGCCAGTTCGGCAGCATCGAGCGGTTTGCCGGGGAGAAACGGCAACGCGGACGACAGCAGCGAAGGACCGGTCCCTCCCGACGGAAAAGACGGCAGATGGGCGGAGTCCGTGTTGTTCGCGGCCGTCGTGACGCCCGCGTGCGGCAGGTTGAACACGAAATTGGTTTCGACCGCCACAGGCTGATTGTCCACGCCGGTGAAGGGTCTGCACTGGGCACGCCGCGATGCCTGAAGTGCGAGGTTGTCGAACGCCGGATTGCCCGACGATACCTCGACGACCGTGTCGGCGATCTGTCCACGTTCGTCGACCCATGCACGCACGATCGCATTGGGACGCGGCGCCGGCTCGAGCACGGCGCCGGCGGACTTCAGATCGTCGCTGGACAAACCATAGGTGCAGGCAATGCTCTGCGCGGACACGAAGTGCGGCGTCGACGTGATCGTGGCACTGGCTGCGCTGGTGCCGACGATGCAGGCGAGCATCAGCGACGCTTTCGTCAGGCGCACAGGCAGCGGATTCCGGCAACGTACGGGTGGCCAACGCTTGCCCGGCATGGTGACATACCCTCGTGCGCGGATTTACTTCGACGACGTTTCGCCATCGCGCGGCGCATTGAGCATCCGCTCCACGTACCGCGCGATCAGATCGATCTCCAGATTCACCCGTACGCCGTCGCGCAGATGCTTGAGCGCCGTCACCTGCACGGTATGCGGGATCAGATTGATCGAGAACTCGCAGCCATCGTCGCGATCATTGACGGCATTGACGGTCAGGCTCACGCCGTTGACCGTAATCGATCCCTTGTATGCGAGATAGCGGCCGATCTCGCGCGGCGCCAGAATGCGCAACTCGTGCGATTCGCCGACCGGCGCGAAACGCGTGACGGTACCGAGCCCGTCGACGTGGCCGGAGACGATATGGCCGCCGAGCCTGTCATGCGCGCGCAGCGCTTTCTCGAGATTGACCTCGCCGGTTTCGCCGAGACCGGCCGTGCGGTTCAGGCTCTCGCGCGACACGTCGACTTCGAACGAATGATCGGTCATCGCGACCACCGTCATGCAGGCGCCCTGGATCGTGATGCTGTCGCCGAGCTGCACGTCGGCGAGGTCGAGCCCGCCCGCCTCGACGTTCAGGCGCACGCCCGCGTCGCCGCCCGTGCCGAGCGGCTTGACTGATTCGATGCGGCCCACTGCCGCGACGATTCCTGTAAACATCGTGCTAGTCCTTGATCATTTCGAAACGGTGGGGGACACGGTATCGGTCCCGGGTACGGCTGTCGGTGCGAAGCGCGCGAGGATCCGCAGATCGTCGCCGATCCGCTCGATCGTGTGGAAATTGAGCTTCACGCGATCTTCGAGCAGGTCGGGCGAGTCCAGATTGAACATGCTCATCGAGTCCATGCCGAGCAGGCTCGGCGCGAGATAGACCAGCAGTTCATCGACGCAGCCTTCGCGCAGCAGCGAGCCGTTCAGCTTGTAGCCGGCTTCGACGTGCAGCTCGTTCACGTTGCGCTCGCCGAGCACGCTCAGCATGCGCGGCAGGTCCACCTTGCCGAACGCGTTCGGCAGCGGCACGATCTCGGCGCCGCGCTCGCGCAGCGCGCTCGCGCGCTCTTCGAGCCGCGCATCGAGCTCGCCGCAGAAAATCAGCGTCGGCGCGCCGGCCAGGATCTGCGCATCGAGCGGCACCTCGAGCTGGCTGTCGATCAGCACGCGGTGCGGTTGGCGCGGTGTATCGATCGCGCGCACGGTCATGCGCGGATTGTCCTCGCGCACGGTGCCGATGCCGGTCAGGATCGCCGACGCGCGGGCGCGCCACGCATGACCGTCGGCGCGCGCGGCCGCGCCCGTGATCCACTGGCTTTCGCCCGACGGCAAGCCGGTGCGGCCATCGAGCGATGCCGCCACCTTCATGCGCACCCACGGACGGCCGCGCGTCATACGCGTCACGAAACCGATGTTCAGCTCCCGCGCTTCGTTCGCGAGCAGCCCGCAGCGCACCTCGATACCGGCATCGCGCAGCATCGCGAGACCGCGGCCGGAGACCTGCGGATTGGGATCTTCCATCGCCGCGATCACGCGGCCGATCTGCGCTTCGATCAGCGCGTTCGCGCACGGCGGCGTACGGCCGAAATGGCTGCACGGTTCGAGCGTCACGTAGGCGGTCGCGCCGCGCAGGTCGTGGCCGCGCGAGCGCGCGTCCTTCAGCGCGCGAATCTCGGCGTGATCCTGGCCGGCTGGCTGCGTGTAGCCTTCGCCGATCACCTCGCCGTTTCTGACGAGCACGCAACCGACCCGCGGGTTCGGGTCGGTCGTGTACATGCCGCGCTTCGCGAGCGCGAGCGCGCGTTCCATATGGACGAAATCGGTTTGCGAGAACATCGGTGTCCGTTGCGGTGCGGTGTCTGGGTCGTGCGGGTTGCGGCCTTTGCGTCAGACCTTGCTTCAAGCCTTGCTTCAATCCGCGCTCGAGGCCTCGACCGAGGCTCGACCGCGCTCTGGGTTCAGCCCTTCAACGCGGCGAACGCGCCGCGCGCGGTTTCGATCGTCGCGTCGATGACCGCTTCGTCGTGCGCGCTCGACACGAAGCCTGCCTCATACGCGGACGGCGCGAAGTACACACCCGCGTCGAGCATCTTGTGGAAGAACGCGTTGAAGCGCGGCACGTCGCTCTTCGTGACGTCGGCGAAGCTCGTCGGGATCGATTCGCGGAAGTAGATGCCGAACATGCCGCCGAGCGCATCTGCCGCGAACGGCACGTCCGCTGCGCGTGCCGCCTGTGCGAGACCTTGCGCGAGACGCGTGGTGCGCGCGGCGAGCGTGTCGTAGAAGCCCGGCGCCTGGATCAGCTGCAACGTCTTCAGGCCTGCCGCTACCGCGATCGGATTGCCCGACAGCGTGCCCGCCTGATAGACGCCGCCGAGCGGCGCGAGGTGGGCCATGATGTCGCGCCGGCCGCCGAACGCCGCCGCCGGCATGCCGCCGCCGATCACCTTGCCGAGACAGGTGAGGTCCGGCGTGATGCCGTAGAGTTGCTGCGCGCCGCCGAGCGCAACGCGGAAGCCGCACATCACTTCGTCGAAAATCAGCACCGAGCCGTACTCGGTGCACAGGCGGCGCAGCGCCTGGAGGAATTCCGGGGTCGCGCGCACGAGGTTCATGTTGCCCGCGACCGGCTCGACGATCACCGAGGCGATCTCGTTGCCGAACGCCTTGAACGCTTCTTCGAGTTCGGCGACGTTGTTGTATTCGAGCACGGTGGTGTGCTTCGCGATATCGACCGGCACGCCCGCCGAGGTCGGATTGCCGAAGGTCAGAAGGCCCGAGCCGGCCTTCACGAGCAGGCTGTCCGCGTGACCGTGATAGCAGCCTTCGAACTTGACGATGCGGCTGCGGTTCGTGAAGCCGCGCGCGAGACGCAGCGCGCTCATCGTCGCCTCGGTGCCGCTCGACACCATGCGCACCTGTTCGATCGACGGCACCAGCTTGCAGATTTCCTCGGCGATTTCGACTTCCGACTCGGTCGGTGCGCCGAACGAGAAGCCATTCGTGAGCACACGCTGCACGGCTTCGAGCACTTCGGGATGGACGTGACCGAGGATCATCGGCCCCCACGAGCCGATGTAGTCGGTATAGCGCTGGCCGTCCGCGTCCCAGAAGTAAGGACCTTGCGCGCGCTCGATGAAGCGCGGCGTGCCGCCGACGGAACGGAAAGCGCGCACCGGCGAATTCACGCCGCCGGGGATCGTGCGTTGCGCGCGTTCGAAGAGGATTTCGTTTCTGGACATGGCGATGGCTGGAATAGGGGTTGCGCAGCGGCGCAAAGGGGCTCGGACGATTCCCGCGGACACTTCGCGCGATGCTGGGATGGATCGAGAAATTGTACCGGAGTCGGCGCCGGCGGGCTGTGCGGGCGGGCGGTCGCGGCGGCGCGCGTCTGGCCTGGCTAGGCTTGGCTTGCTGGTGCGGGTATCGCCGGCGGCTTGCGCTTGCCGGTCAATTCGGCCCAGCGCTTCTCCAGCGCGCCTTCGGCGATCGGCTTGATGATCGTGCCGGAGCTTTGCGCATCCCACGTCTGCACCGAGAACGGATGCACGCGCAGCTGATCGCGAGCAATGACCGGCGCGTGATGCGCGTCGACGAGCCAGTCATAGACGAAGTCGATGCACAGCCGGTAGCCGCGTTTGGTCGACGCGTCGGGGACTTCGTAGGGCGCGCGCGTCACGTAGCCCGAGCCGAAGATGCCTTTCGGCTCCTGCGCGACGCGATGCAGGAACACGCGATCGCCAGGCAGGATGCCGCGCGCGAAGCCGCAGCCCCACGCGTCGGTCACCGCTTCGCCGGCCGCCACTCGTTTCGCGATGTCGGGCAACTCGGGCCACGGCCATTTCTTGGGGCTCCAGATCAGCAGGAAGGCGGTCATCGCGGGTTCGAACGGGATCAGGGGAAGGGCGTTGCGCGATGTCGAGCGCGGATAGGCGGCCGTCAGGCTGCGCATGCGGAGGAGCGCCGGACGGCCGGACATGCAGGCGGCAGCTTAACCGATCGACGGCGATTGCGCCGCGCCGCGCTGTCGCGCAACGTCCACGCGGCCTGCCACGGGCGCAGTCGGCGGGTTAACCGTCGCGTACAATCGAGCCGGTCAGCTGCTGGCCGTTCCCGCTTCACCCGTTCCGCTGCCGATGCCGGCGCGGCGTTCCATCCGGATTTCCCATGTCTCACGTCGTCAAACGCCGGCCCGATGGCCGGCTGATCCTGTTGCTCGGCGCACTGGCCGCGTGCGGGCCGATTTCCATCGACATGTATCTGCCGAGCCTGCCGACCATCGCGCAGGCCTTCGCGGTCAGCACGGGCGCCGCGCAATCGACGCTCACGAGCTTCATGTTCGGCTTCTCGTTCGGCATGCTGCTCTACGGTCCGCTGTCCGATACGTATGGCCGTCGGCCGATCCTGCTTGGCGGCATCATCATGTATGCGCTCGCGAGCATTGCGTGTGCGCTGTCGATTTCGATCGGCTCGCTGGTCGGCTTTCGCTTCGTGCAGGCGTTGGGCGCAGGCGCGGCGTCGGTGCTCGCCCGCGCGATCGCGCGCGACGCGCACGAGCCGGGCGACGCGGCGCGCGTGCTGTCGATGATCGCGATCGTCACGGCGATCGGTCCGCTGCTCGCGCCGCTGATCGGCGGACAGCTTCTGCTGGTCGGCGGCTGGCGCACCGTGTTCGTCGCGCTGACGCTGTTCGGTTCCGTGTGCGCGGTGACCGCATACCTGAAAGTGCCGGAGACGTGGCCGCGCGAGATGCGCGCGCAGTCCGCGCTGCTGAAGTCGTTCGGCGCGTACGGCACGCTGCTGCGCGATCCGGTCGCGTGGGGGCATATGTTGTGCGGCGGCATGGCGTTCGCATCGATGTTCGCGTACATCACGGCGACGCCGTTCGTGTACATCGAGTATTTCCACGTGTCCGCGCAGCACTATGGCTTCCTGTTTGCGCTGAACATCATCGGCATCATGTTCGGCAATTACCTGAACACGCGGCTCGTCGGCCGGCTGGGGCCGGTGCCGATCATCTCGTTCGCGGCGACCGTCAGCTTCGTCGCGTCGCTGTTCGTGTCGATCGTGTCGTTGACGGGGTGGGGTGGCTTGTGGTCGATCGTGTTCGGGCTGTTCTTCGTCGTCGGCGTGGTGGGTGTGTTGTCCGCGAACTGCACGACCGATCTGATGCATCGCTATCCCGCCAACGCGGGCGCCGCGGCGGCCGTGTTCGGCGCGGTGCAGCTTGCGCTCGGCGCGTTGTCGAGCCTCGCGGTCGGGCTGTGGCAGGACGGTACCCCGAAGGGCATGGGGATCGTGGTCGGCGTGGCGGGCTGCCTGTGTTTCGTCGGGCGCCTGCTCGTTTTGCGCTGGAACGGCACGAAAGCGCCGGTTGCGGCGGTGTGAGGGTGCTGGGGGGATATCGACGGAGAGCACTGCGCGAGCGCTGTGAAAACGATGTGAAAGCTGTATGACGCCCGTGCTACTTCGGCGGTGGACGTCGGCCAACGCGTGAGTTCAGCGGGCGCTTCTCCGGATAACACCTGGTGTTGCGCGCGCACCACCGTGCTTCGCGGTTTGCATTGCTATGATGAAGTCACTGTTCCTCGGAGCGGCAATCATGGCGATCAAAGACCTGATGAGCGGCGAACGGCAATTTGCCGCATTCGCCGAAGCGCAACGGCTGGCCGACAGCGGCGCTTATTACGATTACACCGACATCGAATACGTCTTGCGCTTTGATCACGGTTTGACGGATGTATCGGCTTTGCTGGATAGCCAGTTGATGCATCGCGATCTGAATCGTCGTTGTGCGGACGCGCGCGAGAAGCTCGAGATGGCGAGTGCGTGACGTGTGTTGCGCCGTGCGTGGTCTCGTGCTGAATGCAGGTGGTGCACGTGATGAACCGCTCCGGGATTCTTACTTCTGGAGTGGTTGATGACCGATAGCACGCACGACTCACGTTTGCCTCACACCGACAACCCAGCGGCGCTGGCGAAGCCCGGCGGTCACTACAGTCATGTGGCGGTCGCGAATGGCTTCGTCTTCGTGTCCGGGCAATTGCCGATCAATGCGCAAGGCGAAAAGCTCGCCGATGCGTCATTCGACGCGCAGGCCGAACAGGTTCTGGCCAATGTGAAGGCGGCGCTCGAAAGCGTCGGCAGCAGCGTCGCGCAACTCGTGCAGGTGCGCGTGTATGTCGTCGATGTTGAACACTGGCCGAGCTTCAATCAGATCTATGCGCGCTGGGCCGGCGATGCGAAGCCGGCGCGCGCGGTCGTGCCGGTACCGCAGTTGCACTATGGGTTCAAGATCGAGGTTGAGGCGGTGGGGGTGGTTTAGCGCGTGAGGGCACAAGCGCGATAGCCTGGATTTCAGGTTGCCTCTTGATGCCTGTCTGAATCGTGTTCAGGACGCGGCCGGTTTGAATTCAGCGTTCTGAATTGGCGCCTTTTTTCCAATCCGCAAAAGCAAAACCCCGTCGTTCATCAGAATCGACGGGGTTGCAGTGCCACAGAATCTGGCGGAGGCGGTGAGATTCTCGCTCAGTATAAATCTGGTCCTTTAAAAACAAAGACTTGGCTTCGTCTCTGGATTGATTCTGGCACACCCCGGTGGCACACACAAGAGGGCGTGAACGGCTTCAAGCCGGTCGTGCGGATGTCAGGGGAACCGTAGCGGCGTGGTCCATATCGGGTGTTCTCCCTTTCGCGGACTGGCATCGACAATGCGCCCGCCAATTCGAGCCTGCTTGTGCGAGTCGCGCCGCTTTTGGCAAGGCGTGACCTGATGCCGGGGGCCGTGGCGCGGGTTGCCTATCGCGCCCCGATGCCAGACGTCCACCAGGACGGGATGAGGGACGCGCTGCGTGTGGCACCATTGGCCCGCAGTCGACGGTTTCAACAATGGAGCCGTCGTCGGACGTGCATTTTTGCCTGTCTTGCCTGTCTTGCCTGTCTGCCTGTGTCGAACGGACAGGCTGACGCTGTGTCCAGAAGCTTCTGGAGGTCAGGCCGCGTGACTTCAAGCTTCCGCAACGCGTCACCCATGGGTCCCAGCGCTGGCCTTTCGACGCTGTCGCAGACAGACTTGCTGTCACTGATTTGCCGGACTTTCATCCGGTACAATCAACGACTCATCGAAAAATCA
Organism: Paraburkholderia sp. HD33-4; assembly: GCF_021390635.1. Classification (NCBI taxonomy): domain Bacteria; kingdom Pseudomonadati; phylum Pseudomonadota; class Betaproteobacteria; order Burkholderiales; family Burkholderiaceae; genus Paraburkholderia; species Paraburkholderia sp. HD33-4. The sequence goes on along the minus strand of NZ_JAJEJS010000001.1, from coordinate 3,469,322 downwards.
CGTGCTGGTCTGGGTTATGGACAAGAAAAAGCTCTCCGAGAGAGATATTTGCACCAAGCTCATTACTCCCGCGCTGGAAGCCGCAGGTTGGGATAAGCAGCGCCAGTTGCGTGAAGAGGTCAACCTTACGGCGGGGCGTGTTGTCGTGCATGGCAACAAAGGTGTACGCGACACCAAAACCATCCGCCGGGCCGATTACGTGCTGTCTTTCAAGCCAGACCAGCCCCTGGCTGTCGTTGAAGCTAAAGACAACAAACACACGGTTCGTGATGGTATCCAGCAGGCGCTGGATTATGCAGCCATGCTCGATGTGCCATTCGCTTTCTCCAGCAATGGCGATGGATTTGTCTTTCACGACAAGACCCTCGCCGATGGAGTGTTGGAGCGCGAAATCAGTCTGGCCGAGTTCCCTTCCCCTGAAGTTCTGTGGCAGCGCTATCTGACCTGGAAAGGCATCAGCGACGAGCAAGCGGCAGTCTATGCTCAGGATTACCACGCCGGCCGCTCCGCACGTTATTACCAGGTCAATGCGATTAACCGCTCGGTCGAAGCCGTGGTTAAAGGCCAAAAGCGGATTTTGCTGGTCATGGCGACAGGCACGGGCAAGACCTACACTGCTTTCCAGATTATCTGGCGCTTGTGGAAGTCAGGTACCGCCAGGCGGATTTTGTTTCTGGCTGACCGCAATATTCTGGTCGACCAGACAATGGTCAATGACTTCAAACCCTTCAAGGGCGCGATGGCGAAACTCAGCGTCAACCAGAAGGGCGTCGAGAAGGTCGATGGCGCTGGCCAGAAGACGACCGAGCTGGTCGAGCTGGGTGTCAATCCCCAAACCAAAAAAGTCGACAAATCCTACGAGATTTACCTCTCGCTCTACCAGGCCGTCACAGGCACGGAAGAAGAGCGGAACATCTACAAGCAATTCAGCCCCGACTTTTTTGATTTGGTGGTGATTGACGAGTGCCACCGGGGCAGCGCGGCGGAAGACTCGGCCTGGCGCGAAATTCTTGATTACTTTGGCAGTGCCGTGCATCTTGGGCTGACCGCCACGCCGAAAGAAACCACCGAAGTTTCCAACATCACCTACTTTGGTGAGCCCGTCTACACCTACTCGCTCAAGCAAGGGATTGACGACGGTTTTCTCGCACCCTATAAGGTGATTCGCATCGACCTGGATAAAGACTCGGGCTGGCGGCCTACCGCAGGCAAAGTCGATGCCAAAGGCCAGGCCATCGAAGACCGTATCTACAACCAGAAAGACATGAACAAGACGCTGGTACTGACCCAGCGTGACGAGGCAGTCGCCAAACGCATTACCGAGCTACTGCACGCTACTGGCCGCATGAACAAGACGATAGTGTTCTGCGAAGACATCGACCACGCCAGTCGCATGCGCCAGGCGCTGATTAATACCAATACCGATTTGGCCAGCGCCAACCCGAAATACGTTATGCAAATCACCGGGGATAACGCCGAGGGCAAGATGGAGCTGGACAACTTCATCGACCCCAAACGTGCCTACCCCGTCATTGCGACCACCAGCCGCCTGATGACCACGGGGGTCGATGCGCAGACCTGCAAACTTATCGTGCTTGACCGCACCATCAACAGCATGACCGAGTTCAAGCAGATTATCGGTCGCGGTACGCGGATTAACGACGATTACGACAAGCTGTGGTTCACGATTCTGGATTTCAAAAAAGCCACCGAAAACTTTGCCGACCCGGCGTTCGATGGCGAGCCCGTCGTTATTTATGAGCCGAAAGGGGATGAGCCTGTCGCCCCGTCCGGGGACAACGACCCACCCACCGACGAGCAAGGCAAGTCCGTCGACGGGCCCCGGGGTACTTATGACCCTGATAATGGTACGGGCGGCAATGCCGCGCAGGGCGGCGGGGCGCGCATCAAATACGTCGTCGATGACGTAACCGTCTATGTGGCCAATGAGCGCGTCCAGTTCATGGGACCGGACGGCAAGCTGATTACCGAGTCGTTGAAAGACTACACCCGTATCCAGCTCAAGAAGCGTTTTGCCTCGCTCGATGAGTTTTTACAGAGCTGGACCGATGCCGACAGGAAGCAGGCCATTGTCGATGAGTTGGCAGCGCAGGGCGTGTTTTTTGACGAACTGGCCAAAGAAACGGGCAAAGACCTCGACCCGTTTGACCTGGTTTGCCATGTCGCCTTCGGCCAGAAACCGTTGACCCGCCGCGAACGCGCCGACAATGTCAAAAAGAAGAACTACTTCACGCAGTACGGCGAGACTGCCCGCAAGGTGCTGGACAAGCTCCTCGACAAATACGCCGATGAAGGCATCGCCAATATCGAGCAAACGGAGGTATTGCGAACGCCAGACTTTGCGCCCCTCGGCTCCCCTGTCGAGCTGATTAAGTCGTTTGGCGGCAAGCCTCAATACCAGGCGGCACTGCGTAGTCTTGAACTCGCCTTATACCAATGACGGAATAAATCCGGCCTGGCTGACTGCCAGCACAGCGCCGGTGCTTCCATTTTCAGACACCACTGGGCGGAACCCACGCCGCTCTTCCCGCGTTTTACGAATTACCCATGACCATCAGCACCACTCTCATTAAATCCATCCAGGACATCATGCGCCAGGACGCTGGCATTGATGGCGACGCGCAGCGCATATCGCAATTGTCCTGGCTGTTCTTTCTCAAGATTTTCGACGACCAGGAAACGGAAATCGAGATGATGCGTGATGGGTACGTCTCACCGATTCCAGAAGCGCTGCGCTGGCGAAACTGGGCGGCCGATGCCGAGGGCATTACCGGTGACGGGTTGCTGGGCTTTGTGAATAACGACCTGTTTGGCGCGCTCAAGGGGCTGAACGCCGATGCGGTGCTGAATGCCCGTGCATTCGTTGTGCAGTCGGTGTTTGAAGACGCCTTCAACTACATGAAGTCAGGTCAGTTGCTGCGCCAGGTCATCAACAAAATCAACGAAATCGACTTCAACAACCGGCAAGACCGCCACCTGTTTAACGACCTGTACGAAAAAATCCTTAAAGACCTGCAAAGCGCGGGCAATGCGGGTGAGTTCTACACGCCCCGCGCAGTCACGCAGTTCATGGTCGATATGGTCAACCCGCAACTAAGCGAAAAAGTACTAGACCCGGCCTGCGGCACCGGTGGCTTTCTCGCTTGTGCGATTGAGCATTTGCGCGCGCAGGTCAAATCGGTCGAGGATGAGAGCCGCTTGCAGCAGGCCATCCACGGCGTCGAAAAGAAGCAGATGCCCCATCTGCTTTGCGTCACCAATATGTTGCTGCACGGCATCGAAATTCCGTTCCAGATTCGCCACGACAACACCTTGGCCAGGCCGCTGGTGAGCTATGGCCCGCGCGATATGGTCGATGTCATTCTGACCAACCCGCCCTTTGGGGGCACCGAAGAGCCAGGCATCGAGTCCAACTTTCCCGCCGATGTGCGCACCAAGGAAACCGCCGACCTGTTCCTGGTGCTGATTACCGAGCTGCTCAAGCACAACGGCCGTGCCGCCGTCGTGCTGCCGGATGGCACGCTATTTGGTGAGGGCGTGAAAACGCGCATTAAGGAAAAACTGCTGACCGAATGCAATCTGCACACCATCGTGCGCCTGCCCAATGGTGTGTTTGCGCCGTACACCGGTATCAAGACCAACCTGCTGTTCTTCACCAAAGGCCAGCCCACCAAGGACGTCTGGTACTACGAGCACCAATACCCGGCAGGCTACAAGAGCTACAGCAAGACCAAGCCGATTCGCATTGACGAATTTGACGTCGAAAAAGCATGGTGGGGCAGCGACGCCGACGGCTTCGCCAGCCGTGTGGAAAACGAGTTCGCGTGGAAGGTCAGTATCGACGACATTCGCGCCAAGGGCTTCAACCTCGACCAGAAAAACCCGCACGTGGGTGAGTCTATCAGCCACGACCCCGACGAGCTGCTGATGCAATACCAAGCCCTGCAAGCCGATGCGCAGGCAATCCGCGACCAGCTCAAAGCCATCCTTGCCGCCGCGCTGGAGGGCAAGGCATGAAATTCACCGACGGTTTTAACCTGCTCGCCACGGCCCCTGATGGCATCAAGCGCCTGCGCGAGCTGATTTTAAGTCTTGCGGTGCAGGGGAAGCTCGTGCCGCAAGACCCGAGCGACGAGCCCGCCAGCGAGTTGCTCAAACAAATCCGTGCTGAGAAAGACCGGCTGATTGCTGGTGGGAAAATCAGAAAAAACAAAGAGCAGCTTGGGATTGAAGAGTCAGAGCTACGCCATGAGTTGCCTAGGGGCTGGCAATGGGCAAGACTTGGCGCACTCGGAGATTGGGGAGCGGGTGCGACCCCGTCAAGAAGCAATTCTTCCTATTACGGAGGCACAATTCCATGGTTTAAGTCCGGCGAATTGATTGGAGATTATATTGACCAATCGGAAGAGACTGTTACTGAACTAGCCCTCAAAGAGTGTTCGCTGCGGTTTAATAATGTTGGTGATGTACTTATTGCCATGTACGGTGCGACGATTGGTAAAACGGCAATCCTGAATGTCGAGGGAACAACGAACCAAGCGGTTTGTGCATGTACTCCATCCTCAGGTCTTGAGCGTAAATATTTGCTTCTAGTTTTGAAGGCGTTAAAGCCGCTCTTCATTGGAATGGGAGCAGGTGGGGCACAACCCAACATTTCTCGTGAGAAAATTATTGGCACAGTTATTGGCTTGCCCCCCCTCGCCGAACAATCCCGCATCGTGGCCAAAGTCGAAGAGCTGATGGCGCTGTGTGATGCGCTGGAAACGCGCGGCAAGCTGGAGGCCGAGCAGCACGCCTGCCTTACTGCCACGCTATTCGACGCGCTTGCCGCCAGCGAATCGGCGCACCAATTGCAGGAAAACTGGGCACGGCTGGCCAACAGCTTCGACCTCATCCTCGACCGCCCCGAAGCCGTCGATACCCTGGAACAAACCCTGCTACAACTCGCCGTGCGCGGCCTGCTGGTGCCACAAGACCCCAACGACCAACCCGCCAGCGAACTGCTAAAGCAAATCCGCGCCGAGAAAGACCGGCTGATTGCTGAGGGGAAAATCAAGAAAGACAAACCGCTGCCTGAGATTGGAGAGGATGAAAAGCCGTTTGAATTGCCGGAGGGGTGGGAGTGGGCGAGATTTGCTGGGGTGGCAGATATTGCCTCTAATCTGGTTAATCCTTCCCAATATCGCGATTTTCAACAGGTTGCACCAGATTCAATTGAAAAATACAGCGGCCGAATGATTGTTAGGCGTACGGTTAGTGAGGCTGGCGTTACGAGCGCTAATCACTTATTTACGAGAGGGCAAATTCTATACTCCAAGATTCGTCCTTCTTTGTGTAAGGCCGTTATTGTGGATTTTGATGGACTATGCAGCGCCGATATGTACCCAATAAACTCCAGAATTGTCATTGAATATCTGCACCGCTTCATCTTGAGTCAGGTCTTTCTAGACCAGGTTTGGGTGGCGGAGAATCGGGTAAAAATGCCTAAATTAAATCAAGAAGCATTAAATGGCTTTCTAATTGCAGTGCCGCCACTGGCCGAACAATCACGCATCGTCGCCCGCGTCGAAGCGCTGCGCACCGTTTGTGCCGACCTACGCCAACGCCTCGCTGCCAGCCAGAAAATCCAGACCCACCTCGCCGAAGCCTTGGTCGAAACTGCAGCCTGATGGCTGTCAGCGGAGTGCTTATTCACCTCCTGTCTTGTTGCTAGCGGGCATAAAACCGCTACTTTAAAAACAAAGACTTAACTTTGCTTTCCTAACCATATTGGCACACCTGAGTGGCGTATATAAGCGGAAGCTGGCTGGTCCTAGTTGGGCTGGCGCGGTCGGTTCAATGGGCCCGATGAAAGGGCTCGTGCCGTTGTCCACGGGGGAGGACGTTAGCGCGGTAGTCGATGCCACCTTCCGATGTCCGGACTCCCGCATGTGATTCGCTGCGAGGGCTAGCGTACGACGTGACGAAAGGGATGCCCGTGTCGTAGGCTTGCGGAATCTGACCCGAACGGAGCTGCGCCATGGACGACCATTACCTGCATCAGTTGCCGGACGACGTCCAGACACTCGTGCAACGCACGGAGCAGCAGAGCGGCCTCGTCATCCAGGTGGAAGTGGACCCCGCGCGAGGCGCAGCCGTGGCCTGCCACGTTGACGAACGTGGCGCGACACTTCTGGTTTCCCGGGAAGAGTTTTTCCAGCCCGCGTCAGTCATGCACGAACTACTGCATATGCGCCGGTTTCTCGTCGACGGTGTCCCGCAGATAGTGGTGAACGAAGACTACAACGACTGGACGCCGGAGCTGGAGCGCGCGCTGACAGTCCTCGATAACAGCCTTGAGCACCTCATCATCGTGCCCGAAGAAATTGCCCGGTTTCCTGCGCGGCGGCAGTACTGGACCGGTGTCATGGCAAGGAAACTTGAAGAAATCCGTGTCAATCCACTCAACCCGGACGACAGACGACGGCACGCGCTGGTGAACTGGCTGTTCATTCACCATGTGCTCATGGAGAGACCACAAATCCTGGCGGCTGACAGTCTTTTGGAAGAACTGGGGCTGCGACATGAGGCAGACGCTTTTCGAGACGCCATCATTCCCGCGATTGCCGTGAAGGAGGACACCGTCCGGCGCTGTTTGGTGCACTTGAACATACCGTTCGCCACAGCTGCCCTGAAATACATCGACATTCGTGCGCGGCGGTCGCGAGCGGTAGCACTGGAACCGGCGATATAAACTCCGCAGGGTGGCCATGGGTTATGGCACACCATTTGTGGCCCGGGTGAGTTCTGCAGGCCCCTGCACCTCTCTTTCTGTTTTGCGGGACGCATTGCGCTACGCGATGCCCTGGTCTATGGGGCGACCGAGGCGACGTCGGCGTGAGCCAGTCTCCCGCGTGGCGTTCAAAGCGGTTGATGCCCGCCGGACGCTAAAACGTTGAGCGGAATCGCGGTTCCGCTTGTCCGAACCTATCGCGAGGAGGCCAGACGTCGGCTCCCTTTGGAAGGACCAATAGCGTAAGCGTGCAATCGTACTGTTCTGCAGATATTTTCATTTCGCGCACCTGCAACGTCGGCGCGGCGTGAGGAAACCAGACCGTCGCCGGCAGGACGACCCCTTCCTTTTCATGTGCTATCCGCTCGTTTGCGGCGAGCGACGAGGCTGGAATTTCAATGGTCGATTTGCGTGTCGCGAAGTAGGCACCAGCCTTGAATGCCGGGTCACTCGCAGATGACCAGTCCATGAAACCGTCGCGTGACATGACGAGCACAGCTTTCTCATCGGTGTAGGAAAGCCACTTCAGGATGGCTGCCGTCAGCGATACACCGTACCGCTCCGCACATGCGCCAAGCGCGTGAAGCGTCACGTCGCCTGTCACCTGCGCCCGGAAGTCGTGCAGCGGCATCAAAAGGTAGGACGCGAACTTGTCAGCATCGCTTTCGATGGTCTTTTCAGCCTGGCTCCATTCGAGCATGTCCTTCGCGCTACATTCGAATGCGTCCTGCCCCGCGCGGTGCAGCACGTAGTGCCCCAACTCATGCGCTTTGGTGAAGCGGATGCGACCGGGTGACGTCAGCGACTCGTTGTAGAGAATGGACCATTCGGCGCTCCCCGTCTTGAACAAACCGCCCTCGAAGCCCTGAATGTCTGCGGCTTGTACCCGAACCACCGGGTCCGCCAACTGGAACAGGCTCGCACAGTCCAATGCGAGCGCATCAACGTCCACTGGAAAACGCGTGCCGCCGTGAATCTGGTGAAAAGTATCCAGAATCTGCGACAGGCGATTGGCTGTTGATTTTCACGGAGTCTTAACCCACCGTTTTCATCTAAATTTGACCCACCTCGAGACAGCGTAGTACATCTATTCCGGTGTGGATAACTCTTCGTTTCCAGCCGGTTTTGCTGCCCTTTTTCTCGTTGCCTTCGCTTTGGCAGAACTGGTCCTGAAGCGCCACGATTCGTTGCCAGTCTCGACGATGTGGCAATGATGCGTAACCCGGTCCAGCAGCGCTGTCGTCATCTTTGCATCCCCGAACACCGTTGCCCACTCGCCGAAGCTGAGATTGGTGGTGATCGCGACACTCGTATGCTCGTACAGCTTTGACAGCAGGTGGAACAGCAATGCGCCACCGGTCTGGCTGAACGGCAGATAGCCAAGTTCATCGAGAATCACCAGATCGACGTACATCAGCTTGTGTGCGATCTGGCCTTGTTTGCCCGCCGATTTCTCCTGCTCCAGGGCGTTGGTCAGCTCGACAGTTGAGAAGTAACGCACACGCTTGCCGTGGCGCTGTACGGCCTCGATTCCGATTGCCGAGGCAAGGTGCGTCTTGCCAGTGCCCGGCGAACCCACTACACACTGCCCATCATCATTGCGATGATGTGATCATCCGCTATCCGTTTCACCCTCGCTGCGGTGAACGGATAACCGTCATCGGGATGAACAATTACCGGGGCGAGTCGTATCTGACTATCAGGCAGCCCGATGGCACTCTGACGCATCTTCCGCCGTGGATGGCAGGCGAGGATGCTGCCCGCATGTCTGTCGTCGTCCAGCCGGAGTTGCCTCATGCGGTGCTGATCGAACTTCTGCGCCTGGTCGACACGGCGTTATCGTGCTTTGCGGCGGTAACACCTGAGGGAGGCAAAGATGCGCAACCAGATGACGAGGCAGAAGGATCTGTTCGAGGAAACTGTGCCGGAGGCGTTAGTATCAGAGGAGATGCAAGCCGAGCTGGTGACGCAACTGGCGCTGCTGATGTTCGCGTTGATCGACGTCATCGAAGCGGAGGCGCGTGATGAGCAAGATCGGCGCTGAACACCTTTCCCGTCGTGCATACGTGTACGTCCGTCAGTCAACGCTGGATCAGGTCCACCACAATCGCGAGAGCCAGTTGCGCCAATACGGGCTTGCCGATCGCGCACGCGGACTTGGCTGGCCAGATGCGACGGTTATCGATGACGACCTGGGTCGCTCCGGCTCTGGCAATCATCGTCCCGGATTCGAGCGCCTATTGGTGGCACTGTGCAGCGGCGAAGTGGGTGCCGTATTCTGCATCGAAGCCTCGCGTCTTGCGCGCAATGGTCGTGACTGGCACACGCTTCTGGAATTCTGCCGTCTTGTAGGATGCCTGCTGATTGACGAAGATGGAATTTACGATCCGAGACAGCCTAACGATCGCCTCCTGTTAGGCATGAAGGGCACGCTTTCCGAGATGGAGCTTTCGACGTTTCGCCAACGCTCACAGGCGGCTCTTGATCAGAAAGCCAAACGCGGTGAACTGTTCACGTCGGTGCCAATCGGTTATGTGCGTGCACAAGGAAATCGTATCGAGAAGGATCCTGATACCCGCGTCCGGGAAGCGCTCGATCTGGCGTTCCGGAAGTTTCGCGAGTTTGGTAGCGTCAGGCAGGTCCTCCTATGGATTCGACAGGAATGCATTGAGCTACCCGCGGTGAACTACGGCCCGGACGGTCGCCACATTGTATGGAAGCTTCCCGTCTATAACACCCTTCTGCACATCCTGACGAATCCGACTTATGGCGGCGCATACGCGTTTGGCAAGACCCGGACTATTGCTCGCATTGTGAACGGACGCAAGCGAGTGTTTGCGGGCAACCCCCTTCAGCGCGAGGAATGGCAGGCCTTGATCATCGAGCACCACGCGGGCTACATTAGCTGGGACGAGTACGAGGCGAACCGCAAATTGATTACCAATAACGCGAACATGAAGGGCAGCATGGTCCGCGGCGCTGTCAAGCGCGGGAGCTCGCTTCTGGCGGGACTGCTTCGTTGCGGTCACTGCGGGCGCAAGCTGCACGTTGCGTATTCCGGCACCAAAGGCACCGTCGCGCGGTACAACTGTCAGGGCAGCATGATCAATCATGGTGGCCCTCGCTGCATTTCGTTTGGTGCGGTTCGTGTTGATCAACGCGTTACTGAAGAAGTTTTGCGCCAACTTCAACCGTTAGGTATTCGTGCATCACTCGAGGCCATTGAACGTACACGAACAGAGCAGGACGAACGCGTGCGGCACAAGGAGCTGGCACTTGAACAGGCGCGGTATGAAGCTGCGCGAGCACGTCGGCAATACGATGCGATTGATCCTGAGAACCGGCTGGTTGCGGCGGAACTTGAGCGACGGTGGAATGAAACGCTGAAGACGCAGGTGCAAATACAGACCGAACTCGACCTCCTGCGCGAACAGTCATCGAGGGCGCTGAGTGCGGGCGCGCGTGATGAACTTCTGCGACTCGGTGAAGACCTGCCCCGGCTATGGCACCACCCGGCCAGTTCGGTCGAGATCAAGAAACGCATTCTTAGGACGGTCGTCAAGGAGATCGTTGCCACAAAGCAGGACGACACGATTCGTGCACTCGTGCATTGGCAAGGAGGCGATCACACCGAGATCGTGTTCGAGAAGAACCACACAGGTGAGCATCGCTGGGCCACCGATGTCGCAACGATAGACATCGTTCGCGCGTTGGCGAGAACGTTGGCAGATCAAGGCGTAGCGGCGGTCATCAATCGACTAGGCAAACGGACGGCGAAGGGCCACACCTGGACCGCCGCGCGAATCTGCACGCTGCGGAAGGACCATCGAATCCCTGCATATCGCGAAGGCGAACGGCAGGAGCGCCGCGAACTGACGGTTACAGAAGTAGCCACCCTGCTGGGTATCAGTGCGCCAACCGTCATCCGCCTGATTCGAGTCGGGAGGTTGCCGGCGTCACAGGCTTGTCTGGGTGCGCCATGGATCATCCAGCAGGTGGACGTCGACAATTATCTGGAGCGACGAGCTGCGGACCGTCCGCAATCAGATAACTCAAATCAATTATCCATTGATCTTCAATGACATAGGGAGGTGAGCATTATGTCTCGTGCCCGGGGCCGCCGATGAACACGACGTTGTGTGCGCTTGCGAGAAACGACAGTTCGCTGAGTTCACGAATCAGCGCTTCATCAACTTGTGCCTGTGCGAAGTCGAAGCCTTTCAGGTCGCGGTGAGCCGGGAAGCGTGCGGCGGTCATCTGGTAAGCGATCGAGCGGACCTGCCGTTCGGCGGTTTCCGCCATCAACAGCTGCTTCATGAAGCGCTCCGGCTCGAAGTCAGTGTGACGCGCCTGTGCCAGTAGCTCCGGCCAGGTACTCGCCATGCCGTGCAGTTTGAGGCCCTTGAGCTGGGCAATGATGTCGTTAGACATGACGATCCTCCGGTGGGTTGGCGCGTAGCGTCTCGTAGCGATTCACGTCAGCCGCCGGTTCTTCCTTGAGCTGGAGTTTCGTGGTGGCGAGACTGGCACTCGTGACAGGCGCCTTCAGCCGGCTCAGCACGTTCAGGACATGCTCCCCACTGGGGCGCCCTGAATCCAGCGCAGCCTGCACAGCGAGCAGCACAGCATCGAGTCCGTGTTCGCGCACCGCGGCGAGCACCTGCGTCATGATGCGATCGCCGCCCGGGTGTTTGAGCAGGTGCCGCTGCAATAGCTGCAGCGGTTGCGGCATCGTGATGAAGGGCGCACCGTTGCGCAGTGCGCCGGGTTTGCGCTCGACCAGCGTGATGTAGTGTCGCCAGTCGTAAAAGGTCATGTGCCGCTCGAAGCTGCGTTCGTGGCGGGCGATCTCGTGCGCGTCGGCGACGACGCTGAGATACGCCGGATAGCAGCGCACGCTCACCAGCTGGTTCGTGTACTCGGTAGGCACGCTGTAGCGGTTGCGCTGGACGTGGATCAGGCTGGTCGACGAAACCCGCAGGGTCTGCTCGACGTAGCCGTCGAACGGCCGTGGGTTGGGCATCAGCCGGGTGCGCTCGTCCTGCAACACGTCCTCGACTGTCAGCTCGGGCCATTGCGGGTGCCGCATGTGCCAGGCTTCGCGACACTGGCCGGCGACCCATTCGTTCAGAATCTCCAGCGTCTCCCAGCGCCGTAGCGCCGCTTCGTGCCAGATCTGCCGTCGGCGGTCCTGAACATTCTTTTCGACGATGCCTTTCTCCCAGCCTGCCGCCCGGTTGCAGAACTCTGGCTCGAACAGATAGTGGCTGCACATCGCTTCGAAGCGTGCGTTGACCGCGCGCTCCTTGCCGCGGCCAACCTTGTCCACGGCGGTCTTCATGTTGTCGTAGATGCCGCGCCTGGGCACACCGCCGAATGCGGCGAATGCGCGGGCGTGCGCGTCGAACAGCATCTCGTGACTCTGGGTGGGATAGGCGACGAGCCAGAACGCGCGGCTGGCGTTGAGTTTGACGTGGGCAACCTCGAGGCGCCGCCGCAGCCCGCCGATGAAGGCGTATTCGCAGCTCCAGTCGAACTGGAAGGCTTCGCCGGGCTCGAAGGCGAGCGGCACGTAGGCCTTTCTGCGCGGCGCTTCGGCCTGTTCCTCATGCCAGCGCCTCACGAACGCGCTGACGCGGCCGTAGCTGCCCGCGTAACCCTCGCCGCGGATCGCCTCGAACATGAATCGCGCGGTGCGCCGGTCGCGCTTCGGGCGATGACTGTCCGCCCGCAGCCAGCCCGTCAGCTGTGCGGCCCACTCGTCAACAACGCTCGGACTGACGCGCTTTGGATACTTCGGCTCGACAGAATCGGTCTGCCGCAGCCAGCTGCGCACCGTGTTTCGGGACAGGCCCGTACGCCTCGCAATCTCGCGCAGCGGGACCTGCTCGCGGAAATACATCCGCCTGATCTTGGCCAATATGCCCACCGTGATCACCTCTGTATCCCCTGCTCAAAGATTGAGCAGGACATTCAATCACGTGGGTCAAAATTCGATGAAAATTACGCCCCTTAGTGAGTCAATTCTGCGTGAACATCAACAGTCAGCACAAAAATCGTTCACCTGGATAGGGCGACACGTACTGCGCAGACACTAAGCGGGCGAATCTACCAGCTCGTCGGCCAGTGCGGTTATCACGCCGATGCCGAATTCGTGTTTAATACGGTCGCGAAGGGTATTGGAGGCGGTAAGGCATGGCGGGATGCGACGGCAGAGTTGATTCCTGATTGTCGGGAGCGCAGGCGTGCTACAGCCAACTATGACGAGGTGAAGCTCGACGCCGCCGCGCGGCTGCTCTGCCTCTCTCGCGCCTATGTGCGCTCACTTGTTCGTGACGGCAAAATCCCAGGTCGACTGGACGAGGACGGTGCAGGTGTTCAATGGATACCAATTGACGCTCTGATTGGGTATCGCACGATGATGCGTGCCGAAATGAAAGCGGCACTCGAGGCCCTGATGAGCGAATCTCAACGCCTCGGTCACTATAACTATGACGTGGACCTCCCGTTGCGCCCAGCGTCTAGCGACGAGCCAAACGAATGACGAAGCGGTGAGGCTGTCTATTGTTTCTAACGACAGATGCATGGATGGCCTACCTCACTACTGGCAGGAAATTCGGAAGAGCGCTTTCAACCCGAACGCTAGGCAGAGGGCGCTAATTGAGCGGGCGTTGAAATCACATCGCGCGACGCAGGCGACGAGGAAGTACGCCCCACAGAGGTTGGTCGAGCGTTGGGGCCGTGAAGGCGGAATTCACTATCCGAAGGAATCGCTAAAGCACGAAGACGCGGAAAGTCCTTGCGGAAATCTGAATAGAGAGCGCGGAATTCCCTGGTGGTTCATGCCTTATAGACCTTAGATAGAATGAATTCCGGGGATTGGGATTAATTCGCGGGCGCACCTACTCCGGCGGCAGCAACGTCTCGGCCGGAGAGCGTTGCCTCACAGCGTTTGCGTTTAGGTCGCCGCAAGGGCGATGCATGTAGTCGGGGTAGTTAAAGGGAAGCGATTCGGTTCTTTTGTGCCAAGAATTTTTTTGCGTCCTCGTCGGATATGGCTTGATATCCCTGACGCGCGAGCGATAGCAGACGTTTGTTTGCCAGGTGCGTCGCTGGCAATCCCGACTGTCGCGTGACATTCCGTATTCGCTCGTTCGTTGCTAGATGGACGTTTTCGGCGGCCGCTCCCTCCGGCATGTGAATTCACTTCCTGTACAACGTTGCGTCGGGCGGTCGGCATAGCTGCTGCCTGGGGGAGCCGAAGTCGAGCCCTGTCTACGTTCTACGGCCGAGCCATTCCGCGTAGGGCGGGGGGAAAACGACGCCCTCGAAGTCAATCTGTGCGACAAAGCGCTCGATGTGCGCCGCGACGTAGCCGTTGCCGTAGTCTACGGCGCTACTCTGCGGTCTGAAAATGTCACGGTCCACGGCGCGCGGCAGTCGCCGGCCGCTGACGAATTCTCCGAGGCCGGCAGGCCACGCGCCATGGAGGAGCTGTGCATCCCGCAGGCGGTCCTCGAACAGATGCCGGAACGAGTGGTTGCCGTAGCCGTGACCGAAACCCAGCGTGTCCCGGACGAATCTCAGGAAGGCCTGTTCGTAGGCGCGACCCCACAGCGGTGCCTTGCCCCCTTCGTCAGGCACTGCCGAGGGGAACAGCGGTGTGCCCGGTGGATGTTGCGCCTGGCTTTCCAGAACGAATTCGGCGAACCCCAACGCCAGGAGCTGTGGATGGACGGGGAGGGTCCGGAACGCTGACTCATTCTTCAGCTTTCGCTCCGGCAACTGCAGCGTGGATTCTGATGAAGGGTCATCAGCGTCATCCAGCTTTATCTGGATGGTCATGAGCAGCACGTCTTCACACACGGTGAAGTCCGAATTCACCAGTTGAGCCATCTCCCGGACGCGCGGGCCGTGGCACAGTGAAATGGGCGGGCCCCAGTATCGCAATGCGAGGTCCGTGGCCATCTTGCCGCGCCAGTGAGTCGCGTTCGGGTCGTACCAGTCCGACGTAAACAGCGCGTTGACCTGGGCGACCGTGTAGGGAAACCGGGGCTTGGTCCGTTCCTTCCGTTCCTGCTTCGAAATTTTTGGCGTGACCTCGAGGTGATGCAGCGGATTGTCGGCGTGCATGCGACCCTGCGTGCGCGCGAGCGCGAACATCTCGCGCAGGGCCTGTCGCACAAAGCCGTCGACATAGCCTTGGCTCCAGGGTTTCTGGTCGGTGTTCAGGCGCGCCTCGAGAAACCGGTAGATATCGTGCGCGGTCACGTTGTCGAGCGGAATATCGCCGACAAAGGCAATGAGGCGGTTCCAGACCGACAGGGCTTTCGAGACGGACTTGGCATCGACGGAGCGGCTCTTGTGTGCGACGTAGACCGGAATCATGGCCGAGAGGAGCGCGCCGGACGACTCGGGGACGTTGAACTTCGCCCCCTTTCCATCCAGGATTGCAGCAATAACGTCATGGGCGGCCCGTTCAGTTTCCGCGAAGGCCAGGACGAACTCGGGTAACAGCGGGTCGTCGGGTGCGACGAGATACGCGGCGTCTTCCGCATATTCGAGCGCCAGTTCCTTGAGGCTATCCCACGCCCGTGCGGCGCTTCCCCGGGCAATGACCGTTCGCGTCATGCGCTCCATTCTTCGACTGAACGGCCTCATCTCGCGCGCCAGCTCCTTTGCCGCGATTCTGTCCCTGGCCTTGTCCCCGGTGTTGATGTTTCGGTCATCGTGAAGGGTCTTTTCCCAATCGGCCATGCGCATCGCGCAGATACGCGTGACCACGGAATGCGAGAGCGCGGTCGGCTTGCCCGGCGAATCGTATTCCTGAGGACGCGGCAAGCCGGGGGGGCGCGATTCCCCTGGCGCGGCGGATTTGGTCGGCACCTGCGTGCCTTGCTCATTTTCGGCGCGCACCAAGCGTCCGGCGCGCGACCCGGCCTCAATGTTCGTGTCGCTGGCCAGCGTCTGGGCGCGCGCGGGACGAGTAGACGCCGTGTCCCCTGTATTGTCGTCCACGCCCGGGCGGCCGGCATCGTCGGGGACAGGGTTTTCGTCACCGTCGGTGAACGCGTCGGGGTGAATATCGCGCATGCGTGAGTGCTCCTTGTCGTAAGTGAAGGCGCACAGCGTCGCATGCCCGCGTGTTTTCGGCCAATTGATTGTCGTAAATGGATAGCTTTTAACAATTGCTGTTGAACACAGTAGCAAGTGTATAGCGATAAGGACTACTGATGGTTCGTAGCGGTCCGGCAGGTCAGCCATTCCCTGTAGACCGGGGGAAAAACGACTCCGTCGAAGGCAATTTGTGCGACAAAGCGCTGGATGTGCGCCGCAAGGAAGCCGTTGCCATAGGCGATAGCGCTGCTCTGCTCGCGGAAAATGTCGCGGTCAGCATCGCGTGGCAGTCGCCGGCCGCTGACGAATTCACCCAGCCCCGCCGGCCAGGTGCCATGGCTGGCCTGTGCGTCACGCACCCGGTCCTCCAGTTGATGACGGAAGCTGTGGTTGCCGTAACCGTGCCCGAATGCCAGGGTATCCCGGACATGACGCAGGAACGCCTCTTCGTACGCACGACCCCAAAGAGGGGCCTTGCCGTCCGGATTCGGGATGGCGGACGGAAACAGGGGTGTGCCCGGGGGATACTGTGCTTGCATGTCGCGAACAAAATCGCCGAGACCGAGTTCGAGGAGTTTGGGATGGACTGGGACGGTACGGCAGGCGGCTGCGTTTTTCAGTGTTCGCGGTGGCAGTTTCCGCGTGGCGTCGTTGTCGGGCAACGCGGTCTGGAAGGTCACGAGCAGGGCATCGCCATCAAACGTGAAGTCCGAGTTGACGACCTGGACCACTTCGCGCACGCGCGCGCCGTGGCAGGTCGAGACGAGTGGGCCCCAATAGCGTCCGGCAAGGTCGGTCCCCATTTTGCCTCGCCAGTGGGTAGCGCTGGGGTCATACCAGTCGGAGCTGAAAAGCACATTGAGCTGGTGCGTGGAATAGGGGTAGCGCGGCTTCAGGCGTTCCTGCTGTGCCTTCTTCGGCAGCTTCGGCGTCGTTTCCAGCCGGTCGACGGGGTTGTCCGCCTGCATCAGGCCACGGGTGCGTGCCAGCGCAAAAATCGCACGCAACGCGCGCTTTGCGTGTCCCTCGACGTAGCCCTGGGACCAGCCATCATCGGGAGAATGCAGGCGGTCCTCTAGAAACCGGTACAGGTCCCCCGAGGTCATGTCGTCGAGGGGGACGTCTCCGATAAACGCGATGAGGCGTTGCCAGATGGAGATATCTTTCGAGACCGATTTCGGGTCGACCACGCCCTTGCGGTGCGCCTGGTACACCGGAACCATGGCGGACAGTCTCTCACCGGATGCGTCGGCCACCGGAGAACCGGGGGCGTCATCTGCCTTGTTGCGTACCGCGATAACCTCATGGGTCACGCGGCCGGTACGCGAGAACGCATGGACGAAGTGAGACAGCAGCGGGTCATCGGGTTCGATGATATAGCCCACTTGTTCAGCGTATTCGGTGGCCGTTGCGACGACCAGCTGCCGGGTCCTGGCCTTGGGAGCACCGGCCAGCACGGCACGTATGGCGGCTTCGCCTGCCTCGCCGTGGGCACCGATTTCGGCCTCTTCTGCATCGTCCACGCCTTCGGTGATACGACGGCAGTCGCTATGCGCCCGGTCGGCCATGCGACGGGCGCAGATACGGTCAATCAGGGCTGGGGTGAGGGTCGTTGGCTTGCCTGGGGAACCGCGTTCCGGCGGTGGTGCCGCAAGGCGTTCCCATTCCGAGCGGAGTCTGGCCTCGATGCGTGCGGCTTGCGTCAGTGCATGAGTGCGGTCAGGGGTGCCGGTGGAGCGGCGGACCCGCTGCGTGCTGACCAGTTTCTGGAACGCGGCAGGGACCGAGACGTCGACATACCAGTTGCGGCTGCGGCCGCCGGGATGGCGAACAAGCTTGACGGACATGGCGTCCTCTCGTATGTCACTGGCACACCTTTCTGGCACACCCGACCCTGCTAACTTGTTGAAAGTGCAGGATTACACGAGAAATCAACGCCTTATGATGAAGTGGCGGAGGCGGTGAGATTCGAACTCACGGAAGGATCACTCCTTCGCCGGTTTTCAAGACCGGTGCCTTAAACCACTCGGCCACACCTCCAAGCCGCGAATTGTAACCTGAAAAGGCTTCGCTGCCGAGTCCAGGCGGGCCGCCATCACTGCGGATCTTTCAGGAACAGCTCCTGCAGATCGTTCAGAAACGCCTGTCCAAGCGGTGTCGGCGCGATCCGTTCGTGGTCGCGCGTGATCAGCTTGCGCCGCTCCGCTTCCTGCAACGCGGGTTCGATCGTCGTGATCGACAGACCAGTGCGCTCGATGAACCGATGCACCGGAAAGCCTTCCACCAAACGCAGCGCGTTCAGCATGAACTCGAACGGCAGATCGCGCGGCCCGACCTCGTGCTCTTCCTGCACGCCTGCGCCGGCTTTGGCCTGCTCGATGAACGTGGTCGGATGCTTGTAGCGCGCCTGGCGCACGATGCGATTCGGAAACGACAGCTTCGTATGCGCGCCCGCGCCGATGCCGAGATAGTCGCCGAAACGCCAGTAGTTCAGATTGTGTTTGCTCTGGCGATGCGGCTGCGCATACGCGGATACCTCATAGCGCCCGTAGCCGGCCTCGGCGGTGCGTTGATGAATCCAGTCCTGCATGTCCGCGGACGCGTCGTCGTCGGGCAGCGCGGGCGGGAACTTGGCGAACAGCGTGTTCGGTTCGAGCGTCAAGTGGTAGAGCGACAGATGCGGCGGCGCAAACGACAACGCGGTTTCCACGTCGGCCTGGCATTCGGCGAGCGTCTGCTTCGGCAGCGCGAACATCAGGTCGAGGTTGAAGTTGTCGAACGTGGTCGCGGCGACTTCGACCGCGTGGCGCGCCTGGGCCGCGTCGTGAATGCGGCCGAGCGCCTTCAGATGCGCTTCGTTGAAACTCTGGATGCCCACCGACAGCCGGTTCACGCCGCTCGCGCGAAACTGCGCGAACTTGTCGGCTTCGAACGTGCCGGGGTTCGCTTCGAGCGTGATTTCCGCGTCGGCATCCAGCGGCAGCAGCGCGCGAATGTCCGACAGCATGCGATCGAGCCCCGTCGCCGACAGCAAACTAGGTGTGCCGCCGCCGATGAACACCGTATGCACCTGGCGGCCCCAGATCAGCGGCAAGGCCATTTCCAGATCGGCGCGCAGCGCGTCGAGGTAGTCGTTCTCCGGGAACGTCTCGCCCTTCCACTCGTGCGAATTGAAGTCGCAATACGGGCACTTGCGCACGCACCACGGAAAATGTACGTACAGCGCAAGCGGCGGTAGCGACGTCAAACGGATGCTGCCTGGCGACGTGAACGCATTGACGACACCTTTGCCGATGTCTGCCGGCGTCGATCGGATCGGAATCACGCTTCCTCCGACAGACGCGCGAGCAGTTGCCGCAGTGCGATCGCGCGATGGCTGCTGGCGTTCTTGACCGCCGGCTCGAGCTCGGCGGCGCTCGCGTTCAGCGACGGCAGATAGAAGTACGGGTCGTAGCCGAAGCCATGTTCGCCGCGCGGTGCATCGAGAATTTCGCCATGCCAGCGGCCTTCGGCGATCAGCGGTTCGGGATCGTCCGCGTGACGCACGAGCGCGAGCACGCAGTAGTAATAACCGCGGCGATCGCTCGCGCCTTGCAGTTCGGCGACGAGGCGCGCGTTGTTTGCCGCGTCGCTCTTCTCGCCGCCGGCGAGCTGCGCAAAGCGCGCCGAATAGACGCCCGGCGCGCCGCGCAGCGCGCGCACGCAAAGGCCAGAGTCGTCGGCGAGCGCGGGCAGGCCGGTCAGCTTCGCCGCGTGACGCGCCTTGGTCAACGCATTCTCGACGAAGGTGGGATGCGGCTCTTCCGCTTCCGGCACGTCGAGCTCGCCTTGCGCGATCAACTCGATGCCGGCCGCGCCGAGCAGCGCCGCGAATTCGCGCAGCTTGCCCGCGTTGTTCGACGCGAGCACGACTTTTTTCAACGGCATGCCCGACGTGGCGCCTTGAGCGTCGCCTTGAGCGTCGCTTTGAACGCGACTCGCGCCGCCGTTCTGACGAACCTCATTCACTGCTGCACTCCCAGCGCCTCTTTCTGCTTCGCGATCAGCGTGCGGATGCCGTCGTTAGCGAGATCGAGCAGCGCATTCATTTCGTCGCGCGAGAACGGCACGCCTTCCGCGGTGCCCTGAACTTCGACGAAGCCGCCCGCTCCCGTCATCACGACGTTCATGTCGGTGTCGCACTGCGAGTCTTCGTCGTAGTCGAGGTCGAGCACTGGCTCGCCGTCGTACACGCCGACCGAAATCGCGGCGACGTAGTCGTTGATCGGCGAGCTTTCGAGGCGCCCCGTCGCGAGCAACCTGGCGACCGCATCATGAGCGGCGACGAACGCGCCGGTGATGCTCGCGGTGCGGGTGCCGCCGTCGGCCTGGATCACGTCGCAGTCGAGATTGATCGTGCGCGCGCCGAGCTTCTCCAGATCGAACACCGAACGCAGCGCACGGCCGATCAGCCGCTGGATTTCCTGGGTGCGGCCGGTCTGTTTGCCGCGCGCGGCTTCACGATCGCTGCGCGTGTGAGTGGCGCGCGGCAGCATGCCGTATTCGGCGGTGAGCCAGCCCTGGCCGCGATCGCGCAGAAACGGCGGCACGCTTTCGCTGACGCTCGCGGTGCAGATCACCTTGGTGTCGCCGAACTCGACCAGCACCGAGCCCTCCGCATGCTTCGTGTAGTGGCGCGTGATGCGCACGTCGCGCAACTGGTTGGGCTGGCGGCCGCTGGGGCGTTGGGTGTCGTTGCTCATGTCGGAATGGGTCGCGATGGGTCAGGAGAGGCCGGAAGAGGGGCGGAGGAAAAACCATAATTTTACCGCCGATCGGATAGGGCGGTTGCCCATGCGGATCGCACGCAAAGTTGCGGGTGCCGAGGGCGGCACGAGTGCGTGGCGCCTATCGCGGCTGCAAGCGGCAACGAATGGCAATAAATCAACGGCGTGCCGAGCCGCATCCCTGCTCGCTCGCGAGCGGATGGCGCCGCCAAAAATGGGATAATGCCGGTTCCCCGCCCCGCGTCTCGTACACGCCGGGCGATCCGCTTCTCAGGCCATCGTCGAACGCATGGCCGCAATCGCGAGATATACGATGATCTACAGCATGACTGGCTATGCGAGCGCCACGCGCGAACTCGTGGCGTCTTCGGGCACTGGCGGCGTCAGCGTGTCGGTCGAATTGCGCACGGTGAACTCGCGCTTTCTCGATCTGAACTTCCGCATGCCGGAAGACGTGCGCGTCGTCGAACCGACGCTGCGCGAGATGCTGATGAACAAACTGTCGCGCGGCAAGGTCGACATTCGCGTGAATCTGCAGCGCAGCGAGCAGTCGGCGAACGCCGGCGCGATCAACCGCGACGCGCTCGCGCAACTCGCGCAGCTGGAACGCACGGTGCTCGACACGTTTCCCGAAGCCGGCCGTCTGCGTACGGGTGAAATCCTGCGCTGGCCTGGCGTGCTCGCCGAAAGCGGCATCGCGCCCGAGACGCTGCGCGACGCGGTGCTCGCGTGCGGCAAGCAGGCGATCGCGGACCTGATCGACGTGCGCGCGCGCGAAGGCGCGCAACTCGCGACGATGCTGCTCGGCAACGTCACCGAGATGGAAGCGATCGTCACGAAGATCACCCCGCTCGTGCCCGAACTGATTGCGCGGCATCAGCAGAAGATCGTCGAGCGTCTGCAGGAAGCGCTCGGCATCGCCGCGCCGGATGCGGCCGCGACGATCGTGTCGCGCGAAGAGATCAACGAACGGATTCGCCAGGAAGTGACGATGTACGGCATTCGCATCGACATCGCCGAAGAGCTGTCGCGCCTCACCGCGCACCTGAACGAAACGCGTCACGTGATCGAGAAGGGCGGCAAGGTCGGCAAGCGGCTCGACTTCATGATGCAGGAGCTGAACCGCGAAGCGAACACGCTCGGCTCGAAGGCGGCGGCGAAGGAACTCGCGGATTCGTCGATGACGCTGAAGCTGCTGATCGAACAGATGCGCGAGCAGGTACAGAATCTCGAATAAGGCTGGAGCACTACACACCATGACTGACCACCACCCACGCGAAACCGGCGCGCCGCGCCACCCGTACGCCGGCGCTTATCCCGGCAATCTGTTCATGGTCGTCGCGCCGTCGGGCGCGGGCAAGTCGACGCTCGTGAACGCGCTGCTCGCCGGCGACGACGCGATTCGTCTGTCGATCTCGTACACGACGCGTCCGCCGCGTCCGAAGGAGCAGGACGGCGAGCACTACCACTTCACGACCGTCGAAGACTTCATGGCTCGTCACGACGCGGGCGAGTTTCTCGAAAGCGCGGAAGTGCACGGCAACTACTACGGCACGTCGCGCGTGTGGATCGAGGAGCAGATGAAAAACGGCCATGACGTGCTGCTCGAAATCGACTGGCAGGGTGCGCAGCAGGTTAAAAAGCAATTTCACAACGCGGTGGAAATTTTCATTCTGCCGCCGTCGCTCGAGGCGCTGGAAGAGCGTCTGAAAAAGCGCGGCCAGGACGAGTCGAACGTGATCACGCGACGCCTGCTCGCAGCGGGCGGCGAGATGGCGCATGCGGCCGAGGCGGAGTACGTCGTGATCAACGAGAACTTCGATCGCGCGCTGGCTGAGTTGCAGTGCCTCGTCGGCGCGACGCGTTCGCGCTTCGCGTCGCAGTACGCGCGTCACACGCAGCTTTTCATGCAGCTCGGCATCCACCTGCCGCACGCGTGAGCGCGGCGTGGTGTCAGGCACATAAGGTAGAATAAGCAACATACTGAGAAGGAACCCAACATGGCCCGCATTACCGTCGAAGACTGCCTCAAACAGATCCCGAACCGTTTCGAACTCGCGCTTGCCGCAACCTATCGCGCGCGTCAGCTCGCTCAAGGCCATACGCCGAAGATCGAAAGCCGCGACAAGCCCACCGTCCTCGCGCTGCGTGAAATCGCGTCGGGTCAGGTCGGCGTCGAAATGCTGAAGAAGGTGCCGGTCTAAGGCGCACGGATTTTCGCGCTTTTTCGTCTTCGACTTGCCCGGTATTCGCCACACCGGCTCGCTCAACGTGCAGAACTGTGTGTCCAACCCTGACCGCTACCGGAGGCGACCATGAGTGCTACCCCGCCCACCGCCACGGAAGCGGAACACGACACCGACTCGCCCTCGTCTGCACGCAAGTACATCGACGCGGTCCTCGAGCAATCGTTTCGACATCTGTTCGGGCCGACCGCCACGCCGGAGCAGCCGCGCCGGCATGACGTCGTTTCCATCGCCAATCTGACGTCCGCGTTGTCCGGCTATCTGCAGCCGGAAGAAATCAAGGACATCAAGGCGGCGTTCCACTTCAGCGACGAAGCCCACCTCGGCCAGTATCGCCAGAGCGGCGAGCCCTACATCACGCATCCGGTCGCCGTCGCGGAAATCTGCGCGGGCTGGAATCTCGACGCCCAGTCGATCATGGCGGCGCTGTTGCACGACGTGATGGAAGACCAGGGCGTGACCAAGGCGGAGCTCGCCGAACGCTTCGGCGCGAAGGTCGCGGAACTGGTCGACGGCTTGTCCAAGCTCGACAAGATGGAGTTTCGCAATCGCGAGGAAGCGCAGGCGGAGAACTTCCGCAAGATGCTGCTCGCGATGGCGCGCGACGTGCGCGTGATCCTCGTGAAGCTCGCCGACCGGCTGCACAACATGCGCACGCTCGGCGCGGTGCCGCCGGAGAAGCGTCGCCGCGTCGCACGCGAAACGCTCGACATTTACGCGCCGATCGCTCACCGGCTCGGTCTGAACAATACCTATCGCGAACTGCAGGACCTGAGTTTCGCGAACTTCAATCCGCACCGTTACGCGACGCTCGAAAAAGCCGTGAAGGCCGCGCGCGGCAATCGTCGCGAGGTGGTCGGCAAGATTCTCGAGTCGGTGCAGCGCGCGATTGCGGATGCAAAGATCGACGCGGAAGTCACTGGTCGCGAGAAAACCATCTTCAGCATCTACAAGAAGATGCGCGACAAGCAGCTGTCGTTCTCGCAGGTGCTCGACGTGTATGGTTTTCGCGTGGTCGTCGAGAGCGCGCTCGAATGCTATACCTGCATCGGCGCGCTGCATGCGCTGTTCAAACCGGTGCCGGGCAAATTCAAGGATTACATCGCGATCCCGAAGGTGAACGGCTATCAGTCGCTGCACACCACGCTTGTTGGCCCGTTCGGTGCGCCGATCGAGTTTCAGGTGCGCACGCGCAAGATGCACGAGATCGCCGAGGCGGGCGTCGCCGCGCATTGGTTGTACAAGAACGGCAGCGCGGATCTGAACGACGTGCAAAAGCGCGCGCACCAGTGGCTGAAGTCGCTGCTCGACATTCAGAGCGAAGCGGGCGACTCGAGCGAATTCCTCGAGCACGTGAAGATCGACCTGTTCCCGGACGCGGTCTACGTGTTCACGCCGAAGTCGAAGATCATGGCGCTGCCGCGCGGCGCCACTGCGCTCGACTTCGCGTATTCGATCCACAGCGACCTCGGCAACCAGTGCGTCGCGGTGAAGATCAACAACGAACTGTTGCCGTTGCGTACCGAGCTGAAGAGCGGCGACATCGTCGAAGTCATCACGGCGCCGTATTCGAAGCCGAACCCCGCGTGGCTCGGCTTTGTGCGCAGCGGCAAGGCGCGCTCGGCGATCCGTCACTATCTGAAGACGATGCGCCTGAACGAGTCGGTGCAGCTCGGCGAGCGTCTCGTCGATCAGGCGTTGAAGGGCTATGGCCTAGCGCTATCGGATGTGACGCCGGAAGCGTGGGAAAAGCTCGTGCAGTGGACGGGCAACAAGAACCGTCAGGAAATTTTCGCGGACATCGGTCTCGGCCGGCGGGTCGCCGCGGTGATGGCCAAGCGCATCGAAGTGTTGATGAACGGTCGCGACGGCGACGACGATGGCTCGCGCTCCGAGTCCGGCTCGACGCCGCATGCGCCGCCGGTCGTCATCACCGGTACCGAAGGCATGTCGGTGCAGCTGTCCGCGTGCTGCCGCCCGATTCCGGGCGACGACATCATGGGCTATATCGGCATCGGCCTCGGCATGGCGATCCATACCACCGATTGCCGCGTCGCGCAGCGCATCCACCGGCGCGATCCGGGCCGCTGGATCGACGTCGCGTGGGCGCCGCAGCCGGGGCGTCTGTTCGATGTCGCGGTCAAGGTGCTGGTCAAGAACACCAAGGGCGTGTTTGCCCGCGTAGCGGCCGACATCACGTCGGCGGACGCGAACATCGTCCATATCGCAATGGACGAAGATCTGTCGCAGGAATCCACGATTCTGCGCTTCGTGATTCAGGTCAGCGACCGCGTGCATCTGGCTAACGTGATGCGGCGCGTGCGCACGAATCCCGATGTCATGCGCATCGCGCGTGAGCGGCCGAGTGAAGAGGGGCATCACCGCCACGACGGCGGTATGCGCATCGACCGCGAGCGCGCGGATTACTGAGCCTTCTGACTGGGCGCCGGCGCGGTTTTGAGCGGCGCTGCGGGCTAGTCAGGCATCTTTCGTGCGGCTCGGGATGCATCTGAACGCAAGTCTCACCTGAACCTCAGGGAGAACGCAATTGAACGTATCCGACCTCGCCGGCGTGGCGCTTGATTACTGGGTCGCGCGCAGCCTGCACGACTTCGTGCGCGAAATCTACTTTACCGATAGCGGCGAGACGGTTGCGATCCGCGGCAACGATCTTGGTCGTCCGTGGGACGGGCGTTTCACGCCTTCCGCGTCATGGGAGGCGGCTGCCGTTGTGCTCGAGCGCGCGATGCGGCTCGATGTGCGCGAGCAGAGCGAGAAAGGCGCGGTATGCGTCGCTGAGTTCAGGGGCGGACATCGAGCCTCGGAGGGGAGCGGCGACTCGCTGCGCATCGCTTTGCTGCGGGCGTTTGTCGCGAGCCATTTCGGCGACACCGTCGACGACGTGCTGCGCGAGCGCCAGGCACTGACCGGCGTGCGGGCCGAGACGATTAGCGAGCAAACGGTAGGCGGGGTCGTCGAGGACTTGCCGCACCCGGACGGGCAGATTGGGGATATTCAGTCGCCGCCGCGATGAGCTGCTTGTGCACAGGCATGGCATGGTGCGCCAGAAAAGACAAAGGGCCTTCCGGTTGGAAGGCCCTTCATGGGTGGCGCGGCTGGCAGGATTCGAACCCACGACCCCTTGGTTCGTAGCCAAGTACTCTATCCAACTGAGCTACAGCCGCACGCAAAACGGTGATGCTTACTGCAAAAACCGGTGAAACCTGAAAACTCCCGGCAAGGAAGCTCTCGAATGAGGTGGCGCGGCTGGCAGGATTCGAACCCACGACCCCTTGGTTCGTAGCCAAGTACTCTATCCAACTGAGCTACAGCCGCACACAGAAACGAGATTATAGCCAACAGAATCGAAAAATGGAAGCCCATCACGGCGATTTGTGTCGCGGGCCCGATCGTGTAACCTCTTATAAGGTTGTTGCTAGCTGCTGTTAACGGATCATTATGAACAAGGCCTTTGTCAAAGAGTCGAGCGAAGACAACGATGACGATCTCGATGTCGCCCAGCCCGACGTGCCCGCAGGCACCAAGAACTACATGACTCCCGCCGGTCATCGGCGTATGCGCGATGAATTGCTGCATCTGATCGATGTCGAGCGGCCCGAGGTCGTCAAGCTCGTGTCGTGGGCGGCGTCGAACGGCGACCGCTCGGAGAATGGCGACTACATTTACGGCAAACGCCGTCTGCGCGAAATCGACCGGCGCATCCGCTTTCTGACCAAGCGGCTGGATCTGGCCGAGGTCGTCGATAGCAGCCGGCAGGAGAACGTCGATCAGGTGTTCTTCGGCGCGACGGTCGACTATGCGACCGAGGATGGCGAAGAGCGTAAGGTGACGATCGTCGGTGTCGACGAGGTCGACCTGGATATCGGGCACGTGAGCTGGATTTCGCCCATTGCGCGCGCGCTGCTGAAGGCTAAAGTCGGCGATACGGTCACGCTATTCACGCCGGCCGGTCCGCAGCCGATCGATATTCTCGACGTCAAGTATCCAACGCCTGATAGCGGCCGCTAGGCCTCTGGCGAGGACGTGGGTTCACGTGCCCGCATGCAATCTTGCGCGAAACGAGGCGATGGACCCGCTTCGGCACGGACACAAAAAAAGGCGCCGCGAACGGCGCCTTCTCTACTGCCAGTCCTTGCGCAGTGCTTAGAAGCGGTGACGCAGGCCAGCCGTCACAGCGACTTGCTTGTTGTTGCCCGAAGCATTACCCACGCCATTGATGTAGGCGGGGACGATCGAGTCTTCGTTCGCTGCCTGATACACGCCTTGCAGGTACACGTCGGTACGCTTGGACAACGCGTATGCGGTTTGCAGGTTGACCTGGTTCCAGTGCACGTGCGAGCTCGACAGGTTCGCGCGGGTGTACGTGTACGCGGCCGCGAGGCTCAATGCCGGCGTCAGAGCGTAACGGGCATTCGCTTCGAAGTTCTGGAACTGTGCGCTGTTGGTCGGGAAGCCGATGCCGCCCGGTATGCCCGATGCGGCCTGGCTGATGCCGGCGAGGCCGTGCAGGTTGGTTTGCGAGTACACGAGGCCGACGGTTGCCGGGCCGAACGCGTAATTGGCGCCTGCGCCCCACGTTTGCTGGCGTTGCGCGAAGAACGTGTTGTCGCCCGACACCGCACCCCCCGAATTGAACGCTGCGGCCGCGCTGGTCGAGCCGTTGCTGTTCAGTTGCATGTACGCGGCGGCGACGTTCAGACCCTGCCAGTTATACGATGCGCCAAAGCTGTATGCGCGGTTGTTCGCGAAGCCGGCCGCCTGGTTCGAAAAGCCGTACAACGCGCCGAACTTGAAACCGCCGTAGTTCGCGCTCTGGTACTTGACCGAGTTGTTGATTCGGAACGAGTTGTTCAGGTTGTCGTTGTCGAACGGGTGAGCGAACTGCGTGCCGCCATATTGCGTGCCGGTCAGCGCCAGCGGGGCGACGTAGTCGACCACGCTGTCATATTGACGGCCGAGCGTGACGGCGCCGAACTGGTCACTCGACAGACCGACGAACGCCTGCCGGCCGAACATACGGCCGTTCTGCTTGAGCGTGCCGTCGTTGATTCCAAAGCCGTTTTCCAACGTGAAGATGGCCTTCAGACCACCGCCGAGATCTTCAGCGCCACGCAGGCCCCAGCGGCTGCCGTTCACCGAACCGCTCGTCATCGCAACGTTGGCGCCGTGCTGGGTAGCACTGACGCGCTGGTTATTCGTATAGGTGATACCGGCGTCGATCAGGCCATACAGGGTGACGCTACTTTGCGCGTGCGCTGCCGTGACGAAAACGCCCGACAGGGCAGCGACCATGAGTGTCTTCTTCATTGCTATAACTCCGAGAGCGAGAGAGGTATAAAACCCTGGCTTAGGAGACCTTCACGCGAGCGCTGCGAGAGGCGGAATTCGCATGAGAAGCGCGTTGACCAGATTCGCGCCGGTTTCCGATTAGGCAGAGTGTAGAGAGACACTTCCAGGAGTTGGCGTTCCGATTAGCGCAATAAAGTATTACGCAAGGAGAAACGATCGTTAATTGCCGTTCGAGCCTTATGTGTAAAGGCTTTGCGCCCGACTCGGCGGATTCGGCGGCTGAATGTTCCTAAAGCGCGTTGCTGATTCGCGACACCGAGCGAGGCGGAAAAACAACGGGACAAAATGCGATAAAAAGATTGTTGTTATTGCGGCAATAGACGATTGTTAATTGTGCGAATAATCGAAATTGCATATGGCCGCTATACTGTAATTTCTGCTTTCCGAAGCAGACTTTTTCGTTGACGAAAAAGATCTCCAAACCTTTGTCGGCGCGACCTTCCAGTCGCGCTTTTTTTTTATGGCGGACGACCTTCGCGGATTCGCCTAATGAGCGGGCGCGGCGCCTTCCGCGTCGTCCCAGTCCGTCGGGGCGGACGCGCTCCAGTCTTCCATCACATAGCGGCGCGCATCCATCGGCGAGGAGAGCAGGTTCTGCCAGTGGTCTCCGTGCCACATCGGATCGAAGTCGAAAACGGTGGATGAATCCGCGGTCCGTGCGGGTTGGTCTGGTATGACCTTGGCGTGCGAATGAGTGAGCCAGGCGAAGAGATGGCGGATTTCCTTGAACAGCATGGCAACCTCCTGATGCGCATCGCTACAACTGGTTTGCATCATGCGAGCGGGGCCGCGCCGCAACAAGTCGGACAAACACTTACGCAAAGATGGATTTTGTTACATTTGCTTTGCATATCGCCGAAAATTTTTCCGTTCAGAGGGTCAGGCATATTCCTCCAGGTAAATTTGACGGAGTGACCTATATCCACTTGATTTGAAATCTTATCTTTTTATGCGCTAAACGCATGTGAAAAGTTTACTTGACGGCCATTCTCTGTTCCCCGTATAACGGCAAAGCCGAATTTCATTGGCTGGTTTCTGGTTTTAGTCTCAATCAGAATATAGGCAACTGAATCGGGGCTAGATCGATTCAAGGGCATTGCCCGCTTTGGATAAATCACAGAGGGAAAACAGGAAATGGAAACTGGTGTCGTCAAATGGTTCAACGATGCTAAGGGTTTTGGCTTCATCACGTCGGATTCGGGGGGCGAGGATCTGTTTGCGCACTTTTCGGAGATCCGCAGCGAGGGCTTCAAGTCGTTGAAGGAAAACCAGCGTGTGTCGTTTGAAATCAAGACCAGCCCGAAGGGCAAACAGGCGGCCAACATTCAGCCGCTGTGAATACGCTGCGCCGGGCACGCCGTCCCGCGGTCTGAAGTGAAAAACCCTCGCCGTCGTGCGAGGGTTTTTATTTTCATTCAGATGCCCCCGCGAGTTCGAGATTCTGTAACTGCATGGTTCAGCAATACGCATTATTGTCGGAAGATAATGGATCGAAGCGAACTGACCACGTCCGGGTTAATGGACTGTTCAAGCGTCTGCGGGGTAGCGGCGCATATTCGACGGCCTATGCCGACGCACAGTTTCCACCCGCGCACGCACCGCAACCTGGATGCGCCACGTCCAACTGGTGCATACTTGCCGCAAATTCATGCGTCCGAATCCCTTGTCCCATGTCTGAACTGCTTTCGCCGGAACCGGCACTCGATGCACCGATCGTCTTCGTCGACCTCGAAACGACCGGCGGCTCCACCAGCGAGCACCGCATTACCGAAGTTGGCGTCGTCGAAGTCGGGCCGGCTGGCGTATCACGCTGGAGCAGCCTGATCGACCCGCAGCAGCCGATTCCGTCGTTCATCCAGCAGCTGACTGGCATCACGAACGACATGGTGCGCGGCGCCCCGACGTTCGAGTCGATCGCGCCCGCGCTGTTCGAGCGCCTGACCGGCAAGCTGTTCGTCGCGCACAACGCGAGTTTCGATCGCGGATTTTTGCGCAGCGAATTTCGTCGGGCGGGAATCGCGTTCGATCCGGACGTGCTGTGCACGGTACGTCTGTCGCGCGCGCTCTTTCCCGGCGAAAAGCGCCACGGTCTGGATGCGCTCGTCGAACGCCATGCGCTGGTGCCGTCCGACCGCCACCGCGCGCTCGCCGACGCCGATCTGATCTGGCAGTTCTGGCAGCGTCTGCCGACGCTGGTGCCGCTGGAAGCGCTGCGCGCGCAGATCGAGCGCACGACGCGGCGCTATCGGCTCGCCGACGACATCACCGAGGATCTGCTCGACACCGCGCCGGCGGGCTGTGGCGTGTATGCGTTCTATGGCGAAGGCGATGCGCCGCTGTATGTCGGCCGCAGCGTGCGCGTGCGTCAGCGGCTGCGCTCGCATCTGACCGGCGAGCGCCGTTCATCGAAGGATATGCGGCTTGCGCAGCTGGTGCGACGCGTCGAATGGCGCGCGACTGGCGGCGAACTCGGCGCGATGCTCGCGGAGGCGCAGTGGATCGCAACGCTGCGGCCGGGACACAACCGCTTGCCGCGTGTGACGAAGAGCGACCCCGCGAACGCGCCGTGGCCATTCGAGGGGCCCATCGTGTTCGAGGAGCGTGAGGACGCGCAGCGCATCTTTCATGTGGTCGATCGTTGGCGCTACCTCGGGCACGCGCCGTCGCTCGTCCAGGCGGCGCAGCTGCATGCGTCGATGATGGCGGGGTCGTTCGAACTCTCGACGTACCGTATCCTGCAAAGCCATCTGGCGCGTGGCTTGCGCGTGATGCCGTTGAGCGTGTCGCGCGACACGCCCGAGTCGAGCATCGTCGCGTGACGCTCATGCGGCGTGCACGCGCCGTGGCGTTGCCGGCATCAGCCGGTCGCGCCGACCCCACCCGTTTCGCACACGTGACCTAGCGCACGCGTCAGCGCGCTCGAGTGCGTTGAGTCATAGCGCGTCAGCGCTTTCCAGTTAGCCAGCGATTGCGCGACGCGCGACGGACAATCCTCCGCCGTGCGCAGCGGCTGCACGCGCGAGAGACTCGCCATCAGCGATTGCGTCAGCTTGTCGAGCTGCGGTCGCGTGCTGGTCGCGAGATCGGGTGCGGGACCTTGCGGCGGCTGGGTGCTGCGCCAGTTTGCGAAGAGCGCGTTCTGCACGTCCTTGCTCGCCTCGATCTGATCCCGGAAGAACTCGCGGGCGAACGCCGGGTCGACGTTCGCCGCCGCGGCACGCTTTTCCACTTCGGCGAGCAGCGCGTTTTCGCGCGGCGTATCGGTGATCGGCTGATGGTTCGCCCACTTCCAGCGCGCGACCGGCTCGGCAAGCGCAAGACGCTGCGAAACCAGTGCGATCAGGTTGGTGAGCGCGGTGTCGTCGCCTTCGGCGAGGGCGGGGGCGGGCGGGAAGGCGACAGTGGCGGCGATGGCGAGCGCGCATGAGACGCCGAAGCGATGCAAACGATTCATGGAGTGAACTCGGCCGGGCGGCCGTTGACTGAAAAACCAGAAGAATAAATGATGCCAGGCAAACGGCGCGTATCGGGCCAATTCACACGGATCGTCGGAGAGGGAAGGTCGGCGCGAGGAGGACGCACGAGTTCGCACGCTTGAGCCGCGTGGCCCAGCGCTGCAGCACGGATCAGGCGAACTGATCCAGCGTCATGACCGAGGTGTCTGACGCGTAGTAATGAGGGCGCGAGTATTCGCTGCCCGTGAATTCAACGAGCGCGAATGCTGCGCCGCACCAGTGGTCCGTTACTTCGGGTCGCACGACTTGCGTTGTTCGTCGAAGAAAGCGCGAACATGCTCAGGCAGCTCGGCTCCCAGAAACTCGACGGCCACAGGTTCCGGATCCGGGTAAAAAACTTTGTCCGGGGTCGGAATCTTCGGTGGTTTGGCATCCATGATCTTTCTCCTTTGCGAACCGATTATCGGCCTCGTTCCCCGCGTCGCACCAGTGTCCGATGCGAGTCATACACACTCTGTTGCTTTAACGGCACAAGCCGACACATCAGCAGAGGGATTGAATAAAATTTATCGTCTGACTATCGCTTGGCTTTCGCGATCTGCCTGATCCGCTTAATTGCCAGCGCGAAATCACCTCTGTCCCGCTCGCTCCGCCATTCCCTTCCTGGCCTGGGTTTCAGCACGACCGGTCGATATTTGCACTTAACACTTGAGTGTGAATAAGACGTGACAAAACTTGTGCATCGCCGCATCGGCAAGATTTTCGCTTTTATGAACTGAACGTTCGTAATTTGCCGATTGCATAACTGCCGGCCTAATTCTTTGTAAACGGCAGATTCCGCGTCGCGTTGACCGCGCCAAACACTATTTATAGATTTTTGTCGTTAATTAACTGGCTCATAGTTGGCTAGCAAACGCATTCCCGCATTGCTGTGACAAAAGGCCCTCACTTGGTGACAAGTCAGACACAGCGCGCCAGGTTTCCTATGATTGAAGCGACTATTGATCGTCCGATGTGCGTTGGCATACGGTCGCGCGACGTGCGGCGCGGATGATGACAGTCTTCATTGTTCAGGGAGAGATCGCGATGGAAAACGCTGTCTACTGGAACGGACGTCAGGTTGGCATCGAGTGCGCCGGCAAGATCCTGTGGTTCGCGTCGGCACCCGCGCAAGCGATAGCCGCATACGGCGCGCCACACCAGCAGCCTGCCGCGCCGGCCGATACCGTCGTCGCGCGCAACCTCGCGATGCCGCGGTCGTACGACCCGCTCCGCGCTCCCGAATAGGCTAGCCGTGCGTTGAGCCTCGACGTGGCGCCGCGCGATGATCGGTAAGGCGCAGCCATGGCTCAATAGGGGAGTGGAATCGAAAGTCGGGACGGCGCCTATGGCGCCCGTCTCCTGATCAGCAGTGGCTCGCGCAACGGCGCGCGATTCGGATGATCGTGCGACGCAATGCAAGCGCGCGACAGAAAAGCAAAAAGCCCAGTCACGAGGACTGGGCTTTTTGCTTGAAACTTGATGGTGCCGGAAAGAGGAATCGAACCCCCGACCTTCGCATTACGAATGCGCTGCTCTACCGTCTGAGCTATTCCGGCATCAGGAGAAACGAGATTATAGGGACTACTTCAGTGCCTTGGCAAGCCCCTGTGTGCATTTTTTATATCAAGATCACTGTTTAGCTTCGAGGTGATAGCGGGTCACGCGATCGACCTCGTTTTTCGAGCCGAGGAACACCGCGACGCGCTCGTGCAGGCTCTTCGGCTGGATGTCGAGAATGCGCTTCTCGCCGTTGGTTGCGGCGCCGCCCGCCTGCTCGACGATGAACGCCATCGGATTGGCTTCGTACATCAGACGCAGCTTGCCCGGCTTGTCCGGTGTGCGCTTGTCCGCTGGGTACATGAAGACGCCGCCGCGATTCAGGATGCGATGCACGTCGGCGACCATCGACGCGATCCAGCGCATGTTGAAGTCGGCCTGACGCGAACCTTCCTTGCCCGCTTTCAGTTCGCCGATGTATTGCTGAACCGGCGGATACCAGTGGCGTTCATTCGATGCGTTGATCGCGTACTCGCGCGTTTCGACCGGAATGCGCATGTCGCTTTGCGTGAGCACCCACGAGCCGAGCTCGCGGTCGAGCGTGAAGCAGTTCACGCCGTTACCGGTGGTCAGCACGAGCACCGTTTGCGGGCCGTACACTGCATAGCCCGCGGCGACCTGCTGCGTGCCCGGCTGCAGGAACGACTGCTCGGTGGGCTGATGGCCGTCCGGGCATCGCAGCACCGAAAAGATCGTGCCGATCGACACGTTGACGTCGATGTTCGACGAGCCGTCGAGCGGATCGAACACGAGCAGATATTCGCCCTTCGGATAGTTGGCCGGAATCGGGAAGAACTGTTCCATTTCCTCGGAGGCCATGCCCGCGAGGTTGCCGCCCCATTCGTTAGCCTCGAGCAGGATTTCGTTCGACAGGATGTCGAGCTTCTTCTGCACTTCGCCCTGGACGTTTTCGCTGCCCGCCGAGCCGAGCGCATCGCCGAGCGCGCCCTTGCTGACGTGGTAGCTGATCGCTTTGCACGCGCGCGCGACGACTTCGATCAACAGGCGCAGGTCGGCGGGCAGGTTGTTGGTTTCGCGCTGCTGCTCGATCAGGTACTTCGAGAGAGTGGTACGACGTTGCAAAGACATTGCTGTACTCCGGGAAGGCTAGAGGAATGATGGGATTTTAACCGCTCGTTGTGTCGGCTCTGTGCTTTTGGTCGCACGGCCACTATCAGGTCTTGCGGCGGGCCTTGGCCGAGACGGTGCCGCTGACGCTGGCCGCGAGGGCCGCGGCCCGGGCGTGTCCCTTGGGCACGGTGGGCAGCTTCGGGCGCTCGGCGCGCGGCATCGGTTCGATTTCCCGTTCGATCTGCTCGCCCGCGGCGGCGGTGGCGACGCGCAGGTCGTAGGCGATTTGCAGATTGAGCCAGAACTGTGCGCTGGCGCCGAAGTAGCGCTCGAGCCGCAGCGCGGTATCGGCGGAGATCGCGCGGCGGCCGCGCACGACGTCGTTGATGCGCGGCGCCGGCACCCGCAGCGCCAGCGCGAGCGCGTTGACGGACATGCCGAGCGGCTCGAGGAACTCGCTGCGCAGAATTGCGCCCGGGTGGATCTCGGCGATGGCCGCGCCCGAATCGATATCGGAGAAATCGATGCTTTTGAGCGCGGAGCGTTTGATGACCATGTCGGTCTCCCAGAAGTCAGTGATAGTCGACGATCTCGACATTCAGCGCGTCTTCGCCGACGAAATGAAAACAGATGCGCCACTGCGCATTGATGCGGATGCTCCATTGCCCGCTGCGCTGGCCCTGCAGGGCTTCGAGCCGGTTTCCTGGCGGCGCGTGTAAATTCGCGATGGAACTCGCGGCGTCGATCATCAGCAGCTTGCGATGCGCCAGCCCCTGGATCGAGTGAGGCAGCGTGTGTACGAATTTGCCCTGGAATATTCTTGCAGTGGCCTTGTCTGCGAATGTCGTGATCATCGAATAGTATAACGCTCTGCGTTAAATGTAAACCATTAAACGTGTGCGTATACTCTCGTCCCGACGACGTCCGATGAACAGTCAGCCAAACGGCCAACGGCGCGTCACGCGCCGCGTGAACGCAGCCCATTGCCGAAAAAAGCCGAAAAAAGCGCGAAAAAAAGCCGGCAACGCGTGCCGGCTTTCCGATGCAACTCGAGAACTCAGCGAGGCATCACGCCAACGCCTTCTCGACGATCTCACGCACGTCGCGCGACTTGACCTGCGTGGCCACTTTCTCGAGCGCCGCGCGCATGCTGTCGCGCAGCGCCGGCGTGAAGCGCCGCCACAGTTCGAGCGAGCGCGCGAGGCGCGCGGCCACCTGCGGATTGAGCGCGTCGAGCGCAATCACCTGCTCGGCCCAGAATGCGTAGCCGGAGCCATCGGCCGCGTGGAACTGCGCGGGGTTCGCCGCGCAGAAGCTGAAAATCAGCGAACGCGCCCGGTTCGGGTTCTTCAGGTTGAAGGCAGGATGCGTCATCAGCTTGCGCACCGTCTCGATCACCGGACGCTGTGCGACGCCGCGCTGCGTGGCCTGCAACGCGAACCATTTGTCGATCACGAGCGGCTCTTTTTCGAAGCGTCGATAGAAGTCATCGAGCGCGTGCTGCGCCTCGGGGCTGCCGCCTTGCGGCGCGGCCGCGTTGAGCAGCGCCGACAGCGCGGCCGCGCGGTCGGTCATGTTGTTCGCGCCTTCATATTGCGCGGTCGCGAGACGCACGGCGTCCGCGCAATCGTCGAGCTCGGTCAGATACGACAGCGCGAGATTCTTCAGCGCGCGATGACCGGCGGCCTCGGGCGTCGCTTCATAGACACCCGGCGTGCGGTGCTGCTCGTAGACCTCGAGCCAGTCGTCGTGCAGCGCATTGGCGAGGCGCTTGCGCACGAACTGCCGTGCCGCATGCACCGCGGCCGGATTCGACTCGGCCATCTGCTCGGCCAGATACGCTTCGGACGGCAGCATCAGCGCGAGCTCGCGGAACGCCGGCGACAGCGTCTCGTCGGTCAAAACGCGCGCGAACGCGGCGACCACCGAGTCGTCGAGCTGCAGCGCCGCGCCCGTGGCCGCGCGCGCGGCCAGCGCGAGCAGCTCGCGGGTGGCGAGGCGCTGGCCGGCTTCCCAGCGGTTGAACGGATCGTTGTCGTGCGCGAGCAGGAATGCGAGCTGTTCGGCCGTGTAGTCGTATTCGACGATCACCGGCGCCGAGAAATTGCGCAGCAGCGACGGCAGCGGTTCCTGCCCGACGTTGACGAACGTGAAGGTCTGCTCGGTCTGCGTGAATTCGAGCACACGCGTGGTCGACTCCGACGCCTTCGCCTCGCCGTCGAGCTGCAGCGGCAGATCGCGGCCGTCCCTGCCGATCAGACCGATCGCGAAGGGAATCAGCAGCGGTCCCTTCTGCGTTTCGCGCGCGGCTGGCACGGCATCGCCGTACCCCTGGCGCAGCGTCAGGCTGTAGCGCTGCTGCCCGGCGTCATAGCGCGTGCGCACCGACACGCGCGGCGTGCCGGCCTGGCTATACCAGCGCTCGAATTGCGCGAGGTCGCGGCCGTTTGCGTCGGCGAGCGCGTGCCGGAAGTCGTCGCAGGTCACCGCCTGGCCGTCGTGGCGCTTGAAGTACAGGTCCATGCCCTTACGAAAACCGTCGCGGCCGAACAGCGTCTGATACATCCGCACGACTTCCGAGCCTTTCTCGTAGACGGTCATCGTGTAGAAGTTGTTGATCTCGACGTAGCTCTCCGGGCGCACCGGATGTGCCATCGGGCCCGCGTCTTCGGCGAATTGCATCTGAC
This sequence comes from Paraburkholderia sp. HD33-4, assembly GCF_021390635.1. NCBI lineage: Bacteria > Pseudomonadati > Pseudomonadota > Betaproteobacteria > Burkholderiales > Burkholderiaceae > Paraburkholderia > Paraburkholderia sp. HD33-4. The sequence goes on along the minus strand of NZ_JAJEJS010000001.1, from coordinate 3,432,218 downwards.
GCAACACGCGCACGTCCTCGATGCGCTTGGTCGCGCGCGCGGCTTCGTCGGTGGCGCCGCCCGCCATGTCGGCCGAAAACTCCTGGTCGCGGAACACCGTCAGGCCTTCCTTCAGGCTCAGCTGGAACCAGTCGCGGCAGGTCACGCGGTTGCCGGTCCAGTTGTGGAAGTACTCGTGGCCGACCACCGCCTCGATGTTCGCGAAGTCGGTGTCGGTGGCCGTTTCGGGGTTCGCGAGCACGTACTTCGTGTTGAAGATGTTGAGCCCCTTGTTCTCCATCGCGCCCATGTTGAAGTCGCTGACCGCGACGATCATGAAGCGGTCAAGATCGAGCTCGAGCCCGAAGCGCTCTTCGTCCCAGCGGATCGAGTGGATCAGCGAATCCATCGCGTGGCGGGTCTTGTCGAGATCGTGCGGCTCGACCCACACCTGCAGCAGCTTTTCCTTGCCCGAGCCGGTCTTCACGCGTTCTTCGAGCGCGACGAGCTTGCCCGCGACGAGCGCGAACAGATAGCTAGGCTTCTTGAACGGATCTTCCCAGCGCGCGAAATGACGGCCGTCGGGCAACTCGCCTTCTTCGAGCAGATTGCCGTTCGACAGCAGCACGGGGTAGTCGGCCTTGCTCGCGCGCAGCGTGACCATGAAGCTGGCCATCACGTCGGGGCGGTCGAGGAAGTAGGTGATGCGGCGAAAGCCTTCGGCCTCGCACTGCGTGAAGAAGTTGCCGCTCGATACGTACAGCCCCGACAGCGTGGTGTTTTCCGCGGGATTGCAGACGCTCGTGAGGGTCAGCTCGAAGCTGTCCGGCACGTCGTCGAGCAGCAGGCCGTGCTCGTGCGGGTGCGCGTTCGGGAACGGCTTGCCGTCGATCTCCGCGCTGACGAACTCGAGCTGCTCGCCCATCAGTTCGAAATGCGCGGCGCGCGACGCATCCGGGTTGCGGCGCACACGCATCGTATTCCTGACGACCGTGCGTTCGGGGACCAGATCGAACTCCAGCGCGACGGTGTCGATCAGGAAGGCGGGCGGCGCGTAATCGGCGCGGCGGATCACATTGGGCGTTGCGGTATCGGCCATGGCGTTCTGTGGTGGTGTACTCGAGCGGTCGGGCGCAAATGGCGCGCGAGCCGGGCTTTGGTCGAGTCATTGTACAAAGCCTCGGGCAATCGTGCGGCAGGGATGGAGGCCGGGTTTCGGCGCCGGGCAGCGCGGCCGGTCTCGCCGGGCAGAAGAAGAACCATTTGCCGGCCGGCGAGGTCAGCGTATTATCGGGCGCCGCGCTTGGCGCGGGCGAGGCATCGCCAACCGGCCCGCGGATCGCGCGACGGAAGATTCGCGGCGCAATCAAGGTTTTAACGGAAGCAAAACGATGCAACCCACAGGCATCACGAGGCAGACCATGAGCATCGATCGATGGACCCGCCGTGTCGCGCTGCTGTTCGTCGCGCTGACGGTGCTGCTGTCCGGCTGCACGACCTACGTGACGACACAGGTCACGGCGTTCTCGGACTGGAGCGGCAGCGACGCGACCCGTACCTATGCGTTCACGCGGCACGAGGATCAGAAGAACAATCTCGAACTGAGCGCGTACGAGCGGATCGTCGCGAACGAGCTCGCCGTGCACTCGTTCCGCGAAGTCGCGCACGACGACGCGCGCTATCTGGTCGAGCTCGCCTATGGCATCCGTTCGGACATCGTGACTGTCGCGCAGCCGGTCTACTACAACCCGTGGCCCGGTCCTTACTGGGGGCGACCGTTCGATCCGTGGGGACCGTGGGGGCCGTTCCCGTCGACGTATGTGAACCAGAGCTACCCGGTGTTCACGCATCTGCTCGGCATCCGGATCACCGAGCGCGCGAGCGGCCGGGAGGTCTACAACGTGACGGCGCGCAATTTCGGCGACGAGTCGTCGCTGGTGCGGGCGATGCCGTATCTGGCGCGTAGCGCGCTCGCTGATTTCCCGCTCGCCAACGGCGCCGTGCACACCGTGAAGATTCCGCTCGGCGGCGGCGCGGATGCGAACGAAGTGTCGCTGCCGGCGGCGGCACCACCCGCGCCAGCGGCATCGGCGCCTAAAGCCGCGCAGTAGCTCAGACCCCGACTCCGAACAACGCCAGCGCGCCCAGCACGACGAACATCACCGCGGCGATGCCGTGCACGAGCTTCGTCGGCAGACGATGCGCGAAGCGATCGCCAAGCAGGATCGCCGGCACGTTCGCGATCATCATGCCGAGCGTCGTGCCCGCCACCACGCCGAAGAAATCGTGAAAGCGCGCGGCGAGGGCGATCGTCGCGATCTGCGTCTTGTCGCCCATTTCCGCGAGGAAAAACGTGACGACCGTCGTGCCGAACACGCCGAAGTGGGAGCGGCTCGTGTTGGCTTCCTCGTCGTCGAGTTTGTCGGGCACGAGAATCCACAGTCCCATGCCGATGAACGACGCCGCCAGCGCCCAGCGCATGATGGTCGGCGTCAGCATCGAGCCGAGCCATGCGCCGAGCGCGCCGGCGCCCGCGTGATTGATCAGCGTCGCCGCGAGCACGCCGAGAATGATCGGCACGGGCTTGCGATAGCGCGCGGCCAGCACGAGCGACAGCAGTTGCGTCTTGTCGCCGATCTCGGCGAGCGCGACCGCGCCGGTCGAAATGAGAAAAGCTTGAGTCACGTTGAATGGATTCCTCGGGCCGAAGATGAACGAGCGACGACCCACGACACGCCGGGCCCTGTTGCGGCGCGTGTGGATCATCGGTCTCGCCAGGCCAGAGGCTGCGACTGCCATGGCCGTGCCGGCCAAGTCTGTTGACAGTCGCCCCCGCGAACCACACGTGCGACGCACCGGCGAAGCGGTGCGGACGTGCCGCGGGGCGGCTACTCCCCAATGAGGGGCGGAGTATAACAGGAGCGGCGTCGGCGTAGCCGCGAATGTTGTTTGCGCGGACGGTGCGGCGTCGCTGTTATCGCTCTGCAAGGTTTCCGGGGAAAGAAGAATGAAAGGTTTTTCGATGGCGTTCGGCGCCGCCGCCACGCGAGCGCCACCGCTCGAATCCGCCTTCCGGTGCGGCGCCGCGGCCGGCCGGGTCAAATCGTCCGGCGACGTGTCGGGGGCAGGGCGCGGATACAGATGGATACGTCTTTCCTCGACGATTTGCTTCAAAATATCCGGTACTATTCGGCCACAAAAGGAGCCCGAGCCGCCATCCACTACACCGATTGTCAGGGGCGCCTGACAAATCGGGCGCGATCGCCGGTCATGCTGCACTCCCCACAAGACTGGTCGATCCCGGCTGGAACCTCCCGATCCGCGCGGCGCCGCTCGCTGTGACGGATGCGTATTCCGTCAGGCGCTTGAGCCCCTTCCCCGTTTCTACGCGCGAACACCATATGCCCGATCTGCACTGGACCATTCCGGTCGGTCGCTGGTCTAGCTGGCCGGCTACCTCGTCTGCCGCACCCGATATCGGCTTCATCGAGCCGATCGTGCGGCGGCGTCTCAGCACGCTGTCCAAGGTAGCGCTCAAGGTCGCTCACGACTGCGTCGCGCAGGAACCCGCGCGCGTGGTGTTTGCGTCGCGGCACGGGGAATTGCGGCGTACCACCGACATCCTGCGCAGCATCAGCGCGGGCGAGCCGGTGTCGCCAACCGCCTTCAGCCTGTCGGTGTTGAACGCGATGACCGGCGTGTTCGGGATTGCACGGGGCGACCGCTCGGCCGCGAGCGCGGTATCGGCTGGTGAGCAAACGCTCGGCTATGCGCTGCTCGAAGCGTACGCGCAATACGCGACGCAACCGGATGCGCCCGTGTTGCTCGTCTATGCCGACGAACCGGCCGATCTCGCGTACGGCACGATCGAAGACGAAGTGCAGGGCGGTGCGATCGCGCTGTTGCTCGACAAGCATGCGTCAGCCGGGCACGTTGTTTGCTCCTTGACCCGCGCCGACGAGCAGGTGGCCGGGCAACCCGACGAGCCGCGAACCGCGTTGAGCGATGCCGCGAGCTTTCCGACCCAGAGCCAGGCGCTGCTGCACTGCCTCGAAACCGGTCAGCCCGCGCGTTGGCAGCGGGCCGGCGCGCTGTGGCACTGGAGGTGGGATGAGCGCGCGGCTTGATTACGCATGGCGTTTTTGCGCGACGGGCCTGGCTTTCGTCGGGTTCGGCGTGTGCGGCGTGCTGTTTTCCGTGCTCGTGTTTCCGCTCGCGTGGTTGTGGCCGCATCGCGCGTCGCGGCAGCGCGCGGTGACGGTCGTGATTCACCGTTTTTTCCGCGCGCTCGTCGCGGTGCTGCGCGGTCTCGGCGTGATGGAACTCGAAGTGTCGGGCGGCGAGGCGTTGCGCGCGGGCGGACCGGCGATCGTGGTCGCGAACCACCCGACTTACCTCGACGTGATGGTTCTGCTGTCGTTGACGCCGCGCGCGTGCTGCGTCGTCAAGCACGCGCACTGGCGCAACCCATGTTTCTGGGGCATCGTGCGCGCGGCCGAATACGTGAGCAATGCGGACGCGATCGCGCTCGTCGAGGCCGGCGCGAAGCAGCTCGCGGCCGGCTACACGATGATCATTTTTCCGGAGGGCACGCGCAGCCCCGCGCCGAACCGGCTGCACGCGTTTTCGCGCGGTTTCGCGCACATGGCGCTGAAGGCCGGCGCGCCGATCGTGCCGGTGCTGATGGATTGCGATCCGCCCGCGTTCACGCGGCAGATGCGCTGGTACGACGTGCCGGCGCGCGCTTTCCGGATGCGAGTGAACGTGCTCGCGCCGCTCGGCGTCGACGAGCTGGCCGCGCATGACACCACCGCGGCCATCGCGGCGCGCAGCGTGACGAATGCCGTAGAAGCCCACATTACCCAGCACCTGTTCGATTATGGATTCTTTAAAACTGGAAATTAAAAGGCTTCTGATCGAAGCCCTCGATCTCGAAGACCTGAGCCCCGCCGATATCGACGACGACGCCCCGTTGTTCGGTTCCGACGGCATTGGTCTCGATTCGATCGACGCGCTCGAGATCGGCATCGTGCTGCGCAAACAATACCAACTGACCATCGCGGCGAACGACGAACGCACGCGCGAGCACTTCCGCTCGATCAACACGCTCGCCGCGTTGGTCGAAAGTCAGCGCGAAGCGGCGCACGCTGCGAACGAAACCGCAAGGAAGGGGGTTTAATCGTGTCCGAGACTGAGATTCTTGAGCGCATCCGCGCGATCTTTCAGGAAAACTTCGCGATCGAGCCGCAGCGCGTGACGCCCGACGCTCACCTGTTCGAAGACCTCGACCTCGACAGCATCGACGCGGTCGACCTCGCGATCAAGCTGCAGGAGATGACGGGCCGCCGCATCAAGCCGGAGGAATTCAAGTCCGTGCGCACGGTCGGCGACGTGATCGGCGCGGTCGAATCGCTGCTCGCGGCGCAAGGCTGATGCCGGCCGCGCACCCGCGCACGCAGATGTCGGAGCCGCGTCCCGCCGCAAGCGAATCCGCCGTGCGGCCTCACTGGAGCAGGACCGTCGTGCAGGTGCTGCTGAAACTGGCTTACCCCGCACTGATCTTGTGCGCATGGCACTGGGACGCGCCGCGTCTCGTCGGCGGCATGCTGCTGGCTACTTTGTGGCTGCAGCGCTGGGCCGGCGGCGGTCCGGTTGCGATGTCGCTGCGGCAGCTCTCCACGCTCGACTGGAGCGTGGTGGCGATGCTGAGCTGCGCGTCGGCGACGATCGTCGTCACCGATAGCGAACTGCTGCTGCGCTTCTATCCGTCGCTCGTCAATCTCGGTTTGCTGATCGCGTTCGGCGCAACGCTCGTGCGCGGGCCGTCGATGATCGAAAAATTCGCGCGCCTCGGCAGTCCCGATCTGCCGCCGGGCGCGGTGAACTATACGCGGCGCGTGACCCAGGTCTGGTGCGCGTTTTTCGTGCTCAACGGCGCGTTTTCCGCCTATACCGCACTCTATTGGAGCCGCGCGGCCTGGTCGCTGTACAACGGTGCGATCGCCTATGGACTGATCGGTGTGCTGCTGGCGGGCGAATACGTGTGGCGACGCCTGTTCGTGCTGCCGCGCGCCGCGCGTGCCGGTTCGGAGTCGGCCCGATGATCGCGTTGCATGATCTGTTGTCGGCCGAAGCCGCGCTTGCCACGCCAGCCGCACCGGTGTGCCGCGACGGCGCCGTGCTGCTCGATCGCGCGGCGTTTCGCGCGCGCGTCGCGGGCTTGATCGAGCTCGTGCGAAGCCACGACGCGCGGCGCTGCGCGCTCTGTATCGACGATCCGTTCGAGTTCGCCTGCGCACTGTTCGCGCTGTTCGCGTGCGGCAAGGAGCCGGTGATTCCGGCCAATGCGACGCCGGGCTATCTCGCCGATCTCGCGGACGCCTACGACTTCCTGCTCACGGATGCGGACCTGCCGCCGTTCGTCGCGGCGACGCATGTGACGGCCCACCCCGCGCAGCCTATCGATCCGCACGCACCGCTGACGCTCTACACGTCCGGCAGCAGCGGCACGCCCAAGCCGATCCGCAAGACGCTCGCGCAATTCAACGCCGAAGTCCATACGCTCGAACAGCAGTGGGGCGCCTTGCTCGGCGACGCGACGATGCTCGCGAGCGTGCCGCATCACCATATCTACGGTCTGCTGTTTCGCGTGTTGTGGCCGCTCGCGGCCGGCCGCGCGTTCGATCGCGCGATCGGCATGGAGCCGCTGCAGTTGCAGGCGCGCATCGCGCAATGCGGCCCGACGGCGGTCGTGTCGACGCCCGCGCAGCTGTCGCGCTGGCCCGCGTTGCCGGGCTTCGCCACGCTGACGCCCGTGCCGCGCGCGTTCTTTTCGTCGGGTGGACCCCTTGCGGCCGACGCCGCGCGGGCCTATGCGGCGAGCTACGGCGCCGCGCCGCTCGAAATCTACGGCAGCACGGAAACCGGCGGGATCGCGTGGCGGCGCCAGGATCAGGGCGACGCGTGGCAACCGGTCGCCGGCGTCGAGGTGCGCCGCGACGACGACGGCGCGCTATGCGTGCGCTCGCCGCATCTCGATCGCGACGGCTGGCACCGCACGGGCGATCGCATCGCGTTCGATGCCGACGGGCGCTTCCGTTTGCAAGGGCGCCTCGACCGCGTGCTGAAGCTCGGCGGCAAGCGCGTTTCGCTGCCGGAGCTCGAAGCGCGCCTCGCGCTGCATCCCTATGTCGCGCAGGCGGCGCTGGTGCCGCTCGAAGGCGCGTCGCGCGAACGGGTCGGCGCGGTGGTCGCGCTGACCGAAGCTGGCGGCGCGGCGTTGCGCAACGACGGCCGCGTCGCGCTCGCCAAAACGCTGCGCCGGCATCTGGCCGATTACTTCGATGCGGTCGTGCTGCCGCGTCACTGGCGTTTTCGTGTGAGCCTGCCATTCGACGCGCGCGGCAAGCTGCCCGCGAGCGCGGTGGCGGCCGCGTTCGCGCCGCTCGCCGAGGGCATGGAAGTGCTCGCCGAATCGCGCGTAGGCGACCTGCGCGTAGGCGAAACGCTGCACTACGTGCTGCGCGTGCCGCCGTCACTGCAGCATTTCGCCGGACACTTTCCGGGCTTGCCGATTCTGCCGGGCGTCGTGCAGGTCGACTGGGCGGCGCGGCTCGCGGCCGGGCATTGGCCGCGGGTGCGTGAGGTGGCGTCGGTCGATCGCCTGAAGTTCATGGCGCCGGTGTCGCCCGGTGCGGTGCTCGAGCTCACGCTCACCTACGACGCCGCGCGCCGGCGTGTGCAGTTCGCGTACCGGCTCGACGGACGCGAATGCGCGTCGGGGCTGCTCGTGCATCGGGAGGGCGCGTGATGAAGTTCGCGCCCTGCATCGTCATTCCGATCTACAACCACAAGGACGCGATCGGCGCGACCGTTGCGAATCTCGCGGTGCACGGCCTGCCGATCTTCGTCGTCGACGACGGCAGCGACGAGCCGACCCAGCAGGTGCTCGCCGCGCTCGCGCTGCAATACGCGCAGCAGATGACGCTGCTGCGTCTGCCCGAAAACGGCGGCAAGGGCGCGGCGGTGATGGCGGGCTTGCGCGCGGCGCGCGCCGCGGGCTATACCCACGCGCTGCAGATCGACGCCGACGGCCAGCACGACGCGACCGACGTGCCGCGCTTTCTCGATGCCGCGCGCGCCGAACCCGGCGCGGTGATTCTCGGCCGTCCGGTCTACGACGACAGCGTGCCGAAGGCGCGTCTGTACGGCCGCTATCTGACCCACGTGTGGGTATGGATCGAGACGCTCTCGCTGACGATCCGCGATTCGATGTGCGGCTTTCGTCTGTACCCGCTCGCGCTCGCGTGCGAGCTGATCGATAGCGTGCGGCTGCCGACCCGCATGGACTTCGACATCGAGATCCTCGTGCGACTGCACTGGCGGCGCGCCGCGTTCCGCTCGATCCCGACGCGCGTGACCTATGCGTCCGACGGCGTGTCGCATTTCGACGTGCTGTGGGACAACGTGCGCATCAGCCGCAGCCATACGCGGCTCGTGTTCGGCATGCTGTGGCGTCTGCCGATGCTGCTCGCGCACAAGGTGATGCCGCGCCGTGGCGCGCCGGCGGATACAGCGGACGAGCGCGCCGACGAACCCCGGCCCGAAGCCTGGTGGCGCATCGCCGAACGCGGCAGCCGCCTCGGCATGAGCCTGCTCGCGCTGAGCTGCAAGCTGTTCGGCCGCCGCTTCACCGCGCTGTGGCTGCATCCGGTCGTCGCGTATTTTCTGCTGACGGGCCGCGCCGCGCGCGCCGCGTCCGACAACTACTTCGCGCATCTGAACGCGGTCGCGCCGTCCGCGGATACGCCGCGCCCGGGCTGGCTGTCCGCGTATCGCCATATGCTCGCGTTCGCGCAATCGGGCTTCGACAAGCTCGCCGCGTGGACCGGTCGGGTCGACGACACCGACGTCACGTTCGACGATCCCGCGGCGTTCGAAGCATTGATCGCGAGCGGCAAGGGCGCGCTCGTGATCGGCGCGCACCTCGGCAATCTGGAGATGATGCGCGCGCTCGCCATCCGCGGCGATCACGCGAAGGTCACGGCGGTCGTCTACACCGAGCATGCGCGCCGCTTCAACGAGGTGCTGGCGGCGTCCAATCGCGAGTTCGCGCGGCATCTGCTCGAAGTCGGCGATTTCGGTCCCGAGACCGCGGTGCTGATGCAGCAGCGCATCGATGCGGGCGAGCTGTTGGTGATCGTCGGCGATCGGGTGCCGGCGCGCGAGGCGGGACGCACCACCGACGCGCAATTTCTCGGCGCGAGCGCGCCGTTCGCGCAAGGACCCTACGTGCTCGCACATGCGCTCGGTTGTCCGGTCTACCTGTTCTTCTGCCTGAAAGAACGCGACGGCTATCGGATGTACTTCGAACCGTTCGCCGAGCGCATCGAACTGCCGCGCCGCGAACGCGCGCAGCATCTGGCCGCGTGGGCGCAACGCTACGCGCTGCGCCTCGAACACTATTGCCGCAAGGCCCCTTATCAATGGTTCAACTTCTTCGATTTCTGGGCCAGCCCCAAGCGAGGCGCGAATGGCCGAACATGATCTGAACGTGATGCGACCCGTGCTTGTCGATGCGCATACCGCCGCGAATATGGACGCCGCTGCCGCAGCCGCTGCCTCTGCCTCTGCCTCTGCCGATTTGGCGCCGGTCGTCGTCGGTGCGCGCCGACTGACGATCGAAGAGGTCGTCGCGATTGCGCGGCAGCGGGCGCGCGTCGTGCTGAGCGACGATCCCGCATGGCGCGCGCGCATCGAGCGCGGTGCGGCATTCCTGCGCCGCCAGTTGGCCGCCGGCGCGACCGTGTACGGCGTCAACACCGGCTATGGCGACGCCTGCGTGGTCGACGTGCCGATGGCGCTCGTCGAGGCATTGCCGCTGCAACTGACGCGTTATCACGGCTGCGGCATGGGCGCGTATCTCGACGATGCGCAAACCCTCGCCGTGATCGCCGCTCGTCTCAATTCGCTCGCGTACGGCTTTTCGGGCGTGCGTACCGTGCTGCTCGAACGTCTCGCGGCCTTGATCAATCATCGCGTGTTGCCGCGCATTCCATCCGAGGGTTCGGTCGGCGCGAGCGGCGATCTGACGCCGCTGTCGTACGTGGCGGCAGCGCTCGCGGGCGAGCGCGACGTGCGGTACGCCGGCGCGTTGCGCGCGGCGCGCGACGTATGGACCGAGCTTGGTGTCGAGCCGCTGACGCTCGCGCCGAAGGAAGGCCTCGCGCTGATGAACGGCACGGCCGTGATGACCGGCCTCGCGTGTCTCGCGGTGGCGCGCGCCGGGCATCTGACGCGGCTGGCCGCCCGTTTGACCGCGCTGGCGACCGTCGCGCTCGACGGCCGCGCCGCGCACTTCGACGCGACGCTGTTCGAGGTGAAGCCGCACGCGGGCCAGGCCGAAGCGGCCGCATGGATCCGCGCCGATCTGGCCGGCCGCGCCGACACGCCCGGACATCGTCTGCAGGACCGCTATTCGATTCGCTGCGCGCCGCACGTGATCGGCGTCGCGCGCGATGCGCTGGGCTGGGTGCGCCGCGACGTCGAAAACGAGCTGAACAGCGCGAACGACAATCCGCTCGTCGATCCCGACAACGAACGCATCCTGCACGGCGGTAATTTCTATGGCGGCCACATCGCGTTCGCGATGGATGCGCTGAAGGTTGCCGTCGCCAATCTGGCGGATCTGATGGACCGGCAGCTCGCGTTGCTGGTCGACGTCAACTTCAACAACGGCTTGCCGCGCAATCTGTCGGGCGCGGCGCCCGAGCGCGCGGCGATCAATCACGGCTTCAAGGCCGTGCAGATTTCGACCTCCGCATGGACCGCCGAGGCGCTGAAGAACACGATGCCCGCGAGCGTGTTTTCGCGCTCGACCGAGGCGCACAATCAGGACAAGGTCAGCATGGGCACGATCGCCGCGCGCGACTGCCTGCGTGTGCTCGAATTGACCGAGCAGGTCGCCGCCGCGCACACGCTCGCGACCGTGCAGGCTGTGCATCTGCGCTTGCGGATCGACAGCGCGACGCCGGTGCCGACGCCGCTCGCCGCATTCATCGACGAGGTGGGCGCGCATTCGCCGTTCGTCGACGAGGACCGCGCGCTCGAAGGCGAGTTGCGCGAGCTCACCGCGCGCATTGCCGCGTGCGAACTGCTGGACATGGCGGACGATCGCCAGGGAGTCAACGCATGAATGAGCCCGCGAAAACGCAGCACGTGCTCGCCGCGAGCGCGACCGTCGAAGTGCCGTTTCACGACGTCGACGCGATGAACGTGTGCTGGCACGGCAATTATCTGAAGTACTTCGAGTTGGGCCGCGCGGCGCTGTTGCGCGCGTTCGACTACGACTATCGCGAGATGCGGGCGTCCGGCTATCTATGGCCGATCGTCGAGGCGCATCTGAAGTACGTGCGGGCCGCCGTGTACGGCCAGAAGCTCGAAGTGCGCGCGGAACTGCTCGAATACGAAAACCGCCTGAAAATAGGCTATGAAATCGTCGATTGCGGGTCGGGCGCGCGGCTCACGAAGGGCTATACGATCCAGGTTGCCGTCGATGCCGCCACCGAGGAATTGCAGTTCGTGTCGCCGCCGGTCGTGTTCGAAAAGCTGGAGCGCGTATGGGGACGATGAACCGGTACGTGTCGCGGCTGGCGGGCGCGATTGGCGTGATAGGGGCGCTTGCGTTGGCGGCGGCCTGGGTCGTCGGGGCCGATGCGGCCACCGTGGGCGACACGACCCCGACAACCCATGCCGCCAACGACGCCAACGCCGCGCTCGTCTCGCAGATCGCCGCGCATCTCGCGCAGCCCAAGGGCGTGCGCGCGCGATTCACGCAGACGCAGACGCTCGCCGCGATGAAGCAGCCGCTCGTCAGCAACGGCACGTTGCTGTTCTTCCGTGAGCGCGGCGTGATCTGGCAGATCGACACGCCGTACAAGGCCACCTACGTGATCACCGATGCGGGCGTCGCGCAGGTCGACGCCGGCGGCCATCGCGCGAGCGCGAATGGCACACATGGCGCGCAAGGCACGCGCGGCGTCGCGCAGGTGTCGAAGATGATGCGCGCGATGCTCGGCGGCGATCTATCAGCGCTGTACTCGCAGTTCGACGTGAGTGCCGAAGGCAGCGCCGCGCAATGGCGCATGCGTCTCACGCCGAATCAGCCGCAGCTTGCGCAATCGATCAAGGGCCTCGACATGAGCGGCGGCGATTATCTGCAAAGCCTGCGCATCACGCTCGCGAACGGCGACACGACGAAGCTCGAGTTCGCGAACAGCGCGGCGGTCGCCGAGCCGACGCCCGACGAGCGCAGCCTGTTCGGAGCGCCTTGATGGACATGCCGCAGCAGCGAGTCGCGAAACGCGCATGGGGCGTGCGTGCCGCATGGCTCGTGCTCGCGCTGCTGGCGGCGCTGTATTGCGGCTGGCGCTTCGCGGGCGCGTCGCCGCTCGAAACCAATCTGCTCGCGCTGCTGCCCGCGACCGAAGCGGACCCGGTCGCCGAAAAAGCGGTCGACACGCTCGCGAGCGCGCTCGGTGATCGCACCGTGCTGCTCGTCACGAGCCACGACGATGCGCACGCGAAAGCGGCCGCGAAGCAACTGGGCGCGACGCTGCAAAAGAGCGGCGCATTCGCGTCGGTGACCGCCGAACTGCCGCCGTTCGATCTGTCGCAGATCCCGGCGCTGTATCTGCCGTACCGCTTCGGCCTGCTCGCGCCGCCCGATCGCACCGCGCTCGCGAGCGCGAGCCCGGCGACCCTGCACGACATGCTCGCGCAGCGCATCTACAGCCCGCTGCAAGGCGGCCTCAGCACGCAACTCGCCGACGATCCGTTCGGCTGGCTCGAACGCTGGCTCGGCGACCTGCCGCTCGCGACGTCGAATCTCGAAGTCGAGGACAACCTGCTGGTGTCGCATCGTCACGGCGCGCATGGCGATACGACCGGCGTGCTGATCATCGCGACGCTGCCGGGCTCGGCTTATGAAACGAAGACGCAGCGCGCGGTGCAGGCGGCACTCGCCGATGCGCAAAGCACTTTGCATCAGCAGTTTGCCGATGTATCGGTTGCGCGCACGGGCGCCGTGTTCTACGCCGAGGCCGCGCGCAGCGCTTCCGAACGCGAGGTGCACGTGATCGGCATCGCGTCGCTCGCCGGCATCGCGCTGCTGATGATGTGGGTATTCCGCTCGCCGCGCCTGTTGCTGCTCGGCTTCGTATCGACCGCGCTCGGCATCGTCTGCGCGCTCGCGGCGACGCTGCTGATCTTCGGCAAGCTGCACCTGCTGACGCTCGTGTTCGGCGCGAGCCTGATCGGCGAAGCCGTCGACTATTCGATCCAGTACTTCGTCGTCTATCTCGGCGCGGGCCGCGACTGGGATGCGCGGCGCGGCGCGCGTAGCGTGCGGCCCGCGCTGAGCGTGGCGCTGACGACGAGCCTGCTCGGCTACGCGATCCTGATGTGGGTGCCGTTCCCCGCGTTGAAGCAGATCGCGTGCTTTGCGATGGCGGGCATCACGACCGCGTTCGCGTCGGTGCTGTGGCTGCTGCCCGCGCTGCTCACGCGCGCGCCGAAGCGCAGTCCGCGACGCCTGTTCGCGGGCGCGGCGCGGCTGCTCGCGCGTTGGCAGCATGCGCTCGGCGGCAAGCGCGCGTGGCTGGTCGCCGCGCTGCTGCTGATCGCGTCGGTGCCGGGCTGGCTGCGTCTGACCAGCGACGACGACATTCATCTGCTGATCCAGCGTGACGCGTCGCTGGCCGCGCAGGAAGACACGGTGCGTGAGGCGGTCGGCGTCGATAACAGCGCGCAGTTTTTCGTCGTGCGCGGCGCAAGCGAGGAAGCGGTGCTGCAACGCGCCGAAGCGCTCGGCGCGAAGCTCGATGCACTGAACGGCACCGCCGATAGCGTCGGCGGCTATCAGTCGGTTGCACAGTTCGTGCCGTCCGCGCAACGTCAGAGCGAAGATCGCGCGCTGCTCGCACGGCATGTGTTCGGCGACTCCGCCGCGTTGCGCGCGACGCTGCTGCAAGCAGGCTTCAAGGACGAAGTCGCCGATGCGTGGCTCGCCGGCTTCGCTCAGCCGCCCGCGCCGCTGAGCGTCGAGCGCTGGCTCGCGGCGCCGTGGTCGCAACCGTATCGGCATCTGTGGCTCGGCGCGGTGGAATCGAATGACGGAAATCGGGCGCATGAAGCAAGCTATGCGGCCGTCGTGATCCCGCAAGGCGTGACGCCGAGTAACGAGCCCGCGCTGGTCGCGATCGCGCACGGCTTGCCCGGCGTCGTGTTCGTCGACAAGGCCGCGAGCGTGTCGAAGCTGTTCGGCGCGTATCGCGTGGATAGCGGCTGGTGGCTCGGCGGCGCGCTCGTGCTGGTGTGCGTGCTGCTGACGCTGCGCTACGGGGTGCGCGGCGGCATCGCCACGACCTTGCCCGTGCTGTTCGCGGTCGGCGTTGCGCTGGCGGTGTTCGGCTACGCGGGCGTGCCGCTCAATCTGTTCAACTGGCTCGCGCTGATGCTGGTGCTCGGCGTCGGCGCAAACTATGCGGTGTTCCTGCGCGAAGGCTGCGCGCGCGCGGACGCGGACCTCGGCGCGGTGTGGACCGGCGTGTTGCTGTCGGCGGCGACCACGTTGTTGTCGTTCGGCATGCTCGGCGTCAGCGCGATGCCCGCGCTCAAAAGCTTCGGCACCACGCTCGCGCTCGGCATCGCGGTCGCGGTGCTGCTCGCGCCTATCGGCATGCCTTCGGCAGCGCGCCCGCTCGAGTCATCGGGCAGGTCATCGGAATCACGGAGGGCGGCATGAAAGCGCCAACAGTTTATTTGCACGCGCTCGGCATGATCAACGCGCTCGGTGGCAACGTCGAAGAGATCGTGCCGGCGCTCGCCGCCGCGCGCTCGCCCGGCATGGGCAACGTGCATACCGGCATCGGCGATGCGTTCGTCGGCAGCGTGCTCACGCCGCTCGAACTCGCGCCGCGCGCCGATCTGGCGCGCTACGACTGCCGCAACAACCGGCTGCTGCTCGCGGCGCTCGCGCAGATCGCGCCCGCGATCGAAGCCGCGCGCGAGCGCTACGGCCCGGGGCGCATCGGCGTCGTGCTCGGCACCAGCACGTCGGGCATCGAGGCGGCCGAAACCGCGTTCGTCTATCAGGCGCGAGCCGGCGAGTTGCCGGGCAGCTTCAACTACCGGCAGATGGAAATCGGCACCGCTGCGCCATTCGCGGCCGCCGCGCTCGGCGTGCAGGGACCGGCATTTACGATTTCGACCGCGTGCACGTCGAGCGCGAAGGCGTTCGCCTCGGCGCGTCGGCTGCTGCAATTGCAGCTGTGCGATGCGGTCGTGGTCGGTGGCGTCGATTCGCTATGCGAATTGACGGTGCAGGGTTTTGCGTCGCTCGAATCGACCAGCAGCGCGCGCACCAACCCGATGAGCCGCAATCGCCGCGGCATCAACGTGGGCGAGGGCGCGGCCGTGTTCCTGATGAGCCGCGACGAAGCGGCGGTGCGGCTCGCGGGCCTCGGCGAATCGAGCGACGCGCATCATATTTCGTCACCGGACCCGCGGGGCGTCGGCGGTGAACTCGCGCTTCGCGACGCGCTCGCGGACGCGGGCATCGCGGCGTCGGCGGTCGGCTATGTGAACCTGCACGCGACCGCCACGCAGAAGAACGACGAAATGGAAGCGCATCTGATGGCGCGCGTGTTCCCCGACGGCGTCGCCGCGAGCGGCACCAAGCCGCTGACCGGCCATCAGCTCGGCGCGGCTGGCGCGACGGAACTCGGCTTCGCGTGGCTCACGCTCGCGCGCGAGAACGCGACGCTGCCGCCGCATCTGTGGGACGGCGAGGCCGATCCCTTGCTGCCCGCGCTCGACCTCGTCGCCGGCGCGCGCCAGCTGCCGCGCGGCACCGGCACGCAATACGCGATGAGCAATTCGTTCGCGTTCGGCGGCAGCAATGTCAGCCTGATTCTCGCCAGGTAGAGCGCATGACGACCTCGCTACCCACTGTCGAGCAACTCGTGCGTCAGCCGATCGACGCGATCATCCCGCATCGCGGCAGCATGCTGCTGCTCGACGCGATCGACACCTTCGCCGACACCACGCTGAGCGCCTTCGCCAACGTCGACCCGCACGCCTGGTATGCCGACGCCGCCGGCGCGATGCCCGCGTGGATCGGCATCGAGCTGATGGCGCAGGCGATCGCCGCGCACATCGCGCTGGTCGCGATGCGCGGCGGCGGCCACGCGCGTCCCGGTGTGCTGCTCGGCTCGCGCAGCTATCAGGCGATGCAGCCGGTGTTCCCGAGCGGCGCGCGTTTGCGCGTCGACGTGAGCGAACTGCTGCGCAGCGAGTCAGGCCACAGCGCCTACGAATGCACGATCGACGACGGCGACACGCGTTGCGCCGAAGCCGTGATCAAGGTGTTTCAACCGCCCGATTTCCAGTCATTCATCGAAGGGAGTGTCAGTTCATGAGCCGGCGAGTTCTCGTTACCGGCGCAAGCCGCGGCATCGGCCGCGCGATTGCGTACAAGTTGGCCGCCGACGGTTTCGCCGTGACCGTGCATTGCCGCACGGGACGCGGCGAAGCCGACGCGGTCGCGACGGGCATCGCCGCGCAGGGCGGCACGGCGCGCGTGCTGCAATTCGACGTGCGCGAGCGCGCGGTGTGCCGCGAGGCCCTCGAAGCCGACGTCGCCGCGCACGGTCCGTACTACGGCATCGTGTGCAGCGCGGGTGTCACGCGCGATGCGGCGTTTCCGGCGCTCACCGAAGAAGACTGGGACGTCGTGATCGAAACCGGCCTCGACGCGTTCTACAACGTCGTGCATCCGCTCACGATGCCGATGGTGCGCGCGCGCCAGGGCGGGCGCATCGTTACGATCGCCTCGGTGTCTGGCGTGATGGGCAATCGCGGCCAGGTCAACTACAGCGCGGCGAAGGCGGGACTCATCGGCGCGACCAAGGCGCTCGCGGTCGAGCTCGCGTCGCGCAATATCACCGTCAATTGCGTCGCGCCGGGGCTGATCGAAACCGGCATGCTCGAACAGGTGACGCTCGACCACGCGCTGAAGACCGTGCCGATGAATCGCGTCGGACAGCCGGCGGAGGTCGCGTCGGTGGTGAGCTTTCTGATGTCGGACGGCGCGTCGTACGTGACCCGCCAGGTGATCGGCGTGAACGGCGGGATGGTCTGATGAAGCGCGTCGTCATCACCGGCATGGGCGGCGTGAGCGCGTTCGGCGACAGCTGGGACGCGGTTCAGGCGCGCCTGAACCGCGGCGAGAACGCGGTGCGGCGCATGCCCGAGTGGGACTACTTCGAATCGCTGCATACGCGGCTCGCGTGTCCGTTACCCGCGTTCGAGACTCCCGCGCATTACCCGCGCAAAAAGGTGCGCTCGATGGGTCCGGTGTCGCTGTATGCGGTGCGCGCGAGCGAACTCGCGCTCGCCGATGCGGGGCTCGCGGACGACCCCAGCATCGCCGATGGCCGCATGGGCGTCGCGTATGGTTCGTCGTCGGGCTCGGTGCAGCCGATCCGCGCGTTCGGCACGATGCTCGAGACCGGTTCGATGAGCAACGTCACGTCGAACAGCTACGTGCAGATGATGCCGCACACGACCGCCGTCAACGTGAGCCTGTTCTGGGATCTGAAAGGCCGCATCATCCCGACCTCGTGCGCGTGCGCGTCGGGCAGCCAGGCGATCGGCTATGCGTACGAGGCGATCCAGTCCGGCAAGCAGACGCTGATGCTCGCGGGCGGCGCGGAAGAATTGTCGGGCCCGGCGGTCGCCGTGTTCGACACGCTGTACGCGACCAGCACGCGCAACGACGAGCCGCATCTGACGCCGCGTCCGTTCGATGCCGCGCGCGACGGCCTCGTGGTCGGCGAGGGCGCGGCGACACTGGTGCTGGAAGAGTACGAGCACGCCGTGGCGCGCGGCGCGCGGATCCACGCGGAGGTGGTCGGCTTCGGCTGCAACTCGGATGGCGCGCACATGACCCAACCGACCGCCGACACGATGGCGCTCGCGATGCGGCTCGCGCTGCGCGACGCGCAATTGCCGCCCGAAGCGATTGCCTACGTGAACGCGCACGGCACGTCGACCGATCGCGGCGATATCGCCGAAAGCCATGCGACCGCGCAGACCTTCGGCGCGCGCGTGCCGATCAGCTCGCTGAAGAGCTATGTCGGCCATACGCTCGGCGCGTGCGGCGCGCTCGAGGCGTGGTGGACGATCGAGATGATGAAGCGCAACTGGTACGTGCCGACGCTGAATCTCGACCACGTCGATCCGGCCTGCGCGGCGCTCGATTACATCGTCGGCGGCGCGCGCGACATCGACGCCGAGTACGTGATGAGCAACAACTTCGCGTTCGGCGGCATCAACACGTCGCTGATATTCCGGCGCGTTCGATGAGCGCCGGCCTGCACCGCGTGGTGGTGACCGGCATGGGCATCGTGTCGTGTCTCGGCAATACGCTCGACGAAGTCTCGGCTGCGTTGCGAGCAGGGCGCTCGCGCATCGAGCGTGTCGACGCGTGGCGCGAGCGCGGGTTTGCATCGCAGGTGGCCGGCGTCGCGTCGGTCGCGCACGAGGCGCCGTTCGAGCGCAAGCTCGAACGCTTCATGGGCGATACCGCGCGCTTCGCTTGCCATGCGGCGCAACGCGCGATCGACGATGCGGGGCTTACCTCGGACGCATTGCAGTCGCCGCGCGCGGGCGTCGTGATCGGCTCGGGCGTCGGCGCGTTAGCGAGTTACGACGCGGCGCTCGCGATCGCGCAAACGCGCGGTGTCGAAAAAGTGCCGCCGTACACGGTGCCGCACGCGATGAGCAGCACCGCGTCGGCGAACGTCGCGCAGATGTTCGGGCTCGAAGGCGTCAGCTATTCGCCGTCGTCGGCATGCACGACGTCGGCGCTGGCGATCGGTCAGGCGATGCAGCTGATCCAGACCGGCCGTCAACAGATCGTGCTAGCGGGCGGCAGCGAAGCGCTGCACGACAACACCACGCTGATGTTCGACGCGATGGGTGCGTTGTCGCGCCGCTTCAACGACACGCCGTTAAGCGCGTCGCGTCCGTACGACACGCAGCGCGACGGCTTCGTGATCGCGTCGGGCGGCGGCGTGCTGGTGCTCGAAGCGCTCGATCATGCGCTCGCGCGCGGTGCGCGCATCTACGCGGAGCTGTGCGGCTTCGGCGATTGCACGGATCGCGCGGGCATGGTCGCGCCGCGTGCGGCCGGCATCGCGCGCGCGATGCGCGGCGCGCTGGAGCAAACGGGCCGCGGTCCCGACTACGTGAACACGCATGCGCCGTCGACGCCGCTCGGCGATCTCGAAGAGCTGCACGCGTTGCGCGACGTGTTCGGTGCATCGGCGCAAGGGGTGCCCGCGTTCTCGTCGACCAAGGGCATGACCGGGCATTCGCTCGGCGCGTGCGGCGCGCACGAAGCGATCTATACGCTGCTGATGATGCGCGACGGCTTTATCGCGGGGACGGCGCTAATCGATACGCCGGAGCCGCAAGTGCGGGACATGCCGCTCGTGCGCACCGCGCGCGACGCGCGCATCGACACGGCAATGTCGGTTTCATTCGGGTTCGGCGGCAGTTGCGCAAGCCTGATGTTCGAAGCGTGGCGTGGCCCTCATACCGCGCTGCCACGCATGCAAAACGTTGGAGGAGTGACTTGAATAGCGATACTTCAAAGCCGACCGCGGTCGACGTCGCGATCATCGGCGCGGGTCCTGCCGGCGCGGTGGCCGCCGCGCTATTGCGCCAGGCGGGCCGCTCGGTGCTGGTGCTGGAGCGTCAGCACTTTCCGCGCTTTTCGATCGGCGAGAGCCTGTTGCCGCAAAGCATGGCCTACCTCGAAGTGGCCGGCATGCTGCAGGCCGTCGTCGAGGCGGGTTTCCAGTACAAGAACGGTGCGTATTTCGTGTATCGCGACCAGAGCTCGTCGTTCGACTTCCGCGACAAGTATTCGCCGGGCTGGGGCACCACGTACCAGGTCGAGCGCGCGCTGTTCGACGACGTGCTGATTCGTTGCGCGGCCGCGCAGGGCGCCGACGTGCGTTTCGGCCACACGGTGAGCGCGGTGCAAACCGGCGCGGCGCCGGTGCTCGACGTCGCCGATGAAGCGGGGCACGCGTATCGGGTCGAGGCGCGTTTCGTGCTCGATGCGAGCGGCTTCGGTCGTGTGCTGCCGCGCCTGCTGAACCTGGAAGCGCCGACGCGCATGCCGACGCGCGCCGCACTGTTCACGCACGTGCGCGACGGTCTCGCGCTCGACGACATCGATCGCAACAAGATTTGCATCGCGACGCATCCCGAGCGTCGCGACGTGTGGTTCTGGATGATTCCGCTCGCGGGCGGCCGTTCTTCAGTGGGATGCGTCGCCGAGGCGAGCTTTCTCGACGTGCCGCAAGCGCAGCGCGAGGCGACGCTGCGCGCGCTGATCCAGCAGGAGCCGACGCTGAACCGGTTGATCGGGCAGGCGCCGTTCCTGATGCCGGTGCGGCAGATCGGCGGCTACGCGGCGAACGTCGCGAGTCTGCACGGGCCGGGCTATGCGTTGCTCGGCAACGCGGGCGAGTTTCTCGATCCGGTGTTTTCGTCGGGCGTGACGATCGCGCTGCGCTCCGCGCATCTGGCGGCGCGCGCGCTGAATCGGCAGCTCGACGGCGCGACGGTCGACTGGTCAGCCGACTACGACGTGCCATTGCGCAAAGGCATCGACACGTTCCGCGCGTTCGTCGAGCGCTGGTACACGGGCGAGCTGCAGGACATCATCTACTACCCGGAGCAGTCGCCGACGATCCGTCGCATGATCTGCGCGGTGCTCGCCGGTTATGCGTGGGACGAGTCGAATCCGTATGTCGCGGACCCGGTGCGGCGCCTGAATGCATTGCACGAGGTGTGCAAGCCGGGCTGACACGCGCCTCGCCCCGAGCCCGTGTCAACGCAACTTCAAGCCCGGCGTCAAGCCGCGATCTTCGCGCGCCCCGGCACGTGCTGGCGCGCGTCGTCGCGGCGATGCACGCGCTTGCCGGCCGCATACGTCTCATACACCGCACGATCGTCGCCGAGCAGCGCGAACGCGAACAGCAGCTCTTCGAGCGATTCGCGCCGCGCGGTGCGGCGCGCGAGCAGCGGCGTCGCCTGCGGATCGAGCACGACGAAGTCCGCTTCCGAGCCGTCCCTCAGCGTGCCGACCTTGTCGGCGAGATCGAGCGCTTCGGCCGCTCCGGCGGTCGCGAGATAGAACATCCGCGTCGCTGTCAGATGATGACCGCCGAGACGCGCGACCTTGTGCGCTTCGTTCATCGTCTGCAGCATCGAGAACGACGTGCCGCCGCCGACGTCGGTCGCGAGCGCGATCGGCATGCCGGCCGAGTCGGCTTTCTCGAAGTCGAACAGGCCGCTGCCGAGGAACAGGTTCGACGTCGGGCAGTGCGACGCGAGCGCGCCGGTTTGCGCCATGCGCTTGCGGTCCTCGTCGTCGAGGTAGATGCAATGGCCGTACACCGCGCGACGGCGCAGCAAGCCGTAGTGATCGTAGATGTCGAGATAGCTGCGGTGGCCGGGGAACAGATCCGCAACCCATTTCACTTCGTCGGTGTTCTCCGCGACGTGGCTCTGGATGAACAGGTCCGGATGCAGTTGCGCGAGCGCGCCGCATGCTTCGAGTTGCGCTTCGGTCGAGGTCGGCGCGAAGCGCGGCGTCAGCGCGTACATCTGGCGGCCGCGATTGTGCCAGCGGCCGATCAATTCGGCGCTGTCGTCATAGCCCGATTGCGCGGTGTCGCGCAGGAACTCGGGGCAGTGGCGGTCCATCAGCACCTTGCCCGCGACCATGCGCAGATTGCGCGCTTCACTCTCGGCGAAGAGAGCATCGGCGGATTCCTTGTGCACCGTGCAGTACACGAGCGCGGTCGTCGTGCCGCAGGCGAGCAGTTCGTCGACGAAGAAGCTCGCGGTGTCGCGCGCGTGCGCGAGGTCGGCGAAGCGGCGCTCGGTCGGAAACGTGTAAGTGTCGAGCCACGGCAGCAATCCCGGCGCCGGCGACGCGATCATGTCGGTCTGCGGGTAGTGGATGTGCGTATCGATGAAGCCCGGCACGATCAGCTTGTCGCGCCGGTCCATGACCTGCGTGCCGGGCGCGAGCCGCGACGCGATCGCCGCATAGGAGTCCGCCGCGACGACGCGGCCGTCTTCGACGATCAGCAGACCGTCCTCGTAGTACACCGCGGCGTTCGGCGCATGCGCCGGATCGCCGTTGAAGGTCAGCAGTTGTGCGCGGAATGCCGTTTGCGCCGCTTTTGCCGTTTGCGCCACTGGCGCGGTATGAGCCGATTCAGTCATGGAAAAGCTGTCTCCGAATGTTGAAAGCCGGGCGGCGAAGGCAGCGGCAAGCGCGCCTCGGTCCGGGGCGTTGCCGTTTCCCGAACGAGGCGAAGCCGCTGGCCGCCGACACCCGTCGAGGCCGGTCAGTTGAAATCCAGTGGCGCGTGGCTTACTGCCGCCAGTGCGCGTCGAGCTTGCCGATCAGCATCGCGCGTTCCTCGGGCGTCACGAACGACGCCTCGAAACCGTTGCGGATGATCGTGTAGACCTCGGCGTCGTCGAGCTTCAGCGCATCGATCGTCGCCAGGTAGTTGGCGTTCACGTAGCCGCCGAAATAGGCCGGATCGTCGGAGTTGACGGTCACCGCGACGCCGCGATCGAGCAGGTCCTTCAGCGTGTGTTTGGTCAGGTCGTCGAATACGCACAGCTTCAGGTTCGACAGCGGGCACACGGTCAGCGCGACGCGCGTGTCGGCGAGACGCGTGACGAGCGCCGGGTCCTCGATGCTGCGCACGCCGTGATCGACACGGTCGACCTTCAGCACGTCGAGCGCTTCGTAGATGTAGGACGGCGGGCCTTCCTCGCCCGCATGCGCGACCAGCTTCAATCCAAGAGCGCGCGCCTTCGCGAACACGCGCTCGAACTTCGACGGCGGATGGCCGCGCTCCGACGAATCGAGCCCCACGCCGATCAGCCGATGCCTGTACTGCTCGAAGAGGGGCAGCGCTTCGTCGAAGGTGGCGAGCGCATCGTCCTCGGACAGATGACGCAGGAAACACAGGATCAGCTTGCTCGACATGCCGCGCTTCTCCGCGTCGGCAAGCGCGCGTTCGATGCCGGCCACCACCGTCGCGATCCGCACGCCGCGCTCGGTGTGCGTCTGCGGGTCGAAGAAGATTTCGCTATGCACGACGTTGTCGGCGAGACAGCGCTCGACGTAGGCCATCGTCATGTCGTAGAAGTCCTGCTCGTGCAGCAGCACGCTCGCGCCCGCGTAGTAGATGTCGAGGAACGATTGCAGATCGGTGAACGCATAGGCGGCGCGCAACGCTTCCACCGAGTCGTAGGCGAGCTTCACGCCGTTGCGTTGCGCGAGCGCGAAAATCAGCTCGGGTTCGAGCGAGCCTTCGATGTGGATATGCAGCTCGGCCTTCGGCGCGCGCGCGGCTTTGTCGGCGAGCGTAACGAGGGGAACGGGGGTAGCGGTTGTCGTATTCATGGTGGTTTGGAATTGTGTATTGGAGTAACGGGCGCGCCGGCTCGCGTATCAAACCGCCTGGGTCGCGTGGTGCGCACCCGCGTTCGCCTCGACGGCCTGCAGCACCTGCGCGGCCGCCGAGATCGCGATGACCTCGGGCGATTTATCGACGATGCCGTCGACGCCGAGCGGACACTTCATCCGCGCGATCCGCGCCGGATCGATGCCGCGCGCCGCGAGCCGATGCTCGAACTGCTTGCGCTTGGTGTGCGAGCCGATCATGCCGAAGAACGCGAAGTCGCCTCGCCGCAGGATGCGCTCGGCCAGTTCGAGATCGCGCGCGTGGTTGTGCGTCATCACGACGAAGTACGTGTCCGGCGCGGCCTGGTCGATCGCTTCGTCGGGGGCGTCGTTCGCGTCGATCGTCACGTTCGGCGCGTGCAGCGCATCGAGCGCGGGAAACTGCGCGTCGCGCTCGTCGACCCAGCGCACCGTGCAGGGCAGTGTCGCGAGCACGCGCACGAGCGCCGCGCCGACGTGACCGGCGCCGAACAGCACGACGGAGAATTCGCCCGGCGCGATCGTTTCGGTCAGCAGCGCGCTGCTGTCGTCGAAACCTGCGCCGTCCCACAGCAGGCAGTCGGCGCCGTCGATGCCGGGCTCGGGCTCGGACAGCATCACCGCATCCGGCGCGGGGCCGAATGATACGCTACGCACCGTCGATTGACCCGCCGCCAGACGCTTGGCGAGCGAGGCGAGCCAGCCGAGATCGCCGACGTCGAGCCGTTCGAACGCGAGAATCACGGCGCCGCCGCAGCACTGGCCGAGGCTCGGCCCCAACGCGAAGCGTTCGAGCCGGCGCATGTGCGGCGCGCGCATGCCGTCGCGCAGCACCTGGCGCGCGGTCTCGATCGCCTTCCACTCGAGGTGGCCGCCGCCGATCGTATGTTTGGCCGCCTCGCGCGTGACGATCATCTTCGTGCCGGCTTCGCGCGGCGCCGAACCTTCGACGCGCGCGACCGTCACCAGCACGGCGGCGTCGCCATGCGCGAGCAGATGTTGCAGGTCAGTGAGCCAGGCTTGCATCCGGCGATTCTCCGTGGGGGGCTGCGTCAGCTGTCGGCGCGGCGGGTTCGGGGTGCGCTGCGGGTTCGGACGGCCCGGCGTCGTGCAACGCATTCGCGGCATTCAGCGCGTCCAGCGCGTCGAGTATCGCCTCGGGTGTCGCCGGCGCGCGCAATGGCGGAGCATGTTGCGCGCCCGGCAGCGCGGCCGCGATCGCGTCGCGAATCGCCAGAAACACCGAGAACGGCAGCAATAACGGCGGCTCGCCGACGGCCTTCGAGCGGAACACGGTGGGCTCGGCATTGCTGTTGTCGTAGAGCCGCACGTGGAACGCGGCCGGCGTATCGCTGACCGCGGGAATCTTGTAGGTTGACGGCGCGTGCGTCATCAGGCGGCCGTCGCGGTTCCACCACAGCTCTTCGGTGGTGAGCCAGCCCATGCCCTGAATGAAGCCGCCTTCGATCTGGCCGAGATCGATCGCCGGATTGATCGATTGGCCCGCGTCGTGCAACACATCCGCGCGCACGAGCTTCCATTCGCCGGTCAGCGTATCGACGACGACCTCCGACACCGCCGCGCCATACGCGAAGTAATAGAACGGATGACCGGTCAGCGTCTTCGCATCCCAATGCACCTTCGGTGTCGCGTAGAAGCCGTCCGACCACAGCTGCACGCGCGCCAGATACGCGGCGTTGACGAGCTGTTCGAACGGCAGCGCGCCGCCGTTTACCGATACGCTGCCGCGCGCGAATTCCACGTCGTTGGCGTCGCCACCGAGCTGGCGCGCCGCGAGTTCGGCGAGCCGTGCGCGGATCGTCTGCGCGGCGGCTTCGGCCGCCATGCCGTTCAGGTCACTGCCGGTCGAGGCCGCGGTTGCCGACGTGTTGGCGATTTTCGAGGTGTCGGTCGCGCTCACCCGCACGCGCGATAACGGCAAGCCGAACTGATTCGCCACCACCTGCGCGACTTTCGTGTTGAGTCCCTGGCCCATCTCGGTGCCGCCGTGATTGACGAGCACGGAGCCGTCCTTGTACACGTGCACGAGCGCGCCGGCCTGATTCAGGAACGGCACGTTGAACGAGATGCCGAACTTGACCGGCGAAAACGCGAGGCCGCGTTTGAGCACGGGACTTTTCGCATTGAATTCGGCAAGCGCCGCGCGACGCGCGCGGTAGTCGCTCGAATCGAGCAGCGTGTCGGTAAGCGGCGCGATGATGTTGTCTTCGACGCGCTGTCCGTACGGCGTCGTATCGCGTTCGCCGATACCGTAGTAATTCGCGAGCCGCACGTCGAGCGGATCGAGCCGCAGCTCGCGAGCGATGTCGTCGAGCAACACTTCCATCACGAGCGCGCCCTGCGGTCCGCCGAAGCCGCGAAAGGCGGTGTTCGACTGGGTATTCGTCTTACAGCACAGCGCGACAATATCGACGTCGGACAGGTAATACGCGTTGTCGAAGTGGCACACCGCGCGCGTCGCGACCGCGCCGGACAGATCGGCCGAATAGCCGGCGCGCAATGCGATTTCGACTCGCACGCCAAGCAGGCGCCCCTCGTCGTCGAAGCCCGCTTCGTACTCGTAGACCGCGTCGTGGCGCTTGCCGGTGATCAGGAAGTCGTCGTCGCGATCGGCGCGCAGCTTGACCGGCCGACGCAAGGACTGCGCGGCGAGCGCGGCCACGCACGCGAATAGCGCCGACTGCGATTCCTTGCCGCCGAAGCCGCCGCCCATGCGCCGGCATTCACACACGACGCTATGCGCGGGCCAGTCGAGCATATGCGCGACGACCTGCTGCATCTCGCTCGGATGCTGCGTCGAACTGTAGACGAGCATGCCGTCCATCTCCTTCGGCACCGCGTAAGCGATCTGGCCTTCGAGATAGAACTGCTCCTGGCCGCCGACCTCGAACCTGCCGGCGAGCCGGTGCGGCGCAGCGGCGATCTTCGCGTCCGGGTCGCCGCGCCGCAGATGCAGCGGCGGCAGCACGAACTGTTTCGCGGCTTTTGCTTCGGTGGCGGTGAGGATCGCGTCGAGCGGCTCGTAGCGGATCACGTCGTCGCTTTTCGCGAGCGCGGCCGCGCGGCGTGCGAGCTCGTGACTTTCGGCGATCACCGCGAAGACCGGCTGGCCGAGGTACAGCACTTCGCCGTCGGCGAGGATCGGATCGTCGTGCAGCACCGGGCCGCAATTGTTTTCACCGGGGATATCGTCGGCGCTCAGCACCGCGAGCACGCCCGGCGCGTTTCTGACCGCGTCGAGATCCATCGACACGATGCGCGCATGCGCATGGCGGGACAGACCGAGCGCCGCGTGCAGCGTGCCGTGCAGCTCGGCGATGTCGTCGGTGTAGGTCGCTTCGCCGCTCACGTGAAGCGCGGCGGATTCGTGCGGCAGCGGCACGCCGATCGCCGCGCCGCCGGCGGCATCGTGCGGCGCCGCGTCGCGTTGCTCGGCACGCTCGGCCGCGCGTTCGATAAAGGCATCGGTCCGGTTCATCACGGCGACTCCTTCGCGACGGCTGCGCCCGCTTCGAACGCGAACGCATTGACGTCGCAGAGCGCGAGCGGCGCGTCGTCGCGCGTTTCGAGGTAGAAGCGCCACAGCAGATTGCGCGCGACCTTCAGCCGATACGCGCTCGACGCGCGCATGTCGGTGAGCGGCTGGTAATCGGCGGCGAGCGCGTCCATCGCGCGACGGGCGGTCTCTTCGGTCCACGGTGCGTCGTTGAGCACGGTTTCGGCATGCGCTGCGCGCTTCGGGGTGGCGGCCATGCCGCCGAACGCGACGCGCGCCGCGCGGATCGTGCCGTCTGCCGCGACGTGTAGCGCGAACGCCGCGCACACCGCCGAGATGTCCTGGTCGTAACGCTTCGCGACCTTGTAGGTGCGAAACCGCAGCGCGCCGACCGGGCGCGGCACCCGCAGCGCGCTGACGAATTCGCCGGGCACGAGCGCGGTCTTCTGATAGCCGAGGTAGAACGCGTCGAGCGGCAGCGTGCGGGTCGTGCGATCGCGGCGCAGCTCGACCTCGGCGCCGAGCGCGAGCAGGGCCGGCATCGAATCGCCGATTGGCGAGCCGTTCGCGACGTTGCCGCCGAGCGTGCCCGCATTGCGGATCGGCAGCGATGCGAAGCGCGTCCACAGTTCGGCGAGCTCGGGGTAGTCGGCCGTGAGCGCCGCGTACGCGTCTTCGAGCGTGACCGCCGCGCCAATGGTCAGCGTTTGCGCGTCGCGCGCGATCGTCTTCAACTCGGCGACGTTGCCGATGTACAGCAGGTCGCCGAGATCGCGGAACTGCTTGGTGACCCACAAGCCGACGTCGGTGCTGCCCGCGACGATGCGCGCGTCCGGATGCTGCGCGCGCAGCGTCGCGAACGCGTCGAGCGTGAGCGGGGCGTGGAAAGTCGGTGAGCCGAACGCGGCGCCGCGGGTGTCGGGCGCGCTGTATTCGAACGTGTCTTCGCGTTGCAGCGTGCGCAGCGTGGCCGTGATCGCGGCGCGGTCGAGCGCGACACGCGGATGCTGCGCGTAGTCGAACATCTTCTGCGCGGCATCGATGATCGGCCGGTAGCCGGTGCAGCGGCACAGGTTGCCCGACAGCGCGGCGTCGATTTCGTCGCGGGTCGGCAGGCCGGCGCCGGCGGGCTGATTCTCGTAGAGGGCCCACATCGACATCACGAAGCCGGGCGTGCAGAAGCCGCATTGCGAACCGTGACAGTCGACCAGCGCCTGCTGTACCGGATGCAGCGCGCCGTTTGCCGCGCGCAGGTCTTCGACGGTGAAGAGGGCGCGGCCGTCGAGCGTCGGCAGGAACTGGATGCAGGCGTTGACCGCCTTCAGGGCGAGGGTGCCGTGCGCGTCGAGTTCGCCGATCACGACCGTGCAGGCGCCGCAGTCGCCTTCCGCGCAGCCTTCCTTGGTGCCGGTGCAGCGCAGGTCCTCGCGCAGGTGCTGCAGCACGGTGCGCGTCGCCGGGACGTCCGCGACCTCGCGGACGGACCCCTGGTGGTAGAAGCGGATGGTTTGCGTTGTCATGGCGAGTCGGAAGACAGTGCGGACCGGGCGCGCGTTACGCATGGGGTCGCAAAAGCCGGCCTCGCGCACGTAGATCGCCATCCATACCCGAAGATAGCACTACCCCGGCCCGAAAATATTTCCCGCGTCGCATGAAGCTCATGCGGCGGCGGTCATGATCCTGGTACGAGTCGCGCGGCGGCGAGAAGTTGCGTGCGCGTGGCGGGAAACGACGGGAATGACGTGCGGGCGCAGAGCGTCGCGCAGAGAAAACGCCGGCTTCGCTGGCCCGGCATGGGCAACACGAAGTCCGGCGTCTTTGGCCATGCGGATCGGCAAGCGCACTGGCGGCGAGTTCGGCGTTTCGAACGGCGTTCGAGGCTCGCTCGACCAGGTTTCGCCGCCGTCAGGAAATCCGACGGCGATTGCGCACCAGGCTCAGCACCAGCGCGACGAACGCGACGATGAACGCGACGCCCGACCACATCGGCAGCGTCAGCCCGAGAATCGGCGGATACGCGGTCTCGCAGAGGCCCGCGACCTTGAACACGCTCGGCAGCCAGTGCGCGGGCGGCAGGCTGTCGACCACCGGTTGCAGCGCGTCGAAGCCGCAACTGAAGCCGGGATTCGCCTGGATGTACACATGCCGCGCCGCGGTGGCGATGCCCGCGAGCGCCGACAGCGCCGCCATCAATTCGAGCAGGCGCACGCCGCGCCAGTTCTTGAAGCGCGCGCCGAGGAACGCGAAGATCGCGATCAGCAGGAAGAAATAGCGCTGGATGATGCACAGCGGGCACGGGTCTTCGCGCAGGCCGAATTGCAGGTACAACGCACCGCCCACGAGGGCGAGGCAGATCAGGCCGAGCAGAACCAGCAGGGTGCGCTCACGGCGCAGCATCGCGGAGTCGTTATTCATGGATCTTCGATTGGTCTGGAGACGAAAGGGCGGGTGCCCGCGATTCTAGCGCGAACCCCCGCCGTGCCGTTTATGGCCTGACGATTGGCGCGGCCGGTGGCGGTGCCGCTGCCGCTGCCGTTGCCGTTTCCCGCCGGGCTACTGCCCGCGCCACGCTTTACCGGATCGCGTTCAGCACCGCCTCGGCCCCTCGGCCGATTGAGAGCAACGCGTCGTCGGCGTACGGCGCGCCTGCGAGCATCAGGCCGACCGGCGCGTCGCCGCGCAGATGGCACGGCAACGACAGCGCGCAGCTATCGAGGAAGTTGAACGCGCTCGGATTACGCAGGATCAGCGCGTTAGTGCGGCCGAACGCGTCGTCGTCGTCGACCAGGTCAGCGAGACGCGGCGGCACGACCGGCACCGTCGGCGCGACGACCGCGTCGAACCGCTGCCACAGCGTGCGTGCGGCTTCATCGAGCATGGCTTCGCGCTCGGCGAGCAGGTCCAGATAGTCGACCGCGCTGGCCGGCTGCCCCTTCATGATGCGCACGAGCACGCGCGGATCGTATTGCTCGCGATGCTTGTCGAGCAGCGGACGATGCCACGCATACGCCTCGATCGGCGAAAAGCCGAAGCGGTTGATCTGCGGCAGGCGGTCGAGCGGCGCGAAGCGCACCTCGCTGACGATCGCGCCGGCCGCCTCCAGATGCTTGAGCGCGGTATCGATCGCGCGCGCGACTTCGGGCTCGACGCCGTCGGTCACGAAGTTGGTCAGCACGCCGAGGCGCACGCCCTCGAGCGGCCGCGCGACCGGGATGCGCGGCTCGAGCCCGGCGAGCATCCGGTCGACCAGCGCGCAGCACGCGACCGACACGCCGATCGGCCCGAACGAATCGAGCGTCGACGACAACGGCACGCCGCCCTGCTTCGGAATGCGCGCGG
Organism: Paraburkholderia sp. HD33-4; assembly: GCF_021390635.1. Classification (NCBI taxonomy): domain Bacteria; kingdom Pseudomonadati; phylum Pseudomonadota; class Betaproteobacteria; order Burkholderiales; family Burkholderiaceae; genus Paraburkholderia; species Paraburkholderia sp. HD33-4. The sequence goes on along the minus strand of NZ_JAJEJS010000001.1, from coordinate 3,401,769 downwards.
CGGTCGGCTTGAAGCCGGTCAGCCCGCACAGCGCGGCCGGAATGCGGATCGAGCCGCCGGTGTCGGTGCCGAGCGCGACCGCGGCCATGCCGTCGGCGACCGAGGCCGCCGCGCCCGACGACGAGCCGCCCGAAATCCGCTCGTCGCCCGTCACGCTGCGCCGGTACGGCGACAGCGGATGGCCGTAGTGCGGATTCAGGCCGAGCCCGGAAAACGCGAACTCGCTCATGTTGGTCCGCCCGACGATCACGGCGCCGGCCCGCTTAAGACGCGCGACCGCGACCGCATCGGCCTTCGCGGCGGGCGCGTCGGCGAGCGCGATGGAGCCCGCGCGGGTCGGCTGGCCTTCGATGTCGAACAGATCCTTGACCGACACTGGAATCCCGGCGAGCGGCGACAGCACCGTGCCGGCCGCGCGCAGGCGGTCGTGCGCGTCGGCAGCGGCGCGCGCGGCGCCGGCGTCGACGTGCATGAAGACGGCGGCGCCCTGGCCGGCCGGATCGGCGATCCGGCCGAGCGCGGTTTCGACGAGCGCGCGGCTCGTGGTGCGGCCGGCGGCGAGATCGGCGGCAAGCTGGGCAAGCGGCGGGAAGGGGGCGAATTCAGTGGCCATGATGTCGGTAGAAATCCGGTTGAGCGCCGTTGGGGCGTATGAACGGGGCAGTGTCGAGCCAACGGGAAAGGTCCGTCCGCATTGTAGAGCAAGGTTTTGCGGCCGAGCGGCCTGAGACCGATGGTGCGCTGCCGCGCACGAATTCGCCAGAAACATGGCCGGTTCGTTTGTTACACTGCGCTTTCTGAGATTACTGTTTGTAAGGAATGCGCTCATGCACCATGGCATCGGCTTCATCCAGGATCTGGCCGTCGTGATGGCGCTGGCTGGCGTCGTCACCGTGCTGTTCCATCGCCTGAAGCAGCCGGTGGTGCTCGGCTATATCGCGGCCGGCGTGATTATCGGACCGTACACGCCGCCGTTCCAGCTGATCCACGACGAACAGACGATCCAGACGCTCGGCGAGCTGGGCGTCGTGTTCCTGATGTTTTCACTGGGTCTCGAATTCAGCCTGCGCAAGCTGTTCAAGGTCGGCGCGACGGCGATCGTCGCGGCGCTGTCCGAAATCGTGCTGATGCTGTGGATCGGCTACGAGATCGGCAGCGCGTTCGGCTGGAGCCCGATGGACTCGCTGTTCCTCGGCGCGATCCTCGCGATCTCGTCGACGACGATCATCGTGAAGGCGCTGTCCGACCTCGGACTCAAGCGCGAAAGCTTCGCTCAGCTGGTGTTCGGCATTCTGATCGTCGAGGACATTCTCGGCATCGCGATGCTGGTGCTCTTGACCGGCATCGCGCAGACCGGGCAGTTGTCGGCCGGGCTCGCGGCCGTCACGCTCGGCAAGCTGCTGCTGTTCATGACGGTGTCGCTGCTGGTCGGCGTGCTGCTCGTGCCGCGCGCGCTGAACTACGTCGCGCGCACCGGCAGCGACGAGATGCTGCTCGTGTCCGTGCTCGGCTTCTGCTTCGGTTTCTGTCTGCTGGTCGTCAAGCTCGATTACAGCATCGCGCTCGGCGCCTTCCTGATCGGCGCGATCATGGCCGAGTCGCGCCATCTGCATCGGATCGAGCATCTGATCGCACCGCTGCGCGACGCGTTTTCCGCGATCTTCTTCGTCACCATCGGACTGATGCTGAACCCGGCCGTGATGCTCGACTACGGATGGCCGATTGCGGTAATCACGCTGGCGGTGATCGTCGGCAAGCTTGTGTCGTGCGGGCTGGGCACGTTTCTGTCGGGACAGGACGCGCGCACCTCGATGCGCGTCGGCATGACCGTGTCGCAGATCGGCGAGTTCTCGTTCATCATCGCGACGCTCGGTTTGACGTTGAAGGTGACGAGCGGCTTTCTGTACCCGATCGCGGTCGCCGTGTCGGCACTGACCACGCTGACGACGCCGTATCTGATCCGCGTCGCCGATCCGCTGACGCGCCGCATCGCGCATGCGGTGCCCGCCACGATGTCCAACGTGTTCGGCATGTACGGGCAATGGCTGCGCAGTTTGACCACGGCGCGCGGCGAGCCGACGCTGATCGGCATGACGCGGCGCATCGTCTTGCAGATCGCGGTGAATCTCGCGCTCGTCGCGGCGATTTTCCTGGCCGTGTCATATAGCGCGCCGCACAGTGGCCGGCTGCTCGCGCACTGGCTCGACGAAGAGCCGCTGCAACGCGTCGTGCAGTGGAGCGTCGCGCTCGTCGTGTCGCTGCCGTTCCTCGTGGCCGTGTATCGCAAGACCAAGTCGCTCGCGCTGCTGCTCGCCGAGGTCAGCGTGCAGTCGACCACCGCCGGGCGCTTCACGAGCGCGCTGCGTCACGCGATCGCCGACCTCGTGCCGATCGTGTCGATGATCGGCGTGTTTCTGCTGGTGGCGGCGCTGTCGGGCAGCATCCTGCCGCCGACGGGCCTGCTCGTCGCGGTGCTCGTGTGCGCGGCGCTGCTGCTCGCGCTCGTGTGGCGCTGGTGCGTGAAGATTCACGCGTCGATGCAGATCGCCTTGCGGGAAACTTTCGAAGAGCGGCCAGACCCTTGACTCATAGCGATTGGTGCAGCGCTTCGCAACAATGTGAGTAATTGTGTGCGGGTTTGCCGGGCCTGCTGCGCTGGCGGATAATCAGGGCATATTCATTCGTTCCCGTGAAAGGCGCCCGTCCGACAGTCATGAGCGAAAACAAACCACCTGAAAACGCCGGCACGACCGGCAGTCCGCAGCCGGCCTCGCCCGCGCCGGGCGGCGCGCCGGTCACACCGGCCGCGGCGCTTGCGCCGTCGCATGAAGATGCCACCCAGTCGGCCGCCAAAGACACGAGCCCGGCCGCCGGGGAGGCGACCGTGAGGTCGTCCACCGACGATCCGATCAGCGCGTCGTCGGTTACTCCCGAAGATCCGCGAGCGGCGCGGTTGCGCGACGCGGTCGAGGCACGCAGCGCCGCCGCGGAATCGACCGCGCGGCAGGAAGCCGCGGTGCACGAGCGCGAAGCGCGGCGCGCCGGTACGTACACCGGGGGCGCCACTACGGTGAAATCCGATCCTGTCGTGAAGCCGATGGCGGCGGCTCGCGAGCCGCGCGCGGGCGACATCAGCGCCACGGACATCGCCACCGACGCCGAAATCACCACCGAGGAAGCCGCCGCGCCCGCGGCGCGTGCGCCCGGCTCGCCGCCGCCCGGTTTCGGCGCGGCACCCGATTTCAGCGCCACCAACCCGCCGCCACCCAACGCACTTCCGCCGTCGCCGCCGCGCTATCTGAAGCAGAGCGATTCGGCATGGAGCGTGTTCGGCCGCATCATCGCGGCGCGCGCGCGGCAGCTGTTCGATCGCGCCGGGCAGCGGATCACGCAGCGCACGCTGCGCATCGGCGTGTCGGCGCGCATCTTCCACCCGGAACCGGGCGCGAAGGGCTTGCGCGGCAAGACGCTGCAGTATCTGGAGGAGTCGGTCGCGCACTGGGTGATGTCGCGCGACGTGCTGGTGTTCATGATCCCGACCGTCGGTCATCAGGGCATGCTGCACCCGAGCAACATCCGTCTGCGCGACTATGCCAAGCATCTCGATGGCCTGCTGCTGCAAGGCGGCGCCGACGTGTCGCCGCAGACGTATGCGGAAACGGCGAGCAGCCACGAATGGCCCGGTGACCGCGTGCGCGACATGTACGAGCTCGAGCTGCTGCACGAGTTCGTCGAATCGGGCAAGCCGGTGCTCGGCGTGTGCCGCGGCTGCCAGCTGATCAACGTCGCGTTCGGCGGCACGCTATATCAGGACATCGCGACCGAAGTGCCGACCGCAAACGCGCACGTCAACGAGGAGTACGATCAGCACCGGCACGGCGTGCACTTTCCGGATGGCTCGACGTTACTGAACATGTTCCCCGGGCGGCGCGACGGGATCGTCAATTCGATCCACCATCAGGCGGTCAAGACGCTGGGCCGCGATCTGAACATCGAGGCGGTGTCGGCGTCGGATGGCATCATCGAGGCCGTGCGCTACCGGCGCGCACCGTTCGTGATGGGCGTGCAGTGGCACCCGGAGTTTCATCGCGCGGGTGGGCCGGAACTGCTCGATTGCACGCCGCTGCTCGATACGTTCCTGCGGGTCGCGCGGGAGACGCGGTTTTAAGCATGGCGGGTTTGCGTTGGCGCGGTGTGCGCGGTGGAGGTTGAGTCCGCCGTCGTGGCTGTGTATCGACCCGGCGCTTTAGCTGCTTTCGGGAGCCCGACGGGGCGAACCCCTCCAACTGACGCACTGCCACGTTCTGTGGCAGTGCGTTTTCTTTTTCTCGGACTCGCTCACCCAGCGCTCATCGCGCGAATTGCTCCGGGATTTCGGTCAAGCGACGCTGCGACATGTGGGTCATCCACTCGGTACTGTTTGCCGGCGGATAGTTCGACGCGACGCCACCTGACGGCGCGCGTCACGCACTGTCGAGCAAAGTGCTCAGGGCTTCAACCGGTACACGTAGCGCAACGCGGTGATATCCATGCCGCCCATATGATCGGGCTCCGCGCCGACGAACTGCCAGCCATGCCGCTCGTAAAAGCCGATCGCCGCCGTATTGCCCTCGAGCACGTACAGATACAGCTGCGCCTCGCCCTGTGCGCGCGCCCAGTCGACGGCTGCGTGCATCAGCGTCTTGCCGACGCCGATGCCCTGATAACCGGGCAGCGCATGCAGATTGTCGAGCAGCACGCCCCACGCGGACTCGGGCTGACGCTCGACACACACGAAGCCGGTCGGCTCGCCGGCCAGCTCGGCGATCAGCACGATGCGGCGCTCGCCGCCCGGTGCGCCGAGACGCGCTGCCCAATAGGCGGCACGTTCGCGCGTGACTTCGCCGTCTAGGAACGCGTCGGGCAACAGGCCGCGATAGGTCGCCTGCCAACTGGCGCTGTGGATCGACGCAATCAGCGCGGCGTCCTCGAGCGTGGCGGGGCGCAGGGAAACAGCAGGGGTGGTTCGCATCGGAGTAATCAACTGAATGGCCTCGCGCGGACAGTCTACCGCGCTGCCCGCCGGTGTCGCGCGTAAGCAAACTGTATGCGTTTCGCGGCAACCCTATCAGCAGTAACATTACGTGGCATCGGTCCCGCATCGAGCTCAGCGTTTACCCTGATATCGGATGAGCGCCGTGGGCAGCAGAATGCGGCGCCCCTCGGGCGCGCGCTTCGCTTATACCTGCGTGTCCGCCTGCGGCATCCGCTTGCCAAACGCAGTGGATCGTTCCAACTGCCCGCTCGTCACCGTTCGCGTCGATCCGTCCGACAGGGCGGCGGGCCTATCGAGAGTGTCATGTCTACTGCGACCCACGCCGCTTCCACCACGGAAGAATCCAAGGTCAAGACAGTGTTCCGCGTCGTCAGCGGCAACTTTCTTGAGATGTACGACTTCATGGTCTATGGCTACTACGCTTCGGCGATCGCCAAGACCTACTTCCCGAGCGGCAGCGATTTCGCGTCGCTGATGCTGTCGCTGTCCGTATTCGGCGCGGGCTTCCTGATGCGTCCGCTCGGCGCGATCGTGCTGGGCGCCTACATCGACCATCACGGCCGCCGCAAAGGCCTGATCCTCACGCTGAGCCTGATGGCGCTCGGCACGCTGACGGTCGCGACGATACCGGGCTACGCGACCATCGGGCTCCTGGCGCCCGTGCTCGTGCTGCTCGGCCGGCTGCTGCAAGGTTTCTCGGCGGGCGCCGAGCTCGGCGGCGTGTCGGTGTATCTGTCGGAGATCGCGACGAAGGGCAACAAGGGCTTCTATTGCTCGTGGCAGTCGGGCAGCCAGCAGGTCGCGGTGGTATTCGCCGCGCTGATCGGCGTGGCGCTCAACAAGATTCTGCCCGCCGACCAGATGTTCGCGTGGGGCTGGCGCGTGCCGTTCCTGATCGGCTGTCTGATCGTGCCGTTCCTGTTCATCATCCGCCGCTCGCTGCAGGAAACCGAGGAGTTCACGGCGCGCAAGCATCGTCCGAGCATGGGCGAAATCCTGAAGTCGATGCTCGCGAACTATCCCGTAGTGCTAGGCGGCATGGGCATGGTCATCATGACGACCGTGTCGTTCTATATGATCACCGCGTACACGCCGACCTTCGGCAAGGAAGTGCTGAAGCTGTCGGCGATCGACGCGCTCGTCGTCACCGTCTGCGTCGGTATCTCGAACCTGATCTGGCTGCCGCTCTCGGGCGCGCTGTCGGATCGGATCGGCCGCCGTCCGGTGCTGCTCGCGTTCACGATCCTGACGCTCCTCACCGCGTATCCGGCGCTGCAATGGCTCGTCGCCGAACCGTCGTTCGCGCGTCTGCTTGCCGTGCAGCTGTGGCTGTCGTTCCTGTACGGCTGCTACAACGGCGCGATGGTCGTTGCGCTGACCGAAGTGATGCCCGTGGAAGTGCGTACCGCCGGCTTCTCGCTCGCGTACAGCCTCGCGACGACGATCGGCGGTTTCACGCCGGCCATCGCCACGCTGCTGATCCACGTAACCAGCAACAAGGCGGCGCCGGGCCTCGTTCTCGGCGTGGCGGCGATCTGCGGTCTGCTCGCGACGCTGTTCCTGTATCGCACGCCGGAGTCGCGCAATCAGTATCGGGCCGCCTGACGGGTTCGCCTCGTGTTCTGAAAACGAAAAACCCCGCGGAAGCGGGGTTTTTCGTTGGCGGAGCGAGGTTTGTCGCTAACCGTGCCGCAATTCGCCGGCGACCGCCTCGACGACTTCATCCCACGCGCCCGGCCTCGGCTGACGCACGAGCGTTGCAGCGGGATACCACGGGCTGCGGGTGTCGTCGTCGAACCAGCGCCAGTCGGCGGCGAACGGCAGCATCAGCCACAGCGGCTTGCGCAGCGCACCGGCGAGGTGCGCGATCGACGTGTCGATCGACACCACCGCGTCGAGCCGCTCGATGATCGCCGCGGTATCCGCGAAGTCGCCGATGCGATCGTCGAAGCGATGGATCGCGGCCGCGCGCGGATGCGCGTCGAGCGCGGCGCGTTCGTCGTCGGACAGATCCGGCTGCAGCACGATCCAGTCGATGCCGTCGAGCGCGAACAGCGGCTCCAGCGCGGCGAGCGGCATCGTGCGGGTTTCGTTGCGCTGGATGCGCCCCGACCACGCGAGCCCGATCTTGCGCTTCGCCTGACCGCCGAGCGAGCCGCGCCATTTGCGGCCATAGACAGGCGGCACGCTCAGATACGGCGTGCGCGCGTCGATCGTGTCGTAGCGCGTGCCGAGCGCGAGCGGCAGGCTCAACAGCGGAATCTGCAGATCGGCGGCGGGACGCGGCTGGCCCTGCGCGATCAGCGAGACGCGCCATGCCTTCGCGGCGGGTGCGAGCAGCGGCACCAACTGCGGCTGCACTTCGAGCACGACGCGCGCCGCACGAAGCGCTGCGAGCGGCACGAAGCGCACGAACTGCAGCGTGTCGCCGAAACCCTGTTCGGCATGGATCAGCAGCGTGTACTCGTCGATCGGCTCGCCATGCCAGCGCGGTAACGTCTGGATCGCCGGTTGCGCGACGGTTTGCAGTCGCCATTCATATTCGGGCAGCCCGCGCTCGAAATCGCGCATCGCGAGCCACGCGAGCGCACGGTTCATATGCGCGGACGCGAGATCGGGTCGCAGCCGTAACGCCTGATCGAGCGCGCGCACCGCCGCCTCATGCGCGCCGAGCGCCTGGTGCGCAGTGCCGAGCGCGAGCCACGCAAGCGCGAACTGCGGATCGAGCCCGACCGCGCGCTCCAGATACGGCAGGGACTGTTCGGCACGGCCGAGCGACGCGAGCGCGTTGCCCATGCCATAGATCGCGGGCGGCAAATTCGGCTGCAGACGCAGCGCCGCTTCGAATGACGCGACTGCCTGCGCATGCTGGCCGGTCGCATCGAACGTGTTCGCGAGATTGAAGTGCGCGGCGACGAAGCGCGGCTCGGCGGCGAGCGCGGCCTCGAAGCAGGGCACCGCCTCGTTCGGCCGATCGAGCGCGTTCAGCGACATGCCCATGTTGTTCAGCGCGCCCGCGTGACCGGGGCGCAGTTCGAGCGCGCGCCGGAACGACGCGATCGCGTCCGTGTGACGGCCGAGCGCGTGCAGTGCGTTGCCGAGATTGTTGTGCGACGACGCATCGTTAGGCTGCAGACGCAGCGAGCGTTCGAACGCATCTGCCGCGTCTTCGTGACGGCCCACCGACGCATACGCATTGCCGAGGTTGTAGTGCGCCATCGGGAACGTCGGCGCGAGCGTCAGCGCGTTGCGGAACTGCTCGATCGCGGCGTCGATCTGGCCGAGCGCCTTCAGCGCATTGCCGAGGTTCAACTGCAGCGCGGCGTCTTCCGGGCGCAGGTCGACCGCGCGCCGCACCAAGGCCGCGGCTTCGGCGTGCTGGCCCTGCTGGTGGCGCAGCACGCCGAGCAGGTGCAGCGCGTCGACATGGCTGGGGTCGTGGTCGAGCGTGGTGCGGTAGCCGCGTTCGGCGTCGTCGAGGCGGCCGTCACGATGCGCCGCAAACGCGCGGTCAAATACAGGTTGCATGACGGGGAGGGCATTCGGATCAATCAGACTGAGGCCGCATTTTCCCATACTTGCGCAAAGGGCCCGGATTTGCGCGGATCTGGGGCGCGTCGTGGGCGACCGTCGGAGCGCCCGCGCGAGATGTCCCGCGATGCGATTGATGCAGCGCACCCGTGTGCGCAAGAGCGGCGGCGTACACTAGAACGCATTGTTGCCTCCGGAGTTCCGCATGGACGCTGCCGCCTACGACGCGTCGCCGGTGCTGATCGTCGGGGCCGGTCCCACCGGACTTGCCGCAGCGATGAGTCTCGCGCGTGCGCATATCCCCGTGCGTCTGATCGACAAGGCGCCGCAGCCGAACCCTTACTCGCGCGCGATCGGCATTCAGGCGCGCACGCTCGAGCTGCTCGAGCAGCATCGGCTGATCGAGCCGTTTCTCGAACTCGGCCATCGCGCGCGCGTCGCGAATCTGTTTTCGAACGGCATGCGGCTTGCGCAGCTCGATTTCGACCCGCTGCACACACGCTATCCCTATCTGCTGTTTCTCGATCAGTCCGTGACCGAGCGGCTGCTCACCGAGCATCTGGCGACGCTCGGCGTGAAGGTCGAGCGCGGCGTCGAACTGATGGCGTTCATGCAAGGCTCCGCGAGCATTCAGGCGACCTTGCGCCGCGCGGACGGCCGCACGGAAGGCATGCGTCCGTCATATATGATCGCGGCCGACGGCGCGCATAGCTCGATTCGCCATCGCCTCGGCCTGAACTTCGAGGGCAAGACCTTCGAGCAGACCTTCCTGCTCGCCGACCTGCACGCGGAAACCGACTGGCCCGACGACGAGTTCCATATCTTCGCGTCCGGTGACGGTCTGGTCGCGCTGTTTCCGATGGGCCACGGCCGCCATCGTCTGATTGCCGATCACGCGGTCGCGCTGGCCGGCAGCGCCGCGCCACCGACCCCCGCAGTACCCGGCGAGCCGCCGCTGGACCCGGCACCGTCGCTCGAACAATGCAAGGCGTTGATCGCGCGACGCGTGCGCGAGCGGGTCGACGTGTCGGATCTCGCGTGGTCGGCCTATTTCCGCGTGAACAGCCGGATGGTCGATCGGCTGCGCGTGGGCCGTATCTTCCTCGCCGGCGATGCCGCGCACGTGCACAGCCCCGCGGCTGCGCAGGGCATGAACACCGGCATCCAGGAAGCGCTCAATCTGGGCTGGAAGCTCGCGCGCGTGATCGGCGGAGCGGCACCGGACCGCCTGCTCGACACGTACCACGCCGAACGGCATCCGATCGAGCGCGACGTGCTGCGGCAGACCGGTTTCATCACGCAGATGGCCGAGGCCGATCACGGTCCGCTGAAGCTGCTGCGCGAGCGCGTCATGCCGGTGCTGGCCGCGCTCGGTCCGCTGCGCGATGCCGCGCGCGCGACGATCAGCGAGCTGTCGATCCAGTACCGGCGCAGTCCGCTGACGCTCGAACGTGTGCTCGACGGCGGCCCGCGCGCGGGGGAGCGCGCGCCGGATGCGCTCGTGCATGTGGTCGACGGCCCGCTCGGCCGGGCGCCGGGCGTTGGCTGCATTTTCGATCTGCACGATCCGGCGTTCTTCTCGTTGTTTCTGCTGGTGCCGCCGCTGCCCGTCGACGGCACGCCGCTCGATCCGGCCGCCAAACATGCGGCGCCGCCGGATCCGGAGCTGGAAAAGCTCGCCGCCGAGGTCGAGCGGCTGCTGCCGAACGCGGTGCGGATCTGGCGCGTCACCGATACGAGCGGTGATGGCGGCCCGGCGCTGTCCGAATCGTATGGACGCACGCGGCCGTCGTTCTATCTGGTGCGGCCCGACGGCTATATCAGCGCGCGCGGACGCACCGGCTCGGACCTGCACGGTCTCGTACGGCACTGCGAGGCGTGGTTTGCGGTGGGGGGAGAGATACCGGAGCAGGCGACGTTGTGATCAGGGTCGCCTGTTGCCTGGCATGGGCGAGAGCGCGACGGCGGGTCTCGCCGCCGCGCTTCGGTGATTGAGCGTACGGCCTAAGCCTGAGCCGCCGCCTAAGCCGCCGCCTAAGCCGCCGACTGAGCCGCCGACTAAGCCGCCGCCTGAGCCGGCGTCAACTTCTCGCGATACCTGACGATCGCCTCGCGCGTGAAGTTCGATAGCGCGATGTCATACGTGTCCGGCGCTTCGTCGAGCGTCGCGAGCAGCGCGCGCCGCATGCGCGGCTCCCAGAAGCGGCGGATGTGTTCGGCGACGCCGGTCAGCGCTTCTTCGTGGTCGGGCATCGACTCGAAGAAGTCGCCGATCCGGTTCGCCATGTCGATCAGATTCCGATTGTCCATCGCTCGCCTCACTTGCCCGCGGTGACGGCCGCGGCCGCGTTGGCCTGCTCGCGTTGCTTGAGCAGTTCGAGCTGTTCGCTGTTGAAGCGCGAATAGTCCTTCTGCCATTGCGACGGTTGCTCGACCGGCATCACCTGCACCGCGGTCACCTTGTATTCCGGGCAGTTGGTCGCCCAGTCGGAGCTGTCGGTCGTGATCACGTTCGCGCCCGATTCAGGGAAGTGGAACGTCGTATAGACGACGCCCGGCTGCATCCGCTCCGTCACCTTCGCGCGCAACACGGTCTGTCCCGCGCGCGATTCGATGCCGACCCAGTCGCCGGTCTTGATGCCGCGTTCCTCGGCATCGTGCGGATGCAGTTCGAGCCGGTCTTCTTCATGCCAGCGCGAGTTCTCGGTGCGGCGCGTCTGCGCGCCGACGTTGTACTGCGACAGGATGCGGCCGGTCGTCAGCAGCAGCGGATACTTGCGCGTGACCTTCTCCGGCGAGGCGATGAACTTCGTGATCACGAACCTGCCCTTGCCGCGCACGAAGGTACCGACGTGCATCGTCGGCGTGCCGTCGGGCGCGTCCTCGTTGCACGGCCACTGGATGCTGCCCATCTCGTCGATCTTCTGGAACGACACGCCGTGAAAAGTCGGCGTGAGCCGCGCGATTTCGTCCATGATCTCGGACGGATGCGTGTAGTCCATCTCGTAGCCAAGCGCGCGCGATAGCAGCTGCGTGACTTCCCAGTCCGCGTAGCCGCCGAGCGGCGGCATCACCTTGCGCACGCGCGAGATGCGACGCTCGGCATTGGTGAACGTGCCGTCCTTTTCGAGGAACGACGAGCCGGGCAGCAGCACGTGTGCGTACTTGGCGGTCTCGTTCAGGAAGATGTCCTGCACGACGATGCATTCCATCGACGACAGCGCCGCCGCCACATGATGCGTGTTCGGGTCCGACTGCACGATGTCCTCGCCCTGGCAATAGAGGCCCTTGAAGCTGCCGTGCAGCGCGGCGTCGAACATGTTCGGAATGCGCAGGCCCGGTTCCGGTTGCAGCGTGACGTTCCAGGCGTTTTCGAACTGCGTGCGCACGAGCGGATCGCCGATGTGCCGATAGCCCGGCAGCTCGTGCGGGAACGAGCCCATGTCGCACGAACCCTGCACGTTGTTCTGGCCGCGCAGCGGATTCACGCCGACACCTTCGCGGCCTATGTTGCCGGTCGCCATCGCGAGGTTCGCGATGCCGATCACCATCGTCGAGCCTTGCGCGTGTTCGGTGACGCCGAGGCCGTAGTAAATGGCGGCGTTGCCGCCGGTCGCGTAGATGCGCGCGGCTTCGCGCACCTGTTGCGCGGGCACGCCGGTCGCCGCTTCGGTCGCTTCGGGCGAGTTCTCCGGCAGCGCGACGAAATCTCGCCACTGCTCGAACGCGCGGGTTTCGCAGCGCTCGGCGACGAACGCTTCGTCGAGCAGGCCTTCGGTGACGATCACATGCGCGAGCGCATTGACGATCGCGACGTTGGTGCCGGGCCGCAATTGCAGATGATGCGACGCCTTCACATGAGGCGTATCGACGATATCGATGCGGCGCGGATCGACGACGATCAGCTTCGCACCCTCGCGCACGCGGCGCTTCAGACGCGAGCCGAACACCGGATGGCCGTCGGTCGGATTCGCGCCGATCACCATGATGACGTCGGCTTGATCGACCGACGCGAACGTCTGGGTGCCCGCCGATTCGCCGATCGTCGTCTTCAGACCGTAGCCGGTCGGCGAATGGCAGACCCGCGCGCAGGTGTCGACGTTGTTGTTGCCGAACGCGGCGCGCACGAGCTTCTGCACGAGGTAAGTCTCTTCGTTCGTGCAGCGCGACGACGTGATGCCGCCGATCGAATCGCGCCCGTGCTTCGCCTGGATGCGGCGGAATTCCGACGCCGCATACGAGATCGCTTCGTCCCAGCTGACTTCGCGCCACGGGTCGGTGATCTTCGCGCGGATCATCGGTTTTTTGATGCGGTCCTTGTGCGTCGCGTAGCCCCATGCGAAGCGGCCCTTCACGCACGCATGGCCTTCGTTGGCCTGGCCGTTCTTGTGCGGCACCATCCGCACGACCTGGTTGCCCTTCATCTCGGCCTTGAACGAGCAGCCGACGCCGCAATACGCACAGGTGGTGACGACCGAGTGCTCGGGCTGGCCGAGCATCACGACGGTCTTTTCCTGCAGGGTCGCGGTCGGGCACGCGGCCACGCACGCGCCGCACGACACGCACTCCGAGTCCATGAACGGCTGGTTCTCGCTGGCCGCCACGCGCGATTCGAAGCCGCGTCCGGTAATGGTCAGCGCGAACGTGCCCTGGGTTTCCTCGCACGCGCGCACGCAGCGATTGCAGACGATGCACTTCGACGGGTCGTACGTGAAGTACGGATTCGATTCGTCCTTCCTGTCCTTCAGATGATTCGCGCCGTCGAAGCCGTAGCGCACTTCGCGCAGGCCGGTCACGCCCGCCATGTCCTGCAGTTCGCAGTCGCCATTGGCTGGGCAGGTCAGGCAATCGAGCGGGTGATCGGAGATGTACAGCTCCATCACGTTGCGACGCAGCGTCTGCAGACGGTCGGTCTGCGTGCGCACCTTCATGCCGGCTTCGACCGGCGTCGTGCACGATGCCGGATAGCCGCGTCGTCCTTCGATTTCGACGAGGCACAGACGGCACGAGCCGAACGGTTCGAGCGAATCGGTCGCGCACAGCTTCGGCACGTTGACGCCGGCTTCGGCCGCCGCGCGCATCACCGACGTGCCGGCCGGTACGGTGATCGCCTGGCCGTCGATTTCGAGCGTCACGTCGACGTCCGAGTGGCGGGCTGGGGTGCCGTAGTCGGTTTCGTCGGCATAGGGGTTGGCGGCGCGTGCCAGCGCTTGCGACTTGCACGCGCAGTTACCTGAGCCGCAGCCGCCCCCCTGGGGGACTTCCTTCGGGGCGCCGGCGGGGGAGTTGAACTGGTCGGACATGGTGAACTCCTGGAGTCAGGCCGCGGCCGCTTTGGTAGCGTGGTCGGCAGTGGGATCGGCGGCGAGACCGAAGTCTTCAGGGAAATGATCGAGCGCGGACAGCACCGGGAACGGCGTCATGCCGCCCATCGCGCAAAGCGAGCCGGACACCATCGTGTCGCATAGATCGCGCAGCAATTGCACCTGACGCGTCGACGTGTCGCCGTCACGAATCCGGGCGATCACCTCGACGCCGCGCGTCGAGCCGATCCGGCACGGTGTGCATTTGCCGCACGATTCGAGCGCGCAGAAGTGCATCGCGTATTGCGCGAGCTCGGCGAGGTTCGACGTGTCGTCATGCACGACCAGACCGCCGTGGCCGATTACCGCGCCGACCGCCGCATACGCTTCGTAGTCCATCGGAATGTCCCATTGGCTTTCCGGCAGATACGTGCCGAGCGGACCGCCGACCTGCACCGCGCGCGCCGGGCGGCCGCTCGCGGTGCCGCCGCCGAAGTCGTCGAGCAGTTCGCGCAACGTCACGCCGAACGCGAGTTCGACGAGGCCGCCTCGCTTGATGTTGCCGGCCAGCTGGAACGGCAGCGTGCCGCGCGAGCGGCCCATGCCGAAGTCCTTATAGAACGCCGCGCCGCGCGCGAAGATGATCGGCACCGTGGCGAGCGTGATCGCGTTGTTGATCACGGTGGGCTGGCCGTAGAGACCCACGAGCGCGGGCACCGGCGGCTTCGCGCGAACGATGCCGCGCTTGCCTTCGAGCGATTCGAGCATCGCGGTTTCCTCGCCGCACACGTACGAGCCCGCACCTTTGGCGACGAACAGTTCGAAGCGCTGCCCACTCGAGAGCACGTTGTCGCCGAGCCAGCCAGCCTGGCGCGCACGGGCGATGGCCGCTTCGAGCGTTGCGATCGAGTGCGGGTATTCGCTGCGCACATAGATGTAGCCGACAGTCGCGCCGGTCACGACGCCCGCGATGACCATGCCTTCAATCAGCATGTACGGATCGCTTTCCATCACGAGACGATCGGAGAAGGTGCCCGAATCGCCTTCGTCGGCATTGCAGACGACGTACTTCTGCGCGGCCTTCGCGCCGCGTACCGTGCGCCACTTGATGCCGGCCGGGAAGGCCGCGCCGCCGCGGCCGCGCAGGCCGGATTCGATCAGCGCTTCGCAGGCGCTGTCGCCGTCGGTTTGCAGCGCGCGGCGCACGCCTTCGAGGCCGCCGTGCGCGACGTAATCGTCGATGGACAGCGGGTCGGTGATGCCGATCCGCGCGAAGGTCAGGCGCTGCTGCTTCTTCAGATACGGAATCTCGTCGACCACACCGACGCGCCGCGCATGCTCGCCGCCGTCGACGAAGCCCGCGTCGAACATGCCGGCGACGTCTGCTGCTTCAACGTTTGCATAGCCGATGCGGCCTTCAGGCGTCGCGACTTCGACGAGCGGTTCGAGCCACAGCAAGCCGCGCGAACCGTTGCGGATCAGTTCGATCGCAATGCCGCGGCGCGCGGCTTCGCTGGCGATGGCTTCAGCCAGCGCATCGGCGCCGAGCGCGAGCGCCGACGAATCTCGCGGAACATAGATGCGCGTCATGCCGGCACCTCCACGCATTTTTGGGCCGCGGCGAACAGCGCGTCGAATTTCTGCGGCGACACGCGCGCGTGCAGCGTGCCGTTGAGCATCAGCGCCGGCGACAGCGCGCATTGGCCGAGGCAGTACACCGATTCGAGTTCCACCGTCGCGCCGTCATGGTGACCGGCGTCGAAGCGGCAACCGGTGTGCGCCTCGATGTGCTGGGCGAGCGCCTCGGTACCCATGCTGCGGCACGCTTCGGCGCGGCATAGCTGCACCGTGACGGGCGCGGCCGGCGTGGTGCGGAAGTGATGGTAGTAAGTGATGACGCCGTGCACTTCCGCGCGCGACAGGTTGAGCGCGCGGGCGAGCGGTTCGACCGCCGCGGGCGGCACATAACCGAGTTCATCCTGGATCGCGTGCAGGATCGTGATCAACGAGCGGCCCGGCTGCGCGTGACGCTGCACGAGCTGATCCGGTGCCGTGGCGAGGGAATCGTCCAAAGTGGGGGCTCCTCCAAAGCGATATATGCACTTGTTATTCATAATACGTGCACGTATGCTTCGCTTATTCGATATGGTATAGCCGAAAGATAGGCGGGCCAACCGGCGCATGCAATAGGAAAGAGTCATACATATATGGTCAGGATCGAATGTCAGGTCGAGCTGGTGGTGAAGGGCGTCGACGGCCGCGAGGCCAGCCTGTCTGACGTGGTGCCGCTGCTCGCGCTCGTCGACGAATCTGGCAGCATTGCGCAGGCCGCGGCGCTTAAGGGTTTGTCCTACCGGCACGCTTGGGGTTTGCTGCGCAGCATCGAGGAGCGGCTCGGTGGTCCGCTGATCGCGAAAGAGCGTGGACGCGGCTCGGTGCTGTCCGAACTCGGTCACGCGGTGCTGCGTGCGCAGCGGCTCTGCGGCGAGCGGCTCGACGGCAACCTGCAGGCGCTCGCGAGCGAAGTGGCGAGCGATCTGAACCGCTGGCTCGCGCCGCCCGCCGATGACGTGCGCATCCACGCGTCGCACGGTTATGCGGTGGCCGCGCTCGTGACGGCGCTGGTCGCCAACGATCTGCTGGTCGAGATCAAGTACCGCGACAGCGCCGACGCGGTCAGCGCGCTAGCGCGGGGCGAGTGTGATCTGGCGGGTTTTCATCTGCCGCTCGGCGAGTTTCGCGCGGTGTGCGCCGATACCTACCGGCGCTGGCTCGATCCGCAACGCCATGTGCTCGTGCATCTGACCCGACGCAAGCAGGGGCTCTTCATCGGCAAGGGCAATCCGAAGCGGATCGGCGGACTCGGCGATCTGGCACGCGACGACATCCGTTTCGTCAACCGCCAGCCGGGCTCGGGTACGCGGATGCTGCTCGATCTGGCGCTGCGACAGGTCGGAGTGGACCCGGACCGCGTCAACGGCTATGCGTCGACCGAGCTGACGCACTCGGCGATCGCGGCGTTCGTCGCGAGCGGTATGGCGGACATTGGCTTCGGCGTGGAGCCGGCCGCGCATCATTTCGGGCTCGACTTCATTCCGATCGTCGACGAGGACTATTACTTCGCGTGCGACCGCGCGCACCTCTCTCGGGCGCCGCTTGCGACGGTGATCGAACTGTTACGCGGCAGCGCGTTTCACCATCGCGTCGAGCAACTAGCCGGCTACGATCCGTGCGACTGCGGCAGGCTCGTCGATGTTGACGAGGGGCTCGGCGGCGCGCTCGCGTAACGGCGGCGTAAGAGCCTGTAACCAGAAATGCGCTAGCGCTCGGCGCGTGCCGCTGCGCATCGCGCCGGTTTCGGCTACTCTCTTGGCTTCGTATCCGCTTTAACCGCGCGCCAAGCCGCGCCGAACCGACATGAAAGCTCTTCTCCATGCATGTGCCGCCGCTGCCGCGGCTGGTGTGCTCTGTGCCACCGTCTCCGTCGCTTACGCACAAAACTCACCTGGCGTACCGGGCGGGATCCTGAACGACGAATTCCGCCTCAACGAGCATCCACAGATGCCGTTCGCCGCGTCCGCGCCATCTGACAAGTATCAGCACGGCAAACGTTCGGACGCGCGCAAGCGTGGCGACCTGGGCGATCCGAATGGCTGCAATCTGCAGTGCCCGAAAGACGAATAAGGGGGCGCTCGAGGTTTTTCCCGAGCTTCGAGGTTTGACGCAACGCCGGCTCTTGGGTCGGCGTTGCGCTTTGTGGCGAGTCAGATCGCGCCCAATTGCCGGCCGGGCCGGCTTCTTATGGCTTGGCGATGTGCCAGACTTCCTTGAAGCCGTCTCCCTTTGCATCGCCCGCCTGCTTGTCGGCTGCGTAGTGATACAGCGGATGGCCCTTGTACGCCCATTGCTGCTTGCCGTCCGCGCTGGGGATCAGCGTCCAGTCCCCCGTCGGCTTGTCGGTCGGCGCCGCCGTGGCCGCCGGCCAGTTGCTCATGCAACCGCCGGTGCAGGCGCTGACGCCGGGCGTGGTGTCCTTGTCGAACGTATAGAGCGTCATACCGTCGGCGGTGACGAAGCGGCCGTCGGACAGTTTGGGTGGATCGGCGAACGCGCTGGCGTGTAGCGCGGCGAGCGCGAGCGGGGCCAGCAAAAAGATGGTCTTGCGCATGACGGGGCTCCTGTTTTGACGACGTGATTGACGGGCGACGACGCGCTTCGAGCTACGAGTATAGGCAGCGGCCGAGGATTTGCCGGGGCGTGTTGTTTGTCCCGGTGGGGGAAGGGGAGGCGTCAGACTTGCCCGCGAGGCGTCGCGGACGGTGCCGAAAATAAAAAACCCCGGCAGCGTTACGCTACCGGGGTTTCTTGGGACCGTTCATCGCGAACGTTCCGGGTGTTTGGTGGAGGCGGCGGGAATCGAACCCGCGTCCAGAAGTCCTCTACGACCAGTTCTACATGTTTAGTTCTGTCATTTGATTTAACCGCAGCGACGCGGACGAACACGCTGCGCTACGGCGATTCACTAAATTTTCGACCCGGACGTCGTGACGCCGCCAAGGCTTAACTGACGTATATGACCTCTGTCGGTATTGCTACCGGTCTTGCGACACTAGCCCGTCAGTGAACTAGGCAGAGGACGGCGGCCCTTAGGCTGCCAGTGCGAACGTATCGTCGTTTGCAGTTACGTTTTTCCCATTGATTAACGAGGTGACGGGTCCTCGACATGCCCTAGCCGCTTCGCAACCCCTGTCGAAACCAGGTCGCCCCCGCGGTTCGTTGCTCACATATATGAGCCAAAGCAGATTTTACAATAGATCGACGGCCACGTCGTGTGTATCGGTGGCCGCTGATTGGTGCAACCTGGTTAGCAAGGGCGCCGGACGGACCTTTCCGTCGATCCGTCTGACTTTGTCAGCCGATGTCGCGCAGCAGCGTCTGCAACTCGGACGTCGATTGCACGACGTGTTGCGCGTGCCACCGTGTCGGCGGAATGTCATCGCCGCAGTAGCCGTACGCCGCCGCGACGGTCTTCATGCCGGCGGCAAAACCGGCCTGCACGTCGCGCAGATCGTCTCCAATATAGACGACGCGTTCCGGCACGATGTCCAGCTCACGCGCCGCGTGCAGCAGGGGCGCGGGGTGCGGCTTCGAATGCGGCGTCGTGTCGCCGCTCACCACGCAGCCGGCGCGCTCCTCGAGCCCGAGTTGGGCGACGAGCGGCTCGGTGAGCCGCGCGACCTTGTTCGTGACGATGCCCCAGCGCACGCCGCGCGCGTCGAGATCGTCGAGCACTTCGGCGATGCCGGGAAAGAGCGTCGTCTCGATGCACAGATCCGCTTCGTAGTTCGCGAGAAACTCCTCGCGCATCGAGGTGAACTCATGATGATCGGGCCCGATGCCGAACGCACCGCCGATCAGTCCGCGCGCGCCGGCCGAAGCCAGCGGGCGCAGCTTTTCGAGCGGCACCATTTCGAGCCCGCGGTCGTGGCGCATCTTGTTGACGGCGGCCGCGAGGTCGGGCGCCGTGTCGGCAAGCGTGCCGTCGAGGTCGAAAAGCACGGCGAGGCAAAAGCCGAGCGTGTCGTCGTTGTCTTCGCGTTGCGGCAGGGGAGTTGGGTCGCTCATTGTTCGTTTCGGATGCGGCGGATCGGGGCGGTTCGGGTAGTTCAGGCGTCGCGGCGACAGGCGAGCATGTAGTTGACGCTCGTGTCGGACGACAGCGCGAAATGTTTGCTAAGCGGGTTGTACACGATGCCCTTGATGTCGGCCGTGCGCAGTTCGGCGGCCCGCACGAAGCCGGCGAGTTCCGACGGACGGATGAAGCGCGCGTAGTCGTGCGTGCCCTTCGGCAGCATTCGCGCAATGTATTCGGCGCCGATCACGGCGAACAGATACGACTTCACGTTGCGGTTCAGCGTGGAAAAGAACACCCAGCCGCCCGGCTTCACGAGATTCTTGCAGGCCTCGACGATCGCGGCCGGCTTGGGCACGTGTTCGAGCATTTCCATGCAGGTGACCACGTCGTAGGTGCCCGGTTCGCGCGCGGCCAGCGCCTCGGCGGCGATTTCTTCGTAATCGACGGTTACACCGCTTTCAAGACTGTGAAGATCGGCGACGCCGAGTGCCTGCGTGGACAGGTCGATGCCCTTCACATGAGCGCCCAAACCTGCCATCGATTCCGACAGGATGCCGCCGCCGCAACCGATATCGAGCACTTTCTTGCCGGCGAGATGCGCGTGTGCGTCGATCCAGCTCAGGCGAATCGGATTCAGTTCGTGCAGCGGTTTGAATTCGGCGTTCGGGTCCCACCAACGATGCGCGAGGTCGCTGAATTTTTGTAGTTCGTGGGGATCGGCGTTGGTCATGGCGAAGGCTGCCTCGATGAAAGCGGTGAGCGGACGCTCGAGGATAAATCCTGAGTATATAGGGCGAGAGAAAGAGCGGCAAAAGCGCGTCGGGTAGCGGGCGCTGATTCGGGTCGCTGGTGGCGGAGCGGGGGCGTTCCGCCATCACGCATCACACCATCGCGCGGTATCCGCGCATAAAAAAAGCCCCGCCGAAGCGGGGCTTTCGATACTGCGGTAATTTTCCAGCTTACTGCTTCGGCGTACCGACAACTTCGACTTCCACGCGGCGGTCCGGTGCGAGGCAGGCGATGAGTTGCTTGCGGTTCTTCTGGTTGCAACCGGTGGTAACCGGGTTGCGACGGCCCTTGCCTTCCGTGTAGATACGGTTGGCTTCGACGCCCTTGCTGACCAGGAAGGCCTTCACAGCTTGAGCACGACGCAGTGACAGACGGTCGTTGTAGGCGTCCGAACCGATGCGGTCGGTGTGGCCCGTAGCGACGACGACTTCGAGGTTGATGCCCTGGATCTTCGATGCCAGTTCGCCCAGACGTTCCTTGCCAGCCGGCTTGAGGATTGCCTTGTCGAAGTCGAACAGCGCATCAGCTTGATACGTAATCTTTTCGCTGGAGATAGCCGGAGCCGGAGCGACCGGTGCCGGCGGGGTCGGAGCCTGAGCAACCAGGGCGCCGTCGCACTTGGCGTTAGCCGTTGCAGGCGTCCAGAATGCATCGCGCCAGCAAAGCTCGTTCGTGCCGTTCATCCACACGTATTCGCCAGTACCATTCACCCAGTTGTCGTTGGTAGCTTGTCGCGACGCCGGCACCGACTGCGCCATGGCGGATGCAGCCATAACTGCGGTAGCTGCAATGAACGCGAGCTTTGAAAGTTTATTCATATTTCTCCTCTCGAAATTGAGATTACCGCAGGTTTACTGCGAGCCTGTTGACGAAGACAAGTCATACATTGCTCGAAGTATAACATTGGTGCGGAACAAAAACCGTCTGTGTAGACTTCGAGCAGTGTCTGACTCTTTGTGCGTTGGCATTTTGCCATATCGTTCCCCTCCGACGAAAAAAAAATCCGCCCCCCATCAAATCCCCCTCCAATTGTGGTGCATGCGCAACAAATGTTTTCGTCTGAGCGGTCCGCTGGCTCTGGCTGAGCGGGGAATTGGCCCCACGCAGGAATCGAGCCTGATGACACTGAAAATGTGCGATCGGCGAGGTGTTGGCGGGTGCCCCTCTAATATGTATACGTACCTCCGTCGGGCGCGGATGCGTGGCATGTTAGAATCGCGTGATGCGTTGCGCCTGCAATGCTTACGCGAAGATGCGGCGAACCCCCGCCTTCGCACGTAAAAGATACGGATAATGGATCAATTCGCCAAAGAGACTTTGCCAATCTCCCTCGAGGAGGAAATGCGCCGTTCGTATCTCGATTACGCGATGAGCGTGATCGTAGGGCGAGCGCTTCCCGATGTCCGCGATGGCCTTAAGCCGGTGCACCGGCGCGTGCTGTTCGCGATGCACGAGCTGAATAACGACTGGAACCGCGCCTACAAGAAGTCGGCTCGTATCGTCGGCGACGTCATCGGTAAATACCATCCGCACGGCGACACTGCTGTCTACGACACGATCGTGCGGATGGCGCAAGACTTCTCGCTGCGCTACATGCTTGTCGACGGCCAGGGGAACTTCGGTTCGGTCGACGGCGACAACGCCGCGGCGATGCGTTACACCGAAATCCGCATGGCGAAGATCGGCCACGAGCTGCTGGCCGACATCGACAAGGAAACGGTCGACTTCGTGCCGAACTACGACGGCAGCGAGAACGAACCGGCCATCCTGCCCGCGCGCATTCCTAATCTGCTGATCAATGGCTCGTCCGGCATCGCGGTCGGCATGGCGACCAACATCCCGCCGCACAACCTCAATGAAGTCGTCGATGCGTGTCAGCATCTGCTGAAAAACCCGGAAGCGACGATCGACGAGCTGATCGAGATCATCCCCGCGCCCGATTTCCCGACCGCCGGCATCATCTACGGCGTGGCGGGCGTGCGCGACGGCTATCGCACCGGTCGCGGCCGCGTTGTGATGCGCGCGCTCACGCACTTCGAGGAAATCGACCGCGGCCAGCGCATGGCGATCATCGTGGACGAGTTGCCATATCAGGTGAACAAGCGCTCGCTGCTCGAGCGTATCGCCGAGCTCGTCAACGAGAAGAAGCTCGAAGGCATTTCCGACATCCGCGACGAATCCGACAAGAGCGGCATGCGCGTCGTGATCGAGCTCAAGCGCGGCGAAGTGCCTGAGGTCGTGCTGAACAATCTGTACAAGGCGACCCAGCTTCAGGACACTTTCGGCATGAACATGGTCGCGCTCGTCGACGGCCAGCCGAAGCTGCTGAATCTGAAGGAAATGCTGACGTGCTTCCTGTCGCATCGCCGGGAAGTGCTGACGCGGCGCACGGTCTACGAACTGCGCAAAGCGCGCGAACGTGGTCATGTGCTCGAAGGTCTCGCGGTCGCGCTCGCGAACATCGACGAGTTCATCGCGCTCATCAAGGCCGCGCCGACGCCGCCGATCGCCAAGCAGGAGTTAATGTCGCGCGCGTGGGATTCGTCGCTCGTGCGTGAAATGCTGTCGCGCGCGGAGTCGGAGAACGCGTCGGCGGGCGGTCGCGAAGCCTACCGTCCGGAGGGGTTGAACCCGTCGTTCGGCATGCAGGCCGACGGCCTCTACCGACTGTCCGATACCCAGGCGCAGGAAATCCTGCAAATGCGTCTGCAGCGCCTGACCGGTCTCGAGCAGGACAAGATCATTGGCGAATACCGCGAGGTGATGGCGCAGATCGCCGACCTGCTGGACATTCTGGCTCGCCCGGAACGCATTTCCGCGATCATCGTCGACGAACTCACGTCGATCAAAGCCGAATTCGGCGATGCGCGCCGTTCGAAGATCGAGCTGAACGCGACCGAGCTGAACACCGAAGACCTGATCACGCCGCAGGAAATGGTCGTGACGATGTCGCACGCGGGTTACGTGAAATCGCAGCCGCTGTCGGAATATCGGGCCCAGAAGCGCGGTGGTCGTGGCAAGCAGGCCACTTCCATGAAGGAAGACGACTGGATCGACACGCTGTTCATTGCCAACACGCACGACCACATCCTGTGCTTCTCGAACCGCGGCCGGGTGTACTGGGTCAAGGTCTATGAAGTGCCGCAAGGTTCGCGCAACTCGCGCGGCCGGCCTATCGTCAATATGTTCCCGCTGCAGGAAGGCGAAAAGATCACGGTCGTGCTGCCGGTCAAGGAGTTCTCGGCC
Organism: Paraburkholderia sp. HD33-4; assembly: GCF_021390635.1. Lineage (NCBI taxonomy): Bacteria > Pseudomonadati > Pseudomonadota > Betaproteobacteria > Burkholderiales > Burkholderiaceae > Paraburkholderia > Paraburkholderia sp. HD33-4. Next base: position 3,378,230 of record NZ_JAJEJS010000001.1, on the reverse strand, counting down.
GACAAGTTCGTGTTCATGGCTACCGCGTTAGGAACGGTAAAAAAGACGCCGCTGGAAGCATTCAGCCGGCCGCTGCGCAAGGGTATTATTGCGGTCGGTCTCGATGAGGGTGATTACCTGATCGGCGCCGCGATCACCGACGGCCAGCACGACGTAATGCTGTTCTCCGATTCCGGCAAGGCAGTGCGCTTCGACGAAAACGACGTCCGTCCGATGGGCCGCGAGGCGCGCGGCGTGCGCGGCATGCAGCTCGAGGACGGCCAGAACGTGATCGCATTGCTGGTGGCCGGCGACGAGCAGCAGTCGGTGCTCACCGCGACCGAGAACGGTTTCGGCAAGCGCACGCCGATCACCGAGTACACGCGTCACGGCCGCGGCACGAAGGGCATGATCGCGATCCAGACGTCGGAGCGCAACGGCAAAGTGGTTGCCGCGACGCTCGTGGACCAGGAAGCGCAGATCATGCTGATCACCACGACAGGCGTGCTGATTCGCACGCGCGTGTCCGAAATTCGCGAAATGGGACGCGCAACGCAAGGTGTTACACTCATCAGCCTTGACGAAGGGACCAAGCTGTCCGGTCTGCAACAGGTAGCTGAGGCCGAGGGCGAGTCGGAAAGCGAATCCGACGGCTCCACTGAAGGTGATAACGGCGGCGGTGAGGGCGACGGCGCGGCTTGATCCGTGCCAGCAGAACTTTCAGTCTCAGTTAATACGTTGAAGCTACGCTGCGGGTCACCGCGTATCGGGCCGGTACGCTTTCCCATGCAGCGTGCGGTTCAAGTTAATTTCTCTTAGGGAGTAATGATGCAAAAACGATTCAAACAACTGATGTTGCTGGCTGCCATCGTGCCGACCTTCGCCATGGCTCAAGCGCTGCAGAACCAGGCGCCGGCAGCTCCGGCTGCCGCAGCAGCACCGGTTGATCCGGCCAAGCAGGCTGCCATCAAGGACCTGCTCGACGCCATTGACGCGCAGAAGCTGGTTGGCGCAATCGGCAACAGCGCGCAGATGCAGGCCAAGCAGCTCGTTCCGGCAATCCTGTCGGACGCGCTGACCGAGAACAAGACGATGACGGACAAGCAGAAGCAGGCCGCCGTGCCGACGCTGCAGAAGAATGCAGTGCCGAAGCTGGTCGACAGCGCGGGCCAGGTGTTCGCGACCGACTCTTTCCGTCAGGACGCGATGCAGGCACAGTACGACGCGTACGCGAAGTACTACAGCACGTCGGAGATCAAGGATCTGACCACGTTCTACAAGAGCCCGACCGGCCGCAAGTTCATCCAGGTGCAAGACCAGGTTGGCCGCGACGTCGTGAACGGCCTGATGCAGAAGTACATGCCGGAATCGATCAAGGCAACGCGTGACCAGGCCGACAAGGAAGTTGCATCGGTCAAGCCGGCTGCCAAGTAAATTCCGCTCGCAGGCTGCGCTGAACAGCCAGCCTGTCGCCGCGCCCGCTGGGCCACCCGGCGTGGCGGGTTGGCGGAGACAATGCGATAATGGTCGTTTGCGCACTGGCGCAGACGGCCATTTTCTTTTTCGGCGAGCCATTTGCAGTTCTTTTCGCCGATTCCTGCGCGACTTCGATTTTCGCGCCCGCTTCCAGGACCTCACATGCGCGTCTTTAATTTCTCCGCCGGCCCGGCGGCCATGCCCGAAGAAGTGCTTCGCCAGGCAGCCGACGAGATGCTGAACTGGCAAGGCAGTGGCATGAGCGTGATGGAAATGAGTCATCGCGGCAAGGAATTCATGTCGATCCACGAGGAAGCGCTGACCGATCTGCGCGAGTTGCTGCAGGTGCCGGCAAGCCACCGCATCCTGTTCCTGCAGGGTGGCGGGCTTGGCGAAAACGCGATCGTGCCGATGAACCTGCTCGGCTCGAAACCGCGCGCGGATTTCGTCATCACCGGCTCGTGGTCGCAGAAGTCGTTCAAGGAGGCGCAGAAATACGGCACCGTGCATCTGGCGGCGTCCGGCAAGACGGCCGAGGGCTTCACGCGCGCGCCGGCGCGCTCGGAATGGCAACTGTCGGACGATCCGGCTTACGTGCATTTGTGCACGAACGAGACCATTCACGGCGTCGAAACGTTCGAGATTCCCGACCTCGGCGATATTCCGCTCGTCGCGGACGCGTCGTCGCATATCCTGTCGCGCCCGATGGACATCGCCAAATACGGCGTGCTGTTCGGCGGCGCGCAGAAGAATATCGGCATGGCCGGCGTGACGGTCGTGATCGTGCGCGAGGACATGCTCGAACGCGCGATGCCGATCTGTCCGTCGGCGTTCGAATGGAAGACCGTCGCCGAGAACAATTCGATGTACAACACGCCGCCCACCTACGCGATCTATATCGCCGGGCTCGTGTTCAAGTGGTTGAAGAAGCAGGGCGGCCTCGCGGCAATGGAGGCGCGCAACCTCGAAAAATCGAAGCTGCTGTACGACACGATCGACTCGAGCAGCTTCTATCTGAACAAGGTCGAACGTGGCTCGCGCTCGCGGATGAACGTACCGTTCTTCCTCGCCGACGAGTCGCGCAACGAAGATTTCCTGTCCGGCGCGAAAGCGCGGGGATTGGTGCAGCTAAAGGGCCACAAGTCCGTCGGCGGCATGCGGGCGTCGATTTATAACGCCGTCCCGCTCGAAGGCGTCAAAGCGCTTGTCGAATACATGAAGGAATTCGAACAGCGCAGCGCCTGAGTCACACTGACCTGCAGGCGTGCGCATCTTTTCCAGCAGTTACCCGGCAGAGCCGTTTTACGCATGGACGACGAACTCAATACACGACTCAAACCTCTGCGCGATCGCATCGACGCGCTCGACGCGCAACTGATCGCGCTGCTGAACGAGCGCGCGTCGGTTGCGCTCGAAGTCGGCGAGGTCAAGAAGCATTTCAACGCGCCGGTGTTCCGACCCGAGCGCGAGATGCAGGTGATCGCGCGCCTGCAGGAAATGAGCGCGGGTCCGCTCGCGGACGAACACATCAGCGCGATCTGGCGCGAGATCATGGCCGCAAGCCGCGCGCTCGAAAAGACCATCAGGGCCGCGTTCCTCGGGCCGGTCGGCACCTATAGCGAACAGGCGATGCACGAGTACTTCGGTCAGTCGATCGAAGGGCTGCCGTGCCCGTCGATCGACGAAGTGTTCCGCTCGGTCGAGGCGGGTGCCGCCGACTATGGCGTCGTGCCGGTCGAGAACTCGACCGAGGGCGCGGTGTCCCGCACGCTGGATCTGCTGCTGCAAACGCAACTGACCATCGGCGGCGAACTTGCGTTGCCGATCCATCACAACCTGCTTACGCAAAACGGGCTCGCCGGCGTCACGCGCGTGTGCGCGCATGCGCAGGCGCTTGCGCAGTGCCAGCGCTGGCTGTCGACCAACGCGCCGCATCTCGAGCGCCAGGCGGTGTCGAGCAATGCGGAGGCCGCACGGATGGCGGCCGAAGATCCGACCGTCGCGGCCATCGCGGGCGATCGTGCCGCGATCCACTACGGCCTGCAGGTCACCAATGCGCTGATCCAGGACGATCCGCACAACCGTACCCGCTTCGTGATGATCGGCAAGCAGCCGACCGGTCCGAGCGGCTACGATCAGACCTCGCTGATCGTGTCGGTCGCGAACGAACCGGGTGCGATGGTCAAGCTGCTCGAGCCGCTCGCGCGCCACGGCGTGTCAATGACGCGTTTCGAATCGCGCCCGGCGCGCGTCGGCACATGGGAGTACTACTTCTATATCGACGTCGAAGGCCATCGCGACGACCCGGCCGTGGCTGCCGCGCTTGCCGGGCTCGGCGAGAAGGCCGCATTCCTGAAGATACTCGGCTCTTATCCGCGCGCCCGCTAACGGCGGGCATCGCGGTTCGGGCGGCGCCGAGTGCGCTGCCCGAACGCATATTTCACTATCCATCGTCGTTCGGAGATTTTCATGACAGCGTCTTTCGGCCCTTCCTATGTGCGTGCGATCGCGCCGTACATCGCCGGCAAGCCGATTTCGGAAGTGGCCCGCGAGTTCGATCTCGACGAGGCGAGCATCGTGAAACTGGCATCGAACGAGAACCCGCTCGGCATGCCGGAATCGGCGCAGCGCGCGATGGCGCAGGCAATCGCCGATCTCGGCCGCTATCCGGACTCGAACGGTTTCGAACTGAAGGCGGCGCTTGCCGCGCGCTACGGCGTGCCGGCCGAGTGGATCACGCTCGGCAACGGCAGCAATGACATTCTCGAACTCGCCGCGCACGCGTTCGTCGAGAAGGGCCAGGCGGTAGTGTTCTCGCAGTATTCGTTCGCGGTCTATGCGCTCGCTACACAAGGCGTCGGCGCGCGCGCGATCGTCGTGCCGGCCGTGCGCTATGGTCACGATCTCGACGCGATGCTCGCCGCGATCGACGACGACACGCGTCTCGTGTTCGTCGCGAATCCGAACAATCCTACCGGCACGTTCGTCGAAGGGCCGACGCTCGAGGCGTTTCTCGCCAAGGTGCCGCGCCATGTGGTCGTGGTGCTCGACGAGGCGTACACCGAGTATCTGTCGGCGGACAAGCGCTACGACTCGATTGACTGGGTGCGCCGCTATCCGAACCTGCTGGTGTCGCGCACGTTCTCGAAGGCGTTCGGCCTCGCGGGCTTGCGCATCGGCTTCGCGATCGCGCAGCCCGGATTGACCGATCTGCTGAATCGTCTGCGTCAGCCGTTCAATGTGAATACGCTCGCGCAAGCCGCGGCGATCGCGGCGCTGAACGACAGCGTGTTTCTGCAGGAAAGCGCCGCGCTGAACGCGCAGGGCTACAAGCTTCTGACCGGGGCGTTCGACAAGCTCGGCCTCGAATACGTGCCGTCCGAAGGCAACTTCGTGCTGGTGCGTGTCGGCAGCGACGACAAAGCCGGCGCTCGTGTGAACCTCGCGCTGCTGAAACAGGCCGTGATCGTGCGACCGGTCGACAACTACGGCTTGCCGCAGTGGCTGCGCATCACGATCGGCTTGCCGGAGGAAAACGAAGCGTTCCTCGCGGCGCTCGAGAAGACGCTTGCCGAGCCTGCCGCAGCGTAAGTATTGACCCTTGACCCCGCGCGTCGGCCGGCAGGAGCGGCGCGCATATTGTCCGTATTGTGTGAACGACGTGGCCGCGTTTTCTTTTAACAAGCTGGTGATTTTCGGTGTCGGCCTGATCGGCGGCTCGCTCGCGCGCGCGTTGCGTGAGCGCGGCGGGGCCGGCGGGGCGCGCACGGTGGTTGGGGTAGGACGGACGTCCAGGTCGAGCGAACGTGCGTTGGCCCTCGGTGTGATCGACGGCGCCGCGGCGCTCGACGACGACGCCGCGCTGCGCGACGCGCTCGCGGGCGCGGACTTCGTGCTGCTTGCGGCGCCGGTCGCGCAAACGCAGCCGCTGCTCGAACGCATTGCGCCGCATCTCGACGCCAACACGATCATCACCGATGCGGGCAGCACCAAGTCCGACGTGGTCGCCGCCGCGCGCGCGGCGCTCGGTGCGCGGATCGGCCAATTCGTGCCGGGCCACCCGATCGCCGGCCGCGAGTCGAGCGGCGTCGATGCCGCGTTGCCCGATCTGTACGTGAATCGCAACGTCGTGCTGTGCCCGCTGCCGGAGAACACCCCGGAAGCGGTCGAGCGCGTCGCGGCGATGTGGCGCGTTACCGGCGCATTGGTGCGGGACATGACGCCGCAGCAGCACGACCGTGTGTTCGCGTCGGTCAGTCATTTGCCGCACGTGCTGTCGTTCGCGCTCGTCGAGCAGATCCTCAATTCGCCCGATGCCGCGTTGAAGTTCTCGTTCGCGGCGGGCGGTTTCCGCGATTTCACGCGCATCGCCGCGTCGAGTCCGGAGATGTGGCGCGACGTATGTGTGGCCAATCGCGCGGCGCTGCTCGACGAGCTCGACGCGTACACCGCGGTGCTCGCGCGCCTGCGCGCGGCGATCGAAGCCGGCGACGGCGCCGCGCTCGAAGCGGTGTTCGCACGCTCGCGCGTCGCACGCAGTCAGTGGCAGGAGCAGCGCGCGGCTGGCGTGGCCGGCAGCGACGCGTCGAAATAACCGGAAACTGGACACATCATGGAATTCCTCGATCTCGGACCTTTTTCCCGTGCGTCCGGCACGGTTCGTTTGCCCGGCTCGAAGAGCATCTCGAACCGAGTGTTGCTGCTGGCCGCACTCGCCGAAGGCGAGACGACGATCACGAACCTGCTCGATTCCGACGACACCCGTGTGATGCTGGACGCGCTCGAAAAGCTTGGCGTGCGTCTGAAGCGCGACGGCGACACCTGCGTCGTGACCGGCACGCGCGGCGCGTTCACCGCGCGCACGGCCGACCTGTTCCTCGGCAACGCCGGCACGGCGGTGCGCCCGCTGACCGCGGCACTCGCCGTGAACGGCGGCGACTACCGGATCCACGGTGTGCCGCGCATGCACGAGCGACCGATCGGAGATCTCGTCGACGGCCTGCGTCAGATCGGCGCGAAGATCGACTACGAGCAGAACGAAGGCTATCCGCCGCTGCGCATCCGGCCCGCGCAGATTACGGCCGACGCGCCGATCCGCGTGCGCGGCGATGTGTCGAGCCAGTTCCTGACTTCGCTGCTGATGACGCTGCCACTCTTGCGCACCGCGAGCGGCGTCACCACCGTGCAGGTTGACGGCGAGCTGATCTCGAAGCCGTACATCGAGATCACGATCAAGCTGATGGAGCGTTTCGGCATCAAGGTCGAGCGTCACGGCTGGCATCAGTTCGTCGTGCCGGCGGGGCAGCGGTATCAGTCGCCGGGCACGATCATGGTGGAAGGGGATGCGTCGTCCGCGTCGTATTTCCTTGCCGCGGGCGCACTCGGCGGCGGCCCGCTGAAAGTGGAAGGGGTGGGCCGCGCGAGCATCCAGGGCGACGTCGGCTTTGCGGACGCGCTGATCAAGATGGGCGCGAATCTGCAGATGGGCGACGACTGGATCGAAGTGCGCGGCGTCGGCAACGACCACGGCAAGCTCGATCCGATCGACATGGACTTCAATCTGATCCCCGACGCCGCGATGACGATCGCGGTCGCCGCACTGTTCGCGGACGGCACGACCACGCTGCGCAACATCGCGAGCTGGCGCGTGAAGGAAACTGACCGCATCGCCGCCATGGCGACCGAGCTGCGCAAGGTCGGCGCGAAGGTGCAGGAGGGCGAAGATTTCCTCGTCGTCACGCCGCCGGAACAACTGATCAGGAATGCCGCGATCGACACCTACGACGATCACCGCATGGCAATGTGCTTCTCGCTCGTGAGCCTCGGTGGCGTGCCGATCCGCATCAACGACCCCAAGTGCGTCGGCAAGACGTTCCCGGATTATTTCGAGCGCTTCACTGCGCTCGCACAACCCTGATGCAACCCAGATTCGCATGCGAATCGCCCGAAGTGCGACTTTTTCGATGAAACCGACCCGTCCCTTTCACCAGACGCCCGTCATTACGATCGACGGCCCCAGCGCCTCCGGCAAAGGCACGGTGGCCGCGATGGTGGCCGCCAACCTCGGCTTTCACCTGCTCGACAGCGGCGCGCTGTACCGGCTCGCGGCGCTCGCGAGCCTGCGCTACGGCATCGCGGCGGACGACGTCGACGCGCTTGTCAAACTGATCGACGACCTCCATATCACGTTCCGCGAGGGGCTCGCGCAGCTCGACGGTGTCGATGTGTCGACCGAAATTCGCGCCGAGGAAGTGGGCAGCCGTGCCTCGGCGATCGCCGTGCACGCGCTCGTGCGAACCGCGCTGGTGGCGCGTCAGCGGGCGTTTCGCAAGGAGCCGGGGCTGGTCGCCGACGGTCGCGATATGGGCACCGTGATCTTCCAGGACGCCGCACTGAAGGTCTTTATGACCGCGAGCGTCGAGGCCCGCGCCACGCGCCGGCATAAGCAATTGATCCAAAAAGGATTTTCTGCTAATATAGATGACTTGCTCCGGGATTTGCGTGAGCGCGACGAGCGTGACAGTCAACGCGCGGCCGCACCGCTCAGGCCCGCGGCGGATGCAAAGCTGCTTGATACCTCCGCATTGTCGGTCGAGCAGGCGGTCGAGCAGGTGGTGCAATGGTATGAAGCACTGGTCCCGCATGCGTAACTGAAAACAGTCTCGCAGTAGTGGCCAGACAGTGGCAGTCCCGTTGTTGGTAGGTGCTTCGCGATGGTCGCGAAGCGTTGTTTTCAACCCTTTAACCCCGCGTGGCGTTCGTGTAATTGCCGCAGTTGCTGACCGGTCCGGTGAGCCAGGCGTTGCGAAGACCATGCAAACTCTGATTTTTATGTCCGACCTGCAAACCTCTACCCCGAATACCGAATCTTTTGCGGCTCTGTTCGAAGAGTCGCTGACCAAGCAGGACATGCGCGCTGGCGAAGTGATCTCCGCCGAAGTCGTGCGTGTCGACCACAACTTCGTGGTCGTGAACGCTGGTCTGAAGTCCGAAGCCTACATCCCGCTCGAAGAGTTCCTGAACGACGCGGGCGAGGTAGAAGTGCAGGCGGGCGACTTCGTTTCCGTCGCGATCGACGCGCTGGAAAACGGCTATGGCGACACCATCCTGTCGCGTGACAAGGCGAAGCGTCTGGCTTCGTGGCTGTCGCTGGAAAAGGCGCTGGACAACAACGAACTCGTGACCGGCACGATCACGGGCAAGGTCAAGGGCGGCATGACCGTGATGGTCAACGGCATCCGCGCGTTCCTGCCGGGTTCGCTGGTTGATACGCGTCCGGTCAAGGACACGACCCCGTACGAAGGCAAGACCCTCGAATTCCGCGTCATCAAGCTCGACCGCAAGCGTAACAACGTCGTGCTGTCGCGCCGCGCTGTCATCGAGGCAACGCAAGGCGAAGAGCGTGCGAAGCTGCTCGAAACGCTGAAGGAAGGCGCGATCGTCGAAGGCGTGGTCAAGAACATCACCGACTACGGCGCGTTCGTGGACCTCGGTGGTATCGACGGCCTGCTGCACATCACCGACATCGCATGGCGTCGCGTGCGTCACCCGAGCGAAGTTCTGTCGGTTGGCCAGGAAGTCACCGCGAAGATCCTCAAGTTCGACCAGGAAAAGAACCGCGTTTCGCTCGGTATCAAGCAACTGGGCGACGATCCGTGGGAAGGCATCTCGCGCCGTTACCCGTCGGGCACGCGTCTGTTCGGTAAGGTCACCAACATCACCGACTACGGCGCGTTCGTCGAAGTGGAATCGGGCATCGAAGGCCTCGTCCACGTGTCGGAAATGGACTGGACCAACAAGAACGTTGCTCCGTCGAAGGTTGTCCAGCTGGGCGACGAAGTCGAAGTCATGGTTCTCGAAATCGACGAAGACCGCCGTCGTATCAGCCTCGGCATGAAGCAGTGCAAGCCGAACCCGTGGGACGACTTCAGCCGCAACTTCAAGAAGGGCGACAAGATCAGCGGCGCCATCAAGTCGATCACCGACTTCGGCGTGTTCATCGGTCTGCCGGGCGGCATCGACGGTCTGGTTCACCTGTCGGATCTATCGTGGAGCGAAACCGGCGAGGAAGCCGTCCGCAAGTACAAGAAGGGCGACGAAGTGGAAGCGATCGTTCTCGGCATCGACGTCGAGAAGGAACGTATTTCGCTGGGTATCAAGCAACTCGAAGGCGACCCGTTCAGCAACTACGTTGCAATGAACGACAAGGGTTCGGTCGTTGACGGTACCGTCAAGTCGGTCGACGCGAAGGGTGCTGTGGTCCAGTTGTCGGGTGAAGTCGAAGGCTACCTGCGTGCTTCGGAAATCGCGCAAGACCGCGTGGAAGACGCTCGCAACGTGCTGAAGGAAGGCGACAAGGTCAACGCGATGATCATCAACATCGATCGCAAGTCGCGTGGCATCAACCTGTCGATCAAGGCGAAGGATTCGGCTGAGCAGCAGGAAGCCATCCGCGGTCTCGCTGCTTCGGATTCGAGCGCAGCCGCTACCGGCACGACGAACCTCGGCGCGCTGCTGAAGGCCAAGCTCGACGGCCAGAACCAGTAAGCCTGAGAGGTCTGCTGCAGTATGACCAAATCGGAATTGGTCGCCCAGCTGGCTGCGCGATTTCCGCAACTTGTTCTCAAAGATGCGGATTTTGCGGTGAAGACGATGCTCGATGCGATGTCGGAGGCGCTTGCCAAAGGTCATCGCATCGAAATTCGTGGCTTCGGCAGCTTCGGCCTCAACCGCCGTCCCTCCCGCGTCGGACGCAATCCGAAGTCGGGCGAAAAGGTGCTGGTACCCGAGAAGTACGTACCGCACTTCAAGCCAGGCAAGGAATTGCGCGAGCGGGTGGATCGTCGCGCGGGCGAGCCGCTGAAGGCCGAAGAGCCGGATGACGACCTTTAATGACTCCGCTGTGCGTGTTGCAGCGTGGCATAGCTAGCGTCAGCGGCCAAAGCCAGTCGGCAAAAGACCAGGAAAAGCGCCTTCGGGCGCTTTTTTTTCGTCCATCATTTGAGGAGGGGTGCCTCCCGCTGCGGCCGTTGCATTTTGCGAATCACCCGTAAGTGCGGCATCCCGCCAGTTGCTGCCCAGCCGCGAGGGCATCCATTACAATACGGGTCACTTCGGCGCGGGCAACACCGTGGCGCGACGCGTCATCAAGCCGGCGTCACCCCGCAACTGCCGTCAAGAGATCTATTCATGAAATTTATCGTCTGGCTGATCCGTGTGCTGGTGTTCGTGCTGCTGCTGGTGCTGGCGCTCTCCAACACGCAACCCGCTACGCTGAATTTCCTCGCCGGATACGTGTGGTCGGCGCCTCTGATTCTGATTGGCCTCGCGTTTTTCGTGATCGGCCTGCTCGCGGGGCTCGTGTCGTCGATGCCGGCGGTCGTGCGTCTGCGCATGGAGAATGGCCGGCTCAGGCGCGAGTTGCGGGTGGCGCGCGAAACCCCGGCCGTCGTCGAACAGCCGCCGATGCCGCCGCTGATCTGAGCTGTTTTGCGCCGCGCACTCTGAGCGCGGCTTTTCGTTTTCGCGTTCCCGCACATTTGCATTAATCGCATGGATCTAGACTTCTGGTGGCTGCTGGTCATACCCGTCGCGTTCGCGTTCGGCTGGATGGCGGCGCGTTACGACCTCAAGACGCTGCTGTCCGAGAGCGCCAACCTGCCGCGGTCGTATTTTCGCGGCCTGAACTTCCTGCTCAACGAGCAGCCCGACCAGGCGATCGACGCATTCATCGAAGTGGTCAAGCTCGACCCTGAAACGGTCGAATTGCATTTCGCGCTCGGCAATCTGTTCCGCCGGCGCGGCGAAACCGACCGCGCGATCCGGGTGCATCAAAATCTGCTGAGCCGCGCGGACCTGCCGGTCAGCGAGCGCGATCACGCGCTGTACGAACTCGGCCAGGACTTCCTGAAAGCCGGTCTGCTCGACCGTGCCGAAGAAACCTTCCGCTCGCTGCAGGCTGGAGATTACGCACTGGGCGCTCAACGCGCGCTGTTGACGATCTACGAGATCGAGAAGGACTGGGTCAAATCGATCGATACCGCGCGCCACCTTGAAACGATGGGTGCGCCGTCGCTCGATAAGGAAATCGCGCAGTTTCACTGCGAACTCGCGCAGGAAGCGTTGCAGCAGAAGAACGCGGACGAAGCGCGCCGTCAGCTCGGTCTCGCGCTGAAGGCGAACCCGACCAACGTGCGCGCGACGATCCTGTTCGGCGATGTTGACGCGACCGGCGGTGCGCCGGAAGCGGCGATCGGACAATGGCGCCGCGTCGAGGAGCAGAACCCCGCGTATCTGCCGCTCGTCGCCGAGAAGATCATGAAGGCGTATGAAGCGCTCGGCCGCGCGCAGGAGGGCGCCGACCTGTTGACCACGTGGGTCGACCGTCATCTGAGCAACGATCTGCTCGACGTCGCGTATCAGCACGTCGCGTCGCTGCGCGGCGCCGATGCCGCGCATGCGCTCGCGCGCACGCAGATGCAGAAGTCGCCGAATCTGGCCGGCATGACGCGTCTGCTCGAAGCGCAGCAGGCTGTCGCCGAAGAGCCACGCCGCAGCGAGCTCGAGCTGATGCGCACACTGATCCGCCAGCGCACCAAGAATCTGCCACGCTATACGTGCCAGAATTGTGGCTTCAGGGCGCGGCTTTTCTACTGGCAGTGCCCGGGATGCAGCGGTTGGGAAACCTATGCGCCGCGCCGCGTCGAGCCGATTACCGCGTCGAACTGACGCCGCACGGGCGGCGCTGGCCGCGTCGGTGTTGCATTGCCACGCAATCGCCCGTGAATATCGCAACGAGTTTATCGCCGGCCTCATGAGCGGCATTCATCACCGGAACCATCTACCGGAAAGCGTATGAAAATCACCATTATCGGCACCGGCTATGTGGGCCTCGTCACCGGCGCATGTCTCGCCGAAATCGGCAACGACGTCTTCTGCCTCGACGTCGATCAGCGCAAGATCGACATCCTCAACAAAGGCGGCGTGCCGATTCACGAACCGGGCTTGCAGGAGATGATCGCCCGCACACGCGCGGCCGGCCGCATCACGTTCTCGACCGATGTCGCCGCGAGCGTCGCGCACGGCGACGTGCAGTTCATCGCGGTCGGCACGCCGCCCGACGAAGATGGCTCCGCCGACCTGCAGTACGTGCTCGAGGCCGCGCGCAACATCGGCCGCACGATGAACGGATTCAAGGTGATCGTCGACAAATCGACGGTGCCGGTCGGCACCGCGCAACGGGTACGCGCGGTGATCGAAGAAGAGCTCGCGAAGCGCGGGCTCGCGGGCAGCGCGCAGCATCGCTTCTCGGTCGTGTCGAATCCCGAGTTCCTGAAGGAAGGTGCGGCCGTCGACGACTTCATGCGTCCCGACCGTATCGTGATCGGCATCGACGAAGACGAACCGGGCGTGCGCGCGCGCGAAATGATGAAGCGTCTGTACGCGCCGTTCAACCGCAATCACGAACGCACGCTGTACATGGACGTGCGCTCGGCCGAGTTCACGAAGTACGCGGCCAACGCGATGCTCGCGACGCGCATCTCGTTCATGAACGAGATGTCGAATCTCGCGGACAAGGTCGGCGCCGATATCGAAGCCGTGCGCCGCGGCATCGGTTCCGATCCGCGCATCGGCTATCACTTCCTGTATGCAGGCTGCGGCTATGGCGGCTCGTGCTTCCCGAAGGACGTGCAGGCGCTGATTCGCACCGCGAGCGAGAGCGGCCATAACCTGCGCATTCTCGAGGCGGTCGAGGAAGTGAACTACCAGCAAAAGGACGTGCTCGTGAACAAGATCGCCGCGAAACTCGGCGAGGATCTGAGCGGTCGCACGTTCGCGGTGTGGGGCCTCGCGTTCAAGCCGAATACCGACGACATGCGCGAGGCGCCGAGCCGTCGCGTGATTGGCGAGCTGCTCGCGCGCGGCGCGAAAGTGCGCGCGTACGATCCGGTTGCCGTGACCGAGGCGCGTCGCGTATTCGCGATGGATCTGCACGCGGCGCCTGAGCAGCTCGCGCGCCTCACGTTCACGGGCACCCAGGACGAAACGCTGACCGGCGCCGACGCGCTCGTGATCGTGACCGAATGGAAGGAGTTCAAGAGTCCTGATTTCGTGCATCTGAAATCGGTGCTGAAGACACCGCTGATTTTCGACGGCCGCAATCTGTACGAGCCGGACGCGATGACCGAGCTCGGTATCGACTACCACGCGATTGGACGCCCCTATGCCCAACCCACTGAACTTCCGGCCGATGCCTGAGACCATGCCCGCGGCGCCCGCGTCCACCACGGCGCAGAAGCTCACGGTCGTGCCGCGCGCGCAGCTCGACGCGGCGCGCGTGCTGGTGGTCGGCGACGTGATGCTCGACCGTTACTGGTTCGGCGACGTCAACCGCATTTCTCCGGAGGCGCCCGTGCCGGTCGTGCACGTGCAGCGCCAGGAAGATCGACTGGGCGGCGCGGCGAACGTCGCGCGCAACGCGGTCGCGCTCGGTGCGCAGGCGGGTCTGTTGTGCGTGGTCGGTCATGACGAGCCCGGCGAGCGCATCGTGCAGTTGCTCGGCGAAAGCGGCGTGACGCCGCATCTCGAACGCGACCCGGCGTTGCTGACGACGATCAAGCTGCGCGTGCTGTCGCGTCAGCAGCAATTGCTGCGCGTCGATTTCGAAAACTCGCCGGCGCACGAAGTGCTGCTCGCGGGTCTCGCGCGTTTCGACGAGCTGCTGCCGTCGTACGACGTGATCCTGATGTCCGACTACGCGAAGGGCGGCCTCACGCACGTCACGCAAATGATCGCGAAGGCGCACGCGGCCGGCAAAGCGGTGTTGGTCGATCCGAAGGGCGATGACTGGGAGCGCTATCGCGGCGCGACGCTGATCACGCCGAATCGCGCCGAATTGCGCGAGGTAGTCGGGCAGTGGAAGTCCGAGGACGATCTGATCGCGCGCGTCACGAAGCTGCGCGCCGAACTCCAGTTCAAGGCGCTGCTGCTGACGCGCTCGGAAGAGGGCATGACGCTGTTCTCCGACGACGGCATCCTGCACGCGTCGGCCGTTGCGCGCGAAGTGTATGATGTGTCGGGCGCGGGCGACACCGTGATCGCCACGCTCGCCGCGATGCTCGGCGCGGGTCTTTCGCTCGTCGAAGCGGTCGGGCTCGCGAATCGCGCGGCCGGCATCGTGGTCGGCAAACTGGGCACCGCCACCGTCGACTACGACGAACTCTTTTCCTGATGCAGCCCGCGGGGCGCGGTCGTCCTGACGGACCAGCGCGCCCCGCGCGGCGTTGACTGAACGAAGCTCACTACAAAGCTCACTACGGCAGGATCATCATGACCGTCATCGTCACCGGCGCGGCCGGTTTTATCGGCAGCAATCTCGTGAAGGCGCTCAACGAGCGCGGCGAACAACGCATCATCGCCGTCGACAACCTCACGCGCGCGGACAAGTTCAGGAATCTGGTCGACTGCGAGATCGACGACTATCTCGACAAGACCGAATTCGTCGAGCGCTTCAGGCGCGGCGACTTCGGCAAGGTGCGCGCGATCTTTCACGAAGGCGCCTGCTCGGACACGATGGAAACCGACGGCCGCTACATGATGGACAACAACTACCGCTATAGCCGCGACGTGCTCGACATCTGTCTCGCGCAGAACGTCCAGTTCCTGTACGCGTCGTCGGCGGCGACCTATGGCGGCTCGAGCCGCTTCGTCGAGGAGCGCGAGGTCGAGCAGCCGCTGAACGTGTACGGCTATTCGAAGTTCCTGTTTGACCAGGTGATCCGCCGCGTGCTGCCCACGGCGAAAAGCCAGATCGTGGGCTTCCGTTATTTCAACGTGTACGGTCCGCGCGAAACGCACAAGGCGCGCATGGCGTCGGTCGCGTTTCACAACTTCAACCAGTTCCGCGCCGAGGGCAAGGTCAAGCTGTTCGGTGAATACAACGGCTATGCGGCTGGTCAGCAGACGCGCGATTTCATCTCGGTCGAAGACGTCGTCAAGGTCAACCTGTTCTTCTTTGATCATCCGGAAAAGTCGGGCATTTTCAATCTCGGCACAGGACGCGCGCAGCCGTTCAACGATATCGCGAGCACCGTGGTCAACACGCTGCGCGCGCTGAACAACGAGCCGGCGCTGTCGCTCGCGGATCAGGTGCAACGCGGGCTGATCGAATACATTCCGTTCCCGGACGCGCTGCGCGGCAAGTATCAGTGCTTCACGCAGGCCGATCAGTCGAAGCTGCGTGCTGCCGGCTACGAGGCGCCGTTTCTGAGCGTGCAGGAAGGCGTCGATCGTTACGTGCGTTGGCTGTTCGGCCAGGTGTAATTAGTACGTCATCCTCTTTAAACTGGAATCTCCTGGTCGGTGATGGTCGCCGGCCAGTGGCAACAGGGAGATTCCAATATGTTTCGAAAAGTTCTGGTTACCGCGGCGATGCTCGCCGCTTTCGGCCACGCGTATGCGGCGGTCGACGTCAACACGGCTAACGAAGACGCGCTGCGCGGCATCAAGGGCATCGGTGCGGCAAAAGCCAAAGCGATCGTCGACGAACGTAATGCGCACGGCCCGTTCAAGGACGCGGCCGATCTCGGCAAACGCGTCAAGGGCATGGGCGGGCACACCATCGAGCGCCTGCAGGCGGAGGGTCTCGCTGTCGGACCGGCTGGCGCGGCTGCTAGCACGCAGGTTGCGGCAACTGCAACAGGTAAGGACCCGGCCGCTACGGCCGCTTCCGCCGCCACGCAGAAGGGGGGCGCCGCGGTGGCGGTGAAGAAGTAAGCGCCGCGAGCCCTGCGCGTGTCATGCCGACGGGCGGCGTGCGGCGCGCAGGGTTCGCGCACCTTCCATGGCTTCGACTGGTACACACGATTTCCCGCGGCTCGTCGCCGCGGGTTTCCTGCGCAGCAAGCTCCATGCATCCATGCGGGCATTAGGGCTGCAGGGCAGCGCCGCAGATCGTGGTTTAGAATCGATGAATTGAAGACACTCTTTCGCGCATCGATCGCTAGACCCCATATGGCATACAAAACGATTGAAGACACGATCGGCAATACGCCGCTCGTACAACTCGTCCGGCTCCCCGACGACGAGATCCGCAGCCGCAACAATGTGGTCCTCGCGAAGCTCGAGGGCAACAATCCAGCGGGCTCGGTGAAGGACCGGCCGGCGTTGTCGATGATCAAGAAGGCCGAAGCCCGCGGGCGCATCAAGCCGGGCGACACGCTGATCGAATCGACGAGCGGCAACACCGGCATCGCGCTCGCGATGGCCGCCGCGGTCCGCGGCTACAGGATGGTGCTAATCATGCCGGAAGACCTGTCAGTCGAGCGCCGCCAGAGCATGGCCGCCTACGGCGCGGAAATCATCCTGACGCCGGTCAAAGGCGGCATGGAGTACGCGCGCGATCTCGCCGAGCAGATGCAGCGCGAAGGCAAGGGCATCATCCTCGACCAGTTCGCGAACCCGGACAATCCGGCCTCGCACATCGAAGGCACGGGCCCGGAAATCTGGCGTGACACGGAAGGGCGCATCACGCACTTCGTGTCGTCGATGGGCACGACCGGCACGATCATGGGCGTGTCGACGTATCTGAAAACGCAGAATCAGCAGATCGAAATCATCGGCGCGCAGCCGGAAGAGGGTTCGCGTATTCCGGGCATTCGCAAGTGGCCGGAAGCGTATCTGCCGAAAATCTTCGACCGCAGCCGCGTCGACCGCGTCGAGAACGTCAGTCAATCCGCGGCCGAGGCGATGGCGCGCCGGCTGGCGTCGGTCGAAGGCATTTTCGCTGGCATATCGTCGGGCGGCGCGTGCGAAGTCGCGCTGCGCATCGCGCGTCAGGTCGAGAATGCGACGATCGTGTTCATCGTCTGCGACCGCGGGGACCGTTATCTGTCCACGGGGGTATTTCCCGCGTAAGCGGGTCGCCGGGCGCCTTCGCGGGCGCACGAGCCAATTAAAAGCGCCGGTCGAGCCGGCGCTTTTTTTACGTCCTTCAACGCGAGGCGCGCACGGCGACTCGCGGCGTGACTCACTGCGAATCAGAGTTCGACTGATCCGCCTGACCTTGCGACGCGCTGCCGTTGTTGGCCGCTTTTGCGGCACTCGCCGCGTCGATCGCCTGCATCTGAGCCTTGACCTTTTGACCGAGCTGATACACCGCGAGCGCATAGAAGAAACTGCGGTTGTAGCGCGTGAGCACGTAGAAATTCTTCAGGCCGAGCATGAACTCGGTGCCGCGTCCCGGCGACGGCAGATCGACCACCGTGACCGGGGTTCCCGCCTCGGAAGCGATGTCGACGTTCGGCTCGTTTAGCACGAGTCCGGCGCGCAGCAACTGGTCGAGCGGCCAGTGCGGCTCCGGCTGACCATTGGCCGCCGCCTGCGCGACACCGAGGCTGCCCGCGTCCGAGCCGATTCGCCACACCACCGGCCGGCCGCTTTCCCAGCCGTTCTGACGCAGATAGTTCGCGACGCTGCCGATCGCATCGGCATCACTCGTGCGCAGATCGATGTGCTTGTTACCCTCGTAGTCGACCGCGTACTGGACGATGCTGCTCGGCAGGAACTGCGGAATGCCGATCGCGCCCGTGTACGAGCCGAGCACCGTGTTCGGGTCGATCTGCGCGTCGCGCGTCCACACCAGGTAGTCTTCGAGATTCTTGCGGAAGGTCGCCTGACGGTCCGCGCGATTCGCGGTGTTCGGATAGTCGAAGCTCAGCGTGGTCAGCGCGTCGAGCACGCGGAAATTACCCATGTAGCGACCGTAGATCGTCTCGACGCCGATGATGCCGACGATCATCTCCGGCGGCACGCCGAACTCCTGATACGCGCGCTGCAGCGTGGCCTGGTTCTCGCGCCAGAACTGCACGCCGGCGTTCACGCGCACCGGGTCGAGGAAGCGCGCCTGATACGAGCGCCAGTTCTTGATCGACGGTGTCGGCGACGGCGTGACCAGCTTCACCGCAGTCGCCGAGTAGCTGACGCCGGCGAACAGCGCGTGCAGCGACGCTTCGTCGAAATCGTAGCGCGCGACCATCTCGTTGATGAACGCATCGACGTTCGCGTTATTCGCATAGCGCTGGGGAATGATCTCTTCCTCAAACGTTTGCCCTTGCGGTACTGGCTGCTGCGGCTGGCTCTGCGCGAGTTGCACCGGTGCTTTCTTCGTGGCGCTTTGCGCGCTCGCGGGACTTGCTGCGATGAACACGCACGATGCGATGGTCAGTGAGGCGGCGAGGGTGCGGAGGCGAAGCCGGTTGCGTGGGGATCCTGCGGACAGAGCAAGCTTGACGGTCATGGTGAGCAGTGAGCGCGATGCGTGAAAGGCTGGAAGCAGTCGGAAAGCGGCAGGAACGAAACGGCGAGTTACGGGTCGGGGAAGTATACCCGACGGCTTCCGCAAAACCGTGCTGAATCAGCGACAGCGGCGTCGTGTGGTAACTTGACGAATGTTGGCGCGCCGGGGCGCGCGCCGCTCGACGGAGACACGCCGCGCGCGCACGCGGTCCATGCGCCGCGCCGTAAAAAGACGCACAACACGAACTATGGCAACAGGCTTCTATTCCCACCCCGACTGTCTGCTGCACGACATGGGGCAATGGCATCCCGAGTGTCCCGCGCGCCTGCAGGCGATCGAGGATCAGCTGATCGCGAGCCGCATCGACGCGCTGATCGAGCGCGAGTCGCCGCCGCTCGCCGACGAGGCCGCGCTGCTGCGCGTGCACACGCAGGCGCACGTCGATTACATCCGCGGCCGCGCGCCCGTCGAGGGCGTCGCCGAAATCGATCCGGACACGACGATGAACCCGCACACGTGGCAGGCCGCATTGCGCGCGGCGGGCGCGGCGGTCGCCGCCACCGATGCGGTGATCGAAGGCCGTTACGACAACGCGTTCTGCAGTGTGCGGCCGCCGGGCCATCACGCGGAGCCGGCGCGCGCGATGGGCTTCTGCTTCTTCAACAACGTAGCGATCGCCGCGCGCCACGCGCTCGACGTGCATGGCCTCGCGCGCGTTGCCATCATCGACTTCGATGTGCACCACGGCAACGGCACCGAGGCCGCGTTCTCGGGCGACCCGCGCGTGCTGATGTGCAGCATCTTCCAGCACCCGTTCTATCCGTTCACGGGCGCCGACAACCAGGCGCCCAACATGTGCAACGTGCCCATGCCGGCACGCTCGAACGGCATGGCCGTGCGCGAAGCGGTCGACATGCTGTGGTTGCCGCGCCTGCACGAGTTCAGGCCGGAGATGCTGTTCATTTCGGCCGGCTTCGACGCGCATCGGGAGGACGACCTCGGCAACATGGGCCTCGTCGAAGACGATTACGCGTGGATCACCGACCAGATGCGCGAGATCGCCCGGCGCTACGCGCGCGGGCGCATCGTCAGTTGTCTCGAGGGCGGCTACAACCTGTCGGCGCTCGGGCGCAGCGTGGTGGCGCACGTGCGGTCGCTGGCGGAGATCTGAGGTCACCCGCCTGCGCGCCGTGGCAACGGCTCGAAAGCCGGCGAGCAAACATCGACATTCACGCACTGAGGAGCGAGCCATGAACGCTAGTCCAGCCAGCGCCGGCGACGCGTCGCTGATCACGATCGAACCCGACGCGTATCGCGTGCCGGGCGTCGTGCGCGTGACGATGAACCGGCCCGATGCGTTCAACGCGCTGTCCGAAGCGCTGCTCGACGAACTGCAGCAGGCGCTGACCGACATCGCGAAGACCGCTGCGCGCGTCGTCGTGATCGCCGGCGCGGGCCGCGCGTTCTGCGCGGGCCACGACCTGAAGGAAATGCGCGCGGCGCCATCGCTCGGGTATTACCAGCGGCTGTTCGCGCGCTGCACGAAGCTGATGATGACGATCCAGCGCATGCCGCAGCCGGTGATCGCGCGCGTGCATGGCATCGCGACCGCGGCCGGCTGCCAGCTCGTCGCCATGTGCGATCTCGCTGTCGCCGCCGATACCGCGCGCTTCGCCGTATCGGGCGTGAACCTCGGATTGTTCTGCGCGACGCCGTCGGTGCCGCTGTCGCGCAATCTGTCGCGCAAGGCTGCGCTCGAAATGCTGCTGACCGGCGATTTCATCGACGCCGCCGAAGCGCGCAAGCAGGGGCTCGTGAACCGCGTCACCCCTGCCGATGCGCTCGACGACGAAGTCGCGCGGCTCGCCGCGAGCATCTGCGCAAAGCCGGTCGAAGCGGTCAGCGCGGGCAAGGGCCTGTTCTACCGGCAGCTCGAAATGGGCATCGAGGCTGCCTACCAGCTGGCCGGGCAGACGATGGCGTGCAACATGATGGACGACTCGGCGCTCGAAGGCGTGCAGGCTTTTATCGACAAACGCGCGCCGGAGTGGAAGCGGTAGCCGGTGGCTGCCCAGCGCCGCGTCTTCTCAACTCCTTCCCACCGCCCGCCGTTCAATCCACTCGACCAATGCCTCGATCACCCGATCGCGATCGAGGTCGTTCATCGTCTCGTGATAGCTGCCCTCGTAAAGCGTGAGCGTCTTGTCGGGCGAGCCCGCGTGCGCGCCGAACGCACGGCTGCCGTCGGGCTCGGTCAGTTTGTCGTCGGTGCCATGAAACACCAGCAGCGGCATGCGCAGCCCCGCGCGACCGCGTTCGATACGCGCCATCGCGAGCAGCAGTTCGGCGCCGGTGCGCGCCGGAATCGCGTCGTGATGCACGAGCGGATCGTTGATATTGGCATTGACCACCGGCTGAAGGCGCGAGAGCAGCGCGGGGTCGATCTTCATTGCCGGGAAGCCCGGGTAGACACGGCTGATCAGCTGGCTTAGCGCGAGCATCCACTTCGGTACGTCACGACCCGGCGCGAGGGCGGGGCTCGACAGGATCAGGCCGGCCAGGCGCCGCCCGCTCGCATCGAGACGCTCGATCGCATACAGCGCGGCCACCGCGCCACCCATGCTGTGACCCATCAGAAACAACGGCGCGCAGCTTTGCGCGGCGGCGTCGAGCAGCGCCTGCGCATCGAGCAGGTAGTCGTCGAAGCGCTTCACATAGGCGCGCTTGCCGGGCGCGTGGCCGTGGCCGCGCAGATCGATCGCGACGAGCTCGATGCCCGCTGCATTGAGCCGGCCCGCTACGGCCGCGTAACGCCCCGCGTGTTCGGCGAGGCCGTGCACGAGCGCGACCGTCGCGCGTAGCGGCCCACTCGGCCGCCAGCGATAGAGCGGCAACTCGATGCCATCGCTGGTCGTGACCGATGCGCGCTGCGGCGCGTCTTTATTCAGACTGCTGGCACTCGCGCGCACGGTGGGGCTCGGGGAAGTCTGCATGGCGACGGCCTGTGCGGAAGGAGGGTGGCCCGATCATAGTCGTAGCGGCGTGAGGCACGCGAGCTTTGCGCACAAGGCGCGGCTCTAATTCCTTCAGGTTATGAAAAGATCGGAATTGATTATTAAAGGGTATGTCGACGCTGCGGTAGAATGGCGACCTTAAATCCCAATAAAAGAAACGGCGGCCGCTTGTCGGGAGCACGATGCTCGCCGGCAGCCTCCGCCGTTTTCGTTTGTACATGATCGAAATACGCAATGTTTCCCAGCGGTTCGCCGGACCCCGGGGCTGGGTCGAGGCGCTGCACAACGTCAATCTGACGATTCCCGCGGGCGAGGTGTTCGGCATCATCGGCCGCAGCGGCGCGGGCAAGAGCACGCTCGTGCGCACCATCAATCTGCTGACGCGCCCATCCGAGGGCAACATCGTCGTCAACGACCGCGATCTGACGACGCTGCCCGCCGCGCAATTGCGCGACGCGCGTCGCGAGATCGGCATGATCTTCCAGCACTTCAATCTGTTGTCGTCGCGCACCGTGTATGAGAACGTCGCGCTGCCGCTCGAATTGGCCGGCATGAAGCGCGACGAAATCGAGGCGAACGTGCTGCCGCTGCTCGAACTCGTCGGTCTGTCGGCGCAGAAGGACCGCTATCCGGCGCAGATCAGCGGCGGACAGAAGCAGCGCGTGGGCATCGCGCGTGCGCTCGCGAGCAAGCCGAAGGTGCTGCTGTCGGACGAGGCGACCTCCGCGCTCGACCCCGAAACCACGCGCGCGATTCTCGACCTGCTCAAACGCATCAACCGCGAATTGAACCTGACGATCGTGCTGATCACGCACCAGATGGACGTGATCAAGCAGGTCTGCGATCGCGTCGCGGTGCTCGACGCGGGGCGCGTCGTCGAAGAGGGCAAGGTGATCGACGTGTTCCTGCAGCCGCGCCACGAAGTCACGCGCGCGCTGATCGGCGACGTGATCGCGCAGGAACTGCCGCCCGCCATGAAGGCGCGCGTCGCAGAGCGCCTGAAGACCGGCAGCGGCCATCTGCTGCGCCTCGCGTTCACCGGCTCGGGCGTCGATCAGCCGATCCTGTCGGAGACGATTCGCCGCTACGAACTCGACTTCAACATCCTGCACGGCCAGATCGACGAGATCCAGGGCCAGGCGTTCGGCTCGCTCGCGGTGCTCGCGGGCGGCGAACCGGTGAAGGTCGCGCAGGCGATCACGTTTCTGCGCGAGCAGGGTGTCGTAGTGGAGGAGCTCTCGCATGTTGAGTGAAATGTTCGATATGTTCGTCCAGTCGTTCTGGGAGACGCTCATCATGGTGGGCATCTCCGGACTGATTGGCGCTGTGGTCGGCGTGCCGCTAGGCGTGCTGCTGTATCTGACCGACCGCCAGGGTGTGCTCGAAAACGTCGCGGTGAACCGCGTGATGGGCGTGATCGTCAATGCGGTCCGTTCGACGCCGTTCATCATCCTGCTGGTCGCGGTGATTCCGTTTACGCGGCTCGTCGTCGGTTCGTCGATCGGCACCGCGGCGGCGATCGTGCCGCTGACGATCGCCGCCGCGCCGTTCATCGCGCGTCTGGTCGAGACGGCGCTGCGCGAAGTCGATCGCGGGCTCATCGAGGCCGCTCAGGCGATGGGCGCGACCACCAGTCAGATCGTCTTCAAGGTGTTGTTGCCGGAATCGCTGCCCGGCGTGGTCGCCGGGTTGACGATCACGTTCGTGTCGCTGGTCGGCTATTCGGCGATGGCCGGCGCGATCGGCGGCGGCGGTCTTGGCGACCTCGGCATCCGCTACGGCTACCAGCGCTTCCTGCCGGAAGTGATGCTGGCAGTCGTGCTGATCCTGATCGTGTTCGTGCAACTGGTGCAGTCGTTTGGGGATTGGCTCGTGCGTCGCTTGAGCCATAAATAAACAAGGGCGTTCGGAAGCCCGCCAATAGAGATTCGCAAAAAGGTCCATCATGCAACGTCGCTTCATTCTCAAGCTGGCCGCCTTGCTCGGCGCGGCATCGCTCGTCGCCGCCGGCGCGGCGCAGGCCGAAGACACGATCAAGGTCGGCGTCACCGGCGGCCCGCACGCGCAGATCATGGACGTCGTGAAGACGGTCGCCGCGAAGAACGGCCTCACGATCAAGATCGTCGAATTCTCCGACTACGTGCAGCCGAACGCTGCGCTCGCGAGCGGCGATCTGGACGCGAACAGCTACCAGCACGACCCGTACTTGCAGGCGCAGGTGAAGGACCGCGGCTACAAGCTGATCCGTATCGCCGATACGGTCACGTACCCGATGGGTATCTACTCGAAGAAGGTGAAGTCGCTCGCCGAACTGCAGCCGGGCGCGAAGATCGCGGTGCCGAACGACCCGACCAACGGCGGTCGCGCGCTTCTGCTGCTGCAGAAGCAGGGCTTGCTGAAGCTGCGCGCCGATGCGGGATTGAAGGCGACGCCGCTCGACATCGTCGACAATCCGAAGAAGCTGAAGATCGTCGAGCTCGATGCGGCGCAGATTCCGCGTTCGCTGGGCGACGTCGACGCCGCCGCGATCAATACCAACTTCGCGATGGAAGCGGGCCTCAAGCCGAAGCAGGACGCCATCGCGATCGAAGACCCGAAGGGTCCGTACGTGAACGTGATCGCGATTCGCGAAGCGGACAAGAACAAACCGTGGGTCGCGAAGCTCGTCGCGGCGTATCACTCGCCGGAAGTGAAGCAGTTCGTTGACAGCAAGTTCGGTGGCTCGGTGATCACCTCCTGGTGAGACAATGGCCCATGGACCTTGCAGAACACGACGGCAATGCGAAATTAGAGGTCTGAGTCGGAACCCGGGGTTGTCTCCCGGGTTTTTTGGGGATTAAAAT
The DNA here is from genome assembly GCF_021390635.1 of Paraburkholderia sp. HD33-4. NCBI lineage: Bacteria > Pseudomonadati > Pseudomonadota > Betaproteobacteria > Burkholderiales > Burkholderiaceae > Paraburkholderia > Paraburkholderia sp. HD33-4. Next base: position 3,353,622 of record NZ_JAJEJS010000001.1, on the reverse strand, counting down.
AGAACGACCGTTCGATATTGCCGTCACGCCGCTGAGGAGCGATATCCTCCCGCAGAGCGCCCGCGACACGGCTGTCATGAGGGCAGTCGCTATAATGTTCGTCGGGTTGACGTATTCGTAACTTTGGAGCGTGTGCATGAAAATTCTGGTGCCAGTGAAAAGAGTGGTCGACTACAACGTGAAGGTCCGCGTGAAATCGGACGGTACGGGTGTCGACATCGCGAACGTGAAAATGTCGATGAACCCGTTCGACGAAATCGCGGTTGAAGAAGCGGTGCGTCTGCGGGAAGCGGGCGTCGCGACCGAAGTGATCGCCGTATCGGCCGGCGTGACGCAATCGCAGGAAACGCTGCGCACCGCGCTCGCGATCGGCGCGGACCGCGCGATCCTGATCGAATCGAACGAAGACCTGCAGCCGCTGGCCGTTGCGAAGCTGCTCAAGGCTCTGGTCGACAAGGAACAGCCGCAACTGGTGATCCTCGGCAAGCAGGCCATCGACGACGACTCCAATCAGACCGGCCAGATGCTCGCGGCGCTCGCGAATCTGCCGCAGGCGACGTTTGCTTCGAAGGTTGTGGTGGCGGACGGCAAGGCGACGGTGTCGCGTGAAGTGGATGGCGGCGCGGAAACGCTGTCGCTGACGCTGCCGGCCGTGGTTACGACCGACCTGCGCCTCAATGAGCCGCGCTACGTGACGCTGCCGAACATCATGAAGGCGAAGAAGAAGCCGCTGGAAACGATCAAACCCGAAGATCTCGGCGTGGATGTCACGCCGCGTCTGAAGACGCTGAAAGTCGCCGAGCCGCCCAAGCGCTCTGCCGGTGTGATGGTGCCGGACGTGAAGACGCTGGTCGAGAAGCTGAAGACCGAAGCGAAGGTGCTTTAAGTTGAACTGCAACTATGTTGCATGGGACTGGAGTAAGCGCTAAAGCGCTAACTCCAGTCGACACGGAGACAGAGCAAATGACGAATCTGGTAATTGCAGAACACGATAACGCGTCGATCAAGGCCGCGACGCTGAACACGGTCGCAGCGGCACAGAAGATCGGCGGTGATATTCACGTGCTGGTCGCGGGTCACAACGCGCAGGCCGCGGCCGATGCCGCCGCGAAGATCGCCGGCGTCAGCAAGGTGCTACTGGCCGACGCGCCGCAGCTCGAAGCGGGTCTCGCAGAGAACGTTGAAGCGACGGTGCTGAACATCGCGAAGAACTACACGCATATCCTCGCGCCGGCCACCGCCTACGGCAAGAACGTCGCGCCGCGTATCGCCGCGAAGCTCGACGTCGCGCAGATCAGCGACATCACGGCAGTGGATAGCGCCGACACGTTCGAACGCCCGATCTACGCGGGCAACGCGATCGCGATCGTGCAATCGGCTGACCCGATCAAGGTCATCACCGTGCGCTCGACGGGCTTCGACGCAGTTGCGGCCGAAGGCGGCAGCGCAGCGGTCGAGAAGATCGAAGCGGCAGCCGACGCAGGCATCTCCCAGTTCGTGAGCCGTGAAGTGACGAAGCTGGACCGTCCGGAACTGACGAGCGCGAAGATCATCGTGTCGGGCGGCCGGGGTCTGGGTAACGGCGAGAACTACACGAAGGTTCTGGAGCCGCTCGCCGACAAGCTCGGCGCGGCACTGGGCGCATCGCGCGCGGCGGTCGACGCGGGCTTCGTGCCGAACGACTATCAGGTCGGCCAGACCGGCAAGATCGTCGCGCCGCAACTGTACGTCGCGGTCGGCATCTCGGGGGCGATCCAGCATCTCGCCGGCATGAAGGACTCGAAGGTCATCGTCGCGATCAACAAGGACGCAGAAGCGCCGATTTTCAGCGTGGCGGATTACGGCCTCGTCGGTGACCTGTTCACCGTCGTGCCGGATCTCGTGAGCGAACTCGGCTAAGCGCCGCGGCGCCTGAAAGAGGCCGCCGAAAGCAAGCGAAGGGCGCTGGACCGACCAAGTCCCGCGCCCTTTTTTCATATCAAGGGAGGAGAACCAGAATGAGCTATACGGCGCCCATCAAGGACATGTTGTTCGTGATGAAAGAACTGGCCGGACTCGAAGACATCGCGAAGCTGCCCGGCTTCGAAGACGCAAACCTCGACACGGCGCAGGCCGTGCTCGACGAGTCGGCGAAACTGTGCGGCGAAGTGCTCGCGCCACTGAACGTCGACGGCGATCGCAATCCGAGCAGCTGGAAGGACGGCGTCGTCACCGCGACGCCGGGTTTCAAGGATGCATTCCGCCAGTTCTCCGAAGGTGGCTGGCAGGGTGTCCAGCATCCGCTCGACTACGAAGGGCAGGGGCTACCGAAGCTGATCGGCACGCCTTGCGTCGAAATGCTGAACGCGTCGAATCTGTCGTTCGCGTTGTGTCCGTTGCTGACCGACGGCGCGATCGAAGCGTTATTGACCGCCGGCAGCGAAGCGCAGAAACAGACCTTCGTGCCGAAGCTGATTTCAGGCGAGTGGACCGGCACGATGAACCTGACCGAGCCGCAGGCCGGCTCCGATCTCGCGCTCGTGCGCACCCGCGCCGAGCCGCAGGGCGACGGTTCGTTCAAGCTGTTCGGCACGAAGATTTTCATCACCTGGGGCGAGCACGACATGGCGAAGAACATCGCCCATCTCGTGCTCGCGCGCACGCCCAATGCGCCTGAGGGCGTGAAGGGCATTTCGCTGTTTCTCGTGCCGAAGTTTCTCGTCAACGAGGACGGCTCGCTCGGTGAACGCAACGACGTGCATTGCGTGTCGATCGAGCACAAGCTCGGCATCAAGGCGAGCCCGACGGCGGTGTTGCAGTTCGGCGATCACGGCGGCGCGCTCGGTCAACTGATCGGCGAAGAGAATCGCGGCCTCGAATACATGTTCATCATGATGAACGCGGCGCGATTCGCGGTCGGCATGCAAGGTGTCGCGATCTCGGATCGCGCGTATCAGAAGGCGGTCGCGTACGCGAAGGAGCGTGTCCAGAGTCGTCCCGTGGATGGTTCCGCGAAGCAGTCGGTCGCGATCATCCAGCACCCGGACGTGCGCCGCATGCTGTCGACGATGCGCAGCCTCACCGAGGCATCTCGCGCGCTCGCGTACGTCGCGGCCTCGCACTGCGATATCGCGCATCGTCATCCGGACGAGGCGACCCGCGAGAAGCATCAGGCGATCTACGAATACCTGGTGCCGATCGTGAAGGGCTGGAGCACGGAGCTGTCGATCGACGTGGCGAGCCTCGGCGTGCAGGTGCATGGCGGCATGGGCTTCATCGAGGAAACCGGCGCCGCGCAGTACTACCGCGACGCGCGCATTCTGCCGATCTACGAAGGCACGACCGCGATTCAGGCCAACGACCTGATCGGTCGCAAGACGCTGCGCGATGGTGGCAAGGTTGCGAAGGAACTGCTTGCTGGTATCGCCGAAACCATCGAAGCGCTTGGCGCGCAGCAGGGTGCGGCGTTCGCCTCGATGAAGACGCAACTCGCGCAGGGCCAACGCTCGCTTGGCGCGGTCGTCGATTTCGTCGTCGCGAATGCGAAGGGCGATCCGAATGCGGTGTTCGCCGGCAGCGTGCCCTATCTGAAGCTTGCGGGCATCGTGTTAGGCGGCTGGCAGATGGCGCGTGCGCAGCTTGCCGCGGCGGCGAAGCGCAACGAGGATCCAGCGTTTCACGACGCGAAGATTGCGACCGCGAGGTTCTACGCCGAGCATGTGCTGCCGCAGGCCGCGGCGCTCGAAGTGGCGGTCGTCAGCGCGAAGGGCGGCGAGGGCGTGCTGGCGTTGTCGGAAGATCAATTCTGAAGATGCGTCGATGTCGGCCGCGTGCGGCGGCGGCACGACCAAATGCAAACGGCGCCTCGCGAGGCGCCGTTTGTGTTTGCTGCTGCTGATACGGCCTACGCCGTGGCCGAGACCACGTCAGCGCACGCACTCAAACTCACGCATACGCCGGCCGATGCTCGCCCGCGGTCTCGCCGAGGTAGCGATGCACGGATAGATCGTCCGCGCGAATCGCGGGCTGCTTGCCCGACATCAGGTCGGCCAGCAGCTGGCCCGAGCCGCACGACATCGTCCAGCCGAGCGTGCCGTGGCCGGTGTTCAGGAACAGGTTCGGTACCGGCGTGCGGCCGACGATCGGCGTGCCGTCCGGCGTCATCGGGCGCAAACCGGTCCAGAACGTCGCCTTCGACGTGTCGCCGCCACCCGGGAACAGGTCGTTCACGGAAAGCTCCAGCGTCTCGCGGCGCGCCTGGCGCAGCGATTTGTCGAAGCCGACGATCTCGGCCATGCCGCCGACGCGAATCCGGTCGTCGAAGCGCGTGATCGCGATCTTGTAGGTTTCGTCGAGCACGGTCGACACCGGCGCGGCAGCCGCGTCGACGATCGGCGCGGTGATCGAATAGCCCTTCAGCGGATAGACCGGGATCTTTACGATGCCGTCGAGGAAACGCGTCGAATACGAACCGAGCGCAACCACGAACGAATCCGCGCGCACCAGTTCGCCGCCGCACTGCACGCCGGCGATGCGGCCGCCCGCCATCGCGAGCGCGTCGATCGACGTGTTGTAGCGGAACTTGACGCCTAGTTCTTCGGCAAGCGCCGCGAGGCGCGTCGTGAACATCTGGCAGTCGCCGGTTTCGTCGCCGGGCAGGCGCAGGCCGCCGGTGAGCTTGTGCGACACCGCGGCGAGCGCCGGCTCGGCCTTGCCCAGTTGGTCCGCCGTCAGCAGTTCGTACGGCACGTTGGCTTCCTGCAGCACGGCGATGTCTTTCGCGGCGCCATCGAACTGCTGCTGCGTGCGAAACACCTGCAGCGTGCCGCCGGTGCGGCCTTCGTACTGAATGCCGGTGTCGGCGCGCAGCGCCTGCAGGCAGTCGCGGCTGTATTCGGCGAGCCGCACCATGCGGCCCTTGTTCACCGCATAGCGCGGTGCCGTGCAGTTCTGCAGCATCTGCCACATCCATTGCAGCTGAAACGCGGTGCCGTCAAGGCGGATCGCGAGCGGCGCGTGCTTCTGGAACATCCACTTGACGGCCTTCAGCGGCACGCCCGGTGCGGCCCACGGCGACGCGTACCCCGGCGAGATCTGGCCTGCGTTGGCAAAGCTGGTTTCGAGCGCCGGGCCGGCCTCGCGATCGATGACGGTCACTTCGTGACCGGCGCGTGCGAGGTAATACGCACTCGTTACGCCGACGACGCCACTGCCCAAAACGACGACTCGCATAGCTGCTCCAGGTATCCAAAAATTGTGTGAGGGCAAGGCGTTCTTCGCTGGATTCGATCTGATTCGATTCAACGAGCTGCAACGTGAGGTGAAATGCTGTTTGCCCAGTGTTAACCGCTATACTATTAACAGTGGGACAGGTTTTGTTATCGTATTTTCATCATTTTTAGAAAAAACACCATGCGTACCCAGCGCCAGCCCGTGCGGGCTCTCGACAAGCTCGATCACAAGATCCTGCGGCTCCTGCAGCAGGACGGTCGTATGGCGATGAAGGACCTGGCCGAGCAGGTCGGACTGTCGGTGACGCCGTGCATCGAGCGCGTCAAGCGAATGGAGCGCGACGGCGTGATCACCGGCTACTATGCGCGCGTGAACCCGGCCGAGCTGGGCGCGGCGCTGCTCGTATTCGTCGAGATCACGCTCGATCACAAGAGCGGCAACATGTTCGACCAGTTCCGGCGCGAGGTGCAAAAGATCCCCGAGGTGCTCGAGTGCCACCTCGTGTCGGGCGATTTCGACTATCTGATCAAGGCGCGCATCGGCGAAATGGCCGACTACCGCAAATTGCTCGGCGACATCCTGCTGCAGCTGCCGGGCGCGGTGCAGTCGAAGAGCTATGTGGTGATGGAGGAAATCAAGGAAACGCTGACGATCGCGGTGGGCGAGTAAGTGCCGACTAACTGACGGCGCTGGCCGCCCATTGCAGCTCGACGAAGTGCTCGACAAACGGCGTAAACACTGTATATTTATACAGGTGTTTTGCGCCGTTTTCTTTTGGCGCTTCCCTGTTTGCGTTTGCATTGCGTGGCCTGCCGTGGATGACCCCGACACCCCTGACATTCCCGAATTTCCGATCGCGCCGCCGGCGCCTCGCAAGGGGCGCGGCGCGGTCACGAACCTGCAAGGCCGCTACGAAGTCGACCAGCGCGAGGCCGTCGACGACGGCTGGCAGACGGCCGACGAAGACGGTGAGCCGAAGGTCCTGCGCACGCAGGTGTTCGAGGAGCGCGCCAAAACCATCCTCACCCGCAACGCGTCGCCGGACATTCCGTTCAATGTGTCGCTGAATCCGTATCGCGGCTGCGAGCACGGCTGCATCTATTGCTTCGCACGGCCCACGCACAGCTACCTGGGCTTGTCGCCGGGGCTCGATTTCGAAAGCCGTATCTACGCGAAGATCAACGCGCCCGAACTGCTCGAGCGGGAACTATCGAAAAAATCCTATGTGCCGGAGCCGATCGCGCTCGGCGTCGCGACCGATGCATGGCAACCCGCCGAACGCGACTTGCGCCTGACGCGTCGTGTGGTCGAGGTGCTCAGCGAGCGCAATCACCCGTTCGCGGCGATCACCAAATCGTCGCTGATCGAGCGCGACATCGATCTGCTCGCGCCGATGGCGGAACGCGGGCAGTTCATGGCGGCTATCACCATCACGACGCTGGACGCCGACATCGCACGGACGCTCGAACCGCGCGCGGCCACGCCGTCGCGCCGGCTGCGCACGATCCGCACGCTTAGCGAGGCGGGCATTCCGGTCGGCGTCAGCATCGCGCCGGTGATCCCGTTCGTCACCGAACCGGACATGGAGCGCGTGCTCGAAGCGTGCGCGCAAGCGGGTGCGAGCAATGCGAGCTATATCGTGCTGCGGCTGCCATGGGAGGTCGCGCCGCTGTTCAAGGATTGGCTGAGCGCGCATTTCCCGGATCGGGCCGAGCGCGTGATGAGCCGTGTGCGCGACATGCGGGGCGGCAAGGATTACGACTCGTCGTTCTCGACTCGCATGAAGGGAGAGGGATTATGGGCGGATCTGCTGAGGCAGCGCTTTCACAAGGCCGTGCGCCGGTTGGGGCTGACCGGGCGCGACCGCGGCATTCTCGACATGTCGCACTTCCGTCGCATCGAGCCGCCGCCCGCCGAGCAGGCGAGCGCACCGGCGCGCGACAATCCGCAACTGAGGCTTTTCTAGCGTGCCGGCGCGTTTGCTGGTCCGGTGCCGAGGGCGCTACTGAGAAATCGCTTTAGCCGCTTCGACCTGACTTTCGAAGTAGGTTTGGAACGCCAGCGCGAGGCCGGTCATCAGCAGAAACGCGCCAATCAGCAGCGAAAAGATTACGACGAAGATGACCGTCCAGCCTGAGCGGCTTTTGCGTTGCGTGTGAGCGTTGAATTGCGCGTCCCATTTTTGATCCGGACGCAGCCCGTAGACAAGCGCGGCCAGAAACGCGGAAAACAACGACACCGCGCCGATCGACGCGAGCACCCAGCCGAGGATCGACGCGCGCTCGGTCGCGATCAGCAGCATCACGCCGGGAATGCCGATCAGCGTGCCAAGCAGATGCGCCCAGCCGTAGATATCCCGTGTGCCGTACAAATAAAAGCGATGGGCGCCGAGGCTACCGAACAGGAACGCCAACGCGGCGGTGAGCGTCTTGGATCTGAAGCGAGGGGAAGTCGAGGCAACGGTGGACATGAACGCGTGGGCAGAGTGACAGGCGGTCGAAAGGAGCGGTGCGCCGCGGGGCGCGAACCGACGCGCATTCTACGCCTGTGGCGGGCGGGCGGTCACGTGGCGGGCGGGCGCCCGGTCTGAAAGTGGGGTGGCGGGATGCGCCGGGCGTGGCTCCAGGCGAGTGCGGCAGCTCGGCCTGGCACGCAGGCATCCGCGCGTTACGGCGCTGAGTAAGTGACGCGATAGATCGCGCCGGCGGTGTCGTCGCTGATCAGTAGCGAACCGTCTGGCAACGGCAGCACGTCGGCGGGGCGGCCCCAGACCGATTCGCCGGGTTGCAGCCAGCCTTCGGCAAAGACCTGCTGGCGTGCGTGGCTGCCGTCGGGATCGGTGATCACGCGCACGACGCGGTAACCGACCTTCTTGCTGCGATTCCACGAGCCGTGTTCGGCGATGAAGATATTGTTCCGGTAGTCGGCTGGAAACATCGGGCCGTCGTAGAAGCGCATGCCGAGCGCCGCCACGTGCGCGCCAAGCTGGACGACCGGCGGCGTGAATTCGCTGCACGGATGGTCCTTGCCGAACTCGGGGTCGGGCGTGTCGCCACCGTGACAGTACGGAAAGCCGAAATTCATGTCGAGCCGTGGCGCGCGGTTGAGCTTGTCGCTCGGGATATCGTCGCCGAGCAGGTCGCGGCCGTTGTCGGTGAACCACAGTTCGTGCGTGACCGGATGCCACGCGAAGCCAACCGAATTGCGGATGCCGCGTGCGACGACCTCGTAGTGGCTGCCGTCCGGGTCCATGCGGCCAATCAGCGCAAAGCGGTCCGGGTCTCGCTCGCAAATGTTGCACGGCGCGCCCTGCGGCACATACAGCTTGCCATCCGGGCCGAACGCGATGAATTTCCAGCCGTGATGCGTTTCTGTGGGCAGCTTGTCGGTGACGACGACGGGTTTCGGCGGATCGGTCAGGTGCGCGTCGATCGCATCGAAGCGCACGACTTTCGACACGGCCGACACGTACAGTGCGCCTTCGTGCCACGCGACGCCGGCTGGCATCTGCAGCCCTGACGCGATCACGTGGCGGCCCGTCACGCGGCCGTTGCGCAGCTCGAGCGCATAGACGTGCCCATCCTGGCTGCCTACGTAGAGAATGCCCTTGGGCGAGAACGTCATCGCGCGAGCGCTCGGCACGTCGTCCGACAACACTTCGATGTGAAAGCCCGGCGGCAGCGTGATTTTCTCGATGGGCAGTGCGGCGTTTGCCGTCAACGCCTGGGCGGCGAGTAACACGCACGCCGCTACGCGTAGAATCCGGCTGCACGAGGTGCGCAAAAGTCCAGCAGAGCGCACGAAAAAGGCAAAAAAGGCGAACGGAAACGAGAGGTTCGGCTGGCGTCGCACAGGCGCTCCTTCAAGTAATGCGGGCGTTTGAGCCGGCTCACGCAGCTCTTGTGGAAGGCCGGTGCACTCCGGTTCCGCAGTTTATCCCGGTAAGTGTTTGTTATGGCGTCGGTTTCCCGCTATAATCGCGTGTTTCAGTCGTTCCGAACCCCGGTTTTCAAGGATTCTAGTATGGTCATCATCCGCTTGGCTCGTGGCGGCTCCAAGAAGCGCCCGTTCTACAACATCGTCGCCACCGATTCGCGCAGCCGTCGTGACGGCCGCTTCATCGAGCGCGTCGGTTTCTACAACCCGGTCGCTACGAAGGGCGAGTCCCTGCGTATCGCTCAGGATCGCCTGACGTACTGGCAAGGTGTTGGCGCGCAACTGTCGCCGACCGTCGAGCGTCTCGTGAAGGAAGCGCAAAAGGCGCAGCCGGCTGCTTGATATGGCGGCCCGCAGGCGTATCGTCGTCGGTTCGGCCGGCGGCTCGTGCGGCTCGCGTGAGCAGTCCGATGCGCAATTTGTTTTACTGAAGCAGACGCCAAAGCAGGCTGCGAAGTTGTTGTCGAGGTTATTCGATGTCTGAGCGTGATTCCGGCAGTTCTGGTAGCGCCAAGGCAGCTTCGCGCGCAAAGGCGTCTGGTCAGGCGTCGTTCGGTGCATTCGTCCGCAAGCCGGTCGAACGAACCGACGGCAAGGCGAAAGAGGCGCAAGCCAATGTCGCGAACGCTGGTTCCGAAGCTGCAGAAATGCGCATCGAAACGGTGGCAAGCTGGCCGGCCGATGCGGTCGAAATCGGCGCAATTGTCGACGCTTACGGGCTCAAAGGCTGGGTCAAGGTAGCCGCGCACGCGGATACCGGGCACGGTGGCGACGCCTTGCTGAGCGCGAAGCGCTGGTGGCTGCTGAAGGGCGAGGAGCGCAAGTCGGCGCCGTCCTTGCAGTCCAAAACGCATAGCGACAGCGTGGTCGCCCGGCTGGGTGGCGTCGCTGACCGCGATGTGGCGCTCGCTTTGCGCGGCTCTCGCGTGTACGTCAGCCGTAGCGAATTTCCGGCGCTCGAAGCCGACGAATTCTACTGGGTCGATCTGATCGGCCTGGACGTGGTGAATCTCGCCGGGCTCAATCTCGGCAAGGTCGCCAGCATGATCGACAACGGTGCGCAGTCGGTGCTGCGCATCGAATATCCGGCTACCGACAAAAACGGCAAGCCGGTCGCAGGCGAGCGTTTGATCCCGTTCGTCGGCGTCTTTGTCAAAACGGTAGACCAGACGGCAAAGCAGATCGTCGTCGACTGGGAAGCTGACTATTGAAATCTATCGTTGAATGGGGAGAGCGATGCAGTTCGATGTCGTGACGCTCTTTCCAGAAATGTTCCGCGCGTTGACCGACTGGGGTATCACCAGTCGGGCCGCGAAGCAGCAGCGCTATGGGTTGCGTACGTGGAATCCGCGCGATTTCACGACAGATAACTACCGCACGATCGACGATCGCCCATACGGCGGCGGCCCCGGCATGGTCATGCTGGCCCGGCCGCTCGAAGACGCGATCAGTGCCGCGAAAGCGGCGCAGTCGGAGCAGGGCATTGGCGCGTCGCGCGTCGTGATGATGTCGCCGCAAGGCGCCACGCTGAATCACGAGCGCGTGATGAAGTTCGCGGCCGAACCTGGTCTGATCTTGTTGTGCGGGCGCTACGAAGCGATCGACCAGCGTCTGCTCGACCGTGTCGTCGACGAGGAAGTCAGCCTTGGCGACTTCGTGCTGTCGGGTGGCGAGTTGCCCGCGATGGCGTTGATGGATGCGGTCGTGCGTCAGTTGCCCGGCGTGCTGAACGACTCGCAGTCGGCGGTGCAGGATAGTTTCGTCGACGTGCTGCTCGATTGCCCGCACTACACGCGTCCCGAAGAATACGAGGGCGTGCGGGTGCCTGATGTGCTGCTCGGCGGCCACCATGCGGAAATCGAAGCGTGGCGGCGGCGCGAAGCATTGCGCAACACGTTTCACAAACGGCCCGATCTGATCGTGAAGGCCCGAAAGAACAGAATGCTGAGCCGCGCCGACGAGGCGTGGCTTGCAAGTCTCGCGAAGGAAGAACCGAAGGCCTGAGGCCCAGGGTCTTTCGAGCGGACACAAGGCGGTGCCGTACATGCGTGTGCGGCGCCAGATGTGAACCCATCCTCTATCGGGGCCGTAGCCGAACGCAGTAAGCGCGTGAGGCAGGTACGAACGCCGACAAGATGGATCCAGGAGTCAGTAATGAATCTGATTGCAAAACTTGAGCAGGAAGAAATCGCGCGCGTCCTCGGCGAAAAGACCATTCCGGATTTTGGTCCGGGCGACACGGTCATCGTCAGCGTGAACGTGGTTGAAGGCACGCGTAAGCGTGTGCAGGCTTACGAAGGCGTCGTGATCGCCAAGCGTAACCGTGGTCTGAATTCGTCGTTCATCGTCCGCAAGATTTCGTCGGGCGAAGGCGTCGAGCGTACGTTCCAGACGTATTCGCCGCTGCTGGCAAGCATCGTCGTCAAGCGTCGCGGCGATGTGCGTCGTGCGAAGCTGTACTACCTGCGCGAGCGTTCGGGCAAGTCGGCTCGAATCAAGGAAAAGCTGGTCTCGAAGGACCGCGCTGCTTCCGAAGCGTAAATGCTGTAAGAAAAAGCACCCCTCGCGGGTGCTTTTTTGTTGGCCAGGTCAAAATAGCGGCATGTCCCCGCTCATTAGAGAGACCCGTTGATCCGCCCCGTCTTTGAGCCCGAATCTCTGCCTGTCATCGCGACGGGCGCCGGTCTGCCACTGGTCGCGGGCGAGCGTCTGACGCCCGATGCACTGCGGGCGCGCTTCGAGCGGCAGCTTGCCTGGACGCCCGAGAAAATCGCCGATGCGCCGTGGCGCAATACCGAACTCGATCCGCGCGTGGCCGCGGTGCTGGTGCCGCTCGTCGTGCGCGCGCGTGGCCTGACCGTGTTGCTCACGCAGCGCGCTGACCATCTGAACGATCACGCCGGCCAGGTGAGTTTTCCCGGCGGCCGCCAGGAACCGTTCGACGCCGACGCGACTGCCACGGCGCTGCGCGAGGCACGCGAAGAGGTAGGCCTCGACGCGTCACGCGTCGAAGTGCTGGGCGCGTTGCCCGACTATCTGACTGGCACCGGCTTTTGCGTGTCGCCGGTCATTGCTCTCGTGCACCCGCCGTTCTCGCTGGCGATCGATACGCTCGAAGTGGCAGAGGTTTTCGAGGTGCCGCTCGCGTTCCTGATGGACCCGTCCAACCACGAAGAGCGCCTGTTCCGCTACGAAGGCGGAGAGCGCCGCTTCTTCGCGATGCCGTATCCGCGTGGCGAATTGACGGTGACTCCCGAAGCTGCCGAGCAGCGCGGCGCGCAACGCACGCAGACGGCCGCGCCAGCAGCCGTGCAAGGCGGCGATCATTTCATCTGGGGGGCGACGGCTGCGATGCTTCGCAACCTGTATCGGTTCCTCGCCGCATGAGTTACACGACTCGCATCGACGCATCGACACGCCAGCGATGCGCAGTTGCGCGAACGACGCACTTGTCGGCCCTTTGTCAGCTTCCGCGTTCAGACTCATCCGACCCTGTGCTATCGTTATAAAACAATCGTAAAAACTTAAAAAGCACGGCGCATCGCATGACTTTTTTCTCCGTTTTGCTGGCTCTGATCATTGAACAGGTGCGCGCGCTGTCGCCGAACAATCCGGTGTCCGCGTTGCTTCAATACCATGCGGAGTCGGCGGCGCACGGATTCGATGCCGGCAAGCAACGTCACGGCCTGCTCGCGTGGCTCGTGGTGGTGGTGCCCTGGACGCTCGTTGTCGCGCTCGTCTACTACGTGCTGTATCACATTCACTTCATGCTCGCGTTCCTGTGGAACGTCGTGGTGCTGTACTTCACGCTCGGCTTCCGGCAGTTCAGCCATTACTTCACCGACATCCATCTCGCGTTGAACAACGACGACGTGCCGCGCGCGCGCGAAATTCTCAATGAATGGACCGGGCTCGAGACCGTCGACATGCCGGTCAGCGAGATCGTGCGTCACACGCTGATCCATGCGGTGGTGGCCTCGCATCGTCACGTGTTCGGCGTGTTCTTCTGGTTCCTGATTCCGGTCGGTCCCGCCGGCGCGGTGCTGTATCGTTGCGCGGAATATCTCGCTCGGGCGTGGGCGCGGCCAGCCGACGATCGCACCGTCGCGTTCTCCAGTTTCGCGCAGCGCGCGTTCTTCGTGATCGACTGGGTGCCGGCGCGGCTGACGTCGCTGGGCTTTGCGATCGTCGGCAATTTCGAGGATGCGATTTACGCGTGGCGCAATCATGCGCGGCAGTGGCCCGACACGAACGACGGCGTGTTGCTCGCCGCGGGCAGCGGAGCGCTCGGCGCTCGGCTGGCCGGACCGCTCGCGGAGCCGTCGAGCCTCGACGCGCTCGCCACCGGCGACGGCGGTCCGATGCAGGTCGGCGACGACTGCACGCCGCGCACGCTGCAATCGGCGGTGGGGCTCGTGTGGCGTGCGGTCGTCCTGTGGATGATCCTGCTGTTGATGCTGACCATCGCGGTGTGGCTCGCCTGAAGCGGCCACGCCACGCGAGCGGCACAAGAAAAAGCCGGGCAGATCGCCCGGCTTTTTCATTTCCCGACCGCGCTTCAGCCCTTCAACGGATCGCGCACCGTCCCGCATTGCCAGCACACGGTGAACTGCGCCTCGAGCATCTCGCCGCACTGCTGACATTGCCATAGAGGCGCGCCCGGCGCCGGTCCGCGCGACGCCGCTTCGATCAACCGCCGGGCGATCGCCTCATCGCGTTCATCGACGAGCCACAGCTCCGGCGCGCACTGATCGGCCGGAATCTCGCCGAGCGCGCCGTTCAGATAGCGGTTATGCAACTCGCACGCGATGCCCGCGGTCTCCAGCACGTTGACCCAATGCTGTCCGATGATCAGGTTTGGCGCGCGCATCAGTTTCATGTCAGCGGACGATCTGGCTCGCCTCGTGCACGAGCTGCGCATAAAGCGCATGCCGTTCGCGGCGGATGCGGCCGTCGGCGACCGCTTCGAGGATCGCGCAGCCAGGCTCATGCAGATGATGGCAGTTATAGAAGCGGCAGTTCGGCAGCAGCGGGCGGAACTCGGGGAACGCGCGTTCGAGCCCGCCTTCGGTCAGGTGGTGCAAGCCGAATTCCTGGAAGCCCGGCGAGTCGATCAGCGCGCCTGCCGGGCCGTTCACGGTGACCGTGCCATCCAACTCCGGCAGCGGATAAAGACGCGTGAACGTGGTCGTATGGCGTCCGCTGTTCAAAGCGGTCGAGATCTCGCGCGTCGCGACTTCGGCATCGGGAATCAGCAGGTTCACGAGCGTCGATTTGCCCATGCCGGACTGGCCGAGCAGCAGCGTCGCGTGACCGTGCAGATGTTCGGTCAGCGTGGCACGTGCCGCCTCGGGCTGCATGCGGATCGACACTTCGAGCACCGGATAGCCGAGCGCGCGATACGGCTCGAGCCGCTTGCGCGCGCCGTCCAAAGCAGCGGTGACGTCGATCTTGTTCAGCACGATCAACGGCTTCAGCTCGTTTTCCTCGGCGGCGACGAGCGCACGGCCGAGCAGATCCTCGCTGAAATGCGGCTCGGTCGCGAGCACGATCAGCAACTGATCGAGGTTCGCGGCGAACAGCTTCGACTTGTATTGATCCGAGCGATACAGCAGATTGCGCCGCTCGCCGATCTCGACGATCACGCCTTGATCCGCCGAGGTCGGCTCGTAGATCACGCGATCGCCGACCGCCACCTCGCTGCGTTTGCCGCGCGGGAAACATTGCAGCATTGCGCCGCCATCTTCGGGGGCAACCAGATAGTGGCGGCCGTGCGCGGCCACCACGAGGCCGCCAATGCGCGCGCCATGCAGGTTGGACGCTGAGGCTTGTGTGCCGCGCGACGCTTTCTTCGGGGCGCGGCTGCTCATGCGTGCTGCAGCAGTCGGTCGATCCGCTGCGAGGCCGGCGGATGCGAGTAATAGAACGCAGTGTAGAGCGGATCGGGTGTCAATGTCGACGCGTTGTCCTCGTACAGCTTGACGAGCGCGTTGACGAGGTCGTGCGCATCGGTTTGCGTCGCCGCGAACGCGTCGGCTTCGAACTCGTGCTTGCGCGAGCTGAGGCTGCCAAGCGGCGTGACGAAGAACATGAACACCGGCAGCGCGAGGAAGAACAGCACGAGCGCGAGTCCACTATTGCCGCCAACCAGCGACGGCCGCACGCCGAGCCCCTCATAGAACCACACGCATTGCGTCAGCCAGCCGAGCAGCGCGAGCATCGCGAGGCTGATCGCGAACGTGACGAGCATGCGTTTCATCACGTGACGGCGCTTGAAGTGGCCGAGCTCGTGCGCGAGCACCGCTTCGATCTCGCGGCCCGACAGGCGCGCGAGCAGCGTGTCGAAGAACACGATGCGCTTGCTCGCGCCGAAACCGGTGAAGTACGCGTTGCCATGCGCCGAACGGCGGCTGCCGTCCATCACGAACAGGCCCTTCGCGGCGAAGCCGCAGCGCTTCATCAGCGCCTCGATGCGGGTCACGAGCGCTTCATCCTTCAGCGGCTCGAACTTGTTGAACAGCGGCGCGATGAAGGTCGGGAAAATCAGCAGGCCGAACATCTGGAACGCGACCCACACGACCCACGCCCACAGCCACCACAGGTTGCCGGCGCGGTTCATCAGCCACAGCACGACGAACAGCAGCGGCAGACCGAACGCGATGCCGAGCAGCGCGCCCTTCAGACGGTCGAAGAAGAACAGGCTTTTGCTCATGCGATTGAAGCCGAAGCGCTGCTCGACGACGAACTGCCGGTAGTAATCGAACGGCAGGTCGATCGCGCTCGTGATCGCGATCACGGCGGCAACCAGCGCGATCTGGCCGAGGTAGCCGCGGCCGAGCCAGTCGGAGAGCGCGAGATCGAGCGTCTGCACGCCGCCGAGCAGAGTGAGCCAGATCAGCACGGCCGCGCCGACGACGATCTCGACCATCGCGAGCCGGGTGCGCTCGACGGTGTAGTCGGCCGCGCGCTGATGTGCGGCGAGCGCGATCGTGTTCGCGAACTGGCTCGGCACCTGTTCACGATGCGCGACGACGAAGCGGATCTGCCGCGACGCGAGCCAGAGTTTGGTGCCGACCATCGCGACGACGGCGATGACGAACAGGGCGGTGAAGTACAGGGTAGGCATCCGGGGATTCCGTGGTATCTATGCGAGAATTATATGTTTCTTCCCGCCTCGCGGCGGAGATACGGTTTAACGCAGCGGTTCAACGCATTGGTTGCGGGTAGCGGTTCAACGCGTCGCTTCAGCGCAGCCGGCCCGGCTCGAACCGCGCGAATCCATTTCAAACGAACACATGCCGCGTCGCACGGGTTTCCAGCGAAGCCCGCCGCGCGGCCCTCAGGGTTGCCTTCATGACTGACATCCTCGCATCCACCGAACAGCCGCCGCTCGTGCGCAGCGACATGAATCTCGTCTGGCTGGACATGGAAATGACCGGGCTCGAGCCCGACACCGACCGCATCATCGAAATCGCGGTGGTGGTGACGAATTCGACGCTCGACAGGATGGTCGAAGGTCCGGTGCTCGCGATTCATCAGAGCGATGAGACGCTCGCGAAGATGGACGAGTGGAACCAGAACACGCATGGTCGATCGGGGCTCATCGATCGCGTGAAGGCGTCGACGGTCAGTGAGGCCGACGCGGCCGCGCAGATCCGCGAGTTCCTCGGTCAGTACGTGCCGCCGGGCAAGTCGCCGATGTGCGGCAACTCGATTTGCCAGGACCGCCGCTTCATGGCGCGCTGGATGCCGGAGCTGGAGAGCTTCTTCCACTACCGCAACCTCGACGTGAGCACGCTGAAGGAGCTGTGCCGGCGCTGGCAGCCCGCCATTTACAAGGGCTTCCAGAAGCGCGCGATGCACACGGCGCTGGCCGATATCCACGAGTCGATCGACGAACTGAAGTACTACCGCGAGCATTTCCTGGTGCCGTCGGCGCCGGACGCCGCCGCGAGCGCTAAGTAAAGCGTTGGCCTGCACACCGCAGGCCTCGAACCTCAGACCACCGACCTCAGTCCTGCCGCGGCGCGCGTTGCGCGCTTTTCGGCCGGAACGCCTTGACCACGTCGGCGTTGGTTTCCACGTAAGGCCCGCCGATCAGGTCGATGCAGTAGGGCACCGCCGCGAAAATTCCCGGCACCTTGACCGTGCCGTCATCGCGCAGACCTTCCAGCGTTTCCCGGATCGATTTCGGCTGACCGGGCAGGTTGATGATCAGCGCGGCGTGCTTTTCAGTTTCCCGGATCACCGCGACCTGGCGCGACAGGATCGCGGTCGGCACGAAATTCAGGCTGATCTGCCGCATCTGCTCGCCGAAGCCGGGCATCTCCTTCGTTGCGACCGCGAGCGTCGCCTCGGGCGTCACATCGCGGCGCGATGGGCCGGTGCCGCCGGTCGTCAGCACCAGATCGCAACCCACCGCGTCGACCAGTTCGACGAGCGTCGCGGAGATGGTTGGCGCGTCGTCGGCGATCAGCCGCGTGACGACCTGCCACGGCGAGCTCAAGGCCGCGCCGAGCCATTCCTGCAGCGCCGGAATGCCCTTGTCCTCGTACACGCCCGTCGATGCGCGATCGCTGATCGACACGAGGCCGATCACGATTTCGTCGGGATGGTTGCGTTGCTGACGTTGATCAGGCGTCGCGGTCGTCATCGTCGTCTTCCGCGGAGAGGTCGGCGTCGTGCGCGTCTTCGGCTTCGTCGTTCGTGCCGGCAGCGTTCTTGATCCACTGGAACAGTTCACGGAAGTAGCGCGGCGGCTTGCTTTGCTCCGCTTCCTTGCGCGCGTTGCGGATCAGCGTGCGGCCCTGCTGCGGATCGGCGCCCGGGTGCCGGCGGATGAATTCGGTCAGCGCGGCGTCGTCGGCGAGCAGTTTTTCGCGGGTGCGCTCGATCCAGTGCAGCTTCGCCGTTTCCGACTTGTTGATGCCCTTGTAGGTGTCGAGCGCGGTGCGCAGAGCGGCGATTTCGGTCTCGAGCAGCGAGCGCATCACCCGGCCGACATACTGGACCTGGCGACGCTTGCCTTCGAAGTCGGTGATGCGGCGTGCTTCGCGCACGGCTTCGTCGAGCTTTTCGGGCATCGGCATGCGCTTGAGCGCGTCTTTCGGCAGGGCGACGAGCTCCGAGCCCAGGTCCTGCAGCGCTTGCATTTCGCGCTTGACCTGAGACTTGCTCGGACGATCGTAGCCGTTTTCGTCGACTTCCGTGACGACGGATTCGATCGGTTGAATGCGGGTTTTGCGTGTCATGCCGGTATTGTAACTTGCCGCGCCGGCCCGACCCGCGGCGGCGCGTACCTTGCTATGATCGCGGGATGCATTTATTCCGCACCCGTGCGCCCGCGCCGAATACGGTGCGCATACCAAGGGCCGCGCGGCCCCAACAGGACGGCAACCACAATGGCAGCAGACATGGACGTCAAGCAGCGCTTTTTTCCGCATACCCAGGATGAGCTGAAGGAAATCGCCTCGGACATCCTCCGTCACGCGAAGGCGCTCGGCGGCACCGACGCCGCAACCGAAATCTCCGAAGGCGACGGCCTGTCCGTCTCGGTGCGGCGCGGCGAAGTCGAGACGATCGAGCACAATCGCGACAAGATGGTCGGCGTGACGGTGTTCATCGGCAACAAACGCGGCAACGCGAGCACCTCGGACTTCTCGCCGCAGGCATTGAAGGACACGGTCGCGGCCGCCTACAACATCGCGCGCTTCACCGCCGAGGACGATTGCGCGGGCCTCGCCGAAGCCGAGTTGCTTGAAACCGCGCCGCGCGATCTCGATCTGTATCACCCGTGGAATCTGTCCGCCGACGAAGCGGTGGAAATTGCGCGCCGCTCCGAAGATGCCGCGTTCGCGACCGATCCGCAGATCAAGAACTCGGAAGGCGCGAGCGTGTCGGCGCAGCATTCGCAGTTCGTGCTGGCGACCTCGCGAGGCTTCCTCGCCGGTTATCCGTATTCGCGCCACTACATCGCGTGCGCGCCGATCGCCGGCAGCGGCCGCAACATGCAGCGCGACGACTGGTACACGTCGACGCGCAGTGCCGACGAGCTCGCCGATCCTGAAGCGGTCGGCCGTTACGCGGCGCAGCGCGCGCTTGCGCGCATCGGCGCGCGCGGCCTCGATACGCGCAAGGTGCCGGTGCTGTTCGAGGCGCCGCTCGCGGCGGGCCTGCTCGGCGCGTTCGTGCAGGCGACGAGCGGCGGCGCGCTGTATCGCAAGACCTCGTTTCTGGTCGACAGCCTCGGCAAGCCGGTGTTCGCGCCGCACGTGCAGGTGGTCGAAGACCCGCACGTCGCGCGCGCGATGGGCAGCGCGCCGTTCGACGAGGAAGGCGTGCGCACGCGCCAGCGCTCGGTCGTGAAGGACGGTGTCGTCGAGGGCTACTTCCTGTCCACGTACTCTGCGCGCAAGCTCGGCATGAAGACCACCGGCAACGCGGGCGGCTCGCACAACCTGTCGCTGCTCAGTTCGAACACGCGTGCCGACGACGATTTCGAGGCCATGCTGAAGAAGCTCGGCACGGGCTTGCTGCTGACCGAGCTGATGGGGCAGGGCGTCAACTACGTGACCGGCGACTACTCGCGCGGCGCGTCGGGTTTCTGGGTCGAGAACGGCAAGATCCAGTATCCGGTCGAGGAGATCACGGTCGCGAGCACGCTGCAGGAGATGTTCCGCCATATCGTCGCGATCGGCGCGGATACGATCACGCGCGGCACCAAGCAGACCGGCTCGGTACTGATCGAGCGGATGACGATCGCAGGGCAGTAAGCCCCGCGGCCCGTTCCTACGGCGCCCCGTATCAAACGAAAACGCCACGCAACTCATGTTGCGTGGCGTTTTTTATCGCCCGCGTTGCGCGACCCGTCAGACGTCCTTGCGTTGATACGTGACGAATGCGTAATCGAAGTCGTTCGGCGCATTCGAGTGATGCGCCTCGCGCGCGATTTCTTCCCACACATGGCGGTCGATCGCGGGAAAGGTCGCGTCGCCGTCGAAGTCGGCGGCGATTTCGGTGACGATCAGTTTGTCCGCATGGCGCAGGCCTTCGTCGTACAGCTGCGCGCCACCGATCAGAAACGCCTGCGGCGCCTGGTCCTGCGCGGCGAGCTCGAGCGCTTCGTCGAGATTGGTCGCGGTGTCGCAGCCCTGAAAGCGCCGCGCGCCATCGCGCGTAACGACGATATTGCGGCGACCCGGCAGCGGCCGGCCGATCGATTCATGCGTCTTGCGGCCCATGATGATGGGCGCGCCCATCGTCGTGCGCTTGAAGAACTTGAGGTCTTCGGGCAGTCGCCAGGGCAACTGGTTGTCGCGGCCGATCACGCCGTTGCTGGCGCGAGCGACGATCAGGGTGAGCGTCGTCATCGAATGGTAAGTGGAAGGTAATCCGACGATTCTACCCGACGCGCCTACGCTCACCCGCCTCTCATTTACCGCTCACCCCCCGCGCCGGCCCGTCCGCCGCGAACGCTCCCTTGTCGTCGACGGCACCCGGTTCGCGCAAACCGTGCACGCCCATCAGCCGATACAGCGTCACGCGCGAAATGTTCAGCTCCACCGCCGCCTCGTTCAAGCGGTGGCGATGGCGCAGCAGCGCCGCCTCGATCGCGCGCTTCTCGGCGGCCTCGCGCGCCTGCGTGAGCGTCATGCTCTCCTGCTCGGCGAAACCGGCGAGGTCGAGGTCGTCGGCGGAGATCAGCTTGTTTTCGGCCATCACGATCGCGCGGCGCACGCGGTTGATCAGCTCGCGCACGTTGCCGGGCCAGTTGTAGTTGTAGAGCGCCTCGATCGCCGACGGCGTGAAGCCGCGAATCTTGCGCGCGTTGTCGGTCTTGAACTTGTGCAGGATGTGGTACGCGAGAATTTCGATGTCCCGTCCACGCGCGCGCAGCGGCGGCTCGTCGACGCGCAGCACGCACAGGCGATGAAACAGGTCCGCGCGGAACTGGCCTTCGCGCATCGCGCCGTCCAGATCGACGTGGGTCGCCGAGATGATGCGCACGTCGACCGGAATCGATTCGCGGCCGCCGAGCCGCTCGATCTTGCCTTCCTGCAGAAAGCGCAGCAGGCTCGCCTGGCTTTCGAGCGGCAGATCGCCGATCTCGTCGAGAAACAGCGTGCCGCCGTCGGCCGCCTCGACGCGGCCGATCTTGCGCTGATTCGCGCCGGTGAAGGCGCCGCGCTCGTAGCCGAACAGCTCGGATTGCAGCAGATGATGCGGAATCGCACCGCAGTTGATCGGCGTGAACGGCGCCTTGCGGCGCGGCGAGCGCTCGTGAATGGCGAGCGCGGTCAGCTCCTTGCCGGTGCCCGATTCGCCCGCGATGAACACGCTCGCGTCGGTGTTCGCGACCTTGCGGATCGTGCGAAAGAGCTGCTGCATCGCCTCGCAGGTGCCGACCATTTCCTCATCGCCCGTTTCGCTGACGGGCGGGGGGAGTTCCGGGTCGCACAGCGTGACCATGCCGAACGCGTGGCAGGCCAGATAGTCGATCGTCGCGTGCGCGACGGGCTGTTTCACGAAGTCGAAGCAGTAGTGGCGCACGAGGCGTCGCACGAGCGGATCGTTGAGCCGCTCGCCGGTCGCGAGCGCGATCCAGCCGATCTGCTGCTGACGCAGGCTTGCCTCGAGCCCGCCGATATCGCGCGGCGCGAAGCTCGCCAGATCGACGATGCCCGCGCACGCGATGTCGGGCTTCACGAGCCGCCCGAGTTCGTGCGCCGAGCGCGCGGTCGCGACCTGCCAGCCACGGCTTTTCAGATGCGCGATCAGCGTTTCGTCGGGCGTGCGCGCGACGTACAGCAGCTGTCGCTCGAGGCCGCGCACCGTGGCACTCGCCGGGCCATCGGCTTCGTTGCTTGCCGGTGGGGCAATCGCTGGCGCCGCCGCGGATGACACGGCGGCGTGCTGCTTCGGCACCGCGAGCGACAGATGCGATCCCGCTGCCGCGACGGAAGCCACACTAGTCAGATGAGGTGATTCACGCACGTTCGACCTCGTATCGTTGGCACGTCAGAAGGTGTACGGAAAGCGCATGCCGACCACGAAGTTCGGCGCGTCGGGTGTGAGTCCGATCGATACCGAGCCGTTGATGGTCAGATGCTTGTTCACGACGTGGTTCAGGCCAAAATTCATCACCGCGGCCGTGGTCTCGCTGCCTGGCACCCTCTGGTAGGTGCCGCCCGGAGCCTTGGTTTGCGATTCGGGTTCGAGCGCCATCGTGAACGACACGCTGGCCGAATCCTTGTCGGAGAACGCGAGCGCGACGCCGCCGCCGAACTGCACGATGTCGCCGAGCTTGACCGTCGCCGGCTCGGTTTGTCCCTGCACCGACGAGATGTCCGCGAACGAACGCGCGATGTTGTAGGTATAGGAAACGCTGCCGAACAGCACGACCGGGTCGTAGGTCTTCAGCATCGACAGACCCGCGGTGATGTTCCAGAAACCGGTGCCGGTCGGCAGGGTGGTCGGCGCGACCAGATTGGTGTTGTCCGGGGTGACCTGCACGACTTTCTCGCCGAACGGCGAGCTGCCGGTCGGCGCCTTCACGCGCAGACTGCCGACCACGTCCGGCATGGCATTGGTTTCCCTGACGAACTGGTAGTAGATGCCGAAGTTCACGTCGCCGATGTCGTGACTCGACACCGTCGCGTCCGACAGCGTGCTCGCCGCGCCGCCCGCGCCGCCGACGATGAAGTTGCTGCGCCGGTACACGTACGGCACGTCGACGTCGACGTTGATACGGTCGGACACGCCGTAGCGCGTGTCGAGGTCCGCCATCACCTGGTGCGCCTTGGTCTGGCCGAGGTTGATGTTGCCGAGGAAAATCGCATCGAGCGCGAGGAAGCCCGACAACTGCAACTGGCGACGGTCGTAGTAGGTGTCGCTGATGCCGAGGTCCATCGTCAGCTTATGGTCGAAGAGCGGCGCATGCTCGCGTTGTACGACTGCCTGCTCGGCCTGGGTGCGCACCGGTTCGTTCGCGCGCTGGGTCTGGCCGACCGCGCCGCTGCCGTCGGTGGCGGCGGGCAGGCCGCCCGCGTTGCTGCCGTCCGGCGTCGGCGGGTTGACCGGCACGCCGGTCGCGGTGCCGGTGGCGCCGCCCGGTACGGGCGCGCCGGGCACGATCTGCGCGAGCGGCGGCAGCGGCACCGGCAAGCCGTCGGCGCCGGGCTGCTCGGCCACCGTGTCGGTGCCCGCTGGGGCGCCGGCACCCGGCACGCCGCGTCCGCGTTGCGCCATCTCGAGGTCGGTGACCTGGCGTTCGAGCGAATGGATCTGCCGCTGCTGCTCGTCGACGACGCGCATCAGCGTGTTCAGACGGTCCTCCACGGATTGACCGGCGAGCGCCTGCGCGTTCGCCGACTGAGAAAGAGCCCAAAGCATGACGGCGGCCGGGATGGCCGCGAGAGCCATGCGCGGCGCCCTGGTCGATGACACTTTTTTCATTTTTTTGCTCCCCCGGTGGTCCGGTCGCGCGGTGCTGACTGCGCGGCCGTCTCTTTACTGCTTGTGATGCAGTTGGCGGGTGGCGGCCCGCCTCGTTATCTCCTGTTTTGCAGTGCCTGCAGTACGCCCAACTGTCGAAGCATCGAAGCCGACATCTGCTGGGTTTGCAGATGCAGTTGCAGGGCATTGGCGACTTGCTGGTTATTGCCTGCAATCTGCAGCAACTGGGCGATCTGCCCGTTGCTCGGCGCGATGGTCTGGGTGGCGAGCCCAGCGGGTGTTTGCAGCGCGACGTTCACGCCGTTGCTGCCGAACGAAATGCCGGCCTTCACGGAGCCGCTCGAATTGCTGGCCGATGCCGACGGCGCGTTGGCGGTGCCCGTCAGCGTCACGGCGCTGTTGTTGAAGTCGATCAGCGCGGAGTTGCTGCCGCTGTTACGATCGCCCGCGACCTGGGTGACCTGCGACACGCCGTTGACGCCGATGCTCTGGCCGCCGCGTGCCTGGGCATTCGGGTTGGCGCCCGAATCGCCCGCATGGCCGTGCGCGCCGCCGCTCACGCTCGCGAACGTGCTGACGGAGCTCGTGAGCTGGCCGCTGCCGTTCTGCACCGCGCTCAGCGATCCCTGGGCGAGCGCGCTCGCGCCGTTGGGCAGCTGCCATTGCGAAATGACGTTCAGCACGAAGCCGGAGATCATCGTCGCGCCGGCGTATTTGCCGGTCTGGGCCGCGAGCACGTCGTCGCCGACGAGCTGCACCCGCAGCGGCGCGGCGCCTGGCTCGGGCGGTATCGAAAGTTCGGGGGCCGGTGGCGAGGCGGCGCCCTCCGAAGCATGGGCAACGCTGCTTGCGCCGCAGGCGATGGCGCAGAGCACGAACCCAAGCTGTGTGAAGTGTGACTTCATGGCGGGATCAGAACATGTCTGCCTTGTTCAAGCCGTACTCGAAAAAGGGAGTCGCGGCGGTGCCGGCCGCCAGCGCGGCGGCGCGCAGCTTCAGCGCAAGCGACTCGTTGTCCTGCAACAGCGGTGAATCCTCCCTGAAGGGTTTGCCGAGGACCGCGAACACGAGGCCGTTCCAGGTCTTCGCGAAGTCCTCTTCGAGCACGATGCGATTGCCGAGCGCCGGATCCGCAATGAACACGCGGCCGTCCTGCGCATGCTTGACGATCACGAAATGCTCGTAGCCGTCGATGTTCATCAGGACCATCACGGGGATCTGCAGATGGTGGAGCGCGTCGACGTTGACGCGAAAGCCGCGGCCGCGCAGTCCGATGGTCTCGACGAAGTGCTTCATGTCTAGCATCGAGAAGCCGTTCTTGACGACGACTTCGGGCGTCGAGAAAACCATCATCCGGCGAATCAGTTCGGTCTCCGGAATATCGATGCCGTAGCCGTACTTGAGGAGGGTGGCGAGCGCCGCCGCGCCGCAGCTGTAATCGAACTGCTGACTGACGATGTGGTTGTAGCGCAGGTCCTTCATCGACCGGACCGTCTTCGTCAATGGCACGCCGGCGAACGTGGACGTGTCGATGCTCGACTGTGCGGCGGCGTGACCCGCGCACAGCGCACAGCCTGCCAGCGCTACGGCGAACGGTAGCGCCGGAAACCCCTTGGACCCGGTCATGCTGGTCTCCCACCCGATTTGCGCCGGCAGCTTCTGCGGCTGCCGGCGCGTCCTTCCGACTGCTTTGTGCTTCTTCTGCTTGCCTGCGCCCGTCGCTTCGTCGGCTTACTTGCCGCTGTTCAGCGCCGCGATGGCAAGGCCGTTGTGCTGCAGGTTGCCCGCGCCGCCGGCGATGTTCACGCCGATGTTGCCGGAGGCGCCTTTCAACGTATCGGCACCCAGACTCGCGGTGCCCTGGAATTGCCCGTGAACGACCATCGTGGCGGATTGCGAGTTGTCGTCCGTCGCGTCCATCGCGGTGGTCATCGCCTTGCCCGGCGAGGTCGTCGTCACTGCGCCGGCAAGCGCGTTGTCCTGCGCGTTGCCGATACCGGACGCGACGTTCACGCCGACATTGCCCGTCACACCCGACAGCGACCCGTTGCCGACCGACGCGTTCAGATTGAAGTTGTGGATCGTCGCGCTGCCGCCCGAGGACTGCACATTGAAGTCCTGTGCGTTGCCGAACACGTTGCCGACGTCGACCGAGGCGAGCGATACGTCGTTGCTCTGCGCGTTGTCGATGCCTTCCGCGATGTTGATGCCGAGGTTGCCCGACACGCCGGTGGCCGCGTTGGTGCCGGTGGTCGCGTTCAGCGTGCCGGCCGCCTGGTTGTTGATGTGCTGCGTGATCGTGCCGCGCGTCGTCACGTCGGTTGTCGTCATGCCTTCGTCGATGCCCCATGCGGCGCCGTACGAGTTGCTCGATGACGAGCTGCTACGCGAGTAGCCCGACGATTGCTCGCCGACCATCGCATAGCCGGAGCCTTCGTTCGCCTTGAAGCCCCACGAACGGCTTTGCCCGGACGCTTCGCTCGCTTCGAATCCGCCGGCGACGCCCGAGGAGTTCGAATAGCTCGATTCGCGATACCCGGCTTGCAGGCCGCCGTGGGCGTTGAACGAGCCGCTGCCGTGCGAGAACGTGTTGTGGTCCTGGTAGCTGTAGCTGCCGCCGATCGAGCCGCCCGCCGAGATATGGCCGCCCGAGTTCTGACTCGTGTGCGAGAAGCCGCCCGCGATGCCGGCTGCCTGCTGGCTCATTTCATAGCCGCCGCTCGTCACGCTCGCGCTCTGGCTGCCGTACGCATAGCCGCCGGAAGCTTCGAAGCCCTGTGAGCTTGAGCTCGACGACGTATGGTTTTGTGTCGTGAACGCGAATGCCGTGCCGCCGCCTCTGACCGAGCTCCTGTTGTTGTTGATGGTCGTGGTCACGTTGCCGCTGGTGTAGGTCTGCGCCTGCGGATCGAGCGTCGCGTTCACGTTGACCATCTGATTGTTGTTGATCACCGCGTCGGCCGTGCTGGAGACGTGCACGCAGCCAAACAGTCCGACCATACCTTCGACGCCGACCATCTCGCCGACGACCGTCGTATTGAACAGGTAGGCCTTCTGCGGCGCGGCAAGCACGCTGCCGGACGCGGCAACGAGAACGGCCGTGGCAATAAGAGTGCGCTTCATGATTCGCTCCGATACTTAAGTGTGGTCAGTTAAAAAAAGTGCCCGCCGGGGGACGGAGCACAAAACTGTTTGCCGTGGCATTACCGGCGCCGGCTGCCTGGTTGATCTGCACGATTCCGCTGGCGTTGCGAAAGGCATCGCTGGAAATGCTTGCCTCGCGCACGCCGTGAATCGCGTTCGACTGCCCCGGACTACCGTTTTTCGGGGCCGTCGCGGATAGCTCCCCATCCGAGACGGTCTCGACTCCGAGCGCCGCAGTCCCGATCTGGGTGCTGTTGCGCTGCAGATTCCCTGCTCCGGCCGACTGATTCACCAGCACCGCGCCGGAGGTGTTCGAAAACGCATTGGCTTCGATCGACGCTTGCGCGCGCGGCACGTTCGCGACCACCGACGCGCTTTGCACGCTCGCGTTCGCGTTGCCCACCGCGGTGCCGTTCGTCACCGTGATCTGATTGGCTTGCGCGTTGTCGAGGCCCGCGGTTTCGTTGACCGTGAGCGCGCCCGTCGCGCCCATGCCCGCGCCGGCGCCGATCGTCGCGGTGGCGCCGACGACCGGCACCGCTTGCGACTGCGCGTGGGCCGCGTCGGCGACGAGCGCGGCGACGCCCATGCATAGGCACGCAAACACGCGCAGGGCCGGGCGCGCCGAAGCGACTTGCACTAATTGGAGCGATGGCAGCGAGAAGAGAAGGCGCGAGCTCATTTCAGACCTCCGAGCGCGCCGCCGAGCACGTTCGACAGCGGCGCGAGCGCGCCCGTCACCGACGAGCTGACCGTGCCGCCGACGCCCGCCGCAGGTCCGCCGATGCCGCCCGCGTTCAGCGGGATCGTGTTGCCGGTCGCCTTGCCGGAGAGGATCTGCGTGACGGCTTGCATGCCGGTGCCGCCGAGCGCGCCGCCCTCGGCGACGCCGGTCGACCCATGCGCGTTGGTCAGATCGGTATCGCCGACGAGCGTGGCGATCGTCGGATCGAACGAGTTGGCCGGGAACGTGGTGGCGCGCACCGCGACCGGGTCCTGGTCGCGCGGCACGGAGACGAACGCGTCGCGCGGCATGACGCTGCGCTCGACGATGACGTCGCCCGGATTGGCGACCTGCTCGGCATACGCCTGGCTCGCGAAGCAGGCGGTGACGATGACGCTGGCGAGGAGGGCGCTGCGCGCCGCAGCGTCGCGCGGCAAGACGGGAGCGTTGCTGAACGGCGCCGCCGGCAGCCCGAGGGCGTGCGGCGTCTGGTGGTTCGTACTCATGTCCCGGTCCCTTCTCTCTTGTTACTTGTGTCCCGCCGTCGTGGGGCGCGTTGCCTGCCGCGCGGCCACCGGTCCTGCATTGCCTGGTTATTTGCTGTTTGTGCTGTTTGTGCTGTTTGTACTTTTGGTTCGTCGTGCTTATTTGCGCTGGTATGTCGCGACGTTGCCCTGGGCGCGCGCGGCGTCGACGGGCACTGGCAGCGGCGAGGGCGGGGCGATCTCGTCCCACAACGTCACCTGGTTGCCGCCGCTTTGCATCAGTTGCGGCGTCGCGGCGACCATCAACATGCCGACCGCGCCACCGCGTTGACGCGACAGCATCTGGTCATCGAGCGAAATATCGTTCACCGATGCAGCATCGGCGTCCGGGTTGGACGCGCCGGCGGCAATCTGGCTATCGTCGTCCGCGGCAACCGGCGTGGTGGTTTGCAGGCTGGCGGAGGCGGAGTTGCTGGCCTCGTTGGAATCCGTCAGCGTGGCGGATCGAACCGGGGCGGCTTGCGCTGTCGGGGTGCCGGCATTCGCCGGCAGGGCGCTGAACGCGAGGGCTGTGCAAATCGCGAGGTATGGTGCGCCGCGGCTTATCAGATCGATGCGGAATGCAAGTCGCATGATGTGTCTCCCTGGTGCACGCCTTTTAGCGAAACGTGTGCCAACGCTCGCAATCCATTGATACGTCTGGCGCCAACCAGCAGAAACACAACTAATGCGTTCCAAATCGGGAAAAAACGTTGCAGCGCTGAAACGGGTCAGCAGAAAATACCTATAATTCGTTAATCGGCAAGGAACGGACTACCGTCGCGAGAACGCCACGAAAAGCGCTTCCACTAATGTTTTATTTGTCGGCTGAATAAATCGCGATCGCCCGCTAATCCTTTATAGGCAAGGGGTCCATTGATTAAATTCGCATAATTGTTTTCGAAGCGACGCGCGTATAGTAAGCTCTCGAAAACAGCTTCAGATTTAAAAAAGGCCCATATCAGGCCGTTTCAAACACACACGCCGCTTTCTTGGGGATCAGCTGTCCGCACGGAATGGAATGGCCGTTCGGGTTTTGCGATTCGCGAATCCCGGACGAGTCAGCGTGTCTGAACCGCAGTTTCAGGTGCATGCGTCGTCCTTAACGTTCGTTGACGAGAGGATCTGAATAATGGAACCCGCAACGCGGCAACTGATTTACGTTTCGCGTGACCCGAGCGCGGAACTGAATACGCGTTTTCTGCAGCGCGGCTGGCATGTCGAAGTCGTGGGTTCGGCGCGCGATGCGCGCCGGGCAGTGCGCACCGGAACGGCAGCTGGCGGCCTGCTCGATTTGTCCAGTGATTTCCAGCCGCACGAGATCGCCGCTTTTGAATCCTGTTTGACCATGCCGAACGTCGGCTGGGTCGCTGCCACCACGCCTGGCCAACTGCAAGACGCCGCGTTGCGCCGGCTCGTGCGCGACTACTGTTTCGATTACGTGACGGTGCCGTATTCGGGCGACCGTATCGTCGACTCTGTCGGTCATGCGTACGGCATGATCTCGCTGAGCGAAACGGCTTCGCACGATGGCTCTCAGGGCGCCGAGGGCGAGATGGTCGGCTCGTGCGACGCGATGCTCGCGCTGTTCCGCTCGATCCGCAAGGTCGCGATGACCGACGCGCCGGTGTTCATCTCCGGCGAATCGGGCACCGGCAAGGAGCTGACGGCGGTCGCGATTCACGAACGCTCGGCGCGACGCAACGCGCCGTTCGTGCCGATCAATTGCGGCGCGATCCCCCCGCATCTTCTGCAATCGGAACTGTTCGGCTACGAGCGCGGTGCATTCACCGGAGCGAACCAGCGCAAGATCGGCCGGGTCGAGGCGGCCAACGGCGGCACGCTGTTTCTCGACGAAATCGGCGATCTGCCGCTCGAAAGCCAGGCGAGCCTGTTGCGCTTCCTGCAGGAGCGCAAGGTCGAGCGGCTCGGCGGACATACCGCGATCGACGTCGACGTGCGCATCATTTCGGCCACGCACGTGGACATGACCGCGGCGATGATCGAAGGACGCTTCCGTTCCGACCTGTATCACCGCCTGTGCGTGCTGCAGATAGACGAGCCGCCGCTGCGCGCGCGCGGCAAGGACATCGAGCTGCTGGCGCGGCACATGCTCGAACGCTTCAAGAAGGATGCGAGCCGGCGTCTGCGCGGCTTCGCGCCCGATGCGATCGCCGCGCTGCATAACTACGGCTGGCCGGGCAACGTGCGCGAGTTGATCAACCGGGTGCGGCGCGCGATCGTCATGTCGGAGGGACGCGCGATCACCGCGCGCGACCTCGAGCTTGCCGAATATGTCGAGATCGTGCCGGTGTCGCTCGCGCAGGCGCGCGAAGCGGCCGAGCGTCAGGCGATCGAGCTTGCGTTGCTGCGGCATCGCGGGCGGCTCGGAGACGCGGCGCAGGAACTTGGCATCTCGCGGGTGACGCTGTACCGGCTGCTGTGCTCGCACGGCATGCGACACATGGAAGGCGAGCCGATGACGGCGCCGCACAGCGAATTGCCGGCGTCGGTGCAGCATCTGTAGATGGCGGGCGAGCGGCGAGGCTGGCGACGCGGCATGTGAAGGTCTGGCGCGTCGCCGCGGGTCTCGCGGCTCTGCCGGTTTGAAAAGGTTGGCCGCACGATCCCGTGCACGGCGATTCCATCCGGCAAGCGCCGCCTCGAAGCGCGGCTGCGCGTGCGTGTCGCCGCTCCTATATCGTGTCCCGCGGTCTTTTCCGTTCCGTCTGAATTTCCCCCCCCCCGATATTTCCCATGTGGCGCGCCATGCCCAGGCGGCGTCCGGTCACGCTTGCTAGAATCCGGATTTGCTCAATTCCGTGAGCGCGCCTGATTGGGTTCGCGCCGCGTCGAAGGAAACCGCATGAAACAATACCTGGACCTCGTCCGCACGATTCTCGACACCGGCACGTGGCAGGAAAACCGCACCGGCATCCGCACCATCAGCATGCCCGGCGCGATGCTGCGCTTCGATCTGCAGCAAGGCTTTCCCGCGGTCACAACGAAGAAGCTCGCGTTCAAGTCGGCGATCGGCGAGCTGGTCGGGTTTCTGCGTGCTTCGCGCAGCGCCGCGGATTTTCGCGAACTCGGCTGCAAGGTGTGGGACGGCAACGCGAATCAGAACGAGCAGTGGCTCGCCAATCCGTATCGCGAGGGCCCGGATGACCTCGGTGATGTCTACGGCGTGCAATGGCGCAAGTGGCCGGCCTACAAGGTACTCGACGCCAGCGCGAGCGCGCAGCTCGCCGACGCGCAGGCGCGCGGCTTCCGCGTGATCACGCAGTTCGACGAAGAAGGCCGCTCGAAGGTGTTGCTTTACAAGGCGATCGACCAGTTGCGGCAGTGTCTCGACACGATCATGCAGAACCCCGCCGATCGTCGGATTCTGTTCCATGCCTGGAATCCGGCCGTGCTCGACCAGATCGCGCTGCCGGCCTGCCATCTGCTGTACCAGTTTCTGCCGAACGTTACGCGCCGCGAAATTTCGCTGTGCCTGTATATCCGCAGCAACGACGTCGGGCTCGGCACGCCGTTCAATCTGACCGAGGGTGCGGCGCTGCTGCATCTGGTCGGACGGCTGACGGGTTATACGCCGCGCTGGTTCAGCTATTTCATCGGCGATGCGCACATCTACGAGAATCAGCTCGACATGCTGCACCAGCAGCTCAAGCGCGAGCCGTACGAGAGTCCGCGACTCGCGATTTCCGATCGCGTGCCCGACTACGCGAAGACCGGCGTGTACGAGCCGGAATGGCTGGAGAAGATCGAGCCGGCGGATTTCTCGCTGATCGGCTATCAGCATCACGAGCCGCTGACGGCGCCGATGGCGATCTGATGTCGGTGGAAGCAGGGCGGTAGCGTCCGCCCTCGTCGAATAGGAAAAAGCCCCGCGATGGTGTGCATCGCGGGGCTTTTTTGTTTTCAGGACGGTGGGCGACCCGATCAGCTCCTGTGATGGTCGTCGTGATTGCCGCCGTTTTGATGCTGCTCGGCGTGTTGCGGTTGCGGCTGCGGTTGCGGACGTGGCTGCTGCACCTGCTGGGGCCGCGCTTCGGGGCGCGGCTGCTGCATCTGCGGACGCGGCTCGGGCCGGGCTTGCGGCATCGGCTGCGGACGCGGTTCGGGGCGCGGCTGCTGGGCCTGCTGGAACTGCGGCTCGGGCCGGGCTTGCGGCATCGGCTGCGGACGCGGTTCGACGCGCGGCTGCTGGGCCTGCTGGAGCTGCGGCTCAGGCCGGGCTTGCGGCATCGGTTGTGGACGCGGTTCGACACGCGGCTGCTGCACCTGCTGCATCGCAGAAGGACGCCCATCCTGTCCACGCGCCTGCTGCTGCGCCGCCAGGTTTTCCGGCGGATGCGGCACACCCGACTGCTGCGCGAAACCCGGCTGTTGCGGCCTGCCCGGCTGCTCCATGCGCGGCGCCTGCTGCGCCATCGGCGTATGGGGCTGCGTCCATGCCGGCTGCGACCTGCCGACTGCGCCCCATTCCTGCGGCGCGCCGTGCTGCCGTGCGGACGCGCCCGCATTGGCCGGATTAGCACCGCCTGCTTGCGGCGGCCGCGGCACCCCGTTCGACGGATGACCCATATTGCCCGCAATCCCGCCCTCGCCTGGCTGCGGCGGATGCGCGTTGCCGACCATCTGCGGCGGCATGCCCGGACGCCCCTGTGGCGCTTCGCCATGCGGTCCCACGGCACCGGCTTCGCCGGGCCGCTGACCGGCCTGCTCGACGCCATGCGGCGCATTGCCACCAGCCGCGCGAGGCGTACCAGGCGTACCAGGCGTACCAGGCGCACCCGCCGCCATGCCCGGCGGACGTCCCGGCACATGCGATTGCACGACCCGCACGTTCGCCATTGGCAGCGCGCCCGGTGCGCCGGTCATATGCGCGGGGACCGAGGTGCGCACGACCGGCTGGCCGCCGCCGGGCACCCGACCGCCGCCGCTTTGCGCGAAGCGCTGCGCCAGCTCGTCGTGGTAAGCGGCCGGCATCACGGGGTTACGCGTCGCGACGACCGGCCGGCCGGCGACGCTCGCCGGCGGCCGGTAATTCGCGCGCCGCAGATCCGACCCGAAGCTCTCGCGCACCGGCGCGATCCCCGGCGCGCCGGGGTTGATCCGCGCGTTGCGCCACTGCGCGGGATCGACCTTCTGCGAAAAGCGTCGGACCGGCTGACCATGCACGAACGCGGTCGCCGGCACGGCCGTCACGCCGCCCGGCACGCGATAGTTCACGTACGTGTTGTGGATGTTCACGTTGCGGTGGTAGTCGTTGACGATCGTCGTGCGGTTCACGCGGTCGTAGTACCCGTGGCTCCAGCGGTCGTGATCGCCCCAATGCGGATGCCATGGCTCGCCCGGCCCGAGCGGGAACCACGCGACGCCCGCGGCGATGACGCCGCCGACCGCCAGGTTGACACCCCAGTCGACGCCGCCATCGTCATCGCCGACGAACGCGACCAGCGCCGGCGCATAGACGGGCGCCGCATCCGCTTCGAGTGGACCGGGCACCCACGCCCATGTGCCGTCGACCTCGGCCCAGCGGCCATAGTGATACGGCGCGAAGCCCCACGGTTGGTCGTCGACCCAGGTCCAGCCCCAAGGCGCCTGCCAGACCCAGTGGCCGTCGTGATACGGCGCCCAGCCGGCCGGCGTCGCGTTCGGCGTCCACACTTCGCCGTACTGCGGTGTCTCGCGCCATGTGCCGTTGGCATCGAGGTCCTCGTAGCCGGGGATGTCGCGCGACACGTAGCGCGCCGACGGCGAGCGGTCTTCGGTGGCGTCGCGGCTGGCGGCCCACTGGTCGAGTTCGTCGGCGGCGGGCGCGCGGTTGTCGGCGAGCTGCTGCAGGCTGGTGCCGGCGAAACGGATCTGCTGACCCGCCGCGATCGGCACCTGGCCGCCGTCGCCGTACGCGATCGCGCTGCCGCTGCGCACGGTGACGGTGGTGCTGCTGCCGTCGGGTGCGACGTCGACGCGGTAGTCGCCGGGACCGGTCACGCCGAGCGCAAGGTTCGGCGTGTCGATTTCATACGACGACCCCGGCGCTAGCTCGCGCACGCGCGTCGACAACGTGCCTTGCGCGACTTTCAGTTGCGCGGTCGTGTCGTCGAGATTAAGCACGTCGAGGCTCGTGTTCTGGCCGAGGCGCACCGCAGTCGAGCCGATGTGAAGCTCGGAGCGCGCGTTCTGGTCATTCCACAACTGGTCGCCGGTCGTCAGCGGCCGATTGATCTGCGCGTACGACCAGTCGGTCGCGCCGGCGGGCTCGGTGGTCACGGCGCCGGCCGTGTAGTTCAGACGCGCGATGCGCCCGGGCGGGTCGCCGCCCGACTGATCGCCGCCCGACCCGACGGCCGCCGCGGTTTGCGGCGGAGGTGGCGCTTCCTGCGCGTGCGCGATCTGCGCGGCGAGCGCGACGACGGCGGCCGCGATCAGCGTATAGCCGCTCATCCGGCGTTGGATCCCGGCTTGCTGCACGGGCTGGTTGGCATGTGTCATGACTGATCTCCGGCGGACGCGGCAATGGGCCGGGTCCGTTCAATCACTGTACCTGCCGGCTATGTTTCAAAGCCCGCTCATTTGTAAGGTGGATTCGCAGGCGTGTAACAAAAGGTCTCGCACGGGTCTCGCACGGGTATCGGGCGGGTCTCGCAGCCCTGCGCCGCCGCCGGCTCGACGGTCTATCCGGCCAGAAACGCATCGAATTGTTGATGGCCGGCTGGCGTCACGCGCAGCACCCGCGGCCGCTCGGTCCGCTCGACCCAGCCGTGCGACGACCACGCGTCGAGCAGCGCCGCGCCGAGCGCACCGCCCAGATGCGGCCGGCGCATGCTCCAGTCGAGGCAGGTGCATGCGAAGCGCCGCCGCCGGGTCCTCTGCGCGGCGAGGTCGATGCCCCAGTCGGCGAAGCGGGCGACGCCCTGCGCGGTCGCTTCGAGCGATGCGCCGTTTTGCGTCAGCAGCCCGCGCTCGAGCATCCGCTCGAACATCCGCACCGACAGCTCGCCCGCCATGTGGTCGTAGCAGGTGCGCGCGTAGCGCATTTCCAGCGGCACGGTGCGCGCCGGACGGGGCACGGAGCGCTGCGGCGCGCTGACTTGCGCGACGTTCGCGAGCGCTTCGATCGACGCGGCGATGTCCGCCGACGCGATACGGAAATAGCGATGCCGGCCGCGCACTTCGAGTGCGAGCAGCCCGCCGTCGGTGAGCCGTCCGAGATGGGCGCTCGCCGCCGATGGCGACAGCCCCGCGATCATCGTCAGTTCGCCGGCGGGGCGCGCGCTGCCGTCCATCAGCGCCCACAGCATCGCGGCGCGGCCGGGATCGGCGAGTAGCGCGCCGATGCGGCTCAGGCCGGGAAAATGGTTCTGGTCGTCTAAAAGGGGGGCGGTCATCGCGCGTCTCCTGAATGGGCGGCAAAGGGCGGCGCGGCCGAATGGCAAAGCGCGCCGCCACGATTCCTACTCTACGCGCATCGGGCATTCGATGTTTCAGCTTCGCGTGAACAATGAATGAGACGGACGGGTGCCGCCGGTCCGCGCTCCCGCGTCTGCTCGTGCCGCCAGGCTAGAATCGAAGCCTGTCCTTGCAGGAATTCGATGCGATGAAAACTCTTCTGGCCGTCGCCGCGGCGGTTCTGCTGTTCAGCGCCTGCGCGGGAGGCGGTGCAGGCTCGGGCTCGGCCGGCAGCGGCAGCATCAACATGTACGGCACCATCGACGCAGGGATCAGCGTCCACAACTAGGACGTCGCGCAACCGGCCGGGCAAGGATGCCTCGGCCCGAGCGCCGGGCCGCAGAGCGCCCGATAGGTCCCGCGCGCCGCGTACCCCGATCGACGCCGCGCCGCGCGCAATATTGCGCTCGTATAATCGCCTCCTTTCAATGCATCCGATTGACCGGAGTCAAGATGAGCACTGTTCCCACAGCACCGCTGGACCGTTCGGAAACCACCTTCCGCTTTCTCGCCGAGCCGACCTCGGTCAACTTCGGCGGCAAGGTGCACGGCGGCGCGCTGATGAAGTGGATCGACGAAACCGCCTATGCATGCTCGGCGGTATGGTCGGGGCGCTATTGCGTGACGGTCAGCGTCGGCAATATCCGTTTCCGTCGGCCGATTCTCGTCGGCAATCTGGTCGAACTGCGCGCGCGCGTCGTCGCGACGGGCCGCACCAGCATGCACATCCATGTGTCGGTGCAGGCGGGCGACCCGAAGGGCGGCGAGCTGCTGCAGACCACCGACTGTCTCGTCGTGATGGTCGCCGTCAACGAGAACGGCCATCCGGTGCCGGTGCCGGCCTTCGTGCCTGAGACCGAGGAGCAGAAACGCCTGGCCAAATACGCGATGGACGTGAAGGAAGCGCTCGACGCGATCGTCGAGCTGAAGCCGGAAGAAGTCGCGCAAGGTAAGGTTTAAGCGCGGTTTAAGCGCGGCAGGGCTGCGGGCGGCGCGACGTCAAATACGCTCTCATGCGTATGTTTTGTCGCGCCGCCTCGCCCACTCAC
The DNA here is from genome assembly GCF_021390635.1 of Paraburkholderia sp. HD33-4. Lineage (NCBI taxonomy): Bacteria > Pseudomonadati > Pseudomonadota > Betaproteobacteria > Burkholderiales > Burkholderiaceae > Paraburkholderia > Paraburkholderia sp. HD33-4. The sequence continues at coordinate 3,317,119 of NZ_JAJEJS010000001.1, read as the reverse complement.
CCCGCCGTACGTCCGACCATATCCTTCGGTCGCACCCACTCGTCGAACTGCTGCTCGGTGACATAGCCGAGCGCCAGCGCCGACGCCTTCAGCGTCGTGCCTTCCTTGTGCGCTTTCTTGGCGATCTGCGCGGCCTTGTCGTAGCCGATGTGCGGATTGAGCGCCGTCACCAGCATCAGCGATTCGTTGAGCAAGGTATCGATGCGCCCGTGATTCGGCTCGATGCCGACCGCGCAGTTCTCGTTGAAGCTATGCGCTCCGTCGGCGAGCAGACGCACCGACTGCAGCAGGTTGTGCGCGATCATCGGACGGAACACGTTCAGTTCGAAGTTGCCGCTCGCGCCGCCGATGTTGACGGCGACGTCGTTGCCGAACACCTGCGCGCACAGCATCGTCAGCGCTTCGGACTGGGTCGGATTGACCTTGCCCGGCATGATCGAGCTGCCCGGCTCGTTTTCGGGGATCGACAGCTCGCCGAGACCGCAGCGCGGGCCGCTCGCGAGCCAGCGGATGTCGTTGGCGATCTTGTTCAGACTCGCGGCCACCGTTTTGAGCGCGCCGTGCGCGAACACCAACGCGTCGGCGGCTGCCATCACTTCGAACTTATTGGGCGCCGACACGAACGGCAGACCGGTCAGCTTGCCGATCGCGGCGGCGACGCCGTCGGCGAACTTCGGATGCGCGTTCAGTCCCGTGCCGACCGCGGTGCCGCCCTGCGCAAGCTCGTACAGATGCGGCAAGGTCGACTCGACGTGGCGGATGCCGTGCTCGAGCTGCGCGACATAGCCCGAGAATTCCTGGCCGAGCGTGAGCGGCGTCGCGTCCTGCAGGTGCGTGCGGCCGATCTTGACGATATCGGTGAACGTTTTCGCCTTGCCGTCGAGCGTATCGCGCAGTGTCTTCAGCGCAGGCAGCAGATGCTTGACGATCGCATCCGCGGCGGCCACGTGCATCGCGGTCGGAAACACGTCGTTCGACGATTGCCCGCGATTCACGTCGTCGTTCGGATGCACCTTGCGCGCTTCGCCGCGCTCGCCGCCGAGCAGCTCGCTCGCGCGATTCGCGATCACCTCGTTCAGGTTCATGTTGGTCTGCGTGCCCGAGCCGGTTTGCCAGACCGCGAGCGGAAATTCGCCTGGATGTTTGCCGTCGATGATCTCGTCGGCCGCCTGCATGATCGCGCGGGCCTTCTGCTCGTCGAGCACGCCGAGGCCAAGGTTGACTTCGGCCGCCGCGCGCTTGATCACCGCGAGCGCGGTGATCAGCTCGGGCGACTGCTTCTCGGTCGAAATCTTGAAGTTCTGCAGCGAGCGCTGTGTCTGCGCACCCCATAGGCGGGCGTTCGGCACCGCGATTTCGCCGAATGTGTCGCGCTCCATCCGTACGTCTTCAGTCATGGTTGACTCCGCTTCTCAAAGTTCCGAGTTGACAGGCAATAAGGAGAATAGACCCGTTAGCGCGTTCCGGTAGAAACCGGCCTGCGGATCGAAAATGTAGGTGCGTGTCTGGCCGTTCTCGACGTCGGTCCACACGAGCGGCGACAGCGGCGCGCCGATCGAGCGCAGGTAGGCGAGCTGGGCTGGGTCGGCGAGCGTCACGTGGTAGCTCTGATCGGGCTGGGTGGCACGCTCGAAGATCTTCGCGACCTGATTCGCGAGTTCGGGGCTGTGGATCACCAGCGCGAGCTCGGTGTTCAGATTGGCCGAGCGCGGGTCGAGGTTCATCGAGCCGATCACGAGAATCTGGTGGTCGATCACATAGGTCTTCGCGTGCAGGCTCGCGCGCGAACGCGAGCCGACCAGCCCCACGTTCGGTGAATCCTGGTGCGGCCTGAATTCGTATAGCTCGACGCCCGCCTTCAGCAGCGGCACGCGGAACGGACTGTAGCCGGCCTGCACGGCGACCGCGTCGGTGGCCGCGAGCGAGTTGGTCAGCACTGCGATGCGGATGCCGCGATGCGTGAGCTCGCCGGCCGCCTGCACGCCGGAGGCGTGCGGCACGAAGTAGGGCGACACGATCAGGAAGTCGTGCTGCGCGTCGTGCATCAGTTCGCGCAGCCGTGCGAGCGGCGGGCTCACGTAGTCCGGTGACGGCTGCGCGATCTTCTCCGGCAGGTCCGCCCTGAATTCCGCGCTCGCCCACGTGAGGCCTAGTTGCTCGCTCGTGATCTGCGCGGCGAGCGGCGTCGCGTTCAGCGGTTTCGCGTTGTAGGGATCGGCGTTGGTGCGCCAGTGCTGGCGCAGCTCGTCGCGTGTCTGGTCGAGTTCTTTCGGATCGAACTTCTGCTTGTTCAGTGCGCGCAGCGGATAGGCGAGGTCGCTGTTCCAGTAGTCGTCGAAACTCGCGGAGACGTCGGCGACGATCGGGCCCGCCGCGAGCACGTCGAGGTCGCGGAACTGCAGCGTTTCGCTCGCGCTGAAATATTCGTCGCCCAGATTGCGCCCGCCGACGATCGCAAGCTGGTTGTCCGCGATCATCGCCTTGTTGTGCATGCGGCGCGTGAAGTGGCCAATCTGCGTGAAGACGTTCGCGGTGCGCTCGAACATGCCTTCCTGCGCGCTGCCGAACGGATTGAACACGCGAATCTCGATGTTGTCGTGCGAGTTCAGCCCCGCCATGATGCGGTCGATGTCCTTGAAGTTCAGATCATCGACCAGCATGCGCACGCGCACGCCGTGATCGGCCGCGTACAGCGCGGCGCCCAGCAGCAGCTTGCCGGTGGTGTCCTCGTTGGCGATGTAGTACTGCATGTCGAGGGTTTTGGTCGCCGCGCGGGCGAGCGCGATGCGCATCTGCAGCGCGTCGGTGCCGTTCGACAGCACGCGAAATCCCGACTGCTGCGGATGCTTCGCCTCGAGCGGCGCGAGCGCTTCGCGCAGCGGCGTATCGGCGGTGGCGGGCAGTGCGTGCGTGAGCTGGCGGTCGAACGCGGTGGCGGGCGGCTTCGTCGCGCAGGCGGTCAAAAATGCCGCCGCGCAACAGAGCAGGAAAAATTGCCTCGTTGTGCTGAATATCGAGCGGCGGCGCGCGGCCCGCCGATGTTGTTCGAATTGGCCCTGCACGCTGTTTTCCCCTTGTTTTGCAAGCTTTTCGCGTGGCGACAGCGAAGGCCCGCACACGCTGTCGAGAAAACCATTCTAAGGGAATTGGGGCGCGGGTTCGTCGTTCGTCTGCAAACGCAGCAGCGTGGTGGGGAAGTGCGGCGCGTCGGTCGGAAGTGCGCCGCGGTTCGGGGACCATCACCTGCTGCGAACCGCGGCGCCGGTGCTAGATCAGACGCGTTCGGCGCGCAGTGCGCGCTCGCCATCGGGATGGGTCGAGCCTTTCGCCGGGCGACCCGCCCACACGCCCGCGAGCAGCGAGCCCGACAGGTTGTGCCAGACCGAGAACAGCGCGCCCGGCAGCGCGGCGAGCGGCGTGAAGTAGAGCTTGCCGAGCGTCGCGGCGAGACCGGAGTTCTGCATGCCCACTTCGATCGCGAGCGTACGGCAGACGGCTTCGTCGAAGCCGAGCAGGCGGCCGCCCCAGTAGCCGCCGAGCAGTCCGATGCCGTTGTGCAGGACGACGCCGACCATCACGACGAGGCCGACCGACGCGATGCTCTTCTGCGTGCCGCCCACCACCGCGCCGATGATCAGCACGATCGCGACCATCGACACGAGCGGCAGGATCGGCTCGATCTTGCGCACGAGCTTGCCGAACAGATGATTGACGACGAGACCGACGACGATCGGCAGCGCGACGATCTGCAGAATGCTCATCAGCATGCCGTGCACGTCGACGACGATCGACGCGTCGACGTAAAGGCGCGTGAGCAGCGGGGTCGCGAACACGCCGACGAGCGTCGACAGCGCGCTGATCGTCACCGACAACGCGACGTCGCCGCGCGCGAGATAGATCATCACGTTCGACGCGGTGCCGCTCGCGACGCTGCCGACCAGCACCATGCCGGCGGTCAGGTCGGGCGGCATGCGCAGCGCCTTCGCGATGACCCATGCGGCGAGCGGCATCACGAGGTAGTGCAGCACGATGCCGGCGATCACCGGCGCGGGACGCGAGAACACGCGCAGGAAATCGGCGGCCGACAGCGTGACGCCCATCGCCAGCATGATGATCGTGAGGAGCGTGGTGACGTGCGGCGCGACGCCGGAAAACGAGGCCGGCGAGAAGTACGCGGCGACCGAGACGAGCACGGCCCAGAGCGGGAACAGGCGGGTGACGCGGGCAAGCATGACGGGTGGTCCTTGGGTTATGTTGTGTCGCGAGAAAGCGCAGGCGCGCTGCGGCGCGGCCGGGGTGTCGGCCAGCGTCGTGGCGTTTGCCGCTACCCATGCGGATGAAGCGCGCGAGGCGGCTACGGCACGCGCTGCGGCGAGAGCGCGGCAAAAACGGGCGGCCGATCGAAGCCGTACGCGACGCGAGCCATGGTGAGTGAGCGGCGCCGGTCCGGCGCTTGCCTTCGTGAGGCACGCCGGCGTGCGGTTCGTGGCGTGGGAGCGCGGGTTAGCGCTCGCACGCCGCGGCGGCCATTTTACCTTTTACAGGGAGTGCTTCAGGAGTGGGGCTTGCCGCTACTTCGCTCAAACCGAGCGCGCGGGCGGCGTGGCCGATGGCGCTGTCGGCGCCAGCCGCCGGCTCAGCCTGTGAAAACGCAGCGTCATCAGCAGCGCGACGCTCGCGAGGCCCGCGGCGAGCCCCCACCACAAGCCGCGCGCGCCGAGGCCGGCGTGAAACGCGAGCAGATAGCCGGTCGGAAAACCGATCACCCAATAGCCGAACGCGGCGGCGATCATCGGTATGCGCGTGTCTTTCAGGCCGCGCAGGCAGCCGGAGCCCACCGCCTGCATCCCGTCGACGATCTGGAAAATCGCCGCCACGCCGAGCAGCGAACTGGCGAGCGCGATGGTCGGCGCGTTGACCGGGTCGTCGAGATGCAGATATAGACCGACGATCCAGTGCGGCGCGGTAATCAGCACGAGACCCGACATCGACATGAAGCCGACGCCGAGCGCGAGCGCGACGAAGCCCGCGTGGCGCGCGGCGAGCGGCTGACCGGCACCGGCCCAGTAGCCGACCCGCACATTGGCCGCCTGGCCGATCGACAGCGGCACCATGAACGCGACGGACGCGACGTTCAGCGCGATCTGATGCGCGGCCAGTTGCGATTCGCCGAGCAGGCCGACCATCAGGCCGGTGGCGAGGAAGAGGGTCGACTCGACGCCGTAGGTGATCGCAACGGGCCAACCGATGCCGAACAATTCGCCCATCAACGGCAGCTTCGGCCGCGTCGCGACGACGAAATGCCGGAAGCGCGGCCGCAGATGCAGCAGCGCCATCAGCACGAGCGCGGTGAGCCACACGGTGATCGTGGTCGCGGCCGCCGAGCCGAGAAAGCCGAGTCGCGGCAGCCCATACGCGCCGTGAATCAGCCCGTAGTTCAGAAAGCCGTTCACGACGACGCTCACGATCGACACCCACAACAGCCGCCGCGCCGCGCCGATCGCCGGCAGGAACGAGCGCATCAGGCCGACGCCGATCAGGCTCGCGGGTGCGCCCCAGCGCAGCACCGCCGCGTACCGGCCGACGTTGTGCGCGAGCAGGCCCGGCTCGCCGAACGCGAGCAGGATGTGCGACGCGAACGACAACAGGACGAACGCCGGCACCGCCAGCAGCACCGACAGCACGAAACCGGTCCAGTAGATATGCGGCACGCGGCCGTCGTCCTGCGCGCCGCGCGCGTGCGCGACGCTCACGCTGACCGAGGTCAGCACGCCCTGCAGCAGCGTGACGACGACGAAAAAGAGATTCGCGCCTAGGCCGCCGGCGGCGAGCGCGTCGGGGCCGAGCGAGCCGAGCAGGATCGTGTCGGTGACGCTCATCGCCATCTGCGACAGTTGCGCGATCGCGAGCGGCGCGGCTAGCCGAGCGGTGTCGGCCGCGTGGCGGGATAGGGTCGGCGGCCGGCTGGCCGCGCGGGCGAAGCTGGGTTGAGTCATTGAATGCGTGGCGGCGAAAGTTGGCGACAGCGGTGGTGACAGCGAGGCGCGGGCGCAAGCGGCGGCACGTTGCATCGCGCTGCGCGCTCCGAGGGGCGGTGGAGCGGCGGGGCGGCGGCCGGGAAAAAACCGCGGCGCGGCGGCGAGCCGGTCAGCCGACTCCTCGCCCTTGGCGCGGTCCGTCGTTTACCTGTCGAAACCGACAGCTTATTGCCTTGCCCGGCCGATGTCGATGGACAACGCACAATTCTGGTGCGCGCCGTCCTGCGAATTTTCGGACTGCCGTCAGCCTTCGTGGACCGCGATCCGCGTATCGCCGAGCAACACGACCTGACCCGCGCGGATCTTGCAGGTCTTACGCGTCTCGACCCGGCCGTCGACCATCACGGCGCCGTCCGCGACCATCATCTTCGCGGAGCCGCCGCTGTCCGCGAGGCCCGTGATCTTCAGCAGATTGTGGAGTTCGACGTACTCGCCGGTCAGCGTGAAATTGAGGTTGGGCATGGCGTTTGCACCTTGGGCACGGGGTCGCGTTGGGGGTTCGCATCATAAAGCAAGTGCATGCGGCGCGGCGGCGCGGGACCCCCGCGCAAGCAAATGAAAGAAGATGTTATTCAGTTGTCGGAAAGTGAAACGTTCCGTAACGCTGATCGCGCCAGATGAATTTCACTCCTAAAGTGCAGTTCAGCAGCAAAGCCCGCTGGCATTTCCGGGATCGCTCCCCGGCCACCATCCAGCGACGCACAGACAGACCGGGCGGGGCGCGTGGGCCATCCGTCATCACGACGCCAGAGAGTCCGCCCGTGTCACGACAACTCTAGAGAGGATAGCCATGACCCAGATTCGTTCGCTCCTGATCGGTACCGCCCTCACTGCTTTTGCCGCGACGGCCGCCGTCGCGCAGACCGCGCAGCCGGCAGCAGGCATCGGGGCTCAGGCGCAGGTCCGCAGCCCGGGCGCCGCCGACATGGCGCCGCCGTCCGCGGCCGGCGCACAGGGCATGCAGGTGCCGCCTTCGGCGCAAGGCATGCAGCAAGTGCCGGGCGCGCCCGCCGCGCAAGGCGTCGAGGCTCCGCCGCCGGCCCGTTTGACGGCTTCGGGCTCGACCGATCCGCTCGTGCAGAAGCGCGACGCCGACGCGAAGGCCAATGCCGAGTATCGCGCGGCGAAGAAGTCCTCGAAAGCGGAATTGAAGGCGCAGCAGAAGGCCGCGAAGGAGCAGTACACAGAGCAGGTGCGCGGCGCGAAGCTGAACCAGAAGGCGGACAAGCAGACCGCCAATAACGAAATGAAGATGAACATGGAAGGGCAGGCTGCCGCGCAGGCCGATGGCGCGGACGTCAAGCATTAAGCCTTGATCGATGCCGCGGCGCGCGGGTCTGCGAGGCTCGCGCGCCGCCGGCGTCTCTCGCTCAACCAGGCGTGCTTCAGGGAGATTTCAGATGAACCTCAATCGATCCAGCCGAAACCGCATTTACGCCGTGCTGATCGCGGGTTGCCTGTCGTCGGCCGTGTTCGCGCAGACAACCGACCCGGCCGCGGCGCCCGCCACGCATGCGGACAAGAAGGCCGCGAAGGAACAGGCGAAGGCCGACAAGAAAGCCGCGCTCGCCCAGGCGAAGGCGGACAAGACCAAAACCGACGCTCAGGCCGATGCCGACAAGGCCAGCGCCGATGCCAACGTGAAGGACGCGAAAAAGCAGTAGCACGCGGCGTCGACAGGCAGGTGGAAACCCGCCTGTCGACGCTTGACCGGGATCGGTAGGCGCCTGAAAAAAGGGCGCTTGTCGCGCAGGGTTGTATGGATATACAGTGTGCGTCGCATCCTGAAAATCCATCCAACCCGCAAAATCCGCTCAGTGTCCACCGTCGCCGAATCCGCCCCGTCGTTCGATACCGCCGCCTGGCTCGCGAAACTCAACGACGCTCAACGCGAAGCCGTCGAATACGGGACCGACACGCCAAACGTGCTGCCCGGCGCGCTGCTCGTGATCGCGGGTGCCGGCTCCGGCAAGACCAACACGCTCGCGCACCGCGTCGCCAATCTGGTGGTGAAGGGTGCCGATCCTCAGCGCATCCTGCTGTTGACCTTCTCGCGCCGCGCGGCGCTCGAAATGACCCGCCGCGTGACGCGCATCGCGGGCGTCGCGGCCACCAGCGTCGGCGCACGCGCCGCGCTCGCGCAAGGGTTGACGTGGGCGGGCACGTTTCACAGCGTCGGCGCGCGGCTGTTGCGCGAATACGCGGATCTGATCGGCCTCGCGCCGGCTTTCACGATCAACGACCGCGAAGACTCAGCCGACCTGATGAACCTCGTGCGCCACGAGCTCGGACTGTCCGCGAAGGAGCGGCGTTTTCCGGCGAAGGGCACCTGCTTCGCGATCTACTCGCGCGTCGTCAACACGGGCGCATCGCTCGGTCAGGTATTGGACAGCGCGTTTCCGTGGTGTCGCGAGTGGGAGGACGATCTGCGCCGGCTGTTCGCCGCGTACGTCGACGCCAAGCAAAAGCAGAGCGTGCTCGACTACGACGATCTGCTGCTCTACTGGTCGCACATGGCCGCCGAGCCCAGCATCGCGGCCGATCTGTCGGCGCGTTTCGATCATGTGCTGGTCGACGAATACCAGGACACCAACCGCCTGCAGGCGTCGATCCTGCTCGCGCTGAAGCCGGACGGCCGCGGCCTGACCGTGGTCGGCGACGACGCGCAGTCGATCTACTCGTTTCGCGGCGCGACCGTGCGCAATATCCTCGACTTCCCTGCGCAGTTCGAGCCGTCCGCGAAGCAGGTCACGCTCGAACGCAACTACCGCTCAACCGAGCCGATTCTCGCCGCGTCGAACGCGGTGATCGAGCTCGCGAGCGAGCGCTACACCAAGAATCTGTGGACCGACAAGGCGTCGGCGCAGCGCCCGCGCCTCGTCACGGTCGCCGACGATGCCGCGCAAGCGCGCTACGTCGTCGAGCAGGTTCTCGAAGCGCGCGAGCAGGGCGTGAAGCTGAAGTCGCAGGCGGTGCTGTTTCGCGCGGCGCATCACAGCGCCGCGCTCGAGATCGAGCTCACGCGCCGCAACATTCCGTTCGTCAAATTCGGCGGCCTCAAATTTCTCGACTCGGTGCATGTGAAGGACGTGCTCGCGGTGCTGCGCTGGGCCGAGAATCCGCGCGACCGCGTCGCCGGCTTTCGGGTCGTGCAGCTGCTGCCGGGCGTCGGTCCGGCCACCGCGGCAAAGGTGCTCGACGACATCGTCGCACGCGCGGACGGCGGCGATCCGGTCGCGACCGCGGGCGGTGTGCTGGCCGCGTTTGCGGCGCCCGCGCGCGCGCAGGAAGACTGGCATCCGTTCGTCAAGCTGATGTCGAGTGTGTACGGGCGCCAAACGCCGTGGCCCGGCGAGTTCGAGATGGTGCGGCGCTGGTACGAGCCGCATCTGGAGCGCAATCACGAGGACGCCGCGATCCGTCACGCGGATCTGCTGCAGATGGAAAGCATCGCGGGTACGTATGCGTCGCGCGAGCGCTTCCTGACCGAGCTGACGCTCGATCCGCCCGACGCCACCAGCGATGAATCCGGCGTGCCGCTGCTCGACGAGGACTATCTGATCCTGTCGACGATCCATTCGGCGAAGGGCCAGGAGTGGCGCAACGTGTTCGTGCTGAACGGCGTCGACGGCTGCATTCCGTCCGATCTCGGCACCGGCAGCGACGAGGAAATCGACGAGGAGCGGCGCCTGCTCTACGTGGCGATGACGCGCGCGAAGGAAGACCTGCATATCGTCGTGCCGCAGCGTTTTTACGTGCACAACCAGACGCATCTGGGCGACCGCCATGTGTGGGCGTCGCGTACGCGCTTCATCGACACGCCGATGCTGCCGCTGTTCGATGTGTACGCATGGCCGCGCGTGCCGGTGGCGGGCGCGCCGAGCGCGGCGGGGCTCGCCGCGGCCGCGCAGGCGAAGATCGAGATCGCGGCCAGGCTCAGGAAGATGTGGGATTGAGCGGCTGGCGCCGTCAGTTGGGAGGCGAGTTGGGAGCGCAGCGAGGACAGGGGCAGCGCTGATCCGATGCTGGCCGGGCGCCGCTCGGCCTAGTGCAAGTTCAGCGCAAGTTCAGCGCGACTGCCGCTGCTGTTGCTGCGCGACCGGAGGCGGCGGCACGAAGAAATTGCGCAGCCATGCCGCGAGCCGCGAGAACACGTCGTACGGCTCTTCGACGAAAATTTCCGGCTTCAATAGCCGCAGATACTCCATGATCTGCTGCGCTTCCTGCTTCTGGAACGTGCCGTGCGAAATGCCTAGCCGCAAGAGCCCACGCAACTCGCCGAGCTTCTCGCGCGCAGTGCTGCCCACGCTCGTCTCGCACGCGACCTTCGCCTCGTAGACACGCTGGCGCAGCGATTCGACGAGCCGCCATGCCGGCGTCTGCATCACTTCCTCGAGCGCCTGGATGTCCTGCACCGTGCTCTTGATCTGCGCGGCGAGCGGGTCGATCAATGTCGCGTCGCCTTCCGCTTCCTTGACGATCGCCGCGGCCCAGTCGCGGCATTGCTTGGCGAGCTCCTCGGGCGTCCATTCCGAACGCGCCGCGAAACCGAAGCCGAACTCACCCGCCTGCCGCATCAGGATCGACACGACGTCCGGAAACTCCTTGTCGAGCGTGCGTTTGGCCCACGCGTACTGGCCGCCCTGCAGCATCCGCTGCACCGCGTGCTCGGTGAGCGGCACCATGTTGTCGAGCAGCTTCGCGCGCAAGAAATCCTCGAACGACGGCGTCGCGAACTGCGGATCGAGCTTCAGCGAGACCCGCAAAAAGGCCTCGAAGTCCTTGCGCAGCGACGCGACGGTCTCGTCCTTGAGCTTCAGGGTGATTTGACCCATGTGTTATCCCGTTTAATGCGGCCGCGCGCGGTGCGCCGTCGCAAGATCGCCCGGTCACTCGCGCACCGAGGCGACGCGACGCCGGCTGCCGGCGCGCTTGATTCCAGCCTGTTGCCGCGTAACCAACGGGACGACTCCCGATGAGCGGACCTCGACTGCATATCGGCGGGGTGGCGGGAAACTTGAGGGAGGCCCGGCGATGCGCGGGCGCTTTGGAGGGAAGCTTCGAGCGCTCGCGCGCCTGGGAGCCGTCTGGAGCGGAGTGAGCGTCGCGGCCCGCGACGCGGCCAGGCGTCGACGCACCGCTGACGGGTCGAGCAGCGCGGAGGAAGGGCGCGCTTACTTCAGCACCACGCACTGCCAGACGAAGAACACGCCCAGTCCGACTGCGATCGTCAGCAGTGGCCTGCGCGTCAGAGCACTGACGACGATCGCGGCGAGCGCGCCGACCAGCTGCGGATTGCGCCAGGTCAATTCGGCGTTGTTGCCGTGCGGCGACACGGCCATCGGGACGATGATCGCGGTCAACACGGTAACCGGCACGAAGCTGAGCGCGGTGCGCAGAAGCGGTGGGAACACCAGCCGGTCGCCGAGCACGAACACGGCCGCGCGGATCAACCACGTAATCGCGGCCATGCCGACGATCAGAACGACGTAGTTCATCGCGTGGCCTCCACGGGACGGCGCGCGCCGCGCAGGTTCAGACGCGACATCGACAGCAGCACGCCGACCGCGACCCCCGCGAACACCGCGCCGAGCAGGCCGAGTTTGTACGGCCATGCCTGCCAGAAAAACGCCAGCGTGCCGGCGGTGACGGCCGCCGCGATATAGCGCAGCGCGACCAGTTGCGGCACGACGATCGCGATGAACGTCGCGACCATCGCGAAGTCGAGACCGAGCGACTGCAGGCCCGGGAAAGCCGCGCCGAACAGCAGGCCGGCCACGGTCCACAGCTGCCAGTTCAGATACATCGCGACCCCGGCGCCGAAGAAGTAGTACGGATCGACGGTGCCCGGCTTGCGATGCCGGTAGTGCTCCCACGCGACCGCGAAAACTTCGTCGGTGAGCAGCGCGCCGAGCGCCCAGCGCCAGCGCTTGGGCAGATGCGCGACGTGCGGCGCGAGCGTCGCGCTATACAGCACGTGGCGCAGATTGACGACGAGCGTGGTAGCCCAGATCACGGCGAAGCTCGCATGCCCGGCGATCAGCCCGAGCGCGATGAACTGCGCGGAGCCCGCAAAGACGACGAGCGACATCAACTGGCCGTGCCACAGATGCAGTGGGCTGGACGTCACGAGCGTGCCGAAAATGACGCCGAACGGCGCGGCGCCGACCATCATCGGAATGATGTCGCGCGCGCCGGCGGCGAATTCTTTGAGATGGCCGCCCCGGGTGGGCTCGCCTTGGGTGGATTCGGTCAATCTAAGCCTCCTTGATTTCGGAAGCATAGCGGCTGACCGGCGTTCGGACTTGTACGTTCTTGCGGCGGGGTCGATGGTGGGGTTTCTTGTGGGATGCGGCGGGGTTGCTGGTGGGATGACGGGTGGGTTGCTGGTGGGATTGCCGATCAAGGACTTCTGGAGGCCATGTGACCTGCTGGCGGATCGCGGCGGGACGCTCCTCGCGCACGGTGCAGCGCCGGCGCCATTGGCGCCGCATGACGCTACCCGCCGCGCTGCGTTCCCTGCCATTGACCGGGAGGCACACCGAACATGCGCCTGAAATGCCGCGTGAAGTGGCTCTGATCGGTGAAACCGCTCGCCGCGGCGACGTCGGTCACCGGGACGCCGGCGCGCAACGGCGCGAGCGCGCGCTGCAGGCGCACCTGATTGCGCCACGCGTGCGGCGGCAGGCCAGTCGACAGCGTGAATAGCCGCGCCGCGTGGAACGGCGACAGACCCGCCGCCTTCGCGACCTCGGCAAGCGTCACCGGTTCGACGAGATCGCCGGTCAGCCGCTCCTGCATCAGTGCGACGCGAGTGTCGTCGGTAGCGACGCGCGCGGAGGCGGGGCGCGTCTGCGCGTAGCGGACCAGCAACGTGGACAGTGCGTCGAGCATCGCTGCTTCGGCGGCGAGCGCGTCGTCGCCGGCTTCGAGCAGGCGGTGGGCGTGCGCGAGCCGCGTCGCGAGATCGGCATCGCGGATCACGCCGGGCGCGAACCACGGCAACGCCTGCGGCTTGCCGGCGACTTCGTCGGCAAGCGCGCGGAGGAATTCGACCGGCGCATACATCACGCGATACCGCCAACCGGCCTCGACCGCCTTCGACCCCGTATGCAACTCGCCCGGATTGATGACCGGCACGCTGCCCGCTTCGGCAACATGGTTCTCGCCGCGATACCGATAGCACTCCGCGCCCGCGACGATCACCGGGATCGTGTAGGCGTCGTGCCAATGCGGCGCGAACTCGTGGTCGTGATATTCGGCGGTGAGCAGATCCGCGCCGGGTAGAAGCGGCGTGCGCCAGTAGCGGGCGGAATCGCGGAAACGAGGGGTGGCGGTCATGACAAAAGTCCGGCTGGACCGGTCAGTTTAACGCGTCGTGGACGGGGGCGGCGGCGGGTACGCCCCGCGCGCGGCGCATGAGGCCGCGTGTGCCGCTGGTGCCGTCAGTTGCCCTGATTCCGCCCTTACTTGACCGGAATCGTCGTGCCGGGTGGCATCGGCACGGCGCTTACGCTGTTTTTCGCGCTGCCGCTGACGACGCGGTCGCTGTAGGTCAGATAGACGAGGGCGTTGCGCTTCGTGTCGACCACGCGCACCACGTGCAGCGACTTGAAGATCAGCGACATGCTGACCGAGAACACGTCGTCCTTCTGCTTGACGGGGCCGGTGAAATGCAACTCCCCGACCTGGCGACACGCGATCGACGCCTCGGTCGGATCTTCGGCGATGCCGAGCGTGCCTTTGACGCCGCCGGTTCGCGCCCGCGACACGTAGCAGGTGACACCTTGCACGACGGGGTCGTCATAGGCTTCGACGACCACGCGGTCCGAGCCGGTAACGTGAAAATTCGTGTTGACGCTGGCGATTTCTTCGCCGTGCGCCGAAGAGAGCAGCAGTGCGCCGACGGCCGCGAGCGCGAAGCCTGACGAGATGGATTTCATGAGCGTGCCGGTTGAGTATCTGAAGTGGGCCGGCGCCAGAGCGGGGCGAAACGTGCGCCGAGAAGTCGCCATCGTATAACGGCGCGTCGCGCGCGTGAGGCTGTCCGTTGGGGCACAAAAACAAAAAGGCCCGCACGGATGCGGGCCTTTCAAATTTTTTGGCTCCTCGACCTGGGCTCGAACCAGGGACCTACGGATTAACAGTCCGGCGCTCTACCGACTGAGCTATCGAGGAACAGCAGTACAACTTGATCTACATAAAAAAACCCGTCTTGGTTAACGGGCTTTTGAAATTCTTGGCTCCTCGACCTGGGCTCGAACCAGGGACCTACGGATTAACAGTCCGGCGCTCTACCGACTGAGCTATCGAGGAACAGAACAACAACAGCAGAGAAGCGAGATTTTAGAGGCAGCTTAAACGTCTGTCAATACCTCTGCGTTCATCTTGCGATTAAATCTGAACGGCCAAGGCAGGCGACAGACCACCGCGCTCAGCGCGCGAGCAGCGCGAGCTTTTCCTTTACGTCCTTGAATTCGTCGGCTTCCGGTAACGGCGCCTTGGTCTTCGTGATGCTCGGCCATGCTTTCGCCAGGTCGGCGTTCAGCGCGATGAAGTCCTGCTGGTCGCCCGGCACGTCTTCTTCGGCATAGATGGCATTCACCGGACACTCGGCCACGCACACGGCGCAGTCGATGCATTCATCGGGGTCGATCGCGAGGAAGTTGGGACCTTCGCGAAAGCAGTCCACCGGGCACACATCGACGCAGTCGGTATAGCGGCACTTGATGCAGCTTTCGGTCACAACGTGAGTCATTCAGGCAGCTCCTGCATGCGGAATCAGGGAAGGCGCGTACGCCAAAAAAGCTATTGTAACGTAACGTCAAGAGGCGTATGAAGCATCGGCCGATGGGTCTTATATGTTTTCGTGATTAGTTTATGGGGTGCCGGGAGCGCCCGCCGGCGACCGGCAAAGGCCCGGTGGCACGATGAATGCGAACGCATTCGGGTAACATGCGTCAGGTTGGCGCGCCGCTCGGCTCGACGCGTCCATTGCAAGGGTGATGTGAGCCCTTTTCGTTTTTTCAGCGGTCCAGTTCGTACCATCATGATTATTACTTCGCTGCTCGATACCGATCTGTACAAGTTCACGATGATGCAGGTGGTGTTGCATCACTTCCCCGCCGCGAACGTGGAGTACCGCTTCCGCTGCCGCACGCCGAAGGTCGATCTGGTGCCGTACATCGACGAGATTCGCGATGAAGTGCGCAAGCTTTGCGAACTCCGCTTCACCGACGACGAACTCGACTACCTTGGCCGCATGCGCTTCATCAAGGGCGATTTCATCGAGTTCCTCGCGCTGTTCCATCTGAACGAGAAGTACATTTCGATCACGCCGTCGCCGAAGGGCAATGGCGAAATCGACATCGACATCAAGGGGCCGTGGCTGCATACGATCCTCTTCGAGATCCCGATGCTCGCGATCGTCAACGAAGTCTATTTCCGCAACACCCAGCAAACGCCGGACTACCACGTCGGCCGCGGCCGTCTGCTCGACAAGATTCAACTGCTCGGCGCGCGTCCGGAATTCGCCGACTGCAAGATCGCCGATTACGGTACGCGCCGCCGCTTCTCGAAGCAGTGGCACGAAGAGGTGATCCTCACGCTGAAGGACGGCCTCGGCGAGCAGTTTGCCGGCACCAGCAATGTCTTTTACGCGATGAAGCACAGCCTGACGCCGCTCGGCACGATGGCGCACGAGTACCTGCAGGCTTGCCAGGCGCTCGGTCCACGGCTGCGCGACTCGCAGATCTTCGGCTTCGAGATGTGGGCGAAGGAATATCGCGGCGACCTCGGGATTGCGCTCTCCGACGTGTACGGCATGCAGGCGTTCCTGCGCGACTTCGACATGTACTTCTGCAAACTGTTCGATGGCGCTCGCCACGATTCCGGCGACCCATTCGACTGGGGCGAGCGCCTGCTCAAGCACTACGAGGCGAATCGCTGCGACCCGCGCACCAAGGTTCTGGTGTTCTCCGACGCGCTCGACATCCCGAAAGTGCTGCAGCTGTACGAGCGCTTCCGCGGCCGCTGCAAGCTCGCGTTCGGCGTGGGCACCAACCTGACCAACGACCTCGGCTACAACCCGCTTCAGATCGTGATCAAGATGGTTCGCTGCAACGGTCAGCCGGTCGCGAAATTGTCGGACTCGCCGGGCAAGAACATGTGCGAGGACAAGGCGTATCTCGCGTATCTGCGGCAGGTGTTCGGCATCGCGCAGCCGGAAGAAGAAGCGGCGAAGTAGCGTTCTTTGCGGCCCGCTTTTCGATTCATCGCCTGTTCATGATCTGCTCGTGTTCGGGGTAGCGTGGCGAACAGTGTCGCCGCGCTCGCGACACCCGGCAATATGCCGTTCGGCCAGGGTGTTCGGGTGAAGGGCGGCCGTTATAATCCTCGCCATATCGCACGGCTGTCGACACGAGGATTTCGCCCATGGACACATCAATTGCCCGCCGCAACATCCTGGCGCGCATCCGCGCCGCGCAAGGGCGCGAGCCCGAGCCGAGCGCCGCCGAGCGCGAAGCCGCGGCGGACTATCTCGCGCGTCACCCGGCCGGTCCGCGTCCGGACATGCCCGCCGATCTGCGCACTCGCTTCATCGAAGAAGCGCAGAAAATGGCGACCACTGTCGACACCGTTCAAACCCTCGCCGACGTGCCCGCCGCCGCGCATCGCTACCTGACGCAACACGGCTTGCCGTTGCAGGCCATCGCGTGGCAGACGCTGCGCGATCTGCCGTGGGCCGAAGCCGGCCTCGCCGTCGAATTTCGCAAACCGCAAGACAACGATGTGGTTGGTCTCACCGGCTGCTTCTGCGCGACCGCGGAGACCGGCACGCTGGTGTTGCTGTCCGGACCCGAGACGTATGCGTCGGCCGGACTGCTGCCGGAGACGCATATCGCGATCGTGCCGGCGTCGCGCATCGTCGCGGGTCATGAGGAGGCGTTCGGCCTGATCCGCAAGGAGCGCGGCGAGCTGCCGCGTGCGGTCAATTTCGTGTCGGGGCCATCGCGCACCGGCGACATCGAGCAGACCATCGTGCTGGGTGCGCACGGCCCCTACCGGGTGCATGCGATCGTCGTGCAGGATGCTTGAACGCGTCGCGCGGCGGCGTGCCAACGCACTTGCGACACACGCGGTATCTGTCCTGCGTGCGCTGGCAAACCGTCGCGCGCCCCGTATCGGCATGAGTTCGCAGGCTGGCCGCGCGGGCCGGTGGCTCGCCGTTGCGGCGATGCTCACGCTGTGCGCGCCGTGCGTGCAGGCCGCGACGCTCGACGGCGTGCGCCTGTCGGCGCTGTGGGGCTTGCCCTTTGCGGGCGTGCTGCTGTCGATCGCGATCTTTCCGCTCGTTGCGCCAGCCTTCTGGCATCGCCATTTCGGCAAGATTGCCGCGGCGTGGGCGCTCGCGTTCATCGCGCCGTTCGCCGTCAGCTTCGGCGCGAGCGCCGCGCTCGGCGCGCTCGCGCATGCCATGCTCGACGAGTACATTCCGTTCATCATCCTGCTGACCGCGCTCTATACGGTCGCGGGCGGCATCTGCGTGCGCGGCAATCTGCACGGCACGCCGCGCCTGAACACCGCGATTCTCGCGCTCGGCACGTTACTCGCGAGCGTAATGGGTACGACCGGCGCGGCGATGCTGCTGATCCGCCCGTTGCTGCGCGCAAACGACAATCGCCGCCACGTGACCCACGTGGTGGTGTTTTTCATCTTTCTCGTCGCGAACATTGGGGGCGCGCTGTCGCCGCTTGGCGACCCGCCGTTGTTCCTCGGTTTTCTCGAGGGCGTGAGCTTTTTCTGGACCACCACGCATCTCGCGCGGCCGATGCTGTTCGTGAGCGGCGTGCTGCTCGCCGCTTTCTATGCACTCGATTCGTACTACTTCCACCAGCGCGAGGAGGTGCGTTCGGCTTTCCTCGATCCGACGCCCGACGGCGCGCCGCTCGGCATCGACGGCAAGATCAATTTCGTGCTGCTCGCCGCGGTGATCGCGCTGGTGCTGATGAGCGGACTGTGGCGCCCGCAAATCACGTTCGACGTGCTCGGCACGCACGTCGCGTTGCAAAACATCGTGCGCGACGTCGCGCTGATCGCCGTCACGCTGCTATCGCTCGCGTGGACGCCGCGCGCGGCCCGTGCCGGCAACGACTTCAACTGGGCGCCGATCGAGGAAGTCGCCAAACTGTTCGCCGGCATCTTCGTGACGATCGTGCCGGTCATCATGATCCTGCGGGCGGGAGAGGCGGGCGCGTTCGCGGGCATCGTCCATCTGGTCAACGAGCCGTCCGGCGAGCCGCGCGACATCATGTACTTCTGGGCGACCGGCCTGCTATCTTCGTTTCTCGACAACGCGCCGACTTACCTCGTGTTCTTCAACCTGGCAGGCGGCGACGCGCAGACCTTGATGACCACCGGCGCGACCACGCTCGCGGCGATTTCGGCCGGCGCCGTGTTCATGGGCGCCAACACCTATATCGGCAATGCGCCGAACTTCATGGTGAAGGCGATAGCGCAATCGCGCGGCGTGCGCATGCCGAGCTTTTTTGCGTATCTCGGCTGGTCCGGCGCGGTGCTGCTGCCGCTGTTCGCGCTGACCAGCTGGATCTTTTTTGGACGTTGACTCTGCAACGCCGCGGCAACTCCTCGGCGTGCGGCACGGAGACTTGCAATGCAGAAAATCCTCGTTGCCCGTTCGATCTTTCCCGATGTGATCGACCGGCTCAAGCAGTACTTCGACGTCGACTGGAACGAGGGCGACGTGTTGCCCGCCGACGAGCTGAAGCGCCGTCTCGCGGACAAGGATGGCGCGCTGACGGCCGGTGACATGATCGACGCGGGCGTGCTTGCCGCGGCGCCACGTCTGCGCGTCGTGTCGAACATGGCGGTCGGCTACAACAACTTCGACATGGCCGCGTTCAACGCGGCGAACGTACTCGGCACCAACACGCCGGACGTGCTGAACGAATCGACCGCCGACTTCGGTTGGGCGCTGATGATGGCGGCCGCGCGGCGCATCGCCGAATCGGAGCACTGGCTTCGCGCCGGGCATTGGCAGAAGTGGAGCTACGACGGCTTCCTCGGCAGCGACCTGTACGGCTCGACGCTCGGCGTGATCGGCATGGGCCGCATCGGCCAGGCGCTCGCGCGGCGCGCGCAGGGCTTCAACATGCGGGTCATCTATCACAACCGCTCGCGCGTCGCGCCGCAAATCGAGGCCGAACTGAACGCGGAGTACGTGTCGAAACAGGATCTGCTGCGGCGCGCCGACCACGTCGTGCTGGTGCTGCCGTACACGAAAGACAACCACCATACGATCGGTGCGGCCGAACTCGCGCTGATGAAGCCGAGCGCGACGCTCACGAACATCGCGCGCGGCGGCATCGTCGACGATGCGGCCTTGGCCGAGGCGCTGCGTGACAGGCGCATCGCGGCGGCCGGTCTAGACGTGTTCGAGGGCGAGCCGAATCTGAATCCGGCGCTGCTTGGTGTGCCGAACGTCGTGCTGACGCCGCACATCGCGAGCGCGACCGAAACCACCCGCCGCGCGATGGCGAATCTCGCCGCGGACAACCTGATCGCCGGGCTCGGCGCAGGACCGCGCGCCGGTCGGCCGCCGAATCCGGTCAACCCCGATGTGATCGGCAAGGCGCGTTCATGACGATGATTCTGGTGGCGGCCGTCGCGGTGCTGGCGGTCGCCCTCGTGATCGCACTGGCGTTGCTGCTGCGCGGTCACGACCGCACGGAGCAGCACGAACAGTTCGAGATGCTGAACGAACGCCTCGATGCGGTCGTCGACGCCCAGGCGCATACCGCCGAGCGGCTCGAGCGGCAACTGCGCAACGACATCGCCGAAACCGCGCGCGTGTCGCGCAGCGAGCAAAGCAGCGGCTTCGCGCAGTTTCAGCAGACGCTCGCCGCACAGTTCAGCAGCATGACGACGGTGCAGGGCGGCAAGATCGACGGCTTCGCCCAGCAACTCGACGCCGTGCGTCACAGCCTGCAGGCCCAGGCGCAGCAGGCGCGCGACGAGCAGGGCCGCTCGCTGAAGCAGTTCGGCGACACGCTGAGC
Source organism: Paraburkholderia sp. HD33-4 (assembly GCF_021390635.1). NCBI lineage: Bacteria > Pseudomonadati > Pseudomonadota > Betaproteobacteria > Burkholderiales > Burkholderiaceae > Paraburkholderia > Paraburkholderia sp. HD33-4. Next base: position 3,297,005 of record NZ_JAJEJS010000001.1, on the reverse strand, counting down.
CTGCAACTCGGGCAACTGACCGAGGCGAACGACCGGCGCTTCGCCGAAGTGCGCGCGACGATCGAGCAGCGTCTGAAGGACATCGAGGCGAACAACGCGACGCGGCTCGAGGAGATGCGCCGCACCGTCGACGAAAAGCTGCACGCCACGCTCGAACAGCGTCTCGGCGAATCGTTCAAGCTCGTGTCCGACCGGCTCGAACAGGTGCATCGCGGTCTCGGCGAAATGCAGACGCTGGCGGCCGGCGTCGGCGATCTGAAGCGCGTGCTGACCAACGTGAAGACGCGCGGCACGTGGGGCGAAGTGCAGCTCGAAGCCTTGCTCGAACAGCTGCTGACCGCCGATCAATACGCGAAGAACGTCGCGACGGTGCCCAGGAGCGCCGATCGCGTGGAGTTCGCGATTCGGTTGCCGGGGCGGCCGGAGCCGGGCGGCGCGAATACGCCGGTATGGCTGCCGATCGACGCCAAATTCCCGCGCGAGGATTACGAGCGGCTGATCGAAGCGCAGGAGCGCGCCGATCCGGTCGCGGTCGAAGAAGCATCGCGCGCGCTCGAAGCGCGGATTCGCTCGGAGGCGCGCACCATAGCGGAGAAGTACGTGGCGCCGCCGCATACGACCGACTTCGCGCTGCTGTTCCTGCCCACCGAAGGCCTGTACGCGGAAGTGCTGCGCCGGCCGGGGCTGACGGATCTGCTGCAGCGCGACTATCGCGTGACGATTGCGGGGCCGACCACGCTGACCGCGTTGCTCAATAGCTTGCAGATGGGTTTCCGCACGCTCGCGATCGAAAAACGTTCGAGCGAGGTCTGGCAGGTGCTCGGCGCGGTGAAGACGGAGTTCGGCAAGTTCGGCGACGTGCTCGCGAAGACCAAGGCGCAGCTCGAAACCGTCACGCGTTCGATCGAAGCCGCCGAAACGCGCACGCGCATGATGAACCGCAAGCTGCGCGACGTCGAGGCGTTACCGGGCGACGAGGCGAGCGGCTTGCTCGGCGATGCGCTGTCGGGTGTGGAGCCTGATGAGCAATGAGCGGCAAAGCGCTGCAACTCAAGCGCGTTGAGCCAGCTGCTCCAGCGCATCGCCGGTCACGCGCACGACGCGCCAATCCGGCAACACAGTCGCGCCCATCTTCTGATAAAAGCTGATCGCCGGCTGGTTCCAGTCGAGCACGGTCCACTCGAAGCGCGCGCATTGCCGCTCCACGGCCAGCGCCGCGACGTGCCGCAGAAGCGCGGTGCCGAGCCCGCCGCCACGCCGCGCGGGCTGCACGTAGACGTCTTCGAGATAGAGCCCGCGGCGGCCCGCGAAGCTCGAAAAATTGTGGAAGAACAGGGCATAGCCGACGATGCGTGCCGCGTCTTCGGCAACCAGCGCCTCGATCGACGGCCGCGCGCCGAACAGCGCGTCGTGCAGGCTTTGTTCCGTCGCGACGAAGACGTGCGTGAGGTTCTCGAATTGTGCGAGCTCGTACGTGAGCGCGAAGATCGCGCCGGTATCCGCGGGCTTGGCTGCGCGGATCGTCGCGGACATTACGCTTCTTCCGGTGCGTCGGCCAGATGGATTTCGATACCGCCGAAGCGCGACGCGACCCAGTTGTAGGCGTGGCACGCGATCCACAACAGCACGAAGCCGAGGATCGCGTTCAGCAGCAGCGCGCTGAACACTGTGCTCAGCTCGACCGAGCCGTAGCGCACGAACGCGACGACCACGCCGAGCAGCACGATCGGCACCGAGAACGTCAGATACACGAGGATCAGCGCTTTGGCCGTCTGCCCTGGTGCGATGAACGAGATCTGTTTTTTCATGTAAGTCAATCCCCAGTGTGTCGTAGTAGTGATAGTGGGTGGAGCGTCGATGAAGTGCTGCGGTGGTGCCGATGTCGTGCGATCGATGCGCCGCGTCGAGCGTCAGATGAGACCGTCGAACAGCATGATCGACACGCGATCGCCGACGTCGATATTGCCCTCGTCGTGGCCGAGCACGATGAAGCAGTTCGCCTCGCTCATCGAGCTCAACACGCCCGAGCTTTGCGACCCGGTCGGGCTCACGTGCCAGTGTCCGTGCGCGTCCTGTTCGGCGATGCCGCGCTGGAATTCGGTGCGGCCCGCGCGTTTGCCCACCGCCACGCTGCTCGTCGCGTGAATCACCGGCAACGGCCGTGGCGTCGCGCCGGCCATCAGCAGCAGCGCTTCGCGCACGATCTGATAGAACGTCACCATCACGGCGACCGGATTGCCGGGCAGGCCGAAGAATAGCGCAGGTTTGCCGAGCCCCGCCTGCGCGCCGGACCACAGGCGGCCGAACGCGAGCGGCCGGCCGGGGCGCATCGCGAGACTCCAGAACGCGACGTCGCCGAAAGTCTGCAGCAGTTGCTTCGTGTAGTCCGCCTCGCCGACCGACACGCCGCCCGAGGTCACCACCACGTCGGCATTGGCCGCGGCACTGCGCAGCGCGGCTTCGAGCGCCTCCGGCTCGTCGCGCACCACGCCGAGATCGAGCGTGTCGACGTTCAGGCGCCGCAGCATCGCGAACAGCGTGTAGCGGTTGCTGTCGTAGACCGAGCCGGCGTCGAGCGGTTCGCCGAGCGAACGCAGTTCGTCGCCGGTCGAAAAGAATGCGACGCGCAGACGTCGCCGCACGCTGACTTCGCCGATCCCGAGCGACGCGAGCAGACCGAGGTCCGACGCGCGCACGATGCGTCCGGCATGCAGCGCGACGTGGCCGCGCGCGAGATCTTCGCCGGCGCGGCGGCGGTTCGCGCCCGCCGTGACCGCGCTGGCCGCAAAGCGGATCGACGGGGAATCCGCACTGTCGCGCTCCACCTGTTCCTGCGGCACGACGGTGTCACAGCCGGCGGGTAGACAGGCGCCCGTCATCACGCGCACGCACTGCTTCGCTGTTACGCGGCCCGTGAACGGATGGCCGGCGAGCGCCTTGCCGGCAACCGTCAGTTCGACGCTCTCTGCGCCGCTTCGCATACCGGCCGCGAGCGCCGCGTGATTGAACGCGTAGCCATCCATCGCGGAGTTGTCGTGCGCGGGAACGTCGATCGGCGACACGACGTCGGCGGCGAGCACGCGCTCGAGCGCATCGCGCAACGCCACGCGCTCGACGGCCGCGACCGGCGTCGCCCACTGCCAGACGATCGCCTGAGCGGCCGGCACGGGTAGCGCATGAGGATCGTACTGCGCGACGCAGCGGGAAAAGTCGTTGAGCGTGGTCATGAATGGCTGGGCGTCGCGACCGGAGACGGGCGCGGCTGTTGCCGGGCGGCCGGAGCGGATGTCAGCCGGGGCCTCGATTGCGTTCGAGGTCGGCGAGTTCTTGTAACGAGTTGGCATTGTAGAACGCTCGCTCGTCGGCAAAGACGACTTCGACCGTCTTGTGGCGCGCGTACCACGCGCGGACCTTGCGCTCCCCGGCGGCCAGAAACGCGGCCAGGTCGTCCGCGACGGCAGTGCGCATCAGCGCGAATACCGGGTGCAGCGAGGTTTCGCCACGGGTGTCGACGGTGCTGACGGTCGCGATATCGGCGTCGTTGGCGGCGAGTGTGTCCGCCAGGCGCGCGGCGAGGTCGGCCGGCAGCCATGGCGAATCGCAGGGCACGCTCAGCAGGTACGCGGTGCCGGCGGCACGCAGCCCGGCAAGCATGCCGGCGAGCGGGCCGGGAAAATCGGGGAGGGTGTCGGCGACGAGCGTTGCGCGATACGGCGCGCCGAGCGCCGCGTAGGCGTCGGGATGGCGGTTCGCGCTGATCATCAGCGGGCCCGTCTGCGGGGCGAGGCGCCGCAGCACGTGAGCGGCGAGTGCTTCGCCGTGAAGCGGCTGCAAGCCCTTGTCGATGCCGCCCATGCGCGTGCCGCGCCCGCCCGCGAGCACGAGCCCGGTGATCTGTTCGCGGGGGATGGACATGCGTCGGCCGCTCAGCCGCCGATGTAGGACATTTCGACGCGACGCCCGGCCGGCTCGCCCGGCTCGCCCGGCTGGCTGCCGCGCAGCTGCGAGTAGCGGTCGCTGCGGCCTTGCCAGATTTCGGCGATGGCGGTGGTGATTTCGGCATCGCTCGCACCGCCGCGCAACAGCGCGCGCAGGTCATGCCCGGTCGATGCGAACAGGCACAGGTATAGCTTGCCCTCGGTCGACAAACGCGCGCGCGTGCAATTGCCGCAGAATGCGCGGGTGACGCTGGAAATGACGCCGATCTCGCCGCCGTCGTCGACATAGCCCCAGCGCTGCGCGGTCTCCGCGGCGCTGTGCGCTTCGAGCGGCGCCAGCGGGAAATGCTCGGCGATGCGGGTGACGACGTCGGCGGACGGCAGCACTTCGGTCATGTTCCAGCCGTTCGACGTGCCGACGTCCATATATTCGATGAAGCGCAGCACCACGTCCGTGCCTTTGAAATGACGCGCCATCGGGACGATTTCGCTGTCGTTGGTGCCGCGTTTGACGACCATGTTCACTTTGACCGGCGCGAGCCCGACCGCGTGCGCGGCGGCGATGCCGTCGAGCACGTCGGCGACCGCGAAGTCGGCGTCGTTCATGCGGCGAAACAGGGCGTCGTCGAGCGCGTCGAGGCTGACGGTCACGCGCGTGAGGCCGGCGTCCTTCAGGCTGCGCGCCTTGCGCGCGAGCAGCGAGCCGTTGGTGGTCAGCGTGAGATCGAGCGGACGGCCCGCGGGCGTGGTCAGCCGGGCGAGCCGGTCGATCAGGAATTCGAGGTTTTTGCGCAGCAGCGGCTCGCCGCCGGTCAGGCGAATCTTCTCGACGCCATGCGCGACGAACTGCTGCGCGAGCCGCTCGATCTCCTCGAAGCTCAACAGCGCGCTATGCGGCAGGAACGCATAGTCCTTGTCGAACACCGCACGCGGCATACAGTAGACGCAGCGGAAATTGCAGCGGTCCGTCACCGAGATGCGCAGATCGCGCAGCGGACGCGCGAGCGCATCGTGCAGCACGCCGCTAGGCGTCTGCGCCGGACCGGTGATGACCGGCGCCGTGCTGAGATCGGCAACAGGGATGATGCGTCGGGACATGAAATGCTTCGTCGGATGCTTGAACGGACAGCGGATGATTAATTCTATCGGAAATGCCCGTGGTGGCAGGCGGGAGGAGGGCGTTGTCGGGGTATACGGGGAGCCGCATGACGCGGCTCGCGGCAACGCCAGGCCGCCAAAAGAAAAAGCCCGCCGGAAGGGGCGGGCTTTTTCACGGACAACGACGCGGCTTATTGCGGATGCTTGACCGTTTCGACCTGTTGCATCGGCGTGCTGTCGGCCGGCGGCAGCGCCTTGCGCTCACGGACCACGCGCGGCGGCTTGATCGTCTGCGCCGCCGCTTCCTGCGCGGCGCGCAACTTGTCGGCGTCGGTGTTCACCCAGATCAGGCCAGCCTGCTCGAGGATCGGCTGCAATGCATCGGCCGACGCGGCGGGCGCGGCGCTGCGGGCCGGAGCCGGCTGCGGGGCCGCAGCGACGGGCGCCGGTTCGACCGCGGCCGGCTCCGTTGTGACGACCGGTTGCGGCTCGACGATCTCGGCCTGCGGCGCCGGTTCGGCTGCCGGTGCCTCGACGATCGTGGCCGGAGCCGCGGTGTCGAGCGCAACCGGCGCGACTTGCGGTTCAACCGGGACGGTCGGCTGCGCTACCAGGGCCGGTTCGACTGCCGGTGATTCGGCATGCGTGGCCGGTTGGACCGCAGCAACCGGTGCGACCGGAGCAACCGGTGCGACCGGTTCGCTCGCGGCCGGCGAGGCTTGTTCGGCTTGCGCCGGCGCTTCAATAGCCGGTTCCGCCGACACGGGCTCGATCGATGCCACCGGAGCCTCTTCGACCGGCACGATCTTTTCGGTCTTTGCGGCATTTTCCGCGGCGAGAGCCGGCGTTTCGGCTGCAGCATGCAGTTCGGTCACGACGACGCTTTCCGTTGCGACAGCGGCGACCACCACTTCGACCGGCGTCACGTCCTTCGCTTCGCTGGCTGCGGGCGTGTGCTCGACCGGACGCTCGGTGTGCACCGGCGCTTCGTCGCTGGCGGCAACGTTATCGCCTTCTGCTTCCGCGACGTCCGCTGCGAGATTACCGTTCACGTCCTCTTCACGCTCGCGACGGCCACCACGGCGGCCGCGACGGCGACGACGACGCTCTTCGCCGTCACGTGCTGCCGCTTCCTGATCGACCGGTACGCCGTTTTCACCCGCTGCGGCGCGGTCGCGCGCCAGTTCGTCGGCGGCTTGCGTGTCGGTTTGCGTCAGCGCCGCGGCAGCTTCCGCCTGCGGCTTGCGACGCTCGCCACGCTCGACGCGTTCAGCGCGCTCGCCACGCTCGCGGCGCTCACCGCGTTCCTGACGTTCGGCGCGTGCTGCGCCATCGACGGCTTCCGCGCGCTCGGCGCCGCGGGTGTCGCGTTCGCGAGCCTCGCGCGGCTCACGGGCTTCACGCGGTTCACGGCCTTCACGCGGTTCACGGCCTTCACGCGCCTCACGCGGTTCGCGTTGCTCACGCGGCACGCGCGGCTCGCGGCCTTCGCGCTCCTCGCGACGCTGCGACGGCTGCTGACCTTGTGCCTGACGGCCGCCGGTCGTGCCTTCGCCGCGCGCTGCTGCGTCGCGGCCGCCTGCGCCGCCACGGCGGTTGCGGTTGCGATCGCCGCCACGCTCGCCCGTGCGCTCACCGCGCTCGGTGCGTTCGCCACGTTGCGGACGAGCCTGCTTGTCGGTGGTGGCCGGTGCTGCGGGTGCCGGAGCAGCCGGCTGCATGCCGAACAGATTCTTCAGCCAGCCGATGAAACCGCCGCTGGCCGGTGTCACCGCGACCGGAGCCGGGGTGGCCGCCGGACGGACCGGCGCGCTCGGGGCCGGCTTCTCGGGCGTGATGCCCTTGACCGCCGCTTCCTGCTTCGGCTTCACTTCCTCGGCGCGCTTGCTGTAGCCGGTTTCCGATTCGAGTTCGCGGGCCGCTTCTTCGGCCATCTTCCACGATGCGCGCGGATCGTCGAGGCGCGCGTCGTCGTGACGCAGACGCTCGAGCTTGTAGTGCGGCGTGTCGAGGTGCTTGTTCGGGATCAGCACGACGTTGACCTTGAAACGCGATTCGATCTTGTTGATTTCGGCGCGCTTCTCGTTCAACAGGAAGGCGGTCACTTCGACCGGCACCTGGCAATGGATCGCCGCGGTGTTTTCCTTCATCGCTTCTTCCTGAATGATCCGCAGCACTTGCAGCGCGGACGATTCGGTATCGCGGATATGGCCCGTGCCGTTACAACGCGGGCATGTGACGTGGCTGCCTTCCGACAGCGCCGGGCGCAGACGCTGACGCGACAGCTCCATCAGGCCGAAACGCGAGATCTTGCCCATCTGCACGCGGGCGCGGTCGTGCTTCAGCGCGTCTTTCAGGCGCTGCTCGACTTCGCGCTGGCTCTTGGCCGATTCCATGTCGATGAAGTCGATCACGATCAGGCCGCCCAGGTCGCGCAGACGCAACTGGCGGGCGACTTCGTCGGCGGCTTCGAGGTTCGTGCGCGCGGCCGTTTCCTCGATGTCCGCGCCCTTGGTCGCGCGCGCCGAGTTCACGTCGATCGCGACGAGTGCTTCGGTGTGATCGATCACGATGGCGCCGCCCGACGGCAGCGGCACCGTGCGCGAGTACGCGGTTTCGATCTGGTGCTCGATCTGGAAACGCGAGAACAGCGGCACGTCGTCGTGGTAGCGCTTCACCTTGCCGACATTGTCCGGCATCACGATGTCCATGAAGGCGCGTGCCTGATCATGGATTTCGGTGGTGTCGATCAGGATTTCGCCGATATCGGGCTGGAAGTAGTCGCGAATCGCGCGGATCACGAGGCTCGACTCGAGATAGATCAGCATCGGCTGACCGCTCGTGCCGCTTTGCGACGCGGCTTCGATCGCGCGCCACAGCTGCATCAGGTAGTTCAGGTCCCACTGCAGCTCTTCGGCGCTGCGGCCGATGCCGGCCGTACGCGCGATGATGCTCATGCCTTCCGGCAGTTGCAGCTGCGCCATGGTTTCGCGCAGCTCCTGACGGTCGTCGCCTTCGATCCGGCGCGACACGCCGCCGCCACGCGGGTTGTTCGGCATCAGCACCAGATAGCGGCCGGCGAGCGAGATGAACGTGGTCAGGGCTGCGCCCTTGTTGCCGCGTTCTTCCTTTTCGACCTGGACGATCAGTTCCTGACCTTCCCTCAGCGCGTCCTGGATGCGTGCGGAACGCATGTCGACGCCGTCGCGGAAGTACTGGCGGGCGACTTCCTTGAACGGCAGGAAGCCGTGACGGTCTTCGCCGTAGTTGACGAAGCAGGCCTCGAGCGACGGCTCGATGCGCGTGATGATGCCCTTGTAAATATTGCCTTTGCGCTGTTCGCGGCCGGCGGTTTCGATGTCGATATCGATGAGTTTTTGCCCATCGACGATGGCGACGCGCAGCTCTTCCTGCTGCGTCGCGTTGAACAACATTCGTTTCATTGAACGGCTCCAGAGCGGCCTCGCCGGCCCAGCTGCGCGGTTGTCAGTCGCGAGAGCGGAGAGGGCAGACGTGCCGCGTCTTATTGTGTTTTCACAAGCACGCTGGAGCGGGAAAGATGGCGGGAGAATTGCCTGAGAGGGCCCCGCCCGAACAAAAAACGGGCGCGGTGCCGCAGGGCACATGCGAACACGGCTTCAAATCATGGCCTGACACGCCGCGTTTAACCAGCAGACCTTCATAAGACTTCGTCCTGTGGAACTGGCGCGCCAAATGGGCGCGCGAGCGAAGGGCCGAAGTCCGCGGTCATGCCGCAACGGGAAGTTCGCGCAGGCGGCGCGTCTTTTCCTGCTGGGGGTGTCTCGCCTTCTTTTGACGTCGCCATGTCTTGTACTTTCTACAAGACGCCTCGGGCGCACGCCGTATTTTCGCGGCTTGCAGCTTCGTCCAACAGGGCGTCATACCACCCGGATCACGAAGCTGAAAGCTAAATTCTTTTTTACCAAAATTCCGTTACCGTCGAAGCCGGCCTTGACCGAACGCGCCTGCGGGCGCCGTCCCTGCCGGGTGCTGACTTCGTGCGTGCAACTTGTTGCATCTCATTTTCAGGGTGAGCAACCAGACCCCGGCGCAAGTAAAATAACGGTTTATCGCTTGCGCTCGCGCAATCCACCCACATTCCGGACGCTGTGCGAACACTGCGCCGGCCGTCGCGGACTGCTGGGCAAATTATATTCAGAATGAAAGAGTTAGGCAAAACATCCCAGAGATCGGTTGCAGGCGCGGTCGAAGGCTCGCTTTCGGGCCAGGTTTCAAGCGACCAGGTTTCGCTGATCGAAATCGACGACCGATCGGCCGGTCAGCGCATCGACAATTTCCTGCTGCGCGTCTGCAAGGGCGTGCCGAAGAGCCATATTTATCGCATCCTGCGCAGCGGTGAAGTGCGCGTGAACAAGGGCCGGATCGATGCGCAATACCGGCTGGAACTGGGCGATCTGGTGCGAGTGCCGCCCATTCGCGTCGCGCAGCCGAATGTGGCCGCCGCCCACGTGCCCGTGCCTGCGGCGGCCTTTCACATCCTGTTCGAAGACGAGCATCTGCTCGTGATCGACAAGCCGGCCGGCGTCGCCGTCCACGGCGGTAGCGGTGTCGCGTTCGGCGTGATCGAGCAGATGCGCGAGGCGCGGCCGCAGGCGAAATTCCTCGAACTCGTGCACCGGCTGGATCGCGAGACCTCGGGCATCCTGATGCTCGCGAAGAAGCGCGCGGCGCTCGTCAATCTGCACGAACAGATCCGCGACAACCGGATGGACAAGCGCTACTACGCGTGCGTGCACGGCGAATGGGCGAGCGACTGGGGCCGCCGTCGCGCGGTGAAGGAGCCGCTGCACAAGTACCTCACCGCCGACGGCGAGCGCCGCGTGCGCGTGCAGGCCGATGGCCTCGCTTCTCACACGATCTTCAATCTGGTCGACCGTTGGCCGGACTACGCGCTTCTGGAGGCGGAACTGAAGACGGGGCGCACGCACCAGATCCGCGTGCATCTGCAGCATCTGGCATTGCCGATCGTCGGCGACGCCAAATATGGTGATTTCGCGCTGAACAAGGCGCTTGCGCGCGCCAATGCGAAGCCAGGCATCAAGCGCATGTTTCTGCACGCTTACCGCCTCAAGCTCACGCATCCGGCCACCGGCGCACCGCTGCAGCTGGAGGCGCCGCTGCCGGCCGATTGCCGCGGCTTTATCGAGCAACTCAACGAACTACGCACTGGGTTCAACCCGGAGACGACTTTGCATGGCTAGAGAGCAATTTGATCTGATCGTGTTTGACTGGGATGGCACGCTGATGGATTCGACCGCGCACATCACGCGCAGCATCCAGGCGGCGTGTCGCGATCTCGGTCTGCCGGTTCCCGCCGACGAAGCCGCGAGCTACGTAATCGGCCTCGGTCTGCGCGATGCATTGCAGATCGCCGCGCCGACCCTCGATCCGGCTGACTATCCGCGGCTTTCCGAGCGTTACCGCTTTCATTTTCTGGTAAAAGACCAGACCACCGAGCTGTTCCCCGGCGTGCGCGAGATGCTTCAGGAGTTGCGCGACGTCGGCTATCTGCTCGCCGTCGCGACCGGCAAGAGCCGCGTCGGGCTCAATCGCGCGCTCGACCAGGCGCGCCTGACGAGCCTGTTCGACGGCACGCGCTGCGCTGACGAAACTTTCTCGAAGCCGCATCCGGCGATGCTGCACGAACTCACCCGCGAATTGGGGCAGGATACGGCACGCACGGTCATGATCGGCGACACGACGCACGATCTGCAGATGGCGCTCAACGCCGGCGTGGCGGGCATCGGCGTGACGTACGGCGCGCATCCGGCGAATTCGCTGAACGCGATGTCACCGAAGTTCGTTGCGTCGAGCGTCAGCGATTTGTCCGGCTGGCTGCGGGAGAACGCATGAGTGCCGACGGCGTGGCTACCGGTGCCGCCGCGGCTGCGCAGGCAGTGCGTATTTGCGCCGCCGACGAGCTGGTCGACGGTGGCGACGGCATCCGGCGCGACGCGCGGCTCGGCGGACAGGATGCCGTGGTGTTTTTCGTCCGCTATGATGGTTGCGCCTACGGCTATCTGAACCGCTGCGCTCATGTGCCGATGGAACTCGACTGGCAGGAAGGGCAGTTCTTCGAATCGTCCGGTTTATACTTGATGTGCGCGACACATGGCGCGATTTACGCGCCGGATACCGGCAAATGCGTCGGTGGGCCGTGTCGAGGGGGCAGATTGCGCCCCGTGCAGGTCGAGGAACGCGATACGCCCGAGGGCCGTGCGATATTCTGGTTGCCTGACGGCGATTTGCTGCCGGTCACGCGCTGATTTCCCCTTCAATTTTTCCACTGTTCGCATGTCCGACAATTTGACCCCCGAAAAGGACCCTGCCTCGGGAGGCCGCTCCCGTGCGTCCGCCGACCAGCCCGGCTGGGAGCGGGCCGCGCTTGAGCGCATCGCGCTCGCAGCGGTCAACGAGCAACGCGCCGCGCGGCGTTGGCGGATTTTCTTCCGCTTCGTGTTTCTCGCCGTGCTGGCACTCGCGGTGTGGGGTGCGTTGAGTTTCTCGGGCGAGCGCGTTGCCACGACCGGCCGTCATACGGCGATGATTTCGCTTGATGGCGAGATCTCGTCGGATACGAATGCGAACGCCGAAGATATCAACACTGCGCTCGATTCCGCGTTCGAAGATTCCAATACCGCCGGGGTGATTCTTTATTGCAACAGTCCTGGCGGTAGTCCGGTGCAGGCGGGCATTATCAACAGCGAAGTTCGGCGATTGCGCGGCAAATATCCGTCTATTCCGCTGTATGTCGTGGTCGGCGATATGTGCGCGTCCGGCGGATATTACGCGGCCGCGGCAGCGGAGAAGATCTATGTCGACAAGGCGAGCATCGTCGGTTCGATTGGCGTGCTGATGGACAGCTTCGGATTCACCGGCCTGATGGACAAGCTCGGGATTCAGCGCCGGCTGCACACATCGGGTGAGAATAAAGGCTTTTTCGATCCGTTCTCGCCTGAAACGCCGAAGATGGACGAACATGCACAGGCTATGCTCGATCAGATCCACGCGCAGTTCATCGATGCGGTGCGTCAGGGGCGCGGCAAGCGGCTGCATGAGACACCCGATATGTTCTCGGGTCTCTTCTGGACCGGGCAGAAGAGTGTCGAGCTGGGTCTCGCGGACGGGTTTGGCGATGCGGATTACGTCGCGCGTGATATCTTCAAGGCGCCAGATATCGTTGATTACACGGTAAAAGAAAGCATTACGGATCGTGTTGCCCGCAAATTCGGTGCGGCGGTCGGCGCTGGAGCGGTTCGGGCGATGGCGCTCGGCGCGAAAATGAATCTGCGTTGAGCTCGTAGTAATAAAAGAAGCCCGCGCGATCGACATGGGTCGATCGCGCGGGCTTTGTCATTGTGTGCGGGTTCCGGGCGCGACCAGGCCTTCGCTGCCTGGCCGGTGCCTGCGCTCAGACCGCCAGAATCAGAAAAATCGCCGGCCGCTTATGCAGGTCGACCTCGGGCTTCTTTTTCCAGTCGGCGACGCTCCGGCTGGCGATCGTTTCGCTCGGCAGCGTCAGGTCAACCGCGACGCAGACGAGCGTCGACGGCGCGCAGCTCGCGAGCAACGTATCGAGCAACGCGCGATTCCGGTACGGCGTTTCGATGAAGATCTGCGTTTGCCGGCTCTTTCGCGACTGTTGTTCGAGATCGCGCAGGCGTTTGGCGCGCTCGGCGGCGTCGACGGGCAGGTAACCGTGGAATGCGAAGCTTTGGCCGTTCAGCCCCGATGCCATCAGCGCGAGCAGAATCGAACTAGGCCCCACCAGCGGCACGACCTTCACGCCGCGCTCGTGCGCGCGTCGCACGAGCAGCGCGCCCGGGTCCGCGACCGCCGGGCAGCCGGCCTCGGAGACAAGTCCTGCGTCGGTGCCTGAGAGCAACGGGGCAAGCAGCTTGTCGATTTCCCCAGCGGGCGTATTGACGTTCAGTTCGCGAATTTCGATTTCCTGAATCGGCCGGTCAGTGCCGACTTTTTTCAGGAACGCGCGCGTGGTTTTGGCGTTTTCACCAATGTAATAGTGCAGCGACGCCGCACGGGCGCGCACGGGCGCGGGCAGCACCAACTCGAGCGCGCTTGCGTCACCTTCGCCGAGCGTATTCGGAATCAGATAGAGCGTGCCGTTCATCGTGCCCCCAGAAGCGGGTAGTTGGCCGCGAGCAGCATGTGCGACAGCGCGATCAGCGGCAGGCCGACGAGCGCGGTTGGGTCGTCGGAATGGATGGCTTCCAGCAGTGCGATGCCAAGTCCTTCGGATTTGGCGCTGCCGGCTACGTCGTACGGCGTTTCGGCGCGCAGGTAGGCGTCGAGCGCGGCGTCCGGGAGGTCGCGAAAGCGCACCCGGGTGATCACGTCGACGGTTTGCGCGCTGTCCGTCGCGCTGTCGAACAGGCACAGCGCACTGTGGAACAGCACGTCGCGGCCGCGCATCGCTTGCAATTGCGCAAGCGCCCTGTCGTGGGTGCCGGGCTTGCCGATCTGCAGGCCGTCGTAAGTGGCGACCTGGTCGGAGCCGATCACGAGCGCGCGTTCGTCGTCGAGGCCTTGAGCGACCGCGCGGGCTTTGGCTTCGGCGAGCCGCAGCGCGGTTGCTTCGGGCGTTTCGCCGGCAAACGGGGTTTCGTCGATCGCAGGCACGACGACGTCGAACGGCACCCGCAGGCGTTCGAGCAGCTCGCGGCGATACGGCGAACTCGACGCCAGAATCAGGCGTGGCGGGCGTTTGGAGTAATCAGACATGGTTTGCGGGCAACGGAAGTGGCGGGTCGTACGGCGTCGGGCGAGGCTCGCGCGCGTACGAGCTTAAGTGTTTGACTCGAAAAGACAAAACGGATATGATTTCGGGCTTTTCACGGTATGCTTGCGCTTGAAGGGTCTCGGCGCGTTCAGCGGCTTTCGGCAGTCGGAAGGTTGAGAAGGCACAGCAAGGTTGAACGCAACAGTCGTGGTCCACAGGCTACCTCGCACACCGGATTACCTTCGCGGCGGATCTGATCGTCCTTCGCGAATCACCCCGGCAAAATGCTTGCCGACGCAGGAGCGCACATGACTCAACATCCTGGCAATCCTGCAGGTCTGTCCGACCCGCATGAGCTCGATCTGTTCGAATTCACGCGGAACGGACGTCAGGCCGCGGGTGTCGTGCGCGTCTCGCAACTGCCGCGCATGTTAAACGAAGTCCCGGCGGAAGCGCCAGATCGCGACACCGCGTTCACATGGCAGGCCGAAGGGACGACGCAGCCGGAATTGCAGGACGACGGCACCGAAGGTCCCCAGCCTTATCTGCGGCTGGCGATTCACGGTGCGGCGTGGCTCGAATGCCAGCGGTGCTTGACGCCGTATTCGCAGGCGTTCAACGTCGATGCAACTTACCGGATCGTCAATACGGAGGCGGAAGCCGAAGAGTTTCCGCTCGACGAGGATGAAGTCGAGGTGATCGTGGGCTCGCGCCAGTTCGATCTCATCGACTTGATCGAAGAAGAGTTGCTGCTTTCCTTGCCGCTCGTGCCCAAACACGAGGTTTGTCCTGAAGTGCACGAGAGCCTTGTCTCGGGTGCGGACGGCAGCGAAGGCGAGGGCGACGAAGCCGCGCAGGACGAAGCCGGCGATGTCGGCGAGCCGGACCAGTCTGGCGAACGGCGCAACCCGTTTGCGGCGCTCGAAAGTCTGAAGCGCGACGAGCCGGGCGGCAAGAAGCACTGAACAGTTGCAGGGGGCGCGATGCGGGCGCATTGGCCATTCGGCCAGTGGTTAAGTCCGTATCGGGCTGTGTTAGAATTCGGAAAATTTTTTGGAGTTTTAGTCATGGCAGTTCAACAAAACAAGAAGTCGCCGTCGAAGCGCGGCATGCACCGTTCGCACGATTTCCTGACGGCAGCGCCGCTGGCCGTTGAGCCGAGCACGGGCGAAGTGCATCTGCGTCACCACATTAGCCCGAACGGCTACTATCGCGGCAAGAAAGTCGTCAAGACGAAGAACGACTAATCGTTGACTGCGATGCGCCCTGTGGCGTTTCGCGCAGCGATCGGCTCGCTTGACATTTTCCCGGTTCGGCAAAAAGGCGGCATTCAACTGCCGCTTTTTTGTGTCTGAAATTCGTCGCACTCCATGACAGTAAAGCTCACGATAGATTGCATGGGAGGCGACCACGGCCCGTCCGTGACCGTTCCCGCTGCCGTCAACTTCGTTCGTTCGCATCCCGATGCGCAGTTGCTGCTCGTCGGCATTGAAAGTGCGATTCGTGCGCAGCTGAAGAAGCTCAGGGCTCAGGATCTGCCGGCGCTGACCGTCGTGCCTGCTACCGAGGTCGTCGCGATGGACGATCCGGTCGAGGTCGCGCTGCGCAAGAAAAAAGATTCGTCGATGCGCGTGGCGCTGAACCGCGTCAAGGAAGGCGAGGCGCAGGCCTGCATTTCTGCCGGCAATACCGGCGCGTTGATGGCGGTCTCGCGTTATGTGCTGAAAACGCTGTCGGGCATCGAACGCCCGGCCATCGCGTTTGCCCTGCCAAATCCCACCGGCTATACGATGATGCTCGACCTGGGCGCCAACGTCGACTGCGAGCCGCAGCATCTGCTGCAGTTCGCCGAGATGGGGCACGCGCTCGTGTCCGCGCTCGAGGGAAAAGAGCGGCCTACCATCGGCCTGCTCAACATCGGCGAAGAAGTCATCAAGGGCAACGACATCATCAAACGCGCCGGCGAACTGCTGCGTGCGAGTACACTGAACTTTCACGGCAATGTAGAAGGCGACGACATCTACAAGGGCACCGTCGACGTAATCGTCTGCGATGGCTTTGTCGGCAATGTCGCGCTGAAGACGTCGGAAGGTCTCGCGCAAATGCTGTCGAACATCATCAAGGAAGAGTTCGGCCGGTCGTGGCTGACCAAGGTGATGGCGGTGCTTGCGTTGCCGGTATTGATGCGCTTCAAGAAACGCGTCGATCATCGGCAATACAACGGCGCCGCGCTGCTCGGCTTGCGCGGTCTCGTGATCAAAAGCCACGGTTCCGCCGATGCCTACGCGTTTGAGTGGGCCATCAAACGCGGGTATGATGCCGTCAAAAACGGCGTGCTGGAGCGCCTTGCGCGAGCGATGGAAGAGAATGCGGGTTCTCTCGAACAGGCGGCGCGCGACGCAAGCGGTGCGGGTCACGCAAGCCCGATCGCAGGCCAGCCGGCCGAGCCCTACGCTGCGCAATCCTCGAAGGCATAATGGCTCAATCCACTATCTATTCCCGCGTGCTGGGCACCGGCAGCTGTCTGCCGCCCAACCGCGTCACCAATCAGGATCTGGCTGAGCGTCTCGCCAGGCAAGGTGTCGAGACGAGCGACGAATGGATCGTCGCGCGCACGGGCATCCATGCGCGTCACTTCGCCGAACCGGACGTCACGACCAGCGACCTCGCGTTGATCGCTTCGCAGCGCGCGATCGAAGCGGCGGACATTGATCCGCAGTCGATCGACCTGATCGTCGTCGCCACCTCCACTCCGGACTTCGTGTTCCCGAGCACGGCCTGCCTGCTGCAGAACAAGCTGGGTATCAAAAACCACGGCGCCGCGTTCGACGTGCAGGCGGTCTGCTCCGGCTTCGCGTATGCAGTGGCGACGGTGGACAGCCTGATTCGCAGCGGCCAGCATCGCACGGCGCTCGTGGTCGGCGCGGAAACCTTCTCGCGCATTCTCGATTTCAACGACCGCACCACCTGCGTGCTGTTCGGCGACGGGGCCGGCGCGGTGATCCTGCAAGCCTCCGACGAACCGGGTGTGCTCTCGAGCGCGCTGCACGCGGACGGCAGCCATTCGAACATTCTTTGCACACCGGGCAACGTGAACGGCGGCGTGGTCGCCGGCAGCGCGTTCCTGCACATGGACGGTCAGGCTGTGTTCAAACTCGCCGTCAACGTGCTCGAGAAGGTGGCGATCGAAGCTTTGGAAAAAGCCGATCTGAAGCCCGAGCAGGTCGACTGGCTGATTCCGCATCAGGCCAATATCCGCATCATGCAGAGCACCTGCCGCAAGCTCGGTCTGCCGCAGGAGCGCATGGTCGTCACGGTGGGCGAGCACGGCAATACGTCGGCGGCGTCCATTCCGCTTGCACTCGATGTCGCGGTACGCGACGGCCGCATCAAGCGCGGCCACAACGTGCTGATCGAAGGCGTCGGCGGCGGTTTCACGTGGGGGGCGTCGGTCATTCGCTACTGAGCGCGACGACGCATCGCAGGGCGCCGCGGCCGGCGCCCGCGCGGCCGGCGTAATCCCGCGCGTCATCTGGCAGCCGCGGCCGGCCGTCACATCCGATTAAACAGAATTTGGGGACGATATGAAATTCGCGTTCGTTTTTCCTGGGCAGGGTTCGCAGGCGGTCGGCATGCTCAACGCATTCGCCGATCACGCAATCGTGCGTGAGACGGTCCAGGAAGCGTCCGACGCACTCAACCAGGACCTCGGCAAGCTGATCGCTGAAGGCCCGGCCGAAGATCTCAATCTCACCACCAACACCCAGCCGGTCATGCTGACCGCGGCCTACGCTGTCTATCGCGCGTGGCAGCAGGCGGGCGGCCCGGCGCCGGCGATCGTCGCCGGCCATAGCCTCGGCGAATACACGGCGCTCGTCGCGGCCGGGGCGCTGGCGTTTCGCGACGCGGTGCCGCTCGTGCGTTTCCGCGCGCAGGCGATGCAAACCGCGGTGCCGGTGGGCGAAGGCGGCATGGCCGCGATTCTCGGCCTCGACGACGACACGGTGCGCGCGGTCTGCGCGGAAGCATCGCCGGCGGGCGTCGTCGAAGCGGTCAATTTCAACGCTCCGGCGCAAGTCGTGATCGCGGGCCACAAAGCCGCGGTCGAGAAGGCCTGCGAAGTCGCGAAGGCGAAGGGCGCGAAGCGCGCGCTGCCGCTGCCGGTGTCGGCGCCGTTCCACTCGTCGCTGCTCAAGCCCGCGTCGGATCAACTGCGCGAATACCTCGCGAGCATCGACGTGCGGGTGCCGTCGATTCCCGTCATCAACAACGTCGACGTCGCCGTGGTCAACGAGCCGGCCAGGATCAAGGACGCGCTGGTGCGCCAGGCGGCTGGTGCGGTGCGCTGGGTCGAATGCGTGCAGGCCATGGCCACGCAGGGCGTCACGCACGTGATCGAATGCGGTCCGGGCAAGGTCCTTGCGGGTTTGACCAAGCGCATCGACGGCAATCTGGTCGGCGCGTCGGTGTTCGATCCGGCATCGCTCGAAGAAACGCTGAAGCTCGTGACGGCGGGCTGAGCGCGCATTCGCCAGCGCGTGTCGACAGGGCAGCGTCTCGCTGGCGCGGCATCTCCCGACAGACGAATCAACAAGAATCAATCAGCCCTATTTGAAGGGCATCCGGACTGACAGATGGAAAAGACTCTCGACAAGCAGATCGCAATCGTGACGGGCGCATCGCGCGGCATCGGCCGTGCGATCGCGATGGAACTCGCGCATCAGGGCGCTACGGTGATCGGTACCGCGACGAGCGAAAGCGGGGCGGCTGCAATCAGCGAAGCGTTCAAGGCGGCGGGCGTGAATGGCCGCGGCGCGGTGCTCGACGTCAACGACGCGGCCGCGGCCGAGGCGTTGATCGACGGCACGGTCAAGGAATTCGGTGCGCTCAACGTGCTGGTGAACAACGCCGGCATCACGCAGGATCAACTGGCGATGCGCATGAAGGACGACGACTGGGACGCGGTGATCGACACCAACCTGAAGTCGGTGTTCCGCCTGTCGCGCGCGGTGCTGCGTCCGATGATGAAAGCGAAAGGCGGCCGCATCATCAACATTACGTCGGTGGTCGGCTCGGCAGGCAACCCTGGGCAGATCAACTATGCGGCCGCGAAGGCCGGCGTGGCGGGCATGACGCGCGCGCTCGCGCGTGAAATCGGTAGCCGCGGCATCACGGTCAATTGCGTGGCGCCTGGCTTCATCGATACCGATATGACGAAAGCGCTGCCCGAAGAGCAGCAGACCGCGCTGAAAACGCAGATTCCGCTCGGCCGTCTCGGTAGCCCGGAAGACATCGCGCACGCGGTCGCGTTCCTCGCGTCGCCGCAAGCGGGCTACATCACCGGCACGACGCTGCACGTGAACGGCGGCATGTATATGCAGTAACCAAATTCGGTTACTATCCGCGCCTTGATGTGTTTGCAGAAGCATGAGGCGCAAGCGTTGACAGGAACCCGAAGCGCCGCTTTTTTGCCGGGTCAAACCTGATAAAATGCGCGCACCTGTATTTTTGAACTTCTTTTCCCTTGGAGGGGTAATGGACAATATCGAACAGCGCGTCAAGAAGATCGTCGCGGAACAACTGGGCGTTGCGGAAGCGGAAATCAAGAACGAAGCGTCGTTCGTGAACGATCTCGGCGCCGACTCGCTCGACACCGTTGAGCTCGTGATGGCCCTCGAAGACGAATTCGGCATGGAAATTCCGGATGAAGAAGCCGAGAAGATCACCACCGTTCAGCAAGCGATCGACTACGCTCGCGCGAACGTCAAGGCCTAAGGTCATTCGCGCCTGCGTTTCTGCACGGGCCGCGCATGACGCCTTGCCGTTTGCCGGCGCCAGCAGGGTCGGCGCTATGGGGCGTGTCCATTGGCACACCATGCGCCGCGCCGCTTGGCCGTCAGGAGCCAGCGATGTTGACAGCGCAACTTTCGCGCGATTGCCGACTTAAACAGCCACAGGGCACACAGGGCGATTCCTGTGGCCGCTGTGGCTTTTGCTTTTTGTCATCTATGAAAAAGGGGTTACCGTGAGCCGCCGTCGTGTTGTTGTTACAGGCCTGGGGCTGATTTCGCCTGTTGGCAATAATGTTGCCGATGGCTGGGCCAATCTGGTCGCCGGCAAGTCTGGGATTGCCAATATCACGAAGTTCGATGCGTCGAACTTCTCGACTCGTTTCGCCGGCGAGGTGAAGGGCTTCAATATCGAGGACTACATCCCCGGTAAGGAAGCGCGCCACATGGATACGTTCATCCACTACGGCGTGGCTGCGGGCATCCAGGCGATGCAGGACAGCGGCCTCGAAGTCACCGACGAGAACTCGGAGCGAATTGGCGTGGTGGTCGGTTCGGGCATCGGCGGTCTGCCGATGATCGAAATCACCCAGACCGAATTGCTCAATCGCGGCCCGCGTCGCATTTCTCCGTTCTTCGTGCCGGCTTCGATCATCAACATGATCTCCGGCCACTTGTCGATCAAGTTCGGCATCAAGGGTCCGAATCTGTCGATCGTCACCGCGTGCACGACCGGTCTGCATTGCATCGGCGAAGCTTCGCGCCTGATCGAATACGGCGACGCCGACGTGATGATCGCCGGTGGCGCGGAATCGACCGTGTCGCCGCTCGGTATCGGCGGCTTTGCGGCGGCGCGTGCGCTGTCGCAACGCAATGACGATCCGGCGACCGCGAGCCGTCCGTGGGACAAGGACCGCGATGGCTTCGTGCTCGGCGAAGGTGCGGGCGTGATGGTGCTCGAAGAGTACGAGCACGCGAAGGCGCGTGGCGCGAAGATTTACGCGGAAATCGGCGGCTACGGCATGAGCGGCGATGCGTACCACATGACCGCGCCGCTCGAAGACGGCGACGGCGCACGCCGCTGCATGCTCGCCGCATTGAAGAACGCGGGTATCAACGGCGATCAGGTGAACTATCTGAACGCGCACGGCACGTCCACGCCGCTCGGCGATCTGGCGGAAACGACCGGTATCAAGCGGGCGTTCGGCGACCACGCAAAGGACATGGTCGTCAACTCGACCAAGTCGATGACGGGTCACCTGCTGGGCGGCGCCGGCGGTCTGGAGTCGGTGTTCACGGTGCTCGCCGTGCATCACCAGGTTTCGCCTCCGACCATCAACATCTTCAACCAGGACCCGGCCTGCGATCTCGATTACTGCGCGAACACCGCGCGGGACATGAAGATCGACGTCGCGCTGAAGAACTCGTTCGGGTTCGGCGGCACGAACGGCACGCTGGTGTTCAAGCGCGCCTGATCGCCTGACCACGGGTGACGAGTCAGTTCACGACGCCGGCTTCGCCGGCGCTTTCCCCCACGCCGGCAACATTGGGCAGCGCGGCCCAGCGGATTGCGCTGCGTCGTTCGGTCGCAATGCGTGCCGCGCTGGGGGCGTTCGTGCTGATTGTGACGTTAGCCGTCTATACCTGTCTCGCGCCGCGGTTGGGCGCGTGGCAGACCGCTCCGTTGACGCTCGCCGTCGCAGCGCTGCTCGCGCTGTGCGCGGCGAGGCATGAGGCGGCGCAACCCGTCGCGCTGCATGTCGGGATCGGCGAGATTTCCGCCTGGAACCACGCGGGCGTGTTGCTCGCACGAGGCCGCGTGGTCGGGTGCGCGCAGTGGAGCGGCCGCTTGCTGGTGCTTGCGATCGAGCCCGAGGGTGGTCAAAGGCGCGGCCGCATGCGCTCCCTGCTGCTCACCGCCGACGCGTCGCCGCCCACCGTTTTCCGCGAACTTTCCGTGCTGGGCCGGCGTGCAGCCGGCGCCTGACTGTAACGACTGTAACCGCTGTTACCGTAGTAACGTGCCCTCAAGAGGGGGACGCTACAATGGTCCCCCGCCATGCGCCCTATAGTTAACGGATTTATCAGGTGAGCGAAAAAGAAATTGATCAGGTGCTGGTCGAGCGCGTTCAGAAGGGCGACAAGGCCGCGTTCGAGCTTCTGGTCTCCAAATACCACCGCAAGATTCTCCGGCTGATCTCGCGTCTCGTGCGGGACCCCGCCGAAGTCGAAGACGTCGCGCAGGACGCTTTTATCAAGGCGTATCGCGCGTTGCCGCAGTTTCGCGGCGAGTCGGCGTTTTATACGTGGTTGTACCGGATTGCGGTCAATACCGCGAAGAACTACCTTGCCACCCAGGGCCGGCGCGCGCCGACCTCGACCGAAGCGGATGCTGAAGAAGCTGAAACTTTCTCCGACGCCGACCAACTAAGGGATATCAACACGCCTGAGTCGATGTTGATGAGCAAGCAGATCGCCGAAACGGTCAATGCTGCGATGGCGGTTTTACCGGAAGAATTGCGCACCGCCATTACTCTTCGAGAAATTGAGGGTTTGAGCTACGAGGAAATCGCTGAGATGATGGGTTGTCCAATTGGTACAGTCAGATCACGAATTTTCCGCGCTCGCGAAGCCATTGCGGCAAAATTGCGACCGTTGCTTGACACACCCGAAGGCAAGCGCTGGTAGACGTTTCTGAGCGTCCAGCCGGCTTGGCGGGGCAGCGGTGCAATATCTGGATTAGTGGTGTCACTACGGGATATTTGGAAGATGGGGAGCATCATGGGGTCGGTCTCGATGCAGTCGCAAGCGAGCTCGCACGGCGAGCGTCTGTCCGCTTTCGTCGACGGTGAACTGTTCGGCGAAGAGCATCTGAATCTGGACAAGTTTCTTGCGGAGCTGGACGGCGATGATCGCGCCGCCTGGTCGAGCTACCACCTGATCGGCGACGCGCTGCGTTCCGATGATCTGGCAGTCAGTCCCGCACGGAGCAGCGCTTTTCTGAGCGGCTTTGCCGCGCGTCTCGAAAGCGAGCCGCATGTGCTTGCGCCAGCAGCCGCGTCCGCGTCGGTCACGCGCCGCCTGCTCGGGCTGCGTCGACGGGTGGTGCCGGCTTTTGCCGTCGCTGCCGCCGCCGCAACGTTGACCTGGATCGTCGTGCCGCAGCTGCAGGGCGTGCCGGGTGGTCCGGGTGCCCAGCTCGCTTCGCTCCAATCGCACGGCGATACGGTGCAGCGTGTCGCCATGGCTTCGGTGCCCGCGCAAGACGCCAACATCATTCGCGACGCGAGCCTCGATCAATACCTCGAAGCTCATCAGCAGTTCGCGCAACAACCGGTGATGGCAGGCTCGATGCCGGTCATTCGCGCTGCCTCAGTCTCCACGCAGGGCCAATAGTTTGATGCAGACTCCGCGGTTCAATAAAACGACTATCTGGGGGCGGTTGCCAGCATTTCTGTTCTGTGCAGCCGTGCTGTTGTCCGCCACACCGCGGGTCTTCGCACAAGACGATCCGGCCGTCGTCCGTCGCACGGCCGCGGCACTGCTCGACCGCATCCACGAGGCTGCCCAGCAGCAGAATTACGAGGGCGCGTTCGTCTATCAGCGCGGCAATTTCGTGCAGACGTCGCACATCGCGCACTACTCCACCCATGCGGACGGCGAGTTCGAGCAGCTCGAGAGCCTCGACGGCAAGCCGCGCAAAATGCTGCGGCATAACGACGACATGTACACGTTCGTGCCCGAGCGGCGTATCGTAGTCTTCGAAAAGCGGCAGAACAAAGACTCGTTCCCTGCGCTGCTGGCCGTGAACGGCGAGCAGGTACTGTCCGTCTACGAGCCGAAAATGCTTGGCGACGACCGCGTCGCGGGCGTCGACAGTGTGGTGATGGAACTCGATCCCAAAGACTCGTATCGCTTTGCGTACAAGCTATGGGCCGACAAAAAAACCGGTCTGCTGCTGCGCGCTCAGACTCTCGACCCGAGCGGCCAGGTACTCGAGCAGCTGTCGTTTTCGCAGGTTCGCATCGGTGTTCCGGTCGACAAGACGGGCATTGTCAACGGCATTCGCAATCTCGCGGGCTGGACCGTCGTGCGTCCGCCCGTCGAGCCGGTCGACATGGCCGCGCAGGGTTGGCAGATCACGCCGTCGGTTCCGGGCTTCCACATGATTCGCCAGTTGCGCCGCCCGATGGCGTCGCGCGAGACGGGGCAGCCGCCGATCCCGGTCGATCAGGCCGTGTTTTCCGACGGCCTCGCGGCGATTTCGGTGTTCGTCGAGCCGGTCGAGAACAATACGCGCAAGGAGGGCACGGGCGATAGCGGCGCAACGCACGTACTGGTCAAGCGTCAGGGCGACTTCTGGATTACCCTGCTCGGTGAGGTGCCCCAAACCACATTGCAGCAGTTCGCGTCTGCCATAGAATACAAAGCTCCGAAGTAACCCTTCCGAATCCTGAAATCCCTCGGCTTGCTACGATATGACGACTTTCTCGGTGCGCAAATTCCTCGCGGCCGTAGTGGTGGCGGCGTGTTTGCCGCTTGTGCCGCATATGGCATCGGCGGCTCCCGCTGCCAATCTGCCCGACTTTACTGACCTCGTCGACAAGGTCGGCCCGGCGGTCGTCAACATTCGCACGACAACACGCGTGTCGAACGGTAGTTCTCGCGGCGGCCTGCCGCCGGGTATGGACGACGGCGACATGTCGGAGTTCTTCCGGCGTTTCTTCGGGATTCCGATGCCGCAGTCGCCGCAATCGCCGCACGGGGGCGATAACGGCGGTGGGGGTGGAGGTGGTGGCGGCGGTAGTGGCGGCAGCCCGGATTCACCGGACAACACCGACGCCGAACAGAACAGCGGGGTAGGCTCGGGCTTCATCCTGTCGGCTGATGGCTACGTGATGACCAATGCGCACGTCGTCGACGACGCGGACACGATCTACGTGACGCTGACCGACAAACGCGAATTCAAGGCGAAGCTGATCGGTGTCGACGACCGAACCGACGTCGCGGTCGTGAAAATCAACGCGTCGAATCTGCCGACCATCACGATCGGCGATTCGAACAAGGTGCGCGTCGGCGAATGGGTCGTCGCGATCGGTTCTCCATTCGGTCTCGAAAACACCGTAACGGCCGGTATCGTCAGCGCGAAGGGGCGCGACACCGGCGACTACCTGCCGTTCATCCAGACCGACGTCGCCGTCAATCCCGGCAACTCGGGCGGTCCGCTGATCAACATGCAGGGCGAAGTGATCGGCATCAATTCACAGATCTATAGCCGCACCGGCGGTTTCATGGGCATTTCGTTCGCGATTCCGATCGACGAAGCGATGCGCGTGGCCGACCAGCTGAAGAGTTCGGGCAAGGTGGTGCGCGGCCGCATCGCGGTGGCGATCGGCGAAGTGACGAAGGACGTCGCCGATTCGCTCGGTTTGCCGAAGGCGCAGGGCGCGCTCGTCAGCAGCGTCGAGCCGGGCGGCCCGGCCGACAAGGCCGGCGTGCAGCCGGGCGACATCATCCTGAAGTTCAACGGTCATTCGGTCGACACCGCGACGGACCTGCCGCGCATGGTCGGCGATACGAAGCCGGGCACGAAGACATCGATCACGATCTGGCGCAAGGGTCAAACGCGCGATCTGTCGATCACGATCGCCGAAATGCAGCCGGATAAGGTCGCGAAGGCGGATCAGAAGAAACCGCAGCCGCCGAAGCAGCGCGCGACTAACGCGCTCGGCATCGCGGTCAGCGACATTCCCGCCGATCAGCAGAAAGCGCTGAAGATTCAGAACGGCGTGCAGATCGACGCGGTCGACGGTCCGGCCGCGCGTGTCGGGCTTCAAAAGGGCGACATTATCCTGCGGGTCGGGGATACGGATGTGACGAGCGCGAAGCAGTTCGACGAAGTGACGTCGCACCTCGATTCGCAGAAGATGGTCGCGTTGCTGGTTCGTCGCGGCGACAACACGCAGTTTGTGCCGATCCGCCCGCGCAGCGCGCAGAAATGACGAAGACGGCATCGCTCACGCTTTATGGGCGCGCGTGGTGCCATCTGTGCGAGGACATGCGCGCCGCGCTCGAGCCGTTGCTGGCCGAGTTCGGCGTGCAACTGACGGTGATCGACGTCGACAGCGATTCGTCGCTCGAAGCACGTTACAACGAGTTGGTACCGGTGCTGGTTTGCGATGGCGTCGAGTTGTGCCACTACCATCTCGACGAAACGCGCGTGCGGGCGGCATTGGCCGCGCATGCATCGCGTGTAGCGGCGGCATCCTGATACGTATCCGCGCAATCCAGGCGTGATTTTGCGGTGGTTCACCGCAACGCACGCGGTAAATTCTCGCATCCTCTAGGCCGTGTTTCTGGCCGCACTTAGCAAGATGCGCCGGCCGATGGCCTTTTCGGCTAAAATAG
The DNA here is from genome assembly GCF_021390635.1 of Paraburkholderia sp. HD33-4. Lineage (NCBI taxonomy): Bacteria > Pseudomonadati > Pseudomonadota > Betaproteobacteria > Burkholderiales > Burkholderiaceae > Paraburkholderia > Paraburkholderia sp. HD33-4. The sequence continues at coordinate 3,270,990 of NZ_JAJEJS010000001.1, read as the reverse complement.
ATAGGATTTTCACCTACTTACAAGGCGTGCTCCGCTATTGTCCGGGCGCGCCTTTTCGCTTGATCGGCACTGAATGGATCATATTCGTAACTTCTCGATCATTGCGCACATCGACCATGGCAAGTCGACGCTCGCCGATCGCATCATCCAGATTTGTGGCGGTCTGTCCGACCGCGAGATGGAAGCCCAGGTGCTCGACTCGATGGATCTCGAGCGTGAGCGCGGTATTACCATCAAGGCGCAGACCGCCGCGTTGTCATATCGCGCGCGCGACGGGCAGGTCTACAACCTGAACATGATCGACACACCGGGGCACGTCGACTTCTCGTACGAAGTCAGCCGCTCGCTGTCCGCGTGCGAAGGCGCGCTGCTCGTCGTCGACGCGAGCCAGGGCGTGGAGGCGCAAACCGTCGCCAATTGCTACACGGCCATCGAACTCGGCGTCGAAGTGGTGCCGGTGCTGAACAAGATCGATCTGCCGGCGGCGAACCCCGAAAACGCGATCGCCGAGATCGAGGACGTGATCGGCATCGACGCGACCGACGCGACGCACTGCAGCGCGAAGACCGGCCTCGGCGTCGAAGACGTGCTCGAAGCGCTGATCGCGAAAGTGCCGCCGCCGAAGGGCGATCCGGAAGCACCGCTGCAGGCGCTGATCATCGACTCGTGGTTCGACAACTACGTCGGCGTCGTGATGCTCGTGCGCATCGTCAACGGCACGCTGCGTCCGAAGGACAAGATCCGGCTGATGGCAACCGGCGCGCAGTATCCGGTCGAACATATCGGCGTGTTCACGCCGAAATCGAAGAATCTCGAATCGCTGTCGGCGGGGCAGGTGGGCTTCATCATCGCCGGCATCAAGGAACTCGCCGCGGCGAAGGTCGGCGACACGGTTACGCTGGTGAGCCAGCCGGCGGCCGCGCCGCTGCCGGGCTTCAAGGAAGTGAAGCCGCAGGTGTTCGCGGGCCTCTATCCAGTCGAAGCGAACCAGTACGACGCGCTGCGCGACTCGCTCGAAAAGCTCAAGCTGAACGACGCGTCGCTGCAGTACGAACCGGAAGTGTCGCAGGCGCTCGGCTTCGGTTTCCGCTGCGGCTTCCTCGGTCTGTTGCACATGGAAATCGTGCAGGAACGTCTCGAACGTGAGTTCGACATGGACCTGATCACGACGGCGCCGACCGTGGTCTACGAAGTCCTGCAGCGCGACGGCACGACCCTGATGGTCGAGAATCCGGCCAAGATGCCGGAGCCACCGAAGATCGAGGAAGTGCGCGAGCCGATCGTTACCGTGAACCTGTACATGCCGCAAGACTACGTCGGCGCGGTGATCACGTTGTGTACGCAGAAGCGCGGCAACCAGATCAACATGCAGTATCACGGTCGTCAGGTCCAGCTCACGTACGAAATCCCGATGGGCGAGGTCGTGCTCGATTTCTTCGACCGTCTGAAGTCGATTTCGCGCGGTTATGCATCGATGGATTACGAGTTCAAGGAATATCGCGCCTCCGACGTCGTGAAGGTCGACATGCTGATCAACGGCGACAAGGTCGATGCGCTGTCGGTTATCGTGCATCGCTCGCAAAGCCAGTACCGCGGCCGCGAAGTGGCAGCGAAAATGCGCGAGCTGATTCCGCGTCAGATGTACGACGTAGCGGTTCAGGCCACGATCGGTTCGAACATTATTGCGCGCGAAAACATTAAAGCGTTGCGTAAGAACGTGCTGGCAAAATGCTACGGCGGTGATATTACGCGGAAGAAGAAGCTGCTGGAAAAGCAGAAGGCAGGCAAGAAGCGAATGAAGCAGGTGGGCTCGGTCGAAATCCCGCAAGAGGCTTTCCTCGCTATTCTGCGTGTCGAAGACAAATAAGTTGAATAACGGAACCCTATGAATTTTGCGCTGATTCTTTTTGTGCTCGTCGTTTTGACGGGTGTCGCATGGGTCGCGGACAAACTGGTTTTCCTGCCGAAGCGGCGCCGCGATGCGGAAGCCGCGGTTGCCGAATTCGATCGTCAGCAGGCACGCATCGGCGAGCGTTTCGCCGATGAAAACGCCGCGCAAACGCGCGCGCGTCTGCGTGACGACAAGCTGCGTCAGCCGTGGTGGCTCGAATATACGGCGAGCTTTTTCCCGGTGATTCTGGTGGTGTTCGTCGTGCGCTCGTTCGTGGTCGAGCCGTTCAAGATCCCGTCGGGCTCCATGGTGCCGACGCTGGTGGTGGGCGACTTCATCCTCGTCAACAAATTCGAATACGGTCTTCGTTTGCCGATCACTAACACGAAGATCACGCAGGGCCGTCCGGTCCAGCGCGGCGACGTGGTGGTGTTCCGTTATCCGAAGGACGAATCGGTCGATTACATCAAGCGCGTGATCGGCCTGCCGGGCGACGTGATCGAGTATCAGGACAAGAAGCTCACGATCAATGGCAAGCCGGTGGCCGAAACGCCGCTGCCCGATTATCTCGACGAAGAGCGACTCGGTTATGCGAAGCAGTTCCAGGAAGATATCGACGGCCGCAAGAACGCGATTCTGAATAACCCGGCGGTGCCGCCGTTCATCGTTGGTGCGGAAGATTATCCCTATCGCGACAACTGCCAGTACAACGCGCGCGGCGTGATCTGCAAAGTGCCGCCGGGCAATTTCTTCATGATGGGCGATAACCGCGACAACAGCGCAGATAGCCGGTACTGGGGTTTTGCGCCTGAACGCAATATCGTCGGTCGCGCATTTTTCATCTGGATGAACTTCAGCGATCTGCGACGCATCGGCTCTTTCCAGTGAGTCGCAAGCATTGATCGCTGCATGAGCGCTGCATGAGCGCTTCACACACGCCGCGCGAATAACCGGCACCCGGTTATCTCGGTCGCGGCGTGTTGTCATGCTACTTTAAGAACTCGCGGTAACGTCGCCTCACCACGCTTTTTCCGCTGGCGCCCCGCGTTTCCGCCGGGTCAGGCGCCCGCGTTATACTCTGCCCATGCCCCTATCTCCGTTGGAAAGCCGTTTGCGCTACGAATTTCGCAATGCGGAATTGCTGCGCCAGGCTTTAACACACCGCAGTCATAGCTCCACGCACAACGAACGGCTCGAGTTTCTCGGCGATTCCGTTCTGAATTGCGCGGTGGCTGCGCTTTTGTTCCAACGTTTCGGCAAACTCGACGAAGGCGACCTGTCGCGCGTGCGCGCCAATCTGGTCAAACAGCAGTCCCTCTACGAGATTGCTCAGGCACTCAATATTTCGGAGGGCCTGCGCCTCGGCGAGGGCGAGTTGCGTAGCGGCGGCTTCCGCCGGCCGTCGATCCTCGCGGATACGCTAGAAGCGGTGCTCGGTGCGATCTTCCTCGACGGTGGCTTCGAGGCTGCCCAAACGGTCATCAAGCGCCTTTACGTGCCGATCCTCGATCATATCGACCCGCGTACGCTCGGCAAGGACGCGAAGACGCTGCTGCAGGAATATCTGCAGGGTCACAAGATTGCGTTGCCCACCTATACGGTCGTCGCCACCCATGGTGCGGCGCACAATCAGCAGTTCGAAGTCGAATGCACGGTGCCAAAGCTGGACGTCAAGGTGTCCGGCTCGGGCGCGAGCCGACGCGCGGCGGAGCAGGCGGCCGCAAAGAAAGCGCTCGACGAAGTGATGGCCGCGGCGCCCGCAGTGGTCGCGAAGTCGAAGCGTTCGAAGGGTGCGCGCGCCGCGAAAAACGCCGAGCAGGAAATCGTGCCGGGCGTGACCGGCGTGCAGGCCGCACTGGATTTGCGCACACCGGATCGCAAGGCGGCGCCGCGCGGCGAAGGGCGAGCGACCGCCGCGGCGGAAGCCCATCCGGACAGGTCCGCGGTGGACAAATCAGCCGCTGAAAGACCCGCAACCGAGCGTGCCGCGCCGGGTGCGGCCGGGGCGCCGCTGGCCATGATCCGTGCCGCGCATGTGGAGTACAGCGGACAGGACAGGCCGGAACGCGCCGAGAAGCCCGACAAGGCGGAGAGGGCCGACAAGGTTTCGGTCCACGCGGGCGAGAAACCTGTCGACAAGCCGGCCGAAAAACCCGCAGCGGACAAACCCCCCGACCTCAAGACCGACGCACCGTCACACGCTCGCGGCGCTGAGCGTCAGCGCAGCCGCGAAACCGCGCCGGGCACCGCCGCATCGAGCGTAACCGCCGCGTCCGTGCCGGTTGTGCCGCCGGCTCAGGCCCCTGCCGAACACGAACCCGGCGTCGCCGACGCGGTGCACACGCGCGTCGCCGATGCTGGCCATTGATTGCCATCGGCGCGTGCTTCGCGCGTGCCGAACCGAACCTGCCGTAGTCCGAATATGAACGCTCCCACTCCCACTGGTTTTCGCTGCGGCATGGTCGCGATCGTCGGCCGCCCGAATGTCGGCAAGTCCACGCTGATGAACGCGCTGGTCGGCCAGAAAGTCAGCATCACATCGCGCAAGGCGCAGACCACGCGCCATCGCATTACCGGCATCAATACGCTCGAAGATGCCCAGTACATCTTCGTCGACACGCCCGGTTTCCAGACCAAACATAGCGGCGCGCTGAACCGCTCGCTGAATCGCGCCGTCACGTCGACGCTGACCTCGGTCGACGCGATCCTGTTCGTCATCGAGGCGGGCCGCTTCGGCCCTGACGACCAGAGGGTGCTCGACCTGATCCCGCCGAAGGCGCCGACGCTGCTGATCGCGAACAAGCTCGATCGTGTGTCGGATAAAGACTCGCTGTTCCCGTTCATGCAGCAGATGAGCACGCTGCGCGAGTTCAACGAGATCGTGCCTCTGTCGGCGAAAAATACCGACGACATCAAGCGTTTGATGGCGACCATCAAGCCGTTCCTGCCGGAAGGCGCGCCGATCTACGGCGAGGACGACCTGACCGATCGCAGCGAGCGCTTTCTCGCCGCCGAAATCCTGCGCGAGAAAGTCTTCCGCTGGACCGGCGACGAACTGCCGTACACCAGCACCGTGCTGATCGACAAGTTCGAAACCGAAGGGCGGCTGCGCCGTATCTTCGCGACGATTCTCGTCGATCGCGACATGCACAAGGCGATGATCATCGGCCAGAAGGGCGCGAAGCTGAAGCAGATCAGTACCGAGGCGCGCCTCGACATGGCGAAGCTGTTCGACGGGCCGGTGTACCTGGAAACCTTCGTCAAGGTGAAGAGCGGCTGGGCCGACAACGAAGCCGGGCTTCGTGCGTATGGGTACGAATGACGCGTGGATGACGCTGAATTCAGACGAGGTTCCGGACCAACCGGAGCACGAGCCGTCGCGGCCCTCGCGTAGCGCGAGGAAATCCTCGGCCCCTGCAAAAACCGCGAAAAGTGCGCCCGCCGACGACGGCGAGCCACGCAAGACGCCGGCGCGTCGCTCGCCGCGCGCCTCTACATCCGACTACCGGATCGCCGAGCAGCCGGCGTTCGTGCTGCATAGCTACCCGTATCGCGAGACCAGCCTGATCATCGACGTGCTGTCGCGCGATCACGGCCGTCTCGCGCTCGTCGCAAAGGGCGCCAAGCGCCCACACTCCGCGCTGCGCGGTGTGCTGCAAACCTTCCAGCCGCTGTCGCTCGCCTGGTCGGGCAAGTCCGAAATGCGCACGCTGACCGGCGCTGAGTGGGTCGGCGGGATGCTGCCGCTGACCGGCGACGCGCTCTTGTGCGGCTTCTACGTCAACGAATTGCTGGTGCGCTTCTGCGCGCGCGAGGACCCGCATCCGCAGTTGTTCCATCACTACGTCGTCACGCTCACGCGGCTCGCGCACGATGAGCCGCCGGTGCAGGTGCTGCGCTCATTCGAACGCGTGCTGCTGCGCGAGACCGGGTACGCGATGGCGCTCGATCGCACGGTCGCCCGCAAAGCGGTGCTCGCCGACGGCCGCTACGTGTTCGATCCCGAGCGCGGCGTGCGCGAGGCATCGGAGGAATGGCCCGCGCAGTGGCCGGTGGTGTCGGGACAAACCTTGCTCGATATGGAAAAGGACGATTACCATCGAGCGCAGACCGTCGCGCAAAGCAAAACGCTGATGCGCTTCCTGCTCAACACCTATCTCGGCGGCGCGCCGCTTGCGACCCGCCAGATCCTGATCGACCTGCAGAACTTATGAGCTTCTTCCTGACTTCGCCGACCGTGATCGACCTCGGCGTGAACATCGACCACGTCGCCACGCTGCGCAACGCGCGCGGCACGTCCTATCCCGATCCGATCCGCGCCGCACTGATGGCCGAAGAAGCGGGCGCCGACGCGATCACGCTGCATCTGCGCGAGGACCGTCGGCATATCGTCGACGCCGACGTCCACAAGCTGCGACCGCTGCTGAAAACGCGCATGAATCTCGAATGTGCGGTCACGCCTGAAATGCTCGACATCGCGTGCGAAGTGCAACCGCATGACGTGTGCCTCGTGCCGGAAAAGCGTGAGGAACTGACGACCGAAGGCGGCCTCGACGTCGCCGGACAGTTCGAGGCGGTGCGCGCCGCGTGCAAGCAACTGGCGGACGCGAACTCGCGCGTGTCGCTCTTCATCGACCCCGACGAAACGCAGATTCGCGCCGCACACGAAGCCGGTGCGCCGGTGATCGAGTTGCACACCGGCCGTTATGCAGAAGCGCACGATCCCGCGGAGCAGCAGCGCGAATACGAGCGCATCGTGCGCGCGGTCGAATTCGGCGCGACGCTCGGCCTCAAAGTGAACGCGGGCCACGGTCTGCACTACACGAACGTGCAGCAGATCGCGGCGATCGACGGCATCGTCGAACTCAACATCGGCCATGCGATCGTCGCGCACGCGATCTTCGCGGGCTGGGACAACGCGGTGCGCGAGATGAAGGCGATCATGGTCGCCGCGCGTCTCGGCGCGCGCGCGTAACGCAATCTCGCGACGGACGCACGCATGGCAATCTACGGCATCGGCACCGACATCGTTCAGGTGAGCCGCGTAGCGGCGGTGATGACTCGCACCAACGGCCGTTTCGCCGAGAAGGTGCTCGGCCCCGACGAACTACGCGTCTACCACGCGCGCCAGGCCCGTTCGGCGGCGCGCGGCCTCGCGTTTCTCGCGACGCGCTTCTCGGCGAAAGAGGCGTTCTCGAAGGCGATCGGCCTCGGCATGCACTGGCCGATGACCTGGCGCGCGCTGCAGACGCTGAACCGGCCGAGCGGCGAGCCGATGGTGGTCGCCTCCGGCGAGCTGGCCGACTGGCTCGCCGCGCGCCGCATCACGGCGCGCGTGACGATCAGCGACGAACGCGACTACGCGGTGTCGTTCGTGATCGCCGAGACGCAGCGGGAGGGCGAGGCGCAAGCCTCGTCTGGCGCGTCGGCGTCGCGGGCTTCGTCCGCTCAGTCCGCCACCGAATAAAAACGTTGAACGCGACCGCAGGCGGTCGCGTTTGTCTTTGCCTCAGGCTCCTTTCCAGCGGAATTCGATGAAAACCACACCCGGACCGGTGATGCTCGATGTGACCGGCAAAACGCTGAACCGCGACGACAAAAGGCGTCTCGCTCACCCGATGACCGGCGGCGTGATCCTGTTCGCGCGCCACTACGAGAGCCGCGCGCAACTGGTAGCGCTGACCGATGCAATCCGCGCGATCCGCCCGGATTTGCTGATCGCCGTCGATCACGAAGGCGGCCGCGTGCAGCGCTTTCGCACCGACGGCTTCACGGTGCTGCCGTCGATGGGCAAGCTCGGCGCGCTGTGGGACCAGGACGTGCTGCATGCGACCAAGGTGACGACCGCGGTCGGCTATATCCTCGCCGCGGAGTTGCGCGCGTGCGGTATCGACATGAGCTTCACGCCGGTGCTCGACCTCGATTACGGGCACTCGCAGGTGATTGGCGATCGCGCGTTCCATCGCGATCCGCGCGTGGTCGCGCTGCTCGCGAAGAATCTGAATCACGGTCTGGCGTTGGCCGGCATGAGCAATTGCGGCAAGCATTTCCCCGGGCATGGTTTCGCGCAGGCGGATTCGCACGTCGCGATGCCTGTCGACGAACGCCCGCTCGACGAGATCCTCGGCAACGATGTCGCGCCGTACGATTGGCTCGGTCTGTCGCTTGGCGCGGTGTTGCCCGCGCACGTCGTGTATCCACAGGTCGACTTGAAGCCGGCCGGCTTCTCGCGCATCTGGTTGCAGGACATCCTGCGCGGCAAGCTCGGCTTCGAAGGCGCGATCTTCAGCGACGATCTGTCGATGGAAGCCGCGCGCCAGGGCGGCACGCTGACCGAAGGCGCGCAAGCCGCCCTGGAAGCCGGCTGCGACATGGTGCTGATCTGCAACCAGCCGGACGAAGCGGAGAAGGTGCTCGACGCGCTGCGCGTCACACCGTCGAAGGAATCGCGGCGGCGGCTGAAGCGCATGCGGCCGCGCGGCGAGGCGCTCACGTGGAGCAAGCTGATGGCCGAGCCACGGTACGCCCAAGCGCAGAGGCTGGTGCGCAGTACGTTCGCCTAAACGGAAATGGCGCCTTGAAGCAATTCAAGGCGCCATTTTTTATCGGCTCCGAACGGTGCGAACGCCCGTCGAGTTTCGACAGGCATGCGCGGCACGCGCGATTCGATTTCTCAGTTCAGGCGCATACGCTGCAACTTGTTGTACAGCGTCTTCGGGCTGATTCCCAGCAACGATGCCGCGCGATGCCGCGTGCCGCCGACGGCGTCGAGCGTCGCGCGAATCAGCATTTCTTCGACGTCCGCGAGCGGCGTGCCGACCGTGACCTGCACGCGGCTGCCATTCAGATCGCGGCCGTTGGCCGTGCCAGACTCGTCGGCGCGCAACGACTCGATCACATCGCCTGAGGCCTGATAGGCGCGCCGCACGCGTTCCTGCAGCTCTCGCACGTTGCCCGGCCAGTCGTACGCGAGGCATTCGCGCAGGAAGTTCGGCCCCGCCTGCTTCGTGACTTCGGAGGTGCCGCGCGCGGTCGCTTCCACATTCAGTTCGTCGATGACTGCCTGCGCGATCAGCACCGGATCCTCGCCGCGCTCGCGCAGCGGCGGCAGCATGACCGCGGCGGCCTCGAGGCGCAGCGCGAGTTCCTGATGCAGCGAGCCGTCCGCGACCGCCGCCCGCGGCGGCATGCGCGTCGACGCGATCAGCCGGAAGTCGGTGACGATCTGGTTGGTGCCGCCCACGCGCATGAAGGTCTGCGAATCGAGCGCGCGCAACAGCGCTTCCTGTTGCGGGCGCGGCAACTCGGTGATTTCGTCGATGAACAGCGTGCCGCCGCTCGCCTGTTCGAAGAGGCCCGGCTCGCGCTGCTCGGCGCCGCCGAACGCGCCGCGTTCGTGGCCGAACAGCATGCTGTCGAGCGAGCGATTGAGGCCGCCGGCCGTCGCGCCGCGGCAATCGAAGGTGACGAATGGGCCTTTGCGGCGGCGACTCATGTCGTGCAGCGTACGCGCGGCGATCTGCTTGCCGGTGCCGGCCTCGCCGGAGATCAGCACCGCGGCTTCGGTCGGCGCGAGACGCTCGATCGTGTCGTACACGTGCTGAATGGCGCCGCTGCGGCCGAGCATCGAACCGAAGTGTCCAAGCTGACGTAGCGACGCGCGCAACGCCTGGACTTCCTCGGTCAGCTCATAAGGCCGCGGAATGCGCGCGAGCAGGCTGCGCAGACGCGGGATGTTGACCGGCTTCAGCAGATAGTCCCAGATGCCGTGCCGCAAGCCCTCGATCGCGCTCTCGACCGTCGCATTGCCGGTCATCACGATCACCGGAAGCGCACCGCCTGGCGGATGCGCGGGCAGATGCTGCAACAGGTCGAGGCCGCTGCCGTCCGGCAGATTCAGGTCGACGAGCACGACATCGGGGATGAAGCGCGTCAATGCGCCGCGGGCCTCGGCGAGGGTGGTCGCGGTGTCGACTGAAAAGCCGTCGGCGGCGAGGATTGCCGACAGACCGGACAGGCTATTGGGATCGTCTTCAACAATCAGAGCGTGTGGCATGGCGAGCGCAATTTTATGAATGGGTTGAATGCCCGGCGCGCCGCCAACGCTGATGGCGCGGACGCGGGCTCTGGGGGCTCGATGACAGGGCTAAACGAACGGTCCTTGGGCGGTGGAAAAACGACAGCCGCCGGCACTGCGCCTTGAGTCGCGCGAGCCGGCGCCTGTAGTTCCTTCACCGGTCCTGTCAGAAATCCCGGTTGCTATCGAAAAACCGGCGCACTTCGAGTTCCGCCTGTTCACGGGTTTTGCCATAGCGTTCCTGAATCAGACCAGCGAGCTTATCGGCCCGGCCTTCGGCCTTGATCAACTGGTCGTCCGTCAGTTCGCCCCATGCGGCTTTTGCCTTGCCGACCATCTGTTTCCATTTGCCTTCAGCGATGTCGTTGTTCATGGTGCCTCTCTCCCAGGATGGAAAATGAGCGGTAATCGCGTAACTCTCTCCATCAAGCAGGGATCGTGCCAAAGACTTTGGATGAAATGGATCAAGGGCTTGCCGCACGCGCGACGCGAAATTGGGATGTCGCGATGGCAATTTTGAGAAATTTGCCGGTAAAGTTTTCCTAAACCATACACGGCGCGACAGAAAAGAAAAAGCGCCCAACAAAATTGAGCGCTTTCTGTGCAGGCCGGCAGAGCGCCGGCGCAGGCGGGGTGACGCGGACGGCGCTTAGGCGCGGCTGCGGTATTCGTGCGTACGCGTGTCGATTTCGATCTTGTCGCCGATGTTGCAGAAGAGCGGCACTTGCAGTTCGAAGCCGGTGTTCAGCTTGGCGTTCTTCAGCACCTTGCCCGACGACGTGTCGCCCTTGACTGCCGGTTCCGTGTAGATGATTTCGCGAACCAGCGTGGTCGGCAGTTCGACCGAGATTGCCTTCTCGTTGTAGAACACGACTTCGCAAGCCATGCCGTCTTCGAGGTAGTGCATCGCATCGCCCATCATTTCGGCTTCGACTTCGTACTGGTTGTAGTCGGCGTCCATGAACACATACATCGGGTCGGCGAAGTACGAATACGTCACTTCCTTGCGCTCGAGCACGACGACGTCGAACTTGTCGTCCGCCTTGTACACGGTTTCCATGCCTGCGCCGGACAGCAGGTTCTTGAACTTCATCTTGACGACGGCGGAGTTACGGCCCGATTTGTTGTATTCGGCCTTTTGCACGACCATTGCGTCTGCGCCGATCATCACGACGTTGCCGGTGCGGAGTTCCTGTGCGGTCTTCATAAAACTGTCCTGTACGAGATAAATAGCTTAACTGTTGCTCAACGGCATAGGCGCCAAGCGGCTTCGGCGTTTCGCCCACCGTCTGCCGCGCGCCGCTTGAAGCGGCCACAGCCCGGATGCGTGAAACGGGACCGGCTCGCAGCGAAGACCCGAGGTGTGATACCCCGGCGTTTTCGCCTGTCCGTTACCTGATTTTTACCCTGTTCGGGCGTGTACACGAGTGGCGCCGATCTGCAATACGCCCAAACATACGTCCCTTTTTTGACATTCGCGTGCCCGACCAGAAGATTGGGATGCGTGCCGTGTTTTTCGAGGGGACCGGTCAGACGGGCTGACCACGGGGTTGTTGCTCGAATCGGGCCGCGCTTGCGTCGTCGGCCGTTGGATAACCGCTTATTTTAACTGAGTTTTTGCGAACGAGGTCAGATTTCCGGCGAGATCGCCGACTCGCGAGAGTTCGACCGCCCAGGCGACGGCGCGCTGCTTCAGGGCCGCATAGTGGCGCTGGAATTCCGCCCAGTCCGGCTGACCCGCGCCGTTCCACGCGTGCCAGAAGCGCTCGAGCGCGGCACGCGCGTCCGCGGGCAGCGTGCGGGTGTAGTGCGCGAGCGCGGCGTCCAGCTTTGGCAGATGGGCGTCGTCGGCCTGCGGGTAGATGTGCCAGACGAACGGCTTCGCGGCCCACTGCGCGCGCACGAACGAGTCCTCGCCGCGTACGAAATTGACGTCGCTCGCCCATAGCAGCGCGTCGTAGCAAGGCTGTTCGGTGAATGCGAGCGCGTGCGCGGTGAGGTTGCCGCGCGTCGCGTAGGTGCCCGCTGCAAACGACGGTAGGCCGAAAAAGCGCGCGAGTGCGCCGGAAATGCGTCCTTCGGGCACCAGCAGCACGATCGGGCTTGCGCTATCGCGCCATTGTTCGAGCAGGCTGTCGACCGCCGGGTTTTCATAGGCGAACAGCGACACGACGGTCGCGTCGGCGGGCGGCGGCGGGTGGCCGGTGGCGTTGCGCCACCAGTCGGTGCGCGCGGCCGGCGAGCCTTCGAATGCGGCGCGCGCGGCGTCGAGATCGCGCTCTTTCAGAACGCCACCAGTGCTGGGGCCGAGACCGGGAAAAAAGAAGGTCTTGCTGAGCGCGTAGCGCGGGTGAGGCGACGGCCGCAAATGAAAATCGGCGATCCAGTCCTCGGCGCTCAGATATTCGAGGTTGAGCCACAACGGCGCGCGCGCGCGTCCGGCCATTGCCGCGATATAGACGGGCGGCAGCTCGCAGGCAAACGCCTCGATCACGACATCGGCGACTTCGAGCGTATCGCCCGCATGGGACGGCTCGTGCCAATGCTCGATGACGATGTCGTCGATCGTTTGCCGCGCACGCTCGAGCGCGAGCGACGGGCACAGCCTCCTGAACGCATGCAGATCGTCGACGAACACGCGCACCTGCCAGCCGTGCTCGCGCGCGAGTTGGCGCGCGAGGCGCCAGCACACGCCGATGTCGCCGAAGTTGTCGATCACCGCGCAGAAGATATCGCAGGCGGTCGGGTTGGCAGGGACGGCGGGTGATCCGGAATCGGGTGCGACGGAGGACATGGCGGCTCGGCTGGCTCGGTGACTCCGTCGACGCGGAGCGGGTTCGAACGAACGCGGAATGTTCTAAACTGGCGATTCTAGTGCGACACGCACGCTCGTGTCCGGGTAGCCCCAACGTAAGGGGCATCGACTAGCGGCAAAGGAGGCGTCTAGATGAGCCAAACCAGTCGCGAAGATATCACGCGGAGCATCGGGAAGGGACGCGAGTCCCTCGACGCAACTGCTCAGAAGTGGGGTATCTCTTTGTAGCGAAGCGAGAGCCGGTAGAGGTCTGCCGGGTCTCGTCCGTACGAGTCTCGGTGAAGCACATTCTCCGAGAGCTCGCATTGTATTGACCTGATTACCGTCAGGTCCCGCTCAGTCAGCGGCTTCATCTCCGCCGACTGGGCGGAGTGATGTATGCAATTCCTGCGCCGTCATCGGCAACGGATTCGCGAACCGATACGAGCGTAAAGCTCGGCATGTCATTGTTTGGCCTCGTCAGCTGCTCGGCGAGGATAGTGAACCTGCTGTACGACCAGCAGTAGCCTAGGAAGACATGCGTCACTGGCAACGGTGGGGTGTGAAGCTCTTCTGACAATGTAGCCCCCGGATGTTTCGGGCAGGCCGCTCCCGTGAGGGATTGGTCTGGACACTCCTAGCAGCAATGGGGTCGAGGAGCTAGGCTGGCTGATAGGGTTAACGTATGTGAACTGCTGATAAACCTCGTTACCAGTAAGGAGCCAAAGCTGCTTGAACATCGGGCTCTAACCAAAAGGTACGTGGCTGGTTAGCCCACTTAGAATTTGGGCTACGTCGTTGTCAAGCCACCGGGGGATAGGCGGAACCTACGTCAGTCGTGTGACATGCCGGGAACGTGGTAAGCCTGTATGGTTGCCAGCCGTCGTTTGGCTGGCAGGCGAACCGTAAGGGACGCTGTTGATTGTGCAGGTATGGGAGGACGGAAAAAGCGAATGTCGGGCTGTAATGGCCCGGATAGGAGTTGAGACATTACTCCACGCGAAAGCGGGCAGACTTCCGTCTGGTCTACCGTCGCAGGGCGGCTGACTACCCTCTGTAACTTGGTTAGGTACGAGTGCATGCGCTCGTACTGAGGTGTTTGTCCGAGATGGGGGCGCATGCGCTCCTATTGAGGTGTCTGTTGTTCCCCAGAGGGGTGTATCTGCCCCTCTGGGGGAGATGCGCCTTCTACCTGGGGACTTCTTCCAAGTAGGAGAGCAGCATGAAAGTATCTGGTCGAAAGACCGGGTCTGCGCTTTCCCATGCGCCGGACAACTGGAACGCCGTCGATTGGCGTCGGGTTGAACGGAACGTGAGAGGGATGCAGATTCGAATTGCGAAGGCGACGCGGGAAAGTGACTGGCGCAGGGTGAAAGCGCTGCAACGGATGCTGACTCGCACGTTGTCCGCGAAGCTGTATGCGGTACGACGTGTTACGCAGAACCAGGGTGCGCGAACGGCAGGAGTCGATCGCGAACTGTGGGACTCGCCTGAGAGCCGGTGGGAGGCCATCGGCGGGTTGAAGCGGCGCGGATACAGGCCTCTGCCATTACGGAGAGTCTTTATCCCCAAAGCCAATGGAAAGGAGCGCCCACTGGGCATCCCGACCATGCGGGACAGGGCGATGCAGGCCCTGTATCTGCTGGCGTTGGAGCCGGTGTCGGAATCGACGAGCGACCCGAACTCTTATGGGTTCAGGATAAACCGTTCGACGGCTGATGCTATGGGACAGGTACGCGCTTGCACGTCCCGGAAGGATTCGTCCCGATGGGTACTGGAAGCGGATATCAAAGGCTGCTTTGACCACATCAACCACGACTGGCTGGAAAACCGTGTCCCCATGGACAGGGAAATTCTCCGGAAGTGGTTGAAGGCTGGCCTGATTTACAAGGGCCAGCTACAGGCGACTGAGGCCGGTACGCCGCAGGGAGGGATCATCTCCCCGACGCTGGCGAATGTGACGCTGAACGGGCTGGAGCGAGAACTGGTTGCGCACCTCGGTGCGAAATTCGGGATCGTGAAGGCCAAGAAGTTGAAGGTCAATGTGGTGCGATACGCGGATGACTTCGTGATTACCGGCGACTCGCGAGAGCTGCTGGAAAGCGTCGTCAGGCCTTGGGTGGAAGCGTTCCTCGCTGTTCGAGGCTTGCAACTGTCAGAGGCAAAAACGCGCGTCACTCACATTGATGACGGCTTCGATTTCCTTGGGTGGAATTTCCGGAAGTACTCGGGAAAACTGCTCATCAAGCCGAGTAAGAAAAACGCGCAAGCGTTCTATCGCAAGGTGGCGGAAACGATCAGCGGCAACAAAACGGCAAAGCAGGGGGATCTGATCCAACTGCTGAACCCGATGTTGCGCGGATGGGCGCAGTATCACCGTCCGGTCTCGGCCAAGCAGACGTACAGCCGCATGGATCATCTGATTTTTCGGAAGCTCTGGCGGTGGTCGAAGCGGAGGCACCCGCAAAAGAGCGCTGTGTGGGTGAAACAGAAGTATTTTCACTCTCTCGGTGCCCGGCACTGGGTGTTTGCGGTTCGCACGGAACGTGAAGACGGCAGTTGGGGGCTGAATGAGCTATACCAGCTTAGCGGTATGGTTATCAAACGGCACACGAGGATCAAGGGCGAGTTCAATCCTTTTGATCCGACATGGGAGCAATATGGCGAAACCTTGCGGCAGGGGCGCATGTGGGAACAAATGCGCTACCGAAAGCAGTGGGCGACGCTGTATATGTCACAAAGCGGGCTATGCGCGCATTGTGGCTGTGCGCTAACGGATGAAACGGGCTGGCACGACCATCATCTGGAATATCGGATGCATGGTGGTACTGACGCTCTGTCCAACCGGGTGCTGCTCCACCCGGCCTGCCACCAGCAAGTGCATGCTGGTAAGCTGGTTGTAACTAAGCCGGTTCGGTCATAGACAGGACTTTGTTTGTAGATTTGAGCCGTATGCGGGGACAACTCGCACGTACGGTTCTCGGGGGGCCCGGCTTTCGCAAGAAAGTCGGGCTACCCGACAAGCCTCGCTAGCGATCGCGCGCGCCATTTGCCCGACGCGCGGGCCCCATGGCGTGGCACATGGCGCGACGCGCGACACGACCTCCGGTACACGACGCCGGGCACCAGACGGTGCAATCGGTGCAAGCGACGAGGCAGCACGAGACAGTCCCACCCCAATCGATCCCGCATGACCGAACCCGAAGCAACCGACGCCCCCGACACCTTCGAGCCGAAAAAAGTGCTCGCCCAACTGCCGCATCTGCCCGGCGTCTACCGCTATTACGACACGAGTGGCGCGGTGCTCTACGTCGGCAAGGCGCGCGATCTGAAGAAGCGCGTATCGAGCTACTTCACGAAGACGCAACTGTCGCCGCGTATCGCGATGATGGTCACGCGCATCGCGCGCATCGAGACGACGGTCACGCGTTCCGAGGCCGAGGCACTGCTGCTCGAAAACAATCTGATCAAGGCGCTCACGCCGCGGTACAACATCCTGTTTCGCGACGACAAGTCGTATCCCTATCTGAAACTGACCGGCCACAAGTTTCCGCGCATGGCCTATTACCGCGGCTCGGTCGATCGGAAGAACCAGTACTTCGGTCCGTTCCCGAGCGCGTGGGCGGTGCGCGAGAGCATCCAGATCCTGCAGCGCGTGTTCCAGCTGCGCACCTGCGAAGACTCGGTGTTCAACAACCGCACGCGGCCGTGTCTGCTGCATCAGATCGGCCGTTGCACGGCGCCGTGCGTCGCGAACATCAGCGAGGAGGATTACGCGCGCGACGTCGCCAACGCGTCGCGCTTTCTGCTCGGCCGCCAGGGCGAGGTGATGAAGGAACTCGAGCAGAAGATGCATGCGTTCGCGAGCGAGCTGAAGTTCGAGCAGGCCGCGGCGGTGCGCAACCAGATGAGCTCGCTGTCGACGGTGCTGCATCAGCAGGCGATCGAAGTCGGCAGCGATAGCGACGTCGACATTCTCGCGGTGGTCGCGCTCGGCGGTCGCGTGTGCGTGAATCTCGCTATGGTGCGCGGTGGCCGGCATCTCGGCGACAAGGCGTACTTCCCCACGCACGTGGAGAGCGCGTTGACGGCGGAGGAAGGCGGGCTCGAAGAAGACGGCGAGCTGGACGACGCATCGGCGGATACACGTGAGCTTGCGCCGTCGGCCGAAGCGGCGAGCGCCACGGCCGATGCTTTGGCGATCGCGCAGGACATGCCGTCGGAACACGAAGATGCCGGTGACGAAGACGCGCTCGACGAGGCGGTCGCCGCGACCGCGGACATCGTCAGCGACGAAGACGCCGATGGGAACACGGAATCCGCCCCGGCGGCGAAACGGCGCAAAGGCCGCGCGCCCGGCGCCATCGAATCCGAAGTGCTCGAAGCGTTCGTCGCGCAGCATTACCTCGGCAATCGTGTGCCGCCGGTGCTGGTGGTCAGCCACGCGCCGGCGCGAGAACTCGTCGACGTGCTGATCGAGCAGGCGGGCCACAAGGTGAGTGTGCTGCGTCAACCGCAAGGACAGCGGCGCGCATGGCTCGCGATGGCCGAGCAGAACGCGCGGCTCGCGCTCGCGCGGCTGCTCTCGGAGCAGGGCTCGCAGCAGGCGCGCACGCGCGCGCTGACCGACACGCTGAGTATGGAGTGCGACGACCTCGCGCATCTGCGCATCGAATGCTTCGACATCAGTCACACGATGGGCGAGGCGACGCAGGCGTCGTGCGTCGTCTATCACCATCACAAGATGCAGTCGTCCGAGTATCGCCGCTACAACATCACCGGCATCACGCCCGGCGACGATTATGCGGCGATGCGCCAGGTGCTCACGCGCCGCTACGAGAAGATGGTCGCGCAAGCGGCCGCGAATGCCAGCGACGAAGCCGCCGAGTCGCAAAGCGACGCGGCCGCCGATCCCTCGCTCGCCGCCGATGCCGCCGAGCCGGCCGCGGCCGGCGGCATGCTGCCGACCATCGTGCTGATCGACGGCGGCAAGGGGCAGGTGGAGATCGCGCGGCAGGTGTTTACGGAGCTGGGGCTCGATACCGGCATGCTAGTCGGCGTCGCGAAGGGCGAGGGGCGCAAGGTCGGCCTCGAGACGCTGATTTTCGCGGACGGCCGTACGCCGCTCGAACTCGGCAAGGAAAGCGCCGCGCTGATGCTGGTCGCGCAGATCCGCGACGAGGCGCACCGCTTCGCGATCACCGGCATGCGCGCCAAACGCGGCAAGACGCGGCAGACTTCGCGGCTCGAAGAACTCGAAGGCGTTGGGGCTAAGCGGCGGCAGCGTCTGCTGGCGCGCTTTGGCGGCTTGCGCGGGGTGGTGGCCGCGAGCGTCGAGGATCTCGCGAGCGTCGAAGGCATTTCGCAGGCGCTCGCCGAGCAGATCTATCGGCAACTGCATTGAATTGGCGGACCGCGTCGAGCTGTTTCCGGCCCGACCGGTCGCAAGGACCGCGGCGTCGCGCTGCGGATGCGCCGGTCGCGCGAACTACGCGCCGGGCGCGGCCCGTTTGCCGCCCCCGTGTGGCCATCCCCGGGCCGCTTGCTTGTGGCAGTCCTTGCGACACGGCACAATTGCAACTCACTCGTCAGACGCTGCGCCTGCCCCATGCCGTTTAATTTCCCGATATTCCTGACCTGGTTGCGGATCGTGCTGATTCCGCTCGTCGTCGGTGTGTTTTATTTGCCCGACATGATGATGAGCCCCGCGCACCGCAATCTCGCGGCCGCGACGATCTTCATCCTGGCGGCGCTTACCGACTGGTTCGACGGCTATCTGGCCCGCAAATGGAATCAGACCTCGGCATTCGGCGCGTTTCTCGATCCGGTCGCCGACAAGCTGATGGTGACCGCGGCGTTGCTCGTGCTCGTGCAGCTCACGCGGATCGATTCGGCGATCGCGCTCGTGATCGTCGGACGCGAAATCGCGATCTCGGCGCTGCGCGAATGGATGGCGCAGATCGGCGCGTCGAAGAGCGTCGCGGTGAACTCGCTCGGCAAGTTCAAGACCGCTTGTCAGATGGTCGCGATTCCGATGCTGCTGTTCTATGGCCCACTGCCGCTCGGTGGCGGCGTGACGGTCGACACGCGCGTGTGGGGCCTGTGGCTGATCTATCTGGCCGCGTTCCTGACGATCTGGTCGATGCTGTACTACATGAAGCTCGCGTGGCCGCAGATTCGCGAGCGCGGCGGCATCGCGTGACGGTGTGAACAGAAGGGGCGCGCGGGCGCAAAAGTGTGTTCGAACCCGCGCTACTACGAGCGAAATATTTTCTTTAAAACAGATGGGCAAAAGGGGTTGACACGTTTCAGTCGATTCTCCATAATCTCGTTTCTCCGATGCACGCAGCGCGAAACACCGGAGACGCAGTAAAGCAGTAGCAGTAAATGCAGTACGACGCGGGAATAGCTCAGTTGGTAGAGCGCAACCTTGCCAAGGTTGAGGTCGCGAGTTCGAGCCTCGTTTCCCGCTCCAGTTTTCGAAGCATCGCGTTGTTTGGCGAAGTAAAAAACGCAGCGCGGTGTGAAGCAGTTCAATGCGGGAGTAGCTCAGTTGGTAGAGCGCAACCTTGCCAAGGTTGAGGTCGCGAGTTCGAGCCTCGTCTCCCGCTCCATACATCAGGGGAAGCAACGCTTCCCTTTTTGTTTGGAAGACCGGTCGTTCTGAACTTTCCAGAGCTTCGGTTCTTCTGGTGACCACCAGATAAATCTGCGAACCCGTGTCTAGGTTCCAGTCCGCTTGCGGCGCGATAGCAAAGCGGTTATGCAGCGGCCTGCAAAGCCGTTTAGGCCGGTTCGACTCCGGCTCGCGCCTCCAGTCTTTGATGTAAAGCAAAAGCCCCGACTTGTCGGGGCTTTTCTTTTTTCCGCTCATTTTTTTGCTGTCGTGGCCGGTGAGGTCGAGTGCAGCGTGAACGGCACGGATACGGGCGTGAACCGGCCCTTCGGGTTTCCATTGTCGCCGGGCAAGAGCTGGACCGTTGAATACGCCGGTCAGCATCCGAACCGGGTCTTCGCATTGCAGAAATGGAACTCGCAGTATCGGGTGGTCGGAACGGAAACCGTCGAAGTGCCCGCCGGCAAGTTCCAGCCGATCAAAATCGCAGCCGAAGGCGACTGGGTCGCGCAATTCGAGCCGCGCCAGACGGTCACGCAAGCCACCCAGGTCGAGCAGGGCGATACCGCGATGATCACGCATGCGCAGAAAATCGGTCCTGTTCAGGCGACCGGGCGCACATAGAAAGCGCTCTGGTATGTGCGGCAAGTAGGCCGTCGGGTGAAATAGGTGGAAGAGTATTACGGCAGCAATGGCGTGAGAAACGAGCGCTATACGACCGAACTCGAGTCGTTTAAAAAAGGCGGTCGATAGTCGGCGGTCAGCCGTTTGATGCATTCATTGGCGCATCGCTAATTATCGCGTTTGATTTTCGGCTCACGCCTGGCCAGCGCGTTCCGATAAATGGCGCGTGTGGCACGCTTGGCAGAATGGCAACGCACGCTGGCGCGCCGTATCGAAATCGGGCGATAGAATTGCGGCACCGTCATCGCCCGTTTTCCTTGAAGCCGCATGTATTTCCAACTCACCGGCACCCAGGTGCGCCTGCTCGGCTCGATGCATCTGTTTCCCGCGACGAGCCGTCGAACCCCGCCTTGGGTCGCCGAAGCCTATGACTGGGCTGACGCGCTCGTATTCGAGTCCGACCCAGCGACGATCCTGCCATTTCTCAAAGCCGACGCGCACTCCGACGCCGCGCAATTGCGGCCCCTGATGCGCGACGAAGCCTGGACGCAACTGCAGGCGCTATGGCCGACCGATGGTCTGCTCGCGCCGCTTGAAACACTGTGTCCGTGGGCCGCGCTGATCGTCGCGCCGACACTGCTGCAGCAGGTCGTCGAGGGTGTTGAGCCGCGCCTGCTGCGCTCGGCGCTTGCGCAGTCGAAGCCGTATCGCTATCTCGAGTCTGCGCACGACGTCGCAGTCGCGCTCGAATCGATTCCGCTCGAAGCCATTGCCGCCGCGCTCGATATGCTAATGGCCGATCGAGGCGAACCGCAGCGCACGCTCGAACGGATGCACGCGGCGTGGCTTGAGGGCGATCTGCACGCGATACAGCAAATCGCGGTCGAATCGCCGATGTTCAATCTGCCCGGCATCCGTCAGGCCATCCTCGACGTGCGCAATCGCGCGTGGGCCGTGCGGCTGAACGAATTGCTGGACGCGCGCGAGCGTACGCTGGTGGTCGTCGGCGCGCTGCATCTGTGTGGTCCCGACAATCTGCCCGACTGTCTCGCGCGACCCCTGCAAGCGGTGTTCTGAACTCGTGCGAGGCTTTCGCTGCCGAACGCAGCCGGTCGACCACCCGCACGACTGGCTGTTTCCGCCATTCCACGCTCCCGAATGCCGCTATACACTAACCGTTATCATTTGGATCATCCGACGCCCGCTGAGCTCACTCCATGCTTGTTCCACCGACGCCTAGCAATGAAAGCGCCCGTCTCGACGGATTGCACGCACTGCATATTCTCGACACCGCGCCGGAAGAGCGCTTCGATCGCCTGACTCGCCTCGCGCGGCGGCTTTTCGGTGTGCCGATAGCCGTAGTGAGTCTCGTCGATGCGAACCGGCAGTGGTTCAAATCGTGCATTGGCCTCGAGGCGAGCGAGACCTCGCGCGACGTGTCGTTCTGCGCGCACGCGATTCTCGGCGACGATATTCTCACGGTGCCCGACGCGCTCGCCGACCCGCGCTTCAGCGACAATCCGTTCGTCATCGACGAGCCGAAAATCCGTTTCTACGCAGGCTGCCCGCTGACGGTTTCGAGCGGCAGCAAGGTCGGCACGCTGTGTCTGATCGACACGAAGCCGCGCACGCTCGATGACGAGGATCGCGCGTTGCTGCGCGATCTCGCGCGCATGGCCGAGCAGGAACTCGTCGCGATCCAGCTTGCTACGCTCGACGACCTCACGCATCTGTCGAACCGGCGCGGTTTCGAAGTGCTCGCGCAACACGCGCTGAACGTCTGTAGGCGGATGGATAAGCCGGCGTCGCTGCTGTTCTTCGATCTGAACGACTTCAAGCAGATCAACGATACGCTCGGGCACGCCGAAGGCGACCGCGCACTGCAAGCGTTCGCCGAGGTGCTGCGCACCGCGCTGCGCGAAAGCGACGTGATCGGGCGGCTCGGCGGCGACGAGTTCGTCGCGCTGCTGACCGGCGCGACGAACTCGGAGACGCATGAGGTGACGCAGCGTCTCGGCCACCTGCTCGAGCAGCGCAATGCCGAGCGGCTGCGTGGCTACCAGATCCACTTCAGCGTGGGCCAGGTGACGTACGAGCCGACCAGTCACGGCACGGTCGCCGAACTGCTCGCGGCGGCCGATGCGGCGATGTACAGCCACAAGCAGGCTTCGAAGGCGCGCTCGTCGCAACGGCGCTGACGGGCTCCGATTTCAGCCGATTACCGGCCACTTTTCAACCAGTCCCAAGCCGACCCGCGCGATAGCCCGAGGCTGGCACGCGCGGCATAATTGCGGATTGTTCCGCGCTGTCGCGCATTGACCCTGAAAGCTCCCGATGACTGATTTGCAGCACACCGCCGCCGCGCGGCTCGCCCAACTCGAATGGCGCTGGAAGCCGTTCGTGGACCTGACGGGCGTCGAAGTCTATGAGATGCTGGCCGCCCGCAGCGGGGTGTTCGTCATCGAACAGAATTGTTTGTATGGCGATATCGACGGGCTCGACGTCGACGCCTGGCATCTGCTCGCGTATGGCACGTATGGCACCGGCGACGATGCGGCTGCGCCCCTCCTGGCCGGCTATCTGCGCGTGTTGTTGCCCGATGCGGCGGATGCCGACGTGCGCATCGGCCGGGTATTGACGACCGCGTCGTTTCGCGGCATCGGTCTCGGCAATGCGATGCTCGAACGCTCGCTCGCGCATATCCGGACGCAGTGGCCCGATACGCCGATCCGTCTGCACGCGCAGGCGCATCTGCAAGGCTTTTACGGCGCGTTCGGCTTCGAGCCGGTCTCGGAGATTCACGAGGAAGACGGCATCCCGCATGTGTGGATGCGCTCGCTCCGAGCTTGAACGGGTCAGCGGGGCCCGTTGGCGGTCGTCGATGCCGCATGCGTGAGCCCGCGCGCCGCTTTCACACGCCGCTCGGCGCGCAGGCGTCCGCGCGCCGATAGCCGCATCCAGTGACGCAGCGCGATCAGCGCGCCGATCACGCTCATCATCGAACCCGGAATCCATAACAGCAGCCCGCCGATCTGCTGATCGCGCATCGGGCTCAGCCACGTGAATGCGCGGCCGCAGATCGAATAGATCGGATACAGCTCGTGCGGCGTAAAGAAGATGAACGCGCCGAGGATGATCTGCGGCGGAATCGCCGCGATCACCACGAGCACGCGCTTGCCCGGCGACAGACGCGCGGGTGGCGCCGGACGCGGGTCGAGCACGAGCCACCAGAACAGCAGGCCGT
Organism: Paraburkholderia sp. HD33-4; assembly: GCF_021390635.1. Classification (NCBI taxonomy): domain Bacteria; kingdom Pseudomonadati; phylum Pseudomonadota; class Betaproteobacteria; order Burkholderiales; family Burkholderiaceae; genus Paraburkholderia; species Paraburkholderia sp. HD33-4. The sequence continues at coordinate 3,247,744 of NZ_JAJEJS010000001.1, read as the reverse complement.
CGATCGCCATGCTCCAGTTCATCACGCGATACAGCCGCCAGTCGAGCATCGCGACGAAATGGATCGGCGACAGCAGCCAGAAGTAGATCAGCCCGACGAACAGCGTGACCGCGACGACCGGATGCATGACGACATCAAGCACCTTGCGCACGAGCGGTGTTTGCAGTGCGGGCCGCACGAAGCGCCGTCGCCAGCGCAACGGAATGCCCGCGCGCAACGCCGTGCCCGGATACGACAGCGCAATGAAGAACGGCCCGAGATGATGCAGCACCAGATGCTGCAAGCGATGCATGAAGAACTCATGCTCGAAGAAATAATCGAGCCGCGTATGCAGTACGACATACAGCGCGACCAGCCCGAACCAGAACGACAGTCGCCGCGCGAACGACAACCGCGCCTTGCGCGCGCCGCGCACGAACAGGATCGCGGGGATCAGCAGCGCGATCACGACGGTCGGCGAAAACTCCCAGGGATCGAGCCAGTAGAGCAGGTTCATGGCGATGGCGTGTGCGGTGGCGGCGGTCCGTGGTGCCGCTTACTTGGTCTGGCCCGGCGACTTGACCGCGAACGGCGCGCTCAGCGTTTCGCCATCGGAGAACTTCAGCGTCAGATGCACGGTGTCGCCCGGCGCGACCTTGTGCTTCGCGTCCTCGAGCATCACGTGATAGCCGCCCGGCGCGATCGCGACCTGGCCATGCGCGGGCACCGTCAGCTTGTCGACCATCACCATCTTCTGCGTCGAACCGTTCGACACCGTTTGATGCAGCATCGCGTCGCCGTAGTCGTCGCTTGAGATATCGACGAGGTCGATCGGTTTGTCGCTCGCGTTGACGAGCGTCGCGTAGCCGGCCGCGGGCAGGTTGTTCGGCAGCCAGCGCACCCACGCGTCCTTGACGCTGATCGCATGAGCGTCAGCCGCCTGCGCGGCCGAGGCGATACCGAACGACAGCGCGAAGGCGCCGGCCAATGAAGCGAACGTTTTGAGCTTGATCGTCATGATGGGATCGATTGGGATCGGATAAGAATCAGGATTGGTCGTCGATGATGCGGCGCAGGTCCTGCGCGATCGCATCGGGGGTGTCGTGATCGGTGGCGAGCAGGCGAGCGTGGCCCAAGGCGTCGAACACATAGACGGCGGAGCTGTGTGTGACCTCGTAGTTGCCGTTCGGGTCGCGCTTTTCCATCTGATAAGCGACACGATAGCGCTTCGCCAGCGACTCGATCTGCCAGTCTGTGCCGGTCAGCCCTTCGGCGTGCTGTGCGTCGAACGCGCCGACGTAGTCGTGCAACGCCCGCGGCGTGTCGCGCGCGGGATCGACGGTGATGAACAGGATGCGCACTTTCTGCGCATCGGGGCCGAGCTTGCCGAGCACCTGCATCAGGCGGCCCATCGTTTCGGGACAGACGTCTGGGCAATGCGTGTAGCCGAAGTAGACCAGCGACGTGCGGCCCTTGAACGAGGCGGCGTTCACGGGACTGCCGGTGTCGTCGGTCAACGTGAAGTCCAGATCCGGCAGGTGACCGGTCACGTTGGTCAATTGCCACGGCTCGGCGCGTTGCGTGCAGCCGCTCAGCGCGGCGAGCGCGACCAGCGTACCCAGCGCCGCTGTGGCCGCAAACCGGCGTGCCACCCCGTGCATCAACCGATGCACGTGTCGCTCGGGTCGTGAGCGGGACAGGTTCGACTTGGGGGGTAGTGGCGGGAGGATCGGGAACAAAGCAGGGTTCAATGACTCGATTGAAGAGCAGGCGGCACGAATCGATGGAGCAGGGGGGGGCCGCACCGTCGCCCGATCATGCCGCGCAAGATTCGCGCGCGACACGCGATTGAGCGACAGCATGCAACGATGTCCATCGTGCCGACGGTCCGCGTGGCAGCGACTGTAGCGCAAAATTGGCGCCAGCGTCGCGCGGCGCGCCGGGCGCACGATTTGCGAGTCAATTTGACGCAGCTGGCTGAAAGCTCGGTGAAGCCCGATCGTTGCGCTTTTGAACGCAATCGACCCAAGCGGGCGGACAGACCGCCCATCGGGCTTGAGTCCAGGCTTACTTTCTCGAAAAATTGACGGATGCGCGGTAAGATGCGCACACTTTTCCGGCCATAGAAGGCTGAAAGGCGAACCCAGGCGATGCAAGCACTTCCGGCTGTTCTGTCTCCGAGCGAGACGGCATTTTTCTTCGATTTCGACGGCACGCTCGTCGAACTCGCCCCCACGCCGGACGGCGTGCTGGTGCAGCCGCGCGTGATCGACCTGCTGCGCGAACTGCGCAGCCTGACGAATGGCGCGGTCGCGGTGGTGTCGGGGCGCGGCATCGACAGCATCGACAGCTTTCTCGGCATGCCCGATCTGCCGGTCGCCGGTCTGCACGGCGCGGAGCGTCGCGATGCCAATGGCGACACGCAGCGCATCGGCTTTCACGACGAGCGCCTGTTGCGCATGGAGCAGGTGCTCGCGCAGGTCGTCAACGAACATCCGGGCATGCTGCTCGAGATCAAGGGCGCGGCGCTCGCGCTGCACTACCGCAATGCGCCGGACCGCGAGCCGGTCGCGCGCGAGGCGACCGAGCGGCTCGTCGCCGATTACCCCGCGTCATACGTGCTGCAGCCCGGCAAGATGGTCTACGAGATCAAGCCGAAGGACGTCGACAAGGGCCGCGCGACGCGCGCGTTCCTCGACGAACTGCCGTTCACCGGCCGCACGCCGATATTCGCAGGCGACGATCTGACCGACGAGAAGGGCTTCGCGGTCGTCAACGAGCGTGGTGGTCTGTCGATCAAGGTCGGCGCGGGCGAAACGATGGCGCGCACCCGTGTCGAATCGGTGTCGTCACTGCTCGACTGGCTCGAGACGATTGTCGCGGCGGCACGCGGCGCATGACGCCGGCGCCCAGTTCGACGAAAACAACATACTGCATCGGGAATCGCGCCTCATGAGCCGACTGATCATTGTTTCGAATCGGGTGGCGCCTATTTCGGAGGGCGGCCCGGCTGCGGGCGGTCTGGCGGTCGGCGTGTACGACGCGCTGAAGGAGACCGGCGGCATGTGGTTCGGCTGGAGCGGCGATGTGCTCACCTCCGGCCACCCGCAGATCAAGGTCGAGGAGCGCGGTCCGGTGACCTTCGCGACCGTCGCCTTGATGCGTCGCGATTACGACCAGTACTACCGCGGTTTCTCGAACGCGACGCTGTGGCCCGCGTTCCACTATCGAACCGACCTGCTGCATTACGACCGGCACGACTTCGAAGGCTACGGCCGCGTCAACGCGTGGCTCGCGCAGCAACTGGTGCCGCTGTTGCGCGAAGACGATGTGATCTGGGTGCACGACTATCACCTGATCCCGTTCGCGCAGGCGCTGCGCTCGGCAGGCGTGAAGAACCGCATCGGTTTTTTTCTGCACATTCCGTTTCCGGCCTCACAGGTGCTGCTGACGGTGCCGCCGCATCGCGAGCTCGTCGAGGCGCTGTGTTCGTTCGACCTGCTCGGTTTCCAGACCGGCCCCGATCTGCGCGCGTTCTGCGATTACGTGATCAACGAAGGCGGCGGCACGATCGACGCGTCGGCGAAAGGGCCGCTCACCGTGCATGCGTTCGGCCGCACGCTGCGCGCGTCGGCGTATCCGATCGGCGTCTACCCGGACGAGATCGCCGAGCTCGCCAAAGCGGGCGAGCGCGGCAAGCCGGTGCGCACGATGAAGGCGACGCTGCATTCGCGCAAGCTGATCATGAGCGTCGACCGGCTCGATTATTCGAAGGGGCTGGTCGAGCGATTCCGCGCGTTCGAGCGCCTGCTCGAACATTCGGCCGCGCAACGCAACAAGGTGTCGTTCCTTCAGATCGCACCGCCGACGCGCGCCGACTTGCACGCGTATCAGGACATCCGGCTGCAGCTCGAAGGCGAATCGGGACGGATCAACGGACGTTTCGCCGAGCTGGACTGGACGCCGATTCTGTACATCCATAAGCAGTACGAGCGCTCGGTGCTGGCGGCGCTGTTCCGCACCGCGCACGTCGGCTATGTGACGCCGTTGCGCGACGGCATGAACCTCGTCGCGAAGGAATATGTGTCGGCGCAGGATCCGGACAATCCGGGCGTGCTCGTGCTGTCGCGCTTCGCGGGCGCGGCGCAGGAGCTCGATGGCGCGCTGATCGTCAACCCGGTCGATATCGACGGCATGGCCGAAGCGCTCGCGCGGGCGCTCGGTATGCCGCTCGCCGAGCGCCAGGCGCGCTATCGCGACATGATGGCGCAGCTGCGCGAGAACAACGTGTCGGTGTGGCGCGATAACTTCATGCGCGATCTGCAGAGCGTCGATGGCGCGAAGCGCGCCAGAAGCGGGAAGGCGCGCGCGGCTGCGGGTGCGGCGGGTACCGCGAGGAAGAGGGCGGCGCGCGAGAGTGTGACCGGCTAAGCCAGCCGCAAGCCGGACAGCAAAAAGCCGCTCCGGGGAGCGGCTTTTTTTCGTGCGATGGGCAGCGCGTGGACGCTGCGTGACTCAGGCCACGTGCTGTTCGTCGACCTTCTTACCGCCGACATGCAGCGTCTGGCCCTTGCCATATTGCTTCGCGAGCAGGTCGCGATAGAGGCCCGGGCGCTGGCGGAGTTCTTCCGGCGAGCCGTCGTCGATCACCTTGCCGGCGCTCATCACGATGATCCGGTCGAAGTTGTTCAAGGTCGACAGACGGTGCGCGATCGCGATCACGGTACGGCCGACCATCAGCCGGTCGAGCGCCTTCTGGATCGCTTCTTCGGACGCGCTGTCTAGCGCGGAGGTGGCTTCGTCGAGCAGCAGGATCGGCGCGTTTTTCAGAATCGCGCGCGCGATCGCGATGCGTTGGCGTTGGCCGCCCGATAGCTTCACACCGCGGTCGCCGACGATCGTGTCGTAGCCTTCCGGCATCGCTTCGATGAAGTCCGCGCAACGTGCCTCGCGCGCGGCGGCGAGCACTTCCTCGCGGCTCGCGTCCGGGCGGCCGTAGGCGATGTTTTCGTACACCGTGCGATGGAACAGCGAAATGTCCTGGGGCACCAGCGCGATCGCGTGGCGCAGGCTGTCCTGGGTAATCGACGCGATGTCCTGGCCGTCGATCTTGATCGCGCCACCCTGGGTCTCGTAGAAGCGCTGCAACAGCGCGAGGACGGTCGATTTGCCGGCGCCCGACTTGCCGATCAGGCCGACGCGTTGTCCCGGTTCGATATTGAGGTCGAAGTGATCGAGAATCGGCCGACGGCGCGGATAGGCGAACGTGACGCCATCGAACGCGACGCGGCCGCCCTGCGGCACGAGTTCGGTCGCGTCGTCGCGATCGGGCATGCCGTGCGGTTCCAGCAGCGTGCGCACGGCTTCGGCGAGTCGCGCGACGTGCTGGGTGACGTCGACGAGTGCGACCGCCAGATCGCGCGTGCCGTGGAGGATCGTGAAGCCGAGCGAGCTGACGAGCACGATGTCGCCCGAGGTCGCGCGGCCCTGGTCCCACAGCCACAGCGCCCAGCCGAGCAGGCCGGCCGACAGCATCGCGGTGATCACGGCATGCAGCAGCCGCAGCTTTTCCAGATACAGCAGGCTTTGCTGGCGGGCGTCCATCTCCGACTTGACCGTCGACGCGAAGCGCCCCTGCTCGCGAAACGTCATGCCGAACGCGCGCACGAGGCCCATGTTGCTGATCACGTCGACGAGCTCGCCGTCGACCGATGCCGCCTTGGTCGCGAAATTATGGTGGCGCGCGGAGCCGCGGCCCGCCAGCTTGTACAGCACGACCGACAGGATCGCCGAGCACAGCATCAGGCCGGCGGCCATCAGCGGGTTCACCGAGATGATCATCACGATCGCGCCGAGCACCGCGATGCACGGCGGCAGCACGTTCCACGCGGTGGTGTTTTCGGCGGTGTAGACGGCGTTCGAGGTCGCGGTGATGCGGCTTGCCAGCATGCCGGGCTGCTTTTCGGCGTAGTACGTCGGCGAGTGGCCGCTCAGGTACTGGAACAGGTCGCGCCGCAAATCGCCTGTCACGGCGACGAACGTGTGCGCGGCGAACCAGCCGCCGACCCGCCACAACAGGTTGTCGGCCGCGATCAGGCCGACGAGGATCGCGAATGCGCCCCACAGCGGCCCCGGATGATGGCGGCCGCCGCTGAGCACGTCGATCAGATGTTTGATCGCGTATTGCGAAGCGAGTGCACAGCCCACGGCCGCAAACACGCTGCACAACACGATCGCATGCGCGACCGGATGGCGGCGGATAAAGCGGAAGAGAAACGCAAGCGGCCGGTGCGCATAGCTCGCGAGCTTTGCGTTCTGGGCGTTACGCTGGGCGATGGTCAAGTGTTCCAATTGAGCTGAGATCGATGTGTTTCGGGTTGTGCATGCAAGGCGCGGACCACACGGACAAGCATGTCTCTCCGCGAAGCCGATGCTTCGCATTGTAAACATGCAATGACGATTGCGCCCTGTGTATCCGGGCTTTGACGCGATTGATTTCGCGATGGACCTCCGCGATCTGCGTCGTCTCGACGCACCAACCGGCGGGCGATTCAGGCAGATTGCGGAAAATTTCGAGATATAATTACAAATTGCATTCAACCGCGCCGCGGCAATTTTGCAATTCCTACCGGCAAGGTCGATGCACGAGAGCTCACGGACACGGTAACGCCGTGCCTCGCGCAACCTCGTGGACACTGTAGAACTGTCTTTGAAAACAAGGGTTTGCAAAGTGTTTCGCGTTTGTAACAACGTAAAGACTTTGAAATGCCGTGGTGCGGCAACAATTCGGGCACCGATAATGCGTGCTCGTTAGCCCGGCAAAATTTCTGACAGTTTGTCAACGTAGGTGCACGGTGCGCGTTTACTCGCACATGCGCAGACACTGATCCACTTGTCTGGGCTCGTTACCCAAGCGATCCATCGCAGGATTTCTCGAAAGAATCAGGCCCGCGCCGGCATCTCCGGCCAGACTGCCCTGGCGAGCAAGCGAGTCGCTTTTTCCAAATGCAGTACTTTTGCCTGATTTTTTACTAGGAGTTCGTCAATATGCGAATCGCTCAAATCGCTCCGCTGCACGAGGCGGTTCCTCCCAAGCTGTACGGTGGTACGGAACGCGTGGTGTCCAATCTGACCGAGGCGCTGGTCGAGCTGGGCCACGACGTCACGCTGTTTGCAAGCGGTGATTCGCAAACCTCGGCGAAGCTCGAAGCTTTCTGGCCGCAGGCGCTGCGCCTCGACCCGACGATCCGCGACGTGATGGCGCCGCACATGCTGCTGCTCGAAGAAGTGCGCCGCCGCGCGGACGAATTCGATGTGCTGCACTTCCACATCGACTACTACCCGTTCTCGCTGTTCGCGCGTCAGCCGGTGCCGTTCCTGACCACGATGCACGGTCGTCTCGATCTGCCGGAACTGCAGCCCATCTTCAATACGTTCAAGGACGTGCCGGTCGTATCGATTTCCGACAACCAGCGCATCCCGCTGCAACAGGCGAACTGGCTGCAAACCGTCTACCACGGTCTGCCGGAAAACGTGCTCACGCCGATCCCCGACGTCGAACCGGGCTACCTCGCATTCCTCGGCCGTGTCTCGCCGGAGAAGGGTCTCGACCGCGCGATCCGCATCGCCGGCCAGGCAGGCATGAAGCTCAAGGTCGCCGCCAAGATCGACAAGGCCGACCGTGCTTACTACGAAGAAGTGATCAAGCCGCTGATGGCGCTCCCGCACGTCGAGTACATCGGCGAAATCGGCGAAGCCGAAAAGCGTGAGTTCCTCGGCAACGCGCATGCGCTGGTGTTCCCGATCGACTGGCCGGAGCCGTTCGGCCTCGTGATGATCGAAGCAATGGCTTGCGGTACGCCGGTGATCGCGTTCAACCGCGGTTCGGTGCCGGAAGTGATCGAAAACGGCGTGTCGGGTTTCGTCGTCGAAGACGAAATCAGCGCGGTCGCGGCCATCAAGCGTCTGCACACGCTGCCGCGCGCTGGCGTGCGCAAGGCGTTCGAAGCACGTTTCTCGTCGAAGGTGATGGCGCAGAACTACGTCGCCACCTACGAAGAACTGCTGCGCCGCAAGCATCGCACGGTGCTGCGCGAAGTCAACGCAGGCTGATCGAAGGTTGATTCGCCGAACGTGATTCGCCTCAGCTGATCCGCAGTAAATAAAAAGCTGGCAGCAGGAGCGCGTTGTACGCTTCCTTCGCTGCTCTTGACGCCCCGTTGGCACGTCGCCGGCGGGGCGTTGTTGCATGCGCGCCGCATTTTTCGTCGGCGCGCAACGGAAAATACGGGATTCCGCGCGGCGCGAACGAGCCAGTCTCGGTAATATCCCTATAATGGCCGTGCCGCAAAATGGGCTGCGGCGCCGCCGACGACAGGAGGATGCCTTGCCGAGAACGAAAGAGACGCGTGCGAACGCGGCGCCCGGCGCCGGAACGATTTTTACGTTACGCGCCATCGGTCTCGTGCTCGCCGCCCGCTGGTTTTTTTCGATGTCCCAGATGAACCTGAGCACCGCGCTGACCGCGATGGCGTCGTCACCTTGGGCGTGTATCAACCTCGTCTTCCTGTTCCTGCTGATCTTCCTGCCGGGCGCGCGCGCCGTCGCCGAGCGTCCGTTTCATCCGCTGCCGCAATGGCTGCGTCAGGCGTTGCGCCTGTTCGCGTTCCTCGGTTTTCTGTTTGCGCTTTGGTCGGTCGGTGCGTTCGTCGCGAGCGCCGGCTGGCGTCGCGCGATGCAGGCGGTCGCGGCCACCAACGGCTGGCTCGTTGCGGCGCCGGTGCTGTATGCGATCGTCCTGTGGATCTGCCGGCCGCTGCCGCTGTGGCGCACCAATGTGGCGGCGCGGCGCTTTGCCATCGGCCGCTACGCGGTGTCGCTCGATCCGGTGACGCGCACCGTGGTTGTCTGGGCTGAGCGCCGCAAGGTCGGGCAATACGATGCGCGCGAATTGTCGGTGCGCTGGGCTAATGGACCGGACGTGCGCGCGACACCGGCGCCCACGCCCGCGGTTGCGTTCGGTGCGGCGGGCGAGGCCGGCGCATCAGCGGCGCCGATGGCGTCGGTCGCGGCGCCCTCGCTTGCGCGCAGCGCGTTCGGCGTCCGTCCGAAGGTCGAGCTGCTGTGGGATTCGCCGGCCGCCGCGGGTCATAACCGGCAGACCGTTTTCCGCGCCGCGCTGACGACCGAAGGCGATCGCGTCGCCGCCCGCGCGCTCGACACGACGCTGCGCCAGGTCTGACGCTGCACGTTTTGTGCTATCGCTCAAATCGCGTGGCCGATGCACGCATCCCGAAGCGAAGCTTCGTCGATAATGCAATCAAGGCGCCCGGCCTGCAGGCGGGCGAGTGGGACACTCATCGATCGTATCGCGTCTTTCGCAGGAGTCGCCATGCTGGTTCGCTGGTTGCTTGCCGCCCTTCATCTGCTCGCTTATGGCTTTGCGCTCGCGTCGATTCTCAGACGCACGTGGTCGCTGCGTCGCGCGTCGGTGCCCGCCGCATTGCGTTCGGTGTTCCGCGCCGATTCACGCTGGGGCATCGCCGGACTGGTGCTGATCGTGACCGGCCTGATGCGCGTGTTCGGCAGCTATGACAAGGGCGCCGACTACTACCTGCACGAGCCGCTCTTTCACGTGAAGATGGCTTTGCTGGTGTTGATCCTGATCCTCGAAGTGCCGACGATGCTCGGCCTGATGCGCTGGCGCGCGTCGATCCGCAGCGGCGCGCCGCCGAATCTGAAGAAGGCGCGTTCCTACGCGCATTTCAATGTGATCCAGACCGTGCTGCTGGTTCTGATGGTGTTTGCCGCGACCGGTATGGCGCGCGGCATCGGGCTGCCCGCCGGCGTGGTGTAGGGCGGCGGACGTTCTATTCCCGCGGATGGGTGGCCTCAGATGTGGCGCCGCTGGCCACGTCGGCCAGTGCACCCCTGTGTCGCGCTAGCCGACCAGCAAGCCGGAATCGTCGACCCGGTCGGCTTTGACCTTTGCCGTTTCGCGCGCGAGTTCCGGTTCGCCGAGACCCTTGATCAACTCCAGCGCCTGACGCTCGAACAGGCGACGGTACAGTCCGTTGTCGCGTTTGATCAGCGCGTCGTGGCTACCTTCCTCGATCACCTTGCCCTTGTCGAGCACCAGCAGCCGGTCGAGCGCGCGAACCGTCGACAGCCGATGCGCGACCACCAGCGTCGTGCGCCCCTGCATCAACCGCTCCATCGCGCGCTGGATCAGCACTTCGCTTTCGCTGTCGAGGCTCGACGTCGCTTCGTCGAGAATCAGGATCGGCGCGTCGGCGAGAAACGCCCGCGCGATCGCGACACGTTGGCGCTCGCCGCCCGATAGCTTGATGCCGCGTTCGCCGACCAGCGTGTCGTAGCCGTTCGGCAGCGCGGAGATGAAGTCGTGCGCGCTCGCGAGCCGCGCGGCCCGCTCGATGTCGGCGCGGCTCGCGCCGGGCCGTCCATACGCGATGTTCTCGGCAAGCGAGCGGTGAAACAGCACCGGTTCCTGCTGCACGATCGCGATCTGGCTGCGCAGCGACGTCTGCTGGACCTGCGCAATGTCCTGACCGTCGATCGTGATCCGGCCGCCCGAAATGTCGTGAAGGCGCTGGATCAGCTTGATGAAGGTCGTCTTGCCCGAGCCGGAATGACCGACCAGCCCGACGCGCTCGCCCGGCGCGATGCGTATCGAGAAGTCGTCGTAGAGGGGCCGGCTGTGCGCGCCATAGTGAAACGACACGTGCTCGAAGCGGATCTCGCCGTTGCGGATCGCGATCGGGCCGGCGCCGGGACGATCCTCGATGCCAAGCGGCTGGCTCTCGAGCGACACCAGCTCCTCCATGTCGTTGACCGAGCGCTGCAGGTTGCGGATGTGCATGCCGATGTCGCGCAGATAGCCTTGCAGCATGAAGAACATCGTCAGCGCGAACGTGATGTCGCCCACGCTCGCTTCGCCGCGCGCCCACAGCAGCAGCGCCACGCCGAGAATCGCGGCCTGGATCGCGGCCAGCATGCCGCCCTGGAGTCCGCCGTTGAGCGTGCCGCGCACCCACGTGCGGCGCGTGCGCTGCCGCCACCTGCCGATCACGTGCGCGAGCCGCGCTTCCTCGCGCGCCTCCGCGCCGAAAGCCTTGACGACGCCGTTGCAGCTGACCGCATCGGCGAGCGCACCGCCCATGCGCGTATCCCACGCGTTCGCGAGACGCGCGGACGGTGCGACGAAGCCGAGCGACACCGTTACGGTCACACCGATGTACAGCAGCGAGCCGATGCCGACGACGACGCCCATCATCGGCCAGCGCCAGCCGAGCAACGTGGTCGCGCCGACCAGCATCACGAGCGATGGCAGCAGCGCGATCAGCAGCGTGTCGTTCAGCAGGTCGAGCGCCCACATGCCGCGCGTGATCTTGCGCACGGTTGAGCCGGCGAAGCTGTTGGCGTGCCAGTCGGTCGAAAAGCGCTGCACTCGATGAAACGCGCGCACGGCGATCTCGCTCATCATCTTCAGCGTGAAACGGATGATGTTGAAGTACACACCCTGGCGCAGCAGTGTCGCGGTGAGCCCGAGCGCGGCGAGCGCGCCGAAGGCTTCGAGCGCGTGATGCCAGACGGGCGCCGACGACGCCGGACCGGACGCGATGGCGTCGACGAGACGTCCGGCGAAGACCGGCGTCAGGATGTCCGCGCCCGCCGTGAACAGCGCGAGTGCCGCAATCACGACGATGCGCCACGGCTGTTGTGCCCAGTGACGGAAGGTGAAGCCGAGGACATCCTTGAAGGCTTGTCCGCGAAAGTCGAGTTTTCTGTTAGCCATTTGCTTTCGACCCGGCGACGCACGAGCGCGCCGAGGTTCCAGTCAGAAGCGAAAAAGAGTAGACAGCCAGCGAATGCCGGAACGCGCGCGGGACCGCGCGAAAAAATGCGACAGCAAACAACGGCAACGGAACAACGGACTGTCGGGGATGAATGCGGCGCGCCTGTCGAGGCGGCGTTGCACCAGCTACGACGCTGCGGCTTTCAAGGTCGCATCGTTCGTGGCGGACGGGCCTGCGGTCGTGGGACCATGCGAGGGAACGCGCGCTGCACAGCGAACATGTGGCGCCTCCCTGAGATGGTTCAAGATGGAGAAACCGGACGGAGCCGGACCGGGCGAATACCCGTCTGCCGAATATAGCAACAGAGCGGGGGGCTCGCCAACCTACGGAACGACGTGGTTCTACAGCCAGCGGTACCCTGCATGGGCACGCGCGATGTAGCGCCGGACAATAGAAAAAGGGCTTACGCATTGCTGCGTAAGCCCTTTTGTCTTCGGTGATCGACACACCAAGAATCTGGTGGGTAGTACTGGGATCGAACCAGTGACCCCTGCCGTGTGAAGGCAGTGCTCTACCGCTGAGCTAACCACCCGAAGAGATTGAGATTATGTCAGGGAATATAGGGTTCGTCTAGTCTTTTTTAAGCAGTTTGCTCATCAGTTGCTGGTGCGGGTTCAAGGCGCCACACGCTCGCGCCTTTGATCTCTTTGTCGAGAGTGTCGAGCACGGCTTCGTGCGCGGCGCTTTCATCGTCGCTCGCGGCGATCACGACCAGCTCCAGCGAGTCGAGCGCCACTCGCGGCGCATGCGTATCGCCGCCGGCCTGCGCTTCGCCGAGCATGTCGATGACGAGGCTTTCCTGGCCGCGCGTCATCGACAGATAGACTTCGGCGAGCAGTTCCGAGTCGAGCAGCGCGCCGTGCAGCGTACGGTGCGCATTGCTGATGCCGAAGCGGTCGCACAGCGCATCGAGCGAATTGCGTTTGCCGGGGAACATCTGCTTGGCTTGCGCGAGCGTGTCGATGATCTCGCCGCAGTGCGTGCTCACCGGCGGCAGACCGAGCAGCGCGAACTCGGCGTCGAGAAAGCCGATGTCGAACGGCGCGTTGTGGATGATCAGGTCCGCGTCCTGGATGAAGTCGCGGAACTGGTCGACGATCTCGCCGAACTTCGGCTTGTCGCTCAAAAACTCCGTGGTCAGCCCGTGCACTGCGAGCGCGCCCGGATCGCTGTCGCGCTCGGGATTGATATAGAAGTGCAGGTTGTTGCCGGTCAGCCGGCGGTTCACCAGCTCGACGCACCCGAGTTCGAGAATCCGGTCGCCGCCGCGCGGGTTCAGGCCGGTAGTTTCGGTATCGAGGATCAGTTGACGCATGTCGGATTAGCCTGCTTCGAAAAATATTGCAGAAAGGAAGCGAAGAGGGCGGCGCGCGTCGTTGCCGATGCGCGCAGGCCGTTTACATTTCGGCGAGCGACGCCACGCCGCGGTTGGCCAACTGATCGGCGCGTTCGTTTTCCGGGTGGCCGTTGTGGCCGCGCACCCAGCGCCATTCGATCTCGTGTTGCGCGACGAGCGCGTCGAGCCGCTTCCACAGATCGGCGTTCTTGACCGGCTGCTTCGCCGCGGTGACCCAGCCTTTTTTCTTCCAGCCGTGAATCCACTCGCTGATGCCCTTCTGCACGTATTGCGAATCGGTGTGGACGATCGCCTTGCACGGGCGCTTCAACGCCTCGAGCGCGGAAATCACGCCCATCAGCTCCATGCGATTGTTGGTCGTGTTGGCTTCGCCGCCGAACAGTTCTTTTTCCTGGCTGCCGAAGCGCAGCAACGCGCCCCAGCCGCCGGGGCCGGGATTGCCCTTGCAGGCGCCGTCGGTATAGATGTCGATGTGATCCGGAGTCATTCGGTATGGTTACGTGTGTTCGGGGTGGCGGCGGGCGTGAGGCCTGCCGCTAGCACGGGTTTTTTCACTTTGAGCGGCCCGACGAGACGCATGCCGCGCACGCGCTTGATCGCCTTGATCATGTAGGTGGCGCCGAAAATCGGCCACCAGCGGTCGCCGGCGGCTTCCATGAAGCCATAGCGCGCGAGCCATTGATCGCTCGCGAGCGGCGGACGATAGCAGCCGAAGCGCCCGCGTTCAAGGTCGAAGCCGAGCAGCTTGATCCAGTCCTTCAGACGCGTGAACGCGATCAGGTCGACGGCCGAGGGTACGAACGGGCGTCCCGTCATCTTGCCGATCGACTGCCTCACGCCCCACAGCGACAACGAGTTGAAGCCGAGGATGATCAATTGGCCTTCGGGAACCAGCACGCGTTCGGCTTCGCGCAGCAGCCGATGCGGGTCGCTGGTGAATTCGAGCGTGTGCGGCATCACGAGCAGGTCGACGCTCTGCGCTTCGATCGGTAGATCGAGCAAATCGCACCAGACCGCGCTGCGTCCGGCTGGCGCGTGCAGGCCGGGGGCGGCTGGCGCGGCGTTGGCTGGAATCTCGCCGCCAGCGTTGCCCGCGCCGCTAATGTCGCTCACGCTGCCACGACGTGCCGATCGCGGATAGGTGTACGGTGCGCTCGCGCCGCTCGCTGCGTCGAGCAAGAGGCCGCGGCACGGCATGCGGTTCTCGCGCAGCGCGTCGAGCTGCGGCAGGCCGAGTTGCAGCGCATGATAGCCGAACACGTCCGACACCACGCGATCGAGCTGGGTTTGCTCCCAGTCGAGCACGTAGCGGCCTGGCGGCGAATCGGTCCAGGCGGGCCAGTCTATAATCGCTCGGTCAGTCATATTAAAAATGCGTCGCCTATGAATGCGCTCGAGTACGTACCGGTCCCGGCGTTTGAAGACAATTACATCTGGGTCATTGCCGACGGACATCACGCGGTCGTCGTCGATCCGGGCGAAGCCGCCCCTGTGCGCGCCTGTCTGGCCCAACGAGGCTGGCGGCTGAGCGCTATTTTACTCACGCACCATCATCAAGACCACGTCGGCGGGGTGGCCGATCTGCTGAACGGCCAGGACGTTCCGGTCTACGGCCCCGCCGGCGAAGCGATCGCGCGTCTGACACATCGTCTCAAAAGCGGCGATCACGTGACGATCGCGGCACCCGCGCTCGAATTCAGCGTGCTCGAGGTGCCAGGTCATACCAGCGGACACATCGCCTATTTCCAGGCGGGCGATTCACGCGGCACGCCGCACGTGTTTTGCGGCGACACGCTGTTCGCGTGCGGTTGCGGGCGCCTCTTCGAAGGCACGGCGCAGCAGATGCTGAACTCGCTCGATGCGCTCGCCGCGCTGCCCGGCGCAACCGAAGTGCATTGCGCGCACGAATATACGCTGTCGAACATTCGCTTTGCGCTCGCTTGCGAGCCACACAACGTCGCGTTGCAGGCATGGCGTGACAAGGCGAACGAACTGCGTGCCCGCCACCAGCCGACGCTTCCGACCACGATCGCGCACGAGCGCGCGGTCAATCCATTTCTGCGCGCAGGCGAGCCGGCGATCCAGTCGAACCTCGAAGCACAATTGCACGAAACGGTGTCTGATCGGCTGAAGGCCTTCACATTGATGCGTGAATGGAAGAACCGTTTCCGTTGATCCGGAGCGCATTCGGCGGTTCTTCACGCGATGAATCGGAAAAATTCGCCAAGCCCCAGATTTGGTTGATTTTTTTCGCAATATTCCAATTGACGGAAACGTTGACGTTTCGTACTATCGGCTGCAAATTCCAGCCCTTGTGGAAACCGAGACGTTCATGCGATTTATCTTAAGTGCGTTATTGGTCCTGACACTCGCCGCGTGCGCGAGTCAGGGACCGATGACGAATAACGCCACCAGCCAGCAAGCCGTAGCCGACGCCCTTCGCAAGAACGCCACCGCTAAAGAAACCATCAACGTCGATCAGGGCTCCGTCAATCAGTTGACGAGCCAGGACGCCGATCTGTGGGGCCGCATTCGCCGCGGCTTCCAGATGCCGGACCTGCAGAGCGACCTCGTCGACATGCAGCTCAACTGGTATCTGCAGCGTCCCGATTATGTACAGCGCATGACCGAGCGCTCGCAGAAATACCTGTATCACATCGTCGAGGAGCTCGAGTCGCGCCATATGCCGACCGAGCTCGCGCTCCTGCCGTTCATCGAGTCCGCATATAGCCCGCAGGCTTTGTCGGTCGCCAAGGCTGCGGGTATGTGGCAGTTCATGCCGGGTACGGGCCGAACCTATAACCTGAAGCAGAACATGTGGCAGGACGAGCGCCGCGACGTGCTCGCGTCGACCAGTGCCGCGCTCGACTACCTGTCGAACCTGCACGACATGTTCGGCGACTGGCAACTCGCGCTCGCCGCGTACAACTGGGGCGAGGGCAACGTGCAGCGCGCGATCGCGCGCAACGAGGCGGCGGGTTTGCCGACCGACTACATGAGCCTGCGTCTGCCGAACGAAACGCGCAACTACGTACCGAAGCTGCAGGCGGTCAAGAACCTCGTGATGAACCCGCAGATGTATGGGCTCACGCTGCCGGCCATTCCGAACCACCCGTACTTCGTGACGGTCACGACCTCGCACGACATCGACGTCGATGTCGCCGCGCGGCTCGCCAACATGTCGACGGACGAGTTCCGTTCGCTGAACCCGTCGTTCAGGAAGCCGGTGATTCTCGGCGCAACGCAGCCGCAGATTCTGTTGCCCTTCGACAACGCGTCCGCGTTCGAGCGCAATCTGAAAGCGTACTCCGGCTCGCTATCGTCCTGGACCACCTACACGGTCGACGAACGCGCGACGCCGGCTGCGATCGCACAGAAGATCGGCGTCGACCCCGACACGCTGATGGAAGTGAACAAGATTCCGGTCGGCATGCGGCTGAAGCCGGGCTCGACGATCGTCGTGCCGCGCGGCTCGGACGACGACGAGGACATCAGCGCCGACGTCGCCGAAAGCGCGGTGCTCGCGATGGAGCCCGATGTTCCCGACACGCGCAAGATGCTGATCCGCGTGCGCCGCAATCAGTCGATGGCCGCCATCGCGCTGCGCTACGGCGTGTCGGTCGGTCAATTGAAGGCATGGAACAAGACCCATCGCGATCAGGTTTCGCGCGGTCAGGTGATCGTGCTGCACGTGCCGGTCGGCAAGCCGGTTCCGAGCGAGCCAGGTCCGGAAAAGATCGCCGCCGACGTGCAAGGCGGCAGTGTGCAGAAGATCGGCGTCCATGTCGCAGACACACGTGCCGATTCGCGCTACGATAAAAAGAAGGGGCGCGGCCACTCTGCCATCGTCAAGGTGTCCGAGCCGGGCGGCAAGAGTGACAAGCCGGCGGCGCCCGTTGCCAGCAAGGGGAAGGTCGAGAAGGTGTCGGCCTCGGTGCCCGGCAAGGCGTCGAAGGCCACGGCAGAGAGCCGCCCGAAGACCGTGACCAACGCGAAGAAGAAGGGTAAATAGACCAATAGCGGCTCCCACGGTAGTG
Source organism: Paraburkholderia sp. HD33-4 (assembly GCF_021390635.1). Lineage (NCBI taxonomy): Bacteria > Pseudomonadati > Pseudomonadota > Betaproteobacteria > Burkholderiales > Burkholderiaceae > Paraburkholderia > Paraburkholderia sp. HD33-4. Next base: position 3,230,495 of record NZ_JAJEJS010000001.1, on the reverse strand, counting down.
ACCACATGCGTTGCGGGGGCAGCGCATGGATTGCGCTCCGATCACACACCGTGTTCATCCAACGCCGTCACCTCAGGGTGACGGCGTTTTTCATTGCGCCGACGATTCCTGCGCGTTTGCGGTATTTACTTTATTGTTCGTGCTGCGGTCGCGTTGGCCGTGGGGAGCCGTCGTGTCCCGAACCGTCCGACCCTCAGACCAGGTTCTTGAGGCCATTTCCAGGCTTACTTCCTGATTTATGTCGTCGACCCAACTGCGCGTCTTTCTGCTTTTCTCCGCCGGCTACTTCGTTTCCTATGTGTTTCGCGGCGTCAATCTTGGTTTCGCGCCGTTCATCACGCGCGATCTCGGGTTGTCCGCCGCCGATCTGGGTGTGCTGACGAGTCTGTATTTCCTCGGTTTCGCGGGCGCGCAGATCCCCGCCGGCGTACTGCTCGACCACTTCGGCGCGCGTCGCGTGACGGCCGCCACGCTGCTCTTTGCCGCGCTCGGCATCTTGGTATTCGGCGCCGCGCACAGTCTCGGCATGATGATGGTCGGGCGACTACTGATCGGGGTTGGCGTGTCGGTGTGCCTCGGCGCCGCGTTCAAGGCGCTCGCGCAGCATTTTCCGGTCGCGCGTCTGCCGTTGATGAACGGGCTGGTCATGGCGATCGGCGGTTTCGGCGGCGTGATGGTCGGCTCGCCGCTCACGTGGGTGCTCGGTTTCTCCAGTTGGCGTTCGGTCTGCGTCGGGCTCGGTGTGCTGACGGTGGTGGTCGCTCTCGCGCAATGGACGCTCGCGCCCGACGCGCGCGAAACGCATCGCCAGGCGAGCCTCGTCGCCCAATTCAAGGGCACGTGGCACATCCTGCGCAGCGCGGCGTTCTGGAAAATCGCGTCGTTCTCGGTCGTCACGCAAGGCGTCTTTTACGCGATGCAGTCGTTGTGGGTCGGAGCATGGCTACGCGATGTACAAGGCTTCGAGCCGCACGAGGCGGCGGCGCTCGTGTCGATCCTCGGCTTCGCGATGATGGCCGGCTGCGTCGGTTTCGGCGCGGCGGCGCGCAGCCTCGAGCGGCGCGGCATCTCGCTGTACGCGTTCTGCGGCATCGGCATGGCGCTGTACGTGCTGACGCAGATGCTGATCATGTTCAACGCGCCGTTGCCGGCGAGCCTGTTGTGGGCCGCCTATGGGATCTTCGGCGGCACTGGCATTCTGAGCTACGCGGTGATGGCGCGGCATTTCCCGCCGCAGATGATCGGCCGGGTCAACACGACACTGACGCTGATTATTTTTCTGCTGATCTTCGGTTTTCAGATCGGCGTTGGCGCGGTGCTGTCGCACTGGCCGGCGAGCGGCGGGCATTATCCGGCGCTCGCGCATCTGACCGCGTGGGAAATCCTCGTCGCGTTGCAGGTGCTGAGTGCGATCTGGTACGTATTGCCGGGGCGCCAGCTTGCCCGGTCGGCCGAGATGGGTGCGGAACAGGAGGCGTGAGCGGCCGCGCGGTGGGTTTCGCTTCGGAGGGCGGGGCGTCACGGGTGATCCGTCCCCGTCAACATCGTGCGCACTGACCGCATAAGTTAGCCAGGCAAGTCCCTCGCGACGCCGCTTGGCAAGGCTTTGACCCTGCGCCATGCATGTCGCCCCAAGTCCGCGTCCTATCTCAGATTTGGAGGGAAGGGCCGTTTCAGGCTATAATTTCAAGGTTTGAGCTTATCAACCCGCACCCTAGCGCCTACCTCCCCCATACCGTTCATCCGCCGCGCGCCATTGGCGTAGCAAGAAGGGGCCCGCACCCAGCCGAGTCGTCCACACAATGGACCCATCGCGCCCCTTGCAGCGTCACCGGCAGCTCGCGAGCGAGTCTGCGCGCGCATCCACGATGTGTTTCGCTGCGGCTTGCAATCGGATAGACAGGTGGCAACAGGGTGTTCCCCCAAGGAGTCTCCCGTGTTGCCGTCATTTTCTCCCGCTCTACTCGCGCTCGCCGACGGCACGGTCTTTCGTGGTTATTCGATCGGCGCCCCCGGGCATACCATCGGTGAAGTCGTGTTCAACACCGCCATCACCGGCTATCAGGAAATCCTGACTGACCCGAGCTACGCGCGCCAGATCGTGACCCTCACGTACCCGCATATCGGCAACGTCGGCGTGAACGCCGAAGACGTCGAAGCGACGAAAGTCCATGCCGCCGGCCTGATCATCCGTGATCTGCCGGTTCTCGCGTCGAACTTCCGCATGGAGCGCACGCTCCCGCAATACCTGCAGGACGAAGGCGTGGTCGCCATCGCCGGCATCGACACCCGCAAGCTGACCCGCGTGCTGCGCGACAAGGGCGCGCAAAACGGCGCGATCCTCGCCGGGTCCGACGACGAAGCCAAGGCCATTGAACTCGCGCGCTCGTTCCCGGGCCTCGCCGGCATGGACCTCGCGAAGGTCGTGTCGACGAAGGAAGCCTACGAATGGACCAAAACCGAATGGCAACTGGGCACCGGCTACGGCGAGCAGAAGGCGCCGAAGTACCGCGTCGTTGCATTCGACTACGGTGTCAAGCAGAACATCCTGCGCATGCTGGCCGAGCGCGGTTGCCACGTCACCGTGCTGCCGGCGCAGGCGAGCGCGGCTGACGCGCTCGCGCTCAACCCGGACGGCGTGTTCCTCTCGAACGGCCCTGGCGATCCGGAACCGTGCGACTACGCGATCGCGGCGACGAAGGAGTTCATCGAGCGCGGCATTCCGACCTTCGGCATTTGCCTTGGCCATCAGATCATGGGCCTCGCGGTCGGCGCGAAGACGATGAAGATGAAGACCGGCCACCACGGCGCGAATCATCCGGTCAAGGATCTCGAAGACGGCCGCGTGGTGATCACGTCGCAGAACCACGGCTTCGCGGTCGATGCCGACACGCTGCCCGCCAACACGCGCGTGACCCACGTGTCGCTGTTCGACGGCACGCTGCAGGGCTTCGCGCTGACCGACAAGCCGGCGTTCTGCTTCCAGGGCCACCCGGAAGCATCGCCCGGCCCGAACGATGTCGCGTACCTGTTCGACCGCTTCACCGCGTTGATGGACGCGCAGAAGAACGGCAAGAGCGCAGCGGCTTGACGCAGTAAGGCCGGCCGCACAAGTCAGCCGCAGACGGAAACGAAAGCGGCTCGCGGCGGCCGCGGCGGCCCGCTGCACGAGTCGGCGGGCGCGCCGCGAAACAGCGCGTGCAACGTGAAACCGGCGCGCGCCGACGGAAAGAATTCAGGAATACATTAGCGAGAGCGTTATGCCCAAGCGGACAGACATCAAGAGCATCCTCATCATCGGCGCGGGTCCGATCATCATCGGCCAGGCGTGCGAGTTCGACTATTCGGGCGCGCAGGCATGCAAGGCGTTGCGTGAGGAAGGCTACAAGGTCATTCTCGTCAACAGCAATCCGGCGACGATCATGACCGACCCGAACACGGCCGACGTGACCTACATCGAACCGATTACGTGGGAAGTGGTCGAGCGCATCATCGCGAAGGAGCGCCCGGACGCGATCCTGCCGACGATGGGCGGCCAGACCGCGCTGAACTGCGCGCTCGATCTGCACGCGCACGGCGTGCTGGCGAAGTACGACGTCGAGCTGATCGGCGCGTCGCCGGAAGCGATCGACAAGGCGGAAGACCGCCAGAAGTTCAAGGACGCGATGACCAAGATCGGCCTCGGTTCGGCCAAGTCGGGCACCGCGCATTCGATGGAAGAAGCGCTGCAGGTGCAGGCGAAGATCGCCGCGGAAACCGGCTCGGGCGGCTATCCGGTCGTGATCCGTCCGTCGTTCACGCTGGGCGGTTCGGGCGGCGGCATCGCCTACAACCGCGACGAGTTCGAAGAGATCTGCAAGCGCGGTCTCGACCTGTCGCCGACGCGCGAACTGCTGATCGAAGAGTCGCTGCTCGGCTGGAAAGAGTACGAGATGGAAGTGGTCCGCGACAAGGCGGACAACTGCATCATCGTTTGCTCGATCGAAAACCTCGACCCGATGGGCATCCACACCGGCGACTCGATCACGGTTGCGCCGGCGCAGACGCTCACCGACAAGGAATACCAGATCCTGCGTAACGCGTCGCTCGCGGTGCTGCGCGAGATCGGCGTCGACACGGGCGGCTCGAACGTGCAGTTCTCGATCAATCCGCAAGACGGCCGGATGATCGTGATCGAAATGAACCCGCGCGTGTCGCGCTCGTCGGCGCTGGCGTCGAAGGCCACCGGCTTCCCGATCGCGAAGGTCGCGGCAAAGCTCGCAGTCGGCTACACGCTGGATGAACTCAGGAACGAAATTACCGGCGGCCAGACCCCGGCGTCGTTCGAACCGACGATCGACTACGTCGTCACGAAGATCCCGCGTTTCGCGTTCGAGAAATTCCGCGAAGCCGATTCGCGTCTGACGACCCAGATGAAGTCGGTCGGCGAAGTGATGGCGATCGGTCGCACGTTCCAGGAGTCGTTCCAGAAAGCGCTGCGCGGCCTCGAAGTCGGCGTCGACGGCCTCGACGAAAAGACCGCGAATCGCGACGAAATCATCCGCGAGATCGGCGAAGCCGGTCCGGATCGCATCTGGTATGTGGGCGACGCGTTCCGCGTCGGCATGAGCGCGCAGGAAATCTTCGAAGAGACCGCGATCGACCCGTGGTTCCTCGCGCAGATCGAGCAGATCGTGCTGAAGGAAAAGGCGCTGGCCGGCCGCACGCTCGCGAGCCTCACGAAGGAAGAGTTGAAGTATCTGAAGCAGAGCGGCTTCTCGGACCGGCGTCTGGCCAAGCTGCTCGGCGCGAAGCCGGCGGAAGTGCGCGCGCGCCGTATCGAGCTGAACGTGCGTCCGGTGTACAAGCGCGTCGACACCTGCGCGGCGGAGTTCGCGACCAAGACCGCATACATGTACTCGACCTACGAGGAAGAGTGCGAAGCGAACCCGACGAACAACAAGAAGATCATGGTGCTGGGCGGCGGCCCGAACCGGATCGGCCAGGGTATCGAGTTCGACTACTGCTGCGTGCATGCCGCACTCGCGATGCGCGAGGACGGCTATGAAACGATCATGGTCAACTGCAACCCGGAAACCGTGTCGACCGACTATGACACCTCCGACCGTCTGTACTTCGAATCGCTGACGCTCGAAGACGTGCTCGAAATCGTCGACAAGGAAAAGCCGGTCGGCGTGATCGTGCAGTACGGCGGCCAGACGCCGCTGAAGCTCGCACTCGATCTCGAAGCGAACGGTGTGCCGATCATCGGCACGTCGCCGGACATGATCGACGCGGCCGAAGACCGTGAGCGCTTCCAGAAGCTGCTGCAAGACCTCGGTCTGCGTCAGCCGCCGAACCGCACCGCGCGCGCCGAAGATGAAGCGCTGAAGCTCGCGGACGAAATCGGCTATCCGCTCGTCGTGCGTCCGTCGTACGTGCTGGGCGGTCGGGCGATGGAGATCGTCCACGAGCCGCGCGACCTCGAACGCTATATGCGCGAGGCCGTGAAGGTGTCGAACGATTCGCCGGTGCTGCTCGACCGCTTCCTGAACGACGCGATCGAATGCGACGTGGATTGCATCTCGGATGGCGAAGCCGTGTTTATCGGCGGCGTGATGGAGCACATCGAACAGGCGGGCGTGCACTCGGGCGACTCGGCCTGCTCGCTGCCGCCGTATTCGCTGTCGAAGGCGACCGTCGCCGAACTGAAGCGCCAGACCGCCGCGATGGCGAAGGCGCTGAACGTGGTCGGCCTGATGAACGTGCAGTTTGCGATCCAGCAAGTGCCGCAGGCTGACGGCTCGAAGGAAGACATCATCTACGTGCTCGAAGTGAACCCGCGCGCGTCGCGCACGGTGCCGTACGTGTCGAAGGCGACCAGCCTGCCGCTCGCGAAGATCGCGGCGCGTGCGATGGTCGGCCAGAAGCTCGCTGCGCAAGGCGTGACGAAGGAAGTCGAGCCGCCGTACTTCAGCGTGAAGGAAGCGGTGTTCCCGTTCGTCAAGTTCCCGGCGGTCGATCCGGTGCTCGGACCTGAAATGCGTTCGACCGGCGAAGTGATGGGCGTCGGCCAGACCTTCGGCGAGGCATTGTTCAAGTCGCAACTCGCGGCGGGTTCGCGTCTGCCGGAATCGGGCACGGTGCTGCTGACCGTGATGGACGCCGACAAGCCGAAGGCGGTTGAAGTCGCGCGCATGCTGCACGAACTCGGCTACCCGATCGTCGCGACCAAGGGCACGGCTGCCGCGATCGAAGCGGCCGGCGTGCCGGTCAAGGTCGTCAACAAGGTGAAGGATGGCCGTCCGCACATCGTCGACATGATCAAGAACGGCGAGATTGCGCTGGTCTTCACGACGGTCGACGAAACGCGCGCGGCGATCGCCGATTCACGTTCGATCCGCATGAGTGCGCAGGCGAACAAGGTGACTTACTACACGACGATGTCGGGCGCACGTGCCGCGGTGGAGGGTCTTCGTTATCTGAAGAACCTGGAAGTCTATGATTTACAAGGACTCCATGCTCGCCTAAACTAAGGCTTCGACTACCTGTCCAAGATGTAAGTGCCGCGGTTAAGCGGCGTTCCGCAGGTGCTGCGGCCCGGGTCTGTCCACGGGCGGCGGCTTTCGCGGAATGCACTTAACCGCGGTGATTTTTTTTATGGCCGTTTTTTGCCTCCAGAGTTGTTTATGAGCACTATTCCATTGACGAAGCGCGGCGCAGACATGCTGCGCGATGAATTGCAGCGCCTGAAATCGGTTGAACGTCCGGCCGTGATCAACTCGATCGCGGAAGCGCGCGCCCAGGGCGATCTGTCGGAAAACGCGGAATACGACGCTGCGAAGGAAAAGCAGGGCTTCATTGAAGGCCGCATCGCCGAAATCGAGTCGAAGCTCGCGGGCGCGCAGGTGATCGATCCGTCGCAAGTGGACGCGGACGGCCGCGTGGTGTTCGGCGCGACGCTCGAGCTCGAAGACCTCGAGTCGGGTGCGTCGGTCAAATACCAGATCGTCGGCGACGACGAAGCGGACATCGACCACGGCCTGATCTCGATCAGCTCGCCGATCGCGCGTGCGCTGATCGGCAAGTCGGAAGGCGACGTCGCGTCGGTGCAGGCACCGGGCGGCATCCGCGAATACGAAATCATCGCGGTCAGCTACGTCTGAGGATGGCGCCGGTGTCTCTGATGCCCCATCGTTTTTTCCGCCTGTTGACGGTGGTGTGGGTCGGTAGTCTGCTGACTATCGGCTATGCGGTGGCGCCCGTGCTGTTCACGACGCTCGACCGGACCACGGCGGGTGCTGTTGCCGCTCAGCTGTTTCGTATTCAGGGTTTGATTGGCGTCGTGTGCGGCATTTTGCTGCTCGGTCTCGCCAATCTGCTCGTACGGCGCGGAAGTGGCCTGTATCGCCGTCTGCGCTGGCTACTCGCCGGCATGCTCGTATGCGTGCTGGTTGGCTATTTCGCGTTGCAGCCGTTCATGAATGCGATGCGCGTGGCCGCGCTCGAGGCGGGCAGCGACGTCGGGCACTCCGTCTATGCGACGCGCTTTGGCATTCTGCATGGCGTGTCGAGTCTGTTTTATCTGATCGAGAGCCTGCTAGGTGTTGCGCTCGTTTGGTTGCTGCCGGCGCGAGTCGGCGCTGCGGCCGAGGAGGAGGGCGCGCGCGAAGTCACAGGGAAGGTGGCAGGCTGAAGCTTGCGGCTGGCGTGTGGTGTGACGCGGCGCTATTGCCGCCGGTCGGATTCCGATGCCCGCGATCAACCTCACGTTGCGACGAATCGTTGCGATTCCAGTGCCGATTGCGGTTCATTTGCGAACTTGCTTCGGCCTTTCGCTCAAGGTCACCGATGCACGGTGGCACGGTGCGGGGTCGATCCGCACCCGGCCGCGTGCTCTCTTACTTCGACTGATGCGAACGCTTCGCGCTGGTTTGACGCTTCTTCGCGCGCTTGATGTTGCCGCCCTGCGTCACGCGTTCATTGCCGCGTACCAGCACCGCTTTGGCTCGCGGCTTGCGCATCGGCACGTCGGTCGGTTTGACGACTTTGACGACGCGCGGTGCGCGTCCCTTGGCCGGCCGGGCTTCTTCAGCTGCCGCTTCGCGGGCGCTCGGCAACGCACCGCGCTTCGCTTTTGCCGCCGGCTGTGCCGATTCGGGCTTCCAGATCACGAGCAGCTTGCCGATATGCTGGATCGGCGCCGCGTTCAGGGTGTCGCAGATTTCTTCGTAGATGGCGATGCGCTCCTCGCGCTCATCGCCGAACACGCGGATTTTGATCAGTTGATGCGCGGCGAGGTGCACCTTGATTTCGGCGAGCACAGCGTCGGTCAAGCCTTCGGCCCCGACGAGCACGACCGGTTTGAGCGCATGTGCCTGGGAGCGCAACTCGGCGCGTTGGTCGGAAGAGACTTTGAGGGCTGGCATGGAAAGTGGAAGACTCGACTAAAATGGCGGCTCCTGCGTTTTCGTCCGATCGCCGAGCGATTCGGGCGGATTGATTCGGCAGGGCGCGCGTGAGAACAACAGAATCGCGGATGGTCGCCAGTCTGGCGGTGACCGCGTGAATTAACCGCGTATTATCCCCTAAAGCGCGACCCTACGCAGCAATAGTTCAATCTTTAATGGCAAAAAACAAGTTCAATACCGCGTGGCTGCACGACCACATCAACGACCCGTACGTCAAAATGGCGCAGCGGGAAGGCTATCGTGCCCGCGCGGCCTACAAGCTCAAGGAAATCGATGAGCAGGACAAGCTGATCCGTCCGGGGCAGGTGATCGTCGATCTGGGTTCCTCGCCAGGCAGCTGGAGCCAGTACGCGCGCAATAAGCTCGCGGGCGGCTCGCAACGGAACGCGGAACGCGAAGGTGGCATCGACGGCACGATCATCGCTTTGGACATCCTGCCGATGGAGCCCGTGGCCGACGTGCACTTCATCCAGGGCGATTTCCGCGAAGACTCGGTGCTGGTCCAGCTCGAAGAATTGGTCGGTGCGCGCCAGGTGGACCTTGTAATTTCGGATATGGCGCCCAACCTGTCGGGCGTGGCGATCGCGGATGCGGCGCGGATCGAGCATTTATGCGATCTCGCGCTCGAATTTTCGCAAAATCACCTGAAACCGGATGGTGCCCTTTTAGTCAAATGCTTTCACGGCAGCGGATATAGTCAGATTGTCGAAAAGTTCAAGCGCCAATTCAAGGTGGTGGCGGCCCGCAAGCCGAAGGCATCGCGTGATAAATCGTCAGAAACATTTATTTTGGGTAAGCATCTGAAGCGTCCCACATAGGGATGCGGCGAGTCAGTTACACCTCTGCCAATAATGAGCTGGATGCGTCGGAGACCGGCGTCAAGCTGGCCCGCTACCCTATTTCCGTGGTAGTGAAACGTTATGGCAGGGGTCTGCGGACTGGATTAGAATGCTTTCGTGGTGCCGCAAGGCAAATGTAGGCGCCCGTCTAAGTGAAGGAGTGGTGCTTTGAACAACAATATGTTTTCGAAAGCAGCAGTGTGGCTGGTAATCGCACTGGTGCTGTTTACGGTGTTCAAGCAGTTCGACAAGCCCCGTGTCCAGGAAGGCGTTTCCTATTCGCAGTTCATGGACGACGCGAAGAACGGCAAAGTCAAGAACGTCATTGTCCAGGGGCGGAACCTCACGGTCACTCCAGCAGACGGCCAGAAGTACCAGATCGTGTCGCCCGGCGACATCTGGATGGTCGGCGATCTGATGAAGTATGGCGTACAGGTGAGCGGCAAGGCTGACGACGAACCCAATGCACTGATGTCCGTGCTGTATTACCTCGGGCCGACGATCCTGATCATCGGCTTCTGGTTCTACATGATGCGACAGATGCAGGGGGGTGGCAAAGGCGGGGCCTTCTCGTTTGGCAAGTCGCGTGCGCGGCTGATCGACGAGAACAACAACGCAATCAATTTCACCGACGTCGCCGGTTGCGACGAAGCCAAGGAAGAAGTGTCGGAACTCGTCGACTTCCTGCGCGATCCGCAAAAATTCCAGAAGCTGGGTGGACGTATTCCGCGCGGTGTGTTGCTCGTTGGCCCGCCGGGAACAGGTAAGACGCTGCTCGCGCGTGCCATCGCCGGCGAGGCGAAGGTGCCATTCTTCAGCATTTCGGGTTCGGACTTCGTGGAAATGTTCGTCGGTGTCGGCGCGGCTCGCGTGCGCGACATGTTCGAGCAGGCCAAGAAGCACGCGCCGTGTATCGTGTTCATCGACGAAATCGACGCGGTCGGCCGTCATCGCGGCGCCGGCATGGGCGGCGGTAACGACGAGCGCGAACAAACGCTGAACCAGATGCTCGTCGAAATGGACGGCTTCGAGGCGAACTCGGGCGTCATCGTGATCGCCGCGACGAACCGTTCGGACGTGCTCGACAAAGCGCTGTTGCGTCCGGGCCGTTTCGACCGTCAGGTGTACGTCGGTCTGCCCGATATCCGCGGCCGCGAGCACATCATGAAGGTGCACCTGCGCAAGGTGCCGATCTCGAACGACGTCGACGCGGCAGTGATCGCGCGCGGCACTCCGGGCTTCTCGGGCGCCGATCTCGCGAACCTGGTCAACGAAGCAGCACTGTTCGCGGCGCGCCGCGGCAAGCGCATCGTCGAAATGACGGACTTCGAGGACGCGAAGGACAAGATCTTCATGGGTCCGGAACGCAAGTCGGCCGTGATCCGCGAAGAATCGAAGCGCGCAACCGCGTATCACGAATCGGGTCACGCGGTGATCGCGAAGCTGCTGCCGAAGGCCGATCCGGTGCACAAGGTCACGATCATTCCGCGCGGCCGTGCGCTGGGCGTCACGTGGCAGTTGCCGGAGCACGACAACGAAACGTACTCGAAGGACTACCTGCTCGACCGGCTTGCAATCCTGTTCGGTGGCCGCGTCGCGGAAGAACTGTTCCTGAACCTGATCAGCACCGGCGCGTCGGACGACTTCAACAAGGCGACGCAGACGGCTCGCGCGATGGTCGCCCGTTTCGGCATGACGGATGCGCTCGGACCGATGGTCTATGTCGACGACGAGAACGACGCTTCGCCGTTCGGCCGTGGTTTTACGCGGACCATTTCGGAAGCGACGCAACAGAAGGTCGACTCGGAAATCCGTCGAGTGCTTGACGAGCAGTACAATCTCGCACGGCGCCTGCTCGATGAGAACCGCGACAAGGTCGAAGCGATGACCGCCGCACTGATGGAGTGGGAGACGATCGACGCCGATCAGATCAACGACATCATGGCAGGCCGTCCGCCGCGTTCGCCGAAGAGCTCGCCGCCGTCGGCAAGCGACGCCTCGTCGGGCGGCAGCCCGGGCACCGAAGTCAAGCCGGGCAGCGCAACCGCGCCGGCCTGATCGGTAGTCGATAGAAAGTGCGGGCCGGTGTGCTACACACCGGCCCGTTTTGCATTTATCCGTTTCAAGTGAAGCATTGTTACGTGTCGAAAGTCGATTCTTCTTCCGCACCCCTTCCAGAACCGCTGCAATGCGGCCGCTTCAAGCTGACGTTCGAACGCCCGTTGATCATGGGCATCCTGAACGTCACGCCCGATTCCTTCTCCGACGGCGGCAAGTTCGCCATGCGCGGCGATGCGCTGCGCCAGGCCGAGCGCATGATGCTCGAAGGCGCGGACATCATCGATATCGGCGGGGAATCGACGCGTCCGGGCGCGCCGCCGGTGCCGCTCGACGAAGAACTCGAGCGGGTGATACCGCTCGTCGAGCAACTGCGTGGTGCGAACGTGCCGTTGTCGGTTGATACGTACAAGCCGGAAGTCATGCGTCATGCGTTGAGCGCGGGCGCCGACCTGATCAACGACATCTGGGGCTTCCGCATGCCCGGCGCGATCGACGCAGTGCGCGACAGCGACTGCGGCCTTTGTGTGATGCATATGCTCGGCGAGCCGCAGACCATGCAATTGGGCGAGCCGCACTACGCCGACGTCATCAGCGAGGTGCGTCAATTCCTCGAGGAGCGTGTCGCGACGTTGCAGCAGGCGGGGATTGCGCGCGAACGCATTAGCGTCGATCCCGGTTTCGGCTTCGGCAAGGTCGTCGTCGAGCACAACTACGCGTTGCTCGCGCATCTGCGCGACACGGCACCGCGCGCCGCATCGCCATATCCAATTCTTGCGGGCATGTCGCGCAAATCGATGATTGGCGCGGTGACGGGGCGGCCGGCGCCCGAGCGCGTGGCCGGCAGCATCGCCGCGGCGGTGTGCGCGGCCGAGCGGGGCGCCGCGATCCTGCGCGTACACGACGTCGCACAAACAGTCGATGCATTAAAAGTATGGGCAACTCTGCGCGACGCAGCCAATCAGAGCCGCGCGCAGGGTTGAACCCGCAGCCACATACAGGGAGAACAAATATGGCACGTCGTTACTTCGGAACGGACGGCATTCGAGGCAAGGTCGGCGAAGGTCCGATCACGCCGGAATTCGTGTTGCGTCTCGGCTACGCGGCCGGCAAGGTGCTCGCGGGCGCCGATCGATGGGCGAAAACAGGCACCCGCCCGACCGTGCTGATCGGCAAGGACACGCGGGTCTCGGGCTACATGCTCGAAGCCGCGCTCGAATCGGGCTTTTCAGCGGCCGGCGTCGACGTGATGCTGGCCGGCCCGATGCCGACACCCGGCATCGCCTATCTGACGCGCGCGCTGCGGCTTGCCGCCGGCGTCGTGATCAGCGCGTCGCACAACCCGTACTACGACAACGGCATCAAATTCTTCTCGGCCGACGGCAACAAGCTGCCGGACGATGTCGAAGCGCTGATCGAGGAGCAGCTCGAGTTGCCGCTCGCGTGCGCGCCCTCCGAGCGTTTGGGCAAGGCACGCCGTCTGGACGACGCGGCCGGCCGCTACATCGAGTTCTGCAAGAGCACGTTCCCGGCCGCTTACGACCTGCGCGGCATGAAGCTTGTCGTCGATTGCGCGCATGGCGCCGCGTACGACGTCGCGCCGCATGTGTTCCATGAGCTCGGCGCGGAAGTGATCCCGATCGGCGTCTCGCCGAACGGCTTCAATATCAACGACGGCGTCGGCGCAACCGCGCCGGATGCGCTGGTTCGCGCGGTGCGGGCAAATCACGCGGACCTCGGTATCGCGCTCGATGGCGACGCCGACCGTCTGCAGGTCGTCGACGCATCCGGCCGCCTGTTCAACGGCGACGAGCTGCTGTACGTGCTGGTCAAAGACCGGATCGCGACTGCCGGCCAAGTGGAAGGTGCGGTCGGTACGCTGATGACCAACATGGCCGTGGAAGTCGCGCTGCAGAAAGCCGGCGTCAAGTTCGTGCGCGCCGCGGTCGGCGACCGCTATGTGCTCGAACAGCTTCGCGAGCACGGTTGGCAGCTTGGCGCGGAAGGCTCGGGCCACATTCTGTCACTCGATCGCCATTCGACCGGCGACGGCATCGTCTCCGCTCTGCTCGTGCTGGCGGCGATGCAGCGAAGCGGCAAGTCGCTCGCGAATCTGCTCGACGGTGTCACGCTGTTCCCGCAGAAGCTGATCAACGTGCGCATGAAGCCCGGCGCGGACTGGAAGGGTAGCGAGACGATTCGTAGCGCGATCAAGATGGCTGAAGGCGCGCTCGACGGCCGTGGTCGCGTGCTGATCCGCGCGTCGGGCACCGAGCCGGTACTACGCGTGATGGTAGAGGCGCAGAACGCTGCGGACGCGGTCGCACATTCGGAAGCGATTGCCGAAGCCGTGCGGGTAGCGACGGCCTGATCGCTTCCCGAGCAGGCGGTGGGGGGGGGGGGGGGGGGGGGGGGGGGGGGGGGGGGGGGGGGGGGGGGGGGGGGGGGGCGGGGGGGGGGGGGGGGGGGGGGGGGGGGGGGGGGGGGGGGGGGGGGGGGGGGGGGGGGGGGGGGGGGGGGGGGGGGGGGGGGGGGGGGGGGGGGGGGGGGGGGGGGGGGGGCGGGGGGCCCCGCCCACCGCCCACCGCCCACCGCCCACCGCCCACCGCCCACCGCCCACCGCCCACCGCCCACCGCCCACCGCCCACCGCCCACCGCCCACCGCCCACCGCCCACCGCCCACCGCCCACCGCCCACCGCCTGCCTGAGCGTCGCCACCAGAAGTGTCGGTGGGCCTCACGGACTGCGTGGCCGGGTTTCATCCCCAACGAAGGCTCCTTCTTCACCCCAACAAACTCCCCTCGCCGAATCCGCCAAAAGGTCGGCACGTCCCGCACAAAAACGACCCTCCACGCTGAGCGCAAACGTTAGCGCCCCATCATTTTCGTCTACCTTGAAAAAGGCGATGCAACGTGCATCGCGAGTGCGCCAATTCACCGGCTCCGGCACCTTTCACTGGGTAATATTACTGTCACATCTGATTCATGATTAGTCACGTTTTTGTCATAAAGAGACCCTAAGCTTCGCGGTGTTCGAGTTTCACGCTCACACCACACGCTCACACCCCTCTTGGAGGTCTCATGAAATTGATGCAAACCGTGTTCGCTGGCGTCGCTGGCGCGCTCTTCGCAATCGCAGCGCAAGCCGCAGACATCACCGGCGCGGGCAGCACGTTCGCGGCACCGATTTACACGAAGTGGGCCGACGCTTATCAGAAGACCGGCGGCGGCAAGGTTAACTACCAAGGTATCGGTTCGTCGGGCGGCATCAAGCAGATCGAGGCGAAGACGGTCGATTTCGCTGGTTCGGACGCTCCGCTGAAGGACGACGAACTCGCGAAGGCAGGCCTGTTCCAGTTCCCGACGGTGGTCGGCGGCGTGGTGCCGGCAGTCAACGTGCCGGGCGTGAAGCCGGGCGAACTGGTGCTGTCGGGTGAAGTGCTCGGCGACATCTATCTGGGCAAGATCAAGAAGTGGAACGACCCGGCCATCGTCGCGCTGAACCCGAAGGCCAAGCTGCCGGATCTGGACATCGCCGTGGTGCGCCGCGCTGACGGTTCGGGCACCAGCTTCATCTGGACGAACTACCTGTCGAAGGTCAACCCGGAATGGAAGACGAAGGTCGGCGAAGGCGCGACGGTCAACTGGCCGACCGGTACGGGCGGCAAGGGTAACGACGGCGTTGCGGCATTCGTGCAGCGTCTGCCGGGCGCGATCGGCTACGTCGAATGGGCGTACGCCAAGCAGAACCACATGAACTATGTCGCGATGAAGAACGAATCGGGCGCCGTGGTTCAGCCGGAGACCGACACGTTCAAGGCAGCGGCTGCTGGCGCCGACTGGTCGAAGTCGTTCTACCAGATCCTGACGAACGAGCCGGGCAAGAACGCATGGCCGATCGTCGGCGCGACGTTCGTGCTGCTGCACACGACGCAGGACAAGGCACCGCAAGGCACGGAAACGCTGAAGTTCTTCGACTGGGCGTTCAAGAACGGCGGTCAGGCTGCGAACGATCTGGACTACATCTCGCTGCCGCAGTCGGTCGTTTCGGAAATCAAGACGCAGTGGAAGCAGAAGGTGAAGGATTCGGCAGGCAAGACGCTCGCCGAGTAACAGGCGTATGCTGGCGCGGTCCGGACCGCGCCCTGTAGCACCCCGGCCGTCCTCGTGCGAGGACGGCCTGTGACTTTCACGCGGCATGCGCCGCATGCATCACCCCGACCGCCCGACATGTGTCGTCCGGCAACTGGAAACAGGTCCCTCAGGCTCTCATGTCCGATATTCATTTAGCGTCCGGCACGAGCCGGGCCACTCCGCCTGGCAGCGCGTCGCAGCAAAAGGCGCCTGGCCGCTCCGGCGATGTGATCTTCGGCGGCCTCGCACGCCTTTCCGCCATCGTCACGCTGTTGCTGCTCGGCGGCATCATCGTGTCTCTGATCGTCGCCTCGATGCCGTCGATTCGCGAGTTCGGTCTCGCGTTCCTGTGGACGGCGGTGTGGGATCCACCCAGCAAGCAATTTGGCGCGCTCGTGCCGATCTACGGCACGATCGCGACGTCGATCATCGCTCTCGTCATCGCGGTGCCCGTCAGCTTCGGCATCGCGCTGTTCCTGACCGAACTGTCGCCCGCGTGGCTGCGCCGGCCGCTCGGCATCGCGATCGAGCTGCTCGCCGCGATTCCGTCGATCGTGTACGGCATGTGGGGTCTGCTCGTGTTCGCGCCGATTTTCGCGATGTGGTTCCAGAAGCCGCTCGGCGCGGTGCTCGGCGGCATTCCGATCGTCGGCGCGCTGTTCGCCGGTCCGCCGATCGGCATCGGCATTCTGTGCGCGGGAGTGATCCTCGCGATCATGATCATCCCGTACATCGCGGCGGTGATGCGCGACGTGTTCGAAGTGACGCCGGTGCTGCTGAAGGAATCGGCCTACGGTATCGGCTGCACGACGTGGGAAGTCATGTGGAAGATCGTGCTGCCGTTCACCAAGACCGGTGTGATCGGCGGCGTCATGCTCGGCCTCGGCCGCGCGCTGGGTGAGACGATGGCGGTCACTTTCGTGATCGGCAACACCAATCTGCTCGACAATATTTCGCTGTTTTCGCCGGGCAACAGCATCACGTCGGCGCTCGCCAACGAGTTCGCGGAAGCGGATCCGGGCCTGCACACGTCGGCGCTGATGGAGCTCGGCCTGATCCTGTTCGTGATTACATTCATCGTGCTGGCGATTTCGAAAATCATGCTGCTGCGTCTCGAGAAAGGGGAGGGCGCGAAATGAGCGGGCCGTCCCTGAACATGCCGGGTCTGAAGGACCCCGCGACGCTCGAAGCGATGCGCGTGCGTCTGCAAGGGCGCCGTCGCATGACCAACGCGCTTGCGCTGACGCTGTCGCTCGCGGCGATGGCCTTCGGCCTGCTGTGGCTCGTGTGGATTCTCTACACGACGCTGCGTCTCGGTATCGGCGGTCTGTCGATCGAGTTGTTCACGCAGTCGACGCCGCCGCCGAACACCGACGGCGGCGGCCTCGCCAACGCGATCGTCGGCAGCCTGTTGCTGGTCGGGCTCGCGACCTTCGTCGGCACGCCGATCGGCATCATGGCGGGCGTCTATCTCGCCGAATACGGCCAGAAAGGCTGGCTCGCCAACCTCACGCGCTTCATCAACGACATCCTGCTGTCGGCGCCATCGATCGTCATCGGTCTGTTCGTCTATGCGCTCGTCGTCGCGAAGATGGGCCACTTCAGCGGCTGGGCCGGCGTGCTCTCGCTGGCGCTGCTGCAGATTCCGATCGTGATCCGCACCACCGAAAACATGCTCAAGCTCGTGCCGAACGCGATGCGTGAAGCCGCGTTCGCGCTCGGCACCCCGAAGTGGAAGATGGTGCTGTCGATCACGCTGAAGGCGTCGATCGCGGGCATCGTCACCGGTGTGCTGCTTGCGGTCGCGCGGATTGCCGGCGAAACCGCCCCGCTGCTCTTCACCGCGCTGTCGAATCAGTTCTTCTCGGTCGATATGGGCCAGCCGGTCGCGAACCTGCCGGTCACGATCTACAAGTTTGCGATGAGCCCGTTCGCGCAGTGGCAATCGCTCGCGTGGGCCGGCGTCTTCCTGATCACGCTCGCGGTGCTGGGACTGAACATCCTCGCGCGCACGATCTTCTCGAACAAGTAAGGGCGGAGTGAATCCGATGAACATGGCAGAAACCCAACTCAATCCGATCGGGCATGTAGCCGCGCCCGCGGGCTCCGACCCCGAGAGCAGCGCTCACGCACAAACGCCGGCGCGTCCGAAGATCGAGGTCAAGGACCTCAACTTCTTCTATGGCAAGTATCACGCGCTGAAGAACATCAATCTGCAGATTCCCGAAGGCAAGGTGACCGCGTTCATCGGCCCGTCGGGCTGCGGCAAGTCCACGCTGCTGCGTACCTTCAACAAGATGTATGCGCTCTATCCGGAGCAGCGCGCGGAAGGCGAGATCGTGATGGACGGCGAAAACCTGCTGACCACCCGCCAGGACATTTCGCTGCTGCGCGCGCGCATCGGCATGGTGTTCCAGAAGCCGACGCCGTTCCCGATGTCGATCTACGACAACATCGCTTTCGGCGTGAAGATGTTCGAGAAGCTGTCGCGCTCGGAAATGGACGATCGCGTCGAATGGGCGCTGACCAAGGCGGCGCTGTGGAACGAAGTCAAGGACAAGCTCGGCCAGAGCGGCTACGGTTTGTCCGGCGGCCAGCAGCAGCGTCTGTGCATCGCGCGCGGTATCGCGATCCGCCCCGAAGTGCTGCTGCTCGACGAGCCGTGCTCGGCGCTCGACCCGATCTCGACGGGCCGCATCGAAGAGCTGATCGCCGAGCTCAAGAGCGATTACACGGTCGTGATCGTCACGCACAACATGCAGCAGGCGGCCCGTTGTTCGGACTACACTGCCTATATGTACCTCGGTGAATTGATCGAATTCGGCGACACCGAAAAGATCTTCATCAAGCCGGTCCGCAAGGAAACCGAGGACTACATCACTGGCCGCTTCGGCTGATCCGCCGGGCAATACAACGGAGTACGACATGTCCGATAAACATCTGTCCAGCCAGTTCGACGCCGACCTGAACCTGGTTTCGTCGAAGGTGCTCGAAATGGGCGGGCTCGTCGAGTCGCAGATCGTCAACGCGATGCAGGCGCTCAACGAATTCGACCTCAATATCGCCGAGCAGGTGATCGCCGCCGAAGACCGTCTGAACAAGATGGAAGTCGAGATCGACGAGGAATGCAGCAACATCATCGCGCGCCGTCAGCCGGCCGCGCGCGATTTGCGCCTGCTGATCGCGATCTCGAAGACCATCACGAACCTCGAGCGCGCCGGCGACGAAGCCGAAAAGATCGCCAAGCGCACCAAGCGTCTGATGGAAGACGGCGCGTCGCGCACGATCAACATCGCCGAGATCAAGCTGTCCGGCGAAATGGCCGTGTCGATCCTGCGCCGTGCGCTCGACGCGTTCGCGCGTCTCGACACGGTCGCCGCCGCGCAGATCGTGCGCGACGACAAGGCGATCGACGAGGAATTCCGCGCCTTCGTGCGCAAGCTGATTTCGTACATGACCGAAGATCCGCGTTCGATCTCGGTGGGCCTCGACTTCCTGTTCATCGCCAAGGCGATCGAGCGGATCGGCGACCACGCGAAGAACATCGCGGAATTCATCATTTACATCGTCAAGGGTACCGACGTGCGGCACCAGTCGCGCGACGCGCTCGAACGCGAAGCGCTCAGCTAATCCAGAGATAAGGAACAGAGGTGCCGATGCCCAGCAGCATTCTCGTCATTGAAGATGAGCCCGCCATTTCCGAACTGATTTCGGTCAATCTTCAGCACGCCGGGCACTGCCCGATTCGCGCGTACAACGCAGAGCAGGCGCACAACCTGATCAGCGACGTGCTGCCCGATCTCGTGCTGCTCGACTGGATGTTGCCGGGCAAATCGGGCATTTCGTTCGCGCGCGATCTGCGCAACAACGAGCGCACCAAGCACATCCCGATCATCATGCTGACCGCTCGCGGCGACGAGCAGGACAAGGTGCTCGGCCTCGAGATCGGCGCCGACGACTACGTGACCAAGCCGTTCTCGCCGAAGGAACTGATGGCGCGCATCAAGGCGGTGCTACGCCGCCGCGCGCCGCAGCTGACCGAGGACGTGGTCGCGATCAACGGCCTGAAGCTCGATCCGGCCACGCACCGCGTCGCCGCGCATGCGGAAGGCAGTGAGATCAAGCTCGATCTCGGCCCGACTGAATTCCGTCTGCTGCACTTCTTCATGACTCATCCGGAGCGCGTGCACAGCCGCACGCAACTGCTCGACCAGGTGTGGGGCGATCACGTGTTCGTCGAGGAGCGTACCGTCGACGTGCATATCAAGCGTCTGCGCGCGGCACTCAAGCCGGCCGGGTGCGATGCTATGATTGAAACGGTGCGCGGCAGCGGCTACCGGCTGGCGAAGAGCGGCTGATAGCCGTCGGCGGCGCACTGAGCTGAGCTGTGCTGTGCCGCCACACCTCCTTCCTGCGCTGTATTTTCTCTTCGATCGCTAGACCATGAACATCATCTGGGCGCGCTCCATCGTGTCGGTCGTGCTGCTTGCTGTTCTGTGCGCGGTGGTCGGCGCACTGGTGAACGTCAAGGCAGGGCTCGCTCTCGCCATCGTCATGCTGCTCGCACAGAGCATTTTCAGTACCTTCCACAAGCAGCGCCTGTGGCGTCTGCTCGACGCGCCGGTGTACGGCGAAGTGCCGAGCGCCCCCGGCATCTGGGGCGAAATCTACTACCGTCTGCACAAGCTCGCGAAGCGCTGGCACGCCCAGGTGCGCCAGGTCGAGCAGCAGCATTCGCGTTTCATCCAGGCGATCCAGGCGTCGCCGAACGGCGTCGCGATGCTCGATGATCACGATCAGATCGAGTGGTGCAACGCAATTTCCGAAAGCCACTTCGGGCTCGATGCGAAGCGCGATCTGCGTCAGCACATCACCCATCTGGTGCGTCATCCGGACTTCGTGCGCTATCTGAATTCGCATCGGTACGAGGAAATGCTGATCATGCGCGGCATGGGCGACAAGCGCCAGAACGTGCTGTCGGTGCAGGTGTTTCCGTATGGCGACAATCGCAAGCTGGTGCTGTCGCAGGACATCACCGAGCTCGAGCGCACCGATGCGATGCGGCGTGACTTCGTCGCCAACGTGTCGCACGAATTGAAAACGCCGCTTACTGTGCTGTCGGGTTTTCTCGAGACGATGCGCGAGCTGCCGTTGGGCGAAGCCGAGCGCGCGCGTTATCTCGACCTGATGGAGCAGCAGGCGTCGCGCATGCGTCATATCGTCAGCGATCTGCTCGTGCTCGCGACGCTCGAGGGCGACAACAAGCCGCCGAGCGATCAGATGATCGACATGCGCGCGGTGTTGCGGCATCTGCACGACGACGCGCAAAGCCTGTCGAGCGATCATCACAGGATCGTCTTCGATGCCGACGAAGCGTTGACCGTCACCGGCGTCGAAACCGAGATTCTCAGCGCGTTCGGCAACCTGGTGACGAACGCGATCCGCTATACGCCGGACGGCGGCTCGATCAAGGTGAGCTGGCGCGCGCAGGGCGGCCATGCGGTGTTCTCGGTCGCCGACAGCGGCCTCGGCATTCCGGCGGCCGATATTCCGCGCCTCACCGAGCGCTTCTATCGCGTCGATCGCAGCCGTTCGCGCGACACGGGCGGCACCGGGCTCGGTCTCGCGATCGTCAAGCACGTACTGCAACGGCACGATGCGCAACTCGACGTGAAGAGCGAAGAAGGGCGCGGCAGCACGTTCACGGTGCGCTTTCCGGTGTACCGGTCGGCGCGCTGTCAAACCGCGCAGGTTTGAATGCGGCAGTCGTCCGAGCGGTCAACCAAAAAAAAACCGCCTGAGAAGGCGGTTTTTTTATGTGCGCTCATTCTGAGGTGCTCACCGTCGCGGCGAGCACCCGCAAGGCGAGCGACTACGAACAGAACTTGCCGAGCAGACTCATCTGCGCATTGCGCGACGCCTTGCCCGGCCGGCGCCGGCGATAGTGACCGTCGCTCTGCATCAACCAGGCCGACTGGTTGTCGCCGAGAAACGCCGACAGCCCTTCCGCGATCACGCGCCGCTTCAGGCGCCGGTTATTGACCGGGAAGGCGACTTCGACGCGTCGGAACAGATTGCGATCCATCCAGTCGGCGCTCGACAGATAGACCTGCTCCTGGCCGCCGTCGTAGAAGTAGTAGATGCGATGGTGTTCGAGAAAGCGCCCGACGATCGAGCGCACCGTGATGTTCTCGGAGAGTCCTTGCACGCCCGGCTGCAGCGAGCACACGCCGCGCACGATCAGATCGATCTTCACGCCGGCCTGTGACGCTTCGTACAGCTCGGCGATCACCGTCGGCTCCAGCAGCGCGTTCATCTTCGCGACGATGCGCGCCTTCTTGCCCGCGCGCGCATGCTCGGCTTCCTTGCGGATCGCGTCGACGAGCTTCGGATGCAGCGTGAACGGCGATTGCCACAGCTCGTGCAGCTTCAGCTCGCCGCCGATCCCGGTCAGCTGCTGGAACACATGGTGCACGTCTTCGCAGATCTTCTGATCGGCGGTCATCAGACCGAAGTCGGTATAGAGGCGCGCGGTGCGCGGGTGATAGTTGCCGGTGCCGAGGTGCACGTAGCGCTTAAGCGTCGACTTGCCGCCCGCCGATACGCGTCGCACGATCAGCATCATCTTCGCGTGGCACTTGTGGCCGACCACGCCGTAGACCACATGCGCGCCGACCGCTTCGAGCTGCGACGCCCAGTTGATATTGGTTTCCTCGTCGAAGCGGGCGAGCAGCTCGACCACCACCGTCACTTCCTTGCCGTTGCGCGCGGCCTGCATCAGCGCGTCCATCAGCGGCGAGTCGGTGCCGGTGCGGTAGATGGTCTGCTTGATCGCGACCACGTTCGGGTCCTTGGCTGCCTGCAACAGCAGTTCGAGCACCGGCTGGAAGCTCTCGTACGGATGATGCAGCAGCACGTCGCCCTGATCGATCACGTCGAACATGCTCGCGGCGTTGGCGATCTGCGGCGGTGTGGAAGGAATATGCGGGACGAACTTCAGATCCGGCCGGTCGACCATCTCGGGCAACTGCATCAGCCGCACCAGATTGACGGGGCCGTTCACGTAGTAGCAGTCCTTGTTCGACAGACCGCTTTCGTCGAGCAGGCGCCGCACCACATGCGCGGGCGTTTCCGCCGACACTTCGAGCCGCACCGCATTGCCCAGATGCCGCGCCGGCAGTTCGCCCTGCAACGCGACGCGCAGATTGGTGATTTCGTCTTCGTCGACGAACAGTTCGCTATTGCGCGTGATCCGAAACTGGTTGCAGCTGCGCACGACGAGGTTCGGAAACAGCTCGCCGACGAAGCGTTGCAACAGCGAGCTCAGCAGCACGAAGCCATGCGGATAGCCCGACAGTTCCTGCGGCATGCGCACGAGGCGCGGCAGCGCGCGCGGCGCCTGCACGATGCCCATCATCGCCTGGCGGCCGAACGCATCCTTGCCTTCGAGCTCGACGACGAAGTTCAGGCTCTTGTTCAGCACGCGCGGAAACGGATGCGCGGGATCGAGACCAATCGGCGTCAACACCGGCAGCAGTTCGTCGAAGAAGTAGTTGCGCGCCCATTCGGTCTGCGCGTCGCTCCAGGCTTCGGTACCGTGGAAATAGATGCCTTCCTGTTCGAGCGCGGTCAGCACCGTGTCGTGCAGCATCGTGTACTGGCGATGCACGAGCTTCTGCGCACGTTCGACCACGAGGTCGTACACGTGCTGCAGCGACATGCCGTCCGGCGACAATGCGCCGGGGTTGTCGCGCATCTGTTCCTGGAGCCCGGCCATGCGGACTTCGAAGAATTCGTCGAGATTGCTGCTGGTGATGCAGATGAAGCGGAGGCGTTCGAGCAGGGGGACGGCGGGATCGGCGGCTTGCGCCAATACGCGCTCGTTGAAACCCAGAATGCCCAGCTCGCGATTCAATAAGGGATAGCGGACGGACATCGGTGGCGAGATTGGAATGTCTGAAATGGAGACGGAAAGACGCTCGGAAATTCTCACGATTTGATGACGTCCTGATGACATCGACGATGTTTTTTACATTTTATGCCGCAATCGTCGCCTGTCGTCAATATGACGCGTTACCTATGCGACGATACGAAACTCCCTGCGCCGCGAGGTGACACCGTGAAGGCTGCTACGCTTAGAATGGCGTCTTTGAACAGTGCCGCCGGCCGCGACGCGCATCATGCGCCGAAGGCGCCGGGCAGGCGCGCGGCGCTGCCAGCGGCCGCCGCCACGCCCGTGGCCGCAGCCGCCGCGCTCGCGCGCATGGAGTACGCTTACCCGATGGCCAATATCCCTCATCTCCTCGCCGCCGTCGATCTCGGTTCGAACAGCTTCCGGCTCATCGTGGGCAGGGTCGAGGAAACCGACGCGGGCAGCCAGATCTATCAGGTCGACGCCTTGCGCGAGCCGGTGCGGCTCGCGGCCGGGCTATCGAGCGACAAGATGCTCGATCGCGCCTCGCAGGTGCGCGGTTGGGATGCGCTGAAGCGCTTCGGCGAGCGCCTGCGCGATTTTCACCCCGACCACGTGCGCGCGGTCGCGACCAATACGCTGCGCATCGCGAAGAATGCGGGCGAGTTTCTCGGCGAGGCGCAGGCCGCGCTTGGTTTTCCGATCGAAGTGATCGCGGGGCGCGAGGAAGCGCGCCTGATTTATGCAGGCGCCGCGCACTCGGTGCCGGCGAGCGCGGGCAAGCGGCTCGTCGTCGATATCGGCGGCGGTTCGACGGAATTCATCATCGGCTCGCACTACACGCCGATCATGATGGAGAGCCTGTATATCGGCTGCGTGAGCCATAGCCGCGCGTTTTTCCCGGCCGGCAACGTCGACGAGTACACGATGCGCCAGGCCGAGCTCGCCGCGCGTCGCGAAATCCAGATCATTTCCGCCGAATACAAGAAGACCGGCTGGGAGCAGGCGATTGGCTCGTCGGGCACCGCGCGCGCGCTCGCCGAACTGGTCGAAGCGAACAATTTCAACGATGCGGGGATCACGCACGGCATTTCGCGCGGCGGCCTCGAGCGGCTCAAGCGCGCGCTGATCAAGGCCGAAAACGTGAACCGGCTGAAACTGATCGCGCTGAAGAGCGACCGCGTGCCGGTGCTCGCGGGCGGCCTGTCGATCATGATCGCGGTGTTCGACGAACTGGGCGTCGATTATGTCGATACCACCGACGGCGCGCTGCGCCTCGGCGTCATGTACGACCTGCTCGGCCGTTCGCAGCACGAGGACATGCGCACGGTGACGGTCGAGGGCTTCATGCGCCGTTATGGCGTCGATCGCCCGCAGGCGGGGCGCATCAGCGATCTGTCGACGAGCTTCTACGACCAGTTCATTGAACCGGACGAAGAGCGCCGCGCGGAAAATCGCATGTTCATCGGCTGGGCGGCGTCGCTGCATGAAATCGGGCTGTCGATCTCGCATAGCGCATATCACAAGCATTCCGCGTATATCGCCAGCAACGCCGACATGCCAGGCTTTTCGCGCACCGACCAGGCGCGCCTCGCCGCGCTCGTGCTCGGCCATGCGGGCAAGCTCGGCAAGCTGTCGCAGACGCGCGACGTCGAATGGCCGCTGCTGTTCTGTGTGCGGCTCGCGGCGTTGCTGTGCCGCCGACGCGCGGACGTCGGTCTGCCGGGCATCACGGTTGCTCAGGCGAACGGCGGCTACGAGGTGCGTTTGCCGAACGAGTGGGTCGCCAACAATCCGTTGACGGACTACAGCCTGATCCAGGAGGCGGCGGAATGGGAGAAAGTCGGGATTCCGTATCGCGTCGTTTATACGGACGATTGACACGTCGCGGATCGACGCACGGTTCGATTCGCGGTGTGTGCATGAACAAAAAAAGCCCTGCAGATGCAGGGCTTTTTCGTCATTCGGCGGCGCGATTTATCGCGGCAACGTATCGCCGAGGAAGTGCCGCGCGTAGCGCGCGTTGATCTCGGACAGACGGAACAGCGTCAGGAAGTCCGCGGTATTGAAGTCGGGGTCCCATGCCGGCGCGCCGCAAATCTTCGCGCCGAGACGCAGATAGCCCTTCACGAGCGGCGGTGGCGCGACGGCGGCGCCGGTCTGCAGTTCGTCGACCGGCAGCGGCGTATGCGGGAATGCGCGATATTCGGGTGCGGTCAGCGCGTTGTCGCGCAGCGAGCAATACAGGTTCGCCGCATAGTGGCCGCCGTCGGCCATCGCGACGCTTGCGCAGCCGAGCATCGTCTCGTAGCCGTTGTGCTTCATGTACGCGGCGAGCCCCGCCCACAGCGACATGATCACCGAGCCGCTGCGATAGTCGGGATGCACGCACGAGCGGCCGACCTCGACCATCTTCGCGCGCAGATGCGTGAGACGCGACACGTCGAATTCGCTTTCCGCATACAGACGGCCGATGCGCGCAGCCTGGTGCGGTGGCAGCGCGCGATACGTACCGACCACTTTCAACGTGTCGAGATCGCGCACCAGCAAATGATCGCAGTACGAATCGAATGCATCGACGTCGAGGCCTGCGGGGCCGCTGAGGCGCGCGCCCATTTCGTCGGCGAAGACGCGATAGCGTAGACGCTGCGCTTCACGCAGCTCTTCGTCGGTACGCGCCCACGACACTTGCAGGCGATGCTGCGCGGTGACCGTTTCCTCGGCGCGCGGCAGACGGCGCGATTCGAAAAGGGAGGCGAAGGGCAGGGTGGGCGTCGGCAGTTCTCGCATTGGCTGTCCTGGTCGAAAAGAGTGAGGATTTCTTTTTTCGCCAATGTAGTAACGCGCGGTGACGCTCGCATGGCAAAGCCGTGACGATTGGATGACTGCCCGTAAGCCCTCGCGTGTGTGCCTGTAATGTCGGGAGCTGTCGCGCGACGCGCGCGCTCAGATCAGATCGGGGCTGATGGCGGCGCGCAACACTGCCTCCTGTTCGCCGTTGCGATCGCGGCTCTCGATCCACCAGATGCCCGCTTTTTTCAACGGCCAGCTCGCCCGGCTGTCGCCGAGCAGTTGCGCGGCGACGTGACCGAGCGTCGGTTGGTGGCCGACGATCACCACGGTCTGCGCGATGCCGCCGGGCCAGCCGGCCGCTTCGAGGACGTCGTTCGCGCTCGCGTTCGGCGCGAGTTCGCGCACGACGCGATACTGGTCGCTCAACGTCTCGGCGGTCTGGATCGTGCGCACGGCGGGGCTCGCGAGTACGACCGCGTCGTCGGGCAGGCGGGAGCGCAGCCATTTCGCCACGTTCTGCGCCTGCTTGCGGCCGCGCGTGGTGAGCGCGCGGGAGAGATCGCTCGCGGCGACATCTTCGGCTTCGGCGTGACGCCAGAGGATCAGGTCCATGGGAGTCTCCTTTGTGAGCGGCTTGGGATGGCGTTGCGGCGGGTTTGCGTTCGGTTTGACGCGTCTTCGCAGCGAGGTACGTGCTCAAGCACTGTCGCATGCACGGGTGATGATTTGCAAGGCGAGTGCCTGACGACGGATTGGATGTCGGCGTTCGGGGAACGCGAGCCCAGAAGCAAAAAACCCGCGAAGCCGGAGGCTACGCGGGTTTCGTACTGCTTTTCGTGGTCGGAGCGAAAGGATTCGAACCTTCGACCCTCTGATCCCAAATCAGATGCGCTACCAGGCTGCGCTACGCTCCGACGAGACCGAGAGTATAGGGGGTGCGGACTGGAGCGTCAATCCCTTGGCGTCGTCGACCGTATTGGCCATGCCTTTCACCGCCAACGCGCTCGCGCTCGCGCTGGCCTCGCGCAGAGCTATATGCGTCCCATCAACAGCAGAATGATCACGATGATCAGCACGACGCCGACGAGTCCAGTCGGCCGATAGCCCCAGCCGCTGCTATACGGCCAGCTTGGCAACGCACCGATCAGCAGCAGGATGAGCACGATTAGCAGGATGGTTCCGACGGTCATGGCGTTCTCCTTTTTGAGGGGGCCGCGAAATCGCAGGCCGCATTGTCACGCTGGTTTGGCGCATGCGCGCCGCGACAATCGACGCGCGTGTCGCGCGCCTATTGCTGGATCGGAACCAGCAAGGCATGTGCCCATCAGCTATGAAGATTGATGCAGCGAGTGTCTGGTCGAAGGCGCAAAAGAACAGCGTGGCGCCTCGAAGCGTCGTGGTTCGACGTGGTGTGTGTAAAGAACTGGAAGGGGCGTTGCGCACGTCCAGCGGACGTCGGCGCGCGCGGCGCGTTCATGCGCCGCAACGCCGGTCATCGCGTCATCGAGGGGACGCGCGACCGAGGCACCGCGACATGCCGGTGCCGCGACTACAGGCCATTCGGTCCGGGTCGAAGATAACCCGCATCAATGCCTTGGACGCCTCCAATGCGGCATATGCAGATGCTGATGGGTCCAGTGATGCAGCATGCCTTCGCCGTCGTGTTCACGCCGGTACGTTCGCGATTCGAAAATCGACAACGCCACCAGTACGATCAGGCCTATGGCGAGCCCAATCAGGCCCGCAATCGATTCACCGTCCATGGCAGTCTCCGGTAGGTTCAGCCATGGACCCATAGTAGCGCAGGTCCGGCGAAATCTCACGAAATGGAAGGAGCGACGCACGAGCGCGCGTGACGGCGTCGCGGAGCGGGCTTTGCGGTTAGACTCTCGGCGCGCCGGCGGACGTCCGTCCGCCAATCCTTTGTCCCGGAGACGATGCAAAATGACCCGCGTTCTGACTCTTGCCTTGCTGTTGTGTGCCGGCGTCGCCGGCTGTGCGGACAATCCGTCCGCGCATCACGGCAGCCCGCCACGCGATCCCGCCGACTACCACGGCGTTCCTACCGACGATCGGCCGCCGACGATGGTGCCCGCGCCCGACTCACAGTAAGCGCTCGTTCAGAAAGCGCCTGCAGCGCGAAATCGGCATCGAAGTGAAAACGACCGGCAAAGGGCAGAGAGAGGGCGAAGCACCGGCGCGGGCACGCCGGCACTTCTGACCCGCGCCGACTGTTCGCGCGGAGAGCACGGGCTGAGAGCATTCTAGGACGCGCCCGTTATGCGACATGTATGCGCTTGTTTCAAGCCGTAACGGTCTGTCGACCGCCGAACCGCCTACGTAGCGCCGCGCACCGCACTACGCCGTCGCAATCCCCCGCGACAACCCCGGCAGGTAACGCGCGAGTGTCACGCCTCGCGTAGCCATAAAGATCAGCAGCGCGATCCACAGCCCGTGATTGCCGTGCCAGGCGAGCAATGCCGACGACGCCGCCACGAACACCGCGAGTGAAACCACCATCGCCACCATCAGCTCGCGCGTGCGCGTCGCGCCGATGAACACGCCGTCGAGCAGGAAGCCCCACACGGAGATCACCGGCGACAGCGCCGCCCACGGCAGATAGGTTTCAGCCGCGGCGCGCACAGCGGCCTGATCGGTCAGTCCCTCGATGATCCACGCGCCCGCGCCCCAGTACACCAACGAGAACCCGATCGCGCCTAACGCCGACCACAGCGCGGTGACCTTGACCGCTTGCGCGAACGCGTGACGATCGCGCGCGCCGATCGCCGCGCCGACCAGCGCCTCGGCCGCGTGCGCGAAGCCGTCGAGCCCGTACGCCATGAAGGTCTGGAAATTGAGCAGCAATGCGTTCGCGGCGAGCGTCGCGTCGCCTTGCCGCGCGCCGAGATGCGCGAACCAGCCGAACGACGACAGCAGGCACAACGTACGCACGAAGATGTCGCGATTGAGCACAACGAGCCGCTTCAGCGCGGCACCGTCGAACAAGGCGGCGCGACTGAGCGCGGGCAGGCCGCGCGGCCGGCCGTGCCATAGCAGCGCGAGGCCGAGCGCGAAACCGAGCGCGTCGGCGGTTGCGGTGGCCGCGCCGATGCCGGCCACGCCCCAATGAAACGCGTACACGTAAAGCAGCACTGCGACGATGTTCACGCTGTTGATGAACACCTGCGACAGCAGCGCGAGCCGCACCCGCTGCGTGCCGAGCAGCCAGCCGAGCACCACGTAGTTGCCGAGCGCGAGCGGCGCGGCCCAGATGCGCGCGTGGCAATAAACCTGCGCGTGCCGCTGCACGGCGTCGCTGCCGCCGATCGCCCGCAGCGCGTAGTCGATCAACGGTTGCTGCACGAGCAGCACCAGCGCGCCGATCGCGGCCGCCATCAGCAGTGCGCGCACGACGGTGTTGCGCAGCTCGTCGCTGCGCTCAGCCCCGTGCGCCTGCGCGACGAGGCCGGTCGTGCCCATGCGCAGGAAGCCGAAGCCCCAGAACACGAAGTTGAAGAAGAGCCCGCCGAGCGCGACGCCGCCGAGGTACGAGGCACTGTCCAGATGACCGGCGACGGCGGTATCGACCGCGCCGAGGATCGGCTGCGTCAGATTCGCGAGGACGATCGGGAAGGCGAGTGCAAGCACCCGGCGATGCCAGCGCACCGGCAGTGCGGGCGCGTTGGATGTGTGCGCGGCGGTTCCGGAAGGCGCGGCGTGAGGCGTCCGGGCGACCGGCGTGCCGGTTCCGGGCGCCTCGTCGCTCAAGAGCGCTCCTGCACGCAGACCCACGGCGAGACGACGACCGCCCACAGCTCTGGGTCGCGCGCGGCGAAATCGGCGGCGGTCTCCGACTGCACGCGCTCGACGAGGCCGGAGGACAACCATTGCGCGACCTGGGTGGTGTCGTCGTTGGCGATCGCTTCGGCGACGCTCACGAGATCGAGGTCGCGCGCGACGCGCAGGAGTATGCCGCGCGCAAAGAAACGTTCGAGCTCGCTCCAGCCGATTTTGGCGGTTTCGCCGAGCAGCTTCGCGTAGAGGGGGCTTTGGGAGGCGTCGTTGGAAGTCATCGTAGGCGGGGTCGGACGGGGTCGTCACTATAAACCATTGGCGCGGACCGGCGAGCCGCGCGGCGGCCTTGCGCAACGCGCCGGGCGGTCATTTACGCATCGTCGGACTGAGTCGGATTCTGAACCTGGATGCCCGCGGATTCAACGACGATGGTACGCGAACCGTGCCGTCCATCAGCGTCACCATTAATCGTCCGAATATTCAAAGCCCAAACGAGTTTGAATGCGGTTTCAGGATTGTCGGTAGAATTGTCAATGTTAAATGTTTCACTATTCGCGAATTTGTTGTGAAGAAATATCGACGCTTATTCGGAACTGAAGCGGCGACTAATCGATGCGTTACGTGCGTTTCCGCACCAAGGCAATATTCCCGAGCAAAAGCGACCTTATTGCGAATGAGTTAGTGTTATTCGGCCAGACGTCTTTCCTCTGCTGTTTTCGCGGGACTTCCGGCCGATTGCCCTGGAACATTGGCTGGTGCGATGCTCGCGCATTCCAGTTCGAATCACTTGGCGTATTGTGTATTCCAGCCGCGGCGCATTAAGCCGGTCTCATTCCGACATTTCCGATTCACGGATTGCGTAATCCGTACGCCGTGTAACATTGACCGCAAAATTAATGGATTGCGCTTGTAAATGCAGATTGTTAGATTTCGTTCTGGCGCATGGTGAACCGGTCCTTTGCCGATATGCGCCGAACCCCCGTTAGCCCGGCCTCGTGCCGGGCTTTTTTTTGAATGGACTTACGTGGATGTTTTGAGTTGCCGCAGCGATCTTCACCGCGAATTCACATACGCGTCCGATGATGGCGGATTATTTTTTCGGCGCGAGGCTCATGAACTGGGTGATCATCTTCGTCGGCGTGTGGGTGATCGCGCTCGCCTTGTTGCTGCTCTTCGCCGCGCGCATCGATCCGCGCTCGGGGCGCTGGCGACGCCGCTAAGTGGCGACGCCAGGTGGCGACGCGATCCGGCGGGGCGGCCGCGCGGGCCGCATGACGCGCCGCCTTTACTGCTTGCAGCGAATTACCATCGACCGGTTTTTCACGTTAGCGCCGAAAATCCCGCCGACCGTGCCGCCCGACGTCCCGCCGTTGTCGACGTCTTTGGAAACCACGTCGTAGCCGTAGTTGCCGCAGGTTTCGCCCGCGCGCTTGTAGCACTCGGCCCAGCTCGTGCTGGCGTCGCTGCCGCTGCAATTGATCGCGAAGCCAGTGTCGCCGCTCGGCAGATAGGTCATCGTGGTCGTGGTCGAGCAGCCGCCGAGGCCGCCGAGCGTCACGAGGCCAAGACTGATCGCTGCAGCCGTCGCGACGCGCGCCAATGGGCTTTTCATTTCTGACTCCTTGCAAATAGCGGAAGGGCGTGGCGCGCAGCCACGCCGCTTCGAATTGAGCGTTGATAGCACGGCGGGTTCCCGCGTCCGCCGTCTAGCGCGGCGGCAGTTCCTTCGATGGATCGATCGAGCGGCCCTGGTAGCGAAGCTCGAAGTGCAGCATCACGCGATCGGTATCGGTGTCGCCCATCTCGGCGATTTTCTGGCCGCGCTTGACCGATTCGCCTTCCTTCACGAACAGCGCGCGGTTATGCGCGTAAGCGGTCAGGTAGTCGGCGTTGTGCTTGAGGATCAGCAGATTGCCGTAGCCGCGCAGGCCGTTGCCCGCATAGACGACGGTACCGGGCGCCGCCGCGACGATGGGCGTGCCGGCCGCCGCGGAAATATCGATACCCTTCGAGTTGCCGCCGTCGAAACGGCGGAACACGGTGCCGTCGGCGGGCCACATCAGCGAGATCGACGCGGGCGTGGTGGCCGGCGCCGAGTCGGCGGGCGCGGGTCGCGGCGCGGCCGATGCGCCAGCGCTTGCGGTGGCGTTGCCACCGCCGCTGCGGATCGCGCCGCTCGTCGATGCCGCCCCGGCCGCCCCGGCTGGCGGCGCGACACGCAGCACCTGGCCCACCTCGATGCTGTCGGGATTGGTCAGGTTGTTCCAGCGCGCGATGTTCTGCACCGATTGCCGGTTGCCGCGTGCGATTTTCGACAGCGTGTCGCCCCGTTCGACCCGGTAGTAGCCCGGCCCCACCGGCGCCGAGCCGCACGCGGCGAGCAGCGCGAGCAACGCCGCGCAGCCGAGTCGTTTGATTGTTGTGATTTCCAGCATTGGACCTCGCAAAGCGCTGCCGCGCGCCGATCCCGATCACGCGGCACAGACAGACAAAGCGTTCGATTCTAACGGTTTTGTGTTGCGCCCCCCGGCGAGGGGGGCGAGGCGGTGGGCGACCGCTTCGAGCGCTTCGAGCGGTTCGCCGCCGGCACCAGCGTCTCAGCTGGTCTTCTCGACAGTGATGCGCAGTGCCGCCGTTTCGGTCTGACCCGGCTCGAGCCAGCGCAAACCCCGGCCGTTATGGATCGCATCGGGCAGCCCAAGCCACGGCTCCACACAGTAAAAATCCGACTGCGGCGTTTCGGTCCACGTCGTCACCGAGTACCAGGGCACCGAGCCCGGCCGCTGCAGATCGATCGTGATCACGCGGTTGATGCCAGGCGCGTCGACCCGCACCGGCCGATCCGGCGTGCCGGTCAGGCAATGGAAGCGGTCGTAGATACGGTCTTCGTCGAGCGTGTAGCTCGCTTCACCCGGCTCGGCGGGGCTGATCGAGCCGTCCTCGAGCTGACGGCACCGCTCGGTGCGCGGCAGCTCGAGCGTCGTCTGCGCGCGCTGTGTATGCGGCAGCGTGAAGTAGAAGTGATGGCCGGCGTAGTAGGGCAGGCGCGTGTTGCCAGTATTGGTGGTGGTGAGCGTCACGTCGAGTGTGCGCGGATCGACAAGCTCGTAGGCGGCCTCGAAGCGAAAGCCGAACGGATAAAAGCCGCGGGTCGCTTCGCTGTCGGTCAGGACCATGCGCAGGCCGGCGCCATGCACGTCGGCGTGGGGTTCGAACGGCAGGTCGCGCGCGAAGCCGTGCATCGGCAACTCGCGCACGGTGCCCTGCGCGTCGCGCCAATAGCCGATCTTGCCGTCGACGCGGTGACGGCCGAGAAACGGAAACAGCAGCGGATTGCCGCCGCGAATCCGCGCGGGCACGCTCCAGTCGGCATGCTCGGGCCAGTGAATCACCTCTTCGCCGTCGATCGTCCATGACAGCAGACGGCCGCCGGCCTGCGGCGAAAAGCGGAGCACGGAGGCGTCCTGGGCGATCTCGAGAATGTCCTGTTCCGGGGAGAGGGGCATGGTCAATTGGTAGCCAGATAGAGGTTGAGGGTCGCGCAAAGTGGCCGTGGGCCGGCCGCTGCGCCTGCACCGAAGCGGCGTTTTGCGCCACTCGCAGCGACTGCGTCAGGCGCGGCGAAACCGCGATTTTGCGCTGCTTTGCGCTACGGGGAAACCCTTCCCGGGAAATTGCGGGTGTCGGAAAAGCGCGAATCCTAACGATAATCCGTCTGCGCGTCCGGTCAATCCGACTCCCGGGCGAATCGGCTCAGGAGGCATCATGGATCTCGCAATGGCAATGGCGGTAGCCTTGTTCGGTATATTCACGGCTAGCACGTACTTCTTCTTCCACTCGCTCAAGCGCTGATCCCGCCGGTTTAATTCCCCGTCTTTCGCAGCACGCGCGCGACGAATCCGCCGCCCGCTTTCTTGCTCCCGTGTGACAACGGTGTCGAGTTGTTACGCGGCGCGTCATTATTTCCCCGAATGTGGCCTAACCGCTTGGCGTCGAGTTTGCAGCCAGGCATAATCGGTGCGCTTTTGACGCGCCGTTCTCCTTTCGTGCGGCGCGCAGTCCCATGACACTTTGCTTACAAGGACCGCCGCGTGAACCTCTTGTTTCTGATTTTTCTGAGCGTATTGCAAGGCGTTACCGAACTGTTTCCGGTAAGCAGCCTCGGCCACACGCTGCTCGTGCCCGCGGTGTTCGGCATGCATATCGATAAGCATGCACCGCAACTGCTGCCGTTCCTCGTAGCCCTGCATCTCGGCACCGCGTTCGCGCTGCTGTGGTACTTCCGCGAGCGCTGGTACGCGCTGGTGCGCGGGTTCTTCGCGTCGCTCGGCGGTCGCCGGAACGACGACGGTCACATGATGTGGGCGTTGATCATCGGCACGATTCCCGCGGGCCTCGTCGGTCTCGTGCTGGAAAAGCGCCTCGAGGCGCTTTTTCACGATCTGCGGATCGTCGCGATCGCGTTGATCGTCAACGGCGGGCTGCTGTGGTTCGGCGACCGTCTGCAACGCGCGCGCGCGCATCAGGCGCCGGAAAAGCTGACGTTCCGCCAGGCGTTCTTCGTCGGCCTCGCGCAGATCGGCGCGCTGATTCCGGGCTTCTCGCGCAGCGGCCTGACGATGATCGCGGGCAATGCGGCCGGCCTCACCACCGAGAAAGCCGCCGAGTTTTCGTTTTTGCTCGGCACGCCGATCATTTTCGCGGCTGGCGTACTCGAACTGCCGAAGCTGCTTCACGCGCCGAGCCAGCTTGTCGACGCGGTGCTCGGCGGCGTGCTGACCGCGATCGCGGCGTACCTGAGCGTGCGTTTCCTGATGCGCTATTTCGAAGGCCGCGGACGTCTCGCGTCGTTCGGCGTGTACTGCGCGATCGCCGGTATCGTGTTCCTCGGCTGGTTCCTGCTGCATCCGCAACCGGTCTGAGCGCGCCAGAGCGATCGGTTATAATCCGGGCCCGGTTGATTGCAGGTCAGTTAGAATTTTAGTTTGTGGCAAATCGGGCGGCTCGCTGCGAGTGCCGGTTGCATGCAGATATCGATCCATACGGCAGTAGCTCAGCTGGATAGAGCATCGGCCTTCTAAGCCGAGGGTCGGGGGTTCGAGCCCCTCCTGCCGTACCAGAATCATCGAAGGGTTACAGGCCGCGCCTGTAACCCTTTTTGTTTTTTTGCTGTCTTTTCGCACCTTGCGCGGATCAGTTGAACGCCACGTCCAGCGTGTTCTTGTAGATGCGCCCATCCTTCATGATGACCGCGAGGTTGCTGCCCGGATCGGCGAGCAACTGGATATTGGCGAGCGGGTCCCCTCTGACGATCAGCAGGTCCGCGAGCGCGCCCGCCTCGATCACGCCGAGCTTGCCGGGGTAGGGGTTGCGTGGGCCCGCCATCGCGAGCAGTTCGGCATTGGTGCTCGTCGCCATCGTCAGCACGTCGGCGGCTTCGTACCAGCGCGTCATCTTCGCGAGCTGCGCGCCCTGGCGCGCCGCGAGCTTCGCGTCGAACAGCGTGTCGGTACCCCACGCGGTCTTCAGGCCGTGTTTCTTCGCGAGCGCGTAGGCGGTGTCCGTGCCGTTCGACATCTCGATCTGCTTCGCGCGGCTAGGCGATCCCGCCGGAAAGAAGATCGCGTCCTCGTCGTCGAGAAACGGTTGCAGGCTGAGCCAGATGCCTTCGCCGGCGAGCAGCCTGGCGGTTTCCTCGTTCATCAGCTGGCCGTGCTCGATGCAGCGCACGCCGCCGCGTACCGCGGTCTGGATCGCGCGTGGCATGTACGCGTGCACGGCCACGTAGGTGCCCCAGTTTTCGGCGGCGTCGACGGCCGCGCGAAACTCGGCCTCCGTGTATTGCGACACGTCGAGCGGATCATAGCTGGACGCAACGCCACCGCCGGCCGCGAGCTTCAGCTGACTCGCGCCGAGCATCAGCTGCTCGCGCGCGCGTTTGAGAATCTCGGATGTGCCGTCGGCGATCGCGCCGGCGCCCAGCACCTCGCCGCGCGAAGGCGACTGCCCCGCGTACGACGGAACCTCGAACGGCATGCGAAAGTCGCCGTGCCCCGAGGTCTGCGAGATCATCGCGCCCGACGGCCAGATGCGCGGCCCCGGCATCATGCCGATGTCGATGGCCTTCTTCAGCGAAAACGCCGGACCGGCCATGTCGCGGATGCTCGTGAAGCCGCGCATCAGCATGCGTTCGGCTTCGCTCGCCGCGGCGAGGTGGATGAAGCCGATGTCGGCGACCATCAGCTGTGGCATCGACAGCGAGGCCATCATGATGTGCGCGTGCGCATCGATGAGACCCGGCATCAGCGTATGTCCGCTGCCGTCCACCACCTGCATGCCGTCGAGCGTCTGGCCGTCGTCGGGTTCGACCGCGGCGATCCGGTTGCCGTCGACGATCACGCGATAGCCGCTCTTCAGCGTTTTGCTCTTGCCGTCGAAGAGACGAAGGTTCGTGAACGCGACGCGCAGCGGTTGCGTCTTCGAGCCGGCCGCTGCGCCGGGCTGCGGGGCGGACGCGGGCGCGCCGGTCGCGGCCGCCCAACTGGCCAGGATGCCGTGAGAGGCGAACGCAGAGGGGTGATCGGAAGACGGCTCGATCGACTGATCGGGCGCCTCGTGGCGCAGTTGATCGAGACGCGCGTTGAGCCGCAGAAAGGACGGACTGTGGCAGATACATCCCCAGCCGGCGGCGCGCGCGTGAGCTTGCGATGCTTGCATTTCCATTCGAGACTCCAGGGCTCAAAAGGGGCGCTGCCGCCGACACAATGCTGCGCCGGGACAGGCGTTCATCATGCACTCGACGGATCTTAGCAGCATGTTTTGGCGGCGCGACAGCCGATGCGGGCGAACCCGGGGCCGCCACGCGTGCCGTGTCGGGCCGTCAGCGCACGGCTCGCTTCGGGTGTTTCCCGACTCAGGAAATCGCGCTTGACGCCGTTAATTCGACAGAACCGTCTGACGCGCCGTGATTGGAGGAACCCGCGTGAACCGACTCAGCCTCAACACCAAACTCTGGCTCGCGCTGCTGATTACGTGGCTCGGCCTGCTCGGCCTCGGCGGCTGGGCCGCGTGGCAGTCGCGCGCGACGATGCTCGCCGAGCGCAAGTCGGCCGTGCAGAACGTCGTCGAGAGCGCGTACGGCATCGTCGCCGACTACGCGCAGCGCGCCGACCAGCACGAGCTGACGCCCGAACAGGCGCGGCAGCAGGCACTGGCGCGCCTGTCCGTGATGCGCTATCCGGGCAGCGGCTACATGATCGTGTCGACCGCCACGCCGGTCGTGATCATGCATCCGGTGCTCGCCGATCTGCGCAACAAGGACGTCTCTCACTACGCGGACAGCGACGGCAAGCTGCTGTTCGTCGAGATGGTCAAAGTCGCCCAGGCGCAGGGCCAGGGCTTCGTCGATTACATGGGGCGGCTCGCGGGCAACAACGAGCGCGTGCCGAAGATCAGCTTCGTCAAGCGCTTTGCGGCGTGGGACTGGTATCTGATTTCGGGCGTCTACGTGAACGACATCGACGCGGCGTTCCGCGCCGACCTGCTGCGCTATCTGCTGACGATCCTCGTGATCGGCAGCTTCAGCACCCTCGCGCTCGTGCTGATCATCCGCAACGTGAAGCGTAGCCTTGGCGGCGAGCCGGCCTATGCGGCGAGCGTCGCGGAGACCATCGCCGACGGCGATCTGTCGTGCCCGGTCGCACTCACCGGCGACGATCAGCAAAGCATGCTGTTCGCGATGCAACGCATGCAAAGCCGCCTCGCCGACGCGATCCGGCGCATTCGCGGCGGCACCGAAACCATCACGGTCGCGGCCGAAGAGATCGCCGCGGGCAATCTCGATCTGTCGGCGCGAACCGAACAGCAGGCCTCGTCGCTCGGCGAAACGGCCGCGAGCATGGAGCAGCTGACGGCGACCGTCAAGCAGAACGCCGACAACGCGCTGCAGGCCAATCGCATGGCGCGCTCCGCGTCGCAGCTCGCGGGCGAGGGCGGCGAGGCCGTGCAGCACGTCGTCGCGAACATGCAGAGCATCGCGGCGAGTTCGGCGCGGGTGGTCGATATCATCGGCGTGATCGAAAGCATCGCGTTTCAGACCAACATCCTCGCGCTGAACGCGGCCGTCGAAGCCGCGCGCGCCGGCGAGGAGGGCCGCGGCTTCGCGGTCGTCGCAGGCGAAGTGCGCAATCTCGCGCGCCGCAGCGCTGATGCGGCCAAGGAGATCAAGACGCTGATCGAGGATTCGGTCGCGCGCGTCGGCAGCGGCAAGGCGCTCGTCGAGAAAGCGGGCGGCACGATGGAGTCGCTCGTCGATGCGGTGAAGCGCGTGACCGACATCATCAGCGAAATTTCCGCCGCGTCCGACGAGCAGAGCCGCGGCATCGAGCAGGTCAATCTCGCGATCGCGCAGATGGACGAGACCACGCAGCAGAACGCGGCAATGGTCGAGCAGGCGGCGGCCGCCGCGCAATCGATGCAGGAACAGGCGCAGATGCTGCGCGACGTCGTCAACATGTTCCGCCTGCAGGGGACGGCCGCCGCGCGTTGAGGGCCGCCCCGAGGACGCGCTGCCTGCCGAAGTGTGCATGCTATGCTTTTGAGGTCAGGATCAAAAGCCGCCGGGCGCCGTTGCGCGCGGTGCACACTTCGAGGAGAGTCCTTCATGTCGACGCGAACCCGTGTGCTGTTCCACCTCAGTGCCGCCGGCCTGCTGCTCGGCGCGGCGATCGGCGCGCAAGCTGCGAACCTCGCTTTTCTGAACGACACGCCGATCGCCTACATGCATCAGCGCGACAACGACTCGATCAAGCAGGCGGTCATGAGCGCACTCAACGACAGGAAGGACGGCGACACCTTCACGTGGGTCAACGACGGCACCGGCAATAGCGTGAGGATCGACGCCAACATCACGATGGACAGTACCTCCACCGACAGTGGGCGCACCTGCCGCACCCTCGGGGTCGTCCTCAATGCGAAAGGGCAATCGATGAATCTGCGTCCGAACTTCTGCAAGGTAGGCGGCGCCTGGCAGCTGCAGAAGCGTTGAGCATGCTTGAGTGCGGCGACGGACGTGCCTGCAGTGAGACTGTCCGATGAGCCCGCGTATCGTCTCCTGCGGGATCGTGCTGCTCGATCCCGGCGGACGCGTGCTGCTCGCGCACGCGACCGAAACGACGCACTGGGACATTCCGAAAGGACATGGCGAAGAGGGTGAGGTGCCGCACGTGACCGCGCTGCGCGAGCTGGTCGAGGAAACCGGCATCGCGCTCGAGGCCGATCGCCTGAAGGATCTCGGCCTGTTCGTCTACCGGCGCGACAAAGACCTGCATCTGTTCGCGGCACGCGCGGGCGCCGGCGAGCTCGATCTCAGCACATGCATCTGCACGTCGCTGTTTCCGCGCCGCTCGGACGGCACGCTGATCCCCGAAATGGACGACTACCGCTGGGCGTCGATCGATGAAATCCCGCGCTATGCGAGCCGTAGTCTGACGCGGCTCTTCGAGACGACGCTGTCGCTCGCGGAGCTGCACCGGTCGCTATAGGCGCCGCGCGCCGCCTTTAATCGAGCGCGCGGTCGTTCGGATGCGCGAACAACGCGCGGTTCTGCTCCGACAGCGGGTAATTGACGTTGATGCCGTGCGGCGGAATCGGCTGCGTGAACCACTGCTGGTATAGACGCTCGGCGTCGCCGGAGGTCTGCGAACGCGAGATCACGCGATTCACGAGCGCGCGGAACGGCTCGTCGCCCTTGCGGAACATGCACGCATACACCTCGTAGCCGAGCGGCGTACCGGTCACGATGAAATCGTCGGGATGCGGGTCGGTCGCCTTGAAACCGTAGACGATCGGCTCGTCCATCACGAACGCCACCGCGTGGCCGTCCTTCATCGCGTTGAAGGCGTCCTGATGGTCGCGCACGCTCATGATGCGCATGTTCAGCTGCTTGTCGGTGTTCAGGCTGCGCAGCAGGCGCTCGTCGGACGTGCCCGCGGTCGTCACGACCGGCTTGCCGGCCAGATCGGCGAAATCGGTGATGCCGCTGTTCTTGCGCGTGATCATGCGCACCGCGTACTGGAAAAAGCTGTCCGAAAACGCGGCGACGTTTTCGCGCTCGACCGTGTGCGTGGTCGAGCCGCATTCGAGGTCGATCTGGTTGTTCAACAGCATCGGCGTGCGGTTCGACGACGTCACCGTGACTTCGTGAACCCGCAGCTGCGGCATGCCGAGCGTTTTGCGGATCTCGTCGACGATCTGCAACGCGATCGTCTGCGAGTAGCCGACCGTGCGCTTGCCGTCGAAGTACGAGAACGGGATCGACGCTTCGCGCACGCCGAGCACGACCACGCCGTCGTCGTGGATCTTTCTCAGCGTGCCGGTCAGCTCGTCCGCGCGGGCGGGGCCGGCGAACGCGACCACGCCGCAAGCGGCCAGTGCAAGCAGCACGCGTTGCATGCCGCGCAGCAGACGCGGCATGCGTGGGCTCCGCGCGACGCGAAGCGTAACCTCAGACCTTTCCCCGCGGCGGTCTGCAACCATCATCGGACCTCCCGGACCGGCGCGCCCGGGCGAGCGCGCAGTGAGTGTCGATCGAACATCCTGCAACCCGGATGGGCCGGCAACGCCGGGCCGTTGCTGACGCGAGCTCAGGCCGGCTTGCCCCAACTGTCGCGCAGACTGACGATGCGGTTGAATACGGGCTTACCCGGCTTCGAATCGACGCGGTCGGCAACGAAGTAGCCGTGGCGCTCGAACTGGTAGCGCTGCTCCGGCAGCGCATGGTGCGCGCCGGTTTCGAGGTAGGCCTGGACCACGCGCTTCGAGTCCGGATTCAGCGCTTCGAGGAAGTCGCGCCCGCCGGCATCCGGTTG
The DNA here is from genome assembly GCF_021390635.1 of Paraburkholderia sp. HD33-4. NCBI lineage: Bacteria > Pseudomonadati > Pseudomonadota > Betaproteobacteria > Burkholderiales > Burkholderiaceae > Paraburkholderia > Paraburkholderia sp. HD33-4. Next base: position 3,189,647 of record NZ_JAJEJS010000001.1, on the reverse strand, counting down.
CGGTTCCTTGAACAGCCGGTCGTAGATGCGCACTTCCGCCGGGCACGCGGCCGCCGCGCTGACCCAGTGGATGTTGCCCTTGACCTTGTAGTTGTTCGCGCCTTCGGTGCCCGATTTGCTGTCCGGGAAGTAGTTGCAATGCACCGCGACGATATTGCCGTGCTCGTCCTTGTCCGCGTGCGTGCATTCGATCACGTAGCCGTAGCGCAGGCGCACCTTGTTGCCCGGGAACAGGCGGAAGTAGCCCTTCGGCGGCGTCTCCGTGAAGTCATCGCGCTCGATCCACAGCTCGCGCGAAATCGGGAACTCGCGCAGGCCCTGTTCCGGGTGATGCGGATGCACCGGTGCGTGGCACGGTTCGGTGAGGCGTTCGGGGAAGTTGTCGATGATCAGCTTGACCGGATCGAGCACGGCGGCGATGCGCGGCGCCTTCTCGTCGAGATCGTCGCGCAGCGCGCCTTCGAACACGCTCATGTCGATCCACGAGTCGACCTTGGTCACGCCGATACGCTCGCAGAACAGCTGGATCGATTCGGGCGTGAAGCCACGCCGGCGCACGCCGACGATGGTCGGCATGCGCGGGTCGTCCCAACCTTCCACATGGCCTTCGGTGACCAGTTGCAGCAGCTTGCGCTTGCTGGTGATCGCATAGGTCAGGTTCAGGCGCGAAAACTCGATTTGCTGCGGCAGCGGACGCTTGAAGATGCCGGCTTCGGCGAGCTCGTTCAGGATCCAGTCGTACAACGGCCGATGGTCTTCGAACTCGAGCGTGCACAGCGAATGCGTGATGTTTTCCAGCGCGTCCGAGATGCAGTGCGTGTAGTCGTACATCGGGTACACGCACCACGCGTCGCCGGTGCGGTAGTGATGCGCGAAGCGGATCCGGTAGATGACCGGGTCGCGCATGTTGAAGTTCGGCGACGACATGTCGATCTTCGCGCGCAGCACGTGCTCGCCTTCCTTGAACTCGCCCGCCTTCATGCGGCGGAACAGGTCGAGGTTTTCCTCGGCCGAACGCTCGCGGAAACGCGACGGTGTGCCGACTTCGGTGGCCGAGCCGCGGTTCGCGCGGATTTCCTCGGCCGACTGGCTGTCCACGTACGCGCGGCCGCGCTGGATCAGCAGCTCCGCGAACTCGTACAGCTTGTCGTAGTAGTCACTCGCGTAGTACAGATGCTCGGTGCGGTTCTTTTCCCACTCGAAGCCGAGCCAGCGCACCGAGTCGATGATCGACTCGACGTACTCGACGCTTTCCTTCTCCGGATTGGTGTCGTCGAAGCGCAGATGGCACACGCCGCCGTAGCTGCGCGCGACGCCGAAGTTCAGGCAGATGCTTTTCGCGTGACCGATGTGCAGATAGCCGTTCGGCTCCGGCGGGAAGCGCGTTTCGACGCGCTGGCTCCATTTGCCGGTGCGGTTGTCGTCGTCGATGATGTTGCGGATGAAATTGGATGCCGCGGGCGCGTCGTTGCGTTCGGTATTCATGCGAGAAGATGAGAGTCCGTGGGGGCGCGCGATGCGCCCGCTTAGCCGTCAATTCTACCTGACGAGGCGGCTCGCGGCAGGCGCTTGCGGCGCGCAGCCAACGGCGGGGCGGGTTTGGCGCGGATGCCGGCATCAGGCAAGCAGGCGCGCGGGGCTGTAACAGGAGGTAAAACGGGTTGGCGACGCGCGACGCAGCGACTTAGGATGCGCTGCTGCGCGAGTCCCACGCGCCTGCGCTGGGCCTTCGCGTGGGCGGGCTTGCCCGAGCCGTCCACGCCGTCCTTCATCTTCTTGCACGAGGCTGCGCTGCTCGTGCGTCATGCTCGCCTCGTTGCCGGAGTTTTCACGGATGTCTGTCCCGACGCACGGCGCGTTCCGCGCGCCTTTCGCCTGCGCTTTGGCTAGTGCCCGTTATTCCCGCCGTACCCGTCGCGTGCTGGCTTCGGCCTGGTTTGCCGCGCTCGCCGTGAGCGTGGCCGCGCCGCTGTCCGCCGCCGCGAAAACACCCGCGCCGAAGCCGGCGCTCGATGCGTCGGCAGTCGCCGCGCCGGATAGCTACAGCGCCGACACCGCGCAGCAGATCTTCGCCGAAGGCGGCAACGCGGTCGATGCCGCGGTCGCGATGGCCTTCACGCTCGCCGTCACGCGGCCCGATGCGGGCAACCTCGGCGGTGGCGGTTTCATGACGCTGCTGGTCGACGGCAAGCCGTATTTTCTCGACTATCGCGAGCGCGCGCCGCAGCGGGCGACCCGCGACATGTACCTCGACGACAAAGGCAACGCGGTGCCGGGCATGAGCACGATGGGTCATCGCGCGGTGGCCGTGCCGGGCACCGTCGATGGCATGTGGGAAGCGCAGCGGCGCTTCGGCAAGCTCAAATGGAAGCATGTGCTGGCACCCGCGATCCATTACGCGACCGATGGCTTCCAGGTCGATCCGCGGCTGCAGCAGCGGCGCGACGCGGCCGCGAAGAGTTTCTCCGGCAAGACCAATTTCGACGCGTATTTCTCGGGCCTGAAGGCGGGCGCGACGCTGCGCCAGCCGGAACTCGCGCAGACGCTCGGGCGGATTGCGAGCGACGGCGGCCGCGAGTTCTACGAGGGCCGCACCGCCCAGATGATCGCCGCGCAGATGTACGGCCACGGCCTGATCACCAGCCAGGATCTGAGCCAGTACAAGGCGCTGTGGCGCGAGCCGCTCGCCGCCGACTGGCATGGCTACCGCGTGATCACCGCGCCGCCGCCGGGCTCGGGCGGCATCGGGCTGATCCAGATGCTGAAGATGCGGGCCGATCTGCAGCCGGCATTCGACGGTCTCGCGCTGAATTCGGCGCCGTACATCCATCTGATCGCGCAGATCGAGGATCGGGTGTTCGCGGACCGGCAGAGCCATATCGGCGACCCGGACGCGGCGCCGGTGCCGGTCGCGAAGCTGATTGGCGACGCCTACCTCGCGCAGCGCGCGGCCGAAGTCAAACCTGTCGAAGCGGCGGGCGCGGCGCCGGTGAAACCCGATGTCGACGGTGCCGCGGCGACGGAGAAGGCGCAAACCACGCATTTCTCGGTGGTCGACAAGTGGGGCAACGCGGTATCGAACACCTACACGCTGAACGGCGATTTCGGCTCGGGCGTGGTGGTGGACGGCGGCGGGTTTCTGCTGAACGATGCGATGGACGATTTCGTGACCAGGCCGGCCAGCGCCGGCGCGACGGGTGCATCGGGTGCATCGGGCGCGGCCTCGACTCCCGGCGGTGCCGATGCCGAGCCGAACACGATCGCTGCGGGCCGCCGCCCGATTGCGTCGATGACCCCCACGCTGCTGCTGAAGGACGGCAAGATCGCACTCGTGATCGGCACGCCGGGCGGCTCGCGGATCCTCACTACGATCTTCCAGGTCATGACGAATCTGTACGACTTCGACATGCCGGCGACGGACGCGCTCGCCGCGATGCGTTTCCATCATCAGTTGCTGCCGCAAAAGACGATCTACTTCGAGCCGTACCGTCCGGCGCCGGATGAACTCGCCGCGCAACTGAAGGCGCTCGGCTATACGGTCGAGCAGCAGTCGTTCAACGGCGACGTGCAGATGATCCGCGTGGACGGCACCACACCCGAGCCCGCGAGCGATCCCCGTGGTGGCGGCGTGGCACGCGTGATACGGTAGACGGCCCGCCGCGCGCTACCGCGCGAGCGGTCGATAAGCCGAACACGGGGAGCGCGATGAGCGTACAAAAACCAACCACACTCGTACTGCCGGGCTATCTGGGCTCCGGTCCCGGCCACTGGCAAACGCGCTGGGAAGCGCTCGATCCCGCGTTCGTCCGCGTGCGGATGCCGGATTGGGAGCACCCTTCGCGCGACGTCTGGCGTCGCACGCTCGCCGCGGCGCTCGACGCCGTGGACGCGCCGGTGGTGTTCGCCGCTCACAGCCTCGGCTGTCTGACCACCGCGTTCTGGGCCTCTCAGTACGCGAGCGCGGCGCAGCTCGCGAAGGTGGCCGGCGCTCTGCTGGTCGCCGTGCCCGATCCGGCTGAAGCGCATTTCCCGCCGGACGCAACCGGTTTTGCGCCGGTGCCGCTCACCCGCCTGCCGTTTGCGACGATCGTCGTGGCGAGCAGCGACGATCCGTATGGCGGCGTACCGTTCTCGCAAACCTGCGCAGACGCGTGGGGCAGCCGCTGGATCGGGATCGGCGCGCGCGGCCACATCAATGCCGAGAGCGGCCTCGACGATTGGGACGAGGGGCGGGGCTGGTTAGCGTCGCTGGCGGCGGGGCGCTGAAGCATCTTGCGCAGCGCGCACATCGACCTTACGCCTCAGCCTGCGCCAGCCGCCTCAGCCGCTCCAGCCGCCGCATCGATCAGATCACCGCTTTGCGCTTCAACTCCGCAATCGTCTGCGCGTCGTATCCGAGCACGTCGCTCAGCACGTGCTCGGTATGCTCGCCGAGCAGCGGCGGATGGCTCAGCGCCTGCGGCGGCGTGCCGGTCATGTTGATCGGATTGCGCACGAGCTTGACCGTGCCGCCCGACGGATGCGGCAGATCCACCTGCAGGCCGCGCGCGACCACCTGCTCGTTGTCGAACACCTCGTCGAGGTTGTTGATCGGCCCGCACGGCACGCCGGCCGCTTCGAGCGCCGCGATCCATTGCTGCTTGCCCTGCAGACGGACCATCGCCGCGAGCATCGGCACCAGCAGTTCGCGGTTGCGCACGCGCGCGGGGTTGGTCGCGAAACGGTCGTCGTCGGCAAGCTCCGGGCGGCCGCCCACCTCGACGAATTTGCGGAACTGCCCGTCGTTGCCGACTGCGACGATGATCCAGCCGTCGCTCGTCTGGAAGGTCTGGTAGGGCACGATGTTCGGGTGCGCGTTGCCCCAGCGCACCGGCGGCTGGCCGCTCGCGAGGTAGTTCGAGTTCATGTTGGCGAGCATTGCGACCTGCACATCGAGCAGCGCCATGTCGATGTATTGACCAACGCCTGTGCGGTCGCGGTGCGTGAGCGCGGTCAGCACGGCGATCGTGGAGTACATGCCGGTCATCAGGTCGGCGATCGCGACGCCGGCCTTCTGCGGACCGCCCCCCGGCTGGCCGTCACGCTCGCCGGTAATGCTCATGAAGCCGCCGATGCCCTGCACGATGAAGTCGTAGCCGGCGCGCTGCGCATACGGACCGGTCTGCCCGAAGCCCGTGACCGAGCAGTAGATCAGGTCGGGCTTCACCGCTTTGAGCGATTCATAGTCGAGGCCGTACTTCTTCAACTGGCCGACCTTGTAGTTCTCGAGCACGACGTCGCTTTGCGCGGCCAGTTCGCGCACGATCCGCTGGCCCTCGGGCGACGCGATGTCGAGCGTGACCGAGCGCTTGTTGCGGTTCGCCGCCAGATAGTAGGCGGCTTCGCGCGTGTCCGCGCCGTCCGGCGTCTTCAGATAGGGAGGCCCCCAGTGGCGCGTGTCGTCGCCGACTTCGGGGCGTTCGATCTTGATGACGTCGGCGCCGAAATCGGCGAGCGTCTGCGCGCACCACGGACCGGCGAGCACGCGGGTGAGATCCAGCACGCGGATGTGACTGAGAGCGCCCATATTCTTCAATGTCTCCTGATGGTTGCAGGCCGCGCGGCGAGCTGCCATGCGCTTGTCACGCGAAGTTTCGTGGAAGCCATCTTAAGCGATTCCCGCTTGCGGGCGCAGTCAGCCGGACGTCATAGCGCGCTTCGGGCGCGGGGACACGCGGCTGTCGCATCGGGCGCAGGCCGTGCTGGCCGGATGGCCAGGCAGGCGGCGCGCGGTGCCGCGCGCGCTTGCCGATCCCGTATAATCAGTCGTTTAAAGAAACAGTCAGTTGGCGCCTCCCACCGGCCGCCAGTCTCCGTCAGGAACCGTCAGGACCCGTCCCCCGCACGCTATGAAAGCCGCTGAAATCCGCGAGAAATTCCTCAAGTTCTTCGAATCGAAGGGCCACACGATCGTCCGTTCGTCGAGCCTCGTGCCCGGCAACGACCCGACACTGCTCTTCACCAATTCGGGGATGGTGCAGTTCAAAGATGTGTTCCTCGGCGCGGAATCGCGTCCGTATGCTCGCGCCACGACCTCGCAGCGCAGCGTGCGCGCCGGTGGCAAGCACAACGACCTCGAGAACGTCGGCTACACCGCGCGTCACCACACGTTCTTCGAGATGCTCGGCAATTTCTCGTTCGGCGACTACTTCAAGCGCGACGCGATCCACTACGCGTGGGAACTGCTGACCGGGGTCTACCAACTGCCGAAAGACAAGCTGTGGGTCACCGTCTACCAGGAAGACGACGAAGCGCACGACATCTGGGCGAAGGAAGTGGGCGTGCCGGTCGAGCGCATCATCCGCATCGGCGACAACAAGGGCGCGCGCTACGCGTCGGACAACTTCTGGCAGATGGCTGACGTTGGCCCGTGCGGCCCGTGCTCGGAAATCTTCTACGACCATGGTCCTGAAGTGTGGGGCGGCCCGCCGGGATCGCCCGAGGAAGACGGCGACCGCTACATCGAGATCTGGAACCTCGTGTTCATGCAGTTCAGCCGCGACGCGCAGGGCAACATGACACCGTTGCCCAAGCAATGCGTGGACACCGGCATGGGCCTCGAGCGTATCGCGGCGGTGCTGCAGCACGTGCACAGCAACTACGAGATCGACCTGTTCCAGGCGCTCATTCAAGCCGCCGGCCGTGAAACCGGCGTGACCGATCTCGGCAACAACTCGCTGAAGGTGATCGCCGATCACATCCGCGCGTGCTCGTTCCTGATCGTCGACGGCGTGATTCCGGGCAACGAAGGCCGCGGCTACGTGCTGCGCCGTATCGTGCGCCGCGCGATCCGCCACGGCTACAAGCTCGGCAAGAAGGGTTCGTTCTTCCATCGCCTCGTGACCGACCTCGTCGCGCAGATGGGCGAAGCCTATCCGGAACTGGCGCAGGCCGAGCAGCGCGTGACCGACGTGCTGCGTCAGGAAGAAGAGCGCTTCTTCGAGACGATCGAGCACGGCATGTCGATTCTCGAAGCCGCATTGGCCGATCTCGACGCGAAGGGTGGCAAAAGCGGTGGCAAGACTCTCGACGGCGAACTCGCGTTCAAGCTGCATGACACCTACGGCTTCCCGCTCGACCTGACCGCGGACGTCTGCCGCGAGCGCGAAGTCACGGTCGACGAAGCCGCGTTCGACGACGCGATGGCGCGTCAGCGCGAGCAGGCGCGCGCGGCGGGCAAGTTCAAGATGGCGCAGGGCCTCGAATACTCGGGCGCGAAGACCACGTTCCACGGCTACGAAGAAATCGTCTTCGACGACGCGAAGGTCATCGCGCTGTACGTGGACGGCGCGTCGGTGCAGCAGGCGCAGGCCGGCCAGCAGGCGGTCGTCGTGCTGGATCACACGCCGTTCTACGCGGAGTCGGGCGGCCAGGTCGGCGACCAGGGCGTGCTCGCGAACGCCAGCACGCGCTTTGCGGTTGCCGATACGCTGAAGGTGCAGGCCGACGTGGTCGGCCATCACGGTACGATCGAGCAGGGCACGCTGAAGGTCGGCGACGTCGTGAAGGCGGAAATCGACGCGGTGCGCCGCGCCCGCACGGCGCGCAACCACTCGGCCACGCACCTGATGCACAAGGCGCTGCGCGAGGTGCTCGGTTCGCACGTGCAGCAGAAGGGCTCGCTCGTCGACGCCGACAAGACCCGCTTCGACTTCGCGCACAACGCGCCGATGACGGACGAACAGATCCGCCGCGTCGAGGCAATCGTCAACGCCGAGGTGCTGGCGAACGCGCCCGGTATCGTGCGCGTGATGTCGTACGACGATGCGGTGAAGGGCGGCGCAATGGCGTTGTTCGGCGAAAAGTACGGCGACGAAGTGCGCGTGCTCGACCTCGGCTTCTCGCGCGAGCTGTGCGGCGGTACGCACGTGAATCGTTCGGGTGACATCGGTTTCTTCAAGATCGTGATGGAAGGTGGCGTAGCGGCGGGCATCCGTCGCGTCGAAGCGATCACGGGCGACAACGCGGTGCGCTACGTGCAGGAGCTCGAAGCGCGCGTCAACGCGGCCGCGGCCGTGCTGAAGGCGCAACCGGCGGAACTCACGCAGCGCATCGGCCAGGTGCAGGACCAGGTGAAGGCGCTCGAGAAGGAACTGGGCGCACTGAAGTCGAAGATGGCGTCGAGCCAGGGCGACGAACTCGCGGGCCAGGCGATCGAAATCGGCGGCGTGCACGTGCTCGCGGCGACGCTCGAAGGCGCGGACGTGAAGACGCTGCGCGAAACGGTCGACAAGCTCAAGGACAAGCTGAAGAGCGCGGCGATCGTGCTCGCGTCGGTCGAAGGCGGCAAGGTCAGCCTGATCGCCGGTGTGACCGCCGACGCCAGCAAGAAGGTCAAGGCGGGCGAACTGGTCAACTTCGTGGCCCAGCAGGTGGGCGGCAAGGGCGGTGGCCGTCCGGACATGGCGCAGGCTGGCGGTACCGAGCCGGCCAACCTGCCGGCGGCGCTCGCGGGCGTCAAGGGCTGGGTCGAAGGGCAGCTTTGATTGTGAGGGTCCGTTGAGTCCGGCTTGACCTGCCGTCGAGCCGGGTTCGACCGGGGGGCCACGCGGCGCGCCAGCAGGGTTGGCGCGTTGCGTGGCCCCTTCGTTTTTGCTGAAGCCGATCGAGTCGCGTCGAGTGTGGTTGCCGGCGCGGATTCAACGATCAGACGACGTTCGCCTTCACCGACACCGCCGCACCCGCTGCCGGCAAATCTGCGTCGGCCGTACCGTCTGCCCCTTCCTGCGACGCCACCAGCGTGCGCCGCAACGCATTGAGCGCCGACGAAAAATGTCCGCGTCGCCACACCAGCAGCGTGTCGAGCACGCCGATCTCGGGCAACTCGTGAACCGCGATATTGCTCGTATCGCTCTGCAGATCGAGCACCGAGCGCGGCGCGACCGCGACGCCCGCGCCAGCCGCCACGCACGCGACGATCGCGTGATAGGAGCCGAGCTCCAGCACGCGTGCCGGGCGTACGCCGTGCTCCAGATACCACTTTTCGATATACGCGCGGTAAGCGCAGCCCCGCTCGAAGGCGATCAGTGTCGATAGCGCGATGTCGCGCACTTCGCGAATCGGCCGATGACCTCGCGGCGTCAGCATCACCAGTTCCTCGCGAAACACCGGCACGGTCTCGAACAGCTCACCGAGCGAAGCGGGATCGAGCGGCGTGGCGACCAGTGCGGCATCGACCTCGAACTCGCGGACTCGCTCGATCAGCTTGCCGGTTGTGCCGATTTCCAGCTCCAGCGCGACGGCCGGCCATTGCTGGTGATATTGCGCGAGCAGGCCCGGCAGACGCGTCGCCGCCACGCTTTCCATCGCGCCCAAACGCAGACGCCCGCTCGGACGATCCTCGCGCACCGCGTGCCGCGCTTCGTCGGCGAGCGCGAGCAGCCGTTCCGCGTAGGGCAGCAGCGTCTCACCCGCCGGCGTCAGCACGAGGCGGCGGCCGTCGCGGATGAACAGCTCGGTGCCGAGCTGCTCCTCGAGTTGCTTGATGCGCGTGGTCACGTTCGATTGCACGCGATTGAGCTTCGCGGCGGCGCGCGTCACGCCGTTTTCGCGCACAACCGCGCGAAAAATGGTCAGAGCGGCCAGATCCATGATTCTCTCCCGGCGATGATTGACATTCTAATTATTCATTTTTCGTGATCGAAAGGTCAAGCTAACATGGTTTCATATCATCGCCGTTGACCGTCCGATCATGAACGACCTTGCTTCCCACGCGTCCCCACGCTTTCATGAACCTCACGCCGCTCGGCGCGCGGCGCTCGCCTGCATGGTGACGCTGGCCGTCGCGCTCGGCATCGGGCGCTTCGCGTTTACGCCGCTGCTACCGCTGATGCTGCACGGCGCCGCGCTCGGCCAGCCGCATCTCGATATCCAGCACGGCGGCTGGCTCGCGTCATTCAACTACGCCGGCTATTTCGCCGGCGCGATGACGTGCGCGGCGCTGCGCGCCGACCCCGCGCGCATGGTGCGCGTCGGACTCGTCGCAACGGTGCTGCTGACACTCGCGATGGGCGTCACCGGCCAGTTCTGGGTGTGGGCGCTGGTGCGCTTCGTGGCCGGTGCGGTCAGCGCATGGACCTTCGTGTTCGCGTCGCAGTGGGGCTTGCGCCGGCTCGCCGAACTCGGCGCGCATGCGTGGAGCGGGGTCATCTATACGGGGCCGGGCGTGGGGATCGTCGGGACCGGTTTGCTGGTCAGTGTCGCGGGCGGCTATGGGGCGGCGGCCGGATGGATCGGCTTTGCCGTGATCGGCGCGGTGCTGTCGGTGCTGGTGTGGCCGGTGTTCGGGGATGCGCGGCGTGCGGGTACGGCGAAGCCTGCCGTTGCAAGCTCCACAACCGCATCACCCGCCGCAAAACTCGCCGCAACACCCGCCTCCGGATCGCACGCCAGCGCAAAACAGCCGTCCCGTACGGCCGGCAGTCAGACGCGCCATCCCATCCACCGCGCCGACGCGTTCTGGCTGGTCCTGCTCTACGGTATCCCGGGCTTCGGCTACATCATCACCGCGACCTTTCTGCCGGTCATCGCGCGCCACGCATTGCCGGGCTCGGCGTGGCCGGACCTGTTCTGGCCGATGTTCGGCGCCGCGCTGATCGTCGGCGCGCTGCTCGCCGCGCGTTTGCCCGTGCATTGGGACAACCGCGCGCTGCTCGCGGGCTCGTATGTGCTGCAGGCGCTCGGCATTGCGCTGGGCATCGTGTGGCCGACGGCGGGCGGGTTTTCGCTCGGCAGTATCCTGATCGGTCTGCCGTTTACCGCGATCACGCTATTCGCGATGCGCGAGGCGCGGCGTCTGCGCGGCGACGACGCGGCCGGGCTGATGGGTTATGCGACGGCGGCCTATGGCATCGGTCAGATCGCAGGTCCGCTGGTGGCCGCGCCGATTGCCGCGCACACGGGATCGTTTTCGCTGGCGCTGTGGCTCGCCGCCGGCGCGCTGCTGGCGGGGGCGACGGGACTGATCGCAGTGACGCGCGTGCCGCGTGGCCCGCGCCGTGGCCGCATGCCGGATTGCGGTTGCAGCTAAGACTCGAAAACAAAACTCGCACGAGCGCACTAAAATGACCGCTTCCCGTCATTCCCATGCGCCCGTCGCCGGGCGCGTCGCTCGACCATGCAACATTTCGCGTCCGATAACTACGCCGGCATCTGTCCCGAAGCGCTCGACGCGCTGATCGCCGCCAACAACAGCGGCCACGAGCCGGCCTACGGCGACGACTCGTGGACCAACCAGGTCTGCGACCGTCTGCGCGAGCTGTTCCAGACCGATTGCGAAGTGTTCTTCGTGTTCAACGGCACGGCGGCCAATTCGCTCGCGCTCGCGTCGCTGTGCCAGTCGTACCACTCGGTGATCTGCCACGAACTCGCGCACATCGAGACCGACGAATGCGGCGGTCCGGAGTTCTTTTCAGGCGGCTCGAAGCTGCTGACGGCGCCCGGCATCGGCGGCAAGCTCACGCCCGATGCGATCGAGGCCATCGTCACGCGGCGCGCCGATATCCACTATCCGAAGCCGAAGGTCGTCACGCTGACGCAGTCGACCGAGGTCGGCACGGTCTACAGCGTCGAGGAAGTGCGCGCGATCGCGGCGATCGCGAAGCGCCGTCATCTGAAGGTGCACATGGACGGCGCGCGTTTCGCGAACGCGGTCGCCGCGCTCGACGTGCATCCGTCGGAAATCACATGGCGCGCGGGCGTCGACGTGCTGTGCTTCGGCGGCACCAAGAACGGCTTGCCGGTCGGCGAGGCGGTGGTGTTCTTCGACCGCGCGCTCGCCGACGATTTCGCCTATCGGCTGAAGCAGGCGGGTCAGCTCGCATCGAAGATGCGCTTCATCTCAGCGCCGTGGCTCGGTCTGCTCGACAACGACGTGTGGTTGCGCAATGCGCGTCACGCGAACGCGATGGCGCGTCTGCTGGAGACGCGGTTGCAGGAAATCCCGGGCGTGAGCATCATGTTTCCGAGCGAATCGAACGCGGTATTCGCGCAGCTGCCGCCGCCTGCCGCGAAGGCGATGCGCGCGCGCGGCTGGAAGTTCTACGAGTTCATCGGCGCGGGCGGTTGCCGGCTGATGTGCGCGTGGGACACGCAGCCCGAGACGGTCGAGCGTTTCGCCGCCGACGTGCGCGAACTATGCGTCGCATGATGGAAAGCGCGTGTGAGGTCGTTGGAATCCAGCCGACCACCCACGCCGCGCGCGCGTAGCGTCACCGAACCCCATCATCCAGCCGCACCCGAACTCCGATCCGTCAAAAACACGAGACCAAAGAGACGTCCCCCGCCATGACCGAGTACCGATTCTGTCCCCGCTGCGCGAAGCCCCTGACCGAGCGAGTCGACCCCGACCACGAGGGCGGCCGCGTCCGTCAGAGCTGTCCCGATACCGCGTGCGGCTATGTCCATTGGAACAATCCGCTGCCGGTCGTCGCCGCGATCGTCGAGTACGAGGGCAAGATTCTGCTCGCGCGCAATGCCGCATGGCAGGAGGGCATGTTCGCGCTGATCACCGGCTTCCTCGAAAACGGCGAGACGCCGGAGCAGGGCATCGCGCGCGAAGTGATGGAGGAGACGTCGCTGCACACGGAGTCGGTCGAGCTGATCGGCGTCTACGAATTCATCCGCAAGAACGAGCTGATCATCGCGTACCACGTGAAGGCGCACGGGACGATCGCGCTGTCGCCCGAACTGCTCGAATACCGGCTCGTCGAGCCCGCGAAGCTGCGGCCGTGGCGCGCGGGCACGGGACAAGCGCTCGGCGAATGGATGCGGCGGCGCGGTCTGCCGTTCGAGTTCGTCGAGCGGCCGGGGCAGTGAAGCGCTGCGCCCATCGAGCCGCAACATTGGCCAGCACACAGACAACGCGGATGAAGCAGACAACATAGAGACAGCCTCCAGCGCACCCAACACCACCCGACACAGCCCACCCATCGACGCGTCACCGAACCGATCATCCACGTCAAGCAGCGGTCAATGAGCGCACGCTCAGGGAGAAGCAACGGCATGGCCTATATCTACTACCTGACCCATATTCATCTGGGCTACGAAGCACTGTCGCAGCTGTCGTCCGAGTGCGCGCGCATCGGCATCAAGCGGCCTCTGGTGATCAGCGACAAGGGCGTCGTCGCGGCCGGCATCGCGCAACAGGCGCTCGACGCGTTGAAGCTCGGCGACGTGCCGCTGTTCGACGACACGCCGTCGAATCCGACCGAGGAAATGGTGCTCGCGGCCGCCCAGCTGTATCGCGACGAGGGCTGCGATGGGCTGATCGCGGTGGGCGGCGGCTCGTCGATCGACCTCGCGAAAGGCGTCGCGATCGCGGCCACGCATCCTGGACCGCTCACGCAGTACGCGACGATCGAAGGCGGCAGCGCGAAGATCACCGACGCCGTCGCGCCGCTGATCGCGATTCCGACCACGGCCGGCACCGGCAGCGAAGTCGCGCGCGGCGCGATCGTGATCCTGAACGACGGCCGCAAGCTCGGCTTTCATTCGTGGAGTCTGCTGCCGAAATCGGCGCTGTGCGATCCGGGTCTCACGCTCGGCCTGCCGCCGGGACTGACCGCCGCGACCGGCATGGACGCGATCGCGCATTGCATCGAGACCTTCCTCGCGCCGGCCTTCAATCCGCCCGCCGACGGCATCGCGCTCGACGGCCTCGAACGCGCGTGGCACAGCATCGAGCGCGCGTGCGCGGACGGCCAGGATCGCGAGGCGCGGCTGAACATGATGAGCGCGTCGATGCAGGGCGCGATGGCGTTTCAGAAGGGCCTCGGCTGCGTGCATTCGCTGTCGCATCCGTTGGGCGGCCTGAAGGTGAACGGTCGCACGTCGCTGCATCACGGCACGCTGAACGCGGTCGTGTTGCCCGCGGTGCTGCGCTTCAATGAGCGCGCGCCGAGCGTGGTGGCCGAGCGTCGCTATGCGCGCATGCGTCGCGTGATGGGGGTGCCCGAGCATACGCATCTCGCGCAGGCGCTGTTCGACGTGACGGCGCGGCTCGGTCTGCCGACCGGCCTCAGGCAGATGGGCGTCGACGAAAGCATGTTCGACAAGGTCGTGCAGGGCGCGCTGCTCGACCATTGCCATCGCACGAATCCGCGCGAGGCGAGCGCCGACGACTATCGCCGCATGCTGACCGAGTCGTTGTGACGGAGCCGCCAGCACTGAAGCGCGCTAAACGAGAAGGGGCCGCCCGGCCCCTGAAACCGCAACCGAGCCACCTCGCATCCACCGACCGCCTCGCCCGATGAACAAACCCGCCCCCGCCGGCCGCGCCGCGTATCCGCATTTCCTGCCGATCACCACGCGCTGGATGGACAACGACGTCTACGGCCACGTGAACAACGTCGTCTACTACAGCTATTTCGACACCGTCGTGAACGAGTATCTGATCCGCGCGGGCGTGCTCGATGTCGAGCATGGCACGACGATCGGGCTGGTCGTCGAGACGCAGTGCAACTACTTCGCGCCGCTCGTGTTTCCCGATCGTATCGAAGCAGGCCTGCGCGTCGCGCGGCTCGGCACGTCGAGCGTGCGCTACGAGGTCGGACTGTTCCGCGACGGCGATGCCGAGCCCGCTGCGCAGGGGCATTTCGTGCACGTCTACGTGGATCGCGCGACGCGCCGTCCGGTGAATCTGCCCGCGGGGCTGCGCGCGGCGCTCGAACCGTTGTGCGTCGCCGGGCCGGCGGACTAGACGCGTGCAGTCGTTCATCGTCACTCTGCTCAACGGCCTGAGCTACGGGCTGTTGCTGTTCATGCTGTCGGCCGGGCTGACGCTGATCTTCAGCATGCTCGGCGTGCTCAACTTCGCGCATGCGAGCTTCTACATGCTCGGCGCGTACGTCGGCTTTTCGGTGGCGGCGCGCGCCGGTTTCTGGAGCGCGCTGGTGGTCGCGCCGCTCGTCGTCGGTCTGCTCGGCGCGGCGCTCGAACGCTGGCTGCTGCGGCGCGTGCGCGGCCACGGTCATCTGCCCGAACTGCTGCTGACGTTCGGCGCAGCCTATCTGCTCGGCGAACTCGTCAAGCTCGGCTGGGGGCTCAGTCCGCTGTCGGCGAGGATTCCGGCGCTGCTCGACGGCCCGCTGTTCTCGTTGTACGGGGCGGTCTTCACGCGCTATCGCGCGTTCATGATGGCGGTGTCGCTCGCGATGCTCGCGGCGCTCGTCGCGATGCTGCGCGTGTCGAAGACGGGCTTGATCGTGCGCGCCGCGCTCACCCATGCACAGGCCGTCGAAGCGCTCGGCCACAACGTGCCGCGCGTGTTTACCGGTGTGTTCGCGGCCGGCACCGCGCTCGCCGCGCTGGCCGGCGTGATCGGCGCGCCGCTGTTCGTGATCGAGCCGGCGATGGCGGAGTCGCTCGGCTCGATCGGGTTCGTCGTGGTCGTGATCGGCGGGCTCGGGTCGCTGAGCGGCGCGCTCTTCGCGTCGCTGCTGGTGGGATGCGTGCAGACGCTTGCGGTCGCGAGCAATCTGTCGCTGGGCGACGTGGTGTCGCTCGCCGGCGCGGTGCTGCCGCCCGAATGGGACGCGCTGACGCTCGCGCAACTCGCGCCGCTGCTGCCGTACCTGCTGCTCGTCGCGGTGCTGGCAGTGAAGCCCCGCGGGCTGTTCGGAAGGCGTGACGATCATGCGTAAGCGGCGCGCACGGTCCGGGCAGGTCGCGTCGTTGGGCGCCGCGGGGTCGTCCGCGCGAGCCGGGTCCCCACGGCGCGCCTCGGTCGATCCTGCGGCGCCCACGCCGCCCGCTCCGCCATCGGCCCCGCTCGTGCGCGCGCTCGCGCCGTGGCTCGCGCTGGTCGCCTTTCTGGCCGTGCCGCCTTTCATCTGGCCGCACAGCTGGCTGCTCGCGTATCTCGCGCAAAGCGCGACGATGATCGTGCTCGCGCTGTCGTACAACCTGCTGCTCGGTGAGACCGGACTGCTGTCGTTCGGGCATGCCGCCTATGCGGGGCTCGGCGCGTTGATCGCCGCGCGCGTGTTCAACGCGGGCGGCGTGCCGCTCGTGCTGCTGCCGTTGGTCGGCGGGATCGGCGGCGCGCTGTGCGGCGTGCTGTTCGGTTTCATCGCGACGCGCCGTGCCGGCACCGCGTTCGCGATGATCACGCTGGGTCTCGGCGAGCTCGTCGTCGCGGCCGCGTGGACGCTGCCGGGCTGGTTTGGCGGCGAGGCGGGCGTCGCGATCGATCGCGCAGGCGGGCCGCCGCTCGGCGGCTGGAGTTTCGGACCGGCGCGCGAAGCCTACGTGCTGATCGCGCTGTGGTGCGTCGTCGCGAGTGTCGCGATGTTCGCGTTGTCGCGCACGCCGTTCATGCGGCTCGCGAACGCGGTGCGCGACAATCCCGCGCGCGCCGCGGCGATCGGCTGCTATCCGCGCCGGGTTCGCTATGGCGTGGTCGTGCTGTCGGCGTTTTTCGCGGGCATCGCGGGGACGCTGGGGCTGATCAACATCGAACTCGTGTCGACCGAGAGCGTTGGCATGATGCGCTCGGGCGCGGTGTTGATCGCGACCGTGATCGGCGGCACGGCGGCGTTCTTCGGGCCGGTCGCGGGGGCGATCGTGCTGACGTTTCTCAGCGTGGTGGTCGCGAGTGTCACGCGGGCGTGGCTGTTCTACCTCGGGCTGTTTTTCGTCGTGGTCGTGATGGCCGCGCCCGACGGGCTCGCGGGCTTTGCTTCGCGGCAGACGGCGCGAATTGCGGCCAATGGCTGGCGAGCTTGCCGCGCCGCGTATCTGTGGAGCGCGGTGGCGGGGTTGCTGTGGCTCGCGGCCATCGTGGTCGCGGTGCAGTGGGCCTATGCGGCGCAGTTCGGCGCGGACGAAGGCGCGGCGTTCGGAGTGATCTTTGGCGCAGGTGCCGGTGCAGGTGGGGCTGCGGATGTCTCTGGCGCGTCCCCGCTGTCTGCACTCGCGGCCTCGCCATTGCATCGCGCGCTTGCGCTCCTTGCGCTCGCAGTCCTGGTCGCGCTGTCCACCCGCGGCGCATTGCGCGCGCATGCACGCGTTGCCGCCGACGCCCGCGCCCGCGCAACACGATCCCCCGGAGCCACACGATGATCCCCGCACTCGCGCTCTACGGCATCGAAAAACGCTTCGGCCCGACGCAGATACTGCGCGGCGTCGATCTCGCCATCGAGCCCGGTGAGCGCCACGCGCTGATCGGCCCGAACGGCGCGGGCAAGTCGACGCTGTTCAATCTGATCGGGGGCGGCACGCGGCCGAGCGCCGGGCGCATCCATCTGTTCGGCGCGGACATCACGCGGCTCGCACCGGCGGCGATCGCGCGCCGCGGCCTCGCGCGCAGCTTCCAGAGCACCAGCGTGTTCGCGCGGCTGTCCGTGTTCGACAACCTGCGCTGCGCGGCACAGCTTGCCGAGCGCGATCGCACGCGCTGGTGGCAGCGTTTGACCGGCACGGCCACGGTCGATGCGCGCGCCGCCGACGTACTCGACGCGGTCGGCCTCGGCGTGCGCCGCGACGTCGCGGCCGGCACGCTCAGCTACGCGGAACAGCGCGCGCTCGACCTCGGCATCGCGCTCGCGGGCGGCGCGCACACGCTGCTGCTCGACGAACCGACGGCGGGCATGAACCGCGCGGAAGCGGCGCGCGCGATCGAACTGATCCGCAATACCACCGCGGGCCGCACGCTGCTGATGGTCGAGCACGACATGGACGCGGTGTTTGCGATTGCCGATCGCATTTCGGTGCTGGTGCAAGGGCGCATCATCGCGAGCGGGTCGCCGGCCGCGATTCGCGCGGACGCGGCGGTGCGGGCCGCGTATCTGGGTGAGGGCTTCGAGATCGGCTCACGCGCGCGGGCTGGTGGTGGACTGGACAACGGGGCACTGCGATGAGCGCGTTGCTCGACATTCGCGACCTGAACGCGTGGTACGGCGCGAGCCAGGCGCTGCATGGCGTCATGCTGAGCGTCGAGCCCGGCGAGGTGCTCGCCCTCGTCGGCCGCAACGGCTCGGGCCGCTCGACGCTCGCACGCGCGATCATGGGCCTCGTGCATTGCGAGGGCGAACTGCGTTTCGCGGGACGTTCGCTCGCCGGTCTGCGCACGTTCGAGATCGCGCGGCTCGGGCTCGGCTATGTGGCCGAACATCGCGACGTGTTCGCCGCGCTGAGCGTCCATGAGAACCTGCTGCTCGGCATCGCGCCGGGTGCCGCGTCGCGTGCGCGCGGACGCGCGCCGCGCTTCACGCTCGACGACGCGTACGCGCTATTCCCCGTGCTCGCCGAGCGCAAGCGCACGCGCGCCGGCGCGCTGTCGGGCGGCGAGCAGCAGATGCTCGCACTTGCGCGGGCGCTGCTCGGCGACCCCGATCTGCTGCTGATCGACGAGCCCGGCGAAGGGCTCGCGAGTCTCGTGATGCAGCAGGTCGCCGGCTGTCTGCACACGCTGCGCGAGCGTGGCGTCGCGATGTTGCTGATCGAACAGCGGCTCGTGATCGCGCAGGGCATCGCGACTCGAGTCGCGGTGATGGGGCACGGCGAGATCGTGTTCGACGGCGCGTTGGCGTCGTTTCTGTCGCGCGACGATGTGATGCGCGAATGGCTCGGGGTTGGCTGACGAGCAGGCATATGCGCGCCGGCGTCGCCTCTGCATGGAAGACATCGAGCGAAGGTTCAGCGCGCCCCAAGCTCCTCGAACAACCAATCCTGAAAGCTCTTCAGCTTGGGCAGATCCGCGCGCGATTTGAGCAGGTTCAGCGTGTAGCCATTTACCTTCAATCCCTCGAGACCTAACGGCGCGACCAGCGTCCCGGTTTCCAGTTCGCGCTGTGCGAGCAGCAGGCTCTCCAGACACACGCCCATGCCGTCCGCAGCCGCGCTGATCGCCATGAACGAGCGATCGAAACGCGGCCCGCGCGTGATGTCGAGCACCACCTTGCGATGCAGCCGCATCCAGTCGCGCCAGCCGACGAGACACCCCTCGCTATGAATCAGCGTGTGATGCCGCAGGTCCGCGACGGTGCGGATCGGATGCTCGCCGTCCGCGAGTCGCGGCGAGCACAGCGGCACGATCGTTTCGAGCGGCAGGTCGAGCACCATCGTGCCGGGCGGCTGCAAGCGTCGCGCGCCATAGCGGATGTCGATATCGACCGACTCCTTGATCAGGTCCACCGCCGCCGATGACGCATTGAGCCGCACATCGATGTCCGGATGCAGCGCGCTGAAGCGCGCAAGCCGCGGCATCAGCCATTGGGTGGCGATGCTTGGCGTGGCGTGCACGGTCAGGATGTCGCTCTTCGCCACGCGGCCGATGTCGCGCGTCGCCTTGTCGATGCGCGCGAACGCCGCGCCGATTTCCTCAGCGTATTGACGCCCCATGTCCGTGAGCACCACCGCGCGATGCACGCGATGGAAGAGCCGCACGCCCAATTGGTCCTCGAGCAGCTTGACCTGATGACTGACCGCCGAGGGCGTGACGAACAGTTCTTCTGCTGCGAGAGCGAACGACGAAAGCCGCGCGGCGGCCTCGAAAGCCTGAATGGACTTGAGCGTGACGCGATGGTGCATGGCAGCATTCACATGAATTGAGTTCAGCAATAGCCCACTTTAATTCGTTTGAGCGAACCTATTCAAGTCGATACGCTGTTATCCATTGGAAGCGCACTTGAACCGAGGGATTACCCGAGGCAGCGCACGAGTCGAATCACCCTCTAAGGAGACACGCGTGAATACGAGCGAAGCCGGGCACACCGCCCAACTCGCGGAGCACGCCTACCGCATCCGCCGCAACGCGTTGCTGATGGGCGAAGTACAGGGCCAGGGCTATATCGGCCAGGCGCTCGACATTGCCGACGTGCTGGCCGTCGCATACTTCGGCGCGATGCGTTACCGCCCTGAAGACCCCGAATGGGAAGGCCGCGACCGCTTCCTGCTGTCGAATGGCCATTACGCGATTGCTTTGTACGCGGCGCTTTTCGAAGCCGGCATCCTGCCCGCCGACGAACTCGAAACCTACGGCAGCGACGACAGCCGCCTGCCGATGTCCGGCATGGCGAGCTACACGCCGGGCATGGAGATGTCGGGCGGCTCGCTCGGCCAGGGGCTGACGATCGCCGTCGGCCGCTGTCTTGGTCTGAAGCGCAAAGCTTCGGACTCCTTCGTCTACACGCTGTTCTCCGATGGCGAGCTCGACGAAGGCGCGGTCTGGGAAGGCCTGATGTCGGCCGCGCACTGGAAGCTCGACAACCTGATCGCGATCGTCGACGTGAACAACCAGCAGGCCGATGGTCCGTCGACGCAGATCATGGCGTTCGAGCCGCTCGTCGACAAGCTCGAAGCGTTCGGCTGGTACACGCAGCGCGTGGACGGCAACGACATCGACGCGGTCAGGCGCGCGTTCGACAACGCGCGCCATCACGACAAGCCGCAGCCGCGCATCATCGTTTGCGATACGAAGATGGGCTGCGGCGTGCCGTTCCTCGAAGCGCGCGAGAAAAACCACTTCATCCGCGTCGATGCACACGAATGGCAACTCGCGCTCGAAGCGCTCGAAGCCGGGAGACAAGCATGAGTACCGTTGCAAAGAAGCCGCGCCTGAAGACCTCGGCGATGATCGCGTCGATCGCGTCGGAAGGCCAGGTCACGCGTTCGGCGCCGTTCGGTCACGCGCTTGCGGAACTGGCGCGCAACAAGTCCAGCGTGATCGGCATGACGGCCGACCTCGGCAAGTACACCGACCTGCACATCTTCGCGAAGGAGTTTCCGGAGCGCTACTACCAGATGGGCATGGCCGAGCAGTTGCTGATGGGCGCGGCATCCGGTTTCGCGCACGAAGGCGCGCAGCCGTTCGTCACGACCTACGCGGTGTTCGGCACGCGGCGCGCCTACGACTTCATCCATCAAACGATCGCCGAAGACAATCTCGACGTGAAGATCGTCTGCGCGCTGCCGGGCCTCACGACCGGCTACGGCCCGAGCCACCAGGCCGCCGAAGACCTCGCGCTGATGCGCGCGATGCCGAACATGACGGTGATCGATCCGTGTGACGCGCTCGATATCGAGCAGATGGTGCCGGCGATTGCCGCGCACAAAGGTCCGGTCTATGCGCGGCTGTTGCGCGGCAATGTGCCCGCCGTGCTCGACGAATACGACTACCGCTTCGAACTCGGCAAGGCGAAGCTGCTGCGCGACGGCAACGACGTGCTGCTGATCTCGTCGGGGATCATGACGATGCGCTCGCTCGAAGTCGCGAAGGCGCTGGAGGCGGACAACGTCGGTGTGGCCGTGCTGCACGTGCCGACCATCAAGCCGCTCGACACCGCGACGATCCTGCGCGAAGCGAAGCGCACGGGCCGCATGGTGATCGTCGCGGAGAACCATACGGTGATCGGCGGACTCGGCGAAGCCGTGGCGCGCACGCTGCTCGGCGCTGGCGTCACGCCGCCATTCCGGCAAATCGCGCTGCCCGACGAGTTCCTCGACGCCGGCGCGCTGCCCACGCTGCACGACCGCTACGGCATCTCGACCGAAGCGATGAGCAACACCATCAAGGGCTGGCTCGGCTAACCAGGCCGCTCGCATACCCGCACAACCGCAGTCCAATTCCTATCACGAAGGAGAGCAGCATCATGTCAGAGTCGCGTCTTCTCGACGGCAAGGTCGCCGTTATTTCCGGTGCCGCCTCGCCGCGAGGCATCGGCATGGCCACGGCGCGGATGTTCGCGAAGCACGGCGCAAAGGTCGCCATTCTCGATCTCGATCTGTCGGCGGCGCGCGATGCGGCCGCCTCGATCGGCCCCGAGCATCGCGGCTACGTCTGCAACGTCACCGACCGTGAGGCCTGCGAAAGCGCAGCCGCGCAGGTCGTCGCCGACTTCGGCGCCATCGATGTGCTGATCAACAACGCCGGCATCACGCAAGCAGCGAAGCTGCTCGACATCGATGCCGCGAGCTGGGACCGCATTCTCGACGTGAACCTGCGCGGCGTGCTGTATCTGTCGCAGGCGGTCGTGCCGTACATGAAGAAGCAGAAGAGCGGCTCGATCGGTTGCATGTCGTCGGTCTCGGCGCAGCGCGGCGGCGGGATTCTCGGCGGCCCGCATTATTCGGCCGCGAAGGCGGGCGTGCTGGGTCTCGCCAAAGCGATGGCGCGAGAACTCGGCGCCGACGGCATTCGCGTGAACTGCGTGACGCCCGGCCTGATCCAGACCGACATCAACGCGGGCAAGATCCCCGACGACAAGCGCGGCGAGATTCTCGCGGGCATTCCGCTGAACCGTCTCGGCGTGCCCGACGACGTCGCCGGCGCTTTCCTGTTTCTCGCCGCGCCGATTTCGTCGTACATCACCGGCGCCGTCATCGACGTCAACGGCGGCATGCTGATTCACGGCTGAGGCCGGCACGGCCAGAACGCGGCGCGCGGCGGTGTCCGGCCAGCCGCGCGCGTCAAGGCAGTCGCCGGGCACAGGCAAACGCGCCACAGAGCGTGCTGTGCGAGACAACATACAACGCGATACCTGCGTATCCATCTTGGAGGAGCACACCATGAGCCATCGTTCGACCAGCGGCCGGGGCATCGACCGGCGCACCTTTCTGAAAGCGGGCGCCAGCGTCGCCGCCGCGGCGCCGCTGTGGGGTTTGTCGATCCGTCGCGCGTCGGCCGCCGACTTCTCGTACAAGCTCGCGACGGGCCAGGACCCGACCCATCCGGTCAACGTCCGCGCCCAGCAGGCCTGCGACAAGATTCGCGCCGCCACTGGCGGCAAGCTCGACATCAAGGTCTTTCCGTCGAACCAGCTCGGCTCCGACACCGACCTGCTGTCGCAGGTGCGCAGCGGCGGCGTGGAGTTCTTCAACCAGGCGTCGTCGGTTCTCGCGACGCTCGCGCCGGCCGCCGGCATCGTCAACACGGGTTTCGCGTTCCCCGACTACGACACGGTCTGGAAAGCGATGGACGGCGAGCTCGGCGCCTACGTCCGCGCGCAGATCGAGAAGACCGGCATCGTGACCGTGTCGCGCGTGTGGGACAACGGCTTCCGGCAGGTTAGTTCGTCGACGCGCGTGATCAAGCAGCCAGCCGACCTGAAGGGCTTCAAGATCCGCGTGCCGCAGGCGCCGATGCTGACGTCGCTGTTCCAGGCGTTCGACGCGGGTCCTTCGCCGATCAACTTCAACGAGCTGTACTCGGCGCTGCAAACGGGCGTCGTCGAAGGCCAGGAGAATCCGCTGCCGATCATCGCGACGACCAAGCTCTACGAAGTGCAGAAGTCGATCAGCCTGACCTCGCACGTGTGGGACGGCTACTGGATCCTCGGCAACCGCCGCGCCTGGGAGAAGCTGCCCGCCGATATGCGTGCAATCGTCACGCGCGAATTCGAAGCGGCGGGCATGCTGCAGCGCGCCGACATCGCGAAGCTCAACGGCTCGCTGCGCAACGATCTGAAAGCGAAGGGCGTCAATGTCGTCGAAGTGGACCGCCAGGCGTTCCGCGATGCGTTGCGCAAGACGAGCTTCTACAGCGACTGGAAAGGCAAGTATGGCGAGCAGGGTTGGAGCCTGCTCGAAAAGTACTCCGGAAAACTGGTATGAACATCATGCACAGCACCGCTTTTCCTCATCCGCCGCCGCGCCGCCTCGTGGCGGCCATCGACAACGCGCTCGCGCGCTGCGTCGAAATTCCTGCCGCGCTGCTCGTGGTCGCCGAAATTCTCGTGCTGCTGGCGGGCGTCACGAGCCGCTATCTGCTGCATCGGCCGCTCATCTGGAGCGATGAGCTCGCGTCCATGCTGTTCGTGTGGCTCGCGATGCTCGGCGCCGTGATCGCGTTGCGGCGCGGCGAGCATATGCGCATGACCGCGCTGGTGGGCAAGGCGTCGCCCCAGTTCCGCGCGTTTCTCGAGGTCGTGGCGATCGCCGCGCCGCTCGCGTTTCTACTGCTGATCGCCGGGCCCGCGGTCGACTTCGCGCAGGATCAGAGCATCATCACGACGCCCGCGCTCGGCATCTCGGACACCTGGCGTGCCGCGGCGCTGCCGGTCGGCAGCGCGTTGATGCTCGCGGTCGCCTGCCTGCGCCTCGTGCGCGCCGCCAACTGGCAGATGACGCTCGCCGCGCTCGCGCTGGTGGCCGCGATCGCGGGCGGCTTCGTCGCGGTGAGTCCGCTGCTGCAGAATCTCGGCAACGCGAACCTGCTGATCTTCTTCGTCGGGCTCGTCGCGCTGTGCGTGCTCTGCGGTGTGCCGATCGCGTTTTCGTTCGGGCTCGCGACGTTCGGCTATCTCGCGCTCACGACGAGCACGCCGCTCAGCGTGGTGGTCGGCCGCATGGACGAAGGCATGTCGCACCTGATCCTGCTGTCGGTGCCGCTGTTCGTGTTCCTCGGCCAGCTGATCGAGATGACCGGCATGGCGGCCGCGATGATCTCGTTTCTCGCGAGTCTGCTCGGCCATGTGCGCGGCGGCCTGTCGTATGTGCTGGTGGGCGCGATGTATCTGGTGTCCGGCATCTCCGGCTCGAAGGCCGCCGACATGGCCGCCATCGCGCCGGTGCTGTTTCCCGAGATGAAGGCGCGCGGCGCGAAACCGGGCGACCTCGTCGCGCTGCTCGCGGCCACCGGCGCGCAGACCGAGACGATCCCGCCGAGCCTCGTGCTGATCACGCTCGGCTCGGTGACGGGCGTGTCGATCTCCGCGCTGTTCACGGGCGGCATGCTGCCCGCCATCGTGCTGGCAATCACGTTGTGCTCGGTCGTCTGGTGGCGCTATCGCGGCGACGATCTGTCGGGCGTGCGGCGCGCCACGCGCCGCGAGATCGTCCGCAAGCTCGTGATCGCGCTGCCGGCACTCGCGCTGCCGTTCGTGATTCGCGCGGCGGTCGTCAAAGGCGTCGCGACGGCGACCGAGGTGTCGACGATCGGCATCGTCTATTCGGTGTTCGCGGGCCTCGTCATTTACCGGCGCTTCGAATGGGCACGGCTCAAGCCGATGTTGATCGACACGGCCTCGCTGTCCGGCGCGATCCTGCTGATCATCGGCGCCGCGACGGGCATGGCATGGGCGCTCACGCAATCGGGCTTCTCCGGCCAGCTCGCGCAGACGATGGCGGGCTTGCCCGGCGGCGCCTTCACGTTCTTCGCCGCGTCGATCGTCGTGTTCGTCGTGCTCGGCAGCGTGCTGGAAGGCATTCCCGCCGTCGTGTTGTTCGGTCCGCTGATGTTCCCGATCGCGCGGCAGCTCGGCATCAACGAGGTGCACTACGCGATGGTCGTGATCCTCGCGATGGGCGTCGGACTGTTCGCGCCGCCGTTCGGCGTGGGCTACTACTCGGCGTGCGCCGTGAGCCGCATCCATCCCGATGAAGGCATGAAGCCGATCGTCGGCTATCTGGCGGCGCTCGTGGTCGGCCTGATCGTCGTGGCCGCCGTGCCCTGGATCTCGACCGGTTTCCTGCATTGACCAAGCGCCGCGCCGTGAGACCGGCGCGGCGCATCCCCGCTTCACTCAAATCATCGCCGCCGCCTGTAGCGCGTCGCGGCAAGGAGAAGTCATGTCTGAACTCATGCCGTTGCACGAAACACGGCCGCTCGCCAACGCGATCCGCTTTCTTGCGATCGATGCCATCGTGCGCGCCGGCGAAGGCCATCAGGGCGTGCCGCTCGGCATGGCGGAAATCGCAACCGCGCTCTACACCCAGCATCTGAAGTTCAATCCCGCCGATCCGCAGTGGCCCGACCGCGACCGCTTCGTGCTGTCGAACGGGCACGGCTCGATGCTGCTGTATGCGCTACTGCACCTGAGCGGTTACGCGCACTTCGGCATCGAAGAACTGAGGTCGTTCCGGCAGATGGGCTCGCGCTGCGAAGGTCACCCGGAGTTCGATACCGCGGCGGGCATCGAAGTGACGACCGGGCCGCTCGGGCAGGGCATCGCTAACGCGTTGGGCATGGCCGTCGCGGAGGCTTATCTGAACGCGAAGTTCGGCGACGGCATCGTCAACCATCACACCTACGCGTTCGTCGGCGACGGTTGTCTGCAGGAAGGCGTCGGCCAGGAGATGATCGCGCTGGCGGGTCACCTGCAACTCGGCAAGCTGATCCTCTGCTGGGACGACAACCGCATCACCGACGACGGCAGCACGTCGCTGTCGATCAGCGAAGACGTCAGTGCGCGGTTTCGCGTCGCCGGATGGCATGTGATCGAAGCCGACGGACACGATCTCGATGCGCTGGCCGCGGCGCTCGCCGAAGCGAAGCGCGATCCGCGCCCGTCGATGATCGCGTGCCGCACCGTCATCGCGCGCGGCATTGCGCGGCTGCAAGGACAGCGCGGCGGACACAGCGGCAAGCTGTTCGAAGCCGACGCCGACGCGGCGCGCAACCAGCTTGGCTGGCCGCATGCGCCGTTCGAGATTCCGCGCGACGTGCTCGATGCGTGGCGCGCCGCGGGGCAGCGCAGCGAAAGCGAATATCTGGCTTGGCACGAGCGGCTCGCGGCCTTGCCCGCCGATGCGCGCGCGGAGTTCGAGCGGATTCAGGCGGGTCGTTTGCCCGAGGGCTGGCAACGGGTACTCGAAGACTACAAACGGCAAAGCATCGAACGTGGCGAGGCCGAGGCAGGCATCATGATCTCCGCCGAGATCAACGACCGGCTCGCGCAGCTGCCCGAGCGCATGGTCGCCTGCGCGGACCTCGAAGCGCCGACGAGCCACAAGCGCAGCCTGCATGCGTTCACCGCCGCAGACCGCGGCGGCGCGTACGTGCATTGCGGCGTGCGCGAGCACGTGATGGGCTCGATGGCGAACGGCATGGCCGCCCATGGCGGGGTGATTCCGCTGGCCGTCACTTACCTCGCGTTTTCCGACTACGAACGGCCCGCCATGCGCATGGCCGCGCTGATGGGACTGCCCGTGAAGTTCGTGTTCAGCCACGATTCGATCGGCGTCGGCAGAAACGGGCCGACGCATCAACCGGTCGAGATTCTCGCGTCGTTGCGCGCGATGCCGAACATGCGGGTGTTCCGTCCCGCCGATGCGGTCGAGGCCGCGGAATGCTGGGCGCTCGCGTACGAGCACCGCAGCGGTCCCAGCACGATGGTGTTCGCGCGGCAGAACCTGCCGCTCGTGCGCACGCGTCACGGCGCGGAGAACCTGTGTGCGCGCGGCGGCTATGTGCTTGCGTCGGAACAGGGCGGCAAGCGCCTCGTGACGCTGCTGGCCACCGGTTCGGAGGTCGCGCTCGCGCTCGCGGCGCGCGAGCAACTACAGCGCGAAGGCATCCCAACGGCCGTCGTTTCACTGCCGTGCTGGGAGTTGTTCGACGCACAGGCCCGCGCGTATCGTGAAGCGGTGATCGGCGTGGACACGGTGCGCATTGGCGTCGAGGCGGCCGTTCGTTTCGGCTGGGACCGCTACCTCGGCGAGCGCGGCGGCTTCGTGGGCATGGCGGGGTTCGGTGCGTCGGGGCCCGCCGAGGTGCTGTACGAACACTTCGGCATCACGCCCGCGCAGATCGTCGCCGAAGCCAAGCGCCGTCTTTAAGCCTTTCAACCCGCACAACAGGAATCAGCATGCAGAAGATCGTTTTTCTCGACCGCGCGACGCTCGCGCCGCAGATCCGGCTTTCGCGCCCGGCGTTCGAACACGAGTTCGCCGAATTCGAGCACACCGCGCCTGAGCAGGTCGCGGCGCGCCTTGCCGGCGCCACCATCGCGATCACCAACAAGGTGGCGCTGACGGCCGACGTGATCGCGCAGTTGCCATCATTGAAGCTCGTCGCGGTGGCCGCGACCGGCACCGATTGCGTCGACAAGGCCGCCTGCGAGCGGCATGGCGTGCGCGTGTCGAATATCCGCGGCTATGCGGTGAACACGGTGCCCGAACATACGTTCGCGTTGATGCTCGCGTTGCGACGCAATCTGATTGCTTACCGCGACGACGTGCTCAACGGCGAATGGCAGAAGTCCGGCCAGTTCTGCTTCTTCAATCACGCGATCCACGATCTGGGCGGCATGACGCTCGGCATCATCGGCGAAGGGGTGCTGGGGCAGCGTGTGGCCGAGATCGCCAAAGCGTTCGGCATGCGGCCGTTGTTCGCCGCGCACAAGGGCCGCGACGGACTCGGGCCGCTCTATACGCCGTGGGACGAGGTGCTGGCCACGAGCGACATCATTACGATCCACAGCCCGCTAACCCCACAGACGCGCGGCATGCTCGCCACGCCCGAATTCCGCAAGATGAAGCGCAAGCCGCTAATCATCAATACGGCAAGAGGAGGGCTCGTCGATGAGGAAGCGCTGGTGCGCGCGCTCGATGAAGGGCTGATCGGCGGGATAGGCTTCGACGTGCTGTCGGGCGAGCCGCCCGCCGCCGACAATCCGTTGATGCGGATCGCCGGGCGGCCGAACGTGATCGTGACACCGCATGTGGCCTGGGCTTCGGACGAGGCGCAGCAAAGCCTCGCGGATCAGCTGATGGGCAATATCGAACGCTTCGTGCGCGGTGAACCCGCGAACCTGGTGGTGTGAACCGGCGGGCCCTCGCGGGCCCGCTGGGTCTACGATCACGGATGCTCAAGCATCCTTGTTGATGATCCATTCGTGGGCCGGATCGTTGTGGAAGTGCCAGACCCGCTGGCTGCCCGCCATCACGTTCAGATAATACGAGTCGTAGCCATACGGCACGATGACCGGGTGATAGCCGCGCGGCACCATCACGACGTCGTGATCCTCGACGGCCATCGATTCGTCGATATCGCGCGAGTCGGTGTACACGCGCTGGAACGCGAAGCCCTGAGGCGGATCGAGCCGGTGGTAATAGGTTTCTTCGAGCGAGCTTTCGTGCGGAATGTTGTCGGTGTCGTGCTTGTGCGGCGGATAGCTCGACGCGTGACCGCCCGGTGTTCTCACTTCGACCACCAGCAGCGATTCCGCCGGCTCGGTCTGCGGAAGAATATCGCAGACGTAACGCGTATTCAGCGACTTGCCGCGCGTCGAGCGCTTCATCGACGCCGGCTCGATCAGCCGCGCCGGATACTCGCCCTTGGCCGGCGCGCTCGCCACGCCAATTTCCGCGTCGCGGTTCGCGCGCACCGTCGCGCGCACGTTCGGCGGCAGATACACCGCGTACGGCGCCGCGTCTTCGAACACGCTGTCGCGCGAACCGAGCGAGCTCCATGTCGTGTCCGGCGTTTCGATATCGACCGCGCCGCTCAGCACGACGATGCACGCTTCGCGCGCCGGTTCGAACACGTACACGAGTTCGTTCGCGCCGAGCCGGTACGCGGCGAATCCCACATAGCGCCAGCAGGCCGACTGCGGCGTCACCCGCGCGATCGTCTGGCCTTCGCGCTCTGCCTTTACCAATAAGCTCATGCTGCCTCCTTGCCGAGCGGCGCATCGACGAGCGCCCGCAACGTTCCATATCCCTTCTGTGCGTACTCGAACGACGGCGCGACCACCGGGTCCTGCTCCGCCTCGACGACGAGCCAGCCGCAATAACCGTGCCGCTTCAACCGGTCGATCAGCGCCGGAAAATTGACCGCGCCGTCACCGGGTACCGTGAATGCGCCGGCGATCACCGCATCGAGAAAACTCCAGTTGCGATTGCGCGCGAGCTTCATCACGGCAGGGCGCACGTCCTTGCAATGTACGTGGCAGACGCGCGCGATGTGCTTGTCGAGCACGGCCACCGGATCGCCGCCCGCGAACGTGACATGCCCGGCGTCGAACAGCAGGCCGACCGCGTCGCTGGTGCGCGCCATCAACTGGTCGACGTCGGCTGGCGTTTCGACGTATGCGCCCATGTGATGATGATAGGCGAGCCGAACGCCCTGGCTCAGCGTATAGCGCGCGAATTCATCGACGCGTGCCGCGTAGTCGGCCCATTGCGCTTCGCCGAAAAAGCGCGGCCGCTGATACAGCGGGCGCGGCGCGCCCTGGATCGAATCGGCGACTTCACCATACACCATCACGGTTGCACCGTTCTTCGCGAGCAATTCCAGATGCGGGCCGACCGCGTCGATTTCTTCCGCGACGCCGCGTTTGGCCAGTTGTCCCGAGTACCAGCCGGAGACGAGCGCGAGGTCGTATTGCGCGAGCAGCGCTTTCAGCGCGTTCGGCTCGCGAGGAAACTTGTTGCCGAGTTCGAAGCCCTGATAGCCGATCTGGCGACCTTCGGTCAGCGCGACTTCGAGCGGCGTCTCGCCGCCGAGCGACGGCAGGTCGTCGTTCATCCACGACAACGGGTTGATGCCGATACGTACGTCGAAAGCAGTCATGCCGGAGTCCTCATGGTTCTCAGTCGTGATCGGTGCCGTGTGGCGGCGATGGCGGCGATGGCGGTGAAGGCGGCGCCGCGCGCGCTGCGAGCTGCGCGCTGCGCGTCGTACTTCGCGCGGGCGTCGCGTACTTCAGAGCGCGCCGATACTTCGGGCACGGCGACTTCCCACCACCAGCCGCCATCTTCGGTGGTGCGCGCCGGGTCGGTGTCGATGCTGATCACGTACGTGCCCTTGGCCGCGCGCGCGTGTTGCAGTGCCGCTTCGAGTTCGGCGAGATTGCCCGCATGCTCGGCTTGCGCGCCGAGCGCGCGCGCATGCGCGGCGAAGTCGATGCGCGGCACGCCTTCCGGTGCGTGCACGCAATCGTCGAGCAGATTGTTGAACGGTGCGCCGCCGCAAGCCTGTTGCAGGCGATTGATGCAGCCGAAGCCGCGATTGTCGAGCACGACGACGATCAGCTTCGCGCCGAGCATCACCGAGCTTGCGATCTCGCTGTTCATCATCAGATAGCTGCCGTCGCCGAGAATCACGATCACCTCGCGCTCGGGCCGCGCGAGCTTCACGCCGAGACCGCCCGCGATCTCGTAGCCCATGCACGAATAGCCGTATTCGACGTGATACGCGCCGGGCCGGCCCGCGCGCCACAGCTTGTGCAACTCGGCGGGCAGCGTGCCGGCCGCGCAGACGACGATGTCGCCGGTCGGGGAGTGCGCGCTCGAACGCTGCACCGCGCCGATCACGTCGCCCTCGTAGGGCAGCACCGCGTCGCGTTGCGGCGCATGCGTGAGCGTTTGCACGGTGTCGCGCCAGCTGGCCGCGAGCTTGTGCGCGCGCGCGGTCCACGTGCGCTCCGCGTGCCAGCCTTGCAGCGGTCCGGCGAGCGCATCGAGTGCGAGCTTCACATCCGCTTCGACGACGAAGCCGCGATGCTTGAGCGCGTCGAATCCATTCGCGTTGATCCCAATCACGTCGGCTTGCGTGAACAGCGTGTTCGAGCCGGTCGTGAAGTCCTGCAGCCGCGTGCCGAGCGCGAGCACGCAGTCGGCGTCATGCGCGAGCGCGTTGGCGGCGGCCGACCCGGTCACGCCAAGCGCGCCCGCATTGAGCGGATCGTTCCACGCGAGCGAGCTTTTGCCGGCCTGGGTTTCCGCGACCGGGATGCCATGCGCGCTCGCGAAGCGGTGCAGCGCATCGGCCGCGCGGCTGTACAGCACACCGCCGCCCGCGACGATCAGCGGGCGCTTCGCGTGGCGCAGGCGCGTGCACGCGGCGTCGATGTCGTCGCTGCGTGGCGCGGGCGCATGAATGCGCACGACGCGCGGCGTAAAAAAGTCCTCCGGAAAGTCCCACGCCTGCGCCTGCACATCCTGCGGCAGCGCGAGCGTGACGGGGCCGCACAACGCGGCATCGGTCAGCACGCGGATTGCGCGCGGCAGTGCGCTCAGCAATTGCGCCGGATGCACGATGCGGTCGAAGTAGCGCGACAGCGGCTTGAACGCGTCGTTCGCGGACACGCCGCCGTCGTTGAAATCCTCGACCTGCTGCAACACCGGATCGGGCGCGCGCGACACGAAGATATCGCCGGGCAATAGCAGCACCGGCAAACGGTTCACGTGCGCGAGCGCGGCGGCGGTCAGCAGATTCGTGGCGCCGGGGCCGATCGACGTCGTCACGGCCATCATGCGGCGGCGGAAGTGCGCCTTCGCGTAGGCGATCGCACTGTGCGCCATCGCCTGCTCGTTGTGTGCGCGCAAAGTCGGCAGTGCGTCGCGATGCTGATACAGCGCCTCGCCGATGCCCGCGACGTTGCCGTGGCCGAAAATCGCGAACACGCCGCCGAACAGCGGTTCGACGCTGTTGCCGTCTTCACTTGCGACGCGTTGCGCGGCCAGATAGCGCACCAGCGCCTGCGCCATCGTCAGGCGAATCGTGCCGCTGGTGCGCCCAGCCGCGTGCGTCGCGCCGCTGGCGGATGAAATGTCGTCATGCATGATGCGCTCGTTCATGCGGCTTGCTCCTGATGAGCGTGATGAGGTGTGTCATGTGCCGTCGGTTCGCCGCGTGCGCCGCGCCACGCGGCGATCAGGGTTTCGAACGTGTGGCGCACGCGCGCGATCAATTCGTCGTCGCCGATTTCACCGGCGAGCCACGCATGGCTCGGCTCGTGAAAGATCGTGCGGCCGACCGTAAAGCCGCGGCACGTCGCGGCTTGCGCGGCCGCGCGAAAGCCTTCGCTCAACTGCTCGACCGCCGCCGACAAACCGAGCAGCACGACGCCGCGGCAATACGGATCGCGCTCGGCGATCAGCGCGTCGATGGCCTGCCATTGCGCGGCGTCCATCGGTTCGAGCTTCCACCATTCGGGGTAGATGCCGAGGTTGTAGATGCGTTTCAACGCGCGA
The DNA here is from genome assembly GCF_021390635.1 of Paraburkholderia sp. HD33-4. Taxonomy (NCBI): domain Bacteria; kingdom Pseudomonadati; phylum Pseudomonadota; class Betaproteobacteria; order Burkholderiales; family Burkholderiaceae; genus Paraburkholderia; species Paraburkholderia sp. HD33-4. The sequence continues at coordinate 3,156,971 of NZ_JAJEJS010000001.1, read as the reverse complement.
TACACGATGTCCGGCCCCTGTGGCAGCGACGCATGCTTCGGCGGAATCACTTCGAGCAGCAGTTCGTGGCCGCTTGCCTGGGTCGCGTCGTACAGCGTGCGCAGTTGCGCCTCCTGTTCGAGGCGCTGCTCGATCGGCTCATCCGGATGAAACTGCACCAGACATTTGGCGACGTGCTCCTGCGGCCACGCGATCAGCGTGGTGCCGATCGAGCGGCCATGATCGAACACGAGCGGCACGGAGCCAGGCAATTCGACCGGGCGGCCGATCCACCAGCCGCGGCCGGTCGCGGCATTCAGCGCGTCCTGACCATAGCGGTCGTCGATCAGCACGCCGATGCGTCCTTGCAGATGCAACGCGCGTTCGGTCTGCGCGACCGCTTCGACGAACAGGCCCTTCAACGACGCGATGCGCGCTTCGTCGGCGCCGGTCTGCTGCGCGAGTTCGAAGAACGGGTTGCGATGATCGAACGCGAAGCCGAGCACTTCGTGCCACGCTTTGCGCGCCGGCGACACGCGATGCAGTCGTGCGAGTTTCGCATCGCGATCGGGCCGGCGCATGCGCTGCGGATCGGCCTGCGCTTCGCGCAGGAAGTAGTCGAGTTCGGCCGGGGTCGGCATCGCGGGGGCGCAGCCGTGCCGCGACACGACCAGCGCGCCGCTCGCGTTGGCGGCGCGCGCGCAGGCATCGAGCGGCTGATCGCGCAGCCAGCCGGACAGGAAGCCGGACGCGAATGCATCGCCCGCGCCGAGCACGTTCAGCACTTCGACTTCGACGCCGCCATGAATCGGCGCATCGTCGAGCGATGCAGGCACCGCTCCGTCGATGATCTGACAGCCGAGCGGCCCGCGTTTGACCACCAGCGTGGCCGGTGTCACGGCGCGCACCATCGCGAGCGCGTCGGCGAGGTCGGTCTTGCCGCCGGCGATGCGAAACTCTTCCTCGGTGCCGATCACCAGATCGAACAGCGGCAGAATCCGCTGCAAATGCGCGCTCACACCCTCGCTCGCGACGAAACGCGTCTCGCCGTCGGCCTTGCCCGTGAGTCCCCACAGCACTGGCCGATAGTCGATGTCGAGCACGGTGCGCACGTCGTTGCGGCGCGCGTATTCGAGCGCGCGGCGGCTCGCGCGATCGACCTGCGCGGTGGAAAAATGCGTGCCGGTGATCAGCAGCGCTTTCGACGACGCGATGAACGCCTCGTCGAAATCGGCCTCGTCGACCGCCATGTCCGCGCAGTTCTCGCGGTAGAAGATCAGCGGGAAGGTGTCGCGATCCTTCAGGCCGAGCAGCACGAGCGCGGTCAGCCGTTCCTGATCGATGCGCACGTGGCTCACGTCGCAGCCTTCCTTCGTGAGCGTTTCGGTCAGGAAGCGCCCCATGTGATCGTTGCCGACGCGCGCGAGCATGGCCGCGTCAAGGCCGAGCCGCGCGCAGCCGAACGCGATGTTCGCCGACGAGCCGCCGAGATACTTCGCGAAGCTCGACACGTCTTCGAGCCGCGCGCCGACCTGCTGCGCGTACAGATCGACGGCCAGCCGGCCGAGGCACACGATGTCGCGGGCGCGGCCCGGCGCGAACCGGCTGCCTGCGCAACCGCTGGAGGTGCTGGAGTGAGCCATGAATAGTCCTGAGTAACAGTGCGCGGTGGCCGGCCGGGCGAAATGCGCGGTGGCCGGAGGTGCCGCGCGAATCGGTCAGATCGTCGCGCCTTCGAGTTCGCCGATCATCTTCTGCATCTCGGCGCCGCCGGCCATCATGTCGAGCACCTGGTCCTTGCTGATCGTCTGTTTGGTGAACGTGCCCATCGAACGGCCGCGATTGAGCAGCGTGAACGAATCGCCGATCGGATACGCGTGATGCACGTTGTGCGTGATGAAGATCACCGAGATGCCTTTGGCGCGCGCTTTATGGATCAGCTTCAGTACGTTGAAGCTCTGCTTGACGCCGAGCGCGGCGGTCGGTTCGTCGAGAATCAGCACGCGCGCGCCGAAGTGGATCGCACGCGCGATCGCCAGGCATTGCCGCTCGCCGCCCGACATCGTGCCGATCGGCTGATGCGGGTCGCGCACGTTGATGCCCATTTCGGCGAGCTTGTCGCGCGCGGTGGTGGCGCAGGTTTCGAGGTCCATCACGTTCAGAATGCCGAACAGCTTTTTCTGCGGCTCGCGGCCCATGAAGAAATTGCGCGCGACCGACAGCAGCGGCACCAGCGCGAGATCCTGGTAGACGGTCGCGATGCCGAGATCGAGCGCGTCTTTCGGCGACGTGAAATGGACCGGCTTGCCGTCCACCCGGTAGATGCCCTTGCTGGGCTGATACACGCCCGCGAGCGTCTTGATCAGCGTCGACTTGCCGGCGCCGTTGTCGCCGAGCAGGCAATGCACTTCACCGCGTTTGAGGCGGAGCGTGATGTCGTTCAGCGCGATGATATTGCCGAAAAACCGGCTGACGTTTTCGAGCGAAAGAATGATGTCGTCCGCGTTCTGTTCGGGGGTGCTCATCGTGAACCTCCTTCTAGCGCGAGGCCGCGACGCGGCCGCGCACGTAGTGGTTGAACAGCACGGCGAACAGCAGCATCACGCCGAGAAACACGCGGAACCAGTCGGAATCGACGTTGGTGTAGGTGATGCCGATCTGCACGACACCGAAGATCAGCGCACCGAAGCAGGCGCCGATCACCGAGCCGTAGCCGCCCGTCAGCAGCGTGCCGCCGATCACCGCGGCGATGATCGCCTCGAACTCGGCCTGCAAGCCGCGGTCGGCCGCGGCAGAACCGATGTCGCAGACCTGCAGCACCGCGTACAGCGCCGAGCAGAACGCGGTCAGCACGAACAGCGAAATCTTCACGCGACGGACCGGCACGCCGACGTTCTTGGCCGCGTTGGCGTCGCCGCCGACCGCGAAAATCCAGTTGCCGAAGCGCGTTTTGGCGAGCGTGAACGCGCAGACCACGGCGAGCACGAGCCACCACAGCAGCACCTTGGGAATGCCCGGCACGAGCGGCGTGCCGTTGTCGAGCATCTTCACGAGACCGAGGTGGCCGAGCCATACGAACAGGCCTCTGAACGCGACGCCCTGGAAGAACGTGTGCGCGAACCAGTCCTGGCGCGCGACGTCACCGACGCCGGAGATGATCGTGCGATCGGCGAACATCACCGATAGCGCGAGGGTGAGACCGCGCAGAATGAACAGGAATGCGAGCGTGACGATGAACGACGGCAGGCGCGTGCGCATCACCAGGTAGCCATTGAGCGCGCCGAGCAGCATCGAGCCGACGAACGCGAACACGATCGCGAGCCAGATCGGCCAGTGGAAGTACATGGTGGGCAGCGCGACCATCATGCCGGCAAAGCCGATCATCGAGCCGATCGACAGATCGAACTCGCCGGCGATCATCAGCAGGCACGCGCCGACCGAGATCAGACCGAGATAGGCGGCGACCTGCGACCAGTTCATCACGCCATCGAGGTTGAACATCCCCGAGTTGCCGGCCGCCATGCCGAACACGATGAACACCATCACGGTGCCGGCGAGCGCCGCGAATTCGGGTCGGCCTAGCAGATGGCGGAACCAGGATTCCTCGCGCACGCGTTCGTCGCTGGCAGTGGATTGCGAGGCGCTCGTTGCAGCGGATTTCGCCGGGTCCTGCGGATCAGGCGGCGGTTGCTTGCGGTGATGGGGATGAAACAGGTCGGCGACACCCATTGAAGCTCTCCTTGAGACGCCCGCGACAGGCGGGTCGGCGCGATGCCGTGGGCGTTTGCTACGCGGAATGCGTGAAGGCGAACGAAGAAGCAATGCAATAAAATCGGCGCGATATAAGCGCAGCGCGATAGGTCGCGCAACTCAGCAGCGCAACACAATCTGCGCAACCAGCCGCCAATAAAATCTGCCCGGCGGGCGAGTGCCGGCAAGACGGAATGCGTCCGGCCGGTCACCGCCTCTTTCAACCTTGCCGCCAGCGCGGCGGCCTGCTCTCGCGATGGGTTGCCGGCCGCTCAGCGGTACTGACCCGCGTACTTCAGCACCTTGTCGACATTTTCCTTGGTGATGAAGCCCGGACCCGAGCCGATATTGCGCGGCCCATACGACGGTGCGAGCCCATAGGTCGCGAGACGCTCCTTGAACTTCGGATTCGCCTGCAGGATCTCGCGGATCTTCACGGGATCGGTCGTGTTGTTCTTCTTCACGATCGCCAGCACGGCAACCGGAATGTAGCCCTGCAAATACGGTTGCTGGTCGATCGCGAACTGGATCGTGCCGTCCTGGATGCCCTTTGCGATGTCGCTGTCGAAGTCGAACGTCGCGAACCAGATCTTGCCCGCGAGGCCCATCTGCTGCAGCGCCTTCAACGTCGGATCGGCCGACAGCGGACCAAGCGTCAGCACCGCCTGGGTATCCGGATGGTTGCGCAGGAACGCGCTGACCTTCGACTGCACGCCGGTCGGGTCCTGGCCCGCGTCGAGCGTCGAGGTCTTGAAGTTGGCGCCGATCGCTTCGGCGAAACCGCGGCAGCGTTCGAACGAGGCCGGGTTCGTCGCGTAGTGGTTCACGCACAGGAACGACTTGATGCCGGCGGCCTTGGCCTTTTCGCCCGCCGCCTTGCCGGCCGCGAACTCGGGCTGGCCGACGTGCATGATCGCGCCGAGCTTCGCGCTTTGCTCCTCGGTGCCCGAATTGATCGTGACGAGCGGAATGTGTTTCTCGGTGACCTTGCCGATCGAGTTCTTCAGCACGTCGAAGTCGGCGATCGATACGATCACGCCGTCGTAGTTGCGCGCGGCCGCCTGCTCGACGAGACGCGCCATGTCGGCGATGTCGCCGTTCGGCGGGTTGCGGTAGTCGGTCTGAACGTTGAAGTCTTCGTCGGCCTGTTTGATCGCGTTCTTGATCGTGTTCCACCACGAGTCCGAATCCGGCGCGTGGCTGATCAGCACGAAGTGGGCGTCCGCCGCGCGGGCGGCCGACGCCGCGCCGAATCCGGTCGCCAACGTCAACGCCGTCACCAGAATCCTGAGCGTTGCCTTGCCTCTGCAAAGTCTCATTGTCTCCACCTTTCTCGGTCTGTCGTTCGTTATTGAGGGAGCGCCTGACGGGCGGCTTTCCATGCCGATGCTGAGCGGCATAACGAGGCCGAAGCGCCATCGCTCACGACCAAGAGTAGGTCATCTTCCGATGCCTTGCAAAGAAAATTTCATGAGAAATAAAAATGGAAAATACGTTCCATTTGATGGGTCGGCCGCCTATACTCCGCATCGTCGGATGTGTGCTGCGGCGGGCCGCGGGCGCGTCTGCCGCATTGCAGGAAACCCCGAGAGGCAGTCATGGCGGAACAGATCACCGAAGAAGCGTTGCCGAGCGTCGACGAATTGATGCAGCGCATCGCGGATACCTACGAGTCGCTGCCGCGTCAGCTCAAGAGCGTCGCGACGTATATCGAGCAACATCGCTCGAGCGTGATGATGGATCGCACCAGCGATATCGCCGCGAGCTGCGGCGTGCATCCGTCGGCGGTCGTGCGCTTTGCGCAGCGTTTCGGTTTTTCTGGCTTCTCCGATCTGCAGGCGGTGTTTCGTCAGGCTTATACCGGGCAGGGCGTGTCGTCGCCGAGCTATCAGCAGCGCATCCGCAAGCTGATCGACGAGAAGCCCGGCACGTTGTCGGGCGGCTCGGTCGCCCGCGAGTTCATCGCCGCGTCGCGCGGCGGGCTCGAAGAACTCGAAGCGGGCCTCGACGACAAGCAGTTCGACGCCGCCGTGAAGATGCTGCAGCAGGCCGACAACATCTACGTGATCGGCGTACGGCGCTCGTTTCCGGTCGCGAACTACATCGTCTACGCGCTGCAGCATACGCACAAGCGCGTGCATCTCGTGTCCGGTTTCGGCGGCATGTATCGCGAGCAGATCCGCAGCGTCAGGAAGGGCGACGTGGTGATCGCGATCAGCTTCGCGCCGTACGGCAAGGAGACGCAGTACTGCCTGCGCGTCGCGCATCATCATCAGGCGAAGACGCTCGTCATTACGGACAGCCAACTATCGCCGCTCGCGCGCTACGCGAGCACGCAACTCTACGTGAAAGAGGGCAGCGCGTTCGCGTTCCGCTCGCTCACCAGCACGATCTGCCTGTGCCAGGCGCTCTTCATCGCGCTCGCGTACAAGCTCGAACTGAACGTTGAAGAATCCAACGACACTGGAGGCTACGATGACTGACGCGGTAAACACGATCGACGTTGCCGTATTCGGCGCGGGACGCATCGGCAGGATCCATGCGGCGAATCTGGCGCGACAGCCCGGCGTGCGGCTCAAATACGTGGTCGACGTGAATCGCGAGGCAGCGGCCGCGCTCGCCGCGCAGCATGGCGCGCAGGTCGCGGATATCGACGGCGCGATCGGCGACGCGTCGATCGGCGCGACCGTGATCTGTTCGAGCACCGACACGCATGCGGACCTGATCGTCAAATCGGCCGCGCAGAACAAGCACGTGTTCTGCGAGAAGCCGGTCGATCTCACGCTGGAGCGTGCGCGGATGTGCGCGCAGGCGGTGGAGCGCGCGGGTGTCGTGTGCATGATCGGCTTTCAGCGGCGCTTCGATCCGACGTTTGCCGCGTTGAAGGCGCGCCTCGACGCGGGCGAGATCGGCACGCCCGAGATGCTCGTCGTCACGAGCCGCGATCCAGGCGCGCCGCCGGTCGAGTACATCCGGCGCTCCGGCGGCATCTTCAAGGACATGCTGATTCACGACTTCGACATCTGCCGCTGGATCCTCGACGACGAAGCCGACACGCTGCACGCCACCGGCAGTTGCCTCACCGACCACGCGATCGCCGACGCGGGCGACGTCGACTCGACCGCGGTGACGATCCGCACGAAGCGCGGGCGCCTGTGCCAGATCAACACCACGCGGCGCGCCGCGTACGGCTACGACCAGCGCTTCGAAGTGCTCGGCAGCGCCGGCATGCTGCAGGCGGGCAACGTGCGGCCGACCGAGGTCACCGCTTACTCGAAGACGGAAGTGTCGACCGACGTGCCGGAGGCGTTCTTTCTCGAGCGTTATCGCGCGGCCTACGCGCTCGAGATCGCGCATTTCTTCGATGCGCTCACGCACGGCAAGCCGGTGCGCACGACAGTCGCCGACGGCCTGAAAGCGCTCGAACTGGCGGACGCCGCGACGCGTTCGTGGCGCGAGGGCCGCGCGGTCAAACTCGGCGAGGCAGCGTGATGAAGCCCGCCACGGAACGCTTGCGGCTCGGTGTGGTCGGCCTTGGGCGGCTCGGCAAGCGGCATGCGGAAAATCTCGCGTATCGCGTGCCGGGCGCGACGCTCGCGGCCGCGTGCAGCCCGCTCGAAGACGAACTCGCATGGGCGCGCGATGCGCTACCCGAGCCGCGTCTTTACGCGGATTACGCGGACCTGCTCGCCGATCCGCACGTCGACGCGGTGTGGCTCGTCACGCCGTCGTCGCTGCACGCGCAGCAGATCGTCGACGCATTGCAGGCCGGCAAGCATGTGTTCTGCGAAAAGCCGCTGTCGCTCGATGTCGCCGAATGCGAGCGCGTGCTGACCGAGGCGGCGCGCTATCCGCATCTGCAGGCGACGATCGGCTTCATGCGCCGCTTCGATCCGAGCTACCGCGACGCGTTCGACAAAATCGCCGCCGGCCAGATCGGCCGGCCGTTCCTCGTGCGCTCGCAAACCACCGATAAAAACGACACCGACGGTTTCTTCGTGCGCTTCGCGGCGACCTCGGGCGGCATCTTTCTGGACTGCACCGTGCACGACATCGACGTGGCCCGCTGGCTGCTCGGCAAGCCGCGCGCGACGCGCGTGTTCGCCGCGGGCACGATCGCGCTGCACGAGGGGCTGCGCGAATTCAGTGATGTCGACAACGGCGTTGCGATCTGCGAGTTCGAGGGCGGCAAGCTGGCGATGTTCTACGCGTCGCGCACGCAGGCGCACGGCAACGATACGCATAGCGAAGTGATCGGCACGGCGGGCGCGCTGACGATCGGCCGCAATCCGCGCGCGAATCGCGTCGAGATCTACGACGCGAACGGCATTCGCAACGAATGCACGCCGAACTTTTTCGACCGCTTTGAGGACGCGTTTCTGCACGAGGCGCGCGCGTTCGTCGCGTCGGTGCAAGACGGGGCGGGCAAGGGCGAGGCGGCGCAGAGCGGCGCGACGCTTGCCGATGCGCTCGAAGCGACGCGCATCGGCGTGGCGCTGCGCGAGTCCCTGCAAAGCGGCGAGGCGGTGACGCTGTAACGGCGCGCGGCACTGCGTGCGCGCGGAATCGGGCGATCGGCGATCGGGAGTCGGGCGGCGATCGCACCGCTCGCCGCCGTGCGGTGTCGCGCACTGCCCGGCGGCGGTGCTCCGCCTGCTGTAGAATTTGACGCTCTGTCCGGCGTCGTCAGCGACGCCCCGTCCCCAAGGTCATCGTCGATGCAAATTCAGATTCACAAGGAAGTCGATGCGCGCGGGCTCATGTGCCCGCTGCCCATCCTGCGCGCCAAGAAGGCGCTCGCCGACATGGAAAGCGGCCAGATTCTCAAGGTGCTCGCCACCGATCCCGGCTCGCAGCGCGATTTCGCCGCGTTCGCGAAGCAGACCGGCAACGAGATCGTCGAAAGTTCGGCGCATGACAAGGTATTTACGTTTCTGATGCGGCGTCGTTGAGCGGCATTCGGTAAATCCGTCCGTCCGATGTAAAAAAGAAGGCGCTGTCCCCATTATTCGGGGCACAGCGCCTTCTTCGTTTCAGCCTGGGTTTTGGTGTCAGCCTTCGAGGACCGGCGAGCGGGTGCGCAGATATTCTTCGAAATCGGCGGCCACTTCCGGGTGACGCAGCGCGAACTCGACAGTCGCCTTCAGATAGCCCAGCTTGCTGCCGCAGTCGAAACGCGTGCCGTGATACTTGTACGCGAGCACCTGTTCGTCGGCGAGCAGCGACTGGATCGCGTCCGTCAACTGCAACTCACCGCCTGCGCCCGGTTTGATGGAGCGCAGATGATCGAAGACGCGCGGCTTCAGCACATAACGGCCCACCACGCCGAGGTTCGACGGCGCCACGCTCGGCTCCGGCTTTTCGACGATGCCCGACATCTTGATGATCGAGTCTTCCCACTCCTTGCCGTCGACGATGCCGTACGACTTCGTGTCCTGCGGCGGGATCTCTTCGACGCCGATCACCGAGCTGTGATAGTGATCGAACACCTCGATCATCTGCGTCATCACGGGCGGCGTGCCGTACAGCAGGTCGTCCGCGAGGATCACGGCGAACGGGTTGTCGCCGACCAGCTTCTCGGCGCACAGCACCGCGTGGCCGAGGCCCAGCGCCTCTGCCTGGCGCACGTAGAAGCAGTCCACGTGGCTCGGCTTGATGCTGCGCACGAGTTCGAGCAGTTTGTCCTTGCCGCGCGCCTCGAGTTCGGCCTCGATCTCATAGGACTTGTCGAAATGGTCTTCGATCGCGCGCTTGCTGCGGCCCGTGACGAAGATCATTTCGGTGATGCCGGCCGCCATGGCCTCTTCGACAGCGTACTGAATCAGCGGCTTGTCGACGATCGGCAGCATCTCCTTCGGGCTAGCCTTGGTGGCGGGGAGGAAGCGGGTGCCAAGACCTGCTACCGGAAAAACCGCCTTCGTAACTTTTAGCATGTGAATACCCTGAGTCCTCTGGTTAAATCTTTGCCCGCCGTTGAGGAGGGCGGGCGCGTCGATCAGGCCGGCAGGCGGGCCAGTTGGGCTTTCAGCTTGCCGACGGTGGCTTCGAAATCCGCAAGCCGTTTCTGCTCCTGTTCCACGACCGCGGCCGGCGCCTTCGCCACGAACGCCTGATTCTGCAGCTTACCGTTGCATTTGACGATTTCGGCGCTCAATCGCGTGATCTCTTTCGACAGGCGCTCGCGTTCGACCGCCGCGTCGATTTCGACCTTCAACACGAGCTTGTCGGTTCCTACGATAGCAATCGGCGCGCCATCCGCCTGGGCGTCGAGCGCGGCCTCGTCGGCGATGATTTGCACTTCCGACAGACGCGCCAGCGCTTGAGCATAGGGCGCGAACGTACCAAGGCGCTCCGCGTTGCCGGTGGCGAGCAACGGCACCTTGACCGCCGGCGACAGGTTCATTTCTCCGCGCAGATTGCGGCAAGCATCGATCATCGCTTTGAGGTCGGCCGCCCACTGCTCGGCGTCTTCATCAAGCTTCGACGGCTCCGCGATGGGGTACGGCTGCACCATGATGGACGCCTCGCCGTCGGCCTTGCCTTCGGGGTAGCGGCCCGCGAGCGGCGCCACTTTCTGCCACAGCGCTTCAGTGATGAACGGGATCACCGGATGCGCGAGGCGCAGCACCGTTTCGAGCACACGCAACAGCGTGCGGCGCGTGGCGCGCTGCTGGTTCGGCTGACCCGTCTGGATCTGGACCTTGGCGAGTTCGAGGTACCAGTCACAATATTCGTCCCATACGAACTTGTATAGGGCGTTGGCCACATTGTCAAAACGATAGTCGGAAAAGCCCTTGGCGATTTCCGCTTCCACGCGCTGCAGTTGCGACACGATCCAGCGGTCGGCCTGCGAGAAATGCAGATGGCCTTCTGGCCCGCATTCACCACATTGCGCCGGCTGGCCGAAACCGCAGTCATGGCCTTCGCAGTTCATCAGCACGAAGCGCGTGGCGTTCCACAGCTTGTTGCAGAAGTTGCGGTAGCCCTCGCAGCGAGCGAGGTCGAAATTGACGTTGCGGCCGAGCGTGGCCATCGACGCCATCGTGAAGCGCAGCGCGTCGGTGCCGAACGCCGGAATGCCGTCCGGAAACTCCTTGCGGGTCTTCTTCTCGATCGATGCGGCCTGCCTCGGATTCATCAGGCCGGTGGTGCGCTTCGCGACCAGCGCGTCGAGCTCGATGCCATCGACGATATCGATCGGGTCGAGCGTGTTGCCCTTGCTCTTCGACATCTTCTGGCCTTCGGCGTCGCGCACGAGGCCGTGCACGTAGACCGTGTCGAACGGCACCTTGCCGGTGAAGTGCGTGGTCATCATGACCATGCGCGCGACCCAGAAGAAGATGATGTCGAAACCGGTGACGAGCACCGACGACGGCATGAAGTGCTTCAGCTCTTCTGTTTCGTTCGGCCAGCCGAGCGACGAGAACGGCACCAGAGCGGACGAGAACCACGTGTCGAGCACGTCTTCGTCGCGCTTCAACGAGCCGGCGTAGCCGGCCGCGGCGGCCTTCGCGCGGGCTTCCTCTTCGGTCTTCGCGACGAACACCTCGCCGCTCTCGCCGTACCACGCCGGAATCTGATGTCCCCACCACAGCTGACGCGAGATGCACCAGTCCTGGATGTTTTCGAGCCACTGGTAGTAGGTGGTGGTCCAGTTTTCCGGCACGAATTTGATCTGGCCGTTGCGTACGACGTCGAGCGCGGTTTCGGCGATCGACTTGCCCGGATTGAACGTGCCTTGGGGTGCGGGCTTGCTCATCGCGACGAACCACTGGTCGGTCAGCATCGGCTCGATCACGACCCCGGTGCGGTCGCCGCGCGGCACCATCAGCTTGTGCGGTTTGACCGATTCGAGCACGCCGAGCGTCTCGAGATCGGTGACCACCAGCTTGCGGGCGTCGAAACGGTCGAGACCGCGGTATTTTTCGGGCGCGTTGTCGTTGATTCTCGCGTCGAGCGTCAGGATTTCGATTTGCGGCAGCTTGTGGCGCAGGCCGACCTGGTAGTCGTTGAAATCGTGCGCGGGCGTGACCTTGACGACGCCGGTGCCGAATTCGCGGTCGACGTAGTCGTCGGCGATGATCGGCACTTCGCGGTTCGACAGCGGCAGCGTGACGGTCTTGCCGATCAGATGCGCGTAGCGCTCGTCTTCCGGGTGCACCATCACGGCGGTGTCGCCGAGCATGGTTTCCGGACGGGTGGTGGCGACGGTCAGATGGCCCGAGCCGTCGGTCAGCGGATACTGGATGTGCCACAGGTGGCCGTTTTCTTCCTCGCTGACGACTTCGAGGTCGGACACGGCGGTGAGCAACACCGGGTCCCAGTTCACGAGGCGCTTGCCGCGATAGATCAGACCCTGTTCATACAGACGCACGAACACGTCGCGCACGGCGGCCGACATCTTGTCGTCCATCGTGAAGTATTCGCGCGACCAGTCGATCGACGCACCGAGACGACGCACCTGATTCGTAATGGTCGAGCCGGACTGCTGCTTCCACTCCCACACGCGCTCGACGAACTTCTCGCGGCCGAGGTCATGGCGCGACACGCCCTGCGCGTCGAGCTGCCGTTCGACGACGATCTGCGTGGCGATGCCCGCGTGGTCGGTACCCGGCACCCACAGCGTGTTCTCGCCGAGCATGCGGTGATAGCGGGTGAGGCCGTCCATGATGGTCTGGTTGAACGCGTGGCCCATGTGCAGCGTGCCCGTGACGTTCGGCGGCGGCAGCTGGATCGAGAAATCCTTGCGGTTCGCGTCGAAGGAGGGTGCGGCGTAGGCGCGCTTTTCCCATTCAGGGCCCCAGTGGGCTTCGACGGTGTGGGGTTCGAAGCTTTTTGCAAGCGTCGAGGTGGGGTCGCTCGGGGTGTCGCTCATGTTTCTGGTTAAAGGCAGGATTTTGGAGGCGGAGAATGGTTGATTATAGCTGGGGAGGGGGTTTTGCCGGCCGGCGGCTGGGTTTGGATGGTGCCCTTGGGCAGGGCGGCGTTTTTTTCGTTGTTCTGGCTTGGTTGGCCTTTGCTTGTTGTGTTATCGGTCTGTTGGCGTTGCCACTGTGCGGGGCGGCGCTTTTTTCGTTGTTCTTGCGTGGTTGGCCTTTCCTTGTTGTGTTAGCGGTCTATTAGCGTTGCCCCTGTGCGGGGCGGCACCTACTTTCTTTGCTGCTGCAAAGAAAGTAGGCAAAGAAGACAGCTCAAACCGCCAGCTCATAAGCGGGTCCCCTGGCTCGGAGCGGGCAGTGGTGCATCTGGAATCCGTGCCCCCGCACATTCCGCTCCGGTGACAAAGCCATCATCCCTCCCACTCCGCACTGCGTGCGTCGCGGACGGGTCTGCCAGGAGAATCAACGGTTTTGCCCGCGCAGCGGGGCCGTCGGCTACGCCTCGGCGATGCGCCGGAACAACCAGTGGTTTTTGAACGGGGATTCGGCGCGCGTAGCGCCGCCGGAGGGATGACGGCCTTGTCACAGGTGCGGAATGTGCGGGAGCACGGATTCCAGATGCACCACTAACTCATGCGGAGCGGGGGACCCGCTTAAGAGTTAGCGGTTTGAGCTGTCTTCTTTGCCTACTTTCTTTGCAGCAGCAAAGAAAGTAGGTGCCGCCCCGCACAGGGGCAACGCTAATAGACCGATAGCACAACAAGGAAAGGCCAACCACGCAAGAACAACGACAAAAGCCCCGCCCCGCACCGGGGCCCGACAACACAGCAAGGAAAGGCCAACCAAGCCAGAACAACGAAAAACTCCAACCCTCATCCAGAAGAACCAAAAAAAGCCCAGCCCCCGCCGGGGCATATAATGTCCCCCGAACTGCGCTCCGCGAAAAACATGCCTGACCTCCTCTCGAATCTAAACCCCGAACAACACGCCGCCGTCACACTCCCGAATGAGCCCGCCCTGATCCTGGCGGGCGCGGGGAGCGGCAAAACCCGAGTTCTGATCACCCGCATCGCGTGGCTGATCCAGCAAGGCCTCGCGTCCCCCGCGACCGTCCTCGCGGTGACCTTCACCAACAAAGCCGCCCGCGAAATGATGGCGCGCCTCTCGGCGCTCTTGCCGATCGATACGCGCGGCATGTGGATCGGCACGTTCCACGGCCTGTGCAACCGGATGCTGCGCGCGCATCACCGCGACGCCGGGCTGCCCGCCACCTTCCAGATTCTTGATACCGCGGACCAGCTGTCGGCGATCAAGCGCCTGATGAAGGGCCTCAACATCGACGACGAAAAGTACCCGGCGAAAAACCTCCAGTACTTCATCAACAACGCCAAAGAGCAGGGCCTGCGTCCCAAAGACGTCGATGCCACCGACAACTTCAATCGCAAGTTCGTCGAGCTCTACGAAGCCTACGATCAGCAGTGCCAGCGCGAAGGCGTCGTCGACTTCCCCGAACTGCTGCTGCGCTGCTACGAACTGCTCGCGCACAATCCGCCGCTGCGCGCGCATTACCAGGCGCGCTTCAGGCACATCCTCGTCGATGAGTTTCAGGACACCAACAAGCTGCAGTACGCGTGGCTCAAGATGCTCGCGGGACAGCACAACGCAATCTTCGCGGTCGGCGACGACGACCAGTCGATCTACGCGTTCCGCGGCGCGAACGTCGGCAACATGCGCGACTTCGAGCACGAGTTCAACGTGCGCAATCTCATCAAGCTCGAACAGAACTATCGCTCGCACGGCCATATTCTCGATGCCGCCAACCAGCTGATCGCGAACAACTCGCGGCGCCTCGGCAAGAATCTGCGCACCGACGCAGGCCACGGCGAACCGGTGCGCGTCTACGAATCGGCAACCGATTCGCAGGAGGCCGGCTGGATCGTCGAAGAGATTCGCGCACTGATCAACACCGGCCTGTCGCGCAGCGAAATCGCCGTGCTCTACCGCAGCAACGCGCAGTCGCGCACGATCGAGCACACGCTCGTCAACGCGGGCATCGCGTATCGCGTGTACGGCGGCCTGCGCTTTTTCGAGCGGCGGGAAGTCAAGGAAGCGCTCGCGTATCTGCGCCTGATCGATAACCCGAACGACGACACCGCGTTCGCGCGCGTCGTCAATTACCCGACCCGCGGCATCGGCGCGCGTTCGATCGAACAGCTTGCCGACGCGGCGCGTCTGTACAACTGCGCGATGGCCGCGGCGATTCCGTACGTCGCCGGCAAAGCCGGTTCGAGCCTCGTCGCGTTCGCGAACCTCATCGGCAAGATGCGCGCCGACACACAGCAGATGAGCCTGCCGGAAACCGTCGAGTACGTGGTCCGCGCGAGCGGTCTCGCCGACTTCTATCAGAACGAGCGCGAAGGCCAGGATCGCCTCGAAAACCTGCAGGAACTCGTCAATGCGGCCGCCGCGTTCGTCAGCGAGGAGGGCTACGGGATCGATACGCCCGCGCGCTCGATTCCGCTGCGCCCGGGCGCGAGCGCCGCACCCGAACTCGCGGTTGCAACCGACGATCCGAACACGGTGGTGCTCGACGCGCCGGGCATCGCCGATCCGGCGCAGAACCCCGACACGATGACCCCGCTCGCGGGCTTCCTGTCGCACGCATCGCTCGAAGCGGGCGATAACCAGGCGCAGGCCGGCCAGGAAGCGGTGCAACTGATGACCGTGCACGCGGCCAAGGGCCTCGAATTCACCGCGGTGTTCATCACCGGTCTCGAAGAAGGGCTGTTCCCGCACGAGAACAGCGCGATGGAGTCGGACGGCCTCGAAGAAGAGCGGCGCCTGATGTACGTCGCGATCACGCGCGCGAAGGAGCGGCTGTACCTGTCGTTTGCGCAGAGCCGGATGCTGCACGGCCAGACCCGCTACAACATTCGCTCGCGCTTCTTCGACGAATTGCCGCAGGAAACGCTGAAGTGGCTCACGCCGAAGGTCGAGGCGGGCTCGCGCTGGGGCGGCCGCTCGGACAACGCTGGCTACGGGCGCGACTGGTTCGCGCGGCCCGGTTACGGTGGCGGTTCGGCGTCGACGGCGGCGGTGACTTCCGCGCCGGCACCCGCGTTCGCGAACGCGCAGCGTGCGGCCGAAACGGGCTTCCGCGTCGGTCAACAGGTGTTCCACACGAAGTTCGGCGAAGGCACGATCACCGCGCTCGAAGGCAACGGCACCGACGCGAAGGCGCAGGTGCGCTTCAAGCGGCACGGCGAGAAGTGGCTGGCGCTGGCGGTGGCTAAATTGCAGGCGGTGGAATGAGCACACCCTTGAACATCAGCCATGGTGCGCGGCGGCCGCTCGGCGTTCTGGCCGCGTTGCCGCAGGAACTCGGCGACCTGATCGAAGCGATGCGCGCGGAGGCGGGTGTGCGCACGGTCACGCACGGCCAGCGCGATTATCACGTCGGCACCGTGCACGGCACGCCGTGCGTGGTCACGCTCGCGCGCGTCGGCAAGGTCGCGGCGGCCGCGACGGTCAGCGCGCTGATTCACGCGTTCGATGTCGAAGCGATCGTGTTCACCGGTGTCGCGGGCGGGGTCGGCGTTGAGGTGCACGTCGGCGATATCGTCGTCGCGAGCACGCTGATGCAGCACGATATCGACGCGTCGCCGCTGTTTCCGCGCTTCGAGGTGCCGTTGCTCGGCATGTCGCGCTTCGCGGCCGATGCGGCGCTCGCCGAGCGTCTCACGGCCGCCTGTGAGCAGTTCGTCGCCGAGGAGGGAGCGGCCTGCGCGGCGCGTTTCGGTACGCGCGAGCCGCGCGTGCATTGTGGCCTGATCGTCAGCGGCGATCAGTTCGTCGCGAGCGCGGCGGCCGTCGCGGCGTTGCGCGAGGCGCTGCCCGATGCGCTCGCGGTCGAGATGGAGGGCGCGGCGATCGCGCAGGTCTGCTACGAGTACGGCGTGCCGTGCGCGGTCGTGCGCACGATCTCCGATACCGCCGACGACCACGCGCCGGGCTCGTTCATGGCGTTCCTGACCGGGATCGCGGGCACGTATTCGAATGCGATCCTCGCGCGCTTTCTCGGCACGCGGGACACCGCGGGCTGAGCGCCCGCGGGTTCGTCCGCTCGTTCGTCCGCTTATTTCTTCCTGTCGTCGCCGAGCGCGTCGCGCACCTGCTGCAGCGCGGCCGGATCTTCGATCGTCGGCAGATCGCCCGGCTCGCGCCCCTCGGCGAGCGCCGCGATAGCGCGGCGCAATAGCTTGCCGGAGCGCGTCTTCGGCAGCATCGATACCATCACCACGCGCGCGGGCCGCGCAATCGAGCCGAGATGGCGGTCGACCGTCATCGTCAGTTCGGCCGAGAGCCGCGCTCGCTCGCTCGGGTCGCCTTCGGCTTGCGCGCCGCGCAGCACGACGAAGGCCATCGCCGCCTGACCTTTGACCGGATCGGTCACGCCGACCACCGCGACTTCCGCGACGGCCGCGTGGCTCGACAGCGCCTCCTCGATTTCGCGCGTGCCGAGGCGATGGCCCGCGACGTTGATCACGTCGTCGGTGCGGCCGAGGATCGTCACGTAGCCGTCCTCGTCCTGCACGCCCCAGTCGAACGTCGAATAGACCTGCTGGTTCGGCACGCTCTCCCAGTAAGTGCTGACGAAGCGCTTGTCGTCGCCCCATACCGTCGACATGCAGCCCGGCGGCAGCGGATAGTCGAGCGTCAGCACACCTTTTTCGCCGGGTGCGCAGGGCTCGCCGCTCAGCTCGTCGCGCACGGTCAGGCTATAGCCGATCGAGGGCACGCCCGGCGAGCCGAGCTTGGTTGGCAGTGCTTCGATGCCTCGCGGAATCGCGAGCATCGGCCAGCCGGTTTCGGTCTGCCAGTAGTTGTCGATCACCGGTTTGTTCAGCGCGTTCGAGATCCATGCGGCGGTCGGTTCGTCGAGCGGTTCGCCGGCGAGAAACAGCGTGCGCAGGCTCGACAGATCGGCTGCTTTCATCAGTGCCGGGTCCTGCTTCTTGAGCACGCGTATCGCGGTCGGCGCGGTGAACATCAGGTTGACCTTGTGCTGCTCGACGAGCCGCCACCAGATGCCGCCGTCCGGGCGAATCGGCGTGCCTTCGTACATCACGGTGGTCAGCCCCGCGATCAGCGGCGCGTACACGATGTAGCTGTGGCCGACCACCCAGCCGACGTCGGACGCGGTGAACATCGTGTCGCCGGGCTTGCCCTCGAAGATGTATTCCATCGATGCCGCGAGCGCGACCGCATAGCCGCCGACATCGCGTTGCACGCCCTTCGGCTTGCCGGTCGTGCCCGAGGTGTACAGCACGTACGACGGTTCGTTCGATTCGAGCCATTCGCACGGCACGTGGGCGTCGAAAAACTGTTCGCGCAGCGGCTCGTAGGCGACGAGGTACGGCGCATTCAGACGCTCGGGTGCGAGTTGCCGGTCGATCAGCAGCACGTGCGGGGTCTTGTGCATCGCGCGCGCGAGCGCTTCGTCGACGAGCGGCGTGTAGTCGACCACTTTGCCTCCGCGCGCGCCGGCGTCGGCGGTGACGATCAGCACGGGCTTCGCGTCGTCGATGCGCGCGGCGAGATTCGGCGCCGCGAAGCCGCCGAACACGACCGAGTGGATCGCACCGAGCCGCGCGCACGCGAGCATCGCGAACAGTGCCTCGGGGATCATCGGCAGATAGATCAGCACGACCTCGCCGCGCTTCACGCCGAGCGAGCGCATGACCGCGGCCATCCGGTTGATTTCGGCGTGCAGTTCGGCGTACGTGTAGTGCCGCTCGATGCCGGTTTCCGTCGATACGTAGACGAGTGCGTTCTGCTGCGCGCGCTCGGCCAGATGACGGTCAACCGCGTTATGACAGAGGTTCGTGCGGCCGCCGACGAACCAGCGTGCGAACGGCGGTTTCGAGCGGTCCAGCACGGTGCCGAATGGCGTGTGCCAGTGAATGCGTTGGGCTTCTTCGCGCCAGAAGGCTTCGGGGTTGTCGATCGAGCGGCGGTGGAAATCGCGGTAGCGGGTCATCGGCGGCGATCCTCATGCGGCGGGTGGGCGCCTGGCGGCGCGGGGGGGGGGCACCAGTGGCATTGTGCGCCGGAAATTGTGCCCCATGCGGGGCGGTGCTTTTTGTCGTTGTTCTGGCTTTGTTGGCCTTTCTTGCTGTGTTGTCGGGCCCCCTGTGCGGGGCGGGGCTTTTGTCGTTGTTCTGGCTTTGTTGGCCTTTCCTTGTGTGTTGTCGGTCTATTAGCGTTGCCCCTGTGCGGGGCGGCACCTACTTTCTTTGCTGCTGCAAAGAAAGTAGGCAAAGAAGACAGCTCAAACCGCCAGCTCATAAGCGGGTCCCCTGGCTTGGAGGGGGCAGTGGTGCATCTGGAATCCGTGCCCCCGCACATTCCGCTCCGGTGACAAAGCCATCATCCCTCCCACTCCGCACTGCGTGCGTCGCGGACGGGTCTGCCAGGAGAACCAATGGTTTGGCCCGCGCAGCGGGGGCCGTCGGCTCGCCTCGGCGACGCGCCGGGATAACCAGTGGTTTTTGAAGGGGGATTCGGCGCGCGCAGCGCCGCCGGAGGAATGACGGCCTTGTCACTGGTGCGGAATGTGCGGGAGCACGGATTCCAGATGCACCACTACCTCATGCAGAGCGAGGGACCCGCTTAAGGGTTAGCGGTTTGAGCTGTCTTCTTTGCCTACTTTCTTTGCAGCAGCAAAGAAAGTAGGTGCCGCCCCGCACAGGGGCAACGCCAATAGACCGATAACGCAACAAGGAAAGGCCAACAAAGCCAGAACAACGACAAAAGCGCCGCCCCGCACAGGGGCAACGCTAATAGACCGATAAGACAGCAGGGAGCGGCCAACAAAGCCAGAACAACAAAAAAAGCCCGCCCCCGCCCAAGGTGTCAACACAAGCCCGCGCGCTCAGCGCCCAACCGCTACCACCCGCGTACCCGCGAGCCGGTCATGCAAAAACTGCCGCTGCGGATCAAAACGCCCGCTCGCGGCCCACGCGACGAACCAGACGCCCGCGATAACGAGCGTCTGCGGCACCCGCAACCCAAGCATCGGATGCAACGCCAGCGGCGGCAAAAACCACAACCAGGCGAGCACATAACGCCCAATCGCCCGTCCACCAGAAACCGGCGCGCCATCAGCGCCAACAACCCGCAACCGCCAGGTTTTCATCGGCAGCGTCTGGCCGCCGTGGGTCCAGAACCAGACGAAATACACGCCAACCACGAGTGCGATCCAGGCGGCTAGCAGGTTGTGATGCGCAAGCCCGTTGCGCTGCTGCGTGAGCGTACTGAACAGATAGCCGGCGAGAAACACGACGCCGAACAGAATAACTGCTTCATACAGCAATGCCGCGAGCCGCCGCCGGACGGTGGGCGCCATGCCGTCGGGTACGGCGGCGGGCAGAGTAGGGGTGGCGAGCGGCTGGGACATGTAACGGGCTCGGGATCGGAATCAGGAGCCGTGGAAGATCGCCGGCGCCTCGGCTGGCGACACCGGCACCGGCGTCGCCGGCACGAAGCTGCCCGCCGCCGGAATCGCGGGCGGCGACGGCAGCGAGGCCGCGGCCGGCGCGGAGGCAGCCGGCGCGGCGCTCGCCGCCGCGGTAGCGCTGGCACCGTGCTCGCGCGCGTTCACAAGCCGGTCGATACCCTTGATCTCGTTGCGAGCCGACGGTGGCGCGCTGACGACGCTGGGGCGGCGCTTGTGCTCGCTCGCGGCGAGCCGCTCCTTCGTTTCTTCAGGCAGCTGCTGGTACGCTTTCCATGCGTTCTGGCGGGCTTCGCGCGGCAACTCCTTCGAAACCTGGTAGTTCTCGCGCGCGACGCGGCGTTGATCGGGCGTCATCCGCACCCATTCGCTCATGCGCTCATGCAGACGCTTTTGCGCATCCGGCGACATCTTTGCGTATCGCGACGCGATCTTGATCCATTTGCGCTTGCGTTCGTCGCTAAACGAGTCCCACTGGGATTCGAATGGCGCGAGCGCGACATGGTCGGCCGCACTCAGGCGCGACCATGCGAGCGGGCTGTTGCTGCCCGGCAGGCCGGGCAATTCGACGGAAAGTGCGGGAGCGGGAGCGGGTGCAGCGACGTTGACGCCGGGCGACGGATTGCTCACCGACGACGGGCTCGGATGAAAGCGCGGATAGGTCGCGACAAACGACACCAGGGCCGCGATCGTGCATCCGAAAACAACGGCCAGGCCGCGCTTGTAACTCACCCGAGGAATCTCCCGCTCAGTGGGCGCGTGAAAGATACGCGTTGAAGCCGTGGTCGAGATAGGCATTGAGCGGCAGGTCGTCGCTTAGCATGGCGGCATCGATATCGGCGAGTTCGGCGGTGCGCTGGTGGTCTTCCCAGTATGCGATGCCGATCAGGCTCACGACCAGCGCGGCGAGCGGCCACGCGAGCGCGAAGCGGCGCAGCGGCCAGCGGCGGCGCGGCTCGAGGCCTCCCTGCGGCAGCCCCGCCATCCCGGCCGGCATGCCGGCGAACGCGGGCACGAACACCGGCGCGCTGACGGTTTCGGGCTTTTTGCGCGCCAACGCGGCGCGACGTGCAGCGGCGAGCCGGTCGACGGTGGCGGAAGGGAGGCTGGCGGTGTTTTCGTCGAGCGCGCGGCGCAGTTGACGCGCAAACTCGAGTTCTGTGTTTTCGAGGGAGCTCATAGCGTGATTCCTTTCGCCTTGAGCGCTTGCGCGAGCGTGTGGGTGGCCCGGGAGCAGTGCGTTTTCACACTGCCTTCGGAGCAGCCCATTGCGGCGGCAGTCTCGGCGACATCCATATCCTCCCAATAACGCATGAGAAACGCCTCCCGTTGACGTGCCGGTAATTTCTGGATCTCGTCGTCGATCAACTGAAGGACCTGCTCGCGTTCGAGCTTCTGTTCGTTGCTCTCGGAGCCAGCCGAACCCGCCTCGGCCTCGAAGGTTTCCAGCGGATCGAATTCGTCGTCGTCGGCATTGCCGAGCGACGAGAACAGACTAACCCACGTATTGCGTACTTTGGCACGACGGAAATAGTCGTGCGTCGCATTCTGCAGAATACGCTGAAACAGCAGCGGTAGCTCTGCCGCCGGACGATCGCCGTATTTCTCGGCGAGCTTGATCATCGCGTCCTGCACGACGTCGAGGGACGCATCGTCGTCCCGCACGGCGTAGACCGTCTGCTTGAACGCGCGCCTTTCGACGCCCGCCAGAAAATCGGCGAGTTCCTTGTCTGATGCCATCCGTGTGGGGTCGGCGCAGCAAGCGTGCGCGTAATCGGTCGAAAAATGTCGTAAAACTCGCGGATGCTAACAAACTTTTGCTCCGATAGGGGCGAAACATGCGTGAGCTTGCATTTTCCTGACGGTTGACATTCCGTCCGATCGCCTGCTCCTACGCGCGAGCCGCTGGCAATATTTTCTTGACCGCGAGCGCGCCAGCAGCTATCGTCGCTGGTTCGCAACATAAGTGAGTTGTCTCAATTGAGGTGTGGCCCAAGAAGCCCACCTGTCAACTGGACGCGCCGCTTGAACCCGAGTCACGAGCCCGGCAGAGAGCACCCGATCAATTTTTTGCCGAAAATTCGAAAGGTGAATCAATGAATATGCCCAGCGCGGAATTCTCCACGTCGGATACGACCCCCCATCACGAAGCAGACTCTATCGGCGCCACCGTGCTCATGAAGGCACTGGCCGACGAAGACGTCGAGTTCATCTGGGGCTATCCCGGCGGCTCGGTACTCTACATTTACGACGAGTTGTACAAGCAGGACAAGTTCGAGCACGTGCTCGTGCGCCACGAACAGGCCGCCGTGCATGCTGCCGACGCCTACGCCCGCTCCACCGGCAAGGTCGGCGTGTGTCTCGTGACCTCCGGCCCCGGCGTCACCAATGCGGTGACCGGCATCGCCACCGCCTATATGGATTCGATCCCGATGGTGGTGATCAGCGGCCAGGTGCCGACTGCCGCGATCGGTCAGGACGCATTCCAGGAGTGCGACACGGTCGGCATCACGCGTCCCTGCGTGAAGCACAACTTCCTCGTGAAGGACGTGCGCGATCTCGCCGCCACCGTCAAGAAAGCTTTCTATATTGCCCGTACCGGCCGTCCCGGCCCGGTGCTGATCGACATTCCGAAGGACGTGTCGAAGGCGCCGTGCCAATACGAGCCGATCAAGAGCGTGTCGCTGCGCTCGTACAACCCGGTCACGAAGGGCCACTCCGGTCAGATCCGCAAGGCGGTATCGCTGCTGCTGTCGGCGAAGCGCCCGTATATCTACACCGGGGGCGGCATCGTGCTCGCGGATGCGTCGCGTGAGCTGAACCAGTTTGTCGATCTGCTCGGCTATCCGGTCACCAACACGCTGATGGGTCTGGGCGGCTACCGCTCGAGCGACAAGAAATTCCTCGGCATGCTCGGCATGCATGGCACGTACGAAGCCAACATGGCGATGCAGCACTGCGACGTGCTGATTGCCATCGGCGCACGCTTCGACGACCGCGTGATCGGCGATCCGAATCACTTCGCGTCGCGACCGCGCAAGATCATCCATATCGACATCGATCCTTCCTCCATTTCCAAGCGCGTCAAGGTCGACATTCCGATCGTCGGCGACGTGAAGGAAGTGCTGAAGGAACTGATCGAGCAGTTGCAGACGGCCGAGCATGGCCCGGATACCGCGGCGCTCGCCGACTGGTGGAAGGATATCGAAGGCTGGCGCTCGAAAGACTGCCTCAAGTTCGACCGCAAGAGCGAGATCATCAAGCCGCAGTACGTGGTCGAAAAGGCGTGGGAGTTGACCGACGGCAACGCGTTCGTTTGCTCCGACGTCGGCCAGCACCAGATGTGGGCCGCGCAGTTCTACAAGTTCAACAAGCCGCGTCGCTGGATCAACTCCGGCGGCCTCGGCACGATGGGCTTCGGCTTGCCGGCCGCGATGGGCGTGAAGATGGCCCATCCGGACGACGATGTGCTGTGCATCACGGGCGAAGGCTCGATCCAGATGTGCATTCAGGAGCTGTCGACCTGCAAGCAGTACGACCTGCCGATCAAGATCATTTCGCTGAATAACCGCTATCTGGGCATGGTGCGCCAGTGGCAGCAGATCGAATACAGCAAGCGCTATTCGCATTCGTACATGGATGCGCTGCCGGACTTCGTGAAGCTCGCCGAAGCGTACGGTCACGTGGGCATGCGCATCGAGCGCACGGCCGATGTGGAACCGGCGCTGAAGGAAGCGCTGCGTCTGAAGGATCGCACGGTGTTTCTCGACTTCCAGACCGACCCGACCGAAAACGTCTGGCCGATGGTTCAGGCCGGCAAGGGCATCACCGAGATGCTCATGGGTTCGGAAGATCTTTAACGACGGGGCGTTTGGTTAAATCCAGCGCTGGCTTCGTGATGCGCGCCTTCACAAAAGGCGAGGGCAGACGAAGCGGCGCCGCTCCGCTCGCAGACATCGACACTACATCTGGAAGAAGCGAAACATGAGACACATCATTTCCGTCCTGCTGGAAAACGAACCGGGCGCGCTGTCTCGCGTGGTGGGGCTGTTCTCGGCACGCGGCTACAACATTGAAACCTTGACGGTGGCTCCGACCGAAGACCGTTCGCTGTCGCGCATGACCATCGTCTCCGTTGGCTCGGACGACGTGATCGAACAGATCACGAAGCATCTGAACCGCCTGATCGAGGTGGTGAAAGTGGTCGACCTTACCGAGGGAGCCCACATCGAACGCGA
The DNA here is from genome assembly GCF_021390635.1 of Paraburkholderia sp. HD33-4. NCBI lineage: Bacteria > Pseudomonadati > Pseudomonadota > Betaproteobacteria > Burkholderiales > Burkholderiaceae > Paraburkholderia > Paraburkholderia sp. HD33-4. The sequence continues at coordinate 3,132,609 of NZ_JAJEJS010000001.1, read as the reverse complement.
GCTGATGCTGATCAAGGTGAGGGCGGTCGGCAAGGAACGTGAGGAGATGAAGCGGATGTCGGACATTTTCCGCGGCCGCATCATCGACGTCACCGAAAAGACCTACACGATCGAACTGACTGGGGCGAGCGATAAGCTCGACGCCTTCATCGAGGGGCTCGACTCCACGGCGATTCTCGAGACGGTCCGTACGGGCAGCTCGGGCATCGGTCGCGGCGAGCGCATTCTGAAGGTCTGACGTCACGATCGAAAGGCCGGGCAACGCGGCATCGCCCGGCCGGCAATAACAACATTCGCAGTACCTGAATTTCTCTGAATCATCGAATCTAGCCAAGGAACCGACATGAAAGTTTTCTACGACAAGGACGCCGATCTCTCCCTCATCAAGGGCAAGCAGGTCACCATCATCGGCTATGGCTCGCAAGGCCATGCGCACGCGCTGAACCTCAAGGAAAGCGGCGTGAACATCACGGTCGGTCTGCGCAAGGGCGGCGCATCGTGGAGCAAGGCTGAAAACGCTGGCCTGCAAGTGAAGGAAGTCGCGGAAGCGGTGAAGGGCGCGGACGTCGTCATGATGCTGCTGCCGGACGAGCAGATCGCCGACGTGTACGCAAAGGAAGTCCACGCGAACATCAAGCAGGGTGCAGCGCTCGCGTTCGCGCACGGCTTCAACGTTCACTACGGCCAGGTGATCCCGCGCGCCGACCTCGACGTGATCATGATCGCGCCGAAGGCACCGGGCCACACGGTTCGCGGCACGTACTCGCAAGGTGGCGGCGTGCCGCACCTGATCGCGGTTGCGCAAGACAAGTCGGGCGCGGCGCGCGACATCGCGCTGTCGTACGCGGCGGCTAACGGCGGCGGCCGTGCCGGCATCATCGAAACGAACTTCCGCGAAGAAACCGAAACCGACCTGTTCGGCGAGCAGGCCGTGCTGTGCGGCGGTACCGTCGACCTGATCAAGGCCGGTTTCGAAACGCTGGTCGAAGCGGGTTACGCGCCGGAAATGGCGTACTTCGAGTGCCTGCACGAACTGAAGCTGATCGTCGACCTGATCTACGAAGGCGGCATCGCGAACATGAACTACTCGATCTCGAACAACGCCGAGTACGGCGAGTACGTGACGGGTCCGCGCATCGTGACCGCTGAAACGAAGAAGGCGATGAAGGCCGTACTGACCGACATCCAGACCGGCGAGTACGCGAAGAGCTTCATCATCGAGAACAAGGCTGGCGCGCCGACGCTGCAATCGCGTCGTCGTCTGACGGCCGAGCACCAGATCGAGCAGGTTGGCTCGAAGCTGCGCGCGATGATGCCGTGGATCGCGAAGAACAAGCTCGTCGACCAGTCGAAGAACTAAGCGTCTCGACGTAACGAGGTCGGGCGCGGCGCTTCGGCGCGACGGCCGGACCAGTCAAAAAGCCGTCCAAGGGTGCTGAACCCTGGGCGGCTTTTGCTATCCTACGGTTTTACGTGCGACACGCACGCTCGTGTCCGGGTCGTCCCCAACGTAAGGGGACATCGACTAGCGGTATCAGGAGGGCGTCATTACGAGCCTAACCGACCGCGAAAGTGCAATGTGGGGCCTCACGAAGCCTCGTAGTCTTTGCACTTCTTGTAACGAAGCGATCCCGGTATGGGTATGCCGGGCATCGCTATATGCGACGACTGGTGTGCTTTACTTCTCCGGCCATCGCATTGCATTGACCTGATTACCGTCAGGTTCCGCCCAATCAGCGGCTTCAACTCCGCTGACAAAGCGGAGTGGAGTATGTAAATCCCGCGCCTTCGGGCAACGGTTTTGTTATGAGAACACGAGCGCAAGCTCGGTATGTCATTGTTCGAACTCGACAGCCGTTTTGTCGAAGATAGTGAACCTGCTGTACGACCAGCAGTAGCCTAGGAAGACATGCGTCACTGGTAACGGTGGGGTGTGAAGCTCTTCTAACAATGTAGCCTTCGGACGTATCGAACTAGTGAATGCCGTGAGGTGTTTGCTCGGAGACTCCAAGCAGCAAAGGGGTTGAGGCGCTAGGCTGGCTGATACGGTTAACGGAAGTGAACTGCTGATAAACCTCGTAAGTAGGACGGTGCCAAAGCTGCTGATAGGCATCAACCAAACGGGTGTGCGGTCGGATAACCCGCTGTAAATTCGGGTTACGTCGTCATCAGACCGCCGGGGAATAGGCAGAACCTAAGTCAGTCGTGTGACATGCCGGGAACGTGGTAAGCCTGTATGGTTGCCGGTTGTTGTTTGGCCGGCAGGCGAACCGTGAGGGACGCTGTTGACTGTGCAGGTATGGGATGACGGAAAAAGCGAAAGCCGGTCTGTAATGGGTCGGATAGGGGTTGGGACATTACCCCACGCGAAAGCGGGCAGACTTCCGTCTGGTCTACCGTCGCAAGATGGCTGACTAGCCCTTTAGCCGGAAAGGTGATTGCGGTGGCTCGTTAGCCATCCGCTGATGTTTCTAACCCCCTTGCGGGAGCAAATCGCTCCCGCAAGGGGCGATCTGCTCTTCGCTCGGGATTCACTTCTTCGAGTAGGAGAGCAGCATGAGAGTATCCGTCCGAACGGACGGATCTGCGCTCTCCCACGCGCCGGACAACTGGTACGCCGTAGATTGGCGACGGGTTGAGCGAAACGTGAGAGGGATGCAGATTCGAATTGCGAAGGCGACGCGGGACAACGACTGGCGCAGGGTGAAGACCCTGCAACGAATGTTGACCCGCACGTTGTCCGCGAAGCTGTACGCGGTGCGACGTGTTACGCAGAATCAGGGTGCGCGAACGGCTGGAGTCGATCGCGAACTGTGGGACTCGCCTGAAAGCCGATGGCTTGCTGTCGGCAGGTTGAAGCGGCGTGGATACAAGCCTCTGCCTCTACGGAGAGTTTTTATCCCCAAGGCCAATGGGAAGGAACGCCCTCTGGGCATTCCGACCATGCGGGACAGGGCGATGCAAGCCTTGTATCTGTTGGCTCTGGAGCCGGTGTCGGAATCGACGAGCGACCCGAACTCTTACGGGTTTAGGTTAAATCGCTCGACGGCCGACGCTATGTCGCAGATTTTCGTTGCCATGTCTCAGAAGGGCTCTGCTCGCTGGGTGCTGGAAGCGGATATCAAGGGCTGCTTTGACCATATCAACCATGACTGGCTGGAAACTCATGTCCTCATGGACCGGGCAATCCTGCGGAAATGGTTGAAAGCTGGCCTGATTTACAAGGGGCAGCTTCAGGCGCCTGAGGCCGGTACGCCACAAGGAGGGATCATTTCTCCGACGCTGGCGAATGTGACGCTGAATGGGCTGGAGCGAGAACTGCTGGCGCACCTTGGTGCGAAGTTTGGAATCGCGAAAGCCAACAAGCTCAAAGTCAATGTAGTGCGCTATGCGGACGACTTCGTAGTTACCGGTGACTCAAAAGAGATACTGGAGGAGGAAGTCCGACCTTGGGTAGAAGCATTCCTTGCCGTTCGAGGTCTGCAACTGTCCGAGGAGAAAACGCGGATTACTCACATTGATGATGGCTTCGACTTCCTTGGGTGGAATTTCCGTAAGTACTCGGGGACGCTACTCATCAAGCCGAGCAAGAAGAACGTGCAAACGTTCTATCGCAAGGTGGCGGATACGATCAGTGGTCACAAGACGGTGAAGCAGGAGAATTTGATTCGACTGCTGAACCCGATGCTGCGGGGCTGGGCGCAATATCACAGTCCTGTGGTCGCCAAAGAAGCGTACAGCCGCATGGAGTCTTTGATTTTCCGAAGGCTTTGGCGGTGGTCGAGGAGGCGGCATCTGAACAAGAGCGCCGAATGGGTGAGAAAGAAGTATTTTCACTCGGAAGGCAATCGACACTGGGTGTTTGCCGTTCCTGTAGCTCGTGAAGACGGTGGTAAGGGGTTGCTTAGCCTGTACCAGACTAGTGGAACGGAAATTAAGCGACACAAAAAGGTCAAAGGAGCGTTCAATCCCTTTGATCCAGAGTGGGAGCAATACGGCGAGAAGTTGCGACAGGCACGCATGGAACATTCCATGCGATACCGTAAGCAATGGATCTCACTGTATATGTCACAAGACGGGCTTTGCTCGCATTGTGGCTGTGCCCTGACAAAGGAGACTGGCTGGCACGACCATCATCTAGAGTATCGGATGCATGGTGGTATGGACGTTCTCTCGAATCGGGTTCTGCTTCATCCACACTGCCATCAGCAGGTGCACGCAGGTAAAATTGCGGTAACTAAGCCGGCCCGGTCCTGAGACCGGGTTTTGTTCGTAGATTTGAGCCGTATGCGGGGAAACTCGCACGTACGGTTCTTAGGGGGCCCTTCTTCCGCGAGGAAGGGGGGCTACCCTCCAAAAACACAGAAGCCATCCATGAATTACCCTCATCCGATCATCGCGCGAGAAGGCTGGCCGTTCATCGCCATCGCGGCCGTCGTTGCATTACTGGTTCACGCCTTCGCGGGGTTCGGCATTGCGTGGCTTTTCTGGCTGATCCTCATCTTCGTCGTGCAGTTCTTCCGCGATCCGGCGCGTCCGATTCCGACGCAGGCCAACGCGGTGCTGTGTCCCGCCGACGGCCGCATCGTCGCGGTCGAAACCGCGCACGACCCCTATGCGAACCGCGAAGCGCTGAAGATCAGCGTCTTCATGAACGTGTTCAACGTGCACTCGCAGCGCTCGCCGGTCGACGGCGCGATCTCGAAGGTCGAATACTTTCCCGGCGCATATCTGAACGCGGCGGTCGATAAGGCCTCGCTCGAAAACGAGCGCAATGCGGTCGTCATCGAAATGGCCGGCGGCCAGACGGTCACGTCGGTGCAGATTGCCGGGCTGATCGCGCGGCGCATTCTTTGCTACGTCCGTGCGGGCGAGCCGCTGACCCGCGGGCAGCGTTACGGTTTCATCCGCTTTGGTTCGCGCGTCGACGTGTATCTGCCGGTGGGCAGCCGTCCGCGCGTGTCGATCGGCGAGAAGGTGTCGGCGTCGTCCACGATCCTCGCCGAGCTGTAAAGCGGCATACAGGAGGTTGTCCGAATGGCCGCATTCAAACCGCGTCGACCCCGCACCAGCGGACCGCTGCCGCGTCCGTTTCGCCGCAACAAGCCGGTGGTCACGGAGTCGCCGGCCGCCGACAGCCGGCGCGCGCAGCGTCAGCAATTCCTCAGAAAACGCGGCATCTACCTGCTGCCGAACGCGTTCACCACGGCCGCGCTGTTTTGCGGCTTCTTCGCCGTCGTGCAGGCGATGAACGTGCGCTTCGAGATCGCGGCGATCGCGATCTTCGTGGCGATGGTGCTCGATGGCATGGACGGCCGCGTCGCGCGCATGACGCATACGCAAAGCGCGTTCGGCGAGCAGTTCGATAGCCTGTCAGACATGGTGTCGTTCGGTGTCGCGCCGGCGCTCGTGATGTACGAGTGGATCCTGAAAGACCTCGGCCGATGGGGCTGGCTCGCGGCGTTCGTCTATTGCTCGGGCGCGGCGCTGCGGCTCGCGCGTTTCAATACGAACATCGGCGTAGTCGACAAGCGTTTTTTCCAGGGCATGCCGAGCCCGGCAGCGGCGGCGCTGATCGCCGGATTCGTGTGGCTCGCCACCGACAACCGCGTGCCGCTGAAGCTCGTCTGGCTGCCGTGGGTCGCGTTCGTGCTGACCATTTATGCAGGCGTGACGATGGTGTCGAACGCGCCGTTTTACAGCGGCAAGGCGCTCGATGTACGGCATCGCGTGCCGTTCGGCGTGATCCTGCTGGTGGTCGTCGCGTTCGTTCTCGTGTCGTCCGATCCGCCGCTGATGCTGTTCGGTCTGTTCGTGCTGTACGGTCTGTCCGGCTACGTGTTCTGGGCGTATCAGGCGGTGCGCGGCCGGGCCAATCCGGCGCGTTCGATGTCGCACGACCGTTGACGATTTGAACCGCGCTGCATCGCAGCGATGTACGAAAAAACGGCAGCCCACGGGCTGCCGTTTTTCGTTGGTGCGTGCCGTGACAGGGGTGCTTCGGACCGCGCCCCAGGCCGACTCCGCGTGGATTGCGCGGTGGCTGGAATGCCGCTATAGTCGTCGGATCAGTGCGTCGGCGTGGCCGATTTTCCCGGGTCGCCAAGACCGTTCGCTGCGCCGCGCCAACATGCTTCGTTCACGCCTTTATGCCTTTTTGCGTTCCGTGCGCACCGGCCGCGATCATTGCGATCGCCCTACCTCGCCAGCGGCGGCGCCCATCGTCCCATTCCAAAACCAATTCCCACATCTGAGCGACTCCCGAGGAGGCCCGACATGTCCGACAAACTGATCATTTTCGACACCACGCTGCGTGACGGCGAGCAATCGCCCGGCGCGTCGATGACGAAGGAAGAGAAGATCCGCATCGCCAAGCAACTCGAGCGGATGAGAGTCGACGTGATCGAAGCGGGTTTCGCGGCCAGCTCGAACGGCGACTTCGACGCGATCCATACGATCGCGGGCCTCGTGAAGGACAGCACGATCTGCTCGCTTGCGCGCGCGAACGACAAGGACATCCAGAAGGCCGCCGACGCGCTGAAACCGGCCGATCATTTCCGCATCCACACGTTCATCGCGACGTCGCCGCTGCACATGGAGAAGAAGCTGCGGATGACGCCCGAGCAGGTATTCGAGCAGGCCAAGCTCGCGGTGCGTTTCGCGCGCAAGTTCACCGACGACGTCGAATTCTCACCGGAAGACGGCAGCCGCTCGGATATGGACTTCCTGTGCCGCGTGCTGGAAGCGGTGATCGCCGAAGGCGCGACCACGATCAACATCGCGGACACGGTCGGCTACGGCGTTCCGGAGCTCTATGGCCAGCTCGTGAAAACGCTGCGCGAGCGCATTCCGAACTCGCACAAGGCGGTGTTCTCCGTGCATTGCCACAATGACCTCGGCATGGCGGTCGCGAATTCGCTCGCCGGCGTGCAGCTTGGCGGCGCGCGCCAGGTCGAATGCACGATCAACGGTCTCGGCGAGCGCGCGGGCAATACGTCGCTCGAAGAAATCGTGATGGCGGTGAAGACCCGCAAGGATTACTTCGGACTCGAAGTCGGGCTGGATACGACGCAGATCGTGCCGGCTTCGAAGCTCGTGTCGCAGATCACCGGCTTCGTCGTGCAACCGAACAAGGCCGTGGTCGGCGCGAACGCATTTGCTCACGCATCGGGCATCCACCAGGACGGCGTGCTGAAGGCGCGCGATACCTACGAAATCATGCGCGCGGAAGACGTGGGCTGGACCGCGAACAAGATCGTGCTCGGCAAGCTGTCGGGGCGCAACGCGTTCAAGCAGCGTCTGCAGGAACTCGGCATCGCGCTCGACAGCGAAGCCGAACTGAACACCGCGTTCGCGCGCTTCAAGGAACTCGCCGATCGCAAGTCGGAGATCTTCGACGAAGACATCATCGCGATTGTCAACGAGGAATCGGCGGAAGCGCACGAGAAGGAGCACTACAAGTTCCTGTCGATGGCGCAGCATTCGGAAACCGGCGAACAGCCGCACGCGAAGGTCGTGTTCTCGGTTGAGGGGAAAGAGATCACCGGTGAAGCGCGCGGCAATGGTCCGGTCGACGCCACGCTCAACGCGATCGAAACGGAAGTGGGCAGCGGCTCCGAGCTGCTGCTGTACTCGGTCAACGCGATTACGACCGGCACCCAGGCGCAGGGCGAAGTGACCGTGCGGCTGTCGAAGGCCGGGCGCATCGTCAACGGAACAGGCACCGATCCGGATATCGTCGCGGCGTCCGCGAAGGCGTATTTCTCGGCGCTCAACAAGCTCTACTCGAATGCGGACAAATTGAATCCGCAGCGCTCGGAATAGCGCGAGCAGGGCGCGCCGGTAGCGCGCAAGCTTGACTGTGGATCGAAGGAGAAGCCCCGCTGTGCCTGGCACACGGGGCTTTTTTTCACCTTCATCGCGCACGGGCGGTGGCGAGATGCTCCGGAACTACTCCGCCGCCGGGCGCCGCAGAGACCAGCCGCGCGTTGCGCGCGCCTGCTCGCGGACCTGATACCTGACGTCGACGGTGATCCCGCGACGGGGCGCATCGGCGGCGAACGCGTCCAGCAGCTCGCGCACGTCGTGATCGACAAAATCGGCGCGTGTCGCGTCGACGATCACCGTGGCGCCATCCGGAATCTGCTGCAGATAGTGCTTGAGCGGCACCTTACCGAGAAACGACACGTCCTTGCGAAACGACAGCAGAAAGTGATCGCCATGCTGCGCGAGCACGATCGGGCCGCGCAGGTTCGCATACAGCGCGAACAGCATGCTGCACAGGATGCCGAGCACGATACCGATCAGCAGATCGGTCACGAGCACACCGACCAGTGTGACGACGAACGGTGCGAACGGCGCGAATCCCTGCCGCGCGAGCCCGGCGAACAACGACGGCCTGGCGAGTTTGAACCCGGTGAAGATCAGAATCGCTCCAAGGCAGGCGAGCGGAATCAGGTTGATCACGCTCGTGAGCGCGAACACGCTGACGAGAAGCAGCACGCCGTGAACGATCGCTGAGAGCCGGCTTTTTGCGCCGGCATGCACGTTCGCGGAGCTCCGCACGATCACCGCGGTGATTGGCAGGCCGCCGATCGCACCCGCGATCAGATTGCCCACCCCCTGCGCCTTCAGTTCGCGATCGGGGGGCGCGCGGCGGCGCTCCGGATCGATCTGCTCGACCGCTTCGAGGCTCAGTAGCGTTTCGAGGCTGGCGACGATCGCGATCGTGATCGCAATGCGCCATATGTCGGGATTGATGAGCTGGGCGAACCCTGGTCCGAAGTCGGCCGACGCGAGCGCGGCTTGCAGTGCCGCGAACGATTCGAACGACGGCAACGCGACCCGTCGCTCGGCGGGCGGTGCCAGCGATGGCGCCACGAGATTCAGCGCGAGCGTCGCGCCGATGCCGAGCAGCACCACCGCGAGCGGCGCAGGCATGATCCGCACGACAGCGAAGCGGCGCAGCGCGCGCGTTTCCCAGCCGGCGAGGATCGCGAGCGACAGCAGCGCGATCAGCACGGCGGTGAGCGAGATCGCGCCGAACGGCGTTGCGACCACGGTCGCCGACTGGACCGAGTGATCGATGCCGGACAAGCCCAGCGCAACGGGAAACTGCTTGAGGATCAGCAGCACGCCGATGGCAGCGAGCATTCCCTTGATCACCGGCGACGGCACGTAGGCGGCGAAGCGGCCGGCCTTGAGCATGCCGAAGCCGAACTGGATGACGCCCGACAGCAGTACGGCCAGCAGAAAAGCGGAAAAGCCGCCAAGCCGCGCGATGCCGTCGACGACGATCACGACGAGGCCCGCGGCCGGGCCACTAACGCTCAGGCGCGAGCCGCTCAGCGCGGCAACGACGAGCCCGCCGATGATGCCGGACACCAGCCCCGCAAACGGGTCGACGCCCGATGCGTGAGCGATGCCGAGGCAAAGCGGCAGGGCCACCAGGAAAACGGCCGTGCCGGCGAGCACGTCGCGCTGGAGCGCGGAAAAAGAGGTTTGAGGATTCATGGTGTCGAAAAGCGTGAGGTGGGGCGGCGGGCGACGAACATGGCGTGGCTGGATAACAAGTCCGCTGTGCGCTCGTCCGCGGTTCAAGTGGGGCGGGCGTCGCGCTTTGCTAGGCCGCGCTGTGCGCAGCGGTCGTGCAGGTCATCGCGTCGTCGGCGGTATAGCCGGAGGTGAGAACCTTGATGCGTCCGTCGTCGAGCGCAAAGATCCAGCCGTGCACGAGCGGCGCCGGATCAGCCTCGTGCACGATGGGGCTCGCCCGTAACTGCCGCACCTGTTCGAGCACGTTCAGCTCGGCAAGACGGTTGACGCGATCCGGCCCGATTGGCGCGCCGTCCAGTTCCGGGTGATGCGTTTTCGCGAGTGCGCAGAGCGGCGCGATACGCCGATTCACATGGGGCAGCGCCGGGTCCGGCGGCAGCAGCGCGGCGCGCACGCCACCGCAGCCATAGTGGCCGCAGACGATCACATGGCCGACCTTGAGCACCCGCACCGCGTATTCGAGGACGCTCGCGGCGTTGTCGTCGTCGGGATGAAACAGGTTGGCGATGTTGCGATGGACGAACAGATCGCCGGGCTCGCAACGCGTGATCGTTTCGGCGGGCACGCGACTGTCCGCGCAACCGATCCACAGAATGTGCGGATTCTGTCCGCGCACGAGGTCGCGAAAAAATGCCGGATTGCCCGCCGCGGTTTCATGCGCCCACGCGACGTTGGCGACCAGCAGGTGTTTGGGTCGGTTCATCGTAGCAACTCCGTAAGAAAGGCAATTGACCGGGCATCGGACTGAGGCGGGACTGCGCGGTTGATCGCGAGCCGGTGCCCGAACGGGTGTTTACAATAACCTTTCTTTCATCGGATGGTTGACGCAAACAGGATAAAATTCTTCTTTATGCTTAAGGAATAAAAAAAGCCGCCTACAAAAGGCGGCTTTTTGAGATTTGGCACTTCCTCCGAAGACGGCGCTCAACGCTCAGAACAGGCTGCGGCGGTCGGGGTCGTGCAGCGGGTCGGGGGTCTTTTGCGTGAGGCGCAAAATGCCCTGGTCGTCGAAGTAGAAGCTGTACAGCATGTACCAGACGTTGTCTTCGAGATAGCGATAGGTCCAGACTTCGCGCCGCATCAACGGGAAGTACGACGTTTCGACTGGACGCCCGAAGTTCACCAGCACGTCGCTGCGCGTCCATTTGCCGATCTCGGCGCGATAGAACTCGGTGGGCTGCAGCACCTGGCGCATGTTGACGATCTTGCCGGCCGCGTCGATGTCGGCGGCGGTGGTGGTCTCGCCCATCGGTTGGGTCGGCCACATCAGACGCTTGCCGCCGTCGGGCAGGTCATAGGTTTCGCGCGGCGGACCAAGTCGCGCGATCACCGTCGATGCGTCCGCTCCCTGTTGATACTGTTGCCACGGCTGCGCGCAGCCGGCGAGCGCGAGCGCGCTCAGGCAAACGAGCGCGGCACGGCGCAGACTGGCGCCGGCCCGGCCCGTGAAAGAGGCCGCCGTGCGTTGGTGGCGGTTCGACATGTATTCCTCCGATGGCGTTTGAATTGCGGTTCTTATCATCGAGACGCACTATTTTGACACGCGCTGTGGCGAAGAATTGCGCTGCCTGAGCGCGCGTCGCCTCCAAACGGAAACGGATGCGCCGGCTTGCCTATTCCTTGCGCGTCGTCCTATGATCCGCGCTTCAAAGATTCAGGCGGGACGATCATGACGGCGATGTGGCAACGGACGGCGGCGCTTGCGCTGACGGCAATTTCGATGACGGCGGGAGTTGGCGCGGCACAGGCGGCGAGTTCGGCGACGAATCCGGGGGCGACGGGCGCGAGTCCAACGTCCGCGCAGGGGGCTGGGCCGGTCACCGGCAAGCTGGAGAGTCGCGCAGCCACGCTGGCCGCGAACCCGGCCGGTAGTCCCGCAAGCAAGCCCGCGAGCCCGCCGGCCGGCATGCCCAGCGGCACGCCAATCCAGCTCGCGCTGATCGAAGGCATGTCCGGCCCGTTCGCGAACGCGGGCGCGGCGGTCGAGCGCAATCTGCGCTTCGGCGTCGAGCAGGTCAACGCGCACGGCGGCGTGAAGCTCGCGGACGGCGCGCATCCGTTCGAACTCATCGTGCTCGACAGCAAGGGCAGCACGGAGGAAGCGCTGACGCAATTGCGGGCGGCCGAGGATCGCCATATCGGCTACATCCTGCAGGGCAATAGCTCGGCCGTCGCCGCGGCACTGATCGGCGCGATCGACAAGCAGAACAGCCGCGAGCCGGACAACCGCGAACTGTTCCTCAATTACTCGGCCGACGATCCCGCGCTCACCAACTCGGACTGCAGCTTCTGGCACTTCCGCTTCGACGCGCATGCGGGCATGCGGATGGCCGCGCTCGCCGATGTGATCGAGCGCGACAAGGCGGTGAAAAAGGTCTATCTGCTGAATCAGGATTACAGCTTCGGCCACGACGTGAGCAGCCTCGCGCGCTCGACGCTCGCGGCGAAGCGCCCCGACATCGCGGTGGTCGGCGACGAATTTCACCCGATCGGCCGCGTGAAGGATTTCGCGCCGTATATCGCAAAGATTCGCGCGAGCGGCGCGGACGCCGTGATCACGGGTAACTGGGGCAATGATCTGACGTTGCTGGTGAAGGCCGCGCGCGAGCAGGGCCTCGACACGAAGTTCTACACGTTCTACGGCAACAGCCTCGGCGCGCCCGCCGCGCTTGGCGACGCGGGCGTGGGTCACGTGATCGCGGTGGCGGAGTGGCATCCGAACGTCGGCGGCGCGGCCTCCGATGCGCGGTACGCGGCGTTCCGCGCGCGCTTTCCGGCCGCGCAGGACGACTATCCGGTGCTGCGCATGCCACTGATGATCGACACGCTCGCCGCCGCGATGAACCGCGCAGGCAGCGCCGATCCGACGGCGGTCGCGAAAGCGCTCGAGGGCATCCGCTTCGACAACGGCTTCCACGCTTCATGGATGCGCGCCGATGACCATCAGCTGATCCAGCCCCTTTACGTGATGCAGATGGACAAAGCCGGTACGCCGGGCGTGCATTTCGATAACGAAGGCTCCGGCTATGGCTTCCGCACGGTGCTGGCGCTACCGGCCGAGCGCACGGTATTGCCGACGGTCTGCCGCATGCGGCGGCCCTGAACGAGCTCGAGCGACGCTCGATTCGCCTTGCCAGGCCGGGTTCGCGGCCAGGGCGCGCTGTGCTACAATACGCGTCCCGTTGTTGGGCTGGGTTCTGATTCAGCTAATTCAGCCACGAACGGGACTCAGTAAATTTATGAAACGGGTATCCCACGGCACGGCCTTTCTTCCGTGACCGCCTGTCCAGTTATCAAGGAAATTGACATGTCCGCAGTTGAAGCAAGCAAGAAGTCCGAAGTCGTCGCGCAATTCGCACGCGCAGCTAACGACACCGGCTCCCCCGAAGTTCAGGTCGCGCTGCTCACGACCCGCATCAACGAACTGACCTCCCACTTCAAGGAGCACACGAAGGATCACCACAGCCGCCGCGGTCTGCTGCGCATGGTGAGCCGCCGTCGCAAGCTGCTCGACTATCTGAAGGGTAAGGACGCGGACCGTTACCGCAGCCTGATCGAGAAGCTGGGTCTGCGTAAGTAATCGGCCAGTCGTTCAGCAAGATGCCTGTGTCAGTTTCGCTGATACAGGCATTTTGTTTTTGCGCGGTGCGCGTCGTATCACGCGCTCCGCCCGTGATCCGCGGCGTATGCCGGTTCGCGCGGAGTCTACGGGCAACGCAGCAGCAGTAGCAAAATAGCAGTAGAACAAGCAGTAACAGAAACACGGCCGGGCTTCAGGGCAGAGTTTTGTGTCATTCCAGCGGTTCGCGCGCACACGCAGCGCGTGGCTCTCTGGAATGGCATAGCACGACTCTTCCCATGCGGCGCCGGCCCTGGCGTTGCCGCGCCGCTTCCGGTCCGCGCGGCATTACGATGAGGAAAAGCAATGACTATGTTCAACAAGATCGTCAAAGAGTTTAAGTGGGGGCAGCACAACGTTCGCCTCGAAACCGGTGAAATCGCTCGCCAGGCGGGCGGCGCGGTGATCGTCGACGTCGAAGACACCGTGGTGCTCGCCACCGTGGTCGGCGCGAAGACCGCGAAGCCGGGCCAGGACTTCTTCCCCCTCACCGTCGACTACATCGAAAAGACCTACGCCGCCGGCAAGATTCCGGGTGGCTTCTTCCGCCGCGAAGGCCGTCCGTCGGAAGGCGAGACGCTGATCTCGCGCCTGATCGACCGTCCGCTGCGTCCGCTGTTCCCGGAAGGCTTCTACAACGAAGTGCAGGTCGTGATTCACGTGCTGTCGCTGAATCCGGAAATCCCCGCCGACATTCCCGCGCTGATCGGCGCGTCGGCGGCACTCGCAGTGTCGGGTCTGCCGTTCAACGGCCCGGTCGGCGCGGCACGCGTGGCCTACATCAACAACGAATACGTGCTGAATCCGACGCGTCCGCAGATGAAAGAGTCGGCCCTCGACCTCGTCGTCGCCGGTACGGAACGCGCGGTGCTGATGGTCGAATCGGAAGCGCAGCAACTGAGCGAAGAAGTGATGCTCGGCGCCGTCGTGTTCGGTCATGAGCAGATGCAGACCGCGATCGACGCGATCCACGAACTGGTCCGCGAAGGCGGCAAGCCCGAGTGGGACTGGCAGCCGGCGGCGAAGAACGAAGCACTGATCTCGCGCGTGACCGAACTCGCGCAAGCCAATCTGCTCGCCGCCTACCAGATCCGCGACAAGCAGGCTCGCTCGGCCAAGCTGAAGGAAGTCTACGCGGCAACCTCGGCGAAGCTCGAGGAAGAGGCGGCGGCAGCGGGCACCGTGGCGGCCGACAAGGCGTCGGTCGGCAACGTGCTGTTCGACATCGAAGCGAAGATCGTCCGTACGCAGATCCTGAACGGCGAGCCGCGTATCGACGGCCGCGACACGCGCACCGTGCGCCCGATCGAAATCCGCACCGGCGTGCTGCCGCGTACCCACGGCTCGGCGCTGTTCACGCGCGGCGAGACGCAGGCACTGGTGGTCGCGACGCTCGGCACGAAGGGCGACGAGCAGAACATCGACGCGCTCGAAGGCGAGTACCGCGAGCGCTTCATGCTCCACTACAACATGCCTCCGTTCGCGACCGGCGAAACGGGCCGCGTCGGTTCGCCGAAGCGCCGTGAAATCGGTCACGGCCGTCTCGCCAAGCGCGCGCTCGTCGCGTGTCTGCCGAGCGCCGACGAATTTGGCTACTCGATCCGCGTCGTGTCGGAAATCACCGAGTCGAACGGTTCGTCGTCGATGGCTTCGGTGTGCGGCGGCTGCCTCGCGCTGATGGACGCCGGTGTGCCGATGAAGGCGCACGTCGCCGGTATCGCGATGGGCCTGATCCTCGAAGGCAACCGCTTCGCGGTGCTGACCGACATCCTCGGCGACGAAGATCACCTCGGCGACATGGACTTCAAGGTCGCGGGTACGGAGCAAGGCGTGACCGCGCTGCAGATGGACATCAAGATCCAGGGCATCACGAAGGAAATCATGCAGGTCGCGCTCGCGCAGGCGAAGGAAGGCCGCATGCACATCCTCGGCAAGATGACCTCGGCCGTGTCGGGCGCGAATACGCAGCTGTCGGAGTTCGCACCGCGCATGATCACGATCAAGATCAACCCGGAAAAGATCCGCGACGTGATCGGCAAGGGCGGCTCGGTGATTCGCGCGCTGACCGAAGAAACCGGCACGACGATCGACATTTCGGACGACGGCGTCGTCACCATCGCGAGCACGAACAGCGAAGGCATGGCCGAAGCGAAGCGTCGTATCGAAGCGATCACGATGGAGGTCGAAGTGGGCCAGGTGTACGAAGGCACCGTGCTCAAGCTGCTCGATTTCGGCGCGATCGTGAACATCCTGCCGGGTAAGGATGGTCTGCTGCATATCTCCGAAATCGCCAACGAGCGCATCAAGGACATCAACGACTACCTGAAGGACGGCCAGCAAGTGAAGGTCAAGGTCATCCAGACGGACGAGAAGGGTCGTGTGCGTCTGTCGGCGAAGGCATTGCTGAACGACGCGCCGCAAGGCGAACCGACGCCGCAGTAATGCGGTAACGGACAAACGGCCGGCCGTGTCATGCACGCCGGCCGTTTTTCATGCAGGATGGATTGCGTTGCGAATTCGAATCGCAGCGCGGCGCTAAGGCACACGGCAGCAACGGGTAGGCAACGCAATCCAATCTTGGAGTTGACGCAGATGAAAGCGATCGAAATCACTGAATTCGGTGCGCCGGAAGTCCTCAAGCTGGCGGAGCGTCCGACGCCGCAGCTCAAGGCGGGCGAGGTGCTGATCAAGGTGGCGGCATCAGGCATCAATCGTCCGGACGTGTTTCAGCGCAAGGGCGGCTACGCGCCGCCGCCGGGAGCGTCGGATCTGCCGGGGCTGGAGGTGGCGGGCGAGATCGTCGGCGGCACCATCGACGGGAAGAACAATCCGTTCGGTCTGAAGATCGGCGATCGCGTTTGCGCGCTGCTCGCGGGCGGCGGTTACGCTGAGTATGCGGCCGCGCCTCTGCTGCAATGTCTGCCGGTGCCGGCGGGAATGTCGGATGTTGAAGCGGCTTCGCTACCCGAGACGTTTTTCACGGTGTGGAGCAACGTCTTCAATCGCGCGCAACTCGGCCAGGGCGAAGGCGGCGCGAACGAAACGCTGCTGGTGCAGGGCGGTTCGAGCGGCATCGGCGTGACGGCGATCCAGATTGCGCACGCGCTCGGCTTCCGTGTGTTCGCCACTGCGGGCTCGGACGAAAAGTGCCGCGCGTGCGAAGCGCTCGGCGCCGAACGGGCGATCAACTACAAGACTGAAGATTTCGTCGAAGTCATCAAGTCGCTGACCAATGATCGCGGCGTCGACGTGATCCTCGACATGGTGGCCGGCAGCTACGTGCCGCGCGAACTGTCGGCGCTCGCCGACGGTGGTCGCATCGTGCTGATTGCGCTGCTCGGCGGCGCGAAGGCGGAACTGAACCTGAACGAAGTGTTGCGCCGGCGTCTGACGGTTACCGGTTCGACACTGCGGCCGCGGCCGATCGAGTTCAAGGCGCAGATCGCCGCGCAACTGAAAGAGCGCGTGTGGCCCCATCTCGAAGCTGGGCGCATCAAGCCCGTCGTGCATCGCGTGTTTCGGGCCGCCCAGGCCGCCGATGCGCATACGCTGATGGAAAGCAGCACGCACGTCGGCAAGATCGTGTTGACGTGGGGTCAGGAGGCTTGACGTCGTCGGTTTGACCCGATCCACCCCACGCAGTAAAATTGCGCGTTTTGCGTGCGCCGGATCAATCCGACGGGCGGGCCACGAGCGCCGCAACGAGTTGTAGCGAGGCGCAACCGAAGTTCGCCGGCAGAGCAGGCAGGACTGGCAAGACAGGACAACACGAGACGATGTCGAATCAACAACGAGCCAAACTGGTAGTCGGTAACTGGAAGATGCATGGGCGGCTCGCCGCGAACGCCGCGTTGTTGCAGGCCGTGGCGCAGGGCTCCGGTGAATTGCCGGCCGATGTGCGCGTCGGTGTGTGCGTACCGAGCCTTTATCTCGCCCAGGCGCAGTCGTTGCTCGACGGTAGTCCGGTCGTGTGGGGCGTGCAGGACGTGTCCGCGTTCACGCACGGTGCCTATACCGGCGAAGTGGCTGCGCCAATGGTGACCGACTTCGGCGCAACGTTTGCGATCGTCGGACACTCGGAGCGTCGCGCGTATCACCGCGAAAGCGCCGAACTGGTCGCGGTGAAAACGCAGCGCGTGCTTGAGGCGGGTTTGACGCCGATCGTGTGCGTCGGCGAAACGCTCGAAGAACGCGAGGCTGGCTCGACCGAGCAGGTCGTCGGTGGCCAGCTCGACGAAGTGCTCGCGAAGGTGTCGGCTCAGGAAGCGGCTCGCCTTGTCGTCGCGTATGAGCCGGTGTGGGCAATTGGCACCGGCAAGAGCGCATCGGCGGCACAGGCGCAGGCCGTGCATGCGTTCCTGCGCGCACGTCTCGCGGCAAAGGGCGCGGCGGACGTGCCGTTGCTGTACGGCGGCAGCGTGAAGCCGGAGAACGCGGAAGAACTGTTCCGTCAGCTCGATATCGACGGCGGCCTGATCGGCGGCGCGTCGTTGAAAGATCAGGATTTCCTGGCAATCTGCAAAGCGGCCGCAGCGACCAGCGTGGCCGGTTGAGCAGGGCGTCTCGGCGAGGATGACTCCATTTTGCGCAACACACAGTGTGCGGCGCGGTTAAATAAAGACTCAGGTGAGTGTGATGCTGTATTTGAAAACATTGATTATCGTCGTTCAGTTGTTGTCGGCGCTCGGGGTCATCGGACTCGTGTTGCTGCAGCACGGCAAAGGTGCCGACATGGGCGCTGCTTTCGGCAGCGGCGCGTCGGGTAGCCTGTTCGGCGCGACGGGTTCAGCGAACTTCCTCTCGCGTACCACGGCAGTGCTCGCAGCGCTGTTCTTTGCAACGACGCTGGCGCTCACTTACCTTGGTGCGTATCACGTGAAGCCGTCGGCAGGCGTGCTGGGCGTGGCAGCTACTGCTCCGGTCGCGGCTTCGCCTGCTTCGGTGCCAGCCGCGAGCTCGGCTCCGGCGGCGGCAGCGCCGGCTTCGCCTGCGTCGGTTCCGGCGACGGGCGTGCCGAAATAAATTTTCGGCAGACGTACTCTTGTGCGTTGAACAATCCGCTTAAACAAGTTACAATTCAAGTCTTGAAGCGATTCGCGGGTTTTACAAGTTGTTTTCCCGGATTGCATATAGTGCCGACGTGGTGAAATTGGTAGACACGCTATCTTGAGGGGGTAGTGGCGAAAGCTGTGCGAGTTCGAGTCTCGCCGTCGGCACCAAATGTTATCTAAATGCCAGCCGTTTGCTTCGCTTCGGCTGGCATTTTCACTTCTGGCGTATGGCTGTATGGCTTGCGTCGTGCGCGTTGAGGAAGTGATTTAGCGTCAGGGGTGCTATGCTCCTGACGGCACTCAGAACCAACCGATTGAGGATTGTCTTGAACCTCGCAGCCTATTTCCCCGTTTTGTTGTTCCTTATTGTGGGCACCGGTTTAGGCGTAGCACTGGTCAGCATTGGCAAGATCCTCGGTCCCAACAAGCCCGACACCGAGAAAAACGCACCGTACGAGTGCGGCTTCGAAGCATTCGAAGATGCGCGCATGAAATTCGACGTGCGCTACTACCTCGTCGCCATTCTCTTCATCATTTTCGACCTTGAAACCGCGTTCCTGTTCCCGTGGGGCGTGGCATTGCGTGACATCGGCTGGACCGGCTTCATGGCAATGATGATTTTCCTGCTCGAGTTCCTGCTTGGCTTTGCCTACATCTGGAAGAAGGGCGGCCTCGACTGGGAATGATGGATTAATCGCCGGTTTGCGTGGGTGGCCAGGCTTGCCGCCCCGTCTGGAGTGGAAAGCAAATGAGTATCGAAGGGGTCTTGAAAGAAGGGTTTGTCACCACTACGGCAGACAAACTGATCAACTGGACGCGCACCGGTTCGCTGTGGCCGATGACGTTCGGTCTTGCGTGCTGCGCGGTCGAGATGATGCATGCGGGCGCCGCCCGTTATGACCTCGATCGTTTCGGCGTGGTGTTCCGTCCGAGTCCGCGTCAGTCGGACGTGATGATCGTCGCCGGCACGCTGTGCAACAAGATGGCGCCCGCTCTGCGCAAGGTCTACGACCAGATGGCGGAGCCGCGCTGGGTGATCTCGATGGGCTCGTGCGCGAACGGCGGCGGCTATTACCACTACTCGTACTCGGTGGTGCGCGGCTGCGACCGCATCGTCCCGGTCGACGTGTACGTGCCGGGTTGTCCGCCCACAGCGGAAGCGCTGGTATACGGCGTGATCCAGTTGCAAGCCAAGATTCGCCGCACCAACACCATCGCCCGTCAATAAGGCCAACGCCTCCCCATAATATGGCAAGCAAACTCGAGACCCTGAAAGCGAACATCGAGGCGGCCTTTGGCGGCCTCCTGTTGAGCGTGACTGAGTCGATCGGTGAATTGACGATCGTCGTCAAGGCAGGCGACTACCTCAATGTGGCAAAGCGTCTGCGCGACGACCGCACGCTCGGTTTCGAGCAGTGTGTCGACCTGTGCGGCGTTGATTATCAGACCTATGCCGAAGGCGCCTACGACGGCCCGCGTTTTGCTGCAGTGCTGCATCTGCTGTCGGTGCAGAACAACTGGCGTTTGCGTCTGCGCGTGTTCGCGCCGGACGACGACATGCCGATCCTGCCGTCCGTCGTCGATATCTGGAATTCGGTCAACTGGTACGAGCGCGAAGCGTTCGACCTGTACGGCATCGTCTTCGAAGGTCACCCGGACCTGCGCCGCATTCTGACCGACTACGGTTTCATCGGTCATCCGTTCCGCAAGGATTTCCCGGTCTCCGGCTACGTCGAAATGCGTTACGACCCGGAAGAGAAGCGCGTCGTTTATCAGCCGGTGACGATCGAGCCGCGGGAAATCACGCCGCGCGTGATCCGCGAAGATCGCTATGGCGGTCTGAAACACTAAGAGAACGTCATGGCAGAGATCAAGAACTACACGCTCAACTTTGGTCCGCAGCACCCGGCAGCGCACGGTGTGCTGCGTCTCGTGCTCGAACTCGACGGCGAAGTGATCCAACGCGCCGATCCGCACATCGGTCTGCTGCATCGCGCGACTGAGAAGCTCGCCGAAAGCAAGACGTTCATCCAGTCTGTGCCATACATGGACCGTCTCGACTACGTGTCGATGATGGTCAATGAGCACGGCTACGTGCTCGCCATCGAGAAGTTGCTCGGCATCGACGTGCCGCTGCGCGCGCAATACATTCGCGTCCTGTTCGACGAAGTCACGCGCGTGTTGAATCACCTGATGTGGATCGGCGCGCACGCGCTCGACGTCGGTGCGATGGCGGTGTTCCTGTACGCGTTCCGCGAGCGCGAAGACCTGATGGACGTGTACGAAGCGGTGTCGGGCGCGCGCATGCACGCGGCTTACTATCGTCCGGGCGGCGTCTATCGCGATCTGCCTGACGCAATGCCGCAATATAAGGCGTCGAAGATCCGCAATGCGAAGGCGTTGTCGAAGATGAACGAGAACCGTCAGGGTTCGTTGCTCGACTTCATCGACGACTTCTTCACGCGCTTCCCGAAGTGCGTCGACGAATACGAAACGCTGCTCACCGACAACCGGATCTGGAAGCAGCGTCTGGTCGGCATCGGCGTGGTCAGCCCGGAGCGCGCGTTGCAGCTCGGCATGACCGGTGCGATGCTGCGTGGCTCGGGCATCGAGTGGGACCTGCGCAAGAAGCAGCCGTATGAAGTTTATGACAAGCTCGATTTCGACATTCCGGTCGGCGTCAACGGCGACTGCTACGACCGTTATCTGGTGCGCGTCGAGGAAATGCGTCAGTCCACGCGTATCGCGAAACAGTGCATTGAGTGGTTGCGTAAAAATCCGGGCCCGGTGATGACGGACAATCACAAGGTTGCGCCGCCGTCGCGCGTCGGCATGAAGTCAAACATGGAAGATCTGATCCATCACTTCAAGCTGTTCACCGAAGGCTTCCATGTTCCGGAAGGCGAGGCGTACGCCGCAGTCGAACATCCGAAGGGCGAGTTCGGCATCTATCTGATCTCGGACGGCGCCAACAAGCCGTATCGTCTGAAGATCCGCGCGCCGGGCTATGCGCACCTGTCCTCGCTCGACGAAATGGCGCGCGGCCACATGATCGCCGACGCCGTGACGATCATCGGTACGCAGGACATCGTGTTCGGCGAAGTGGATCGCTAGGACGTATTCATCGACGCGCGTCTGCGGTCGTCGCATCGCCACGCGCGTCAAGCAAAGGAACGCCGGGTCTGTCGCAGTATGACGTGAGCGACAGGTTTTCGTTCGGTAGGAATTGAAAGAGTCGTGTCTGAAAATG
The DNA here is from genome assembly GCF_021390635.1 of Paraburkholderia sp. HD33-4. Lineage (NCBI taxonomy): Bacteria > Pseudomonadati > Pseudomonadota > Betaproteobacteria > Burkholderiales > Burkholderiaceae > Paraburkholderia > Paraburkholderia sp. HD33-4. Next base: position 3,111,134 of record NZ_JAJEJS010000001.1, on the reverse strand, counting down.
ATCTCAGCTGAAGGCCTGAAAGAAATCGATCGTGCGGTCGCAAAGTACCCCGCCGATCAGAAACAGTCCGCCGTGATGTCGGCATTGGCTACTGCCCAAACGGAGCATGGCTGGCTGTCGCCCGAACTCATGCAGTTCGTCGCGGATTATCTCGGCATGCCGGCAATCGCCGTGCAGGAGGTAGCGACCTTCTACACGATGTATGAGACTTCGCCGGTCGGTAAGTTCAAGATCACGCTCTGCACGAACCTGCCGTGCCAGCTCGGCCCGGACGGCGGTTCCGAAAGCGCCGCTGAATACCTGAAGCAGAAGCTCGGCATCGACTTCGGCGAAACCACGCCCGATGGCAAATTCACGCTGAAAGAGGGTGAGTGCATGGGTTCGTGCGGCGACGCGCCGGTGATGCTGGTGAACAACCAACGCATGTGCAGCTTCATGAGCCGCGAGAAGATCGACCAGCTGCTCGAGGAACTTTCGAAATGACGTCTTTACACGATCGTCACATCAAACCGCTGATTCTCGCCGGCCTGAACGGCGACAACTGGCATCTCGAAGATTACGTGGCGCGCGGCGGTTACGCCCAGCTGCGCCGCATCCTGGAAGAAAAGATCGCGCCCGAGCAGGTGATCGCCGACGTCAAAGCGTCGGGGCTGCGCGGTCGTGGCGGCGCGGGCTTCCCGACCGGTCTGAAGTGGAGCTTCATGCCGCGTCAGTTCCCGGGCCAGAAGTATCTCGTCTGCAATTCGGACGAAGGCGAGCCTGGTACGTTCAAGGACCGCGACATTCTTCGCTTCAATCCGCATTCGCTGATCGAAGGTATGGCGATCGGTGCGTACGCGATGGGCATCACGGTCGGCTATAACTATATTCACGGCGAAATCTGGGAAGTCTATAAGCGCTTCGAAGAAGCGTTGGAAGAAGCTCGCCGCGCCGGATTCCTCGGCGACAACATCATGGGCTCGGGCTTCTCGTTCCAGCTGCATGCGCATCATGGTTACGGCGCCTACATCTGTGGCGAAGAGACCGCGCTGCTCGAATCGATCGAGGGCAAGAAGGGGCAGCCGCGCTTCAAACCGCCATTCCCGGCGAGCTTTGGCGTGTACGGCAAGCCCACCACGATCAACAACACCGAAACGTTCGCGGCGGTGCCGTTTCTGCTCGCCATCGGCCCGCAGAATTACCTTGAAATCGGCAAGCCGAACAACGGCGGCACGAAGATCTTCTCGGTGTCGGGCGACGTCGAGCGTCCGGGCAATTACGAAATTCCACTCGGCACGCCGTTCGCGACGCTGATGGAACTCGCCGGCGGCATGCGCGGTGGCAGGAAGATCAAGGCCGTGATTCCCGGCGGTTCGTCGGCGCCGGTGATTCCGGGCGACATGATGATGCAGACCGACATGGATTACGACTCGATCGCGAAGGCCGGCTCGATGCTTGGCTCGGGCGCGGTGATCGTGATGGACGAGACGCGCTGCATGGTGCGCTCGCTGCTGCGCCTGTCGTACTTCTACTATGAAGAGTCGTGCGGTCAGTGCACGCCTTGCCGCGAAGGCACGGGCTGGCTGTATCGCGTCGTGCACCGTATCGAGCATGGTCTCGGCCGCCAGGAAGATCTGGATCTGCTGAACTCCGTCGCGGAAAACATCATGGGCCGCACGATCTGCGCTCTCGGCGACGCGGCAGCCATGCCGGTTCGGGGCATGCTCAAGCACTACTGGGACGAATTCGAATATCACGTCGCCCACAAGCATTGCCTCGTCGGCGGTCATGCCGGCACGGCGGCGGCGCCCGAAACAGTGGCAGCCTGAGTCGGGCCGACAGGTTTGGCTGACGAATAACTACCAGACGAACACCTCAACCGCAGGATTCATCGCCCGAAGCGGGCGATGAGCAGGCGAACGATTGAGCGGTAACAGGTTAAGGAAGATTGACCATCATGGTTGAACTGGAAATAGACGGCAAGAAAGTCGAGGTGCCTGAAGGCAGCATGGTGATCCAGGCTGCGCATAAGGTCGACACCTACATTCCTCACTTCTGCTATCACAAGAAGCTGTCGATTGCGGCCAATTGCCGGATGTGTCTGGTCGATGTCGAAAAGATGCCGAAGGCCGTGCCCGCGTGCGCGACGCCGGTGTCGCCCGGCATGATCGTGCGCACCAAGTCGGACAAGGCGGTGAAGGGCCAGCAAGCCGTGATGGAATTCCTGCTGATCAACCATCCGCTCGATTGCCCGATCTGCGACCAGGGCGGCGAATGCCAATTGCAGGATCTGGCGGTTGGTTACGGCAAGTCGTCGTCGCGCTATAGCGAAGAAAAGCGCGTGGTGTTCCACAAGAATGTTGGCCCGCTGATCTCGATGGAAGAGATGTCGCGCTGCATTCACTGCACGCGTTGCGTTCGCTTCGGCCAGGAAATCGCCGGCGTGATGGAGCTCGGCATGCTGGGCCGCGGCGAGCACTCGGAAATCACCTCGTTCGTCGGCAAGACGGTTGACTCCGAGCTGTCGGGCAACATGATCGACCTGTGCCCGGTCGGCGCGCTCACGAGCAAGCCGTTCCGTTACAGCGCCCGCACGTGGGAGCTGTCGCGCCGCAAGTCGGTGAGCCCGCACGATTCCGTCGGCGCGAACCTCATCGTGCAGGTGAAGAACAATCGCGTGATGCGCGTTCTGCCGTTCGAAAACGAAGCGATCAACGAGTGCTGGATTTCGGACAAGGACCGCTTCTCGTATGAAGGCCTCAACAGCCCCGAGCGTCTGACCAAACCGATGCTCAAGCAGGGCGGCCAGTGGGTCGAAACCGACTGGCAGACCGCGCTCGACTACGTGGTCAAGGGTCTGAACGGCATCCAGGGCGACCACGGCGCGAACGCGCTGGCGGCGCTGTCGAGCGCGCATAGCACGGTCGAAGAGCTGTTCCTGCTGAAGCAGATCGCGCAGGCGGTCGGCACGCCAAACGTCGACTTCCGTCTGCGTCAGTCGGATTTCTCGGCGCCCGTTACCGGCGCGCCGTGGCTCGGCGGCACGATCGCCGATCTGTCGAACGTCGATGCGGCGCTCGTGATCGGCTCGGATCTGCGCCGCGATCATCCGCTGTTCGCCGCGCGTCTGCGCCAGGTCGCACGCGGCGGTTCGGCGCTCACGCTGATCCAGGCCACCAACGACGACGCGATGATCCCGCAGGCGCAACGCGTGGTAGCGGCACCGTCGGCATGGCTCGACACGCTCGCGGGCATCGCCGGCGCGGTGGGTGAAGCGAAGGGCGTCGCGCTGCCGGAAGCATTCGCCGGCACACAGCCGACCGACGCGCAAAAGCAGATCGCGAAATCGCTGGGCAACGGCGCACAGCGCATCGTGCTGCTCGGCAACGAAGCGGTGCGTCACCCGGACTTCGCAGCGATCCATGCCGCGGCGCAATGGATTGCCGAGACGACCGGCGCGACGCTCGGTTTCCTGACCGAAGCGGCCAACACGGTTGGCGCGCACCTCGTGAATGCGCTGCCGGGCGAAGGCGGTCTGAACGCGCGCGAAGTGTTCGAGCAGCCGCGCAAGGGCTACCTGCTGTTGAACCTCGAACCGGAATTCGACACGGCCAATCCGGCGCAGGCACTTGCCGCGCTGAAGCAGGCCGAAATGGTCGTCGTGATGTCGCCGTTCCAGACGGGCGCCGAGTATGCCGACGTGCTGCTGCCGATCGCACCGTTCACGGAAACCGGCGGTGCGTTCGTCAACGCGGAAGGCACGGTGCAGGCGTTCAACGGCGTCGTGCGTCCGCTCGGCGATACGCGTCCGGCCTGGAAGGTGTTGCGCGTGCTGGGCAGCCTGCTCGGTGCGCCGGGCTTCGAATACGACACGGTCGAAGAAGTGCGCGCTGCTGCGCTCGGCGACGGCGAGCTGGGTTCGCGTCTGTCGAACCGCACCGGCGTCGCGGTGACGCGCGGCAACGCTGTCAAGGCCACGGAAGGTAAGTTCGAGCGTCTCGCGAACGTACCGATCTATCATGCCGATGCGCTCGTGCGTCGCGCGGACTCGCTGCATCTGACCGCGGCGGCCCGTACGGCGAACTCGGTCGGCCTGCCGGCTGCGCTGTTCGACAAGCTGGGTTTGAAAGAGGGCGACGCGGTGCGCGTTCGTCAGGGCGAGCAAGCGGTGCAGTTGCCGGCCGTGCGCGACGCGAATCTTGCGGAGACGGTCGTCCGCGTGTCGGCGGCTACGCCTGCCGGTGCAGCGCTGGGCAGCCTGTTCGGTGAACTGGTGGTGGAGAAGGCGTAAATGAGCTTGTTCGATACGATCAACTCGGGCGGCGCCCAGCTTCTCGGTGTGGCATGGCCCACGGTGTGGGCGCTCGTGCGCATCCTGGTGGTGGCCGTCGTGATCCTGCTGTGCGTCGCTTACCTGATCCTGTGGGAGCGTAAGCTGATCGGCTGGATGCACGTGCGTCTCGGTCCGAACCGCGTCGGCCCCGCCGGGCTCTTGCAGCCGATCGCCGACGTGCTGAAGCTGCTGCTCAAGGAAGTCATCCAGCCCGCCCAGGCGAGCCGTTGGATTTACCTCATCGCGCCGATCATGGTGGTCGTGCCGGCGTTCGCGGTGTGGGCGGTGATCCCGTTCCAGGCGGGCGCGGTGCTCGGCGACATCAACGCCGGTCTGCTGTACGCGATGGCTATCTCGTCGATCGGTGTGTACGGTGTGATTCTGGCCGGCTGGGCGTCGAACTCGAAGTACGCGTTCCTCGGCGCGATGCGCGCCGCCGCGCAGATGGTCTCGTACGAAATCTCGATGGGCTTCGCGCTCGTGGTCGTGCTGATGACGGCCGGCACGCTGAATCTGTCGGGCATCGTCGGCTCGCAGGAGCAGGGCTTCTTCGCCTCGCACGGCCTGAACTTCCTGTCGTGGAACTGGCTGCCGCTGCTGCCGATGTTCGTCGTGTACTTCATCTCGGGCATCGCCGAAACGAACCGCCATCCGTTCGACGTGGTGGAAGGTGAGTCGGAAATCGTCGCGGGTCACATGATCGATTACTCGGGTATGGCGTTCGCGCTGTTCTTCCTCGCCGAGTACATCAACATGATCGTGATCTCGGCATTGGCTGCAACACTGTTCCTTGGGGGCTGGAGCGCTCCGTTCGGGTTCCTGTCGTTCATCCCGGGCATCTTCTGGCTCGTCCTCAAGGTTTTCCTGCTGTTGTCGGTGTTCATCTGGGCGCGTGCCACATTCCCGCGCTACCGCTATGACCAGATCATGCGTCTGGGCTGGAAGGTGTTCATTCCGGTCTGCGTGGTGTGGCTCGTCGTGGTCGGCTTCTGGATCATGTCGCCGTTGAACATCTGGAAATAAAGGGCGGACGAACCTATGACCGCAATCCAAAACTTCTTCAAGACTTTCTTCCTCACGGAACTGCTGAAAGGCCTCGCGCTGACCGGACGCTACACGTTCCAGCGCAAGGTCACCGTGCAGTTCCCGGAAGAGAAGACCCCGATCTCGCCGCGTTTCCGCGGTCTGCATGCGCTGCGCCGGTATGAAAACGGCGAAGAGCGCTGCATCGCGTGCAAGCTGTGCGAGGCAGTGTGCCCGGCGCTCGCGATCACGATCGAATCGGAAACGCGCGCGGACAACACGCGCCGCACGACGCGCTACGACATCGACCTGACCAAGTGCATCTTCTGCGGTTTCTGCGAAGAGAGCTGCCCGGTCGACTCGATCGTCGAGACGCACATTCTCGAGTATCACGGCGAGAAGCGCGGCGACCTGTACTTCACGAAGGAAATGCTGCTGGCCGTTGGCGACCGCTACGAAGCACAAATCGCCGCGAACAAGGCAGCCGACGCACCGTATCGTTGAAGCGCGCTTTCCCGCTGATGCAGTAGTTGCGGCAGTAAAAGCAGTAACACGGCCTGCTGTCGGGCCGATCGCCGCGGCCTGAACGCCGCGGCACGGCGCACCTGTGTGGCGGCTCTGGCGGTTTCGTCCGCTTTTGCCAGCCACGCGTGCCAAAGAACAATGCCTGACGATGGCCTAACGATGAACCGGTAATCATGGAATTCACGACCGTACTGTTCTACATCTTCGCGCTGCTCCTGGTGCTTTCAGGACTGAAGGTGATCACCTCGCGCAACCCGGTGGCGTCCGCACTGTTTCTGGTGCTGGCGTTCTTCAACGCAGCCGCGATCTGGATGCTGCTCGAAGCTGAGTTCCTCGCGATCCTGCTGGTGCTGGTCTACGTCGGCGCGGTGATGGTGCTGTTCCTGTTCGTCGTGATGATGCTGGACATCAATCTCGACGTGCTGCGCAAGGACTTCAAACGCTTCGTGCCGATGGCCTCGGCGGTAGGCGCGATCATCGTGGTCGAAACCGCGCTGATCCTGTGGCACGGCTACGGCGCGACCACCACGGCGCTACACGATACGGCCGCGGCCGCCGCCGGCATGGGCGACTGGTCGAATACGCGCCTGATCGGCAAGGTCATCTACACCGACTATATCTTCGCGTTCGAAATCGCCGGCCTGATTCTGCTGGTCGCCATCATCGCTGCGATCGCGCTGACCACGAGTCACAAGAAGGACAGCAAGCGTCAGAACGTCAGTGCGCAGGTCAAGGTGCGAGCTCAGGACCGCGTGCGCGTCGTGAAGATGCCGTCAGAGAAAACCGCGGCGACCATCGCGGCGGAAGAAGCGGCTGCCGCGGCAGCCGCAGCAGCAGCCGACTCGGCAGCAGCCAAGAACAGCTGAGCGGACAGGAGATAGAAATCATGTTGACCCTTGCCCATTACCTTGTCCTCGGCGCGATCCTGTTTGCGATCAGCATCGTCGGCATTTTCCTGAACCGCCGTAACGTCATCATCATCCTGATGGCGATCGAACTGATGCTGCTTGCGGTGAACACCAATTTTGTCGCGTTCTCGCACTACCTGGGCGACGTGCACGGCCAGATTTTCGTCTTCTTCGTGTTGACGGTTGCGGCAGCCGAAGCGGCGATCGGTCTCGCAATTCTGGTGACCCTGTTCCGTAGTCTCGACACGATCAATGTCGAGGATCTCGATCAGCTCAAAGGTTAATTTCAGGAAAAGCGGTTATGTCCACGATACTCAATGAAAACCTGCTGTTGGCAATTCCGCTGGCGCCGCTCGCCGGTTCCCTGGTTGCAGGGCTGTTCGGCAAGGCGATAGGGCGGGCGGGTGCGCATTCGGTCACGATCCTCGGCGTCGCGATTTCGTTCATCCTGTCGGTCATGGTGTTCTTTCAGGTGATGGACGGCGCGAGCTTCAACGCGACCATTTATCAATGGATGTCGATCGGCAAGACGCAGCTCGAAGTCGGTTTCCTGGTCGACTCGCTGACCGCGATGATGATCTGCGTGGTCAACTTCGTGTCGCTGATGGTGCACATCTACACGATCGGCTACATGGCCGACGACGACGGCTACCAGCGCTTCTTCTCGTACATCTCGCTGTTCACGTTTTCGATGTTGATGCTCGTGATGAGCAACAACTTCCTGCAGCTGTTCTTCGGCTGGGAAGCGGTGGGTCTCGTTTCGTACCTGCTGATCGGCTTCTACTTCAAGCGTGAGAGCGCGATCTACGCGAACATGAAGGCGTTCATCGTGAACCGCGTCGGCGACTTCGGTTTCCTGCTCGGCATCGGTTTGCTGTTCGCGTTTGCCGGTTCGATGAACTACGGCGAAGTCTTCGCGAAGCGTACCGAACTCGCTGCGCTCAGCTTCCCGGGTACCGACTGGGGCCTGCTGACGGTGGCCTGCATTTGCCTGTTCATCGGCGCGATGGGTAAGTCGGCGCAGTTCCCGCTGCACGTGTGGCTGCCGGACTCGATGGAAGGCCCGACGCCGATCTCGGCGCTGATTCACGCGGCGACCATGGTGACGGCCGGTATCTTCATGGTCACGCGCATGTCGCCGCTGTTCGAACTGTCGGATACGGCGCTGTCGTTCGTCATGGTCATCGGTGCGATTACCGCGCTGTTCATGGGTTTCCTCGGGATCGTGCAGAACGACATCAAGCGTGTGGTGGCTTATTCCACGCTGTCGCAGCTCGGTTACATGACGGTCGCGCTCGGCGCGTCGGCTTATTCGGTCGCCGTGTTCCACCTGATGACGCACGCGTTCTTCAAGGCGCTGCTGTTCCTCGGCGCGGGTTCTGTGATCATCGGCATGCACCACGATCAGGACATGCGCAACATGGGCGGCCTGCGCAAGTACATGCCGATCACGTGGATCACGTCGCTGATCGGTTCACTCGCACTGATCGGCACGCCGTTCTTCTCGGGTTTCTACTCGAAAGACTCGATCATCGACGCGGTGAAGCTGTCGCATCTGCCGGGTTCGGGTTTCGCTTACTTCGCGGTGGTCGCAAGCGTGTTCGTGACCGCGCTGTATTCGTTCCGTATGTATTTCATGGTGTTCCACGGCGAAGAGCGCTTCCGCGGTCCCAAGCACCCGGAATCGCCGATGGGCGCCGAAGCCGCGTCGCATGGACATAATGCTCACGGCCACGACGACCATGGTCATGGTCACGACGACCACGCTCACGAGCCGCACGAAACACCGTGGGTCGTATGGGTGCCGCTGGTGCTGCTGGCGATTCCGTCGATCGTGATCGGCGCGATCGGCGTCGGCCCGATGCTGTTCGGCGACTTCTTCCAGCACGGCGTCGCGTTCGACAAGGTGATCTACATCAGCGAGAACCATCCGGCGCTGCATGAGATGGCCGAAGAATTCCAGGGCTGGGCGTCGATGGGTCTGCACTCGGTGTCGGGCCTGCCGGTGTGGCTCGCGCTCGCAGGCGTAGTAGTCGCATGGTTCCTGTATCTGGTCCGTCCGGATCTGCCTGCTGTCGTCAAGCGTGCATTCGGTCCGATCTACACGTTGCTCGATAACAAGTACTACATGGACAAGATCAACGAAGTCGTGTTTGCGCGGGGCGCGGTGGCCATTGGCCGGGGACTGTGGAAGGAAGGCGACGTGGTCGTGATCGACGGCATCGTCAACGGCAGCGCACGCTTTATCGGCTGGTTCGCTAGCGTGATCCGCTTCCTCCAATCCGGCTACATCTATCACTACGCGTTCGCCATGATCATCGGCATGCTGGGGCTCCTGACCCTGTTTGTAACGCTCGGCGGCAAATAAGGCGAGGGACACTCATGCACGCTTATCCGATTCTCAGCATCGCGATCTGGTTGCCGATCCTCTTCGGTCTGCTGGTCCTCGCGATCGGCAACGACGAGAACCCAGCCCCCGCGCGCTGGATTTCGCTGATCGGCTCGGTCCTGAGCTTCCTCGTCACGCTGCCGCTGATCACCAGCTTCGATTCGAGCACCGCCGACCTGCAGTTCGTCGAGCACGCGAGCTGGATCGAGCGCTTCCACATCGCGTACCACCTCGGCGTGGACGGCATTTCGATGTGGTTCGTCGTGTTGACCGCGTTGATCACGGTGATCGTCGTGATCGCCGGGTGGGAAGTGATCACGAAGAACGTCGGCCAGTACTTCGCGGCGTTCCTGATCCTGTCGGGCATCATGGTCGGCGTGTTCAGCGCGGCCGACGGCATGCTGTTCTACGTGTTCTTCGAAGCGACGCTGATCCCGATGTACATCATCATCGGCGTGTGGGGCGGGGCGAACCGCGTGTACGCGGCATTCAAGTTCTTCCTGTACACGCTGGCTGGCTCGCTGCTGATGCTGGTTGCGCTGATCTATCTGTACAACGAGACCGGTTCGTTCGACATCGCCACGTGGCAGCACGCCCAAATCGCGATGACGCCGCAGGTGCTGCTGTTTATCGCGTTCTTCCTGGCCTTTGCGGTGAAGGTGCCGATGTGGCCGGTGCACACGTGGTTGCCGGACGCGCACGTGGAAGCGCCGACCGGCGGCTCGGTCGTGCTGGCCGCCATCATGCTGAAGCTCGGCGCGTACGGTTTCCTGCGCTTCTCGCTGCCCGTCACGCCTGATGCGAGCCATTTCCTCGCACCGGTCGTCATTACGCTGTCGCTGATCGCGGTGATCTATATCGGTCTCGTCGCGATGGTGCAGGCTGACATGAAAAAGCTGGTCGCGTATTCGTCGATCGCGCACATGGGCTTCGTCACCCTCGGCTTCTTCATCTTCAATCAGCTCGGCGCGGAAGGCGCGATCGTGCAGATGATTTCGCACGGCTTCGTGTCGGGCGCAATGTTCCTTTGCATCGGCGTGCTGTACGACCGCATGCACTCGCGTCAGATCGCCGATTACGGTGGCGTCGTCAACGTGATGCCGAAGTTCGCGGCGTTCGTGATGCTGTTTGCGATGGCGAATTGCGGCTTGCCGGGCACTTCCGGTTTCGTCGGCGAATTCATGGTGATTCTGGCCTCCGTCCAGTACAACTTCTGGATCGCGAGTGGCGCGGCAGTCACGCTGATTCTCGGCGCGGCCTACACGCTGTGGATGTACAAGCGCGTCTACTTCGGCGCGGTAGCGAACGACCACGTGAAGAGCCTGCTCGACATCAGCCGTCGCGAATTTTTCATGCTGGCAGTGCTCGCCGCACTGACGCTGTTCATGGGCCTGTACCCGAAGCCCTTTACCGATGTGATGCACGTATCCGTGGAAAACCTCCTCTCCCACGTTGCTCAATCGAAGCTGCCGTTGTCTCAGTAACGACGAGCGGAGGAATTTAAGACCATGCAAAACGCCCCTATGACTGCTCTGTTGCCCGACGCACTGGTGATGTTCGCCGTTGTGATCGCGTGGCTCAACGACACGTTCGTCGGCCAGGAGGGTCGCCGTACCACGTATTTCATCGCGTTCTTCTCGACGCTCGTCGCCGGGATCTGGTTCGCGGTCAATGCGTTCGACCCGCAAGTGCATTACTTCTTCGATCACATGTATGTGGTCGATCCGTTCGCCAACGTGATGAAGGCGGTGGTGTCGCTCGGCTATGCGGTGACCATCGTTTATTCGCGTCGCTACCTGGAAGACCGTAGCCTGTTCCGCGGCGACTTCTTCCTGCTCGGCATGTTCTCGCTGCTCGGCCAGATCGTGATGATCTCGGGCAACAACTTCCTGACGCTGTACCTCGGTCTGGAGCTGATGTCGCTGTCGCTGTACGCGGTGATCGCGCTGCGTCGCGAAGTTGCTTCGTCGAACGAAGCGGCGATGAAGTACTACGTGCTCGGCGCGCTGGCTTCCGGTTTCCTGCTGTACGGCGTGTCGATGCTGTATGGCGCGACCGGCTCGCTCGACCTGAACGAAGTGTTCAAGGCGATCAGCACCAGCCACTACGATCCGACCGTGCTGCTGTTCGGCGTGATCTTCATCGTGGCCGGCGTGGCGTTCAAGATGGGTGCGGTACCGTTCCATATGTGGGTGCCTGACGTGTACCAGGGCGCACCAACGGCGATGACGCTCATCGTCGGCGGCGGGCCGAAGGTCGCGGCATTCGCATGGGGTCTGCGTTTCCTCGTGATGGGCCTGCTGCCGCTCGCGGTGGAATGGCAGCAGATGCTGGTGATTCTGGCGGCCCTGTCGCTGATCGTCGGCAACATTACCGGTATCGTGCAGCGCAACGTCAAGCGGATGCTTGCGTATTCGGCGATCTCGAACATGGGCTTCGTGCTGCTCGGTCTGCTCGCCGGCGTGGTCGACCAGAAGACCACGGGCGCCGCGAGCGCGTACGGCTCGGCGATGTTCTACAGCATCATCTACCTGATCACGACGCTCGGCACCTTCGGCGTCATCATGCTGCTCGCGCGCCGCGACTTCGAAGCGGACACGCTGGAGGACTTCAAGGGCCTCAACCAGCGCAGCCCGGTGTTCGCGTTCGTGATGATGATCATGATGTTCTCGCTCGCGGGTATTCCGCCGGCAGTCGGCTTCTATGCGAAGCTCGCCGTGCTGCAAGCGACGATGAACGCCGGCCTGACCTGGCTCACCGTGCTCGCCGTGATCACGTCGCTGTTCGGCGCGTTCTACTATCTGCGTATCGTCAAGCTGATGTACTTCGACGAGCCGCAAGACAAGTCGCCGATCCTGGCGGACACGAGCACACGCGCGTTGCTCGCGTTGAACGGCGTCGCCGTGCTGGTGCTCGGTATCGTGCCGGATCCGCTGTTGCGCGCCTGCCTGCAGGCGATCCAGCACACGCTGCTGCTCTGATGTCCGCTGCAGGCTGGTTTATCGTGCTGTTGGCGCTGGTCGGCGCCAACTTGCCGTTCCTGAATCAGCGCCTCTTCGCCGCCGTGCCGCTGAAGGCGGCGAAGAAAAGCGCCTGGCTCCGGATTGCCGAATTGATCGTGCTGTATTTCGTGGTCGGCACGCTGGGCTTTCTGCTGGAAGCGCGCGCGGGAAACCGTTTCGAGCAGGGCTGGCAGTTCTACGCGATCACGTTCGCGCTGTTCGTGGTGTTCGCTTTTCCCGGCTTTACCTTCCAATATCTCGTCAAACGCCGCTGACGGCGTCCCGCCGTCGCGCGCCTGGCTGTTCCGAGGTCCGTACATGGCTGAACTCCCCAATCACGACGCCGCGCTCACTGAAACTTGTATCGACAGCAAGACGGTCCACCAAGGGCCGTTCATGACAGTCAAATACGATACGGTTCGACTGCCGGACGGCAAACATGCGACGCGCGAGTACGTTCAACATCCGGGTGCCGTGATGGTGATCCCCATGTTCGATGACGGTCGCGTGCTGCTCGAAAGTCAGTATCGGTATCCGATGGGCAAGGTGATGGTCGAATATCCGGCCGGCAAGCTCGACCCGAACGAGGGCGCGCTGGCCTGCGCGGTGCGGGAACTGCGCGAAGAAACCGGCTATACCGCGCGCGAGTACGTGTACCTGACCCGGATTCACCCGATCATTTCTTACTCGACCGAATTCATCGATATCTATCTCGCGCGAGGCTTGACCGCTGGCGAGCGCATGCTCGACGACGGCGAGTTTCTCGAACTGTTCACGGCAACCGTGGAGCAGGTGTCCGAGTGGGTACGCACTGGCAAGATCACCGATGTGAAGACGATCATTGGTACCTTCTGGCTCGAGAAAGTGCTGTCGGGTACGTGGCCGACGCAGACGCCCGAAACGGTATAGGTTCACTTCTGCCTGATCGCTGATCCAGCTGATCCGCGTTGCGGTTTAACGAAGCCCCTGTTGGTCGATGACCGGCAGGGGCTTTGTTATTGGGTTCGCGGCTTCTTACTGACTCGAAAAAATAGACCATTTCCTATGCCATCTGGCTGGCTCGTCTCGGCGGCGGCGGCCGGCTAGTATGGACCTCTCGGTTACCGGGTTCGTCGTCGATTTTGTTTTGGATAACTGACCTTGGTCATCGGAGTGATCTGATTTCCGGTCAAGATAGGGTTGTCAGTTGACAACCCTATCTTGACCAACTACATTGGAGGTGTCGATGGTTCGAGGAAGGCACACGAAGAAAGAGATCGAGGCCGCATTGGTGTACGCGGAGCAGCATGGCTGGCGCGTTCAGGACGGCGGAAGAGGTCATGCGTGGGGAAAGATCTTTTGCCCGTACAAAGACGCCGAATGCCGTTGCGGAGAGTTCTGTATATCGAGCGTCTGGAGTAGCCCGAGGAATCCCAGCAATCACGCCAGACACTTGCGGCGGATCGTCGGCAACTGCGCGGCACGGCGCTAGTGGGTTGGTGGGTAGCAAACAGCAATCGCAATAACCTGGGCTCAACAAAGACAGGAGTAACGTATGGAATATGTGTTCACGTTGAAATACCGCCTCGCCGCGGAAGATTGCGATGCAGACGCAATCGTCGAACGGTTGGGCGAAGCGGGGTGCGACGATGCCACGATCGGCGTCGGGCAGCCGGGGCGCCTCGGGCTGCTTTTTACCCGCGAAGGCCCCAATGCATTCGAGGCTGTCACCAGCGCGCTCAAGGACGTGAAACGCACTGTGCCGTCCGCGCAACTGGTCGAGGCAGGACCTGACTTCGTGGGGCTGACCGACGTCGCGGAAATGGCCGGCGTGTCCCGCCAAAACATGCGCAAGCTGATGCTGAACAACGCCATCGACTTCCCGCCGCCGGTCCACGAAGGCAGTGCGTCGGTGTGGCATCTTGCCGACGTGCTTGAATGGCTGACGGCGCGCGGCGGGTATGAGATCGAGATCGGTGTGGCGGATGTCGCAAAGCTGGCGAAGCAGATCAATCTGACGAAGGAGGCCCGTCAGATTGAACCGCGGGTGAGTCGTCAACTCGGCAATCTCGTGGCGTAGCAATGCGCCGCAAGCGGGCTGGAGAACGGAGCAAATGCGGCACCGATTACCGGCCGGTCCGCCTTCGGCAGCACATGCCGTAAAGCGTTAAAATCGCCCACCTACGTTGCATTCCCTTGCAGCATCTGGCGGCTGGGCGACGGCCCTAAAGTTTTACGAACGATCGTTCACAAATTTCCATTTTGCGCTAAACTGGCACGCAAGCCCTGATTCCACATGAAGGTCCTCGATTTACAGTGTCCGCATGGCCATCGGTTCGAAGGCTGGTTCGCTTCGGCTGATGACTTCGAGTCGCAGCAGTCCCGCAAGCTCGTCGAATGTCCGATCTGCGGTGCGAACGAGGTGAGCCGTTTGCCGTCGGCACCGCGTCTGAATCTGTCGGGCGCGACCGACTCAAAGCTGCCGGCGGGCGCGGAGCAAGTGCAGGCGCACATGATGCGAGCGCTGCGCGAGGTACTGGAGAAGACTGAGAACGTGGGCGACCGCTTCGCCGAGGAAGCGCGGCGCATTCACTACAACGAAGCGCCCGCGCGCAGCATTCGCGGTGTCACGACACCTGAGGATGCGCGTGCCTTGGTCGAGGAAGGCATCGAAGTGATGCCGCTGCCGGTCCCGGCTGCGCTGAAGGAACCACTGCAGTAGCGCGGTGGCTCCAGGCGGCCGGGTGGTGGTGGCGGCCAGGAGACACTACGCATGAATCTGGACTATTCCCCCGCTGAAGACGCGTTCCGCGCCGACATCCGCACCTGGCTCGAAGCGAATTTGCCTCACGAGCTGAGCGACAAGGTTCTCAATCACAAACGTCTTTCCCGCGAAGACTTCGCAAGCTGGCACAGGCTGCTTGGCACACGAGGCTGGTCGGTGGTCGCGTGGCCGCGCGAATACGGCGGCCCCGGCTGGGACGCGACGCAACGACATATCTGGGAAGAAGAGTGCGCGCGTATCGGCGCACCTTCCGTCTTGCCTTTCGGTGTGTCGATGGTCGCGCCGGTGCTGATGAAGTACGGCAACGAGGCGCAGAAGCGCCACTATCTACCGCGTATTCTCGACGGCACGGACTGGTGGTGTCAGGGCTATTCGGAACCAGGGTCGGGTTCCGACCTTGCGTCGCTGCGCACCCGCGCCGAGCGCGTCGGCGATCATTACGTGGTCAACGGTCAGAAGACCTGGACCACGCTCGGCCAGCACGCCGACATGATGTTCTGCCTCGTGCGCACCGACGGCGGCGCCAAAAAGCAGGAGGGTATCTCGTTCCTGCTGATCGATATGAAAACGCCGGGCATTACGGTGCGCCCGATCATCACGCTCGACGAAGATCATGAAGTCAACGAAGTGTTCTTCGAGGACGTCAAAGTGCCGGTCGACAACCTGGTCGGCGAAGAAAATCGCGGCTGGACGTATGCGAAGTATCTGCTCGGGCACGAGCGTACCGGCATTGCACGAGTCGGTGGGTCGAAGCGCGAACTGGCGTTTCTCAAGCGTGTTGCGCTGAATCAGAAAAAGAACGGCAAGCCGCTGCTGCACGATCCGGTGTTTGCGGCGAAGGTCGCGAGTCTCGAGATCGAGTTGATGGCCCTCGAAGTCACCGTGCAACGTGTGGTGGCCAACGAGGCGGGCGGTCGCGGCCCGGGCCCGGAAGCGTCGATGCTGAAGATCAAGGGCACGGAAGTGCAGCAGGGACTCACCGAACTGATGTTCGAGGCGATCGGCCCGCTTGCCGCGCCGTTCGACGTGCCGTTCCTCGAAGGCGAACGCGAGCACAGTCTGGCCGGCGCCGACGATGCCGCGCCGCTTGCCGCGTACTACTTCAACTTCCGCAAGACGTCGATTTATGGCGGCTCGAACGAAATTCAAAAGAACATCATCGCGCAGATGATTCTCGGACTTTGAGGAGCGGCGCATGGACTTCACTTTTAACGACGAACAACAGCAATTCGCCGATGCGTTGCGCCGCTATCTCGAGAAGAGCTATGGCTTCGAAGCGCGTCAGGAGATCGTGCGCTCGGAGGCGGGCGTATCGGCTGCACACTGGGCTGCGTTCACCGAACTGGGGCTGACCGCGTTGCCGGTGCCTGAAGCGCAGGGCGGTTTCAACGGTGGGCCGATCGACATGCTCGTGGTCATGCAGGAACTCGGCCGCGCGCTCGTCGTCGAGCCGTATTGGGCGACGGCGGTCGGCATCGAGGCGCTGCGCCTTGCCGGAACCGGCGACGGCGAAGATGCCGCGCTGCTCGAACGGGTGGCCCAGGGTGAAGCAAGGCTGGCCGTAGCGTTTCATGAGCCGGATTCCCGCTACGATCTGTTCGACATCGCGACGACCGCGACCGGGCAGGGCGCTCAGCATACGCTCAGCGGCACCAAATCTGTCGTGCTGCACGGCGCGCAGGCGGACCACTGGATCGTGCCGGCGCGCCTCGATGGCGAGATTGCACTCTTTGTCGTCGCACGTGACGCGGCTGGCGTCGCGATCACCGGGTACCGCACGATCGACGGTCAACGCGCCGCGACGCTCGAATTCAGCGGCACGCCCGCGCGCCGTCTCGCCGGCGAACATGCGGGAGCGGCAGCCCTGGAGCATATCGCCGACTACGGCACGCTGCTGCTGTGCGCGGAAGCGATCGGCGCGCTCGACGCGCTCAATCACGCCACCGTCGAATACACCAAAACGCGCCAGCAGTTCGGCCAGCCGATCGCGCGTTTCCAGGTGCTGCAGCATCGCATGGTCGAGATGCTGATCCACGCCGAGCAGGCGCGTTCGATTACGTATCTGGCCGCGATGCGCTACGCGAGTGAAGACGCGAACGAGCGCCGGCGCGCAATCTCCGCGGCAAAGGTTCGGGTCGGCCAGGCCGCGCGTTTCGTCGGTCAACAGGCGGTGCAGTTGCACGGCGGCATGGGTGTCACGAACGAAGTGGCGGCCGCGCATCTGTTCAAGCGCCTCGCGATCATCGAGACCACGCTCGGCGACGTCGATCATCATCTCGCGCGGTTTGCCACGCTGCCCGGATTTGCCGTCGCCGGAGACTGATCGGGCCGTTCCAACGGACAAAGGAGGTGCACTGATGAAAATCAGTTTCGAAGACATGGAAGTGGGCACGAGCCACGAGATCGGCAAGCATACGTTTACACGCGAGGAGATCGTCGAGTTCGCGCAACAGTTCGATCCGCAGCCGTTTCATCTCGACGAAGCCGCCGCGGCCGAATCGCCGTTCCGCGGCCTCGTCGCAAGCGGCTGGCACACCTGCTCGGTGATGATGGGCATGCTCGTGCGCAAGGTGCTGGCGAATTCGACGTCGATGGGTTCGCCCGGTCTCGATGAGATTCGCTGGCTCAAACCGGTGCGAGTCGGAGATACGATCACGATGATGAACGTCATCGTCGACAAGCGCGTGTCGCAGAGCAAGCCGGATCGCGGCATCGTGTCGACGCGCTGGGAGGGCATCAATCAGCACGGAGAATTGGTGGTCACGGTGCGCTCGAATGGCATGTTCGGCCTGCGTCATCCGGGAGTTACGGCATGACGGCAAGCGCGGCGACGATCGCCGCTTTCGACAATGTGGACGCTTTGCGCGCGCTCGTCGGCGCGGCGCCGCTCGTCAGCGAATGGCTGAGCGTCGATCAGGACAGGGTCAACCGTTTTGCCGAGGCGACCGGCGATCATCAGTGGATTCACATCGATCCCGAGCGGGCCAGGCGCGAATCGCCGTTTGGCGGCCCGGTCGCGCATGGGTTTCTGACGCTGTCGCTGATCCCGGCTTTGCTCGGCAAGACGCTGAGAATCGAGCAGCGTATGGGCGTCAACTACGGCTTGAACCGCGTGCGGTTCATGTCGCCGGTGCTCGTGGGGTCGTCGTTGCGTGCGAAGTTCGCGGTGGAGTCGGTGACCGATGTAGACAACGGCGGCGTGCAACTCGCATGGAACGTGACGCTGGAGCGTCAGGGCAGCGATCGACCGGTGTGCGTCGCGGAGTTCATCACGCGGCACTACTTCTAGCGTTTGCCCCTTCACAGGTCCAATAAAAAAAGCGCGAGCCGGCAGGGATGCCGCTCGCGCTTTCTGTTGGTGTGTAGCCGCCTAAGCGCGACGGCCCGAAACTAGTGTTTCGCGTACTGCGTCGCGCCAAACAGAATTTCTTTCGCCTTGTCGTCCATCAGCGGCACGCGCGCGGACGCCAGCACGTCGACGCCGCGCACTACCGCCGAGCGCGCGGCGATCTCTTCATGCCAGCGCTTCACGTTCGGCAACGTATCGAGTTCGATGCCCTGGTTTTGCCACGAACGGGTCCACGGAAACGCGGCGATGTCCGCGATCGTATAGTCGTTGCCGGCGAGGTAACGCGTCTTGCCGAGTTGCGTGTCCATCACGCCGTACAGACGTCGCGCTTCGTTGGTGTAGCGATTGACAGCATATTCGATCCGCTCGGGCGCATACACGCGGAAGTGATGCGTTTGTCCTAGCATCGGACCGAGGCCGCCCATCTGGAACATCAGCCATTGCAGTGTCGCGTAGCGCGCGGCCGGATCGGTGGGTAGAAACTTGCCGGTTTTCTCGGCCAGATAAATCAGTATCGCCCCTGATTCGAACAGCGCGAATGGTCGCCCGTCGGCGCTTTTCGGCCCTTCGGAATCGACGATCGCGGGAATCTTGTTGTTGGGGCTGATGGCGAGAAATTCGGCCGCGAACTGGTCGCCGGCACCGATGTTCACCGCATGCACGTTGTAGGGTAGGCCCGTCTCCTCGAGCATGATGTGAACCTTGTGGCCGTTCGGGGTCGCCCAGCTATAGACGTCGATCATCCTGGCTCCTTTTCGTCAAAGCGGCGCCACAAAGAGGGCGCCGCGGTTGCCGAAAATTAGAGCATAGAACGCGCGATGCTGCTTGCGATGGCCTCGGGCCCCGCGCTCACCCCGAGTCGAGGCACTCAAACGCGGGTGACCGGCATTTCCACGCGAGCCGCCGCGCCCGCATCCATGTGACGCGCGAGTTCGAGCTTGGCGATCGCGTTGCGGTGCACTTCGTCGGGGCCGTCGGCGAAACGCAGCGTGCGCGCCGATGCATACGCATACGCGAGCGGGAAATCGTCGCTGACGCCGCCGCCGCCATGCGCCTGAATCGCCCAGTCGATCACCTGGCACGCCATGTTCGGCGCGACCACCTTGATCATCGCGATTTCGCCGCGCGCGCCCTTGTTGCCGACAGTGTCCATCATGTATGCGGTCTTCAACGTGAGCAGACGGGCCTGCTCGATCATGCAGCGCGCCTCGGCGAGACGTTCCTGCGTGACACCCTGCGATGCGACCGGCTTGCCGAACGCGACACGTTGCAGCGAGCGCTTCGCCATCAATTCGAGCGCGCGCTCGGCGAGACCGATCAGACGCATGCAGTGATGGATGCGTCCCGGGCCGAGACGGCCTTGCGCGATCTCGAAGCCGCGGCCCTCGCCGAGCAGCATGTTGGTGGCGGGCACGCGCACGTTGTCGAGCGTGATCTCCATGTGGCCGTGCGGCGCGTCGTCGTAACCGAACACCGTGAGTGGGCGATGCACGGTGATGCCGGTGGCGTCGGCGGGCACGAGGATCATCGACTGCTGCTGATGGCGCGGCGCGTCGGGATCGGTCTTGCCCATCACGATATAGACCTTGCAGCGCGGATCGCCCGCACCCGACGACCACCACTTGTGACCGTTGATCACGTAGTGATCGCCATCGCGCACGATGCTGGTCTGGATATTGGTCGCATCCGACGACGCGACCTCCGGCTCCGTCATCAGAAATGCCGAACGGATCTGACCTTGCAGCAGCGGTTCGAGCCACTCGCGCTTGTTGTCTTCGCTGCCGTAGCGCTCGATCGTCTCCATGTTGCCGGTGTCCGGCGCATTGCAGTTGAACACTTCCGGCGCCCAGGGCACGCGGCCCATGATCTCGCACAGCGGCGCGTATTCGAGATTCGTCAGGCCGGCGCCGCGCTCCGATTGCGGCAGGAACAGATTCCACAGGCCGGCGTCGCGCGCCTTCTGCTTGAGTTGCTCGATCAACTCGGTCGGCACCCATGCGTTGCCGTTCTGGCGATTACGCGCGATCTCCGCGTAGAACGCCTGTTCGTTCGGGTAAATGTGCTCGTCGAAAAAGGCGAGCAGTTTTTCGCGCAACGCCTGGACCTTCGGGGTGTAATCGAAATTCATCTGAAAACCTCGCGGGTAACGGACTGCGAATGGTGGGGAGCAGGGCGCGCTCTTGTCTCTACAGAACCTTCTGCGCGTAATGCCAGGCCAGTTCGGCCATCGGCTTCGCGCGCCGGCCGGCGTCGAGCGCCTGCGCGCTCGACGCGGTACCGTCGACGACGCGTTTCATGATCCCTTGCAGAATCGCGGCGATGCGGAACATGTTGTACGCCAGGTAAAAGTTCCAGTCGCCTTGAATCTCGAAGCCGGTGCGTTGGCAATAGCGCTCGACGTAGCGCGCTTCATCGGGAATGCCGAGCGCGGCCCAATCGAGTCCCGCGATGCCACGGAACTGTGCGGGGTCGACGTGCCACGCCATGCAGTGATACGCGAAATCGGCGAGCGGATCGCCGAGCGTCGACAGTTCCCAGTCGAGCACCGCGAGCACGCGCGGCTCATTGCGATCGAAGATCAGGTTATCGAGCCGGTAGTCGCCATGTACGACCGAGGTACGGCCGCTCGTCTGCGCGGGCATATGCTGCGGCAGCCAGTCGATCAGGCGGTGCATCGCGTCGATCGGCTCGGTCTCGGACGCCAGATACTGCTTGCTCCAGCGACCGATCTGGCGCGCGAAGTAATTGCCGGGCTTGCCGTAATCGGCGAGGCCGGCGGCGGCGACGTCGACGCTGTGCAACGCCGCGATCACGCGATTCATTTCGTCATAGATCGCCGCGCGCTCGGTGGACGTCATGCCCGGCAGCGATTGATCCCATAGCACGCGGCCTTCCACGAACTCCATCACGTAGAACGCGCGGCCGATCACGCTCTCGTCCTCGCATAGCGCGAGCATCCGCGCGACCGGCACGTCGGTGTCGGCGAGCGCGTGCATCACGCGGTATTCGCGTTCGATCGCATGCGCGGACGGCAGCAGCTTCGCGGCAGGGCCTGGCTTCGCACGCATCACATAGGAGCGCTTCGGCGTGATCAGCTTGAAAGTGGGATTGGATTGTCCGCCGGCGAACTGCTCGAGCGTCAGCGGCCCCTCGAATCCGTCGACGTGCGCGCTCAGCCACGCGGCCAGCGCGTCGGTGTCGAAGCGTTGCCGCTCGTTGACCGGGCGGGTGCCTTCGAAAGCCGAGTAGTCCTGTGTGCGTGCGGGTTCGCCGGTCTGCGTGGCTTGCGCCATGTGTCTCCTCCAGTTCGGTGTCAGCTACGCTGGTATCGGATGAATTGTGCGTAGAGCATTTCCATCGTGGTGTTGCGAACGTCGCGGTGCAACGGCGACGGCGGTGAATAGTTGAGCATGCGCAGCACCCAGTCGCGCGGCGCGGCGCCGACGTCGAGCGCATTGATGCAGCCGGTCGCCTGCGACAGATGACCGAAGAACGTGCGGCCGCCGGCAGTCAGCGCGTGCGACAGGATCGCGCGGTTGACGCCGCCGTGCAGCACCAGCAGCGCGGTGTCCCACGACGTGTCCTCGCGTAGCGCCGCGACGGCCGGCAACACGCGATCGAACAGCTCGCCGATCGTCTCTCCATCGAGAAAGCGCATGCTCTCCGGCACGATGCCGTCGAACACGCCGAGAAACGCCGCCTCGATATCGCCCGGCGGAATGCTGCCGAGCCGGCCGCCGCGAATCTCCTGCAAAGCGGGGTCGATCTCGGGTTCGATCTCTTGGCCCGTTTCGGCCAGCACACGCCGCGCGGTTTCGATCGTGCGCGGCAAGCCGCTGACGATCACACGGTCGAAGCGCAGTTGCTGTTCGGCGAACACGCGGCCCGCCGCGCTCGCCTGCTCGCGGCCGTTCGCGTTCAGCGGCACGGTTTCGGGATCGATCGCGCGGCCGGAATCGTCGAAGTAGGTGACGTCGCCGTGACGCATCAGGAAGATGCGGCGACGTTTCGGCAGTTGGTAGTCGGACATGTCGGGCGGCTCTCCCGTCGCTTATTTGTAGATCGGCGCGCGCTTTTCGAGGAACGCGGTGATGCCTTCGAGGCCGTCGCGATGGTGCAGCGATGCGACGAAGTTATCGCGCTCGGCGACCAGGTGATCGGCGAGCGACTGCGTGCCGGCCGCGGCGATCAGCCCCTTGATGCGCGTGACCGAATTGGGCGAAATCGTGCCGAGTTCGTCGGCCCAGGCGAGCGCGTTGTCGAGCGCGGTGCCGGCTTTGGTAAGCCGGTTGACGACGCCGAGTTCGTGCAGACGCGCGGCGCCGATCGGTTTGGCTTCGATCAGTACCTCGGTGGCCAGCTGGCGCGGCAGCGACTGCGCGAGGAACCACGAGCCGCCGCCGTCGGGCGTCAAGCCGACGCGCGCATACGACATCGCGAATTTGGCGTTGTCCGCGGCGACGATCAGATCGCAGGCGAGCGCGAGCGAAAATCCCGCGCCGGCCGCGGCGCCTTCCACCGCGGCAATGACCGGCTTCGACGACAGCCGCAGCGCCGAAATCCATTGAGCGAGCATGTCGATGCTATCGGCCTGCACGGACGGATCTTTCGCGCGATTTTCGAGCAGGCGGTTCAGGTTGCCGCCCGCGCAAAAGAAGTTGTCGGCACCGGTGATCACGACAGCGCGAATCGACGGATCGCGCTCGGCGGTATCGAATGCCTCGATGCCGGCCGCGTACATGTCCGGATGCAGCGCGTTGCGCGCGCCGGGGTTCGAGAGCGTGAGGACCAGCGTGGATTCGCTGCTGGCCGGGCGTGAAGCGAGCAGGGCGGCGCTCATGATTGGGTCTCCTGGGTCTCCGATTGAGTGTCGGCGGCGTCGCGCTGCGTGAGCGAGAGGCCGAGTTGCGCGCGTCTGGCGAGCCACGGCGACGGGCGATAGCGCGGCTCGCCGAGCACGCTGTGCATGTTGCGCAGGATCGTGAGAATGGTGGTGGCGCCGAGCGCATCGCCGAGCGCGAGCGGTCCGCGCGGATAGCCGAGGCCGAGCGTGACGGCGAGGTCGATGTCCTGCGGCGTCGCGATCTGCTTTTGCGCGATGTCGCAGCCGATGTTGACGATCGTCGCGACCACCCGCTGCGCGACGAAGCCGGTCGAATCGCGGATCACGGTGACGGGGATGCCGTCGGCGGCGAACAGCGCATGCGCGCTGTCGCGCGCGGCGCGTGTCGTGGCCGGCGTGGTCATCACCGTGCGGCGTTGCGCGCCGGCGAGCGGGAATAGTGCGTCGACGGCGACGACGCGGCTCGCGTCGAGCGCTTCGTCGACCGCGGCGGTGGTCGCGTCGTGGCCGAACGGCGTGACGACAATCAGCGAACCGGCGGCGGGCGTCGCGCCTTCGTCGAGCTTCACGCCCGCGTTGCCGACCAGCTGCACGACGGCCTCATACGCGTCGCGATAGCGCTGGCTGACCCATACGCTTTGCGGCAGCGCGGCCGGCGCGGGCGCTTCGGCGGGAACCTGCTGCTTGCCGTCCACGTAGCGATAAAAACCTTCGCCGCTCTTGCGGCCGAGCAGTCCGCCCGACAGCCGCGTGCCCGTGATCGGCGACGGTGTGTAACGCGGTTCCTCGTAGAACTGGTGATAGATCGACTCCATCACCGGATGCGAAACGTCGAGCGCGGTCAGGTCCAGCAGCTCGAACGGCCCGAGGCGAAAGCCGGCTTGTTCGCGCATGATGCGGTCGATGTCCGCAAAGCTCGCGACGCCTTCGCCCGCCACGCGCAAGCCCTCGGTATTCATGCCGCGACCCGCGTGATTGACGATGAAGCCGGGCATGTCCTTCGCGCGCACCGGCGTGTGGCCCATCCGGCGCGCGAGATCCATCAGCGCGTCGCCGGCCTTGGGGTCGCTGCGCAGGCCGTCGATTACTTCGACGACCTTCATCAGCGGCACCGGATTGAAGAAGTGATAGCCGACCACGCGCGACGGGTCGGTGCAACCCGCGGCGATCGCGGTGATCGACAGCGACGACGTATTCGACGCGAGGATGCAGCGGCCGCTGACCACGGTTTCGAGCTCGCGAAAGAGCGCCTGCTTCACGTCGAGCTTTTCCACGATCGCCTCGATGACGAGATCGCAGCCGACCAGTTCGCTCACCGCCTGCACGCCGCTCACATTGGCGAGCGCGGCGAGCGAGCGTGACTGCTCGAGCTTGCCTTTGGCCGTCAATTTGGCGAAAGTCTCCGCGAGATAGTCGCGCGCGGCGCCGACGGCGGCCGCGTTGGTGTCGTAGAGCCGCACGCGCAGGCCGGCGAGCGCCGCGATCTGCGCGATGCCGCGGCCCATCGCGCCGGTGCCGACGATGCCGATGGTCTCGATACTGAAATTGCGAGAGTTCATTGCGATGCCTGACTCCATGGTTATTTTAGAATAGCACGATCGTGCAATTTCCTGGATGATTTGATGGAAAGCCGCTGCTTCAACTTCGACGCGCGGTCTCACACACCATGACACAAGGAGACACCCGATGATCAAGCTGTGCGGTTTTGCGCTTTCCAACTACTACAACAAGGTCAAGTTCGTGCTGCTCGAACATGGCATCGAGTTCGAGGAGCATCTCGTGAAGCCGAGCCAGGACGAAGCGCTGCTCGAGCATTCGCCGCTCGGCAAGGTGCCTTATCTGCAGACCGAACACGGCGATCTGTGCGAGTCGCAGTGCATCGTCGAATATCTGGCCGCGCGTTTTCCCGACAAGCCGATCTTCTCCGCCGATCCGTGGCAGGCCGCCAAGGAGCGCGAAATGATCTTTTTCGTCGATGTGCATCTCGAGCTGACGGCGCGCAATCTGTACAAGGAAGCGTTTTTCGGCGGAACGATCACGGACGCGACGAAAGGGCGCGTCGAGAAACTGCTCACGCATCACATCGCCGGCTTCAAACGGATCGCGAAGTTCTCGCCGTATCTGTGCGGCGAGCAGTTCAGCATCGCCGATACCGCCGGCTACGTGAGCCTGCCGCTTGTCGGAATGGCGACGCAGACCATTTACGGCCGTGATTTTCTGCTCGAAGCGGGAGTCGACTGGAAGAGCTACGTGAAGACGATCAACGCGCGGCCGGCCGCGCAGCGCGTGACCGAGGACCGCAAGGCCTGCGTCGCGGCGTCGCGTGCGTCCTGAGGGAGTGAGCGCAGTGCCGTGAAGCGCGCGAGGGTGTGAAGCGCACACCCGTGCCGCAACGCGCGATGGCAAGGAACGTGGGCTCGTTCGTGACATCACGCGCAGCGTCCTAGAGTCGCGCGAGCCGTTCGAGCGCGGTGGCGAGCGTGCTTTCCTGCTTGGCGAAGCAGAAGCGCACCACGCCCGACTCGTGCGCCTCGTGGTAGAAAGCCGACACGGGAATCGCCGCGACGCCGATCTCGCCGGTCAGCCATTGCGCGAATTCGGCTTCGGGCAGATCGCTGATCGCCGAATAGTCGACGCATTGAAAATACGTGCCCGTGCAGGGCAGCAACCTGAAGCGCGAATTCGCGAGGCCGGCGCGGAAAAAGTCGCGCTTGCGCTGATAAAACGCCGGCAGATCCACGTACGGCGCCGGGTCCAACATGTAATCAGCGAGGCCGATTTGCATCGGCGTGTTGACGGTGAACACGTTGAACTGGTGCACCTTGCGGAACTCGGCGGTGAGCGCGGCGGGCGCGGCCACATAGCCGACTTTCCAGCCGGTCACGTGGTAAGTCTTGCCGAAGCTCGACACGACGAAGCTGCGCTGCGCGAGTTCCGGATAACGCGCGACGCTTTCATGCGGCGCGCCGTCGTAGACCATGTGCTCGTACACCTCGTCGGACAGGATCAGCACGTTGGTGCCGCGCACGATCTCTTCGAGCTTGCGCATGTCCTGTTCGCGCCACACGGTGCCGGTCGGATTGTGCGGCGTGTTGATCATGATGAGCCGCGTCCTCGGCGTGATCGCGGCGGCGAGCTTGTCGAACGGGATCGCGTAGTCGGGTGCGTCGAGCGTGACGAAAACCGGCTTGCCGCCCGCGAGCTCGATCGACGGCAGATAGCTGTCGTAGGTCGGCTCGACCACGACCACTTCGTCGCCCGGATGGACGGTGCAAAGAATCGCGGTCAGCAACGCCTGGGTGGCGCCCGCGGTCACGGTGATTTCGCTATGCGCGTCGTAGCGGCGGCCGTACAGATTCGCGATCTTGTCCGAAATCGCCTGACGCAGCGGCAGCACGCCGGCCATCGGCGGATACTGGTTGTGGCCGTCGCGCATTGCGTTCGCGACCGCGTCGACGATGCGCGGATCGCAGGCGAAGTCGGGAAAGCCCTGACCCAGATTCACCGCGCCTTTTTCCGCGGCGAGCGCGCTCATCACGGTGAAGATCGTCGTGCCGACGTCCGGCAGGCGAGATGGGAACGTGGGGCTCGTGGGCGTGTCGTGCGGTGCGTTCATGGCGTCGTGGGTAGCAGGGCGATAAGGTGGGACGAGTCTCGAACTGTCGTTGCGAAGGGCGAAGTCTGATTGTAGGGAATCGCGACACGCTGTGCGCGCCGCGAGTTTCACGTTGACCATCTGGCCGGCCCGAGGTGAGCCGTCAACGTGCGGCCGGCTCGCAGCGGCGCACGGATGACCGGATTCACACGGTGACGGGCACGTCTGCGGCCTTCTGCTCGATACCGACCGCCGCGACGAACGGCGCCGGTTGCGCGATCCGAAAGCCGAAATCGCGGGCGATCCGCTTCGCGAGCTTCAGCACCGCGCGGTCTTTCGATACGAGCCAGTCGGCCTGCGCCGCATGCGCAAGCTCGAGAAACTTCTGGTCGTCGCGGTCTTTGCATTGGGGCAGCGGTCGTACGTTGTCGGCGGACTCGGTCGGCGCGGGTGGCTCGACGAGTTGCGCGAGCCGCGCGACGACCGCGAGCGCCGCGGCTTTGTCGACGTTGCGGTGCGCGAACTGCGGATAGTCGAGTACGTAGGTGAGTTCGGCGAGGCAGCGCGCGTCGATCAGCGCGGCGAGCGTGCCGCTTTCGAGCGCGGCGGCGATCGGCCGCGTGTGCGGGTCGTCGAATACGAGAATATCGATCCATACGTTGGAATCGAGTACGACGCGCAATGCGCCGCTTGAGGCGAGGGAACCGGGCATTCGTTACAATCGGGCTTTCGTCTTTGACCGCCAGGCACGGCGTGCCTGCAAGCCTCTATGATAATCGTTCTGTCGCCGGCGAAATCGCTCGACTACGACACCCCGCCGCACGTCAAAAAGCACACGATCCCCGATTTCGTCGACGATGCCGCCGAACTGATCGGCGACCTGCGCCGTTTGTCGCCGCAACAGATCGCTTCGCTGATGAGCATCTCCGATCAGCTCGCGCACCTCAATTTTCAGCGTTACGCGGACTGGTCGCCGCAATTCGGCACGCACAACGCCAAGCAGGCGGTGCTCGCTTTCAATGGCGATGTGTACGAGGGTTTCGATGCGAAGACCTTGTCGTCGGCCGATCTCGACTATGCGCAGAAACATGTGCGGGTGCTTTCGGGTCTCTATGGCCTGCTGCGCCCGCTCGATCTGCTGCAGCCGTACCGGCTCGAAATGGGCACGCGCTTCGCCAATCCGCGTGGCAAGGATCTGTACGCGTTCTGGGGCGAACGCATCACGCACGCGTTGAACGCGCAGCTGAAGAAGAACGCGGCGGCCTCGCGCGTGCTGGTCAATTGCGCGTCGGGCGAGTACTTCAAGTCGGTCAAGCCGAAGCTGCTCGACGCCCCGGTCGTCACACCGGTGTTCGAAGACTGGAAGGGCGGCCGCTACAAGATCATCAGCTTCCATGCAAAACGCGCGCGCGGCTTGATGGCGCGCTTCGCGGTGGAAAACCGCCTCGATCGTCCCGAGCAGTTGAAGGACTTCGACACCGAAGGCTATGCGTTCACCGCTGAAGCTTCGAACGACTCCACTTTCGTATTTCGCCGCCGCGTTGCGGAATAAGCGCGTCGCTGCGCCAGGAAGGCGGCGTGCATACAGGCAGGGAAGATTCTGATGACGTTATCGATTACGAGCAATTTCGACGCAGGCGCAATTGATGTGCTGTCCTGCGAGGACGCCGGCAATATACGCCTGCGCGTGCGGCCAGACAGCCACGCCGAGTTCGCGCAGTGGTTCTATTTCCGTCTGTCGGGCGCGGCGGGCGAGCGCTGCGTGATGAACTTCGAGAACGCCGCCGCATGCGCGTTCGCGGAGGGCTGGCGCGACTATCGGGCGGTTGCGAGCTATGACCGCGTGAACTGGTTTCGCGTGCCGACGTCGTACGACGGCAAGGTATTGACGATCGACCATACGCCCGATTTCGACAGCATCTACTACGCGTACTTCGAACCGTACAGCGAGGAGCGCCATGCCGAGTTTCTCGGTGCCGTGCAGCAGATGCCGCACGCGTTGCTGACCGAGCTCGGCAAGACGGTCGAAGGCCGGCCGATTTCGCTGCTCACGCTCGGCACACCGCCCGCGGACGATGCCGCCAACGTCGCGCCGAAAAAGAACATCTGGCTGATTGCCCGCCAGCATCCGGGCGAGACGATGGCCGAATGGTTTATCGAGGGGTTCGTGAAGCGCCTCGCGGGCTGGGGCGATTGGGCGGGCGATCCGGTCGCGCGCAAGCTGTACGATCACGCGGTGTTCCACATCGTGCCGAACATGAATCCGGACGGCAGCGTGCGCGGCAATCTGCGCACCAACGCGGCCGGCGCGAACCTGAATCGCGAATGGATGGAGCCGGACGCCGCGCGCAGTCCCGAGGTGCTGGTGGTGCGCGACGCGATTCATGCGACGGGCTGCGACCTGTTCTTCGATATTCATGGCGACGAAGCGTTGCCGTATGTGTTCGTGGCGGGCTCCGAAATGCTGCCGGGCTTTACCGAGCGGCAGGGGCGCGAGCAGAAGGCGTTCATCGAGGCGTTCAAGCACGCGAGTCCGGATTTTCAGGACAAGTATGGCTACGCGGCGAGCAAGTATCGCGAGGACGCGTTGAAACTCGCGTCGAAGTACATCGGCAACGAATTCGGCTGTCTGTCGTTGACGTTGGAAATGCCGTTCAAGGACAACGCGAATCTGCCCGACGAGCGCGTGGGCTGGAACGGCGAGCGCAGCGCATCGCTGGGTGCCGCGATGCTGCAGGCGATTCTGCGTCACGTGGAGACGTTCGCTTAAACACGCGCACGGATGGACCCCAAAAGACGAGGCCCGCACGGAAAGAGTGCGGGCCTCGTTTTTATTGGGGCGACGCAGCGGGCTGTGGTGCAAGCCCACCGGCGCCGGATGTCATTGGCTCTTTTTCTTCGAGCTCTTGTTCGCCGATTTGCTCGATGTCGCGCGCGACGATTTGCCCGAGCCCGTCTTCGACGGATTCTTCGTCTTGCCGCCGACCGCGTGCTTGCCTTTGCCGCCTTTGTGCTTGCCCGATCCCTCGCTGTGCGCGCGGTTCGGCGGTACCGGATCGTTCCAGCTGAACGCGAGCATCTGCGAGCCGACGTAGCCGCAGCGGAATTTAAGATCGGCCGGCTCGCCCGAGTTGTTCTGGCGCACGCCGACGCCCTCGACGGTGACGATGCTGTCGACCTTGACGCGCTGCTTGCCTTCGTCGAACGAATCGTTCCACGGCGTGACCGACGAGTGCGCGCTGTCGAACGAACTGGATGGAAATTCAACGTGGTCGAACGCGGTCGACGTGCTCGCGACGAAGTCGCCGTGCGCGGCGCAGTCCGCGACGAGCGGGTCCGCGTGCATGTCGGTGATAAATTTTTTGACGAGGTCGTTGTGCTGTTCGAGCTGATCAGCGAATGCGGGAGTCGCGCAGATGAGCGAGAGGCTCGCTGCGCAGGCTGCCAACCGGCCGATCACCCGCAGCAACCCG
Source organism: Paraburkholderia sp. HD33-4 (assembly GCF_021390635.1). Taxonomy (NCBI): domain Bacteria; kingdom Pseudomonadati; phylum Pseudomonadota; class Betaproteobacteria; order Burkholderiales; family Burkholderiaceae; genus Paraburkholderia; species Paraburkholderia sp. HD33-4. The sequence goes on along the minus strand of NZ_JAJEJS010000001.1, from coordinate 3,080,951 downwards.
CGCGGTACGTTGGTGCGATCCATCTAGTTCTTTAGACGCAAATGGGAGATGAGGCAAATAAGATGCCCCGCGCAAGGGTTGAGTTCAATGTTGCCGCAAATATTCTGTCTGTCCTGGTCGGAGCGCCCGGGAAGCCTCCAGCGACGAAGCGCTGATTACCACAGGTGCGCCGCACGCGACGTCAAAGCGCACGTTCTCAGGTGCGCGGGCCGCCCAGGCGATAGCGCCGCACGTCGTAGGTGGTGACCCATGCCGGACGGTAGACTGCGATCAGCGCGGTCGCCATGCCAGTGAACCAGGCTTCGCCGGTGGCGAGCAACAGCACGCTGAGCGCGTAGCCGACCGGCACCACGGTCATCGAGCCGCCGGACACGGCGATATGAATGCCGAGCGCCGCCGCGGCAGTGAACGACACGGCGATGGCGGGCGAAACGAAGCCCTGGCCGAAGATGAACATGAAGAGATTGCGCGGTAGCCACGCGGTGCAGATGCGCTGGATCAAGGTCGAGATGGCGACGGGTAGCGCGCCGTACACGAGGAACGTCAACGCGATGCCCTGCCACGGCGCATCGAAGACGACGGCGGCCAGACCCGTGACCACTGCCATCGCGATCAGGGCGAGTCCCCAGTCGAACAGAGTGACGACGAGCGTGGCGCCGAGCAGGTGCATCACGGTGCCGTCGTCGAGCCAGGCGTTGCTCGCCCACAGCACCGACACCGCAACGATTATCGCGAGCCAGACGTGCTGGAGCGTGCCGTCCTGAAGTCTTTTGAAAGGATTTTTCCACAGCGCGAGCGCGATCACCATGGCGGTGGCAATCCAGCCACCGACAGCGACCCAGAACGGAAGCGGTGTGTAGAGGAAACCCATGAGTCTCATATTACTCGTTGGACGGCAAAAGGTGTGAGCGGATTCCATGCCAGCCACCGTCAACGCTGCGCGCACTCGGATGTTCGAACCGAGACCCGCGGCGCGACCCGCGTCAGGCGGAGCCCGGCCTGACCGACTTCCGCGCGGGCTGGCCGTGCGGCGCTTCACCGTACGACGTGGCGGGCTCCGCGGCCATCGGCAGCGCGCTGCTGGTGTCGCTGGCGGGCAACGGATACTGGAAGCGCGCGCGCTTGTGACGCCGGAGCGGAACCGGGCCAGGCTGCCCACGGATGACGGGCCGCACGCTGTTCTCGCCGTTGTTACGCAGAACCTGCAAATGATTCGTGAGCCAGCCGTTGTACAGCGCGACCGCGGCGGCGCGGTTGGGCGCGCCGAGTTGCTGGAATATGCTCGTCAGGTGGATCTTGACTGTGCCTTCGCTAATGCCGAGCGTGCGCGCGATCATCTTGTTGGTGCTGCCCATGTGCACGCATCTCATGATCTGCTCCTGCCGCGGTGACAGTCCGCTCGAGAGCTTATTGCGGCGGGGCGGCGGACTTTCTTCATCGAACGTACGGATCGCGGTGTCGGTGGGTAGCGGCGGGTCGATCGCCAGCGCGCCGGGCGGCACGTAATGTCCGCCGAGCAGGACCATTTCCAATGCGCGCACGATCAGGCACGGATCGGTGTCGCGCGGAACGACACCGAGCACACCCTCGTCCATCAGCCCGCGCACGAGCGCTGGCAACGTCCCGTCGGTGAGCACGCTGACGCGTAGGTCGGGAAAATGGCTCAGCAACGCGCGAACCTGCGCAACCGACATCCAGTCTTCCCAGTCGATCACGACGAGATCCGGCCGGTAACGCTTGAACGGACGTTCGAGTAGACGCCATTCATCGGCTTCGGTGAAGCGCGCCAGCCGGTCGATCTGCCGCAGCAAGGCTTTGAGTCCATCACGTCGTTCTGCGTTTGAATTGAGAATCGCGAAGCGCATGCATGTCTCCAGATGTATCGGGCGAAATGGCGCGACGCATCTGTGCGGCTCGTGAAAATGACTCGATCACGGCGATGCGTCACCGTGCCTATGATGACAAATTCCCTTCGTTTTGACGGCTGTCCAAAAGGCATAAGAAAAGCGGACATTCAATGAAAAAAGCCCCGCATATACGGGGCTTTTTCGCGATAAGGCGTGGATGTCGACGTCGGGGTCAGTGGAAATGCGGTTGCGCGGGCTCAGCGTCCTCAGGCATTTCCGCATGGACGATTTCGCCGAGCGGGTCCGCGTACAGCGGCACGCCGCAGTCGTCGCAATATTCCGGCTCGAAGCGGCCCGCGTGGCGGCGCACGTCAGTGATGCCGGTTTCCTTGAGCAGCGCGACGATTTCCTCGAGCGGTTCGTCCGAGCCGGTGATTTCCTCCGGCTCCTCGTCGATGCCCGCCTCGCCGTTTTCGCGGCCGTAGAGTGGCCACACGACCCCGTAGATCACGTCGTTGCTGCCCTTGCGCGTGAAGCCGACGCGGTACTCGTCGATGCGACGTTCGCCGAAGCCGGCGACCACCGCGCGCAGGTCCTGCGGCGCCGCGCCAATTGTGTCGAAAAGATAACGCACGGCGGTACGTACGGTGTGCGGACGCACGCTTTCGTCGGCGTCGCGGCAGGCCGAGTAGTACGCATCCGGCAGCAGGCATTCGAATTCGCAGCCCGGCAGCACGACCGACAGATTGGCGCCGCCTTGCGTGGCCCACTGCTCGAGACATTGGCCGCGCTCGATGCGAGTGCCGTGCTCTTCTTCCTGCCAGCGGAACGTCGCTTCCCCGACGGGCGAGGCGACGACGGCGAGCAAGAAGCGCGGGTCCGCCAGAATCGGCGAGGTGTCCGGCAACTCGCCGTAGTTCAGCTTCGCGTTGCCGCCGCTGACCGCGGCTTGCGCGAGTTGCTGCGCGATGCGCCACGTTTCGACGTGATGGCGCGGCAACTGGTCGATGCTGTACAGGAACGGAGCCATTGCCACGCGCGTGTTCGCGGCGAGCACGTGCGCTTGCAGGTGCGCACGCAGCGCGTCGGCGGCGTCGGACTTGAGCGGGCCGGACGGAATCACGTAGCGGGTCCACGCGAGCACGGGCGCGGCGATCAGCAGCGCTTCGTAAGACACGCCTTCGTGTTCGATCACGAACGATTCGCTGTGCGTTTCCGCCATGTCGGCCAGCGCGCCGTAGGCATCGGGATGGTTTTGCTGCAGATGGTCGAGCGCGGCGTCCAGCGTGGTCTGGTTGGCGTTGCGCACGACTTTGGCCAGCAGCGCGTCGAGCTTCGCTTCCCAGAAGCGATCTTCGGTACGGCTGCCCGACGCGAAAAGCGCGAGCGAGAGACCGACGAGCTTGTCAGCGTCGGGAGGGAGACGTTTGGCGATTCGCGAGCGCATAAATCCAGAAAAATTGGGGGCACGGAACCTTATATTCTAGTCTTTTCCAGGCGGCTATATCGGTTGGTCGGCAATCTCCGGTCGATTCGGGCGCTTTCATCTCAAAATTGCGTTCGCCGCCGGCACGGTCGCAGGCGACGCACGCCGCGCTGGCCGGATGGTATAAGACACCCCGGACGCCCGACTCGCTTCTATACTGACGGCGTTCGGCGGGCGCCTGACGGGCGTGTGTGTCAAGTCATTGCCACGGTCTGGCGCAATAGGAGATCCATCGTGAAATCGGACCAACTGATCGAACGGCTCGCCGCAGTATTCGCATTGATTGTGCTCGTTGGCGGGTCGTTGCTGGTGCTGGCGCCATTTACGACTGCGCTGCTGTGGGGCGCCATCCTCAGCTACAGTTCCTGGGGTCTCTACCGGCGACTCACTGGTGTGGTTGGCGGGCGGCGCAAACTGGCCGCGACGTTGATCGTGCTGATTATTCTGGTCGTGGTGCTCGGGCCGTTCGTCTATGCGGGTTTTGCGTTCGGCGCGCATGTTCACGAAATCGTGGCGCTGGTGCAGAGACTCTTCGATTCGGGGCTGCCCGATCTGCCGCCGTGGGTGCAGCGGATCCCGCTGGTTGGTTCTAGTCTTGAGGCATTTTGGGAGCGCTTGACCAGCAGCAATTCTGAGCTGATCGCGCAGTTACGCACGCTCGCCGCGCCGGCCGGCAAGTGGATTCTGGCGGCGGCGCTTGCGGTGACGCATGGGCTCGGGCTGCTGGCGTTGAGCATCGTGCTCGCGTTCTTCTTTTATACCGGGGGCGAGGGGGCGGCTGCGTGGCTGAATGCCGGCATGCGTCGAGTCGCTGGTGAACGCGCCGAGTATCTGCTCGCACTGGCGGGCAGCACGGTGAAGGGTGTGGTCTACGGGATTCTTGGTACGGCCCTCGTACAGGGGGTTCTCGCGGGATTCGGCTTGTGGATGGCGGGCGTACCGGCGCCGGCATTGCTTGGGCTGGTGACGTTTTTTCTGTCGGTGGTTCCGGGCGGTCCAGTCATTGTCTGGTTACCCGCAGCGATCTGGCTGTATCAGGGTGGATCGACTGGGTGGGCGATTTTTCTGGTCATATGGGGTCTGCTGGTAGTCGGCATGGCCGACAACGTCATCAAGCCGATCCTGATTGGCAAGAACAGTGACATGCCGTTGATTCTGGTCATGCTTGGCATCCTCGGCGGCGCGTTTGCGTTTGGTTTCCTTGGCGTTTTCATCGGCCCGACGTTGCTGGCAGTCGCTTATACCGTGCTGCATGATTGGACGATCGGCGCATCCGCCACCCAGACCCTGGCGTCCGAAGTGAAAACACCAGCGATCGACGATCCGGGCCGTATCGGAAAGACCCCCTAAGGAAAACCCTAGGATTTCGCTTGCAAGTTTCCGTTGCTGCGACTAGAATTTCGCTCTTTCGTGCTCCGGACACCGGGGCGCGGAGAAGCGGGAAGCCTTGGATGGCGAGGGTTTCAGCGGTGTGGGCAGGTTAAGCGAGTGATAAAAACCTGTTGACGATCCGGTGAAAGTTCTCCATAATCTCGTTTCTCTGCTGCAGACGCAGCGACGCAAACGAAGCGGTGCCGGGTGGTTGTGGTTCAGGTGCTGCGGGTTGGCGGATCGATCTTTAAAAACTAACAGCCGATAAGTGTGGGCGCTTGATGCGGAATGCGGCGGCGGATTCTCCGGAGTCTGCTGCAAGGCAAAAGTATCAGAAGCCTCACACAGTATTAGAGGAAGGTTTATCTGTCGAAAGACGGATTGATCATCGTCAGTACGTTGAGTGAGCGACCGGTCTCGAGAGAGACCGAAAACAGTAACAGGTTTGAACTGAAGAGTTTGATCCTGGCTCAGATTGAACGCTGGCGGCATGCCTTACACATGCAAGTCGAACGGCAGCACGGGAGCAATCCTGGTGGCGAGTGGCGAACGGGTGAGTAATACATCGGAACGTGTCCTGGAGTGGGGGATAGCCCGGCGAAAGCCGGATTAATACCGCATACGCTCTATGGAGGAAAGCGGGGGATCTTCGGACCTCGCGCTCAAGGGGCGGCCGATGGCAGATTAGGTAGTTGGTGGGGTAAAGGCCTACCAAGCCGACGATCTGTAGCTGGTCTGAGAGGACGACCAGCCACACTGGGACTGAGACACGGCCCAGACTCCTACGGGAGGCAGCAGTGGGGAATTTTGGACAATGGGCGCAAGCCTGATCCAGCAATGCCGCGTGTGTGAAGAAGGCCTTCGGGTTGTAAAGCACTTTTGTCCGGAAAGAAAACCTCGTGGCTAATATCCGTGAGGGATGACGGTACCGGAAGAATAAGCACCGGCTAACTACGTGCCAGCAGCCGCGGTAATACGTAGGGTGCGAGCGTTAATCGGAATTACTGGGCGTAAAGCGTGCGCAGGCGGTGATGTAAGACCGATGTGAAATCCCCGGGCTTAACCTGGGAACTGCATTGGTGACTGCATCGCTCGAGTATGGCAGAGGGGGGTAGAATTCCACGTGTAGCAGTGAAATGCGTAGAGATGTGGAGGAATACCGATGGCGAAGGCAGCCCCCTGGGTCAATACTGACGCTCATGCACGAAAGCGTGGGGAGCAAACAGGATTAGATACCCTGGTAGTCCACGCCCTAAACGATGTCAACTGGTTGTCGGGCCTTCATTGGCTTGGTAACGTAGCTAACGCGTGAAGTTGACCGCCTGGGGAGTACGGTCGCAAGATTAAAACTCAAAGGAATTGACGGGGACCCGCACAAGCGGTGGATGATGTGGATTAATTCGATGCAACGCGAAAAACCTTACCTACCCTTGACATGTATGGAATCCTGCTGAGAGGTGGGAGTGCCCGAAAGGGAGCCATAACACAGGTGCTGCATGGCTGTCGTCAGCTCGTGTCGTGAGATGTTGGGTTAAGTCCCGCAACGAGCGCAACCCTTGTCCCTAGTTGCTACGCAAGAGCACTCCAGGGAGACTGCCGGTGACAAACCGGAGGAAGGTGGGGATGACGTCAAGTCCTCATGGCCCTTATGGGTAGGGCTTCACACGTCATACAATGGTCGGAACAGAGGGTTGCCAAGCCGCGAGGTGGAGCCAATCCCAGAAAACCGATCGTAGTCCGGATCGCACTCTGCAACTCGAGTGCGTGAAGCTGGAATCGCTAGTAATCGCGGATCAGCATGCCGCGGTGAATACGTTCCCGGGTCTTGTACACACCGCCCGTCACACCATGGGAGTGGGTTTTACCAGAAGTGGCTAGTCTAACCGCAAGGAGGACGGTCACCACGGTAGGATTCATGACTGGGGTGAAGTCGTAACAAGGTAGCCGTATCGGAAGGTGCGGCTGGATCACCTCCTTTCCAGAGCTTGCATTGCTGCGCAAGCGCTCACGCTTATCGGCTGTGGTTAGTAGAAGCAACGCAGACAGGCTCAGGGGTCTGTAGCTCAGTCGGTTAGAGCACCGTCTTGATAAGGCGGGGGTCGATGGTTCGAATCCATCCAGACCCACCATCCTTTGCGATGATCGTTAGTGCTTTAGCACTTACGAGCATCTCACCCCCGAAGGGGGTTAAGCGAATGAGCTAAGTTTGCGTGGCTATGAGAGGGGGATTAGCTCAGCTGGGAGAGCACCTGCTTTGCAAGCAGGGGGTCGTCGGTTCGATCCCGTCATCCTCCACCAATCCTCAATGCCAAGGGTTCAGCACGAAGTGGGATGCTGAGTACTTTGCATTGGCGATTGAGCCAGTCAGAGCGGTACACAGTGTGACTGTGATATCGGCTGTCGTTCTTTAACAATCAGGAAGAAGTAGTAAAGAGATTCACGAAAGCGTACTTAGAGATGGGTACGTGAGTAGGTGAATCAGGGTTGTGATTGTATCGATGTATTTTTAAGTGATCGAAAGATTGCTTTGGAATACGGCGCAACACGAATACTCAACCTGTAGCGGAAGTGATCTGCGGTGAGCAATCATTGAGAGACACACCCGTTATAGGGTCAAGCGAACAAGTGCATGTGGTGGATGCCTTGGCGATCACAGGCGATGAAGGACGCGGTAGCCTGCGAAAAGCTCCGGGGAGCTGGCAAACAAGCTTTGATCCGGAGATGTCCGAATGGGGAAACCCACTCCTAATGGAGTATCCATGACTGAATACATAGGTCATGTGAAGCGAACGCGGTGAACTGAAACATCTAAGTAACCGCAGGAAAAGAAATCAACCGAGATTCCCAAAGTAGTGGCGAGCGAAATGGGATCAGCCTGTACTCTTTATTCTCATTGTTAGTCGAACGCTCTGGAAAGTGCGGCCATAGCAGGTGATAGCCCTGTAGACGAAAACAGCGAGGAAGAACTAGGTGTACGACAAGTAGGGCGGGACACGTGAAATCCTGTCTGAAGATGGGGGGACCATCCTCCAAGGCTAAATACTCGTGATCGACCGATAGTGAACCAGTACCGTGAGGGAAAGGCGAAAAGAACCCCGGGAGGGGAGTGAAATAGATCCTGAAACCGCATGCATACAAACAGTCGGAGCCTCGCAAGGGGTGACGGCGTACCTTTTGTATAATGGGTCAGCGACTTACATTCAGTGGCAAGCTTAACCGATTAGGGCAGGCGTAGCGAAAGCGAGTCCGAACAGGGCGTTCAGTCGCTGGGTGTAGACCCGAAACCAGGTGATCTATCCATGGCCAGGTTGAAGGCACGGTAACACGTGCTGGAGGACCGAACCCACTAACGTTGAAAAGTTAGGGGATGAGCTGTGGATAGGGGTGAAAGGCTAAACAAACCTGGAAATAGCTGGTTCTCTCCGAAAACTATTTAGGTAGTGCCTCGTGTATCACCTTCGGGGGTAGAGCACTGTCATGGTTGTGGGGTCCATTGCGGATTACTACGCCATAGCAAACTCCGAATACCGAAGAGTGCAATCACGGGAGACAGACATCGGGTGCTAACGTCCGGTGTCAAGAGGGAAACAACCCAGACCGCCAGCTAAGGTCCCCAAATATGACTAAGTGGGAAACGAAGTGGGAAGGCTAAAACAGTCAGGAGGTTGGCTTAGAAGCAGCCACCCTTTAAAGAAAGCGTAATAGCTCACTGATCGAGTCGTCCTGCGCGGAAGATGTAACGGGGCTAAGTCATATACCGAAGCTGCGGATGCGTGCTTTGCACGCATGGTAGGAGAGCGTTCCGTAAGCCTGCGAAGGTGCACTGGAAAGTGTGCTGGAGGTATCGGAAGTGCGAATGCTGACATGAGTAGCGATAAAGGGGGTGAAAGGCCCCCTCGCCGTAAGCCCAAGGTTTCCTACGCAACGTTCATCGGCGTAGGGTGAGTCGGCCCCTAAGGCGAGGCAGAAATGCGTAGCTGATGGGAAGCAGATTAATATTTCTGCACCATTGTGAAATGCGATGGGGGGACGGATCGCGGAAGGTTGTCCGGGTGTTGGAAGTCCCGGTCGCTGCATTGAAGAGGGTGCTTTGGCAAATCCGGGCACAGGACTCAAGGGTGTGGCGCGAGCTTCTTCGGAAGCGAAGCAACTGGAAGGGGTTCCAGGAAAAGCCTCTAAGCTTCAGTTTCACAGTGACCGTACCGCAAACCGACACAGGTGGGCGAGATGAGTATTCTAAGGCGCTTGAGAGAACTCGGGAGAAGGAACTCGGCAAATTGGTACCGTAACTTCGGGATAAGGTACGCCCTTGTAGCTTGACTGGCCTGCGCCAGGAGGGTGAAAGGGTTGCAATAAACTGGTGGCTGCGACTGTTTAATAAAAACACAGCACTCTGCAAACACGAAAGTGGACGTATAGGGTGTGACGCCTGCCCGGTGCCGGAAGATTAAATGATGGGGTGCAAGCTCTTGATTGAAGTCCCGGTAAACGGCGGCCGTAACTATAACGGTCCTAAGGTAGCGAAATTCCTTGTCGGGTAAGTTCCGACCTGCACGAATGGCGTAACGATGGCCACACTGTCTCCTCCCGAGACTCAGCGAAGTTGAAGTGTTTGTGATGATGCAATCTCCCCGCGGCTAGACGGAAAGACCCCATGAACCTTTACTGTAGCTTTGCATTGGACTTTGAACCGGTCTGTGTAGGATAGGTGGGAGGCTATGAAGCGTGGACGCCAGTCTGCGTGGAGCCGTCCTTGAAATACCACCCTGATCTGTTTGAGGTTCTAACCTTGGCCCGTAATCCGGGTCGGGGACAGTGCATGGTAGGCAGTTTGACTGGGGCGGTCTCCTCCCAAAGTGTAACGGAGGAGTACGAAGGTACGCTAGGTACGGTCGGAAATCGTGCTGATAGTGCAATGGCATAAGCGTGCTTGACTGTGAGACTGACAAGTCGAACAGGTGCGAAAGCAGGTCATAGTGATCCGGTGGTTCTGTATGGAAGGGCCATCGCTCAACGGATAAAAGGTACTCTGGGGATAACAGGCTGATACCGCCCAAGAGTTCATATCGACGGCGGTGTTTGGCACCTCGATGTCGGCTCATCTCATCCTGGGGCTGTAGCCGGTCCCAAGGGTATGGCTGTTCGCCATTTAAAGAGGTACGTGAGCTGGGTTTAAAACGTCGTGAGACAGTTTGGTCCCTATCTGCCGTGGGCGCTGGATATTTGAAGGGGGCTGCTCCTAGTACGAGAGGACCGGAGTGGACGAACCTCTGGTGTACCGGTTGTCACGCCAGTGGCATCGCCGGGTAGCTATGTTCGGAAGAGATAACCGCTGAAAGCATCTAAGCGGGAAACTCGCCTTAAGATGAGATATCCCCGGGGCTTCGAGCCCCTTGAAGGGTCGTTCAAGACCAGGACGTTGATAGGTCAGGTGTGCACGTACAGTAATGTACTGAGCTAACTGATACTAATTGCCCGTAAGGCTTGATCCTATAACCGGTGTGTTTTACCCCCAGCAGGGGGAGCGACACGCACACGGTTGAGATCGGTGTTGTGCCAGAAACAACGCAACCCCCACACACGAATCCTTTACGCTTCTTCCCGATTGGCTGTGGCGCATACCATTGCGACGCAGCAACCCGTCATGCCTGATGACCATAGCGAGTCGGTCCCACCCCTTCCCATCCCGAACAGGACCGTGAAACGACTCCACGCCGATGATAGTGCGGATTGCCCGTGTGAAAGTAGGTAATCGTCAGGCTCCTCCCAAGTCAGAAACCCCACCCACCGCGGTGGGGTTTCTGCGTTTACGCGGCCGAAATCGGAAGAGATGACTTTTCAGTGTCATTTCTTCTTTCTTCTATCCAGCCTCCTGCTTCGGCAATCCCCTCTGCACGCAATCCACTGGATCAAGCGGAAGTCGTTTGCCCGCGCCAGGGAAACGCGGCTAGCATTTGCCGGATCGCCACGTCGAAGGGCGTGCGCCGGCCGATTCCAAGTGCCTCCAGGCGGCTCGATGCCAGATGACAGTTGTACGGGCGCGGCGTCGAGTCGATCGGCGTACGCTGGGGCGTTAGATACGCGTCGAGTTGTAGTGCTTTCGCGAGGCGCACGGCGATCTCGTACTTGTTCATCGGTTCGTCGCCCGACCATTGCGCGATGCCGGAAATCGTTTCGCCGCGCGCGTGCCGCTCGAGCATCTGTCGGATCACGACTGCGACATCGGGCGTGAACGTGGGATACCGGATCGCCCAAGCGTCCATCCTGGCAGCCGGCGCGGCCGGCGCGGCCGACGCCGCGATTGCAGGCACAAGGCTGGTCACGGCCGACTCTGACCAACTGACAATCGGCCCATACAGCAGCGGCAGGCGCAGCACACATCCGCGCTCGGCCGTTTTGCTCAGCGCTCGCTCGCCTTCGAGCTTGCTCTGTCCGTACGCGTTCAGTGGCGCTGGTGGGCTGTCATGACGATAGGGCGGGTGTGTGCCATCGAACACGTAGTCGGTCGAGATCGACAGCGTCCACGCGCCGTGTCGGTTCGCCGCTCCCGCGATCGTCCGCACGGCATCGACGTTCAGCGCGCGAGCGAGCGCTGGATCGCGCTCGCATACGTCGGGACGGCGCTCCGCCGCGGCAATCACAACGGCATCGGGTACCACGTCGTCGATGAAGCGCTCGACCGCGAGCCGATCTCGAACATCCAACGCGACCATATGCGAAGACGGCCGGCTAAATGCGGTGGAGACAATTTGCCAGTCGGTCTGGCGCGCGAGTTCGTCGTTGAGCGCACGGCCGAGCAGCCCCGAACCACCGATTACGACAACCTTGAACATGATCCGCGCCCTCAGCGCACCGACGTGACTGTGTATCCGGCGTCGTCAACCGCGGTCTTCACCGCCTCGACCGGTTGCGTCGACTCGACGAGCACGCGGCCGGTCGCGAGATCCACCTGGACCTGCGCGGCGGCGTCGTGCTCGCGAATCGCGTTCGTGACGGCGGCAACACAATGCTGGCAGCTCATGCCTTCTACGTGGAGTTCGATTGTCATCGCAAAGACCTCGGCGGAATCGGATTTCGGATAGTTGAATTATGCCTGCCGTTCCGTGTTTGGGCGGCTGACCTTCCCAGTATGGGAAGGTGTAGGATCGATTCGATTTCAGCCGAACCTTGGGGGAAACAGTCATGAACATAGGCGAAGCGGCCCGCGCGTCGGGCGTTACGGCGAAAATGATTCGCTACTACGAGAGTGTCGGTCTATTGACTGCGAAGGCACGCACGAGCGCTGGTTATCGCGTGTATGGCCCACAGGAAGTGCATTCTCTGCGTTTTATTCGCCAGGCGCGGCGGCTCGGATTTCTGGTCGAGGATATCCGGCGACTGCTTGCCCTATGGCATGACCGCTCGCGTGCAAGCGCCGAAGTAAAGCGAATCGCCCTGGAACATGTCGCCGAACTCGATCGCCGCATCGCTGAGTTGACCGACATGCGCGACACCCTCGCACATCTGGCCGACCATTGTCACGGCGATGACCGGCCAGACTGCCCGATTATCGAGCGGCTCGCGGACACCGATCTTGTTTCGGGGCAAGGTTGCCATCCGCTTTAGCGGCTGCTCACGGAGCGAAAGTCAACCCAGGCTACCGATTCATTCGGGCTCGTGATTTATGCACCGATAATGTGCGAATACAAATTAGGGCAATGACGTTCGCCTAGAGAGTGGAGATCAACCTCAATAAAATCAGACATCAGAATGCGCCGAGCTGGTGCATCATTCCAAAACGGAATGCACGTCATGCGGGCATTTCACTGTTCAGGTTGCACCGGAGGGCTATAATGCGGGTTAACCCTTTTACGGGAAATCCCTGATGCCAAATCACCGGGGATTCGATCTGATCCTTGGAGAACATCATGTTTGCATTCATTCTTGAGAAGCTGAGCACCTGGTTCGAAACCGCGGAACGTAGCCGTCGTGAGGCATATCTGGCATCGTCGTCGGATATCGTCCAGCTCGAGCAGCGGATCCGCTCGCTCGAAACCAACGGCTATTCGCTGTAAGTTTCCCCTTCGAGTTTGACCCGGCGGCGCCTGCTATCGCGCGGCCATTGCAGTACCAATGTCGAGCCCCGTCAAAGCGGGGCTTTGTCATGTCTGGAGACCGAGAAGCACGTGCCGGCGGCGTTTTTCGCGTGAACGGCGCAACGAGGCTATTCATGGTGAATATCGACTAGCTTCGCAACGCGGGCCGCGGTAAGGTAGGGCGTTTTTCGCGCAAGACGGCATTTATAACCAATCGGGCTGCCCATGTCCTCCGTCCATTCGCTCCAAGGTTTCCGATCCGTGATGGCCGCGGCCACGATGGCGACGCTCGCGACCCTCTGCATTGCGTCGGACGCATTTGCGGTTTCCGATAACGACCGCCCTCCAGTGATTCTCGATACGCTCGGCGGTGTCAACAATGGCCAAAGCGGCACCGTGCTGCTGAGCTCGCCGCCCGCGCCGGAGCCGATCGTCGCCGCGCCACCGATCGCGGCACCGGTCGAGCTGCCGGCGGAATCGTCGCCGCCGTTCGTGGTTGCGCCGTATATCCAGTTGCCGACGGGCGGTGGCATGCCGCCGCGGCCGATGCCCCGACCGGTGCCGCTTCCGCAATAGCGAGCGACGGCGCGAAAGCGCGTTGGTGACGCTCCTGTCCGATCCCGTTTCTGCCCCACCGCCAGCTTGCCTCGCACCCGACATCCCATTCGGGTTTGGGCGCATGGCGCCCGTGAAACCGTCCGACGACAATCGTTGCGCGCCTCGTCGCCGTGAGCTTCGACCGCGGCATGTGCGCCTGCGTCACCGCTTCGAACGGAAAACACAACAAGGAGACGTCACCATGCCGAATCACTGGATGCAGCGTGCGATGCGCGCCTGCGTGATGCTGCTCGCATTGGCCACTTTCCCCGGCGCCGGGTTCGCGAAGGACACGCCGGAGATGCCGACACTAACGATGGCCGTCGGCGGTTTGCCCGGCCTCTACTATCTGCCGGTCCTCGCTGCCCAGCAGCTCGGCTACTTCAAGGACGAAGGGCTGAACGTCACGCTCGAAGATTTCGCAGGCGGCTCGAAGGCGCTCGAAGCGGTGGTGGGCGGCAGCGCAGACGTTGGCGCGGGCGCGTTCGAGCACACGCTGTTCATGCAGGCGAAGGGGCAGCACTATCGCGCGTTCGCGTTGATGGGGCGCGCACCGCAGATCGTGATCGGCGTGGTGAAGTCGAAGGCCGATCAGATCAAGTCGCTCGCGGACTTCAAGGGCGCGAAGGTCGGCGTGAGCGCGCCGGGTTCGTCGACGGATCTCGTGCTCACCGTTGCGTTGCGCAAGGCCGGCGTGCAGCGCAGTGACATTTCGGCGATCGGCGTCGGCAGCGGCGCGACGGTGCTGGCCGCGGTGGGCAGCGGGCAGATCGACGCGCTGTCCAATGTCGATCCGATGATGACCAAGCTCACGCGTAGCGGCGCGATCAAGGTGCTGGTGGATACGCGTACGGTGAAAGGCACGCAGGAGGTGTTCGGCGGCATGATGCCCGCGGCGACGCTATACGCGCCCGAAAGCTTCATCCAGAAAAATCCGAAGACGACGCAGGCGCTGACCAACGCAATCGTGCGCGCCAATCATTGGCTGCAGACCGCGAGCGATGCGGATCTGTTGAAGATGGTGCCGCAAGCCTATCTGCTGGGCGACCCGACGCTTTATCTCGACGCCTTTCACAATGTGCGCGACGCTTATTCGCCGGATGGACTGATGCCGGCGGATGGGCCGGCTACGTCGCTGCGCGCTTTGTCGTCGTTCGACAGTCGGCTCGATCCGAAGAAGATCGATTTGAGTGCGACCTATACGAACCAGTTCGCGACCAGGGCGGCCGCGCAATTCAAGTGAGCGTATGCGCAGATCGGTCTGCGCAAGACAGGTGAAGGGGAACCGGGCGCGGCCCGCTCACGGGCCGCTCGTCACGCTCAATTGCCGCGATATTCGACCTTGAACGTCGCAGCCTTGTCCTCGCCGAGCGTCTTGACGAGCCACGGCATCTGATCCTTCAGCGTCTTGGCGAGCGTGTACGGCGGATTCAGGATGAACATGCCGCTCCCGAACAGCCCATAGCCGTCTTCCGGAGGATTGCTTACGGTCAGGCTGACGTGCAGCCAGTTGTCCTTCTGCAACTGCTTGAGCTGATCGGGGAAACGCTGCGACTCGGGGCGCTTGACCTGCGGATACCAGACCGCATACGTGCCGGTCGGAAACCGCTTGAGACTTTCCTCGACACAGCGCAGCGTGCGCCCGTAGTCGCGCTTGTCTTCGTACGATGGGTCGAGCAGGATCAGCGCGCGGCGCGGCGCCGGCGGCAGCAGCGCGAGAATGCCGTCGAAGCCGTCGCCGGCGTACAGCATCGCGCGTCGGCCAGCGTCGCGAAAATTGTGGCGCAGCACGTCGATTTCGGTGCTGTGCAATTCGAATAGCCGCATGCGATCCTGCGCGCGCAACTGTCGCCACGCGAGATACGGCGAGCCCGGATAGAAATGCAACTGGCCATCGGCATTGAGCGCGCTGACTTCGTCGACGTATTCGGCGAACAGCGGCGGCAGATCGTTGCGGCCCCACAGTTTCGCGATGCCCGTTTCGAACTCGCCGGTCTTCGTCGCGTAGCCTTCCTTCAGCGAGTAGACGCCCGCGCCCGCGTGTGTGTCGATATACCAGTAGGCCTTGTCTTTCTGGCCAAGGTAGCGCAGGAGCTGCAACACGACGGCGTGTTTCAGAACGTCGGCGTGATTGCCGGCATGAAAGGCGTGGCGGTAGCTGAGCATGATGAGAGGACGCTGAAAGAGCGCAGGCTGGCCCGAAGGAGCCGGTGACGCGCGGTCGCGTATTGTACGCGACCGCGCGTGCCCGGTTATCCGCTCAGTGCCGGGCGTGGCGCGCGATTACTCGTGCGCGTCGCCGATGATCTCCTCGATCCGCTGCTTGATCTCGGGCGTGATGCGCTCGGCCACCTCGGCGGACTTCATGTTTTCGCCGATCTGTTCGACTCGCGAGGCGCCCGTGATCACCGTGCTGACATTCGGATTCTTCAGAATCCACGCGATCGCGAGCTGACCGATCGTGCAGTCGAGTTCGTCGGCGACCGCGCCGAGCTGTCCGACCACGTTGTTCCTCGTCGGGTCGGTGAGCTGCTGACGCAGCCAGTCATAGCCCTGCAACTGCGCGCGACTGTCGGCAGGTACGCCGTCACGGTATTTGCCGGTGAGTAGACCCGATGCAAGCGGACTCCACGTGGTCAGGCCAAGGTCGAGGTCCTCGTAAAGCCGCTTGTATTCCTGCTCGACGCGGTTGCGGTGAAACAGGTTGTATTGCGGCTGCTCCATGACCGGCTTGTGCAGATGATGCCGCTCGGCGATCTCATACGCGGCGCGAATCTCGTCGGCGCTCCATTCCGAGGTGCCCCAGTACAGCGCCTTGCCGCGCGCAATCATGTCGCTCATCGCCCAGACCGTTTCCTCGACCGGCGTGTTCGGGTCGGGACGATGACAGAACACGAGATCGACATAATCGAGTTGCAGGCGCTTCAGCGACCCGTCGATCGCGTTCATCAGGTATTTGCGGTTCAGCGTGTGGTACTGGTTCGGCGCTTCGTTGAGTCCCCAGAAAAATTTCGTCGACACGACGTAGCTCACGCGCGGCCAGGCAAGTTCCTTCAATGCATGGCCCATGATTTCCTCGGATTTGCCGCCCGCGTACACCTCGGCGTTGTCGAAGAAATTGACGCCCGCGTCGCGCGCGGCGGCAAGCGATTCGCGCGCGGCGCGGTGATCCACCTGGTTGCCGTACGTGACCCATGAGCCGATGGACAACTCGCTCACTTGCAGGCCGGAGCGGCCCAGACGTCGATAGTTCATGCATGTCTCCTGATTGGTTGTGCCACGGGAATTGAGCCCGGATTCAGCCCGAAAGCGTCCAGTGTAAAGAGATACGGTTCGATGTGCGTTTTACCTATGTCGTTCACAGGGTTCATGCACAATAGCAAAGTCGGCCGCCGCGCTGCATCCGCCGAACGGTCTATACCGTTTGGCCGACTTCTCGCCGCGCGCGGTCTCGTGGTCTCATTGCTCATCAACTGCATGGAGGTTCTGGATGTCGTCTCTGAACTCGAATCTGAACGGCAAGGTCGCCGTCGTCACTGGCGCCGCGAGTGGCATCGGCAAACAGATCGCGTTGACTCTTTCGGCCGCGGGCGCGGCGGTCGCGATCGCCGACCTGAACCAGGACGGCGCGAACGCCGTGGCTGAAGAAATCAGAAAGGGCGGCGGTAAGGCGATCGGCGTGGCAATGGACGTGACGAGCGAAGACGCCGTCAACCAGGGTATCGACAAGGTCGCGGAGGAATTCGGCTCGATCGATATTCTCATTTCCAACGCCGGCATCCAGATCGTCAATCCGATCGAAAACTATTCGTTCTCGGACTGGAAGAAGATGCAGGCCATTCACGTGGACGGCGCATTCCTGACCACCAAGGCAGCGCTCAAGCACATGTACAAGGACAATCGCGGCGGCGTCGTGATCTACATGGGCTCGGTCCACTCGCATCTGGCCTCGCCGCTGAAGTCGGCGTACGTGACCGCGAAGCACGCTTTGCTGGGCCTGTCGCGCGTGCTCGCCAAGGAAGGCGCTGCGCATAACGTGCGTTCGCACGTCGTGTGTCCGGGCTTCGTGCGCACGCCCCTCGTCGACAAGCAGATTCCCGAGCAGGCGAAGGAACTCGGCATCAGCGAAGAGGAAGTGATCAAGCGCGTGATGCTGGGCGGTACCGTCGACGGTATCTTCACGACGGTCGAAGACGTCGCGCAGACCGTGCTGTTCCTGTCGACCTTCCCGAGCGCGGCGCTGACCGGCCAGTCGTTCGTCGTGAGCCACGGCTGGTACATGCATTAAGGGGCGGCCCATGGCGCAACGCAATCTGAAGCGGGCGCGCGTGGGCGTGTCCGGCGACGGGGAGGGTGCGGGTCCGGGTCCGGCGGTCGCCGCGCGCCCGCGCCGTCATCTCCCGTTACCCAATTACGAAACCGTCGCGCTGATGCTGCAAGGCGGTGGCGCGCTCGGCGCCTATCAGGCCGGCGTCTTTCAGGGGCTTTACGAAGCCGGCATCGAACCGAACTGGATCGCGGGAATATCGATCGGCGCGCTGAACACGGCGATCATTGCGGGCAATCCGCCGGAACGACGCGTCGAGCGTCTGCAGCAATTCTGGGAAACGATCTGCCAGCCGGCATTCGGACCGCCGTTGCCGGCGCCGATCGAACACGTGCTGTTCAATTCGAGCGAAGCGGTGCGCAAGGCATTTACCGCAGCGCAGGCGATGAGCGCGATCGTCGAAGGGCAAAAGGGCTTTTTCGTGCCGCGTTTCCCCCCGCCGTTGCCCACGGTGTCCGGTCCGCCGCAATTGGCGAGCTACTACGACACCACGCCGCTGAAGGCCACCCTCGAGTCGCTGTGTGATTTCGACCGGATCAATTCCGGCGAAATACGCGTGTCGGTGGGCGCGGTCAATTGCGGCACGGGCAATTTCGCATATTTCGACAATACGCACACCACGCTCAGGCCCGAGCATTTCATAGCGTCGGGCGCGTTGCCGCCGGGCTTCGCGGCCGTCGAGATCGACGGTCAGTTCTACTGGGACGGCGGCCTGATGTCGAATACGCCGCTCTACGAGGTGCTCCAGTCCACGCCGCGTCGCGACACGCTCGCGTTTCAGGTCGATCTATGGAGCGCGATCGGGCCGGTGCCGGACAACATCACCGACGTGCAGGGGCGCATGAAAGACATTCAGTATTCGAGCCGCACGCGTCTCGTGACCGACATGCTGCAGCGCTCGCAGCGTTTCCGCCACGTGTTGCGTGAGGTTCTGGATCGCGTGCCGGAAGAGCAACGCGACGATCCGTGGTGCAAGCTGGCCGAAGATCTGTCGTGTTCGAAGCGCTACAACGTGATTCACCTGATCTACCGGCACAAGGAATACGAAGGACACTACAAGGACTTTCAATTCGGTCTATCGACGATGCGCGAGCATTGGAGGAGCGGTCTCGAAGATATTCTCCGTTCGCTCGAGCAGCCCGACTGGCTCGAGATGCCGGAGAACGATGCCGGGTTCGTCACGCATGATATTCATCGGGACTCGCGCTGATTCCTCGCGAAGAGAGCCGTCGCAGCGCCCGGTCCGGCCGAACAGTCAGGAAATAAAAAACGGCGCCCTTTTCACAAAAGGGCGCCGTTTTTACAGGCGGTGGCAGCGGCGAACCTGCTGCACCGGCGCGGCAAACCTCCGCGCCTTGAATCGCCTTACTTCAGCACATGCGCAATCGCGTTGGCCACGACGTCGAGGTTGCGCGTGTTGAGCGCAGCCACGCAGATACGGCCCGTGCCGACCGCATAGATGCCGAACTCTTCACGCAGACGGTCCACTTGCGGGGCCGTCAGACCCGAGTACGAGAACATGCCGCGCTGCGCGTTCACGAAGCCGAAGTCGCGATCGACGCCGCTTGCTTTCAGACGCTCGACGAGACCATTGCGCATCGCGCGGATACGGTCGCGCATTTCGCCCAGTTCGCTTTCCCACGTCGCGCGCAGTTCCGGCGACGCGAGCACGGCCGCGACCACCGAGCCGCCGTGCGTCGGCGGGTTCGAGTAGTTGGTGCGAATCACGCGCTTCAGTTGCGACAGCACGCGCGCCGCTTCTTCCTTGTTCGCGGTGATGATCGACAGTGCGCCGACGCGCTCGCCGTACAGCGAGAACGACTTCGAGAACGACGACGACACGAACACGTTCAGTTCCTGCGCGGCGAACAGACGCACGGCTGCCGCGTCCGCTTCGATGTTGTCGCCGAAGCCCTGGTAGGCGATATCGAGGAACGGCACGAGGTTGCGCGCCTTGACGACCTCGACGACCTGCTTCCACTGCTCGACGCTCAGGTCGACGCCGGTCGGGTTGTGGCAGCAAGCGTGCAGCACGACGATCGTGCCCGCCGCATAGCTGTTCAGCGCGCTCAGCATGCCGTCGAAATTCACGCCGTGCGTTTGCGCGTCATAGTACGGATACGATTCGACGACAAAGCCCGCGCCTTCGAACAGCGCACGGTGGTTTTCCCAGCTCGGATCGCTGATCGCGACCTTGCTGTTCGGATTCACGCGCTTCAGGAAGTCCGCGCCGATCTTCAGCGCGCCCGTGCCGCCCAGCGCCTGTGCTGTAACGACGCGACCGGCCGCGATCAGCGGCGAGTCGTTGCCGAGCAGCAGCTTTTGCACGGCGGCATCGTAGGCGGCGATACCTTCGATCGGCAGATAGCCGCGCGGCAGCGCGGCTTCGACGCGGGCCTTTTCCGCTTCGCGCACGGCGCGCAGCAGCGGAATCTTGCCTTCTTCATTGAAGTACACGCCAACGCCGAGGTTGACCTTGGTGGCGCGCGTATCGGCGTTGAAAGCTTCGTTCAGGCCCAGAATCGGGTCGCGGGGAGCAAGTTCGACGGCGGAGAACAGAGACATGATGGGTGGGCAGCAGTAGTGAAAAGAGGGCGGCTTCGCGCGCGGGCGGCCTCATCTGGAGCGTCGGCGGCGTTTTGGGCGTGCGGCGTGAGTTCGACCAAACGCGAAAAACAGGGACGGCCTATGGACAGCGGCGAGCGAGCGCAACTTCGCATTGTAACGAATCCGGGCACTTTTTTCGGACGACCAGACGGGCGAACGGCAATTATTTGCTTGAAAAACAGGCACTGGGAGCCATGTGGCAGTAAGGAATTCGAGCGGGCGTGGCGATGGCGACGGCACGAAGCGGACGAAGTGCACCATGCATTGGCGCTCGCTGAGCCACGATGCCGCATGGCATGCGGCACACAGCCCGGCACGTGAGTCCCCGGTCGACGCCTCACGGCGCACAAGTCTGTAAAGGGCCATAACACACGACCTCCCGGGCGCCCGGCGCCGCCCTACGTAACCCCGCTCGATCTTCGCTTTCCGCAACCCGTTAGAATGATTCTTTGCCCAAGGCCCGGTCCCGCCCCTCATGTCCGAACACCATCTGACTGAAGCCGACGATACGCTCGACGAATCGAAATTCGTCACGTTCGAAGGTTCGCCGTTCAAGCTCTACCAGCCGTATCCGCCCGCCGGCGACCAGCCCACGGCCATCGAGACGCTCGTCGAAGGCGTCGGGGACGGTCTCGCGTTCCAGACGCTGCTCGGCGTAACCGGCTCTGGCAAGACTTTCACGATGGCCAACACGATCGCGCGGCTCGGCCGCCCGGCGATCGTGTTCGCGCCGAACAAGACCCTCGCCGCGCAGCTGTATTCGGAATTCCGCGAGTTCTTCCCGCGCAACGCGGTCGAATACTTCGTCTCGTACTACGACTACTACCAGCCTGAAGCGTATGTGCCGCAGCGCGACCTGTTCATCGAGAAAGACTCGTCGATCAACGAGCATATCGAGCAGATGCGGCTGTCGGCGACCAAGAGCCTGATGGAACGGCGCGATGTGGTGATCGTCGCGACGGTGTCGGCGATTTACGGTATCGGCAATCCGTCCGAATATCACCAGATGATTCTCACGTTGCGCACCGGCGACCGGCTCGGTCAGCGCGACGTGATCGCGCGGCTGATCGCGATGCAGTACAGCCGCAACGAAGCCGACTTCCAGCGCGGCTCGTTCCGCGTGCGTGGCGATACGATTGATATCTTCCCGGCCGAGCACGCCGAGATGGCGGTGCGTGTCGAGCTGTTCGACGACGAAGTCGAAACGCTGCAGCTATTCGATCCGCTGACCGGCCGCGTGCGGCAGAAGATTCCGCGCTTTACCGTGTATCCGTCGTCGCACTACGTGACGCCGCGCGACACTGTGCTGCGCGCGGTGGAAACGATCAAAGCCGAGTTGCGCGAGCGGCTCGAATTCTTCTATAGCGACGGCAAACTCGTCGAGGCGCAGCGGCTCGAACAGCGCACCCGCTTCGACCTCGAAATGCTGCAGGAGCTCGGTTTCTGCAAGGGCATCGAGAACTACTCGCGGCACTTTTCGGGCGCGGCGCCTGGCGAGCCGCCGCCGACGCTCGTCGACTACCTGCCGCCCGACGCGATCATGATGCTGGACGAATCGCACGTGCTGATCGGCCAGCTGAACGGCATGTACAACGGCGACCGCGCGCGCAAGGAAAATCTCGTCGACTACGGCTTCCGGCTGCCTTCGGCGCTCGACAACCGGCCGCTCAAATTCAACGAGTTCGAGCGCAAGATGCGCCAGGTCGTGTTCGTGTCGGCGACGCCCGCCGACTACGAGAAGAAGACCGCGGGGCAGGTCGCCGAACAGCTGGTGCGCCCGACCGGACTCGTCGACCCCGAAATCGAGGTGCGCCCGGCGCGCAGCCAGGTCGACGACATACTCGGCGAAATCAACGAGCGCATCAAGGCCGGCGATCGCGTGCTGGTCACGACGCTGACCAAGCGGATGGCCGAGCAGCTGACCGAGTTCCTGGCCGACCACGGCATCAAGGTCCGCTATCTGCACAGCGACATCGACACGGTCGAGCGCGTCGAGATCATCCGCGATTTGCGTCTCGGCGCGTTCGACGTGCTGGTCGGCATCAACCTGCTGCGCGAGGGGCTCGATATTCCGGAGGTGTCGCTCGTCGCGATTCTCGATGCGGACAAGGAGGGCTTCCTGCGCGCGGAGCGCTCGCTGATCCAGACCATCGGCCGGGCGGCGCGTAACGTGAACGGCAAGGCGATCCTGTACGGGGACAAGATCACGGACTCGATGCGTCGCGCGATCGACGAAACCGAGCGCCGCCGCGCGAAGCAGATCGCGTTCAACGCCGCAAACGGCATCACGCCGCGCGGGGTCGTGAAACGGATTCGCGACATCATCGACGGCGTGTACAACGTCGACGAAGCGCGCGCCGAGTTGAAGGAGCAGCAGACCCGCGCGAAGTTCGAGGACATGTCCGAGAAGCAACTCGCCAAGGAGATCAAGCGCCTCGAAAAGCAGATGATGGAGCACGCGAAGAATCTCGAATTCGAGAAGGCCGCGCAGACTCGCGATCAGCTGGCGTTGTTGCGTCAGCGCGTGTTCGGCGCGAACGTCGGCGACCACGTGTCGGGCCTCGAATAACTACCGCCTCTCTCCACCGCCTACGTCCACCACGAAAGGCGCGGCCATCCGCCGCGCCTGTTCACATCGGCTGACGCTTAAGCTCCTGCTTCAGCCGTCGGCGCGGCCAACCTGGCCGTCGCGAATTCGGTCCCTGTTCACCGCCGCACGAAGGCTTTCTTAAGCGAGCCTTAAGACCCTGCTGCCTTCAGGCAGAGCGTGCTGGCAGGTTTGTTCTGATCAGCGATCGATGATAAACTCATCTAATATTGAGAATGGTTCGCATTTAAATATGCATCTGGCTTGCGGACGCAGTATTCCAATGAAATCGATTCCAGTCTGATAAAAACAAGGAGTTTCAATGCGGATTTCTTCCTTTGCGCGCGGCGGCGCGGCAGCAGTAGCGGCTGTCGCGGCGCTGTCGGCCTCGGCCGCCGAATATCCGATCGGCAAGCAGCAGATTCAGGGCGGCATGGAAATCGGCGCGGTCTATCTGCAGCCGATCACGATGGAACCCGAAGGCATGATGCGCAAGGCGTCGGATTCGGACATCCACCTCGAGTCCGACATCCACGCGGTCAAGAACAATCCGACCGGTTTCGCCGAAGGCGACTGGATGCCGTATCTGCAGGTGCACTACGAGCTGACGAAGGCCGGCTCGAATCAGCCGTTGAAGGGCGACCTGATGCCGATGGTCGCGAACGATGGCCCGCACTACGGCGACAACGTCAAGCTGCAAGGCCCGGGCAAGTACCACCTGAAGCTGATCGTCGAAGCGCCGATGCAAATGGGCCACATGGCATTCGGCCGCCACGTCGACAAGGAAACCGGCGTGGGTCCGTGGTTCAAGCCGATCACGCTCGAATATGACTTCACCTTCGCTGGCATCGGCAAGAAGGGCGGTTACTGATCGGCGCATGGTGCCAATGCGGTCGATCAACGTAACAGTGAATGCAGCAGACGGCGCGCGGACGGTCGGTGTAATACCCGGCGTCGGCGCGTCGCGTTTTCCGGAAAGGCCAATGGGAATCAACCGAAAGATCGCGATGCTCGCCGCCACGTTTTGCCTGGCGGCCACGGCTCATGCAGCCGACCTGCCGACCTTCAAGCTCGAAATGAACGACGGCAAGCTGAACCCGGCTCGCATCGAAGTACCCGCGGGGCAGCGTATCAAGATCGAAGTGCGCAACACCGGCAAGGGCGCGGCCGAATTCGAAAGCGTGCAGTTGCGTAAAGAGAAGGTGCTGGCGCCGGGCGCCGATTCGTTCGTCGTGATCGCTCCGCTGGAGCCGGGCGAATACAAGTTTTTCGACGACTTTCACCAGCAGGCGCAGGGCGTGATCGTCGCGAAGTAAGCCGTGATCTCGATCGACCGCAAGCGCCGCGGCAAGCGGGCGCTGTCGGTCGCGCGAGGCAACGGATGCGGGCAGTAGAAGGATCGAAGGGAGAGCTTGAATGGGTCAGATTCTGTTCATCGTGTGGCGGGAAAGTGTCGAGGCGCTGCTGGTCGTCGGCATCCTGTACGCGTGGTTGAAAAATGGCGACGACGACGCGCGCCGCGGCCTGCCGTACCTGTGGGGCGGCGTGGCGGCCGGCGTGATCGCGGCGGTCGCACTCGGCGCGGCGCTGGTGGGGTTCACCGAGGTGCTCTCCGGTGACGCGCAGGATTACTTTCAGACCGCGATGGTGCTGGTCGCCTGCGTGCTGATCGTGCAGATGGTGCTGTGGATGAAGCAACACGGCCGCACGCTGAAGCGCGACATGGAACAGTCGCTGCAGAAGAGCCAGCGCGATTCGAACTGGTGGGGCGTCGCGCTGCTGGTCGCATTGGCGATTGCGCGCGAAGGCAGCGAAACGGTGATCTTCCTGTACGGCCTCGGCTTCGGCCAGTCGGGTCATGTCGACGGCAGCCAGATGCTCGCTGTCGTGATCGGTCTCGCGCTCGCGTTCCTGACCTTCTATGTGTTGCAACTCGGCGGCAAGATCATCTCGTGGCGGCTCTTTTTCCGCGTCACCGAAATCATGCTGCTGTTCCTCGGTGCGGGCCTGTTCCAGACCGGCGTCGACAAGCTGATCGACAAGGAATTCCTGCCGACGCTCGTCGACCAGCTGTGGAATTCGTCGGCGATCCTCGATGATTCGAGCACCTTCGGTTCGCTCGTCGCGACGCTGACCGGCTACCGTGCGCATCCGGCGCTGATGAATCTGCTTGCCTATGCCGTGTACTGGGCGGTCGTTTATCTGCTGGTACGCCGCGCTGGTCGCAAGCCCGCGCAGCAGACGGCAGGGCGCGCCGCATGAGCGCCGTGATGGCTCCGCGGCCGGGGCGCCTCGCGGCGGCCGGCCAGTGGATGCAGCGCCACGGCACGGTGATCCGTGGCATCCAGTGGATCGTGGTCGCGGTGTACGCGTTCCTGATCATCGTGCCCGCGCTGCTGCCGCTGCCGGACGACACCGCACACCTGTGGAACAACCTGACGCTCGCGGCGCAGTTCGTGTTCTGGGGCATCTGGTGGCCGTTCGTGCTGCTGTCGATGGTGATGCTCGGCCGCGTCTGGTGCGGCGTGCTGTGTCCGGAGGGGGCGCTCGCCGAATTCGCCAGCAAGTTCGGGCGCGGTCGCGCGATTCCGCATTGGATGCGCTGGGGCGGCTGGCCCTTCGTCGCGTTCGGCATCACGACGATCTACGGGCAGATGGTCAGCGTCTATCAGTATCCGAAAGCGGTGCTGCTGGTGCTCGGCGGCTCGACCTTCGCGGCGATCGTGATCGGACTGCTTTACGGGCGCGAGAAGCGCGTCTGGTGCAAATACCTGTGCCCCGTCAACGGGGTTTTTTCGCTTCTGTCACGGCTTGCGCCGTTTCACTACAAGGTTGACGAAGACGCATGGCGCCGCTCATATAAGAACGGCGAGCATGGGCATCGTGTGATTCCGATCAACTGCGCGCCGCTCGTGCCGTTGCGCAACATGAAGGGCGCGGCCGACTGCCATATGTGCGGCCGCTGCAGCGGACACCGCGACGCTATCGCGCTGACGTGGCGCAAGCCGTCGACCGAAGTCGTGCAGTTGGGCGACAAGCAGGCGAATCCGTGGGACACCGCGCTGATCCTGTACGGCCTGCTCGGCATTGCGATCGGCGCATTCCATTGGACCGCGTCGCGCTGGTTCATCGACCTGAAGATGTTCTCCGCGACGTGGCTCGTCGATCACGACATCACGTGGCCGCTCGACACCAACGCGCCGTGGTTCCTGTTCACGCATTACCCCGACCAGAACGATGTGTTCTCGTGGCTCGACGGCTCACTGCTGATCGGCTATATCCTTGCGACGGCACTCGTCTATGGCACGGCGCTGCTGCTGTTGCTGACGGGCGCGACGCGCATGCTCGGGCGCTTCAGCGCCACCCGGCTGCACCATCTGACACAGGGGCTTATTCCGATCGCGGGCGCGGGTGTGTTCCTCGGTTTGTCGGCGACGACGCTGTCGCTGCTGCGCGCCGAGCACGTTGCGCTGTGGTGGGCGTCGGATCTGCGCATCGCGATTCTGGTGATTGCGAGCGCGTGGAGCGCATGGCTTGCGTGGCTCGTCACGCGCCGCTATAGCGAACGCTTCGTGCAGCGCGCGCTGGCGATGCTGTGGTTCGTCGCGGCGCTGGCGGTCGTCAATAGCGCGTGGTGGCTGATGTTCTGGGGCTGGGCGTCGAAGTAAGTCTTTGGCCTGTCACCGCTGCGAACGCAGGCGCAAGCAAAAAAAGCCGTGGAATGGTGACATCCCACGGCTTTTTCATTTTCATTTTCAGCGATGTACGCCGTTGCGCGCATCCGCTTCCGAGTGAGAACCAAAAAAACGGCCTGGCTTGCTGCGACGGCTGGCTTGGTGTCTGCACGAAGGGGTCTAGTTCTCGCGTGCAAGCCGTCGTGGCTGGCTAATGCCTAACACCTCTCTGGGAGGTGGTCCCCACAATACCCGGTACGTACTTCGTGTTGCGGTGCTACTTCGTCAGGATCAGCTTGCCGAGGCGCGTCGCACGCAGCTGGTACGTCTCGCCGTTGTGCACGATGCTGATGTGACTATGGCCTTGCAGCAGCGCGTCGCTGCGCACGACCCGTTCCGATGTCTCGCCCTGGCCGGTGGTGCGTTCCGCGGCGGGTTTGGCCGCCGGCACGGCCGTCGTCGATTTCGGGCGGCTGGTCAGCGCGGCAGCCGAGCGGCGCAGGCTGAGCGTGGAAGGGCGAGTCATATCGGTCATTCGTTTTAGCTTGTTCGTCGATTCGATGTGATGATTCTAAATGATAACTATTCCTATTTACAAGATCGAGAAATTGATCGGATTCGACTTCTGATAGCTGAATGAAAGTGCGGGCAGACGACGACTATGGGGGCCATCCTGGACATGGCCCCGCGACAGCGCGGGCAGGGCGCCCGCGCGGCATCTCAGTGCAACGGTCCCGGTTCCTGCCCCGCCGCAACGTACTGGCGGATCAGACGCACCGTGTCGATATCGTTCTCGCGATACGCGGATTTGACGATCTCCTGCGTCCGCACGGCGTCCTGATCGGTCGAGACGGGCAGTGTGGTCGCGTACTCGAAGCGCAAGAATAGCTGCAACTCGTCGGGCTGCTCGATCGTCATCGTCAGTGAGCCGCCGACGTGCTCGGCGGTCGGCAGGATGTCGTAGCGCACGCTTTCGCTATCCTGCAGCGTGACGCGATCGCGCACGGTGGCCTGACCATAGTGCAACTCGCGCTCGAGCACATTGCCGTCGCGCGACAGGATCGTGCAGCTGTCGAGACCCATCACGAACAGTTGCGGCTGTTCGGCGCGCAGCACGAGCCCTTCCCACAACTGCTCGCGGGTCATCGATTCGACGAGGGGATTCAACGGATCGTTGATCTGAATGAGGTGTTCGAAATTCAAGACGACTGCGTCCTATGAAAATGTTGCAATACCCGTGGCCCGATCGGGCGGCATCCGACCGTCCCGAACTGGTCTGCCGCGCCAGTTAAGCGACGGCGAGCGCGGAGCGGATCGAGATCGTGTTCGTGAGGATCTTGTGCACCGGGCACGCATTGGCAATTTGCAAAAGCCGTTCCCGCTGCTCATCGGACAGATCGCCATCGAGAATGATCTGACGGTCGATCGTCGAGCCTGCGTCGCCGGTTTCCATCGACAGTTTGACGCGTACGCTCGCGAGCGGCCAGCCTTTGCGCTGCGCGTACATCTTCAGCGTGATCGACGTGCACGCGCCGAGGCTCGACAGCAGCAGCGAGACCGGCGTCGGGCCGCGGTCGCCGCCGCCTAACGATTCGGGCTCGTCGGCAAGCCATGTGTGCTTGCCGTCGTCGAACACGACCTGGAAATTCGTCGAACCGATGTGGGCGGTGACGGTGGCCTCTGCCATGCGCGCTCCTATGGGGGAAAGGAAGTACGTCGCGCGCCGCGGCCCGTGGCAATCAGCGCGTGCCGCGCGACATGAGCCAGTATTGTGAACGAATTTACCGGCGTTCGCGCCCCGAGGTGAGGGGTTTCGCGGCGCGTGGGCAGCCGGCCGCGTGTTTTGACTCGCGTCGACAGGCGCGAATTGCCCGCGGTGTGCTTCAGTCTGTCAATGCCCGTCAGTGCGTGATCGCGCCCATCCGCCCGGCCTGATAGTCGAGCACCGCCTGACGGATCTCGTCCTCGGTATTCATCACGAAGGGACCATAGCGCACTACCGGCTCCTTCAGCGGCACGCCGCCGAGCAGCAGCACTTCGAGCGGCTCGTCGCCAGCCGTGATGGTCACCGCGTCGCCGTCGTTGGCGAACACGACCATCGTGCGCGCGTCGATCTCCGCGCGCGCGTCGCCTTCGCCATACACGCCCTTGCCGGACAGCCCATACGCGAACACGCGATAGTCGGCCGGCACCGGCTGGCGGAGCGTCGCGCCGGGCTGCAGCGAGAAATGCTGATACAGGATCGGCGTACGCGTTTCGACCGCGGCCTTGACGCCGAGCGCTTCGCCCGCGATGACCTTCACGCGCACCTGGCCGTCTTCGGACGTCGCAACCGGAATGCGCGTCGACGGGATCTCCTGATAGCGCGGCGCGATCATCTTGTCGCGACGCGGCAGATTGACCCATAGCTGCAGGCCGTGCACACGACCGCCGGTGCGCGTGAATTCCGGGTCCGGCATTTCGCTATGCACGACCCCCGCGCCTGCGGTCATCCATTGCACGTCGCCGGCGTGCAGCGTGCCCGAATGGCCCGCCGAATCCTTGTGGCCGAACTGGCCCTCTAGCACATAGGTGACCGTCTCGAAGCCGCGATGCGGATGATCGGGCGCGCCGATGGCCTCGCCGGGCGCATAGTCGACCGGGCCCATTTCGTCGAGCAGCAGGAACGGATCGAAGTCCATCAGCAGACGCGTGGGAAACGGTCGATGAACGATAAATCCGCCGCCTTCCACTGTGCGAACCGACGGGAACGTGCGTTCGATCGTGCGTGACGTAGTCATCAATATCACCTCGAAAAATGGGGAATAGCGTTATTTTTGAAACATGGAGCTATTATAGGGACCGTTTTTCGCGGTGCCAGCCGCCCCTCAGCAATGGATTGTTCTGTTAATGGAACGATGAGATGAAGATCGATTCACACAATCTGAACGACCTGATGTACTTTTCGCAGGTCGTTGAACATGGCGGATTTTCGGCTGCCGAGCGGGTGTTGGGCATCTCGAAGTCGCGGCTCTCGCGCCGGCTCACGGAACTGGAGGCGTCGCTCGGCGTGCGCCTGTTGCAGCGTTCCACTCGCAAGCTCGCGTTGACCGAAGCGGGGCAGTTGTTCTACCAGCACTGTCAGGCGATGCTCAGCGAAGCGCAGGCGGCGGTCAACGTCGTGCAGCAGCTGCGCTCATCGCCGCGCGGCACGGTGCGAGTCAGCGTGCCGGTCACGATCTCGCAGACGATTCTGTCGACGATCCTGCCGGAGTTCATGCACCGCTATCCGGAGGTGCGCGTCGTGATGCGCGTGACGAATCGCGTGGTCGATCTGTTCGAGGATTCGATCGACGTCGCGCTGCGCGTGCGTTCCGATCCGCCGGAGAACGCGAACATCGTCGTGCGGCCGCTGTGGCGCACCGAGCAGATGCTGGTCGGCGCGCCGAGCCTGCTGCAGCAGAATGCGCCGCCGCTGACGCCGGCCGACCTGAACCGCTTCGAAACACTCGACGTGCCGACGAGCGACGGCCGCCACGTGTACAACCTGATCTCCCCGGATGGCACGCGCCATGCTCATGAACACGAGCCGCGCCTCGTGACCGCCGATCTGATGACGATCCGCGAGGCGGTGCTCGCCGGCGTCGGCATCGCCGCCTTGCCCGAGATGATGTACGGAGCCGCTTTGCGAGCGGGGCAACTGTCGCCCGTGATGCCGGGCTGGAGTTTTCCGACGCCGCAGTTGTACGCGGTGTTCGTATCGCGTCAGGGGATGGTGCCGGCCGTGCGCGCGTTCGTCGATTATCTGGTCGAGATGCTCGATCCGGATGAAGGCAAGCACATCATGGGCGAGTGTCCTGTGCGCGCGGAGAAAGCGGCGGCGCGGGGATCGGTGGCGGCGGCTTCCGTGGTTGCGTCGGCGGCGGTTTCCTAAGACTCTGTGGCAACTTGAGGGGGACAAGCTGCGCCGCCGCCTGCTATCGCGCGGCGCAAATCGTTTTTAGCATTTAAGCGTGGCTTGTCATGATTACTTTCAATGGCCGTTTGCTTGAATGCGCGCACGCACAGGAATATAGTGAAATCCCTTTCGCAACGGAGTCTCCTATGCGAAAACTCATGGCCGCTATCATAGCGGGCCTGATAGGGCTGACCGCGTTGTCCGTGTCGACCACGGCCCTCGCATGCGGTGATACAAGCTATCAGTCTTCGGCCGATGGCAAATGATCCCGCCGCCCGAAGGCGCCGAGCGCGCACAAAAAAAGGCCTTCATCCGACGATGAAGGCCTTTTACTTTTTGGCCCTGTTTCAAGGGGTTTTTCGCGTGGACGAGCGTCCTGCTCCGCGTGCCACGTTACCCGTTACTTCGCTTTGGGCTGCGTGACGAAACCGATCTTCGTCAGCCCGCCGGCCTGCGCGGCGGACATCACCTGCGCGACCTTCTCATACGGCACCTTGCGGTCCGCATCGAGATGCAGCTCCGGCTGCGGGCTTGCCTGCGCGGCCGCGGCGATCTTCGCGGCGAGCGCCGCGTCGTCGACCTTGGTGCCGTCCCACAGCACGTCACCGTCCGCGTCGACCGACACCGTCACCTGCGCGGGCTTCGTGTCTTCCTTCTGACTGCTCGCGTGCGGCAGATCGATCTTGACCGCGTGACGGATCACCGGAATCGTCACCATGAAGACGATCAGCAGAACCAGCATCACGTCGACGAGCGGCGTCATGTTGATCTCGTTCATCAGGCCGTCGTCATCGTCTCCGGCGAAAGGGCTCATTGCCATTGGAATGCCTCGTCGATCAGTTGGCGCGGGTCGCGAGACGCAGACCGTCGCCGCGCTTGATCGACGACAGCCGCGCGCCCGTCACGAAGAACGCATGCAGGCCGTGCGCGAAGCGGCTCAGCTTCGCGACGATCGCCTTGTTGGCGCGCGTCAGCGCGTTGTAGCCAAGCACTGCCGGAATCGCGACGAACAGACCGAACGCGGTCATGATCAGCGCTTCGCCGACCGGGCCGGCGACCTGGTCGATCGACGACTGGCCGCTTGCGCCGATCGCGAGCAGCGCGTGATAGATGCCCCACACGGTGCCGAACAGGCCGACGAACGGCGCGGTGCTGCCGATCGACGCGAGAATCGCGAGACCGCTCTGCATGCGCGCGACGCTTTCGTCCATCGTGTCCTTCAGGCAGCGAGTGATCCAGTCCGACACGTCCATGCGGTCATGCAGATGCGGCTGCGTCTGGTGATGATGGTCGGCCGCTTCCTGGCCCGACCGAGCGAGCGCGAGGAACGGATTGTCATGCGGCGTCGAGGCGCCGCCGCCGAGCTTCTTCACGCCGTCGGCGAGGTCGTCCGAATGCCAGAACGCCTGCTCGGCGTTCTTCGTCAGGCGCTTCAGGCGCATCACGTTCCAGCCTTTGACGACGATCACGCTCCACGACATCACCGACATGATCAACAGCGCGAGCGCGATACCGCGCGTCACGAAATCCCCTTGCGCCCACACGTGCGCCAATCCGTAGTTTTGCATCGCAATTCCTTGTTTTTGAAATCCTGCTTCAGTCGGTCAGATTGAAGTTGTAAGGCTGGGTGTATGCGGCCCTGACGGGCTCACCGTTCTCGAGATACGGCTTGCACGTGCTTGCGCGCACGGCGGCGACGGCGGCGTCGTCGAGACGGCTGAAGCCGCTGCTTTTTTTCAACTCGATGCTCTCGAGCTTGCCGGTCAGACCGACCACGAAGTGCACGTACGCGGTGCCCGATTCGCCACGGCGCCGCGACAGCGCCGGGTAGTCGGGCTGGGTGATATTGCAATCGAGGTGCGACACGTTTTTCGGCGCGCTGATCTCCATCGTCGGCTTGCCAGTCGCGGGTGCCGCCGCGGCGGGCGGCGTCGTCGGTGCGGCGGGCGCGGGTGGCGTCGGATCGGGTGCCGCGACCGGCGTCGGCGACGGCGCGGCGGCCTGCGGCAACGGAGTCGGCGTCGGCTTTGGCGTCGGCGCTGGCTTCGGCTGGACTTTCGGTTTCGTATGGACGGGCGGCGTCGGCTGGGGCGGCGGCGGTGCGATCGATTGCAGCGCGACCGGCGCGGCGAGCGGCGTGGGCGGCAGCAGTTCGGCGCTCATCACGTGCGATTCGAGTGCTACTGGCGGAGGCTCGTGGCGCAGCGTCATGATCACGGCGAGCAGCGCGACGTGAACCACGGCCACCATGGCAGTGGCCGTCAGTGCGCGGGAATTCGGTCGGGTGGACGACGCCAGCGGGGCGCCGGCGGAAACGGGATGCGGAGCCTGCATGGTCAGTGT
The DNA here is from genome assembly GCF_021390635.1 of Paraburkholderia sp. HD33-4. Classification (NCBI taxonomy): domain Bacteria; kingdom Pseudomonadati; phylum Pseudomonadota; class Betaproteobacteria; order Burkholderiales; family Burkholderiaceae; genus Paraburkholderia; species Paraburkholderia sp. HD33-4. Next base: position 3,048,100 of record NZ_JAJEJS010000001.1, on the reverse strand, counting down.
GGCAGCGCGCTGCCACGGCGGCGCGTCGGACAGGGCATCGTCATGTTCGGAAAATCAGCAGCGAAATGAACAAAGTAGTCACGAAACCAATCAGCAATTCCATCTCGAACTCCTTTCCAAGGGGTGAGTGGGGTAGCTGGCTGGTACGAATACTGGCTTGCTGACGGCAGTGGGATAACGCAGTACGGCGCGCAGTACGGCGGACTGTACCGCGGTTGTGTTGCAGGCATGCTGGACATTCAATGCCGGTTCAAGCGTGGCATTAAATGTAAGTGAAACATAGGGCGCCGGGACGCGGAGGGCACGGCTCACGCCGTACCGCGCAAGCTGAACTCAGGCCGCCTTGCGCTCGTAGAACGTGACTTGCACGACCTCGGCGACGCTCTGCACCTGCTGATGCTCGACCATGCCGACACCGCAACGGCTCGCGCACACGCCGCTTTGCAGCATCACGTCGCGCACGGTTTCCTCGCATTTGCCGCAGCACGAGGCGACGCCGAGTTCAAACTGCAACTCGTCGAACGAGTCGATGCCGTCCGCAATCGAGGAGCGGATTGTTCGGTCGGAAACGGATTTGCAGACACAGACGATCATGGCGGGCGTCATAGCTAACGTTAATGCGAATTATTATCATTTTGTTTGGTCGGTTTGGCAAGCGTTCCGTGCGCTTTTTTGTAACAAAACCAGACGCTTAGAATGGATTTCGTCGGACGGAAGGGTGGCGCGGGCCGCCAGCGGGCGCGTCGTGCGCGTCGGCTGCCGCTTCTAGGCAGCCCGCGAATCCGGGGTGGCGGTGCGGGGAGACGGAATCAGCACCTGCTCGACCGCGGCTTCGATCTGCAGCAGCGTGGCGGCCAGTTGTTGCTGGTGGACGCCGTCGTCGGTGGAGTAGAAGCGCGGCAGCGGCGTGGCCCCGGCGCACGTGGCAGCGCGCAGGCCGTGCTGCTCGAGCACGCGTTCGAGCTGACGCGCGATCGCCACGCTCGTGTCGATCAGCGCGAGCCGCTCGCCGACGATGTCGCGGATCGCCGCATCGAGAAACGGGTAATGGGTGCAGCCGAGCACCAGCGTGTCGGCGCCCGCGTCGAGCATCGGTTCCAGATAGCTGCGCAGTAGGGCGCGTAGTTCGGCTGAACCGACGTCGCAGCGCTCGACCGCCTGCACGAGCCCGTGGCCGGGCTGGCACAGAAAGCGGCAATCGGTGGCGTAGCGTTCGAGCAGCCCCTGGAAGCGGGCGCTGCGCAGCGTCGCCTGGGTCGCCAGCACGCCGGCGACGCGGCTTTTCGATTGCAGTGCCGCGGGCTTGACGCCCGGTTCGACGCCGACGAGCGGAATTGGCAGCTTTTCGCGCACCAGCGCGATCGATTGCGCGGTCGCCGTATTGCACGCGACCACGAGCGCCTTCGCGCCCTGTGCGGCGAGCCATTCGCCGATGGCTAGCGTGCGGTCGGTGATGAAGTCGTCGTCGCGCTCGCCGTAGGGCGCGTACAGCGAATCGGCGACATACAGCAGTGTCTCGTCAGGCAGTTGCGCGCGCACCGCGCGCAGCACCGACAGTCCGCCGAGCCCCGAATCGAAAATACCGATAGGCGCCTGCGACGCGGCGCCAGCGGCAACACTGCGGATAGTCGGGGACGGCGAGGGGGCGGGCATAGGCGAAGAAAACGAGCGTGACGTGGCGGTCGGCGAAAAAGGGGCGAAGCCAGGGTGATGCGCGAGCAAGCGCGCAAGTATATCGCCCGCGCGCTGCGGTCCGGCGCGAATGCCTGCCGGGCAGGCGTCGTGCCGCCACCGCGCGGGATGTTTCAGCGTGCCTCGATCAGGACTCGACCGAGCCCATCGCGCTTTGCTGGTAGTTCTGGATACCGACCTTGTCGATCAGGTCGAGCTGGGTTTCGAGCCAGTCGATGTGCTCTTCGGTGTCGTCGAGAATCTTCGTGAAGATTTCGCGCGAGATGAAATCGCGCACCGATTCGCAGTAGGCAATCGCCTCCTTGCAGGTGCTTTGCGAAACCTGTTCGAGCTTCAGATCGCATTCGAGGATCTCTTTGGTTTCCTCACCGATCAGCAGCTTGTGCAGGTCCTGCAGATTCGGCAGGGCGTCGAGCATGAAAATGCGTTCGATCAGCAGATCCGCATGCTTCATTTCGCCGATCGACTCGTCGTACTCGTGCTTGCCGAGCTTCTCGAGGCCCCAATGGCCGTACATCCGCGCATGCAGGAAGTACTGGTTGATCGCGGTCAGCTCGTTCTTCAGCTGCGCGTTCAGATATTCGATGACTTTCTTGTCGCCTTGCATGTTATTTCCTTTTTCGGGGACCTTGAATTTCCAACAACAATAAACGCCTCACCCAAAAAAGCCAAGAAATCCGACACAACTTTTGGTCGGGTTGCTGGCTTCGCGCGCCGTCCTGTCCACGCATGACGCACGGCAATAAAAAAGCCGGGACCGCGGTCCCGGCTTTTCGACTGACCTGAGCGGCGTTAATCGCGACCCATCAAGCCGCGGCGACCGGAATCTTGCCGATCTTGGCTTGCCATTCCTTCGGGCCGGTCTGGTGCACGGAGGTGCCGGTCGAATCGACGGCGACCGTCACCGGCATATCCTGCACGTCGAACTCGTAGATCGCTTCCATGCCGAGGTCTTCGAACGCGAGCACCTTGGCGCTGCGGATCGCCTTCGACACGAGGTAGGCGGCGCCGCCGACGGCCATCAGGTAAGCAGCCTTGTGCTTCTTGATCGACTCGATCGCGACCGGGCCGCGCTCGGCCTTGCCGATCATCGAAATGAGGCCGGTTTGCGCGAGCATCGTCTCGGTGAACTTGTCCATCCGCGTCGCGGTGGTCGGGCCTGCCGGGCCGACCGCTTCGTCGCGCACCGGATCGACCGGGCCGACGTAGTAGATCACGCGGTTCGTGAAATCGACCGGCAGCTTCTCGCCCTTCGCGAGCATGTCGGCGATGCGCTTGTGCGCGGCATCGCGGCCGGTCAACATCTTGCCCGACAGCAGCAGCGTCTGGCCCGGCTTCCAGCCGGCCACTTCTTCCGGCGTCAGCGTGTTCAGGTCGACGCGCTTGCTGGTTTCCGTGTTCGGTTCCCAGTGCACCTTCGGCCACGCGTCGAGCGACGGTGCTTCGAGCTTGGCGACGCCCGAGCCGTCGAGCGTGAAGTGAGCGTGGCGCGTCGCCGCGCAGTTCGGGATGATCGCGATCGGCTTGGACGCGGCGTGCGTCGGCGCGGCCATGATCTTCACATCGAGCACGGTCGACAGACCGCCGAGACCCTGGGCGCCGATACCAAGCGCGTTGACCTTCTCGTGCAGTTCGACGCGCAGCTCTTCGATCCAGTCCTGCGGACCGCGTGCGATCACGTCCTGAATGTCGATCGGGTCCATCAGCGATTCCTTCGCCATCACCATCGCTTTCTCAGCGGTGCCGCCGATGCCGATGCCGAGCATGCCCGGCGGGCACCAGCCCGCGCCCATCGTCGGCACGGTCTTCAGGATCCAGTCGACGATCGAATCCGACGGGTTCAGCATCGCGAACTTCGACTTGTTCTCCGAGCCGCCGCCCTTGGCCGCGACCTGCACGTCGACGGTGTTGCCCGGCACGATCTCGTAGTGGATCACGGCCGGCGTGTTGTCCTTGGTGTTCTTGCGCGCGCCTTCGGGCGGGCTCACGATCGATGCGCGCAGCACGTTGTCCGGGTTCAGGTAACCGCGGCGCACGCCTTCGTTGATCATGTCGGTGACGCTCATCGTGGCGCCGTCCCAGCGCACGTCCATGCCGACCTTCACGAACACCGTGACGATGCCGGTGTCCTGGCAGATCGGGCGCTTGCCTTCGGCGCACATGCGGCTGTTGGTCAGGATCTGCGCGATCGCGTCCTTCGCTGCGGGGCTCTGTTCGAGCTCGTACGCGCGGCCGAGCGCTTCGATGTAGTCGAGCGGATGGTAGTAGCTGATGTGCTGCAGCGAATCAGCGATGCTCTGAATCAGGTCTTCCTGTTTGATGACGGTCATGGCTAGCTCAGTGGGGAGTGGCGCTTGTTGTCGGATCGCAGCGCGGTGCGGTCAGTCTTGCGCCTTCATGGGAGTGGAAACCTTGATGCCGCCCACGGCGTGCAGCGCCGCGGGCTCTTCGAAATGTTTGGGCTGCGAGTGCGTGGTGAGGCGGTCGACCGCCGCCATCACGAGCGCCGACACGAGGAACGCGACGTGGATGATCACCTGCCACATGATCGTGTGCGTCGTGTTCTGGTCGGGGCTGATGAAGGTCTTCAGCAGATGGATCGACGAGATGCTGATCAGCGCCATCGACAGCTTCACTTTCAGCACGCCGGCGTTCACGTGATCGAGCCATTCCGGCTCGTCCGGATGTCCGTCGAGGCCGAGGCGCGACACGAACGTTTCATACCCGCCGATGATCACCATGATCAGCAGGTTCGAGATCATCACCACGTCGATCAGGCCTAGCACGACGAGCATGATGCTGGTTTCGTCGAGCCGCATCGCGTCCGTGACCAGATGCCAGACTTCCTTCAGGAACAGTACGACGTAGACCGCCTGCGCGACGATCAGCCCGAGATACAGCGGCACCTGCAGCCAACGGCTCATGAAAATGAGGTGGGGCAGCGCGCGCATCGGGCGGCGCGAAGGGGCGGAGGCGGGTCGCGGAGCGGACATAGGCAACGGTCAGATGAAGCGCGGGTGACGGAACACGGGGCCAGGCGCCCACGGTGGTGCGGGGTGCGGCCATCGAAGGGTCGCGAGACTCGCGTCAGGCGCGCTATTGTACAGCGTCGCTCGATTCTGCTGCTTTGCGGCGGGCAGCCTGCCGCCGCACCGGACTTACGATGCGACCGGCGGCACGTTGCGCGCCTTCAGGCTCGCGAGGCCGATGCCGGCGATCACGCAGGCGAGCGCGATGCCGTGCGCGAGCGTGGGCCGCTCGCCGAGGAACACCATGCCGTAAAGCGCCGCAGCGACCGGCAGCACCGCGCTGAACACGCCGGCGAGACTGCCCGGCACGTGACGGATGCCTTTCATCCACAGCCAGAACGAGAAGATGCTGGCAGACAGCCCGTACCACAGCACCAGCATCCAGACGCTCGACGGCACCGCGCGATAGTCGAAATGCGCGAGCGCGCCGGCACCGAGCGGCAGCATCAGCAGCAGGCCGAACAGGTGCGTGTACGCGCAGATGTCGATCGGCGCGAGCGTTTGCGTGAGACGGCGCGACAGGATCACATAGATCGATTCGCAGCATACGGCGCCGAGCACCATCAGGTTGCCCGCGAGCGAGCCGGTGCCGACCGTCGCATCTGCGCCCGCTTCGGCGTGCGCGACATTGATGACGACGACGCCGACGATCGCCAGCACGATCGACGCGAGCGAGCGGCCATCCGGCCGCTCCTTCAGGATCAGCCACGACAGCAGCGCGACGACCGCCGGGATCGTGCTCGTGATCACGCCGGCCGCGACCGCGCTCGTGCGGGCGACGCCGTTGAGCATCAGCAATGTGAAGCCGAAGGTGCCGAATAGCGCCTGCAAAAACAGGTTGATCCATTCATCGCGTTTGACGCGGCGCAGTTTGGCAACGCGCAACAGCGGCCATAGCACGGCCATCGCGATCACGAATCGCAGCAGCGCGAACAGCGGGACGGGGACGAAGGCGACGATCGATTTGCCGATTCCGACATTGCTGCCGACCAGCAGCATCGAGGTAATGAGAAGCAGGGCGTAGCGATTCAAGCTGGAATCCGGACGGCTAGTTCAGTTAGCATTGTAAGAGGCCGTGCGACAGAGCGTAAGGGTATGAAAGCTTGCGCACGAGCGGTGCGTCGAGTCGCCATCAGCGGTATGCGATGTGCTGCGAGTGAACGTAAAACGTTCGATAGCACGGGCGATCTTTTCCGCGCGCGTCTCGTCTGATCAACGCGTAAGCGCGTCAATGGCTCGCGCGCTCTAAGGGTTTTCGCTTGCAGATCAACACGATGCGCGTAAGTGGCCGGTAAGTTGCAGCGCTTATGGTTAGGCCTTAACGCGGGATGAGATCGAGCAGGGCGCCCGCATGCACGGATGTTGCGATGCCGCACGCACACGCGTTTGTCGGCATGGCGAGGTGGGAGACAGCGCCGCTCGCGGCGGCTCGAACAGGATAAGGCCCGCGCGCGACCCGCGCCGGTACAGGTTTTACGTTTTTCATCTTCACCAAGGGGTTGTCGATGTCTGCGATTGAATCGGTTCTTCAGGAACACCGCGTTTTTCCGCCCTCCGCTGACACTGCGAAGGGTGCCACGATCTCCGGCATGGATGCGTACCGGGCGCTCGCCGCCGAGGCGGAGCGCGACTACGAAGGCTTCTGGGGGCGTCTCGCGAAGGAGACGCTGAGTTGGCACAAGCCGTTCACGAAGGTGCTGGACGAATCGAAGGCGCCGTTCTACACGTGGTTCGAAGATGGCCAGCTGAACGCGTCGTATAACAGCCTCGACCGTCACGTCGAGGCCGGCAACGGCGAGCGCGTCGCGATCGTGTTCGAAGCCGACGACGGCACCGTCACAAACGTCACCTATCAGGACCTGCTGCAACGCGTATCGCGCTTCGCGAATGCGCTGAAAAAACGCGGCGTGAAGAAGGGCGACCCGGTCGTCATCTACATGCCGATGTCGATCGAGGGCATCGTCGCGATGCAGGCGTGCGCGCGGATCGGCGCGACGCACTCGGTCGTGTTCGGCGGCTTCTCGTCGAAGTCGCTCAACGAGCGGCTGGTCGATGTCGGCGCGGTCGCGCTGATCACGTCCGACGAACAGATGCGCGGCGGCAAGGCACTGCCGCTGAAGAACATCGCCGACGAAGCGCTCGCGCTCGGCGGCTGCGAGAAGGTCAAGAGCGTGGTCGTGTACCAGCGCACCGGCGGCAAGGTCGCGTGGGATGCGGGACGCGACCTGTGGATGCACGAACTCACGCAGGGCGAGTCGGACCAGTGCGCGCCCGAATGGGTCGACGCCGAGCATCCGCTTTTCATCCTCTACACGTCGGGCTCGACCGGCAAGCCGAAGGGCGTGCAGCACAGCACCGGCGGCTATCTGCTGTGGGCCGCGCAAACGCTGAAGTGGACCTTCGACTGGCGGCCGTCCGACGTGTTCTGGTGCACCGCCGACATCGGCTGGATCACGGGTCATAGCTACATCACCTACGGACCGCTGACGCTCGGCGGCACTCAGGTCGTGTTCGAAGGCGTGCCGACCTATCCGGACGCAGGGCGCTTCTGGCAGATGATCGCGAAGCACAAGGTCACGCTGTTCTATACGGCGCCTACGGCGATCCGCTCGCTGATCAAGGTGTCCGAGGCCGACGCGAAAGTGCATCCGAAGAGCTACGACCTGTCGACGTTGCGCATCATCGGCACGGTCGGCGAGCCGATCAATCCGGAAGCGTGGGTGTGGTACTACGAGAACGTCGGCGGCGGCCGCTGCCCGATCGTCGATACATGGTGGCAGACCGAGACCGGCGGTCACATGATTGCGCCGATGCCGGGCGCGACGCCGCTCGTGCCGGGGTCGTGCACGCTGCCGCTGCCGGGCATCATGGCCGCGGTCGTCGACGAAACCGGGCAGGACGTGCCGAACGGGCAGGGCGGCATTCTGGTGGTCAAGCGTCCGTGGCCGGCGATGCTGCGCAACGTGTGGGGCGATCCTGACCGCTATAAGAAGAGCTACTTCCCCGAAGAACTCGGCGGCAAGCTGTACCTCGCCGGCGACGGCGCGGTGCGCGACAAGGAGACCGGCTACTTCACGATCATGGGCCGCATCGATGACGTGCTGAACGTATCGGGCCATCGTCTCGGCACGATGGAGATCGAGTCGGCGCTGGTCGCCAATCCGCTCGTCGCGGAAGCCGCGGTGGTGGGTCGCCCCGATGCGACGACCGGCGAGGCGGTATGCGCGTTCGTCGTGCTGAAGGGCGCGCGTCCGCAAGGCGAAGAGGCCGCCAAGCTCGCGAACGAACTGCGCAACTGGGTCGGCAAGGAGATCGGTCCGATCGCGAAGCCGAAGGACATCCGCTTCGGTGAGAACCTGCCGAAAACACGTTCGGGCAAGATCATGCGTCGACTGTTGCGCTCGCTCGCGAAGGGCGAGGAGATCACCCAGGACGTGTCGACGCTGGAGAACCCGGCGATTCTCGACCAGCTCGGCGAGTCGATTTAAAGCGTTGTAAGCGGGGCTGCGCGGATGGCGGCGGTGTGTCGATCGACACGCTTGCAGGCGTCTTGCGCAGCCCCGTCGTTCGAGCGGATGGCTGACATCACGGTGTTGCGCGGACAATCCCAATTGCCTCGCCGATGCCTTTTTGATACATAGGCGCATGGCCGCGCCGCACCGATCCTCCCATGCCACGTTGAACCCCGCGCCCGAACCGCCACCGGTCTCGGCGGCGATGGCGCTCGCGCATCGCAGGTACTGGCGTTTCAACCTCGTGCTGATTGCGGCGCTGATGACCCTCGGCTTCTTCGTCTCCTTCGTCTTGCCGTTGCTGGCGCCCGCGCTCGCGCAGGTGCGGGTCGGCGGCTTCAGTCTGCCGTTCTACTTCGGCGCGCAAGGCGCGATCCTGATCTACCTCGCGTTGATCGTCGTCTATATCGTGCTGATGCAGCGCGCCGATCGTCAGTTGCAGCGCGCGTTCGAAGCGGATTCGCAGCGCGATGCCGCAAGCGGTCCCGCCGCGGTTTCCACCAGCGGCGCGAACGACGACGTCAAGATCGGCACAGACGCGCCGGCCGCGCGCGGACGCTGAGCCGATGAAGCTCACGCATCGGCTGATCCGCTCGTACGCGCTCTATACGCTCGGCTTTCTGCTGTTCATCTACGTGATGTGGCGCATCGAGCGCAGCACCGGTCCCGGTGTGTGGATCGGCTATGTGTTCCTGTTCGTGCCGATCGCGGTGTATGCGGTGATCGGCGTGCTGTCGCGCACTTCCGATCTGGTCGAATACTACGTGGCGGGGCGGCGCGTGCCGTCGGCGTTCAACGGCATGGCGACCGCGGCCGACTGGCTGTCGGCCGCGTCGTTCATCGGTCTGGCGGGTTCGATCTACGCGACCGGCTACGACGGCCTCGCGTACCTGATGGGCTGGACCGGCGGCTACTGCCTCGTCGCGTTCCTGCTCGCGCCGTATGTGCGCAAGCTCGCGCGCTACACGATTCCCGACTTTCTCGGCACGCGCTATTCGAGCAATGCGGTGCGTGGCCTCGCGGCGCTCTCCGCGATCCTGTGCTCGTTCGTCTATCTGGTCGCGCAAATCCAGGGCGTCGGGCTGATCGCGACACGTTTCATCGGTGTCGATTTCGCGGTCGGCATTTTCTGCGGACTGGCGGGCATTCTGGTGTGCTCGTTTCTCGGTGGGATGCGTGCCGTCACGTGGACCCAGGTCGCGCAGTACATCATCCTGATCCTGGCGATGCTGATACCGGTGTCGATGATCGCGCACAAGGACGGCCTCGGCTGGGTGCCGCAGTTCAGCTACGGACGTTTGATGGAGCGCATGGAAGGGCTCGAGAAACAGGTGCGCGACGCGCCGCTCGAGGAGCGTGTGCGCGACGACTATCGACGCCGTGCCGAGCTGATGCAACTGCGGCTCGATACGCTGCCGCAATCGTTCATCGACGAGAAGCACCGGCTCACGCAAGAGGTCGGCGATCTGCGCCGCCATAACGGTCCGCTGCGCGAGATCAAGGAGCGCGAGCGCGCGCTCGAACAGTTTCCACGCGACGCCGCCGCCGCGCAGATCGTCTGGAGCCAGCAGCGCGACGACATGCTGATGCGCGCGACCGCGCCGGTGCCGATGCACGAGCCGTTTCCTGCTGTCGGCGATGAAGACCGGAGCACGCATGCACGTAACTTTCTGTCGCTGCTGCTGTGCCTGTCGCTTGGTACGGCGAGCCTGCCGCATATCCTGACGCGCTATAACACGACGACTTCGGTGGCGTCGGCGCGCCGCTCGGTCGGCTGGACGCTCTTTTTCGTTGCGCTGTTCTATCTGACGGTGCCGGTGCTTGCGGTGCTGATCAAGTACGAGATGCTGTCGAATCTGGTCGGCCATCATTTTGCCGATCTGCCGCAATGGCTGATGCAATGGCGCAAGGTCGAACCGAGCCTGATCAGCCTCGCCGATACGAACGGGGACGGCATTGTGCGCTGGAGCGAGATCCAGATGCAGCCTGATATGGTCGTGCTCGCGGCACCCGAGATCGCAGGGCTGCCGTACGTGATGTCGGGCTTGATCGCGGCGGGGGCGCTGGCGGCGGCGCTATCGACCGCGGATGGTCTGCTGCTGACGATCGCCAATGCGTTGTCGCACGACGTGTACTACCACATGGTCGATCCGAACGCGTCGAGCCAGCGGCGCGTGACCATCTCGAAGATTCTGCTGCTGGGTGTCGCGCTGTTCGCGTCGTACGTGGCGTCGCTGAATACGGGGAATATTCTGTTTCTGGTCGGGGCGGCGTTTTCGCTGGCGGCGTCGAGTCTGTTTCCGGCGCTCGTGCTCGGCGTGTTCTGGAAACGCACGACGCGGCTCGGCGCGGTGGCGGGGATGATCGCGGGGCTCGTCGTGTGCATCTACTACATCGTGTCGACGTATCCGTTCTTCACGCAGATGACGGGCTTCACGGGCGCGCGCTGGTTCGGCATCGAGCCGATCAGCTCGGGCGTGTTCGGCGTGCCGGCGGGGTTTCTCGTGGCGATCGGGGTGAGTTTGATCGATCGCAAGGCGGATGCTTATACGATCGCGCTGGTCGACTATATCCGGCATCCGTAGGCGGTTTGCGGGTGGCTTTGGCGGGGGTGTAGCGCACGGCGCGAAGTTTGCTATAATTCGACTCCCGCCGGAGAGATGGATGAGCGGTTTAAGTCGCACGCCTGGAAAGCGTGTATAGGTTAATAGCCTATCGGGGGTTCGAATCCCCCTCTCTCCGCCAGGACATTAATGAATACGGGCCTCTCGGCCCGTTTTTCGTTTCTACCCACACCGCTACCCACACGTAGCGCGCCCGCATGCGAATTATGGACACTGGCAACGTCTCTGCCGTCATCTCTGCTGCAGCGGGCATCACCGGTGTGTTGCTTGGCAACTCGTTCGCTGCCGTCAAGGAGTGGCTGGTAAGTCGGTCCAAGCGTCGCAAGGACACGGCATACCTCGCGATCATCGTCGTCTCCCATCTCGACCGGTTCGCCAATGGCTGCTTCCATGTCGCGCTTGATGACGGTACCGAGGAGTACGGCCCTGCCGGTGACAATGGCGAAGAGTACGCGCCGACAACAAAACCGCCTAAGTTTCAGCCGCTGGACATCGACGTCGAATGGAAGGTGCTGCAGCGCGACCTCATGTACGCGATCCTGCAACTTCCCGACCAACGCGAGCAAATCGAGAACAGGCTCGCGGGTATCGCACTTTACGACGACGACTACCCTTACCACACGGAGTATTTCTGGGCCAGAAGACGCGACTACGCCGAACTGGGGCTCCTCGCTTCAGATCTGGCGCGCCGACTTCGCAAGCTTGCTGGCATGCCATTCGAAGAGCCGAAGCCGGGCGAGTGGTGCCGGGACGAAGAATTGCGGAACGTGATAAAGAAGATCGACGACGCGCGAGATGCTTATGAACGTCGCATCGCCGAGAACCGGGCCTAGTCCTTTCGCTACGCCGTTACGCGACTAGCCGAGCTTCCCGTCTGCGTTGTGCCATCAACTCCTCGCCGCAAAACATCGTATGCACTTCGAGGATCGCGCGTGGCGTCGGCGTGCGACATGCAACCGCGATCAAGTTGGTTCGAAGGTATCAGGCTGATTTTTAGGTGTTTGGCGACGTCAGGACCGTAACCGTTCCGTCCTCAACCAACTTGATGAAGGCGGCCTCCGTGAAGCCCTTCTTCGAGGCGCTGAACTCGGAGATATAGAAGCCCATCGCACGCAGCTTGTCTCGTATCCTCTTTTGCTCACCTTGTGAACCGGCGTCCCGAAGTTCAACCAACAGCGTTCTAATGATGGCGGCCTCGTGCCGCGTAAAGGTACTCTTCCTCTCACCCATGGTCATGACCTCATCGCGTAGGAAATACGCACCAGATAGGCGACCGTCGACTCATTGGGCTCGCGCTGGAGCAGAGGCATGCCGTCGAAGCCGTACTGCTAGGCATCACTCCATTCTTGTTGCACGGCACAGCCGGAGAGTCGCCGCTGAGTGCGTTGTCTGCGAAGAGCATCATAGATCGGGTTTTCCGGGCGCGACTCGGCAAAGAGACTTCGCGGGGGGCAAATGAAAAGCCCCGATCGGGGCGGGGCTATTCGCTCTTGCGGGTGAAGTAGGCACCCAGGACGAGGGTAACAATCGGTGGGAAAGCTTCTCTCACGAAGTCGAAAATTTCCTTGGCCGCAGCATTGTCGATGTAATCGCTCTTTGCGATATAGAGCAGACAAGCCATCAAGAAAAGGCTGGCAAGACCGGCGAGAACCCATCGGGCGAGATAGATTTTCTCTTTTTCGATGTCAAAGTTCTTCACGGACCCGGAACTGAACCCAGCATCACCGGCTTCAGTCAGATCCAGCGATTTCTCCACGCCGGGCGTTCCCATTTACACGCCAATTAATTTGGCGACAACAGCCATTTTCCCGTCTGCCTGATCCTGTATTACCCCAAGACTTCGTCCCTTGCTCGCCTCTTCGTTTGACACCTTCACTAGCGACAGAATGCGCCGCATAGCCTCCGTTTTGGTCACGCCTTCGCGTTCCGCGAATCTTTCGATTTGCGTAACCACTTCATCCGATACGTTTAACGTCAGTTTTGCCATGATTATGCCTCCTCAGGACTGGCGGTTTGGCACCAAAAGCGCACCAAATTCGCACCTGTGAGGTAACTATAGCACTCCAATTGAGGTTGTTGGGATTCCCAAAACGTCGGTAGCTGCTTGTCCGATGCCCGAGTTCGTCAAAACCGCTTCAGGTGCCTCTGGCAGGCTCGCAATAGCTCGTTCGTGCTTCTGATATGCAGCCTCCCGTGAGCCCGCAGACCGTGCACAAGGCGTTTTGCGATGATGCAGCCTCCGGCGGCGAGCACACCGGCCATGCGCTTGTCGACGTAGAAGCAGAAGCGATACGCCGCCTCGTGTGGTTCCTCTTGGCCGCCATCGTCTACCACGTCCTGCTCCACGATCACTGCCCAGTTCATGGGCCACTCCTGCGCCGGCCAAGTCGCGTTTGAAAGGCGTTACAATTGGGGGCGGACCGTCACAGAAACGAAGATCAAATCGAAAGCCTTGGCCATCCAAGCCAGTACGCTCTGGGAATTTTCTCGAATGATTGACGCGGGGTAGTCAATGAAAAAGGCGCTCTTGACGATATACGTCCCCCTGATCGCGGTGATGCTCGCGATGGCATTTGGCCCGCCGTGGTTAGATCGCGCGATTTTCATGACGTTCGCCGCCTGCTTGTTCGCTTGGATTGTCGTCGGCGTCGTGACTGTGTTGATCATCGGAATCAAGGATTTTCGCGAAGGGCGCGTGACCCTCGCTGATCTCTTGGTCGGAATTCTTTTTGGATGGATCGCGGCGCCGCTTCTCGTGCGCGAGCTTCTGAGTAAGCGTTGACCAGATCAACAAGCGCTCGCAGCGCCCTTGGCTGCGGTCTTTTCCCTCTTGGCCGCCATCGTCCGGAGGCGAGCCTCTCTGATCCGTCGGGCTCGGTCGTTAATCTTCTGCAGCACGGCATCGCGCTCCGCCTGCTCACGCTTGCCGGCTTCGATCTGCTGCATCATCAGTTTCACGAATACGGTCCAGTCCACGGCGGCTCCTATGCTGGCCAAGTCGCGTTTGAAACGCGGGTTGGAAAATCCGATTTCAAATCCGATTTACCTCGACACGGCAACGCTCAGTTGAAACTCCAACTCGACCAGTCGCCACGTCGGCGAAACCTCACGTTCCAGCAACGCAGCATCCCTCTGCCTGAGCCGGTGCGCGCGCTCCCTGTCCGCCGTCGGTAGTTCATCGGCAATGCAGACCCGCGCCTTCCAGATCGTCTCCAGCGCGGCCCGCGTCTCAGCCAGTTCGGCCAGCAACAGCCTGCGTTTGTCGTCGGTCATTTGTCGTCCTGGCCTAGCGCTACACCTCGCGCCACGATATGCGAAGTCGAAACGACTCTTGCGCGAGCCGTCACGATTTCAAGCTCATCCGCTTCCAAGACAATCAGGGCGATGTCCTGCTTTCGAACACGGGCTTCCGCGAGCAGCGGCTGCCCGGGTTTCCTGTGTCCGTTGAGAGTAGGGAAGCTCTCGGCGATTTCACGATCGAGCGACCAACACAGTCCGCGTATGTTGGTCTCGTAGCCACCCCGGTAGATCGTGACGACATCCGGCAACCGGTCGTAAAGCCCTTGAGCTTCATCCGACCACATCTCGCGATCGGGCCGGCCGTCGAGCCACTCACCGAACGGCGTTTCACGGATTGCGTCGTCGTCGGCCGCCGTAATGCCGTTCATCCTGTGCCATATGCTCGTGAGCAGGTACAGCCATTTGTCACGATCCATGTACGGCCATCGGTCAATCAAAAATCGTAGGCAATTGGAGGCGTCGCAGGTCGTGTGCAATTCCCTGTGCACGTCGTCAAAGGCGAGACTCATTTTGCTGACGGATACAGCTTTTTCGCCGCGTGGCCCATCGGCGACTCGGTGCGCGTCGTGCCGCCTGCGGGCTTGGGTTTGGCCTTCAGGCTGCCGTTGGGCTTGCCGCCGTCCGTTCTCTGCTTGCCCGCGGCGTTCGACTTGCCGTTCTCGTGCGGACCCTGCTTCGTCGCAGTGTTGCCGACGATTGGCGCGGCCGGTTTCTTCGCCATCAATCGGCTGTAAGTGTGCGAGTCCTCGCCGGGCTCGCCCGGTTGAATGCCCGCTGGTGCTTTGCCGACGTTGTTCAATGTGCCACGTGTCATGGTGAAACTCCTTAGGTTTTCGCCTTGCTCGCGAGATAGCGGATCACGCTCGGGTCGTTGCCCAAGCCGGTCCTGTTCAAGAAATCCTTCAGGCCGGGATACTTTGTCGACGCTTGCGCAACGACTGCTCTCGCAGCCGCCACGGTCGTATCAGCGTTATCGCCCAGGGCCGCCATGGCCCCAGCCTGATTCGTCGTGACGGGCTGCTTAAGGGCGGCCATGCCTGCGCTCCACAGCGCCCCCGCGGCGCTGACGCCGATGCCGGCATGAACGAATGCAGCGAGCGCTTGTTCGCGCTCTGCCGGATAGGGCGTGATGCCGTCGGGATATCGGCTCGTCGCAGCGTTCAAATCCGTCGTGCTGGTGGCTGCGGGCTCAGTGTCCCGAATGTCACGCAGCGCGCTTTCGATGCGATCGCGCTTGTCGATCACGGGCTGCTCCACGCGAGTGTCGATGGCATCGTGCAGACCTTCGTCGACGTCGGAACCTCCATCCCCATGCACGTAGTTCCCGACTCCGAGTTCGCGGTCGTGGGCATCGAAGTCGAATGATTCCGGGGCTTGCGTAGCGGCGGCTGGCGCTGCTGTTGCGGGCGCAACGGTCACGGGCGCCACCGCCGGCGCAGGCGTCGCGAGCGGACTGATCGTCGCGCCCACGCCCGAGCTGCTCGATGGATACAGGGCAGCAAGGGCATCCATTACGCGGCCTCCTGGTGCCGTTCTTCGGCCTGCTCAAGCGCCATCGCGTATTGCATGTCACGCTGGCCGCGGATCGAGGTCAAGAGTGCGTTTTGATGACCTGCAACGACCGCCAGCGGGTCGGCCTGCGGCAGCAGCGAAAGCCCGTTCGAACTGAGTCCCTGAAGCACCGCCGCGTCCCAGCCGGTCGCGCGGAACAGTGCACCGATGGCAGCGTGCCCGATCGCCTCGTGATTCCAGATCAACGCCAGGGACTCGGTGGGGTGCATCCCGCGCGCGACAGAGGCTTGCGCCTCGTCATACGTGCGTTGCAGTGCTACCAGCGTCTCGCCGAGTTCGCGGATCAGGGTGTCCGCTTTCTGGCCGAGGGCAACCCGCGGCACCAGAATGGCTTCAACCGCGGCGCTATGTGCGCGCGATGCCTCCGCGGCTTCCTTCAGTCGACGCAACTCCCGATCGGATTGCGTTGCTTGCTCGGCGACTTCAGCCTCAGCGATCTGGACCTTCGCGAATGCGATTTCGTCCATGAGCTGCGCGCGGCGCGTCGACGCGGTTTTGTCGCCACCGGCAGCGCGGCTATGAGCCGCGACGGCCTCGCGTTGGAGCTTCTGGAGGTCGGCACGAAGTTGTTCGAGTGTCGGAGTGGTCATTGCGCGTCTCCTGCAACGGGTTGCAACGCCTCGATGGCTGCTGCGGCGGCATTGAAGAATTCCCGCTCGGCGGCCTGGCGCTCAGTGAGTTGATGGGACTGCGTCTCGTACATGTTTTCGAGCACGGCGAGCGCGTGTTGAAGGCGGGGGATTTCCATGGTGCTTATTCCTCGTCGTTGGGGTTCGTGACAGCGTCGGTCAGGGTCCGTGACACCCACACCCATACGCGCGCGCCGTCGATGCGACGTTGCGTTTTCTCGTAGCCAAGGCGGCCCATGGCCTCGGCCAGTTCCATTTCGTCGCCTCGGCCGATGTGTTCCGCGTCCATATGCAGCGCGCCAGTGAGAAGCGTCGCGGTCGTCAGCACGGCTTCGGGGTTCGATTCGATGTAGGCGCAAATGTCCGCATCGATGGCGGGCGCGGCTTCGACTTCGGGCAGATCGTCGACAACCATCTCGACGTGGTCATGGCGATCCGGATCGTCGTCCGGATGAAGGCCGGCGACACCGGGGCGCAAACCAAGGCCCTCGTCGACGTCGGCACCCTGGATTGATCGGGACGGCTTGTACCAGCCCGAGCCAGCGTTGACGTTTTCCACTACGGTGCGGCGCGTTGGATCGGCAGCACTACGCGCGGACTCTTCGGCAGCAACGGCGGATTGGTCAGCGCGGAAGCCCTTGCCAAAGATCGCCTGCATAGCGATGTCGTCGGGGGTCATGTGTCTCTCCAGTAAGGTGATTCATCGAAAAAAGCTTCGCGGGCGCGGCGTTCTTCGGCGTGTCGGATGGTCATCGCGTCGAGCATCTTCTGGCGCTCCAGATCGCGATGCAGCTTCGCGCGCAGGTTGCGTTCGTCCCGCTCCAGGCGCTCCTGTTCGGCGCGAGCCGCGGCGGGCCTGACTGGCGTTGTCCGTGCGGCAAGCTCGGCTTCGAGCCGTTCGAGTTCGGTCATTGCTGACCTCTCCGAAGGGCTGCAATGCGCGCACGCAGCTCGTCGTCTGTCATCTGTTCGATCGGCTCATCGGGACGCGCGGCGGCTGCTTGTGGATGCTGTGCGAGGCAGGCCATCACGCGAGCACGTGCGCTTTGTATGCGATCCCACAGCGCGGCATCTGCGGCGTTGCTCGGACGTGTCGACGGATCCAGCAGCGTGAGCGATTGGGCCTCGCCACGCAGGTGACGTTTGCGTGCAGCTTCGATCGCAGCGGCAAGGCTGAACACGGGCGCACGGGCCGTCTCTAGGGCGCGCCGGGCCATCTCCAGATCGAGTGCGGTCAGATCGTTCACGCGACGCCCCTCATCGCATCCACGCGCGGCGGGACAGTCTGTCCGGACGTCTCATAGGCGTGGATCAGCGCGTCGATGGTCTTCGATCGCTTCACGAACGCTTGCGTCTCGCGCAGCAGGGCAATCATCTTGCGGGCAGTTTCGACGCTCACACCACCGACGGCAGCCCAGCGTGCAATGTCCGATGCGATATTCGCAGGATCGCCGTCAGCGCTGACTCCAGGCACGCGGGTCGGTTGCGATTCCAAATGGCCCAAAAGGCGCACCAGGAACGCACTGTCCCCCGACTTGGCTTGCTCAAGTGCGACCCGCAACAGATCGTTGAAGTTGTCACGAACGGTCTGACGCGCCATGAGGTACGGGTCCTCGCTGTCGCGGATCGGGTTGCCCGCCGGGTCGCGCGGAAGTCGTGGTCGCGCCATGTCAATCTCCGAACAAATGCGTCGTAATAAGGTTATGTTACAGCATAAAATTCGAATTCCAATGATTTACGCGCAATAAAAGGCGAGTTATTAGGGGATTGTTTCGAGCCCATGCGAGCGCGCGGGCAGTGGGTAGGAACGTGGGTAGGGGCGGGCAGCCGGCCGGAAACCAGCTCCAGATAAGGCTGTGCGGCGGAGCGTGCGTCCGCCTGAGGATGGCTCTACCGACGCTTCGGGGGCACGGCAAGCAGCCCGTCAATCATTTCGAGTCGCTCCTGTAGTGCGCCGAGCAGTTCGTCGCGTTGACTGTTCACGTTCATTCAGTTTTCCATCTTCAGCATGAGCGTCATCATCGCCGCGATGCGCAGCACATCCCGCGTCGATTCCGGCATCTCGTCGCCCGATCTCGCGAGCTCGGCAATGATGTTCTTGACCAGCACGTTCGCGTCGGACCGAAGCCCCTCCTGACGCGCCTTGAGAGCGGCGTTCGAAGCGATATTCATTTCTTCTTCAGCGGTCGCCATTTCGTACTCCTTACTGTGAGCTGTTGAATTGGCAGATTTTGGTGTGCGTCTCGACTCATAGGGGGATCAGGGGGATAAGGGGGATGTTTAACCCCACCCTACCTAAACTGGCAACACGCATTCACCCTCTGACACTTTCTCGCGTAGGAGTTTGAAGTATCCCCCTGATCCCCCTAAAAATTCATAAACGCCTTTTCTGCATTGGGTTTGCGCTTAGGGGGATGGGTCAAACTATCCCCCTTTGATCCCCCTTTGATCCCCCTATGTCAGCTCGACAATCCAAGACGAACCGTTTGAACCGTCTTCCGACGCGCACACGAGACGCTTTCCTCGGGCCTGGACATTCCGGTTTTTACGAAGCCAGTACGGCAGCGCTTTCACGCCATCCTTGCTGTTGGATTCCAGTGCATAACGCATCTCCTTAACGCGTTCGTCGACTGAATGCACGGAAACAGCTTCGCGAACGTCTTTCACTTTCCACGTTGCGCGACCCGTACATTTTTCGTGAACGAGCACCTGCCACTCGTACAGCGCATCGAGCATGTCGCCGATCTTTTCGAGGTACGGATCGTTTTCCAGCAAGCCTTTTTGAGACTCGACAGGGTTCGGCATGCCAAGCCACGTAAGCAGATTGACAACTCGTCTCGACCATTGCCCGAAACTTCCGAGCGGCTTATCGCCGGTCACGTTAGGGTAGCCGGCCTGGGCGTGAGCCCGGAGCATCGTGAACACGGCTTCCAATATATCGACTCGGTTCTCGCGTATATAGGCAAGTAGGTCTGCGCGAAGGAATTTTCGGTCCTTCCCGCCGCGCAAACTTGCGTCCATATACGAGACCACCGTACGCCGCACCATGTCCGCGCTAATCGTCAGATTCGCCCCGCTTGTCATCCAGAAAGCTGACGTCTCGATCGTGCGCTGCACCTGAGTACCGAAGATCCGAACAGTGGCCGACGGAGACGTGAGCGCCATACAGAGGTTGTCGCCCGTGATCGCACGTGACGCGTTATCCAGCGTGACAACCGGCGAGCCCGACAGGATCACGGAATCGACGCGTTTCTCGAACTCCTCCTGATTGTGCCCGGGGCTGACAACGGCTCCCATGCCGCCCGTAGCAATCATTGACACTGCGAACGCCTGCAGCGACTTGCCTTCGCCGAATGTAGGCGCGGAGAACCCATGCAGGGGTGCCGCGTCGAGCGTAGGACGAATTACCGCAGTAAGGATCGCGGATAGCATTGATGACAGCGACACCTCGCTATCGAATGCAAAGTCGTTGAGGGTGGTCACGATGAGCCGCATCATTGCGCCGTAGGCATCCGTGCGCGTAGGACGGGCCGGCACCCTGAGCCGTGACCAGTCCTCATCAGAACTCAGATACAGGTTCGAGTCGCGGTCGTAGCCGGCGGCCCCATGAATCGAACCATCATCCCGAATGATCGGACACTGGGTGATCCCCGTTAGCAAAGGAAACTCCGCCATTTCCGGACCGATCGCGATAAGCGACTGAGCCACCTTGTCCGGAATGTCGGTCGGAACCCAACTATTGGTGCGGCTGTCGAGCTTGTACATCGTCGCAACGCGCGAGGCATCCGCAATGATCGCCGGCACGGTCGGTTCCTGAATCGACACACTGCCCTTGAACTTCCGGACCGGAGCGTCGACGTCGTCATCGTCTTCACGCAGCGACAGTCGTACGAGGCCGCCACCACGGGAAAAGTAGATACCTCCGCCGTTCGCCAGTGCCTGGGCGAGGCCGCGTGTTACCCGTGCGCGCTCACCTTGCGCAAAGATAATCACGGCTCTACCGTCTTTCCCGTGCGTCGGAGGTTCTACGATTTCTGCCTTCCTGCGCTTCGTTTTCGCCGGCGTCGAATGTGACTCGGCCGTCACCAGTTCAGTGCGTAACTTCTCAGCATGGAGCATCGGCTCATCGTCGTATAGGTAGTCTCGCGGGAAGTCATCCGGCGGAGGCATCATCATGTCGTCAGTCATGCGGCCTCCGCAAACTCGGGCATCAGGAACAGGCATCGAAAGGCATGATCGGACACCAGCCCAAAGAGCCACCATTTGCGCTCTAGCTCGACCAGATCGATTGCATGGCCATGTTTGACCATCCACGCGGCCCAATCGTCAAGATCGAGCCCCGCCTTGCGCGCGGCTAGGCCAGCACGCATGCGAGATTCGAAGCCGTTGTCCGGCGTGTTCTTCAGTGCCCGGAGTGCGTTATCAAGGGTCATGATGCAAACCCCCGAACGATCAGAGCGCTGAGCACACGCACGAACTCAAGGCACACAATCCCGCCGCCAGCGGCGATCAAGCTCCCGCCTACCGCACGGATAAATTTAGTTGTGCTTATCTCAACACAGCCGCCGAAATTTCTAGGCAGCTTGATGCTACAATTACCAGGTAGTTTGTTGTTCCGGGTTGCACGGGAAGGGCGCTTGTCAGGGGCGCCCTTTTTATTTGTCGGTGCCGATCCCGACAGATCCACAGGCAGACGTGCGCTCACAGTGCCGCCGCCTTTCGCGCGATATACGCGTCCAATTCAACAGAATCGAATACGCGGCAACGCGGTGACAGGAGAACGCCCCGAGGAAAATCCGGGTCATCTTTCCATAGCAGCCAAAACCCACTCGCTGAACGGCCAATGTGCTTTGCAGCTTGCTTAGGCCGCAGCCATGCGTGATTGATACTCATCTTGTTAATCTCCCAACGTTATTTATTCATCAGCTCTCCTTTAAGGCCCGCTAAGGCCCTCTGTTTCAACATACTGTGATGCTCCGCGGTGCTTACTGTAGTAACGTGGAGAAAGTATAAATCAGCAAAACTCCAGGCGGGAACTCGTCGGCGGACACAGGAAAAATGCGCTTTCAGGCGGCCGATTTGCGGATCGGGGTGACTGCTGCCGCGCGAGTCGTTTCGGCACAGAAGCGAGCCCACTCGTTCATCAGTCGACGACGCTTCTCGAACAGGTCACCGCGGCGATACGCGGCCTCCACCTTGTTGCCGATCGCGTGCGCGAGCGCCATTTCGACGACCTCGCTCGCGTAGCTCGTGCGCTCGGCCGCCCAATCGCGGAACGTCGACCGGAACCCGTGCGGCACAACTGCGGCATTCTGCTGCTTCGGATCGCGCCACGTCGGCGGCTCACTGTCTGCATTCATGCGCTTGATGACGGACGCCAGCGTCATGTCAGAGAGTGGTTTCGTCCCCGTAGAAAAGACCAGCGGCCCCGTTTTCGTCTTGCTCATCCGCTCGACGATCGTCGCGGCGCGCGGCGAGAGCGGCACCGCGTGCTCAGCCTTCATCTTCATGCGCGCGGCCGGCACTGTCCAAACCTTCGCCTCTAGGTCGAACTCCTCCCAGGTGGCGCCGCGCACTTCGCCGGAACGCGCAGCCGTCAGGATCTGGAACTCGAGCGCGAGCGCTGCGAGACCTTCCCTGGCGCGTAACTCGCTCATGAATGCGCCGGCTTGGGTGAATGGGAGGGCCGGCATAGGGCGCACTGCGCGCACCTTCTCGCGCGACGGCAGGAGTGCTTCCAGATGCCCGCGCCAGCGTGCCGGGTTCTCGCCGCGGCGGAATCCGCGCACGGTCGCCCAGTCGAGGACGTTCTCAAGACGGCCGCGCACGCGGCTGGCGGTTTCGGGCTTCTCTGTCCAGATTGCTTCGAGCGCGCGCAGCACGAGCCCCGTGTCGACGTCCTGGACTGCGAGCGAGCCGAACACCGGATTGGCATAGGTCTCGATGGTGTTCGTCCACTGGGAGGCGTGCTTGGCGTTCTTCCAGCCGGGCGAGTGCGCTTCGATGTAGGCCTTCGCGCACGCCGCGAACGTCATCGACGTGGCGACCCTGAGGGCCGCATCGCGCTGCTCCTGATCCTTCTTCGACCTCCGGGCCTCGATCGGGTCAATCCCATCGAGCAACTGCCGCCGGCAGTCGGCCGCCTTCTCGCGTGCTTCCGACAGGCTCAGGGCATTGAGCGAGCCCAGGCCCATCTCGCGCGATCGTCCGTGCAGCTTGAACCGGAAGATCCACGACTTCGAAAGACTCGGCGAGACTTGCAGATAAAGGCCACCGCCGTCCCCGTAATAGCCCGGCTCCTTGAGCTTCGTGACGCTGACTGCCGCCAGCTTGTGAATTCCCTTACCCGCTTTGGACGCCATAATCTACCCTCACTTTTACCCCCACCTATTCGCTAGATTCTATTAGACGAACTGGGGTAAATCAAGGCGACGATCCCCTGAAACTCCCGTCTGGCATGGGGAGTTCAAGGTGAAGCTAGATTAACTTGGAGTACAGTTTGGCGGACCCTCTCTCCGCCAGAAAAGATCGCCAAAAACCCCGTAAGTTCAAAGGCTTACGGGGTTTTTGTTTTTGGGCCCGATCAATTGGCCCATCTTCGTCGTTCGCCCATTATGTCCACAAGCGAGCGAAAACAAGCTGGACATGGTTGACGCGGCGAAGAGCCTGGCGAGAAACCCGTGAGGCATCGTTGATCAATTCAGTGTCCTCGTGCACGGCCTTGCTTCCTTGGTGACTGCCTTTGCCGGCTCATGTACACCGCTGCAATTGCCTGCGGTTGAATTAGCGATTCTGCAGCCCGACAATTGGTGATGTCTGAATGCTCGCGGCATCAGAATCCCGCGAGCCAACGGATAACCATTGAAGGCTTCAATGAGTCATTCCAACGCCGACTGGAGCCATATACCACGTGGCTCCAGTGCGCATTAAATCAACTACCAGCCAATGCCGAGAATTGGGGATTAGTGACGACTTCCTTGAGGAGAGCCTGAACGGCAGGCGCGAACGCATTCGCCGTATTCTTGCAAGCCTCCATCGCGATCCAGCTTGTCTCGAAAGGGTACTTGATCGAAACGGAATACCCCTTGGATGTCGGAGAGTTCACGCGCATCTTAATCGTCCAGCTGGCCGGAGTAACCGAGCTGAAGCTCAGTTCTTCAATACGGCCTTCGATTTTCGCACCATGCACATCATAGGCCTGGGCCGTGAACAACTCCTTCTGGAAAGCGTCTTTAACGTACTGCGACAGTGTTTTTCCGGGTGAGACAATAACGTCGCCATTCATGCGGCACATCAGATGCTCGCTGACGCCCTCAGCCAGCGTGATGTTGCTCACACTGACCTTTTTGGTTTGCAACCCGGATTGGATTGCTACAACATTCTCTGTCGAAACCTCATAGGGAATCGACGCATTGGTGGTTTGGCAACCGGAGAGCAAAGTCACAGCGGCTAATCCGATGCAACCTGCAACGGCAGTCATTCTAAAGTTTCTCAATTGGTCCTCGCGTGTATTTGAGTCAAGTCGAATTGACTTTATGCTCCTCTGTATTACGGCGACCATTCGAAAAGCTTTAGGTCCAGTTATGACCAGGCGGTGGTGGGGTGATTGGAGGGCCGGTTTCGGAATCAAGGGCTTTTTATTTCGGCCGTCAATTTACTTTCCAATCTGGTGAGTGATGGATTTGCACACGCCGGAAGGTCATGGAAAGCCCGAGATTCGACAACTCTCAACCCTCATCTCCCTCCCGCACCTGCCTTGTGTCCCCGTGCTCAGCACAAGCTCCCGTAGCAGGCGGCCGCCCCCGCGTAGCCTCCGACAACGGCAGCCCCTGCTGAATCCCAGCCTTCGCCAGCATATGCGCACTAATCGGCGCGGTAAGAAACAAAAACGCCGGAATCAGCAACTCATGCAGACTCGCGAACTCCTGCTGCGCGCTGAAATACACCACCGACGCAAGCACGATGCCACCCACACCGAGCGTAGTCGACTTGGTCGGACCATGCAGCCGCATGAAGAAGTCAGGCAGCCGCGCGAGCCCGACCGCCCCGATCAGCGTAAACAGGCTACCGACGAGCAGCAGCACACAAACGATCGCTTCGACAAAGGTTTGCATCGCGATACCTTCCGCTAGTTGAGTTCGATGATGTCGCCGCGCTGCAGGTACTTGGTCAGCGCGACAGTGCCCACGAAGCCCATCACCGCGATCAGCAACGCAACTTCAAAAAGGACTGTCGAGCGCAGACTGATGCCGTAGACAACGATCAGCGCGATCGCGTTGATATTGAGCGTATCGAGAGCGACGATGCGATCGGGCAGCGACGGCCCGCGCACGAGGCGCCACAACGTGAGCAGGAACGCGAGGCCGAGGATCGCGAGCGAGATCGAAATCACGATGGCTAGCATGCGAAGATCTCCATCAAAGGGGCTTCATAGCGGGACTTGATCAGCGCGACGAGCGCCGCTTCGTCGTCGAGGTCGAGCACGTGCACGGCGAGGCGCGTGCGGTCGTCGCTGAGTTCGGCGCACAGCGTGCCGGGGCTCAGCGAGACTACGCTGATGAGGATCGTCAGCGCGATCTCGTGGGTGCTGTCGAGCGGCACTTCGATGAACGCCGGGCGCAGCCGCTTCGTGGGGCCGAGCACGAGCAGCGCGACCTCGACGTTGGCCACGATGATGTCGACCAATACATGCCAGGCGAGCCGCACGAGCAGCCACGGCCGGCCGAAATGCACCGGCCGCAGCCACAAGCCTTCGGCTACGCGATAAGAGATCACGCAGCCGAGCACGGCGCCGAGCAGCAGATTGCCCGGCGAGACGTCGTTCATCAGCAGCACCCAGCAGATGATCAGCAAGACGGTGAGCCAGGGGTGCGGGAAGAGCCTTTTCAGCATCATCAGTTCCCCTGAGCATCGGCCGTGGGCGCAGCGGCCGCTGGCGGCGAGGATCGCGCCGCGGGCAGGATCGCGTGCACGTAGGCCGCGCGATCGAACAGCTGAGTCGCCGTATCGGTCAGATAGTGCCGCACCGCGCCGGCGCCGAGCGTGATGGCCACGACGCAGCCGAGCAGCAGTGCGCAGGCGGCGAGCTTCGCATTGCTGCCGCGCGGTGCGCGCTCCTCCTTGCCGGCGGCGGCGCGCGCGGCCGGCGCGGCCCACATCAGGCGCGTGCCGGTGCGGCTCAGCGCGACGATCGACAGCAGGCTCGACAGCAGCACGGCCGGCCATAGCACGGCTGCCGCGCCGGTCGGCGTGGCGGCCAGCACCATTGCCTTGCCGAGGAAGCCCGACAGCGGCGGCAGGCCCGCGGCGCCCACCGCGGCGATCAGATAGAGCAGCGCGGCGAGGTTCGACGGCCACGCTGTATGCGTGCGCGGAACCGCTTCAACGGAAGCTTCGGCTTCGGTGTGGGCCGGCTCCTCGGCAAGCACGGCGAGCGCGTCGGCCGCCTCGACCTCCAGCGGCTGCACGCGCGCAAGCGTCGCCACCGCTTCGCCGTCCGGGGCGGGCGAGATGGCCGCTCCGGACGCGTCGTCGAGTGCTTCGAGCGAGCCGGGCTCGCTCACATCGGCATCGGCGAAAACCGCGGCATGGGCGGCGCGCGGCGCCGGCGCCTGCTCGGGTTCGAGCGTGTCCGCGAGCAGGAACAACGCGCCCGTGCAGAGCGTCGTGCTGATCAGGTAGTAGAGCAGTGCGCTCCATGCAAGCGGCGTCTGTTGCGCGATCGCCGCGATCAGCAGTCCAACCGACACCAGCACCAGATAGCCCGTCGTGGTCTTCAGACTCGATACCGCGAGCGCACCCAGCGCGCCGAACACGATCGTCGCGATCGCGAGCCACCACGCCCATTGCTGCATGAATGCATCGAGCACCCCGCCCGCCGCGCCGAACACGAGCGCGTCACAGCGCAGCATCGCGTAAATGCCGACCTTGGTCATGATCGCGAACAGCGCGGCCACCGGGCCGATGGCGCTGCGGTAGGCCTGCGGCAACCAGAACGACATCGGAAACACGGCGGCCTTGAGGCCGAACACGAGCATCAGCGTCGCGCCCGCGAACTGCGCGAGCGGCAGCGACTCTGGGCCCAGACGCGCCAGACGTTCGCCCATGTCGGCCATGTTGAGCGTGCCCGTGATGCCATAGAGCACGCCGATCCCGATCAGAAAGAACGATGAGCCGACGAGGTTCATCAACAGATAGTGCAGTCCGTTGCGCACGCGTCGCGCGCCGCCGCCATGCAGCAGCAGCGCGTACGACGCGATCAGCAGCAGTTCGAAGAACACGAACAGGTTGAACAGATCACCCGCGAGGAAGGCGCCGTTCAGGCCCATCAGTTCGAACTGGAACAGCGCGCGGAAATAGCGGCCGCGCCTCGCGTCCTCGCTCGAGGTGCCGAGCAGGCAGCAGACCGCGAGCACGGCGGTGAGCACTAGCATCAGCGCGCCGAGCCGGTCGAGTTCCAGCACGATGCCGAACGGCGCGGGCCAGGCGCCGAGCGCGTAGCTGACGATCTCGCCTTGCGCCGCGCGCGCCATCAGCAGGCACGCGACGGGCAGCAGCGCGACGATCGCGACCGCGTTCAGCGCACGCTGCAGGCGTTTTGCGCGCAGCGGCAGCGCGACGATGACACCCGCGGTAAAGAGCGGAATCAGGATTGGGAGCAGGAGAACGTGGTTCATTCGCCGCGCGTCTCCTCGCCATTGACGTGATCGTTGCCCGTGAGCGAAAACGAGCGCAGCGCGAGCACCACGGTAAAGGCCGTCATCGCGAAGCCGATGACGATGGCGGTCAGCACGAGCGCCTGCGGCACCGGATCGACGTATTGCGCCCCCGCCGCGATGACCGCGGGCTTGCCGATTGCAAGCCGTCCCATGCCGAGCAGGAACAGATTGATGGCATACGAGAACAGCGTGATGCCGAGAATCACGGGCAGCACGCGCGCGCACAGCAGCAGGTAGATGCCGCACGTGCAAAGCACGCCGATCGCGACGGCAAAGACGGCTTCCATCAGCTCTTCTCCACGGATTGCATGTCTTTGTCGCGCACGCCGAGGTGCGAGACGATCGTGAGCGTCGTGCCGACCACCGCGCCCATCACGCCGAGATCGAACAGCATCGCCGTGGACAGTTCGACTTCTCCGATCAGCGGCAGGTGCAGGTGCCCGAACGCACTGGTCAAAAACGGCTGGCCGAACGCGAGACTGCCGAGCCCCGTGGTCGCCGCGATCAGAATGCCGAGGCCCGCGAGCGCGCGGTAGTTGAGGTGGATGCGCGACTCGGTCCACAGCACACCGCTCGCGACGTACTGCATCAACAGCGCGATCGAGACGATCAGCGACGCGATGAAGCCGCCGCCGGGCAGGTTGTGGCCGCGCAGGAACACGAATACGGCGACGAGCATCGTGAGCGGCAGCATCAGTCGCGCGAGGATCGCCAGCATCAGCGGATGCGATTGCGACGACCACGGCCGGCCGTCCGGGCCCGCATCGGGCGACTTCAGGCGCAGCCCGCGCAGCAGCGCCTTGACGGCGAGCCCCGCCACCACGAGCACGCTGATTTCGACCATCGTGTCGAAGCCGCGGAAATCCACCAGGATCACGTTGACGACGTTGTGGCCGCCGCTGCCGGGCAGCGCGTTGGCGAGGAAGTACGGTGCGATGCCCGGCAGCGGCGCGCTCGTCATGATCCGGTACGTCACGCCGCCGAGCAGCGCACCGCCCGCGAGCGCGAGCACGCCGTTGCGCAGCCGCACCGGCAGCGGCTCGACGGCGCCTTGCAGTGCGGGCAGAAAATAGACGGCCAGCACGAGCAGCAGGATCGTGACCACTTCGACGGAAATCTGGGTGAGCGCGAGATCGGGCGCGGAGAAGCGCACGAAGGCAAGCGACACGAGCAGTCCGCAGGTGCTCAGCATCACGAGCGCGTAAAGCGTGCGCGCACGCACGAGCACCACGCCGATGGCGAGCAGCGACATCAGCGCGAGGCCGACCAGCGTGAACGGATCGAGCGGCAGGCGCGCGTGGCTGCCGCTCCAGGCGTCGAGCGCGATCAGCGACACGCCCGGCACGATCAGCGTCGCCGCGATCATCCACGCGAGGTAGGCCGGCAACGAGCGTGTCTCGAACATGCGCACGATCACGCCGGCGCTTCGTTCGAGCCGCTGTACGAGGCGGTCGAAAATCTCGCTCGCGTTCAGCTCGGTCAGCAGCGTGCGGTGATGGCGGAACGCATTGCGGCGCCGGAAAAACAGCGCCGCGCCCGCCGCGAACGACACCACGCTCATCACGAGCGGCGTGTTGATGCCGTGCCACAGGCTCAGGCTGTAGTCGGGAAGCTTGCCGCCTAGCGTGATCCACGCCGCCGATTCGAGCAGCCTGCCGATACTTTGCTGCGGGAACAGGCCGATCAGCAGGCACAGCGCCACCAGAATCTCGACCGGCAGCCTCATGAAGCGCGGCGCCTCGTGCGGCGGATAGTGCGGCAGATCGCGCGGCGTCTCGCCGTCGAAAAACACGCCCCAGACGAAACGCAGCGAGTACGCGACGGAGAGCGCGGCCGCCACGATCGCGATGACCGGCACGGCGAGGTTCAGCGGCCCGAACATGCTTTGCGCCAGGGTTTCGCCGAAGAACATTTCCTTGGAGAGAAAGCCGTTGAGCAGCGGCACGCCGGCCATCGCCAGCGACGCCACGCTCGCGAGCGCGGCCGTATGCGGCATGTAGCGGCGCAGGCCGCGCAGACGGCCCAGATCGCGCGTGCCGGTTTCGTGATCGATGATGCCCGCCGCCATGAAGAGCGACGCCTTGAACACGGCATGGTTCACCGTGTGAAAGAGCGCGGCGACGGTCGAGAGCTGCGTGTCGAGGCCGAACAGCAGCACGATCAGGCCGAGATGGCTGATGGTCGAATAGGCGAGCAGGCCCTTCAGATCGCGCTGGACCAACGCCATCCCCGCGCCGCCGACGAGCGTGACGAGCCCGGCCACTGTCGCCGTGTATGCCCATAGCTGGGTCCCTTCGAAGACCGGATAGAGACGCGCGAGCAGGAACACGCCGGCCTTCACCATCGTCGCCGAATGCAGATAGGACGAGACGGGTGTGGGCGCCGACATCGCGTGCGGCAGCCAGAAGTGGAAAGGAAACTGCGCCGACTTCGTGAACGCCGCGAACAGCGTGAGCAGCAGGATCGCCGGGTAGAGCGGATCGTGCTGCACCTTGCCGACCTGCGTGAGTACCTCGTCGAGCTCGTAGCTGCCGCAGACATGGCCGAGCAGCAGCACCGCCGCAAGCAGCGCGAGACCGCCCGCGCCGGTGATGGTGAGCGCCATGCGCGCGCCGCGCCTCGCGTCGGGCCGCGAAGGCCAGAAGCCGATCAGCAGGAACGAGACGAGGCTCGTCAGTTCCCAGAAGATCACGAGCAGCAACAGGTTGTTCGACAGCACGACGCCGAGCATCGCGCCCATGAACAGCAGAAGCAGCAGGTACAGACGCGGCAACGCATCGCTGCCGGCGAGGTAGTAGCGTGCATAGATGAAGACGAGCAGACCGATCGCGAGCACGAGCAGCGCGAACATGAACGACAGGCCGTCGAGGCGCAGCGATAGCGCGAGGCCAACATCGGGCACCCACTGATGGCGCCATTGCAGCACGTCGTGGTCGGCCATGCCTACGCGTTCGCTCAGCAGCAGCCCGCAGCCGAACAGCGCCGCCGCGAACGCGATCCCGGTAGAGAGCGCGTCAGCGTGGCGCCGCGTGAGCGCAATCAGTGCCGCTGCTACGAATGGAATTGCGACGAGCCACCCCAGTGCCATTCGATCCCCTCCGGGAGTTCCGGTGCGTGTCAGACGGTGTGGCTGGCCGGTGGGGCAGGCGGGAATCTCGCCTTCCGGACGGCTGCCCAAGGCACACAATCATAGCCGCAACCAACTCTCGCGTGGCCTGAGCTTCGGCAGCGGCAGATGACGTTTCGGTGTCGATAGGCAGCTTAATTTCGAGACATCTGCTTGGGGGTATCATTCGAAAACCGGCTATTAAACAAATGCCAATTTAAAAATGAAAATTAACGGTTCACATTTGTTGAACCCCGTCGGCGCCTCGCTAGCCACTAGTCCAATGCAATCTGGATCGGCTCGGCGCCTCTTCGGAAAGGGGGCGTAACCCGTGGCAAACCAATCGAGCCACACCGACCTGCTGTCGATCGTCGTTCCGTTCTACAACGAGGAAGAAATGATCGGTCGGTTCTTCCGCGAAGTCTGCTCCGTCATGGAGACAGTGCCCAATAGCAGGTTCGAAATCGTCTGCGTGAACGACGGAAGCCGTGACGCGACGCTTCCTCTTTTGCTCAAGCAGGCTGCGCACGACT
This sequence comes from Paraburkholderia sp. HD33-4, assembly GCF_021390635.1. Classification (NCBI taxonomy): domain Bacteria; kingdom Pseudomonadati; phylum Pseudomonadota; class Betaproteobacteria; order Burkholderiales; family Burkholderiaceae; genus Paraburkholderia; species Paraburkholderia sp. HD33-4. Next base: position 3,017,385 of record NZ_JAJEJS010000001.1, on the reverse strand, counting down.
CCAGAATCAAGGTCATCGACCTTTCGCGCAACTTCGGCAAGGAAGCTGCGTTGACCGCTGGCCTCGACCATTCGACCGGTGACGCGGTCATACCGTTCGATGCGGATCTGCAAGACCCACCCGGCGCGATTCCGGATCTGGTCAGCAAGTGGCGCGAAGGATACGACGTCGTGCTTGCGATGCGCGCCGAGCGCACTACCGACAGCTACGCCAAACGCAATTCGGCATCCATGTTCTATCGCGTCCACAACGCGATATCGGAGTTGCCGATCCCCGAAAATGCGGGCGATTTTCGCCTGATGTCGCGCAGCACGGTCGATGCGCTGAAGCAGTTGCCAGAGACGCGTCGGTTCATGAAGGGCCTGTTCGCCTGGGTGGGAGGCAAGACCGCGGCCATCGAGTACGTGCGGCAGCCAAGAGCGGCAGGAGCGAGCAAGTTCTCCGGATGGAAGCTATGGAACTTCGCACTGGAAGGCGTCACCAGTTTCAGCACGCTGCCGCTGCGGGTATGGACCTACATTGGCGGCGCCACGGCACTGCTCGCCATTCTGTATACGGCTTATCTGATCGTCCGGACCGTCGTACACGGTATCGATGTGCCCGGCTATGCGTCGATCATCACGGCGATCCTGTTTCTCGGCGGCATGCAACTGATCGGTATCGGCGTCATCGGAGAGTACGTCGGGCGGATGTACGTTGAATCGAAACGGCGCCCCGTTTATATCGTGCGCAACTTCTACAAAGGCGGAGAAACTCCCGAAGCAATTTCAATCGATGAAAAATACCAATCAAAATAACAATTCGCTGATCGTTGTCGCGCTGCTCGTCTGTGCCGTTACATTCCTCGCTTATCTAGGGCTCACGCCGCTTGGCGTCTGGCACGATGAATTCATCACGCTCGGTCACGTCAGGGAAGACGGATTTGGGATCATCAGGGAGCGTCTTCTGCACTGGAGCCCACGTCCACTGTCCGAAATGTTCCTCTGGGCGTACGGCATAGCAGTCGAAAAAACCAATCGGCCTTTGATCGCCACCGCATTGCTGCCGACCTGGGTGCTGCTTTTTTGCGCCGTGCTCGGCCCATCGGCGAAAACGCGCAAGGGCTTCGTTGCTTCAGCGGTTCTGTTGATACTTCTTCTCGTCGGTCACAAAGTCGACGAGGTTTTTTACTGGCCTGTCGGCGCGTTGGCCTATGTGCCGACCGTGGCGGCCATGGCCATTCTTCTGTCGATCGATTTCGCCGGGTTTGCCGATACGACCGCGGGCCGCGTCGTCACGCTGATTGCGCTCGTGACGGCGGCCACGTCGACCGAAATCGGCGCGCTGTTCGCGGCGGGCTATTGCGTGCTTGCCCTGGTCGTTTCGGTCATCACCAAAGACCGGCTCAAGCTGTGGTGGTTGGTGCCTTTCGCGATCTCGCTCGGTGTGCTTTACATGATGGTGACGGGAAGAGTGGAAAAGAACATCGAGATGTTCGGCGATCATTCCATCGTTCATCATCCAGCCGCAGCCTTGTGGGCCGCAGCCAGCAACTTCTGGGGGGAACTGTTCGGTACCGACGTGCAGAATGCGTCAACCCTCACTACATTGGCCGTCTACCATTCGAAGCTCGCGTTTTTCTGCGGTACGTATTTCCTTTTCTCTCTGGAGAAAGAGCCGACTCTCGGCAGAAGCCAGTTGATGCGGCTCGGGCTCGCTATTTCGCTGATCGGCGCGGCCTTCCTGATGCTCGCGGCGGCTTATTTCCAATTCGGCATGGCTTGTTGTGAACGTCATGCGACCATGCGGCAGGCTTATTTTTACATCGCACTTGGTGCGCTGGGTCTTTTTGCGGCAAGGTTCCGTCCAGTGCGCGCACCGCGTGCTGGACTCTGGTTGTTGATCGTCTCCGTTTTGCTGCCCTTATCGACGGAAATATCGGGCATCGCGAACGATTATCGACACTACCGGGCGATTATGGATGCCCGCATCGCCATGTGGGAGTCCGGATTATCGTCGGGTGACAGCATGACTGTTTCGCCAATGCCGCCTGCCAGAATCGCGGGCAGCTACGATCTGCCAGCCGGCGCATTTGTCGAAGGCGATGGCAAAGGCGGACCCTATGCGATGGGCATGCAGTACTTCTTCAAAAAGAAATCAGTGATCTTTGATTTGCCCAGCCCATAGCGCAAGCCACGCAGACCACGCAATCACGCAAGCCAAACGATCCGGGCGCGTTGGCGCCCGGTATCGACCCGATCGGCACCGGGTTCGAGGCTGCGTTTGCCGCCAGAGCGCCAACCGGCCGTCCGTTCGCGACTCTCGGCGTGCGAGCCGCGGCGCCGCGGCCCATTCTTTCCTAAGGCGAGTTTCGATCGTGCCATAATCGGCAAACTTGACGACTGATCGAGGCGCCAAATTGACAGGAACTGAACTGGATCTGTACTCCACCGAAGAACCAGACCACGCTCTGGCTTTCAATCTTTTCAATGGCACATGGGTGTCGGACGTGCCGGGTTACGGTTTAGGCACGGCACCCCATTTCGACGACGGGCGGCTGCACTGGTTCGAGACAGTGTGCGGCGGATTCTCCGGAAAAAGCGTGCTCGAACTCGGCCCCATGGAAGGCGGCCACACGTTCATGATGGCCAAAGGCGGCGCTTCTCGTGTCCTTGCGGTCGAGGCGAATTCCAAGTCCTTTCTGAAATGCCTGCTCGTGCAGAATGCATTGAAGTTCAATGCAGAATTCATGTATGGCGATTTCAGAGAATTGCTGAAAAAGCGAGATCAGCGATTCGATATGATTCTCGCCAGTGGCGTGCTTTATCACATGATCGATCCGGTATCGCTACTGGAAAACATGGCGCACGCGTCGGACTCGATCTGCATCTGGACTCACTATTACGATGCCGAGGTCGCGCGCACGAATTCGAACATGCAGAACCATGTCGATCCGACGCCAACCATCTCGGAGTTTCGCGGCCGCGAAGTTCATACCCATCGGTATAGCTATTTCGACAGTGTCAACAACGCGAAATTTATCGGCGGGACCGCGCCGCAAGCGAACTGGATGACCCGCGAGAGTCTGATGGCGGTGCTCGACGCCCTCGGTATGACGGTGATCGTCGGTCTCGACGATCGCGATCAACATCCGGCCGGCCCGTCAATTCTTCTTTATGCTGCGCATATTCCGAATTTCAACGAAGCGAAATATCTTCAGCTCAACCCCGACGTAGCAGAAGCCGTAGCGCAAAAGCACATCGGCTCTGGCGCGGAACACTACATCCGCTATGGCCGTGCGGAAGGGCGCTCGTTCGGGTGATCGACACCGCACGGCGCGCGTCCTGTTCAAACCAGCTACCCTGAAACGCGAACCTGGAAAGCTTTCCGTAAAAACATGGATACTCTCGAGAATCAGCGCTTTTTCGATCAGCCCGTAGTCGCGGACGTTCCGATCGACAGTCAGACTCAGGTTTTCAAATTCGAAAAATTTCCCGCGGCGGGGCCGACTCCCTGGCTCGATCGACCGGATGCGCTGGAGCGCGTCGCCGAGTTGTTGTCCCAGGAAGTGATCAACGAGCAGCAAGCCGAATGGTGCCGAAAATGGGTGAACGACGGCTACCTGATCATTGAAGGTTTCTTCAAGGACGAACAGCTCGATGCGACGTGGCAAGCCTATGAAAGCGCGATCGCCGACGGCACGCTGCGGCCGCCGCACGAGCCGCTTTTCGAAGGCGATACGCTGCCCGGGCGCACGCTGAATCCGCATTTCAACGTGCCGGCCGTTCGCGAAATGCTGTTCGACGCGCGCATGAATGAGATCGTGAGCCTGTTGCTGGGCGCGAAATCGGCGCCGTTCCAGACGATCGGCGGTCACAAGAGCAGCGAGCAGCTCGAGCATTCGGATTCGATTCACATGTCGACCTATCCGAACGGCTATCTGGTCGCCAACTGGATCGCCTTCGAGGACATTCATCCGGACTCGGGCCCGCTCGTTTATCACCCCGGCACGCACAAGCTGCCGTATCTGATGTCGACGGAACTCGGCATGCCGTTCGGTTGCGGTTATTCCGCTTATCACGACATCTACGAACCTGCGATTCAGAAGCAGATCGCTGAACATTCGTCGGGCCCGAAGTATTTCTACCCGAAGAAGGGCGATGTGCTGCTGTGGCACGCGAACCTGCTGCACGGCGGCAGCAAGATCCGCGATCCGGAGCACGTGAGCCGCAAGGCACTGGTTTGCCATTTCTTCGCGGATGGCTGTCTGTGCTATCACGACCTGACCGGCATGCCGTCGAGCCTCACGCCAATCGTCAACTTCGACGGCGATGCGTACCTCGACGCCAATCCGGACGTGGCGGCGAGCGGCGGCAATGCATTGCAGCACTACATCTACTACGGTCGATTCGAAGGCCGCCCGTTGAACAGCGCCGCATCGTTACAACGCAAGGCGCGGCTCGCCGAACTGCCTGACGGTTTCGATCCGAAGCTCTATCTCGAAGCGAATCCCGACGTCGCCGCGGCCGGGGTCGACGCGATCGATCACTTCGTCGAGTTCGGCCGCGCCGAGGGCCGGCCGCTGCGCCCGTAGTCGCGCATGGCGCCGAGGCAGGCGAGGGCGGGCCTGCTTCGGCAAAATCGACGCTAATGCGTGTCGCACGCCTTCGCGTGCGACGTCGCGCGCAAAGGCTTCCGTGCAGGCTGACGTTCCGCCTCCACCGGAGCATGCACGTTCGAGCGCCCCCACGCCGATCAGCCTCTGCGCGCGACGCTCGGGTCGTCCCGCCTCTAGCCGCCATCAAGCCGGCACCGGCCGCCTCGCCATCGCGCCGCCTGTGCCAGCCCGCTTTCTGCAGGCCCTCCGATCTTGCTCTAAACTAGCGCCCGCCCAACCCACGCCCCGATGCGCCCCGTCACGAGCAACAACCGATGCCCCCAGCCTCCCCCGATCCCGCCGATTCCCCGAATTTCAGCCTGCCGAAACACCCGCCGTTCCAGCGTTTCTGGTGCACCCGCATCCTGTCGTCGCTGTCGTTCCAGATGCTCGCGGTCGCGATGGGCTGGCATGTCTACGCGCTTACGCATAGCGCGTTCGCACTGGGTCTCGTCGGTCTCGCGCAGTTTCTGCCGATGTTCCTGCTGACGCTCGTGGTCGGCCATGTCGCCGATCGTTACGATCGCCGCCGCATCGCCGCCGTCTGCCAGAGCCTCGAAAGCGTCGCCGCCTTGCTGTTCGCGATCGGCACCTTCGGCGGCTGGATCAGCGCACCGGTCATCTACGTGCTGGCTGCCTGCGTGGGCGCGTCGCGCGCGTTCGAATCTCCGGCGGTGGCGTCGCTGCTGCCTGCCGTCGTGCCGCGCGGCTATCTGCCGAAGGCGACCGCATGGGCCACGTCCGCCAATCAGACCGCGCAGATCGCCGGGCCCGCGCTCGGTGGTCTGTTGTACGGCATCGGTCCCGGTGCCGCGTATCTCGCGTGCACGCTGTCGTTCGCGGCCGCGGCGGCATCGGTATGGAGCATTCCGCTGCAGATGAAACCGGCGAGCCGCGCGCCCGTCACGCTCGAATCGATCTTTTCGGGCATCGCGTTCATTCGCCGCGAGCCGGTGATTCTCGGCGCGCTGTCGCTCGATCTGTTCGCGGTGCTGTTCGGCGGCGCGACCGCGTTACTGCCGATCTTCGCGCGCGACGTGCTGCACGCGGGCCCGATCGGACTCGGCCTGTTGCGCTCGGGCACGGCGATCGGCGCGCTCGCGGGCACCATCTGGCTCGCGCATTTTCCGTTGCGCAATCGGCCCGGCGCGGCGATGTTCGGCGGCGTGATCGCGTTCGGCCTCGCGACGATCGTGTTCGGGCTGTCGCATCAGTTCCTCGTGTCGCTGCTCGCGCTGATGGTGCTCGGCGCATCGGACACGATCAGCGTGGTGGTGCGGCTGTCGCTCGTGCAATTGCGTACGCCCGATGAAATGCTCGGCCGCGTCAGCGCGGTCAATTCGCTGTTCATTGGGACGTCGAATCAATTGGGCGAGTTCGAATCGGGCCTGACGGCAGGTTGGTGGGGCGCGCAGCCGGCGGTGCTGGTCGGCGGTGTCGCGACGATCGCGATCGCGCTGTTGTGGATGCGGTTCTTTCCCGAACTACGGCACACGCGCACGCTCGAGCGTGAAGAGGCGCTCGCGGCGAGCGCCTGATCGCGAGGCCTTGGGCGCCAGCGCCCGATCAACGACATGACGAGGAGACGATACCGATGAGCCAGTCCGAACTGCAATCCGCCGCGCCGGTCGCGGCGACCATCTATCGCGGCGAGTCGATCGAGAACACGCATCTCGCGCACGTCGCGGTCGTCGATGCGGATGGTCGTCTGCTGTATTCGTTCGGCGACGCCGCGCGCATGACGCTCGCGCGCTCCGCGGCGAAACCGGCCCAGGCGCTCGCAGTGCTCGAAACCGGCGCGCTCGAGCGTTGCGGCTTCGACGAGGCCGACCTCGCGCTGATGTGCGCATCGCACAGCAGCGAACCGCGTCATATCGAACGTACGCGCAGCATGCTCGCGAAGGCGCAGGCGAGCGAGGCCGATTTGCGGTGCGGCGGTCATCCGCCGTTGTCGGACGCGGTGTACGTCGACTGGATCCGGCGCGGCTTTACGCCCACCGGCGTGTGCAGCAACTGTTCGGGCAAGCACGCGGGCATGCTGGCCGGCGCGGGTTCGATCGGCGCGGCGCTCGCCGGCTATGAGTTGCCCGGGCATCCGTTGCAGGTGCGCGTGAAGCAGACGGTCGCGAGCGTGTGCGATTTGCCCGACGACGGCGTGCAATGGGCGATCGACGGCTGCAATCTGCCGACGCCGGCGTTTCCGCTCGACCGGCTCGCGCGTCTGTTCGCGAAGCTCGCGGCGGCGCAGGATCAACAGCAAGCCGACACTGCCGCGCTGCCGCCGCGCACGGCCGCGCTCGCGCGCATCTATCGCGCGATGACGTCGTACCCGGAACTGGTCGGTGGGGAAGGGCGCTTCTGCACACTGCTGATGCAGGCTTTCGATGGCGCGCTGGTCGGCAAGGTCGGCGCGGACGGCAGCTATGCGATCGGCGTGCGCGCGTCGCGGCAGACCGCGCGCCTCGGCGCGAAGGGCGCGCTAGGCATCGCGCTGAAGGTCGAGGACGGCAATCTCGCCGCGCTCTACGCGCTCACCGCCGAGTTGCTCGCCGTGCTCGACATCGGCACGCCTGAACAACGCGCGGCGCTCGACGGCTTTCATGCACCGAAGCGGCTCAATACGATGGGCGTCGAGATCGGCCGGATGGACTTCTCGATCGAGCTTGCCGCGCATCGCTAAGCGCGGCGGGACACGGCGTACGGCCCGTTAGCACCGGCTGCCGCGCTCCGATCGACTGCTCGACGCGGCCAACCCTCAGGCCGCCGCCGCTTTCGCCGGCGCGGCGCCCAGCGCTTGACGGATCGCATCGGCGAGCTCGCTCGCCGCGAACTTCGCGACATAGCCGTTCGCGCCCGCGTTCTTCACATGCGCCTCGTTCGCCGCGCCCGTCAATGACGAGTGAATGATCACCGGAATATCGCGCGTGCGTTCGTCGGCCTTGATCTGGCGCGTCAGCATGAAGCCGTCCATTTCCGGCATCTCGAGATCGGTCAATACCAGCGCGATGCTGTCTTTCGCGCGAGCGCCCTTCTGCTGCGCTTCGCGTGCGACCTGCTGCAGCGTTTGCCACGCCTCTTCGCCGGTCTTCGTCATGATGTAGTCGGCGCCGATCGCGGCGAGCGCCTGCTCGATCAGCTTGCGCGCGAAGCCGGAGTCGTCGGCGGCGAGGATCTTCGTGCCGCGGCGGATGCCGAGCGCTTCGCCGACCGAGGTCGGATCGACGCTCGGATGCTGCGACGGGAACACGTCGCGCAACACCTGCTCGACATCGATCACCTGGGCGAGCCGCGAGTCGCCGGTGTTGCCGTCGATCCGCGCGATGCTGGTGACGAGCTTGCCGCCCGCCGAGCCATCGGCCGACAGCACCTGGTTCCATTCGAGCCGCACGATGTCGTCGACTTCCTCGACCGCGAAGGCCTGGGTCGAACGCGCGAATTCGGTGACGAGCAGGATGTTCAGGCCGCGCGTTGGCTCGCAGCCCATCAGCCGCGGCAGGTCGATCACGGGGATGATCTGCCCGCGAATGTCGACCGCTCCCATCACGTACGGCGACGATCCGGCGATCGGCGTGACGGTCGGCATCGTCGAGATTTCGCGCACCTTGAACACGTTGATCCCATACAGCTCGTGCGCGTCGCTGCCCGGCACGCGGCCGAGGCGGTATAGCAGCAGCTCGAACTTGTTGGAACTCGTCAGATTGCTGCGTTCGGTGTTGCGCTCGTGATTGGCACGGTGATCGTCTGCCATCGGAATCGTTCTCCAGAATTGCGGTGCTGAGCGGCGGTGCTGAGCGGTGCCTGTTTCTGGTTATCGGCGTCGACGGCGAAAAATTCAGCACTGCGTGGCAGTTTCGAGCGGCACGTGATTCACGCGAATAAGGCAAACGTATGCGCAATCATATGAAGGTTACCTAAGGTTACAGAAGCGACAGCAGCGTTTCACCTGCGCGACGGCGTGGCTTCTAGAATCGGCAGCGATAAAAGCGTGGCGCCGCGCTGGGCTCGCAAGCAGTCCGCAGCGCGTTTTGCATCGCACGCTTTGTTCGCGGCGCACACGTGCCTCTCGTTTTGCTTTCAGATGCTTTCACCTCAAGGAGAACGTATGATCCGCCTGCCTTCCGCCACTTCCGTTGCTTTGACCCGCCTCGCCGCCGCTGCCTGCTTCGGCGGTCTTCTGACGGTCGCTTCGGTGGCCAGCGCGCAGAGCGCCGCGCCCGCGGACACGGCCCGCCTGCATGCCGCCGACCAGAGCTTCATCGCGGACGGCACGCAAGCCGTCGCTACGCAGCGCGATGCCGCGCGTATCGCGACCGCGCGGTCGGCCGACCGCGACGTGAAGGCCTTCGCCGAACGCGTGTCGAACGACGACGCGAAGATCACCGACGCGTTGCGCGCGGCGAGTCCGCGTGGTGTCGACGTGCCGAAGAACGATCCCGATGCGGCCGTGCTGGCCAGCATCAACAATCTGCGCGGCGCGGACTTCGACAAGAAGTACATCGAGCAGGTCGCGCTTGCGGGTGAACAGAAAGCGCTGTCCGCGTTTCAGGCGGAGATCGCGTCGGGCCGCGACGAGCAGTTGAAGGCCGCCGCGAAGGAGGCGCTGCCGACGATCCAGCAGCACTATGCGATGGCGCAGGAGCTCGCCAAGCGCAAGCACCTTTCGGTGACCGCGCAGTAAGCGGCGTTGCGTCGCCACGCGGCAGCGGCGGTACTTCGAAGCCGGGCATTTCGGCGATAATCGTGCGCTTCCTTCGACGATTCTCCGCGCCTTGATTCCGGGTACCGCATGAGCAAGCAAGCCAGTCTGCCGCAACAGTTGGACCACCTGCTTCGACAAGCCGTCGCGCTTCAGCAGAACGGCGCGCTCGTCGAAGCGGAGGAGATGTATCGCGAGATTCTCGAACTGAAGCCGAAGCATGGCGACGCGTTGCGCTGGCTCGGCGAACTCGCGCTGCAAACGGGCCGCTTGCAGGAAGGCGTCGATCTGCTGAAAAAAGCGCTCGCGGTGAACGCGAAACAGCCGGCCGTGCATTCGAATCTCGCCTATGCGCTGAACGCATTGCAGCGTCACGATGAAGCGCTCGCCTGCGTCGAGCGGGCGCTCGCGCTGCAGCCGAAATTCGCCGATGCGTTGAACAATCGCGGCAATGCATTGGCGGCGCTGAACCGTCCGCTCGATGCGCTCGCAAGCTACGAACGCGCGCTTTCGCTCGTGCCGGAGTTCGCGCCGGCATGGAGCAACCGCGCGTGCGTGCTGCGCGATCTCGGCCGCTATGCCGATGCGCTCGATAGCTGCGACCAGGCGCTCGCGTTGCAGCCGAACTATCCGGACGCGTGGAGCAATCGCGGCAACGTGCTCGGCGATCTGAACCAGCCGCATGAAGCGCAGCGCTGCTACCAACGCGCGCTGGAACTCGCGCCTGCTTTCGTCGATGCATGGAACAACCTCGGTCTCACGCAGATCGATCTGAATCAACGCGACGAAGCGTTGTCGAGCTATCAGCGCGCGCTTGCGTTGAATCCGGCGTCGGTCGAAACGCACTGGAACCAGGCGCTGTGCCTGCTGCAGATGGGGCGCTTCGATACCGGCTGGCGCGAATACGAATGGCGTTGGGAGCGCAGCCGCATCAAGGCCGGCAGGCGTGCGTTCGCACAGCCGCTGTGGCTCGGCGAATTTCCGCTCGACGGCAAAACGATCCTGCTGCATGCGGAGCAGGGCCTGGGCGACACGCTGCAGTTCTGCCGCTATGCGCCGCTCGTCGCGAAGCTCGGCGCGAAGGTCGTGCTCGAAGTGCCGCGCGCGTTGTTGCGGTTGCTGTCGACGCTCGATGGTGTCGATCAGCTGGTCGAAGCGGGGCAGCCGTTGCCGCCGTTCGATTGTCATTGCCCACTGCTGAGCTTGCCGCTTGCGTTCGCGACGAACGAAGCGAGCATTCCGGCGGCGACGCCGTATCTTTTTGCGCAGCCAGCGGCCGTCAGCGAATGGCGCGAGCGTATCGAACACGACCTCGACGACAACGCGAATACCAACGCAATCAGGCCGCTGAAAGTGGGCCTCGTGTGGGCCGGCGAGAATCGCGCGCATGTCGCGGAATTGCGCAAGATCGACGCGCGTCGATCGCTCGCGTTCGAGCAACTCGTGCCGCTCCTCGATGTGCCGAACGTACGCTTCTTCAGCGTGCAGAAGGGCGCGGCCGCAGCGCAACTAGCCGAAAGCGCACACCGTGAACGCGTCGCCGATTACACGGAGCTGCTGCACGATTTCGCCGATACCGCCGCGCTCGTCGCCAGTCTCGATCTGGTGATTTCGGTCGACACGTCCACCGCGCATCTGGCCGGCGCGCTCGGCAAACCCGTCTGGATCCTGAACCGCTTCGACACCTGCTGGCGCTGGCTGCTCGAACGCAGCGACACGCCGTGGTATCCGTGCGCGCGGCTATTCCGTCAACCGGCGCTCGGCAACTGGGCCAGCGTGATCGACGCCGCGCGCGATGCATTGACCGAGTTGAGCGCGTCGTCTTCGTGACGAGTTTTCGCGCACGCGCGTAGACTGAACCTCCGTTCATCGACGGCAAGGCCACGGAGATTCTTCAATGGAATACAGACATCTGGGTGCATCGGGTTTCAAGGTGCCGGTGCTGAGTTTCGGCACCGGTACGTTCGGCGGCAAGGGTGAATTTTTTCAGGCATGGGGTGCGACCGACGTCGCCGAAGCGCGGCGTCTGATCGACATCTGCTTCGACGCGGGCGTCACGATGTTCGACACCGCCGACATCTATTCGAAGGGCGCGTCCGAGTCGGTGCTCGGCGAGGCGCTGAAGGGCAAGCGCGACAAGGCGATCATCTCGACCAAGGCGACGTTTCGTTTCGATGACGATCCGAACGGCGTCGGCTCCTCGCGCTTCCATCTGATCCGTGCGGTCGATGCCGCGCTCAAGCGTCTGCAAACCGATTACATCGACCTGTTCCAGTTGCACGGCTTCGACGCGAAAACACCGATCCCCGAAGTGCTGTCCACGCTCGACGACCTCGTGCGCGCGGGCAAGATCCGCTATATCGGCGTGTCGAATTTTTCCGGTTGGCATCTGATGAAGTCGCTCGATATCGCCGAGCGCTACGGCTATCCGCGCTATGTCGCGAATCAGACTTACTACTCGCTGGTCGGGCGCGACTACGAGTGGGAACTGATGCCGCTCGGCGTCGACCAGGGCGTCGGCGCCGTGGTGTGGAGTCCGCTCGGCTGGGGGCGTCTCACCGGCAAGCTCAAGCGCGGCCAGCCGCTGCCCGCGACGAGCCGTCTGCACAAGACCGTGGACATGGGCCCGCCGGTGCCGGACGAGTATCTGTTCCGCGTGCTCGACGCGCTTGACGAAGTCGCCGCCGAAACCGGCAAGACCGTGCCGCAGATCGCGCTGAACTGGCTGCTGCAACGGCCGACCGTCGCGACGCTGCTGATCGGCGCGCGCAACGAGGAGCAACTGCGGCAGAACCTCGGCGCGGTCGGCTGGAATCTGACGCCCGAGCAGGTTGCGAAGCTCGACGCGGCAAGCACGGTGCGCCCCGCGTATCCGTACTGGCATCAGGAAGGCTTCGCGGAACGCAATCCGAAGGCGGTTTGAGCGGCGAGGTCATCGAGCTTCACGCGCCGTAGCCGGCGCAATGCGGTGGCCCAGCGCATTGCGCCGGGCCACCGTATCGCATCAAGCCAGACCGCCATTGGCCCGCAACGTCTGCCCATTGACCCAGCCCGCATCCGGGCCGGCCAGAAACGCGACCACGCCCGCCACGTCTTCCGGCTCGCCGAGGCGTTGCAGCGGCGGCATCTTCGCGAACGTCTCGATCTGCTCGTCGGTCTTGCCTTCGAGGAACAGCGCGGTCGCGATCGGTCCCGGCGCGACCGCATTCACCGTGATGTTGCGTCCGCGCAGCTCCTTCGCGAACACGCGCGTGAACGCTTCGACGGCCGCCTTGGTCGCCGTGTAGATGCCGTAGCCCGGCAGGTTCAGCGCGAGCACGCTGGTCGAAAAATTGACGATGCGTCCGCCGTCGTTGAGGCGCGCGGCCGCTTCGCGCAGCGTGTTGAAGGTGCCGCGCACGTTGATGTCGAAGGTCTGGTCGTAGAGCGCGTCGGGCGTGTCGGCGAGCGGCGTGGGCTTCATCACGCCGGCGTTGTTGACGAGCACGTCGACCTGGCCGAGTTCGCGTTCGGTGATCTCGAACATGCGACGCACGTCGTCGGGCTTCGATACGTCCGCTTGCACCGCGACCGCCTTGCCGCCGGCTTCGCGGATCTTGCCGACGAGCGCGTCGGCTTCGCCCGCGCTCGATGCGTAGTTGACGGCGACCGCGAAGCCGTCCTTCGCGAGCCGCTGTGCGATCGCGGTGCCGATGCCGCGCGATGCGCCGGTCACGATGGCGACTTTCGGTTGTTGGTTCGTGCTCATGATTCGTTTCCTCACAGAAGGGTGGTGGTTCGGTGAGATGGATCATGAGCGCTTTCCGCGTTGAGATAATCCGGTTAGACTGGCCATCATCATTCCATTCGCTTTAATAATCCGCCGATATGGACCGTTTCGAGGAAATGCGGGTATTCGTGCGGATCGCCGAGCGCCAGAGCTTCACGCGCGCCGCGGACGATCTGCAAATCCCGCGCGCCACCGTCACCAACCTGATGAAGCGTCTCGAGCAGCGGCTCGGCGCGCGGCTGCTCGAACGCACGACGCGCACGGTGCGGCTCACACCCGACGGCGAAGCGCACTACCAGCGCTGCGTGCGCCTGATCGCCGACATGGAGGAGGCCGAGGGGGCGTTTTCCAATCTCGCGCCGAAGGGGCTGTTGCGCGTGAACGTGCAAGGCACGCTCGCGCGGCACTTCGTGGTGCCGGAACTGCCCGCGTTTCTCGCGCGCTTTCCCGACATCGAGCTGATGATCGGCGAGGACGACCGGCTCGTCGACCTCGTGCGCGAGGGCATCGATTGCGTGCTTCGCGCGGGCGTGCTGCAGGATTCGTCGATGGTCGGGCGGCGCGTCGCGCAATTGCAGCAGGTCACGGTCGCGAGTCCGACGTATCTCGCCGCGTATGGCGAGCCGGCCGATCCCGCCGCGCTGTCGACGCATCGTGCGGTCAACTACGTGTCGAGCGCGACCGGCAAGCCGGTGCCGCTCGAATTCCGCGTCGACGGGCGCGATACCGCGCTCGTGCTGCCGTCGGCGGTGTCGGTCAGCGGCGCCGACCTGTACGCGGGCGCGGCCATCGCCGGGCTCGGCATCGTGCAGGTGCCGCGCTACCGTGTCGATGGCGAGCTGGCCACGGGGCGGCTGCGGGTCATTCTGGCAGACTATCCGCCGCCGCCGATGCCGGTGTCGGTGTTGTATCCGCAGAACCGGCAGTTGTCGTCGCGGGTGCGGGTGTTCGCGCAGTGGCTGCGGGAGATTTTCGAAGCGGTGAGTTGAAGCAACAAAACCGCGCGTTCAGGCGGACCGTGCCGGCGCACGATGCCCCGCGTCGCGCAGATATTCGATGAAGCGGTCCGCCACCGGCTCCGTGTCGCCGCTGCGCCGCAGCAGCAGCACTTCGGAGAGCAGCGTCGGCCCATTGAGCGGCAGAAAGCAGACGCGCGGATCGTGGATCTGCCGCAACGTGTACGGCACGAGCGCGACGCCCATGCCGAAGCCGACCATCGTGACGACGGTCTGCCACAGCCGCGCCTCGTGACGAATCAGCGGACTGAAGCCCGCGCCTACGCACTGGGCGATGATCAGATCGTGATAATGCGGTGACACGGTGCGCGGAAACAGGATGAACGGCTCCTGCGCGAGCGCGCGCAGATCGACCTTGCGCTTGCGCGCGAGCGCGTGATCGACGGGCAGGCAACACAGGAACGGCTCCGAAAACACCGTCGTCGACGTCACGTCCGACGGGAAGTTGCCCCAATGCGCGTAGCCCATGTCGATCTGCATGCGCTGGATCGCTTGCACCTGCTCGCTCGTGTTCATTTCCTTCAGCACGATCTCGACGCCCGGATGATCGGCCTCGAAACGGCTCACCGCCTGCGGCATGCCGCGGTACAGCATCGAGTTGACGAAGCCGATCCGCAACCGGCCCGCGAGGCCGTGCGCCGAGCGCACCGTGATGCGCTCGGCTTCGCTCGCCTGCAGCAGCAGCCGGTGCGCCTCGCCGAGCAGCGCCTGGCCCGCGTTGGTCAGCGCGACCGATTTGTTGGTGCGCGCGAGCAGTTGGACACCTAGCTGCTCCTCGAACTTGCGGATATCGAAACTGAGCGCGGGCTGCGAAATGAACAGCCGCTTCGCCGCGCGCCCGAAATGCAGCTCCTCGGCGACCGCCACGAAATAGCGTAACTGCTTCAGATCCATCGTCGTCTCCGTTCTTTTATCGATAAGTGCCACTTATCGTACCGGATATAAGTTGTATTAGACGATTATCGAAGCCGCTCCTATGCTGCTTTCCACAACAGGAGACAAGCATGAGCGAAATCATCGCCGAGCCGGCCCACGGCTCGTCCAACATCCCCGATAGCCGCGGCATCAACTTCTTCTCCAGCGATCCCGAACTCGCGCGCCTGTTGAGGCTGCATCTGGGCGATACGCTCTACCAGGAACTCGAAAGCCAGTTCGTCTCGCTCGGCCAGCGCGCCTCGGACGAACTCGATCTGTGGGCGCTCTCGGCCGACAAGAACCCGCCCACGTTGCGCCACCGCACGCGGCGCGGCGAGGCGCTGCAAAGCATCGACAAGCATCCCGACTACGTCGCGCTCGAACGCGTCGCCTATGCCGAGCTTGGCCTCGCGTCGATGAGCCACGACACGCGCGACGGCAAACAGACCTCGCCGCCGCTCGTCAAATACGCGCTGACGTTCCTGTTCGTGCAGGCCGAGTTCGGCCTGTGCTGCCCGGTCAGCATGACCGATTCACTGACGCGCACGCTGCGCAAGTTCGGCGCGCCGGAACTGGTCGCACGCTTTCTGCCGATGCTCGCATCGCGCGATTTCGACACGCTGTACCAGGGCGCGATGTTCATGACCGAGCAGGCGGCGGGCTCCGATGTCGCGCGCATCGCGACGCGCGCCGCGCTCGAAGCCGACGCGCACGGTGAAAAGCAGTGGCGTCTGTATGGCGACAAGTGGTTCTGCTCGAACGCCGATGCCGATCTCGCGATGGTGCTCGCGCGCCCCGAGGGCGCGCCCGACGGCATCAACGGCCTCGGTCTGTTCCTGCTGCCGAAGACACTGCCGGACGGCTCGCGCAACAGCTACCGGATCGTGCGTCTGAAAGACAAACTCGGCAGCCGTTCGATGGCGAGTGGCGAGATCGTGCTCGAAGGCGCGCTCGCGTATCTGATCGGCGAAGTGGGGCGCGGCTTCCACCAGATGGCCGACATGATCAACATGTCGCGGTTGTCGAACGGCGTGCGCGCGGCCGGTCTGATGCGGCGCGCGCTGACCGAGGCGCTGCACATCGCGCGCCATCGCGAGGCGTTCGGCCGCAAGCTGATCACGATGCCGCTGATGCAGCGGCAGCTCACGAAGATGATGCTGCCCACCGAGCAGGCGCGTTCGATGTTCATGCGCATCGCGCTGCTGCTGCAACAGGCCGATGCGGGCGATCGCCAGGCCGCGAAGTGCGTACGCATCCTCACGCCGCTGATCAAGTTCCGTGCGTGTCGCGACGCGCGCCGGGTGACCGGTGACGCGATGGAAGTCCGCGGCGGCACCGGCTACATCGAGGAGTGGAGCGACGCGCGGCTGGTGCGCGATGCGCACCTCGGCTCGATCTGGGAAGGCACGAGCAATATCGTCGCGCTCGACATCGCGCGCGCCGCGAAGCGCGACGGCGCGCTCGAACCGCTGCGCGCGTATCTGCAGGATCTGCTCGGCGCGGCCGGCTTGCCCGCCGAAAGCCTCGCGCTGCTGCGCTGGACGCTGACACGCGCCTGCGACGCGCTCGCCGGTGTCGCCGATTCAGGCCGCGACGAATGGGTGCGCCAGGCCGGCTCGGCGCTCTACAACGCAAGCACCGCCGTGCTGATGGCGTGCGAAGGCGCGCAACTCGGTCCCGACTACCGCCGTCTCGCGCTCGCGCATCTGGTCGTGCGGCACAAGCTGCTGCCTGCTGATCCGCTCGATCTGCGCGGCGCGGAAGGTGAAGTCGAAGTGATCGACGCGCTCGTCAACGACCGTCCGGTCACGCTCGATCAGGCGCTGCGCGTGCTGCCGGCCGGAGGTGCGCAATGACGGTCGCGGCGCATCACGGCAAGCAGCGTTGCGACGGCGCGCTGCAAGGCATCAAGGTGGTCGACCTGAGCCGCGTGCTCGGCGGCCCGTACTGCACCCAGGCACTCGCCGATCACGGCGCGCGGGTGATCAAGCTCGAACCGCCCGACGGCGACGAAACGCGCGGCTGGGGCCCGCCGTTCTACGGCGACACCGCGTGGTACTTCGCGGGCGTGAATCGCAACAAGCAGGGCATCGCGGTCGACCTGTCGCGCGACGAAGGCCGCGAGATTCTGTGGAAGCTTCTCGAAGATGCCGACGTGCTGGTCGAAAACTTCAAGCCCGGCACGTTGAAGCGCTGGGGCATGGACTACGAAGGCGTGCTGCGCGAGCGCTTCCCGAAGCTGATTCATTGCGCGGTGTCGGGCTTCGGCCCCGACGGCCCGCTCGGCGGCCTGCCGGGCTATGACGCGGCGATCCAGGCGATGACCGGCCTGATGAGCGTGAACGGCGAGCACGACGGGTCCGCGACGCGCGTCGGCCTGCCGGTCGTCGATATGGTCACGGGTCTGAACGCGCTCGCCGGCATCCTGCTCGCGCTCGCCGAGCGCGCGAAGAGCGGGCGCGGCCAGTCGATCGATATCGCGCTGTACGACTGCGGCGTGTCGCTGCTGCATCCGCATCTGCCGAACTACTTCGGCTCGGGCCGCACGCCGCAGCGTACCGGCAACGCGCATCCGAACATCACGCCGTACGACAGCTACCGCACGGCGAGCGCGCCGATTTTTCTGGCGGTGGGGAACGACCGGCAGTTCGCCAAACTGTGCGCGCATCTGGGCGCCCCCGAACTCGCCGGCGATCCGCGTTTCGCCGACAACCGCAGCCGCTGCGCGCATCGCGAGCCGCTGAAAGCGGCGCTCGAGAGTCTGCTCGTGCAGCACGATTGCGAGCCGCTCGCGCAGCAGCTGATCCACCTCGGCGTGCCGTGCGGACCGGTGCAGACCGTCGACGTCGTCGCGCGGCATCCGCACACGCTGCATCGCGGCCTGGTGGTCGAGATGGACGAGTACCGCGGCACCGCGTCGCCGATCAAGCTGTCGCGCACGCCGGCCACCTACCGCAGCGCGCCGCCGACGCTCGGCGCCGACACGCGCGAGGTGCTCGACGCGCTCGGTATCGATGGCGACACGCAGCGGCGTCTGTTCGAAGCGGGCGTGCTGAAGTCGGCGGTGCCCGGTGCCGAAGCCGAAGCCGAAGCGCACGCGCTCAAAACCTGACGCCTTGCCGCGTTCTTTCCGGCGACGGCACGCAGAAGCCGCGCCATTCATCAGCAGGACCCGGCAATCCCGTTGCCGCGGACAGGAGACACAGACATGCATCGCGAGCCAGACGACCACGCCCAGCACGCCCATCACGCCCATCACGCCCATCACGTTCACCACGCGCGGCAACCGACGCGCGCGGCCGCGGCCGCGTTCGTCGGCACCACGATCGAGTGGTACGACTTTTACATCTACGCCACCGCGTCCGCGCTGATCTTCGGCAAGCTGTTCTTCCCCGGCAGCGATCCGTTCTTCGCGACGCTCGCGTCGTTCGGCACGTTCGCGGTCGGCTTCTTCGCGCGGCCGTTCGGCGGCCTCGTGTTCGGCCACCTCGGCGATCGCATCGGCCGCAAGAAGGCGCTCGTCGCGACGCTGATCATCATGGGTGTCGGCACGGTCGGGATCGGCTTTCTGCCGACCTACGCGAGCGCCGGCGTGATGGCGCCGGTTCTGCTCGTGCTGCTGCGCGTCGCGCAAGGTATCGCGATCGGCGGCGAGTGGGGCGGCGCGGTGCTGATGGCGAGCGAACACGCGCCGCAGGGCAAGCGCACGTTCTTCGCGTCGTTCGCTCAGTTGGGCAGCCCGGCGGGGTTGATCCTGTCGCTGCTCGCGTTTCGCGCGGTCGCGTCGATGGATAAAGACGTGTTTCTCACCTGGGGTTGGCGTCTGCCGTTCCTTGCGAGCGCGGTGCTGCTGCTGGTCGGTCTAGTGATCCGCGCGGGCGTCAGCGAGTCGCCGGAATTCAGCGCGGTGAAGGAGCAGCGCCGCGTCGCCGCGTTGCCGATCGCCGAAGTGCTGCGCGACGCGTGGCGCACCGTGCTGCTGTGCCTCGGCGCGAACGTGATCGGCGTGGCGGGCGCGTGGTTCGTCAACACGTTCATGCTCAATTACACGACCCAGACGCTCGGCCTCGACCGTTCGCTGATTCTCGATTGCCTGTTCGTCGTCGCGTTCATCCAGTTGTTCACGCAACTCGGCTCCGGCTGGTTCGCGCAGCGCATCGGCACCGGACGTTTTCTGAAGGGCGCGGCCGCGCTCGCGATGCTGTCGCCGTATCCGATGTTCGCGCTGGTGTCGACCGGGCGGCCGGTGGCGATCGTCGTCGGCATTGCGCTCGCGGTGATGTGCATGTCGAGTTCGTACGCGGTGATGGCCGGGTTCATGTCGACCGCGTTCCCGGTGCGGGTCCGGTATTCGGCGATTTCGCTGTCGTATCAGGTGTGCGCGGCGCTGGCCGGCGGTCTGACGCCGCTGATCGGCGCCTTGCTCGCGCATCAGTATCCGGGCGCGTGGTGGCCGCTCGCGGTGTTCTATACGTGCCTCGCCGGGGTGTCGCTGGTCTGCATCGGCACGCTCGAGCGACGCAAGCGCAATCTGGCGCCGGGGGTGGCCGAGGCGGTTTGAGCGCCGCCGTCGCGGGCGCGTCGTGGCCTCGCGCCTGAGCAAACGCAAGGTAATGCTATTTCGTGGTTAACCCCAGAACATCTGCGCCTCGCATAATGTCATTCTCAAGCGCGCAGAAAGCCACCCGAGATCGAGGGTGGACGCAAAGAACGACCGGGGGATCCGATCATGAATCGATTTCGTTCGCTGGGTGTGGCGGCTGGCGCGGCGCAGTTCGCCAGCGCCGACATCCTCAGCAGGATGAGCACGGCGTCGCGCCGGCCAGGCGCGGGGTGCCCGTTCGACCTGATCCTCGAACCGCGCGCCTGGCAGGGGCCCGCCGCGCCCGATCCGACGGACGCGCGGTTCAAGATCCACATGCTCGACACGATGCGCGCGTTCGAAAAACGCGGTGTCGATGCGATCGTGCTGCCATGCTTTCTGAGCCACACCTTCATCGACGAACTCACGGCAAACCTCTGCGTGCCGGTCGCCAACATCATGACCGCGCTGTCCGCGCACGTGCGGCGCACGTATCCGTCGGCGCGGCGCATCGGCGTGCTGACGTCGGCGGCGATTCGCGCGAACGGCCTGTTCGAGCGTTACTTCGAAGCCAGTCGGTTCGACGTGTGCCATCCGCGCGACGACACCGGTGTCGACGGTGTGACGAGCGCCGTGTTTGGTGACGAGGGCATTCGCGATGGCCGCCTGCACGAGCGTCCCCTGGAGTTGCTGCGCGCGGCGTGCGCGGACCTGGTCGCGCAGGGCGTCGACGTGATCGTGCCGGGGCTGGCGGAGATCGGCCTCGTGCTGCGCGCGCTCGGGCGCATCGAGGTGCCGCTCGTCGATACGAACCAGGTGTACGCGGGCTACGTCGCGCAGGCGCAGTACACGCAGCCGGAGCGGGCGTTCCGGCTCGGCGTGGTCGGCGGCATTGGGCCGGCCGCGACCGTCGATTTCCTCGCCAAGGTCGTGCGCAACACGCCGGCCGCGCGCGACCAGGACCATCTCCGGATCATGGTCGAGCAAAACCCGCAGATCCCCGATCGCACCGCGGCGCTGCTCGAGCGCGGCGACGACCCGACGCTCGCGCTGTACGCGGCCTGCAAGACGCTCGAGGAGGGCGGCGCCGATCTGATCGCGATTCCGTGCAATACCGCGCATGCGTTCGTCGAACGGCTCCAGCCGGCGCTGCGCGTGCCGATCGTCAATATGCTCAGTTGCACCGCCGGCTATCTGCGCGAGACCTTTCCGGATCTGCGCGAAGTGGGCGTGCTGGCCACCTCGGGCACGCTCGCGAGCCGCGTCTACGAACAGGCGCTCGACGCGTGCGGCTTCGTGCAGATCGCGCCGCGCGCGGCCGCGCAGGCGCGTCTGATGAACGCGATCTACGGGCCGCAGGGCGCGAAGGCCGGTCATACGTCGGGCCAATGCTGCGACGACCTCGCGGCGGCCGTCGACGATCTGGTCGCGCAGGGCGTGCAGGTCATCGTGCTCGCGTGCACCGAACTGCCGTTGCTGTTGCGCGAGCCGGTGCTCGCGTGTCAGGGCGGGCGGATGGTGCGGCTCGTCGATCCGACCGACGTGCTGGCGAGGCGCTGCGTCGCGCATGCGCTCGGCGACGGTGCCGCGCGCGACACGCAGGCGAGCCCGGCAATGCTGGCGGCGGCAGGGTGCCCGTCGCCGATGGAAAGCGCGCTCGGCTAGTCGGGCTTCGTGGCCGCGGCGCGGCGATTTGCGCATCCCCGTCGATCCAGACCCGAGGCGCGCCCGCGCCGGTCATGGAAAACTGTATAAACATACAGTATAGTATCCCCCTACAGCCAGGCTTCCGGGCGCCTCCGCGCCGACCCGGCTGCACCGAACTTGCGCGGTCGCGAGAGCCGGCCGTGAGAGGTGACCCACTCCTTCAGACGGTCGGAAAAATTGTCCTCCAACGACGCAACCCCTGACACCCTCGCTGACACCCCCCACGGCGGCAACCCGAGCAGCAACAAGATCCACGGCACGATCCGCATTCGCGGCGCCCGCCAGCACAACCTGAAAAACGTCGACCTCGACGTGCGCACCGGCGAAATGACGGTCGTCACCGGGCCGTCGGGCTCGGGCAAGTCGAGCCTCGTGTTCGACACGCTGTATGCGGAAGGCCAGCGCCGCTACGTCGAAACCTTCAGTGCGTACGCGCGCCAGTTCCTCGACCGGATGGATCGGCCGCAGGTCGACCGCGTCGACGGCGTACCGCCCGCCATCGCGATCGACCAGACCAATCCGGTGCGCAGCTCGCGCTCCACGGTCGGCACGATGACCGAGCTCAACGACCACCTGAAGCTGCTGTACGCGCGCGCGGCCGAGCTGTTCGACCGCCAGACCGCGCATCCGGTGCGGCACGACACCCCGGAGACGATCTACGCGGAACTGCTCGAGCGCACCGTGCAGGAGGAGCCGCGGCTCGTCGTCACGTTCCCGGTCGAGCTGCCGGAGTCGGCGTCCGAGCAGGAGGTCGAGCAGTGGCTGTCGGCAAGCGGCTATACGCGCGTGCAGGCGCAGCGCGAAGTCGATTCACCCACCGGCAAGCGCAAGCTGCTCGACGTCGTCGCCGACCGCTTCCGGCTGCGCTCGGTCGATAAAGCGCGCGCGATCGAGGCGATCGAAGCATCGCTGAAGCGCGGCGGTGGGCGCGTCAATATTTACGTGCTGCCGGCTACCTCGGACGAACCACAGGGCGAAGCCGCCGAGCCGCGCATCTGGCGCTTCTCCACCGGCCTGCACAGCCCCGAAAGCGATCTGCGCTATGCCGATCCGCAGCCCGCGCTGTTCTCGTTCAACTCGGCCTATGGCGCGTGCGACGCTTGCCGCGGCTTCGGCCGCGTGATCGGCGTCGATCTCGGTCTGGTGATTCCGGACGCCCGCAAGACGCTGCGCGAAGGCGCGGTCAAGCCGATGCAGACGCCCGCGTGGAAGGAGTGCCAGGACGATCTGATGCGCTACGCGGCCAAAGCCGACATCCGCCGCGACACGCCTTGGGGCGAGCTGAGCGAGCGCGAACGCGACTGGGTCATCAACGGCTCGCCGGACTGGAACGGCAAGTGGCAGACGCACTGGTACGGCGTCAAACGCTTCTTCGACTATCTCGAGTCGAAGGCGTACAAGATGCATATCCGCGTGCTGCTGTCGAAGTACCGCAGCTACACGCCATGCGAAACCTGCGGCGGTGCGCGTCTGAAAACCGAATCGCTGCTGTGGCGCCTCGGCAGCAAGGCCAACGCGAACGAAGTGCTCGCGCCGGCGCAACGCTTCATGCCGCGCGGCGTGCAGTGGTCGCGCGCGCAGCTCGAAACGTTGCCGGGCCTGACCGTGCACGACCTGATGCTGATGCCGATCGAGCGCATCCGCCGTTTCTTCG
Organism: Paraburkholderia sp. HD33-4; assembly: GCF_021390635.1. Classification (NCBI taxonomy): domain Bacteria; kingdom Pseudomonadati; phylum Pseudomonadota; class Betaproteobacteria; order Burkholderiales; family Burkholderiaceae; genus Paraburkholderia; species Paraburkholderia sp. HD33-4. The sequence goes on along the minus strand of NZ_JAJEJS010000001.1, from coordinate 2,994,410 downwards.
ACGACATCACGCTGCCGAGCACGTTGCTCGACGACGCGCTGAAGCTGCTGCTCGCCGAGGTGCGCACGCGCCTCAAGTATCTCTGCGACGTCGGTCTCGGCTATCTGACACTCGACAGGCAAAGCCGCACGCTGTCGGGCGGCGAGGTGCAGCGTATCAACCTGACCACCGCGCTCGGCACGTCGCTGACCAAGACGCTGTTCGTGCTCGACGAGCCGAGCATCGGCCTGCATCCGCGCGACCTGAACCGCATTGTCGAGGCCATGCACCGGCTGCGCGACGCGGGCAATACGCTGGTCGTGGTCGAGCACGATCCGTCGGTGATGCTCGCGGCGGACCGGCTGATCGACATGGGGCCGGGACCGGGCGAGCGCGGCGGCTCGATCATTTTCGACGGCGCGCCCGAAGCGATCCGTTCCACTGGCACGCTGACCGGCGAATACCTCGGCGGCCGGCGTCACGTCGCGGATGCCGCGCACTGGTCGCGTCGCGCGGTCGACGCGAGCACGCCGCGCATCGTGCTGGAAGGCGCGAGCGAGCACAATCTGCGCGACGTCACGGTGGAAATTCCATTGCAGCGGCTCGTCTGCGTGACCGGTGTGTCGGGATCGGGCAAGTCGACGCTGCTGCAGGACGTGCTGTATCCGGCCATGGCGCGCCACTTCGGCCTCGCCACCGAAGCGCCGGGTGCGTTCAAGGCGCTGAAGGGCGCGGACCAGGTCACCGACGTCGTGTTCGTCGACCAGTCGCCGATCGGCAAGACCGCGCGCTCGAATCCGGCCAGCTATGTCGGCGCGTTCGACGAAATCCGCAAGCTGTTCGCGAAGGCGCCGCTCGCGAAACAGCGCGGCTATAGCGCCGGCATGTTCAGCTTCAACTCGGGCGACGGCCGCTGCCCGACCTGTGGCGGCTCGGGCTTCGAGCACATCGAAATGCAGTTCCTCTCCGACGTGTACCTGCGCTGCCCCGATTGCGACGGGCGTCGTTATCGCGCGGAAATCCTCGAGGTGAAGATCGAGCGTGGCGAGCCCGCGCGCGCGTTGAGCATCGCCGACGTGCTCGAACTGACCGTCAGCGAAGCCGCCGCGTACTTTGCCAGGGACGCCGAAGTATTGCGCGTGCTGCAGCCGATCGTCGACGTCGGGCTCGAATACGTGAAGCTCGGCCAGCCGGTGCCCACGCTGTCGGGCGGCGAGGCGCAGCGGCTCAAGCTCGCGGGCTTTCTCGCGGAATCGGCGCAGGCGCGCAGCACGCGTGGCGCGAAGCAGGTGGTCGCGAAGCGTCTGTTCATGTTCGACGAACCGACCACGGGTCTGCATTTCGACGATATCGCGAAGCTGATGCAGGCGTTCGGCAAGCTGCTTGCGGGCGGTCATTCGCTGATCGTGATCGAGCACAATCTCGACGTGATCCGCGCAGCCGACTGGATCATCGACCTCGGTCCCGAAGGCGGCGACGGCGGTGGCCGCGTGTTGTGCGCCGGCACGCCGGACGAAGTGAAAGCGTGCGCCGAGTCGCATACCGGCGAGGCGTTGCTGCAATACGACCGCGCGATGGACAGCGCGGCCGAAGCGGAGCCCCAGGGCATCCCGCTGCAAAAAGCCCTGAGCGCGGCCCGCGCCCGTCGCGCGATCGAGGGCGAGGACGTCGTGCGCATCGTCAACGCGCGCGAGCACAACCTGAAGGCGCTCGACGTCGATATTCCGCACGGCAAGTTCAGCGTGATCACCGGCGTGTCGGGCTCGGGCAAATCGACGCTCGCGTTCGACATCCTGTTCCACGAAGGTCAGCGGCGCTACCTCGAATCGTTGAACGCGTACGCGCGCTCGATCGTGCAGCCGGCCGGACGGCCCGAAGTCGACGCGGTGTACGGCATTCCGCCGACCGTCGCGATCGAGCAGCGACTGTCGCGCGGCGGCCGCAAGAGTACCGTCGCGACGACCTCGGAGGTGTGGCACTTCCTGCGTCTCCTGTACGTGAAGCTCGGCTTGCAGCACTGCATTCACGACGGCACGCCGGTCACGGCGCAAAGCGCCGAATCGATTGCGGCGCAGTTGCTGCGCGATCACAAGGGCCAGCATGTCGGCTTCCTCGCGCCGCTCGTCGTGAACCGCAAGGGCGTCTATACGGACCTCGCGAAATGGGCGAAAGCGCGCGGCAATACGCATCTGCGTGTGGACGGCGAGTTCGTGCCGGTCGATCCGTGGCCAAAGCTCGACCGCTTTCGCGAGCACACGATCGAACTGCCGGTCGCCGACCTCGTCATCTCGGCCGATCATGAAGCCGAGCTGCGTGAAGCGCTCGATCAGACGCTCGACATCGGCAAGGGCATCATGCATCTGCTCGCGCCGCTCGACGGTCTGCACGACGCGATCAACGGCGGTCGGTCCACCGCGAAGCTCGGCGACGTCAAGGTGCTGTCGACCAAGCGCGCGTGTCCGGTGTGCGGCACCAGCTACCCCGAGCTCGACCCGCGCATGTTCTCGTACAACAGCAAGCATGGCTGGTGCACGAGCTGCGTCGGCACGGGGCTGTCGCTCACGCGCGAGCAGCGCGCCGCGTACGACGACACGATCGTCGTCGACGACAATCGCGGCCGCGAACAGAGCTTGCCGTCGGAGGAACAGGAACCGGAAGGGCTCGTCGACGAGCCGTGTCCGGATTGCGCGGGCACGCGTCTGAATCCGGTCGCGCGCGCGGTCACGTTCGACTCGCAGGCGATCGTCGATGTCGCGCAATGGACCGTGTCCGGCACGCGCGCGTGGATCGATACGCTGCGCATGACGGGCCGCGACGCCGAAATCGCGCGCGACGTGGTCAGCGAAATCGGCAGCCGGCTGCAGTTCCTCGAAGAAGTCGGGCTCGGCTATCTGAGCCTCGATCGCGCGGCGCCGAGTCTGTCGGGCGGCGAAGCGCAGCGCATCCGGCTCGCCGCTCAGCTCGGCAGCAACCTGCAGGGCGTGTGCTACGTGCTCGACGAGCCGACCATCGGCCTGCATCCGCGCGACAATCAGATCCTGCTGAACGCGCTGCGCAAGCTCGGCGACAAGGGCAATACGCTCGTCGTCGTCGAGCATGACGAGGACACGATCCGGCGCGCCGATCACATCATCGATATCGGGCCGGGCGCGGGCAAGCGCGGCGGTACGCTGATCGCGCAGGGCAGTGTCGCGGACCTGTCCGCGCAGCCTAATTCGCTGACCGGGCGTTTCCTCGCGCAGCCGATCGTGCATCCGCTGCAGCCGCGCCGCGAGGTCGTCGCGCCGGGCAAGCGTGCGGCCGCGGCGCCGGAGAACTGGCTGACCGTGCACGGCGGTAAGCTGCACAACCTGCGCGACGTGACGGTCGGCATTCCGCTCGCGCGGCTCGTCGCGGTAACGGGCGTCAGCGGTTCCGGCAAGTCGACGCTCGCGCGCGACGTGCTGATGACCAATCTGCTCGATGCGGTCGGGCGCTCGGTGCTGTCGTCGCCGGCCACGCGGCGCGCGCGTGCGGCCGCCGAGCAGAAGCCGGCCGCCAACCGGCGTTCGAGCGTGCTCGCGCGCTCGGCGCCGCGCGCACCGCTGAACGTCACGCACGCGTGGCAGGGGTGCGACTCGGTCACCGGCTGGGAAAGCATCGACCGCGTGCTCGAAGTCGATCAGACGCCGATCGGCAAGACGCCGCGTTCGTGTCCCGCCACCTACATCGGCGTGTGGGATGCGATCCGCAAGCTGTTCGCGGGCACGCTGGAGGCGCGCGCGCGCGGCTATACCGCGTCGCGTTTCTCGTTCAACACCGGCGAGGGCCGCTGCCCGGCGTGCGAGGGCCAGGGCGTGCGCACGATCGGCATGAGCTTCCTGCCCGATGTAAAGGTGCCGTGCGACGTCTGTCACGGTCAACGCTTCAATCCGGAGACGCTCGCGGTCACGTGGCGCGGCAAGAACATCGGCGACGTGCTGACGATGGAAATCGACGAGGCGGTCGAGTTCTTCGCGTCGATCACGAACATCGGGCATCCGCTGCAACTGATGAAGGACGTCGGGCTCGGCTATCTGACGCTCGGCCAGCCGTCGCCCACGCTGTCGGGCGGCGAGGCGCAGCGCATCAAGCTCGTCACCGAGTTGAGCAAGGTGCGCGACGACATCACGCGGCGCGGCCAGAAGCCGCCGCACACGCTGTACGTGCTCGACGAGCCGACGGTCGGCCTGCACATGGCGGACGTCGCGAAGCTGATTCGGGTGCTGCATCGGCTCGTGGATGGCGGGCATAGCGTCGTCGTCATCGAGCACGATCTCGACGTGATCGCCGAGGCGGACTGGATCATCGACCTCGGTCCCGAGGGCGGCGTGGGCGGCGGTACGATCGTCGCGGCAACGGATCCGGAAAGCCTGTCGCGCGTTGCCGCGAGCCATACGGGCGCGGCCTTGCGGCCGGTGCTCGCGCGCACGGCGGCTACGGCGACGCTGGCCGGCGAAGGCACGAATGGCTGAGGCAGGGTGACGAGCGGGTGACGAGCGGGTGACGAGCGGCGGCGCGGCGGCGCGCCGCGATTCCGCTCACCAGCCAGCGGTTTGCCCGCATTCCAGGCGCGCGCTTCGGATCTGCCGTTGCAACCTCGCAGGTTGCGACGCGCGCGCCTTCTGGCGTGTCCGTCAGACGTGATTGCTGCACTGCATCCAATCACCCCGGGTTCGACCAAAGCGGCGCAGGCGAGTCTTTAAATCATACGAAAAGATCCGGCGATGTTTCAATATCGAAACATTTTCAGAACCCGCAATAAATCTGCATTTATATATTAATTTGAGGTTCGGAACGAATGCCGCCGAAATGCCTAATGCCACGGGCGATAAATTTACGCTTTGCGAATAAAATACCGAATGGCACTGGTATTAACGGGGCGATAAGCAGTTCATAATTGAAACATTTTTGAACCGGGCAAGAAACGTACTCGGTAACGCGGAATCAAACGCTTCGCATTATCGGTAACTTTGCCGGAATGCGCGAGAGTGCCGTCCATCAAGGCTTTGCGGTAAGATGTCGATAAGCTCTCCACGCGGCCTGGCATAGTTGTTTGACTTGTCGAGCGCTCATATCAATCGCTCAATAACAACTTTTCCTCAGACAAGGGCCGTCGTGATGAAATTTGCTTTTCAAATTTACTATAGCGGTCCATTCCGCTAACATCACGATTAATCCTTTATGCGGCGTTAGTCTCTTTTTCCGCCGTAATAAGTGCATTCTCTTGTTTCGTCTGATGACGGGGCAAATCGGGGTCCGCAACGTATGACCGTTTGGGGATAGATCATGCCGCACATGCACCTTGATACAACGAGAATTACGTGGCTGCACACGCCCGCCTTGAACGTCCGTACTGCAGCGCGGCGAATCGGCATTCTGCTGTTCGATGGATTCTGGCTGCTCGGCCCGGGTACCGTCGTCGAAATGTTCCAGACCGCCAATGAGTTCGCGGGCACGCGCGACGGGGAAGATCCGCCCTACGACGTGCAGTTCCTGTCGATGGACGGCGGCAATGTCGCCAGTTCGTCGTCGGCGCGCATCTGGACCGACCGCATCGATACGCGCTTTGGCGGTGGTTTCGACGTGCTGTTCATCGCCGGCGGCTATGGCGCCCATGTGGCCGCGCGCGACGAACGTCTGCTGAACTGGCTGCGCGCGGTGCAATCGCGCACACGCGCGATCGAAACGATCGGCGAGGGACGCCTCGTGCTCGAAGCGGCCGGCCCGACCGAGCATGACGGCCTGATGAGCCGCTATCCGGGTGCGAGCGCGAGCGAAGGCGCGTTCAGCGCGGCCAACGACCGTCACGACTGCGCCCGCAGCGCGCTGATGTTCATCAAGCGCGACCTGGGCGCCGAGCTTGCGCGCAGCGTCGCCGATCGCGTGATGCCCGGCATGGCCGCGACGTGGGTGCCGCTGCCGGCGGAGGGCGGCACGCTGAGCGTCGCCGAAAAGATTCGCGCGGCCGCGCGCTGGATGGAGGCGAACTGCGACCGTCCAGTATCGGTCGCCGATGCCGCGCAGGTCGCCGCAATGAGCGAGCGCAATTTCCTGCGCCGCTTCAAGCACGAGATGCAGGTCACGCCGTCGGACTACCTGCTGCAGGTGCGGCTGCGCATCGCTTGCAACTTCCTGACCGAGACCGAATTGCCGGTCGACAAGATCGCGCGTCGCAGCGGCACCGGCAACGGCGATCGTCTCGCGAAAATCTTCCGCAAACGCATGGCATTGTCACCAACCGAGTATCGCGCCCGTAGCAGGGCGGCCACTGAGGCGTAGGATGTCGCTTTAGCATGCGATAGTGCGCCCGCGTCGCGGGCGCGCCTCGTCTGTCGGACGCGGTCGCGAGAGCGGCCGTATCTTCAATGGCCAGCCTTTTTACGAGCACAGTGGCGATGGGCAACAGGGTCATGGCGACGGCATTGCCGGAGGTGAAACTCATCGAGCCGGAAGTGTTCGTCGATGAGTTCGGCTTCTGCTTCGAGAGTTTCAGCGCGGACGAGTTTGCGGACGACGTCGCGCAAGGTTTCAACTTCGTCCAGGATCGCCATCTGCGCGCCGTGCATGGCGTGCTGCGCGGCTTGCACTACCAGGTGCAGCGTCCGCAGGGACGGCTGCTGCGCGTCGTGCGCGGCGAGATCTTCGACGTCGTGGTCGACGTGCGTCTGAACTCACCGAGCTTCGGCAAATGGTGCGGCGAGTATCTGGGCGAAGCCAACCAGCGGCAGATCTGGGTGCCGCCCGGTTTCGCGCACGGCTTCGTCGTGCTGTCCGATGTCGCCGAGTGCGTGTGGAAGACCACCGAGTACTGGTTTCCCGAACTCGAGCGCTGCCTGCTGTGGTCCGATCCCGACATCGGCATCGAGTGGCCGATCGACTTTCAGCCGATCCTCGGCAGCAAGGACGCGGCCGGTCGACGCCTGTACGAAGCGGAAAACATCTCTTGAACGACCGGTGAGCGGCCCGAGTTTTTACGACATTTTTTCTTGAGACGCTCACGGGCCGTCCCTACACTTCGGGCATCCAGTCAGCACGAGGTGCTCAACGTGAAGCGTCGCACAAGCCGTCCGCAATCCGTTCCAGTCCGCTATGTGTATCGTGGCGCCGGCCACGTCGAACTCAGACGCTTCGACGCGTCGCGCGATTCGTTCGTCGCGTTGACGGCGCTGCTGCATCGCGCGTTCGCACCGCTCGGCGCGCAGGGGCTCAATTGCACGTGCGTCGATCAGACCATCGGGACGACCCGCGAACGCGCGCTGCGCGGCGACTGCCATGTCGCGGTATGCGAAGGACAGATCGTCGGCACGATGACGCTTTATGCTTCGGATGACGAATCATCGTGCGAGCTGTACCGGCACGGCGATGTCGCGAGCTTGCGGCAGTTCGCGGTCGATCCGGCGTGGCAGGCGCGCGGCATCGGCACGTTGCTGATCGCGTTCGCCGAACACTGGGCCGCGACGCGCGGCTATGCGCAACTTGCGCTCGATACGCCGCAACCGGCCGCGCGGCAGATCGCGTTCTATCGCGGGCAGGGGTTTCGTATCGTCGATTTCATGCGCTTCGCGGGCAAGCGCTACGACAGCGCGATTCTGAGCAAGCCGCCGATTGCGATGCGCGCGCTCGCGAACTGGTCGCGCCGTCTACACGCGACGCCGCCGATTGCGCGTGCGGCCTGAGGCGATGCCGCCGCGGTTTGCGGCATGCGAAGAAAAGTAGCGGAGCAGGATGAGAAGTGAAGCGCCCGATGCGTCGGCAACAATTGCAATATGCTGCGGCAAGTATTGCAATGGCGATAACGGCGACGCAAACCGCGACGTGGCACCACCGCGGCGCCGCCGGTTCGCATCGGGCGAGGCGTGCATTCTCCGAACGCTGTGTGCAGCCGTCAGCGTCGGATCACGCCCATCAGCAGGGTGACGAGGAAGATCACCAGGAAGATGAAGAACAAGACCTTGGCGATTTCGGTCGCGCCCGCGGCAATGCCTCCAAAGCCGAACACTGCGGCGATGATGGCGATGATGAAGAAAATCACAGCGTATCGAAGCATGGTGCCTCCACCGGTGGATTGTTGAAATGACGCTTGAACGGCGCCCCGTTGCGTACGTCACGCGGCTTCGCGGGTGAGATGCCGGCGAGCGGAATTCAGCAATAGACGTGCCATCGTTTTATTGCCGCCAACGTTTGCGGCAGGGATGCTTCGCGGCGCGCGAAATGGCCGTCAAGCCCGCACCAACGTTTGCACCCGCGTCAATGGACCCGCAACACGCCAACCATGGCAGGGACTACGCAGAACGGTAGAACGCGTCGTGCCTCACCCGCGCAGCCAGTGATACGCAAGCGGCCCGCACAGCACACCCCAGCTCAGCACACAGATGAGCAGCGCGATTGTCACGGCCGCGCTGCCGCAGTCTTTTGCGCGTTTCGACAATTCGTGCCGTTCGAACGAGATCCGGTCGATGGTGGCCTCGATCGCCGAATTCAGTAGCTCCACCAGCAGCACGAGCAGCACCGATCCGATCAGCAGCACGCGCGCGATGGGGTCGACCGGTATCGCGAACGCGACCGGCACGAGGATCGCCGCGAGCGCGGCTTCCTGACGGAACGCACTTTCCGCGCGCAATGTCGCGACGACGCCAGCGTACGAATGCCGCAACGCGAACAACCCGCGCAGCGGGCCGCTGCGCTTCGTGGACGATGCGATGGAGTGAGCGGGGGAATGCGCGGGGGAATGCGCGGTGCAGGGGGACGCGGAGGAGTCGGCCGGTTCTTGCATGGTTCGGGATGGCTTTTGAAGTGCAGCAAATGACCGTAAATGTTACAAGATGTCAATAACGTTGCAAATTGTGATATCTTGGCGCCGCCCAACAGCGGCAGGCGCCTGGCACCTTCTCGCCTGACCGACCGGCTTCGGAAAAACAAACAGAACGCATAACCGGTTAGGGCTGCTGCCGCTTGCGCTCATGTGCTGGCCATCCCCGTCGCTCGTTCCGCTCAAGGTTTCGCCGGATTTTCCGTATACGAGGAATGGTGCGCCGCCGCCTGTCACTGCTGCGACGTGCGCCCGGCAGTCCGTTTTCCCACTTCGCGCGCTCGCGCGGCAGACCGGATTCGCACCGTCATCGGCGCGCTCGGGCGCGCACGGTCGAGGTCCAACAAGCTGAGCTGTTCATGAAACCAGTTGTGTCGTTGTGCCTTTCGCTGACCGCCGTCGTCGTCGCGCTATACGCGGCTGGGTCGGGAGCCGCGCCGTCGATGCCTGTCGCCGTCGCGGCGGCGAATGGGCCGGCCGCGCCGACCATCGTTAGCACGATTGCCGCTAACGGCAATGCCAGCGCCAACGCCAACGCCAACTACGTCGAGCACGACGCCAGCATCCCAACGCCCGCATCCGGCTCCAGCACGTCGCGCGTTTCGTTCGCGACGCTAGGCGCGTATCAGCCGCTGACGCTGCGCGGTGTCGAAGACGCACGCACCGTCAATCTCGGCGTGCGGCTCGATCGTGTGGTCACGGCCGCGCGCCTGCGCTTGCGCTACACGTATTCGCCGTCGCTCGTGTTTGCGATGTCACATCTGAAAGTGTCGGTCAACAACGAAGTCGTCGCGACCGTGCCGTTCGACCGCGAGCACGCCGGCAAGCTCGTCACGCAGGACATCGCGCTCGATCCGCGGTTTCTGACCGACTACAACCAGATCGGTCTGCGCCTGATCGCGCATTACACCCTCGAGCATTGCGAAGACCCCGAGAACTCGGCGCTGTGGGCCGACGTGAGTCCGTCGAGCGAATTCATCGTCGATACCGCGCCGATCCGTTTGCCCGACGATCTCGCGCTGCTGCCCGCGCCGTTCTTCGATCACCGCGATGCGTCGCGGTTGCGTCTGCCGTTCGTGCTGCCGGCCGCCGCCGACAACGCGACGCTGCGCAGCGCGGGCGTGCTCGCTTCGTGGTTCGGCGCGCAGGCCGATTACCGGCAGGCGCGCTTTCCGGCGCTGTCGACTTTGCCCACCGACTCGCACGCGGTCGTCGTCGCGCGCAGCGAGCAATTGCCCGCCGGCCTCACGCTGCCGCCGATCAATGGCCCGATGCTGATCGTCGCCGACAATCCCGTCGCGCCCAACCGCAAGCTGCTGATCGTGACCGGCCGCAGCGCCGCCGAAGTCGACGAAGCGAGCACCGCGCTCGTGCTCGGCACGACCGCGCTCGCGGGTCCCGCGGTGCGTATCACGCAGCTCGCCGCCGGCGCGCCGCGCAAGCCGTACGACGCGCCGCGCTGGCTGCCGGTCGACCGGCCGGTCGCGTTCAAGGAGCTGATCGACGATCCGTCGCAACTGCAGGTGCGCGGCAGCACGCCCGACGCGATCCGCCTGAACCTGCGCGTGCCCGCCGATCTGTACTCATGGAACGGCGCGGGTGTGCCGCTGAATCTGAAATACCGCTACACGGCGCCGACCGTACAGAACAATTCGGCGCTCGCGGTGCAGATCAACGAGCAGCTGGTCAAGTCGTACCGGCTCGCGCTCGCGAGCGCCGACGACGCGCAGGGCCGCCTGCAACTGCCGGTGCTGTCGAACAGCGCCAACCGTTCGACGAGCGCGCTCGACATTCCGGCATTCCGCGTCGGCAGCTCGAACCAGTTGCAGCTGCGCTTCAATCTCGATTCGCAGAAAACCGGGCTATGCCAGGGCGTCGCGACGAACCCGGTGCAGGCCGCGGTCGATCCCGATTCGACGATCGACTTCTCGGACTTCGTCCACTTCGCGCAGATGCCGAACCTCGCGTTCTTCGCGAACAGCGGCTTTCCGTTCACGCGCTACGCGGACCTGTCGCAGACGGCCGTCGTGATTCCCGAGCATCCCGCGCCGCAGGAGCTCGAAAGCCTGCTGACCATGCTCGGTCACATGGGGCAGTGGACCGGCTATCCGGCGCTGCGCGTGCAGGTTGCGCGGCCGCGCGAGCTCGCGCAGCTGAGTGGCAAGGATCTGCTCGTGATCGGCGGCAACGGCTCGGCGCCGTGGCTCGCCCGCTGGCCGCATGCATTGCCGCTGACGATCGGCGCCCAGTCGGGCGACGCGGATGCTTCGGGCGCCGCCGCGCCGAGCCCGCTCGCGCGCGCCTCGTTCGCAGTCGACGAGCAGTGGCGCGGCGGCGCCCGGCGCAACGACGCGCATCGGTCGGACGGCGGCGCGCGCATCGAACGCGACGGACCGCTCGCCGCGCTGATGGGCTTCGAACTGCCGGGCAGCCACGGACGCAGCGTCGTCGCGCTGAGCGCCACCGATCAACAGCAGTTGTCGCACCTGCTCGACATGCTCGAAAAGCCCGACCGCGTCGCGCAATTGCAGGGCGACGTCGCGCTGCTGCGCGATGGCAAGGTCGACAGCATGCGCGTCGGCGACACCTATCTGGTCGGTTACGTGCCCTGGTATGCGCGGTTGTGGAGTAAGGCGATCCAGCATCCAGTGCTGCTCGGCGTGCTCGGCGCGCTCGCCGGCCTGGCTCTCGCGATTGGCGCGTTCACGGCGTTGCAGGAACTGGCCGCGCGGCGCCGGGGAGTCTGATCGATGAGTCAGACGAAGGGCGGGGCGCCGCGGTGCGGAGCGCGCGGCGGGGTGGGCGTGCGAATCGCTACGCGCGAGGGGCTGAGCGCCGCAAGTGGAGCAGGCCTGCGCGCGAAGCTTGCGAGCGGGCGCGTGCGAACAGCGGCGAGCGTGCTAGCCGCAAGCGTGCCGGCCGCGGTACTCGCCACGATGCTGACGCTCGCCGGCAGTCACGACGCGTTCGCCACGCAAGCGCCGGAGCCCAACCGCGCCGACGTCGCCGCTTGCACCGCGACGCCCTGGCCGCGCTGGCAGCAATTCAAGCGCGATTTCCTGTCCGCCGATGGCCGCGTGATCGATGTCGGCTCACCCGACGAGCGCACGGTGTCGGAGGGGCAATCGTATGCACTGTTTTTCGCGCTGGTCGCCGACGACCGCGCGGCCTTCGACACGATCCTGCATTGGACCGAGCAGCATCTCGCGCAAGGCGATCTGACCGCGCGGCTGCCGGCGTGGCTGTGGGGCCGCTCATACGACGGCAACTGGGCGGTGCTCGACGCGAATGCGTCGTCGGATGCCGATCTGTGGATCGCCTATGCGCTGCTCGAAGCGGGCGACGCGTGGCGCGAGCGCAGCTATACGGCGCGCGGCGCGGTGCTCGCCCGGCGCGTGCTCGACGAGGAAACGGCCAACGCGCCGGGGCTCGGCCTGACCTTGCTGCCGGGCCCGGTGGGCTTTCATCCGGAAGCGGACGTGTGGCGGGTCAACCCGAGCTATACGCCGCCGCAAGTGCTGCGCGGTCTCGCCACGCGGCTGCCCGACGATCCGCGCTGGCCGCGCCTGCTCGCGAGCGCAAGCCGCATCCTGATCGATACCGCGCCGCATGGCTTCGCGCCGGACTGGGCGTTGTACCGCGCGAACCGCGGCTTCGCGCCCGACGCGCAGACCCACGCCGAGAGCGCCTATAACGCGATTCGGGTGTATCTGTGGGCCGGCATGCTCGACCGGCGCGATCCGCTCGCGCCGACCCTGCTCGCGCGCTTCGCACCGTTCGCGAGCTTCATCGCGGCGCACGGCGCGCCGCCGGAGAAAGTCGACGCGACGAACGGCCGTGCCGACATCAACATGGGCAACGCGGGTTTCTCGGCGGCGGCGGCGCCGTTTCTCGATGCGCGTGGCCAACGCGCGCTCGCCGACGCGCAGATCGCGCGCGTCGCGGCGCTCGATCGCGAGACGGCCGCCGGCTATTACACGAGCGTGCTGAGCCTGTTCGCGCTCGGCTGGCGCGAAGGCCGCTACCGTTTCGCGGCCGACGGCACCCTCGATCCGCAGTGGAGCACGTCGTGCCGCGCGGCGCCGCAGTGACGCGCGCGGCGCGCCTTGGCGTGCTCGCGTGCGCGGCCGCCGCGGCGATGACGGGACACGCATTGGGCAACACCAGGGAATCCGAAGCGGCGCGTCCGACGGCCGCGCGCACGGCAGTCGCTGGCACGCTGGCGGCGCCCGCTGCTTCTCCGGCCATGGCGCTGCCACAAAACGCCGCTGCGCAACGGCTGCTCGCGACCGCGCGCATGTGGTCGACCAAACATCGCGACGACCTCGCGTTGCAGGCGATCGACAAGGCGCTGCTAGCCGCGCCCGGCGATCCGGCCTTGCTTGCCGAGCAGGTGCGCATCGAATTGCGTCTCGGCCATGCGCAAGCCGCGCAGACGACGCTTGCGCGCTTGCGCGCCAAAGCGCCCGACAGCGCTGTGATCCAGCAGCTCGACGACGAATACCGCGTCGCCACCAACGGCCGCGAAGAATTCGCGACCGTGCGTCTGCTCGCGCGTAGCGGCCAATCCGCCGAAGCGGCGCGGCGTTTGCAACTGCTGTTTCCGCATGGCGCGCCGTCGGGCTCGCTCGGCGCCGAGTACTACCAGATCCTCGCGGGTACACCCGAGGGTCGCGAGCAGTCGCTCGTCGCACTGCATCGGCGGGTCGCCGCCGATCCGTCCGACGTCGATGCCGCGCTCGTGCTGGCGAATCTGCTGAACTCGCGCGGCGATACGCGCGCGGAGGCTAACCGCATCGCGTGGAATCTGGCGACGCGGCCCGACTCCGATCGCACGGCCTCGCTCGATACGTGGCGTCACGTGCTGCAATCGGCGGGCGTGGACCTCGCGTATCTGCCGGCGTTGCGCGCGTATCTGCAACTCGTGCCGGACGACACCGAGTTCCGCGAGCGCGTTGCCACGCTCGAAGCGCGGCTCGACGCGCAACGCCAACTCGAACGCAACCCCGACTACATCGCACAGCAGCGCGGTCTGCAGGCGCTTGCACGCAACGATCTCGCGGCCGCCGAGCCGCTGCTCGCGCGCGCGGCGAGCGCGCGTCCCGACGATGCCGACGCAGTCGGCGGACTCGGTGTCGCGCGCATGCGGGCCGGGCGGCACGACGAAGCACGCACGCTGTTTCTGCGCGCGGCCGCGCTCTCGCCCGACAATCGCGCCAAATGGCAGAGCCTCGCGCGCACCGCGCAATTCTGGGGAACGCTCGCGCAAGGCCGCGCGGCCGCCGCGACGGGCCACGCGCAGGATGCGGAGCGGGCGGCGCGCGCGGCGCTCGCGATGGAGCCGGACAACGCCGACGCGAAGCTGATGCTCGCCGACGCACTGCTCGCGCAGCACGACTGGAGCGCGGCCGAACCGCTGCTGCGCGACATGCTGAACGGCCATGCGCCGAGCGTGGCGGCGCTGCGCAGCACGCAGACGCTTTACGAAAACACCGGCCGGGCGGCGCAGGTCGAGCCGTTGATCGACGCTTTGCAAAGCCGCTTTACCGCCGCGGACGATCGCCAGAGCATCGCTCGTCTGCGCGCCGATCTGCTCGGCGGACAGGCCGACCGGTTGCTCGCCGACGGCGAGCGCGGTCCTGCCGCGCAGCGCTATGAAGCGGCCTTGCGCGCCGAGCCCGACGCACCGTGGACGCGTTTCGCGCTCGCGCGTTTGTACCGCGATCTGGGTCTGCCGCAACTCGGCCGCAACGTGATGGACGAAGGTCTCGCGCACGCGCCGTCGCCCGAGATGCGCTACGCGAGCGCGCTCTACCGCAATTCGCTCGACGACCTGAGCGGCGCGCAAGCGGTGCTCGCGCTGATCCCGGAGCAAGACCGCACCGATGGGATGCGCGCGCTCGATCGCAATCTGCAAACGCAACGAAGGCTCGCCGACGCGCGCGCCGCATTCGCACGCGACGATCGCGCCAACGCGGTGCGCCTCGTCGACGAGGCGCGTGTTTTGGCCGGCGACGATCCGAATCTGCTCGCGTCGGTCGCCGCGCAGTGGATCGATGCGGGCGACGCCGGACGCGGACTCGCGTTGCTGCGCGACTGGATCGATGCGCATCCGCACGAGGCCGACGCGGACGTGCGGCTGCGTTATGGCGACCTGCTCGGCAGCGCGCGACGCGACGCGGAACTGTCCCTGTGGCTTGAGCAGTTGCGTGACGATCCGCAGTTGAAGCTGGACGCCGCGCAACGCGCACGCCTCGAGGATCAGGCGCTGCGCGTGGCGTTACGGCAAACCGACGACGCGATCGATCATGGAGACTACGAAGCGGCCCGGCAGCGACTCGCGGCGGTCGGCGCGGCCGGTCGGCGCGACAAACGCTACGCGCTCGAACTCGCCGATCTGCAGCGCGTGCAGGGCGATTACGCGGCCGCGCGGGCGACCTTGGCGCCACTGCTGGCCGCGCAGCCCAACGATGCGGACGCGCAACTCGCGCTGGCGCGCGTGCTGGAGCAGAGCGGCGAGCGCGGCGCCGCGCTGCGGGTCGTGCACGACGTGCTCGACGGCGCCGCGCCCGACGACATCGACACGCGCCTGTCCGCCGCGCGCCGGCTCGCCGCGTTGAACGAGGCGGGCGACGCACAGCAGATCACGGCGGCGCTGCGCGTCGCGTATCCGACGCGGCCCGACGTGACGGTGCAAAGCGGCCGCATCGCCGAAGACCTCGGGCAGTACGAGGATGCCGCTTCGCTGTACCGTTTGTCGCTTGCGCAGGAACGCTCCGCGGGGGTGAGCGCGGGACCCGATGGCACGCCCGCGCGAGCCGCGCTCGACGATCTCGAGCAGCGCCGCAATCCGTCGATCGAGACCGGCTGGCTGCCCGCGTATAAGTCAGGCGACGCGGGCATTTCGCAACTGCGCGCGTGGCAGGTGCCGGTATACGTGCAGATGCCGTATCGCTACGACGGCCATTTCTTCGCGCACATCGACACCGTGCGTCTCGACGCGGGCACGCTCGACGTCAGCGACGCCAATGCGTTCACGCGCGATACCTTCGGTACCTTCGGCGCGGCCGACAAACTGGGGACGTCGCTCGGCTTTACGCCACAGCAACTCGCCACGCTGGCCGCGAGCCTGCCTTATCTGCATCAGACGGCCACCGGCGTCGCGCTCGGAGCGGGCTACACATCCGACGCGTGGCGCTTCGACTTCGGCACGACGCCGCTCGGTTTCCCCGTGTCTTACCTCGTCGGCGGCGTGCGCTATCGGTTCGATGCGGGACCGGCGAGCTTTTCGCTGAGCGGCTCGCGCCGTCCGGAAACGGGCAGTCAGCTGTCTTATGCGGGCATGCACGATCCGGTGACCGGCACGGTGTGGGGCGGTGTGCGACGCGACGGCATCGACCTGCATTCGTCATTCGATCTCGGCGCGGCGAACCTGTTCGCCGATCTCGGCGCGGGCGAGCTGAGCGGGCGCAACGTCGCCGGCAATCAGGAACTGACGCTGCGCACCGGCTTCACGATGCCGGTGTACCGGCGCGCGAATTCGCTGGTGAGCACCGGCCTCGTCGGCAATGCGTGGCACTACACGAACAACCTGCGCTTCTATTCGTTCGGGCAGGGTGGCTATTACAGTCCGCAGCGCTATCTGTCGCTCGGCGTGCCGGTCGAATGGCTGGGGCGCAGCGGCGCGCTGAAGTGGGATCTGAGCGCGACCGTCGGCGTGTCGAACTCGTACGAGAGGAGTTCGCCGTACTACCCGAACGGTCTGCCCGCCGGGCTCGGCGCGGCGCCGGGGCTCGACAGTCTCGTCAACGCGGGCAGCTCGACACGCGGCGTCGCGTTTTCGTACGGACTCGCGGGCATCGTCGAGTATCGCTTCGATCCGCATCTGGTGCTGGGCGCGCAGTTGAGCATCGACCGTTCGCACGACTACGCACCGAGCGCCGCGCTCGTCTATCTGCGCTACACGTTCGATGCGCGCAAGCAGGACAACCGTCTGTCGCCGCAGCCGGTACGGCTTTATTCGAGCTATTGAACGGCGATGCAACGAGATCGGGGACAGCAGACGTGAACACCGTTTCGAATCCAACCCAACCGCGTGTGCGCGCTTTGCTGCGCCGCTGGCTGCGCGTGTTCGGCGGCAGTGCCGCGCAGCGTCGCGCGCAGCAGGTCGGCCGTCTGGCGATCGAGGCATTGCCCGACGAATGGGCCGCGCTCGAAGCGGGCAAGCTGTATGCGATCTACGCGGCGCCGCGCGCGCCAGGGGGCGATGCGCCGGGCGTCGATACGCCGGGCGTCGACACGTCGGGCGTCGATACGCCGGGCGTCGACACGCTGGGCGTCGACATACTGATCTGGGAAAGCGCGCGCGCCGCGCTCACACGCGACGTGACGCTCGTGCTCGCGCGTGAGCGCGCGGCCGTTGCCCGGCGTTTGCGCGAGTTGGGCTTTAGCGCCGGCGCGCCAGCCGCCGGCTGGCCACGCAATCTGAACGTGCTCGCGATGCCGCTCGCCGCTGACTCGCAAGCGCTGGAACAGCACACCGACGGCGCCGCGACGCACGGCAAACTGTTCGGCGGTCTGCGCGCGCTGAAGCGCTTCGGTTTTCGTGCGCGCTCGCTGTATTTCATCGAAGGCGCCGAACGCTGGTTCAACTGGCACGACGCCGCCGCGCTCGCGCACGAAGGCCGCATGCTCGCGAACTGGTGCGCAGCAAGGGGTATCACGCTGGTGTTGCTGCTCGGCGTCGATGGAAATGGCGACGCCGATTCACTCGACCCGCGCGGCGCGCCGAATGGCGTCGTCGATGCGCCACGCCGCAACGCGTTCCATGCGGCATGCGCGGGCGTCGCGCGGATGGAGCGCACGCACGGCGAGTTGCTGTGGCATGCCGACTTCTGGCGCGCGGATCGCACGCTGGTGACGGGCGAAGTCCGCTCGCTGCGCTTTACCGATAGCGGTCGCCTGAGCGTCGCGCCCGCTGCACCGGCCGGCGGCGTCGCGCGCGGCGAACGCCTGCTCGCGCGCGATGAGCAGCGGGTCGTCGTGAGCCGCGCGGTGGTGCGCGGTCACGAGGCGTGGCTGCCGCCGCATTGGGAAGTGTGCGCCGATCAGGCCGCGGTGCTGAGCGCGTGCGCACATGCGCAGGCCGCCACCGTGGTGCTCGATTACGCGGGCGGCGCGCAGCTCGACGCGTTGTGCGCGACGATTCATGCGCTGCGCCGCCAGGCCGGGCGCGCGCTCAAGATCGTCGTCGTCGAGCGCGGAGAAGTGCTGCGCCATCAATACGAGCTGCTCGTGCTGACGCTCGGCGCGAACCTCGTGCTCGGCCGCGACCTGCCGTTCTCGCGCATGCAGTCGCTGCTGCAGTCGCTGCAGGGGCAGCTCCATACGCGACCCGTCGCCGCCGACTATCGCAGCGCCTTGAGCGCCGCGTTGAGCGACGACGTGCGCGGCTATCTGCCGGCCGGCGCGTTCTGCGAGCGCGTGCGCCTCGTGCTCGCACGCAGCGCGGTGCTGCAGTTGCCGCATGTGCTCGTGAAGCTGACGCTGCTGCCGCAATGCGCGCACGTCGATGCGCTGAAGCACTGCGTGCCGCGCCGCGCGGGCGACGTGCTGACCGTCGACGGGTCGCATCTGTACGTGTTCCTGTTCGCCTGCCGGCTCGCCGATGCGGACGCCGCGCTGGCGCGGATCATCGATGTGCCGGTCGAACGGCTCGCCGATACGCTGGTGCATCTGGCTGAGGGGAGCATCGGCGCCGAACTCGACGCGCTGGACGCCGCCAACCGGCGCACGCGGATCGCCGACTACAGCGATATGTTCGCGGCGTCCGCGCTTGCGGCATCCGCGCTTGCGGCATCCGCGCGCGACGGCGTGCCTTTGCGCTCGCCGCTGGCCGCTTCGCCGGACGACGCCGCGCGCGAAGCGGCGCACGTGGCCGCCGTGCGTCTGGCGCAGGTTGAAGAAGCGCTGGTTCATGCGCGTACCGAACACGCAGCCGATGGCGAGGTGGCGCCCCGCGCGCCCGTGCCGGCGAACGCAACTGCCAGGCATGTCGAAGTAACGACAGCGAAGCCGCTGGTTACGCAGCGCTCCCCAATCCAACCCACGCCGCCGCGCCGTCGCGCGGAACCCAGCGCGATGCCGGTGCGCGCGAGGAGCATCGAATGATCGAACTGGTTCTGATCTGTTTCGTGGCCGGCATGGTCGTCGCGCTGCCGGTGTGGATCGTCTGGCAGCGCGTCGGCGCACGGCGCGGTCTCGCGGCGATGCGCGGCTTCGATCCGCGCGACGTGGTGCCGTGCGGGATCGAGCCGGTCGCGCTGCGCGCGCGTCTGCTGCCCGCGCTCGATACGCCGCCAGACGAGGTGGCGCGATGAAAACGATCGCCGTCGTCTCCACCGCGGGCGGCACGGGCCGCACCACCTTGACTGCCACGCTCGCGGTATTGCTCGCGCGCCGCGGCCGCCAGGTCGTCGCGCTCGACTTCGATCCGCAGAACATGCTCGGCGCGCAGCTCGGCATCGACGGGCTCGCGGCGACCGGTTTGTCGCAAGCGCTGCTCGATGCGGACACCGCATGGCATGCGTACACGTGGCGCAATGCGGACGGGGTGCTGTTCGTGCCGTACGGCGCGGTATCCGCCGCGCAAAGCACGCAATGCGACGCGCGTCTCGCCGCCGAGCCGCGTTGGCTCGCCGATGCGCTCGCCGAACTCGATCTGCCGCGCGATGGCGTCGTGCTGATCGACACCGCGCGCTATCCGTCGCAGCAGGCCGAGCACGCGCTGCGTTGCGCGGACCTCGCGTTGTGCGTGACGCCGCCCGAGCCGGCCGCCTGCGCGACGCTGGTCGCGCGGCTCGCCGCGCTGCGCGATGCTTGCGCGCAGCTGCGCGTCATCGTGAACCGGCTGAACCCCGCGCGCGACATGCAGCGCGACGTGCTCGCGATGCTCGGCGCGGCGCTCGGCGATAACCTGCCGCTCGCGCAGCGCGTGCATCTCGATGTCGCGTTGCCCGAGTCGTTCGCGCGCGGCACGTGGCCATTCGACGACGCCCCGCATTCGCAGGCATCGCACGATCTGCAGGGGCTCGCGAACTGGCTCGACGCGTGGCTCACCGAGGCCGCGGCGCCGCTCGATCGGCAGGACGGCGCGTGATGAGCGCGCGCGAAACGCGTTCGTTGCGCGAGCGTGCGCTCGACTGGCTCGCGCGCGGCCTCGGCGTGCCCGCGACGCGCACGCCGCTCGACTGGTTCGTGCGGCTGTTCTTCCAGCCACCCGCGCCGGGCAAGCCCGACTACGTACGTCGCTGGATTCGCGCGGCCGTGCTGCATTTCGCGCTGCAATGGGGTGTGCTCGAACCGCATCGACTGCGCGCATGGCTGTGGCGCGCGTTCGTGCGCGCGCCACGCTCGTCGTCGCGAAGCGCGGCGGCGACGGTACGGGCGCTGGGCGCCTGGATCGACCGTTGGCTCGTGCCGCTCTGGTTGCTCGGGCGGCGCGGGCGCGAGCGCGTCGACGCGCTGCTGGCGAGCTTGCCGTGGCAGCGCTGGGGCGCACGGCTCGAAGCTGCGACACAGCGCGTCGGCCACGTTCGCTGGCTGCTGCCGCTCGTGGTGGTCGCGGGTGCGGGTTTGTGGGCGGTGATCGGCACGTCACCGCTGCAATCTGAAGGTCAGTTCGAGTTCTTCGCAGTCCTCGTGGTCGTCGCGCTGATCGTGCGGCGCTTTCCGGGCCGCATGCCGGTGCTGATCCTGACGACGCTCGCGCTGCTCGCGATGGTGCGCTACGTGTGGTGGCGCGTCACGCAGACGCTGTCGTTCCAGACGCCGGGCGAGGCGATTCTCGGCTATCTGCTGTTCGGCGCGGAAGCGTATACGTGGGTGATTCTGCTGCTCGGTTTCGTGCAGACCGCGTGGCCGCTGAAGCGCGCGGTCGCCAGTTTGCCCGCCGATACGTCGAGCTGGCCGAGCGTCGACATCTATATCCCGACTTATAACGAGCCATTGGCCGTCGTGCGGCCGACCGTGTTCGCCGCGCAAGGCATCGACTGGCCCGCCGACAAGCTGCGCGTGTATCTGCTCGACGACGGCCACCGCGAGGAATTCAGAGCATTCGCGCAGGCCTGCGGCATCGGCTATCTGACGCGCGCCGACAACCGTCATGCGAAAGCCGGCAACATCAATAGCGCGCTCGCCAGCACGCAAGGCGAGTACGTCGCGATCTTCGATTGCGATCACGTGCCGACGCGCTCGTTCCTGCAAACGACGATGGGCACGTTCCTGCGCGACGCGCGCTGCGCGATGGTGCAGACGCCGCATCACTTCTTCTCGCCGGACCCGTTCGAGCGCAACCTCGGCACGTTCCGCCGCGTGCCGAACGAAGGCAATCTGTTCTACGGGCTCGTGCAGTCGGGCAACGATCTGTGGAACGCGTCGTTCTTCTGCGGCTCGTGCGCGATCCTCAAACGCGCGGCGCTCGAAGAAGTGGGCGGCATCGCGGTGGAGACCGTCACCGAAGACGCGCACACCGCGCTCAAGCTGCACCGGCGCGGCTACACGACCGCTTATCTGCCGACCGTGCAGGCCGCCGGTCTCGCGACCGAAAGCCTCGCGAGCCATATCCGGCAGCGCACGCGCTGGGCGCGCGGCATGGCGCAGATTTTCCGCATCGACAATCCGTTCGTCGGCCGCGGGCTGAGCTTTTTTCAGCGGCTGTGCTACGGCAACGCGATGCTGCATTTCTTCTACGGCGTGCCGCGGCTCGTGTTCCTGACGATGCCGATGGCGTACCTGTTCTTCCAGATGTACTTCATCAACGCATCGGCGACGACGATCGCCGGATTCGTGCTGCCGTACATCGTGCTCGCGAACATTGCGAACTCGCGGATGCAGGGCAAGTACCGTCACTCGTTCTGGGCCGAAGTCTACGAGTCGGTGCTCGCGTGGTACATCGCGCTGCCGACCACGATCGCGTTTTTCAGCCCGAAGCATGGCAAGTTCAACGTGACCGACAAGGGCGGGCGCATCAGCGAGGGCTACTTCGACTGGTCGACCTCGAAACCGTATCTGGTGCTGCTCGCGCTGAACACCGGCGCGCTCGCCGCCGGCGTATACCGGCTGACGTTCGGGCAGGGCGGCGAAACGGCGACGATCCTGATGAACGTGTTCTGGACGCTCTACAACCTCGTGATGCTCGGCGCGGCCGCGAGCGTCGCGCGCGAGGCGAAGCAGGTGCGGGTCACGCATCGGATCGCGATGCGCGCGGCGGCGACGCTGCTGCTCGCGGACGGCACGACGCTCGCGTGCACGACCAGCGATTATTCGACCGGCGGCCTCGGTCTCGATGTCGAACCGGGATTGAACCTCGCGCCCGGCGACAGCCTCGGCGTGTGCCTGAGCCGCGGCGATCGGCAGTTTCATTTTCCGGTGTACGTGAGCCGCTGCGCCGGCCGGCACCTCGGCGTGCGCTTCGACGGCCTCACGCTCGAACAGGAGCGGCAGCTGGTGCAGTGCACGTTCGGCCGCGCCGACGCGTGGCTCGACTGGGATGAGCAAACGACCGAGGACGCGCCGCTGCGCGGCTTGAAGGAAGTGCTCGAGATGGGTGTCGAAGGCTACTCGCGGCTGTGGGGCGGGCTCGCGCGTGCCTGCCAGACGCTGCTCGCGCTCGACCGGACCCGATATTGATGGCGCCTGTGCGCGACGTGTTGCGCACAGGCCAATGAGAGAACCCGTTGATGACTCTGTGGAACCTGTATTTCATCCTGAAGCTGTACCTGTTCGCGGGCGGCCATCTGCAGCCGCTGTGGCTCGCGAATCTCGGCCTGGCGCTCGCGCTCGTCGCGAGTTCGACGCTGCGCCGGCGCGCGCTGCGCATCGTGCGCAACCTGGTCGGCCTCGCGCTCGGCGTGCCGTTGATGTACCACGAGGCGAACGTGCCGCCGTTCTCGCGTCTGACCGAGGAGTTCGGCAATCTGACCACCTTCAGCTTCGGCTACTGGCTCGAACTGGCGCAGCGCTTCCTGCCGCCGATGCTGCTGCTCGCGGCGCTCGGCGCGCTGGTCGGCTATCTGATCGTGAATCGCTGGGTGCGTGTGGCGACCTTCGTGCTGATCGCGCTGGTCGCGATTCCGCTGTGGCACGAGGGCGGGGTGGTGCTCGCGCAACTGCGCGGTGCAGCAGCGAACGCGGCAACGAATCCCGGCGCGAATGGAACGAACAACCCGCTCGCCGCGCAGCCGCTCGACCACAACGCGACGCTCGCCGCGTTCCGCACCCAGGAGTCGCAACGGCAGGTCAGCTTCGGCCATCTCGCCGCCGACCCGAACACGCAGTTCGACGTGATCGTGCTGCATATCTGCTCGCTGTCGTGGGACGACCTCGACGTCGCGAAGGCGCGCAACCATCCGCTGCTCTCTCACTTCGATTATCTGTTCACGAACTTCAGCACCGCGGCGAGCTACAGCGGCCCGGCCGCGATTCGCGTGCTGCGCGCAAGCTGCGGGCAGCAGGCGCACGCGGACCTGTACAAGAACGCGCCGCAGCAGTGCTATCTGCTCGCCGATCTCGCGCAGGCCGGCTACACGCCGCAGACGATGCTGAACCACGACGGCCACTTCGACAACTTCCTGGAGCTGATCCGCGACAACGCCGGGATGCCGAACGTACCGCTGATTCCGAACACGAGCGTGCCGGTCGCGATGCATGCGTTCGACGGCTCGCCGATCCGCGACGACTATGAGACGCTCGCGGCGTGGTACGCGCAGCGCGCGAGCATCGCGGGGCCGGTCGCGCTGTACTACAACACGATCAGCCTGCACGACGGCAACCGGCTGCCGAACAACAATCTGTCGAGTATCGATTCGTATCCGCTGCGCGTGAACAAGCTGATGAGCGACTTCGACCGCTTTGCCGATCTGATCGCGTCGTCGGGGCGGCGCGCGGTGATCGTGTTCGTGCCCGAGCACGGTGCGGCGCTGCGCGGCGACACGAACCAGATCGCGGGCCTGCGGGAAATTCCGACGCCGCGCATCGTGCATGGGCCGGTCGGCGTGCGCGTCGTCGGCTTCCAGGGCAGTCATGGGGCGACCACGGTGATCGACAATCCGTCGAGCTTCCTCGCGCTCGCGCAGCTGCTGTCGAATCTCGTATCGAATAGCCCGTTCAAGCCGGGTGTGAGCCTGTCGCAGTACGCGACGAATCTACCGCAAACGCAGATGGTCGGCGAAAACGAGGGGACCGTGACGATGAAGACCGCGTCCGGCTATGTGGTGAAGACGCCGGACGGCGTGTGGGTGGACGGCAAATGACGAATGCGCGGAACACCTCGAAAAACGCCGCGCGGGGCTGGCCCGTCGACGATATCAGCGGCCTTGCGCTGCGTCTGCCGGAGGTCGAGCCGCGCCGCTATTTCGATGCTCAGGCGCAGGGGGCCTACCAGCAGTCGCTGCTGAAGTGGCCGGTGCTCGCGCGGCTGATGAATCTGGTGCCGCGCGATGTAGCCGATGTGCAAGCGCCGCGCGGTGCGCCGCATGAATCTGAAGTGAAATGAGCCCTGTGTCGCGGTCTCAACGCAACTGCGTGACCGCCAGCAGCAACACCATGCTGCCGATCGCACCATCGAGCACACGCCATGCGCTTGCGCGGCGAAACAGCGGCGCAAGCATGCGCGCGCCATAACCGAGTCCGACGAACCACACCGCACTGACCGCCATCGCGCCGAGTGCGAAGGCGACGCGCGCACCTTCAGGCTCGCGTGCCCCAGCCGTGCCGATCAGCAGGAACGTGTCCAGATAGACGTGGGGATTGAGCCACGTGAATGCGAGCGTCATCAGGATGATGGGCAGCGCGCGTTGCGTGGGCGGTGCCTGATCGGCAGACGCGCCGCTCGACGCATCGAGCACCGCGTGTCCGGGCCGCACCGCGCGGCGCAGCGCGCTGATGCCGAACCAGGCGAGATACGCGAGACCGACATAGAGCATCGCGTGCACGAAGTTCGGGAAGCGCTCCATCAGCACCGCGGCGCCGCCGACGCCGGCGCCGATCAGAATGAAATCCGACAGTGTGCACAACAGCACGATCTTGCCGACGTGCGAGCGCATGATGCCTTGCCGCAGCACGAACGCGTTCTGCGCGCCGATCGTCACGATCAGCGACGCGCACAGCGCCGCGCCGTGGGAAAAAGACAACCAGTTCATAGATGGTCCGAAAAAGGGAAGCAGCGGGGATAGACGGGAAAATCCAACAGCGCTAGTCTGCGTGTTGGCATCTCATAAGAGAAGCTAATTTACTTAATGCCGATTAAGGAGCGCTAATGCTCGACTACGCCTTGCTGGACGCGCTGGCCGCCGTGGTCCGCCACGGCTCGTTCGACCGTGCCGCGAGCGAGCTCAATATCACGCCGTCCGCGGTGTCGCAGCGGGTCAAGCTGCTCGAGGAGCGCGTCGGCAGCGTGCTCGTGAAACGCGGTCAGCCGTGCGTGGCGACCACCTCGGGCGCGCTGCTGTGCCGCCATACCGAGCGCGTGCAACTGCTCGAAGCGGAGCTGAACGGTCGACTGCCGGCACTGCCCGGCGCGCTGGTCGAGCAGTGGCCGGCGCTGCGCGTCGCGGTCAACGACGACAGCGTCGGCACCTGGTTCATCGACGCGGTCGCGCCGTTTTGCGTCGAACGCGAGATGCTGCTCGACCTCGTGATCGACGACCAGGACTACACCGCGCAGCGCATTCGCGACGGCAGCGTGCAGGGCGCGATCACGACCCAGGCCGAACCGGTGCAGGGCTGCCGCTCGACGCGCCTCGGCCGCATGCGCTACCTCGCGGTGTGCTCGCCCGCGTTTTTCGCGCGCTATTTCGCCGACGGCGTCACGCGCGACAGCCTGCGGCGCACGCCGTGCGTGGACTTCAATCCGAAGGATCAGCTGCAAAAGCGTTTCATGCGACGCATCACGCGCGCGGAACTCGATCCGCCGCTGCACTGGATTCCGCACGTCGCCGGTTTTTTGCGCGCGTGCGTGATGAGCCTCGGCTGGGGCATGTGCCCAGAGCGGATGATCGCCGGGCATCTGGCGCGCGGCGAGCTGGTCGAGGTCGCGCCGGGCAAGCAAATCGACGTGGATCTGTACTGGCAGAGCTGGCGGCTGTCGATCGGCTGGCTCGACGATTTCAGCGCGATGCTCAGAAAGCGGGCGGGGGAGTTTCTCGATTGACTGCGCGGCGGTGCCGCAGGCACGAACGCGCCGACCCCTAGAGCAACAGCTCGATCGAATGAAACAGCCGGCGCTGCTCGGGGTCTTGCGAGCGCGCGCCTTCGTCGATCGTCTCTCGCAGGCAGTCGAGAAAGCAGGCGGCCGCCGGGCTGGTGGGCGCGCCACGCCGCGACGTGATGCTGATGATGGTTTCGTCCAGCGTTTCGCGCAGCGGCAGCGCCCACAGGTTTTCTTTCGCGCGTATCACCTCGACGAGCGGCCACGGAAAGATGCTGACCATGTCCGTGTGCGCGAGCAGGCCCAATACGATCGCGAGCGAATGCGCGAGCACGATCGTGTGCGGCACCCGCATGCCGCGCTTGACGAACAGATTGTTCGACATCGACTCACGGCTCGCCGGGTCCCAGTTCAGGATCCATTCCTCGTCTTGCAGGTCGAGCAGCGTGCGGCATCCGGCCTTCGGATGGTCGCGCCGCGCGACCACCGCCGCATGCGTCGAAAAGAGCGGCGCGTTCTGAAACTCCGACTGCGGCGATGCGGGCGGCGGCCGACCGATCGAAAAATCGAGGCTGCCGTCGCGCAGACGCGGCTGCACGACCGCGAGCAGGCCTTCGAAGAATTCCAGCTGCACCTCCGGCATCCGCTCGCGAAAGCGCTGCACGGCGGGCGGCAGAAAGGTCAGCGCGATCCATGGCGTGACGCCGATCGACAGCTTGCCGGCCGCGGCTCCGCGCAACGCCTCGATTTCCGCCTGAGCGCGCTGCAACTGGCCGAGCACGAGCCGAGCATGCACGACGAGTGCGCGGCCAAACTCGGTGAACGCGACGCCGCTCGCGCTGCGCACGATCAGCGGCGCGTGCAGATCGGCTTCGAGCTCGCGCATCGCCTTGGTCACGGCGGCCGGAGACAGCCCCAGCGAACGGGCGGCGGCCCGGATACTTCCGGTATCCGCGATTGCTGCCAAGGTATTGAGCTGATGCAGTTTCATCGGCATTAGGCGGGTGATGGGGGCAACCAGTAGTTGGCACCGGCAACGATTCTACGCCTGCCGCTCGAATATCGGCGCGGCTATGCTCGGTTCACGCTCACATGGAGAGAGACGGCATGAATACGATGGTCATTCCGGCGGGCATCGCCGAAGTCGAACAGGAAATGATCGCGCTGCGACGCAGCATCCACGCCCACCCGGAGCTGGCCTACGAGGAGTTCGCGACGGGCAATCTGGTCGCCGAACGGCTGGAGGAGTGGGGCTATACCGTGCATCGCGGCTTGGGCCAGACCGGAGTGGTCGGGCAACTGAAGCTCGGCAACGGTACGCGCCGGCTCGGTCTGCGCGCCGACATGGACGCGCTGCCGATCCACGAGACCACCGGCTTGCCGTACGCGAGCAAGCTGCCCGGCAAGATGCACGCATGCGGTCACGACGGCCACACGGCGATGCTGCTCGCGGCCGCGAAGCATCTGGCGCGCGAAAAGAGCTTCGACGGCACGCTGAATCTGATCTTCCAGCCGGCCGAGGAAGGCCTTGCCGGCGCGAAGAAAATGCTCGACGACGGCCTGTTCGAGCAGTTTCCCTGCGACGCCGTGTTCGCGATGCACAACATGCCGGGCTTTCCGACCGGCAAGTTCGGCTTCCTGCCGGGCTCGTTCATGGCGTCCTCGGATACGGTCATCATCAAGGTGATCGGCCGCGGCGGTCATGGCGCGGTGCCGCACAAGGCGGTCGATCCGGTCGTCGTGTGCGCGCAGATCGTGCTCGCGTTGCAGTCGATCGTGTCGCGCAACATCGCGCCGCTCGATATGTCGATCATCACGGTCGGCGCGATTCACGCGGGCGAAGCGCCGAACGTGATACCCGAAACCGCCGAGATGCGTCTGTCGGTGCGCGCGCTGCGGCCCGAGGTGCGCGACCACCTTCAGCAACGCATCACCGAGGTCGCGACCGGCCAGGCGGCCGTGTTCGGCGCGCGTGCCGAGGTCGACTATCAGCGCCGCTACCCGGTGCTCGTCAACGATGCCGCCATGACCGCGCTCGCGCGCCAGGTTGCGCTCGACTGGCTCGGTGACGACGGACTGATTCGCGACATGCAACCGCTGACCGGCAGTGAAGACTTCGCGTTCCTGCTCGAACGCTGCCCGGGCAGCTATCTGATCATCGGCAATGGCGACGGCGAGGGCGGCTGCATGGTCCACAACCCCGGCTACGACTTCAACGACGCTTGCCTCGCGACCGGCGCGGCCTACTGGGTCAAGCTCGCGCAGACGTTCCTCGTTTGACGCGGCGGCGGCGCGCGAGCGCTTTGCCCTGGCAGCAACAAGATCACGATGGAGACACAGATGGACTATTCCGCCACACCGCGGCGCGCGAGCGCCAATGGGCTCGAAGTGCCAGATGCGCTCGATGCGCAGCGCGTGGCCGATGAGCCCCGCAAGCGCCTCGGCCACGCGAAGGCGATCGCCGCGATCACGCTCGGCAACGGCCTCGAGTTTTTCGACTTCACGATCTACAGCTTCTTCGCGACGATCATCGGCAAGCTGTATTTCCCGGTCGAAGGACAACTCGTGCAACTGATGCTCGCGGTCGGCACGTTCGGCGTCGGCTTCATCATGCGGCCGGTGGGCGGCGTCGTGCTGGGCGGCTACGCGGACCGCGCGGGACGCAAGGCCGCAATGAGCCTGACGCTGTGGCTGATGACGCTCGGCTCCGCGATCATCGCGTTTGCGCCGACTTATGCGGCGATCGGCGTCGCGGCGCCGCTGCTGGTGATTCTCGCGCGGTTGATCCAGGGTTTCGCGTTGGGCGGCGAGGTGGGCGCATCGACGGCGCTGCTGCTCGAATACGGCAGCGATCGCACGCGCGGTTTTTACGGCAGCTGGCAGTTCGTGAGCCAGGGGATGAACACGGTGGTGGGGTCGCTGCTCGGCGTCGCGCTGGCCGCGACGCTGTCGCCGGCGGCGCTCGAAAGCTGGGGCTGGCGCGTGCCGTTCGTGATCGGCATGGCGATGGGGCCGATTGGCATCTATATCCGGCGGCATCTCGACGAGACGCTTCCCGGTATTGAGGATGGCCCTCCCGCGGCTGGCGGCGCTGTTGCGCAGGCCGCCTCGAATACTGTTGCGAAGTCCCCCGCGCAAGCGCCGTCGCTGCCGGTGCGCGACCTGTTCCGCGATCACGCGCGCTCGATCACGACCGGTGTGCTGACGACGATCGGCGGCACCGCGGCGAATTACATCGTGCTGTTCTATTTGTCCACGTACGCGATCCGTATTCTGCATCTGCCGATGGGGACCGCGCTGTGGGCCGCGTGGACCGGCGCGGTGGTCACGGTGATCTGCTCGCCGTTCGCGGGCGCGCTGTCCGATCGGATCGGCCGCAAGCGCGTGTTGTGGGTGTCGCGCGTGCTGCTGATTTTCGCGGTCTACCCGGCATTCATGGCGATCAACGCGTCGCCGACAGTGCCGGTGCTGCTCGCGGTGGTTGCGGGCCTCGCGCTGCTCGTCACGTTCACCGCGGTGCCCAATATCGTGATGCTGCCTGAGCTGTTTCCGCGCGCGATTCGCGCGACGGGTATGTCGATCGTGTATTGCCTTGGGGTGTCGATTTTTGGTGGGTTCGCGCAGTTTTTCGCGACCTGGCTGATTCAGATTTCGGGCAGTAATCTTGCGCCGGCTTGGTATCTGATTGGCTGCAGTGTGGTGTCGTTACTGCCGTTGCCGTTTATGCGGGAGACGGCGGGCAGGGCGATCGATTGATGTGACCGGGGCCGCGATCGGCTCAAAAAAAGAGGCGCGATTTTTTTGATCGCGCCTCTTTTGTCATTTGCTACGCGGCGTTTGAACGAACGCCGGCATCGCTCGCCTTTGGAAGTTTGGACTGGATCGTGCAGATGATGTTGGATCGTCCGGTTCAGTTCGGTGTGGTTTGCCTCGCCGGGTTGGGGCTGCCTCGATGGTCCCGTTTTTTACGCGTCTTTCAGCCAAGGCATTTCCACGGGTGACACCACAAGATGTCGCAACTCACGTTTCAGTTCGAAAATGAAGCCGACCAGGATCATGGAGTCGGCATAGGGGATCGGGAATACGTGAGGATTTTCCGGGGCGCGGAGCGGGCGCGTGGGCGTGTCCGCCGTCGTCGCGGCGTTCTCGCGGACGCTTTCCAGTTCGTCAGCCATTGCCTGCCCGCTGACTTTCAGGACGCGGCTGCGAAGGTCGCTGAAGGGTTCGATGCGCGCCCCGTCTTCGTTGTATTCAGGCACTTCATAGATGAACCAAGACATTCGTCGCTCCCGGGAAAAAGTTCGCGATTCTAACAGTGGGTGTAACGGACTAGCTTCGGACGCCCACCTTACTCCCTCCGTTCATCCATTAACAAGCGAATGGCGCACAATAAGATCGCGAGCCAGTTCAAAAGCGCGTGAGAGAAAGTGGCGCCTGATTTCGGTCGTGAGGGCCCAGGCACTAGCGACATCCTTACTGTAGGGACACACAATGAAAAAAGGGAAGACGAAACTTACCCGGCATGATGCTGAGCGCCTTTTCGAGGGATTGCCCGAAGGGAAGGCAAGCGTATCCAGCCGGCCCGAGAACCCGTTCGAGCCTGGGATGTTCGACGTGGCTGAGCGCGTCGACGACGAAACCAAACTCTGGAAAGACAACCTCATTACTCTTCCGATGGCGATCGAGTTGCCTGCTGGCTACGAGTCGGTGTCTCGCATGCGCGAGTCGCTGGTGCGCGCATGGCGCGTGAAGTGGGTGAGGGAAGGCAAAAACGAGGTTGTCACCGAGTTCCCTGAAGGATGGACGGCCATTCGCCCGCAAAGCGGACCCATAGAGCTGCGAGATCCCTCCGGAGTGGTCCGCGCCTTATACGGATGGGCCGAAGATGCTGAGCTCAGGGTCCTGCCAAGGTATCTGGTTGAGACGCAGGCGAACAGTTTAAGCGGACTAGGCAGTTTGCTGGTCCGTGATCGCGGGAACGGCCAGATTCTGGAAAGGTCGTCGATCTGGTCTGCTCAAACGGGTACCAACCATCCAGATTGGACCAGGCTCTCAGCGTGGCTAAAGTCGCGCTATCCACAACATCTCGACCCGCTTCGGTACTGGGAAGATTGCGAGGAAAACTTCCGGAACTGAGCTGCTTCTGGCGGGGTTGTTTTCGCGTCTGCTTAACCGGGCTGGACGAAGGCGAAAGCAGGGAGCAGCGGCTGATTGGTTTGCGGCGTTCGGCCATGAAGGGACGTTCGACTTCGGGCGGTAGATGGCCGACAATCGACGGACACATGAAGCAAAGTCACCGCGTGACCTGTCTTCCAATCCATTCATTTTCATTCGCACATGGTAGAAATCAGCCACCCGACATTGAGCGATGCGCAAGCGTTGCTACAGTTTGAAGTTGACAATCGCGCCTACTTCGAGCATTGGATCAACGCCCGCGAGGACAGTTACTACAACATCGGATCGGTGCGAAACGCGATAGAGGCTGCACAGACCGATATCGAAGGCGACAAGGCGTATCAGTTCCTTGTGAAATGCGAGGGGGTCATCGTTGGGAGGGTGAATCTTGTCGGGGTCGTACGTCCGTATTTCAACAAAGCCGTACTTGGATATCGCATTGGCGAGCGTTTCGCGGGGCATGGATACGCATCCGAAGCGGTAAGGCTCGTGCTGGAAACGGCTCGGTTGGACCTGCGGCTGTGGCGAATCGAGGCGACTGTCCGTCCTCAAAATCGCGCTTCCGCTCGCGTCCTGGAGCGCAATGGATTCGTCCGATACGGTGTTGCGAAACGCAGCATGCATTTGCACGGCGATTGGCACGACCTCGTGCACGTCGAGCGACACCTTGAAGGTGGACACTGAGCGTCCGCTTTGTGGAACGGTGGTCGGCCGAAACGGGTCGGGAGTACGCACTGCGGACTGGCCGCTTTCCGGCTATGAACTCTTCGCCCGAACCCGGAAGTCCAGCGCAAGCCAATGTGCGGCGCGCCCGACTCGACTGGCGAGCGCCCGCAGCCGACCCTGGGCGGCCACTGGAGCCTATGCGATGTCATAGGCAGATTATCGAGTTCCGGCAATCACTCAACGCTGCTTGCCTTGCGATAAGCCTGAGCGTTTGGCGGCTGTTAGCGAGGCTCCACAAGGACCGTCGGTCTACACAACATCCTCCGGTCATCAGACGTAGGCACTCTGCGTCAGATTCGATTCACCAGTCGCTCTCGCAATTGTCGCCTCAGCACTTTGCCGACCGGGGTTTTCGGCAGATCGTTCACAAAGACCACATGCTTCGGCACTTTATAGGCAGCCAGGCTCGTCCGCGCAAACTCGATCAGTTCCGACTCGGTCGGCCCCGGTTCCTTTTTCACCACGAAGGCGACGGGAGTCTCGCCGGATTGGGGATCCGCCACACCAACCACTGCGACCTCCAGAATGTCCGGATGTCGAAAGAGCGCGCCCTCCACCTCGTTCGGGTAGACGTTAAAGCCGGAGACCAGAATCATGTCCTTCTTGCGATCGACAATCCTGATCACGCCACGCTCGTCCATGATCCCAATATCGCCGGTCGCGAAAAATCCATCCTCGCCGATCACATGCGCCGTTTCCTCGGGCCGGTTGAAGTAGCCTTGCATGACGACGGGCCCGGCGACGCAGATTTCACCTGGCATCCCGGTGCGTACGGCCAAGCCGCTTTCATCGCGGATTTCAATGCGGATGGAAGGCAACGGCACACCGATCGTACCTTCGAAAGCCGTAAGCGTTACGGGATTGGCCGTCAGCGCGCCGGCGGCTTCCGACAGCCCGTAGACTTCCAGCACCCGGCTGCCAGTAAGCTTCTGCCAGCGCTCGGCAACTGCAGGCTGGGTCGCGGTACCGCCCGCGAAGGTGTTGCGCAATGCCGAGAAATCGAGCGCTCCGAAATCGTGGTTGTTCATCAGCGCCGTAAATAGCGTGTTGAGGCCGCCAACGAAGGTTGGCCGGTGCGTCGCAAAATCCTTCACGAGGGCGGGAATGTCTCGTGGGTTCATCACCAGAACGGAGCGGTTTCCCATGTGAAGCGAGACCAGGCATTGGCACACCAGGGCCGCCACGTGGTACAGGGGCAGCGCGACGAGTGAGATTTCGCCGCTCTCCCGGAACGCCGGCTTCATCCATGCCGCAAACATCAGCACGTTCGCGAGTACGTTGCCATGTGTCAACACGGCCCCTTTGGGGTCACCAGTAGTGCCCCCGGTGTATTGCAGGAACGCTCTTGTCTCGCGGTTCAGCGCCGGCCGGGTGAAGTCCGCCGCCAGGCGCGCGGTCATGGCGGTCCTGAAAGCGATCGCACCGGCGATCGTCCAGTCCGGGACGAGTTTTTTCTTTTTTCGAACGACGTAGTCCACAAGGACGGACTTCGGGAAGTTCTGCATCTCCGCGACGCGCGCGACGATAACGTGTTCAATGGTGACATGGACGAGCGCCTGCTCGACAGTGGCCGCGGAAACCTCCATGACCACGATCGCACGCGCACCGGAATCCTTGATCAAATTCGCCAGCTCGGGAGCGGTGTAGAGTGGGTTGACGTTGACCACGGTGAGCCCGGCCCGGAGCGCGGCAAACATTGCGATGGGGTGTTGCAGGGAGTTCGGCAACATTAGCGCGATGCGGTCCCCGGGTTTGAGCCCGAGGTCTTTCTGAAAATAGGCGGCAAGGCGAGCGGAGTTCTCGTCCAGTTGGCGATATGTGAGATCCACTCCGAACTGATGAAAGGCGACGCGGTTACCGTAGCGTGCGACGGCCTGTTCCAGGAGGGCTGCCATTGAAGGATAGTCATTGAGGCTTATGTCCGCCGCAACGCCGGAGGGATATTGCGAAAGCCAGGGCAGGTATGACATTTCGTCCTCCGCTACGGACTGCTTCGACGTTTGCCGCCTCCACAGCGATTCGACGCCTTCCAGCGAGGCTTATCAACTTTGTGGGGGGGCCGTCACCACGGCAATACCACGGGCCGCATCGAATATCAAAGACGATATTTCTGCGAAGACTGGAATTCGCGACCAATTGCCGAGAACGCAAATTGGATCTCGGGATCTGTGTTGCGTGGCAAATTAGACGGTCGCAAATTTTTGACTCCCAGCCTATTCTCGCTACGGGAGCCCAAGTGTGCTGTAGCGCACATATCCGTCAGATCGGATGTGTGGCCTTGCACGAGCGTCCATTGTCCGAAAAGTAGCGGCCGCTTGAATGCCCGTCTTCCGTGTACGGTGAACGGCAGAACGTGGCCGATTGGGTGAGGTCGCCAACGGCACGCTTAGTGCACTCCAGTTTGCAAAATCTGGATTTGGCTGACTGACCGATTTGGAGAAAGCTGTCTGACTGAAGTGGGCGGTTTGCAAGTGGCAAAACCCCAGCCTCGGTCGGTGCCTTGCCAAAGTGCACCGAGCTTTACCCGGCCGTCGCGCGGCACGCGCTCAAGCCACCGACCCAGCCGCGCGGCCAGCAAGCCCACCGTGCCGGCAACGACCTCGCCGGTCCCACGCCCGACCCTCACCGCTCCGGCTGCAACAACCCCCAACTCACAAGAATCGTCTGGATGCTATGCGCGTAAGCATCGCGCTCGTGCGGCGACTCCGAGTGATACGCGCCAATCGCCCGCCACGTATTGCCGTATCGCACCATCTTCTGCTTGAGCAGCCAGGCGGCCACAAAAATATTCACGCACGGGTCCGTCAACGCGCGGTGCGGAATGCCCTGGCTCTTGAGTTCCGGAAAGTGGATCGAATTGATCTGCAACTGTCCCACGTCGATCGAACCGTTGGCGTTGCGGTTGATGGCGCTCGCGTCGCCTTTCGATTCATGCCATGCCACCGCGCGCAGCACGAGCGGATTGACGCCCTGATAAGCGCCGGCCTTGTCGAAGCAATCGTCGGCGGACGGGGCGGCTTGCGCGGCCGAACTGCCGAGCGCCAGCAGCGCCGTCCAGGCGCATATCGTCCACGACCGCAAAAAGCGGAAGGCGTCGGTCTTGTACTCGTGCATGGGTCAGGGCTCCGGGTCCTGCTTTACTGTGCCAGCGCGGAATCGAGCTGGCGCTCGATGTCCTTCAGATAGGTGCGCGACTCATCGGAGACGACGAAGCGCGGTGTCGGCATCGCGCAGTGGCAATCGTGCTGACGCGTCTTCTTCTTGTTGCGCGACGTCGAGCGCGGCGCGGGAAGGTCGTCGTCGTCGCCGGTGGAGGGCGGCAGCATGGCGAGCGTAGGCAGCGGCGGGTAGACCTTGTCCGCAGAGGCCGTGGTCGCCGTGGCGGCAGCGGCGGCCGCGGTGGCAGGCGCGCCGGCGGCGGGCTGGGTCGCCCATGCGGCCGAACTTAAGCATAGCGATGCCGCGGCGAAAGCAATCAGGCGCATCGTGTCAGCTCCCCGCATGTAGCGGCTGGATCGAGACGCTGTACGTCTGGTTCGCGCCGGTCGTCAGATTTTCGAGCGTGGGTTTGAGCCCCTGCTGCGGCACGCCCCGCCAGATCGCCTGGTTGATGTACTTGAAGTCCTGGCCCAGCGCGGTCACGCGGATCACGGTGGGCTGCTTTTGCGCGGCGGCGAGCGCGCCCGCCTTGGCGAGCACCGTACTCAGTTGCGGATCGCGCGCGCCGAGTGCATCGGCGGGAATGTCGAACTTCATGATCACGTTCGACACCGCAGGTTTCTCGGCTTGAGCCGTAGTGGGCTGCGGCAGTTGTGCGCAGCCTGTTATCAACATTACGGCAAGTAAAAGCACAACGCGCGTCACGTCGGAGTCTCCAAAGTTTCGGGGCGATGTACGGGTTTTCGGCTGCGGAAGCTGAGACTTGATACCTGACGGCAAACGTTTGCGAAAAAGAAAAGAGTTCGCTCTCGCGGCGCCGCTTCCCGGAAAGTCGCTGCGCGCACCGCCGCCTTCGAGCAAAGAACTTCTTGTGCTGTCGGGGCAAGCCACAGTCATGAAGGCTCTTAAGACGGCAAGCGGCGAGCTTGACCGTTCAGCCTCTGGAACGGTCAAGCCGCTTGCGACGTGATCCGACTCTGACTGTCAGATCACGCCCCGACTCATCCAGCTCACGCGACTCACCTCGCCGCCGACTTGCCCCGACCGGGCACCGTCGCGCCATTGCCATCGCCGTTGCTGGCCGTCGCCGCGTCACGCGTCTCGGGCATCGCCGCCCACACCAGCAGCACCGCGAGCGCACCGGCCGCCGCGAGGCAGAAGAAGCTGACCATGTTGCCGAAACGATCTGCGATGAAGCCGGCCGCCGTCGTGCTCAGCGTCGCGCCGATGCCGGCCGCGAGTCCGAACAGGCCGATACACAGGTTGTAGCGGCCCTTGTCGCCGGCGACGTCGGCGGCGATCAGCGGCAGCATCACGCCGAACACGGCGGCGCTCAGGCCGTCGAGCATCTGCACCGGCACGAGCAGGTAAGGGCTGCTGATGCCCGCGAACAGCAGCGCGCGAATCGGCAGCGCGGAGAAGCCGAGCAGCAGGATCGGCCGGCGCCCCCAGCGTTCGGCCGAGCGCCCGACCCACGGCGACATCATCGCGACGATCGCCTGCGGCACGATGATGCACGCCGCGATCACGAGCTGCACGTTGTCGCCCATGCCGGCCGTCACTTCGCCGGCGGCCAGGTTCAGCATCGCCGCGTTCGACAGATGGAACAGCACGATGCACGCGGCGAACAGCAGCATGCGCTTGTCGCGCAGCAACGCGCGCAGGCTTTCGCGCCGCTCGAGCTGCTCGGGGGTGGGCGCCGCTTGCGGCAGCTCGATCGTGTCGGTGCGCTGGATCATCGCGAGCGCGATCAGCGCGGGAACCGCAAGGCCCGCGGTCAGAAAGAACACCGCGCGCGGCGAGTAATACTCGCCGAACAGTCCCATCAGACCGGCCGCGACCGCGCTGCCGATCGACGCCCAGCGCGCATTGCGCCCGAGCCGGTCGCCGAGATTCGCGCGACCCACCAGCGCAAACGAAATCGCCGCCAGCGCCGGCGTCAGCATGCAGCTCGCGAAGCCGTGGAACACCTCGGCGGCGATCACCGGCAACACGGTCGGGCTGACCGCGAGCAGCATCGCGCTCAGGATGATCGCGCCGATCGCCCACGCGGCCGCGCCCTTCTTGTTGCGCAGCGCGTCGACCGCGGCGCCGCCGGGCACCTGGCTGACCATCGCGCTGATCGTGCCGACCGACAGCACCATGCCGATCTCGCCCTGGGTCCACTTGTGCGATGCGAGATACGACGCGATGAACGGTCCGAAGCCCGTCTGCACGTTGGCGACGAAGAAGTTGAGCCAATCGAGCGCGCGCAGACTTCGCGCCGTGACCATAGTGCGGACCGTCATCGGACCGCCCGTGCGTTGGAGACCGCGACGGCCGTCGACGCCGTCTGCGGCGCCGAGGCGGCAGGCGCGGCGCTCGCCGCGGGAGCGGGCGGCGGCGCCGGCGACACCGCGCGGATCGGCTTGTCGCTCGCGTAGGGCGGCGTCGCGTTGATCTGCGCGTCGCTCAGATCGATCTGCGGATGCAGTTCCTTGTCGCGCGTGACGAAGCGCAGCGCCGACCAGTTCGCGGCGATCGTGCGCCGGTCGGTGCTGACCATGCCGCTGACGTCGAGCACGACCGCCTGCGGCTGCGCGTTGCCGTCGATCAGCACGTCGACCACGCGGCCCACCTTGGCGCCGTTCGCGCGCTCGACGGTCGCATCGAGCAGCGCCAGTTCCAGCGCGTTCGATTTGTTCGCGCCGGCCGGCACGGCCGCCGCGTTCAGTGTGATCGGCGCGCCCTTCGCGGACGGCGTGAAATGGAACGCGCCCCACGGGAAGTTCACCTTGCGGTCGCCGACGCCGAGGAAGCCCTGCAGATTGACGATCATCTCGCGCGGCTTGCCGGCCGCGTCGGCGGTCATGTCGATCGCGCGGCCGACCACCTTGCCGTCGGGCTTCTGCACCTGGCTGTCGAGCAGCGTGTGCGCGTCGCTGCGCTCGATCGTGCGCAGCACGATCAGCGGCGGCGGCGGCGGGGGAGGCGGCGGAGCCGGCGCGACGACGGGCGGCGGCGGCTCGACCTTGTGCGGCTTCACGACCGGCTTCTTCGGTTTCTTCGGCTCCTCGGGCCCCGCGTTCGCCTCGGTCTCGACCGGCTCGGGCGCGGACGCGGCGACCGGCGCGCTCGCCGGCTCGACCGGCATCACCGTCGCGTCGACGATCGGCGCCTGCTGCGTACCCCACAGCAGGCTGCTGCAACCGGACAGCGCGGCGAGCGCGAACAGCGCGGCCACGGTGCACAGCCAGCGCAACAGTCGAAGCACATCGAGCGAATCAGGCGAATCAGGCGAATCGAGTGGGCGAAGCGATCCAAGCGGTCCAAGCGGTCCAAACGGGACAATCGGCAGGCGCCGGGCGGGGCGCGGAAAACCGCCAGTCATCAGGAAAAACTCCACGAGCAGGTGCGGACGGACGCGTTGAGCCGCCGCTGTTAGATGGGGTACGGCCCAGAGTTTAACCCGCGCGGCCGCGCGGACAGGCTTTCGCGGGCTTCGTGGAAGGCGGTTTCGCCGATGCTCTGGCGGGATTGCGCTGCACGCCGCGTGCCCGGAATGCCGTCGCCGAAGTGAGTTCGGCACGTCTTGCGGCCGCTCGAATGCCGTAGGTGTAAACGCGCGCAGCGCTCACGCGAGCGGCCGTCGCGCAAAAGTTATAAGTCGCGCGACATGTCCGGCATGCCATTCATGCGATTGGACACATAGTTCTCTTCACCTACATTTCGACTCAGAAAAGCGTTACCCACACCAACAAATCCACGAGACGAACCCTGATGACGGCCGCTCTAGCGGCCGTTTCAGTACGCTGATAAAGGAGGTACTCATCATGATGGAACCCCAGGCCCTCGCGAATTCCGACGTCGCGAGCGAATCCTTCGACACCGAGTCACTACCCGGTAAGGGCTTTCTCGACCGCTACTTCGACATTTCCGCGCGCGGCAGCACCCAGCGCCAGGAGATCGTCGCGGGCATCACGACCTTCCTCGCGATGGTCTATTCCGTGTTCGTCGTGCCGGGCATGTTCGGCAAGGCGGGCTTCGATACCAGCGCGGTGTTCGTCGCCGTGTGTCTGACCACCGCGTTCGGCTCGCTGCTGATGGGCGTGTGGGCGCGTCTGCCGATCGCGATCGGCTGCGCGATCTCGCTGACCGCGTTCACCGCGTTCGGCCTCGTGCTCGGCAAGGGCCTGCATCCGACCGTCGCGCTCGGCGCGGTGTTCCTGATGGGCGTCGTGTTCACCACGATTTCGGTGACCGGCGTGCGTTCGTGGATCCTGCGCAATCTGCCGACCGGCATCGCGCACGGCACCGGAATCGGCATCGGCCTGTTCCTGCTGCTGATCGCCGCCAACGACGTCGGCCTCGTCGTCAAGAATCCGGGCGCGGGCTTGCCGGTGTCGCTCGGCAATATCACGGCATTGCCGGCGCTAATGTCGGTCGCGGGCCTCGCGGCGATCTTCGGGCTCGTGCGGCGGCGCGTGCCGGGCTCGATCCTGATCGTGATCGTCGCGATCTCGGCGATCGGCCTCGCGATCGATCCGGCCGTCGCGTATCACGGCGTGTTCGCGGTGCCGTCGTTGAGCGCGCCGGGTCATGCGTCGCTGATCGGCGCGATGGACGTGAAGGGCGCGCTCTCGATGGCGGTGCTGCCGAGCGTGCTGGCTCTCGTGATGACCGCCGTGTTCGACGCGACCGGCACGATCCGCGCGGTCGCCGGCCAGGCGGGGCAACTGGACGAGAACGGTCGCATCATCAACGGCGGCCGCGCGCTTACCGCCGATTCGCTGAGCTCGATCTTCTCGGGCCTGCTCGGCGGCGCGCCGGCGGCTGCCTATATCGAGTCGACGGTCGGCGTTGCCGCGGGCGCGAAGACCGGGATGGCGGCGGCGGTCGTCGGTCTGCTGTTTCTCGTCGTGATGTTCTTCTCGCCGCTCGCCGCGCTGGTGCCTTCGTATGCGACCGCACCCGCGCTGATGTACGTGGGGCTGCTGATGCTGTCAAACGTCAGCAAGCTGCATATGGACGACATGGTCGACTCGATGGCGGGGCTCGTGTGCGCGGTGTTCATCGTGCTGACCGCGAACATCGTGACCGGCATCATGCTCGGCTTCGCGACGCTCGTGATCGGTCGCGTGGTCAGCGGCGAGTATCGCAAGCTCAATGTGGGCACCGTGGCGATCGCGGTGGTGCTGGTCGGTTTTTATGTAGGCGGCTGGGCGATCTGAGTTTCGTTGCAGGTAGTCGTTGGTCTCCACCTTGACGCGGCGCGTCGCGGTTCGATCCGCGGTGTGCCGCGTATCTTTTTTTGGCCACGCGCTTTGCGCGCGCTCGGCACGTTTCACGAAAGCGCCCACCTGTCCTTGACTTTCGCGCCAGCGTTTCTAAACCATAACCTTATGGTCAAGTCCTGCATCGGCAGGAAAGGAGACGCAGATGGAACCGCAACATCACATCGGCAGCCGGGAAGAGTGGCTCGCCGCGAGCCGCGCGCTGCTCGCCGACGAAAAAGCGCATATGCGCGCCGGCGACGAACTCGCGCGCAAGCGTCGCGAATTGCCGTGGGTCAAGGTCGACAAGCCTTATACGTTCGATACGCCGGAAGGCCGCAAGACGCTCGCGGAGCTGTTCGACGGCCGCAGCCAGCTGATCGTCTATCACTTCATGCTGGGCCCGGACTGGGAGGAGGGGTGCGTCGGCTGCTCGTTCCTGTCGGATCATATGACCGGCATTCTCACGCACCTGGTCCATCACGACGTCAGCTATGTGACCGTGTCACACGCGCCGATCGAGAAGATCGACGCGTTCAAACGGCGCATGGGATGGACCTTCCCGTGGGTGTCGTCGAGCGGCAGCGATTTCAATTTCGACTACCACGTGTCGTTCACACCCGAACAGCTGGCGAGCAAAAAGGCGTTCTACAACTTCACCGAGCAGGACGTCGGTATCGACGAACAGCATGGCCACAGCGTGTTCTATAAGGACGAAAACGGCGACGTGTACCACACGTACTCGTGCTACGGGCGCGGCGACGAGCGCTTCGTGAACACCTACGCGCTGCTGGATATCGCGCCGAAAGGCCGCAACGAGCAGAGCAATCTGACCGACTGGGTCAGGCATCACGACCGCTATGACGACCATGCGCGCGGCGCCTGCCCGGCGTGCGGATCGTACACGGTGTGAAGTGGTGACGCGGGTAGTTGAAGAGAGCGAGGGGCGCGCGCCGCACCGGCAGGCGCCGCCGCCTTGCGGCATGAGCGCCGCGCGAGCGCGCTATAGCGCCATCTCGAAGGCGGGCTTGAGAAACACCTCGATCGCCATCACGATCAGACTCATCGCCGCGGCGGAGAGCGTCAATACGCCATATTCGTCGTAGCGCGTGTCGTACAGACATGCGATGACGAACAGAATCGCGAGGAAGTTCGTCAGCCAGTAGAAGTTCAGCGCGAGGGTCATCGGTCGAATCCAGGCTCATGTGCGACGGTGCGAATCGCACCGTCGGGTCGATGTCATTTTATCGAACAGAGCTTACGGATTCGCAACGGCCGCCCTTACACAGCTTACGGCGCGCGGCGCGCAAAGCCGCGTCAAACGGTGCTTTGCGGCACCATCATGTCGCGTTCGATCCATTCGATCACCGACGTGCGCCGCGGTTGCCAGCCAAGCAACTTGCGCGCGCGTTCGCCGCGCACGCGGCTGTTCGAGCCGAGACCGTATGAGGCCATTTCGTAGCCCCATTCCTGTTTCGCTTCTTCGAGCGGCCAGTCCTGCGGCGTGCCGAGTTTCATCGCGCGCGCGATCGCGGCGCTCATGTCGCGAAACGACGCTTCGCCGCTTTCGACGAAATAGAACGTGCCGGCAGGGGTTTTATCGAGCGCGAGCCGATACAGCTCGGCGACGTCGTCGATATGCACGTTCGACCAGATGTTGCCGCCGCTGCCCACATGACGCACCACGCCACTTTTCTGCGCCTGGCGTACCAGCCGCGGCAACTGCACGCTCGCGCTGCCGGCCACCGCGCCGTGACCGTAGATCAGCGTGTTGCACAGCACGGCCGAGCGCACGCCGCGTTGCGCGGCGTCGAGCACCAGTTGATCGATCGCGACGCGCGCGGCCTTGTCGGCGGTCGGGGTGGGCAGCGCGTCTTCGTGATAGATGCGCGCTTCACCCGCTTCGCCGCCCGACGCATCGCCGACGATGCTCGACCCGCTCGTGTGCAGGAACACCTTGCCCGAACCCGCGAGCCCGTCGATCAGCGCGCGCACCGCGCCTTCGTGATCGCTGCTCGCGGCGTTGATCACTGCGTCGGCCGCTTGCGCCTCGGCGATCAGCAACGCGCGATCGTCGAGCGTGCCGGGAACCGGCTCGATGCCGAGCCGCTGCAACTCGGCGCTGTGTTCGGGCTTGCGGATCAGCCCGCGGACCTGATGGCCGGCGCGCGCCAGATGCGCCGCGACCGAGCCGCCGATAAAACCGCTTGCACCGGTAATGAAAATCTTCAAGACGTTCTCCTGAGGGAAATGCTGAACCGCAATTTCTTGCGTGGGATCGGAGTAGCAGCTTTGCTCCAACACCGATCGACAGGCACGCAGTATCGCTCGCGCGGATTCTCGCAAAAAGCGTGTTAGTCTCAAATCAATCTTGATTTGAAGTCAACAATGAAAACCTCCACCGACGAATTGCTGGTGTTCGTCACCGTGATCGACAGCGGCTCGATCACGGCGGCGGCCGAGAAGCTGGGGCAGACCGTGTCCGGCGTGAGCCGCGCGCTCACGCGTCTGGAGCAGAAGCTCGACACCGCGCTGGTGCGGCGCACGACGCGGCGTCTGCATCTGACCGAAGAGGGGGACGCGTTCCTGCGGCGCGCCCGCGCGATTCTCGACGCGCTCGAAGAGGCCGAGGAATCGGTCGCGCGCGGCCGCGAACGGCCGTCGGGACGCTTGCGCGTCGACGCGGCGTCGCCGTTCATGCTGCATTGCGTGGCTCCGCATATGACCGCGTTTTCGGCGCTGTATCCGGAGATCCGGCTCGAACTGACCAGCAACGAGCGGATCGTCGACCTGCTCGAACAGAAAGTCGACATCGCGATTCGCATCGGCGCGCTGCAGGATTCGACGCTGCATGCGCGTGCGCTCGGCGAAAGCAGGCTGCGCGTACTCGCGAGTCCGGCGTATCTGGCCGAGCACGGCGAGCCGACCACGCTCGACGCGTTGCGCGCGCATCGGCTGATCGGTTTTACGGCGCCGGAGCATCTGAATCGCTGGCCACTCAGAGAAGGGGGCAGGGCAATGAAGCGCGCCAACGGACAGCGGGACGAAGCCGCTTTGCTGAAAATCGAGCCGTCGATCACCGCGTCGAGCGGCGAAACCTTGCGGCAACTGGCGCTGTCCGGCTGGGGCATCGCCTGTCTGGCCGACTTCATGACCGCCGCCGACGTACGCGAAAAGCGCCTCGTGCCGATTCTCGGCAACCTGCTCGTCGACGAACGGCAGCCGGTGCATGCGGTGTACTACCAGAGCGCATCGCTCGCGGGGCGCGTGCAGTGCTTTCTGGATTTCATCGCCACGCGGGTCAAGCTCTGAGCCGCGCCGCAAAGCCTTCTCTCCTATAACTCAGAGATCGGACGGGCTCGCGTGTCCGGCTTCCCGCCATCCATGGCGCGCCAATTCTGGCCAGATGGCGGCCCGCGCCACGAAGGTGTATATACAACTGTGGGCGAAACCACGGCAGCTAGGCCGACTCCTGCGCCCTGCAGTCGCCGCCTGCGATCCGCCGCCACGCCCGCCGATCTGTCGCCGAGCCACGTGCCGAATAATGGAAATCCCCAGGCACGAAATCTCGAAAAATAAGTTGTATATACAAGGCGCGCCGGCTAGACTTATTTGAACTTGTATAGACAGGAAGACAACCATGATTCTGAAGCCCGGCTACCTGACCCTCCCGCAACTGCGCCAGATCGCGCGTGAGCAGGTCACCTTGCAACTCGATCCCGCGAGCCACGCCGCTATCGACGCGTGCGCGCAGGCCGTCGCCGACATCACCGCCAAGGGCGAGCCGGCTTATGGCATCAACACCGGCTTCGGCCGCCTCGCCAGCACGCACATTCCGCGCGATCAGCTCGAACTGCTGCAACGCAATCTGGTGCTGTCGCACGCGGTCGGCGTCGGCGAGCCGATGTCGCGTCCGGTCGTGCGTCTGCTGATGGCGCTGAAGCTGTCGAGCCTCGGCCGCGGTCACTCGGGCATCCGCCGCGAAGTGATGGAAGCGATGATCACGCTGTTCAACGCCGACGTACTGCCGGTGATCCCGGTCAAGGGCTCGGTCGGCGCTTCGGGCGACCTCGCGCCGCTCGCGCATATGTCGGCGACTCTGCTTGGCGTCGGCGAAGTGTTCGCGAAGGGCGAGCGCATGCCGGCCACCGAAGGCCTCGCGCTCGTCGGTCTGAAGCCCATGACGCTGCAGGCGAAGGAAGGTCTGGCGCTGCTGAACGGCACGCAAGCCTCGACCGCGCTCGCGCTGTACAACATGTTCGCGATCGAAGACCTGTTCCGCACGGCGCTCGTCGCCGGCGCGCTGTCGGTCGACGCGGCGATGGGCTCGGTCAAGCCGTTCGATGCGCGCATCCACGAACTGCGCGGCCATCAAGGCCAGATCGACGCGGCGGCGTCTTATCGCTCGCTGCTGCAAGGCTCGGCGATCAATGTGTCGCACGCCGATTGCGACAAGGTCCAGGACCCGTACAGCCTGCGCTGCCAGCCGCAGGTGATGGGCGCGTGTCTCGACCAGATGCGTCAGGCCGCACAAACGCTGCTGCTCGAAGCGAACGCGGTCTCCGACAATCCGCTGA
The DNA here is from genome assembly GCF_021390635.1 of Paraburkholderia sp. HD33-4. NCBI lineage: Bacteria > Pseudomonadati > Pseudomonadota > Betaproteobacteria > Burkholderiales > Burkholderiaceae > Paraburkholderia > Paraburkholderia sp. HD33-4. The sequence continues at coordinate 2,949,506 of NZ_JAJEJS010000001.1, read as the reverse complement.
TTTTCCCGGACACCGGCGAAGTGCTGTCGGGCGGCAACTTCCACGCCGAGCCGGTCGCGTTCGCGGCGGACAACCTCGCACTCGCCGTGTCGGAAATCGGCGCGCTCGCCGAGCGTCGCATCGCACTGCTGATCGACGCGACGCTGTCGGGCCTGCCGCCGTTCCTCGTCAAGGATGGCGGCGTGAACTCCGGCTTCATGATCGCGCACGTCACGGCCGCCGCGCTTGCGTCGGAGAACAAGACGCTCGCCCATCCGGCTTCGGTCGATTCGCTGCCCACGTCGGCGAACCAGGAAGACCACGTGTCGATGGCGACGTTCGCCGCGCGCAAGCTCGGCGATATCGCCGACAACACCGCGAACATCCTGTCGATCGAACTGCTGGCCGCAGCCCAGGGCGTCGATCTGCGCGCACCGCACAAGACCAGCCCGAGCCTGCAGAAGGTGATGGACCTCGTGCGCAAGGACGTGCCGCACTACGAGCTCGATCACTACTTCGCACCGGATATCGCAGCGGTCACGAAGCTCGTGCAGGCCGGCGCTGTCGCGAAGCTGAGCCCGTTCTCGTTCGCGTCGGAACAATAATTCGTCGAGAGCGCGGATCACACCGATGAACGCACCCGCTTATCAGGGCATCAAGGACTTCATCCTCGCGCGCATTCATGCGGGCGAATGGGCCGAAGGCGACCAGGTGCCCTCTGAAAACGAGCTTGCGCGCGAGTTCAGCGTCGCGCGCATGACGGTCAACCGCGCGTTGCGCGAGTTGACCTCGGAGCAGGTGCTGACACGCGTCCAGGGCTCGGGCACCTTCGTCGCCCGTCCCAAGTACGAGTCGACGCTGGTGGCGATCCGCAGCATCTCCGATGAAATCGTCGCGCGCGGTCATCGCTATCAGGCGAGGGTGCTGAACGTCGGCGCCAGCATCGCCGATGCGGCGCTCGCCGAAGAGATGCAGGTGAGCGAGGGCAGCCCCGTGTTTCATTCGCGCCTGCTGCATTTCGAAAACGACGAGCCGGTGCAGCTGGAGGAACGCTGGGTCAATCCGGCGGTCGCGCCCGAATACGCCTTGCAGGACTTCACGAACACTACGCCGAACCAGTACCTCGTGCGCGTCGCGCCGCTGCAGCGCGTCGAGTACCGCATCGAGGCGCTCGCCGCCGACGACACGACGCGCGAGCTGTTGAACATGAGTGAACGCGAGCCGTGTCTGGTGCTGCACCGGCGCACGTGGTCGCAAGGCGAGGTCGCCTCGATCGCGAATCTGTGGCATCCAGGCACCCGTTACCGCTTCACTGGGCATTTCTGAATTCGCCTTTTTTCGTCTTCGCCGAACCTTTATCGAACATCTTCACGCATTCCGAGGGACACCATGAACAATCCGAAACACATCGATCCGCGTCTTGATCCGACTCGCACGATCCGCGCACCGCACGGTGCGGAAAAGACCTGCAAGACCTGGATCGCGGAAGCCGCGTACCGGATGATCCAGAATAATCTGGACCCCGAAGTCGCCGAGCACCCGCACGCGCTCGTCGTGTATGGCGGCATCGGCCGCGCCGCGCGCAACTGGGATTGCTTCGACCAGATCCTCGCGTCGCTGAAGGACCTGAACGAAGACGAAACGCTGCTGATTCAATCGGGCAAGCCGGTAGGCGTGTTCCGCACGCATGCGGATGCGCCGCGCGTGCTGCTCGCGAACTCGAACCTCGTGCCGCATTGGGCGACGTGGGAACACTTTCACGAACTCGACCGCAAGGGCCTGATGATGTACGGCCAGATGACCGCGGGCAGCTGGATCTACATCGGCAGCCAGGGCATCGTGCAGGGCACCTACGAAACCTTCTTCTCGGTCGCGAACCAGCACTTCAACGGCGACCCGAAGGGCCGCTGGATCCTGACCGGCGGTCTCGGCGGCATGGGCGGCGCGCAGCCGCTCGCGGCGACGATGGCGGGCTTCTCGATGATCGCGGTCGAATGCGACGAGACGCGCATCGACTTCCGTCTGAAGACGCGCTACGTCGACAAGAAAGCGAAGACGCTCGATGAAGCGCTCGCGATGCTCGACGAAGCGAAGAAGGCGGGCAAGCCGATCTCGGTCGGTCTGCTCGGCAATGCCGCCGACGTGTTCAACGAGTGCGTCGCGCGTGGCATCACGCCGGACTGCGTGACCGACCAGACCAGCGCGCACGACCCGATCCACGGCTACCTGCCGCAAGGCTGGACGGTGCAGGACTGGCGCGAGCGCATGAAGACCGCGCCGGAAAGCATCGTCACGCCGGCCAAGCAGTCGATGGCCAAGCAGGTGCAGGCGATGCTGACGCTGCAGGAACGCGGCGCGGCCACGCTCGACTACGGCAACAACATCCGTCAGATGGCGCTCGAAATGGGCGTGGAAAACGCGTTCGACTTCCCGGGCTTCGTGCCGGCGTACATCCGGCCGCTGTTCTGCGAAGGCAAGGGCCCGTTCCGCTGGGTCGCGCTGTCGGGAGACCCCGAGGACATCTACAAGACCGATGCGAAGGTCAAGGAACTGATCCCCGACGATCCGCATCTGCACAACTGGCTCGACATGGCACGCGAGCGCATCGCGTTCCAGGGTCTGCCGGCGCGGATCTGCTGGGTCGGCGTGAAGGATCGTTATCGCCTCGGCCAGGCGTTCAACGAAATGGTCAAGAACGGCGAACTGAAGGCGCCGATCGTGATCGGCCGCGATCACCTCGACACGGGTTCGGTCGCGAGCCCGAACCGCGAAACCGAATCGATGAAGGACGGCTCGGACGCGGTCAGCGACTGGCCGCTCTTGAACGCACTGCTGAATACGGCAGGCGGGGCGTCGTGGGTCTCGCTGCATCACGGCGGCGGCGTCGGCATGGGCTTCTCGCAGCACTCGGGCGTCGTGATCGTCGCGGACGGCACGGAAGCCGCGCACAAGCGCCTCGGCCGCGTGCTGCTGAACGACCCGGCCACCGGCGTGATGCGTCACGCGGATGCGGGCTATGAACTCGCGCAGCAAACGGCGCGCGAGGCCGGTCTCAACCTGCCGATGCTGGGCCGCTGATCGTGAGCGTTGCCAACGACGCGGGCAGCATGGCAAGCGTCACGCTGATCCGCGGCGCCGATCTCGTGGCGGCGCCGTGGAAAAACGGCGGCGGCGTCACGCGCGAGGTAGCCGCGTTTCCGCCGCCGAGCGGCGGGCAGGGCGCGGCGAGCGCCGACTTCGTGTGGCGCGTGAGCGTCGCCGATGTCGCGCAGGCGGGGCCGTTCTCGCGCTTCGACGGCGTCGACCGGACGCTCGTGTTGCTCTCCGGCGCGGGCATGCTGCTCGACGAACTGGGCGACGCGGGCGCGGTCGCGACGCATGCGTTGCGGCAGCCGCTCGAGCTCGCGCGCTTTAGCGGCGAGACGCGCATCGACACGCGGCTCGTCGACGGCGCGACGCGCGACTTCAACCTGATGGTGAGGCGCGACGTGGCGCAGGGCGAGTTGAACGTGTGGCTCACCGGCGCGCAGCCGGATGCGCCGCGCGTACTCGACGGCGACGTGGCGCTGCTGTTTTGCGCGGGCGGCGCGGTCACGGTCGCGCTGGCGGCGGACCACGCACAAGCCGTGCGGCTCGACACCGGCGACACGTTGCGCATCGACGGGCCGAACGCGCTCGCTTGCACGCTAGCGGGCGACGGCGCGGTGCTCGCGATCACCATCCGCTACACGCGCTGACGAATCAACCGTGATCGCATGCGCTCCATCACGGACAACCCTTCCACCGACACGCAACCAGCGGCAATGAGCACGCGATGAAGCAAACCGTCTGGCATCACCTGAATTTGTGCCCGCAGGGCGATCCTCACCACACGCTCGCCGATGCCGCGATCGCGGTCGAAGACGGCCGCATCGCGTGGCTCGGCGCTGCGAGCGAACTGCCCGCGCAATACGCCGCATGGCCGCGCGAAGACCTTCGCGGCGCGTGGGTGACGCCGGGCCTGATCGATTGTCATACGCACCTCGTGTATGGCGGCCAGCGCGCCGACGAATTCGCGCAGCGGCTCGCGGGCGTCAGCTACGAAGAAATCGCGCGCCAGGGCGGCGGCATCGTGTCGACGGTGCGCGCGACGCGCGCGGCGGACGAAGCGTCGCTGTTGCGCCAGGCGGCTGCGCGGCTCGAACCGTTGCTCGCCGAAGGCGTGACCGCGCTCGAAATCAAATCGGGCTACGGCCTCGACCTCGCGAGCGAGCGCAAGATGCTGCGCGTCGCGCGGCAACTTGGCGAGCGCTATCCGGTCACGGTCTATACGACGTTTCTCGGCGCGCACGCGCTGCCGCCCGAATTCGCGGGCCGCGCGGACGCGTATATCGACGAAGTCTGCAATACGATGCTGCCCGCGCTCGCGGACGAAGGCCTCGTCGATGCGGTCGACGTGTTCTGCGAGCGCATCGGTTTTTCGCTGGAGCAAAGCGAGCGCGTGTTCAACGCGGCCGCGCGCTACAAGCTGCCGGTCAAGATGCACGCCGAGCAGTTGTCGAACGGCGGCGGCACCGCGCTCGCGGCGCGGCATCGCGCGCTGTCGGCGGATCACCTGGAGTTTCTCGACGAGGCCGGCGTCGCCGCGATGAAGGAAGCAGGCACCGTTGCAGTGCTGCTGCCGGGCGCGTATTACTTCATCCGCGAGACGCAGTTGCCGCCGCTCGAACTGCTGCGGCGCTACGAGGTACCGATCGCGATTTCGACCGACAGCAACCCGGGCACGTCGCCGGCGACTTCGTTGCTGCTGATGATGAACATGGCGAGCACGCTGTTTCGCATGACCGTGCCGGAGGTGCTGCAAGGCGTCACCACGCATGCGGCGCGCGCGCTCGGCAAGAACGATCGGCACGGCGCGCTGCAGGTGGGGCGCGCGGCCGACTTCGCGGTGTGGTCGGTCGATTCGCTGGCCGAGCTCGCTTACTGGATTGGCCGGCCGCTGTGCGCGCGCGTCGTGCGCGCGGGCGAAACCGTCTATACGCGGCGCGAGTCGAGCGTGATCTGAACTAGAGCCTGAGAGATGACCCAATCCAAACAATCGCTGTTCGCCGCACACGCGTATTTACCCGACGGCTGGCGCCGCAACGTGCTGCTCGAATGGGACGCGCACGGCACGCTGAGCGCCGTCACGCCGGATCAAGCCGAAGCGCCGGCCGGTGTGCCAAAGGCGGCGGGCCCGCTGATGCCTGGCATGCCCAACCTTCACTCGCATGCGTTTCAGCGCGCAATGGCGGGGCTCACCGAATATCGCGCCAACGCCACCGATAACTTCTGGTCCTGGCGCGACCTGATGTATCGCTTCGCCGCGCGCATCACGCCGGAAGGCCTCGCGAGCGTCGCGCAGTGGCTCTACATCGAGATGCTGAAGGCGGGTTATACGTCGGTGTGCGAGTTTCACTACGTGCATCACGCGCAGGACGGCCAGCGCTACGCGAATCAGGCCGAGCTTGCACAGCGCGTGGTGGATGCGGCAGGGGCGAGCGGCATCGGCATCACGATGCTGCCGGTGCTGTATCAGTACAGCGGCTTCGGCGCGCGTGCGCCGCGCGACGATCAGCGGCGCTTCATCAATACGCCGGAGAGCCTGCTCGATCTGCTAGGAACGCTGCGCGCCGCGCGCCCCGAGCATGCGGCGCTGCGTTACGGCGTCGCGCCGCATTCGCTGCGCGCGGTGTCGGAGGCGTCGTTGCGCGCGCTGCTTGGCGGCATCGACGCGAGCGCGCCCGTGCATATCCATATCGCCGAACAGACCGCCGAGGTCGATGCGTGCATCGAAACCGAAGGCGCGCGGCCGGTGCAATGGCTGCTCGATCGTTTCGATGTGGACAGCCGCTGGTGTCTCGTGCACGCGACCCATGTCGATGCGAACGAAACGCTCGCGCTCGCGCAGAGCGGGGCGGTGGCGGGCTTGTGTCTGACCACCGAGGCCAATCTCGGCGACGGCATTTTCCCCGCGCAGGAGTATCTCGACGCGCACGGCCGCATTGGCGTCGGCTCGGATAGCCATATCGGCGTCGACTGGCGCGCGGAGCTGCGTCTGCTCGAATACGGCCAGCGTCTGACGCGCCGGCAGCGCAACGTGCTGGCGTCCGCGCAGGCCACGCACGTCGCGGATCGTCTGTACGCGGCCTCGCTCGACGGCGGCGCGCACGCGAGCGGCCGCGCGGTCGGCGCGTTGCAGGCCGGCCATCGCGCGGACTGGCTCGTGCTCGACGCCGATCATTCGAGCATCGCCGAGCATGCGCCACAGGCGTGGCTGTCGGGCGTCGTATTCTGCGAGCACGGCGACACGCCGATCCGCGACGTCTATGCGGGCGGCGTCAAGGTCGTCGACGATCGCCGGCATCGCGACGAAGAGGGCGCGTATGCGCGCTATCGCGTGGCGCTCGCGGAACTGCTCAAATAGCGGCGATGACTGCCGAACCGATTCTCCGATTCCACTGATTCCGGACTGACATGACTGCTTCGAACCTCACGCCGGTTTTCTCGCTGCATCAGGGAAGCCTGCCGCTGCTGATCTCGATCCCGCATCTGGGCACGCAGATCCCCGCCGACATCGCCGCGACGATGACGCCGGTCGCGCCACGCACCGACGATTGCGACTGGCACCTCGATCGCCTGTATGCATTCGCGAAGCGCCTCGGCGCATCGATCCTGACGCCGACCTACGCGCGCTACGTGGTCGACCTGAACCGTCCGCCCGACGGCGCGAACCTGTACCCGGGGCAGGACACCACGGGTCTGCTGCCGGTCGATACGTTCGACAAGGAGCCGCTCTATCGCGACGGCCATCTGCCCGACGACGCCGAAGTCGCGCGCCGTCGCGATGCGTACTGGAAGCCGTATCACGACGCGCTCGCCGGCGAGCTCGCGGCGCTGAAAGCGAAGCACGGCAAGGTGCTGCTGTGGGAAGCGCATTCGATCCGCTCGCACGTGCCGCGCTTTTTCGACGGACGTCTGCCGGACTTCAACTTCGGCACGTCGAACGGTGCGAGCGCGGCGCCGGGCATGGCCGACGAACTGGCCACGTTGGTCGCCCGCCACGGCGGCTACACGGCGGTCGCGAATGGCCGCTTCAAGGGCGGCTATATCACGCGGCAATACGGGCAGCCCGAGCAAGGCGTGCATGCGGTGCAACTCGAACTGTCGCAGATCACGTACATGGAAGAGCGCCTGCCTTATGCGTACGACGAGGACCTCGCCGCGAAGGTCGAGCCGCTACTCGAAGCGCTGCTGACGACGGCTCTCGCTCGCGTGAACGCGGCCTGACGCAAAGGCGCCCTGACAGGCGCCGCGAAGACGGTCTATTACGAAAACGCGCCGCTTCGCTTCTTCTACTTCTCCGTCACCACGCGGATCACGATCGCTGCAAGAACGCGCGGCACCGCGGTCCGCGTCGGCCTGCATCAGTTAGCGTATCGCGAAGGTGTAACAGCATGTGTCCGTGATTGCGTGCCGGCGCGTTCATATGGAATGGTTTGAGCGTCGAGCGCGCACAGCGTATCGTGCGCCGGCTGTTTCACGACGCGGCGCGCCATGAAAAAAAGCCCCGCGAAAGCGGGGCTTTTTGATGTGCACCGCGCCCGTTGGACGCGATTTCACCGCCATTAGTGGCAGCGCTTTTCCCAATGATGATGAACCTTCACCTTGTGGCATTCGTGGTGATGCTCATCAGCTTGAGCGGGAGCGATCGCGCTCAGGGTGGCGACGGCTGCGGCGATGGCGAGAACGATTTTCTTCATTACAAAACCCTTAAGTCAGTGTTGTGGAGCAACCAATGCAGCACGACGTGTGCCGCATCGGCGTGTAAGCATGCCACATCACGTGGCCGCTGGTAGGAACGGCGCGCGAATGCGTGTGTCAATGCAACACGCGATGTGTCGTAAGCCCTGTTTTAACGCGCTTTGCGCTGAATTCGCCGGTGCGGGCGGTGTCGTGCGTGTACCTTCGGCACTGGGTCGCACCGCACGCAAAGCGACATACCGGCATTGCATACGACACCGCGAGACGACTACCCTTTCAAAACGATGACGTGCGCGTCGCGTTCATCGATTCATCAGGCGAAAAGATGGAAGACCCAGCGATGGAAGATTCCGACGAATTGCTGCTGCCAATCTGGCGCGCGAACCTGGTGTTGCTGACCAGCGAGGTCGGCGCCGCGAGCCGGCTCGCGCGCATGATGACGTTTTCCGCGAGCTATCTGAAGCTGATGCTGTCCGGCCAGCGCGAATTCAGCGAGGAATTCGTGCGCGGCGTCGAGGCCGTCACCGGTCTGCCGGGCGGCTGGATGAACGTGCCGCATACCGACCACGAGATCCCGCCGAACGCGCGCGAAGCGATCGACAACGAGCAGCCGCTCGCGCGCTTTCGCGGCACCGCGCATCCGGTGCGCAAGAAGACGGTGCTGCGGCCCGAGCCGATTTTTGGCCAGCCGGGGCCCGCGCGACGCGTCGAGGAAGAAACGCTCGATGTCGAAGCGCACCGCCGTCAAGCGCATTTTCGCAAGGTGCGCGATCTCGCGACGCAGGAAGTGCGGCGCTTCGAGCGCCATCTGCTGCATGCGCCGGTGGAGCTCGCGTCGATGCGCGCGAAGGTCGAGGACGTCATGGCCGCGGCCGAACTCGACGAGCGCATTCAGGCCGACCTCGAAGGCCGGCTCGAACAGATCGACAAGCACCGGCACATGCTGCTCCGGCACGTGGAAAAGCTGCAGGCGCTGCTGAGTCAGCTCGACAACGGCGACTGACTGCGAGTGACGGTGGCCGCTGCGTCGCAGGTGTGCCGCTGAGGCGAGGGCCGCTCGAACTCGACGCGGCAATGCCGGCCCCGCTCCCGACCCCAACCCCGACGCGCACGGGCCGGCGATGTGCTACAACGACGACACGAATCTGACCGGGGTCAATCTTGGGAAACATCGTCGTCACGTTGGCGCACACGTCGATCGAGGGGATCGGGCTCGCGTGCCGCGAATGGCATGCATGGAGCGGGGCGCGTCGCTCATGACGCGCACACGCGGGCTCGTCGCGCGCATCGACGCGCACGCGCGCCGCGAGCGCCGCGAGCGCCGCGTGCGCGCCGCGGCGTTGCTTGCCGCGTTATCTGCCGCCGGCGGCATCGCGTTGCCTCTTGGCGCGGCCGCCAGCGAGATCGCCACCTCCGCCGACGACCGCGCCCCTGCGACGATCGAGCGCGACGTCCATCTGTTCGTGATCCAGAAAGACGGCTCCATCGAGGAACACGACGACACGCTGATGCGCGCGGACACGGCCAGCGGTGTCGACGATATCGCGCAACGCTACGTGTGGTTCAACAAGGACATCGAGCAGGTGCAACTGCTGGCCGCCGAAACGATCGATCCCGACGGCACCGCGCATGCGGTCGGACCCGAGGCGATCCGCGACGTGCAGGAGCCGCGCTCGGCGGGCGCGCCGAGCTTCGAGGACGGCGTGTTGCGCACCGTGATCTTCCCCGGCGTGCAGACCGGTTCGCGCGTGCATCTCGCGTTTCGCAAAACACGCGCGAAGGCGCTGCAGGCGGGCACCTTCGCGTATCTGGTCGAACCGACGCTCGAGCCCGTCGACGAGCAGCGTCTGATCTTCGATCTGCCCGCCGACGTGCCGCTCTATGCGGACGCGCGCGGCTACGTCGCGGTGCCGCCCGTCACCGCGAACGGCCGCACCCGCTACGAGTTCGACTACCACCACGGTCCGTATGCGCGGCTGGAAGCGGGCGCGGTCGGCTACGCGAACTGGGGCGACCGGCTGATGGTGTCGACGGTGCCCGACTTCGCGAGCTTCGCCGCCCGCTATCGCGGTCCCGCCGACAACGACGCGACCCGCGACGATCCCGCGATCGTGAGTCTTGCGCAGCAACTGACGGCCGGCCTCACCGATCCTCGCGACAAAGCCCGCGCGCTGTACGACTGGATGCGTCTGAACATCCGCTACGTGGCGCTTTTTCTCGGCGAGACGGCGGCGATTCCGCACAAGGCGGCCGACATCCTGCGCAACCGCTACGGCGACTGCAAGGACCACGTCGCGCTGTACGGCGCGCTGCTCGCGGCGGCCGGCATTCGCAGCGAGCCGGTGCTGCTCAATCTCGGCCCGTACTATTCGTTGCCCGAGGTGCCCGGCTACGGCGCGAGCGCGATCAATCACGCGATCATCTGGATTCCTGAGCTGGCGCAATTCGCGGACACGTCGGCGGGCGGCACCGCGTTCGGCTATCTGCCGGGCGGCGTGATGGACCGGCCGGTGCTGCTGGTCGACGCCGGCGAGCTCGCGCGCACACCGCCGACCCAACGGCGCGAACGCAACGCGCGCGTGCAGATCGACATCGATGAAAACGGCACCGCGCATTACGCGTATCGCGTCGAGGATCGGGGCTATACCGCGGAGCTCGAACGCAACACGTTCCGGCGCGCGACGCGTCAGGGCGCGCAGCAGCTTGCCGCGAGCCGTCTGCTGCAAACGGGCTTGCATGGCACCGCGCAATTGGAGACCGACGACGTCGCCGTGACCGGCGGAGCGTTCGCGACGTCGATGCAAGGCGGCGTGCCGCATCTGATCTGGCCGGACGGCACGACCGCCGTGCCGGCGCTGACGAGCTTCGCCGGCGGCATGGGCTCGCAGGTCGAGGCGTGGCTCGCGGAGCCCGTCAGAACGCAGCCGTGGGCGTGCATCGGCGGGGAGTTCGATGAAACGCTGGAGATGAGCTTGCCGCGCTTCGTGCGCGTGATGGACCTGCCGACCGACGCCAGGGTCGAAGACCCGTTGCTGACGTTTGCGTCGCGCTACGTCTTCGATCCGGCAACCCGCACCTTGCAGGTCAACCGGCATCTGCGCGCCGCGTTCGGCCATCAGATGTGTACGCCGAACGAATTCGCGGCGATTCGCGACGACCTCGTGCGCATCGAGCGCGATCTCGATGCCGAGGTGGTCGTCAGGGCGGCGAGCGCAAAGCCGTAGCGCGCCCCGCGCCGGCCGCAAGCCGTGCAGGGCCGCTACGCTTCACCGGACGCGGAGCTTAGGTGCCGCTCTTCGTCACGACCGGCACCCATGCGCCGTTCTTCACCTGATACAGCGTCGAGGCGCCGCTCTTCAACGCGCCGGTGCTGTCGAACGAGATCTTGCCGGTCACGCCGTCGTAGTCGATCGTCTTGAGCACCGGACGGTACACGTTCGGCGAGTCGGATTTGGCTTGCTGCATCGCCTTGATCGCGACCCACGCGCCGTCATAGCCGAACGGCGCATACGACAGCACATCGGCGCCGAAGCGCTTCTTGAACTTCGCGTTGAAGTCCTTGCCGCCCGGCAGTTGCGCGAGCGGGCGGCCGTATTCCCAGGCCATCGCGCCGTCGGATGCATCGCCCGCGAGCTTGATGAAGTCCTCGTCCATCACGCCGCCGCCGCCGACCAGCTGTGCGTTCAGGCCGAGCTGCTTCATGCGCCGCGCGAAGCCCGCCGCCTGGCTGTCGAGGCCGGCGAAGAACACGAGGTCCGCATTGGCGCCCTTGAACTTGGTGATTTGCGTGCTGAAATCGACCGCATGGTTGTCGGTGTAGTCGCGCGCGACGATCGTGCCGCCGTGCGCCTTCACGGCCTTCTCGAACTCGTCGGCCTCGCCCTGGCCGAACGCGGTGCGATCGTCGATGATCGCGATGCGCTTGGCCTTCGTCACGTCGACCGCATAGACGCCCGCGTTGCCGGCGTTCTGCGCGTCGGTCGAAATCACCATGAAGGTGTTTGCGAAGCCGCGGCCCGTGATGATCGGGTTCGTCGCGGCGGGATCGAGCACCGGAATGCCGGCCTGCTCGTAGACCTGCGAGGCCGGGATCGTCGTGCCCGAGTTGAAGTGCCCGACGACCACCGCGACGCCCGAGTCGACCAGCTTCTGCGCGGCCTGCACGCCGACGCGCGGGTCGGCCTGGTCGTCCTGCGAGACGATCTCGAAGTGCGCGACCTTGCCGCCGATCTTGATCTTCTGCGCGTTGGCTTCGTCGATCGCGAGCCGCACGCCGTTTTCCAGATCCTTGCCGTAACCGGCATTGGCGCCCGTCAGCGGCGCGGCAAAACCGATCTTGACCGGCAGGTCGTCGGCGAAACTGGCAACAGGCGCGACGGCAAACATCGCGCCCACGAGCATGGCCAGCGGTTTGAGCGTGTTGCGAAGACTCATGGTCTCTCCTTGCATCGACGGTTGTTATGAAAGCGGTACGACAGCAATGCGGTACGACACGTGAGGCCGGGCAAAGCCCTCGCGCATCGCAAGGCTACGAAGGATCTCTCGCCGCTCACAATGCTGGAATACGCCCATTGGCGTTGCGCTTCGCAGCGTGCTCACGCGATCAATCTGGGGCGAATATAGAAAGCCAAATTGCCGTCGTCTTGGCAATTCGTGGCGTTTTGGATGAGCATTTCGGCATAGGCCGCGACAGGTGCATCACGTGCACATGGAGCGTGCGCGAGGGATGCAAGCTGGCTTGCCGTGCGAAGGTCCGCCTGTGCTGCGGATTACGGCATATGCTTAAGAAGCCGGCGCGAGCGCGCCGGCCGGTGGTGCGGAGTTGCGGGGTTGCGGGGGTTGCGCAGTTGCGTTTTGCGCGCGGAGAGATTCGAGCCTTATGCCTAGCGCTCGCCTTGCTGTCGCAGCAGCTCTTCACGCAGACGCAAAAGCGGTGCCTTGGTGTCTTCGTCGGCCCACGTATCGAGATCGTCGATCGCGCGCTGGCAGCCGTCGAGCACCACGTCGAGATCGACCGGCACGCCGTTGTTCAGCGCGAATTCGATCGTCTCGGCAAACTGCTGGCACTCGTCCTCGCCATAGGAGATGTCGAGATTGTCGGCGATGATTTCGGCGATATTGCTGCGTGCCTTGTCGTCGGCCGTCACCATGTCGACGATGCCGCGCGCGACGGCGGCCGAGTAGTAGAGCGCGATATCGAGCCATTGCGCGGGATCGAAGTCGGGCTGGTCGAACTGGTTCTCGAAGAACTCGATCGCTTCCTGTTCGTGCGCTTCGTCCGCATCGACGCTGATGCACAACTGCTCAAAAAATTCTTCCCGCTCGCTGCGGATATGACCGTCCATCGATGCCTCGTCTGCTATATGCCGGATGCTGAAAATGCCGTGGAGCACGGGCGCAAGCCCTGGTCCACGCGGCACGCATTATAGGACGACGGCTGGCGCGGCGCTGGCGAGGGCGCTCGCCAACGGGCGACGACTGACGGAAATTAAGCCGTCTCCGCGACCCACGCATCGAACCACTCGCGCGGCTGGGCGATTTCGTTCTGCATCGCCACGAGTTCGAGTTCATAGCGTCCGGCCTGCCAGGTCGCCTTGACGACCGCGTTGACCGCGGCGAGCGTGTGCTCGAAGGCCTCGCGAATCGAATCGCCGAGCAGCGTGCGCGCGACGAAGACCGCGCTCGTCATATCGCCGACGCCGACCGGCTGGCGCGCGAACGGGTAGAGCGGGCGCTGTCCCATCCACGCTTCGCGCTCGGTGACGACGAGCATGTTGAAGCGATCGGCGAGACTGTTGCGATCGAGCAGATGCTTGACGAGCACGAGTTTCGGGCCGCGCGCGAGTATTTCACGGCACGCGGTCACCGCTTCCTCGAACGTCTCGATCTCGCGGCCGACGAGGCGCTGCAATTCGATGTGATTCGGCGCGATCGCGTCGGCGACCGCCGGCATCTCGCGCACGAGGAATTCCTGGATGCCCGGCTCGACCTTGTAGCCGCCCGCGGCGCTCATCACCGGATCGCAGAAGTACCAGGCGCGCGGATTGACCGCCTTCACCGCCTTGACGATTTCGATCACCGCCCGCGCCTGTTCCGTCGTGCCGAGATAGCCCGACAGCACCGCGTCGCAGCGCGGCAGCATGCCGATCGCGCCGATGCCGTCGACGAGCTCTTCGATCTGCGAGGCTTCGATCGCGCTGCCGCTCCAGTGCCCGTATTGCGTGTGATTCGAGAACTGCACGGTGTTCAGCGGCCACACGTTGACGCCGAGCCGGCACATCGGAAACACCGCCGCGCTATTGCCGGCGTGACCGAACACGACATGGGACTGAATGCTCAGAACGTTTTTCGTCATGGTAAGGCTCGCGCAACCGGTCATGCGCGATCAACAAATCAGGAAGGGGAGGCCCGCGCGTGCGAGCCGATGGCCCTGGCGCCGCGCGGCAGACATGCCTGATACAGATGGTGCAGGAAAAACACACGAACTGCATAGTCGGCAAGTCAGCAAACGATACAGGAGTTTCACGGCCGCGAGTCGATCCGTCCCCCTGCTGTTGCGTCGAACCATCAAACACGCCTGAAGATTTGCGAAACCTGACAGTTCCGCCCGCGGCCGATGCTTCAGACGAGCTCGCGATACAAGTCCAGATAGCGGTCGGCCGACGCGCCCCAGCCGAAGTCCTGGCGCATCGCGCGCCGCTGTGTGGCCTTCCATTCGGTGCGGCGCGCGTAGAGCGCGAACGCGCGGCGGATCGCACCCGCGAGCCCCTTCGGATCGAAGCGTTCGAACACGAAGCCGGTGGCGAAGTCGTCGGCGAGGTTTTCGAGCGATGCGTCGGCGACCGTATCCGCGAGACCGCCGACCCAGTGCACGAGCGGCAGCGACCCGTAGGCGAGCGCGTAGAGCTGCGTGAGCCCGCACGGCTCGAAGCGCGACGGCACCGCGACCACGTCGCTGCCGGCGATGATCGTATGCGCGAGCGTTTCGTCGAAGCCGAGCTCGACCGCGACCGACTCCGGATGCGCCTGCGCGACCATCTTCAGGCCGTTCTCGAGCGCCGGATCGCCGGTGCCGAACACGATCAGTTGGCCGCCGCGCTTGACGATCTCGGGCACCGCGCCGAGCAGCAGATCGAGGCCCTTCTGCTCGGTCAGCCGGCTCACCACGCCGAACAGCAGCGCGTCGCTTTTCTGCGCGAGGCCGAAGCGCTTTTGCAGCGCTTCCTTGCAGGCGAGCTTGCCGGCCAGCCGCGACGCGCTGTAGCGCGACGCGAGCAGTGCATCGGTGGCGGGATTCCACACCGTGTAATCGACGCCGTTCAGGATCCCGTTCAGATCGTGCGCGCGATGGCGCAGCAGCGCGTCGAGCCCGCCGCCGTGCAACAGAGTCTGGATTTCGCGCGCATAGGTCGGGCTGACGGTCGTGATGCGGTCGGTGTAGTAGAGCCCCGCCTTCAGAAACGACAGCTGTCCATAAAATTCGACGCCGTGCATGTTGAAGAAATCGTGCGGCAGGCCGAGCAGGCCGAACTGGTGCGCGGGAAAGATCCCTTGGTAGGCGAGGTTGTGGATCGTGAACACGCTGCGCGCGGGCGCGCGGCCGTGCTCACGCTCGGCGGCCTTCAGATACGCGGGTGCGAGACCCGCATGCCAGTCGTGCGCATGGACGATCTGCGGCGACCACGTCTGGTCCAGCTGCTGCGCGAGTTGCGCGGCGACCCAGCCGAGCAGCGCGAAACGCTGCGCGTTGTCGTGATACGGCACGTGTTGGTCGTTCAGATACGGGTTGCCGGGCCGGTCGTACAGCGACGCGGCACGGATCACGTAGACGGCGAGCCCATTGGTGGGCAGCGTGCCGCGTTCGAGCGTCACGTTCGGCGCGCCGAAGCGGCTGCCCAGCTGCGCCACCGGCTGCAGATCGTGCAGGCCGGCAAGCACGGCCGGAAAGCCCGGCAGCAGCACCCGTACGTCGGCGCCACGCTCGATCAGCGCGGACGGCAGCGCGCCGGCGACGTCGGCGAGACCGCCCGTTTTGAGGAGGGGATACAGCTCGCTTGCGACGTGCAGGGCGCGAATCGTCATAGGCCGGGTCTCTGTCGGGGTGGCAGGGTTGCTCGGGGTTGGGCGGTGATGCAGGTGAAGCAAGGTGAAGCAAGGCGAAGCCAGGCCGCGCGCGGCCGGCGGCACGCGACCGCCGGCGCGGGCCTACGGCGCACGCGCTACTTCGGATGATTGCGCAATGCCTCCGGCGTGACCAGCACGACGCCTTCGTCGGTGCGATAGAAGCGCTCGGCGTCGCGCGCCGGGTCTTCGCCGATCACCGTGCCTTCCGGAATCGTGCAGCCACGGTCGATCACCACCTTCTGCAGCCGGCAACTCGCGCCGACCGTGACCTGCGGCAACAAGACTGCCTCATTGATATTACAGAACGAACTCACTTTCACGTTCGACGACAGCACCGAGCGCGAAATCTGCGAACCCGAGATCACGCAGCCGCCGCAGACGATCAGATTGTTGCCCGAGCCCTGCAGCCCCTTCATGTCGCGTACGAACTTGGCGGGCGGCAACTGCTCCTGGTAGGTCCAGATCGGCCATGACTCGTCGTACAGGTCGAGCGTCGGGATCGTCGACGCGAGGTCGAGGTTCGCGGCCCAGTAAGCGTCGATCGTGCCGACGTCGCGCCAGTACGGCTCGACGCTCGGGTCCGACGACACGCACGACATGCTGAACGGATGCGCGATCGCCACGCCCTGGGTGACGACGCGCGGCAGGATGTCCTTGCCGAAGTCGTGATCGGTATCGATCGCGGCGATGTTCTCTTCGAGCTGCGTGTACAGGTAGTCGGCGTTGAACACGTAGATGCCCATGCTGGCGAGCGCCGTGTCGGGGCGGCCGGGGATCGCGGGCGGGTCGGCGGGTTTTTCGACGAAGCCGGTCACGCGGCGATTTTCGTCGACCGCCATCACGCCGAACGCGACCGCGTCCATGCGCGGCACCTCGATGCAGCCGACCGTGCAGTCGGCGCCGCTGTCCGCGTGATCGGCGATCATGCGCGTGTAGTCCATCTTGTAGATATGGTCGCCCGCGAGCACGACCACGTATTTCGGGCGGATCGAGCGGATGATGTCGAGGTTCTGGAACACCGCGTCGGCGGTGCCGCGATACCAGTGCGCGCCTTCGACGCGCTGTTGCGCGGGCCACAGGTCGATGAACTCGCCCATCTCGCCGCGCAGGAAGCTCCAGCCACGCTGCAGATGCCGCAGCAGCGAATGCGCCTTGTACTGCGTGACCACCGCGATGCGGCGGATGCCGGAATTCAGGCAATTAGACAGCGCAAAGTCGATGATCCGGTATTTGCCGCCGAAGTGCACCGCCGGTTTCACGCGCTTGTTCGTGAGCGGCCCGAGCCGGGTGCCGCGTCCGCCGGCGAGGACGATCGCGAGGGTAGTGCGCTGTAAGTCGTTCAGCCGTGCCGGAGTATTCATTTGTGTCTCCTGTCGATCGGCGTGGGCCCGTCAGCACTCACGCCGATCTTATGCAAGATGGTTGCCTGATTGGTATACCCCCGGATGATCTGGTCGCGTCCTCTCCGCTGATGATTTGGGCTGCCTGGCAGTCGTGTTGCGTTGCCGTTCTTCGCTGCCTGTTTTCGCGGGTCCGTCAGTCAGTTCTAGCACCGATTGGACGCGAGCGAATAATGTTTATTGCGGGGGCCGCGTAGCGGACCATCCTGAACGATCGCCTGTTACGGCGCGTTTTTCGGTGCGGCGCAACACATTGACCACCAGCTCGTACGTGAACGCTGTCCTGATCCGGGAGGACGCAATATGCATGCCACATCGCCGCGACCGATCGCCCGGCCCGCGAT
This sequence comes from Paraburkholderia sp. HD33-4, assembly GCF_021390635.1. NCBI lineage: Bacteria > Pseudomonadati > Pseudomonadota > Betaproteobacteria > Burkholderiales > Burkholderiaceae > Paraburkholderia > Paraburkholderia sp. HD33-4. Next base: position 2,931,877 of record NZ_JAJEJS010000001.1, on the reverse strand, counting down.
GCGCGACTGGCGCCAGAGTTCGGCGGCGCATCGTAGAATCGTGCGCTTCGCGCGTTCCCTGTTGCGTTTTTTTCCAGAGCATCCCGATGAATCTTCGCCGCCCATTCGTGCTTGCCTTGTCGAGTGTCTGCGCCTGTGCCTTGCTGTGCGCGGCGTCTGTCGGGGTGGCCGCCACGCCGGCGAGCGAAACGAGCCCGGCCGCCGCGAGCGCCGCGGCCGCGGCCTCGCCCGACGATGCCGGCCCGGCCTACGGCCCGCAGCTGCAGGGCTTTGACTATCCGGCGCCGGTTGAACGCTTCGAATTCACGTCGCAGGGCGTGCCTTTGCAGATGGCCTACATGGACGTGAAGCCCGCGCATGCGAACGGCCGCACCGTGGTGTTGCTGCACGGCAAAAATTTCTGCTCGGCGACGTGGGACGCGACGATTCGCCGGCTGAGTGATGCCGGCTATCGCGTGATCGCCCCGGATCAGATCGGCTTTTGCAAATCGAGCAAGCCCGAGCATTACCAGTACAGCTTCCAGCAACTCGCGCGCAATACGCACGCGCTGCTCGAGTCGCTCGGCGTGAGCGACGTCACGGTGGTCGGCCATTCGACGGGCGGCATGCTCGCCGTCCGCTATGCGCTGATGTATCCACGCGAAACGCAGCAACTGGTGCTGGTGAACCCGATCGGACTCGAGGACTGGAAGGCGAAGGGTGTGCCGTCGCTATCGGTCGATCAGTGGTATCAGCGGGAGCTGAAGACCACCGCCGACAGCATCCGCCGCTACGAACAGGCGACCTATTACGCGGGGCAATGGCGCGCGGACTACGAACCGTGGGTGCAGATGCTCGCGGGCATGTATCGCGGGCCGGGCAAGCAGATCGTCGCGTGGAATTCCGCGCTGCTGTACGACATGATTTACACGCAGCCGGTCGTTTATGAACTGGGGCAGCTCAGCATGCCGACGCTGCTGCTGATCGGCCAGAAGGACACCACCGCGATCGGCAAGGATGCCGCGCCGCCCGAGGTTCGCGCGAAGCTCGGCCATTATCCGGAACTGGGCCGCGCGGCCGCGAAGGCGATTCCGCATGCGACGCTCGTCGAGTTCGCGGGACTTGGGCACGCGCCGCAGATGCAGGATCCGCAGGAATTTCATAGGGTGCTGTTGGACTGGCTGGCGGCGGCACCGAACCGCTGAAAATTCGCGCGTTATTCTGTCCCGTCGTCGGAGCATCCATTAACGCCGTCCGATTCGCGGCTGTTGTGGCTGAGTGTTGGCTGACCTCAATTGGTAGGAGAGGTAGTTGACATTTAGCCTAGGAATTTTAGGGATTTGCCTAAATGAGCGTTACAGAAAAATCTGACGAATTTGATCGTGTCGCGATAGCTCCAGAGTTGCAGCCTTCGCTGCGACTTTATCGTAGGTTGTACCTTTCATACGATGATGTCCTTGAAGCCAAGGCAACGACTGAAGAGCTGTTGCGCGCGCGTCTAGCCTCAAAGATATCCATCGCATCATCACGAAGTTGATGAAGGAAGTGGACCACAGGTGCGATGAGCCGCGGGGCGTGCTGCCGTTAGGGGTTTGGATGTGAGCTCAGTTCGAGGGCATAATCGCTCCACGCTCTTTTTCGCCGAATGGGAGGGAAGATTTTTGGAAGAAAAGTAGTGGGTCGGAAAGCACCTATCTTTGCAAATGCAAGGACATTTTTGTTCCACCAACACATCTATTTTTCGCGCAGGCCCTGTGGGATGAAGATCCGAGAGGCGTTGTCGAAGTACTCATAGGGTCGACAGCTCGAGCAGTTGGCTATGCCGTCGCTGTTTCTGATCTGCCCAGGCACGCACAAAAACTGGCCATTGTCGGAAACTCGGCTAGATGGCCGCGAAAACAAATCCGATCTCGACGTCAGTCAGGTTCGCTGGCTTCGGCCATGTGCCGCAGATACAAGAGTCGGTGTATATCACAGGGCGATGTTGGACAGGCTGGCGTCCCCGCCGAGGAATCGCTGGGCCTCAACTACCTTTTCCCGACCCTTTCCAATGACTAAAGCGACCGAAGGAACACTATCTCAACAGTTCTCAGAGCAGCGACTGGTGCAGGAGATATGTTCAGCTTCCAATGCGCTGGAAGCCCACCGCCGGTTTGAAAAGAACGTGGCAGCATTGGCGGATTGGCAGATCATTTTTGCGGAGGAGAGTGATGCCGGGTCCATTAAGTTGCTCGACAAAGCACTAGGCTCATCAGGCGTTGCGACGTCAGTATTCCGCGGGAGATCGCTTTGGCTGATGGACGCGCCATTTGTGTCGCAATCTGGACCCATGGGCTTTCACGGCGGCTCGGCCATGTTCGTAGACTCCAACGCTGCCTCCTATATTCGCAAGATTGCGTACCAAGATGACCCATCTCCCGAAGTCTTGAACTGGGCTCATCTAATTAACGAGATCGGACCACGGCTGCAACAGCTCAACCCATATCTCTATTTGTGGGAGTCGCTCAGATTCTGGAACGGCGCGACGGTTGCCAGATGTACAGAGTCAATCGCCGCTATTCATGCTCTATCGTCCTCTGGCAGCAAATTGACTGCGGAATGGGGCCGGCGCTATCGCGCGGTGTTTCGCCAGAGCGCGGAGAATTTTGCCACCGGACTGATTGCAGAATTTGAACGGGAGTTGAGGGCTGGTCTGTTCGCCGGCTTGGAGGACCAGCTCGATTTGGTGGAGGCCGTTCTGGTTCGGAGCCAGATTATTGAGCTGAGTTCGAATCGGGCCAAGGAGCACAAGCTGGCGCAGTTGGTTGCTTACATGCACGAAGAACTGTCCACAATGATGCTGCGGGAACTAATCGTCTGCGGTGACATTCTACGTCGCAGCAACGGATCGAGAATTTCAAAGAAGCTCAATTCGATCCAGAACCATGGCAATCCCTTGGCTCTAGTTAGAAACTGCGCTTGGGACATGTATATTCCTCGTGCCTTGGATGCCTTGACCTCCGCGACTCCCGACCAGGCTCCTCACGTGGACTTCTATGTGGCGGAGGTGCTGAGCTTTGACGGCGACGTATCAGACATCATCAATACCACGAAGTTGAGGGCGATCGCCGTCCATCGGCCTTCGAAGAAGAGCTTCCCATTCTTCGATAACGACGTGGCCGAGTGGTTAGGCAACCGCGTCGGGCCGAAACGCATGGACGCGCTGTCAGACTACTTCTCACCTGTTGATTTTCACGGAGTCTTAACCCACCGTTTTCATCTAAATTTGACCCACCTCGAGACAGCGTAGTACATCTATTCCGGTGTGGATAACTCTTCGTTTCCAGCCGGTTTTGCTGCCCTTTTTCTCGTTGCCTTCGCTTTGGCAGAACTGGTCCTGAAGCGCCACGATTCGTTGCCAGTCTCGACGATGTGGCAATGATGCGTAACCCGGTCCAGCAGCGCTGTCGTCATCTTTGCATCCCCGAACACCGTTGCCCACTCGCCGAAGCTGAGATTGGTGGTGATCGCGACACTCGTATGCTCGTACAGCTTTGACAGCAGGTGGAACAGCAATGCGCCACCGGTCTGGCTGAACGGCAGATAGCCAAGTTCATCGAGAATCACCAGATCGACGTACATCAGCTTGTGTGCGATCTGGCCTTGTTTGCCCGCCGATTTCTCCTGCTCCAGGGCGTTGGTCAGCTCGACAGTTGAGAAGTAACGCACACGCTTGCCGTGGCGCTGTACGGCCTCGATTCCGATTGCCGAGGCAAGGTGCGTCTTGCCAGTGCCCGGCGAACCCACTACACACTGCCCATCATCATTGCGATGATGTGATCATCCGCTATCCGTTTCACCCTCGCTGCGGTGAACGGATAACCGTCATCGGGATGAACAATTACCGGGGCGAGTCGTATCTGACTATCAGGCAGCCCGATGGCACTCTGACGCATCTTCCGCCGTGGATGGCAGGCGAGGATGCTGCCCGCATGTCTGTCGTCGTCCAGCCGGAGTTGCCTCATGCGGTGCTGATCGAACTTCTGCGCCTGGTCGACACGGCGTTATCGTGCTTTGCGGCGGTAACACCTGAGGGAGGCAAAGATGCGCAACCAGATGACGAGGCAGAAGGATCTGTTCGAGGAAACTGTGCCGGAGGCGTTAGTATCAGAGGAGATGCAAGCCGAGCTGGTGACGCAACTGGCGCTGCTGATGTTCGCGTTGATCGACGTCATCGAAGCGGAGGCGCGTGATGAGCAAGATCGGCGCTGAACACCTTTCCCGTCGTGCATACGTGTACGTCCGTCAGTCAACGCTGGATCAGGTCCACCACAATCGCGAGAGCCAGTTGCGCCAATACGGGCTTGCCGATCGCGCACGCGGACTTGGCTGGCCAGATGCGACGGTTATCGATGACGACCTGGGTCGCTCCGGCTCTGGCAATCATCGTCCCGGATTCGAGCGCCTATTGGTGGCACTGTGCAGCGGCGAAGTGGGTGCCGTATTCTGCATCGAAGCCTCGCGTCTTGCGCGCAATGGTCGTGACTGGCACACGCTTCTGGAATTCTGCCGTCTTGTAGGATGCCTGCTGATTGACGAAGATGGAATTTACGATCCGAGACAGCCTAACGATCGCCTCCTGTTAGGCATGAAGGGCACGCTTTCCGAGATGGAGCTTTCGACGTTTCGCCAACGCTCACAGGCGGCTCTTGATCAGAAAGCCAAACGCGGTGAACTGTTCACGTCGGTGCCAATCGGTTATGTGCGTGCACAAGGAAATCGTATCGAGAAGGATCCTGATACCCGCGTCCGGGAAGCGCTCGATCTGGCGTTCCGGAAGTTTCGCGAGTTTGGTAGCGTCAGGCAGGTCCTCCTATGGATTCGACAGGAATGCATTGAGCTACCCGCGGTGAACTACGGCCCGGACGGTCGCCACATTGTATGGAAGCTTCCCGTCTATAACACCCTTCTGCACATCCTGACGAATCCGACTTATGGCGGCGCATACGCGTTTGGCAAGACCCGGACTATTGCTCGCATTGTGAACGGACGCAAGCGAGTGTTTGCGGGCAACCCCCTTCAGCGCGAGGAATGGCAGGCCTTGATCATCGAGCACCACGCGGGCTACATTAGCTGGGACGAGTACGAGGCGAACCGCAAATTGATTACCAATAACGCGAACATGAAGGGCAGCATGGTCCGCGGCGCTGTCAAGCGCGGGAGCTCGCTTCTGGCGGGACTGCTTCGTTGCGGTCACTGCGGGCGCAAGCTGCACGTTGCGTATTCCGGCACCAAAGGCACCGTCGCGCGGTACAACTGTCAGGGCAGCATGATCAATCATGGTGGCCCTCGCTGCATTTCGTTTGGTGCGGTTCGTGTTGATCAACGCGTTACTGAAGAAGTTTTGCGCCAACTTCAACCGTTAGGTATTCGTGCATCACTCGAGGCCATTGAACGTACACGAACAGAGCAGGACGAACGCGTGCGGCACAAGGAGCTGGCACTTGAACAGGCGCGGTATGAAGCTGCGCGAGCACGTCGGCAATACGATGCGATTGATCCTGAGAACCGGCTGGTTGCGGCGGAACTTGAGCGACGGTGGAATGAAACGCTGAAGACGCAGGTGCAAATACAGACCGAACTCGACCTCCTGCGCGAACAGTCATCGAGGGCGCTGAGTGCGGGCGCGCGTGATGAACTTCTGCGACTCGGTGAAGACCTGCCCCGGCTATGGCACCACCCGGCCAGTTCGGTCGAGATCAAGAAACGCATTCTTAGGACGGTCGTCAAGGAGATCGTTGCCACAAAGCAGGACGACACGATTCGTGCACTCGTGCATTGGCAAGGAGGCGATCACACCGAGATCGTGTTCGAGAAGAACCACACAGGTGAGCATCGCTGGGCCACCGATGTCGCAACGATAGACATCGTTCGCGCGTTGGCGAGAACGTTGGCAGATCAAGGCGTAGCGGCGGTCATCAATCGACTAGGCAAACGGACGGCGAAGGGCCACACCTGGACCGCCGCGCGAATCTGCACGCTGCGGAAGGACCATCGAATCCCTGCATATCGCGAAGGCGAACGGCAGGAGCGCCGCGAACTGACGGTTACAGAAGTAGCCACCCTGCTGGGTATCAGTGCGCCAACCGTCATCCGCCTGATTCGAGTCGGGAGGTTGCCGGCGTCACAGGCTTGTCTGGGTGCGCCATGGATCATCCAGCAGGTGGACGTCGACAATTATCTGGAGCGACGAGCTGCGGACCGTCCGCAATCAGATAACTCAAATCAATTATCCATTGATCTTCAATGACATAGGGAGGTGAGCATTATGTCTCGTGCCCGGGGCCGCCGATGAACACGACGTTGTGTGCGCTTGCGAGAAACGACAGTTCGCTGAGTTCACGAATCAGCGCTTCATCAACTTGTGCCTGTGCGAAGTCGAAGCCTTTCAGGTCGCGGTGAGCCGGGAAGCGTGCGGCGGTCATCTGGTAAGCGATCGAGCGGACCTGCCGTTCGGCGGTTTCCGCCATCAACAGCTGCTTCATGAAGCGCTCCGGCTCGAAGTCAGTGTGACGCGCCTGTGCCAGTAGCTCCGGCCAGGTACTCGCCATGCCGTGCAGTTTGAGGCCCTTGAGCTGGGCAATGATGTCGTTAGACATGACGATCCTCCGGTGGGTTGGCGCGTAGCGTCTCGTAGCGATTCACGTCAGCCGCCGGTTCTTCCTTGAGCTGGAGTTTCGTGGTGGCGAGACTGGCACTCGTGACAGGCGCCTTCAGCCGGCTCAGCACGTTCAGGACATGCTCCCCACTGGGGCGCCCTGAATCCAGCGCAGCCTGCACAGCGAGCAGCACAGCATCGAGTCCGTGTTCGCGCACCGCGGCGAGCACCTGCGTCATGATGCGATCGCCGCCCGGGTGTTTGAGCAGGTGCCGCTGCAATAGCTGCAGCGGTTGCGGCATCGTGATGAAGGGCGCACCGTTGCGCAGTGCGCCGGGTTTGCGCTCGACCAGCGTGATGTAGTGTCGCCAGTCGTAAAAGGTCATGTGCCGCTCGAAGCTGCGTTCGTGGCGGGCGATCTCGTGCGCGTCGGCGACGACGCTGAGATACGCCGGATAGCAGCGCACGCTCACCAGCTGGTTCGTGTACTCGGTAGGCACGCTGTAGCGGTTGCGCTGGACGTGGATCAGGCTGGTCGACGAAACCCGCAGGGTCTGCTCGACGTAGCCGTCGAACGGCCGTGGGTTGGGCATCAGCCGGGTGCGCTCGTCCTGCAACACGTCCTCGACTGTCAGCTCGGGCCATTGCGGGTGCCGCATGTGCCAGGCTTCGCGACACTGGCCGGCGACCCATTCGTTCAGAATCTCCAGCGTCTCCCAGCGCCGTAGCGCCGCTTCGTGCCAGATCTGCCGTCGGCGGTCCTGAACATTCTTTTCGACGATGCCTTTCTCCCAGCCTGCCGCCCGGTTGCAGAACTCTGGCTCGAACAGATAGTGGCTGCACATCGCTTCGAAGCGTGCGTTGACCGCGCGCTCCTTGCCGCGGCCAACCTTGTCCACGGCGGTCTTCATGTTGTCGTAGATGCCGCGCCTGGGCACACCGCCGAATGCGGCGAATGCGCGGGCGTGCGCGTCGAACAGCATCTCGTGACTCTGGGTGGGATAGGCGACGAGCCAGAACGCGCGGCTGGCGTTGAGTTTGACGTGGGCAACCTCGAGGCGCCGCCGCAGCCCGCCGATGAAGGCGTATTCGCAGCTCCAGTCGAACTGGAAGGCTTCGCCGGGCTCGAAGGCGAGCGGCACGTAGGCCTTTCTGCGCGGCGCTTCGGCCTGTTCCTCATGCCAGCGCCTCACGAACGCGCTGACGCGGCCGTAGCTGCCCGCGTAACCCTCGCCGCGGATCGCCTCGAACATGAATCGCGCGGTGCGCCGGTCGCGCTTCGGGCGATGACTGTCCGCCCGCAGCCAGCCCGTCAGCTGTGCGGCCCACTCGTCAACAACGCTCGGACTGACGCGCTTTGGATACTTCGGCTCGACAGAATCGGTCTGCCGCAGCCAGCTGCGCACCGTGTTTCGGGACAGGCCCGTACGCCTCGCAATCTCGCGCAGCGGGACCTGCTCGCGGAAATACATCCGCCTGATCTTGGCCAATATGCCCACCGTGATCACCTCTGTATCCCCTGCTCAAAGATTGAGCAGGACATTCAATCACGTGGGTCAAAATTCGATGAAAATTACGCCCCTTAGTGGGTCAATTCTGCGTGAACATCAACATCTCACCGGAAGCTTTTCTTGATCGAGCTAGGCGCAGGCCCAAAACGTCTGTCCGGGCCATTCTGGAGTCAGACCGCGAGGAACTGATGCAGTTGATTCGGAAGAAGAAAGGCTGAACCCGAAACTGGGCCGTCGAGGCTGTTGGCAATTTGTTGCGTGCTCTAGGCTCCTGGATTCCCGAAGCAGTCCCGGCATTGTCCTTTCTGCGAGCCCCCCAGCAACAAACAAATCACAGGTGCTTTACCCAGCGGAGCGAGATAGTTTAGTTGAGAGACCGCCTTTCGCCGAGCTACTTTGATTGGTCGAGAGGTCGCTTGGGGGCAGCAATCGCCCTTCCTGTGAAACTTCATGAGTAGCCTTTTGGTACCTTTGGTGCGCCTGGATTTTGCCCAAACCGCCATGAGATAGGACTGTAGGCGGCATCGGCGAAAAGTTTATAGATGCACGGAGATACACGCAGCCCGTCGTTTATGAGCTTGGGCAACTCAGCATGCCGATGCTGCTATTGATCGGCCAGAAGGACACCACCGCGATCGGTAAGGACGCCGCGCCGCCCGAAGTGCGGGCGAAGCTCGGTCATTACCCGGAATTGGGCCGCGCGGCCACGAAGTCGATTCCGCATGCGACGCTCGTCGAGTTCGCGGGGCTTGGGGACGCGCCGCAGATGCAGGATCCGGACGCGTTTCATAAGGTGCTGCTCGAAGGACTGGCGGCGCTGCCGACCAATCGCTGAGCGTTCAAAAGGCCTTCTTTTTCGTTGCCGTATGTTCACCGCCCGGCGAAAATTCCTCGTAAACCCGTCAGTGGCGATGAAAGCGAAGGGCGTGGCTAATTCGCGAAATGTGGATACAGCAAAGCTACGCGCTTATGCAGAGTGGGAATATCCGTTTCGACCGTATTCCAAACGATCTCTAAATCCACCTTCCAGTGCTGGTGAATCAGGAGATCACGCATGCGGCGGAACGCGCTGAGCGTCGGCATCATGTCACCGAAACCGGCTTGAACAATCTGGGTTGAGTCGTAATCCTGCAAGTCGCCGGTCGCCTCGCCAATTACGCAAAGCCGGTATAAGACCGCATCGGCAATGCCATTGCTTGCGAACTCGTGCGCCTGCCCGGTGAATGGCATGATCATGCGTCCTTCATGGAAGGTCGCCATTGTTTCCTCTGACCGGTCTGTGGACCGGGCGAGAAAGTCCGCAGATTCGACAAACGACGGCGCAGCGTAATCAATAACCTGCTTGGCAGAATCCAGAATGTCCTGGCACAACTGACGTCCGTTACGCACCGTGATCTTCCTCGACGAGCGGCTTCACCAGATCCTGCATTTCGTAGGGAATGGAGTTTGTCGTCACGAACTGAACGCGAGCACTGAACAGCGCCTCAAGCTCGTTGAGAATTGCACCCATATCCAAAAGAGTGGGCTTACCTACAGGACTGCCGCCGATGGTCAAGTCGAATTCCTTCGCGTATTCCTCCACGAAAACGGGATTCGAAAATTTGTGGGCGCTGAGGATTGCCGCGATCTCTTCGGCGTGATTGAGCGCGAAACGATAGGTCTTGCGCATGGCGTGACCCCGATGGGCATAGATGACAGGCATTGTAGTTCCTTTTCCATATAGCAACGTCGTCGGCCCTTGTTCAAGACTACCAAAGCGCTGATTAGCAGATGTGCAGGGAATCCGTTGGAAAGCTGCAATGGCTACTGCGTCCAGTTCGAGGGTTCGCTTGCAATCCGCACAGCGGACTTTCAGGTTCGGCGGGCGAGCATCTCAATTGGATCTGCAAGCGCCTTTCAACGGACATCTGCGAGAAACTATTCTACTGCCTCTGCATATCTTGGTTTTCCGGAAAACCTTTATGGGATAAGGATTTGGGGGCGTCGGCAAACAAAATTTTTAGTGTTGACTATTATGCGCAATTGGGTTTTCTTAGCTTGGGCAATTCAGCATGCCAACGCTGCCGCTGATCGGTTAGAAAGACCACCTCGATAGGCAAGGATGCGGCGCCGCAAACGGCCGCTGCACTTCGGAAGCTGCCGCCGACGTAATGAATCGGCAATCTCAAAGAAGGAGCGATGCCGGTCCCGCTCCTCACTCGCAAGCGGCCGCTCGCTGCGCCCGGGACACTACGGCTTCCCGATGATCGCAACAGCGCATCGCGTGCGCTAAAAATTCACATTGAGGCCATCGCCGAGTGAGTCGCACCGTGCCCCAGGAATTACACTCTCCCAACTTTCTCCCGCTCTTCTATATCGCATTGGAGGCAAGAATCACCCTGGATTACGCATAAATCACAGCGGGCGATTTGAAAACCACGTGAGCAACGCGCTCCATGACCGCATACTGCGCCACGGCATCAAGCCTGATACCGATCGACATCTCGACGGAGTGTGGACATGACAAAGCTACAGGGTCTCGTCGCAAGCGTTCTGGTTTTCCTGTTGGCCGCGTGCGCGAGTCTGCCGCCGCAAAGCAACCGCACTCCCACCTTCGCGCTCCAAAACACAGAATCCACCCGGCTCGGCGCGATCTTCACGCCCGAAGAGCAAAGCCATCCGGGCAACAGCGCGTTTCATCTGCTGCAGGACCCGGTCGACGCGATCGTGGCGCGCGTGGTGCTCGCTGAAACTGCCGAGCGCTCGCTCGACCTGCAGTACTACATCTGGCACGACGATCTGACGGGCCGCGAACTCGCGGCAGCGCTGCTCGCAGCGGCCGACCGGGGCGTACGTGTGCGCGTCCTGCTCGACGACCTCGGGACGAACGCCGACGATCAGGTTTTGCTCGCGCTCAGCTCGCATCCGAACATGAAGATACGGCTGTTCAACCCGGTCGCGAGCCGTCACTTCAAGTCGCTCGCGGCTGCCCTGGAATTTTCCCGCGTCGATCGGCGCATGCACGACAAGGCGATGATTGCGGACAACGAAGCCGCCATTCTCGGCGGACGCAATATCGGCGACGAATACTTCGGCGCATCGAAGGTCGTCGTGATGGGCGATCTCGACGTGCTGGTGCACGGTCCGGTTGTCCGGGACGTTTCCAACGCCTTCGACCAGTTCTGGAATGCGCAATCGTCGTATGCGATCGAGCAACTGATCGGACATCAGGCCGATCCGTCCGCGCTGGCGGGCTACCGCGCGAAATTGAACGAGTACATCAAATCGCAGCATGACTCGCCATACATCGTGGAAGCGCGACAGCGGATGGCCCGGGTCCTCGCAGCAGGCAACGTCGATTTCTCATGGGGACAAGCCACGCTTCTGTACGACGATCCGGCCAAGGTCACCCGTGATCCGAACGATCCGGAGGGCCACCTGATGACGCGGTTTGCGGCCTTGCACCTCGAACCCGAGCACGAAATGCTGATCATCTCGCCTTACTTCGTACCAGGCAAAGCGGGCGTTGCATGGATACGCGAACAGACCGCGCGCGGGGTCAAGGTTACGGTGTTGACCAACTCGCTGGCCGCAACCGACGTCGTCGCAGTGAATGCGGGTTATCAACACTATCGCGAGGATCTGCTGACGGCGGGCGTACGGCTTTATGAGCTGAAGCCGTCCGGTTCGGGCAAGGCCAAAGCGCAACACAGGTATTTCGGTTCTTCAAAGGCCTCGTTGCATGCGAAAACGTATGTCTTCGACAGACAAAGCGTTTTCATCGGCTCGATGAATCTCGATCCCCGCTCGAGCCATCTGAACACGGAGATTGGCGTGCTTTGCAACAGTCCGGCGATTGCCGGCCAGGTGGTCGATGACGTCGAGCCGAACCTGGACGTGATCGCCTGGCGAGTCGAGCAACGTACCGATGCGAACGGCAAGCACCGCATCGTCTGGATCGACACCGCCGAGAACGGAACGGTGACGGAATTTGACACGGAGCCAGGGACTTCATTCACGCAGCGTGCAAGCATCTGGTTCCTGGGCCTGCTGCCGATCGAATCGGAGCTATGAAAAGGGGGGCGCGCGCAGAGCTGCGCGCCTCATTGCTGTCAGCCGTGGTAGAAGCCGTCGGTAACGGAGTTTTGCAGCACGCCGTCGACATAGACGTCGACCGGGTCGCCATCAGCGGTCGTGAGGATCGAGCCGACGTGCTGGCCGGGTAGTTTCATCCGGCCACCTTGAATGTGGGTCATCTCCTCGTGATCGAGTTCTGCGGAGTTCGGGATGTCGTTGATGCTCAGCGTGTTCATGGCGTGTCTCCTTGAACGAAAGGGTTGAGAAGCATTCAAGCGGCCGGCTGCTTGCGGCACACTATGCAGATGTCATGCCATTCGGGCGTGATCTGCGCAAAGCGCATCCCCACGTGACCCGCGATGATGTGAGTTTGGGCGCGGCCGTCACTCAGCCGAACGAAGTTGGAAAATCGCTGACATGGCCTTGCTTTCGTACTGCCACGCGCATCAATCACCTGAAGTTCAGCAACTCCGGGTTCCTTTCGGACCATGCTTCAGTCGCAACGCTCAGCGCGGGCCGCGACACTCTGCCATCTGCCCATGGGCCGCGCAAAGACGACAATTGTGGCGGGGCGAGCTTCCGTGATCGCCCGGGGACGACATCATGGCCAAGAAGTTTCCGATTCATCCGCTGCACCCGGAACGCGTGTGCTGGGGCTGCGACCACTACTGCCCGGCCGACGATATGCGCTGCGGCAACGGGCAGAGCCGCGCCCAGCATCCGGTGGAACTGCTCGGTGATGACTGGCTCGAGCAGGGCGACTGGGGGATCGAGGTCGACGCGTCGGGTAAGAGCGTCACGCCGTCCTGCTCAGTGCGGCCATGACGAGTCGTTTGCTCACCCTGTCGCTCAGACGATCAGGCGTCTGTTCCACTCAGGAACCGGCCATTCTGGCGACGGACCCGGTTACAGCGACTGCACTTGCACGGGAGCCCCGGGCTTACCCGCCACCAGGGGGGCGACCACGAGGTAGCGGCGCTTGTCTCCGGCGGTGCTCACTCCCGGTGTGACCAGTTGGCGAATCTGGCCGAGAGCATTGACGATCGCCGAGCCGGCCGGATTGGACACGAAATTCGCAAGCACTTGCATGTCACCCGAGCCATCCGGCTTATCGGCAAGACCCAGTACGTAGGGCTGCTTCGGTTGCAGGCCGGTGACAGCGGCCTGGAGAACCTGCACGAGCCCCTGGTCGAACAACGCGACAGTCGTAGGTGCACTGGCGGCATCGGCCGTCTTGTTCGACCCCACCGGAACCAGTGCGATATGGACGCTCTGACCAGCCAGCCCGAGTGCCTGCAGGTTCTGCGTACCATCACCTTCCGGCACCGCGTTCGGCACATAGGTGACAGCCTGCGGCGCCTGGCCAATGGGCACAGTCGCGATGACCTTGTTGGTCAGTGTGTCGATCGCAGTCATCGCATCGGCGTTCTCGAGTCCGACATAGATGCGGCTGCCATCCCCCGACGGCCATAGCCCATGCGGCAGGTTGCCGACAGGGATCGTCGCGACCTGCGAAAAGTTATCGGTTTGAAACACCTTGACCACATTCAGGCCTCCAACGGTGACATACGCGAACGTGCCATTGGCGTTATGCACGATGTTCACGTGATTCGTGATCGGGCCCGTGTCCAGCGTACTGATGAGCGCGAATGGCGGCCTTGCATCGAACACCTGAACCTTGCCGGTGTCCTTGAGCGTGAACCAGACCTGCTTGCCGTCGGGCGTCGCCGCCAGGTCGGGACAGAAGGGGCTGGCCTGCCTGACCGTGCCGACGATCTTGTGGTCGGCCACGGACACCACCTCGGTCTCCGGGTTGAAGGACGAACAGACATAACCATACTTCCCGTCCGGTGAGAATATCTGCATGCCGGGGCCAGCCGGAACGGTAATGCGTGCTTTCTCCTCGTACGTGTTCCCGTCGAGTACCGCCACATAGTTTTCGCCTCGCACAGTCACCCAGACCTCCTTTCCATCGGGAGTGAAGAAGGCCTCGTGAGGCGAGCGGCCGACGTAGGTGACATGCTTGACCGCGTTAGTCTGCGTGTCGATGAATGAAACCGAGTTCGATCCGATCGAGACGACCGCAATCGTGTGATGGTCCGGCGAGAATCCCATCCCATGCACGAGTAATTGACCTTTGTACAACGGACTGAAATTGGCCGGCGAGGGATCGCCGAGTCGGATCAGGCCGAGCAGCTTGTTGTCGGCCGGGTCGATCACCGACACCGTGTTCGAAAACTGCTCGGCAGCGTACACGCGATCGTGGTGGCTGACGGGAATGTCAGGATCGGACTGCGATCCAGGGGCCTGCCCAGCCGAGGCGAACTGCGCTGCCACCAGCGCGGCTGCGGACAACCCGATGGTGATTCTCGATGAGCGTTTCATTGTTGCTCCTCTTGCATTGGGTTTGGCATGTTCATTTACATGCCGTGGTCGGATGCGGGGTGGGCAGTGGCAGCAGGGAGAGAAGCGGGCTTTTGCTGGTCCGGCGCGGGGGCTGGTGGCTGCAACGGTTGTCCGAGTGCGGCGCGCATGGCGACGATTTCCTGTTGTTGCTCGACGACGATCTCTTGCGCGATGCGGCGCAACTGTTCGTTGTGTCCGTAACGCAGTTCGGCCTGCGCCATGTCGATGGCACCTTGATGGTGAGGTACCATCATTTCGACAAAATCGCGATCGACGTCGCCTGTCGGTCTCGTCGACATGCCATCCATCATCCTTGTCATGGCGGCATCGTTCTCCGCCAGGAAAGCTGCTTCGTCAGACGTAGCGTCGGTCCGTAAGCCGGCGGTGACGGCAGGCGAGTCGCAAAACGCGGAGATCGCCAGGACAACGACGACGCTCAGGATCGTCCGCACGGTACGAGGACTTGGGGTACGCACGATCGTTCTCCCGTTGTGACAAACCGATGTCTCGTTGGAGTGAACCCGTCAGATGCGAGGTTATTCCGCGTCCCACACGGATTTCAAGCAGATGCCTGTTCGAAGCCGGATTGGGCTGCCGCGGCATTGCCTGTCGTCATTTGCAACGCTCCTTCGCTTGAAGTCCGTCACCAATTTGCGCGTAACATAGGTACGCTGATTGCCTCGGCAGCCGCCCATTTACCGGTTGGAGACGCGGACGTGCGACTTGCAGACTTTATCTTGCGAGACATCGAGCCGATACTCGCGCACTGGGAGGCGTTCGCCGCCACCCTCACGCCAGCGGCGACAAAAATGGGATCGACGGAGCTACGCGAAGAGGCGCAGCAAATGCTGCTCGCCGTAGCAACAGACTTGCGAACACCGCAAAGCCGAGACGCCCAACACGCAAAGTCATGGGGCCAGGGCTCCGGTCTCGTCGGGGTGACCCAATCAGCCGCGCGAACGCATGGATTTCTGCGGGCTCGTGCCGGCTTCGATGTCAACCAGCTCGCCGCCGAATATCGCGCGCTGCGTGCAAGCGTGCTGCGCTTGTGGATGGACGATTGCGTGCCCGAAGTACCTCACTTCGATGATGTCATTCGCTTCAATGAAGCGATCGATCAGGCCCTGGCCGAATCGGTCACCTCGTTCAATTCGCAGATCGAGCAGAACCGTAACCTCCTGCTTGGCATGCTGGGGCACGACATGCGCAGCCCCCTCCAGGCGATCAAGGTCACCTCATCGTATCTGGCAGCTCTGAATGCCGGAGAGCAGGTATCCACGGCCGCAGGCCGTCTGATCCGCAGCGGGGCGCGGATGCAGGCGTTGCTTGATGACCTGACCGAATTCAACCCAACCAAACTGGGGTTGGGCATCAGCGTCACGCCCACGAGTGTCAATCTCGCGGATGTGCTTTCTGACGAACTGGACGAGTTGCGTGTCATTCATCCCGACAGGCAGATTGAGTTGCAAGTAACCGGTGATCTAAAGGGGGTGTGGGACAGGCAGCGCCTGCAGCAATTGCTGGGCAATCTTGTTCTCAATGCCATCAAGTACGGGGCTCCGGACACTCCTGTGCGCGTGACGGTGAGCGGTGATGCAACACAGGTCCGCATCGACGTCTGCAACCACGGTGCTGCGATCGAGTCCGCAACCCTGGCTCACATCTTCGATCCGTTGATTCGGGGGCCAATCCGCCAGAACGAAGACGAGACGGCGGGCAACCTTGGACTGGGTTTGTACATCGCAAGCGAAATCGCCAAGGCCCACCACGGTGCAATCGAAACGCGCTCCGATGATGCGGAGACGATTTTTTCAGTGTTACTCCCGCGCGCGGAACCGTGATTCAGGGCCGGCAGTTCGTCGCGGCGGGAAGATATGCTGCGCGCAAAGCCGCCATTCGTCTGCTGAGCCGAAATGGCGCATCTGGATATTCCGGACGCGCCATCAACTCGTCCACCGCATGACACCTGTCCAATTCAATTTTC
Organism: Paraburkholderia sp. HD33-4; assembly: GCF_021390635.1. Classification (NCBI taxonomy): domain Bacteria; kingdom Pseudomonadati; phylum Pseudomonadota; class Betaproteobacteria; order Burkholderiales; family Burkholderiaceae; genus Paraburkholderia; species Paraburkholderia sp. HD33-4. Next base: position 2,915,304 of record NZ_JAJEJS010000001.1, on the reverse strand, counting down.
GTCATGCCGATCCCAAGGGGGTATCCCACCAAACGCATCGACCAAATAATCGATCATCACACGCACTCTGGCGCTCAGGTGTCGACGGCTCGGGTACATGGCGAGTATGTCGATCTCGGGCAGGCGATACTCAGGCAACACCCGAACGAGCGTGCCGGCACGTAGATCGCTGCCGATCAGGAACGTGGGTTGCCAGATCACGCCTTGCCCGGCGAGCGCTGCTGCGCGCGCCGTATCACCGTTATTCGTATGCATGCGGCAGTCGACCTTCACCGCGTGAGTCTTGCCGCCACCGTCGATCAGTTGCCACTCGTCGCCGGTGGCCGCATAGGTGTATCCGATGCAGTGATGCCCGATCAGGTCCGCGGGCGCCATCGGAACTCCGGCGCGAGCCAGATAGGCCGGCGACGCGCACAGAATGTTTTGCGATGTCGCGAGCTTGCGCGCGGCGTGGCTAGTCGAGCCGGCGCGCGAGATGCGAATGGCGAGATCGTAGCCTTCATCGACGATATCGACGACGCGGTCGATCAGCCCCACGTCGAGTTCGATGCCAGGATATTTGCGCATGAACTCGGGCCATAGCGGCGCCAGATACAAAATGCCAAAGCTCACGGGCGCATTGATGCGCAAGCGTCCACGTGGTTCGACCGACGCCGATGACACAAGCCCCTCCGTCTCGGCGACATCGTCGAGAATGGACTTGCAGCGGGCGTAAAGCGTCTCGCCGCCCTCGGTCAGAGACAGCGTGCGCGACGTGCGGTTCAGCAGGCGCGTGCCCAGGTGCGCTTCCAGCTCGTTCACATAGCGGGTCACGTTGGCGGGCGACGTGCCGAGCGCATCCGCTGCGCGCGCAAAGCCACCACGGCTCACCACCGTCACGAAGACCTCGAAGGCGCGCAGGCGGTCCATGCAAGCCCTCCTATCGTTCACAAAAGCTGACCGATAGGACCATGTTTTTGGCCTTTCCGCCATCAGGACTGAAGCCTATATTCCTTTCACCGGCCAACGCATAGGGCACTGGCCGACCAAATGGATCAGGAGAGAAGAACATGCAACGCTTGACGGGAAAGGTCGCCATCGTGACAGGTGCAAGCTCAGGAATTGGCCGCGCTACCGCGAAGCTGTTCGCGAAGGAAGGCGCCAAGGTGGTGATCGCGGCGCGCCGCGCGGCGGAACTTGAAACCCTCGTCGCGGAGATAGCCAGCGAAGGCGGCGAAGCCGTGTATCTCGCCGGCGACGTGCAATCGGAGGACTTCGCGAAGGCGCTGGTCGCGCTCGCAGTGAGCCGCTTCGGCCGTCTGGACATTGCCTACAACAACGCCGGTACGCTTGGCGAGATGGGCCCGAGCACCGGCATTTCCGAAGCTGGCTGGAGCGCCGCGCTGGCGACCAATCTGACCAGTGCGTTCCTCGGAGCGAAGCACCAGATTCCCGAAATGCTGAAGCAGGGTGGTGGCTCGATCATCTTCACGTCGACGTTCGTCGGTTACTCGTTCGCGTTTCCCGGCACCGCGGCCTACGCGGCGAGCAAGGCCGGCCTGATAGGCCTGACGCAGGCACTCGCTGCCGAGTACGGCGCGCAAGGCGTGCGCGTCAATGCGGTGTTGCCGGGCGCGGTGGACACGGAGATGTATCGCGGCATGAACGACAGCCACGAATCGCAGGCATTCGTGACCGGACTGCATGCGCTCAAGCGCGTCGCCAAGCCCGAAGAACTGGCGCGTTCGGTGTTGTATCTCGCGTCGGACGATTCGTCCTTCGTGACCGGCACCGCCTCACTGGTCGATGGTGGCGCATCGATTACACGTACGTGAACCTGCTGGCGGCATCCGGCGTTCAAGACCCGATGTCGCCACTCTTAATTCATCCATTGAAAGGAAATCACTTATGGACCTGAATCTGACAGGCAAACTCGCACTGGTGAGTGGCAGCACGGCCGGCATCGGTCACGCTATCGCCAGCACGTTGGCGCGGGAGGGCGCTCGTGTGATCGTGAACGGCCGCTCCCAGTCATCTGTGGATGACGTGGTCGCGCAGCTGAAAGCGGAGACGGGCGGCGACGTGCAGGGATTTGCAGGCGATCTCAGTACGGCCGCTTCAGCGGAAGAGCTGGCGCGACGCTATCCGGACGTGGAAATTCTGGTCAACAACCTGGGCATCTTCGAGCCCAAGCCGTTCGAAGAGATCCCCGACGCGGACTGGCAGCGATTCTTCGACGTCAATGTGTTGAGTGGGGTACGCCTCGCTCGCCTGTTTTTGCCCGCGATGAGGCGGGCCAACTGGGGGCGCATCATTTTCATTTCGAGCGAGAGCGGGGTGCAGATTCCGGCTGAAATGATCCACTACGGAGTGACGAAAACCGCGCAGCTGGCGGTCTCGCGCGGGCTCGCCGAAGCCGTTGCCGGCACAGGCATCACGGTCAATAGCGTGCTGCCGGGGCCGACGAAATCGCGGGGCGTGGGCGAATTCGTCGAGACCCTTGCAAAGGCCGACGGCAAATCGTTCGAAGCGTTTGAAAAAGAGTTTTTCGAGAAGGTCCGTCCCACATCGCTGATCAAGCGATTTGGTTCGCCGCAGGAAGTCGCGTCGCTCGTGGCCTATCTCGCCAGTCCGCTTTCGTCGGCCACGACGGGAGCTGCGTTGCGGGCCGACGGGGGGGTGATAAAGAGCGCCTTCTAGATCTCACGCCGGGGCGGTGCGGACGAAGCACCGAGATTGCGGTCGACGTGAAATGCCGGGCCGATGCGTCCGGCCTGACCCAACTCAGTGCAAAAGACAAGGGCGGCTCGCGATGAGCCGCCCTTTTTTCGTGCGTTGCCGGGTCGGCCGATCGGTTCGCGAAACGCTCAGTTGGCCGCCATCAGTTCATCGCGCACCTCGGCGCCGATCTCGAACGAGCGCAGCCGCGCTTCGTGATCGTAAATCTGTGCGGTCAGCATCAACTCGTTCGCACCGGTCTGCTCGATGATCGATTGCAGACCTTCGCGGATCGCGTCGCGATCGCCGATCACGGTGCACGCGAGTGCGCGAGCGACGTTGTTCAACTCCATCTCCGATGCGTCGAGCCGCTCGACCGGCGGCTGCAATTGCCCCGGCGTGCCGCGCCGCAGATTGATGAACTGTTGCTGCAGCGACGTGAACAGCCGCGCGGCTTCGTCGTTAGTGTCGGCGGCGAACAGATTGACGCCGACCATCGCGTAGGGCTTCGCCAGCGTCGCGGACGGTCGGAACTGCGAGCGATACACCTGCAGCGCGGTCATCATGTAATCGGGCGCGAAGTGCGACGCGAACGCGAACGGCAGCCCGAGCGCTGCAGCCAGTTGCGCGCTGTACAGCGACGAGCCGAGCAGCCACAGCGGCACATTGAGGCCCGCGCCCGGCACCGCGCGAATGCGCTGGCCCGCGACCGGTTCGGCGAAATACCGTTGCAATTCGACGACGTCGTCGGGGAAGGTCTCGGCGCTCGCCTGCAGATCGCGGCGCAGCGCGCGGGAAGTGGTCTGATCGGTGCCGGGCGCGCGGCCGAGGCCGAGATCGATCCGCCCCGGATACAGCGACGCGAGCGTGCCGAACTGTTCGGCGATCACGAGCGGCGCATGGTTCGGCAGCATGATGCCGCCGGAGCCGACGCGAATCGTGTTCGTGCCGCCGGCCACGTAGCCGATCACGACCGAGGTCGCCGCGCTCGCGATGCCGGTCATGTTGTGATGCTCGGCGAGCCAGTAGCGCTTGTAGTCGAGCTTTTCCGCGTGCTGCGCGAGTGACAGTGTGTTCCTGAACGCGTCCGCAGGCGTGGCTCCCGCGGTGACTGGCGAGAGATCGAGAACCGAGAAGGGGATCATTGTCTGTTGATAGCGATGAGCGGCGCTTTCGCGCGATGGGGCATTGTGGCAAAGCGGCGGCATTTCTGCTGGCGGCGCGGCGATGCCCATATCGGCCGAAGGGTCGGAAAGATTCGGTAAGGATCGACGCGTGGCGCGGAAATTGCGCCTGGGTAGCGTGTTCGAGCGGCGGGTGCGTCGCATTCGCAGTGCGCCCGAATAAGTAATCCAGCGAGTGACCGTGCGCTGATCGGAATTCGAGTGTACGGTTAAGTATCGACGCGGCAACGCGACCCGTTGCCGGAAATCTGGAATGTAGCGAAGGAGTTCCTGATCCCATGAATGTCGTCAAAGAGTTTCGTACCCGGTCATACCAAGACGTGTGCCACGCCTTGCTCGACCGTGAGGAGATCGCGCTCGTCGACGTGCGTGAGGAAGATCCGCACGCGCGCAGTCATCCGTTGTTCGCCGCCAATCTGCCGCTGTCGCGGCTCGAACTCGACGCGCCGCTGCGGCTGCCGCGCCCCGCGCTACCGATCGTCGTGTTCGATGCCGGCGAGGGCCTCGCGAGGCGCGCGGCCCAGCGTCTCGATGAGCTCGGCTATACCAACGTCGCATTGCTCGAAGGCGGCCTGCAAGGCTGGCGCGAAGCGGGCGGCGAGTTGTTCAGGGACGTCAACGTGCCGAGCAAGGCGTTCGGTGAACTGGTCGAAAGCGTGCGTCATACGCCGTCGCTGTCCGCGCAGCAGGTGCAGGCGCTGCTCGATCGCGAGGCCGATGTCGTCGTGCTCGACGCGCGCCGCTTCGACGAGTTTCAGACCATGAACATCCCCGGCAGCATCAGCGTGCCGGGTGCGGAGCTGGTGCTGCGCGCGCGGCAGCTCGCGCCGGATCCGGCCACGCGCATCATCGTCAATTGCGCGGGGCGCACCCGCAGCATCATCGGCGCTCAGTCGCTGATCAACGCGGGGCTGCCGAATCCAGTCGCGGCGCTGCGCAACGGTACGATTGGCTGGACGCTCGCCGGTCAGCCGCTCGCGCATGGCAGCGCGCGGCGCGTCGAAGGCGTGGTCGACGACGCTTCCCGTCTCGCCGCGGCCGAAGGCGCGCGCGCGGTCGCCGATCGGGCGCGCGTGCGCCGCACCTCGCGCGACGAAGCGCGTCGCTGGGCCGACGAAGCGGTGCGCACCGTGTATCGCTTCGACGTGCGTACGCCCGAGGAGTACGAGGCGGGTCACGTGCCCGGTTTTCGCAGCGCGCCGGGCGGCCAGCTGGTGCAGGAAACCGACCTGTTCGTGACGGTGCGCGGCGCGCGCGTGATCCTCGCGGACAACGACGGCGTGCGCGCGAACATGACCGCGTCGTGGCTCGCGCAGATGAACGTCGAGGCATACGTGGTCGATGGCCTGACGTCGGCCGATTTCGCCGAGAAGGGCATGGCGCCGCCCGCGCGTTACGCGGTCACGCCGCCCGACGTCGACGACATCGCGCCGGCCGAGCTCGCCGCGCTGCTGCAGTCGCCGGGTACCGTGGTGCTCGATTTCACGAGCAGCGCGGACTATCTGACGCGGCATATTCCGGGCGCGTGGTTCGTGATCCGCAGCCAGCTCGCCGATGCGCTGCGCACGCTGCCCGACGCGAAGCGCTATGTGCTCACGTGCGGCAGCGACGTGATCGCGCGCTTCGTCGCGCCGGAACTCGCCGCGGCGACCCGGCGGCCGGTGCAGGTGCTGCGCGGCGGCACGATCGCGTGGATCGACGCGGGCCTGCCCGTGGAGTCGGGCGGCACGCGAATGGCGTCGCCACGCATCGATCGTTATCAGCGGCCGTATGAGGGCACGGAGAACGCGCGCGAAGCGATGAGCGCGTATCTGGAATGGGAGCATGGGCTCGTCGCGCAACTCGCGCGCGACGGCACGCACGGCTTTCGCGTGATTTGACCAGGCGGCGGTCCGGCGGTCCGGCGCCCCTGTTGCTCCGCGCAGAATCTTCTGCCGATTCGGTGTAAACGCGCTCTCGTCGAATGCGTCCAATGCGTTTAAATTAGCGGGATCAGGAAGGCTTATCGAGGGACCAGGGCGGCCATAAAAGGCAGCGGTTTGTCATTCGGCGATGGCGCAAGGTGAGCAGCCAAGGTTGCTCATCGCTTCGTTTGGAACAGACCGCTGCGCGTCGTCCACGGTGCTTCGCGCAAGGCGGCCAATGTGGGCCGCCGTCACTTCCGGTTGATCATATCGACCGACATGGCGACGCTGTGAACAGCGTCGCCTTTTTGCTTCTGGCGTGCCCACCACTTCGGTTGATCCCCAGTCGATCTTTTAGCGCTGCGCGCAACACGTTACGTGCGTAGCCGCACTCGTCGTGTCTGCGTGACTCGCGGTTTTCCGCGGGCGCGGTTATCCTTGTAGTACACACTACAGACCGGCCATGCGCGGCGAAGGCAGATCCCGCGCATCCGGACAGGAATCGAAGTGAGCCTCAAACCGCTGGGCGTCACGCTGCTGATGGCGTGCTTTGCGCTGACCGGCTGCGACCAACAGCAGAGCGATCAAGCCGTGCAAAAACTCAAGGACTTTTTCAACGCCGTCAAACCGGACGCGTTGCTGCTCAAGGACATGACGCCCGGCGTCACGACCGAAGCGCAAATCCTCGCGCAAATGGGAAAGCCCGAAACCGCGCGCACCTTCACCGACGGCTCGAAGCGCTTCGAATATCCGCGCGGCCCGCAGGGCCTCAACACCTACATGGTCGACGTCGATCGCGACGGCAAGCTGCAGGCGATCACGCAAGTGCTGACCGCGGCCAACTTCGCGAAGATCCGCTCCGGCATGACCGAGGACGAGGTGCGCCGCTTGCTCGGCAAACCTGGACAGGTCGCGGTGTTTCCGCTGAAGCCGGAAACCGTGTGGAGCTGGAAATGGCGCGAGGGCGGAGTGACCGAAGAGGGCATCTTCAACGTTCACTTCGACCAGAGCCAGAGGGTGTACACCACGTCGCGCTCGGACGTGATTCGCGGGCGATAGGCGGGGGGAAGTGTCGTTCAGAAGGTGGCCGCATGAGCGGTCCGAAAGAGCGGGGTAGGTATGATACGTCGACGTCGATACAGCCGGATCGGGCTGGTGTTGGGGGGCGGCGCCGCGCGCGGCTGGGCGCATATCGGCGCGATTCGCGCGCTGCAGGACGCGGGCATCAAGCCCGACGTCGTGTGCGGCACGTCGATCGGCGCGCTGGTCGGCGCGGTCTATGCGAACGGCGATCTCGACTGGCTCGAGGAGTGGGTGTCGCGTCTCACGTGGCAGACCGTGGTAAGGCTGCTAGACCTGCGTATCTCGGGCGGCCTGCTCGGCGGGCGCAAGGTGATCCAGCTATTCGCCGACAAATTCGGCGGACGCTCGATCGCGCAACTGGACATCCCGTTCGCGGCGGTCGCGACCGAGCTCGATACGGGCCGCGAAATCTGGCTGCAGGACGGCAGCACGATCGACTCGGTGCGCGCGTCGATTGCGATTCCGGGCATCTTCACGCCGGTGTGGCACAACGGCGCGTGGCTCGTCGACGGCGGCCTGAGCAACCCGGTGCCGGTGTCGGTCGCGCGCGGCATGCGCGCGGACTGCGTGATCGCGATCGATCTGAACAACGACATCCTGAACGGCCGCGACTTCGGCGGCCCGGTCATCGAAACGCCCGCGCTCGATCCGACCGCGCCGCCGCCCGTCGCGCTGCGCCGCAACGGCAAGCCATGGCCGCGCTGGCTCGCGCCAGCCGAAGCGAGCGCCACCGACGACGTGCGCGTGCCGCCGAAGCCGAGCGCGCAAGTGCCATCGATGCTGAGTTCGATCGCGCAAAGCATCGACATCATGCAGGTGCGCATCTCGCGCAGCCGGCTCGCGGGCGAACCGGCCGATATCCTGATCCAGCCGCGCCTGGGCGGCATGGGCATCTTCGATTTTCATCGCGCGGCGCCGGCCATCGAGGAAGGGCGCGCGGCGGTCGAGCACATGCTGCCGGCGATCCGCGCGCGGCTCACCGTCGAATGAGCGCGGCCTATCGAAAAAGCGACCCGAAACTTGCGAAATCGCAGCACGGCCACGCGCGCATCGCTCGCCTGACAAAACGTTAACTCTTGTTAAACCAAGCGCTACGAGCCGTTATCCGCTCGTCGGGTTGCAATGTTGCGCCGCAGCAAACCACCCACCTAGTATTTGAGATATTGATTTCCGCTTGCGAGACTCCGCGCCATGCCGGAGCAGCGAGCAGCCCACGAAGCCGCCGCCATCCGCGCCAATTCAACAAAACCTGGATGGAGACACGCGTGTTCCTATACGGCTTTGGTCCCGTGCTGCTCGCCGGCACGATTCAGACGATCGAACTGTCCGTTCTGTCGCTGGCGGCCGCTGTGTTGCTCGGCCTCGCGGGCGCGGCGGCGAAACTCTCGTTCAACCGGCCCTTGCGGGCCATCGCAACCGGCTATACGACGCTGATCCGCTCGGTGCCCGACCTCGTGCTGATGCTGCTGCTGTTCTACAGCATCCAGATGGCGGTCAACGACGTCACCGACGCGCTCGATCTGCCGCAGTTCGACATCGATCCGTTCGTGGCCGGCGTGCTGACGCTCGGCTTCATCTACGGCGCGTACTTCACCGAGACGTTTCGCGGCGCGTTTCTCGCGGTGCCGCGCGGCCAGCTCGAAGCGGGCAGCGCGTACGGCATGAGCGGCGTGCGCGTATTCACCCGCATCCTGTTTCCGCAGATGATGCGCTTCGCGCTGCCCGGCATCGGCAACAACTGGCAGGTGCTCGTGAAGGCCACCGCGCTGGTTTCGATCATCGGTCTCGCCGACGTCGTCAAGGCGGCGCAGGACGCGGGCAAGAGCACCTTCAACATGTTCTTTTTCATCCTCGTCGCGGCGCTGATCTATCTGGCGATCACCACCGTCTCGAACGTCGCGCTGATCTGGCTGAACCGCCGCTATTCGATCGGCGTGCGACACGCGGAGCTTTGAACGCCATGATCGACATCCTCAATCAATTCTGGAAGGCGTACCTGTTCTGGGACGGGCAGCGCCTGTCGGGGCTCGCGGTCACGCTGTGGCTGCTGGTCGCGTCGATCGCGATCGGCTTCGTGTGCTCGATACCGCTCGCGGTCGCGCGCGTGTCGAAGAAGCGCTGGCTGTCGACGCCCGTACGTCTGTACACCTACGTATTTCGCGGCACGCCGCTGTATGTCCAGCTGCTGCTGATCTACACCGGCGTGTACAGTCTCGCGTTCGTGCGCGCGCACAGTCTGCTCGACGCGTTCTTTCGCAGCGGCTTTCACTGCGCGATCCTCGCGTTCGCCTTGAATACCTGCGCGTACACGACCGAGATTTTCGCGGGCGCGATCCGCTCGACCTCGCACGGCGAAGTCGAGGCGGCGCGCGCCTACGGTATGAGCTGGTTCACGATGTACCGGCGCATTGTGATACCGTCCGCGCTGCGCCGCGCGTTGCCGTTGTACAGTAACGAAGTGATCCTGATGCTGCATGCGACCACGGTCGCGTTCACGGCCACGGTGCCCGACATCCTGAAGGTCGCGCGCGATGCGAACTCGGCGACTTACCAGTCGTTCAACGCATTCGGGCTCGCGGCGCTGATTTATCTCGTGGTGTCGTTCGCGCTGGTTGCGCTGTTCCGGCGCGCCGAGCGCCGCTGGCTAGCGTATCTCGCGGTGCGCACGCACTGAGCGCGCGTCGACGATAAAGCATCGGGCGCCGCGCGCTTTCAGCAAGGCGGCGTTCGCACCAGACTGATCCGTTTTTTTCACTGGGAGAGCATCTTGCTCCATACCACTCAGACCGAAGCTTGCAAGCTCGCCGTACAGGACATCCACAAGCGTTACGGCGACAACGAAGTGCTCAAGGGCGTGTCGCTCAACGCGAACAAGGGCGACGTGATCAGCATCATCGGCGCGAGCGGCTCGGGCAAGAGCACCTTCCTGCGCTGCATCAATTTTCTCGAGCGGCCGAACGCGGGGCAGATCGTCGTCGATGGCGAGGCGGTGAAGACCAAGACCGATCGCGCCGGCAACCTCGAAGTCGCCGATCACAAGCAACTGCAGCGCATCCGCACGAAGCTCGCGATGGTGTTCCAGCACTTCAACCTGTGGGCGCACATGAACGTGCTCGAGAACGTGATCGAAGCGCCGATCCATGTGCTCGGCCTGAAGCGCAAGGAAGCCGAAGACCGTGCGCGCGAATACCTGGAGAAGGTCGGGCTCGCGCCGCGTCTGGAGAAGCAGTACCCGTCGCATCTGTCGGGCGGCCAGCAGCAGCGCGTCGCGATTGCTCGCGCACTCGCGATGGACCCGGACGTGATGCTGTTCGACGAACCGACCTCCGCGCTCGACCCCGAACTCGTCGGCGAAGTGCTGAAGGTGATGCAGAAGCTCGCCGAGGAAGGCCGCACCATGATCGTCGTCACGCACGAAATGGGCTTCGCGCGCAATGTGTCGAACCATGTGATGTTCCTGCATCAGGGCCGCACCGAGGAAGAGGGCAATCCCGCCGAGGTGCTCACCGCGCCGCGCAGCGAGCGCCTGAAGCAGTTTCTCTCCGGCAGCCTGAAGTAACGCGCGGCCCGCTTTTCACGGACACCCGATGGCCCGCACGTCCAGCCCGGCTCGCACGACGCAGGTCTCGATCGTCGCTCTGCCGCCCGTGTCGATGTCGGGCGTCGGGCCGATCGTCGACGCGCTCAATCTCGCCAATGAAATCGACGGCCGCGCGCTGTATCGCGTGCAAGTCTGCTCGTGGGACGGCCGCGCGGTGCCGCTCGCGGGCGGCGCGCAATGGCCGGCCGATGCCGCGTTCGGCGACGCGATCGCGTGCGACTGGCTGATCATCGTCAGCGAGCGGTTCCAGCAGTTCGCCGACTATCGTCTCTTTCTCGCGAGCCTCGCGCGCGTCGGTCAGCGCACGCCGCTCGTCACCGGCATTCACCACGGCGTGTGGTGGCTCGCGATGGCGGGCCAGCTGTCCGGCTATCGCGTCAGCGTGAACTGGGAAACCTATCAGCAGTTCTCCGAACAGTTCGAACGCTCGATCGTCACGCAGCAGATCTTCGAAATCGATCGCGATCGCGCGACCTGCGCGGGCGGTCAGGCGACCGTCGACTTCATGCTCGCGATGATCGGCCGCGAACACGGGCCCGAACTCGCGGAGCGCATCGCCGATACGCTCGGTGTCGGGGTGCTGCGCGCGGGCGAGGAGCGTCAGCGCATTCCGTTCGTGACCGCGCCGGGCGAGCGTCATCCGCGCCTGAACGACGCGCTGCTGCTGATGGAAGCCAATATCGAGGACCCGCTGACGACCGACGAAATCGCCGGCCTCGTCGGCGTCTCGCGGCGGCAGCTGGAGCGGCTGTTTCGCCAGTATCTCGGCTCGATGCCGTCCAAGTACTACCTGGGGCTGCGGCTGTCGAAGGCGCGCACGCAATTGCAGCGCACCAGCAAGTCGGTCGTGCAGATCAGCCTCGCGTGCGGTTTTTCATCGGCGGCGCATTTTTCGAATGCGTATCGCGAGCGCTTCGGCGTCACGCCGCGCGAGGATCGCCGCAACTGGATCGACCGGCAGACCGGCGCGCACGGCGGCGCAAGCGAGCCGCGACCGGCCGCGCTGATCGAGCCGCCCGAGATCGATTGACGCAAGGCGGCGCGCCCGGCAGGCATGGCTCGTGCGCGAGCTGGAAGCCGTCTGAAAGCGAAGCCGGCGCAGGCCCGCTGGCGGGCTCGACAGCTGCGCCGCTAAGGCGCGAGACCCGCGCGCGACACGCCCGACGAGCCCAGACGAGCCCCGACGAGCCCCGACACAATCCCGACACGAACCGCTCACAGAGTGCGAACGAAACGCCTGCCCGAAAAGTACCCGCGGCGGCGCCGCGACGCGCGGAACCTCATAGAAAGCGTCGCGTATGCGCAAGACGTGCCGCGCGCGGTTTCCTACACTAGCTGTATTACCTGTCACCCGTAAAAGGATTTGCCATGAACGACCTGACTGTGACACGCCAGACCTTCGACGAAGTCATGGTGCCGGTGTTTTCCCCCGCCGCCTTCGTACCGGATCGCGGTCTCGGCTCGCGCGTGTGGGACACGCAAGGCCGCGACTATATCGACTTCGCCGGCGGCATCGCCGTCACCGCGCTCGGTCATGCGCATCCCGAGCTGCTGAAGGTGCTGCACGAGCAGGGCAGCAAGCTGTGGCACATCGGCAATGGCTACACCAACGAGCCGGTGCTGCGCCTCGCGAAGCGCCTCGAAAGCCTCACGTTCGCCGACCGCGCGTTCTTCGCGAACTCGGGCGCCGAAGCGAACGAGGCCGCGCTGAAGCTCGCGCGCCGCGTCGCGTTCGACCGTCACGGCGCGCAGAAGGACGAAATCATTTCGTTTACGCAGTCGTTCCACGGCCGCACGCTGTTCACCGTCAGCGTCGGTGGCCAGCCGAAGTACTCGGAAGGCTTCGGCCCGGTGCCGGCCGGCATCACGCATCTGCCGTACAACGACATTGAAGCGGCGAAGAAGGCGATCGGCGCGCAGACCTGCGCGGTGATCGTCGAGCCGATCCAGGGCGAGGGCGGTGTGATTCCGGCCGATCCGGCGTTCCTGAAAGCGCTGCGCGAAGCGTGCGACCAGCACAACGCGCTGCTGATTTTCGACGAAGTGCAAACCGGCGTGGGCCGCAGCGGCTACTTCTACGCGTACCAGGACACCGGCGTGACGCCGGACATCCTGACCACCGCGAAGGCGCTCGGCAACGGCTTCCCGATCGGCGCGATGCTGACCACCAAAGAGCTCGCCGCGCACTTCAAGGTCGGCGTGCACGGCACGACGTACGGCGGCAATCCGCTCGGCTCGGCGATCGCGGAGAAGGTGGTCGAACTCGTCAGCGACCCGAAGGTGCTCGAAGGCGTGCGCTCGCGCAGCGAAGTTCTGAAGGGCCACCTCGCGAAACTGAACGAGCGCTTCGGCCTATTCACCGAAGTGCGCGGCAAGGGCCTGCTGATCGGCGCCGAACTGAATGAGCCGTTCCGGGGCCGCGCGAAGGACTTCGTCACCGCGGCCGGCCAGCATGGCGTGATCATGCTGATGGCGGGCCCCGACGTGCTGCGCTTCGTGCCCTCGCTGATCATGCCGCTCGACGACATGGCCGAAGGCTTCGCGCGTCTCGAGAAGGCGTTCGGCGAACTCGTCGGCGCGAGCGCGCAGGCGGCGTCGCATTGATGTTCAGGCAGTCCAGTCCTGCATGCCCACGCTGATGCAGCGGATCATGCGTCACATTCAACAGGAACGATGATGTACTTCGTACGTCCCGCCCGCCTTGCCGATCTCGATGCGCTCGAGCATATGGCGCGCACCGCGCAACCGGTGCTGCATTCCCTGCCGCACGACCGGCGCGCGCTCGAAGCGCGCGTCGCGTTGTCGGAAGACTCGTTTCGCGCGGAAGTCGACTTCCCGGGCGAGGAGTTCTATCTGTTCGTGCTCGAAGACTCGGAGACCGGCAAGCTGATGGGCACCGCGAGCATCGTCGCGGCGGCCGGTTACGCGGACCCGTTCTACGTGTTTCGCAACGACGCGCTGATTCATGCGTCGCGCGAGCTGCACGTGAATCGCAAGATTCACGCGCTGACGATGTCGCACGAGCTGACCGGCAAGAGCCGGCTCGCGGGCTACTACATCGACCCGTCGCTGCGCGGCGACGCGGCCGCGCAGTTGATGTCGCGAGCGCGGATGATGTACATCGCCGCGAATCGCAAGCGCTTCACGCCCGAGGTGTTCTCGCTGCTGCTCGGCGTGACCGACGAGAACGGCGTGTCGCCGTTCTGGGAAGCGGTGGGCCGCAAGTTCTTCGGCCGCAATTTCGCCGACATCGAAATCGAATCGGGCGGCCGCAGCCGCACGTTCATCGCCGAAGTGATGCCGACCTATCCCGTGTATGTGCCGCTGTTGCCCGAAGCGGCGCAGCGCGTGCTCGGCGAGCCGGATTCGAACGCGCTGCTCGCGTACGAGATTCATCTCGAGGAAGGCTTCGAGACCGATCGCTACGTCGACATCTTCGACGCGGGTCCGGTGCTGACCGCGCAGATGGATCGCAGCGTCAGCGTGAAGCACAACGAAACGCGCGTGGTGCGCGAGGCGCCGGCGCCGCGCGGCGAAACCTACCTGATTGCGCACAACGGCGCCGCTGGCGAGTTCCGTTGCGTGCTCGGCGATCTCGCGCGGGGCAAGGAGTCGGGCGCCGTGTTGTCGCAGGCGGCGCGCGCCGCGCTCGGCGTAGGGGAAGGCGATACGGTGCGCTGCGTGCCGCTGCATCAGCCGCAGGATGAACCATCGGGAGACGCGCAATGATCGTCGTTCGCGTAGTACAACGAGGCGATGTGGATGCGCTGATGCGGCTCGCGCAGGAAACCGGGCCGGGCCTGACCACCTTCAAGCCGGATCGCGACGCACTCGCGGCGCGGGTCGAACGCGCGCGCCGCACGATGGAAGATCAGGCCGAGCCGCACGAGGCCGGCTATTTCTTCGTGATGGAAGACACCGCGACCGGCGACGTGGCAGGTGTGTGCGGCATCGAAACGGCGGTGGGTCTGCAGCAGCCGTTCTACAACTATCGCGTGAGCACGGTCGTGCACGCGAGCCAGGATCTCGGCATCTGGACGCGCATGCACGCGCTGAACATCTCGCACGACCTCACCGGTTATGCGGAAGTGTGCTCGCTGTTCCTGAGCCCGCGTTATCGCACGAGCGGCGTCGGCGGCTTGCTGTCGCGCTCGCGCTTCATGTTTCTCGCGCAGTTTCGCGAGCGTTTTCCGCAGCGTCTGTGCGCGGAGTTGCGCGGCCATTTCGACGAGCAGGGCACGTCGCCGTTCTGGCGCGCGGTCGGCTCGCATTTTTACCAGATCGATTTCAACGCGGCCGACTATCTGAGCTCGCACGGCCGCAAGGCGTTTCTCGCCGAGTTGATGCCGCGCTATCCGGTGTACGTCGAACTGCTGCCGGAAGAGGCGCAGCGCTGCGTCGGCCTCACGCACAACGACACGATTCCGGCGCGCCGCATGCTCGAAGCGGAAGGGCTGCGCTACGAGAACCACGTCGATATTTTCGACGCGGGTCCGGTGCTCGAATGCCATATCGCCGATTTGCGCACGGTGCGCGAGAGCGTGCTGGTGACGGCCGAGATCCGCGAGGCATCGGAGCCGGCCGCGCAGGACGGACCGAAGTCGATGGTATCGAACACGTCGCTCGGCGATTTTCGCGTCGGCGTCGTGGCGGGGGTGCCGCACGAAGGCGTATTCCGCCTGAGCGCGGCCGAGGCCGCCGCGCTCGACGTGAAGGCAGGCGACCCGCTGCGGGTGCTGCCGGTGAAACACAAACAAGGATGATCATGAGCGAGCTTTTCATCGACGGCGAATGGGCCGCCGGCACAGGACCCGTATTCGCATCGCACAATCCCGGCACGGGCGCGGTGGTGTGGCAAGGCAACAGCGCGTCGGCGGACGACGTCGATCGCGCGGTACGCAGCGCGCGCCGCGCGTTCGCCGCATGGTCGGCGCTGACGCTCGACGAACGCTGCGCGGTGGTGCGCCGCTTCGCCGCGCTCGTGACCGAGCGCAAGGAAGCGCTCGCCGAAGCGATCGGCCGCGAGACCGGCAAGCCGCTGTGGGAAGCGCGCACCGAAGCGGCGTCGATGGCCGCGAAGGTCGAGATTTCGATCCAGTCGTACAACGAACGCACCGGCGAAAAGCGCTCGGCGATGGCCGACGGCACCGCGGTGCTGCGGCATCGTCCGCACGGCGTGGTTGCGGTGTTCGGGCCGTACAACTTCCCCGGCCATCTGCCGAACGGGCATATCGTGCCCGCGCTGATCGCCGGTAACGCGGTCGTGTTCAAGCCGTCCGAACTCGCGCCTGGCGTCGCGGCGCTGACCGTGCAAATCTGGCGCGATGCGGGGCTGCCCGCCGGCGTGCTGAACCTCGTGCAGGGCGAGAAGGATACCGGCGTCGCGCTCGCGAATCACCGGCAGATCGACGGCCTGTTCTTCACCGGTAGTTCGGACACCGGAACATTGCTGCACAAGCAGTTTGGCGGCCGGCCGGAGATCGTGCTCGCGCTCGAAATGGGCGGCAACAATCCGCTCGTGATCGGCCCGGTCGCGGACCTCGATGCCGCCGTGCATCACACGATTCAATCGGCGTTTCTGTCGGCCGGGCAGCGCTGCACGTGCGCGCGCCGCATCTTCGTGCCCGACGATGCGTTCGGCGAGCGTTTCCTCGCGCGCCTGACGGAAGTCACGAAGCGCATCGGCGTGGGCGAATATAACGCCGAGCCGCAGCCGTTCATGGGCGCCGTGGTGTCGGCGCGCGCGGCTTCGCGTCTGATGAGCGCGCAGGAAAGTCTGCTCGCGAGCGGCGCGAAGGCGCTTCTGAAGATGGAGCAGCGCGATCCGCAACTCGGCTTCGTCACGCCCGCGATTCTCGACGTGACCGATGTGAAGAATCTGCCCGACGAGGAACACTTCGGCCCGCTCGCGCAGATCATCCGCTACCGCAACTTCGACGACGCGCTCGAACAGGCGAACGACACAGAGTTCGGTCTGTCCGCGGGCCTGCTCGCCGACGACGAAGCGCTGTGGGCGCATTTCCAGCGCACGATTCGCGCGGGCATCGTCAACTGGAACCGGCCGACCAACGGCGCTTCGTCGGGTGCGCCGTTCGGCGGGCCGGGCCGCTCGGGCAATCATCGGCCGAGCGCGTTCTATGCGGCCGACTACTGCGCGTACCCGATGGCCTCCGTCGAGAGCGCGCAACTGAACATGCCCGCGAGCGTCTCGCCGGGCCTTCAATTCTAAGGATCGACGATGCTGCAAGCCACTGAAGCCAATTTCGACGGCCTGGTCGGCCCGACTCACAACTACGCGGGCTTGTCGTTCGGCAACGTCGCGTCGCAGAACAACGAGAAGTCGGTCGCGAACCCGAAGGCCGCCGCGCGCCAGGGTCTGCGCAAGATGAAGCAGTTGGCGGACCTCGGGTTTCATCAGGGCGTGCTGCCGCCGCAGGAGCGTCCGTCGATGCGGCTGTTGCGCGAGCTCGGCTTTTCCGGCGACGACGCGTCGGTGATCGCGCGTGTCGCGAAGGACGCGCCCGAGTTGCTCGCGGCGGCGAGTTCGGCCTCGGCGATGTGGACCGCGAATGCGGCGACGGTGAGTCCGTCCGCGGATACGCACGACGGCCGCGTGCATTTCACGCCGGCCAATCTGTGCAGCAAGCTGCATCGCGCGATCGAGCATCAATCGACGCGCCGCACGCTGCGCGCGATGTTCAGCGACACCGACCGCTTCGTCGTGCACGAGGCGTTGCCCGGCACGCCCGCGCTCGGCGACGAAGGTGCGGCGAATCACACGCGCTTTTGCGAGCAGTACCGGGCGCGCGGTGTCGAATTCTTCGTGTACGGCCGCAGTGAGTATCGTCGCGGGCCGGAGCCGAAGCGCTATCCGGCGCGCCAGACGTTCGAGGCGAGCCGCGCGGTTGCGCATCGTCACGGCTTGCAGGAAGCGGCGACCGTGTACGCGCAGCAGAACCCGGAAGTGATCGACGCGGGCGTGTTCCATAACGACGTGATCGCGGTCGGCAATCGCAATACGCTGTTCTGCCATCAGCTCGCGTTCGTCGAGCAGCACGCGGTGTACGACGAGCTGCGCTCGAAGCTGGCGAGCCTGCAAGCCGGCTTCAACGTGATCGAAGTGCCCGACGCGCAGGTCAGCGTCGCCGACGCGGTGACCTCGTATCTGTTCAACAGCCAGCTGCTGACCCGGCCCGATGGCAAGCAGGTGCTGGTCGTGCCGCAGGAGTGCCGCGAAAATCCGCGCGTGGCCGCGTATCTGGATGAGCTGACTTCGCACAGCGGTCCGATCGACGAAGTGCTGGTGTTCGATCTGCGCGAGAGCATGAAGAACGGTGGCGGCCCCGCATGTCTGCGTCTGCGCGTCGTACTCGACGACACCGAACGGGCCGCGGTCGCCCCTGGCGTGTGGATCGACGACACGCTGTTCGGCCGTCTCGATGCGTGGATCGAAAAGCACTATCGCGATCGTCTCGCGCCGGCTGATCTGACCGATCCGCAGTTGCTGGTCGAATCGCGCACCGCGCTCGATGAACTGACGCAAATCCTCGCTCTGGGCTCGCTGTATGACTTCCAGCGCTGAACACGCGATGCCGGCCCCGAGCGCGATGCTCGACGATTTTCTCGCGTGGACGCTCGCGGGTTCGCGGCCGAGCGCGCGGGAGGCGCAAGGGGTGTGCGCGAACGGCGTGCGCTGGACGTGGCAGGGCGACGGTGTGCTTGTCATCGAGCCAGTCATCGAGCCCGCGCAGCAGCATGCGGACCGACGCAGCGTGCTCGTCTCGGCCGGCGTGCATGGCGACGAAACCGCGCCGATCGAACTGCTGTCGCGCATCGTCGCCGATATCGCGCAAGGCCGTGCCGCGCTCACGTGCCGGCTGCTCGTAATTCTCGGCAACATCGACGCGATGCGCGACGGCGGCCGCTATCGCGACGACGATCTGAACCGGCTGTTCAGCGGCCGTCATCTGCAGTTGCCGCACAGTCATGAAGCGCCGCGCGCGGCGGCGCTCGAACAGGCGGCGACACGCTTTTTCGCGGCCGCGTCGGACGCCCCCGGCGCGCGCTGGCATATCGACATGCACACCGCGATTCGCGCGTCGGTATTCGAGCGCTTCGCGCTGCTGCCGCATACCGGCAAGCCGTTTTCGCGCGCGATGTTCGAGTGGCTCGGCGACGCTCGCATCAGCGCGGTGCTGTTGCACACGACCAAGGGCAACACCTATTCGCACTTCACCGCGCAAGCGTGTGGCGCCGATGCGGTCACGCTCGAACTCGGCAAGGTGCGGCCGTTCGGCGAGAACGACCTGACGCGCTTCGAGGGCGCGGATCTCGCGCTGCGCGCGCTGCTGGCCGGCTCGCGTGTGAGCTCGCCAGCCGACACGCGAGCCGACGCACAAGCCGCTCTGCCGCGAGTCTTCACCGTCGTCGATCAACTGACCAAGCAAAGCGACGCGTTCGAACTGCTGCTCGCCCCCGACGTGCCGAACTTCACGCCGCTCGCCAAGGGCAGCTTGCTCGCGCGCGACGGCGACTATCAGTACTCGGTGCAGCGCGACGAAGAGCGCATCGTGTTTCCGAACCCGAGCGTCAAGCCCGGCTTGCGCGCCGGACTGCTCGTCGTCGACACCACCGCCGAGACGCTGTCCAAACTTGTCTAGACAGGTTCCGTGTACAATCGCGCGCTTCGCGGCTGTCGCACCTACCGGTCACGCCGGCCGCGCGAGTCCGAGGCGCGGCGGGCATAACCCGCCTGCACGTGCCGAATCGGCTCCGTTTCAGTCCACACCGTAAAGGAACACCCGTAATGAAGATGAATTGGCCCAACCTGGCCGCGCTCGCGCTGTTCGCGACGGCGGCGTTGACGGCAGGCACCGCGTCGGCGGCTGAGATCAAGGAAGTGCGCTTCGGCGTCGAGGCGTCGTATGCGCCGTTCGAATCGAAGTCGCCCGCTGGCGAACTGCAGGGCTTCGACATCGACGTCGGCAATGCCGTGTGCGCGAAGCTGAAGGTCAAGTGCGTGTGGGTCGAGAACTCGTTCGACGGCCTGATTCCGGCGCTCGAAGCGCGCAAGTTCAGCGCGATCAACTCCGACATGACGATTACCGACCAGCGTCGCCAGGCGATCGACTTCACCGATCCGATCTACACGATCCCGAACCAGATGATCGCGAAGAAGGGCAGCGCTCTGCAGCCGACGCCCGCGTCGCTGAAGGGCAAGCACGTCGGCGTGCTGCAGGGCACGATCCAGGAAACCTATGCGAAGGCGCGCTGGGCACCGGCCGGCGTCGACGTCGTACCGTATCAAACGCAGGACCAGATCTACGCGGACCTCGCGTCGGGCCGTCTCGACGCGTCGTTCCAGGACGCCGAAGCGGCATCGAAGGGCTTTCTGAAGAAGCCGCAGGGCGCGGGCTTCGAGTTCGCCGGTCCGGCTGTCAGCGACGAGAAGCTGCTCGGCGCGGGTGTCGGCTACGGCGTGCGCAAGAACGACAAGGCGTTGAAGGATGCGCTGAACGGCGCGTTGAAGGAACTGAAGGCGGATGGCACGATCGACCGTCTCGCCGCCAAATACTTCGACGTGAAAGTCGTGCTGAAGTAACGATGCATCGATGTGTTGCGCGTCGCCAGCGACGCGCAACGGGTGCAGCGAGCGATTCGTGACTCGCAATGCAGAACGGCCGCTAATGCGGCCGTTTTACTTTTTCGCGCGCGTGTCGCAAACGTTCAACAATATTTCGAGATATTGCCTCGTAAGCCTGTTCGCGCCCAATGACGCTGCGATAAAATTGCGACGCACTCTGCCACGCGCGACGCAGCTTTTAACGTCAAAGAAACGCGCCTACGTGCAGCGAAAAACAGAACATAGCGGCCAGGCGCCAGCGGCGCCGAGCGGGGGACCGGAATGACCACCATCGCAATCGAGACTCTGAGCCACAGCGGCACGACCGACGACGCGTCGCTCGCCGCCAGCTACGCGCGGCAGCCCATTCTGAATCGGGACGGCATGCTGTGCGGCTACGAGATCAAGGTGCGTGCGCCCGAGCTGCCGCTCGCCGACGCCGATCAGGATGCACCGCACGCCGAGACCCATTCCCAATCCGACGCCGACACCGACGCGTTGCCGGGACGCTCGCCCACGCCGGCGCAACGCGTCGCGCGCGCGATCGTGCGCGGACTCGTGCAGGCCGACGTGCGCGGCGCGCTGACTGGCCATCCGGCCTACGTCGACGTGAACCGCGAACTGCTGCTCGACGACGCGATCCTGAGACTGCCCGCCGAGCGCTTCATGCTCGAGCTGCCTTCGTCTCTCGAAGTCGACGACGCGTTGATCGCGCGTGTCGTGTATCTGCACGGCCGCCGCTACCGCTTCGCGCTCGACGACGTCACGCAGCCCAACGAAACTTTCGCGAAGCTGCTGCCCTACGCCGAAGTCGTCAAGATCGACGTCACGCGCACGCCGCGCGCGCTGCTGCCGAAGCTGGCGAGCGTGCTGAAGTCGGCGGGCAAGCTGCTGCTCGCATCGGCTGTCGACGCGCAGGCCGACTTCGAAACGGCGCATGAGCTCGGCTTCGACCGCTTCCAGGGCTATTACTTCGCGCGTGCGCAAAGCTCGGCGACGCGCCGCGTCAGCGCGCCGCGCCACGCGCTGCTCAATCTGCTGCAACTGCTCGCGGGCGACCCGACGGTCGCCCAGCTCGAAGCCGAGCTGAAGATGAACCCGGTGCTCGTCATGCATCTGATGAAGCTCGCGAATTCGAGCGGCCTCGCGGTCGGTCACAAGGTGACGACGCTGCGCGACGCGATCAACGCGACGGGCACCGACCGCATCGCGCGCTGGACGCAGCTGCTGCTCTACGCCGACGGCCGCAAGGTCGCGCTCGAGGACGATCCGCTGCTGCAACTCGCCGCCAGCCGCGCGCGCTTCATGGAGCTCGCGATCGAGCGCATGCCCGAGGCGGGCCGCGACGAAGCCGACGCGGCCTTCCTGACCGGCGTGTTCTCGTTCGTCGATGCGGTGTTCGGCGGCTCGCTCGAAAAAACCCTTAACATCCTTACGCTGTCACGGCCGATCCAGGCCGCGATCCTGCATCGCGAGGGCAGGCTGGGTCTGCTGCTGAGCGCGGTCGAGGCGCTCGAAGGCGGCGCATGGGAGCGCGTCGCCACGCTATGCGAGCGTCTTGCGCCGTTGACGGTGGAAGAGGTCGCGCAGATGGGGCTCGCGGCCGGCGCATGGGCCGGCGTCGCGGATCGCAGCGCGGAAGGGCTGGAGCGAATCGAGGATTGAGTGGGGTGAAAACCCCACATCGTGCCCGGATAAAATCGTTTTCGGGCAAACACGGCAAGGATCAAAGTGAAGCAGAGTGATCAACGATCACGCCAGGTCTTCACATCATCTCCATTTCCCGCATCTGCCCCTGGCCGAAAAAACGTCCTAACTCCTGTGCCATTTCGTTGAGCACGCTCATCTCCTTCTGCGAGATGCGGCGCGCCTCCTGCGTATGCGACCAGTCGCCGTACAGTAGCGCGACGGTCTGATCGGTTTCGTCGAGTATCGGCAGCAGCACGAACGCACGGGCGTCGTCGAACGAGCGCCGGAACCACTCGGGCAGCCGCGCGACCATCTTCGGGTCGCGCGCATTCTCGATGAAGATGCCCACCGAGTTCGCGATCGCCAGATGAAACACGTCGGGTGCGAACGCGGTGCTGAACGCGAGCCGCGGCAGCGCCGCGTCGATCTTCGGCCCGAAGCCGAGACGCGCCCTGAACGTGCCGTTGCTATGCTTGACGTACACCACGGTGCGCGCGAAGCCGAGCGCCGCGAGCACGGTCTCGGCGGCCATCCCGAGCGCCGGTGCGAGCGGGCTGCCCTCGGGCAGACCGCGCAGATCCTTCACCCCGACCTCGATGCGCGCCTCGGGCGTCATCGCCTCGCGCGCGATCGCATCGGCATTGGCGCGCAACTCGACGATTTCGCGCATCACGCCGTCGCCGCCATCCTCGCGCGCGAGCGCGACGCTCATCTGCAGCAGCACCTCGGGGTCGGTGTTCAGCGCGCCGCTGTACTCGTGCGCAAGCTCGCCGATGCGCGCCTCGCGCTCCCCCTCGGGCATGCTCTGCTGCGCGAGCACGTCGGCGACCGCGGTCGAGTAATTGGTGATCGCGCGCAACCACTGCACCTGGCGCGGTTGCGTCACATCTTCCGGATCGAACTCGCCCATGCCCGAGCGGATCGTGTCGGGCAGGCGCCAGCGCACCGCGGCTTCGTGGCCGATTTCATCGAACGTGACGCCGAGCACCAGCACGCACGCATCGGCTTCCTGCGCGCCGCCGTCGATATGGCGGCGAATCTGGTCCCACTCGGCGTCGAGATAGAACACGACCAGCAGCTTGCCGATCTGCCGCATCAGCGTGCAGACCACCGCTTCTTCGCCGGCGCGCAGGTCGCCGCGCTCGGTCAGCTTGCGCGCGACGCAGCCTGACAGCAGCGTGCGGTTCAGTTCGAGTTTCGCATCGATGCGGCGCGGCGCGCTGTGATGAAAGTGATCGACGATCTTCAGGCCGACGACCAGATGGCCGACCGCATCCATGCCGAGCACCATCAGCGCCCGCGACACGGTCGTGATGTTGCCGCCGAACGCCATGTACATCGCCGAGTTCGCGAGCCGCAGCACCTTCTGCGTGAGCGCGAAGTCCGACAGCACCACTTGCACGAGGCCGGTGAAGTCGAGGTCGTCGTTGGTCACTGCTGCCATGGTGGTGCGCAGCGATTGCGACAGCATAGGGAAATCGCCGCGCTCGCTCATTCGCGTCCAGAGCCGGTCGAGCACTGCCGCCTTTACCATGTGAGTCCCGCAAAAGCCATACGTGTTCCAGTGAATGCCATGCCGGTCGTGAGCCGGCTTGTTCCGCTGCGTGGGCGTCGAGTCCGCATCGCCCGTTACGCGCCGTGCAACTGAAGCTCGCGCGTCTCGAAGCGCTGCGCGAGTTCTTCGGACGGCAGCGCCTTGCAGACGAGCCAGCCCTGAATGTGATCGCAGCCCATCTCGGTGAGCAGCGCGCGTTGCGCTTCCGTTTCGACGCCCTCGGCAACCAGTTCGAGGTCGAGCGTCTGCGCCAGGCCGACGACAGCGCTAACGATTGCCTGATCGTTTCGCGAGGTTAGCAGATTCTCGACGAAACTCCGGTCGATCTTCAGCTTCGCGAGCGGAAAACGCTGCAGGTACGCGAGGCTCGAATAGCCGGTGCCGAAGTCGTCGACGGCGAAGCGGATGCCCATCGCCGTCAGGTCTTCGAGCAAGCCCTTGGCGTGCGCCGGGTCGTGCATCAGCAGACTTTCGGTGATCTCGAAGACGACGCGGCGCGGATCGATGCCGGTCAGCTCGATCGCCTCGCGCACCGAGTCCTTGAAGCGCGGATCGCGAAACTGCTGCGGCGACACGTTGACCGCCACGTACTGCAGCGGGATGCCTTTGGCGTCCCACTGGATCAGCTGCATGCACGCGACCTTCAGCACCCAGTTGCCGAGGAAGTTGATCAGCCCGATCGACTCGGCGAGCGGAATGAACATCGACGGCGGCACGAGGCCATGCACCGGATGCGACCAGCGGATCAATGCTTCGACACCGACCACGCCCCGCGTGCGGCTGCTCGTGATCGGCTGGAAGTGTAGCGAAAACTCGCCGTTGCGGACGCCGTCGTAGAGGTCGGCCTCGAGCTTCAGTCGTTCGGCGTCGGCCGGGTTGTCGTCGGGCACGTAGAACGCGAGCGTGTTGCCGCCCGCGGCCTTGGCCTGCAACAGCGCGTGGTCGGCCCAGCGCAGCAGGTGGGTATCGTGGCCGCCGGTGTCGTTGGCGTGGCGTACGTCCGGATACAGCGCGATGCCGATGCTGGCCGACAGATGCACCTGCTGACCCTTGAACACGTACGGCTGCTGGATCGCGCTCAACAGGCGCCGCGCCAGCGCTTCGGCGGCGGCCGCCGCGTCGGTGCGGCTCGCGGCCGGCTTCACGAGGATCGCGAACTCGTCGCTGGCGACGCGCGCGATCGTTTCGTTCGGGCTCGTCATGTTCAACAGGCGCCGCGACGTGTCGCGCAGCATTTCGTCGCCGGCGTCGTAGCCGAGCGCGCGGTTCACGCGCTGATAGTCGTCGAGATCGAGCAGCAGCAACGCGACCGGCGTGCCGTGCGCGTCGGCCTTGTGCTGCGCGTCGAGCAACGCGTGCAGCAGTCCCGACTGGTTCGGCAGGCTGGTCAGCCGGTCCAGATGCAACGCCTGGGTCAGGCGCTCTTCGGTGGCGCGCCACGACGACACGTCGAAACCGGCGATCGCATAGCCGTCGACGCCGTCGTGGCTGCTGCGCACGACCCGCAGCTCGACCGTGATCGGGTAGGTCAGCGACTTGACGAGCCCGAGGGTCGCTTTCTCGACGTTGCCCGAGGCCGCCGCGTGCTTGAGCAGCGCGTCGAGGCGCGGCACGTCGGCGGGCGCGACCAGATCGTGCAGCGTCGCCGTTTTCAGGTATTCGCGGTGATAGCCGATGAAGCGCAGGCTCGCGTCGGACACGTAGACGAAGTGCAACGCGTCGTCGACGTGCGCGAGCAGGTCGACCGCGCCCACCACCTGTTCCAGTGGGGGCGGTCGGTTCGTGCTGCTCGGCTGGTCGTCGTCCTCGCGCCGGCCGAACGCCCGCAGCCGGTCGATGACCGTGCGCAAGGAGCCCCGGCGGGGCGCGGTGATCGTGTTCGCTTCCATGTTTGTCGCTGGCAACCTGGTTTCGTCCGCTGGCGGGGCTGCTTGTCCGCCGGTCCGGGCGGCCGGGAGATATCAGGCCGCCCCATCAGAACGAGATAACGACTCTTATGGCGAAATCTTTAGCGGCCCGCGGAGAAAAACATCTGGTAAGGAGAAGCCCGGTGCCGTCGCCGGGACGATTCGGTTAAAGTGACGCCGCTTAGTGACCGTTAACACGGCGAATCTCCCCTAATCTGGCGACGCTGATGACGTCGCGTAGCGTTGACTTTCCGAACCTTGCACCGATGATCCATGTCCGAACGCCCCGTCGTCAGGTCTGCCCGACCCCCACGGCCCGTCCCGCGGGACGTCGAGGTGCGTGATGTATTCGCCGGCGCGTTGACCGGCTATCGTGAGCACGGGCACCCGGACGCGGTCCCGCAGTACGTCTACGTCGGCCGTCAGCCGATTCTCGATCGCACCGGCGCGCTTCACGCCTACGAGTTGCTGTTCCGTGCCGGAACGTACAACTACGCCGAAATCAATGACGACGCGCAGGCCACCGCGCAGGTGGTCGCGCGCACGATCGGCGGAATCGGCGTGCCGGCCGTGCTCGGCCAGCATCGCGGGTTCGTCAATATCGACCGCGCGCTGCTCTTTAGCGACATCGTCCATCTGATGCCGCCCGAGCGCTTCGTGCTCGAAATCCTCGAAACCGTACGCTACGACGCCTCGCTCGGACGCCGCCTCGACGAGCTGCGCGGCGCCGGCTTCCAGGTCGCGCTCGACGACGTGCGCGATCTGACCGACGAGCTGGACGCGATGCTGCCTTACGCCGACATCGTCAAGATCGATTTCCTGCAGACGCCGCGCCCCATGGTCGCGAAACTCGCGAAGACACTGCGCGGCCACGGCAAGACGCTGCTCGCCGAGAAGGTCGAGACGCACGAGGACTTCGCGCTCGCCCACGAACTCGGCTTCGATCTGTTCCAGGGCTACTTCTTCGCGCGGCCGCAGGTGCTGGCCGCGCCGCGCAACCGTTCGCTGCGCCCGGGCCTGCTGCGGCTGCTCGCGCTGCTGTCGCGCGACGCCGGCATCGTCGAGCTCGAGGCGGAGCTGAAGGTCAATCCGGGCGTGGTCGTGCAACTGCTGCGGCTGGTCAATTCGAGCGCGTTCGGCCTCGGGCGCAACATCGCGTCGCTGCGCGAGGCGATCATCGCGACCGGCACGCGGCAGATCGCGCGTTGGGCGCAACTGTTGCTCTACTCGGATACCGGCGATCTGCCGTGGCGCGCCGATCCGCTCGTGCAACTGGCCGCGACGCGCTCGCGCTTCATGGAGCTCGCCGCGAACTGGCTGCATCCGGCCGACGGCGAATTCGCCGACGCCGCGTTCATGACCGGGATTTTTTCGCTCGTGCACATCGTGCTCGACAGCACACCCGAGACGGTCCTCGAAAAGCTCGGCCTCGCGCCGCAGATCCGCGAGGCGATCGTTGCGCGCAAGGGCGAACTGGGCGCGCTGCTGCTGATCGCCGAGGTCGCGGGCGAGGGCGGCGACGCCGCGCCGGTCGCGACGGCGGCGGGTTTCCACGCGCTGACGCCCGACGTGCTGTCGGAGCTGAACCTGTCGGCGGCGGCGTGGTTCGGCGCGCACGTGGCGGAGTTGGGCGTTTGATGCGCTGAGCTCGCGCGCCGCATTCTTTCGATTCGCTTGTGGTCCGGGGCGCCGAGCGACGCGGCGGGCGCATCCGTGGTCCAATAATAAGTTCAGCGACGGCCCGTAACGCCGGCCGAAGCTCTCTTCGATGGACCGGATCAGCCGCGTGCGCTCACGCATGGAGGAGCAGATGAAGATAAAACACATACCGGCGGTACTGACCGCCGTCATGGCGTTCGGATTCGCAATGCATTCGCCGCTCGCTTCGGCAACCCTGAAGCCCGGCGATACCGCGCCGACGTTTACCGCCGAGGCCTCGCTCGGCGGCAAGACCTACACGTATTCGCTGGCCGACGAACTGAAGAAGGGGCCGGTCGTGCTGTACTTCTATCCGGCCGCGTTCACGAAGGGCTGCACGATCGAGGCGCACGAGTTCGCCGATGCGGTCGACGAATACAAGAAGTACGGCGCGACGGTGATCGGCGTGTCGCACGACAACATCGACACGCTGACGAAGTTTTCGGTCAGCGAATGCCGCAGCAAATTCCCGGTCGCCGCCGACGCCGACGCGAAGGTGATCAACGCGTACGACGCGGCCATGCCGCTGAAGGCCGGCATGGCGAATCGCGTGTCGTACGTGATCGCGCCCGACGGCAAGATCATCTACGAGTACACGAGCCTGTCGCCCGACAAGCATGTCGAGAACACGCTGAACGCGCTCAAGGAGTGGGCGGCCGCGCATAAGGGGCAGTGAGGGGCCGTACGCGCCATCGCGTTTGCCCGTGCCAGCCGACTAAAACCTCTTGCCGGATGAGCTTGCGATGCCGATTGTCGTTGCGTTGATTGCGCTGATCGCGCTGGGGTACGGCGCGGTGCGCGCCTTTGATGCGCTGCGGGCCGATTTCGGGCTGGCGGTGGCGGAGGGCGTGGCCGTGCTGGTTGCGTTGCTGATCGCCGGTGCGCTCGCGTACTGGCGACAGCGGCGCCGCGAAGTCGCGCCAAACGTGCGGGACGGCGACTGGACGCATGAACTGAAGGGCAGTTGGGGTTCGGTGCGGCTCGCGGCGGCCAAGCGGTTCTGCGAGATTCGCGTCGGCGACGAGCAGGGTGCGTATATCTTCGCCGATCTGCTCGGCGCCGAAGTGCAGGGCCGCAACGCACAGGCGCGGCTCGCGCTGAAGGTCAAGGACACACGGCACGGCGAGTGGCTCGTGCCGATGTCGAACGAACGGGTGGCGCGCCAATGGCAGCGGATTTTCTCGCTGGCCATCGAGCAGAAGCTGTAAGCGCCACCGCCGCTACCTCATGACGACGTCGGCGCCGTGCCACCCGCGCGGCGCGCCTTTCTCGCTTCCCAGCGCACGCGGAGGCGATCCATGTACAGATACACGACCGGCGTCGTATAGAGCGTCAGCATCTGGCTGACGATCAGGCCGCCGACGATCGAAATACCGAGCGGAGCGCGCATCTCCGCGCCTTCGCCGCTGCCGAACGCGAGCGGCAACGCGCCGAGCAGCGCGGCGAAGGTGGTCATCATGATCGGCCGGAAGCGCAGCAGACAGGCCTGGTGGATCGCGTCGCGCGATGACATCCCCTTGCGCGACGCGTCGATCGCGAAGTCCACCATCATGATCGCGTTCTTCTTCACGATGCCGATCAGCAGGATCACGCCGATCAGCGCGATGATGCTGAACTCGGTGTTGAAAAGCAGCAGCGCGAGCAGGGCGCCGACGCCCGCGGACGGCAGCGTCGACAGGATCGTCAGCGGGTGGATGTAGCTCTCGTACAGGATGCCGAGCACGATATACACGGCCGCGAGCGCGGCGAGGATCAGGATCGGCTGATCGGACATCGACTGCTGGAACGCCTGCGCGGTGCCCTGGAAGCTGCCGTGGATCGTGCCCGGCATGCCGATCTCGGCCATCGTGTCGTAGATCGCCTGGGTGGCGGTGGACAGCGACACGCCCGGCGGCAGGTTGAACGAGATCGTCGAGGCGACGAACTGGCTCTGGTGATTGACCGACAGCGGCGTGGTGCCCGGCCCGAAGCTGGCGATCGCCGACAGCGGCACCATCGTTTCCTTCGCGGTCGACACCGCCGAGCCTGAAGAAGCGCTCGACTTGCCGCTCGCCGCGATCGAGTTGATCGCCTGATTGCGCGCGGAGTCGGCCGCGATGCTGGCCGCGCTCGTCGCGGTGGTGGCCGCCGTGCCGCCGGTTGCCGCGCTCGTCGTACTCGCCGTGCTGGTTGCTTTGGACGTCACGGTGCCGGCCGGCGCATTGGTGGTCTGCGCGCCGCTCGCGCTGCCGCCCGAGGTGCTGACGAAAATCTGGTTCAGCGTTTCCGGGCTCTGCCAGTAGCGCGGCGCGACCTCCATCACGACGTGATACTGGTTCAGCGGGTTGTAGATCGTCGACACCTGGCGCTGGCCGAACGCGTCGTACAGCGTGTTGTCGATCTGCGCGGGCTTGATGCCGAGACGCGATGCGGTGGCGCGGTCGATCGTCACCATCGCCTCGAGACCGCCTTGCTGCTGGTCGGAGTTCACGTCGGCGAGCTCCTTGCGCGCCTGCAGCGCCTCGGTGAGCTTCGGCCCCCACTTGTACAGATCGGGCGTCGAGTCGGCGAGCAGCGTGAACTGATACTGCGCGTTCGATTGCCGGCCGCCGACGCGGATGTCCTGCACCGCCTGCAGGAAGGTGCGCGCGCCGGCCACGTCGCCGAGCGGCGCGCGCAGCTGCTGGATCACCTGGTCGGCGGAGATCTTGCGTTCGCTTTTCGGCTTCAGCGACACGAACATGAAGCCCGAGTTGGTCTGCCGGCCGCCGGTGAAGCCGACCACGCTGTCGACCGCCGGGTTCTTGCCGACGATCTCCATCATCTGCGAGAACTTGCCCTTCATCGCCTGGAACGACGTGCTCTGGTCGGCCTGGATGCCGCCGATCAAACGCCCGGTGTCCTGCTGCGGGAAGAAGCCCTTCGGCACGATGATGTAGAGCGCGACGTTCAGCGCGATGGTCAGCAGCAGCACGAGGACGATCAGCAGCGGATGTCGCAGCGCCCAGCCGAGCGTGCGCTCGTAGCCGCGCTGCATCGACGTGAAGCCACGTTCGAGCCAGCGGCCGAAGCGGCTTTCCTGTTCTTTTTCGTGCGGCTCGCGCAGCAGGCGCGAGCACATCATCGGCGTGAGCGTCAGCGATACGACCAGCGACACCGCGATCGCGAGCGACAGCGTCAGCGCGAACTCGCGGAACAGCCGCCCGACGATGCCGCCCATCAGCAGGATCGGCAGGAACACGGCGACGAGCGAAATGCTGATCGACATCACCGTGAAGCCGACCTCGCGCGCGCCGAGGAACGCGGCCTTCATGCGCGGCACGCCGTCTTCGATGTGGCGCGAGATGTTTTCGAGCACGACGATCGCGTCGTCGACGACGAAGCCGGTCGCGATGGTCAGCGCCATCAGCGACAGATTGTCGATCGAGAAACCCATCAGGTACATCGCGCCGAACGTGCCGATGATCGAGATCGGCACGGCCACGCTCGGAATCAGCGTCGCGCGCCAGTTGCGCAGGAACAGGAACACGACCATCACGACGAGCGCGACCGCGATCACGAGCGTGCGCTCGGTGTCCTTCAGCGACGCGCGGATCGTCGTCGAGCGGTCCGAGGTCGGCGCGATATCGACGTTGGCGGGCAGCGACGCGTGCAGTTGCGGCAGCATCGCCTTCACACGGTCGACGGTTTCGATGATGTTCGCGCCCGGCTGCCGGTACAGGATCACCAGCACCGAACGTTTGCCATTGAAGAGGCCGAGGTTGCGCAGATCCTCGACCGAATCGACGACCTCGCCCATATCGGAGAGTTTGACCGGCGCGCCGTTGCGATAGGCGATCACGAGATCCTTGTACTGCGACGCCTTGCTCGCCTGGTCGTTCGTGTAGAGCTGCACACGGTTTTCGCCGAACTCGATCGAGCCCTTCGGGCTGTTCGCGTTGGCCGCCGCGAGCGCCGCGCGCACGTCTTCGAGGCCGATGCCGTAATGCGACAGCGCGTTCGGTTCCAGCTCGACGCGCACCGCCGGATTCGCCGAGCCGCTGACGTCCACTTCGCCGACCCCCTGCACCTGCGACAGCGACTGCTGCAGCACCGTGGCCGCCGAATCGTAGAGCTGGCCGGCCGTGAGCGTGCTCGACGTCAGCGCGAGAATCAGGATCGGCGCGTCGGCCGGATTGACCTTGTGATAGGTCGGGTTGCTGCGCAGGCTGGCGGGCAGGTCGGCGCGCGCCGCGTTGATCGCCGCCTGGACGTCGCGCGCGGCGCCGTCGATGTTGCGGTTCAGGCCGAACTGCAGCGTGATGCGCGTCGAGCCGACCGAGCTTTGCGACGTCATCTCGGTCACGTCGGCAATCGAGCCGAGATGCCGTTCCAGCGGACTCGCGACGCTCGTCGCGACGGTCTCCGGACTGCCGCCCGGCAGCGTCGCCTGCACCGAGATGGTCGGGAAATCGACCTGCGGCAGGGGCGCCACCGGCAGCTTGGTGAACGCGAACACGCCCGACAGCGCGATGCCGATCGCCAGCAGCGTGGTGGCGACCGGGCGGGAGATAAACGGACGCGACAGATTCATCGCTCAGTTCCCTGCATCGGTGGCGGGCGGCGTGGCGCTACCGGACGAATCGCCGCGGTGAAAGCGCTCGCGCAGCCGGCGGCCGAGCGAATCGAACGCGAGGTATATCACCGGCGTCGTGAACAGCGTCAGCAGCTGGCTCACGATCAGACCGCCGGCGATCGCGATACCGAGCGGACGGCGCAGCTCCGAGCCCGCGCCGGTGCCGAGCATCAGCGGCAGCGCGCCGAGCAGCGCGGCGAGCGTGGTCATCAGGATCGGCCGGAAGCGCAGCAGACACGCCTGGTAGATTGCCTCGCGCGGCGGCTTGCCTTCCTCGCGCTCGGCGTAGAGCGCGAAGTCGATCATCATGATCGCGTTCTTCTTCACGATACCGATCAACAGCACGATGCCGATGATGCCGATGATGTCGAGATCGTGGCCGGTGATCAGCAGCGCGAGCAGCGCACCGACGCCGGCCGACGGAAGAGTGGACAGAATCGTGATCGGATGGATGAAGCTCTCGTACAGCACGCCGAGCACGATGTACATCGTGACGATCGCCGCGAGGATCAGGAACAGCTCGTTCGCGAGCGACGCCTGGAACGCGAGCGCCGCGCCCTGGAAGCGCGTCTGGAACGACGCGGGCAGGCCGATGTCCTTCTCGGCCTGCCCGATCGCCTGCACGGCCGCGCCGAGCGACGAACCGGGCGCGAGGTTGAACGACACCGTGGTGGCCGGGAACTGGCTCAGGTGCGTGACCAGAAGCGGCGCGGGTTGCTCGATGAACTTCGCGATCGACGACAGCGGCACCTGGCCGCCCGACGATGTGGAAGAGGGCAGGTAGATCGAGTTCAGCGACGTGGTGTAGTGCTGCATCGTCGGCTGCGCTTCGAGAATCACGCGGTACTGGTTCGACTGCGTGAAGATCGTCGACACGATGCGCTGGCCGAACGCGTCGTACAACGCGCTGTCGATCGTGGCCGGCGTGATGCCGAAGCGCGCGGCGGTCGCGCGGTCGATCTCGATGAACACCGAGCGGCCGTTGTCCTGCAGATCGGTCGCGACGTCGGCGAGCTCGGGCGACTGCTTCAAGCGGTCGACCAGCTTCGGCACCCATGTCGTGAATTCGCCGATGTTCGGATCGGTCAGCATGAACTGATACTGCGTCGGACTCACGGTGGAGTCGATCGTCAGGTCCTGCACCGGCTGCATGTACAGCGACGCGCCCGGGATATGCGCGACGTCCTTCTGCAACTGGCGGATCACGTCGCTCGCGGTGTTGCTGCGGTCGTCGCGCGGCTTCAGGTTGATCAGCATGCGGCCGCTGTTCAGCGTGATGTTGCTGCCGTCCACGCCGATGAACGAGGTCAGGCTTTCGACGTCCGGATTCTTCAGGATCTGGTCGGCGAGCGCCTGCTGACGCTCGGCCATCGACGCGAACGACACCGACTGCGGCATCTGCGTGATCGCCTGGATCACGCCGGTGTCCTGCACCGGGAAGAAGCCTTTCGGCACGTACACGTACAGGAGGCCGGTCAGCACCAGCGTGAGCACCGCGACGACCAGCGTGGAGCGCTGACGGTTCAGCACCCAGGTGAGCGCGACCCCGTAGCGCGCGATCACCCAGTCGATGAAGCGGTGCGCCTTCGCCTCGAAGCGGTGACTGTCGTGCGGCGGCGTGTGGCGCAACAGCTTCGCGCACATCATCGGCACGAGCGTCAGCGACACGACCGCCGAGATGACGATCGTCACCGCGAGCGTGATCGCGAATTCATGAAAGAGGCGCCCGACCACGTCGCCCATGAAGAGCAGCGGAATCAGCACCGCGATCAGCGAGACCGTCAGCGAAATGATGGTGAAGCCGATCTGCTTCGAGCCCTTCAGCGCGGCTTCGAGCGCCGTCTCGCCTTCCTCGACGTAGCGCGCGATGTTCTCGATCATCACGATCGCGTCGTCGACGACGAAGCCGGTCGCGATGGTCAGCGCCATCAGCGATAAATTGTCCAGCGAGAAGCCGCACAGGTACATCACGGCGAGCGTGCCGATCAGCGACAGCGGCACCGACAGGCTCGGAATGATCGTCGCGTAGACGTTCGCGAGGAACAGGTACATCACCAGCACGACCAGCACGACCGACATCGCCAGTTCGAACTGCACGTCGCGCACCGACGCGCGGATCGTGGTCGTGCGGTCGGTGACGACCTCGACGTCGAGCGCGGCGGGCAGCGACTGCTGCAGTTGCGGCAGCAGCGTTTTGATGCTGTCGACCACCTGGATCACGTTCGCGCCCGGCTGGCGCTGCACGTTCAGGATGATCGCGGGCGTGTTGTCGACCCACGCCCCGAGCTTGGTGTTCTCCGGTCCCGACACGATGCTCGCGACGTCGGTCAGCATCACGGGACGGCCGTTCTTGTACGCGACCACGGCGCTCTGGTACTCGTCGGCACTCGTCAACTGGTCGTTCGAGTTGATCGTGTAGTTGCGCGTCGGGCCGTCGAAATTGCCCTTCGGCGTGTTGACGTTCAGGTTCGAGATCGTGGTGCGCAGGTCATCGAGATTCAGGCCGTAGGCGGCGAGCGCGCGCGGGTTCGCCTGAATGCGGATCGCCGGGCGCTGGCCGCCCGACAGGCTCACGAGACCCACCCCCGCGACCTGCGAAATCTTCTGCGCGAGACGGGTATCGGCGAGATCCTGCACCTGCGTGAGCGGCAGCGTTTTCGACGTGATCGCGAGCGTGATGATCGGCGCGTCGGCCGGGTTGACCTTCGCGTAGATCGGCGGCGCGGGCAGGTCGGACGGCAGCAGGTTGCCGGCCGCGTTGATCGCCGCCTGGACTTCCTGCTCGGCGATGTCGAGCGGCAGGTCGAGACTGAACTGCAGCGTGATGATCGACGAGCCGGCCGAGCTTTGCGACGACATCTGGTTCAGCGACGGCATCTGCCCGAACTGCCGCTCGAGCGGCGCCGTCACGGACGAGGTCATCACGTCCGGGCTCGCGCCCGGATAGAAGGTCTGCACCTGGATCGTCGGATAGTCGACCTCGGGCAGCGCGGACAGCGGCAGAAAGCGCAGCGCGACGAGACCGACCAGCATGATCGCCGCCATCAGCAGCGCGGTGCCGACGGGACGCAGAATAAAAGCGCGGGATGGATTCATGCGGTAAGTGCCGAGCCTTTACTTTATGACGATGCCTGCGACGCGTGCCGGCCGTGATGCGCGTGCGCGCCCGAGGCGGCCGAGGCGCCAGCCGGCGCGCTCGCGCCGTGCGCGCCGGCTGCGCCACGCGGCCGCTCGGCCGGAATCGTGATCTTCGCGCCTTCGCGCAGCCGGTCCGAACCGTCGATCACGACGCGCTCGCCGACCGCGAGGCCCGACTGGATGCTGGTGCGCTCGCCGTCGACCGGGCCGACCTTGACCTGGCGCACGGTGACCGTATTGTCGGCCTTCACGACGTACACGAAGGTGCCCATCGAGCCGTTGAGCACCGCCGAGGTCGGTACGATCACCGCGTCCCTGATCGTATCGACGAGCAGGCGCGTATTGACGAACTGGTTCGGGAACAGGCCGTTGTCCTTGTTCTGGAAGACCGCGCGCAGCTTGATCGTGCCGGTGGTCGTGTCGATCTGGTTGTCCATCGTCTTCAGCGAGCCGACTTCGAGCGGATGCGTGTTGCTGCGGTCGTACGCGGTCGCCGACAGCGACTCGCCGTTTTGCGTGTGCTGGATGATCTGCTGCAGGTTGTCTTCGGAAGTGGTGAACACCACGCTGATCGGATCGAGTTGCGTAATCACGACGATGCCGTTGGTGAGGCCCGAGGTCACGTAATTGCCCGGATCGACCTGGCGCAGGCCGACGCGCCCCGACACCGGCGCGGTGATGCGCGCGTACACGAGGTCGAGCTTGAAGCTGTCGATGTTCGCCTGGTCGGACTTCACCGTGCCTTCGTATTGCCGCACCAACGACGCCTGGGTGTCGACCTGCTGACTCGCGATCGAGTCCTGCGCGAGCAGCGTCTGATAGCGCTTCAGATCGAGACGCGCGGTGGCGAGCAGCGCCTCGTCGCGCACCAGTGTGCCCTCGGCGTTGCGTAGCGAAATCTCATACGGGCGCGGGTCGATCTGGGCCAGCACGTCGCCCTTCTTGACCATCTGGCCTTCCTTGAAATAGACGTCCTGCAGCACGCCGCTCAACTGCGGCAGCACCGTGACGGTGGCGAGCGGCGTGACCGTGCCGAGCGCGGTCAGCACGACCGGCATCTCGCCCTGCGTCGCGGCGGCGACGTGCACCGGCTGCGCGAGGTTGGCCATCGCGTTCGGACCGCCGCGGCCGAAGCGGCCGCTGCGCGCGCCGCTCGCGGCACCCGGCGCGCTCGCGCCGCTACCGGGCCCGCCCCACGGATGCCAGCGCCACAGCACGACGCCGAGCACCACCAGCGCCGCGACGATCAGCGCGACGGTGCGGCCGCGGTGGCGTTTCGCGGTGCCGGGCGCGCTCGATTGCGCGCCGCTCGCGGCTGGCTGGGAAGCGGTAGGGCGTTGGGTTTCCGGGTGCTTTTGTTGTTCGTCCATCGGTTCGGTCAGGTGGCTGGCTTTGTGATGTGAGCCGCCGATGCGCTCGCCGCCGTTCGAAGGACGGCGGCCGGCACATGGGCGGCAGGTCAGGCGGTCGTGGCGGTGGGCTCCGCGCAATGTTCAGCGCGATGCTACTCGAGGCGCGGGACAGAGATGTTAACGCAATGCGGAATCATCACACGGATGGGCGAGGCCGTTTCGACGGCGCTCACGGCTCGCCGCGCGCGGTCCCGCGACGGGATGCGTGATCGTACGTTGCGGCGTCTGTAACAGTCCAGCCGCGTATTTTTCGGTTGATTACGAAGGTTACAGGATGTCGGCAAATTGTCGGGTGAGGGCGGCATGCGACTG
Organism: Paraburkholderia sp. HD33-4; assembly: GCF_021390635.1. Classification (NCBI taxonomy): domain Bacteria; kingdom Pseudomonadati; phylum Pseudomonadota; class Betaproteobacteria; order Burkholderiales; family Burkholderiaceae; genus Paraburkholderia; species Paraburkholderia sp. HD33-4. Next base: position 2,878,908 of record NZ_JAJEJS010000001.1, on the reverse strand, counting down.
CCACGGCGTGGCTCGAAGTCGGGATGGCGCCGTTTGGTGCACGATGGCGCACGATGTTGCCGACGACCTATTCGTCGAGACGGCGCCCCGGTGCGCCACCAATCTCCAGCACGATCTTGTCGATGCATTCGAGCAGCGCGGGCGCGGCGCGCGAGATCAGCCAGTCGCGCGGACACTGGTCGGCCGAGCCGCCGCAATTGACCGCGTAGCGCTCGCCCGACGGCCCGATGAAGCCGAGCGCGATCGCGTTCAGCCCGTTGTGCCACTCGCCGGTGGCGATCGCGAAGCCGCGCTCGAGCGTGTCCTGGATCGCGCTGACGAGACGGCTGCCGATAAAGCCCCAATCGTCACCTTCGGCCGTCTGCAGGCCGACGAGCAGACGGTCGCGTTCCGGCTGCGCGAGCGCCGCGAGATACGCCCGGCCCACGGCCGTGCGCGTCAAGCTCATGCGCGAGCCGATTTCGAGCCGCGAGACGAGCACCGCCGAACGCGGCCGGATCGCATCGATGACGACCATGTCGTAGCGATCGCGCACCGCGAGATGCACCGACAGCGCGGTGCGTTCCGCGAGTTCGATCAGAAAGGGCCGCGCGCGCGAGCGGATGTCGAAGTTGCGCAGAAAGCCGTTGCTCAGTTCGAGCACCGACGAGGTCAGCACGAAGCGCTCGCTGTCGGGCAGTCGCAGCAGAAAACCGGCGCCCACGAGGGTCGCGGTGATGCGCGACACGGTGGGTTTCGGGATGCCGGTCAACTCGGCGAGTTCGCGATTGCTCAGCGGTGCGTGCGCGGCGGCGACGGCGCGCAGTACCGTGAGGCCGCGCGCGAGCGCGGTGACTTCATCGCCCGGGGCATCCCGGTCTTTGCTGGCGGGGACCTTGGCGGCGACGGTCTGGTTGGGTGTAGATCGGTTCATGCGCTTTTTTTGGAACGGTATTTCAAATTGTTCGTTCGACAACCTGTTGACGGCCGCTCGTAGAGGGCGGGAGCATCTCCAAACCGGGGCATCCCTTCAGATATCTTTAAGAATCTCATTGTATCGGAAGAAATTGCCGATTCATGAGCGACTATATCTTTTTGCTTGACTTAGTCAGCATAACCATAAAAAATGGAACCTCATTTCGAAAGTCGCTTTTTCACCGCTGCGGTTTGGTGCGTGCGAGCGGAAAAATCCCGGATTGCAGGATCGTTTGTCCGTCCAATGCGCTTGCGCCTTTCGAATACCTTCTCTCAGGTTCTAGCACGGCCCTCGGAATGGCTAGAACTTTTTAAGGCGTCGCGGCAACGTGACGCCTTTTTTTTCATCTATCAGCGCACGACAGCAGAAGCTTGACTGTCAGCGGCACCGTGTCTATTGCCACGGTGATATGTCATGCGCATATTGGCAAAACGCTATGCGCTCACGGATAGGTTCGGTAATCGTCACATCAAAATTCTTGCGTAGTAACTAGGCTGGCATACATTTTCATCGGAAAACTCTTCGTAGCCAGGTCTGAAAAACTTCGCAAAAGCGGTGCGCCGAAGAAGGCCTTGAAAGCATTAAAACTGTCGCCTCCGGCAATGCGTGACCAAAGCGGTTTGTAGCAGCAATAAGTGCGAAAGGGCGCATAAGGGTGACTGCGCCTCAACGAATCATGCTCCGCACATCGGGTCGCGCAAAGACTTTCAATCTATAAAGTAAGTCAGATAAAAAATGGATGGAAGCTCAATGAGGAGGTGTTTCCGTACAAGGAAAATAAAAATAACTGAAGGCGCTTTAGTGATATCTATCCGATTTACATCACTACGTTGAGGCTGCTCACGAACCGAATTTCGCAGTCAGGTGTCGCTTATCGCGCAGTACGGATAGCGCCAGCCCGCACTCAGACGGACCCGTGTTCGGTTACAAATAATGCAGTATCAGACAACATGCGGATACAAAGTGCGCGCTAAATGACGCCATGCGTGCATGACCGACGAATCCGACACGGCGGCGAAACCCTCGTTCGGATTAGCGAAGACTAACCACGAGTTGCTGGAGGAACCATGATCGAGCTTTGGCGCCTGAGTGCAAACGAACTTGCGACGCGGATCAGGAACGGTGACGTATCGGCAAAAGAGGCCGCGCAATCCGCATTGGAACGCCTGGAGTCGGTGAATCCGGCGCTGAATGCAATCGTTGCATACCGGCCGGAAGCGGTGATTCAGCAGGCCGAGGCGGTGGACCGCGCGCGCGCACGTGGCGAGACGTTGGGGCCGCTTGCCGGCGTTCCGGTGACGGTGAAGATCAACATCGACCAGCGTGGGTTCGCGACGACGAACGGAGCGCGGAGCCACGAAAACCTCGTCGCTCAGGAGAACAGCCCGCTGGTCGACAACCTTGAAAAAGCGGGCGCGGTGCTGCTGGGCCGCAGCAACTCGCCGACCTTTGCGTTGCGCTGGTTCACGTCGAACCAGGTGCACGGCAAGACCTTCAATCCCCGAGACCGGTCGCGCACGCCCGGTGGTTCATCGGGCGGCGGCGCCGCCGCCGTTGCGGCGGGTATCGGACAACTCGCGATCGGCACCGACATCGGCGGTTCGATCCGCTATCCCGCTTACGCCTGTGGTATCCATGGGATTCGCCCAAGCCTGGGACGCGTGCCGGCGTATAACGCAACGTGGCCCGAGCGTGCGATCGGCGCTCAGCTGATGTCGGCGGCCGGTCCGATGGGCCGAACGATGGAGGATCTGCGTCTCGGTCTGCTGGCGCTGTCGGCGCCGGACGTTCGGGATCCCTGGTATGTGCCGATGCCGCTGGTCGGCGCCGAGGTGCCGAAGCGCGCAGCGTTGTGTCTGCGTCCGGGCGGTTTGCGGATCACTGCGGAAGTCGAAGCGGCGCTGCGCGAAGCCGCGCGCAAACTCGTCGATGCCGGTTGGAGCGTCGACGAAATCGACGACACACCCCCGATTCGCGACGCGGCGCAAGTTCAGGAGCGGCTGTGGCTTGGAGATGGATTCGATGCCCTGGCACGCTCGGTGGAGAGCGATGGCGACCCGGGCGCGGCTGCGGTCGTCGCCGCGGCGCGGCTCAAGGTAGCCAATCTGCCAGCCGACGTCATCAAGGACTCGCTCGTGAGACGGACGACCTTGATGCGGCAGTGGCGAACGTTCCTCGATCGATATGCGGTTCTGGTCCTGCCGGTATCGGCGGAACTGCCGTTTCCCGACGATCTGGATCGGCAGGGAATCGACGGCTTCGAGCGAGTGTGGGAGTCGCAACTCACCATGCGAGCGCTACCCGCGATGGGCTTGCCTGGTCTCACGGTCACGACTGATCTCGTGAACGGAGTACCGGTAGGCGTTCAGATCGTTGCCGCGCATTTCAGGGAGGACCTGTGTCTGCAAGCCGGTCTTGCGATCGAAGCCCGTAGCGCTCCGGTATCGGCAGTCGATCCGGTAGCCGGCTGAAGCTCACGTGCGCGTCTCAGTCTCAGCGCGCCAGCAGCGAAACCGTCGCGATGCCGAGAATCGTCATGATCAGCGACGCGCTCACGTGAATCGCCACCTCGCCGGCCGCCCAGCCGAGCCGGCCGTCCTGCAGGCGCTGCACGACCTCCGCGGAAAACGTCGAGAACGTCGACAGGCCGCCCATCAGACCGGTGATCACGAACAGCCGCCATTCCGGCGCGAGCTGAGGCACACGCGCGAAGCCCGCGACCGCCACGCCGATGATGTAGCCGGCGATCACGTTGGCGGCGAGCGTGCCAAGCGGCAGGTCGCTAAAGATCGCGTTCAGTCGGAAGCCGAGGAACCAGCGAAACAGCGAGCCGAGTGCGCCGCCAATCGCGACAGCGAGAAAAGACCAATACATGGAAGAGGATCGAAACCGGAATGTCGACAAACCGGTTGATGCGGGCGAGTTGATGCCGCGTCCGCATGACCGGGCGTAGCAGGCATCATCAGCCCCAAGGGCGGTTAATGGAGAATGCCATCTCCAGCCGCGAAGTCTAACATCGGCGCGTGCATTTGGGGACAGGCGCGTGGCCCGCGCCGGTCCCGTTTTCCGCAAGCGCAGCCTGGGTTCACTCCGGCGTTGCCGAAATCTTGTGAATCGACAGATCGGCGCCGTTGTATTCCTCTTCCTGGTCGAGCCGCAGGCCGACCGTCATGCGGATCACGCCGTACACGATCGTGCCGCCGACGCCCGACACGACGATCCCGCCGAGCGTGCCGATCACCTGCGAGACGAACGACACACCACCGAGCCCACCGAGCGCATGCATGCCGAAGATGCCGGCCGCGATGCCGCCCCACGCGCCGCACAGGCCGTGCAGCGGCCACACGCCGAGCACGTCGTCGATGCGCCAGCGGTTCTGCACGCAGGTGAACATATAGACGAACAGCACGCCGGCGATGCCGCCCGTGACCAGCGCGCCGAGCGGATGCATCAGATCCGAGCCGGCGCACACGGCCACGAGTCCGGCGAGCGGGCCGTTGTACGTGAAGCCCGGGTCGTTGCGGCCCGCGAACCACGCGCTCAGCGTGCCGCCGACCATCGCCATCAGCGAGTTGACCGCGACGAGGCCGCTGATCTTGTCGAGCGTCTGCGAGCTCATCACGTTGAAGCCGAACCAGCCGACCGTCAGCACCCATGCGCCGAGCGCGAGAAACGGAATGTTCGACGGCGGATGCGCGGCGATACCGCCGTCGCGATGATAGCGGCCGTGGCGCGCGCCGAGCAGCAGCACGGCCGGCAGCGCAACCCAGCCGCCGAACGCGTGCACCACCACCGAGCCCGCGAAGTCATGGAACGGCGCGCCGAATGCCTGCGTCAGCCAGTCCTGAATGCCGAAGCGGTCATTCCAGGCGATGCCTTCGAAGAACGGATAGACGAAGCCGACCAGCACGAACGTCGCGAACAGCTGCGGATTGAATTTGGAGCGCTCGGCGATACCGCCCGACACGATCGCGGGGATCGCCGCGGCGAACGTCAGCAGAAAGAAAAAGCGCACGAGGGCGTAGCCGTTGTGCTCGGCGAGCGTCGCGGCGTTGCTGAAAAACTGCACGCCGTAGGCGATCGTGTAGCCAATGAAGAAGTACGCGATCGTCGAGACCGCGAAGTCCACCAGAATCTTGACCAGCGCATTGACCTGATTCTTCTTGCGCACGGTGCCGAGCTCAAGGAAGGCGAACCCCGCGTGCATCGCCAGCACCATGGCGGCGCCGATCAGAAGAAACTCGGTATCGGCGCCGTATTTCAGACTTTCCATCGATGTGTCCCGCTTATGCCAAAAAAAGGTGCGCTATGTACGCAAGAAGCGGGCCAAAGTTGTGCGGGTCGCGTCGATGCGGTGCAATTGGGCACCGGGATGGGAATCCGGATGGTTTTGACGCGTGCGCCGCCCGAGCGCGTCATGCACCTGAACAGACATCGGAAGCACAAGAAAAGTGCATGAATCGGCGTGACGGCGCGGGATGACCCAGACGAGGGCGAAATCTTCGATTTTTATTACATATTCATTCGGATTCCTGACGCCACGAGATGCTGACTGGACGCGCCGATGCCCAATCCTGGCGCGTGGTCTGCCAGCGGGAGAGGCGGCCGTCGACGAGTTCGTGCCCCTCTTTCTTTTCGCGCGCAAACGCCGACATAATGTGCCGACTCCGTGCATGATCCGCCGGCCAACCCCTCCCATGGGCACGCATGAGACTCACCACTAAAGGCTTGCTGCTGATCGCGATCCCGGCCGTCTTCGAACTCGCGCTGCTCAGCGGCCTCGTGAAGGCGCAGGCCGATGCGACGTCGGCCGAGCGCTGGGCGATGCATAGCGAGGAGGTGCTGCGCCAGACCACGGCGATTCTCGATCCGGTGCTGGCCGAATCGGTCGCGCTGCGCGGCGCGGTGCTCGCCAACGACGCGCACTTCACGACGCGGGTCGCGGTATGGGTGGACGTCGACCGGCGCATCGACGAGCTCGCCGAACTCGTCGCGGACAATCCCGCCCAGGTCGAGCGCGCGGTCGAGATGCGCCAGGCGGTGCAGGCGTACCGCCAGTGGTCCGACCGGATCCAGGACCTGCTGCACGCTGGGCGGCGCGGCGAGATTCTCGCGCGCTTCCACGATCTCGCCCAGGCCGACGTGCTCGATCATTTCCGTTTGGAGGTGACCTCGTTCCAGGCGGAGGAGCGCCGCCTCGATACCTCGCGCTCGAGTGCGGTCGCCGCCGTGCGTGAACGGGAACAGACGCTGATCGTCGCGGCCGCGTTCGGCTCGCTGCTGTTCGTCGCGGTGGCCGTCTGGATGTTCACGCGCGGCGTGCGCGGCCGGCTCGCGCTGCTGTCCGACAACGCCGGCCGGCTCGCCGGCAACGAGCCGCTCGCACCGCTCGGCGCGGGCCGCGATGAAATCGCGCGACTCGATCTGACCTTGCACGAGACGAGCCGCCGTCTGCTCGAAGCCGAGCGCATCGAGGCGCGCTTTCACGCGGACCTCGAGCGCCGCGCCGCCGAACTCGCGCGCATCAACGAGACGCTGCGCCAGCAGACCCAGGAAAACGAAATGTTCATCTACAGCGTGTCGCACGACCTGCGCGCGCCGCTCGTGAACCTGCAGGGATTTTCGAAGGAGCTGATCCGCGCAGGCGACGAGTTGCGCGAGGCGGTGCGCGACTCGTCGCTCGCGATCAGCACGCGTGAACGGATCGAGCGGATCGTCGACGAGGACATCGGCGAGGCGCTGCATTATCTGCAGACCGCGGTGCTGCGCGCGTCGCACATCATCGACGCGCTGCTGCGGCTGTCGCGCGTCGGGCGTGTCGAGTACCGGCGCCAGAAGGTCGATGTGCGCGACATCGTGCAGCGCGTCGTCGATGCGATGCAGGGCTCGATCCGCGCGCGGCGCGCGCGCGTGACGGTGGGCGTACTGCCCGCGGTATGGGGGGACCCGACCGCGCTCGAACAGATCTTCGCGAACCTGCTCGGCAATGCGGTCAACTATCTGGATCCGGCGCGCGAGGGCCGCATCGAAATCGGCACCACGCCGGCGCCGCCGGGCGTGCATTCGCTGCGGATCTTCTACGTGCGCGACAACGGCCTCGGCGTTCCGGCGATCGCGCTGCCGCGTCTGTTCACCGCGTTCCAGCGCCTGCACGGCACTGCGGCGGTCGGCGAGGGCATCGGCCTCGCGCTGGTGCGACGGATGGTCGAGCGGCACGGCGGCCGCGTGTGGGCGGAATCGAAGGAAGGGATGGGCACGACGTTCTATCTGTCGCTTCCGGAGGCGGGTGCCGCGGGCGCCGAACCGGTGGTGGCTCGTGCGCCTGCGCTCGCGGCGGCGGGTCCGGCTCCGGCGCTGCGCGGTGCGCGTGAGAGCGTGCAGGGCGCTGGGGGGACTGGCCTGGGCGCAGGCGGTGGGTCGCCCGTGGCTTCGATCGACGCAGTGCGAGGAATCAGTACGCGGTAGCGAGCGCTCGGTGGCGGCCGCGCGGCGCAACGGCGGTATCATGGGCACGTCTTCGCATCTGCGAGCCGCCCGATGCGGCTCCTTCCTGATCATGATTTCATCTCCTTCCTCATCGTTATTGCGCCGCGCGGCGGTCGTGGTCCTCGTGTTCGGCGCGCTGGCCGCGTGCCAGAAGAACGACGCGTCGGCAGGCCAGGTCGCGGGCAAGCTCAACGACGCCGCGCAGCTCGCCGGTCAGAAGCTCGATCAGGCCGCGAGCTACGTCGGCCAGCAGGTCAACGCGACCAAGGACGCCGCGCAGCAGAACCTCGACTCGGCCTCCGCGCCGTCGATCAAGATCGACCCGTCCGCGCTCGCATCGACCGCGCAGGCCAACCTGCAGAACGCCGCGAGCGCCGCCAACGCGCAACTCGGCAAGGCCGCATCGATCACGGGCCAGGGCCTCGAAACGGCGGGGCGCAAGCTGCAGGCGTGGTCGGCGCAGAATGCGGGCGCGTCGGCTTCGTCGACCGCGTCGACCGATTCCGCCGACGCGCAGAAGCAGATGGATAAATGACCCGCGCACCGTTCGATCGGGTTTCCGCAGTTTGACTTTTGAGCTATATGTAATTACGATGGTTACACATTGTCGTTGCGGGACGGATCTGCCGTGAACACCAGTAGCCGGTTTGCCTTTGCCGTGCATGTGCTCGCGCTGCTGTCGCTACAGGGCGGCGTGCCGTTGTCGTCGGAGATGATCGCGGGCAGCGTGAACACCAATCCTGCGCTGATTCGCCGACTGCTGACCATGCTCTCGGACGCCGGTCTCACCACGTCGCAGATGGGCGCCGGTGGTGGTGCATTGCTCGCCCGGCGGCCGGAGCAGATCACGCTGCTCGACGTCTATCGCGCGGTGGAAGACGCGCAGCTGTTCGCATTGCATCGCGAGGAGCCGAATCCCGCGTGCATGGTGGGGCGCAATATCCAGAGCGTGCTGAGCGGCATCATCGACGAAGCGCAGCAGGCGATGGAAGCGGCGCTGGCGGCACGCACGCTTGCCGACGCGACCGCCGACGTGGTCCGCTCGGAGAAGCAGCGCGAGCGCAAACGTCGCGCTTGAGCGCGCCTTCGCGCGCAACACGCGTCGGCAGTAACCGATAGAAGCGCAGTGTCGCGGCGCGCGGGTCGAATGGTTCCGGCAGGCGCGCATAACAAACGAACGGGGTGAGCGCCCCGCTTTTTTTCTCGTTATGTGTAACTATAAAAGTTACACATAAGACAACCTGAGGAGTACGCTGATATGAGCAAGCAACTGAAGATCGCCTTGTTTGGCGCAACCGGCATGATCGGTTCGCGGATTGCCGCGGAAGCGGCGCGTCGCGGGCATCAGGTAACGGCGCTGGTGCGCGATCCGGCGCGCGTGCCGGCCGGCGTCGCGAATCTGCGCGCCGCGCAGGCCGATCTGCTCGACGCCGCGAGCGTCGGCGCGGCGGTGCGCGGGCAGGACGTCGTCGCAAGCGCGTACGCACCGCCGCAAGGCGATCTCGCCACGCTGACGCAAGCCACCCGCGCGCTGGTCGAAGGGGTGCGCGCGGCGGGGCTGAAACGCGTCGTCGTGGTGGGCGGCGCGGGCTCGCTCGAAGTCGCGCCGGGCAAGCAACTGGTCGACACCGACGGTTTTCCGGACGCGTACAAGGGCATCGCGCTCGCGCACCGCGACGCGTTCGACTTCTACCGCGGCGTGACCGATCTCGACTGGACCTTCTTCGCGCCGGCCGCGGTGATCGCGCCGGGCGAGCGCACCGGCCAGTTCCGCACGGGCGCGAACACGCTGATCGCGGATGCGGATGGCAACAGCCGCATTTCGGCCGAAGACTACGCGATCGCCTTCGTCGACGAACTGGAGCAGGGCCGCTTCATCCGCCAGATCGCGACGGTCGCGTACTGACGACCTGCGTATCGAATTCGCCGGCAGCGCAAGCGTACTAACATTCGGTTACGCATGTTCGGGGGCGCCGGGCGAAACTGCGGCTACACTGGCGTCTGCCGTTTTCTCACGGATTGCCATGCAGTCATGCCCGTCGCGGCGTGAGTCCGAGGCTGCGCCGTCTGGCGGCGGGCAGCAGCCGGCGGTTCTCACCGCCCCCCATATCTCCTTCGATCACACCGTTCGCAACGCAGCCAGCGGCGACGCCCGTGCGCGCGCGAGCGCAAATGCCGTCGGTTGGTTCACCGCACTGCTGTGCGCCGCGCTGCTTGTGTGCCTCGGCGCGCTGCCGCGCATCGCGCAAGCCGCGGGCCCCGCGGTCGGCGGCGGCACGCCGGTGATTCCGGCGTTGCAAAGCCTGATCAACAGCGCGACGGTGAACGCGACGCCCGCGTCCGCGGCATCGGGTGCGTCGGCGCCCGAGGCGGCGTCGGCGCCATCGCCCGCCAGCCAGGCGGAGCTTGCGCGCTCGCTCGACAGCGTGATCGCCACGCTCGACAACGACCGTCAGCGCAGCGCGCTGGTCGCCCAGCTGAAAAAGCTGCGCGACGTATCGCAAAGCGCCGCGCAAACCGTCGGGCCGCCCGCGCCCGCGTCTGCGCAACCTAGCCCGGGCCTGCTCGGCGCGATCGCGTCGGGCATCGCGTCGTTCGAATCCGACATGCATCAGGGCCGCACGCCGGTGCGCTACTGGAGCGGGCGCGTGACCGCGGCCGGTAACGAGCTGTACACGATCGTCTCGGGCCAGGGACGCGAAGGTATCGGCACGATCCTGCTGGCGATGCTAGGGATGCTGGCCGGCTGGGGCGCCTGCGCTGGCGCGCTGATCTATCTGCAGCATCGGCTGCACCGGCGCTTCGGCATCGAGTTCGTGCTGCGGCCCAATCCCACCACGCGCGAGCTGCTGATCTTCGCGCTGCGCCGCGTCGGTCCGTGGATCATCGCTTTCATCGCGGCGCTGCTGTTCATGCGGGCAATGCCCGATTCGCTCGGCCGCACGCTCGGCATGGTGGTCGCGTATGCGATCGTCGCGGGCGCGGTGTTTTCCGCGATCTGTCTGATCATGTTTTCACTGTTCGGCTCGGGCCACCGGCGCGTCGCGGTGCGCCAGCTGATCGATCACGCGCGCCGCGTGCTGTTCGTGATCGGCGTGTGCGGCGCGCTCGGCGACGCAGCCGTCAATTACGACGTCGAGCATCAACTCGGGACGAACCTCGCCGCGCTGATTTCGACCGCGGCCAATATGACGGCCGCCGTGCTGACTGGCTATTTCGCGCTGGCGTTCCGCCGGCCGGTCGCGCACCTGATCCGCAACCGGCCGTACGAACAGCGCAACGACCACAAGGCCGCGACCGATGCGTTCGAGGTGCTCGCCGCGATGTGGCACGTGCCGGTGCTGGTGCTCGCGGCCGCATCGGTGGTCGCGACGCTCGGCGGCTCCGGTTCCAGCGAAAACGTGCTGCAGATCTCGATCGTCACCGCGCTGTTGCTGGTGCTGGCGTTTTTCCTGTCGGCGATCGTGCTGCGCGTGACGCGGCCGCGCAACGCCCGCGCGCGGCGCCGCTCGCCGTATCTGACGCGGCTGCTGCGCTTTTGCGGCACCTTGCTGACCTTGTTCATCTGGCTGTTTTTCTTCGAATTCGCGGCGCGTCTGTGGGACGTGTCGCTGGCCGCGGTGATCGAGAGGAACGTGGCGGCGCGCGGCATCGCGCATGCGATGACGGCGATCGTCGCCACTGTGTTCATCGCGTGGCTGCTGTGGATTCTGGTCGACACCGCGATCACCGAGACGCTCAATCCGGGCAGCCCGCGCAACAAGGCGCGCAGCCCGAGCACGCGCGCCCGCACGATGCTGCCGCTGGTGCGCAACGTGTTGCTGGTCACGATCATGACGATCGGCGGGATCGTGACCGCCGCGAATCTCGGCATCAACGTGACGCCGCTGCTCGCCGGCGCGGGCGTGATCGGTCTGGCGATCGGTTTCGGCGCGCAGTCGCTCGTGACCGACCTGATCACCGGCCTGTTCATCATCATCGAGGACACGATCTCGGTCGGCGACTGGATCGACGTCGATGGCGGCCATGCGGGCACGGTCGAGCATCTGTCGATCCGCACCGTGCGGCTGCGCGACGGGCAGGGCGCGATCCACGCGATTCCGTTCTCGCAGATCAAGATCGTGAAGAACCTGTCGCGCGATTTCGCCTATGCGGTGTTCGAGGTGCGCATGTCGTTCTCGACCGATGTCGACGAGATCACGGAGCTGATCCGCGAAGTCGGCGCGGAGCTGATGGCCGATTTCCGTTACCGGCGCGAGATGCTCGGGCCGATCGAGGTGTGGGGGCTCGACCGCTTCGATCCGAACTGGATGGTCGTCAAAGGGCAGATCAAGACGCGGCCGCTGCAGCAATGGAGTGTCGCGCGCGCGTTCAATTTGCGGCTCAAGCGCAAGATGGACGAGGCGGGCATCGAGATTCCGGTCGCGCAGATGCGGGTGTACACGTCGTCGAAGGATAGCGAGGGCGAGCCGTTGCGCGACGATGAGATGACCGGGTTCGTCGCACCGGTGGATGCCGGTTCCGATGACATCAGGCATGCGCACGGCGACGCGCATCAGCGGGCGCGGGACGGCGGGCACGGCAAAGCTCCTCACAGGGCGCACGAACCCGCGCACGAAAGAAGCCGCGAAGCGGCGCATGAGTATCCGCGCGAAGCTGAGTATGAAGTGGGCGTGGCCGGCCCGTCGGCGCGCGCGTCGACACATGTGCCTCTCGCGCCCGCGCGTGACGTGTCGCACGAACCACGTCCGGCGCCGCCGACGACCGGACAGACCGCGCCGATTCCGCCGCAGATTCCGACGGCGGGCGATGCGAGCGGGAAGAGTTGAGGCGGGGGATTGCCTCGCGGCCGTGCGACGACGGCCATATGCTTTTGTGTTCGCGTTACCGCGCTACTACTGCGTTAGTGAGTCAGCGCGCGAATCCGTGACGGTACGTCATGTCACGTCATGTCGCGTCGTGACGGACAACCGTCAAACCAGCTCCGCCGTGTCGGCCATGCGCACGATGTCGTTCACGTGCGTGCCGATCCGCGCGCCTTCGACGCCATAGATATGCAGCGACACGGCGGGCGCATCACTGCAGTTGCCGAGCCGATGAATCGCGGCACGGCCGCTGCGTACGAACGACACCGCGCCGCGCTTGCGTGCCTGGACGCGCAGCGCGCTCGCGCACTGCCGGGCGTCGTCCCATTCGAAGATCGTTTCGCTCAGCTTGCCTTCGACCACCGCGTAACCGCACCACGTGTGATGCCCGTGCACGGGACTCGCCTGGCCCGGCTGCCAGACTAGCGCGGCAATCGCATAGCGGCCTCGCGGATCGGCGACGAGCAGATGGCGCCGATAGGTATCGGCGCAGCCTTCGCGTTGCATCGGTGCGAGCAACGCCGGGTCGGCGGCCGCGTCGGCGAGCGCGAGCCGCATGGTGCGCGCGAAGAAGGTCGAATGCGACGGTTCCGGGAATTTCGCGCACGCTTCGAACATCGCGTCGAGCGTGTTGCACAGGTGCTCGAGCGGCGTGCGCCCGGGATCGCCCAGCGTGTGCGTCGGCGGCGCGGTAGCTTCGAGTCGGGCCGGGTCCGGCAGCGACTTCAGGTAGTCGGGAAGGTGCTCGAACGCGGTGGTGCGGAGGTGGTTGCTCATGGTTTTGATCCAGCGCGTGCGCTGCTGGTCGGCAATTTTCGGTATCGATATTTATACCGGTTTGCCCGGAGAAAGAGTTTCCATATAATTCCCTTGACCGTCAGAAAAGTAGAATAATTTCCTATAAGGGGTGGTGGTATGGGTATGGATATCATCGATCGGAAACTGCTCGAACTGCTGCAGGCAGACGCGACGATGCCGATAGCCGAACTCGCGCAGCGCGTGAACCTGTCACAGACGCCTTGCTGGAAGCGGCTGCAGCGCCTGAAGGAAGCGGGCGTGATTCGCGCCCAGGTGGCGCTGTGCGACGCGCGCAAGCTCGGCGTCGGCACCACGGTGTTCGTGGCGGTGCGCACGAATCAGCACACGGAGGCATGGGCCGCCGCGTTTACGCAGGCGGTGCGCGATATTCCCGAAGTGGTCGAGGTCTACCGGATGAGCGGCGAGACCGACTATCTGCTGCGCGTGGTGGTCTCCGATATCGACGACTACGACCGGATCTACAAGCAGTTGATCACGGCCGTTCCGCTGTACGACGTGAGTTCGAGCTTTGCGATGGAGCAGATCAAGTATTCGACGGCGTTGCCGGTGCGGCCGGCCGTGACTGTCGCAAATGACGGCTGACACGCGTCATATGATCGTCGCCCCGATTGACGAAGAGGATGAGGCAATCAATCGGGGATCGCCTCCGATCCCGACACGTACGAGGTAGCGCTTCGTGACGGCGCTTGCAGTGCACGCCGGATTACCGAACGAAAATCACAAGCAGCAAGCGACAAATCGCATTTCGCCAGGACCGCCGCTTGCTGTCACCACTTGCTGCCACCAAAGCGGGCGCGCCGCCGCGAATCCATGCCTACCGCTCCCGTCCGGCTGCAAGCCGCGTGCAAGCCCACTGGGCGTAGAATGCCGCCTTCCCGACCCATCCGCGACTGCTTCGCGAACCGAGCCCGCTTCATGACCAAACCGCCGCGCAAAAAGAACCCGACCTTCGGCATCGCCATCTTTATCGTGGTGGCGATCCTTCTCGTGATCGCCACACTGTTCTACAACGCGATCCGCGAAAAGCACGAGTTCGACAGCCAGAACGCGCAGGCGCCGTCCGTGACTTCCGAGGCGGCCGCGGCCGCCAACGCGATGAAACCAGCGAGCGGCGCCGCGCAATAACGCCAACGAGCTTGCTGCTTCACTCCTCCGGCAGCCGGATCATGCTCGCGTCCTTGCGAATCTGCGCGGACGCCGACAGCATCTGCTTGCATTGATGCGCGAGCAGCTTCGTATCGTGCACGGCATCGGCCGAATAGTCCGGCGATTTCTCCGTTTCGACGACCATCACATCGAGCTCGCGACTCATCAGTTTGATCTGCTCGCTCTGCTCGGCAGGCAACGCGGTGCCGGCTTCGGCGGCGCTCAGGTTGTCGCGCACGAGGCTCAAAGCGCGTTGCAGCGGCTGTAGCGAGATGTCCTCGACCTGTTGCTGCTGTTGCGCGGAAGTGCGCAACAGCGGCGCGGCGGCCGTGATCTGCGACGCCAGCACGTGGCTGCGCACCAGCAGCCCGTTCAACTCCGGCACGAACTTCTGCGCGGACTTCGGTTCGAGCATCATCCGCTGGAACGCCTGGCCGAGATTCGCGAACGCAACGTGGACGTTCTTGCGCGCGAGCCGATAACGGTAATCGCGGTCGAGCGCGGTCGCCGCCGCGGCGGCGGCAGCCGATGCACCGCTTGACGGGCGCGCGGTCGCGTTGCGGATCGTGGTGGTGTCCGGGGTGGACTCGCCCGCGTTCGCATCGATCCCCGCGTCGGCGACCGGCTGCGCGGCGCTGGCGCGCCCAGCGCCGCGAGCAGCGCCGCCACTCTCCAGTTCAGCTTCGGCTCCAGCGATGGCGAGCGCCGGGCCGCCAAAGCCGATCTCGGGGTCCGCCATCGCCGCCGCCGGCGCACGCGCGCCCGCTTCGGTCACCGTCGCGACCACCGCCGCGGCCGGCTTGCCGCTCCACCACCAGCTCGCTTCGAGATACTGCCGCGTCGCGCTGATCATGTTGTTGACGAGCTTGCCCATCAGGCGGTATTCCCAGTACGGGAACAGGTGGCTCGCCGCGATCGCGATCGCGCAGCCCACCACGGTGTCGATCGCGCGCTCGCCGATGATGCGCATGCTGCCCGGCGCGAGCAGATGGAACAGCAGCAGCACATACGACGACGTGAACACGACGCTCGCCGTGTAGTTGAACAGCAGCAGGCTGTAGCTCATCACCATCGACGCGAACATCACGACCATCAGGATGTGCGGCTCCTTCACGAAGATGATCAGCGCGATGCTCGCCGCGCAGCCGATCAGCGTACCGATGATCCGCTGCCCGTTGCGCTGCTTGGTCAGCGAGTAGCCGGGCTTCAGAATGATCACGGTGGTCATCACGATCCAGTACGCGTTCGTGAGCGGCAGCAGGCGGCCGAGCCAGAAGCCCACGGCGACCGCGATCGTCACGCGCAACGCGTGGCGAAAGCTCGGCGAGGCCATCGTCAGATTCGAGAAGATCTGCCCGAACGGCACGCGCCGGCTCGACACGAAGCGGCTCAGCGCCTGGTCGATGCGCAGTTCGGTTTCGGTCGGGCTCGGCTCGGCGGTGAGACTGCGGCGCATCTTGTCGATCAGCCGCGTGGCGCTCCAGATGCGGCGGAAATTCGACGACACCGCCGAATACGCCTCCGGGTTCTGCGTCGGCAACTCCTGCTTGCGCATGAGCTCGATTTCATACTCGATCGCGCGCAATTCCGCCTTCACGTTCACGCGCTTGCGCGGCGCCTGGTTCTGCAGCACCGCGAGGCCGATCTCCTCGAGATCTTCGGCCGCCTTGCGGATCAGATCGCGATAGAACACCAGCAGATCGGAGCCGCCGAACGTGCTGCGCACCAGCGTGTAATCGGTTTGCGCGCCGACGAACAGCTCGTGCAGATCGACGGTATTGATGAACAGGTTGTACAGCATCGCGCGGCGGGGTTCGAGCTTGCCGCGCTTCAATCTGGGCAGATTGCGCAGCACGATGTCGCGCGCGGCGTCCTGGCGCTCGACCGTGGAGATCTGCTTGTCGACGAGGTTGCGATAGCACTCGTCGAGATCGTTGTCGAGATCGTAGAAGGCCGCGCGTGCGAGCAGATAGTCCGCGCATGCGAACACGCTTTCGGCGAGCGCCTGCTGCTCGATCCGATGCATCATCCAGTGGCTGACGAAGGTCGACCAGTACGTGTACCAGAGGCCGCCGAGCAGGATCCACGACGCGTTGACGAGCGCCTGCAGCGGAGTGAAGTGCTCCTCCAGCGTCATGATCATCATGAACAGCGTCGCGAAGCTGATCTGCGGCCAGCGGTTGCCGTACACGACGATCAGCGACAGCACGAACGTGAGCGGCACGACCGTGCACCACAGCGCGATCGGATTGACGGTGGCGAGGCCGGTGGCGAGTGCGGACAGGAAGCCGATCACCGAGCAGGCCAGCATCTCGTTGTGCTTGTACTTGAGCGGGCCCGGCATGTCGACGACGCAGGCGCCGAGCGCGCCGGTCGCGATCGTGAAGCCGAGCTCGCGATCGTGAAACACGATCAGGCACAGGATGGCCGGCAACGACACGCCGACCGCGATGCGCAGGCCGCCATAAAAGTACTGGCTATAAAGGAATTTTCTTATTTCGACCGAATAGCGCATCGACTACCTGAATCCATTCACCGAGAAAACCGCAGTTGGAGAGACAGCGCGAAACTGCCGTCGAGTCTAACTGATTTTGCGCGCGTTCTGACCTCGTCCATCCGGCCAGGTTATGCCCTGGGGGAGGGTTTGTTATGCTGTCGCTTCAATGTCCGCCGAGGCCCGCGAGCAACGCTCGCGGGTCATCCGCGTGCCAAATGCCATCTGGAATCCATGCTTCAGCTCTTCTATTCGAACCGCTACGAAACGCTGGTCGGCGCGCTGCTCGACGACCTCGCGCAAGCGCCGTCCGACCCGTGGACCGCACGGCCCGTGATCGTGCCGAGCGCGGCCGTGCGTCGGCGGCTCGAGCTCGATATCGCCGCGCGTCAGGGCATCTGCGCGAACGTGAACTTTGGTTATCTCGCGCAATGGCTGTGGGCGCAGATCGGCGGCGTGATCGAGGTGCCGAAGCATTCGCCGTTCGCACCGGACCGGCTGGTGTGGCGTTGCTACCGGCTGCTTGACGACACGAACGAAGGGCAGCCGTGGAACGCGTCGCCGCGTCTGCGCACCTATCTCGATGCCGCCGACGCGTCGATGCGCTACGAACTCGCGCGGCGCGTTGCGACCGTGCTCGATCACTATCTGACCTATCGGCCCGAATGGCTGCTGCAATGGCAGAAGGGCGGCTCGATCTTCGCGAGCGGCACACCTGGCAACAGCGCAGACGACACCGGTCCGCGTCTGACCGGCGCGAGCGACGCGGCGCGCGAGGACGAGCGCTGGCAGGCGGCGCTGTGGCGCGCGGTGCTCGCGGAACTCGCGCAAGCCGGCGCTCATGCGCAGACGTCCGCGGCCGCGCTGCCGCCCGCGTATCGCTTCCTTGATGAAATCGCCGGGCTCGATCTCGAGGCAATCTCGAACGCGCAATGGCCCGAGGCGGTCAGCGTGTTCGCGTTGCCGACCATGCCGCCGCTGCATATCGCGTTGCTGCGCGCGCTATCGCGCTGGATCGACGTGCGTCTTTACGTGATGAACCCGTGCCGCGAGTTCTGGTTCGACGTGGTCAGCGAAGGGCGCGTGCAGGCGCTCGACGCGGCGGGGCAACTCGACTATCAGGAAGTCGGCCATCCGCTGCTCGCCGAATGGGGGCGTCAGACTCAGGCGCAGCTGCATATGCTGCACGAGCTGACCGAAAGCGCCGCCTCGGCCGAGACCGGCGAGTTCACCGAGAACCCCGAGCCGAGCTGGCTCGCCGCCGTGCAGAACGGCATCCTCGATCTGCGCGACGAAGCCGACGCCGACGAGCCGCCGCACGAACGCGGCATCGAGGTGCACGTCTGCCATAGCCTGTCGCGGCAGCTCGAAGTACTGTACGATCGCCTGCTCGGCTGGTTCGACGAGTTCGACGATCTGCAGCCGTCCGACGTGCTGGTCGCCGTGTCCGATCTCGCGGCGGCCGGCCCGCTGATCGATGCGGTGTTCGGCACCACGCCCGCCGGCGACACGCGCCGCATCCCGTACCGCATTACCGGCTTGCCGCCGTCGCAGGCCAATCCGGTCGCGCGGCTGTTGCTCGACTGGCTCGCGCTGCCCGAGCGCAGCGTCGGCGCGCCCGATCTGATCGAATGGCTGCGCGTCGATGCGGTCGCGGTGCGCTACGGCATCGATGCGAATTCGCTGGAAGCCGCGCAGGAATGGCTCGCGGCCGCCGGCGCGCGGCGCGGGCTCACGCCGCTCGAACCGGTCGGCGAGCACGTGCCGGTCGCGCGTCATACCTTCGCCGATGCGCTGACGCGCCTCTTCCTCGGCTATGCGATGCCGGCCGGCGGCGAGCCGGTCGATGCGTGGCTGCCGGTCGAAGGCGCGGACGGTTCGGACGCCGAATTGCTCGGCCGTTTGTCGCGCTTCGTCGACGATATCGACAGCTTCGCGGCGAACTGCGCGATCGAGCGCACGCCGGCCGACTGGTCGCAGCTGCTGCTCGAAACGCTCGGCCAGTGTTTCGACGGCGGCGTCGAGTTCGCCGATTCGCTTGCGGCCGTGCGCGACGCGCTCGATGCAATGAGCGCCGCGATGCAGGCCGGCGCGCATGATGTGTTGCTGCCGGCGTCGGTGGTGCGCACCGCGCTCACCGAAGCGCTCGACGACCCCGCGCGCGGCGGTGTGCCGTGGGGCAGCGTGACGTTTTCTTCGCTGACCAGCCTGCGTGGTTTGCCGTTCCGGGTGGTCTGCCTGCTCGGCATGGACGACGGCGTGCTGCCGTCGCTCGCGCGTGCCGACGAATTCGATCTGATGGCCGCGTTTGGCAAGGCCGGCGACCGTCAGCGCCGCGACGACGAGCGCAATCTGTTCCTCGATCTGCTGCTCGCCGCGCGTGAGCGGCTTTTTATCGCGTACACGGGCCGCAGCATTCGCGACAACGCGCCGCTGCCGCCGGCCGCCCTCGTCGACGAGCTGCTCGATCATCTCGCCCAGGTGTCGGCGGGCGAGCACGCGAGTCCGGCCGAGGTCGACAGCGCGCGGCGCGAGTTCATCGTCGAGCATCCGTTGCAGGCGTTCGCGTCGGACTACTTTGCGGCGAAGCCCGACCTGTTCACCTACGACGCCGATCGCGCCGAGCTCGCCACGCTGCTCGCCGAACCGCACCATCCCGCCGCCGCGCCGTTCTTCGATCAAGCGCTGCCGCCGGAAGACATGCACGAGATCGGGTTCGACGACTTCGTGCGCTTCTGGCGTCATCCGGCGCGCGCGTTGCTGCGCGATAGGCTCGGTATCGCGTTGTCGGATGCGCAGGGCGAGTTGCTCGACACCGAGCCGTTCGATCTCGACTACGCAGGCCGCGACGCGCTCGCGGAGCGCCTGCTGCCGGTCCTGCTCGACGCCGACACCGCGGACGAACTGATCTTCAGCCGCGTGCAGCGCGTCGCCGAGGCGAGCCCCGAGCTGCCCGGCGGCGCGACCGGCGCGGTGTGGCGCGCGCGCGAACTGTCCGCGCTGCGGCAACTGGCGAAAAGCGTGCGGCGCGAAGTGGCAGCCGGTGTCGAACGATTGCCGTTCGTGCTCGACGTCACGCCGCGCTGGCCGCAAGGCGGCGATGGCATCGATGGCGCGGTCTCCGTGTTCGGCGACCATGACGCGCTGCTGCGCGAGTCCGCCGAAACGCCGCTGCAATTGCGCGGCACGTTGAACCTGCTGACCGGAACAGGACAAGTGATTTTTCGTTATGCCAAAGCCAGCGCGCGCGATTATCTATCGGCGTGGCTAGCGCATCTGGTCTATTGCGCGGCGCAGCCGGACGGTCCGCGTCGCACCGTGTGGCACGGCAGCGGCGAGAGCTTCGAGCTCACACCTGTCGCGGCGCCGCTCGACGAACTCGCGCCGTTGGCTGCGTTGTTCAATGCCGGCCGCCGGCTGCCATTGCGGTTCTTCCCGAAGAGCGCATGGGCGAGGGTCAGCGAAAGCGAATCGGCCGCGCAAGGCGTGTGGATCAACGACCGCGTGCGTGGCGAATCCGACGACCCCGCGTTGCGCATCGCGCTGCGCGGCACGCAGCTCACGCTCGACGAACCGTTCGGCAGCCTCGCGGCGATCGTCTTCAAGCCACTGATCCAGCACTTGCGGAGCGCCTCATGAGCGACGCGCTGCGCCATCAAAGTCTCGTCGCCGACGAGCTCGACGTGTTCGCCTGTCCGCTCGACGGCGTGAATCAGATC
The DNA here is from genome assembly GCF_021390635.1 of Paraburkholderia sp. HD33-4. Lineage (NCBI taxonomy): Bacteria > Pseudomonadati > Pseudomonadota > Betaproteobacteria > Burkholderiales > Burkholderiaceae > Paraburkholderia > Paraburkholderia sp. HD33-4. The sequence continues at coordinate 2,858,424 of NZ_JAJEJS010000001.1, read as the reverse complement.
GAAGCGTCCGCAGGTACCGGCAAGACCTGGAACATCTGCGCGCTGTACGTGCGGCTGCTGCTCGAAAAGAACCTGAACGCCGATCAGATTCTCGTCGTCACGTTCACGAAGGCCGCGACCGCGGAGTTGCACGAGCGCATACGCGGCCGTCTCGCGGAACTGCATCGCGCGATCGAGATGGACGACGACGGCGACGATCCCTTCATCCGCCAGCTGTTCGAGACGACGCTCGCGCCGCAGAACGGTATCGAGCGCGAGGCCGCGTTGAAGGTCGTGCGTCGCGCGTTGCGCACGTTCGATCAGGCCGCGATTCACACGATCCATGCGTTCTGTCAGCGCGCGTTGCAGGAAGCGCCGTTCGCCGCCGCGATGCCGTTTGCGTTCGAGATGGAAGCCGACGACGCGGCACTGCGTTTCGAACTCGCCGCCGATTTCTGGCGCGAGCAGGTCGAGCCGGTCGCGCATGCGCATCCGGCGTTCGCCGCGTGGCTGGTGGCCAAGCGCGCCGGGCCCGGATCGCTCGACGAGCAGTTGGCGCGGCGCCTGAAAAAGCCGCTCGCGCAATTGCGTTGGGGCAGCGTCGAAGCGGACGGCGCAAGTGCCGATCCGCAGGCAGGCTTCGATGTCGGGTCCGCGATCTGGCAGGCCGAACGCGATGCGATCGTCGCGCTGCTCACCGAGGCACAGGAGCGGCTGAGCAAGACCACGCACAAGCCCGATCACGTGAGCGCCGCGATCGCCGCGTGGACCGATTACTTCGCGCAGGGCGACTGCCATGCGCCGCCGCCGCGCGCCGCATTGAAGCTGACGGCCTCGGCATTGAAGAAGGCGACCAAGGTCAAGTTCGAGCCGCCCGCGCATCCGTTCTTCGAGCATGCCGACGCACTGGCCGCGGCCGTAGTCGCCGCCGAGTCCGCGCAGCGCGCGCGCTGGCTCGCGCTCGTGCAGACGTGGCTCGATTACGCGCCGGCCGAATTGGTGGCGCGCAAGCGCACGCGGCGCGTAGTGTCGTTCGACGATCTGCTCGCGAATCTGTATCGCGCGCTCGCCGCGCATTCGTGGCTTGCGGATGCATTGCGCAGCCGTTATCCGGCCGCGCTGATCGACGAGTTCCAGGACACCGATCCGCTGCAATTCGCGATTTTCAGCCGGATTTTCGCGCCTGCGGGACCGTTGTTCCTGGTCGGCGATCCGAAGCAGGCGATCTACAGTTTCCGCGCGGCGGACCTGCATACCTACCTCGCGGCGCGCGAGTCGGCGTCGGCGTGCTACACGCTCGCGGTCAACCAGCGTTCGACCGCGCCGATCGTCGACGCGTGCAACCGGATCTTCGAAGCGAACCGCCGGGCGTTCGTGCTCGATGGCCTCGACTATCAGCCGGTGCGCGCGGGCGAGCGGCGCCGGGCACCGTTCGCCGATCCCGACGCGAGCGGCGGCGATTTCCGCATCTGGACGCTGCCGCGAGGCGAGGCCACGCTGGACAAACGCAACGCGCAGCGCGCCGCGAGCGAAGCGTGCGCGGCCGAGATCGTGCGGCTGTTACGAGGGGCGCGCGAAGGCGTCGTGACGATCGGCGACAAGCCGCTCGCGCCGGGCGATATCGCGGTGCTCGTGCAGACGCATAAGCAGGGCAGCCTCGTCAAACGCGTGCTCGCGGCGTGGGGCGTCGGCAGCGTGGAGCTTGCGCAGGCGTCGGTGTTCGCGACGCTCGACGCCGAGCAGATCGAGCGCGTGCTGGCCGCCATCGATACACCCGGCGATCTGCGCCGTCTGCGCGCCGCGCTCGCGACCGACTGGCTCGGGCTCGACGCCGCCGCGCTGTGGCGTCTCACGCAGGTCGCCGAGGCGCCCGCAGCCGCAGCCGTGGATGAAGCTGCTCCAGCACTCGATCCCGCCGACGCAATGGGCTGGGTCGAACGCTTTTCGCGCTACCGGATGCTGTGGCACGAACGCGGCTTCGCCGTGATGTGGCGCACGCTGATGCGCGAGCTGCGCGTCGCGCAGCGGCTCGTTGCAGGTGTCGACGGCGAGCGTCGGCTGACCAACGTGAACCATCTCGCCGAGCTCGTGCAGGCGCGCGCGGCCACCCAGCCCGGCATCGCGCCGACCTTGCGCTGGCTCGCCGCGCAGCGCGAGCAGGGCGGCGGTGAAGAGGCTCAGCTGCGGCTCGAGTCCGATCGCAATCTGGTGCAGATCGTCACGGTCCATAAATCGAAGGGACTCGAATACGCGGTCGTGTTCTGTCCATTCCTGAACGACGGTGGCTTGCGCGAGCCGCCGTCGTCGGGCTTGCCCGATGCGCGCGAGTATCACGACGACAGCGGCGACGCGGTGCTGCATTACGGCAGCGACGAAGAGGAAGCCGAGCGCGCGTCGCGCCACGCGGTGCGCGAGCAGGCGGCGGAACGCGCGCGGCTCGTCTATGTGGCGCTCACGCGCGCGGTGTATCGCTGCTACCTGGTCGCGGGCACCTATCTGTCCTCGCGATCGACGAAGGAGTCGCGCCGCAGCGTGCTGAACTGGCTCGTCGGCGGCAACGGTCACACGTTCGACGCATGGCTCGCCGAACCGCCCGACGAAGCCGCGCTCGCGGCGAGCTGGCACGCGCTCGCGGGCGGACCGGTCACGTTGCAGGCGCTGCCCGAAGTGACGCGCCGCGTGCCGCTCGAAAGTCTGCAGGATCGGGGGGCGCGTTTGCACGCGCGCGCGAATCGGCGGCCGTTGCGTGATCAGTGGCGCATGGCGAGCTTCAGCGGGCTGATCGCGGCAGGCGGCAGAAGCGGGGAGGCGCACGCGCACGCTCCGCAGGAGGACGTGCGGCCCGATCACGACGAAATCGCCGATGCGCTCGAAGCCGCGCCGCTGCTCGCGCCGCTCGCCGTGGTTGACACCCCGGCGCATGCCGACGACGACATCCTCGCGTTCCCGCGCGGTGCGGCGGCAGGCGAATGCCTGCATCGCATGTTCGAGCTCGCCGATTTCAGCGACGCGCGCAGCTGGCCCGACGCGATCCGCGGTGCGCTGCGCGAGCGTCCGGCGCCGGCCGCTCCCGAGCTCGCGGCGCGCTTGCCCGCGATGATGCATCGGCTGATCGCCGACGTCGTCGCGACCGAACTCACGCCGGGCATGACGCTCGCGCGGCTCGATCCGCGTCGGCGCCTGAACGAGCTGGAGTTTCTGTTCGCGGCACCGTCGCTGGATTTTCCGGCGCTGCGCGAGTTGCTGAGCGACTACGGCTATCCCGACGTCGCGCTGGAGCCCGGCGTGCTGCGCGGGTTCGTCAAAGGATTTATCGACATGATCGTCGAGCACGATGGCCGCTTCTGGATCGTCGACTGGAAATCGAACCATCTCGGCGACACCGCCGCCGACTACGCGGCCGCGCCGCTCGAAGCGGCAATGGCGAGCCACGCGTATCACCTGCAGGCGCTGCTTTATACGGTCGCGCTGCACCGCTATCTGAAGACGCGCGTGCGCGATTACACGTATGACACGCATATCGGCGGCTATCTGTATCTGTTCGTGCGCGGCGTGCGGCCAGACTGGCGCGATATCGACGGCGCCGCCGGCGTGCATCGGCGGCGCGCGCCGTTCGAACTCGTGGCGCTGCTCGACGCGGCGATGATCGGAGGTGGCGCATGAGCACGCCCGGCACGCTGGATGAGCACGCGGCCGCGCCGCTCGGGCTCGAAGACATCGGCGTCAATCTGCCCGCGCCGGCCGATTTCAGTATCGCGCTCGCCGAAGGGTTCGCGCGCCGCATCGGCATGCTTGCGCGGCGCGGTGGCGCATCGACTGAAGTGGTGAAGTGGGCCGCGCGCGGCGCGTTTGCCGCGAGCCGCGCAACCGCCGAAGGGCACGTATGCGTGCCGCTCGCGACGCTCGCGCGCCGCTTCGACGTATCGGGCGCCGAAGTGCGCGCGGCGCTGCTTGCGAGCGGCATGGCAAGCGACGGCGCAACGGACGCGGTGGACGCGGCGGGCGCGGCGGCGTTGCGCCCGCTCGTGATCGACGCGCAGGGTCGTCTTTATCTCGCGCGCTACTTCGACTACGAGCGGCGACTGGCCCACGCGCTGGTCGCGCATGCGACGGGTGAGGCGAGCACCGCGAATGCCGACGCCTACACGGCTCCCGCCATTTTGCGCGAACGCCTGCTGCGCTACTTCGGGCCGCCGAAAGACGGCGACGTCGACTGGCAACGCGTTGCGGCCGTGATGGCGCTGTCGGGACGGCTGACGATCGTCAGCGGCGGCCCGGGGACCGGCAAGACCACGACCGTGGTCGGCGTGCTCGCGTGTCTGCTCGATGCACACGCCGATCTGCGCATCGCGCTCGCGGCGCCGACCGGCAAGGCGGCGCAACGGATGCAGGAAGCGTTGCTCGCGCGCGCGGGCGAGCTGCCGCCCGAACTCGCCGCGCGTTTGCCGCAGACGTCGTACACGCTGCATCGATTGCTGGGGTCGGGGCCGGGCGGGCGCTTCCGGCATCATCGCGATAATCCGTTGCCGTACGACGTGGTCGTGATCGACGAGGCGTCGATGATCGATGTCGCAATGGCCACGCATCTGCTCGACGCGATCGCACCGCGGACGCGGCTCGTGATGCTCGGTGACAAGGACCAGCTCGCCGCGGTCGAAGCGGGCGCGGTGTTCGCCGAACTGAGCGCGCGGCCGGCGTTGAGCGCGCGTGGATCAAGACGCGTCGCGCAGGCGCTCGACATAGATGAGGCGCGGCTCGCGCGGGCGTTGCCGCGGGCGTCGAGTCAGGACGGCGAACTGCCGTTGGACGATTTCTTCGCGCCGCCCGAGGCGCTGCAGATGTTCGGTTCAGCCGAGTCGGGCGATCTGTTCGGCAATGGCGCGATATCGGCGACCGACGGGCAGGCGGATCCCGATGCGGGGTCGGCGACCCAACGTAACCCGCTCGCGGACTGCGTCGTCTGGCTCGAGCGCAACTACCGGTTCGGTCTCGAGTCGCCGATCGGCCGTTTGTCGGTCGCGATTCGCAACGGCTCACCGAGCGCGGCGCTCGACGTATTGAAGATCGACCCGACCGACGTCTGCGCCGCGGCGCTGCAAGAAGATGCGCACACGGCTCTGGCCGAGCGCACCATCGCAAGACTTGCCGCTGGCTTCGCGCCATACGCCGACGCACTTGCCGCGGCGCTCGCCGCCGATGCACCCGATCCATTGCCGCTCTTCGACGCGCTCAACCGCTTTCGCATCCTCTGTGCGACGCGGCTCGGATCTCGCGGCGTCGATCAGGTCAACGCGGCGATGGCGACGCAGGTGCGCCGCACCGCGGGCGTCACGCTCGCGGTCGGCGCGCAGTGGTTTGCCGGACGTCCGGTGATGGTTACGCGCAACGACTACGCGCTGGGTCTGTTCAACGGCGACATCGGCATTGCACTGCCGGGCGCGGGCGGCGCGTTGCGCGTGTACTTTCGCACCGGCGACGGCGGTGTGCGCGCGGTGTCGCCGGCCGCGCTGCCGCCGCACGATACCGCGTTCGCGCTGACGGTCCACAAGTCGCAAGGCTCGGAGTTCGAGCACGCGGTGCTGGTGCTGCCGTCCGTGTTCAGCCGGGTGTTGTCGCGCGAACTCGTGTACACGGCGATTACTCGCGCGCGCGAGCGCGTCGAGGTGATCGGCGCGCGGGCCGTGCTCGCGCAGGCGATCGCGACGCCGACGCAGCGCGATTCGGGGCTGGCCGCGCGCATTGCGGAGGCATCGCGTTGATCGCGCGATAGCAGGTAGGAGGAGAGGGGTGGGGGACCTGTGGTGCGAGCGGCGTTCAACCGGCAATCCCGCTGGCCCGCTCGGTGGCCTCGACGCGGCCGCGCATCGTCCTGCGATACCACAGCGTCCACAGCGCGAGTCCCGCGTAGATGCCATAGCCGATAAAGGGCGACACGACGAGGAAGCGTTCGATCGGCCACGTCAGCGCCATCCACGCGCGTAGCGCGGTTTCGGCGGTGAGGCCGACGCCCCACACGAGCGTCATGGTTCGCATCGCTGTGGCGAGACCGGGGCGTTCGCGCCACAGCGCCTCGAAGTGCGCGGCTCCGCCTTCCATTTCGCGCGCGACCGTCGCGCGCGCGAGGTAGAAAATCAGCGGACGACGCATCGGCAGCGACAGCAGGAACACGACGCCGACCGCGCCGGACACCAGCGACTCGCGCAACAGCAGCATGCGCGGACTGCCGCCGAGCGCCATGGCCGCGACCGACAGCACGATGCCCGCCACCACCATTACGCTGAGCGCATCGACACGCCTGAAGCGCGCGAGCTCGATCGCGCTCCACACGAGCGGCGGCACCGCGGACGCGATCAGCGCGCCGGTCTCGCCGACACGCGGCAGCGCGAGCCGGTAAGCGAGCCACGGCAGCAGAAAGTTGACGGCCAGTTCGAGCACGAAACCGGGACGGATTTTCATATGAATTTACGCCGTAAGCGAAAGAGTCAGTATCGATGAACCGGTCGCGCCGACGCAAATGGTTTTTTTCGTAGCGTTCGCGAAGCGGTGCCGATGCGGCCGCATCGGGCACCCCGGCGACCTCGCGCGTCGCGCGCTTGTACACTGATGCATCTCTCTTCCCTATCACCAATGACATTCCGCTATCCGATTCCCCCGAACGAAATCGAATTGACCGCCGTGCGAGCGCAGGGGGCGGGTGGTCAGAACGTCAACAAGGTGTCGAGTGCGATCCATCTGCGCTTCGACGTGCGAGCTTCGTCGCTGCCGGAAGTGCTGAAGATGAGGCTGCTCGCGCTGTCTGACCACCGGCTCACGCGCGACGGTGTCGTGGTCATCAAGGCGCAGGAGCATCGGACCCAGGAGATGAATCGCGCGGCGGCGCTGGCGCGGCTCGATGAACTGATCGAAAGCGTCAGCGTGACCCGCAAGCATCGGGTCGCGACGCGGCCGACACGCGCGTCGAACCGGCGACGGCTCGACAGCAAGGCAAAGCGCGGCGAGCTCAAGTCGGGGCGTGGCCGCGTGCACGAATAGCGGCACGGGCCGCTAACGCCTCGTGCCGCGTCTGCCGGTGCTCACATCCGGCGGCGCCGCTTCCGGCACGAAGTCGACGCACAGCACGTGCGTGCCGTCCCGCTCGAACGCGATCGCCGCGGTGTAGCAGTCCTGTCCATCGGCGAGCGAATAGTGCGGCCCCATCATCGCGACGCGGCCCGGCGCCGCGAGCGCGTGCCGGAAATACGCGCGCCGCGACCAGTTGCTGCGCGTCTCCGCATAGAGCGGTGCGAGCCGCTTCGGAGGCGGCGGGACCGACGCCGCCGTCACCGAAGGCTGAGTCTGCTCGCCCTGGCCGTCGGTGAGGAACACGCGGCGAGCTTCGGGCAGATGCCAGACCTTTTGCGCGGCCTGTTCGAGGTCACCGGTCGCCTTGTAGGTGTCGGCGGCGGCCAGCACCGCTTCCGCGAAGCCCTCGAAGCCGAGCCGCTGGTGGCCGGCGTGCGCGCGCTCGTACTCGGCGAACTTGCTCCAGATCGACGCGACGAGCGCCGGCACCTTCGTGCACGCGTCCCGCACGCTGCTCTTCGGCTGACCGAACCAGAAGCCCTGCACGAAATCGACGTCGGCCTGCATCAGGATCATCAGCTCCTCATCGGTTTCGACGCCTTCGGCGAGCACCAGCGTGCCCGATTGATGCAGCATCGCGATCAGATGGCTGATCATCGATTCGTCGCCCTCGCGCTTGCCCGCGCGCGCGACGAGCGAGCGGTCGAGCTTGACGATGTCGGGGCGGAAGCGCCACACGCGGTCGAAGTTCGAGAAGCCGGTGCCGAAGTCGTCGATCGCGATCAGGAAGTCGCGCGGCTGCGACGCGGCGAGCATGCTGGCGACGGCGGATTCATCGTCGGCGGGCTGCTCGAGCACTTCGATCACGATGCGCTCCTGCGGCAACCCGAAATGCGCGGACAACTCGTCGATGAACGCGCGCTGCGGCCAGCCGGTTTCGAACACCTGCGGGCGCGTGTTCAGAAACAGCCAACCGGTGCTGATGCCTTGCTCCATGAAGTTCGCCACGTGCAGGCAGCGCGCGATGCGATCGAGCTCGCGTGCTTCGGCGGCCGAGCGCGTGCCGGAGAACAGTACGTCGGGCGAAACGGGCAGGCCAACCGGATCGAACGCCCGCAATAGCCCCTCGTAGCCGACCACGCACTGATGCGTGACCGACAGCACCGGCTGGAACACGCTGTGCAAAGTCAATGCGCGCCAGGTCGCGGTCCAGCCCGACTCGCCACGGACCAGGTGCGGGAGCACACCGCTCACGGTCAAATCGCTGACGGATGGCATAGAGGCGGGCATGAGAGCTGACATGGGATCGTTGCGGCAAGGGGTGAAGGGGCACGCAAACCCATTCGGCGCGCAGCGCTCGTACACCCGAGGCGTCGACAGGACGAAACGAATGCGTCCCGCGAACACGGAGGGCGGTACCAGCTACGCTGGACTCCGGCGAATTGGTCAAAATGAGTCTAGCAGTTTGCAGCGCGCCACAATGTGCGGGTAATCACAAACGCATGGGCGGGAAAATTGTCCGCAAAACCGCTGCCTACGGCCGTGCGGCAACCCTTTGCGGTCATTCGCCGGAGCGTCTCGCGCGCTTGCCGTGCGCGAAACCGAGATTCTCAATCGCAGTGAGGTGCCGTACCACGCCGAGGGTAGCAGGGCGCCCAATGGTCGCCCGCCAAACTCCAGGCGCCGACGGTGCTCACATGTTAGTGCCGGCGTTGGGGACTGGGGCGGCCGTGCGGGCGCGGGGCTTGACACTGCTTTGCCGGGCGGCTTCTGGCTTGACGCGACGGTGGTGCGACATGGCGGGCGGAGGCGAGATTCGTGCGTCGCCATGCTGGCCGGCGCACTCGCCGACAGGTTCAGCGATCGGCGGGTATGCTGCTGATTTTCGTGAACAGGAGATCAGGAATGGCGGAAATCGCGGTGGTCGCAATTTCGGTGGCGAAACCGGGGCATGAGGAGCGGTTGCGCGAAGCGCTCGAAGGCATCGTCGGACCGACACGCAAAGAAGCGGGTGTGCTGCAGTACGACTTGCACCGCGACGTGCAGGAGCCGCGCCGGTTCGTATTCGTCGAGCGGTGGGAAAGCCAGGATGCGCTCGCGGCGCATGCGAAATCCGCGCATATCCAGGGCTATAAGAAGGCTGCCGCGGATTGGATCGAGCACGCGGAGATTCGCGTGGTGTCGAAGATCGTTTGAGTTTAGGCGCGGGCGTCAACCTCGCGCGGACTAGCTGAACAGGTGGGGCGGCCCTTAGGCCGCCGGCGCGCCGTCAGCGGTCAGTGGGTCGCTTGCGGGACATCGAGAATCAGAATGATGGTCCAGTCGGCGTCGCCGTCATGGTGATACTGGCGCTCCGCGACGATAAACGGTTGCTGCTTGCCAGCCGGGCCGAGAAACAGCACGTCGCCTTCCATCGGCAGGCATTCGACGGGCGGCAGCGCGAGGTACGCTTCCTGACCGCCACGCGGCATCAGTTTTTCGATCTTGCGAGATGCTGCTTCGGTCCATTCGATATCAAGCTGGATGTTGCTCATGCTGTCCTCCGCACCAAGGTGCGCACGGGTTAGGGGATGCCGGCGGCTCGCCGGTCGGTGCGCGACTTTAGCATACAGAAAGCCGGGCGCCGGGGGCTTTACCGGGCCGGTGCGGGTTCGGAGTGCCTGGTCGGCAGCGAGCGGATCACACAAATAAAAAAGCCGAAACCGGCGCTGCCAGCTTCGGCTTTTTCACCTTCACGACGAGGCCGCGAGGCGAGATCCGCGAAGTCTCGCTCAGGTGCCCGACGCGTCGGCACCCTTCTTCGGATGATGCGGAGCCATCTTGTGATGCTTGGCCGGCGCGGCCGGTGCGCTTCCCATCGACTGCTCGCGATTTTGCAAATCTTGCGCGCGCTGCTCGATGTCGGCGGCCTTGGCCGGATCGGTGCTCGTCGTGATGCCGTTGTCCTGCGCGTAAGCCGCGCCGGTTGCGGCACACAGGGAAACCAGGATCGCCAGGGACACTTTCTTCATCGTTACCTCCGTAGAGTGGTGGTGGACCCGATTATTGCCTGTCCAGTGGGAAAGACAATGCATTCTATCGAGCAAACTCTGCTCCAGCCGATGCCTTTGTAACCGCGCTCAACATTTGTTACGTTTTGTAATAGGCGGACCGGGTCGGCTATGCAATCAGCTTATACGATACAGGCGAGAGCGGATCGGCCTATGTCGTTCGTCAGAACCAGCCGATCGCGCGATACAGGTGAAATTGCGCGAGGCCACCCAGCTCATGCAACGCGGTCTCCGCGGCCTTGAGATTATCGAAGCGTGGCAGCACGCCGAGCCGTACGCGCCGCGCGCTCGAAATCTGCGGCTGAGGCTCGATGCCGAAGCGCTGAAAGTCGAGCAGCGCGCGAGGCATCTGATACGCGGAGGTGACGAGTATCAACGTGTCGTAATGTGACTGACCGACAATAGCCGAGACGTTGCGCGCGTTTTCGTAGGTCGTGCGGCTGGTTTTCTCGAGGACGATGTCCGAGCGCGCCACCTGCTGACGCAGCAGGTAGGGCAGGTAGGTGTCAGCTTCGGTCGCGCTATGGCGCTGTGGATTGCCACCGCTCACGATCACCCGGCACGTGCTCGCTGTGCGCTTGCAGGCCGCGTAGTTCTGCGCGCTGACCTCGATGCGCGAGAGTACGTCGTGCGGCGGCACCAGCACGTGGTCGTGGTTGTAGATCGTGCCGCCGCCGAGCAGGACGATCGCCGTGCGTGGCGCGAAGGTGGCTGCCGCGGCGCTCTGTCGTTGCGGTTGCGCAAGATCGAGCAGCGGTGCGGTTAGCCAGCCGGCGGCCAGCAGCCAGAACAGCGCGATCATGCAGACAATGAGCGGCCGGCGGGCACGCTTCCATAGCACGATTGCTGCAAAAAAAAGCGCTAATAAAGTGAATAGAATCAATTTAAATGGGGTAACGTATGTCTTTCGGGACAAATCCACGGGCCAGCCATCGCGCCGCGGCGGTTGCATCGTCGGTTCGTGGGGAGAACGCTAACATGCCGTTCTGACGGGGGTTCCGAAAACGAGACCAGGCAGCACCTGGCGGAATTCCGCTGTCGTACAGGCGGCGAGCTTCTGACCAGGAGCGGGTGCTACGCGCGTCGCCGGTGGCGCAGCGACGCGGGGGCATGAATGTGTCATAGCTGCACTTTAAGAAAGAAGTGAGATGACCACGTATTCCAACGAAGCGGTACTTGAAGCGCTGCGGCGAGCGCAATATCGTCAGGTTCCCTGGGCCAGAAGGCCGGGTGTCTTCCAATATCTTCGCGCGTTGGGGCTGATGGACACCGTTCGTCAGCGAACCGTCGCACCGGCGCCGGGCTTTCATGCCCCCGTCGACATCGCCGTGCTCACGGAACGCGGCAAAGCGGAGTTCGCGCGACTCGAGCACGACGAGCGTCTGCTCACATGGACCGCGCAACGCATGAACGACTATGCTCTCGGCGCGGCGGAACCGCAGACCGCCGCGACAGCTGAAGTCAGGCCTTAGCTCAAGGTTCATCGCTTATCTGAATCACTGTCCGCCCGGGCCTGTCACCCCTCGGCGGGCCGTCTCTACCGCCGATCGGTCGCCGTGTGCGTCCGGGGGCGAATCTCGGCTTCCCCATCGACGAAGTAGCGACGCGATTCGCGCCCGGCCGCTGCCGGTGCGCGCCTTCGACGCGGTCAACGCCGCGAGAGCGAAAAAAAGCCCGTATCACGAAGATACGGGCATACCGGAATTACTACTGCCACGCTGTGCTAATGGCGTTGAGTCAGACTGGTCCCGAGTCCGGTGGTTCCCCGATCGTGCATGCGCAATGCGAGAGACCAGGCGCCGCGTCGCACGACGCGCCGTCCGGGCGGCCACTCGCCACATCATCGACGCCGCTGATCCTCGCGCGGTGCATCCGGGCGTGCCCGCACATTGCTGGCGATGTCGCCGCGCAGATCGCCACGCGGCGTCGGCGGCGTGAAGTCGCGATTGCGGGTCTCGCTTTGCTGCCACGCTTCCAGCGTGGCCTGACGGTCCGGGCGCCAGTTCCACCCTTGCGGACGTTGTTGCGCGAATGCCGGTGCAGCCATCGATGAAATCACAATGCCGCACAACAGCAGTGACATTGGTTTCATTTCCGAAATCCCCCTGAACCTCGAGCCCGTCGACTCAAGGCCTGTTTGCATAAGTACTAAGGTATGCCGGGGTAAGAAAGGACGCTGTAATTAATAGTAAATGGATGTTTCACCCGGAGCTATTGGGCGGTTTGGGAGTCGGAGGCTGCTCGCACGGAGCGCGGTCGTGGTCGTACGAACGGCGCGCCGGAACGGGCCCGCGAGGCAGAGACGGCGGCGTCTCGCGGCGACCGGCAAAGGTTGGCGGGTCGTTGGCGTGCGCGCGATCGTGGATGAGTCGGCTGGATAAAAAACCGGGCGCCCGCAGGCGCCCGGTAACAACGTAGTTTCGCGTCAGGCCATCTTGACCGGCGCACGCCACGATTCCGGATTGGTCCAGAACGCGCCGCGCAGACGGTCGCGACTCGGCGGTGCCGGCGGTTTCGCGGCCGTAGCGCCAATCCGGCCACGCAGCGAGATTTCGCGGCCGCTCGTGCCAAGCCGCTTCACAATTTCAGCGAGCGTGCCGTCGGCTTGCCACTCGTCGAAGCGCCGGCGGCAAGTCGGCGGGGACGGATAGCGGCCCGGCAGCTTGGACCAGCCTTCGCCCGTCGACAGCACCCAAAGCACGGCGTTGACCACCGCCCGAGCTTCCACGCGCGGTCGACCGCGCCGTTCGCTGCGCGCCGGCTCGGCACAGAACAAAGCCTCGACCAGCGCCCACTCGTTATCTCTCAAATCGTCGAACAGCATCATGTTTCACCTCAGCGAAGCTAACTCCGGTGCGCTGCCCCGCGCCGCGCACTCTTCACGCACTCGATAGGCGAGTGCCAAAAGGGGACGGGCTTGCCACGGATTGCCTTTGCAACCGGAAACCATGGCGCCGACCCTGTGCGTCTCTCAACGCATGAAGTGTGCCAATCAGATCCCAATTGTCTGAAATCCCCGTGGCGGCGGGCCAACGCGGGCGCCAACCAGGGCCGTATAAGAATCCAAAAAACCCATCTCGCAAATCGGGACAATCACCAATCTTGTGCAGACAGGCCCGGCCAGCGTGCGTTCGCGCCTTTTTGCTGCATTGCAGCGACCGCCTTGACATGCACTATGCGGCTTGGATTTCGCCGTACAATGCGCATTAAATTGCGCTATTGATGAGGTGGGCAAATGAATGTGACGCTGCGGCAGCTCAGGGTTTTCATCGAGGTGGCGCGCTTGCAAAGCTTCAGCCGGGCCGGCGATGAAATCGGCCTCACGCAGTCGGCGGTCAGTCGCTGCGTGCGCGAGCTCGAAAGCGAGATCGGCCTGAAGCTCATCGATCGCACGACGCGCGAAGTGCAACTAACCGACGTCGGCGGCAACCTCGTCTCGAGCGTGTCGCGGCTGCTGTCGGATCTCGACGACGCGTTGCGCGAGATCCGCGAAATCGGCGAGCAGCGCCGCGGCCGCGTGGTGGTCGCGGCGAGCCCGACCGTCGCGTGCCGGCTGATGCCGCGCGTGGTCGCGTCGTGCGGGGAGCAATTTCCGTATGTGACGCTAGGCCTGCGCGATGACGTGCAAAGCGACGTAGTGCGGAAGGTGAAGTCGGGCGAGGTGGACTTCGGCGTGATCATCGGCCCATTCTCCGACGACGATCTGCTCAGCGAAACGCTGATGACCGACTCGTTCTGCATCGTCTCGCGCGACGATCACCGGCTCGCCGCGCGCAAGGAGGTTACGTGGAAGGACCTCGACGGCGAGCAACTCGTGATGCTCGATTATGCGTCCGGCAGCCGCCCGATCATCGACGCCGTGATGCAGGCGCAGGGCGTGAACGCCACCGTGGTGCAGGAACTCGGCCATTCGGCGACCGTGTTCGGGCTCGTCGAGGCGGGCGTCGGGATCAGCGTGCTGCCATGGCTCGCGCTGCCGCTGCCGGCGGGTGCGTCGCTGGTCGCGCGTCCGCTGGTGCCGCGCGCCGAGCGCCGCGTCGAATTGGTGCGGCGGCGCGACCGGTCGCTGTCGCCCGCAGCCGAGGCGGTGTGGAATCTGATCCGGCAGTTGCCGGGGCGGGCCGAGGAATTGAATTGACGGGCGTGATCGCCCCCGGACTGTTCGAACGGTGAGCAGGCGCGAGGCGCGGGCCGCCGCCCACCCGGGCCTACAGTCATTTGCTTCGCCGCTGACCAGTCACCCGGCGCGCTAAACTACCGCCTTCATCGCGCACGCCTTCGCGGTTGCGCCCCGAGCCCGTTATCCTCCACCCACCCGGAAGCCTCGATGAGCGAATTGGACCTGCCCGTGCCCTCCATCCCGAATGCGCGCGACGCCGTGCGCGCGCTGCGCCCATCGCAAATCCGTGAAGTCGCGAACGCCGGTTTCGGCGTCGAAGACGTGCTGCCGTTCTGGTTCGGCGAGTCCGACCGAGTCACACCCGCATTCATCCGCGACGCCGCGAGCGCGGCGCTCGCCGCCGGCGCGACCTTTTACACGCACAACCTCGGCATCGCGCCGTTGCGCGCGGCACTCGCCGGGTACGTCAGCGAATTGCACGGCGCGACGTCGCCCGAGCACGTCGCGGTCACGAGCGCGGGCGTCAACGCGTTGATGCTCGCCGCGCAACTGGTGGTCGGTGCGGGCGACCGGGTGGTCGCGGTGACGCCGCTATGGCCGAATCTGGTCGAGATTCCGAAGATTCTCGGCGCGCATGTCGAAACCGTCGCGCTCGACTACGGCGAACGCGGCTGGGAGCTCGATGTCGGGCAATTGTTGGCGGCGCTGACGCCTGACACGAAGATGCTGATGATCAACTCGCCGAACAATCCGACCGGCTGGGTGATGAATCGCGACGACCAGCGCACCGTGCTCGAACACTGCCGACGTCACGGCATCTGGATCGTCGCGGACGAGGTCTATGAGCGGCTCTACTATCCCGGCGATGACGGCGCTCAGGCGGCCGGCGGGCGCACCGCGCCGTCGTTTCTCGACCTCGCGACGCGCGACGAACGCGTGATCTGCGTGAATTCGTTCTCGAAAGCCTGGCTGATGACCGGGTGGCGGCTCGGCTGGATCGTCGCGCCGACCGCGCTGATGGATGACCTTGCGAAGCTGGTCGAGTACAACACGTCGTGCGCACCGTCGTTCGTGCAGCAGGCGGGCATCGCGGCGCTCGAGCAGGGCGAGCGGTTCACGCAGCAGTTGGTGCGCGACCTGAGGACGTCGCGCGATCATCTGGTGCGCGCGCTGTCGGCGGTTCCCGGCGTCGATGTGAAGGCTCCGTTGGGCGCAATGTATCTGTTCTTCTCGATGCCGGGCTCGATTCGCAGTCTCGATTTGTGCAAGGCGATGGTGCGCGAGGTCGGGCTCGGCGTGGCACCCGGCAGCGCGTTCGGGCCGCGGGGCGAGGGGTTCGTGCGGTGGTGCTATGCGTGCGATACGGCGCGGCTCGATGCCGGCGTCGAGCGCTTGACGCGCTTTCTGGCGCGCCACGCCGGCGTCTGAGCCCCGGCCTGGCGTGCCCGCTGGGCTGCTTCTTACGCGCCGCGAGTGGCAAAAAGCCGCGAATCGTGAAAATCTTCTTTCTGGCGACTCTGCCGGGGTGGGCGCGGGCACACTGGACGACGGTGCAGCAGAAGATGCATGGGGGATCGCGGCTTTACGCCCCGGTCGTTTTTGCGTAATATGGCGCTCAGTCACGCGATTCCCTTCAGGAATATCGCCGCTCCGTCCGGCTGGGTCTGGCTCGATAAGTCTGTTCGCCGCCCCCCGGTGCGTGCTCCCATCAATATGACCGATCAGAATCGGGCGAGCGCGTCTTCAGTTCCACATCGTCTGTTTGATCCGGTTCTTTGACCACAGGGTCTGACCTAGCTGCATGAATACCCAAGAGGCGAAGATCGTCCTCGAGACTGCCTTGATCTGCGCGCAGGAGCCGTTAAAGCTCGTCGAATTGCGCAAGCTCTTTGCCGACGGCGTGTCGGCAGACACTGTTCGGACTTTGCTCGAAGACCTGAAGCGGGACTGGTCTGGGCGCGGTGTGGAGCTGGTCGGGCTGGCGTCGGGCTGGCGGTTTCAAAGCAGGCCCGCGATGCGTTCGTATCTGGATCGACTGCATCCGGAAAAACCGCCGAAATATTCGCGTGCGGTGCTCGAAACGCTCGCGATCATTGCCTACCGGCAACCGGTGACACGGGGCGATATCGAAGAAATTCGCGGCGTGACCGTGAATACGCAGGTCGTCAAGCAGCTTGAGGATCGCGGCTGGATCGAGGTGATCGGTCATCGCGACGTGCCGGGGCGTCCGGCGCTGTATGCGACCACGCGTCAGTTCCTCGACGACCTCGGCCTGACGGCGCTCGACGAGCTGCCTCCGCTTGCCGATCCGTCCGCGCAGCTGAACGCGGATTTGCTGGGTCAGCATGCGATCGAGTTTGCCGAGGGCGACGCGCAAAGCGTGCAGCATCCGGATCAGGTTGCGGAGCACGACACGGCGGGTGAGGCTGGCGAGCCCTCTTTGCCGGAAGCGGCACAGCACGTCGTGTCGGGATCGGAGGCAGAGCCGCGCGAGATTGTAGTCGAGTCGACATTCGAGTCGTTGCCCGACGCGGAAGCGGCCGGGCAGGCCGGCACGACGAATGCGTCGAGTCCATCAGACGCGTCGAGCTCGCCGCCCAACACGCAGCAACAGCCCGAACCGGCACCCATGGCCGCGCAAACCAGCGTCGCCGGCTCGGCACAGCATCACGATCCGGTCGCCCAGACCGATCCGGCAACACCCGCGCACGACTCGGGCGTAGCTCGCAATATGGAGCACGCCGCCGAGCCGAACCCGATCGAGGCGGCGCACGACGATCCCGAAGATCGCCGCGATGCCGCGCAGGACGCAGGTTTTCTGACCGACGAAACCGAGTCGCGCAGCGCCTGACGTAACCGAACTTTTTTGCCGCGCCCGCAACGGGCGCGCGCGACCTGACATTTTGAGGTTGTTTTGACACATACCCACGACACCGATTCGTCCGAATCCGAGCGCCCCGTGCCGTCGGCGCGGACCGACGAACGCACTACGCAAGCGTCGGCAGGCGAGGGCGAGCGCCCGGCTCACGGCGCTGAAGCAGAGGGCGAAGAGCGCCCCCGTCGCGGTCTGCGTCGCGGGCCGCGCAGCCTGATCGCGCGACGCCGAGCCGGCGCGAAGACGAAGGCAGCCGAAGGCACGCCCGAGCAAGGCGCGCCGGTGGTCGCCGAAACCCCGCCGGACGGCGAGGTGGTCGGCCAGGTGCGCGCACCGCGCAAGGACGCGGGCGCGAAACAGGGCGGGCGTCGCAATGCAGGCGGTGTGAAGCGCGAGGGTGCATCACGCGAAGGCCAACGCGAGCGCCAGCCGCGCGAAGGCCAGCGCGAAGGTCAACGTGAGGGCCAGCGCCAGAACCGTCGCGGCGCCGATGCGGCCGCAGCCCCGGCCCCGGCCCCGGAGTCGGCTCAGGACGATCTGTTCTCATACGTGACGTCGCCAGCATTCGACGCCGACAACACCACGACCGGCGGCGTACGCGCGCCGATGCTGCGCCGTGGCAAGGCAGCGGGCCCGAAGCGCGTGCTGTCGCCCGATGACGACGCGCCGAAACTGCACAAGGTGCTTGCCGAGGCGGGCATGGGCTCACGCCGCGACATGGAAGAGCTGATCATCGCCGGCCGCGTGTCGGTGAACGGCGAACCGGCGCACATCGGCCAGCGCATCATGCCGACCGACCAGGTCCGCATCAATGGCAAGCCGGTCAAGCGCAAGCTCGCCAGCAAGCCGCCGCGCGTGCTGCTGTACCACAAGCCGACAGGCGAGATCGTCAGTCACGCGGACCCGGAAGGTCGTCCGTCGGTGTTCGACAAGCTGCCGCCGATGAAAACCGCCAAGTGGCTCGCGGTCGGCCGTCTCGACTTCAACACCGAAGGTCTGCTGATGCTGACCACCTCGGGCGATCTCGCGAACCGCTTCATGCATCCGCGTTATAGCGTCGAGCGCGAATACGCGGTGCGCGTCGTCGGCGAACTCGCCGAGGGTATGCGTCAGAAGCTCTTGCATGGCGTCGAACTCGAGGACGGTCCGGCGAACTTCCTGCGTATCCGCGACGGCGGCGGCGAAGGCACCAATCACTGGTACCACGTCGCGCTCGCCGAAGGGCGGAATCGCGAAGTGCGCCGCATGTTCGAAGCGGCGGGCCTGATGGTCAGCCGGCTGATTCGCACGCGCCACGGCCCGATCTCGCTGCCGCGTGGTCTGAAACGTGGCCGCTGGGAAGAGCTCGAGGACAATGAGGTGCGCGCGCTGATGGCATCGGTCGGTTTGAAGGCGCCGACCGAGGAGCGCGGCAGCCGCAATGCGGCACCGGAGCGTCGTCAGCCGGATCCGATGCAGACGTCGATGGGCTTTATCAACCGCGAGCCGGTGCTGATGTCGCACAGTCGCTTCGAGCAGCAACCGCGGGGACAGGGCCGCCGCGGCGGGGCGGGCGGCGGCTTCGGGGCGGGCATGGGGAGCGGCACTGGTTTCGGTGCCGGCGTGGGCAATCGTGGCAGCGGGGGCCAGCGCGGCCGCGACGTAGACGGCAATCGTGCGCCGTCGCCCACCGGTAACCGTGCTCGCACTGGTGGCAAGCGTGCCGGCGCGCCGGCAGGCACCGGCGGCGGTAATCGGGGGCCGGGCGGCAATCGTGGCGGCAACGCCAACCGTGCCGGCGGTAACACGGGTCCGGGCGGTGCGAATCGTGGCGGCGGTTCGGCGCGCGGTCGTTCGCGTGGCCGTTGAGCGGGGTGGTGCACCGGGTTTGACGGGCGGCCGTTGACCGGTCATACCCTTTTGTGTAGTTAGCATGACCTGCCAGGCTAGCGGTCGCACCAGACGGCTCGTTCAGCAATCGCGACGCGCATCATCAATGCCGAGCGCTTGCCGGGCGAGCCGTTGATCGTTTTTGATGGCTTGTGCCACCTCGCGTTTGCCGCGTTCGAGCGGCCTTCCGACGCGTCAAACACCGTGCGAAGCCGCGCCGAAAAGTAAAACGACGGTTCGCCGCAAAGTGTCGATGTAGCCGTCCGGCTCCCTTTTTGGATCGCCTGGGCGACCTTGCAAACGCCCGGATTTGCCGCCACATTGTCGAAAGATTCCTATCAAATCAAGCGGAAATGCGCATCGCCCGGCGTTCTGCGGATTGCGTTTGGGCCGAAAAATGGCTACAATCGCGAAGTCGCTGGGCGTACGGTTTCATGTGCGGCTCAGGTGCGACCACCGGCAATAAGATGATGGGCGTTCAGCCCATTTTTTTTTGCCGCTCAGTTCATCGTGGTTCGGCATCTCGGGTTCGCACCAACGTGCGCCGGCTTGGCGCGCGGCCCGCATTGGTTGTTTGCAGAAGAGGCGAGGCTCGCTGCGCGAACATCTAAGAGGGCACTGTGCAACTGACGGAACTGATTGAAACCACGGTCGTGGGACTCGGCTACGAGCTCGTCGATCTCGAGCGCACCGGGCGCGGCATGTTGTGTATCTATATCGACCAGCCGGCCGGCATCGCAATCGAAGACTGCGAGAAAGTCACGCGTCAGCTCCAGCACGTTCTGACGGTCGAAAATATCGATTACGAGCGGCTCGAAGTGTCGTCGCCCGGTCTCGACCGCCCGCTGAAAAAACTGGCGGATTTTGAACGTTTCGCGGGCAGCGAAGCGGTTATCACACTGAAAAAGCCATTGGACGGTCGGAAATCGTACCGGGGTATCTTGCATGCCCCGCAGGGCGAGACGATCGGTCTGGAATTTGAAGGAAAAGAAGGCGCCGCGATGCTCGATTTCACGCTCGCGGACATGGACAAGGCGCGCCTTGTTCCGAAAGTTGACTTTAGGAGCCGCAAACAATGAGTCGCGAAGTGTTGATGCTGGTGGATGCGCTGGCACGCGAGAAGAATGTCGACAAGGACGTGGTATTTGCCGCGCTCGAAGCGGCTCTCGCTTCGGCCTCCAAGAAACTCTTCGAAGAAGATGCGGATATCCGCGTCCACATCGACCGTGAAAGCGGTGAGCACGAAACGTTTCGCCGCTGGAAGGTGGTGCCGGACGAAGCTGGTTTGCAGGAGCCGGATCAGGAAATCCTGCTGTTCGAGGCCCGCGAGCAGCAGCCCAATATCCAGCTCGACGAGTTCATCGAGGAGCCCGTGCCTTCGATCGAATTCGGCCGTATCGGCGCGCAGGCCGCCAAGCAGGTGATCCTGCAGAAGGTGCGCGACGCTGAGCGCGAGCAGATCCTGAACGACTTCCTCGAGCGCGGCGAACACATCATGACCGGCTCGGTGAAGCGCCTCGACAAGGGCAACTTCATCGTCGAATCGGGGCGCGTCGAAGCGCTGCTGCGCCGCGACCAGCTGATTCCGAAGGAAAACCTGCGCGTCGGTGACCGCGTGCGCGCCTACATCGCGAAGGTCGATCGCACCGCGCGTGGTCCGCAGATCGAGTTGTCGCGTACGGCGCCGGAATTCTTGATGAAGCTGTTCGAGATGGAAGTGCCAGAAATCGAGCAGGGCCTGCTCGAGATCAAGGCGGCGGCTCGCGACCCGGGCGTGCGTGCAAAGATCGGCGTGGTCGCTTATGACAAGCGCATCGATCCGATCGGCACTTGCGTCGGTATCCGCGGCTCGCGCGTGCAGGCAGTGCGTAATGAGCTCGGTGGCGAAAACGTCGACATCGTGCTATGGTCAGAAGACCCCGCCCAGTTCGTGATCGGCGCGCTCGCGCCGGCAGCCGTGCAGTCGATCGTCGTCGATGAAGAAAAGCATTCGATGGACGTCGTCGTCGACGAGAACGAACTCGCGGTCGCGATCGGCCGCAGCGGCCAGAACGTGCGGCTTGCCAGCGAGCTCACCGGCTGGCAGATCAACATCATGACGCCGGACGAATCTGCGCAGAAGCAGAATCAGGAGCGCGGTGTCCTGCGCGACCTGTTCATGGCGCGTCTCGATGTCGACGAGGAAGTCGCCGACATCCTGATCGACGAAGGCTTTACGAGCCTCGAAGAGATCGCCTACGTGCCGCTCAACGAAATGCTCGAAATCGAGGCATTCGACGAAGACACCGTTCACGAACTGCGCAACCGCTCGCGCGACGCGCTGTTGACGATGGCGATCGCGAACGAAGAAAAGGTCGAAAATGTAGCGCTCGACCTGAAGAGCCTGGACGGCATGGACGCCGACCTGCTCTCGAAACTGGCCGAACATCAGATCCAGACGCGCGACGAACTCGCCGAGCTGGCCGTGGATGAGCTGGTCGAGATGACCGGAGTGGAAGAGGATGCCGCTAAGGCGTTGATCATGAAAGCACGTGAACACTGGTTCCAGTGAGAAATGACCATGGCGCACTGAATTGAACGCGGCCGCGAGGCCGCATGACCCGATGCTAACCGCAAGGAATCGGTCCTTGCATTAAGAGGAATGAATGGCGAGTAACAACGTAGCCCAATTTGCCGCGGAACTGAAAATGCCTGCTGGCGTGCTGCTCGAGCAGCTGCAGGCAGCGGGCGTCCAGAAAGCGAGCGAAGACGACAACCTGTCCGAGGCGGACAAGGCGCGTCTGCTCGATCACTTGCGCAAGTCGCATGGCTCGAACGATGCCGACAAGCGCAAGATCACGCTGACGCGCCGGCATACGTCGGAAATCAAGCAGTCCGATGCGACGGGCAAAGCTCGCACCATTCAGGTCGAGGTGCGCAAGAAGCGCACGTTCGTCCGCCGCGACGAGGCCGTCGGGGAAGGCGGGGATGCATCGAATCATGTGGCCGAAAACGCGGACGCCGAAGATCTCGAACTGCAGCGTCGTGAGGAAGAAGCACGTCACGAAGCTGAGCTGCTCGAAAAGCAGGCACAGGAGCTGAAGGCGCGCCAGGAGCAACTCGAGCGAGAAGAGGCCGAGCGTCAGGCACGCGAGCAGGCTGCGGAAGCCGAGCGTCAGCGTGCTGAAGATGAAGCGAAAAAGCGCGCAGCGGCTGCGGCCGAGGCGGCGGCTCGCGAGAAGGCCCAGCAGGCGGCGGCGCAAGCTGCCGCACCGGCTGCTGCGAAGTCAAGCGAGCAGGACGACGAACGCGCGGCAGCGGAACGCGCCGCGCAGCGCGAAGCCGCGAAGAAAGCGGAAGACGCTGCGCGTGTGGCTGCCGAAAAGGCGCGCGCCGAACAGGAAGAAATCGCCAAGCGCCGTGCGGCGGCCGAAGCTGAGGCGCGTGCGATTCGCGAAATGATGAACACGCCGCGCAAGGCGCAGGTGAAGGCGCCGGAACCGGCACCGAAGCCCGCCGAGCCGGCCAAGGCGGCCGAAGCCAAGGGCACGCTGCACAAGCCGGCGCGTCCGGCTGGCGAAGCACCGGCACGGCCGGCTGCCAGAAAGCCGGCAACCGCCGCGGCTCCGGCGCCCGCAAGCGCACCGTCTGCGGGAGACAAGAAGAAGCCGGGCGGCGGTAAGGCCGGCTGGCAGGACGACGCAGCGAAGCGCCGTGGCATCAAGACGCGCGGCGATTCGAGCGGCGGTGTCGACCGCGGCTGGCGTGGTGGTCCGAAGGGTCGTGGCAAGCATCAGGAACAGGCCACCACGTTCCAGGCGCCGACCGAACCGATCGTGCGTGAAGTGCACGTGCCGGAAACCATCACGGTGGCGGATCTCGCGCACAAGATGGCGGTGAAGGCTTCGGAAGTCATCAAGGTGATGATGAAGCTCGGCCAGATGGTCACGATCAACCAGATGCTGGACCAGGAAACGGCGATGATCATCGTCGAGGAACTGGGCCACCGTGCGGTTGCAGCGAAGCTGGACGATCCTGAAGCGATGCTGGTCGAGGGCGAAGTATCCGACGCCGAAGCGCTGCCGCGTCCGCCGGTCGTCACCGTCATGGGTCACGTCGACCACGGCAAGACCTCGCTGCTCGACTACGTCCGCCGCGCGAAGGTCGCCGCGGGCGAAGCGGGCGGCATTACGCAGCATATCGGCGCTTACCACGTCGAAACGCCGCGTGGCGTGATCACCTTCCTCGATACGCCGGGTCACGAAGCCTTTACGGCCATGCGTGCCCGCGGTGCGAAGGCAACCGACATCGTGATTCTGGTGGTCGCCGCCGACGACGGCGTGATGCCGCAGACGAAGGAAGCGATTTCCCACGCAAAGGCCGGCGGCGTGCCGCTCGTCGTCGCGATCAACAAGATCGATAAGCCGGATGCGAATCCGGAGCGCGTGAAGCAGGAACTCGTCGCCGAAGGCGTCGTGCCGGAAGAGTACGGCGGCGATTCGCCGTTCGTGCCGGTGTCGGCGAAGACCGGCGCGGGCATCGACGATCTGCTCGAAAACGTGCTGCTGCAGGCCGAAGTGCTGGAGTTGAAGGCGCCGGTCGAATCGCCTGCCAAGGGCCTCGTGATCGAAGCGAAGCTCGACAAGGGTAAGGGTCCGGTTGCAACGATCCTCGTCCAGTCGGGTACGCTCAATCGGGGTGACGTCGTGCTGGCAGGCAGCGCCTACGGTCGCGTGCGTGCAATGCTCGACGAAACCGGCAAGCCGACCAAGTCCGCTGGCCCGTCGATCCCGGTCGAAATCCAGGGTCTGTCGGAAGTGCCGCAGGCTGGCGAAGAAGTGATCGTGATGCCGGACGAGCGCAAGGCGCGTGAGGTTGCCCTGTTCCGTCAGGGCAAGTTCCGCGACGTCAAGCTCGCGAAGCAGCAGGCCGCGAAGCTCGAGACCATGCTCGAGCAGATGGGCGAAGGCGAAGTGCAGTACATGCCGCTCATCGTCAAGGCCGACGTGCAGGGTTCGCAGGAAGCGCTGGTGCAGTCGCTGCAGAAGCTCTCCACCGACGAAGTGCGCGTGCAGATCGTGCACGGCGCTGTCGGCGGCATCAGCGAGTCGGACGTCAACCTCGCGACGGCGTCGAAGGCTGTCATCATCGGCTTCAACACCCGCGCGGATGCGCAGGCTCGCAAGCTCGCGGAAGCCAATGGCGTCGATATCCGCTACTACAACATCATCTACGACGCCGTGGATGACGTGAAGGCGGCGATGTCGGGCATGCTTGCGCCGGAGAAGCGCGAAGTCGTGACGGGCACGGTCGAAGTGCGCCAGGTCTTCAAGGTGCCGAAGGTCGGCTCGGTGGCCGGTTGTATGGTCACGGACGGTTTCGTCAAGCGCTCGTCGTCGGTGCGCGTGCTGCGCAACAACGTCGTCATCTTCACGGGCGAACTCGATTCGCTCAAACGCTTCAAGGACGACGTGAAGGAAGTCCGTCAGGGCTTCGAGTGCGGTATGTCGATCAAGAACTTCAACGACATCGTCGAAGGCGATCAGTTCGAAGTCTTCGAGGTCACCGAAGTCGCGCGTACGCTGTAATTTACGCGGTACGGCACAACGGGCGGAACGGGCTTGACGCCCGCTCCGCCCGTTGTTTTTGAGCCCGCTGCGTCGAGTTTGTAGCTGGCTTCGTTGCCGCGTTCGTCGTGAATCGGCCCTCACAGGTTGCGACGATCGCGACGCCGTCGTATCGAATGGATAACAAACACGGCTCGCGCGAACCAATTTTTGCATCCGTCATAGCGGAGCACACAACACCATGCCTAAGAAACGTACTACTCCCAATCGCAACGTGCAGATTGCCGATCAGATCCAGCGCGACCTGGCCGAGCTGCTGCGCGAGGTCAAGGATCCGCGCATCGGCATCGTCACGTTCCAGAGCGTCGAGCTGACGCCGGACTACGCACACGCGAAGGTCTACTTCACGACGCTGACGGGTGACCCGCAGCAGACGCTCGAAGCGCTGACGCACGCGGCCGGCCACCTTCGCAATCTGCTGTTCAAGCGCCTGCATATCCATACGGTGCCGACGCTGCATTTCCACTACGACAAGACGATCGAGCGCGCCGTCGAGATGTCGCGCCTGATCGACGAGGCAAATTCCACGCGCGCGAAAGACGACTGAGCATCTGCCATGCTGTGGCGTTCCTTGTAGCGCGCGGCGCCGTCTTTCGTAATTCCAGAACGATCTGCCTCACTCGACATGACCGCTCCTCAACGCCCCCGCGTGCCGCGTCGCGCGCTCGACGGCGTCCTGCTGCTCGACAAGCCGCTCGGCCTGTCGAGCAACGACGCGCTGGTCCGCGCGAAACGTCTCTATCTGGCGAAAAAGGCGGGCCACACCGGCACGCTCGATCCGCTCGCAACCGGCCTGTTGCCGCTGTGTTTTGGCGAGGCCACCAAGTTTTCGCAAGATCTGCTCGAAGCCGACAAGACCTACGAGGCGACGATGCGCCTCGGTATCCGCACGACGACCGGCGACGCCGAAGGCGAGGCGTTCGACATCCGCGCCGTCAACTGCGACGAAGCGGCGGTGCGGGCGGTCTTGCCGAAATTCATCGGCGAGATCGTCCAGATTCCGCCGATGTACTCGGCGCTCAAGCGCGACGGCAAGCCGCTGTACGAATACGCGCGCGCCGGACAGACGGTCGAGCGGGAAGGGCGGCAGGTGACGATTCACACGCTCGAGCTGCTTGCGTGCGCGTTGCCGGATGTGACGTTTCGCGTGACGTGCAGCAAGGGCACTTACGTGCGCACGCTTGCCGAGGATATCGGCGAGGCGCTCGGCTGCGGCGCGCATCTGGTCGCGCTGCGGCGCACCGGCGTCGGCGCGCTGACGCTCGAGCATTCGGTCACGCTCGACGCGTTGGCCGACGCAACCCAGCCCGAACGCGACGCATGGCTGCAACCGGTCGACGCGTTGCTGTCGACGTTCCCGCAGGTCTGCCTTAACGACGACGACACGCGTCGCTTCCTGCACGGCCAGCGGCTGAAGCTGTCGACGTTGACGATCGCCGTCGACGCGGTGAATGCGCCGCGCGTGAGGGTGTACTCGCCGCAGGGGCGGCTTCTCGGTGTCGCGAAACCGGGCGAAGGCGTGCTTGCACCCGAACGTCTGATCGTCACGACGGAGAGCTAGACGTCGCCGTTTTGCCAGCCCGGCGCGGACAATAAAAAAGCGGGATCGCTATCGAGCGATCCCGCTTTTTTCATGCCATCTGGTGCAGCGTTGTCGAACCAAAGCAACACCGCCCAACTTCGCGCTCAATGCGCCGCGGCCGCTGCCGCTCCTGCATCGCCACCCGCCCGTTCCGGCCGCGTGATCCAGATCAGCGCGATCAGCGCGACAAAAATACCGGCCGAAATGAAGAACAGATCGTTCACGCCGAGCTGCGCGGCCTGCTGCGTGACCATGGTGTTGAAGAGACCATAGGTCTGCTGCTGATCCAGACCCGCCGCGCCCATCTGATGAATCGATTGACCGAACGCCGGGTTGTAAGCATTCGCCTGCTCGGTCAGCTGCGCGTGATGCATGATCGTGCGGTGATCCCACGCGGTCTGGAAGATCGACGTGCCGATACCTCCGCACATGATCCGTACGAAGTTCGACAGCCCCGAGGCCGCCGGAATCCGATGGCCCGGCAAGCCCGACAGCGTGATCGATACGAGCGGAATGAAGAAGCCCGCCATGCCGATGCCCTGAATCAGTGTGGGCAGCATCAGCGAGTACGTATCGACGCCCGTCGTATAACGTGAGCGCATCCAGAAACACAGCGCGAAAATCAGGAACGACAGCGTCGCGATATAGCGCGGATCGGTGCGCGGCAGCAGCTTGCCGGTCAGCGGCGACAACAGGATCGCGAACACACCGACGGGTGCCATCACGAGTCCGGCTTCGGTCGCCGTGTAACCGATATCGGTCTGTAGCCACAGCGGCAGCAGCACGAGATTGCCGAAGTAAAGGCCATAGCCGATCGACAGGGCGATCGTGCCGCCGGTGAAATTACGCCGGCTGAACAGCGACAGGTCGACCACCGGATGCTCGGCCGTCAGCTCCCAAACGATGAAGAACGCGAGCGCGATCACGGCGACGAGCGCGAGCACGACGATCGTCGTCGACGAGAACCAGTCGAGGTCCTTGCCCTTGTCGAGCATGACCTGAAGCGAGCCGACCCAGACGATCAGAAGACCGAGGCCGACGCCGTCGATCGGCGCCTTCCTGATGACCGAATCACGGTTACGGAAGATCATCCACGTCGCGGCGGCCGCGACCGCGCCGACCGGAATATTGACGTAGAAAATCCACGGCCACGAGATGTTGTCGGAAATCCAGCCGCCGAGAATCGGACCGGCAACCGGAGCGATCAGCGTGGTCATCGCCCACATCGATAGCGCCATCGGCGCCTTGGCGCGCGGATAGCTCGCGAGCAGCAGCGTCTGCGACAGCGGGATCATCGGGCCGGCCACCGCGCCTTGCAGCACGCGCGACGCGAGCAGGAACGGCAGGTTCGGCGAGAGTCCGCACATCCACGACGACAGTACGAACAGCACGATCGACGCCATGAACAGCCTCACCTGGCCGATGCGGTCGGTGAGCCAGCCGGTCAGCGGCACCGAGATCGCGTTGGCCACCGCGAACGACGTGATCACCCACGTGCCCTGGTCGGACGATACGCCGAGGTCGCCGGAAATCGACGGGATCGACACGTTCGCGATCGACGTGTCGAGCACGTTCATGAACACGGCGAGCGACACCGCGATGGTGCCGATCACCAGTTGCGCGCCCTCGAGCGGCGGGTGAGGGACTTGCGCCTGAGCCTGAGCCATTAAAAGAGCCTTCTATGAATCGTCGGGCGGAGCCTTAGCTCTTATGGGCAGCCGGTTTCGTCGCGGCCGCGGCGCTCGCCGCGTTCGATTTCTGCGCGCCGCCGTTCGCGTTCGGGCCGGCATTTTCCGAGATGATGCGCGCGATTTCCGAGTCGGCTTCCGCGCCGTACTTGTCGAAGACGTTGGTCTGGTATGCCGTGGTCGGCGCCTGGCCGAGCTGGCCGCCGGTGTCGTCCTTGATGTTCACGTCAGCCTGCATCGACAGACCGATACGCAGCGGATGCTTCTCGAGCTCTTGCGGATCGAGCGAAATACGCACCGGCAGACGCTGCACGACCTTGATCCAGTTGCCGGTCGCATTTTGCGCGGGCAGCAGCGAGAACGCCGAACCGGTGCCGGCCGAGAAGCCGACTACCTTGCCGTGATACGGCACCGACGAGCCGTAGACGTCGGCGGTCAGTTCGACCGGCTGGCCAATGCGCATGTGTTTCAGTTGCACTTCCTTGAAGTTCGCGTCGACCCACACGTCATGCAGCGGCACGATCGCCATCAGCGGCGTGCCCGGCGATACGCGCTGGCCGACTTGCACCGAGCGTTTCGCGACATAGCCGGTGACCGGCGCGGGCAGCGTATTGCGAGCGTGGTTCAGGTACGCGTCGCGCAGCTTCGCGGCGGCGGCCTGCACGTTCGGGTGATCGGCGATCGTGGTGTTCGCGGTCAGCGCGCGGTTCGCCGCGAGTTGCTGTTTGGCGGCGTCGAGCGCGGCCTGCGCGCTCTTTACGGCATCGCGCGCGTGCGAGATCTCTTCCTGCGATACCGCGCCGGTCTGCGCGACCGTCATACGGCGCTTCAGGTCGTCCTGGGCGCGCGACAGGTCGGCCTGGCTTGCCGCGACCCGCGCTTCATACTGGCTGTCGTCGGCGAACAGGCCGCGCACCTGGCGCACCACCTGCGCGAGATTGGCCTCGGCCTGTTCGAGCGCGACGCGCGCGTCGGCCGGGTCGAGCACGACGAGCGGGTCGCCGGCCCTGACGACCTGGGTGTCGTCCGCATTGACGGCGATCACGGTGCCGGTGACCTGTGGCGTGATCTGCACGACGTTGCCGCTCACGTAGGCGTCGTCGGTGTCTTCATGGAAGCGAGCGACGAGGAAGTAGTACAGGCCGTACGCGACCGCGGCAATCAGGATCACGATGACGAGCAACGTCATCATGCGCTTGCGTTTGCCGTTGTTCGCCGCTTGCGGTGGAGTGGCGGGCTGCTGGGGGGTGCTCATTGATGTGCTCCGGGTTCTTTTGAACGTCGTCGTTTATTCGGGTGTTCGTCTGTATGCGTGTGCGTTGGCGCGGGCGGCCTCGCTCAGTTCGCGGCAGTGCTCGTGGCGTGGTTCGCTGCGCTGGCCGATGCGGGGGCATCGGTCGGCACGACGAGACCGGTCTGGGTCGCGTCGAAGCCGCCGCCCAGTGCCTTGATCAGACCGATCTGCAGACTGCGGCGGCGCATCTGCAGACCTGTGACCGTCTGCTCGGCGGCAAGGCGGTTCTCGTCGGCGGTGAGCACCTGCAGCTGCGGCGACAGGCCGGCCTTGTAGCGGATCACGGCGAGCTGGTACGCCTGGCTCGACGCGTCGAGCGCACGCTGGGCGTCGCCCTCCTGACGGTCGATCGAGCGGATCGACGACACCTGTGTCGACACGTCCTGCAGCGCGTTGATCAGCGTCTGGTCGTAGTTCGCGACGTCGCCCTCGAAGTCGGCGTAGCGGCCCTTCAGCTGCGCGCGCAACGCGCCGGCGTCGAAGATCGGCAGATGGATTGCCGGGCCGAACTGGATCTGACGGCTCGACGCGGTCAGGAAACGGCCCCAGCCGAACGCGTCGAAACCGAAGCCGGCCGCGAGATTCACGTCCGGGTAGAACTCGGCCTTCGCTTCCTTCACGTCGTGCAGCGCGGCTTCGACCTGCCAGCGCGCGGCGACGATGTCGGCGCGGCGCGCCACGAGGTCGGCCGGGATGTTGTCCGGCAGCGCGACCACGTCGCCGCCGGTGAGCACCGGCTTGTCGATCTGCAGGCCGCGGTCCGGGCCTTTACCGAGCAGCGCGCCCAGCTGGTAGCGCACGACGGTGATCTGGCCGTCGAGGTCGGTCAGGTTCGACTGGCTCGTCGCCACGTTGCCGGCGGCGGTTTGCTTCTCGACATTGGTGTCGAGGCCGGCGGTCACGCGGTCGTTGGTGATGCGGCCGACGTCCTGGCGGTTTGCGATCTCACGCGCGGCGATGTCGCGGAACGCATACAGCTGCGCAAGCTGGTTGTAGGTGCTCGCGACCGACGCGGCGAGCGTCACGCGCGCCTGCTGCACGTCGGCTTCGGCGGCTTTCTGCTGCGACACGGCCTGGCCGAGCCGCTGACGGTTCTTGCCCCACAGGTCGAGATCCCACGACGCGCTCGCGAGCACGTTGTTCTCGCTATACCAGGTGCCGCCGTACGGAGGCGGGAAGAGGGCGTTCGCCGAGTACAGCTCGCGGGTCCACGAATAGCTCGCTTCCACCTTCGGGAACAGCGCTGCGCGCGAGCTTTCGATATACGACGAAGCCTTCGCGAGCCGGGCCTGCGCCTGCGCGATCGACGGGCTGCCTTCGAGCGCTTCGGCGATCAGCTTCGGCAGTTGCGGGTCGCCGAACTGGTTGGCCCAGTCGAGCGATGGCCATTGTCCACCCTCGTTGGGCAGACTCTGCGTCGACTCGTACTGCGTCGGCGACGCAATCTGCTTATCGCTTTTGACGCCGAAGTAGTTCGCGCACCCCGTGAGGGCGAGCGCCGTCACCGCGGCGGCGACAGCGGCCCGGCTCGACAGCGCGGGCGCGGACAGGGAAAGGGATTTCATCGCTCGACTCTTCTTTGAGTGGAATGTATTGGTGGACGCGGCAAGCAAGCTATTACGATTTGTTATCGGGCTGGCCTGCGGCATCGCGGGAAAGTCCCGTGTGTTCGCCGGAATTGACGAGCACGCGGCGCAGCATGCTTTTCAGGAAGCCCACTTCCTCCGGGGTGAACCCGTTCAGCAGGCTATCGAGCACGCCATTGAAGATGGCCGGCATGCGGGCCGCGATCGCATGGCCTTCCGGCGTCAACGCGAGGCGCACGACGCGCCGGTCTTCGTTGCTGCGCACCCGGGTGAGCAGACCGCGCTTTTCGAGACGGTCGATCAGGCGCGTGACGGCGCTTGCGTCGATACCGTATTCACGCGCCAACTCGGCCGCGAGCAGGCATTTGCCGCTTGCCACCATAAAGAGGATGCTGCCTTGCTGGCTGGTGATGCCGAGTTCGGCCATGCTGCGCTGCGTGACCAGGTTCGACAGCGTCGACTTCACCCGCGAGATGAGATAACCGACGCTTTCGCCGAGCTGGTACTCGCTGATGTCCGGCGTGGGTTCGTTGGACGGCTCCGTCATGATTCTCGTGCGAATGCAATGGTTGACTAGGCATTAGTATAGCTGGCTGTTGATTGACGCGACAAGCGTTAATACAGCTTAGGCAAGGAGTATTTCGCGCTCAAGCAACAAACCGTACGGATTGACGTAGGGCGGGGCCAGACGGGGTTCGCGTAACTCGTGAAGGCGCGGGGAGGGTACGGTCTATCGGTGAATACCAGAAAGGTTCATCGGCGCGTGCTATAATTTTGGGTTCCCAAAAGTGCGCTTTGGGCTTGTTGTCGTGGTTCGGCTCTTCAACCCAGCAGCATAAGCAAGCGGCGCACTCAACCGTCTTCAGGTTCCCTATGACCCGCGCCCTACGCAACATCGCCATCATTGCTCACGTCGACCACGGCAAGACCACGCTCGTCGACCAGCTCCTCCGTCAGACCGCCACGTTCCGCGAGAACCAGCAGATCGCTGAGCGCGTGATGGACTCGAACGACATCGAAAAAGAGCGCGGCATCACGATCCTGTCGAAGAACTGCGCGGTTGAGTACGAAGGCACGCACATCAACATCGTCGACACGCCGGGACACGCCGACTTTGGCGGCGAAGTGGAGCGCGTGCTGTCGATGGTCGACTCCGTGCTGCTGCTCGTCGACGCGGTGGAAGGCCCGATGCCGCAAACCCGCTTCGTCACGAAGAAGGCGCTCGCGCTCGGGCTGAAGCCGATCGTCGTGGTGAATAAGGTTGACCGTCCGGGCGCGCGGGTCGACTGGGTGATCAACCAGACCTTCGACCTGTTCGACAAGCTCGGCGCGAGCGAAGAGCAGCTCGACTTCCCGATCGTCTACGCATCGGGCCTGAACGGCTACGCCGGTCTCACGGCTGACGTGCGCGACGGCGACATGCGTCCGCTGTTCGAGGCGATCCTCCAGCACGTGCCGGTGCGCCCGGCCGATCCGGAAGGTCCGCTGCAACTGCAGATCACGTCGCTCGACTACTCGTCGTACGTCGGCCGTATCGGCATTGGCCGTATCACGCGCGGTCGCATCAAGCCGGGCATGGCCGTCGCGGTGCGCTCGGGTCCGGAAGGCGAAATCGTCAATCGCAAGATCAACCAGGTGCTGTCGTTCAAGGGCCTCGACCGCGTGCAGGTCGACTCGGCTGAAGCGGGCGACATCGTGCTGATCAACGGTATCGAGGAAGTTGGCATCGGCGTGACGATCTGCTCGCCGGAACAGCCGGAAGCGCTGCCGATGATCACCGTCGACGAACCCACGCTGACGATGAACTTCCTCGTCAACTCGTCGCCGCTCGCGGGCCGCGAAGGCAAGTTCGTCACCAGCCGTCAGATTCGCGACCGCCTGATGAAGGAACTGAATCACAACGTCGCGCTGCGCGTGCGCGATACCGGCGACGAAACCACCTTCGAAGTGGCAGGCCGCGGCGAGCTGCATCTGACCATTCTGGTCGAAAACATGCGTCGCGAAGGCTATGAGCTGGCCGTGTCGCGTCCGCGCGTCGTGATGCAGGAAGTCGACGGTGAGAAGCACGAGCCGTACGAAAACCTGACGGTCGACATGGAAGACACGCACCAGGGCGGCGTGATGGAAGAGCTCGGCCGTCGCAAGGGCGAAATGCTCGACATGGCGTCGGACGGCCGTGGCCGCACGCGTCTTGAGTACCGTATTTCGGCGCGTGGTCTGATCGGCTTCCAGTCGGAATTCCTCACGCTCACGCGTGGTACGGGTCTGATGAGCCACACGTTCGATTCGTACCAGCCGGTCAAGGAAGGCGCGGTCGGCGAGCGTCGCAACGGCGTGCTGATCTCGCAGGACGACGGCGCGGCAGTCGCGTACGCACTGTGGAAGCTGCAGGATCGCGGCCGCATGTTCGTGTCGCCGGGCGAAGCCCTGTATGAAGGCATGATCATCGGCATCCACAGCCGCGACAACGACCTCGTCGTGAACCCGATCAAGGGCAAGCAGCTCACGAACGTGCGCGCGTCCGGCACCGACGAAGCCGTGCGTCTCGTGCCGCCGGTTCAACTGTCGCTCGAATACGCGGTCGAATTCATCGACGACGACGAACTGGTCGAAGTCACGCCGAAGTCGATTCGTCTGCGCAAGCGCTACCTGAAGGAACACGAGCGCCGCAGCGCGAGCCGCAACAAGGTTGCCGGCGAGTAAGCAGGACTCGAGCCTGTCCGGATAGCGGGAAAAGGAAGCCACCTTCGGGTGGCTTTCTTGTTTTTGGCGCATCAAAACTTGCCGCGCCGCATCCTGTCTGCCGCTGTCTGGGGCGGTGCACGTGAGGACACCGATGTGCCGTACTCCTTCATTTCCCACAGAACACTGTTGCACGCTGTGAAGAGGCACCCCGACCACCCGCGAAACGCCCGCCATTACGGGCTTTGCGCGCGTGCTGTCCGCTATCTGGACTATTCGTTCTGTGCTATGCTCCCGGGTGCAAAGTTTTAGGTCCTTCCAAGCAAGACTTGATTCGCGCAATCCGCTAAACGGTCAGGCCGTGTCGCGGAAGGTTCTGTAACCCGCTATTTCTCGAGAAGCTCGAAGAAAGGTGAGCGTAAAAATGATGAAGCAATTCCAGTCGAACTCTTATCTGTTCGGCGGCAATGCTCCGTACGTTGAAGAAATGTACGAAGCGTATCTCGATAATCCGGCGTCAGTGCCCGAGACCTGGCGCAGCTATTTCGATGCGTTGCAAAACGTGCCCGCATCGGATGGCAGCAACGCCAACGACGTGGCCCACGGCCCGATCGTCGAATCGTTTGCCCAGCGCGCCAAGGCCAATGCCTTCCTGCCGCGCGCAACGGCCGGCGGCGAAGATCTCGCCACCGCCCGCAAACAGGTTTACGTCCAGTCTCTCATCGGCGCATATCGCTTCCTCGGCTCGCAATGGGCCAATCTCGATCCTCTGAAGCGCCGCGAACGTCCCGCGATCCCCGAACTTGAACCCGCGTTCTACGACTTCACCGAAGCCGACATGGACCAGGAGTTCAGCGCAACGAATCTGTACTTCGGGTTCGAGCGCGCGACGCTGCGCGAGATCGTCAAAGCCCTGCGCGACACGTACTGCGGCACGATCGGCGCCGAGTACATGTACATCAGCGATCCGGAACAGAAGCGCTGGTGGAAGGAACGTCTCGAATCGATCCGTTCGACGCCGAGCTTCAGCAACGACAAGAAGAAGCACATCCTGAACCGCCTGACGGCCGCCGAAGGCCTCGAGCGTTTCCTGCACACCAAGTACGTCGGCCAGAAGCGCTTCTCGCTCGAAGGCGGCGAGAGCTTCATCGCGGCGATGGACGAAGTCGTGCGTCACGGCGGTCTGCGCGGCGTTCAGGAAATCGTCATCGCGATGGCTCACCGCGGCCGTCTGAACGTACTGGTCAACACGCTCGGCAAGATGCCGGCTGACCTGTTCGCCGAATTCGAAGGCAAGCACGTCGACGATCTGCCGGCTGGCGACGTCAAGTACCACAAGGGCTTCTCGTCGGACGTCGCGACCGAAGGCGGCCCGGTTCACCTGTCGCTCGCGTTTAACCCGTCGCACCTCGAAATCGTCAACCCGGTGGTCGAGGGTTCGGCTAAGGCGCGTATGGACCGCCGCGGCGACGACGACGGCCTCCAGGTGCTGCCGGTGCAGATCCACGGCGACGCGGCTTTCGCCGGCCAGGGCGTCGTGATGGAAACGCTGAACCTCGCGCAAACGCGCGGTTACGGCACGCACGGCACGCTGCACATCGTCATCAACAACCAGATCGGCTTCACGACGTCGGACCCGCGCGACTCGCGCTCCACGTTGTACTGCTCGGACGTCGTCAAGATGATCGAAGCGCCGGTGCTGCACGTGAACGGTGACGATCCTGAGGCGGTCGTGCTGGCCATCCAGATGGCGATCGACTTCCGCATGCAGTTCCACAAGGACGTCGTCGTCGACATCGTCTGCTTCCGCAAGCTGGGCCACAACGAGCAGGACACGCCGGCGGTCACGCAGCCGTTGATGTACAAGACGATCTCGAAGCACCCGGGCACCCGCGCGCTGTACGCTGAAAAGCTCGTGCAGCAGGGCGTGATCAGGGCCGACGAAGGCGACGAATTCGTCAAGGCGTTCCGCAAGGCAATGGACGAAGGCCATCACACGGTCGACCCGGTGCTCTCGAACTACAAGAGCAAGTACGCGGTGGACTGGGTGCCGTTCCTGAACCGCAAGTGGACCGACGCGGCCGACACGGCCGTGCCGCTCGCGGAACTGAAGCGCCTCGCCGAGCGCATCACCACGGTCCCGGAAAACTTCAAGGTTCACCCGCTCGTCGAGCGCGTGATCAACGACCGTCGCGCCATGGGCCGCGGCGAAGCGAAGCTCGACTGGGGCATGGGCGAGCACCTCGCGTTCGCCTCGCTGGTCGCATCCGGTTATGCCGTGCGCCTGACCGGTCAGGATTCGGGTCGCGGCACGTTCACGCACCGTCATGCAGTGCTGCACGACCAGAACCGCGAGCGCTGGAACGACGGCACCTACGTGCCGCTGCAGAACATCGCCGAAGGTCAGGCGAAGTTCACGGTGATCGACTCGGTGCTGTCGGAAGAAGCGGTGCTCGGCTTCGAATACGGTTACTCGACCGCTGAACCGAACACGTTCGTCGCGTGGGAAGCGCAGTTCGGCGACTTCGTGAACGGCGCGCAGGTTGTGATCGATCAGTTCATCTCGTCGGGCGAAGTCAAGTGGGGCCGCGTGTCGGGCCTGACGATGCTGCTGCCGCACGGCTACGAAGGCCAGGGTCCGGAGCACTCGTCGGCGCGTATCGAGCGTTTCCTGCAACTGTGTGCAGACCACAACATGCAGGTC
The DNA here is from genome assembly GCF_021390635.1 of Paraburkholderia sp. HD33-4. Lineage (NCBI taxonomy): Bacteria > Pseudomonadati > Pseudomonadota > Betaproteobacteria > Burkholderiales > Burkholderiaceae > Paraburkholderia > Paraburkholderia sp. HD33-4. The sequence goes on along the minus strand of NZ_JAJEJS010000001.1, from coordinate 2,822,327 downwards.
GTTCAGCCGACCACGCCGGCGCAGGTCTTCCACCTGCTGCGTCGCCAGATGATCCGCCTGTTCCGCAAGCCGCTGATCGTCTTCACGCCGAAGTCGCTGCTGCGTCACAAGGAAGCCGTGTCGGATCTGTCGGAACTCGCGAAGGGTTCGTTCCAGCCGGTCATCGGCGAAGTGGACGAAGCCATCGACGCGAAGAAGGTCAAGCGCGTAGTCGCCTGCTCGGGCCGCGTGTACTTCGATCTGGTCGCGCATCGCCGTGAAGCGAAGGTGAACGACGTAGCGATCATCCGTATCGAACAGCTCTATCCGTTCGCGCACAAGCAGTTCGAAGCGGAAATGAAGAAGTACGACAACGCGACCGAAGTGGTGTGGGTGCAGGACGAGCCGCAGAATCAGGGCCCGTGGTTCTACATCGAGCACCACCTGAAGGAAGGCATGAAGGAAGGGCAGAAGCTGGCGTACAGCGGCCGTCCGGCTTCGGCTTCGCCTGCAGTCGGCTACTACGCAAAGCACTACGAGCAGCAGAAGGCGCTGATCGAAGGCGCTTTCGGCCGCCTCAAGAGCGCGTCGATCGCCAAATAAAGAAACAGACGAGCCGGGAGAGCGCAACGCGCTCTCCCGCGCCGCGCCGAACGTTTCCCATCAAGGTTCAGGCGCGGCGCTCACGGTTCGCAGGCGGTCGTGAAAAAGCGCCGTCACCCGATACGTATTCAGGATACTCATAATGGCTATTGTTGAAGTCAAGGTTCCCCAGCTCTCCGAGTCGGTCTCGGAAGCGACCATGCTGCAGTGGAAGAAGAAGCCCGGCGAGGCTGTCGCTCAGGACGAAATCCTCATCGAAATCGAGACCGACAAGGTCGTGCTCGAAGTGCCGGCCCCGGCAGCAGGCGTGCTCGCGCAAGTCATCTCGAACGATGGCGACACGGTCACGGCTGATCAGGTGATCGCGAAGATCGACACCGAAGGCACCGCAGGCGCCGCCGCTGTCGAAGCCGAAGTGAAGCCGGCCCCGGTCGCGGCTGCGGCTGCCGCGCCGGCCGCTGCTCAGGCTGCTGCCGCAACGGGCTCGAACACCGCTGCTTCGCCGGCTGCCGGCAAGCTGATGGCCGAGAAGGGTCTGGCTGCTGGCGACGTCGCCGGCACGGGCCGCGACGGCCGCATCACGAAGGGCGACGTGCTCGCCGCTGGCGCTCCGGCTGCCAAGGCTGCGCCGGCTCCGGCTGCCGCACCGAAGGCTGCGAAGCCGTCGCTGCCGGACGTCAAGGCTCCGGCATCGGCCGACCAGTGGCTGAAGGACCGCCCGGAACAGCGCGTGCCGATGTCGCGTCTGCGTGCGCGTATCGCCGAGCGTCTGCTCGAGTCGCAGCAAACCAACGCCATCCTCACGACGTTCAACGAAGTGAACATGGCGCCGGTCATGGATCTGCGCAACAAGTACAAGGACAGGTTCGAGAAGGAACACGGCGTGAAGCTCGGCTTCATGTCGTTCTTCGTGAAGGCCGCGGTTCACGCGCTGAAGAAGTTCCCGCTCGTGAACGCGTCGATCGACGGTAACGACATCGTCTATCACGGCTACTTCGACATCGGTATCGCTGTCGGTTCGCCGCGCGGTCTGGTGGTGCCGATTCTGCGCAATGCGGATCAGCTGAGCCTCGCCGACATCGAGAAGAAGATCGCCGAATTCGGCCAGAAGGCGAAGGACGGCAAGCTGTCGATCGAAGAAATGACCGGCGGCACGTTCTCGATCTCGAACGGCGGCGTGTTCGGCTCGATGCTGTCGACCCCGATCATCAACCCGCCGCAGTCCGCGATTCTCGGCGTGCACGCCACCAAGGAACGCGCTGTGGTCGAAAACGGCCAGATCGTGATCCGCCCGATGAACTACCTCGCGCTGTCGTACGACCACCGTATCATCGACGGCCGCGAAGCGGTGCTGTCGCTGGTCGCCATGAAGGACGCGCTGGAAGATCCGGCTCGCCTGCTGCTCGACCTGTAAGCATCCTCGGAGCGCGCCGGCTTGTGAAATCGCAAGCCGGCGCCATCTAGTCAGTACGTCTTTAGCATTTCGCAGTACAGGAACGGCGCGCGTCACGTCAGGTGGCCCGGCGCCGTTCCGCCATCAAAGGGATTGTCATGTCCAAAGAATTTGACGTCGTCGTGATCGGCGCAGGCCCTGGCGGTTATATCGCCGCCATCCGCGCAGCGCAGCTCGGCAAGACCGTCGCATGTATCGAAAAGTGGAAGAACCCGGCCGGCGCGCTGAAGCTCGGCGGCACCTGCCTGAACGTCGGCTGCATTCCGTCGAAGGCGCTGCTGGCGTCGTCGGAAGAGTTTGAAAACGCGTCGCATCACCTCGCCGACCACGGTATCTCGGTGGGCGACGTGACGGTCGATATCTCGAAGATGATGTCCCGCAAGGACGGCATCGTCGAGAAGATGACCAAGGGCATCGAATTCCTGTTCCGCAAGAACAAGATCACGTGGCTCAAGGGCCATGGCAAGTTCACCGGCAAGACCGACGCCGGCGTGCAGATCGAAGTGAGCGGCGAAGGCGAAACCGAAGTCGTCACGGCAAAGAACGTGATCATCGCGACGGGTTCGAAGGCGCGTCATCTGCCGGGCATTCCGGTCGACAACAAGCTGATCGCCGACAACGAAGGCGCACTCTCGTTCGACACGGCACCGAAGAAGCTCGCCGTGATCGGCGCGGGCGTGATCGGTCTGGAACTCGGTTCGGTGTGGCGCCGGCTGGGCGCCGACGTGACCGTGCTCGAAGCGCTGCCGGAATTCCTCGGCGCGGCTGACCAGGCGCTGTCGAAGGAAGCGGCCAAGCAGTTCAAGAAGCAGGGTCTCGACATCCACGTCGGCGTGAAGGTCGGCGAAGTGAAGACGAGCGCGAACGGCGTGACGATCGCCTACACGGACAAGGACGGCAACGCGCAGACGCTCGAAGCCGACCGCCTGATCGTGTCGGTCGGCCGCGTGCCGAACACCGACAACCTCGGCCTCGAAGCGATCGGCCTGAAGGCCAACGAGCGCGGCTTCATCGACGTGGACGACCACTGCGCGACGGCCGTGCCGAACGTGTACGCGATCGGCGACGTGGTGCGCGGCCCGATGCTCGCGCACAAGGCCGAAGACGAAGGCGTGATGGTCGCGGAAGTGATCGACGGCCAGAAGCCGCACATCGACTACAACTGCGTTCCGTGGGTGATCTACACCGAGCCGGAAATCGCATGGGTCGGCAAGACCGAGCAGCAGTTGAAGGCCGAAGGCCGCGAGATCAAGACGGGCCAGTTCCCGTTCATGGCGAACGGCCGCGCGCTCGGTATCAACAAGGCGGACGGTTTCGTCAAGATGATCGCCGACGCGAAGACCGACGAACTGCTCGGCGTGCACATCATCTCGGCGAACGCATCGGACCTGATCGCGGAAGCCGTGGTGGCGATGGAATTCAAGGCGGCGTCGGAAGACATCGGCCGTATCTGCCATCCGCACCCGTCGCTGTCGGAAGTCATGCGCGAAGCGGCACTCGCCGTCGACAAGCGCGCACTGAACATGTAAGCACGCACGCCTGACCGAAACGCAATCTTGGCATCACCAAAGGCGGGCGGGGTTCACTCCCTCCCGCCTTTCTTTTTGCAGCAACACGATGAACGTCACCGAATACTACGAAAAAGAACTGCAGACCCGCGGTTATCAATCCGATCCGGCGCAGCGTGCGGCGGTCGACCGCCTGCAGCGGTGCTATGAAGAGTGGAGCGCATACAAGTCGCGCCGCTCGAACGCGTTCAAGAAGCTGATCATTCACCCGGATCTGCCGCGCGGCGTGTACATGTGGGGCGGCGTGGGCCGCGGCAAGAGCTTCCTGATGGACAGCTTCTACATGATCGTGCCGTTGCATCGCAAAACGCGTCTGCATTTCCACGAGTTCATGCGCGAAGTGCATCGCGAGCTCGAAGAACTCAAAGGCACGGCCGATCCGCTCGACGAACTCGCGCGCCGCATCGCGAAGCGCTATCGGCTGATCTGTTTCGACGAATTCCATGTGTCGGATATCGCCGACGCGATGATTCTGTATCGACTGCTCGACAAGCTCTTCGAGAGCGGCGTGCAGTTCGTGATGACGTCCAACTACGCGCCGGATACGCTGTATCCGGACGGCCTGCATCGCGACCGCATGCTGCCGGCGATCGAGCTGATCAAGCAGAAGCTCGACGTGATCAACGTCGACGCGGGGATCGACTACCGCCAGCGCACTCTCGCGCAGGTGGAGGTCTATCACACGCCGCTGGACGCTGCCGCCGGCAAGGCGCTGCGCGACGCCTTCGCGCGCCTCGCCGCGGTGCCCGACGAAAGCCCGCTGCTGCACATCGAGAAGCGCGAGCTGAAGGCGCTGCGCCGCGCGGACGGCGTCGTCTGGTTCGACTTCGCCACGTTGTGCGGCGGCCCGCGCTCGCAGAACGACTACCTCGAACTCGCGACCCGCTTTCACGCGGTGATCCTGTCGGACGTGCCGCAGATGTCGGTGCGCATGGCGTCGGAAGCGCGCCGCTTCACATGGCTGATCGACGTGTTCTACGACCACAAGGTCAAGCTGCTGATATCGGCTGAGGTGCCGCCGGAGCAGTTGTACGTCGACGGTCCGATGGCCAACGAATTCACGCGTACGGTGTCGCGCATCGTCGAGATGCAGTCGAAGGAGTATCTCGACACGCCGCGCCGGATCGTCGATACGTCGCTGACCTGAGCCTCGACGCACGACACATTTCAGGATTCGGAGTGGTCTTATATGCCGCGCACGGATGACTAGCTATCTTTTGTCGTTGTTCTGACAAAGGAGGAAGCATGAATACGTATCGCGAAATCACCGATGAAGAATGGCAGCGCGTTGCGCCACTGCTGCCCGAACTCCGGCCTCGTACCGAAATGCGTGGCCGTCCGCTTGCCAATACCCGCTCGGTGCTCAACGGCGTGCTTTGGGTCATGTATAGCGGCTCCACCTGGTCCACTATGCCGCGCCGCTATCCGTCGTATCAGACCTGTCATCGTCGCTTCATGTCGTGGCACGAATCGGGTGTACTCAAGCGTGTCACGGAGCAACTGCTCGGCACCGCGAGTGAAGATCTCTGCAGATTGATGGAAGCGCGTATGCGCACGCATGCGAGCGCGCAGCACAAGCGCGCCGCAACAGCGCGCGCCCCCGCGGCGTTTCGTGTTCCACCCGCCGTATACAATCCGGCACCTGCCACGTCGGTGCCCGCGTCGGCGTTCGCTTACGCTGCATCGTTCAAGCAGGCGGCATGACCATCACAAAGAGCTTGCCACAATGAAAACGGCCGCGCGATTCGTAATCGCCGGCCGTTTTTTTATGGCAGCTCCCGATGCCGGGCGCGCCATCGTTGCAGCGTGATGCGCTCCTTCAAGCGACGTGCGAGGCGCCACGCATACGCCGCACATCGACCCTCATTGCTGCCGTATCCATGTCTGCGAGCGGCCGAGTAGCGCAACGCCAATATAGCCTCGCACCACGAGCTTGTTGCCGCCATCTTCGAGATGCATCTTGCACTTGTAGACCTTGCCGTTTTCCGGATCGAGAATCTGGCCGTGATCCCAAGCGTCGCCATCCTTCTTCATGCTGTTGATGATGGTCATGCCGAGAACCGGCTGATCCTTGCGCGCGTCGGTGCATGCGGTGCAGCGGCGTTCCGGCTGGTCGTTCGCGCCGAGACCCTTGATAACCTTGCCGTTCAGTTCGCCGTTGCCGTCTTGTGTGATCTGCACGAGTGCCTTGGGTTGGCCCGTGTGATCGTCGATGGTTTGCCACGTGCCGACCGGCGTCTCGGTCTGTGCCATTGCGGTCACGGCGCTGGCGAGCAGGGCGCCGGCGAGTGCAGTGTGACAGGCAGTGCGCAGCGCGAGCGCGCGAGCACGTTGGGTGAATTGTGTCATTGCCTTCCTCCTTGATATGAGACGGCGCGATCGTGGTCGCGCGGCATTATGGGCATCGAGGCCGGATGTGCGGCGCCTGGCCTTCGATGCGGGACGATGCCGGCGGCGAACCGTTTGCATCGTCAGCGCAGAATACGCGAAAGTGCACGCGCCGTTTGATAGTGGAGCTTCTAATCAGCCCGCGGCGTATCGGAAGCTTGTCAATTCAGCTGCCAGGAGAACGTCGCGTCGATGCGCTCGCCACCGGCTCATTGCCGAGCGCTTTCGCGGCGGAAAGATCGGGGCTGCAGTAGCGCGCATCCGAAACGCGGCAGCCGACCGCGATCGACGACAACCGCGACCGCGAGCCGCGTGCAGACGGCCGCGCGCGACCTCGAACGACACAGGCGGCGCGAGCGAGCGCAGATACCTGAAGCCGTGCGTGATCAGGCTGTTGACTTCGAACCTCTCCCAGCTGATGCGCGCGCCGCACCAGACGCGGATCGACGACAGTGCAGTTAGCCTGCAACTGCATCACGCCAGGTTGCGGGCGCAAGCCGATCTGCGCGCCGGCTTGCGCGTTGTGCGAGCGGACCTCGTTGCTCGACGCATCGACAGACGCGGTACCGATTACGCTGCGTGAGTCACTCGGCAGCAACCGATAGGAGAGCTAACCACTCAGCTTGTCGTTGATAGCCGCGCGTTGCACATATGAGGGGCGGGTGGAGACTGTCGGCAGGATTGCCGCGGCAAATGCGTAGCGGCGATATTGCTGGCGAGCCCTGCTACCAATCGGCGCGCTCCCATGCGGCGCGAGATACGTGCCGTTGTCGCACCCTTCGGCGGCAGCGCCGACACGCAAGGTTGCTCATCGAGCGCGGTCAGTCCGTTCGCGGTCGCGCTCAGCAGACCCTGTGCGCTGGGCCGGGTAGCAGTCCGAGCACGCAGTTGAAGCGCTCGAAGCTCGAGCGCCACAGTGGCGGGGCGACGACGATGTGAGCGCAGATCACGCGGACCCCGTCTTCGACCGGCTCCGGGCTGCCGTTGATCTCGACCACCGACACATGACCTTCGACGACCGTCACGGGCAACACGCCGCCTTCGACGCCTTCATGACGTCTCGATCAGCGGCGGCGACTCGAGCAGACTGCCGCGTACCGCCGCGCCGGTGAGGCGGGACTACGCTTGCGCCTGTTCTATGAGAGTCAACGCACAAGTGGCAAATTTCCGACGAAGAGCCCGAAAGCCGCGAAAGTGAGTAATAATTCCCCGGTTTTTCTACTAAAACAAAATCTGTTCAACAGGTATCACATGGACCGAAAGTCAAAGCTACGAGAGATTGCTCTGGCCGCATGCATCGTATTGGGGGCCCTTCAGGGCGCGGATGCACAGACTCTGCAGAACGGTGACGCAAGCAGCCCAGTCGCGTCACAACCGGGGACGACGAGCGCGTTGCCCGACACATCGCAGGCCAGCCAGACGGAGACCACTGCACTGACGCCGGATGAAACCCGGCAATCCGCCACCGGGAACGTGGCTGAGTTGCAGCAAATGATCCACGGCTCGGATCTGAGCGAATTGCGCACCACGTATAACGGCAGCTATGGCGCAAGCATGCTGTTCTACGGTAAGGAGATGACCTACTACGTCGCGCTGTTCCAGCAGAAAAACTTCTGGCGCGTGATCAAGACGCAGGACCCCGCGCGCGCCGAGCTGATCTACAAGGACTTCGCGCGGCAGACGATGCAGTTGTCGGGCGTCGAGATTCGCCGTACGCAACTCGAAGCGCAGAAGGCGTTCACGCAGCGCATGGTCGCGTTGTCGCAAGAACGCGCCGGCCGGTTACAGGCCGACCTCGATATCGCGCGTCAGCAGCAGAGCATCGTCGCGAGCCAGCAGGAGCAGAAGCGTGCCGAGGCGACCGAATTGGCACAGCAGAAGGCCGCGGCGCAGGATCAGTTGCGCGTCGCGCAGCGTCAGGTGCGCGATCTGCAGCGTCAGCTCGAAAGCGGCTTGACGGTGCATTGAGCACGACGGTGTGAGCGTTCGTGGAGGGGCGGGATGGCGCGCAAATCGATGCGCCGTCCGGCTCGTTCGCGGGCGTGACGGTCGTTATGTTTGACGGGTGCTTTCTGCTCTCCGTCAATCGGCGCAACGCACCTTAGCCGCCGGGCCCTTCGGCATTTCCACCGGGCATTTTTCGCGAGCCAGGACGGCTCGTTGCCGCGCCGTTGTGCGTCGTCGTCGTGCGACGCAAGACGGCGCGACTTCAATGCCGCTTACGCATATTCGCCTGAGTTTTGCGCATCCGCTCGCGAGACGGCTCCGTCACGTCGACGGCGATCGGATCGCTGGCGGGAAAGCTTTCCATCAGCGCTTCGTCGAGCCGCGTATCGGCGGACGTCGGCGGCGTCCGGCGCGTTCGCGCAGGGCGGGAGGCATGCTGGCTTTTGCTGGTCATGGCGCTCTCCATCGATTCGAACCTCAATCATTCAGCATAGCGCATCGCGGCTGTCTGCGAACGTCGGCCGAATGGCGCACGCGTATCGTTTGAAACCGGCCCGCATCGATTCGTTCTCCGAGTGTCCCGGCCGCGCTTGAGCCGAGCTTGAACCGAGCTTGAGCCACGCTTGAATCGCGCCTCGGCCGCGAACGACACCTTCACCGATCCATCACACAGCGAATCACATGAACGCGAAAAAGCCGGCGGGTACGCGACGCGTGCTTGCAGCCCACGTCGTGGAAGCCGAACTGGAACATCTCGATTGGGCGACGCGCCAACCGGCGCTGCACCTGTTCGACGCCGGCTACTGGCGGCGCCGCTTGCTGGCGGTCAAGGGGAGATTCGAGCTGACCGAGCGGCAGCTGATCCAGCTGGAGAAAATTCTGCGGCGCCTCGATCCGTCCACGGAGTAGCGAGGCGCGGCCGTTACCGTTTCTTCGTATTTATTCGTGATTGCCGCCGGCGCTTCCGCCGCCGTGGTTGCCACCATGATTGCCGCCTTCGCCGCCGCCGGTGCCGAACAGACGCCGCCGCCGCGTGACGACCACCGGACCCTCGGAGTTGCCGCTGCGCTCGCCCGGCGCACGTTCCGCCGACGGCGCGCCATACGATTCACGCGCCTCGCGCGGCTCGCGATGTTCGCGCGAACCATGCGGACCGCGCGCGCCATGTTCGCCATGCGAGGTTCGGCCCGTGCGCGGTGCCGGCCGCGTGCCGGTGTCGAGCTGGATCGTGGAGATCGCGCGCTTGTAGATGCCTTGCAGGCCAACCGGCGTGCGCAGCATCACCAGGTACTGATCGAACGACTCGATGCATCCGGTCAGGCGGATGCCGTTGACCAGATAGATCTCGACGCGCTTTCGTTCCTTGCGCGCAGCGTTCATGAAGTCGTTTTGCGGATGCGATTCTGCGGAAGCCATGGACAATTCAGGTTAGATAGACGGTGGTTCGCTGCGATTTTACCCTTTCTACCCTATGCGGGGGCAGAACGCGTCGACGGGGCGAATTTTGTCCACTATAACGACTTGTGAGCACATAAGCATCCGATAACGCGGCACTGTAACGTTGAGTTACGAATCTGCTGGTCAATGGCGACTTCTTCCGGTCTCTCCAGGCATTGCCGGCAGGGTTGGCGGAAAAGGAAGAACATAGGGGCGTGTTGCGTACCGCGACGGCGTCGAAGCGCCGCGAAAAAGCCCGTCGAAACAGCGCAGCGCAAAGCACCGCGACCGCGGTGGAATAAACCAGGCGATCGCGGCGTTAAGTCCAGTATGGGCAGTACCGCATGACGCGGCCTGCCGCCCGCCGCGCCGGTCGATCGACCGCCTGCCGGGCATCTGCCAGGAGGCTCACCATGAAAGCATCCCGTATTCTGTCAGCGCTCTTCGTCCTGCTCGCGCTCGCGTGCGGCTCCCTCGCGCACGCGGCTGATCCCGACAACGCCGCGTCAGGTTCGAGCAGCAACAGCAACAGCAGCGGCGGCGGCTACTAACTCCGCGACCGAGCCTGGCACACCGGGTGACATTCGAAGCGGAAGTGATCGCGTGGCTGCCTCAGCTGCGCCGCTATGCGCGCGCACTGACGGGCGACCGCGCCTGGGCCGACGATCTGGTGCAGGATACGGCGGAGCGTGCACTCGCGCGCTGGTCGGCATTCCGGCCGAACAGCAACCTGCGCGCGTGGCTGCTGACGATCCTGCGGCATCTGTACATCGACCAGCTGCGCGGGCGCCGCGAAATCGCCGTCGACGAAGAAAGCGCGCCGTGGCGCAATCTCGAGGCGCCGCACGGCGAGGTCGACGGTCTGGTGCTGCGCGACGTGCAGCGCGCGCTGTACTGTCTGCCGCTCGAGCAGCGTGAGGTGCTGCTGCTGGTATGTGTCGAGGAACTGACGTACCAGGAGGCGTCGAGCGCGCTGGGGGTGCCGATCGGTACGGTGATGTCGCGGCTGTCGCGGGCTCGCGAGCACATGCGCGCGTTGCTGGGCGAGGAGCCGCCGGGGCCGATGCACGGACCGCAGCCCGCTGCGCCGCGGGCGGCCCATAAGGCCGCGCCGCTGAAAGTGGTGAGAAACCGATAATGAACAACGACGATTTCGATTCTGGCTTGCCCGACGAGCTCGATCTGCGCGCGCTGTCGGCCTATGTCGATGGCGAATTGCCGGAAGAGCGGCGCGCCGCGATCGAAAGGCAGCTTCGCGAGCATCCGCAGGCCGCCGCGCGCGTCGCCGCGTGGCGCGCGCAGAAGGCGGCGCTGCGGGCGCTGTGCGGCGTGCCGGGCGGGGATGCGCGGCAAGCGCAAGCAGGGCAGTGGGCCGGCGATGAACAGCAGGCCGCCGAGCCCGTCGAGCGATCCTATGCAGGCAGCCAGCCCGCGGATGCGGAGGAGCCCACTTTTATCGTCGTGCGGCGTACGCGGCCATGGTGGCAGCGCGCGGGTCTCGCCGCCTGCTGGCTCGCGGCCGGTGCCGGGCTCGCGCTGGCGCTCGGTCCGCTCGCGCCGCGGCTGACCGGCGGCGCGTGGAGCGGTTCCGGCGGCCAGCCGGCCGGTTTTGCGCAGCGCGCGGATGTCGCCTACGCGGTGTACTCGCCGGAGCGGCGTCATCCGGTCGAAGTCGCCGCGAGCGAAGAGGAGCATCTGATCTCGTGGCTGTCGAAGCGGCTGAACCGTCCGCTGTCGGTGCCGTCTCTGCAGGAGTATGGTTATTCGCTGGTGGGCGGCCGGCTGTTGCCCGGCGAATCCGGACCGGCCGCGCAGTTCATGTACGAGAACCAGGCCGGTGCGCGCCTGACGCTGTACGTGACCGGCGTCACGCGCGACGAAACCATGTTCCGCCTGTTTCGCGATGGCAATCGCCGCACCTTCTACTGGATCAGCGACGGCCTGGGTTACGCGCTGTCCGGCGCGATCGCGGAAGGCAAGTTACGCGAGATAGCGATCGACGTGTGCAGCGAACTAGGTGGAAAGCCTGAGACGTGGCAGCAGTAGCAGGCGTAGCGTGTCGTAAAGGCCGTCAGCGGGGACGCGCGAATTGCTGCCTGCGCGGGCCGCACGCGCCAGTTGCCCGCCGCCGGTCGCCCGCAGCCGGTTTCTCGCAGCCGCCTGCCCGCAGCCGCCTGCCCGCAGCCGCCCGCCCGCAGCCGCCCGCCCGCAGCCGGTCGCCCGACCAGGAGACGCCTTGCCCCAGACGCTGCCGCCCAACCTGTCCGCCGCACAGTTCGACCGCGCACTCGCCGGCTGGCGCGCGATCGTCGGTGACGCGCAGGTGCTGAGTTCCCCCGCCGGCCTCGCCGCCTATGTCGATCCGTTCGCGCCTGGCGAGCGGGCCGCGTTTGCCGCCAGCGCCGCGGTGCTGCCCGCGTCGGTCGATGAAATCCGCGCGGTGCTGCGCGTCGCCAATCAGTACCGGATTCCGCTGTGGACCGTGTCGACCGGGCGCAACTTCGCGTACGGCGGCGCCGCGCCGCGTCTGACCGGCTCGGTCGTGCTCGACTTGCAGCGCATGAACCGCATCCTCGAAGTCGACGAAACCCTCGCCTATGCGCTCGTCGAACCCGGCGTCAGTTACTTCGATCTGTACGCGCATCTGCGCGACAAAGGCTACAAGCTGTGGGTCGATCCACCGGCCGCCGGCTGGGGCAGCGTGGTCGGCAACACGCTCGAGCGCGGCTTCGGCTATACCGACTACGGCGACCACGCGGCCGCGCAATGCGGCATGGAGGTGGTGCTCGCCAACGGCGACGTGCTGCGCACCGGCATGGGCGGCATCGAGATCGGCACTGCGTGGCAGTTGTATCAGCCGGGCTACGGACCGTCGTTCGATGCGATGTTCATGCAGTCGAACTACGGCATCGTCACGAAGCTCGGGGTGTGGCTGATGCCCGCGCCGCCCGCGTACCTGCTCGGCGAAATCCAGTTTCGTCGCGAGGCCGATCTGGAGGCGATCGTCGAGACTCTGCGGCCGCAGCGGCTCGACGGCACGATCCGTAATCACGCGGTGATCGAAGGCGGCTTGCGGCGCGCGGCGAGCCTGTCGCCACGCCGGCAGTGGTACGACGGCGCGGGCGCGATGCCCGAGAGCGCGGTGCAGGCGATGCTCGACAAACTTGGCGTCGGGCGCTGGAACCTGCATTTCGCGCTGTACGGCACGCCCGAGTTGATCGACGCGCGCTACGCGTTGATCGAGCGGGCATTCGCACGGGTGCCCGAGGCGCGGCTCGCGGCGGCGCGTTATGCGGGCGATGCGCAGCCGACCGGCGGCGGCGACCGCAACATGGCCGGCATTCCCGCAATGACCGCGTTTCGCATGCTCGACTGGCGCGGCGGCGCGGGCGCGCACGTCGACTTCGCGCCGATCTGTCCGGCGACGGGGCGCGACGCGATGCGCCAGTACACGATGGTGAAAGCGCGCGCCGCGGAGTACGGCTTCGATTACTACGGTGGCTTCACGGCGGGCGCGCGGCATCTGCATCACATTTTCGCGGCGATCTTCGATCGTGACGACGCGAACCAGGTGGAGCAGGCCGGCGCGCTGCTGCGCTCGCTGATGAGCGATGCGCGCGCGGCCGGCTACGGCGAATATCGCGCGCATCTCGCGTATATGGATTTCGCGGCCGCGCAATACAGCTTCAACGACGGCGCGTTGCTGCGCTTCGCGGAAACGCTGAAAGATACGCTCGACCCGAACGGCATTCTCGCGCCGGGCAAGCAGGGCATCTGGCCGGCGGCGTGGCGCGACCGGCGAGGGTACACGTGAGCGACACGTGCGTACTGGCACGGCAGACGAACCGCAAACCGAACCGCAAACGAAACCGGACGTACACGTCAATGGATCGACGCACTTTCATGCTCACCGGCGCATGGCTCGCGACGGCCGCGGGCGGCGCATGGCCGTGGCTCGCGCAAGCCGCCGCGTGCGCCGACGATGCGCGCGCGTTCGCGATCGTCGACTCGACGCTCGAATGCGGCGCGTCGTTCGCACGCTATGCCGCGCATCTTCGCTTGCCGACTTTCGAAACCGGCGACGATGCCGGCGCACTCTGGTTCACCACACTCGCGCCTCTGCTAGGCGATGGCCGGACCCCGCACGCGCTGCCCGCGCTGATCGGCTTCACGCGCGCGTCCGACTACTTCGTGCTGCAACACCTCGCGCTTCGCACGGGCCGCTTCGTCGAGCATCGTCATGAAGCGCGCGCGGGGCTGCGTGCGCAACCCGCCCACGTGGCCTTCGCGCTGACGCCGCGCGGCTAGAACTTGTAGTTCCTGTTCTTCGGATCGAAGGTCGAATCGTCGAACGTCTTCGGCGTGATGCTCTCGAACACGATCTGCTCGAACAGCTTGCCGTCGTTGTCATAAGACTCGACGCTGCGAAAGAACGGATGCCGCAGGTCGAGCCCGAGCGTTTCCTTTTTCGCGTAGAACTGCGGCTGGCCGACCGGTGTTTCGAACGTGAACGCGACGATGCGCACGCCGTCGATCGTCTTCACTTCGATCTGCGTCGAACGCGGCAAGCCGGCCTCGGCGTATTTTTTCCCTTCGCTCAGGTATTGATCGGCGACGTACTCGGTGCCGAGATCGCGCACGCTGTGATTCGATTGCGAGCGTGCGAGCGCGCCGGTCAGCGATGTCCACAACGCCATCACGTTCATGAAGCCGCCGAGGTGGCCGTACGTTTCGTCGCTGCGCTTCGATTCGTCGTAGATGATTTCCTGGCCCGCGTGCGCGCCGTCGGGCAGCCACTTCGCGTAGATGCGCAGCGGGTCGTGTGCGACCCGCACCAGCATGTGATCGGGTTTGTCGGGCCACACGCCGCGAATGCGTTCGGAGCGCGACATCGTGAACTCGTACGATGGGTAGCCGTTCGGCCCTTCCTTGATATAGCGCGGCAGCGTCAGCGGATCGAGCGACTGGAACAGCGCGACCAGTTGCGCGTCGTCGAGTTGTTCGAGCATGCCGCTTTGCTGGGCGGCGCGCAGCCATTTGACCTGCCGGTCGAGCGTCAGCTTGCCGACCTGCGCGGCCGGCGTGGTGGGCGGCTTGACGGCGCTCGCGGCGCCGAGCGGGGGCGGGCGGTCGTCATTCTGCGCGAAGGCCGCCGGCATCGACAGCAGGGTGGTCGCGACGAGCAGCGCACCCGGCAGCAAGCATTGCCGCCGGCGATGCGAACGGGCGGACAGGCGATGCTTCATGAATTTCTCCAGAAAGTGACGCGGCCGCTCATGCAACGTGCAAGACAAAAAGGAAAAGCAGAGCAACACAGCAATAACGCTTTGAAGCAATGCTTATTCCCGTCAGGCAGACTTCTGCTTCGCGAGTTCCTCGTCGCGCAACGCACGGCGCAGAATCTTGCCGACGTTGGTTTGCGGCAGCTCGTCGCGGAACTCGACGAGCTTCGGCACCTTGTAGCCAGTCAGATTCTTGCGGCAGTACGCGATCACCTGCTCGGCGGTCAGTGTCGGCGTGCGCCGCACGATGAAGACCTTGACGCGCTCGCCCTGCGCGGCATCGGGCACACCGATCGCGGCGACTTCGCGCACGTCCGGATGCGCGGCGATCACGTCCTCGATTTCGTTCGGATACACGTTGAAGCCCGACACGAGGATCATGTCCTTCTTGCGATCGATCAGACGGATGAAGCCGCGCGAGTCCATCACGCCGATGTCGCCGGTCGCGAGCCAGCCGTCGTCGTCGATCACCCTGGCGGTTTCCTCGGGGCGGTTCCAGTAGCCCTTCATCACCTGCGGACCCTTCACGCACAGCTCGCCCGCCTCGCCGATATTGGCCCAGCGGCCGTCGTCTTTCCTGAAGCGCACCTGCGTGGACGGCGCGGGCAGGCCTATCGAGCCCTCGAAGTCGCGTAGATTGGTCAGATCGACCGGATTCATCGATACGATCGGCGAACACTCGGTGAGCCCGTAGCCCTCGACGATCGGCTTGCCCGTCACCGCCTTGAAGCGCTCGGCGACGGCTTTCTGCGTCGCCATGCCGCCCGCCATCGCGAGCTTCAGGTCGGAAAAGTCGCGCCGGCAGAATTCCTCGTTGTCGAGGAACGCGTTATAGAGCGTGTTGACCGCGGTCATGCCGGTGAATTTTTCGTGACGGATGATCATCATCACGCGCTTCATGTCGCGCGGGTTCGCGATCAGGATGTTGCGGCCGCCGAGCCCCATGAAAATCAGCGCGTTCACGGTCAGCGAGTAGATGTGATAAAGCGGCAGCGGCGTGAGCACCGTTTCGCCTTCGCCGGACAACTGCCCCGCGGCCCACGCCTTGGCCTGCAACAGATTGGCGATGATGTTCCGGTGCGTGAGCATCGCGCCTTTCGCGACGCCGGTCGTGCCGCCCGTGTATTGCAGGAATGCGATGTCCTCGTGGCTCGCGCGCACCGGCGTGTGCGGCAGCGCATAACCGGTGGAAAGCGCTTTCAGGAGCGGCACCGCCTGCGGCAGCTTGTAGGCGGGCACCATCTTCTTCACATGACGAAGCATGAAGTTGAGCAGGTGTCCCTTCAGATTCGCACCGTCCGCGAGCAGATCACCGAGGCCGGTCACGATTACGTTGCGCACCTTGGTGCCGGTCAGCGCATCTTCGAGCGTCTTCGCGAAGTTCTCGAACACGACGATGGTCTGCGCGCCGCTGTCCTTCAGCTGATGCGTGAGTTCGCGCACCGTGTAGAGCGGATTCACGTTGACGACCACCGCGCCCGCCTTGATCGTGCCGAACAGCGCGACCGGATACTGGAACGTGTTAGGCAGCATGATCGCGACGCGTTCGCCCGGCTTCACGCCGATGCTTTGCAGGTACGCGGCGAACGCGCTCGCCTTGCGGCCCAGCTCGCCGTACGTCAGGCTCGCGCCGACGCTCACGTACGCGACGCGCTCGCGGAACTGCGCGGTACATTCGTCGAAGAACTGGTCGATCGACTCGTATTGCGTGACGTCGATGTCGCGCGGCACGTCGTCCGGATAGGACCGGTACCAGATGCCGTCGGTGTTCGGTGCGGGGTTCGGCACCGTGTTTTGCACGGCATTTTGCAAATGAGTGCCGCCTGCATCCGGCGCGTGCAACGGCGCTTGGGTGGGCTCGGTCATCGGTTGTCTCCTGAAGTGTCGGTATCCGCTGCCGCGCTAGCGTTCCACAATCGCGACGACCCCCTGGCCGCCCGCCGCGCAGATCGAGATCAGCCCGCGTGCGCTGCCGGCCGGCTTGTCGAGCTGCGCGAGCAGCTTCGCGAGCGCGGCGACGATCCGACCGCCCGTCGCCGCGAACGGATGGCCGGTCGCGAGCGAGCCGCCATTCACGTTGAGCCTCGCGCGATCGATCGCGCCGAGCGCGCCGGCGAGGCCAAGCTGCGTGCGGCAATATTCGTCATCCTGCCATGCCGCGAGCGTGCACAACACCTGGGCCGCGAACGCTTCGTGGATCTCATAGAAATCGAAGTCCTGCAACGCGAGGCCGGCACGCGCGAGCATGCGCGGCACCGCGTAGGCGGGCGCCATCAACAGGCCTTCCCGCTTGTCGAAAAAGTCGACCGCCGCGGTTTCCGACCAGCTCAGATACGCGAGCACCGGCAGGCCGCGCCCGGCCGCCCACGCTTCGCTCGCGAGCAGCACCGCGGACGCGCCGTCGGTAAGCGGCGTCGAATTGCCGGCGGTCAGCGTGCCGGCGTCGCGGTCGAACACCGGCTTCAGACTCGACAGCTTTTCGAGCGACAGGTCGGCGCGCAGGTTGTTGTCGCGCGCGAGGCCTTTGTACGGCGTCATCAGATCGTTGACGAAGCCGCGCGCGTACGCATCGGCGAGCTTGCGATGACTCTCCAACGCGAGCACGTCCTGCGCCTCGCGCGAGATGTTCCAGCGCTTGGCCATCAGCTCGCAGTGCTCGCCCATCGACAGCCCCGTGCGCGGCTCGACGTTGCGCGGCAACAGCGGCTTGAAGAACATGCCGGGCCGCAGCCTGCTGAACGCGGCGATACGCTCGCCGGTGCTCCTGCCGCGATTCGCTTCGAGCAGGATCTTGCGCATGCGCTCATTGACGCCGATCGGTGCGTCGGACGTGGTATCGACGCCGCCCGCGATGCCCGCGTCGATCTGCCCGAGCGCGATCTTGCCGGCGACGAGGAGCGCGGCTTCGAGGCCGGTGCCGCAGGCCTGCTGCACGTCGTAGGCGGGGGTTTCCTTCGCGAGCGTGGTGGATAGCACGGACTCGCGCGTCAGGTTGAAGTCGCGTGAGTGCTTGATCACCGCGCCCGCCGCGACTTCGCCGAGACGCACGCCGTGCAGGTCGTAGCGATCGATCAGCCCTTGCAGCGTGAACGTCAGCATGTCCTGATTCGATGCGCTCGCATACGCGGTGTTCGAGCGGGCAAACGGAATCCGGTTGCCCCCGACGATGGCGACGCGGCGCACGGCGGGTTGCGGGTGGGACATGCTCGGCTCCTTTGGGTCGTTCCCAGATTATTGGTCGATGCGCACGCGGCGCACGGCGCGCTCACATCTCACAGCAGCCGCCACTGCATGCGCCCGCGCAAATGCGGCTTTTCCCCGGCGATATCGCGCACCTCGAGATCGCGCTCGATCAACGACGGCGCCGCGCTCCACAGCGACGCTTCGCCCGGCAGCAGCATCGGCACCTTGAACTCGGCGGCGAGCGTCGCTTCGGCGAGCGGCTTGGGCGGCTGCAGCGACGACGCGGCGCGCGCGAGCGTCCACATGCCGTGCGCGATCGCGCGCGGAAAGCCGAACGCCTTCGCCGACAACGCGCTCATGTGAATCGGGTTGTAGTCGCCCGACACGCCCGCGTAGTCGCGGCCTAGTTGCGGCGCGAGCTGCCAGCGCGCGATCCGCTGCAACCGGTCGGGGCCGAGCGTCAGCGCTTCGAGCGGATAGCCGAGCGCCGGCACCGCGCGCTTCAGATAGACGCTGTCGCCGTCCCACACCGCCTCGCCGCGTCGATAGATGCGGGTATGCACGACGAACGCCTGGCCCTTGTCGTGACGCAGCAGCGCGCCGAATTCGACCTCGATGCGCAACAGGTCCTTGTAGGCGAGCGGCCGGCGCAGCCGCACGTGATTGGCCAGATGCACGAGGCCGAGCGCGGGCCATGGAAACGCGGGGTCGGTGAGCATCAGCAGATGCAACGGAAACGCCAGCAGATGCGGGTAGGTGAGCGGCACGCCGTGCTCGGGGATGAAGCCGCACACGCGCGCATAGCGCCACACGGGGCCGGGCTCGAGCGCGACGGCGGGGCGCACGAGCCGCAACGGCGGCAGCCGCGTGTCGCGACCGCGCTTGACGATGCCCGTCAGCGCGCGCCCGTACAGCTTTGCCGGCGCGGGCAGCGTTTCGATGACGACGGTTTTCGGTCGCGCGCCGTCGCCGCCCGGCGCGGGCGCGAGATGACGGCTGCCGAACGGATCACGCGGTTCGTCCATGCCCATGCTCCCGTTCAGGCGCCGATCAGGCTTTGACCGCACACGCGCACGACCTGGCCCGTCACGCCGGCCGAGCCCGGATGCGCGAGCCACGCGATGGTTTGCGCGACGTCGACCGGCTGGCCGCCCTGGCTCATCGAGTTCATGCGGCGGCCGGCCTCGCGGATCGCGAGCGGAATCTTCGCGGTCATCTGCGTTTCGATGAAGCCGGGCGCGACCGCATTGATCGTGATGCCGCGGGCGCGCAGTTGCGGCGCCATGCTCTGCACCCGGCCGATCACGCCGGCCTTCGACGTCGCGTAATTGGTCTGGCCGGGATTGCCCGCCATGCCGCTGATCGACGACACCGCGACGATGCGCCCACCGTCGCGCAGGATGCCGCCCGCGAGCAGCGCGTCGTCGATGCGCTCCTGCGCGCTCAGGTTGATGTCGATCACGCTTTGCCACGCGGAGTCGGTCATCTTCGCGATGGTCTTGTCCTTCGTGATGCCGGCGTTGTGCACGACGATGTCGACGCCGAGCTCGTCGAGCGCGGCGACGATCTGCGCGGGCGCCTCGGGCGCGGCGATGTCGAACGCGAGCGCGCTGCCGTTCAGCTGTCGCATGGTCGCGTCGAGCGCGTCGCGCGCGGACGGAACGTCGAGGCCGATCACCTGCGCGCCCTCGGCCGCGAGCACGCTCGCGATGGCCGCGCCGATGCCGCGCGCGGCGCCGGTGACGAGCGCGCGCCGGCCGGCGAGCGGCTGGCGCCAGTCGAACGCGGACGCGTCGTACGGCAGCGTGTCGCTGCGATTGGCCGCGATTCGCACTACCTGACCGGAGACATACGCCGAGCGCGGCGACAGGAAAAAGCGCAGCGTCGCCTCGACGGCGCTTTCGGAGCCGTCCTCGACGTACACGAGATTCGCGGTGATGCCGCGCCGCGCTTCCTTGCCGAGCGAGCGCACGAGCCCTTCGAGCGCGCGCTGCGCGGTCCACTGACGCGGGCTCGCGCAGGCCTCGGGCGGCCGGCCCAGCACGACGATGCGCCCACACTTGCCGAGCGAGCGCAGCGTGTCGTGGAAAAAACCGTGCAGCGGTTCGAGCTGGCTGCTGTCGTCGATACCGCTCGCGTCGAACAGCAGCGCGGCGAGCTTGCCCGGCGAAGCGGCTTCGGCCGGCTCGAAGCGGCCGGTCATCAGGCCGTGGCGATTGGCGAGCGGCACCCAGAGCCCGGCGCTTTCGTGCGCGACGCTCGTCATGCCGATGCTGGCGATCAGACTCGCGAGCGCGTCGAACAGGCGCGGCTCGCGGCCCGCGCCGATCGCGATCAGACCGTCGAACTCGGGCCGGTCCGCGCGATAGCGCCGCAGCACCTCGGGCTTCGGCAGGCCGAGGGAGCGCGCGAGACGGCCGCCGAACGGCGAGTTGACGAACTTCAGGTAGGAGTCGTTCATGTTGTCGGTTGCTCCGCTGGACGCGCCGCCGCCAGCCTCTGGTTTTTTTCAGGGGCGCCGGACGTGTGTCAGTGTGCCTTGAGTTGTGTGACTCGGGTACGGTTTGCCGCGCCGCGTCGGTAGTTTTTTCTGCGTGAGCGTGCGCATCAGGCCGCCAGCTCCAGCGCCTTTTCGAGCGCCTGCTTGCGCTGCTGCAAATTCGCGAGCATGTCGAAATCGGCGGGGAAATCGTCGACCTTGACGACGTGCGCGCCGTAGCGCGCGTAGTCGTCGAGCACGCGCCGCTCGTCCACGTCGATGAGCCCCTGGCGTTGCGCCGCATCGGTCCACGCGGCGAGTTGCGGCAGGCTTTGCGGCAGCGGATCGAGCAGACCCTGCTTCACGGCGTCGCGCAGCTTCTGCTCGATCCGGATGAACTCAGGATTCAGCGCGAACACGAGCTCGCCGTAGCCGAGCGCGTCGACGTCGGGATGCGGCACGTACGAGTCGGCGACGAGCCGCTCGCGCGCGGCGCCGGGCGTTTGCATCAGCTCGGCGATCTCGCTGCCGAGGCGGTCCGACGGCTCGCGATGCGGCAGGCCGAACGGGAACGCGAGCAGCCGCACGAGTGTCGCGGCGGCGCGGTTCGGGTAGTTCGCGAGCACGCCGTCGAGCGCGTGCTGCGCCTTGTATAGCGCATCCTCGACGCCCCAGCGCACGAGCGGCAGGTCGGCCTGCTGACGGCCTTCGTCCTCGAAACGCTTCAACGTCGCCGAGATCAGGAACAGCTGCGACAGCACGTCGCCGAGGCGTGCCGAGATGCGTTCACGGCGCTTCAGGTCGCCGCCGAGCACGAACATCGACACGTCGGCGAGCAACGCGAACACGGTCGACAGTCGCGTCGCCGCGCGATAGTACGCATGGAGCGGCGCGTATGCACTGCGCGGCTTCGCGATCAGCGCGCCGCCGCTCAGGCCATACACGGCGCTGCGCAGCACGTTCGACACCGTGAAATTCACATGACCGAAGAACGCCGCGTCGAACTCGCGCAAGGCCTTCGCGCGATCGGGCTCGTGCGTCGCCGTCATTTCCTTCAGCACGTACGGATGGCAGCGAATCGCGCCCTGGCCGAAGATGATCAGGCAGCGCGTCAGGATATTCGCGCCTTCGACGGTGATCGAGATCGGCACCTGTTGATACGCGCGCGCCAGAAAGTTCGACGGCCCCATGCAGATACCCTTGCCGGCGACCACGTCCATGCCGTCGTTGATGACCATGCGCGCACGCTCGGTGATGTGATACTTGGCGATCGCCGAAATCACGGACGGCTTTTCGCCCAGATCGACCGCCTGCGCGGACAGGCGGCGCGCGGCGTCCATCACGTACAGGTTGCCGCCCATGCGGCCGAGCGCTTCCTGCACGCCCTCGAACTTGCCGACGGCGGTGCGGAACTGGCGGCGAATCGCGGCATACGCGCCGGTGCCGCGCACCGCGAGCTTCGCCATCCCGACGTTCGACGACGGCAGCGAGATCGCGCGGCCCGCCGCCAGGCACTCCATCAGCATGCGCCAGCCGTTGCCGACCTGTGCGCGTCCGCCGATCACCCAGTCGAGCGGAATGAATACGTCCTTGCCCGAGTTCGGGCCGTTCTGGAACACGGCGTTCAACGGCCAGTGACGGCGGCCGATGTCGACGCCCGGGTGGTCGGTCGGAATCAGCGCGCAGGTGATGCCGGGTTCGTCGTTCGCGCCGAGCAGATGGTCGGGGTCGAGCGCGCGGAACGCGAGGCCGAGCACGGTCGCGATCGGCCCGAGCGTGATGTAGCGTTTGTCCCACGTGACGCGAAAGCCGAGCATCTCGCGGCCTTCGTGGATGCCCTTGCAGACGATGCCGACGTCGGGAATCGCGGCGGCGTCGGAGCCGGCATACGGGCTCGTCAGCGCGAAGCAGGGGATCTCCTCGCCGCGCGCGAGACGCGGCAGGTAGTGGTCCTTCTGCGCGTCGGTGCCGTAGTGCATCAGCAGCTCGGCGGGGCCGAGCGAATTCGGCACCATCACCGACACGGCCGCGGCCGAGCAGCGCGTCGCGAGCTTCATGATGACCTGCGAATGCGCGTACGCGGAGAACTGTTTGCCGCCGTACTGCTTCGGAATGATCATGCCGAGAAAGCCGTGCTGCTTGATGAACTGCCACGTTTGCGGCGAGAGGTCCTGCCAGACCATCGTGGTTTCCCAGTCGTTCGCGAGGTCACACAGCTGCTCGCATTCGACGTCGAGAAACGCCTGCTCTTCGGCGCTGAGCGTGGCCGGGCCGTAGCCGAGCAGCGTGTCCCAGTGCGGGCGGCCCGAGAACAGCTCGGCGTCCCACCAGACCGTGCCGGCTTCGATCGCGTCGCGCTCGGTCGGCGACATCTGCGGCAGGATCTTGCGGAACGTGTCGAGCACCGGTTTCGCGAGCCATGCGCGGCGCAGCGGCTTGAGCGTCAGCACGAGGGCGGGTAGTACGAACACGATCGCGAGCAGGGTCGTCAGCAGCGGGCCAGCCGCGCCGCTCAGGCGCGCGGCCGCGACCCAGACGATCAGCGCGGCGAGCCACCACGACGAGCGAGCCTGAACGTAGACGAGGGCGAATGCGGCGATGACGAGCGCCAGGATGAACCACGGCATGACGTTTCCTCCTCGGTCGATCGGAGTTGGGGCTTTAGCCCTTGCTCCGGTCGCATCAAAAATCGCTTCCGCGTGCGAATGTATCAGCGGGCGCGGCCGGCTCGCGTTCTGTCGATCCGTCGTCTGCCTTGTCTGCGATGATGCAATCGCCGGGCCACCTCGTCAGGCGGCGCCGTGCAGCGCATGCCGATAGCTCGCCGGCCCCGCCTCGAGATTGCCGCCACGGCTTTCGCCGTCTGAAATGCCGCAGTGCGTCGCTCCCCACGTCTCGCCTGACATCACGCACGAGGCCGCCTCGCTGGCGTCGTGTGGCGCACTGGCGAGCGTGCCTTCTGCGGCGCAGTCGGCCGCATCGCCGAGCACCGCGGCGAACGCGGCCAGTTGCGTGCCGTCCGGCAGCGGCGCCTTCAGCGCGGCGACCATCAGCGACGCAAGACGCGCGATCAGTTGCAGATCGTTCATCGACTTGCCTTGCGAGAACTCGGAAATCAGGCTGTCGGTATCGGTGCCGGCGAGTACACCCGACAGCGCGCCGATCGCGAAGTGCAGCCGCCAGCCGAGCTCCTCGCGCGGCAGATGCGGCAGCGCGCGCTGGAACGCGTCGAAGAAGCGCATGGCCACCGATTCGTAATGCGCGTTCAGAAAGTCACGGATGAACGACGACGGATCGGTGTAGGCGCGCCCGAGCAGACGAAGAAACGCTTTGCCGCCGACACGCGGATCGCGCGACAGACGCAGCGCCGGAATGAACATCGCGCCGAGCACGTGCTCGCAGGTCAGGCGCGCGCCGAGCATCGCGTCGAAGCGGTCGAGCAGCTTCAGGCGCTCCTGGTTCAGCTGATCGAGCCGGCGCGACAGCATCGAGTGAATCAGCGATTCCTTGCTGCCGAAGTGGTAGTTGACCGCCGCGAGATTGACTTCGGCGCGCGAAGTGATCTGGCGCAGCGACATCGCCTCATAGCCGCATTCGATGAAAAGCGCCTCCGCGGCGTCGAGAATGCGCGACTTCGTATCGCCGGCATGCCGGCCTGTGGTGCGAACTGCCATGTTGCGTCTCCCAGTTGCCGGCATTGCCGGCTCGCAAACAAGCGATTCAAGTTGATATTTGAAACGACCGTTTTTTTAGGATAAGAAAGGAGGGTCGGTGCGATCAAGGGGACAGGCTGGATTAACTCCTCTAGAAGATCTGACGAAAGTTGTGCTTGCGCGTCGTGCACCACGGAAAATAAAAAAGGCCGTTCCGAACGAATCGGAACGGCCTCGTATTGCGTTGCGATGCAAACTTGCCTCGCGCTCGACCGGGTTCACCCGGCTTTGACGCGTCGACGCGAATCAGGGTCGTGCGTCAGAACGCATCGGCACGATAGGCGTTCGGGTCGAACGCTTGAGCCGTCAAACGCGCTGTCCTCCTACCGCGCCGCCCGTCGAGCCCGCGACATCGCGCGCGGACTGCGTCATGTCGATGCCGCGGCGCTCGCGGCTGAACGGAATCAGCGCGCAGATCACGATCACGACGATGCCGATCACGACCGCCATCACGAGCGCGTAGTCGTTGTTGTGCAGTTCGGCAACTTTCGATTGCAGCGGACCGTTGACCGAGGCGATCAGATTGCCCAGCTGATACACGAGACCGGGGAAGGTCGCGCGGATTTCATCGGGCGAGATTTCGTTCAGGTGCACCGGAATCACGCCCCAGGCGCCTTGCACCGAGATCTGCATCAGGAACGCGCCGAGCGCGAGCAGCACCGGCGTGGTCGAGAGGGCCCACACCGGCAGCACCGGCAGCGCGATCAACGCGGCGATGAAGATCGCGCGCTTGCGGCCGATCTTCTCCGACACCCAGCCGAAGAACAGACCGCCGCAGATCGCGCCGATGTTCAGCGTGATCGTGATCAACGACACCGTGTGCGCGTCGAACTTGTGCTGGACGCGCAGGAAGGTCGGATACAGATCCTGCGAGCCGTGCGAGAAGAAGTTGAACGCGGTCATCAGGACGATCGCGTAGAGCGACAGGCCGAGGTTCTGCTTGAGCGTCGCGACGAGGCCGGGACGGACCTTCTTTTCGAGCGTCTGGAACGCGGGCGACTCCGGCACGTGCGCGCGAATGTACAGCACGAGCAGCGCGGGCAGCACGCCGACGAAGAACATGCCGCGCCAGCCGATGTATTGATAGAACAGGCCGAACACGATCGACGCGAGCAGGTAGCCACTCGGATAACCGGCTTGCAGCAGACCCGAGACGATGCCGCGCGATTTCGGCGGCACGGTTTCCATGGTCAGCGCGCCGCCGACACCCCATTCGCCGCCCATCGCGATACCGAACAGCGCGCGCAGCACGAGCAGCGTCATCAGGTTGGGCGACAGACCGGACAGCAGTTCGAGCAACGAGAAGCACGCGATGTTGACCATCAGCGTCGGACGGCGGCCGTATTTGTCGGCGAGCCAGCCGAAAATCAATGCGCCGAGCGGGCGCATCATCAAGGTCAGCATGATCGCGACCGCGACCGACGGAATGTCCGTATTGAATTCCTGCGCGATATCTTTCAATACGAACACCATCAGAAAGAAATCGAATGCGTCGAGGGTCCAGCCTAGATAGGCGGCGATCGTGACGTTTCTCTGTTCCCGAGTCCAGCTCATTGATTGTTCTCCTGAGTCTCCACAAACCCGCGTTCGACCGCGGGCGGCACCGTAGCCCTTGCGCCTTATGGCAAGCGCTTGCCGGCCAGTGTACGCCGAGCATTAAGCGTCTGCATGGTTGAAGCCGCTTTTCTCCGTGTTAATCCGGACAGCAATTTTCGTGCTGAATTCGCAATGCATGTTTAATGTCGGGTAAATGTAATTACCCGTTCGATTTATCGTTTTTTTTGTAATGTTTATAGAAGCTAGCCAGAGCCATTTTTAAGCAAGTTTATGGCAATGGCGTTTTGACGGGGCGGGCACGGTTGCGGGGTGCGAGCGCGCGGACCGGTTCGATGCTCGCCGAAGCCGGTCACGAGCGGCCTGTCCGGTCCGCGCGCCGCATCGAACGTTCAGGTACAGTTACTTCGCCAACTTATCGACATATCGCTATGTCCGTGACGCCAACGCCTTCGTTGCTCGACGAGATGCTCGACGCTGTCGCGCGCCGCTATCGCCTGCCGGCGCTCGCGGCCGTCTGCGCACCGACGCAGCAAGCGAGTCCGGCCACCGTGCTCGCGCTCGCGATCGAGCAGGCTCGCGAGGCGCGCGCGCGTGGCGAAGAGCCGGATGCGGCGAACCAGCGCTTCTTCATCGAGGCGCTCGCGCGGATGATTCGCGAGGCGATGCGCGAGGAAGCCGGCGACCCGGTGTTTCAGGCGATGCTGCTGAGGCATCGCAGCACGGTGGTGCGCGAGTATGCGTCGCTGGCCGCGCACGCGAGCGTCGATCGCCGGCTGATCTACGCGGCCGTCAATGCGATCGCTCATCCGGCCAAACAGCAGCGCTTGCTACCCGGCCCGCAACGCGACGCGCTGGCGCGGCTGCACGCGCTCGCGTTCGCCGAAGCGTGGCCCCAACTGGCCGAAGCGGTGCAAGCTTGCATCGATACGCCGGAAATCGCACACGACGCGGCGCTGCAGCGCGGCCTCGCGCAATTGCTGCCGAGTGCCGCGTTGCAGCGCTTGCAGCGGCTTCACGCGCTCACGTTCGACGAGCGCGTGCGTGACTACCAGACGCTGTGGGATCGCCAGGGGCCGCGCCCGGGAAGCTCGACGGCCGTCGCGCGAGGCTTGAGTTCGAAGCAGCGCGGCGCTGCGGTTGAAGCGTCGGCCGCCGATGCGCTCGACGCGCTCGCACAGCGCCTCAATGACGCGCAGGGTGCGGCCGCCACCTACCGCGTCGTCAACTCGATGCGCGTGCCGGCCGCGATACCCGCAAGCCACGAGCGCGCGAAAACCGAATGGGACGTGGTGCTGCTGCGCCAGGCCAGGCCCCCGGCCGACGCTGCGGCGTGGGACGTGTGCCTGCTCGTCGAAGCGAAGGCCTCGGTCGACGCGGCCACCACCGATCTGCCGCGGCTCGTGCGCGGACTGACGCTGCTGGCGCACGCTGATCCGCACACCGTCTACTCGTTCCGCACGCAGCAAGGGACCGTGCGTCTGAGCGGCGCGTCGCTGGCCGCGCTGACGAGCGATCGGGCCGGTCTTCGCAGGACCGTGCTCTATTGCTGCGACGCACCGGTCGAAGCGGCACCGCGCGTGCTGAGTCCCGCGAGCCGGATGCAGTTGCTGTCGGCCCACGCCAGCCTCGATTTCGCCGGTGCACTGGCGGACGGCCGCGACGCCGATTGCGCGGACCTGGAACCGGTGTGGCGTCAGTTGCTCGATTCGCCGAGATGGCGGACCGTGCTCGACCAGTACGCGACGCTGCGCGAGGTTCGCGAATTGATGGTTCATCCGGACGACTTGCGTGCCGCGGTCGGCATTGCGGACGCCAGACGCTTGAGCGCTGCGCGCTAGACCACATCATGACTCCCAGTGCTGACGAATTAGCGAGCCGTCCAGCCAAAAAAGCGGATTACGCGCGAGAGAACCAGTCGCTGTTGCGGCTCGCGCGCGCGCAAACCGGTTCGCGTGAAGACCTGCTGAACGCGATTGCACGCGAGGCGCTGGCTTTATGCTGCGCCGGAAGCGCGGGCATCAGCCTGGTGGAGGGGCCAGCCGACAGCCGGTGCTTCCGCTGGCTCGCGGTGGCAGGCCTTTGTTCCGGTCTGCAAGGGCGCACGACCGCATGGGACGAATGTCCATGCGGCGTCACGCTCGAGGCGGGCGCGGCGCGCCTGTTCGTCGATCCGCAACGGCAGTTCGCGTGTCTGAACTTGCCGGGTGTCGATGTGCCCGAGGGGATCGTCGTACCCATTCCGAGCGATCACGGCCACCTTGGCGCGATATGGGTGATGTCGCACAGCTCCGGGTGCCGCTTCGACAGTGAAGACGCACGGGTGCTGTCGGACCTTGCGACGCTCGCGGGCGCGGCCGTGACGATGGTCAACGTTCGCGACGACGGCGCGGACAACGACCGCCGCCACAACGAGTTCATCGCGATGCTCGCGCACGAGCTGCGCAACCCGATGGCGCCGATCGACGGCGCCATCGCCGCGGCGAGGCGGCTCGTGGTCGACAACGACAAGGCGGACGCGGTGCTGAGCATCGCGCAACGGCAGATGAAGCATCTGCGCACCCTCGTCGACGACCTGCTCGACGCCGCGCGTCTGAAATACGGCAAGTTGACGATCCGGCGCAGCGACACGCTGTTGGCCGAGATCGTCTCCGACGCGGTGGCCACGATCGAGCACGACCTGCGATCGCGCGGCCATAAGCTGAAACTGACCGGCCTCGACAGCGTGATTCCGGTGCGCGCCGACCCTGTGCGGCTCAGTCAGGTGCTCGGCAACCTGTTGTCGAATGCGGCGAAGTACACGCCGGCGGGCGGACTGATCGAGCTGACGGTTCGCGCTGAAGATCCGCCCAACGCGGAGATGCTCGTGATCGACGTCAGCGATAACGGCATCGGCATCGATTCGTCGATTGCGCCGCGTGTGTTCGACCTGTTCGCGCAGTGTTCGAGCGCAAGCACGCTCTCGGAAGGCGGGCTCGGCATCGGCCTCGCCGTCGCCAAACGACTGGTGGAACTGCACGATGGCGAGATTGCCATCCACAGCGATGGGCTCGGCTGCGGCACCCGGGTCACGTTGCGTTTGCCGATACTGCGAACGCCGCCGCGAGCGGCGCCTGGCGAGTCCGTCGACAAGGGCAGCGAGTTGAGAACGCTGCGCATCGTGCTGGTGGACGACAACGTCGACGCGTTGCACGTTCTGTGCGTGCTGCTCGACCTCGAGGGTTATCGCGTGTCGGCGGTCGACAATGGTCGCGCGGCCATCGAGCTGATCTCGCGAACCAGGCCGGAGCTCGCCATCGTCGACGTGGCGATGCCCGTGATGGACGGCTTCGAGGTTGCACGCAGAATTCGCGCGAACCCTGAACTGAACGGGACGATACTCGTCGCGCTGACCGGCTATTCGTCGGAATCGGACCGCAGCCAGGCGCTTGCCGCCGGCTTCGATCATCATCTGAGCAAGCCGTTGTCGCTGGAGAAACTGCGGGACGTGCTGGCGAATTCGGCGCAACGGCCGGTTCGCGGCGATCGGTGACGGGCCGCCCGCACGTTCAGGCGGTCAGGTCGTTCGGGCGCGCTTTTTGACGAAAGCGCGAACCGCGTGCAGTTCTTCAGGCCTGCTAGACTGGAAGTTCCCCTGCAAGCCATGGAGGGAGACATGACGACCGTCTACGTCGTGAAAACCGGCGAGAAATTCCTCTGCACCGCGGAGGACGGCGATATCGGCATGGCCCCGGAGATCAAGGAAGCCACGTCCTTTCTGTCGTATGAGGAAGCGAACAAAGTCGCGCACGAAAACGCCGATCCCGGATACGAAATCCTGACCGTCGACGTCAAAAAACGCGGATGAGGTGTTCGCTGCTCGCGCCCCGGCGCTCAGCGAAAGAGGGCTGGCAATTCAGCAGGCGCCATGCGATATGGCGCGGGGGTGGGTTGTGTCCGAAATCAATTGAGAATAGCCGGCACTGCGCATCCGTCATCGCAACCAGGTTCGTGAATTTCTTCTGCAGCGCGTCGTCAAGAGCGCGCATAGCAGGGCGTTCCACGCCGTCCCGGGCAGGGAAGCCATGCTTTGCATTGTCGAGTTGGTCAGGCGAGCAAGTTCAGGATCCGCCAAAGAACACTGGCTTCATCCCACTCGTGCCGGCCGGATGGCCCATTTGCTGCGTACCGCTCATCGCAGGCCCGTAGCCGCTGCTCTGGCCTGCGGCGCTGGCGCTGGTGGTCGGCATATAGGTAGGAAAGTCGACGGTATTCGCATTGGCCGGATTGAAGCCGGCCTGTTCGAGCTGTGCAATCTCTGCCTGCACTTGTGCGTGCGTCAGCCCGCCGTCCGATTGCGCCAACGATGCAATCGGTAAAGCCATGACGGCGACCGCGCAAGCTGTGTGGACTAACGTCTTCATGATGGCCCACCTCCTGGT
The DNA here is from genome assembly GCF_021390635.1 of Paraburkholderia sp. HD33-4. Taxonomy (NCBI): domain Bacteria; kingdom Pseudomonadati; phylum Pseudomonadota; class Betaproteobacteria; order Burkholderiales; family Burkholderiaceae; genus Paraburkholderia; species Paraburkholderia sp. HD33-4. The sequence goes on along the minus strand of NZ_JAJEJS010000001.1, from coordinate 2,792,320 downwards.
TGATTATTCCGGCTGAGTCGCGCTTCACTTTTCGCGGCTCAGCTGATCAAAGAGTAGGTGAGGAACCGCACGGTAGCCGTATATTTTTTGTGGTAACGAGTTCGTCCATCAGCCGAAGCGTGCCGATGCTCGCGCCCGAGCGTCGACGTGAAGATGATCGACCCAGCGCCTTGCCTGATCAATTCAGGAATCCGATGCCCGCGATCGCGGAAAAGGCCGCCGGGCATGGTGCGTTCGATAGCACTATTCAACTGGCATTCGGCCTGTCACCGTTCTTTAATGTGCGATATGGCGCGTCATGCGGGAGACCTGCACGCCCGATGAAAACTGAAAATTGAATCACCGGCACGGTCGCCCTCCAACAAGTTGACGCATTGGCAAGTCTGGATCAGCGATGTCCCGGAACAAGAACCAACGGGAGACATCCGTGAAAACATTGCGTGCCATCGTGGCGGGTCTGATCTGCTGTTCATGCGCAGCCGTGACCTACGCCGCCGACATTACGGGAGCCGGCAGCACCTTCGCCGCTCCTCTCTACACCCGCTGGGCCGCCGACTATCAGAAGTCGGGGGGCAGCAAGGTGATTTATCAGGGCACGGGCTCGTCCGATGGGCTCAAGCAGGTCATCGCCCGGGAGGTCGACTTTGCAGGATCGGACGCGCCGCTGACCGACGATCAACTGACGCGCAACGGCTTGCGGCAATTTCCAACCGTGATCGGCGGCGTGGTGCCCGTCGTGAACCTGCCGGGGCTCAAAGCCGGCGAGGTAATGCTGACGGGGCCGGTGATCGCCGAAATCTTTCTCGGCAAGATTCAGTTCTGGGACGACCCCGCCATCGTGCGGCTGAATCCAAAGATCAAGATGCCTAATTACCCGATGCGGTGGTGCGCCGCCAGGATGGCTCCGGCACGACGCTGATCTGGACTCACTACCTCGCGCAGGTCAGCCCGGAATGGAAGCGCAGGGTCGGCGAGGGTACCAGCGTGCGATGGCCGCTCGGCATCGGCGGCAAAGGCAACGAGGGCATCGCCACGTACGTCGGCTATCTGCCTGGAGCGATCGGCTATGTCGCATGGGATTTCACGAAACAGAACCGTTTGAAGTATGTTGCCATGACCAATGCGGCGGGTAATGTCATTCAGCCCAGCGCCGCAACCTTTCAGGCCGCGGCGGCGAGCGCCGACTGGTCGGGTTCTCTGTCTCAGTTGCTGACCAACCAGCCGGGCAAGGATGCCTGGCCGGTGATGGGCGCGACCTATGTGTTGCTTCCCGCGACGTCGGACAAGCCCGGCCACGACGAAGCCACGTTGAAGTTTTTCGACTGCGCGTTGAGTCATGGCGGACCTACGGTCAGCGCGCTGGACTACATACCGCTGCCGGATCTGGTCGTGGCGAAGATCCGCTCACAATGGCCCGCCGATACGGGCGAGAAGGTGGCGCACAAGGCGGTCGCGGTACCGTGAGCCGAACTGCCCGATGCGTCGCCGCGCGCGCCGACGGGTTTGCATGAGCAGTGGGCGACTATTCGGGTCGCTGGACAGGCAGGTGCGGGTTACGTGTATCCGGGGCGTGCATAGAGGGGCCTACGATGTCCGCGAGCTCGATCAGAGGTGGTCGTCAGGACGAGTGGGGTGAGCTTGTCCTGATCGTGATGAAGACCAGCCTGTCGGTGGCTCACGAACTCGAATTGGCACCTGAGCCCGTGCTTGACTGTGCGGCGAGGCATCTGCACTTCCAGGACTTCCCGTGGTTTGCATCGGCGATGCTCGGCGCCGCGCGCGCGCAAGCGTGCTGTTGCCGGCGCGAGGTCCTTCGCCCGGTGGAGGTTGCCTACATGAAGACCCTTGCTGCGCGCGTCGATCTCGACAGGAACGTGCTCGCGCTCATTCCGGCGATGCACACAGTCGAGCTTCAGGACGACGTCGGAGCGCCTGCTCACGCGTGTGACAAGGTCGCCGCGGCTCTTCAGAAGCTGAAAGAAGACGTGCAGCGCGTCTTTTCGCTCGGGAGCAGCGCTTTCGGCAGCACGGAGATCGAAGGCGCATCGGACTTCGCAAAGGCGCTTGCGGCGATCATGCCTGCCGACGACGATTCCGACGTCTTCGAGCGCGCGTTTGCCGCGGTTTTGCGCGTGCGATTTTCCTCACGACTCCATCTCGTGCCTGGCGATGCGGAGCCCGTGCTGCGTGTTCGGGGTGTCGATGGACCACCGACGTCGGTGCATCTGCCGTCCGAGTCGGGTTGATTGATGCAGCGCGTCAAGGGCGTGCCGCATCGGCCCGACAGGCTGCCGTGAGCGCGTTTCCTGGCGGCCAAAGCGTGACCACGTTCGCAGCATTCTGAAAAGCCGCGCAATCAGGTATTGCGCATGTCGATTTCTCCCTCGATCATTCGTCGAAGTCACTGGAGGCGCCATTGCCTCCAGAACATTTTCGTCTTCAAAGGGAAAAACCAAATGCGCGTCATGGTCATCATCAAGGCAACCCCCGAATCGGAAGCCGGGCAAATGCCGAGTACGGAACTCCTCACGGCGATGGGGCAGTACAACGAGCAATTGGTCAAGGCCGGCATCATGCAAGGCGGCGACGGCTTGAAGCCAAGTTCGGCAGGCGTTCGCGTGAGATTCTCAGGGAAGGACCGCAGCGTCATTGACGGACCGTTTGCGGAAACCAAGGAATTGATCGCCGGGTACTGGCTCTGGCAAGTTCAATCGATGGACGAAGCGATCGAATGGGTAAAGCGCTGCCCGAATCCGATGGTTAGTGATTCGGAGATCGAGATTCGCCCGTTCTTCGAGCCCGCGGACTTTGGCGAAGCTTTTACGCCCGAGCTCCAAGACGAGGAAAACCGTCTGCGCAAGCAAATCGACGGGCAGATGCGCTGACGATTCTCACCGCATCAGTCTGCTGGGACGCCAAGGGAGTCCAACTACGGCTGTCCGAGACTCGATGTGGGCTTCCGGCAGGTTGCCCGGAAGCCCGATGGGATTCCACGGTCGCTCGCTGAAACCTCGCCACGGGCCGATGACTGTCGTCGCCCGTGGGTGTCGGTCGGGCAACCGTGCTAAGTACCGTCAGTGCGAAGGTATCTGCTCGATTTGGGCGGCGCTCAGGTCGCTCGGGAAGCAATGCGGATGCTCGAAGCCCGTCGGAGATCCGCTGGTTGAATAGACGATGTTATCCGTGTTGTTCGGGCCTTGGCCTCCGGGTACGGTGCCGAGCCCCGCGAGCTTGCGCATGCGATACGCGATCGCATGGTCGGCGCAGGCGCTATCGCCGCTCACGCCTAATCCTCCTATCACTTTCCCTCCTGCATAAAGTGCGACACCGCCGCCGAAGGTAATCACGCCGCCGAGCGTGTGTCCGATGCCGCTGCCCTGTTCGAGGAAGCGCGCGTCAAAAGGATTCGAATTGTTCAGCCCATAAAGGGAGCCGCCTGGTTGGGTGGCGGCGTAGAGGTTCGCCGTCGAGAGCGCGAGTGCATCGTTGCTAAAGCCGTTCGCGGTATAAGCCTTCGCAATGGCGATAGCCCGACTACCGGGCCACGCATCTCCGGTCACGATCACCGAACAGAGATGCCCCTCGCGATCGACAATGGCCGCCCACATCCGGTTGGGCTTGAAGATCCCGCCATTGGCATCGGACAGATTCACGACCACGTGCAACTGCTTTTCCACCAATGCGACCGTACCTTGCGGCAACGTGCATCGGGCCTGTGGGACGTCATCATCGCCAGACGCACGACTTTCATGCGAAAAGGACGCAATGCAAAACGCTGCGACAGCGACGGTGAGCATCTTATGCATGACGATTCTCCTGATGATCGATTTAACAGCGGACACGCTGTGGGCGAGAAGGTGAAAAAAAGGATAGGACAGCCAATGAAATAAACGACTCATCGCTGTTCAATGCTGGTGGCGAATTCCCGGCAACGAACGCATCTCGTTGATCCGGGTTTTCGTGTAGATAGTGAAGACCATTATGCAAAGGCGATTGGCCAAAACAGAGTCCGCGTCAGCCACGCAATACGCCAGAAACGCGTGAGCGGCCGTTCACCGATGACAGGAGCAATCCGCAAATGACGAGGTCATAATCGAACTCGACGCAGGCGAGTCAGGCGACCCATCGCTCGACAAGGTGCGCGGGTGGTTTTGATCGCGGTCATGGCGCGGCATATAGTTGGCGAGTGCGAAACACTTTCCCCGGAGATCGACTCGATGCCTTATCTACAGCTTGATGTAAACGATCACTACTCTGTAGAGAGTAAAAGGCTGCTTGCAGCGAAGATGAGTGAGACGTATGCGCGCATGATGTCGGTCGACGTCAGGCGAATCACCGTAGCCATACGTGAACTCGGTCTCGGCAGCGTCTGGCGCATTGCGGAGGAGGGCGGCCAACCGGTGCCTGTTGCGTTGATGATGCTCGATATCAGAAGAGGGCGAACGCCGGAGTTGCGCATGGAGGTGGCCAAGGCCCTTTGCGCGCTCTGCATCGAGATTCTGGGCGTGCGCGAGGACCGACTGAACGTCGAGTTCACTCAGCACTCGGGAGACGAGATGTATCACCCGACGCTCGGAGGCTACAGTCCGGAATGGGAGCCGGGCCAGTGATCAGGGTTCGAGGTCCGCGGCGCGGTATTTGCGTAGGGTGGTGTGACGGCGGTGATGATGTACGCGCAGACCCGACGAAGCGGCCGCGAGTAGTACGCTGGAAGCAGACATCGATGTTGCGGGTACGAGCAACCTGAGCCAAAGTAGGAGGAGGACCATGAGCAGGCTTACCAGATCTTCGGCGGGTAATCGGCGGACGAGAACGTGGTGGGTGGTCTTGATGACGGCGGTGTTCTGCTTCTTATGGCAGAGCGCCTTCGTGCAGGCCGACGACAGCGCGGCACGCCTGCACGCGAAATACCAAAGTCTGACGCAGCAACTCGCGCACAACCAGTTTCAGCGACCGTTGTACCTCGAATCGCAGGAGTTGCCGTCGGCGCTCAAGGGCGATATTTACGGTGTGCTCAACCATCCTTTCGCGGTGGTCAGCGGCGCGCTCAACGACCCGGTTCGGGGTCCGGCCAACTGGTGCGACGTGCTGATCCTGCATCTGAACACCAAGTACTGCCACGCATCGACCGGAGATAGCGGTACGGTCCTCACCGTGAACATCGGCAAGAAAACCGAGGAATCTCTTTCGTCTTCGTACCGCGTGCAATTTCAATTTCGCCCGGTAGCGAGCACCCCTGATTATTTTCGTGTCGAGCTGACCGCGGCCACCGGTCCATTGAGCACGAAAGACTACCGTATCGTGCTGGAAGCGATACCCGTGGGCGATAACCGCACCTTCATTCATCTGACCTACGCGTACGGATACGGCACGGCGGGACGATTTGCGATGAAAACCTATCTGGCGACGATCGGCAGCGACAAGGTCGGCTTTTCCACGACGCCCGATTCGTCGGCGAGCGATCCGCAATACATTGGCGGCGTGCGCGGTCTGGTGGAACGCAATACGATGCGCTATTACCTCGCCATCGAGGCCTATCTTGGCGCTCTTGCGAGCCCGGCCGACGCCCGCCTCGATAAACGCCTCGCCGACTGGTTCGATGCGACCGAGCAGTATCCGCGGCAATTGCACGAGGTCAGCCGCGACGACTATATGCAAATGAAGCACAACGAGTATCAACGTCAGCAGACCGCCCAGTAGTTCGCGCGGCGTTCAGGCCTCGCTGGTCCGAACGCCCGCGACGTGCGCGTGATCTGATCATCGTTGTGCAATCGCGTCGAAGATTTTTTCCGCGTGAATGTCGATCCGGTGATTCGTCGATCGTCGTTAGCTGGTAAGTCAATCGGTCGAGAACTTCGGATCCGACGTTTTGCACCGGTTCTGGCCGCCATCGTAATCCGACTCAGGAGCACACGCTGTGAACAAACTCGACAATCCGATCCTGCAAGTTCTGGAAAGCTACAAAGCCGCGGTATTGGCCAAAGACGTAGACGCGTTCGTCGCGCTATACGACCGTGATGCGGTGATCTTCGACATGTGGGGTACATGGTCGTACGACGGTATCGCATCGTGGCGGGCAATGGCGGAGGGCTGGTTCGGTTCGCTGGGTGGAGAACGCGTGATCGTGAATTTCAGCGAGGCGCAAACAGTCGTTGCCGCGGACCTCGCCGTTGTTCACGCCTTTGCGACATACCAGGCCGTCGACGCCGACGCTCAGGAACTGCGTTCGATGGACAATCGCCTGACGATGACGTTGCGGCAGCAGGCCGATGGATGGAAGATCGTCCACCAGCACACCTCTTCCCCGATCGAAGCTGGCACGGCGCAGGTGATGTTCAAACGCTAGCGGCACGGCCCACGGCTCGCGACTCAGGCCGATACCCGGTGACGCCAGACTATCCATCTGGCATCGACTGGACTCGGCCGGGTCCGGCGGTTCGACATTGCGCTTCGACTCGCGAATAATCACGGCTGCCATTACTTTCCGATTTGCGACGTACCTTCTGTTCAAAAGCAGCCATGAAACCATTGCTTGCCGGCCGATGCCTTTGCGGTGCCGTCCATTACTCGGTGAAGGACGAATTCGTCTATGCGTTGAACTGCCACTGTTCGAACTGTCGGCGTGCGACCGGGTCGGCGTTCAAACCATTCGCGGGAATCGAGCGCGACAAGCTGCGCATCACTCGGGGCGAAGACAGCCTGTTGATTTTCGGCGATGAGCGAGCGTCGCACGATGTGCGCTGCAAAATATGTGGCAGCCTGCTGTTCTCGGTGGTTCGTAACGGTGAATACGTTCACGTCACGCTGGGAACACTGACGGACTCGCCCGCCATGTCACCCACCGCTCATATTTTCGTGGGTTCAAAGGCGTCGTGGTATTCGATCACAGACCAACTGCCGCAACACGACGAATTCGGGTAAGTCTCTGTCCTATCGCAGCATCGACTCGAAAGACCGCACCACATCGGCGTTGAATCGTTGATGGAACGCCGCCCGGTCGAAACCCGGGGCACTGTCGCAGATCTCCGGGCGCAGCCGCGCAAGACGCGCATCGCAGGGCGGCAGAAAGTCGTAGTGACCTGCGTTGGCCACCACGCGATAGTCGGGAGCGCGGGGCAGGCCGTCGCGCACCGGCTCGTCGTACCAGGGATGCGGCTGATGACGATCGTCGGCGGCGCTCCACAGCTGGACCGGGGCGCGCACGCCGCTCAAGCCCGCATGGCCGAATGCGAAGCCGAACGCGGGCGCCGCGATGACGACGGCCCGGATGCGCGCATCGTGGACCCAGACGCCGGCGGGAACATCCGCGCCGAGATGGACGTCGACGCCCGCATGCCGCAACGCTGCGCACAGGTCATGATCCGGGTGGGCTTCGCAAAACGGAGCGATCGTCGACAGATCCGGCATCCCGCCCGCGGCCACCAGCACGGTGAAGCCGCCGTTCGAAAAGCCAAATGCGCCGACGCGGTTTGCATCGATCTGCTCGTGCCCACGCCATTCGTCGAGCATGTAGTCCACCAGCCGATGAAGCTGGGCAGGCCGGCGCCACAGTTGCAGCACGCGGCTCTGGTCATCGAACGTGTCGCCGGCGTGACTGAGCGCCGCCGCGACGAAGCCCGCGCGAGCCAGCGCCAAAGCCGTGTCGTAATGGGCGCCGTACCAGCCGCCGCCGCCGTGCGACAGCACCACCAGCGGCAGGTGATCGCCCGCGATCGGAGCGTCTGCCGCGACGCTCTGGGTGAAATTGCCCAACGCGCGCGGGGTCGCCGGCGCGTCGGTCGGGTACCAGATTCCGGCGGTGAGCGGCGGCTCGGCGCCATTCGGAATGTCGACTTTCTGAAAGCCGACCCCGGCGGCGAGGACTGGGGCGCACGGCATCAAGGCCAGAAGCACGGTGACGAGGGCCATCAATCTCACGGGGTTCTCCATGGTTGTCGGCGCCGCGCTGAACGCCGGGCGGGTTGAGCCTATGAGACCAAAGTCCAATTGAATATTCCGGGTGCGGGTTCAATAGTAGTGAAACGCCGGGTTTTGTCGACGACCAGGCCGGCGTGATTCTCTTCCTGAAGATGCCGGAATCGCAGGCAGGCCTTGGTGTTGCCGTCAATAAAGCGTTCCAGCGGGTTTGAGTTTTCGCGATTGCAGGCCTATCACGGTGTCGCCGCCAAACCGCGACACGACCAGGCGGGAGAACAACTTATGCTGCTCACACCGGTTCCTCAACGGACGCAGTCCCGAGAGATGCTCGACGTCCTGATCCGCGCCGGACTCATCGCGATCCTGGCGGTGTTCTGCTTTCGGATCTTCGCTCCGTTTCTTAACCTGATGGCCTGGTCGGTGATTCTTGCGATCACCCTCTATCCGCTCCAGGTCATGCTTCGCTCCATGCTCGGCGGCAAGGACGGCCTGATCTCCACGCTGATCATTCTGGTCGCGTTTGCCGTGATTCTGGTGCCGACGTACGCGTTGGGTCTCGCCGTAGCCGATTCGATCGAGAAATCGATCGCCATTGCGAAGAGCGGCAGCTTCCAGATTCCGCCTCCTGCGGAGTCGGTGGCGAGCTGGCCGCTGGTCGGCCAGCGTGTGTACGACTTCTGGCAACAGGCGTCGACGGACCTGACCGGCCTCGTGCATAAGTTCGCCCCGCAGCTGAAGGAGGCCGGCCTCGTTGTGCTTTCAACGGTGACGGGTCTCGGTGCCGGGCTGGTGATATTTTTTGTCGCGCTGATCGTCGCAGGAATTCTGATGGCCCACGGTGAAACGGGCTATCACAGCGCGGTGCAAATCGCTTCGCGTATCTCGGGCCCCGAGAATGGCACTCAGATCGCCGATTTGTGCACGGCTACGATTCGCGCCGTGGCCCAGGGCGTGGTGGGCATCGCGTTCATTCAGATGCTGCTGATCGGCATCGGCTTCGTCGTCAAGGGGATACCTGGCGCGGGGCTGCTCGCGCTGGCGGTGCTGCTGCTCGGCATCATGCAGCTGCCGGCCACGCTGATCACCATTCCGGTGATCGCCTTCGTGATCGTCACGGACGGCGTAACCACCACGAACATCATCTTCTCGGTTTACGTGTTCGTCGCGGGCCTCGCCGACAACGTGCTCAAACCTTTGATGCTGGGCCGCGGCGTTGCGGTGCCGATGCCCGTCGTGCTGATCGGCGCGCTCGGCGGCATGGTGACGGGTGGTGTGATCGGGCTGTTCGTCGGGCCCGTGATGCTAGCCGTCGGTTATCAGCTGTTCTGGCGCTGGGTCCGCGACCAACCGCAATCCAAACCGAGCCACGAACAGAGCCACGAACAGAAGCAGACCTGAAGCTCGAGGATGGCTCCGTGTCACGGTTGATGCGTCCGTATGGGATCGCAGTGCTGTTCGGGACGCTCGGCCTGAGCGGATGCATGCGGGTGGGACCGGACTTCAAGCCTCAGCATGAAGCGTGGAGCGAGCACTGGAGCAGCGCATCGATCACGCAGGTCACGCAGCAGGGCGCACAGCCCGACGTGCGTCAATGGTGGCTGATCTTCGGCGACCAGAATCTCGAACGTCTGATCGCCGAAGCCGACGCGAACAACGGCGACCTGAAAATCGCCGGACTGCACGTGCTCGAGGCGCGCGCACAGCTCGGCATCGCGCTCGCGGGGCGCTATCCGCAGGTGCAGCAGGCGAGTGCCGATGTGCTGCCTTCGGCGCGCAAGCGCTCGGGTGGAGCCAATCCGCACTCGGGCGCCTTCGTGCAGTACGGCGCAGGCTTCGCCATCGGCTGGGAGTTGGATTTCTGGGGGCGTTTCAGCCGCGCGATCGAATCGGCCGACGCCTCTTTCTTCGCCGCGCAAGCCAACCGCGACGATGCGCTGGTTCTGTTGCACGCCCAGGTCGCGGATACGTATTTCACGCTGCGGGTCGCGCAGGCGCGGTTGCGCATCGCGCGCGAGAACGCGCAGTTGCAAAAGCGCAGCTACGACATCGCGCAAAAGCTCTTCAAGGCCGGCGAGTCCGATGAACTCGACTTCCAGCAGGCGAAGACGCAGTACCTCGGGACCTTGAGCAGCATCCCCGATCTCGAAAGCCAGATCGTGCTTGCGCGTCATGCGCTGTCGGTGCTGATCGGGCGAGCGCCGGGTCCGCTGCCGGAACTCGACGTGCAGGCGGGCAAGGAAGGCGTGGTGCCGCTCGTGGATCATGCGGTGCTGCAGGACGTGCCGGCCGATCTGCTGTTGCGCCGGCCTGACGTTCGTGCCGCCGAGTATCAGATGGCTGCGCAGTCGGCGCTGATCGGCGTGGCCAAAGCGGATCTGTACCCGTCGGTATCGTTGCTCGGCTCGCTCACGTGGACCGCCAGTTCGCTCGCGGGCGCACCGAGCACACTGCTCTTTGCCGCGGGCCCGAGCGTGACGTGGAACGTGTTCGACTACGGCAGGATCACGAACAACGTGCGCGTCCAGGACGCGCGGCTGCAGGAGTTGACGGTTGCCTATCAGAACACGGTGCGCGACGCGGCGCGCGAGGCCGATGACGCCGCCACGGCGCTGATCGCCGCGTTGCAGCGCGACACGATTCTGAATGACGCGCAAGGCGCGGCGCGGCGCTCGCTGACGCTCGCCAACACGATCTATCGGGAAGGCTATTCGGACTTCCAGCGGGTACTCGATGCGCAGCGCGCGCTGTTCGCGCAGCAGGACGCGTACGTGGTCAATCGCAGCAATGCGGTCGGCAGTGTGATCGCGCTTTACAAGGCGCTCGGAGGCGGCTGGGAGACCGAACAGCCGCTCGTCGATGCGGCGACGCGCGCGCAGATGCGGCAACGCACCGACTGGGGCGACCTGCTCGACGAAACGACGCCGGCTCCCGTTGCGCCGGGGCAAGCAGAAGGGGCGCCACGATGAGCGATACCCAGGATAGCCGCGAGCCTCAGAGCTCCGCTCCGCCGAAGTCGTCGGCGCCCGCGGCCGACCCTTCGGGCAGGGCGGTCAAGTGGGTCGTGTGTCTGATCGTACTGAGCCTGATCTGGTATCTGCTGTCCGACCGTTTCACGCCGTATACGCAACAGGCGCGGATTCAGGCCTATGTCGTGCCGGTTGCCGCCGAGGTGTCGGGACGCGTGACGCGGGTGCTCGTCCATAACAACCAGGATGTCAACGCGGGGGACGTGCTTTTCGAAGTCGATAGCGAACCCTACCGCATTGCCGCCGACCGGGCGCGCGCCGATCTGGAGTCCACGCGCCGTCAGGTCGGCGCCAGCACCGCCGGAATCGAGTCGGCACTCGCGGGGTTGCGGGCCGCCATCGCGAACGAGGTCAAGGCGCGCCAGGACAGCGACCGCCTCGAGCGGCTCTATCGTGAAGACGAAGGCACCGTCTCGCTGCGACGCCTCGAGGTTGCGCGGGCCACGCATGAACAGGCGCTGAGCCAGGTCGACGGAGCGCGTGCCGAGGTCGAGCGCGCGCGGGAGCAGCAGGGCGGCAACGAAGCGGAGAACGCGCAGTTGCGCAGTGCCGCCGGCGCATTGGAAAAGGCCGAACTCGATCTCGCCAACGCGCGGATCAGAGCCCGTTCGAGTGGCGTCGTGACCGATCTGCGCACCGAAGTCGGTCAGTTCGCGGCGGCGGGCAACCCGGTCATGACATTGATCGCGATCCGCGATGTGTGGGTCAGCGCCGACATGACGGAGAACAATCTGGGCCATCTCAAACCCGGCACGCGTGTCGAGATCGCATTGGACGTGCTGCCCGGCGAAGTGTTCGACGGCCGGGTCCGCAGCGTCGGCTATGGCGTGAGCGTGGGCCAGAGCACCCCGGCCGGCGGCCTGCCCACCGTGCAGAATAGCCGCGACTGGTTGCGTCCCGCGCAACGCTTTCCGGTGATCGTCGAGTTCGACGACAGCGAGCGCGCGCGTCTGCGCGATCTGCGGGTAGGCGGGCAGGCCGAAGTGATGGCGTTTCCAACCCAGGGCAATCCGCTCAATCCGCTGGGGCATGCATTCATACGGCTGATGAGCTGGCTTTCCTACGTCTATTGAGAATGCTATGCAGCCCGTGATCCAGCGCCTCGGTTATCGCGCGATACGTGTTGCGATGGGAACGGCGCTCGCCGTCGCCGTCAGCTTTGGATTCGATTTCCCGATACCCGTCGTCGCGCCGGTATTCGCGGTTTTTCTGCTGGCCACGCAGAATCGTCCGCTGTCGTTGAAGGCCGGCGTGATTCTTTCGCTGGTCGTGGCGTCGACCACCGGCAGCGGCCTGCTGCTCGTTCCGTTGCTGCGGCATTACGCGTTGGCCGGCGTGCTGATCGTCGGCCTGATGCTGTTCTTCGCGTTTCGTTATGGGCTGCGCGGCGGCAACAATCTCGTCGCGACTTTTCTGGTCGCGGGACTGACGATGATTTCAGCCGCGGGCACGGCCGACTTCGAGCTGGCCCTGACTGTCGTCGGCGCGCTGGCGAAGGGACTGCTGCTTGCCGTGCTGGTGTCGACGCTGGCGCACAGGTTGTTTCCGGAACGCATGGATGCGCGAGAGGCGCCCGTCGCGGCAGTCATGGCGGACGACAAGGCGGCCTATATCGCGCTGCGTGCCGCGCTCGTCGTGATGCCGGCCTATCTGCTCGCGATGACCGATCCGGCCAACTACATGCCGATCATCATGAAGTCCGTCAGCCTCGGTCGGCAAACCTGCACGACCTCGGCCCGCGGCGCCGCGCGCGATCTGATCGGCTCGACGCTGCTCGGCGGTCTGCTCGCCATCGCGTTCTGGTTTGCGCTGCGGCTGTTCGTGCATCTGTGGATGTTCTTTCTGTGGATGCTGCTGTTTGGCCTGCTGGTGGCACGCAAGCTGTACGGCCTTCAACCGACGCGTGGTTCGCCGGGCTTCTGGCTGAACAGTCTCGTGACGATGATCATTCTGCTGGGGCAATCGGTGCAGGACAGCGTGGCGGGCAAGGATGTCTACACCGCGTTTGCCGTGCGAATGGGGCTCTTTCTGGCCGTCACGGTTTATGCGTGTTTGATGCTTCTGCTGTTCGAGCAGCACCGCCGTGTTGAGTGACGCGGTGTAGCATGCCGCCATGTCGATCCGGCGGTCCGGCGGTCCGGCGATCGTAGAGGAGCGTGCAAATGGGAAATGCGACAAGCGGTCGCGCTGGCCGTCTTCACGCCGGCGAGATCCTTGAGGAAATGGCGCTGACAGTGTGGTATCTGCGAGCGATTCTGATCGGCCTGCTGCTACTGTTCGTCCTGCTGACGATTGGTATGTACTACTGGGGCGCGCCTGTCGAGACAGCGAACCGGACACCGTCGACGATGGGTGAAACCGTGTACTTCTGCGCGATCACGGCCCTCACCATCGGGTACGGCGATGTCGTGCCCACTTCGACGTTCGGCCGGATCGACGCCGTCTGCCTCGGGTTGATCGGATTGGTGTTCACCGGGCTGTTCGTCGCCGCGGCCGTGCGAGGCGTGCAGGAGGCAGCGCATCGGGCGGAGGCGGACGGCAACGCCGACAGGGTTGAACAGGTCCGCAGGTAACCGGCCGGTTCAGGCGACGATCCGTCAGGGCTCTTGACTATTGACTACCGGTGCGAAAAGGGGGACCTTGTTTGTCTTGGCATGGGTTCGCTGTTGTCTCGATCAGACCAACTATCCGAGGTAACGATGTGGATCTTCCGTGTGGATGAGCCTCGTCTCGGGGTAATCCGTATTCGAGAATGGCGCCGCCGTGCGCGTCATACGATCGGCCTTCTCGTTCTGCTGCCGGCGTGTGCCACCGCCGGGCTGTTCATCCTCGCTCAGTCCAACACCTCATTCCCAAACAAAATACTTACATCGCTATGGAATGGGCTCAACTTCGTCACGACGCTCGGCGCCTTTGGCGTGTTGGTGGCGCACACGCTGAATGCGTCGCTCGCGAATGCAGTGCCCGGCGAAAGCCCGTTGAGAAAGATGCTGTTCGAGAGCGCTGGGCATCGAACGTGGTGATCGCGGACGAGATCATCACGAACGCGCTCGTCGGCACGATCACGACCCGAGTGGAGGTGGACCCATGAAACCAGCGGCTTCCACGCAGTCTCATCAGCATCACTCGCCGTTTCTGCAGGGACTATTGCCGTTCAATTCCGCTCAGTTGCCGCACGACATCATCGCTGGACTCACGCTGGCGGCGCTCGGCATTCCCGAGGTAATGGGATACACGAAGATATCCGGCACGCCCACCGTCACCGGTCTCTATACGATCCTGTTGCCGCTGGTGGCGTTTGCGGTTCTGGGCGCTTCGCGTCAACTGGTGGTCGCGGCTGACTCCGCAACGGCCGCGATCCTCGCCGGTACGCTGACGACCGTGGCGGCGATTGGCAGCAAGGAATACATCGGCCTCACGAGCACGGTGGCCCTGACGGTCGCCGTGATGCTGGTGATCGCGCGCATCTTTCGGCTCGGTTTTCTGGCCGACTTTCTTTCCCGCAGCGCACTGATCGGCTTTCTGACCGGGGTAGGCGTGCAGGTCGCGGCGGGGGAACTCGCCGGACTGATCGGGCTCGCGAAGCAGGGGCACGGCCCGGTCATGCAACTGGTGAGCGTGGTTCAACGTGTCGCCGAGGCGAACTATCCGACCACGGTCATTTCGCTCGTCGTACTCGCGGTGATCATCGGCTGCAAGCGCCTCGCGCCGCGCGCCCCCGGCGCGCTGATCGCCGTGATCGGCTCGATCGTGGCCAGCGGGGTGTTCAATTTCGCGGGACACGGCATCACGGTGACGGGGGAAGTGCCCAGCGGACTGCCGTCGCTGTTCATGCCGCCGCTGCATATGAACGACATCAACCAGGTGCTGGCGACGGCGGCTTCGTGCTTCATCGTGATCATCGCGCAGAGCGCGGCGACCGCGCGTGCCTACGCCACCCGCCACAACGAGAAGGGCGACGACAATGCCGACATCATCGGACTCGCGGCGGCGAACGCGGCCGCGGCGTTCACCGGCACCTTCGTCGTGAACGGCAGTCCGACCAAGACCGAGATCATCGACGATGCGGGAGGGCGCACCCAGGTCGCCCATCTGACCACGGCCGTGATCGTGCTGCTGGTGCTGCTGTTCCTCACGAGGCCGCTCAGCCTGATGCCCGCCGCCGTGCTGTCGGCTATCGTTTTCCTGATCGGTGTGAAGCTGATCGACGTGAAGGGGATGGTCGAACTCTTTCGCATGCAGAAGGACGAATTCGTCGTTGCGTTGCTCGCAGCGGGCGTGGTCGTGTTCGTCGATGTGATGCACGGTATTCTTGCCGCTGTCGTGCTGTCGCTGATCGCGCATGCGCGGCATAGCTACCGGCTGCGCACGCGCGTGTTGACGCGCACCCCCACCGGCCACTGGGTCGCACATCGCGTCGAGCCGAATCTGCTCGCGGCACCCGGCATCGTCATCTACCGGTTCGAGGCGGATCTGTTCTATGCGAACACGGGACGCTTCACGGAGGAAGTGATGAAACTCGTCAACGACGCGAGCGTTCCGTTGCGCTGGATCGTGGTCGATGCAACCGAGATCAACAATATCGACTACACGGCTGCCAAGACGCTGATTCAGTTGGGCGTGGAGCTCGACCAGCGCGGCCTGGGCATCGCCGTGGTCGCGGTTCCGGCGGGCGTGCGGCAGGAACTCGAGCGGTATAAGGCACTGCGGGTGATTGGCACGCATCGCGAGATCTTCTCGACGATCGACTCGGCGATCGACGCACTACGCGATCTGTCGCCATCCGCGGACGCGGCGCCGCCGGACGCCGGCAAACCGCGCTGAAGCAAAGCAAAGTGAAGTGAAGTGATGTGACGAAGCCGCTTGATCCCGATTCGAACAAGGAGTGACGCGTGTCTGATCCCGCTGCTGCAAAGCCGACCCAATCCGCCACGGATCACGCTGATCCGACGACGCAGGCGGCGCAAGAAGATCCGTCCACGCTGTTCGCCGGGCGAGGCTCGCTGGCCGCACGCATCGAGCAGGGCAAGGCGGCGCGCAAAAAGGCGCCGCGCGCGGAGCTGGCGACCTGCAAGATCGCGGAGCGCGATCCGATCGCTCTGCTCGACGCGTCCAACGTGGGCCGGGTGCCGGAGTTGATACCGATCCGCTACGGGCGCATGGTCGCGAGTCCGTTCGCGTTCTATCGGGGTGCCGCGCCGCTGATGGCACACGACCTGTCGAAGCTGCCGCACTCCAACATGACCGTGCAACTGGGGGGCGACGCGCATCTGGCCAATTTTGGACTGTTCGCGAGTCCGGAACGGCGCATTCTTTTCGGACCCAACGACTTCGACGAAACCCTGCCGGGTCCGTTCGACTGGGACGTGCGCAGGCTCGCTGCATCGTTCGTGATAGCCGCGCGCGAGCGCGGCTTTGCGATTCGCGATCAGCGCGGCGTGGTGCGCCGGTTATGCGAGACCTTCCGGCTCCGGCTCGCCGAATTGAGCGGCATGGACACGCTCGACGTCTGGTATTGCCAGTTCAAGGCGGCCAGCATGCTGGCGATTGCCGATTCGCTGGAGGAGAGAAGAAAAGAGCTGGCGGTCATCGAAAAAGCGAGGCAGCAGTCGTCGCGCACCGTGATGAGTCACGCAACCGAGATGGTCAACGGCAAGCTGCGCATCAAGGACGCCCCCCCGCTCGTATACCACGTCCCGCTAGAGAGCCAGCACGACCAGAAGCAGTACCAGTCGATGGTACGGCGGTTCTTCGCCGACTATCGGCTAACGCTTCCCGATGACCGGCGCGCGCTGTTCGATCGCTATGAACTGGTGGATGTCGCCATTCGCGTCGTGGGCATCGGCTCGGTGGGAACGCGGTGCTACGAGGCGCTTTTCATGGCCGACGGCGAGTGCCCGCTGTTCCTGCAACTCAAGGAGGCGCGGGCTTCCGTGCTGGAGGAGTATCTGGCGCCGAGCCGCTATCCGAATCACGGCCAGCGTGTAGTGAACGGGCAGCGTCTGCTGCAGTCGGCAAGCGACATTTTTCTCGGCTGGTCGAAGATGCGTCACACCGGCAATGACTTCTATGTGCGGCAATTGCGCGACATGAAGGGCGCGTTCGACTTCACCACGTTCGACGTCGAAGATCTCGGCGAATACGCGGTGTCCTGCGCTCACGCGCTGGCCCATTCGATGGCGAAAGCAGGAGACCCCGCGTTGCTGTGCGGATATGTCGGCAAGTCGGATGCATTCGACGAAGCCGTCGTGCAATTCGCGCTCGCTTACGCTGAACAGAATGAGGCGGACTGGACGGTGTTGAAAGCGGCGGTCAAGGCGGGGCGTATTCAGGTGATTCGTGAATGAGGGGAGGGCTCCTTTTACGGGCAAGGCCGCGCAGTCTTTGCCGGAAGGCGGCCGGTCCAGTGCGCTGAAAAAAGGCTGCCGCCAGCGCGTCTTATCTGCGAGTGCGCGCCGAACGCAACGGCGAGTCATCGACGAAGAACGAAGCAGGAACGAAGCAGGGACTAAGCAGGGACGAAGCAGGAACGAAGCAGGAAAACAGCTCGGACGTCAGGCGAACGACAGGAGCACGCTTCATGAACGCAAACGCAGCGGCCGCGGCCGGTCTGGACCAGATCATCCAGCACGTCTTCGTGCTGATGCTGGAGAACCGGTCTTTCGACCATCTGTTCGCGCTGTCGGGCATCCCCGGCATTACCGCGGCGACCGCTAGCGGAAACGCGAACATCTACGACGGCACCACCTACGCGTTCGGCGACGGCGCACCCGGCCAGATGCCCACCGATCCCGGGCATGAATTCGCCGACGTGCTCGAGCAGCTATGCGGCGCGGGCGTGAAGTTCCAGAACGGGCAGCCCTATCCGCCCGTGAACAATTCCGGCTTCGTGTCGAACTACGCGACTGCCCGCACCGAAGGCGCACCGCCGCAAAGCGGGGAGGTGGACGACATCATGCGCGGAGTCGACGCCCGTACGCAGTCCCCCGCGCTGTATCAGCTCGCGACCCAGTTCGTGCTGTGCGATGCCTGGCATTCGTCGCTGCCGGGCCCGACCTGGCCGAACCGCTACTTCCTGCATGGCGCGTCGTCGGCGGGGCTCGATCATTCGCCTACCTCGGCCGAAATGGGCAAATGGGAAGCACTGGATGGCTTCGTCTTTCCGAAAGGATCGATTTTCGACGAACTCGGCAAAGACAACTACCGCCTGTACCAGGACCACCTGGGCGATCCGCTCGGCCGGATTCCGCAGGTCGCCTCGATCAAGGGCATCAGCCTCTGCGACGTCGACGACCTGTCGCATTTCGAAACGGACCTCGCCGCAAGCTACACCGCCCGCTATACGTTCATCGAGCCGAGCTACGGCGACGTGGTGAACGACACCTACGAGAGAGGCAGTTCGCAGCATCCGATGGATGGCCTCACCGCGGGCGACCAGCTCGTCGCCCGCGTGTACAACGCGATCCGCAACTCCCCGTTGTGGGACAACAGCCTGCTCGTGATTCTCTACGACGAGCACGGCGGCTTCTACGACTCGGTTGCGCCCGGTCCCGCAACACCACCGAACGACGGTGCCGGCGGGACGCTGAACGCGAGCGGATTCGGCTTCAACGTGTATGGCGTGCGCGTTCCCGCGATCGTCGTGTCGCCTTGGGTTGCACAAGGCAAGGTGGACGACACCACTTACGATCACAGTTCCGTGCTCGCGACCCTCGAGCGCCTGTTCGGTCTTGCGCCGCTGACGGATCGCGACAGGAACGCCAACGATCTGCTGTCTCTGATCACGCAGACCTGCCGCCCGGACTGCCCGGAGAGGATAGGAACATGACACCAACGACTCCCGCACATCCGCGCGATCACGAACCGGTGCCCGAAAGCGGCACGCTGATAGCGCTGCTGCACGTGCTGCGCAAGTCCCACATGGAACTGGTGGGAAAGGACAAGGCGCACCAGCGCTTCAGTCGGGTATCGACGCGCGGCGATGCGAGAGAGTACATCGAGGAAGTGATGCCGCACCTGACGAAAGAGCGCGAAAAGCGGCGTCACGCTCGGCGCGGCAGTGGGCAATAGCACCCGCGGCGCGCAGTTCCCCGGGGTTACTCGCCACCGATACAACCTGCAGACCGGTGCTACGGCTTGCTTGCCGCACGCGCGCCATGCACACCTCGGTCAGCGTGCCGCCACGCGTATCAACCTTGCCGCCGCAACCGGCTTCGCCAGCGCGTCTGGCTGGTCATCATCGACGACGCGCCACTTCGGAAACGTCCCGGAGCCGTCGACTTTCCACGGCTCGCCCATTTCGTCGACATACATCGCGTTCGCGTTTCGCCCGAGCGCCGACGCGCGCCGCAGCGCGCCCGGCGCGGCGCGTTCGAACGACCGGCTGCCCAGTTCGTTGAACACCGTCGCAAGCGGGCGCCGCGCCTGGCCTGACCGGCTGAGCGACGTGGCAAGCGGACCCGCGGGCGCGCGCAGCACCGCTTCGGCGGGCTCGCGGCCGGCGAGGATCGCGCCCAGCAGCGCGGACGGACCGATCGAAGCCGAGGCTTCGTTGGCCGTATCGCCGGCGCGCTTCGCGGGCGGCGCGCTCGGTGAATCGAGTGCGAGCGGTTCGCTCGCGCCATCGATCTGCACGACGAGGATGACGTGCCAGTCGTCCGGCGTGTTGTTGTAGCGCGGCGCGAGCGACACCAGACGCAGTCGCGCGATGTCGAAACCCGCGTCGCGCAGCAGCAGGTACTTGGCGACGGCGAAATCCTTGCACACACCGCTCTCGGCAAAGAACCGCGCCGGCGCGTAGTAGCTGCCGTCGGTTCCGTCGCGGTAGCGGACCTCGTTGACGAGCGCGTCGGCGAGCAGCACGGCCGACGCATCGCCGGCCTTCACGCGCTCTGCCCGCACCTGCGCAACGAGGCGGCTCCAGCCGGCGGGCTCGCGCGTCAGGTGACTGCGCAGCGCCTCGCGCAGGCGCTGCACGCGGCCGATTGCATCCGACGATGGTTCGAGATTCCTGTCGGCAAGCGGCAGCAGGAACATCAGGTCGCCGACCTGCGCGAGTTCCGGGCGGATCTTGCGGTTGGCTTCCCACCACGTCCCGCTGCGCAGGCGCTCGATGCCAGCTTTCAGCGCGTGAGGCGTCGCGGAATCGCTGGGACCGTCATCGCGCGCGCCGGATGCATAGGGTTGAGGAGCGTCTGGCAGGTTCGCGGCGCCCGCGACGACGGGCAAAAGCACCGCGGCTGCCAACGCGCACCGGAGAAAGCGGAAGAACAGTCGAGCGAGCGGCATAGGGAAACTCCAGGAAGCCACACCGGGCGCCGATGCGCCCCGGTGTTTCGAAGTCCCTCCGATGGCGTTTTACGCCATTCGGCGCAAGGCAACGCCGGCTTGAAGCCAACATTGCACGCGACGTGCCAATTCGTCGTATCGCTCTACACCATTGATTAAAAAGAAAATTGTCTTCGCGGGTCGAGTTGCTGCGAACGCCCCGTGCCGCACCTCGACCAACAGGCACGCGATACCTGTTGGCGTTGCCCGCACACTTTCAGTCGCCGGAAGTCGGAGGCCTGTCTCCCTTTGACATCGCCCCTTGGGCCGTAGGCGAATCACAATGGCGGGCGATCGCGCCGGTCGTTGGTTCGTCAGCAGGGCCGCTTTATTTTGATTCAAAGAGGCCGATCCCCTGGTGCGATTGGTTATGCTGTGCTCGACAGAACACGCGACCACGTGGAACTATCCGAAGGCATGGGGAGGTTTGAATGGCTGTTGAGCACGACACGTTGCATCCACTCCGTCCGCTCCTGAAAAATTGGGTTTGGGAGCATGGACGAATCGGTACTCGCTATCTGGACTGCATCGATGGCGAAATCAAGTTCGATGAAGGCAAGAAATCGCGCTTCGCGGCCGAAAAATATGTCTACGTGCCACTCACCAAGGACGTTGACGGCGATGCCTGCGCGGATGGCCCGGCGATCCAGGAAGCGGGACTTGCCCGGTTCTTGCGGGCGGCGCAACTGGGCAAGCCGGATGAGGCCGGCTCCGTGGCGGAGGTCCACCGCGCGGTTCAGGACTGCGTGGAACTCGGGCTGTTCAGCGCGTATCAGGTGGATGCCCGGGCCGCATATGAGCGCTATGCAAGCGAGCCAATGTTCGAGGATGAAATCCGCGCGGCGGTGATCGCTGATATCCGGCGTATTTACGTGGGCATGCGCGAGCAACTGGCGCTGTACGATTTCAGTGTGCTTTACGGCTTGGCCATGCCGCTGCTTATCAGCGACACACCCTTCATCGACTGGCGTGTGCGAGCGAGTTCAGCGGCACCGTTCGTCTCGCTTCCTCTTGGACCTTATTGCCTGCTGGTCGGCGCGCCGTCGGGCAGGAGTAGCCGAACCGGCCCGGTGGTCTGGAAGGCCGCGACTTCGATGGGCCCATTGAAGGACCACAACCGGGAAATCGCGGAGCACGCACGCTTGTGGCTGGTAGCGACCACTGACGACCAACTCGTCGCGATCCAGCGCCGCTTCGCCGCGGTTAGGAGCCCTAGGCCGGAGACCTGAAGCCCTGACTGAACCGCGCGCAACGCGCGGTTCGGAGGCGGCCGAATCGTCAGGGTTAAGACCGTTTGCCCGGCGGGTTGACCCGCTGCGGATTCGATGCCGATAGCGCTCAGTTCTCATGCCGCGATTTTTTCATCGTCGCCGGATCGCGCACGATGGTGACCGCGCACGGCGCGTAGGCGAGCACCTGGCGGGCGACCGAACCGATCAGCCAGCGATCGAACGGCGTATGTCCGCGATGCCCCACCACCAGATGGTCGATGGCATGCCGCTCCGCGTATAGCACGATCTCCTTCGCCGGCGGCCCGACCACGAGATCGAACTGCACGGCCTCGTTCGAAGCGGCGAGCTTCGACTTGATCTCGTCGAGGATCGTGGTGGCATGGCGCACCTCCAGATCGATAATATCTTTTCGCTCATGCTCTATCGCACCCCAGTCCGGGGTGCGCGCGACGACCAGCACATGCAAGCGCGCGTCGAAGCGTTTCGCGAGATCGACCGCGAAAGCAACGGCATATTGCGCGGACGCCGACCCGTCATAACCTACCAGCACGTTCTGCATGATCTGCTCCTGTGCGGTTCAAACCGGGCCGTGACTTTGTCTGACGCAATGCATCGAGCCATTGGCGTGAACCGCGAGCGTTCCCCGACTTCACGGCGTCGGCGCGAAAGCATGCGCGATCCACTCGCGAACCTGCCGCGTGGATCGGCACGCGGACGACGTCGACACCTGTGGTGTTCTATCAGTTGTCGTCGCTTCTGGACGGGAGATGCTCGTGAGGCTCGGGCTCTGCCGCGTCGGCGTTCGGAAGGTCGTCCGGGGCCGCATTTTGCGGGCCTTTCGGATCGGGCTTGCTAGTCGTGCCGGCGGAAGTCTGCGCGGGGTCGGGAGAGGTGCCGGTCGGCTCAGCGGATGGATTGGAGGTCATGATGGGCTCCTGCGCTGATGAATGCAGCTTCTATCATGATAGTCCGCCTGGCCGATTTGAGTGATATGCGCTTCTGAACCCCATCACAGTTCGGCTCAGCTCGCTTCTTCCAGAACCACGACACTGCGCGCCGCCACGCGAGCTTGCTCGCTTTCGATAGCGGCCTGTTGCGCGGCCTGCACGATGTCGTGCGGATCGTCGCGCGCGGTATCGAAGATACGCCGCCAGTGCCGCCCGTCGGGCGCGGGCAACTGGACCGTGCGCGCGCAATCGTCCATGTTGAACACCGCGTGCAGTGCCGCTTCGCCCGGCTCTTCGCCGCCCAGCGTGACGGCGAGAAGCCGTGCGCCAGCATCGTGCCAGCCGGGTTCGTAGAGGCGCTCGCCATGCCATGCCGCATCCGGCCGGGTCTGCCCCGCGGAGGGCCGGCCGGTCAGAAAATGTCGCCGCCGCAGACTCGCGTGGCGCTTGCGCAGCGCAATCAATTCGCGCACGAAGCGCGACATGGCGGAGCTGGCTTCGGTGGGTGTCCAGTCGAACCAGCTCAACGCGTTGTCCTGGCAATAGGCGTTGTTGTTGCCGCGCTGGCTGCGCAGTACCTCGTCGCCGGCGAGCATCATCGGCGTGCCAAGGCTCAGGAACAGAATAGCCATTGCATTGCGCGCCTGGCGATACCGCAGATCGAGAATCCCGGCGTCGCCGGTCTCGCCCTCGGCCCCGCAGTTCCACGACAGGTTGTCGGAGTTGCCGTCGCGATTCTCGTCGCCGTTGGCCTCGTTGCGCTTCGACCCGTAGCTCACCAGATCGATCAGCGTGAAACCGTCATGGCAGGTCACGAAGTTGATGCTGTTGTTGGGCAGCCTGCCGTCGTCCGCATAGAGGTCCGAGCTGCCCGCGATGCAGGTGGCGACCGCCCCGATGAGGCCGGGGTCACCGCGCACGAAACGGCGAATCACGTCCCGATAGCGGCCGTTCCACTCGGCCCACGCCATGCCGGGAAAGGCACCGACCTGATACATGCCGGCGGCGTCCCACGCCTCCGCGATCAATGGCACGCGCGACAGCACCCGCGACGACTCGATCGCCCAGGGCAGCGGTGGATCGGCCATCAGCTCGCCGCGCTGGTCGCGCGCGAAGACGCTTGCGAGATCGAACCGGAAGCCATCGACGCCCAGCTCTTCGACCCAGTATTCGAGGCAGCGAACGATGAACGTCGTCACCAGCGGATGGTTGCAATTGACCGTGTTGCCGCAGCCGGTGTAGTCCCGATAGCGGCGCCGGTCGGCCGAGTCGAGGTGGTAGAAGATATCGTTGACGAAGCCCTTGAAGTTGATCACGGGTCCGCTCTCGCCCGCTTCGGCCGTATGGTTGAACACCACGTCGAGCAGCACGGCGATGCCCGCGGCGTGCATGGCGTCGGTCAGCGCGCGGAACTCCTGCGGCGCGCGCGCGGGATCGCGGCAGTAGCGAGGATGTGGGCTGTAGTAGCTATGCGTGCTGTAGCCCCAGTAGTTGGCGAGACCAAGGGCCGCCGTCGCGGGCGGAACGTCCTGTGAGTCGAAGGCCATCACCGGCAGCAGCTCGACGTGGGTCACGCCGAGCTGGGTCAGGTACGGAATCTTTTCGATCAGGCCGGCGAAGGTGCCGGGATGCTCGACGCCGCTCGACGGATCACGCGTAAAGCCGCCGACGTGCAGCTCGTAGATGATCGCGTCATCGAGTCCGCGCGAGATCCGCCTTGGAGGCGAGGGTAGCGGTTCCGTCACGATCGCGCGGCAGGTTGCGTGCCCGGTGGAATGAGGTTTGCCGTTCGGGGGCCGCGTCCACAGCACGTCGCTGACCGCTCGGGCATACGGGTCGAGGAGTTCGATGTCGGGATCGAACGCGTAGCCGCCGGACTGCGTATCGCGCGGACCGTCCACGCGCCACGTGTAGCAGGTGCCGAACGGCAGCGCCTCCACCATCACGTGCCAGTAGAAGAAGGTTCGGTTGCTATCGGCAGCGAGTGAAATGATCTGGAACGGCTCGGGGCTGTCCGCGGCCTCGTACAGCAATAGCTCGACGCGTGTCGCGTGGCGGCAGAAGATGCAGAAATTGATTCCGTCGGGCACCGCGCTCGTGCCCGTCGGAAACCGCGAGCCGGAGCGAACCGCATAAGCACGCGCCAATTCCGTTTCAGGGTCATTGATCAAGAGCGATCCTCATCGGGCGGATCTTCCAGATCTTGTCGCAGTACTCGCCGATGGCGCGGTCGGAAGAGAACTTGCCCGAGCGCGCGGTGTTCAGGATCGACATGCGGCTCCAGCGCCGGGTGTCCTGCCAGGCGGCGCTGACCTCGTCCTGACGCGCCACGTAGGCGGCGTAATCGGCGAGCACGAGAAACGGGTCCGCGTGCAGCAGATTGTCGACGAGCGGTCGGAACATCTCGCGGTCTCCGCGCGAGAAATGGCCGTCGGCGATCAGCTCCAGCACCTCGCGCAATTCCGCGCTCTCTTTCACGTGATCAGCGGGGCGATAACCCGCGCGCTTCACACGTTCGACCTCGTCGGCGTTCAGGCCGAACAGGAAGAAGTTTTCGTCGCCGACCTCTTCGCGGATTTCGACGTTGGCGCCGTCGAGCGTGCCGATCGTCAGCGCGCCGTTCATCATGAACTTCATGTTGCCGGTGCCCGAGGCTTCCTTGCCGGCCGTCGAAATCTGCTCGGACAGGTCGGCGGCAGGGTAGATGAAGTGGGCGTTTTTCACATTGAAGTCCGGATAGAACACGACCTTCAGCCGCCCGTTCACCACCGGATCGTTATTCACGACTTCGGCGATGCCGTTGATCAAACGGATGATCAGCTTGGCCATCGCATAGCCGGGCGCCGCCTTGCCGCCGAATACGAAGCAGCGCGGCGTCAGCGCGAGTTGCGGGTCACGCAGCAGGCGCCGGTACAGCGTGACGATCAGCAGCGCGTTCAGGTGTTGCCGCTTGTATTCGTGGATGCGCTTGACCTGCACGTCGAACAGCGCGGCAATGTCGACGCGGATTCCCGTGACGGCCCAGATATGCTCGGCAAGCACGGCCTTGTTCGACTGCTTCACGCTACGCCAGCGCTGCTGGAACGCCGTATCGTCGGCATAGGCTTCGAGCTTGCGCAGTCGCGCGAGATCCGTGACCCAGCCGGCGCCGACGGTTTCGTCGAGCAGCCGCGCGAGCCCCGGATTGCAAAGCAGCATGAAGCGGCGCGGCGTGACGCCGTTCGTGACGTTGTGAAAGCGCTCGGGCCACAGGTCGGCGAAATCCCGCAGCACGGTCTGCTTGAGCAGCCCCGAATGCAGTTCGGCCACGCCGTTGATCGCGTGGCTGCCGACCGTCGCCAGATGCGCCATGCGCACGAGCTTGTCACCGCGCTCGTCGATCAGCGACATGCGTGCGATGCGCGCGTCGTCGCCCGGATAGCGCTGCCGGACCTCGTCGAGGAAACGGCGGTTGATCTCATAGATGATTTCGAGCAGGCGCGGCAGCAGGTTGCGCATCAGCGGCAACCCCCAGGTTTCGAGTGCTTCGGGCAGCAGCGTGTGATTGGTGTACGCGAGCGCGCGCCGCGTGATGTCCCAGGCCTCGTCCCACGGCACCTGCTTGTCGTCCACCAGCAGACGCATCAGTTCGGCGACCGCGATCGACGGGTGCGTGTCGTTCAACTGCACGTTGAACAACTGCGCGAAGTGTCCGACCGGTTCGCCCTTGATTTCGGTCAGACGCAGCATGTCCTGCAGCGAGCACGACACGAAGAAGTATTGCTGCGCGAGGCGCAGGCGCTTGCCGATCTCGGGCTCGTCGTTCGGATACAGCACCTTCGACAGCGTCTCGGAGATGACCTTTTCGTTGACGGCCTCGTAGTAGTCGCCGGCGTTGAAGTCTTGCAGGTCGAACGACTCGACCGCTTCGCTCTTCCACAGCCGCAAGGTGTTGCACGTGTGGACGTGATAGCCGAGCATCGGCGTGTCGCAAGCCACGCCTTTGACCTGCCGTGTGGGGGTCCAGCGCACGCGCAGGTGTCCGCGTGCATCGGTTTCATAGTGGGTGCTGCCGCCGAAGCCCACGTAGAACGCAACTTCCGGGCGCACGATCTCCCATGGATTGCCCTCTTGCAGCCACAAGTCGGTGGTTTCGACTTGCCAGCCGTCGCGAATCTGCTGATCGAATATCCCGAACTCGTAGCGGATGCCATAGCCGACGGCCGGTATTTCCAGCGTTGCGAGCGAATCCAGATAGCAGGCCGCGAGCCGGCCGAGCCCGCCATTGCCGAGCCCCGGCTCTTCCTCGAGTTCGAGCAGCATATCGAGGTCGACGCCGAGCGCGCCCAGCGCTTCGCGTGCGTTGGTCTCGATGCCGAGATTGACGAGGTTGTTGCCGAGTTGCGGGCCGATCAGGAACTCGGCGGACAGGTAGCAGGCGACCCGCACATCGCTTTCGGCGTAGGTCTGTACCGATGCCGCCCAGCGGGCCAGCAGCCGGTCGCGCACGCTGTACGCGAGCGCCATGTACCAGTCATGCGGCGAAGCGATCGCCGGATAGCGGCCCTGCAGGCACAGCAGATTGTCGAGCACGCCGCGCTGCAGCGCGGCGGCGCTCAGGCCGATGCGCGCCGCATCCGCGTTTTGCGGCGAGGTCGTGGTGGGAGAGTCGGCCATGGTGCGTGCCCCGGTGCATGCTGCGGGTGACGTTCAGAACGGCCAGACCCAGTCGGCGACCTCGGCGCGGTCCGTGCCGTGCGTATGCGCATAGTTCAGGTTGCTGACGATCGCGTTCCTCATGTCCTCCCTGAGATGCGCGGATCTGCCTTGCAGGCGCGGCACACGGTCGAGCACGTCGATCACCAGATTGAAGCGGTCCACCTGATTGAGAATCGCCAGTTCGAGCGGCGTGTTGATGTTGCCTTTCTCCTTGTAGCCCCGAACGTGCAGATTCTCGTGATTACGAAAGCGATAAGCGAGCTTGTGGATCAGCCATGGGTAGCCGTGGAAATTGAAGATCACCGGCTTATTGGTCGTGAACAGGCTGTCGAATTCGCGCTCGGTCGAACCGTGCGGGTGCTCGCTCGCCGGCTGCATCCTGAACAGGTCGACCACGTTGACGAAACGCAGCTTGAGTTCGGGCAGGCGTTCGCGCAAGATCGCCGTCGCCGCCAGCGCTTCCTGGGTGGCGACGTCGCCGCACGAGGCCATCACCACGTCCGGTTCGGCGTCCTCGTCGTTGCTCGCGCGCCGCCACACGCCGATGCCTTTGGCGCAGTGCACGACGGCTTCGTCGATGGTGGTGAACTGCAGGTGCTTCTGCTTGTCGGCCACGATCACGTTGATGCAGTCGGTGGTGCGCAGGCAGTGGTCGGCGACCACCAGCAGCGTGTTCGCGTCGGGCGGCAGGTAGACGCGCGTGACCGAGGGACTCTTGTTGGTGACCAGATCGATGAAGCCGGGATCCTGATGCGAAAAGCCGTTGTGATCCTGCCGCCACACGGTCGACGACAGCAGAATGTTTTCCGCCGACACCCACGCGCGCCACGGCACATGATTCCTGCTGATGTCCAGCCACTTCGCGTGCTGGTTGAACATCGAATCCACCACGTGCGCAAACGCTTCATAGGTATGGAAGAAGCCGTGGCGGCCCGTGAGCAGATAGCCTTCGAGCCATCCCATCAGCGTATGCTCGGACAGCATCTCCATCACGCGGCCGTCGCGCGACAGTTCGCCGCCGTCCTCGTCCTCGGGAAGCATATCGGCCATCCACACCTTCTTGCTGACCTCGTAGATCGACTGCAGACGGTTCGACGCCGTTTCGTCCGGGCCGAACACGCGGAAGGTGTTCATGTTCGCGCGCATCGTGTCGCGCAGAAATTCGCCGAGTGGCCGCGTGTTCTCCTGCAGCGTCTTGCCCGCGCCCGCTTGCTGCACGTCGACCGCGTACGCGCGGATGTCGGGCAGCTTCAGTTCGCGGCGCAGTATGCCGCCGTTCGCATGCGGATTGGCGCTCATGCGCCGCGGGCCGTCGGGCGATAGCGCCTTCAGTTCGGGGATCAGCGTGCCGTTGGCATCGAACAGTTCGTCGGCCCGGTAGCTGCGCATCCACTGTTCGAGCACTTCGAGATTCGCGGAATTGTTGCGCACGTCGGCGAACGGCACCTGATGCGAGCGCCACGAGCCTTCCACCTTATGACCGTTGATCTCCTTCGGACCGCTCCAGCCCTTGGGCGTGCGCAGCACGATCATCGGCCACATCGGCCGCTCGAGCTTGCCCTTCGTGCGTGCCTGCTCGTGGATCTCGCGAATCTCGCCGAGCACGGTATCGAGCGTGTGCGCCATCTTCTGATGCATCTCGGCGTGGTCCGATCCCTCGACGAAATGCGGCGTGTAGCCATAGCCGACGAAGAGCGCCTCCAGTTCCCGGTTGCTGATCCGCGACAGGATGGTCGGGTTGGCGATCTTGTAGCCGTTCAGATTGAGGATCGGCAGCACCGTGCCGTCGCGTGCCGGATTGATGAACTTGTTCGAATGCCACGCGGTGGCGAGCGGCCCGGTCTCCGCCTCGCCATCGCCGACCACGCAGGCCACGATCAGATCGGGGTTGTCGAGCACGGCGCCATACGCATGCGACAGGCTATAGCCGAGCTCGCCGCCTTCGTGGATCGAGCCGGGTGTTTCCGGTGTCACGTGCGAGCCGATATGGCCGGGAAACGAGAACTGCTTGAAGAACTTCTGCATGCCCTCGGCATCCGCGCTCTTGTCGGGATAGATCTCCGAGTAGGTGCCTTCCAGATAGGCGGGGCCGAGCACGCCCGGAGCGCCGTGGCCGGGGCCGGCCATGAAGACGACGTCGAGGTCGTCGCGTTTGATCACGCGGTTCAGATGCGCCCAGACGAACGATAAGGCCGGGCTCGCGCCCCAGTGTCCGAGCAGGCGGTATTTGACGTGTTCGACTTTCAGCGGCTCGCGCAGCAGCGGGTTGTCGAGCAGATAGATCATGCCGACCGAAAGATAATTGCATGCGCGCCACCACGCATCGATCAGCTGAAGTTCGTCACTGCCGAGCGCGGTCTGCGGCGAAGCGTCCGCGGCGGGATGTTTGCCCATGTCGACGTCTCCTGTGCTTGCAGCCGCAACCCGAAGGTGGAGATCGCGCCGGGTGCGCTGCGAAAGGCGCTTCGATGATCGATGGGGTCCGAATCGCGCCTGTCGGCGGACCTCTACAACCGGGGATTCTTCGCCAGCCGGTAAAGATTCATAACGCAGAATATGTTACTGCGCGGAGATTGCAAGGATGATCCGACACCGTATCGCGCCGCTTCGCGAAACCGCGTTGCGCATTCAGGCCGCGATCCGATGTTCGTAGAACGGCCGGTCCCGATCGTCGAGAATCGCGTACATCGCCGCCAGATCGCGCGGATCGGGATTCAGCCACGCGTCGATATGCTCGGGTTTGATCGGAATGATGCAGCGATCATGCCCGGCGGCGGCAACCTCGGGTGGCGGCTCGTCGGTGATGGCCGCGAAAGACAATAATTCGGGCTCGTCCTTGCCGCTCCAGCGGGACCATAAGCATGCGACCAGCATGTCGTGAGGCGGATCGGGCCTGAATTCGAGGCGCACGTTTTCATCTTTCTCGCCGGGCGCGAGTACACGGCCTTCCATCCGCGCGCGCGATACGTTCTCGTAGAAAGAACTGGCCAGCACGAGTCCATGCGAATAACCGAATAGCGCTTTCCAGAAACCTTCGAGACTGTCGCGCCGGGCGTTGTACGTGCCGGGATAGCGGGTGTCGTACGAGGCGGGCTTGCCGGCGAGGCGGCACTGATAGCGCATCGGCTTGACGACGCGCTGGCCGTTTTCCATCACCATCACCGGGGCGTAGTAGCCCGGGAAGATGCGCGAGTCGGCTGGTTGGGGATCGGCTCGCCCGAGGTCGTCGAGCCGCTCGAGCGTGCGGTCGATCTTGTCTTTGGCGATCCGTTTGCTCTCGGTCGCCGCTTTGGTGACCTTGGTCTGCAGGGCGCGCTCGGCATCGGCGAAGCGGGTGCGTTGTTTGAACAGTTCCTGTTCGAGCTTCACGGTCTGCTGCGATCTGAAGCGCTCGATCAGCGCCCAGACTTCCCGTTCCGGATCGGACTGCGGTTCCGAGAAAGCGTCTTCCATCGCTTTGGGAATTTTGGCCTGATTGTCTTCTGCGCGTTCGAAGAAAAGGCGTGCGAATTCCTCGATGCTCATCTGCGCGCCGAACATGCGGACGTAGCGCCGGTAGTCCGCCAGAATCTGAGCCGAATAGCACATGGATGCCTCCGTTTGCCGTTCCGATGATACGCATTTGCGCGCGCGCGTCAGCAGAAGTCTCTGCTCGTCGTTTGCAGCTCGCCTAGCAGATGGGACATATCGACGAGCCGCTGCGCGACGAGGTGCCGTACTTCTCCCTGACACTGCCATGTGCCGTATACGGCGAGCAGCGCGGCGCCCAATGCTTCCTTGCGCTGCTTTTCGAGCAGGCTCGGCCAGATGATCACATTGACGTTGCCGGTCTCGTCTTCGAGCGTGACGAACACGACGCCTTTGGCCGTGCCGGGACGCTGACGCACCGTCACCAGTCCGCAGGCGCGCGCGAGGCGGCCGTCGCGATAGGTCCGCAGCGTCGAGGCCGGCATCAGCCGGTTCGCGAGCAACTGCGGCCGCAGCAGTTCCAGCGGATGGCGGTTGAGCGTCAGGCCGAGCGAGCGGTAGTCGGCGACGATGTCGTGCGCTTCGCTCGGTGCGCCGAGTTCGGGCGTTTCGTCCTGAGTCGCCGCGGCCGCGAGCATATCCTTGTCCGGCACCGCGGCGACCGACTGCCACAGCGCTTCGCGGCGGTTTCCCGCGAGCGCTGCCAACGCATTCGCATCCGCGAGCGCATGCAGGTCTTTGCGGTCGAGCTGCGCGCGGCGCGCGAGATCGTTGACGCTCGCGAACGGACGAACCGCGCGCGCGTTCTCGATCCGTTCGGCGGCGCCGTCCTTCATGCCGCGCAGCAGCGAAAGACCGAGACGCACGGCGGGGCGCGTCGCCCCCGCACGGGGTTCGAGCGACGAGTCCCAACCGCTCACCGTCACATCGACCGGCAACGCCGTGACGCCGTGCCGCTGCGCATCCTGAACCAGTTGCGACGGCGAATAGAAGCCCATCGGCTGGCTGTTCAGCATCGCGGCGAGAAAGGCCTCGGGTTCGTGACACTTGAGCCAGCTGCTCGCATAGACGAGCAGCGCGAAACTGGCCGCGTGACTTTCGGGGAAGCCATATTCGCCGAAGCCCTTGATCTGCTCGAAGATCGCCTCGGCGAAGGCCAGGTCGTAGCCGCGCTCCTGCATGCCGAGCACGATGCGGTCGTAGTATTTCTCGAGTCCGCCCTTGCGTTTCCACGCGGCCATCGCGCGCCGCAGCTGGTCGGCTTCGCCGGCCGTGAAGCCGGCCGCGAGAATCGCCACCTGCATCACCTGCTCCTGGAAGATCGGCACGCCGAGCGTGCGGCCCAGCGCGGTCTTCAATGCGTCGCTCGGATAGGTCACGGGCTCGAAGCCCTGGCGGCGCTGCAGATACGGATGCACGGCACCGCCCTGAATCGGACCCGGCCGCACGATCGCGACTTCGATGACGAGGTCGTAGAAGGTCTCTGGCCGCATGCGCGGCAGCATGCTCATCTGCGCGCGCGATTCGATCTGGAATACGCCGACCGTATCGGCGGCCGAAATCATCGCGTAGGTCGCCGGATCTTCAGACGGAATGTCCTGCATTTCGAAACGTTCGCCGCGCTGTTCCGACACGAGGTCGAGCGTGCGCCGGATCGCCGACAGCATGCCGAGCGCGAGCACGTCGACCTTCAGCAAGCCCAATGATTCGAGGTCGTCCTTGTCCCACTCGATCACCGAGCGATCGGCCATCGCCGCGTTTTCCACCGGCACGAGCCGCGTGAGCTTGCCGCGGCTGATCACGAAGCCGCCCGAATGCTGCGACAGGTGGCGCGGAAAATTCAGCAGTTGCGCGGCGAGCTTCGCCCATGCCTGGATCAGGGGCTTATCCGGATCGAGGCCGGACTCCGCGAAACGCGCGAGCAGATCCCGGCGGCCATCGAACCATTGATGCGACTTCGCGACCGCATCGACGATCTGCGGATCGACGCCGAGCGCCTTGCCCGTTTCCCGCAGCGCACCACGCGGACGATAGGTCGACACCGCCGCCGCGATCGCGGCGCGGTCGCGGCCGTACTTGCGGTAGATGTACTGGATCACTTCTTCGCGGCGCTGATGCTCGAAGTCGACGTCGATATCCGGCGGCTCGCCGCGCTCCTTGCTGATGAAGCGCTCGAACAGCATGTTGCCGCGCGCGGGATCCACCTCGGTCACGCCGAGGCAATAGCAGACCGCCGAGTTCGCGGCCGAGCCGCGCCCCTGACACAGAATGTTCTGGCTGCGCGCGAAGCGGACGATGTCGTAGACGGTCAGGAAATACGGCTCGTACTGCAGGTCCGCGATCAGTTCGAGTTCGTGCTCGATCTGCTGCTGCACGTGATGTGGAATGCCCGCCGGAAAACGCCGCTGCGCGCCGATATAGGTCTCCTGGCGAAGATAGGAGGCGGGCGTATGGCCGGCCGGCACCAGCTCGTCGGGATACTCGTAGCGCAGCTCGTCGAGCGAAAACGTGCAGCGGCTCGTGATGTCGAGCGTCGCGGCCAGCGCGTCTTGCGGGTACAGGTTGGCGAGCCGCAACCGCGAGCGCAGATGCTGCTCGGCGTTCGGCGCGAGATCGTAGCCGCATTCATGCACCGGCCTGCCGACCCGGATCGCGGTCATCGTGTCCTGCAGCGGCTTGCGCGAGCGCACGTGCATCACGACTTCGCCGAGCGCGACGACGGGCACGTCGCGGCTGCGCGCGACGAACTCGACCGCGCCGCGATGCATGTCGTCCATCGCGCGTTGATGCAGCACGAGGCCGACCCATGCGCGGCCGGTGAAGGTTTCGTCGAGCCATTCGACCTGCGCGTCGAGCGCGTCTTCGCCGGCCGGGAAATCCGGCACCAGAATCGCGAGGCAGTCGGGCATGCCGAGCAGGTGGCGGTATTCCTTCTCGGGCCGCGACAGATCCTGCGGCGTGAGCCGGTATTCGCCCTTGGGCGCGCGCATGCGCGCCAGCGAGATCAACTCGGACAGATTGCCGTAGCCGTTGCGGTTGCGGGCGAGCAGGATCAGGCCGAAGGCCGGCGAACCATCGGCATTGACGAGCCGGAAATACGAACCGACGATGAACGGCAGCTGCGCTTGCTTCGCCGCGACATGCGCGCGCACGACACCCGCCAATGAGCA
This sequence comes from Paraburkholderia sp. HD33-4, assembly GCF_021390635.1. Classification (NCBI taxonomy): domain Bacteria; kingdom Pseudomonadati; phylum Pseudomonadota; class Betaproteobacteria; order Burkholderiales; family Burkholderiaceae; genus Paraburkholderia; species Paraburkholderia sp. HD33-4. Next base: position 2,758,535 of record NZ_JAJEJS010000001.1, on the reverse strand, counting down.
CTCGTCGGTGATCGCGAGCGCCGAGTAGCCGAGTTGCGCGGCACGCCCGGCCAGTTCCTCAGCGTGCGACGCGCCCCGCAGAAACGTGAAGTTGGAAAAGCAGAACAGCTCGGCATACGCCGGCAGCATCGTGAAAGTGGTGTCCATGGCCGTTCATCCGCGCATATCAGCCGCGCCTGTCAGCCGAACAGGCCATGAAGGAACCAGCGTTGCTCTTCTTCCGCGTCGCGGCTGCTCACGCGTTCGCGGTAGATCCAGTAGCAGCTCTGGTCGTCCGCCTGCGCGACGAAGTAATCGCGCGTGACGAGTTCGCCGTCGAACCAGCCGCTCTCGATGCGCTCGCCCGGCGACACCATGCGCAACGGCGAGCCATAGAACGGGCGATGCTGGCGCATCAGGAGACGCACGGGCGTGTCGAGCATCCATGTGGGGCGGGGCAGATTCTGCGGCAGCGCTGCGGGCTTGAACGGCTGCGACACCGGCAGCCAGCGGTTCGCGATCTCCGGGCGATGATCGGCGCTCGGCGCGGGTTTCAGCACGTTCTCTTCGCCGAGCCGCGCGACCAGCAGTTCGAGCAGCCGCTCGTGATCCTCCTTCGAGCCGCCCGGTTCGGGAAACAGCGTCGCGGACGCGGGCGCGGCCGACTCGACGTTCGATGCGTCGAGCCGCAACGCAAGCACCGGCGCGGCGAGCTCGATACGATGCAGCCGCTCCTTGAGCAGCCGCATCAGATGTTCTTCGCGCCAGGTCGGCTCGCCGAGCGCGATGTCGAGCGGAGTCGGCTCGATCGCGTCGCGTCCGCGCTCGTGTTCGAGCGACAGGCGAATGCCGCTGACCGCCAGCTGTTTCGCGCACAGCCATCCGCACAGTTGCACGACGAGCCGCTGCGCGCCGAACACCGCGCCATCGGCGTGTTCGAGCCGGTCTGGCATCTCGATGCGCGCCGAGAACGTGGGCGGTAGTTCGAGCCAGTCGAACAGTTCGGGCGCGGTGCCGAACGCGCGGTCGAGCGAGTCGAGCAGATGTTCGCCGCAGCGGCGCTGCAAGCCGGCGCGGGGCAGCCGGCGCAGATCGGCGATGCGCTCGCAGCCGAGGCCCGTGAACCAGTCGGCGAACGGGCGGACTTCGGGCACGGCGAGCATCGGCAGGGCGCACAGGCGCTGCTCGAGCGATGCGAGCTTCAGCACGCGCCGGTTGCCGAACTTCGCTAGCAGCCACGCGCCCTGGCCGGTCGGCGCGGCACTGATGCGCGCGGTGAAGCCGAGCGCAGCGAGGATGGCCTTCGCATCGCGGCACAGCGCGAGCAGGCCGCCGAAGAGCCGCAGACTCGCGCCGATCTCGACCGCGACCGTCGCTTCGTCGAGCAGCGCGACTTCGGGCGAGAAGCGCATCAGCGCGATACCCACGTCGCGATGGGCCGCCGCTTCACGAGCGCTGTCGCGCTCATACATCTCCGTTTCCGGCGACAGCGTCAGCACGCCGCCGCGCTTCATGCCCGCACGCACGCCTGCCGAGCGCGCGGCGGGGTCGGCCATGACCACCTTGTCTTTCTCCAGCACCGCGCAGCCATGCGCGGGCTCAGGCGACCACTTCGGTCTGAAGACCTCGAGCGGCAACTTTGGCAGATGAACGGCGAGAAAGACGCGCATGTCGGGAAAGCAAAATGGGAGTGGGTTGCAGGGGAATCGACAGGGGCTCTGCGCGAGCGGGCCCTCGTCGTTTCACGATGTCGATGGTTAGCCCCTCGGCCGATGGCCTGAGCGCGAGCCGCAGCAGCGCGGGCGACGCGTCCTGCGCGGTGGCGAGCGGCCGCACCATGATGAACAGCGTCTCCGACGACTGCGCGGCCAGATGCAAACGGCGCAGCGACGACGCCTGCGCGTACTGCGCCCAGAAGATCAGCGCGCCGCAACTGCCGGCGCGCAGGATCTGCTCGGCGGACCACAGCGCGTCGGCGGTTTTCGGCGCATTGATGCGCAGCACCTGCTGCAGCGACAGGCCGATGTAGCTGAGCCCGAGGCCGTCCGGCGTGTGCGGCGGCTGCACGAAGGCGACCGGACGCTCGCCGACGGCGCTGAGCGCCGGCTGCAACAGCCGCAGTTCGCCGACGCCGGCCTGCTGCACCAGCAGATCGACCAGCGCGCCGAGCGGCCAGCCCCCGCCGGGCAACTCCGCCGACAGCGCCGGATAGCCGGTATCGACGCTGCGGCCGCGGCCAGCGCCAAGCTGGGACGCCCGCCACAAGGACGGGTGAATGGCTTCCGGTGCTGGCAGGGCGGCTGTCATTTGCGAAAATACCTGTATGGATATACAGTATCCTACATCGTTTTCAAGATATCGCGAATAGGCACTTTTTTCGGGAGCGGATGAATGGATATGCGAGTGCGCAAGCCGGCCGGGCATCCGATGCCCGAGATCGCGGCGTTCGTGGCCGAACTGAAAGCGGTGTTCGGCGAAGAGGGCATCGATGAAGCGGTTCGCCGCGGCAAGGCGGGCGAGCCGACCTTTCATGCGCGGGAAAACGGCCGCTCAGCGGGGACGGCGACGCCAGTTACGGAGAACGTCTGGCGCGTGGACCGTGCGGTGCGCGATCGCCATTACTGCGAGGGTTGCGACGGCTCGTGCGTTGGCAGCACGAAGTCGTGCCGTCCATAATTGCGGCATCTCTCAACCTCGGAGAACCCCATGCTGCGCATGTACCTCGGAAGTTGCCATTGCCAAGTCGTGAAGTTCGAGGCTCGCATCGATTTCGAAGCGGGCACGTCGAAATGCAATTGCAGTTACTGCAGCAAGCTGCGGTTCTGGCACGTACAGGTTCGCCGGGAGGACTTTCGTCTCCTTTCCGATGAAGCCGCGCTGAGCGAATATCAGGGGAACAACGCAGTCGCGCATCATCCGTTCTGCAAACGCTGCGGGGTCCACGTATTCGATCGCATCGACATGCCGAACGGCACGGGGTATCCGTATATCAACGTGAACATCATGTGCGTCGATGAACTCGATCTCGACATGGCGTTGAATGCGCCGGTGACCTATCGGGATGGGCTGCGCAACGACTGGGGCAATCCGCCTGCGCAAACACGGCATCTTTGATTGCCGGGGTCAGGGCGCTCTTCGCGGATGGTGGGGAATGTCGGGCTGGTGGGCGTCCAGATGATGGCGTTCGCACGCGAACTGAACGAACTCGGGCTTGAACCGCGCAGGCTCGTCGAGCGTGCCGGCATAGAGAGTCACGATGTCCGGCGCATGATGCGGCGTCGCGAATAGCAGGCTGCCGCAATGAGCGCAGAAGTTGCGCGTGGTGGGCATTCCACTGCCGCCGATCTTCGTATAAGGCCGGATCTCGCCTTTGAAGGAAAACCCGGCGGCTCTCACGACGACGACCGGCAATCCCGCGGAACCGGAAGCGCGTTGACAGTCGCGGCAATGGCAGATCAGTTGCGCGAGCGCATCGCCGCGAGCTTCGTATTGCACCGCGCCGCACAGGCAGCCGCCCGTCCAGGGAGTCGACATCGATCTTCTCCGGTTCAAATGATCCCGCTGTCTGTTCGGCACGCCAGGAATAGATGCGGCGCACCGTAGCTTAGCAGGGCACGAAAGTCGTTCAGCTATCGCATCGAATCAGCGAGCGAAGCGTCGGCAGGTGGTCGAAGCCCCGGATCCGTTCGAGCGCGGCGGCCTCGATCTGCCGGACCCGCTCGGCGGACAGATGCAACTGCTCGCCGATCTCACGCAGCGAATGCTCACAGGCGACGTCGATACCGTAGCGCAGGCGCAGAACCCAGGCCTCGCGACGCGGCAGGCTGCCGATCACCGACGCCACGGCGGCACGCAACTGCGCGGCGCTCGCGTGGTCCTCCGGTGACGGCGAACTGTCATCAGCGAGCGTGTCAGTCATGGTCAGGTTGCTTTCCGAGGTAACGGGAAGGTCCGCGGAGAGCGGCTCCATCACGATGCTCATCAGCTCCCTGACTTTGTCGACCGACACACCCATCCGGGCAGCCAGTACGGCGGGCGCGGCCGCGTTGCCGGTACGCTGCGCATGTTCGCGGGCGAGTCTCGACAGCTTGCCGAGCGCGTCGGCGGTGTGCGTCGGCACGCGGATCATGCGCCCCTGGTCGGCAAGCGCGTGTGTGATCGCCTGGCGGACCCACCAGGTCGCATAGGTCGAGAACCGGAAGCCGCGTCGGACGTCGTAGCGATCGACGGCTTTCATCAAACCGAGGTTACCTTCCTGGATCAGGTCGAGCAGCGGCATTCCCCGCTCGGCATGGCGTTTGGCGACGGAAACGACGAGCCGCAGGTTGCTTCTGAAGAGCGTTTGTCTGGCTAGCTGTACGGCACGTTCGATGCGGGCGAGCCGCGCGTCGAGCGCGAACGCCGTCTCGAGCGGCAGGCTCGATGAAGCGGCGAGCCGCGCGAGTGCCCGGTACACGTCCGCGAGTGCCGGCGCGTGTCGCAGCAGTGCCGTGCGACGTTCCGGATACGCCGCGAGGCAGGTTGCGACCCATGCATCGGCGTCGCTGGAGGGCGCGCAGACCGTGGCAGGGCGCGTCGTGGCATCTACCCCCGCTTGGGCCAGCAGCGCATCGAGTCGCTGCGCGAGGCGGCGCGCTTCGGCAACACGCTGGCGTAACGGTGCGCTCATCTGCTCGATCGACCGCGAATTCAATCGCAACGGGCGCATCATGCCGGCGCTTTGCCGCTTGAGCGACCAGTAGTCCGCTGTGGTGTGACCGGCGCTCCCCAGTGCGTCGCGCATCGCGATGGCGAGCGAGATGGCGGGTTCGAGCCGCGCGATCACCGCTTGGTTGATGACCTGACCGTCGCGCGGCGCTTCTTCGTCGGCGGGTCGTTCGGCCGCCTCGTCATCGGACGCGGACGGTCGATGCGCGAGCGGCGCGCTCATGGTCCCGCTCATGGTCCCGCTCATCGTCCCGCTCAAGTAGTAGGTGGCCGGCGTCGTACCTGCACGGATCTCGCGCTGGATCGATACGAGCGCGTCGAGCGCATCCGGATCGCCCGACAATGCCTCGATGCACGCGATCCGTCCGCGTTCGAGACGCAGCGCGAGCGCGACTTCCTCTTCGCGCTCGAGCAGCGGCGTCGTTCCCATCTCGCGCAGATACAGTTTCACCGGATCGCTCGTGTGGCCCACGAGCAGATCGAGCGGCGCGCCCGGCACGGCGTCGGCGTTGACGAAATGCCGCTCGGGCGGCCATGCCGGCTGGGTTGCGGCAGCCTCGCGCACGGCGATGCCCAACTCGCGCAGCGTCATCGTGGCTGCGGCGATCTGGGCGTCGTCGTCGGCATGCTGCGGGAGGGCGTCGACGATGTCGCCGCGCGTGAGGAAGCCGCGCGCAAGGCCGAGTTCGATCAGCGCCTGAAGAGGGGGCGACGCGTCTTGGCCTGCCGGCACGCTCGCCGTATCGTCGGTGGCGGCGGTGGTGGCGACCTCGCCGGCCGTCGCGCGTGCGCCGTTTCGCGACGCACCCACCGACCAGCGCTCAAACTCGTGGCGCATAGACGTTGCACCAGCCGTCAGCGGCAACGGATTTGCCGGGGAACATCGGGCAGGGTCCTGAAGCTTCGCCCGCCGCGCCCGTGTAGAAGCGGCAATTCGCGCAGGTCTGGCCCGCGTGATACTTGGGGAACTTCGCGGCGTCGACGCTGCTCGCTTTCGCACGATAGCCGAGCGAGCTGGCCGCGGCGTCGTTTTCATCGACGGCAGGCGGCGCGGCGAACGCGATGTCGGCGCTGGCGAGCGCGGCACACAGGCCCGCGGCATGGAGAATGAAGTGTCTGCGATTGTGAGAGACCATGATGATGCCCTGAGAAAAGAAATGGGTCGTCCATGCCGCCTTCGATTGAAGCGGCACGGCGTCGTAATGCAGTGCGAAGCAACGTGTTAGTGGCGCGGTCCCGCGTTCAGCGGTGTTTTCGACGATTGCGCGGCCTGCGCGGTCAGCTTCGCGTTGCCGGTGTCGTAGCCGTTCGTATAGAGCAGGAAGGCCATCAGATCGGCGTACTCCTCGTCGCTCATCTTGCCGGGATGATCCGCGGGCATGTTGGTCGACATGTACTGATAGATGCCGCCGATCGTCAGATGCGAATTCGCCGCCGGCGCGAAGGCCGGGCCCATCAATGAAGGCGCGGTGTTGCCTTCGAGCTTCTCGCCGTGGCATTTCGCGCACGAATCGGCATACAGATGTTCGCCGTGGGTGACCTGATCGTGATCGAACGACGGTGCCTCGGTCGTCGCCGCGACCTTGATGAAGCCGCCGGCGGCCGGCATGCCGCTCACGCGCCATACGTCCGCATGCGGTGACGCTGGCGTCGGGCCGTCGAGATAGCGCACGAGGCTCGCGTGCGTGGCGAGCGGGGTGGCCGCAGTGGCCGGAGTGGCCGTGTGCGCCGAAGCGGTTGCGATGGCGGCTGGCAGCGCCCAGTTGCGCGTCAGCGCGGCAAGCCGGCCATCGTTGCGCAGGCGTGTGAGCGCGTCGTCGATGCGCTTTTGCAGAGGCTGCTTGTCGGGTCCCGACGCGAACACGAGATTCCAGTCGGCATACGGCGATTCGGCGGCGGCGACGTCGAAGTGCTGCTGCGGGTGCGCATGCCGATACGCGACCACGGCCGGGTACCAGACGATCGCGCGCTGCGCGCGTCCTTTCGCGAGGGCGTCGACGGTCAGCTCGGAGGTGGTTTCCAGATCGAAGCGCGCGTTCTTCTGCTGGACCGCGATCAGTTGCGACGGACTCGACCAGGTGGCGGCAATCGTGATCTTGCCGTCCGGCGCCGCGACGCCGGTGTTGGCCGCATGCGCGCCGCGCAGCGTGACGCTGACATAACCGGAGTGCAGATAGCCCTGCGAAAACAGCAGGTGCGAATCGGAGCCATCGGCTACGCTCGAACGCGGAAAGCCCGCGATCACATCGCAGTTGCGCTGCAGCGATTTCGAGAGCTCGTGTGCGGAAATGCCGTCGTCGCCGCCGTCATCGTCGATGCCGCGCGACGCGAACGTAGCGGCAATGCCCGCGGTGCTCAACACCGCGCGTGCAACGGACTTGTCCAGCTCGGCCGAAGGGCTGCCGGGCATCGTGCACACGCGCACGCTGGGCGACGTCTGCGCGGCAGCCTGGGCGGCAACATGTGCGGCGCCGGCGACCAGCGCGCTGGCGAGAGCAACCTGAGTGAATCGAATGTTCATGATGGTGCGTTCCTGTGATGGCGGGAACACCGCGCCCGCATGGGCTGCGTGCAGGCGCGGAGAGATGCAGCCGCGAGAGTCGGAGATGCGCAACGATGCGGATGCGGTGGCTGCGCTCAGCTGCGATCGAGCGCGAACACATACAGCGTGCCGCCGCGCGGAACGTCCTTCGCGACGTCGGCCATCGGGCCGCCCCAGATCGGATTCGCACCGCCGTAGCCCGCGAGCACGGCTACGTACTCCTTGCCGTCGACTTCGAACACCGAAGGTTGCGCGATGATGCCGCTCGCGAGTTGCGGGCTCTCCCACAGCACCTTGCCCGTCGTCACGTCGAACGCGTACAGATGGCCGTCGAGCGAGCCGCTGAAGGCGAGGCCGCTGGCTGTCGTGGCAACGCCGCCGTTCCACGGCATTTTGGTCCAGTGGCCCCACAGCTTCTTGCCGGTATTCACGTCGATGGCCTGCAGCTCGCCATAACCCTGGCTGCCCGGTTCAGGCTGGATCTCGAAGCCTTCGCCGAGGTAGGGCAGGCCCTCCATGTAGCTGACCGATTTGCCGGACAGGCTCATGCACGCATGCAGCGACGGCACCACCGCGATGTGCCGCTCGGGATCGTAGGAGGTCGACCACCAGTTCTTGCCGCCGAGAAAGCTCGGGCAGGTGTTGATCGTCGTGCCGGCCTTCGGAAACCGGCTTGCGTCCTGAATCGGCTTGCCGTCGGCGGTGTAGCCCGTCACGGACAGCGTCTTGACGAACGGCTCGGCGTAGATCAGCTTGCCGGTCTTGCGGTCGATCGCGTGGAAGAAGCCGTTGCGGTCGGCATGGATGATCGCGTCATACTTCTTGCCCTTGTAGCTGATGTTGGCAAGCACCGGCGTGTTGACGCCGTCGTAATCCCACGTGTCGTTATTCGTGTACTGATAGTGCCATTTCAGCTCGCCGTTCTTCGGGTTGAGCGCGAGCAGTGAATCGGAGTACAGGTTGTCGCCGGGGCGCAGCGCCGCGAGCCACGGTCCCGGATTGCCGACGCCCCAGTACAGCGTCTGCGTGGCAGCGTCGTAGGTGCCGGTCAGCCACGCCGCGCCGCCGCCATGTTCCTGCATGCCGTCGGGCCATGTGTCGCTACCCTTTTCGCCGGCACTCGGGATCGTGTAGCGCTTCCAGATGATCGAGCCGTCGTCGGGATTGAGCGCGGCGATATAGCCGCGGATCCCATATTCGCCGCCCGACGTACCGACCACGATCGCGCCGTCCAGCGCGAGCGGCGCCAGCGAGAACGCGTAGCCGAGACCCGGTTCGAACATCTGCTTCTTCCACACGACGTTGCCGCTCTGCGCGTCGATTGCGGCGACCTCGCCGCTCAGCATCGCCACATAGACGTTCTTGCCATACAACGCGACGCCGCGATTCACGACGTCGCAGCATGCGGTCTTGAACGACTCGGCGCCGAGCTTCGGCTCATATTTCCACAACTGCGTGCCGGTTTTGACATCGAAGGCGTAGACATTGTCTTTCGGCGTACTGACGAAAAGGTAGCTGCCGTTGACGATCGGGGTTGCTTCGAAGCCTTGCTTCAGATCCGCGGGGAACTGATAGCTCCAGGCCTGCTTGAGACCGGCGACGTTCGATGCATCGATCTGCTTCAGCGGGGAATGCGACTGGCCGCTATAACTCCGGTAATAGGTGAGCCAGCCCGGGTCGCTCTGTGCCTGAGAGAGACGCTCGTAGGTCACGGGGGGATAGTCCGGGGCGGCGTCCACCGGAGCCACGTTCAGTGCCATCGCGCTCGCGATGCTCGCTCCAAGGATAGCCAACCGGCTTGCGGCGGGCGAACGGTTCTTCATGGTCGTCTCCTGAGTGTTTGTCGATGCAGTGCCGGGAGAGGCGTCGCCCCTTTGTTCTGTGTCGATCCGGTTGCGATGGCGTTACTGCAAGTCGCATGCCATTTTTTCGAGCGAGTCGGAAAGGGCGGCGCGCCTGAAATGTGGGGCTGGTCACATCGCCCGCGCGGCGCTCCATGTGTTGCATCCCGGTACAACCCGGCGCGGCGGAGTGTTGAGAAAAAGGACAGTCGGAGCGCGAGCGCGCATCGCCAACGTCGCTAAATCGGATGGCCCGGAGCTTGCTTAAGAAGACGGAGAAAAGTCTGGCAAGGTACCAGGCTTTCCAGGAGGGAGACAATGCGCGATGACGTTCACCCGGCCGTGGCTCAGACGGCCGTACGGTCCAATGACTTTCCCGCGCCGGCAATCCAGAAAGCGCACGAACGGTCCGAAACGTTTGGTCTATGCGCGTCGGCGCGGCCGGATTACGAAGTTCTTTCGAACGCGGGACTCGTGCTCAAACGTGAGCAGAACCGGGTGTTGTGCGCGCACGCGATGCCGGTGATGGAGACGCTGCACGAACAGATCGCCAACACGCAAAGCATGATCGTGCTGACCAATGCCGAAGGGCTGATCCTGCATTCGATCGGCGACGACGACTTCCTCGCGCGCGCGGAGAAAGTCGCGCTGCGCCCGGGCGCGAACTGGGCCGAGGACCGCCAGGGCACCAATGCGATCGGTACGGCGTTGGCCGAGCGCTGTGCGATGGTCGTGCACGGCGACCAGCACTACCTCGCGGCAAACCGCTTCCTGACCTGCTCGAGCGTGCCGATTCTCGACCCGTATGGTGACGCGATCGGCGTGCTCGACGTGACGGGCGACTACCGCAGCTATCACCAGCACACGATGGCGCTCGCCAGGATGTCGGTGCAGATGATCGAGAATCATCTCTTTACGACCACCTTCCACGAAACGCTGCAAGTGTCCTTCCATAGTCGTCCTGAGTTTCTCGGCACGCTGATGGAAGGCATCGTGGCGTTCACGAGCGACGGACGCTTTCTGTCGGCCAACCGGAGTGCCCAGTTCCAGCTCGGCATGTCGCTCGCCGGGCTGCGCGCGCATACGCTGTCGTCGCTGTTTCAGACTACGAGCGCGCAGCTGATCGATCGCATGCGCTCGAGCCTCGACCCGCACCTGATGCTCAACCTGAGCAGTGGCGCGGTGGTCTGCGCGCGCGTGCAGTTCAGGCGGGCCTCGCTGGCCGAAGGCAGCCGCCCGGTCGCGGTGCACGAGGGCGCGCGCGCGGCGGCGCGCGAGGAGCCGGCGCAGACCGCTGCGGGGCTCTCGCGTCTGAGCTATCTCGACACGGGCGACCCGCAGGTCGCCGCGGTCATTGCGAAGGTCAAAAGGGTGATCGGCAAGGACATTCCGATCCTGATCAACGGCGAGACCGGCACGGGCAAGGAACTGCTCGCGCAGGCGATCCACAACGATTCGCCGCGTTGCGCCGGGCCGTTCGTGGCGGTCAACTGTGCGTCGATTCCCGAGACGCTGATCGAATCCGAGCTGTTCGGCTACGAGGAGGGTGCCTTCACCGGGGCGCGGCGCAAGGGCGCAATCGGCAAGTTGCTGCAGGCGAACGGCGGCACGCTGTTTCTCGACGAGATCGGCGACATGCCGTACTCGCTGCAGGTGCGGCTGTTGCGCGTGTTGCAGGAACGCGTCGTCAACCCGCTCGGCTCGACGAGAAGCATTGCGGTGGACGTCGCGATCATCTGCGCGACGCACCGGGACCTGCGCGAGATGATCACGCAAAACCGCTTCCGCGAGGATCTCTACTACCGGCTCAACGGCCTCGTGGTGCGTCTGCCGCGGTTGCGCGACCGTACCGACCTCGCGGTCGTGATCGAGAAGATGCTGCTGCGCGAATCGATCGCCAGCGCGAGCGGGCAGCCGCTTCATGTCGCGCCCGATGTGATGGCGATGTTCGAGCGCTGTCCATGGCCGGGCAACTTCAGGCAGCTCGGCAACCTGCTGCGCACCGCGGCGGCCATGATCGACGCGGACGGCGAGATCCGGCGCGAGCACTTGCCCGATGACTTCTTCGATGACCTGCGCTGCGGCGTCTCGCCGGGCGGCGCTGCGGATGCGCGAGGCGCGGCCAACGCGTTCGTGCCAGAGTGCGCGCGCCTGCAGGACGTGACCGTGTCGGCAATCGCCGCCGCGCTCGCGCGGCATGGCGGCAACGTTTCGGCGGCCGCGCGTGAGCTCGGCGTGTCGCGCAACACGATCTACCGCAAGATGCCGGCGGTCGAGCCGGATCGTATGGTGGACGACTTCTGATCCGACTGCGCCGCTTGCATCGGCATGCCTGTTTCGCCAGCGTGCTGTCACAACGGTGTTGCGATCGCTGTTGCATCCCGCAGCAGCAGTGTTCCAAAACTCAACACTGCCCATCTCCCGAACGCGTCGTGCGTCGACGCGTTCGTCCCGCTTATCTCAGCGAATTGACGATGTCGTTGCCCACGCCCTTGCGAAGGGCTCGTGTGCGAGCCAACCGCGCCTCGCGTGCCGAGATCGGCATGTCCTTTGCTTTGAAGGGAACAGCCGCGCATCGAGTGCGGTTCTTCCATCCAGTCGCAAACAAGGAGACATGCCATGCAATGGATCACCCCGTCGTACACCGACCTGCGTTTCGGCTTTGAAGTCACGATGTATATCGCCAGTCGCTGAGCGGACTGCGACGTGCGGCCCGCAATGCCCGAGCGGCGGCGCGGGCGGCGCTCGCAATGAACGACCATGAAGATCAACAGACAGATCTCTTCGCCGGGCTTGCACCACACGGCCTCTACACCGGCGCAATTCGAGGCGCGGCTGCGCGCGCTGGAGTCGCGCTATCACATCCATCATCCGTTCAACCAGCGCCTGAACAGCGGCGGATGCTCGCCCGAGCAGATCCGCGGCTGGGTCGCGAACCGTTTCTACTATCAGGTCAACATTCCGCTCAAGGACGCCGCGATCCTCGCCAATTGTCCGGATCGGGCCACGCGCCGGCGCTGGATTCAGCGGCTCGTCGATCACGACGGTCAGCGCGACGGCGAGGGCGGAATCGAGGCATGGGTGCGCCTCGGCGAGGCGGTGGGCCTCTATCCCGACGAGCTGTGGAGCCAGCAGCACGTGTTGCCGGGCGTGCGTTTCGCAGTCGATGCCTACGTGAACTTCGCGCGCCGCGCACCGTGGCAGGAGGCGGTGTGCTCGTCGCTGACCGAGATGTTCGCGCCGCAGATCCATCTCGACCGTCTGGCTGGCTGGCCGTCGCACTACCCGTGGATCGAGCAGGACGGGCTGCAGTATTTCCGCAGCCGCGTGCCGCTCGCGCAGCGCGACGTCGAGCACGGTCTCGAAGTCACGCTGAATCATTTCCGTACGCCCGAGGCGCAGCAGCGCGCGCTCGAGATCCTGCGGTTCAAACTCGATATTCTCTGGTCGATCCTCGATGCGGTCGAAAAGGCCTGGCCCCTATGAACACGCATGACGCGGACAGCGGCGTGCCGCTGCGCCCCCGCCTGCGGAGCATCTTCCGTCTGCAGTGGGAAGTGGCGCAGGATGGCTACGTGCTGCTCTATCCGGAAGGGATGGTGAAGCTCAATACGAGCGCCGGCGCGATCCTCGAGCGTTGCGACGGACAGCACGAGCTCGACGAAATCATCGGCGAACTCGAGCAGCTTTTCAGCAGTTCCGAGCTTGCGCCCGACGTCTACCGCTTTCTCGATCACGCGCGGCTGCGCGGCTGGCTGGACTGATATGGCACACGACCATCCCCGTCCATCCGCGCCGCTGTGGCTGCTCGCCGAATTGACGTACCGGTGTCCGCTGCACTGTGCGTTCTGCTACAACCCGGTCGATTTTGCGCGGCACGGCGCGGAGCTCGACACCGAAAGCTGGATCGAGATCATCAGCGCGGCGCGCGAGCTAGGCGCGGCGCAGATCGGCTTTTCGGGCGGCGAGCCGTTGCAGCGCGACGATCTCGAGGCGCTCGTCGAGCATGCGCGGGCAATCGGCTTCTATACGAACCTGATCACCTCGGGTATCGGCCTGAGCGCGGCGCGCATCGAGCGGCTCAAACGCGCGGGACTCGACCATATCCAGCTGTCATTGCAGGACTCGACGCGCGAACTCAACGACTTCGTGACGAGCACGCGCACGTTCGAGCTGAAGCGCGCGGTCGCCCGGCTCATCAAGTCGCACGACTATCCGATGGTGCTCAACTGCGTCCTGCATCGGTTTAACCTGCCGCATGTCGGGCAGATCATCGAGATGGCGCTCGATCTTGGTGCCGACTACCTCGAACTCGCCAACACGCAGTACTACGGCTGGGCGATGCTCAACCGCGAGCAGTTGATGCCGAGCGCGGAGCAGGTCGCCGAAGCGGAGGACACGGTGAAGCGCTATCGAAAGCTGATTGGCGAGCGCTGCCGGATCCTGTTCGTCGTCCCCGACTATTTCGAGCAGCGTCCGAAAGCATGCATGAACGGCTGGGGCTCGGTGTTTCTCGGCGTCGCGCCGGATGGAACCGCGCTGCCGTGTCATGCGGCGCGTTCGCTGCCGGGGCTCGCGCTGCCCAACGTGCGTGACATGTCGCTCAGGCAGATCTGGTATGAAAGCGACGCGTTCAACGCGTATCGTGGCGACGGCTGGATGCGCGAGCCATGTCGCGACTGCGATGAACGACATGCCGATCACGGCGGTTGCCGCTGCCAGGCCTTCATGTTGACCGGCGACCCGGCCGCGGCCGATCCCGTCTGCGCAAAGTCGGCGCATCACGGACAGGTCGTGCAAACGGTGCAATTGGCGCGCCATCCCAAAGCCGTGGATGAGCGGCCGCTGATCTTTCGCAGCAAGGAGAATTCGCTGAAGCTTTGAGGGGAGGGGATGTTATCGATGCGAGCGGCCTCACGAACATGGCGTTCGTGACCTGGCCTGTCGCGAAGTGAGCGCAAAAACAAAAAACCCCGTAAGACGTTGATCTTACGGGGTTTCTCGAACTACTTCGGCTTATGGTTCAACATGAAGCCGGAACAACTTATGGTGCCCAGGAGAGGACTCGAACCTCCACGGTGTTGCCACCGCTAGGACCTGAACCTAGTGCGTCTACCAATTCCGCCACCTGGGCACGTCTTCAAGCTAGACCGCTATTTTAGCGAGATGATTAAGTTTGTCAATCCCTGCTTCAAACAAACCTGCTTTTCTCATCCGCCCGGTTGAACGCGCAGCGAAGTGATGCAATCGCTACCCAACCACCGTCCTGCTAATCCGGCAATCGAAACACGAACAGCGATCTCGACTGCCAGGCCTTACACAAAAAATAGAGCCGCCCGAAGGCGGCTCTATTTTTGAATCTGGTGCCCAAGAGAGGACTCGAACCTCCACAGTGTTGCCACCGCTAGGACCTGAACCTAGTGCGTCTACCAATTTCGCCACCTGGGCAGGTGATGAACAGCAAAGACCGCCATTATAGCGACCGATTCCGACCTGTCAAGCAATTTGCCAAAGACAATTCATGCTCGCGGCGAGGCGAGCCGCAGCGCGCCTGAACCACCGCCTCAGGCCCGCCTGGCGGTCGACACGGGTGTTAGAATGCCTCGCAGTAGTTCGTTGGCACGATGCATATCCGGTGTCCCGACGCGAGTGTCGACCTGCGATCAGCCAGACGCGCGTTGGCCTGGCGTTCAACGAGCCGGACCCAGGCAGTTTCCGGTGCAAATCGCAGTAGAGCAGCAAGCAGCAAGCAGCAGGTGCAATGACCGAGGCAGCGCAGCCGCCCTGCAGATGCAGCCGAGCGCAACTGCGCGCATTACGCAAACGCCTTCCAGGCCGGACCACATCGCCGACCGACGTCCATGCAACGAGAAAAAATCATCGACAAGCCCTTGAGCAAATTTCCGTATCCGATTCCAAGCCGCGAAGAAATACTCGGCGTGCTGCGCACGAGTGAAACGCCGCTTGCCGCGAACGACATCGCCGAAGCCCTGTCGATCAAGCGCCAGGAGCGCGAAGGATTTTTCAAGCGTCTCGGCGCGATGGAGCGCGACGGCCAGATCCGGCTCGATCAGCGCAATCTCTATCAACTCACTCATCCGTCGAACTTCGTCGCGGGCCGCGTGCAGGGCCATCGCGACGGCTACGGTTTTCTGATCCGCGACGACGGCCAGGACGATCTGTTCCTGCCCAACGGCGAGATGCAGAAGGTCATGCACAACGACCGCGTGCTTGCGCGAATCGTCGGCTATGACCGGCGCGGGCGGCCGGAAGGGCACATCGTCGAGGTCACGGACCGCGCGAACAAGCGTGTGATCGGCCGTCTGCTCAACGAGAACGGCGCGCTGATCGTCGCGCCCGAAGACAAGCGCATCGGCCACGACATCCTGATCACGCAGAACACCCGCAAGGCGAAGGTCGGCCAGGTCGTGGTGGTCGAGCTGACCGATTTCCCGAGCCGTCATTCGCAGCCGCTCGGCCGCGTGGTCGAAGTGCTCGGCGATATCGACGACCCCGGCATGGAAATCGAAATCGCGGTGCGCAAGTACGGCGTGCCGCACGAATTCGGCGAGGCCGCGCTGGCCGAAGCAGCGAAACTGCCCGACGAAGTGCGCCCGGCCGACATCCGTCATCGCATCGATCTGCGCGACGTGCCGCTCGTCACGATCGACGGTGAGGACGCGCGCGACTTCGACGACGCCGTCTATTGCGAACCGGTCAAGGTCGGCCGTGGCGATGGCTTCCGCCTGATCGTCGCGATCGCGGACGTGTCGCATTACGTGCTTCCGCAAAGCGGGCTCGATTCCGACGCGATCGAGCGCAGCACCTCGGTGTATTTCCCGCGCCGCGTGATCCCGATGCTGCCGGAGAAGCTGTCGAACGGCCTGTGCTCGCTGAATCCGCAAGTCGACCGCTGCGTGCTCGTCTGCGACATGATCGTCACCGCGCGTGGCGACGTGAAGGGGTATCAGTTCTATCCGGGCGTCATGCATTCGGCCGCGCGGCTCACGTACACCGAAGTCGCCGCGGTGCTGAAAAACACCAAGGGCCCGGAAGCGACCCGCCGCGCCGCGTTGCTGCCGCAACTGCAGAATCTGTATGGCGTCTACAAGGCGCTGTTCGCGGCGCGCCAGAAGCGCGGCGCGATCGACTTCGATACGACGGAGACGTACATCGTCTGCAACGCGCAGGGCAAGATCGAGCAGATCGTGCCGCGCACCCGCAACGACGCGCACAAGCTGATCGAGGAATGCATGCTGGCCGCGAACGTGTGCGCGGCGGATTTCCTCAAGCGCAACAAGCATCCGGGCCTGTTCCGCGTGCATGCGGGCCCGAGCGCGGAAAAGCTCGAGAACCTGCGCACGTTCCTGCGCGGCATGGGCTTGACGCTCGGCGGCGGCGACACGCCGCACGCGAGCGACTACGCCGCACTGATGGCGCAGATCCGCGACCGGCCCGACGCCTCGATGCTGCAGACGATGCTGCTGCGCTCGATGCAGCAGGCGGTCTACAGCCCCGACAACATCGGCCACTTCGGTCTCGCCTACGAGGCCTACGCGCACTTCACGAGCCCGATTCGCCGCTATCCCGACCTGCTCACGCATCGCGCGATCTACGCGATTCTGCAGGGCCGCAAGTATCAGCCGCAGCCGCCGCACGGCGTCGAGCTCAATACCGCGCTGTCGCCGCGCGCCCGCGCGATGCAGCAGGCCGACGAGGAAAAGCGCGGGGCCCGCGCGCGTGCGAACAACGTCGCGATCTGGGAAGAGCTCGGGCTGCACTGCTCGGCCAACGAGCGCCGCGCGGACGAAGCATCGCGCGACGTCGAAGCGTGGCTCAAGTGCTATTTCATGCGCGACAAGCTCGGCGAAGAGTATGGCGGCATGATCAACGGCGTCACGTCGTTCGGCATTTTCGTGCAGCTCGATTCGCTGTTCATCGAAGGTCTCGTGCATGTGACCGAACTCGGCTCGGACTACTTCCAGTACGACGAGATCAAGAACGAGCTGCGCGGCGAGCGCACCGGCATTCGCTACCGGCTGTCGGATCGCGTGCGCGTGCAGGTGAGCCGCGTCGATCTCGACGCGCGCAAGATCGACTTCCGCCTCGTGCGCGATACGCCGATCAAGCCGCCTGCGGCACGCGGCATCGCGGCGGACAAGGGTGACGGCGCTGGCCCGCGCGTGCGCGCGTTGCCGGCGGCGGAAGGCGGCGCGTCGATGCCGGGTCCGCGGCGCAAGAGGGCCGCGCCCGCGCAGAGCGCGGCGGTCAAGGAAGCGCGCGCGGCGCGTGGCGTGGCGAAGAAGCACGGTGCCGCGACCAAGGCGGCGTCGAAGCAGGCACGCAAGAAGCGCTGAGGCTTTCACAGCGCCGGGACCGCGCGCAGCGGGCACGCGAACGCGTGCCGGTTGCGCGCGGTCTCGCGTTTTATCGCGGGCAGTGCGGGGTGGTTCGGCGGTGTCGGGGCGCGAGCGTGAGTCTCAGCATCACGCACCGACGCTTTCGAGGCCGCACGAATCGACGCACAGGTATCCGGTTTCATATTCATCACAGTGGCGCGCGTTGACTGCGCGTCCAATCAAAGGTTGTTCAGTCATGGCACGTCACAAGGTTTTATACGGTTTCCACGCAGTGACCGCGCGTATCCGGCACGATGCGTCGACGGTCGAGGATGTCTATTACGACGCGACGCGCAAGGACCGCCGGATGACCGAATTCCTGCAGGCCGCGAAGGACGCGGGCGTGCGTCTGATCGCCGCCGACGAAACGCGTCTGTGGGGCCTCGCGCGCACCGAACGCCATCAGGGCGTGGTCGCCCGCGCGGGCGATCTGCCGCTCGCGCAGAACCTCGCCGAACTGCTCGACGGCATCAGCGGCTCGCCGCTCATCCTCGTGCTCGACGGCGTGACCGATCCGCACAATCTCGGCGCCTGCCTGCGCGTCGCTGACGCGGCCGGTGCGCACGCGGTGATCGCGCCGCGCGATCGCGCGGTGGGACTGAACGCGACCGCCGCGAAGGTCGCGAGCGGCGCGGCCGACACCGTGCCGTACATCACGGTCACGAACCTGGCGCGCGCGCTGCGCGAGCTCAAGGACGCGGGCGTCTGGGTAGTTGGCACGGCTGGCGACGCGGGCAAGAGTGTCTACGAAACGGAACTCGACGGGCCGGTGGCGCTCGTGATGGGTGCCGAAGGCGAGGGCATGCGGCGTCTGACGCGTGAAACCTGCGACGTCGTCATGAACATTCCTATGGCGGGGACGGTGGAGAGTTTGAATGTGTCCGTGGCGAGCGGCGTGTGTCTGTTCGAAGCTGTGCGGCAGCGGGCGGTGAAGAAGTAGGTTTCTGAAATCGCACCTGCTGTTGGCGGATTGTTGGCGCCCGGAACGCGGTGGGGGTTCCGGGCGCTTTGCTTTTGGGGGGATGCCAGTTGCGGCGCGCTGACCACGACCCGCACGCCGTCTCCAGCGCCAAAGGAGTCCGGCAAACCGGCACGTTCGACGGCACAAAGCCGGCCCAAACGGAACCCTCCCCACGCCACTCCGGTAAACTATCGGTTTTTCACGCTTCTCCCGCCTCTCCCATGACTCAAGACGAACTCAAGCAACTGGTCGGCCAGGCCGCCGCCGATTACGTGAACGCCAACGTGCCGCAAGGCTCGGTGATCGGTGTCGGCACGGGTTCCACCGCGAACTGCTTCATCGACGCGCTGGCCGCCACCAAATCCCGCTATCGCGGCGCAGTGTCGAGTTCGCTCGCCACCACCGCCCGTCTGCAATCGCACGGCGTCAAGGTGTTCGACCTGAACGAGATCGATTCGCTGCCGGTGTACGTCGATGGCGCCGACGAAATCGATCGCAGCGGCGCGATGATCAAGGGCGGCGGCGGCGCGCTCACGCGCGAGAAGATCGTCGCGTCGGTGTCGGAAGTGTTCGTCTGCATCGCCGATGCGAGCAAGGTCGTCGAGACGCTCGGCAAGTTCCCGCTGCCGATCGAAGTCGTGCCGATGGCGCGCACCGCGATCGGCCGTCGCGTAACGGCGCTCGGCGGCGTGCCCGTCGTGCGCGTGACGAAAGAGGGCGTGCCGTTCATCACCGACAACGGCAACGAGATCATCGACGTGAAGGGCTTGAGCATCAGCGACCCACGCACGCTCGAAGCGCATATCAACGCATGGCCGGGCGTCGTCACGGTCGGCCTGTTCGCGGGCCGCGGCGCGAACCTGTGTCTGCTCGGCACGGACACCGGCGTGCAAACGATCACGTACGGCCAGAATTAAGCGGATTGCGTTTCTGTTCGCCCTGACGCGTGTGAGCCGTTCCAACGGTTCACACGCGTTTTTTATTGCCCCCGCGCCGGGCCGCACGATTCCCGCGACGCCGTCCGCCGCGGCGGCAATCGCGCGCGCCTGGCGGAAAATGCCTGGCGCCGTGCGCAGGCACGCGCGGCACAGTGCCTGGCGAGTTCCAGCAGCTCGAACCCGGCACTTCCCCACCGACCGCTTTGATCGCCAAACAGCACGCAGCGCACGACGGCCGCCGACGTTGCGGGATCGTCGCTCGTGCCGTGCTCCGATCGTCCAGGGGGGCTGAACTAGCTAGCAGGCGTGCGGCGATACGTCAGGCGTTCTGCACATACGAAAGCGCGAGATTGATGCTGATTTTGCAGACCCGAACGGACTCTGCGAATTACTCGCGCACTGTCGCACCTCGAATGTGGGCACGCGCACGCACAGCCAGGAACGCGGCACATACACTCTTCTCTGAGGCCAGGTGGCGTTTCGTGACAGACAGGACGAGATATGAGAGTGGCGATCGTGCACGATTGGCTGGTCGCTCCCGGCGGCGCGGAGAAAGTGCTGGAGCAGATCATCGAGTGCTTTCCCGACGCCGATGTTTTCAGCGTCGTCGATTTTCTCGAAGATCGCACGCCGCTTGCCGGTAAGCCGGTCACTACGTCGTTCATTCAACGCCTGCCGTTCGCGCGCACCCGGTTTCGCGCGTATCTGCCCTTGATGCCGCTCGCCGTCGAACGGTTCGATCTGTCGAGCTATGACCTGATCATAACCAGTTCTCGCGCGGTCGCGAAGGGCGTATTGGTCGGACCCAATCAGACGCACATCAGCTACGTGCATTCGCTGATGCGTTACGCGTGGGATTTGCAGCACCAGTATCTGCGCGAAGCGAATCTGCTGCGCGGGCCGAAGTCGTGGGCCGCGCGCGTGTTGCTGCATTATCTGCGCGGCTGGGACGCGCAGTCCACGAATGGTGTCGACCGTCTGATCGCGAATTCGCAGTCGGTCGCGCGCCGCATGATGAAAACCTATCGGCGCGATGCCGCGGTGATTCCGCCGCCCGTCGACGTCAACGCATTCGAACTGCGCGCCGAGAAAGACGACTTCTATCTGAGCGTGTCGCGCATGGTGCCGCACAAACGTATCGATCTGATCGTCGAGGCGTTCAACGCCACGCCGCAGCGCAGGCTGATCGTGATCGGCGACGGGCCGAAAATGGCATCGATTCGCGCGAAAGCCGGACCTAACGTGACGATTCTCGGCCATCAGCCATTCGGCGTACTGAAGGATTATCTGGCGCGCGCGCGAGCCTTCGTGTCCGCCGCCGAGGAAGATTTCGGCATCGTGCCGCTCGAAGCGCAGGCCTGCGGCACGCCGGTGATTGCGTTCGCCAGGGGCGGGGCGCTCGAAACGGTGGTGCCGGTCGGCGACCCGCATCCGACCGGCGTTTTCTTCGCGCGCCAGACGGCGGCGTCGATGCTCGACGCGATCGACCGCTTCGAGCGGCTGAGCGCTTACATCACGCCGGCGGCGTGTCGCGAGAATGCGGAGCGGTTTTCGGCTCTGGTGTTTCGGCGCGCGTTCATGGCCGAGGTCACGCGCACGATTGCGGCGGTCGCTCAGGGTCTGCCGGCGACGGAGCTGGGCGAGCAGGTGACGTGGGCGGAGCCCGATCTCGCGACCCGGGAACTCGGCATTGGCCAGCGACACGGCGCTGAAAAGTAGGTGGAGGCACCGAGGTGAGGGTCTTTCTCTGTTCTCGCCTCGGAGAGTTTGCAATAGGAGAGCAAGAGGTTTTCGTCGTCATGCAGTGATTTCGCAACAGGCAGTAACGAGCCGTTCTGACCCATGCGTCCGGGCGGCTATTGGTGTGGGCGCGTCCGCTTCGCGCCTTGTATGGGCAGCGCGTATCGCGTATTGCGCGATAGGTGCGGCGCGTGCAAGGCCATCCGCGGCGGGCCATTGTCAAGCAAGCAGGGCTGGACTTCAAAAAACGACATCGGGGTGCGCGCCACGCGCTACAGGCGAGATATTCGCTGGCGCGGCATGCCTCGCGTGGCCATAACGACCTGAAGCAGACGTTCGCTATCGTGACCGCTGAATTGCCGCACTGCGAAGTTCGAGGTGCTGGCAGATCGGCGTGCCGCGGCGATTCACTACAACAGGCAGTCGTCATTCGCGCGTCATCGACTACCGCGCGGACGGCTTTTGGACGAGGACGAATTTAAACTCATGAATGCCGATCGCCTTCCGGGACCCTTTCCCGACATTACCGCAGCCTGGGCTGCACTGAAGAGCCAGTTGCCGGTTACGCCGATTCGCACCGAAGAGGATTATCACCAGATGGTGCGAGTCGCAAACTCGCTGTCCGATCATCTAAGTGGTAACGACAACGATCCGCTCGCGGATCTGCACGCGATCGTGATGGAACTGGTCGGTCACTGGCAAGCGCGCAACCTGACGATTCCCAAAGCGGAGCCCCGCGAGGTGCTGCGCCATCTGCTGACCACGCATGGGCTCAAGCAGAAGGATCTGGCCGGAATCGCGTCGCCGACCGTGGTCAGCGATATTCTCGCGGGGCGCCGCGCGATCAGCAAGAAGGTTGCCAAGGCGCTCGCGGTGCGGTTTCAGACCGACGTCAGCGCGTTCCTGTAGAGGCGGTGTCGCGCGGCGGACCCGTTCACGACGTGGTCCGTCGCGGCGGCTCGTGTTGAGTCAACGACGGTGGCCGTCGAGCGGGCCGCCGGGGTTGGCGTTTCCATTTGCAGCGAGGCGTGCGAGTTTTGTATTCGTTCCCGCGATTCTTCAGCGCGCCTCTTCCTGCCACGCCCCGTGCATCGCGCCCAAACCGGCGCGCCATTTTCGTGGCGCAAGTGAAGGTCCGCCGCGTTCGAACGTCAGCGACAACGCACACAAGAACCCCGGATTCGCGCGATTGCCGATCAGCGTCGAGTACACGGACGACCACCCATCGCGCGGGCGGCGTCAGGTGTTCGCAGATGATGAACCAGAGATCGAGCGACGCATTGTAGACGGCTGCGTGGTCGCGCAGCGAGGAAGAGAGCTCAACCTCGGAGCTCGACCTCGGAGCTCGACCTCGCCGGCATACTCAGAACGCGTTGCGGCCGACAAACCCCTTGAAGATCGTGATGAAGACGATCTTCATGTCGAACCAGAACGACCAGTTCTGGATATAGAAGAGATCGAACTTCACGCGCGCTTCCATCTTCTCGACCTTGGTGGTCGCGCCGCGATAGCCGTTGACCTGGGCCCAGCCGGTGATACCGGGCTTGATGCGGTAACGGTACATGTAGCCGTATACCTGGTCCTTGTACAGATCGTCGTGTTCGACCGCATGCGGTCGCGGACCCACTACCGACATCTGACCGAGCAGCACGTTCAGAAACTGCGGCAGCTCGTCGAGACTGGTGCGGCGCATGAAGCTGCCGAGCTTCGTCACGCGCGAGTCGTTGCGGGTCGCCTGCGTGATCTGGCCGTGCTCTTCCTTGTGCACGGTCATCGAGCGGAACTTGTAGATGCCGAATGGATGGCCGTCGACGCCTTTGCGGATCTGCCGGAAAAACACCGGCCCCGGCGACGTCAGCTTGATGCCGATCGCGAGCACGACGAACACCGGCGCGAGCGCAATCAGCGCGAGCGCGGCGAACAGACGGTCGAACATCAGCTTGGGCCACATCTGCAACGGCGAGAGCGGCGTCGCGCTTAGATTCAGCGTCGGCAAGCCGACGACATCGGCGATCTCGTGATTGAACAGCGACAGACCGCGCACATCGGGAATGAAGCGCAGATTGACGAAGTCGTTTCTGAAGGCGCGCGTGAAGCGGTAGATCGTGTGTTCCTCGGAAAGCGGCAACGCGAGCCACACTTCGTTCACGTGTTCATCGCGCACCTTGGTGGCGAACGCTTCCAGATCGGTCAGCACGGGCAGGCGGGTCAGACGCGCGCCATACGCGTCGTCGCCATCCACGCTGGTGTCGAACAGGCACACCGGTTTGAAGCCCGCTTGCGGCGCATGCTTGAGATGCGCGAGCAGCGTGCGCGCGAAGCCCGGTGCGCCGACGATCGCGACGGTGCGCGCGTTCATGCCGCGCAGGCGTACGAAGCGCAGCACCACGTGCATCGCGCAACGAGACGCGATGATCAGCGCGCCGGAGATCAGCGTCGAGTATCCGAACCACAGGCGCGACACCGCATCCATCCGATGCAGCGTGAACGCGAGCACGAGCGCGGTTGCAACCACCACGAGCCAGGCCGCGGCGATTCTCGCGAGCACCGGCGCGAGCGCCTTGCCGCGCCACGTCTCATAGACCCCAAAGCCCGGAAACAGCAGCAGAACCAGCACACAGTTGAACGCAATCAGAAGACGCTCGGTATCGGCCAACGCGATTGGCGCGGGGAAGCGCATCCAGTGGGCGAGCAGACCGCCCGCAATCACGAAGAGCGCGTCGAGACATCGAACAGTTGTCCTGAACATAGGCGAATCGACCCCGGTCATCGAGCGGCGTGCCGCTTATTCAACGGTCTCGGCCTGGCGAAGACGGGGCAGCAGACGATCGAATTCGCGCTTCACGAGGCCGTAGCATTCGCACGCGCGGGCTTCGAGGCCCTTGCGGTCGAGCACCTTGATATGGCCGCGGCTATGATGAATCAGGCCTTCGTCGTGCAGCTTGCCGGCCGCTTCGGTGATGCCTTCGCGGCGCACGCCGAGCATGTCGGCGATCAGTTGCTGCGTGACGGTCAGATCGTTCGATGCCACGCGGTCCACTTCGATCAGCAGCCAGCGGCACAGTTGCTTGTTCAGAGCGTGATGGCGATTGCATGCGGCGGTCTGCGCGACCTGGGTCAGAAGCGCGTGCATATACAGCAGCATCAAACGGCGCAGAAAGTCGGACCGCGCGAACTGCTGCTTGAGCGCCTGTGCGCTCATCCGGTAGGCAAAGCCCGCGCATTGAACCTGCACGCGGTTGGGCATGGTTTCGCCGCCCGTGAGGACCGGCACGCCGGTCATGCCCTCGCGGCCTACCGCGGCGATCTCGACGGAGCTGCCGTCTTCCATCGTCGAGAGCATCGAGATGATCGCGGTGGTGGGGAAGTACACGTGGTGGATCCGTTGACCCGAGTCGCACAGCAGTTGCTCGGTGCGCAGATGAACCAGTTCGAGGTGAGGAGCTAGCGCCTGCCATTCGTGCGACGGCAATGCGCCCAGCAGATGGTTACCGTGCAGATCGGATTGAAGTGTCAACATGATCGGTCCTCGCTTGAAAGTCGCGCCTCGCGTGACTTTCTCCGTTTCTTTAATCCGATGCCCGCATCCTCGGGACTAGCTGCCCCGGCGACCAGCTAGGATGAAGAGCATCGGCCCCGTTTTAGGCCTGTCTGCCACCGCGTCTGTTGTTGCGCTCGTGTGCGGCGGCACACTGTTGCATCGAGGTATTAGCGAGGACCGTGCCAATGTTCGGGAAAACGCGTGCTGATGCGGCGCAGCGAAGAGTCCCCGAGCCCGTGTGGAGGGGAAAAGCGGCTTTTTGTTTCAATTCTGCACACCCCCTCCGGTTGGGGAATGCATCGTATGAAAGCTTTGAGTTTCGGCGAATCCCTTGATATCAAAGGCCTCACGGCTAAAAACGAGGGGGCTGTCGAAGCTGTCTCACATTTGAACCTGGCGCCGCATGCACGTTTTGAAGCGCTCCTCGTGAAGTGCCGGAAATGATTCAGAAGTGTTAAACGCAGTGCGTGCGCTGTCACACGCAAGGCCTTTCATAGCGTGCAATAGTCGCGTGCGAGCCAACAGTGAGTGAGCGAAGCAGACAGTTCGAGACGTGCGAAGCGAGCTTTGGCGCGTTTCGGGGGCATGCTTCTAGTCCGGAATAACCACTAGCCGTAGAAGATGGCGGATAGCGCATTGATCGCGCGGACTTCCCCCCGGGGTGCCGCGCATGTTTCATTCACTTTAAAGGCCGCGTTTGATGAAGGTGCAACGACTTCTTGCGGCGACGCCGCGAACGCGCCCGACAGCGGCGGTTCGAGCGTATGCAGCGGCACGATACAGCGCCGGTTCGGCGCGAGATGGAACCATTCGCGCGCCGCGCGGAAACGCGGATCAATGATATGAACGAAGCGCGCAAAGCGCTTCGCTTCGATCGCGAGCTGCCAGCCGTCGCCGGTACGTTCGAGCTCGACGGTCATATCCAGGTCATCACGCGCGTGCACGCTACGCTCGGGCAGATGAAACGCCTCGGACACAACCTCGCCGCTCGCGGCATCGTATAACGTTGCAATCGTGACATCGTGCGCGCGCGGACCGAAGCGGTACGCGTGCGTGAAATCGAAAAACTGGCCGAGATACGCGGCCGCGCTGATGCGCTGCTGGCTGCGCGGGGCAAGCGTCAGCGCGTGGCGCGCGGATGTGACCTTCACGCTGCCGTCGCGCAGACAGACCAGTTCGAGTTCGCCGCTAAACGTTTGCGCGCGCTCGTTGATCAGATGAATGTCGAGACCGTTCAGGCCTTCGTCGGTGAGCGTGACCTGCAACGGCTGCAGTGTCTGCGCGAAGCCGTGCAGCGCGCTTTTCGGCCGTCCTGTCGCGTCGATCACGCCCCAGCCCGCGCCCGCGCGCAGATCCTGCAGCTGCCACACGAGCCCGCCGCCGCACGATGAGCCCGCGCGCCGCCACTCGGCGAACACGTCGCCGATCAGCTCGGCGACCACCGCGCGCGACAGATCCAGATAACGCGCCGTGTCCTCATAGCGCAGGCGTGCCGGCTCGACGCCATAAAGCACCTGCAGATAGTGATCGCGCACGTCGTCGAAATCCCAGCCTGCGCCGCCATCGCGCGGCACGGCGGCTTTCCAGCGCGGATCGTGCGCGTGGATCGTGCCGAGCGCGTCGTGCAGCGTCGCGTCGTCGGGAACGTTGGCGAATGCCAGGCATTCAGCGGCGAAGCGCACTTGCGCGCGGCGCACGTCGGCGAGCGGACGCTGATACGCGCCGACGCCGTAGTAGTGCGTGACGCCCTCGTCGGTCGAAAAGGGCCACGCGCCGCCCGATGGCGAATTGCTGACATAAGGCACGTCCGCGCGTTCGCGCGCGACGAGCGCGGGCAGCAGTTCGGTGAACAACGGTTGGGCGCGCCGCGCCGCGGGCAAACCGAACATCGCCGCCTGCTGGTCGACCTCGCTGCCGCCGCACAGCACCGCAAGCGAGGCGAAGCGACGCGTGCGAGTCAGCAGCTGGCTCGCTTCGCGCTCGATCAATGCGCTGAACGCGGCATCGTTCGGGTAATCGAAGTTCGCCAGCGCGAAGTCTTGCCAGATCAGCAGCCCGTATTCGTCGGCGAGTTCATAAAACAGATCGGACTCGTGGAGCATCGTGCCTCCGACGCGCAGCATGTTCATGCCCGCATTGCGGGCGAGCTCGAACGTATGGCGCAATTGCGTTTCGGTGCCTGCGAGCGTGACGAGATCGGCGCTGGTCCAGCACGCGCCGCGACAGAACACGGGCACGTCATTCACGCGCAAGGCGAAGCCCCGGCCATCGGCGCCGCGGTCCACTTCGATACGACGAAAGCCGATCGACCCCAAGGGCTCGGACATCTCACCGTTGCCGCCGGCGAGCTGCAACATCAGACGATATAAAGTGGGCTCTCCATGCGTATGCGGCCACCAGCGTTTCGCGTTGGGCACGCGTACGTCGCCGGCGAGTGTATATGCATCGTGCCATTGCAAGGACGAAACATGGTCGCCGCAAAAAAGTGTCGCGTGACAGGCGGCGACGTCGTGGGGGTGTACGAAACGTAACGTCAACGAAACAACCCCATCCTCGTGCTCGAGCCGACTAGTCAGATCAATCGTGTCGAAGGCGTGCGGCGCGTCGCGGAGCATCTCGATCGGGCGCCACGGACCGACCGCCTGAATCGACGGACACCAGCCCGGCATATGGCCGAGCAGCGTGGTGCGAACGTTGCGAAGAGTCGGCGGCGACACGAGCCGCGGCCGCCAGCGCGCCCGCGAGCGTTTGGCCGCCAGCGCTGGCGCCAGTGAGCGAAAGCACAGCACGAGCGTCGCGTGGCCGTTCAGTTCGATGTCCAGATCATGGGCGATGAACATCGATTCGGAATCGAGCCGCTTCACCTCGTCGAGCCACACTTCGGCGAGCGTCGCGAGTCCGTGAAAACGCAAGCGGCGCCGCCCCGTGCCGAGCAGCGTGACGCGATACCAGTGATCGTCGAACGCGAGCGGAGGCGGGTGATCGACATCGAGCAGACCCGCCGCGCGCCGCGCGCTCGCGACGGTGCCGGGCACGGGCGCGGCGAGCCAACCTTGCGCGGGCAGATCGGCGGGCGACTCATAGGCGCGCGGCGCGGTGCTCAGACATGCCCAGCCGCTGTCGAGCCGTTGCGGCCGTAGCGAAGGCGCGGCGAGGGCGGCGCTCGTGTCTTGCGTTTGCGTGAGCGCGCCGGCCGCGCGAGGACGGCCGGGGCCGCCCTCGTCAGCCGCCGGATCGAGTATCGATACATCCACGGTCAATTCCCGGAAGAGCTGCGCGGCACGAAGCGCGCGCACCAAGGCATCAAGGCAAAGGCATCAACACACCAACCCGTCAACGCACCAGAGCGGCTAGCGGCGGCAGCGTATTTTCATAAGCGCTTTCGAGCACATCGAAGCAGTCTTCGCAGCTGTCGCGCCGGCCGCGCGCGATCGCACGAATGAGCCGGAACTGCATCACCATCGACTCCGACGCGATGCGTTGCGCGGCGGCCGGTATCGTCGGCGGGATCTCGAAGCCTTGCGCGACCAGCCACTGCAGATACTTCGACAGAAACTCGAAGTTCGCGCCGAGTTGCCGCATCAGATTGAACGAGTACAGATGGAAGTACGCCTCGTCGCGCTCGAACAGCGTATCGAGGTGCACGGGAAACGCGGCACGCCATTGCGATATCGGGTTGGTCAACGGGCGCCGTTCCAGATGCGCACACAGCAGTTCCGCCGACGCCTCGGCAAGCGCGGTACCCTCGAGCGCGGGTCGCGCCTGCTTGGCAAACTCGACGTATGGAAACAGCAGATCGGGTTGCCCGGCAAATTGCGGCAGCTTGCGAAACACGCCGTCGTAGTCGTCGCCTTCGAGACGGTGGTAGCCGGTGTTGTGAAAATAGCCGAGGCGGCGCGCGGCGGTGTCGACGAAGTCGATGCCGATCGTGGTCTTCGGATGCTCGCTGTGATACGAGGTCGCGCGCGTATCGGGCAGGTAGTAGCCGTCGACTTCGACGAGCACGGTGTGGCCGCGCAGTGTCTGCGCGAGCACGCGTTGTTCGAGCGAGTCGTAGATCGCGAGCTCCTGCACCTGAGTGCCATACAGACGTTCGAGATCGTCGAGCGGAAACTTGAAGAACGTGAACTGGTCGCCTTCGAAATCCTGCGTCACCGTAAATGCGAGCGCCGCGCGCGGATCGAGCCCGAAGCCGTGCAGCAGTTCGATCCACAGATCGACATAGCAGTTGGTCTCCTGCCACACGCGCTCGCCCTGATGCAGCGCGTGCGCTGCGTGCTCGCGCAACTGCGTGCCGGCGCGGGGCACCGCGCGGGTCTGCTGATGCGTCGGCGGACCGCCGGCGCGTCGCGGCATCGACGCGTTCGCGAGCGCGCCGGCAAGTATCGAGGTCGGGGATGGATTCATGCGCGCTCCCCGGCCACGGTCGCCGTTTGAGTCGTTTGCGTACCTTGCCCCGCCTTCAGCGCGTCGGCAACACGGGTTTCGGTATCGCCCCACAACAGCGCGCGCACGTCGTCGGGCCATGCGTTGACGTCGAGCCCATGATGACGGAACAGCGCGAGCGTGATGCGTTCCATGCCGAAGCCGACACAGCCCGTATGCGCGGTCGTGCCGTCTTCGCAGGCGATCTTCCAGATCGCGCCGAAGTGGTCCATGTGATAGTTGAACGACAGGCAGGCCGTCTTGCCGCGCGGATCGGCGACCGCGATCAGCAACTCGAACTTGAGCGCCTGCGCGCGCTGACTATCGGCGACGATCTTGCCGCCGCGGCCGAAGAACGGATCGTTCGCGAGATCGACTTCGACCGGCAAGCGCAGCAACCGTACGAGCAGCGAGCCGCGCTCGATCCACATCTGCCGGAATGCCATCACCTGTTCGGGGTTGCCGAGGCGTACATATTCCCGTTGGCGGAACATCTGCATGCGGCCCGGATCGAGCGACGGCTCGTGGCGGAAACAGTACGACAGCACATCGACCGTGCGGCCGTCGGCGGGCAGCGCGCCGCGCCGCGCCATCACCGGATAGATCGGATAGCACGCGGCCGGCGTCAGCACGACGCGCGTCGGCTTCTGCTGCGCGAGCCATGCGTCGCTGCGATCGTCGTCGCTCTCGGCCATCGCATCGTCGAGCGCGCGCAGCAGACGGTGGTGACCCATGTCGTTGCCGCAGAACGAATGGATGGTGCCCGCGAGATTCGGGAAGCTCTTCAGGTATTCGCTATCCTCGAAGTCGGTGCGACGCATTGCGGGCGGAAAGCGCAATACTTCGGGTTGCTGATCTTTGCCGAGATGTGTAATCGCCACGTTCAGCCGGTCGATCACGTCCTCGAAGATGTGGCTGCGGCCATACAGCCCGTTTTCGCCGGTATCGATCAGCAGGCCGGCGGACAGCAACTCGTCGCGCAGCGTGAGCGACGGCTCCACGTCAGCGGCCGCAGCCGCGGCGACGGCGGCGGTGTCGGTCATCAGCTTCATTCAGGGTCTCCCCGGCGCGGCAGGACGCTGCGCGAGCAGCAGACTCGCGGTGTTCTGCGCGATCCGGTCGTTGTTGATCATCAAGGGCGCCGAGTGCAGGTCGCGCAGATGGCGGCCGACGCTATAGGGCGTACCGTTCTTGTAGCCCGCCATGCCGCAGATCATCAGCACTTCCTGCACGACCTGCAGCGCGGTGGTCGAAATGCTGGTCTTCAGCGTGTTCATGTCCGACGCGAAGCCGAGCAGCGCCGCGAGCGGGGCGTCCGCTTGCGGCGCCCCATCGCGTGCCTGATGTGCCACGCGCGCAGCCTCGAGCGCGACCGACAGACGCGCCTGCATCATCTGCAGCAGCCCGACCGCTTCAGCAAGCCGCAGGCCCGCCGGCGGCATGGTGCCGGGCTTGGCGCGCGCCTGCGCGCGAAAGAACGCTTTCGCGCGATTGACCGCGTCGATCGCGATGCCGGTCCACACCGACGCCCACAGCGTGTGCGACACGGGCAGCATGGTCTGATCGGCGATGTCGGCGAACGGTGTCGCGAGGATCTGTTCGGCGAGTCCCGTCGCCACGAGCCGGAAGCCCTCGCTGCAGGTGCCGCGCATGCCCATCGAGTCCCATCCGCCGCGTTGCTCGAGCTGCGTCTCGGCGCGTAGCGCGACGATCAGCACCTGATCGGACGCGGCTGCCTCGGCGGTGCGCCGCGCGGTCACGAGGATGCCGTCGGCGTGCGCGCCGTACGAGATCGTCGGCGCGAGTTTTTCGATCCGAAAGCGCGCGCCATCGAGCTCGACCGAGCACGCGCTCGTGCGCATGTTGCCGCCGATCGTCTCTTCCGACGTCGCCGACGCGAGCAGCCATTGCCGCTCGACCAGTTGCGTGAGCAGATGCGCATGCCACGCGGAGTCGCCGCGATGCGCGTCGATGCACGCGACCTGGATCTGATGCATTGCATAGATCATCGCGGTCGATGCGCAGCCCTGTGCGAGGGTCTCGCAGATCGCGCCGACATCGGCAAGCGACAGACCTGCACCGCCGCATGCGGCGGGCACCATCGCCGAGAGCAGTCGTTCACGCCTGAGCGCGTCGAATGCTTCGACTGGAAAGCGTGCTTCGCGATCGACCGCGTCCGCGTGTTGTGCTGCGACAGCGGCGCATCGATGTGCCGCAACCCGCCACGCGGGTTCGGTCGTGAGCGCGGAAAGCGCGACGGCGGCAGCGTTGTCATCGCTCTGTTTGCCGGCATAGGGCGCGTCGGCGTGAGCCGCGGTGGCGGCTGGATCTCTCAGCGGATCGCTCATGCTGCCGCCTTGGCCTGCAGCAGTTCGGCGATCGCGGCGGCCATCGAGTCGATGCTCGAGAACAGGCGCCGCGTGAGCATGCGGTCGGGAATCTCCACATTGAATTCGTCTTCTATCGCGAGCATCAGATGCACGGTCGCGAGTGACGAGAGGCCGGCGGCGTACAGATCTGCGTCGTCGGCAAGACCTTCTGCCGGGATGTCGAGGCGGGCGGATTCGGAAAGGATGCGTCTTAATGCGGTCTTCATCTGATTGTCCCCTTCGGGTCCAAAGCGTCGGTTGGATAGCAAAGCGGTGATCGGAACTCACGTCCCATCTAATCGGTTTATAGGTGGCTGGTCCGGATGGTGTGCGCACCGCGTGGCGCGAACACCTTTGCTGCGGGGCATTCTTGAGCGGCGGTCCCTCCGCGCCATCCACGCTGATGGCGGTACATGCTGGGCCGCGTTCCGGTAGCGCGTATTTAAGAGTTCTCAGGAAAAGGCGTCAGTGCGATGGCGCACGGAAGCACTCGGTTCACGCACGTACCGTGTAGCCCATGACGAAGGGCCGTTATGCGTGAGCCTCCCATCAGGTGTCCCGTGCATGGTCGGTCCCACCTAATCTTTTTATCGCAGGGGGTGCGAGATGAATTGGAAGACGCTGGAATTCGATCAGCTATCCGCACGGGAGTTGTATGTTCTGCTGCGCGCGCGCAGCGCGGTATTCGTCGTCGAGCAATCGCATGTATGTCTCGATGCCGACGGTCGCGACGAACATGCTTTGCACGTTTTCGCGGCCGACGACATGGCCCGGCCGATGCCGATCCTCGCCTATGCACGCGTGCAGCCTGGCGATTCCGAAGATCCGGAAGTGAGGATCGACAAGGTGTTGACCAGCCCGCTGCGGCGCGGTGACGGCACGGCCGAGATGCTGATCGAGCGGGTGCTCGAAGCGGTCGCCGAACGTTGGCCGGGCCGCGCCACGCGGGTCAGCGCGCCGGTCGGCCTGCGCGGCTTCTACGAGCAGTTCGGCTTTCGTAAATCCGAAGGGCCATACCTCGAGCACGGCGTGCCGTTCATCGGCCTCACGCGCCAGGTGCGCGCTAGTCAACAGCGCTCCGGCGCGCGGCGCCGCGTTAGCGCCGCTCCATCGTTCGTCGATACGTTCGAGCTGCTGTAGTACTTGTGTGCCTGTCACGAAGTTGCCACATAATCGTGACTCAAAAAAAGCGGAAGATTCACGAGCATGTTCCGCACGATCGACCACGCGGGCAGGTTCGAAGACGCTATTGGTCTGGTCTGTCACGCGCCTGTGTTGGTTGCCGTACAGAGAGACGAGATCGGGGGGAAGTTGAGCGTCTATGCTGATGAGGTAGCGCGCCGCGTTACCGATCGTCGATCGCACGAACCGTTGTTCCGGGATGGATGGTAGCTCCGGCTCACGGGCAGCGCGACGAACCAGCACGCGCAGCGAACGCGCTATGCATCTTGATTTGCACCCCACCTCCAGGCGGGCCGCGTTACGCGAGGAAGCTATCGCCTCTTGCGTAACGTCGTCTCCGCATTCGGTAAAGCAGCATGTCAGCGTGGAGAACGGTCCCACATTCGCGGGTTGTGACGCTGCGCGCGCCGCTTTCGATACGTGATCCGGAGTCCGAAGCAAATGTGGTGGGACGCACATATGAGAGCAAAGACGTTTGTTGTAATTCCCGAAAGAAGAACCTTCTTAGGAGCGTACCGTGACACCCATCGTCTTCGACGGCAACTTCGGCTGGTTGCATCCAGCGGACGGTCCGGATGGCGTTGTGATGTGTTCTCCGTTCGG
This sequence comes from Paraburkholderia sp. HD33-4, assembly GCF_021390635.1. Taxonomy (NCBI): domain Bacteria; kingdom Pseudomonadati; phylum Pseudomonadota; class Betaproteobacteria; order Burkholderiales; family Burkholderiaceae; genus Paraburkholderia; species Paraburkholderia sp. HD33-4. The sequence goes on along the minus strand of NZ_JAJEJS010000001.1, from coordinate 2,725,308 downwards.
CTACGACGCTCTGGGCACGCACCGCGGCATGCGTCGGCTTGCCGAACGGCTCGCTGCGCGCGGCGTGCCGGTCTTGCGCTTCGACTATCCGGCCACGGGCGATTCGGCTGGCGATCCGACCGACATGGGTCTGTGGCGCGCGTGGATCGATAGCATCAAGCAGGCGCTCGCGCAGCTGCGCGCGGCGAGCGGCGTCGAGCGCGTGACTCTGTGCGGTCTGCGGCTTGGCGGCATGCTCGCCGCGCTCGCCGCGCAGGAACTGTGCGATGTCGATGGTCTCATCATGCTATCGCCGGTACTGTCGGGCAAAAGCTACCAGCGCGAGTTGCGCGCGCACTACCGGCAGTGGGTGTCGCTGCCTGAAACGTTGGACCGCGTGGTCGAACCGGAGACCGACGAGTTCGTCGAAGCGTATGGCTTCCGGATCTATCGCGACACGCTCGCAAGCCTGCTCGCGGTCGATCTGTGGCGCGACACGAGCCGGCCGGCCGCGCGCGTGCTGCTGCTGGATGCGCTCAATCCCGCGCGCGTCGATGCGCTTGCTTCGCACTATGCGCAGCACGGCGTCGAGGTCGAGCGTCAGTCGTTCGACGAGTACAGCCGCTTCATGACGGAGGCGCTCGACAGCGAGGTGCCGACCGCGGCGTTCGACACCATCGAAAACTGGTTGGCGGCGGGCGGCGCGCCGCTCGCGCGCACGCCGGCTGCGGTGCCGCAGCGCGGCGAGGACGGTGCGGGCGGTCACCATGTCGCGCCCGGCGTGCTCGAAACGCCCGTGTGGCTGAACGGCGGCAAGGTGTTCGGCATCTATTGCCTGCCCGATGGCGCGGCCGCCGCGAGTGGGCCCGCGGTGGTGCTGCTGAATACCGGCGCGGAATCGCGCATCGGCAATGGGCGTTTCGGCGTGCGTCTCGCACGGCGTCTCGCGCGTCAGGGGATTGCATCGCTGCGCATCGACGCCGGCAACATCGGCGATAGCATGCCGTTGGCCGAAACGCTGAGTCTCGACGCGCTGTACTCGCAGACGAGCGCCGAGGATGCGGCGCGCGCCTCGCGCTGGCTGGTCGAACGCGGTCATGCGGGCGGAGTGCTGATCGGCATCTGCTCGGGTGCATACATCGGTCTGCATGCGGCGACGCGCGAAGCGACGGTGCTCGGCGCGGTGCTCGTCAACCTGCAGAAGTTCAGATGGAAGGATGTGTGCGACGAGCACGGCAAGCCGATGGCCACGGCCGCCCGGTTCGGCTCGACGCGCAGCTACATGCGCTCGCTGACGAAGCCGGACAAATGGCTGCGCTTTCTGAAGGGCGAGAGCGGCGGCCTCGGCGTCGTGCGCGAGCTGGCGATGCGGATGGCGTCGCGAGCGGGTGTCACGTTGGCCGATCGCGTTGGCCGCTTGTGTGGGATCGAGCTTGGCGCAACAGATGAACGCCGCCTGTTCGCCGGGCTCGATGAGCGGGGCGTCGATATTCATCTGGTGTACGGCGTGCTCGACGCAGGCCTCGAGGAGCTCGAGCGCTGTTTCGGCGCGCGCGGCACGCGGTTGCGGCGCTTCGAGCGTATCCGTGTGGCTTTCTGCAAGCACACCGATCACGCGATCCTGTCGTCGGTCGCGCAGGAAAACGTCATCTCGTATGTGGAAAAGGTTTATCGCGGGGGCTTCACGAAGCTGCGTCAGCCCCACATCGCCGCGCTTGACGGCGACTTGCGCAATCAGCCGGGCGAGCGCCAGAGTGCGGGCGTGGGCCAGGCGCTGGCCGAGCCCGGCAGCGGGTTCCAGCCGCTCGGAAAGGCGTGATCATAGTGCGCCGACACGTCCGCGTCACTCGCGCACATAGCGCGGCTGGCGCACGCGATGCCGGTGTCGCTGGCTCGCGCGGCGTACGGCAATACGGCCGTCACCAGGGGAGCCCCCATGCACGCAACGGCAGTTCAGACTGATAAGTCGTCCGATGAAACGCCCGCGCCGCCGTCATTCGACGAGCGGCGCTTTCGTCATGCGCTTGGGCGCTTCGCGACAGGCGTAGTGGTGATCTCGAGCGGCAGCGGCGACAGCCTTCACGCGATGACCGCCAACGCGTTCATGTCGGGGTCGCTAAAGCCGCCTCTGATCGTCGTCTCGGTCGGGCATCGCGCGCGCATGCACGCACGGCTGATGGACGCCGAGCTGTTCGGCGTCAGCGTGCTGTCCGAGACACAGGAGCCGCACAGCCGCCATTTCGCGGGCGAGGCGCAGAGCCACTTCACGCCACCTTGCGCGCCGCGCTTCGCGGCGGTCGACGGCCTCGCCGGCGTCGTGCTGCTCGAGCATGCGGCCGCGCGCTTCGCCGCGCGCGTGGTGGACCGCCATCCGTGCGGCGACCATACGCTGTTCGTCGGCGAGGTGCTGGTGTTCTCACTCGACGAGCACGCGCCGCTGCTGTTCTTCGGCGGCCGCTATGCGTCGGTCGCGGCGAGCGCGTCGAACGAAGTCTCGGCTTGATGCTGCTCGATGCGGCGTCCGCGCGCGTCGCGGACCTGCCGGCATTGATTGCGTTGTCCACGACATCTTTGTGCGCTGGAACACGCAGGCGTCTGCCCACGTCCGCCCAAATCAGACAATTTCATCACGCAAACGTGCGAATGCGCACTAATTAAACCCCACATCGCAGGCACGCTTTGTCGAGCGAGCTTTGAGCCTACGAAACAGATTGCGTTACACGAACGAAACAAATCTTCAGAGGGATAACCCTGTCAGGAAGTGTCCCAACTGGCGCATCGGTTTCGAAGCTAGCAACGTATCGGAAAAATGATCCTTTTTGCATAAAACGATACGTACGGGCCCTTCATTAACAGGCCACGCGGGGACAACACCGCTTCGGGGATATCTCATGGAACACGCAAACAAGGATCGCTCGCTGGTGAGCAAAGTGATGGACGGGCTCGTCAGCGGCATCGTCGAGGAAAAATACGGCGCGATACTGCCGCCGCAGGATGTGCTGTCGAAGGAATTCGACGTGAGCCGCACCGTGATGCGCGAGGCGCTATCGATGCTGCTCGCGCGCGACATGCTCGACGTGCGGCCGAAGATCGGCACGCGCATCCGGCCGATGAACGACTGGCGCATGATCGACGAGGACGTCGTCAACTGGCGTTTTCGCGCGAAGCCCGATCCGATGTTTCTGCGTGACGTGATCGAGTTTCGCATCCTGATCGAACCACGCGCGTCGGCGCAGGCGGCCGCGCGCGGCAGTGCGGCGGACGTCGTGGCGATTCGCGAGGCGTTCGAGGCGTTTCGCGTGATCCGTCCGTCCGAGGCCGGCTATCAGGACGCCGACGAACTGTTCCATACGCGTATCGTGATCGCGAGCGGCAACCAGTTCTTCAAGCAGATGGCGGCGATCATTCGCGGCGCTCTATCTACCGTCAATCCGATCGTGCACGATCGGGAAGGGCTGTGGGAGAGCGCGGTCGCGTCGCATCAGCGTGTCGTCGAGGCGATCGAGCGGCGCGATCCGAAGGAGGCCGAGATCGCTTCGCTCGCGATGATCGATTACTCCGCCGAAGAGCTGGGCGGCCGGTTTTCCGCGGAGCCGCCGGCGCGGGTTTGAGCTCGGATTTGAGTTTGCGTGTGAGCGCGGGCTGAGCGTATCAGTGAGCGCCAGGCCGCCGGGGAGGCGGGGCTCGGGTGTCGAGGTCGGTGCGCGGCAGTGATGCCGCAGGGTTCGGGTTGGCCGGGTTCGCCGCGTTCGCACGCGGCATCGGCGACAATGGCGGCTGTTTCGCACCGCATGGACCTTTGCACACACGATGACTGATACGACAGCGGCACCGCACGCAACCACCGCCCAACCGACCGATCGGGTAGCTCAGGACACCACTTCATTGCGCGAGATCCGCTGGGGGATCGTCGGCACCGGCCGGATTGCGCGCCGCTTCGCGCAAGGGCTCGCCTTCGTGCCGCGGACGCGGCTCGCCGCGCTGTGGTCGCGTCGCGTGGAACCGGCCCAGGCGTTCGCCGATGAATTCGGCGGAACCGTCTGCGACGGTTTCGACGCGCTGCTCGCGAGCGGCATCGACGCCCTCTATATCGCGACGCTGCAGGACAGCCACGTCGACTATGCGATCGCCGCGTTGCAAGCCGGGCTGCATGTGCTGTGCGAGAAACCCGCGTGTATCAATCGTGCGCAGCTAGAGCGCGTGCTCGAGGTCGCGCGCGCTTCGCAACGGCTCTTCATGGAAGCGATGAAGCCGCCGTTCTATCCGCTCTACAGAAAATTGCGCGAGCACCTCGAGGCCGAGCCGATCGGCGAGGTTGGCCTCGTGCGCGCGGGCTGCTCGGTGCCGGGCGTGCCGGCCGATCATCCGTCGCTGTCGTTCGAGCATGCGGGCGGCGCGTTGCTCGATATCGGCATCTACGAGATGTTTCTCGCGGTCGACTGGCTCGGCGCGCCACGCGAAGTGCAGACCTTCGGCCGGCTCGGCGCGACCGGTGTCGATACGTTCGCGAGTCTGAACAGCCAGCACGAGCGCGGCGGCATCGCCCAGCTATTCTGCGGGCTCGATCTGCATGGCAAGGGCGATGCGCTGCTGATGGCCAAAGGCGGTCACGTGACGCTGCACGAGCCGTGGTGGAACCCGTCGCGCGCGACGATCCGTTACGCGGACGGGCGCGTCGTCGAACTCGACGAGCCGTTCGAAGGTGGCGGCTTGAACTACGAGACCGCGCACTTTTGCGAACTGATTCGGGCAGGCCGACTGGAGAGTCCGCTGATGCCGCACGACACGTCGCTGCAGATGATCGCGATGGCCGACGCGGCGCGCGCGGCATTGGGGCTCAGGTTCGCCGGCGAATGAGCCGCCGGGGTGTACCAGCAGGCGCGCGCGGCGCTCAGTGTCGCGTCGGCAGCGACAGACGCCGCTCGTACCAGCGCTGCGCCCATTCGAGCACCTGGCACAGCACCCAGTACACGGCCGCGGCTGCCAGATAAAGCGGCAGCGGCTGATAGGTCGACGCGATCATTTCCTGTGCGCTGCGCAGCAGCTCGGTCACCGTGATCACGGACACGAGCGAGGTGTCCTTGATCAGGCTGATCAAACTGTTCGACAGACTCGGCACCGCGATGCGCAGCGCCTGCGGCGCGATCACGTAGCGCAGCGTCTGACGCCGCGACAGCCCGAGGCTGTAGGAGGCTAGCCACTGGCCCTGGTGGATGCCCAGGATCGCGCCGCGCATGCTTTCGGACAGATACGCGGCGACGTTCGCCGACAGCGCGATCACGCCGGCCGGCGTCGGATCAAGCGAAATGCCGAAGCTCGGCAGACCGTAATAAATCACGAAGATCTGTACGAGCAGCGGCGTGCCGCGCATCACGCTCACATAGACACGCGCGATCCAGTTCAGCGGACGACTGTGGCTGATGCCCATCAGCGCGAGCACGGCGCCGCCGATCAGACCGAAGATCATCGACAGGATCGCGAACTTGATCGTCAGCAAGGCGCCTTGTGCGAGCACCGGCAGCGATTGGAGCAGCAGGGATGTGATGGACATGGGCAGTGTTCTTATTGACGCACAAAGCGCACATCATAAACTTTGGCGCGCGTTAAGGCGCGAGTCGCGCGATGCTGCTTGGGGTATACGCGACGCGCGGTCCGGGTTCTGGAGCTCGCGCGGGCCGCAAAAACGCGAAGGGCGGCATCGATCACGATGCCGCCCTTCGTTCGATTACACGCGTGTTACTTGATCGGCTTGCTGACGTCGATGCCGAACCACTTGTCCGAGATCTTCGTGAAGGTGCCGTCCGCTTCGAGCTGGGTCATCGCCTCGTCGATCGCCTGCGCGAACTTCGGGTTGCCCTTCCTGAACGGGATGCCCGACGGGTTGCCGGCGCCGACGTTCGCGCCGGTGCGCAGCGGCAGGTTCGAGTTCTTCAGCAGGTACGCGAGCATCAGACGGTCGTTCAACGCCGCGTCGAGCCGGCCGGCGGCCAGATCGCGCAGGTATTCAGGCGCGCCCGGATAGGTCTTCACGTCGATGCCGGGCACCGACTTCGCCATGTCCATATAGTTCGTGCCGAGACCGACACCGAGCTTCTTGCCCTTCAGGTCTTCGAGCGAGGTGAACTGGCGCGTGTCGTCCTTGCGCTGAATCAGTTGCGCGGCCGAGTACGTGTACGGCGGCGAGAAGTCGAGCGTCTGCTTGCGCGCGTCGGTGATGCCGACCTGGTTGACGATCACATCGAACTTGCCTGCCTGCAGACCGGCGATGATGCCGCTCCACTCGGTCGTGACGAACTCCGGCTTCAGGCCAAGCTTCGCGGCGACGGCCTTGGCGATGTCGACGTCGTAGCCGACCAGCTCGCCCGACGGCGCCTTCGAGTTGAACGGCGGGAAGGTGCCTTCGAGACCGATGCGCAGCGTGCCGCGCTGCTTGACCTGGTCGAGCAGGTCTTCCGCGTGCGCGGCGACGGCGGTCAACGACGCGCCGATCAGCGCGGTGGCGAGGAGCTTTTTCAGCAGGCCGAATTTCATCTTGTTCCTTGTGTACGTCTGACGTTTTGACGGTCGAGAGCATAACAAACGAGACTATCGCGATCTAAATATCGTTTGTTTATGTCTATATGCGCCGGCGACGCGGACGCTCAGCGCAACGCCTGCGCGCATTCGGCCACGAGGGCCGGTCCGCGGTAGATGAAACCAGTATAAAGCTGCACCAGCGACGCGCCGGCTGCGAGCTTCGCGCGCGCATCGTCGCCCGAGAAAATGCCGCCTACGCCGATGATCGGCACCGCCTCGCCGACTTCGGCGCGCAGCTTGCGGATCACCTCGTTCGACGCGTCGAATACCGGCTTGCCCGACAGGCCGCCGGCTTCGTCGCCGTACTGCATGCCGGCGACGGCGGTGCGCGACAGTGTCGTGTTGGTCGCGATCACGCCTTCGAATTTGTGGCGCAGCAAGGTGTCGGCGATCGATTTGATCTGCTCGTCGTCGAGATCCGGCGCGATCTTCAGCGCGAGCGGCACGAGCTTGCCGTGCATGTCGGCGAGTTGTTGCTGCTTGTCCTTCAGCGCGGCGAGCAGCGCGTCGAGTTCGTCGGCGCCCTGCAGCTGGCGCAGGTTCTTCGTATTCGGCGACGAGATGTTGACCGTCACGTAGCTCGCGAACGGGTACACGCGTTCGAGGCAGTACAGGTAGTCTTCGGCGGCACGCTCGATCGGCGTGTCGGCGTTCTTGCCGATGTTCAGACCGAGGATGCCGCGATAGCGCGCGGCCTGGACGTTCTTCACGAACTGGTCGACGCCGGCGTTGTTGAAGCCCATCCGGTTGATCACGGCGTTCGCCTGCGGCAGCCGAAACATGCGCGGGCGCGGATTGCCCGGCTGCGCGCGCGGCGTCACGGTGCCCACTTCGATGAAGCCGAAGCCGAGCGCCGCCAGACCGTCGATGCACGCGCCGTCCTTGTCGAGGCCCGCCGCGAGCCCGACCGGGTTGCGGAACGTCAGGCCCATCACGGTGCGCGGCGAATCCGGCACGCGCGCCGCGAGCGCGCCGGCGAGGCCGGTGCGGCCGGCGGCGCCGAGCATGCGCAAGGTCAGATGGTGAGCGTCTTCCGCGTCCATGCGAAAGAGTTGGGCGCGAACGAGCGGATAAAGGGAACTGAGCACGGGATGAAGCCGGACGGCCGGAAAATGGGAACCCGCTATTTTACCGGCTTTGGGCTTTTGTGAGACTGGAAGGGCGTTGCGGGCGGCGAGCAGGACTCGACTGTGCCTCGACGGTGACTCGACTACGGCCTGAGCGGTCCGCGTCGCCCATGCATCGCGATATCGACCGGCGGCAGTTCGATGCTGGTCGGGTCGAGCACGCGCCACGCGCCGTCGATCAAGCCTTCGAGCGGCCGGAAATTCGCCTTGTACGCCATTTTCGGGCTTTCGCGAATCCAGTAGCCGAGATACACGTACGGCAGATTCAGGCTGCGCGCCTGCTCGATCTGCCAGAAGATGTTGTAGGTGCCGAAGCTCGCGTGCGGCAGGCTCGGCTCGAAGAACGTGTACACCGATGACAACCCGTCGCCGAGGATATCGATCATGCTGATCATGCGCAGCGCGCCCTGCGCATCGGGGCGTCCATCGGGCCGCAGCGGCGCCGGCTCGCGAAACTCGACGAGCCGCGAGTTGATCCGGCTTTGCAGCAGGAACTGCTCGTACTGGTCGCGGCTGTCGCGGTCCATGCCTCCGCCCGCGTGGCGCGCCGACTGGTAACGCATATACAGCGCGTAATGCTCCTCGTCGTAGTGCAGCGGTGCAACGGTCGCGACCAGGTCGCCGTGCTTTTTCCATACTCGCCGCTGCGTGCGGTTCGGTTGAAAACGCTCGACCGGCACGCGCACCGGCACGCACGCGCGGCAGCCGTCGCAATACGGGCGGTACGTGAACACGCCCGAGCGCCGGAAACCCGCCTTGACGAGGTCGGTGTAGACGTCCGAATTGATCAGGTGACTGGGTGTGGCGACCTGCGAGCGCGCGATGCGGCCGTCCAGGTAACTGCAGGGATAGGGCGCCGTTGCATAAAATTGCAGCGCGGAAAGCGGTGAAAGAGGCAGCTCGTTGGGATGAGTCACGTTGGCAGCTCTCGAAGCGTCTCTGTATTGCAAACCCGGCGCACCTGGCGGTTGATGCCGCGATTCGACAGGCGGCGGAGCCGGATTCGGCCTGATTTTTCCTACGCCGCCCGCGTGACGATTTCGAGCAGGGCGGTCTTGTCGAAGCGCCATGGGATCGCCGGTGCGCCGACAGACGCGCGAACATGCGCGACGAACGCCTTGCGCGCTATCTCGCGGCCGCCGAGCGACGCCAGATGCGACGTGTTCTGCTGGCAGTCTATCATTTCTATTTCGTGACGTCGCAAGTGGCCGACGAGCGCGGCCAGCGCCATTTTCGAGCCGTCGGTGACGTCGGTATACATCGATTCGCCGAAGAACATCCGGCCGAGCGACACGCCATACAAACCCGCTACACGCTCGCCCTCGAACCAGGTTTCGATGCTGTGCGCGTCGCCCAGGCGGTGCAGCGACGAATAGGCTTCGACCACATCTGCGGTGATCCACGTGCCGCGCTGGCCGCGGCGCGGCGCCTGCGCGCAGGCGCGCATCACGCCCGCGAAATCATGATCGACGCGGATTTCCCATGCGTCGTCGCGCAACACCCGCTTGAGCGTCTTGCGCAGCGATGGCGACAGCTTGAACTCGACAGGACGCAGGATCATGCGCGGATCGGGGCTCCACCACAACACCGGCTGACCGTCCGAGTACCACGGGAAAATGCCGCGCCGGTAAGCGTCGATGAGGCGCGACGGCAGCAGATCGCCGCTGGCCGCGAGCAGGCCGGGCGCGCCACTCGTGGCGCCGAGCGCGCGCTCGACGGGGGGAAACGGATCGTCAGCTCCGAGCCAGGGAACCATGCGCGCCGCTCAACCTTCGCGCAGGGAGCGGAAGATGTCGCCGGTATGCAGGCCGAAACTGCCGGCCGCACGGTCGGCGAAAAAAAAGCGCAGCGTCTGGCCGACGGTCGGAAACGCGATCTCGTCCCACGGAATCTCGTGCTCCTCGAACAGCTTCACTTCGAGGCTTTCCTCGCCGGCGGCGACGTCGAGATCGAGCAGCCGCGCCATGTAGAACAGATGCACCTGATGCACGTGCGGCACGTTTAGCAGTGAAAACAGGTTCTGCACCTCGACGCGCGCGCCGGCTTCCTCGAGCGTTTCGCGCGAGGCGGCTTCGGCGGTCGTTTCTCCCATTTCCATGAAGCCGGCGGGCAGCGTCCAGTAGCCGTAGCGCGGCTCGATTGCACGACGGCACAGCAGCACCTTGTCGTCCCACACGGGAACGGTGCCGACCACGTTACGCGGATTCTGATAATGCACGGTGCCGCAACTGCCGCATACGAAGCGCTCGCGATTGTCGCCCGGCGGAATGCTCAGACTGACGCCGTGGCCGCAGACAGAACAGAATTTCATTGGAAAGGGGACGAGAAGGGGTGATAGGAGTTTATCACCGGGGCGGGAGATTACTGAGGCGCCGGCAGGGGTTGCGCGATGGGACGTTCGATGCCGCGAGCTTCTTTGCGCCTGACATTGGTTGACAGTCGATTTTCGGATGCGCTGATAGCATCGGTCCTGATGGTTGCGATGGAGGCCCCCGCGTCCACCACAGTCATCTTTTCTCTCTTGTACATTGCCTCGTAGTCTTGGCGCGTCATTTGGTTGACGCGCTTTTTTTTCGTCTGCTTTTTTTCGTCTAAGGGTGCGGGCGATCAACGGGATCGCCAAACCAAGGCCACAAAACAAAAAAGGGTTACACGCCAATGCGTTGTAACCCTTCAATGATTTCGTCTTGGTTGCGGGGGTAGGATTTGAACCTACGACCTTCGGGTTATGAGCCCGACGAGCTGCCAGACTGCTCCACCCCGCGTCCGTCGAAGAAAAGATTATAGACCAGCCTGACAGCCAGCGCAATAGCCATGTAAGGATTAGCTTCATTGCGCTTCGCGCCGCCCGCGCGACTTCACCTATCGGAAAGGCGCCGGAAAGCCGAGCCTGGACGCTGCGCTAGAATTCAGATTCTCCACGCGGCTCGCCGGATCTTCACGACGGCGCCCCGTTCGACTCTGATCCTCCGACCCGTTCTGAACCCCATGGATATCGCTCACGATCTGCAGGTCATCGCCATTCAGGAAAAGACCCTCGTGTTTCCTCGCTTCGATGCCGACCGCGCGTGGCAAGTCGGCGCGTATCTGCATGAAGTCGCGAAAGCGCGGGGCATTGCCGCCGCGATCGACGTGCGCACGTTCGGCCAGCCGCTGTTCTTCAGCCTGCTCGACGGCGCGACGCCCGACAACGTCGACTGGTCCCGCCGCAAGGGCAACACCGTCGCGCACTTTCGCCGTAGCTCGTACGCGATCGGGCTGAAAATGCAGCTCGCCGGAGCGACGCTCGCCGACAAGCACGGTCTGCCCGCCACCGAGTACGCATCGCACGGCGGCTCGTTCCCGCTGACGGTGGAAGGCGCGGGCGTGATCGGTTCGATCACGGTGTCCGGACTGCCGCAGCGCGCCGATCATGAACTCGTGGTCGAAGCGCTGTGCGCGCATCTGGGTCACGACTACGGCAAGCTCGCGCTCGCGAAAAGCTGACGCGATGCGCGTACCCCCGTATGCGCTGCTCGCGATCGCGATCGTCGCCGAAGTGATTGCGACTTCCGCGTTGCGGGCGTCGGACGGCTTTTCGCGGCTGCTGCCTTCGACGGTCGTCGTGCTCGGCTACGGCATCGCGTTTTATTGCCTGTCGCTGACGCTCAGGAGCATTCCGGTCGGCATCGTCTATGCGATCTGGTCCGGCGCGGGCATCGTGCTGATCACGCTGGTGGCACTGGTGCTGTACCGGCAGGTACCTGACCTGCCGGCGATCATCGGACTGGGACTGATCGTCGCTGGCGTCGCCGTGCTGAATCTCTTCTCGAAGATGCAGGCGCATTGAGCGCCCGCGCAAGCCGCCACGATCACCGCCCGGGACGTAAATCGGCCTATTTGCAGCGCACGATCATCGAGCGGCCTTTCACATTCGCCGATGCGACGTTCGTGATGCTGCCGCCGGCCGCGCCGCCTTCGTCGTTATCCTTCGACACGATGTCGTAGCCGGTCGCGCCGCAGGCTTTACCCGCTTGCACGTAGCACGAGGCCCAGCTCGAGCCGGCGTCGGCGCCGCTGCAATTGACCGCGAAGCCGGTCTGGCCGTTCGGCAGATTGATCAGCGTGGTCGTGTTCGACGACGCGCAGCCCCCCAGCCCCGCGGCGAGCAGCAGCGCGGCAGGCCATGCGGCAGACAGCGACGCGCGACGCACGAGGGCAAGCGCGGCGCTGGATCGAAGGCAGTGGAATCGGCCGGCGCGCCGCGGTTGCGTCGTGAATTGCATCGTGTTGTGTCCTTTCATTCAGATGGAGGGGGCTGCCGGGCCGGCGTCGCCGGGGGCGGCTGCGGGACGCGATGGCGCGCGCCACGGCTCAGGGCGCTTCGACCGTGATGCCCGCCGCACTGACGAGCCGCCGGGCCTCCGCGCCTTCTTCAGTGGCCGCGTCTTCCCAGATGCTGATCGCTTTCGGGATGTCGATGCCGTGACTTTCCGCGTACTCAAACCATTTGTTCGCCGCATCCGGCTCCGGCAGTTCTTGATTCTGCAGAAAATATTTTCCCATATTGCGCTCGCTGGCCTCGAAATGACGTTGTCAAAGGTACCGTGGGATAGCACGGAGCATGCCGATCTGGACCATTCGACCCGCGCGCGCGACCGAAGTGCGACCCGGTTTCGGTTGCGGTGCGGGAGCCCGTTTCGCGGGCAGAACTTATCGCGCCGCGACGCGCCTTATCGTGATGGGGCGGCCCGCTCGCACACCCGGTGCAGCGGCGCGCCGCATGCTGCAGCAGCAAGGCGGCGCCGTCGTGACTGGCGCTAGCTCCCGAACCGCAACAGGAGGACGAAGATGGCTGAACGGGTCAGTGGCCCTTATCGCGGCTATTACATCAGCGCCGCCGCACGCCTCGTGCCGTTGGGCAGCACGTCGGGCACGTCGGGCGACGCGCAAGCCAAAGCGGATGGTACCTACGTCGGTTCGGTCAGCCTCGCCGAAGCCGGCCCGGACGATCCGCATCGGATTGAAACGCTGCTCGAACTCGGCGACCGGCAACGCTTCGCCAGCGAAGAAGAAGCGCTCGCGTTCGTCGAACGAGCAGCCCGCGACTATGTCGACCGCTTGCTGGATGGGCAGTGAGCGTGCCGGCGATTCCCGCGCGAAGGGCTTGCCCAACGGACCGCCAAGGCAGCGCCCGATGCCCGGAATCAGGCCCCCGCGCGCGCTGGACCGTGATCCGGCGGCGCGAGTACCATAGCGGGACCCGCGAGGATCGGCGGCACGCAGCGGCCTTCCGCGCGTGCTGCCTTCCCGCCGCCACCTTCTGACGAGGCGACCATGGAAATCCGTTTTCCCGCAGACGAGCCTGCTTACCGCGATTCCAACCTGACCGTCGTTTTTTCCGCGCTGGTGGACGGTGAGCCGGTGCCGTGCGCGATCTCGGTGGAAGCGCTCGAGGATCATTTCGGCGCTTACAGCGAGGACCTCGCAGGCTGGCTACGCGCGTTCGATGTAGGCCGTCCGCGCATCGAGGCCGTTGCGCGTGAGCATTTGCAGATCAGCAACGGCACACCCGTGCTGCTCAAGAGTGGCCACTTTCCGCCGGGGCAGATGGCAGGCTAAGCGGAACGGCCGACAGACCATCGGCGCTAAAGGCAGGGCGCTCGTCCAGTTCCCCGGTTTTCCCTCCTCCAACGCATCGCCAATACCTTGTCGCTAGTTCACGCCGCGTGCCGGCATTGCCTCGCGCGCCGCTTCGAAGCACCGCCTGATCCCTTCCTGATACGACGTCTTCCTGAGCGGCCCGATCAACGTCGCCAGCGCCGAATCATCGAGCACGACCGGCTCGGTCATCAGATAGTTCATCTCGACCAGTTCACGCATCAGCGGATTGAATAGCCCGAGCACGCGCAGCATGCCCTTGCCGGCGACCATCAGCTTCGGCTCGCGGCCCGCGAGCGCGTAGGCCTCGCGCGCCACTTCGTGCTGCGTGATCGTGCCGGCGCCCGCGAGATGCCACCAGCGGCCGTAGGCCTCGGGCGTGCGCGTCAGCCGTTCGACCACGGGGCCGACATCGGGCAGAAAGATGAATTCGTGCGGTACGTCGACGGGACCGAGCACCTGCGCGCGCTTGCCCGTAGCGGCGCCGACGAAGACGCCTTGCAACAGGCTGCGCTCGACCCCTGGTCCGTAGAAATCGGGCAGCCGCAATACCAGCGTTTCGAGACCATTCCGGCCATGCGCGGCCAGCACGAGCTTTTCCTGTTCGAGCCGCATGCGGCCCTTGAACGTGTGCGGCTCGCGCGGATGATCTTCGCGGATCGGATTGCCGCGTGCGCGCCCATACGGATACACGGTGCCGATCAGAATGAAGCGCTCGACGCCGGCCGCCGTCACGCCGGCCAGCGTTTTCTCTATCAACGGCGGATGCTGCGCGAACTGGTCGTAGGGCACGCCGACCAGGTAGATCACGGTCTGCAGACCGGCAGCCGCGGCGCGGGCCGAGGCGGGATCGTCGGGGTTCCAGGTGACGATCTCCGCGTGCGGGTCGTCACCGAAGCTGCGTTGCAATGCCTCGCGCGAGCGGCCGACCACCCGATAGTCGCGGCCCGCCGCGCCGAGCGCCGCCGCGATGCTTTGACCCGCCGCGCCAGCGGCACCGAATAGACCGACCTTTCCCGTGGCTTGCATCACGACTCCCTGAGATGGCGGCGCGACGTCGTCGCGTGCCGCTGTGGCTGCACAATTTGATAGACGAAAATTTACTGAACAGCGTTCAGTAAACAGTGTTCAGTTTAATTTGACTTTTCAGTTTGTCAATCTGAAAATTGCGAGTCATGGGAATCGCCGAACGAAAGAACCGCCAGAAGCAGGCGCTGCGCGAACGCATCCTCGATGCCGCGCGGCGCATCGTCGTGCGCGAGGGCTTTGCCGCGCTGTCGATGCGCAAGATCGCCGACGCGATCGAATATTCGCCCGCCACGTTGTACCTCCATTTCGCGAGTCGCGACGACATCGCGCGGGCCTTGTGCGCGGAGGGTTACGCGCAATTGCTCGCGACCTTCGTGCCGCTCGTGCAGATCGCCGATCCGGCCGAGCGGCTGAAGGCGCTCGGGCGCGCGTACGTGGCGTTTGGCGTCGAGCATCCGGAAACCTACCGGCTGATTTTCATGGAGGATCCGAGCTATACCGGCGCGGCGCTCGGCGGCGCGGCGGGCGCTGGCAAAGACGACGGCAACGCGGGTGATGCAGGCGGGGTCGGCGGCGAAACCGACGACGACCCCGGCGACGCCGCGCTGCACATCATGATCGACGCGCTCGACGAATTGCGGGCGGCGGGGCGTGTGTCGGCGTCGGTCGCGTCGATGGAGCCGGCCGTCTGGGCCGAGGCGTTGTGGGCGAGTCTGCATGGCATCGTCGCGCTGAATCTCACGTGCCCGGTGTTTCCGAGCGCGCCGCTCGAGACGCTCGTCGCGGTGACGCTCGACACATGGCTCGGCGCGCCGCAGGCCGTGGGGGCGGGCGCAACGAACGGCGCCGCAGTCCGCGGCAGAAAATCCGTCGCGCGGCGCCACGCCGAGGCCGCCGGCTCCACGGACCCAGCCCCCGAGCCCGCCACCAAACGCAAAGCGGCAGGCCCGTGATAACGTTCAGTTCCACTTCATCCCGCGCCGCCGCGCCCAGCTCTCCATGTCCACGTCAGCCTCGCCCGCCGCTAGCGACGAAATCGCGACCCACGTAGCCAACCGCATCGGTTTCATCGAACTGGAGCGGCCGAAAGCGCTGAACGCGCTGTCGACCGGCATGATCCGCGCGATTCACGCGGCGCTCGACCAGTGGCGCGAGGATCCCGAGGTGCTCGCCGTCGTCGTGCGCAGCCGGCATGAGCGCGCGTTCTGCGCGGGCGGCGACATCCGCTTCATGTACGAGGCGGCGCAGCGCGGCGACCAGCAGGCGCGCGACACGTTCTTCAGCGAGGAATACCGTCTCAATCACGCGATCTTCGTGTATCCGAAGCCGTATATCGCGTTGATGAACGGCATCGTGATGGGCGGCGGGATGGGCATTTCGCAGGGCGCGCATCGCACCGGCGGCCTGCGCGTCGTCACGCAATCAACCAGGATGGCGATGCCCGAAACGCGTATCGGCCTCTTTCCCGACGTCGGCGCGAGCTGGTTTCTCGCCCGCACGCCCGGCGCGATCGGCCGCTATCTGGCGGTGACCGGCGAGACGATCGGCGCGGCCGACGCGCTGTACGCTGGCCTCGCCGATGCATACATCGACGACGCGGCGTTACCCGCGCTCGTCGATACGTTGCGCGGCGAACCGTTCGAGCGCGGCGCGGATGTGGTTGCATGCGTCGAGCGTGAGACGGCCGCGTATCAGGTCGCGCCGCAGCCGGAGGAGAGCGCGCTGGCGAAGGCGCGGACGTTGATCGACCGGCATTTCGCGCTGCCCGACGTCGCGCGGATACTCGCGTCGCTCGAACAGGAACGCGAGCGCGGCGGCGACGCCGCGGAGTGGGCCGAGCAGACGATCGCGGTGCTGCGCGAGCGCTCGCCGCTGTCGATGGCGGTCTCGCTCGAAGTCGTCACGCGCGCGGAAGGGTCGATGGCCGACGTGCTGCGGACCGATCTCGATCTGACGCGCTCGAGCTTCCTGCTCGGCGATACGGTGGAAGGCATTCGCGCGCGCATCATCGACAAGGACAACGCGCCGCGCTGGCGTTTCGCGCGCATCGAGGACGTCGATCGGACCGATGTGGAGAAGATGTTCGACAGCCCGTGGCCGGCGAACGAGCACCCGCTAAGCGCTCTGCGCGGATGAGCGGCCACTGAACGCCCGCTGGCTCGCGCTGGCTCGCGCTGGCTCGCGCCGAATTCGCACTGAACGCACCGGGTCGCGATCCCGCCCGCGCGAATCTACGCGTTGCGCGAAATCACGCGCGCCGCGCTTATTCCTCTTCCTCGCTCGCCATGAACGCGCGCATGAACACGAGCGCGCCCCAGCCCCACATCGCATTCGCCGCGAAGCCCACCGCGAGGCGCGGCAGCATGTTGCCGCTCGGCCAGATGCCGCGCAGCGGATCGACGACGAACACGCTCGCGGCCGTCAGCACGATGCCGCCGAACACGAACGCGGGTACCCACGGCGCGTGCCGGTGCGGCGCGACGCGCAAGAGCCAGGCCATCAGTACGGCCCAGCACGCGCTCCAGATTGCGTTTGCAATGAACTCAGGCAGGCCGAGCGGCAAAAAAGGCGCGGTGGAAAAACCGCTGGGATCGATCATGCCGGCGGCGTGCATCAGCGCCAGCGTCGATTCGCGAAAGAACAGGGAAGCCAGAAAACCGGCGACGAACGGCAGAATAATTTTGTGCATGCATTGCACCGGCAACGTACAGGCGACGCGAATCGCAAGACCTGTACCGGGTGGTTGGAAACGAGCGCCATTATATCGACCGGGGTGCGGCGGCCGGGGCCGCGTGTATAAAGCGCAACAACCGTATGCGGTAACGCCGGGCTAATCAGGAAAGCGGAAATCCTAAGCTCAAAAAAATCGTTCAAAAGCCACGGACCGCTCCATAGACTGTTTCCTCATGCAGACGGCGCGGGTGTCGCCGTCATCCGTTAAATCGAGCGCTTCACGCGCACGCTGGTCGAGGAAAGCCATCGCAATGTCGAGCCTCACGCCGAATCTCCGTTGCCGCAGAGCCCGCGCGCCGTCGTGTTCGCGGTGCCGTCCGCCAGGCGCATAGGCTTTCGTTGCTTTGATGCGGCCGCCGATGGACTGAGTCCATCGTCCGTTTCTCAATCCTTCAACACGTCGCAGCGCCTTGCCGGTTGCCGGCTGATGCGCGCGGCCGGCGCTCGCGCCCACCGTTTTCAATCCGTCAAGAACAGGCAGGAGCAACAACATGAATGTGTTCTGGTTCATTCCGACTCACGGCGACAGCCGCTATCTCGGTACGTCCCAAGGCGCACGCGCAGCCGATTACGACTACTTCCGGCAGATCGCCGTCGCCGCCGATACGCTCGGCTACGAGGGCGTGCTGCTGCCGACCGGCCGCTCGTGCGAGGACGCCTGGGTCGTCGCGTCGAGCCTGATTCCCGCGACGCAGCGGTTGAAGTTCCTCGTCGCGATTCGCCCGGGGCTGTCGTCGCCGGGGCTCGCCGCGCGCATGGCGGCGACGTTCGACCGGCTGTCCAACGGGCGTCTGTTGATCAACGTGGTGACGGGCGGCGACGCGGCCGAACTGGCCGGCGACGGCGTGTTCGTCGATCACGACACGCGCTACGAAGTCACCGACGAGTTCCTGCATATCTGGCGCAAGCTGCTCGCGGCGTCGCACGGCAACGAAGCGATCGATTTCGACGGCAAGCATCTGCAATCGAAGGGCGGCAAGGCGCTGTATCCGCCGGTGCAGAACCCGCATCCGCCGCTGTGGTTCGGCGGCTCGTCGGCGGCCGCACACGATATCGCGGCCGAACACATCGACACGTATCTGACGTGGGGCGAGCCGCCCGAAGCGGTCGCGAACAAGATCGCCGACATTCGCGCACGCGCCGCGGCGCGAGGCCGGCAGATCCGCTTCGGCATCCGTCTGCACGTGATCGTGCGCGAGACCGAGGAAGAAGCATGGGCGGCCGCCGACAAGCTGATCAGCAAGCTCGATGACGATACGGTCGCGCGTGCGCAGGCCTCGTTCGCGAAGATGGATTCGGAAGGGCAGCGCCGTATGGCCGCGCTGCACGGCGGCAAGCGCGGCGGGCGCGGACAGCTGGAGGTCTATCCGAACCTGTGGGCAGGCGTCGGGCTCGTGCGCGGCGGCGCGGGCACTGCGCTGGTGGGCAGTCCGGAGCAGGTGGCCGCGCGCATGAAGGAGTACGCGGCGCTCGGCATCGAGACGTTCATCCTGTCGGGCTATCCGCATCTCGAGGAATCCTACCGTTTCGCCGAACTCGTGTTTCCGCTGCTGCCGCAACGCTTCAGCAAGGTCGCCAACGGGCCGTTGTCGGGGCCGTTCGGCGAAATCGTCGGCACCAGCTATCTGCCGAAAGCGGCGAGCGCGAGCTGAATGAACGCTAAGCGTGGAATGCGCGACACGCACACGACGATCGACAGGCAAGGAGAAAAGCCAACATGAGTGACACTACTTTGAGCGCGGGATCGGGGGCAGCCCCGCAGGCCGCGCCCACGACGCGCGCTGTCGCGCTGCGCCGTTTCGGCGCGCACCTGCTGCCGTGGCTCGCGCCGATCGCGATCCTGCTCGCATGGGAAATCGCCGCGCGCAGCGGCGCGCTGTCGACGCGCGTTCTGCCCGAGCCGCTCGCGGTCGTGAAGGCCGCATGGTCGCTGATCCAGTCCGGCGAAATGTGGGCCGACGTGAAGGTCAGCACGTGGCGTGCGGTGTCGGGCTTCGCGATCGGCGGGGGCATCGGTCTCGTGCTCGGACTCGCGACGGGGCTGTTCAAACCCGCCGAAATCGTGCTCGATTCAACCGTGCAGATGATCCGCAACATCCCCGCGCTCGCGATGATTCCGCTCGTGATTCTCTGGTTCGGCATCGAGGAAGAAGCGAAGGTGTTCCTCGTCGCGCTCGGCGTGTTCTTCCCGGTCTATGTGAACACGTTCCACGGCATCCGTTCGGTCGACGCGAACCTGATCGAGATGGCGCGCAGTTATGGCGTCAAAGGTTTCGCGCTGTACCGCCACGTGATTCTGCCGGGCGCGCTGCCGTCGATTCTGGTCGGCGTGCGCTTCGCATTCGGGCTGATGTGGGTCACGCTGATCGTCGCCGAGACCATTTCCGCGCAATCGGGCATCGGCTACATGACGATGAACGCGCGCGAATTCCTGCAAACCGACGTGGTGGTGGTCGGCATTCTGCTGTACGCGGCGCTCGGCAAACTCGCGGACATGCTCGCGAAGAGCCTCGAGCGCGTGTCGCTGCGCTGGCATCCGGCCTATCAGCGAGGAGCGAAAGCATGAGCGCAACGACGCTATCGACGACGTTCGGCGGCATCGCGGGCAGCGATCTCGAGACCGAACTCGCGCAGCCACGGCTCGCGGATCATGACGCGAACGAGGCTGCGCAGGTTGAGCGGGATGGTGCGGGCGGCATGCATTATGGCTCGCATCACGGCTTGCAACACGGCTTGCAAGCCGCCGCGCTGGCTCGCGGTGATGCGCGCCGCGCCACCGACTACGCGGTGCAATTGCGCGGCGTCGGCAAACGCTATGGCGAGCGCGAGGTGCTGTCGGGCTTCGATCTGTCGATCGAGCGGGGCAGTTTCGTCGCGATCGTCGGCCGGAGCGGCTGCGGCAAATCGACGTTGTTGCGGCTCGTCGCGGGTCTCGAAGAGGCCAGTTCGGGCGTGCTCGAAAAGCGCGCGGAGAACGGCGGTCCGCTCGACACCCGCATCATGTTTCAGGACGCGCGTCTGCTGCCGTGGAAAAGCGTGCTGCAGAACGTGATGCTCGGCCTCGGCCGCGGCGCGCGCGACGATGCGCGTGCGGTGCTCGCGGAAGTCGGCCTGCTCGAACGCGCGAACGACTGGCCCGCGCAGCTATCGGGCGGCCAGCGGCAGCGCGTCGCGCTCGCGCGGGCGCTCGTGCATCGTCCGCAATTGCTGCTGCTCGACGAACCGCTCGGCGCGCTCGACGCGTTGACGCGCATCGAAATGCATGCGCTGATCGAAAGGCTGTGGCGCGAGCATCGCTTCACCGCGCTGCTCGTCACGCACGACGTACATGAAGCCGTCGCGCTCGGCGACCGGATTCTGCTGATCGAGGAAGGCCGCATCGCGCTCGATCAGCCGGTCGCGCTTGCGCGTCCACGCGCGCGGGCATCGGCGGGCTTCGCCGCGCTCGAAGAGCACGTGCTGCAACGGGTGCTGAAAAACGCGCCGAACGACGACACGCTCGCGCATCGCGCGTACGAGCCTTATGACCCGTATGGTTTGCCCGAAGCGGGCCGTCTCACGCGGCCGAGCGAGGTGCGCTGGGCTGTCTGAGTTTTCCAGGTGAATCGATCCGATCCGTTCCGTTATCAACTGCTTCTGTGGAGTTATCTGAAATGAGCATTTCCGCCATCAACGTGCGCAATCAGTTCAAAGGCAAGGTCAAGGAGATCATCCGCGGCTCGGTGGTGTCCGAGGTCGACGTGGAGACCCCGTTCGGCATCGTCACGTCGGTGATCACGACGCGCTCGGTCGACGAACTCGACCTGAAAGTCGGCTCGGAAGTGGTCGCGCTCGTGAAGTCGACTGAGGTGTCGATCGCCCGGCTCTGATGACATTGCGCTAGTGCGAGCGGCGTGCGCGGCGGCTACTTCGCGTTTGCGCCGCTTGCGGGCGGCTCGTGCGACATGTGGTCGTTGGTCGGCTTGGCGGGACGCTTGATCGGCATGTTGTCCGGGTTGCTCGACCCGCCGGCGCCCGATGCCGCCTCGGGCGGTTTGGCCATCGGCGCATGGCTGTCCGGCGGTGCGCTGGCTGTCGTTTGCGCGACGGTTTGCGCGACGGCGCTCGCGCCGCCCGCGAGCAGCGCGGCCAGCGCGACGCCAGTGGCCGTCAAGCGGGCCCATTTGTCTTGCTTCATGTCGTTCTCCTTCGATGTCGCGCGCCATTGGTAGGCACGCGACCGTGTGCACGATTTGCTAGTAGCAGGCGGTGTTCCGGGGCCGTTGCCGGCGCGATGAATCGCGCTGCTAATGGTGCCGTTGCCAACTCACGCCGCGTCCAGACGCCAATTCCCAGACTCGACGCTCCAGCCCGCGGGCGTATCGGGCGCGCACACCTGCATCGGCCGATGAAACTTGCTAGGATGAATTGAGTATTCCGACGGAGACGGCCATGTCGAAGTCCTTGAGTCCCGAAGCGGTCGAAGCGTTGCGGCGTCTGAACGACGTCGGCGTCGGACAGACGGCGCCCGAAGTGGCGCCGTCCGTCGTAGCGGAGTTACTGGCATGCGACCTCGTTGCCGAAGCGGGCAGCGGTGGGGTCGAAATCAACTGCAACGGCCGGCAGTACCTTTCCGGCGATTGCAACTGATCCGCTGATCGGCGGCCGGCCGCACGGCCGGTGTGGAGAGCGAGGCGGCGCGTCGCGGGTGAGTCGCGAGCAGGTGACTGGTCATCGCGATGCCCGCTGGACGCGGGCGGTCGCTTGTCCGCGATCAGCCATTCGACGGAGGCGAGCATGGAGCCGAAGGGCGTCGACATGGGCGACTACCAGGCGCGCTATGGCGACTACGACATCGAAGTCGCGGTCGAACAGGCGCTGACCGGTGTCAAGGCGCATTTCCGGGTGTTGCGCGACGATTCGACGGTGGTCGACTGGCAGCTCGTGCATATCGATAGCTTGTGGTCCACCGAGCATGCGGCCGCGGAGGCGGCTTTTCGCGCGGCGCGCGAATTGATCGACGCGGGGCTGACGAGTTAGATGCGGCCAGGCGCGTCGTGGCGGAACGGGACACCACGCGAACCGGACAAAGGCACGGCAGGCGCGCGACCGAAGGGGGCAACAAACCTACGGCTGCGCGGACGGGGTGTCAGACGCGGTACAGCCGACGTAAACGCAACTGGGCGCCGGCATCGATACTGCATGCGCGGCGCCCAGTTTGATCGCTGCCTTCAGGGGCAGCGGATCCGACGGTACTGCTGGCGGCTTAGTGGCCGAAGAACACCGATTGCGGACCCGTCGTGGGTTCGCTACGCGTGCCCGATTGCGTCGACACGCTCTTCACACCACCGTACGCGTTCGATTGCGTGTTGGTTTGTTCGGCAGCGACGGTCTGTGCGTTCTGACCTTGTTGCGAAGCCGGCGCGCCAACCGCCGGACGATAGTACGGTGCCGGACCGTAGCCGCTTGCGAAAGCGGGAGCGGCGATCGAGGCCGAAGCGGCAACCAGCAGGGCGGCGATGAACTTGGTCTTCATGGTAGGACTCCGATAACGTTTCGACTGCATTTCAGGGAGATGTTGCAGGAGCCAGTGAACCAGGTGTCTGCAACTTCGATGGAAGGCAGTGTATACCCCTACTATCGAAAATTTGTATCGATAATCTGAAATTACTATTCCCGATCGAGAAACAATCGGTCAGACGTAAGCGCGGCAAGGCAGGCCGGTGATCCGGCCCTGTTGACCAAGCGGTTTTTGAGTCGTCAGGGAAGGCAGGAAGGGACGGTGCGAGGGCAGAAAATCGCAAAAACGTTGTGTAAAGCGCGGAAGGCCACCAGCAAAACTGGAACGGCGTCGTGATTGCTCACAACGCCGTTTGCTTGAATTCTTTTGGGCGGCTCATGAGGCTCGAACCCACGACGCTTCCGCATGCGGCCCCGCGTTGACGGGAATTCACTACATGGCGCCTACACGAGCGCCAGAAAGCAAAAAGCCCAGTCACGCGGACTGGGCTTTTTGCTTGAATTCTTTGGGGTGGCTGATGGGACTCGAACCCACGACGACAGGAATCACAATCCTGGACTCTACCAACTGAGCTACAGCCACCACTAACATCCGCTTGACTTGCTTTAAAAACCTGTCTCGCCGACGAAGAAACGAGATTATAGGGACTAGATTCGGGTTTGCCTAGTCCTTTATTCAAAAATATCGATGGGCTCGCGCAGATGCTGCCTTGCTTCGTCGAAGATGGTCAGATCGCGGGCCGCGAGACGCTTGCTGTCGGACAAAACTCGACGCCAGCCACGCGCACCCGCTTCGCCGCGATACAGCCCGAGCGCATGGCGCGTGATCGCACCGAGATAGGTGCCGCGCGCCATTTCGGCCGCGCAATACTCGATCAGTTTGGCTTCGACCTGCTCGCGCGTCAGCGGCGCCTGCGCAGAGCCGTAGAAGCGCGCGTCGACATCGGCGAGCACATAGGGGTTGTGATACGCCTCGCGCCCGAGCATCACCCCGTCGACGTGCTGAAGATGCGTGTCGACTTCGTCGAGCGTCTTGATGCCGCCATTGATGATGATCTCCAGCTGCGGAAAATCGCGTTTCAGCTGATACGCGTAGTCGTACTTGAGCGGCGGAATCTCGCGGTTCTCCTTCGGGCTCAAGCCCTTCAGGATCGCGTTGCGCGCATGAACGATAAAGACCTCGCAGCCGGCTTGCGCGATCGTGCCGACGAAATCGCGAACGAAGCCGTATTCCTCGACCGTGTCGACGCCGATGCGATGCTTGACCGTGACCGGCACCGATACGGCGTCGCGCATCGCCTTCACGCAATCGGCGACGAGTTGCGGCTCGTTCATCAGGCACGCGCCGAACGCGCCGCGTTGCACGCGCTCGGACGGGCAGCCGCAATTCAGGTTGATTTCGTCATAGCCCCATTGCTCGCCGAGCTTGGCCGAGCGCGCGAGGTCGTCGGGCTCGCTGCCGCCGAGTTGCAGCGCGACCGGCGCTTCGTCGGGCGTGAACGCGAGATGACGCGGCACGTCGCCGTGCAGCAGCGCACCGGTCGTCACCATTTCCGTGTAAAGCCACGTATGGCGCGAAATCATCCGATGCAGCGAGCGGCAATGACGATCGGTCCAATCCATCATGGGCGCGACGGAGATTCGGCGAGGGCTTGAATTCATTGGGTTTCGGCGCCAGCACTGAGCCTGGCGGGTGTTTGGGTGTTGCGTGATTGCACGCGGTTTCCGGGCGATTTCCGGTGGTTTTGCGCTCAGGTGCTGCATGTAGCACCGACTTCTGGTCTGTAGCACCGGCGAGACGGTGGGAACAATATCGGCGCGGGAGCGCAAAAGCAGGAGTATAGGCTACACCGCACAGATACGTCTGAAGGCAGGAGGGAAGGTCGTCTACACCGGGTCGAAGACCTTCGACCGGCGCCAGGCGGCGCGGTGGTGGATCGAGACGCATGAGCGCGAACTGGGCGCAGCCCGGCACGTTGGAGTCTGCCGCGAAGGTTTGAAAGTTACACGTTCAGTTTCGCGAACGATTCTAACGCTCACTGCTATCGCGGCGCGCAATTGACAGGTGATGCGCGCAGCGGAAGACGGTTCGCTGAAGATGCGGTCTCACGGTCAAGCGAGGCGCTCACATGCATGACGGTCGGAAAGCTGTCATTGCCGGGAGGCCCGACCGACAGACAAACGGGCTTGACCTCGCCGAGCGCGTTCACGCCGGCTTGCACAGACCGAAACAACTAAGTCGAGGCCCGGATCCAGTCAACTGCTGAAACGCTCGGCGCGAAACGGCGACGGATCCACGATGGGGACGTCCCCAACCATCATCTCGGCGAGCAAACGCCCGGTGATCGGCCCGAGAGTCAAGCCGTGATGCGCGTGGCCGAATGCAAACCACAAATCCTTGTGCCGGTTCGCAGGCCCGATGATCGGCATCATGTCCGGTGTGCATGGACGACGGCCGAGCCACGCCTCTTGATCCAGCCGCTGGCCGAGCGGAAAAGTTTGCCGCGCAATCGGCTCGATCGCGTCGAGTTGCACGGGGGTGGCCGGCGCATCACGGTAAGCCACTTCGGCGCCCGTGGTGAGACGGATGCCACGCGCCATCGGCGCGATCAGGTAGCCGATTTCGGCATCGAGCACCGGCTGATTCAGGCGCGCACCGTCCCGCGCCGCGTAGTGCATGTGATAACCCCGCTTGACGGCAAGTGGCAGCGCATATCCCAGCCGTGCGGTCAGCACATCCGACCATGGTCCGAGCGCGATCACCGCCGACTGGGCATCGATGCGGCCGAGCTCTGTCTCGACACTCCAATGCGGTTGCAGCGTCGTCGCATCGCCGGTCAGGACGCGGCCGCCGAGCTTCTCGAAGTAGCGTGCGTACGCCGTGACGAGCGCATTCGGGTCGCTGACGGAGTGCGCATCGGTGTAGCGCAACGCACCGATCAACGCATGACTGAGCGACGGCTCGTCGTGCCGCAATTGCGCGGCGTCGAGCGACTCGAACGCAACACCATATTCGTCTCGCCATTGCCCGGCGGCGCGCAGCTCCGCCTGCTGGGCGCGCGCGCTACGAAACACCTTGAGCCAGCCGCCGGGGCGCAGCAGTGCATGAGCGCCGGACGCTTCGACCAGCGCGCGATGCTCGCTGACGCAATGCTCGATCAATGTCGCATACGAACGCGCGATCGCCGCGTGACGATCCGCACGCGAGTGATACCAGTACCGGTACAGAAACGGCAGAGCTTTCGGCAGCGCGCGCGGGTGATAGCGCACGTCGAGCGAGCGGTTGCGCGCGTAGCGCAGCAGCGTGGCGGGGTCGCGTGGTAGCGCATACGGATAGACGCCCTCGCGCTGGATCAGCCCCGCGTTACCGAGCGAGGTCTCGTTTCCCGGCGCCTTGCGGTCAACGAGCGCGACCCGAAGCCCACGCTGTTGCAAATGCACGGCGACGGACACGCCCACCATGCCGCCGCCGAGTACCACGGTATCGAACTTCATTGTGTGTCACTTCATGCGAGTGCGGTGACGGCCACTTCCACGTCGAGGCCGGGCTTCATCAGAAGTGCCTGCACGCAGGCGCGCGTCGGCGCGTGGCCCGCCGGCACCCATGCTTCCCAGGCGGCATTGAATTCGTCGAAGTGCCCAGGATCGCTGAGCCAGATATTGGCGGTAATCACGCGCGTCCTGTCGAGGCCCGCTGTGGCGAGCAGAGCATCGATCCGCGTGAGGATTTCCGTCGTTTGCACGGTGATCGAGGCGCCGGCGGTATCGGGTACCTGTCCTGAAAGGTAGACGACGCCATTGGCTGTCACCACCTGACTCATGCGTGCGTTGGTTTGCAGTCGTTTGATCTCGTTGCTCATAAAGGGCCTGGGGAAAGTTAAACGGAGGACATGCCTGACTGATGCTCGCCGGCCGAACTGAAAATCGGCGGCGCGGTGACGATCGACTTCAGCGCCGGGTTCGGTTGCGCGAGCTTCGACAGATCGGGGCGTGGCCGGCGCAGGGTCGGGTCCTTGTCGAACGCGCGCTCCATCGCCCGGGCAACGGACAGCGTTTGCAGATCGCCGCGGAACGGCCCGACGATCTGCAAGCCGAACGGCATGCCGTGCCGGTCGACACCGCATGGCAGTGAGATCGCCGGATGCGTGGTCAGCGTGACCACGTAGGTCAAGGCCAGCCACCGGTAGTAATTCTCCTGCGCACGGCCGTCGATTTGCGCGGCGTAGAGTTCGCGCCACGGAAACGGCGACACAGGCGTGGTCGGCGACACGATCACGTCGTAGTGTGTGAACGCGGACTGGAAGCGTGTGAAGACGCGGGTTTGCTCCGCCTGCGCCCATGCGCTGTCGGCGAGCGTCATCGCGGCGCCCATTTCGTAGTTTGCGCGGGTGTTCGGCCCGAGCCCGCCGGGATCGCGCGCATAGGCATCGCGCAGTCCCGCAACGAAGCTCTCCGCGCGGATCACGTCGAAACAGCGATGCACGTCGCCGAGGTCGAAGCCGACCGGTTCGCAAGTCTGCACCAGCTTGCCGAGCGCGGCGATGCGCGAGCGAAATACCGCGCGGATGTCGTCGTCGACATCGCACGCACCGAAGTCTTCCGTATAGCCGACCCGCAGCGTGGCGAGATCCGATTCACGCAATGCGGTGAAGACGCCGGCGTCGATGTCGTAGCTGAGCGGATCGCCCGTCGACAGCCCCGCCGTCGCGGCGAGTTGCAAGGCGGTCTCTTCGACGTCCCGGCCCATCGGACCGACCACCGAGATGGGCGTCCATCCAAGCAGGCGCCGCGAGTTGGGCACGAGTCCCGCGGACGGCCGGAAGCCGACCACGCCGCATTTCGACGCCGGAATGCGCAGCGAACCGCCGGTGTCCGAGCCGGTGCAGACCGGCAGCATGTCGCAGGCGAGGGCGGCCGCCGAGCCGCCCGACGACCCGCCCGCATTCAATTCTGGATTGAACGGATTGCCGGTTGCGCCCCACACGGGGTTGCGGGTGTTCGCTCCAGCGCCGAGCTCGGGCACGTTGGTCTTGCCGACCAGAATCGCACCCGCCGCGCGCAGTCGTTCGACCAGCACCACGTCGCGCGACGGCACGTGGCCGCGCGACATCGGAGAGCCATAAGTGGTGAGTAGTCCCGCTGTATCTTCGAGATCCTTCACGCCGAGCGGCAAACCGTGCAGAAGCCCGAGCGGTTCGCCGGCCAACACCTTGCGCTCGGCGGCTTGCGCTGCCTCGCGCGCGGCATCGTAGCTGGTCGCGGTGATCGCGTTGACGGCGGGATTGACGGCTTCGATTCGCTCGATGCACGCATCGAGCAGTTCGACGGGCGAAATTTCTTTCGCGCCGATCATCCGCCGCAATTCGACGGCGTTGCGGCTGACGAGGTCATCGTGAGCGAACATGAGTTTTCCTCGATGCGAAGGTTTTCAGTTGAGTGCTTCGCCGGTGCGATCGCGCAGCCAGATCACCGGAACCAGCGAGATCGCGCAGGCCGCCGCGACGTACCATGCCGGCGCGAGCGGATTGCCGGTGTGCGCTACCAGCCAGCTTGCGATGAACGGAGAAAATCCGCCGAAGAACGACGCGCTCACCACATAGGTCAACGCGATGCCGGTCGCGCGCACGTGCTTCGGGAACAACTCCGGGATCATCACGAGCACCGGCACGATCTGGCCCGCGACGAACAGCGAAAGAAACGCGGACACCGCGCACAGCAACCACATCGAAGGCGCCGCCGACAGCCATGCGAACGCCGGATAGATGGTCAGCAATAGCGTGACACGCGACGCCACGAGAACGCGTTTGCGGCTATAGCGGTCGGCCAGCTTGCCGGCGATCGGCGCGGCGGCGAACAGCACTAGCGAACTGACGAGGCCCGCCACCACCGCCGCGGTCGGCGACAGATGCAGCGTGCGCACCGCATGGCTCGGCAGGAAGAACGCCGTGATGTACACGGACACCGAGCCGCCGAGTTCGGCGAAGGTGCCGAGAATCGTCAGTCTGAGGTGAGTGGTGAGTGCCTCCTTCAGCGCGCCGTGCCGCCGCGTGCCGCCGGACGACGCATCGCTCAGCGTTTCTTCGAGGCGCCGGCGGATCAGCATGCCGACCGGCGCGGCGACGATGCCCAGCACGAACGGAATGCGCCAACCCCACGCGAGTACCGCGTCCTTGGGCAGCAGCAAGTTGACAAGGGTCGCGACCGCCGCGCCTAGCGCGACGCCGAGCGCGGTCGCGGAGAAGTTCCAGCTGGCGAAGTAGGCGCGCGTCGAATCGGATGCATATTCGACCAGCAGCGTAGTGCCCGGGCCGAACTCGCCGCCGGCCGCGAAACCCTGGATCAGGCGTGCCGCAAGCACGATGAACGGCGCGGCCACTCCCGCTACCGCATAAGTTGGCGCGCAGGCGATCAGTGCGCAACTCAGCGCCATCATCATGATGGTGAGCACCATCGCCTTTTTACGTCCCGCGCGGTCCGCGTAGGCGCCGATCACGACGCCGCCGAGCGGCCTGACCACGAACCCGACGCCGAACACGCCGATGGACAACAAAAACTGATTGACGGGCGACGCACCCGGGAAGAACAGTTGGCCGATCTGGATCGCGAAGAAGCTGTAAATCGTGAAGTCGTAAAACTCGAGTGCGGTGCCCAACGTCGTCGCGGCGATCACCTGGGGCTTCGATAAACCGGCTTTTTGCAGCGCAAGCGTTGACACGGCGACGACTCCTTAGCCATGGACTCCGATGCGAGTTATCATATACGAGAAAAATATATTTCTCGTATACGACAAAACCCGCATTCGATTCGAGTCCGCTCATGCCGAGAACAACAGCGCGAAAGGCGCCCCAAGCCGTTGAACCTTCATCACAGATCGATCACCAGGAGGTCGGCGCGCGACTGCGCGAAGCGCGCAAGGGGCAAGGGTTGACGCTGATGGAGTTGTCCGAGCGCTCCGGCATCGCGGTGTCGACGATTTCGAAGGCCGAGCGCGGCGATATCGCGCTGACCTACGACAAGTTTGCGGCGCTCGCGCACGCGCTGGAGTTGGGATTCGACCAGCTGTTCGGACGCGCGCCTCGTGCGGGTGCGGGTCCGATCGTGCCGACGTTCACGGCGGCAGACCAGCAGATGGTCTACGACACGCCGAACTACGAGTACCACATGCTCGCCAGCGATCTGGCGGGCAAACGCATGGTGCCGATGCGCGGACATGTGCGGGCGCGCAAGCTCTCCGACTTCCCGGACTACATTCGTCACAGCGGCGAAGAGTTCGTGTTCCTGCTTCAGGGGGCGCTCGAGCTAAGGTTCGAAACGGGGGCGGTATTCGCATTGAAGCAGGGCGACAGCCTTTACTTCGATAGCTCGGTCGGCCACGTATATCTCAGTACCGGCAAGAAGCCGGCGGAAGTACTGGTGTGCTGTGTGGATACGGATGAGCATCGGCCTGCCGACGCGATTTGAAGTTGGTGGGAGCGGACTTTGGGTGCGATTTCTGGTGGTTCCAGGGAACCGAACCGGGCGCAGCAAGGTTTTATCGCCCGCCGAATAGCGTGGCACTTCCAACGCCATCGGACGCTCCGCGCGAACTCGTACATGCCCGGCGAATCGAGAAGGCCACTATCTACGGACATGACGCGACGGCCGACCGGCAACGCGAGTGACTCCCAGAATTACCGCGCCCGACCACGGACAGTCCGCGGCAAGACGAAACCTTCGCGGGCTAGACGAGCAGGCACCAAATCGCAACGCCCTGGATCGTGCATACATGGCGTGCCTCATCAATCGACGCTGACAGTAGAAGTTGTGACCGATTGCGTCTTTTGCCTCGTGCCAGCCTGCCGGCCGAGTTCCAGCAACGCGATGCTGCCGAAAATCATCAAGACCGCGATCAGTTCCAGCAGCCCGACGCGCTCGCCCACCCACCAGCCGATCAACAGCGCGACCACCGGCGTCACATAGACGGCGCTTGCTGCGGCGACCGCGCCCAGGTTGTCGAGCAGGTAGTAGTAGAGCAAAAAGGACGCGCCGGTGCCGAGCAATCCCAATCCAAACACCAGCCCCGTCGCGGCTTTCCAGTCGGACGCGATTCGTCCGATGCCGTGCGGATCGGTGAGACAGACGAGCATCAGCAGCGCCAGGCCCATCTGCCATGTGACGATGGCAAGCGGCGGAAGTCTGGTCGCCGACAGATACCGGCGCACGTAAATATACGAGAGCCCAAACACCATCGACCCCGCGAGCATCCACGCCACCCCGAGCGCGTTGATGGCTGCGTCCGGGCCGTTGCTCGACCACGGCCGCGAGATGAGCGCGATTCCCACGACGCCGAGCAGAACGCCGGAGCCCATCATCCGGTTCATGCGTTCATGGCGCAAAAATATCGTCGAAGCCATGCACGTGAACAGCGCGGGTGAAGCACCGAGCACACCGGCGATACCCGATGGCAAAAGCGCCGTGCCCTGCGCCATTGCGAAGTACGAGAAAGCCGTGGCGAACGCGGCCATCATCGCGAAGTGATGGAGATGGCGGATCTGGCCCAAACGCAACGCGCCTTTGCGCCAGGCCAGCACAGCAAGCGGTGCGAAACCGAAGAACACCCGCAGCAAAGAGATCTGCCCCGATGTGATCAGCGCGGAGGCCCACTTCATGTAAATGAAGTTGGAGCCCCAGAAAATGCCCAGCAGGACGAAGGCGGCATAAGTCCGAATCACGGTCGGTTCCCTCTGCAGTCACGGTTTTCCGATCGACGCCCGCCGACTCGGGAACCTCTGCGGCACTGTAAGGGCGAAGCGGGGCGCCATCATCGATTTTCAGATTGCTGATATATAGCGCAAGCCGCTTTGATGCAACGACACCGCGCGAAGCAAGATGCTAAGGTGATATTGCTCGCGTCGATCCGTCGACGATGGCTCACACGCCTCAAAGCCATGGAAACAGATATGCCTAACGCCGGTTGTGAGACGCTGCTTCGTGGCGATTCGCCTGTTCTCGTCGTGACGCCCCATACGGGCACAGCGTTGCCTGACGCGCTGCGCCAGCACGCGGCCTGGTTGCCGGTTGAAGGCCGGCTTGCCGATCCGGCCGGGCTTCTGTTTCAGGAAGCCGCGCGCCGCTGCGGCGCCACGCTGATCGGCGCGCGCTATCACCCATGCGTGATCGACTTCATGGTGTCGGCGCAAGGCCCGGCGCTGTCGGTGGACGCCGATCGCGGTGGACTGTGCCGCACGCACACGTCGCGCGGCGAGTCGTTGTACGACGCGGACAAACCGTTGACCGCCAGCGAGGTGGACCATCGTGTCGAACAGCTATGGCGGCCGTTTCATCGCGCCGTCACCGACGAGATTCGCCGCCTGCGCGCCCGGCACGACCACGTGCTGATGCTGGTGCCGCACGCGAGCTGGTGGCTGTCGCCGTTTCGTGCGGAATCGATGGGGCGCGATTGCAGCATCGGCACGGACCACGGCAAATCGTGTGATCGCGCGCTTGTCGGCGCGTTGACTGAATCCGCTACGGTCCAAGGCCGCTCGTGGGTCGTCAACGGCAATATCGCCGACGGTTTTACCGCGGAACATTATGGCGATCCCCGGGCGGGTCTCCACGTGATGAACGTCGAGATTTCCGGCCAGTGGCGGATCGACTGCGCATCGGAAATCGATCGGGCCTTCGAGGAGCCGCTTGAAAGCAATGCGCTCCCGGCGCCGCGTGAGACGAACAAGCGTGTCACTGACACGATGCTCGTGCCGTTACTCGATCGCCTCGAACGCGTACTGCGCAGCCTGCCTGCGGTGGCCTGCACGTACGGCGCGAACGACGCGGAAGGCGCGGAAGGCGCGCAAGGTGGCCGTAACCGCGGCGCACGTCAGATTTGACCGTTTGCGCCGCGCAGCCGGCCAGGTCATAAGGCGCCGTGCTACATTCGGTCATCAACTGAGCCGCCGGACATGAAAGAAAGCCTCCCCGAACAGTTTCCCGACTGGGACTTGCTTGCAAGCTGGGTTGCGGTCGTCGAAGCGGGGTCGATCTCCGAGGCCGCTATCCGGCTCGACATCTCGCAAGCCGGCGTGTCGCATCGCATCAAGGTGCTGGAAACGCTTCTCGACACCACGTTGCTCGATCGTGCAACCCGTCCGGCACGTCCCACTGCGGCCGGGCAGCGGCTCTTCGAGCACGCGACCGTCCTGTTGCAAGGCGCCAATCAGATGGTGGAGAGCGTGCGCAGCGTCACCCGCGCCAAACGCGTGGTCGTGCGGCTTGGTTGCGTCGATTCCTTCGCCGCCACCATGGGGCCGATCGTCATTCGCGCACTCGCTGGGACGTCGCATCAGATCCGGCTCTGGTCGGGTATCGGCCCGACGCTCGAAGCGCAACTCGAAGCACGGCAGGTCGATATCGCCGTGACGACATCGGGGCAGACGGGCGCGCCGGGCATCATCCGCCAGCGCCTTTTCTCCGAGCCTTATCTCGTCGTACTGCCGCGAAACTTCGAGATCGATCGCTATGGGACGTTGACGGATCTCGCGCGACATCTGCAGCTGATTCGCTACAGTGCGCGGTCCGTCATCGGTCAGCACGTGGACGGCTATCTCGCCGCGAACGCGGAAAGCATTGAACGCACGTACGAACTCGATGCCACCGACCCCTTGCTGAGCCTCGTTGCGGCCGGACTCGGCTTTGCGCTGACCACGCCGATGTGTTTGTGGCAGTCGCGTCAGTATCTGAACGATGTGCGGGTCGTGCCGCTCACTTCCTTCTCCCGGCACGGCCGTCCTTATCAGACGCTCAGCCGCTCGTTCTATCTCGCGTTTCGCGAGAACGAACTGGGCAAACTACCTGGCGATATCTTCGACCTGCTGCGCCAGACCTTTCAGCGTCAGGTCGGGCGGGACATCGCGGCGGCGTTGTCGCTCAGCCCCGAAGACGTCTACACGATGGACGGCCCCTGAAACGAAGCGCTGTACAAGCACCACCGATCCTAAACATAAACGGCATTGGCTTAATCGGCACTTGCACGAAGACGGGCTAGTCTTGTGCCTGACACCGACCGGTCGGAAGCAGCGCGTTTTTCCATCGCGTATCCGCTCGTACTGGCCGGCCATTCGTCCCATCGTTTTGAAGGAGCAGGGGTTGAACTCGAGTCCACATTTCCCATTCCCGGCCAATGAACCCGAAGTGCACTTCGGTGCCGGCTCCCAGGCCGCCGAACAACTCACCACAGCGCTGAACGTACGCGACGTCGTCGAGATTCCGACCGTGATCGGCGGCCGACGTTACTTCTCGAACGACGTCGTCGAAGTGCGTGCGCCGCATGACCAGTCGCGTCTGCTTGCCCGCATCCACCGTCCGACGCAAGCGCAGATCGGCGAGGCGATCGCGAACGCGAAGTCGGTGTCGCGTGATTGGGCCGCACTGTCATACGCGAGCCGCGCGACCATCCTGCATCGTGCGGCCGAGATCATTGCGACGCGCCAGCGCATGCGCATCAACGCGGCGACCGTGCTCGGCCAGAGCAAGACCATCGATCAGGCCGAGCCGGACTCGGCGTGCGAACTGATCGACTTCCTGCGCTTCAACGCGCATAACGCGCAGCGCGTGTATGCCGAGCAGCCGCTATCGGTATCCACCGCGGTGAATCGCACCGACTGGCGTCCGCTCGAAGGCTTCGTGTACGCCGTGTCGCCGTTCAACTTCACGGCGATCGGCGGCAATCTGACGACCGCGCCGGCGATCATGGGCAACACGGTGCTCTGGAAGCCGTCCGAGAAATCGGCGCTTGCCAACTGGATTTTCTACGAAGCACTGGAAGAAGCGGGCCTGCCGGCGGGCGTGATCAACTTCGTGCCGGGCGATGCGGAACTGACCACGCGTGTCGTGCTGGATTCCCCCGATCTCGCTGGCATTCACTTCACGGGATCGTCGGAGGTTTTTCAGTCGCTCTGGAAGGGCGTGGCCTCGAAGGTCGATGCGTTCCGGACGATTCCCCGCCTGGTTGGCGAGACGGGCGGCAAGGATTTCGTGCTCGCCCATCCGTCGGCCCATCCGGCCGAACTCGCGATCGCGCTGATTCGCGGTGCGTTCGAATATCAAGGGCAGAAATGCAGCGCGGCGTCGCGCGCGTACATTCCGCAGAGCTTGTGGCCTGCCGTGCGTGAACAACTGGTCGAGCGCCTTGCGCAATTGAAGGTCGGCGATCCCGCGGACATCGGCAAGACCTTCATGGGCGCGGTGATCTCGCAGGCGTCGCACACCAAGCTGACAGCCGTGCTGAATGCCGCGAAGGACGACAGCAAGGTGACGGTGGTAGCGGGCGGCAAGACGTGGTCGGAGCCAGGCTTTTTCGTCGCGCCGACGGTGCTCGAAGTCAGCGATCCGAATCACGCGCTGATGACGCAGGAACTGTTCGGGCCTGTGCTGTCGGTGTTCGTCTACGCGGACAATGCCTGGTCGGATACGCTGGCGCTGATCGATGCGACGAGCCCTTACGCGCTGACCGGCTCGATCTTCTGCACGGACCGCTTTGCGCTGCACGAAGCCGAGGCCGCGCTGGTGAACGCAGCCGGCAACCTGTATCTGAACGACAAGCCGACGGGCGCGATGATAGGTCAGCAGCCGTTCGGCGGTGGACGCGCGAGCGGCACCAACGACAAGGCGGGTTCGTATCTGAACCTGCTGCGCTGGGCATCGCCGCGTGTCGTGAAGGAAACCTATCTGCCGCCGCGCGAGTGGTCGTTCGGCGCCTGAATGTCGACACGCATGAAGCCGCGCGAATCGGTTGATTCGCGCGGTTTTTTTATTTGCCGCAAGGATGGCGTGTGCTCGAAACAGCCTCTGGCGGCTCGCGGAGAACCCCCGACGTGACCGATTCAACTGTTTTCGATTTCAAGGCGGGCAAGGTGCCCTTGCTCATTTCCATTCCGCACCTGGGCAGGATCATCCCCGACGATCTGCTCGACGACTATACCGACGTCGCGCGCACGGTCGCCGATACGGACTGGCATCTCGACCAGCTTTACGACTTCGCCGCACAAGCCGGCGCTGCTGTGCTGAGCGCGCGTGTTTCCCGCTACGTGATCGACCTGAACCGTCCTCCGTCGGGCGAAAGTCTCTATCCGGGCCAGACGACCACGGGCCTGTGTCCAACCGAAACGTTTCGTGGCGAATCGCTCTATGCCGATGGCAACGCGCCATCGCCTGAAGCGATAACGGAGCGCCTCGGCACGTTCCACGCGCCGTATCACGCGAAGTTGCGCGAGACGCTCGACGCGTTGAAAGCCGAATTCGGACAGGTGTTGCTATGGGAAGCGCATTCGATCGCGAGCGTATTGCCGCGTCTTTTCGACGGACGGCTGCCCGATCTCAACCTTGGCACCAATGCAGGACGATCATGCGCACCGCAGATACTGGATGCCGTCACGGCGACGCTGGGTAATCAGCCCTTTACGTGGGTGGCGAATGGCCGCTTCAAGGGCGGCTATATCACGCGCGAATTCGGCCGGCCGGAAGAGGGCATCCACGCGATCCAGCTTGAAATGTGCCAGTCGACCTACATGAGCGAAAGCGCTCCATTCGCTTATCGCGCTGATCTGGCGGAGCGGGTCAAGCCGGTGGTCGAGAACATGGTCAAAGCCGCACTCGACGCCATGCAACGCCTGCCTCGATAGCAGAATGAAAAATGCCGTCACCGCAGCATCGCGGTGACGGCAAAAACGGCCGAGATCAAACCGGTCTGGATTGTTAAAACCAGATCAAAGCGACTGTGTGATTTGCGGCACAGCTTCAAATAGATCGGCCACCAGACCGTAATCCGCGACGCTAAATATCGGCGCTTCCGCATCTTTATTCACCGCAACGATGACCTTCGAATCCTTCATGCCAGCGAGATGCTGGATGGCTCCCGAGATGCCGACCGCGATGTAAAGCTGCGGCGCAACGATCTTGCCGGTTTGCCCGACCTGCCAATCGTTCGGTGCGAAACCGGAATCGACGGCGGCGCGCGACGCACCGACTGCCGCACCCAGCTTCTGCGCGAGTGGATCGAGCAGAGCGAAATTTTCCGCGCTGCCCATCCCGCGACCGCCCGACACCACGATGCGTGCGGACGTGAGTTCCGGACGCTCGCTGACTGCCACTTCCCGGCGCACGAAGCGCACCCGTGTCACGCTTTCCACCGCTTCGTGACGTTCGAGCGAAGCTGCGCCGCCTGTGGGACTGACGGCGTCGAACGCTGTCGTGCGAATCGTCGCTACCTTCACCGCGTCGTCGCACTGGATGGTCGCGATCGCGTTGCCCGCATAGAAAGGCCGGTCGAACGTATCAGCCGAATGAATCGTGATCACGTCGGAAAG
Organism: Paraburkholderia sp. HD33-4; assembly: GCF_021390635.1. Lineage (NCBI taxonomy): Bacteria > Pseudomonadati > Pseudomonadota > Betaproteobacteria > Burkholderiales > Burkholderiaceae > Paraburkholderia > Paraburkholderia sp. HD33-4. The sequence goes on along the minus strand of NZ_JAJEJS010000001.1, from coordinate 2,688,383 downwards.
CTGCGACGCATCGAGTTTCGCCGCGACGCGCGGCGCGACGTTCTTGCCCGCCGCTGTTGCGGGGAAGAGGAGATGCGAGTACGACGACGCGAGCGACAGCACCTGCGCCGCGACAGGCTCCGCGAGTCCTTCCGCCAGGCTCGGCGCATCGATCAGGATCACCTTGTCCACGCCGGCGATCTGGCAGGCAGCCTGTGCAGCGGCATCAGCCTGATGACCGGCAATAAGCACGTGGACGCCATTGTTCAGCTGGCGCGCGGCCGCCACCGTGTGCAAGGTCGATGCCTTGATCTGCGCGTTGTCGTGTTCGGCGATAACGAGAGTGGTCATTTAGATTACCTTCGCTTCGTTTTTCAGTTTGTCGATGAGTGCCGCGACATCCGCGACTCGTACCCCAGCCTGACGCGCTGCGGGTTCCACCACCTTCAGTGTCTTCAGTCGAGGCGACGGATCGACGCCGAGATCGGCAGGGCTGAGCGCATCAACCGGTTTCTTTTTCGCCTTCATGATGTTGGGCAGCGTCACGTAGCGCGGTTCGTTCAGCCGCAGATCCGTCGTGACGATGGCGGGTAATTGCAGTTCGACGACTTCGAGTCCGCCATCCACCTCGCGCGTCACAGTCGCGGTTTCGGCGCCGACCTCGATGTGGCTCGCGAAGGTCGCTTGTGGCCAGTCCAGCAGCGCGGCGAGGAGTTGTCCGGTCTGGCCAGCATCATCGTCGATGGCCTGCTTGCCGAGAATCACGAGTTGAGGTTGCTCGCGCTCCACGGCTGCTTTCAGCAGCTTGGCGACAGCAAGCGGTTGCAACTCCGCATCGGTCTGAATATGCAAGCCACGGTCCGCGCCGATCGCGAGCGCGGTGCGCAGCGTTTCCGCGCTTTGCGCCGGTCCGCAGGTGAGCACAACGACCTCGGTGGCCTTGCCCGCTTCCTTCAGGCGAGTGGCGGCTTCCACGGCAATCTCGTCGAATGGGTTCATCGACATCTTCACATTGCCGATGTCGACGCCCGTCTGATCCGCTTTCACGCGGACCTTCACGTTGTAGTCGACAACGCGTTTCACTGCAGCAAAGACCTTCATATGTGAGTTCCTTGGTTCTCGGAAAAATGGGGAGCCCGCGTCTCGATCAACACCACCACGGCAGCGACGCCGTGTAAGGCGGACGGGACGGGTGTGAGCGACAGGCCGGGGCCGTGGGCCTTGCGTACCAGCATCGTCGATGAGGCGAGTCGCGTTGCGGCCGTGCTGTGCGCCGTGCGCCAGGTGCAGCTTCCGTCCAGCGGCAGGACCAGTGCAAAACAACCGCTGGTGACGAGCATGTCGTTGCGCAGCAGGACGACGCGCGCATGATAGCGATCGCGCTTCACCATCGTATTGAGCGCGACGACGGGGCCGTCACACAGCGTTGCCTGCCATTCGATCTCGCCTTTGTATTCCGTGGCTTGGCCGGGTTTGAGCGCGACGGTATCCGTGCCATTCCTCAGTTCGACGCCGGCGCCTTGTACGACAAGCGACTGCCGGTCCATACCGGGGAACAGCGAGTACGGACCGTCGCGCTGCACATCGGCGAGACTGATGCGCCAGTCGCCGCCCGCTGCTTCGGCGAGGGGACGCGTTGTGCCTCCACCATTGCGCCACGCCTTCGGTGCGATCGACATGAGCGTCTGGATCTCGAGCCCGGACGGCAGGCTCGGGTCAGGAGACGGCGCCGAGTCCATATTTGCCTGTCAACAGTTCGCCGGTGGCAAACCGTTCGATCGAATAGGGCTTGAGCGAGACATCAGTCTGCAGGCCCAGTGCGCTCTGCGCGAGGATCTTGCCCACGGTCGGCGAAAGTTTGAAGCCGTGGCCGGAGAATCCGTAGCCAACGGTGAGTCCGTCAATCCCGGGCAGCGGCCCCAGGACGGGATTCCAGTCGGGCGTCACGTCGTACACGCCTGTCCACGACGACGCGATGCCCGCTGTCTCATAGGCCGGAAACCGCTCGGCGACCTGCATGCCGACGTCGACAACGTAGTCCATCGGAATGTCGCCCTGTTCGGTGTCGGCCGCGTTCAGTTTTTCGCCGACCACGCCTTCGCTCACCAGCATCTGGTTGCCACCGTAGCTGCGGTAATACAGCATGCCTTGGGACGCGAGATCCTTGAAAACGGGCATCGTGAACGTGTAGGGCGCTTCGGTGCATTCGAGGGCCAGCACGGCGTGGCGTTCCGGTGCGATGGGCAGCGTCTTGCCGGTCCAGCCGGCGAGTTCCGGCGTCCAGATGTTCTGTGTGCTGATGACCGTCGAAGTCCCGAAGTCGCCGATGCTGGTCGACACACCGGCCACCTTGCCGTTTTCGATCAGCAGTGTGTTGACGTTGACGTTCTCGCGGATCGTCACGCCGCCACGCCGCGCGGCGCGCGCGAAACTGGTCGCCGTGAGATAGGCGTCCGCGAAACCGGCTTCCGGCTCGTAGCCGATCAGCGCGGCGTTCTCGAACTGCGCGATCGGCATGAGTTCGCGCGCCTGGCGCGCGTCGAGGAGTTCGAGCGGAATGCCTTGCTGCTTCTGCTGGTCGAGCGACGCGCGAAGCGGTTCGAGCTTGTCGCCTTCGGCCGCGACAATCATGTAGCCGCACTTCACGAGGCCGCAGGACGCCTCATCGTCGCCGAGATACGTGGCGAAGTCATTGAACACGGACCACGATTTGCGCGCCAGTTCGACGTTTTCCTTCACCGAATAGTGCGTGCGCAGAATGCCCGACGATTGCGACGTCGTGCCTGCGCCGATTGTCGCGCGATCCAGCACCAGCACGTTTCTGGCGCCGAGCTTTTGCAGGTGGAACGCCACCGAAGTGCCGATCACACCCGCTCCGATCACCACCACATCATATGTATTCACGATTCCGCTTCCTTGTTGGTTAGCTACCGTGAGCGCAGTGTGCGGTCTTCGATTCGTATCCTCGCCAATATCAACGGCGGCGATGTTTAGCAGAAGCGCCGTGCGTGCTGCGGTGCCCGGTACGAGGCGAACGCCGCCAATCCAACCGCCGCTTGTATGCAGCATCAACGCTGTTGATAACGTCACGAGACATTTTGATGCGAACTACGATCCGTCCAGAACGTTTCGACCAACGGGTTTGCGTACATGGACACACACAATCAGCCTGGCGATTCTATCGAGCGCGAGTCGATGGAATATGACGTGGTGATCGTCGGCGGCGGCCCGGCGGGCCTATCGGCGGCCATTCGCCTGAAGCAGCGTGCCGCGGAAAAAGGCGTCGAAATCGGCGTCTGCGTGCTCGAAAAAGGCTCGGAAATCGGGGCGCATATTCTCTCGGGCGCGGTGATGGACCCCCGTGCGCTGAACGAACTGATCCCGGACTGGAAGGAAAAGGGCGCGCCGCTGGTCGTCGAAGTGACGGAAGACCGCTTCATGTTCCTGAGCCAAACGGGCGCGAAGTCCGTGCCGAACTGGGCGCTCCCCGACAACTTCAAGAATCACGGCAACTACGTGATCAGTCTTGCCAACGTCACGCGCTGGTTGGGCCAGCAGGCCGAAGCGCTGGGCGTCGAGATATTCCCGGGCTTTCCCGCGGCTGAAGTGCTCTACAACGACGATGGCTCGGTCAAGGGCGTCGCGACGGGCAATCTGGGCATCGGCAAGGACGGCGAGCCGACCGAGAATTTCCAGCTCGGGATGGAGTTGCACGCGAAGTACACGCTCTTCTGCGAAGGCGCGCGCGGGCATCTGGGCCGCCAGCTTTCGGACAAGTTCAAACTGCGCGACGGCGCCGATCCGCAGGTGTATGGCATCGGCATCAAGGAACTGTGGGAAATCGATCCGGCAAAGCACAAGCCCGGCCTGGTGATCCACACGGCTGGCTGGCCGCTCGATACGCAAACCTATGGCGGCTCGTTCCTGTATCACATCGACAATAGCCAGGTGATGGTCGGTTTCGTGGTTGGCCTCGGCTATTCGAATCCGTATCTGTCGCCGTTCGAAGAGTTCCAGCGCTACAAGACGCACCCTGAAATCCGCAAATTCCTCGAAGGCGGCAAGCGTGTCTCATACGGCGCGCGGGCAATCACGGCGGGGGGTCTGATGTCGCTGCCGAAGCTCGCGTTCCCGGGCGGCGCGCTGGTTGGCGACGACGCGGGCTTCCTGAATGCCTCACGGATCAAGGGTTCGCATGCGGCGATCAAGACGGGCATGCTCGCCGCCGATGCCGCTTTCGACGCCGTGCAGGCCGGCCGTCAGAACGATGAATTGGCCGCGTACCCCGAAGCATTCAAGTCATCCTGGCTGCACACCGAGTTGCACAAAGCGCGCAACTTCAAGCAGTGGATGAGCAAAGGCCTGTACCTCGGCACGATCATGGTCGGCCTGGAACAGAAAATACTAAAAGGCAATGTGCCGTGGACGCTTCGTCACAAGCACTGGGATCATGAGACGCTAAAACCGGCGTCGCAGTGCAGGCCGATCGCCTATCCGAAACCCGACGGCAAGCTCACATTCGATCGTCTGTCGTCTGTGTTCATCTCGAACACGAACCACGAAGAGAACCAGCCCGCACATCTGACCTTGAAAGACGCGAGCGTGCCGGTCAAGGTCAATCTGCGGACCTATGCGGGCCCGGAAGCGCGCTTCTGCCCGGCAGGCGTCTACGAATTCGTGAAGACGGACGACGGACAGCAGGACCGTCTGCAGATCAACGCGCAAAACTGCGTGCACTGCAAGACGTGCGACATCAAGGACCCGACGCAGAACATCGTCTGGGTGACGCCCGAAGGCGGCGGTGGGCCCAACTATTCGAACATGTGACGCAGCGATGCATCCCTGCGGACGCGCTCGATGCTCAATGCTCCGAAGCGGAGCGCCTCATGTTGGATTTCCAGACCCAATGGGTCGCGTTGTCGATCATGCCGTGAAAGATTCCGATGACTTCATCCATCGAAATAGTGGACGCCACCTTGTGCTCGATCCACAACCCATGGACAAGCGCCATTGCCTGGATGGCGTGGATGCGTGCCATCGCCGGGTCGCATCCGGCCTGCTTCAGATCGAACAGAAAGTTGGAACGCAGCCGCCGCGAGAACGCGGCGCACAGGCGCTGGACTTCCGCGTCGTGCGCGGACGAACTCCACATGTGCGGCCACACGTTAGCGGCGCCCGGGCTCATAACTTCGTGGTTGAAGCACATGTCGGCGGTGAACTTCATGCGTTCGACGGGATCGGCGATGCTGCGACGACCACTGGTCAACTGTTCGCGCATTCGTCGGATCAGGTGCATGAACGTCTTGTAGACGAGATTGCTTTTGTTTTCGAAGTGGTGATGAACGAGCCCGACCGACACACCGGCGTAGTCACTGACTTTACGGATGGTGAGATTTTCGAGTCCGACCTCACCGACTACCGCCAACGTGGCGTCGAGCAGTCTCGTACGCATCCCGTCGTATTGCGAGCCGTATTCCTTCCGGGGGTCGGTCGTTGCGACCTCAGACGCCGTTTGCATGGATAGATCCTGAATGTTGATCGACGAACCCCGCTGGGAATGGCTTCGGCAGCCAGTCCCAGCGGCTAGCGAGACCATCTTACCTCGTCGAGAAGCGGCTGAACATCTGTTCAATGCCGATTGCTTCACTTTTCGGCAAACATTGAACATCTGTTCACGCATAAATCGGCCGTTTTGACGTTTTTGCTGTAAAACTGTCGCAAGGATGCCGACAAACGGAAGTAATGTCGCCATGAAAATCATTTTTGACGTGAAGAAAGTTTGGCTATAGTAGGGAAAACTCCGAATGAACTGAACAGGTGTTCAGCGTACGATTGCCGAAATCAAGATGATTGATGTTGTTGTGCTGGTTGTTGGTTCAGTTTCTTGGTTGGGTAGCTGACGCGAAAGCTGGCGATCGATGGAGCGAATGCGTCGTTACATGCCGGAAGACTGGACGTGAATCGAAGATCATGTACAGCTATTAGTAAGTATGACTAACAGCAGTGAGAAGGGTGGCCAGCCGCCACAAACGCAGTGCCGCGCTTGCGAAACCCTTGGCTCGGGCAGCACGTGAGCCTTTCTTGAGGAACGGTGATGTCGACGATTGTCTCTTTCAAAAACGTTCAGAAAACCTACGACGGCGAAACGCTCGTTGTCAAAAACCTGAACCTGGATATCCGGGAAGGCGAATTTCTCACCATGCTCGGGCCGTCCGGTTCGGGAAAGACCACGTGCCTGATGATGCTCGCGGGTTTCGAAACGGCCACACATGGCGAGATTCTGCTGCAGGGACGGCCGATCAATCGCATTCCTCCCGAGCGGCGCAACATCGGCATGGTGTTCCAGAGCTATGCGCTCTTTCCGCACAAGTCGGTCGCCGAGAATCTGGCGTTTCCCTTGAAAGTGCGCAAGGTCAGCAAGACGGACATCGAGCAAAGGGTGCAGCGCGCACTGAAGATGGTGAACATGGAGAAGTTCGCGCATCGGATGCCGGCTCAATTGTCGGGCGGACAGCAGCAGCGCATCGCGGTCGCGCGCGCACTGGTGTTCGAGCCTGCGCTCGTTTTGATGGACGAGCCGCTCGGCGCGCTCGACAAACAGCTTCGCGAGCAGATGCAGTACGAGATCAAGCAGATTCACGCGCAAAGTGGTCTGACGGTGGTGTACGTCACGCACGATCAAAGCGAAGCGATGACCATGTCCGATCGCATTGCCGTGTTCAATAACGGTGTCATCCAGCAACTCGCTACGCCGTCGAAGCTCTACGAGGAGCCCGAAAACGCGTTCGTCGCGCGCTTCATCGGCGAGAGCAACGAGCTGAAGGGCATCATCGCCGACGTCAGCGACGAGCGGTGCACCGTCAAGCTCAACGGCGGCCACACCATCAAGGCATGCACGGGCGCGGCGATTTGCGCGTCCGATAGCGCATGCGTGTCCTTGCGCCCCGAGCGCGTGGCGATCGGCGAATCCGCCAGGTCCTGCGACAACGTGTTCAGCGGCGGCGTGAAGGATCTCATCTATTACGGCGATCACCTGCGCCTCGTGATGCGGATCTGCGACAAGGACGACTTCATCGTAAAGCTGCCGAACGATGGCGCGGCCCGCGCACTGCGTGTCGGCGATTCGGTACACGTCGGCTGGATGGCCGAGGCGTGCCGGGCGTTGCAATAGCCCGCCGGATGTTCCGGATGACGCGGCGATATCTCCGATGAGCGCCGCTCGCGTGCCTGGCTCGCTGTCAGGCTGTTCCTGGTCTTCGATGCCGAGGCACAAGACCGTGCGCCAACCCGAAGAGGCGGTTTCGCTGCCGCACTGAAAATGATCCTTCCCACTGACATGACTGTCCCGGCGAGCGAAGTCCCTGCGATGCTCGTGGACGAATCGAAAGGGCTCAAAGCCAGGCTGCGCCGGGCAGAACGCGCGGAGCGCGCGAAAGCCTTGCTGCTGGTTTTTCCGCTGCTTGCCTTTCTGCTAGTGACGTTTCTGGTGCCCATCGGGAGCTTGCTGCTGAAGGGCTTTCGCGACCCGACCATCTCCAACGAACTGCCGCACGCGGCTGCGTTGCTGCGGAGCTGGGAGCCCGCCTCGGGCAAGATTCCGGGCGATGCCGTCTATGCGGCGTTCGGCAGCGATCTCATGGCGGCGAGAGGGAGCGACGGCGTGAGCCGCGTGGCGTCGCGTCTGAACTATGACGAAGCGGGCTTGCGCAGCCTCATCATGAAGACGTCCCGCCATCTCAGCGAGGACGCCACGGGTTCATGGCACAGCCGCCTGAGCGCGATCGATCCGAAATGGGACGACGTCGCTGTCTGGAGCACGCTGAAGTACGCGGCGTATCCGTGGACGATCGACTACTACCTGAAAGCCTTTGACTTCAAGCGCGACGCGTCGGGCGCGATTGTCCGCCAGAACGAGGGGCAACGTCTGTATGTGGATGTGTTTGTCCGCACGGCATGGGTCAGCGTGCTCGTCAGCTTCCTGTGCCTGCTGTTCGGCTATCCGGTGGCTTACTTCCTCGCCAACATTCCGGCGCGATACAGCAACCTGTTCATGATCATGGTGTTGCTGCCGTTCTGGACGTCGATTCTCGTGCGGACCACGTCATGGGTGGTCGTCCTCCAGACGCACGGTGTGGTCAACGATCTGCTCGTGCATCTCGGCATCGACCGGATGGCGCTGGTCTACAACCGCTTCGGCGTGCTCGTTTCGATGACGCACATCCTGCTGCCGTACGCGATCCTCTCGCTTTACAGCGTGATGAAGGGTGTACCGGGCGTCTACGTGAAAGCCGCCCGCTCGCTCGGTGCAGGTCCGATCCGCTCGTTCTTCCAGGCCTATTTTCCGCAGACGCTGCCAGGCGTGGGCGCGGCCGGCATGCTGACCTTCATCCTCGCGGTGGGCTACTACATCACGCCTGCCATCGTCGGCGGCCCGGACGATCAACTCGCGAGCTACTACATCGCGAATCACGTGAACACCACGCTCAACTGGGGTCTCGCGAGCGCGCTCGCATCGGTGCTGCTTGTCGGCGTGCTGCTGATCTACGGCATTTTTGTGCGCATCACCGGCGGCGCCGGCGTCAAACTGGGGTAAGGCACATGTTCAACTTTCCTGCTTACGTAACGGTCTGGGGACGCGCGGGGCGCATCGCGTATGTGGCGCTCTCGCTGACAGTGCTGGTGTTCCTGGTATTGCCGATCCTCGTGGTGATGCCGCTGTCGTTCAACTCACAACCGTATTTCACGTATCCGTTGCCGGCTTTGAGCCTACGCTGGTATCAGGAGTTCTTCGGCAGCGCCGACTGGATGCTGGCGCTGAAGAACACGCTCATTACCGGCGTGGTGTCAACCGTCATCGCCACCGTGCTCGGCGTGACGGCATCGCTCGGCCTGACCAGCAGCCGGATTCGCGGCAAGCAGATCATCACGGGCATCCTGATCTCGCCGATGATCGTGCCGCTCATCATCACAGCAGTGGGCGTGTACTTCGCATTCAGCCCGCTCGGTATCACCGATAGCCTGCTCGGCCTGATCCTCGCGCACGCCGCGCTCGGTGCACCGTTCGTGGTGGTGACCGTGACGGCGACACTCGCGGGCTTCAATGAAACTCTGAGCCGCGCGGGCCGCAGCCTGGGCGCCTCGCCGCTGCGCGTCCTGCTGCAGGTCAAGCTGCCGATCATCGCTCCCGGTGTCGTGTCCGGCGCGCTGTTCGCGTTTGCGACGTCGTTCGACGAGATTGTCGTTGCGCTTTTCCTCACGGGCCCGGACCAGCGCACGATTCCGCGTCAGATGTGGGCCGGCATTCGCGAGCAGCTGAGCCCGACGATTCTCGCCGTCGCGTGTCTGCTGGTGGTGATCTCGACCCTGCTGTTGATGACGCTCGAAGTACTGCGCCGCCGTACGGAACGACTGCGCGGAATCAATCAATTCGCCTGAGACCGACGTGACCTTCTCTACGCCACCTATCGCTCAATCCATCATGCTGTCGAAACTTCAGGAAATGCAGGCGCAAACCAGTGACCTGTCGGTGCTCCGTCAACGCATTCGGGATGCGTCAAGCTTGCCCGAAGACGTCGTTGTGGGCGAATTGATCAAGGGTGCATATCTGGATCCCGAGACGCTCTCGCGTGTGCAGGCTTTGGCCTCGCGTCTTGCACAAGGCGTTCGCGATACGCGTATCAATGCGGGCGGCGTGGATCTGCTCACGCAAGAATTCTCGCTCGACAGTCGCGAAGGCATCGCACTGATGTGTCTTGCCGAAGCCATGTTGCGCATCCCCGATACGCCGACCCGCAATCAGCTGATTCGCGACAAGATCGTCGACGCGGACTGGCGTGCTCACCTCGGCAAGTCTCCGTCGCTGTTCGTCAATGCGACCGCCTGGGGCTTGCTGGTGACCGGCAAGCTGCTCAAGCAACCGGACGAGAAGTCCTTATCCGAAGCGCTGACGAGTGTGATCCGCAAGGGTGGCGAAGCTGTCGTGCGCTCGGGCGTGGCCTATGCGATGCGCCTGCTCGGCAAGCAGTTCGTGACGGGACAGACGATCGAAGAGGCGATCCGTGTGGCGAAGACGCGCGAGGGGCAGGGCTATCGCTTCTCGTATGACATGCTCGGCGAAGCGGCGCTCACCGAAGAAGATGCCGAGGCCTATTTCCAGTCATACCGTCACGCGATCGAAGCGATCGGTAAGGACGCGTCGCAACGAGGCGCCATCGATGGGCCGGGCGTGTCCGTGAAGATTTCGGGCCTGCATGCGCGATACGAACTGTCGCAGCGCGAGCGCGTGATCGAAGAACTGTATCCGCGTCTGTTGAGCCTTGCGCAACTCGCGAAGAAGTATGGCATCGGTTTTCACCTTGACCAGGAAGAGTCCGCGCGTTTCGATCTGACGCTGGAGATGCTCGAACTTCTGGCGCATGAACCGAGCCTCGCGGGCTGGAACGGAATCGGCATATCGCTGCAGTCGTACCAGAAACGTGGGCGCTTCGTCGCTCACTGGATGATCGCGCTGGCGCGTGCAACCGGACGCCGCTTCAACGTGAGGCTGGTCAAGGGTGCGTACTGGGACACGGAAATCAAGCTCGCACAGGATGCCGGCAGCGACGGCTACCCCGTCTTCACGCGTAAGGTGCATTCGGATGTCAGTTACATCGCCTGCGCAAAGATCCTGATCGCTGCGCCGGACGCGATCTTCCCGCAGTTCGCTACGCACAACGCCTTCACGATCGCAGCGGTGCATACGCTGGCAGGCGACGGCGACTACGAGTTCCAGTGTCTGCATGGAATGGGCGAAAGCGTCTACGACCAGATAGTCGGCGCGGACAAGCTCGGGCGCGCTTGCCGTGTGTACGCGCCCGTCGGCCCGCATGCGACTCTGCTGGCCTACCTCGTGCGGCGTCTGCTCGAAAACGGCGCCAACTCTTCGTTCGTCAATCAGGTCGTCGACCCCGCGGTGAGCATCGCCGACATCGTCGCCAATCCGGTCGACAAGGCGGCCCGCACGCAAGGGCGCATGCATGAAGGCATTCCGAGTCCGCGAAACGTGCTGCCGGGACGAGTTAACGCCGCTTCGATGGATCTCGCCACATCGGCCGAATTCAGGAAAGCGATCGCGGATATCAAGGCGTCGCGCATGACGGTGCGCGCGATTGTCGGCGGCGAACTGGTGTCGGGCTCGGACGAGGTGAGCCTGGTCTACAGTGCGTCGGACGCGACCGATGTGATCGGCAGCGTCGAAGCCTGTCGTCCCGCCACGGTCGACAGCGCGCTCAGGCAGGCCGAAGCAGCCGCGTCCCAGTGGGCGGGCAAGGCCGCCATCACACGCGCCGACGTTCTCGATGCGGTCGCCGAGGGCTTCGAGGTGCGCGGCCCGACGCTGGCTGCGCTGCTCGTGAAGGAAACCGGCGCGACGATGTCCGAGGCCGCCGAAGAAGTGCGTCATGCCGTCAATCTGTGCCGGCTTTACGCGTACGAATTGCGCAGCGAACGCTGGCTGGAGACGAGCAGGCCGCTCGGTGTGGTCGCGTGCGTGAGCTCCCAGTTCAATCCGCTGATGACGCTGGTCGGGCAGATTGCACCGGCGCTCGCGGCCGGCAATACGGTCATCGCGAAACCGGCGCGATGCGGGTCGATGGTCGCGTTCGAGGCACTGCTGATTTTCCTGCGATCCGGCATGCCGGCCAGCGCATTGCAGATGCTGCCGGGCAGCGGAGAGCGCGTGGGCCGCGCACTGGTGGCGGACCGTCGCGTCGCGGCCGTGCTCTTCGCTGGCGACGCGGACATCGCCGCGACGATCGCGAGTCAGATTGCGGGCCTTGCGCAGCCGCCTAAGTTCCTGTGCACGCTGCGCAGCGCCAACGCCATGATCGTCGATAGCTCCGCGTTGCCGGAGCAGGTGATCTTCGATGCAACCGTGTCTGCTTTTCGTTCGGCTGGGCAGGCGGCGATGTCGCTGCGCATTCTGTGTCTGCAGGATTCCACCGCTGAAAAGACGCTGAAAATGCTCAAGGGCATTTTGAGCGAACGCGCGACCGGCAATCCGCTCGACGCTTCGACGGACATTGGACCCGTTGCGACGGCCGAAACAAGGCAGAAGGCGGAAACCTATCTCGAGCGTATGCAGCATGCGGGCTTCGCGATCACACGCGGGCGTCCCGTGAGCGGCGACAGGAACGGCCATTACGTGTGCCCGGCGATCGTCGATCTCGGTACAGTGGAGAACCTCGCTTCGATGGCGCCGAACGTGAGCGGTCCGATTCTGCATGTCGTGCGTTTTCGGACGGGCGAGATGGACACGCTGATCGAGCAGCTCAACCGCATTGGTTGCGGTGTGATCGGTCTGCATACGCGGATCAACGAGGCCGCGGGCAAAGTGCTGTCGCGAACGACTGCGAGCAGCGTTTGCGTGAACCGCGCGATGCACTCCACGTTCGTCGGTATGCAGCCTTCGGCTGGTGTCGGCGCGGCGGGCACCGGTCCGATGATGGCGGGTCCGCTCACACTGGCGGCGCTCACGCAAAGCGGCGGCTTTCAGCCTGGCGCGAACGATGGTCCGTTCGCACGTCGAAACGCGCAGGACAGCAAGTTCTATGAGTTCCCCGTCGAAGCGGGCGCGGAGCGGTTCATCGCACGTCGCGATGCGATGGAGTCGGAAAAGGCGCGCCGCAGGCAAGCGGTGGATCAACTGTTTGCGCTCGGAAGCACGCGAGCGTCCGGCGTGCGTGACGCGCTCGTCGATCTGATCGCAACGTCTGGCCCGATCAGCTTGCCGGCGCTAGCCGGAGAAGAGAACACGCTCGAGTTTCTGCCGCGCGGCATCGTGCTGTGTGCCGCGAACGAGGCCGACGACATCGTCTTGCAGGCCATGATGGCGAGTGCGTTCGGCAACACGGTTGTCATCGGATCTGGCGAGGCGTCGCAAGCAGTGAAGCGAGTGCTAGGCGAGCGTTGCATCGTCGCAGACAAGGCCGACTTGCCTGGCCTGATCGAAGCACGACCGATGCGCGGTCGTCCAGACGTCGTACTGGTCCCGACGACGACGCGGGCGGTACAGGACGCTTACACCGCCTGTGCGAAACAGCGCATCCCGATGATCACGACCGACACCGCAACAGGATGCGATTTCACGGCGCTCGTGCGTGAACGGATCACCACCGTCAACGCCAGTGCGGCGGGCGGCAATACACAACTCATGGTGCTCAGCGAAGGGGCGCCGTGACGGTCGGAACGCGTTGAGCGTGCGGGCCGGGTGGACGCATCGGGGTCGCAAGGAAGTGAAGGTCGCAGCAGCAGGGAATGATCTTTTAACCAGACATTGATTGGCGACATCGCACAATCAGACGACGAGAAGGAACCGACAGATGAAACTGCATACGAAATTGACCGTGCAAATGGCCGCTCTGTTCGCAATCGGTACGGTAAGCGTCTCCGCCTGGGCGGGGGATATTGTCTTCGCGAGCTGGGGCGGCTCGTATCAGGACTCGCAGACGGAACTGGCCGCAAAGCCGTTCGCCGCGCAGTCGGGAACCAGCGTCAAGACCGACACGTATAACGGCGGCATTGCGCAGATCCGCAGCCAGGTCCAGACGAAGAACGTGACGTGGGACGTCGTCGACATGCAACTCGCCGACGCCACGCGCGCATGCGATGAAGGTCTGCTGGAGAAGCTCGATCCTGCATCGCTGCCGCCCGGCGCGAAAACGGGTGCCGCGGCGAAAACCGATTTTCTGCCCGGCGGGATCTCCGAATGCATGATCGGCAACGTGGGCTGGTCGACGATGATCACGTACAACGAGGACGCGTTCAAGAGCGGCGAGCCCACGAAGATCGCGGACTTCTTCGATCTCAAGCGCTTTCCCGGAAAGCGCGGACTGAGGAAGTCGCCGGAAGGCGCACTCGAATGGGCACTGCTGGCCGACGGCGTCAAGGCAGCGGACGTCTACAAAGTGCTGGCCACGCCGGATGGCGTGAATCGTGCGTTCAAGAAGCTCGATACGATCAAATCGTCGATCGTATGGTGGGAAGCCGGCGCACAACCACCGCAACTGCTGGCCGATCGTGAAGTGTCGATGACCAGCGCCTATCCGAATCGGATCTGGGTGGCGGTCGTTCAGAACAACAAGCCGTTCGGGTTTCTCTGGGATGGTGAGGTGATGAACGTCGAAGGGCTCGCAATCGTCAAGGGCACGAAGAACCTGAAAGCCGCGCAGGACTTCGTCAAGTATTCGACGACCTCCGAATCGCTCGCCAAACTGGCCACCGCAACGGCATTGGGCCCGATGCGCAAGTCGTCGATTTCGATGGTCGATGCGAAGGTGACGCCTTTTCTGCCGACCAACCCCGTGAATCAGAAAAACGCGGTGAACATGGACGTCAACTTCTGGGCCGATCACTCGGACGACCTGAACCAGAAGTTCGCGGTCTGGCTGGCGGCAAAGTAAGCGCGATTGCAATCTGCGTGCGCATGGCGGAAGGTCGAAGTATCTCCTTGGGTGACGTTTGAGGCGTGCGACCTGTACGCCTGTTTTTTCTCAAACCTGGACGTCCCCGCGCTTCGATTGCAACTGGCGATCATGTCTTGCGGCGTGCATTGACATGTTTTAAGTGACGAGAAAACCATGACTTTCAAACGGACTTTTCACGCGGTTGAAACCCACTCTGGCGAACCGATGCGGGTGATCACCGGGGGCGTGCCGCATATCCCCGGCAACACCGTCTACGAGCAGATGAAGTGGCTCGAAAAGAATGACGATCAGATCCGCATGCTGATGCTGCGTGAGCCGCGCGGCTATCCACCTTTGTGCTGCAACCTGATTGTTCCCGCCAAACACCCGGATGCCGCTGCGGGCTACATCATCATGGAGCAGGTCGAGTATCCGGTGATGAGCGGCGGCAACACCATTTCCGTTGCGACGGTGCTGCTGGAAACCGGCATGATTCCGATGCAGGAGCCGGTCACGGAATTTCAGCTCGAAGCGCCAGCTGGCCTGATCGGCATTCGCGCCGAATGCGCGAACGGCAAAGTGACGCAGGTGACGTTGAAGAACGTTCCGGCGTTCGCCGCGCACATCGGAAAGCAGATCGACGTGCCGCATCTGGGCAAGATCACCGTCGATGTCGGTTGGGGCGGCATGTTCTACGTGATCGCCGACGTGCGTCAGTTCAAGGGACTCGAACTGATACCGGAGCATGGGCGCGAGATCACGCGTGTGTCGGCGCTCATTCTCAAGGCGGCGCAGGAACAACTGCCCGTCGCGCACCCGCACTATCCGGGCTATGGCATTACGATCGCGCAACTCTCGGGGCCGACGAATAATCCCAACGCCGACTGGAAGAATGCCGTCACTGTGGCGAGCGGCGCAATCGACTTCGATAATCCGGCCACATGGACCGGCGCAATCGATCGCTGCCCGTGCGGAACGGGCACGTCGGCCAAGATGGCGACGCTTCATGCGAAGGGCGAGCTCGATATCAATCAGCCGTTCCGTCATGAAGGCATTCTGGGGACGGTCTATACCGGGCGCCTCGTGGAGCAAACAGGTATCGGCGAGATTCAGGCCGTCGTGCCGACCATTTCCGGTCGCTCGTGGATTTACGGTTACAACACGTATGTGCTCGATCCCGACGATCCTTTTCCCAATGGCTTCACGTTGGGTGACATCTGGGCCTGAACGGGACACGACGATGCGATATGAACCTGAAGACGCAAGACGCCTGGCGTATGACGCGATCAAGGCGGCAGGCGCCAGCGACGCAATCGCGCGCTCGTTGGCGGACGCGACCATCTCCGCGGAACTCGCAGGCAGCAAGGCGGTTGGTTTCGCGCATCTGCCGGACTATCTGGATGGATTGGTCAAAGGCCGCATTGCGAAGGATGCGGAACCGGCCGTCCATTCTGGCATACCCGCGGTGATGCGAGTGGACGCAAGGCAGGGCATCGCGCAACTTGCCTTCGACCGCACGGTTGACGAATTGATGAAGCGTGCGACGCAATACGGCGTTGCGGTGCTGTCCATCGCCAACAGCTTTACAGTCGGAGAACTCGGCTATTACACGCGACGCTGCGCCGAACACGGGCTGGTGGCGTTGGCGACCTGCAATGCCACCGCGCAGATGACCACGCTGGAATCCGGTCAGGCCGTCTACGGCACGAATCCGCTTTCGTTCGCTGCGCCACTGGCGCAAGGGCGGCCGTTCGTGATCGATCAGGCGTCGAGTGCGACCGCGTTCGTCAACGTTCGTCAGGCGGCGGAGAACGGCGAATCCATTCCAGAAGGTTGGGCCGTCGACGCGAACGGAGCGCCCACAACGGACGCGAAGCAAGCCGTCAAAGGATTACTGCTTGCGTTTGGCGGCGCGCGCGGTGCCAATCTCGCGATGATCATGGAGATACTGGCGGCGGGCATGACGGGCGGCAACTGGTCGATGGATGCGCCACACTACGCTGAAGGCGACGCGAGTCCCAGCGTCGGTCTGTTTCTCGTCGTGTTCAGACCGGACCCGCTGGCGGATGGATTCGCGGACCGTCTCTCCGCGCAGATATCGCGCCTCGCGCAAGCAGGCGTGCGCATTCCTGGCAGCCATATCAAGGTGCACGAAGTGGATGTGCCTACGGAAGTGATGGATCGCGTGCGGGCATATCTGCGCTAAACACATCTTAGGCTTCAATAGTGCAATTCGAAGCAGGCGCAGTGTCTAACGAACACCGCGCCTGCTTCAGCCGCGCTCAGAGCCAGTCGGTCTCGAAGCGGAATGTCGAAAGCGGCATGCAACCATTTGTCGTCAGATGGACCTGCTGTTCGAGCTTCACGCCTTCGTTGCCGTCCTCGTCGCCGATGTAGCTTTCAATGCACAGCGTCATGCCTGCCTCGAACATGCCGTCGTAGCCGCGGTCCTCGCGGTACGAGATCGACGGATACTCGTCGACCATGCCGATGCCATGCGCAAGGCAGCTATAGCGGTTCTTGAAGAACTTGTCCGGCATGGTCCAGCTTCGTTCGGCGAATTCATTGAACGTCATGCCGGGCTTGATGAGCGCCATGTTCGTGTGCAGTTGCTCGTACGCTGCGGCATACAGGCGGCGCTGGTAATCGGTTGGGCGCACTTGACCGACTGTCCACGTGCGCGAGATGTCGGCGCAGTAACCGTATGGCCCCACAAGGTCGGTGTCGAACGCGACGAGTTCGCCCTTGCTCATGACCTTCGGACTGCATTCCTGCATCCATGGATTGGTGCGGTTTCCCGATGCCAGCAGCCGCGTCTCGATCCATTCGCCGCCTAGCCTGATGTTTTCGAAGTGCAGGTGTGCCCACAATTCCTGTTCGGTCAGGCCTGGCTGCAACACGTCGTGCATGCGCTGAATGCCTAGCTCGCACACGTCGATCGCGGCCTGCATGACGACGAGTTCATCTTCGGACTTGATGGTTCGCGCCACTTCCATGATCGCCTGGCCATCCACCACATTGATGCCTGCTTCGCGCAATGCATCCAGACCTTCGGGATCGAGCCGGTCGACGGCGATGCGCCGCTCCGACGGCGCGTGCTGATGCAGCAGATCCGCAATTTCGCGTGACCATCGCCGCGCGTTCGATGCGGCTTCAGGCCCGGCATTGAAGTAGTTCCAGCACACCGCACTGCGGATTTCGGCTTTGACGGGCACGTTGTCCCACACATGCTCGCAGTTATGAAACTCGAAGCCGATCACCGGGCCATCCGCAAACACCATCACATAGCGCGTCGGATTGCGGCCGGTCCAGATCTGCATGTTCGATGTATCGGTCGCATACCGGATGTTGACGGGGTCGTACAGCACGATCGCCGGTACGCGACTCGCGCGGAGTTGGCGACGTACGCGCTCCAACCGGTAGTGACGGACGCGATCGAGCAATCCTGCTGGCAAGCCGACCGCGCTATCGGCTATCTCTGGTACTGCGGCGTGAAGCGTGGAAATCCCCGACATGGACGTTCTCCCTGACATGATCGTCAGGCAGTATCAGAACGCCGATAAAGCCGGTCAACGGCCTTTATTTTCCAGCTCGCATGAGTTTGAGTTATCCGAGTGCCGCAGCATTTGCGCGCAGAAGACGTCGCGCGAGTGGCCGGGCTAGCGCACCGCCGGATCGCCGCGCAGCCACTCGATCAGTTGCGTGATGACGGGCGAGATCGTGCGTCCATGCGGCACGACTACGAAGTAACAGTCAGCGGGCGTGAAGGTGGCGACGTCGAGCCGCACGAGTTCGCCGCTCATCAGCAGATCGTCGACGAGCCGGCTCCAGCCGAGCGCGATGCCTTGCCCGTAGCGTGCGGCCTGAATCGCATCGGTGTACAGGCTGCACCGCAGCACCTTGTTCAGACGCGACGGGCGATAACCGAGCGCATTGAACCATTCCGTCCAGTCCATCCAGCCTTCCGTCGTCGAATCGGATTCGACGAGCGCCATGGCCGCAAGCTGTTCGAGTGACTTCGGCACGCTGTTTTCTTCCAGAAACCGCGGCGAGCAGACCGGAAAGATCTCCACGTCGAACAGCAAGGTCGACGTTCCATCCGACCACTGACCGTTGCCGTAGCGAACGGCGACGTCGACCTCGACGTGGCGCAAGTCGGCCGTAAACATCTGCGTGGTCAGACGCAACTGTAGCGGGGGGACGAGTTTCTTCAGATTGGCGAGGCGAGGGAGCAGGCGGAATTGCGAGAACGCGGCAGTGGAGG
The DNA here is from genome assembly GCF_021390635.1 of Paraburkholderia sp. HD33-4. Classification (NCBI taxonomy): domain Bacteria; kingdom Pseudomonadati; phylum Pseudomonadota; class Betaproteobacteria; order Burkholderiales; family Burkholderiaceae; genus Paraburkholderia; species Paraburkholderia sp. HD33-4. The sequence continues at coordinate 2,669,699 of NZ_JAJEJS010000001.1, read as the reverse complement.
CGAGCACCAGTTCGCGTTGTTCAACCCCCGTGGTCGAGAGACGGTCGAATACGCCCGCGATCTTCTGCATGGATTCGGCCACCACCAGGTACAGCGCTTCGCCCTCTACGGTCAGCTCGATGCTGCGATGTCCGCGACGAAAGAGCCGGACTTCCAGGGTTTCCTCCAGGAAGCGGATCTGACGGCTGACTGCCGATTGCGTCACGCCGAGTTCGGCGGCGGCAAGCGTGAAGCTGGCAAGGCGAGCCACCGCCTCGAATTCGACCAGCGCAGTCAGCGACGGGACGATTCTGCGGTAACCCTTCGTTGCTCTGGATGTCTTCATCCGTTGTCTCTGATTTTGATGTTGCTGCGACAGCCACGCGCACCGGGCTGCGGCGCACTTTCCGAATCGACTGGCCCGCCAGTCCGCTTGATCATGGAGACATTCTCGCATGACTTAAAGGAATGTCCGACGGTAAATAAAGCGCATTGACGGTGCAAATTGGCGATTCAATACTCGACTCATGCTGCACATCGCGTTGCGGCGCACACCAATCAAGAGGCACTCATGTCGACCGTCATCCCCATCAAAACCCATCGCGAACTGCTCGACAGCCGTCAGGCCGGTCACGGCATGCCGGGTGAACTGTTTGACCGCCAGGACGTATTCGAAACCGATGTCGAAGTGTTCTTTCACAAGCTCTGGATTCTCGTCGGCGTCACGGCCGATGTGCCGGAGCCGGGCGATGTTCATACTGTCGATATCGGCAAAGCGTCGATCATCGTCGTGCGCGACGATGATGAGAACATTCGCGCGTATCGCAACGTGTGCCGTCATCGTGGCTCGCGCATCATGAAGCAGCCGGGCAAGGCGACGGTCGGCATGCTGGTCTGTCCGTATCACCAATGGACGTACGATCTCGATGGCAGCTTGCGCCACACGTCGCACATGGGCAATGATTTCGATCCCGCTTGCCATAGCCTGATTCCCGTTCACCTGAAGACGGTGGGCGCACACATTTTCGTCTGTCTTTCCGATCAGCCGCCTGAGGATTTCTCGAAGCTCGAAACGGTGATGACGCCGCGCTTTGCGCCTTACGATCTGACGCGCACAAAGATCGCGCATGAGATGGAGATCATCGAGAACGGCAACTGGAAGCTCGTGATGGAGAACAACCGCGAGTGCTACCACTGCGCGGCAACACACCCCGAACTGACGAATTCGTTCCTCCCAGAAGACTTCGGTTTTTGTCCGGACGGTCAGGGCGAGGAAGCACTGACAACGTACGATGAGTACGTCAAGCGAAATTCGGCGAACCAGGCTGCATGGGAGCAGGACGGGTGGATCTGCGAACGCTTCGAGTCGCTTGATGAAAGCGTCGACACGAATTTTCGTACGCAGCGTCTGGTGATTGCCGGCGCCAACGAGTCACAGACGATGGACACGAAAGTGGCCTGCACGAAGCTGTTTGGCGACCTGACGCGACGCGATCTCGGCGACGTGCACATGTGGGGCCATCATTCGTGGACCCACGTGATGAGCGACCATGCGGTGATCGCCTATGTCCTGCCGCTTGCGCCGGACAAGACGCTCGTGCGCACCGTCTGGCTCGTGCATGAAGATGCGGTTGAAGGTGTCGATTACGATCTGAAGAAGCTGACCGAAGTCTGGGTTGCCACTACCACTCAGGATGCCGAGCTGGTCGCGAATACGCACAGCGGCACTCAGGATCCCGCCTATCGCCCAGGGCCGTTCTCAAAGTTCACCGAAATTCCGCTGGACCAATTCTCGCGCTGGTACGACGCGCGTCTGAAAGAACATGGTGTGTGAGCGCGATATGGAAGGCGTCGTCGAACCCTGCGTTCTTCAACAGAACGCCGAATTGCCGGATCGTTTCAATCTGTCTTCTACATGGGAACGCACGGATGCGCAGTGGCCGAGTCATGAACAACGGACACTCGTTTGCTGCCGGGTACTGGACGAAACCCACGACGTTCGTACGTTCGTGTTTGCGAGTGAGGCAGGGCAACCGTTTTCCTTCGAGCCGGGGCAGTTCATCACGGTCAGCGCGGAAATCGAAGGCCAGGCGATAAGCCGCTGCTACACGATATCGTCGCCGCCGACTCGCCCTTACACGTTGTCGATCACAGTCAAGCGGACGCCGGGCGGCGTGATGTCCAACTGGCTGCACACGAACATGGCGGCAGGCAAAACGTTGACCGCTTTCGGCCCCGCGGGCATTTTCACGCCGTCGGCCGGACCGTCGCGCAAGGCGCTCTATCTATCAGCGGGTTCCGGCGTAACCCCGTTGATGGCCATGACGCGCGCGGCGTTCGACCTCGGGCAGAACTGCGATGTCGTGTTCGTGCACAGTGCGAGAACACCCGAGGACATCATCTTTGCCGAAGAACTTGCCGCGCTCGAGCGGATCTCAAGCGCCTTTCGGGTGATGCACATCTGCGAAGCGCAAGGAAGTCATGACGACTGGCAAGGTCCAATCGGACGTCTGAGTCTGGATTTGTTGAAAGCGCGCGTGCCTGACTGTCGGGAGCGAGAGGTGTTCACGTGCGGCCCTGCGGGTTACATGCATGCCGTCAGAAAGCTGTTGCTCGACGCAGAGCATGATCCAGCCAGGTATCACCAAGAGAGTTTCAACTTCGCGGAGACGGTCGAGGTAGTCGAAGCCTCGCCGGAGCCTCAAGCAAGTGAGCAACGGCCCTTTACTGTGCGTCTCGCGCGCTCCGGAAAAACCTTTGCGATGCAGCCATCCGAGACCGTGCTCGCCGCCGCGCGCAAAGCAGGGGTGCCGTTGCCGTCGTCGTGTAGCCAGGGAATTTGTGGGACATGCAAGACGAAATTGCTCGAAGGCACCGTCGAGATGAAGCACAAGGGCGGCATCCGTCCGCGTGAGATCGATAAAGGACTTCGATTGATGTGCTGCAGCAAACCGACCTCCGATCTGGTTCTGGATCTGTAGCGGAACGAGATGGAACGTTCTACGTCGATGCCGATTTTCTTCTATCACGGGATTTTCGGCTCTGTTTTACTGACGATGACCACGAAGCGTTCCACCATGCGGTTATAGTGGCATGCACCACCTCAAGCACCGAGGATACTTTTTATATGTTCTCCGCCGCAATCTTCGACATGGACGGGTTACTGATCGATTCGGAGCGAACGATCATGAACACATGGATCGCCGTCGGGCACGAACTTGGCGTTCATATTCTCCCTGTCGACTATGCCCAGATCATCGGGAGATCGCTGCCCGAATGCCACGCAATGCTAGCGAAGATGTTCGGAGAGGAGCCGCTCTTTCAGGAAGCACTTACACGAGTTCGGCAGCGGCTGCACTCTCCGGCGACTCCACCGTTGTTTCCGCTGAAGCCGGGAGTACATGCCCTACTGACTGCATTGGTCAAGGCTGGGATCCCATGCGCCGTCGCGTCGTCATCAAGCGGACAAGAGATTCGATCCCGGCTTGCACGGGTCGACGTGCTCGATTTCTTTGATGCGATTGCCGGAGGGGATGAAGTCGCCCGTGGTAAGCCCGATCCGGCCGTGTATGAGCTTGCGGCTTCTCGTCTCCGGAAATCGCCGAGCGATTGCCTGGCGTTCGAAGATAGTGAGAACGGTGTGCTTTCCGCACATCGTGCAGGGATACGAGTCGTGACGGTGCCAGACCTGAAGCGACCGTCGGCTGAAGTAATCGGGGTTAGCTTGACGATGCTTCAGAGCCTTGATCAGGCGATCGAGTGCGCGTCAACATGGTTCGGCATAGAAGTTCTGCCGGCATGAGGGAAACGGCCTCAAGCCGTCATTCGACGGTGTGAGGTACGACGAATAGACTCGCAGACCAAGTCCAGCCCTGAGCGTTCAGGTGCCTGTATCGCTGCGGCATTCAAACGCTGCTTTCACTTCGAGACGAGCCTTTCACCAGGAGTCTCAGAGGCCTGAGACACGCTCGCAACGCCGGTCCTTTCGGCCAAGGTGTCCATGGCGATGCCGTTTTTGTTCTATCAGCGGATTCCTGGCTCTGGTTAACTGTTGAACAATTTCGTTAGCTGGGCAAGCCCCGGTTTCTATTAGATCGTTTGGAGCTGAAATGTCCGACTTCATCACCGTTTTGCGCGAAACCTGCCCGACTCCTGTCGTTGATGCCACAAAGTGGAAGCGCATCGGCGGCGACCCGCACACCGTGAACCTCAACGCTTACCTTTCCAGGGACGGCAGCAAGATCATGGGTACCTGGATCTGCACCCCGGGCAAGTTCGAGGTGAACTACGAGAAATGGGAGTTCTGCCATTTTCTCGACGGCTACTGCATCATCACTCCGGAAGGCGAGCCGGCCGTGCACCTGAAGGCCGGCGACGTGTTCGTGATTGAACCCGGCATGAAGGGTACCTGGGAAGTGGTGGAGACGGTGCGCAAGTACTTCGTCTTTGCCTGAGTCCTGGCGTTCGGGATGAATTGAACCAAAAGAGAAGATGCTGGCCGGAGCTCTGTACCCGGTCAGCGCACCCGAGATTCAGGCGCATCGGGCTGCAGCCCGGGCGCGGACGGCGCGCTTCAAAGCGGCGCACATACCGCTCGAACAGCGATATCGACTCCTTCAAAAGCACCTCGCCGCAATCGCGCCGGACTCGATGGCCCGTCGTCCCTCCCTTCCATTGCGTCTACGGCTTCAACATTAGTCTGGACGCCGGCGTATTCCTCAATTTCAACTGCATCATTGGCGACGTGATTTCCGTCGAACTCGGCGATATGAAAACCGGCATGCCCATCCTGACGGCGGACCTTCCTCGCGACGGGCAGTCCGGCAACTGACAGAACGAGCATGCAATGCTGCCGCGCTGAATGGTCACCGTCACGAGCGCGCGCCAATGGCGGCTTCCAAGGTGCAACGGTCGTCGATGTCACAATCGAAAACGTTGGCAAATCGGCTGAACCGGTCTTCCACGCCATCTGGCGCCGGGCCTGCCGGTTAGCGTGGTTTCAATTGCTCGACAACATACTGGCTGACGATCAGATCCAGTTGCGCACCGCCGGCATTCTTGTAAACCGTCCGGTCTCCGGCCGAACGATGGAACGCCGGCATCCGGCACAGATCGAACAGATCGCCTTCGATATCGCTCCCCCGCATCACGCCCGCTTGCAGCGGGATTTGAATGTCCCCCGACTGGAGCGCATTCTGGCAGTCGTCCACGAAGATCCGCGCGCCGCGGAACACATCGCAATCGGCCTCCTGCATGTCGGGTCGGTATCCGCCCACCAGATCGACATGGGTACCGGGACGCACGCACTCGCCCCGGATCACGGGCATGGATGCGCTGGTGGCGGCTGTGATGATGTCTGCGCGGGCGACCGCGGCATCGAGGTCCTCGACAATGCTGACCCGGATGTTTCTTGCGTCGAGCGCCGAGCGCGCGGCTTCGAGCCTCGACGGCGTGCGATTCCACAGCAACACTTCGCGGATGGAAGGCCGGATGTGCAGGTAAGCGTCCGTCAGTGACCTTGCAACCGGACCCGCGCCCAGCACCAGCAACACCTCACTGTGCTCGCTGCTCAGCATGCGGGCCGCCAGCGCGGAATCGGCCGCGGTTTTCCATCGCGTGATTTCGGGGCCGTCCAGCATCGCGACGAGCCCCTTGGTGCGCTCGTCCAGGACCAGAAACGCCGCCTGCTCCGACGGCAGCGGCGGGACGGCCGCGCCATTGGCCGGGTGGATCGACGCGATCTTGACCCCGGCACCCCGGCCCGGCAGGATCACGCCCCGGCTGAACAGGCCGAAGCTCGCATCTCCGATGAAGTAGCTGCCGCCGCTCGGCCGGGCCCCGGCGTGCCCGCGGTGCAACGCGTCGAGAACGCCGGACCAGTCGAGCACCGACTGGATCTGCTGCGCGGAAATGATCTGCATGCGTGCCGTTCCTACTGTTTCGGCCAGATGTCCGCAAGGGTGTAGCCCTCGGGAAAGGGGTCGTCGTGATCCAGCACGATGGTGTGGATGCCTTGGATCCAGCTGGTGCCGGCCAGCGTCGGCACCACGGCCGCTTGCTCGCCAATGCGGGTCGTCTCCTCCAGGCGGCCGGTGAAGACAGTGCCGAGGATGCCCTGGTGCCGGAAGTCCTGGTGCAATGGCAGTTCGCCCTTGGCGTGCAGCACGGCCATCTTGGCGCAGGTGCCGGTGCCGCAGGGGCAACGATCGATCGCGCCGGTCCAGGTGGCCGGATCGTCCCACGAGAGCGGCCCGGTGGGCATCGTGACCGCGTTCTTCCAGTCGGCCCGCGGGTCGTCGGTGGGGCCCGAGAGCTGGGAAATCGTGATGCCGACGCCCGGATAGTCGGGATGCGCGACCGGCAACTGCTCGATGGCGGCATGCCGGATCATGGCCGAGATCCGCGCGATCTCCTTGCCATGTTCGGGCTTGAGTTCAAGCCCCGGAAACTGGCGCACGTCGGCAATGGCGTAGAACATGCCGCCCCAGCCGACATCCACGCGCACCTTGCCCAAATGCGGCACGTCGATGATGGCATCGAGATGCGCGGCAAATGCCGGTACGTTCCTGAACCTTACGCTCTTGACCTTGCCGTCCTTGCACTCGGCGGTGATGCGGATCAGCCCGGCCGGTGCTTCCAGCGTCAGCTCGGTCACCGGCTCCTGCATCGGCAGCATGCCCATTTCCAGCAGCACGGTGGCCACGGAGATGGTGTTGCCGCCAGACATCATCGGGTACTCGACCTGCTCCAGGATGATGTAGCCGGCGTCCGCCTCCGGGTGACAGGGCGGCACGACGATGTTGCAACAGTGGGCTGGATAGCCGCGCGGCTCGCGCAGCAGCAGCTTGCGCAATCCGTCGTCATTGGCTTCCAGCCATTTCATCTTGGCATGGACGGTGTCGCCGGGAATATGCGGGATGCCGCCGGTCACGACGCGCATGGGAATACCCGAATGGGTCTCCACGGCATGGATGCTTCTCTTGAAACCCATGAGCTGATTTCCTCTTACGTATCGCCACCCCTGTGCGGCATGAAGAGAAATTTATGCTGGTTTCGCCGCAAACTTAAGCGACATTTCCTCCGGCATTCCTTCAACTTTTGGTTGAAGATTGCACGGCGAGCTGCTGCCTGATCCACTGGCAGAATCGTTTGCACACGCTGGCGTCCGACTTGTCTTTTCGCACGGAGAGGTAATGGCCACGATTCCTCATGACGGTCTTGTGCGGCAGCGGACGCACCAGCTCGCCGCTGTCAACCAGGTGCCCGACAAGATGATGCCAGCCCAAGGCCACCCCTTGATGCGCCAGCGCCAGCTGCACGATGGCCGGATAATCATTGCTGGTGAATAGCTGCCGCGGGATGTCGGCGCGCCAGCTGGTATCCACATCATGAAGCGCCAGCCAGACTTTCCAGTCGATATGCTCGGAAATCTGCGAGCGACCGTAAGCGCTGAGATCCAGCAGCGACATGTCGAGCAATCCCTCGGGTGCCGCGATCGGGCCATGGCGCTGCAGATATTGCGGAGTGCAAACCGGATAGACCTCGTCGTCGAACAGGTGCTCGCTGTCGTATCCGTCGCGCAAGCTGGCCAGCTTCGCGATGTACACGTCCGGCTGCACACCTGCTTCCATCGAAATGAAATTTTGCGTGGCCAGCACGGTGAGCTCGATATCCGGCGCGTCTTGAAGGAATTCGGGCAGCAGCCTATGGAGCCACAGCGCCGAAAACGCGGGCGAACAACACACGATCAGGGTTTGCCGGGCCGGAATTCTCTTGCGCAGGCGTTCGGCGGCCTGATGAATATTAATCAGCGAAAGCTGGGCGGCATCCTTGAACATCTCGCCATCGGCCGTCAGTGCGACCGTTCTGCCCGAGCGGACAAACAGCGGCGTCCCGAGGTAGTCCTCCAGTTCCCGCACCTGCTTGCTTACGGCTGCCGGGGTCACGCTCAGAGCGTTGGCGGCCCCTGTAAAACTGCTGAACTTTGCGGCGGCGAGGAATGACTTGATGGCCCGCAGCGAAAGCGCGCCGACCAGGGTTTCGCTGATTTCGAATTGAGGCGCCATGACGATGTCGACCAACCTAAGGGGATCGGGAAAGAGCCCGAAACAAGGACTTGCCCGAGATTCCATGAAACAACGGCGCTATTTTCATATTCCAGCGGACCGTGTTCAAGTAGCAACGCCTAAGTTAGGTCCATGCTAACCCTGCGCGCAGAGGCCCAGGAAGACTGCTTTGGTCGATGACACGACGCCGGCTCATGGCGATCTAGTGGCCGCTTGTGGAGTGGAGCAGGCTGCTAAATGTCATGGCGACGCATCAAATGAAGGTCTCCTTCTGGCAGATTTCACCAGTTCGACGACTCATTCTCAAACGGAAGAGGGGGAAGAGGAGTTCGCCGAAGGCAGCAATTAGGTTTGCAAGTAAATAAAAACAAATCGATTGGCGAATTGCTCTTTCTTAAGTCCGGAACCATCCAATCGGGATCATGCCCTGCGAGGTTGCCATGGGGCACGGCCGACGGCAGCGTGACTCCCAAGTTTGGCAACTCGAGCCAGTTACGGGATCGACGCTGGCGTGTTGCCCTATTCAGACGGGGGCGTCCACGCCAGCGGACAGCCCCCATTCCAGGCTCGTCGAGTGTTAGCGATAGACCGGGAAGCGCCGGGTCAGCTCGGCGACTTGCGCGCGTACGCGCTCGATCGTTGCCGCGTCTTCCGGACTCTCGAGTACCTCAGCGATGAGGTTGCCGACCACTTCGGCTTCCTTCGTACCGAAGCCCCGTGTCGTCATTGCCGGCGACCCCAGGCGGATGCCGCTCGTCACGAACGGCTTTTCCGGATCGTTCGGGATCGCGTTCTTGTTGACGGTGATGTGCGCCGCGCCGAGTGCCGCTTCCGCAGCCTTGCCGGTAATCTTCTTCGCGCGCAGGTCGACCAGCATCACGTGGCTTTCCGTGCGGCCCGACACGATGCGCAGACCGCGCTTGACGAGTGTCTCGGCCAGCACACGCGCGTTGTCGATCACGCGCTGCTGGTATTCCTTGAACTCGGGCGACAGCGCTTCCTTGAACGCGACAGCCTTGCCAGCGATCACGTGCATCAGCGGTCCCCCCTGGATACCCGGGAAAATCGCCGAGTTGATCTGCTTCTCGTACTCGGCCTTCATCAGGATCACGCCGCCGCGCGGACCGCGCAGGCTCTTGTGGGTAGTCGTGGTGACGAAATCGGCGTGCGGTACCGGGTTCGGGTACACACCGGCTGCGATCAGGCCAGCGTAGTGCGCCATGTCGACCATCAGGTACGCGCCGACTGACTTCGCGATCTTCGACAATCGCTCGAAATCGATGCGCAGCGCGAACGCGGATGCGCCCGCCACGATCAGCTTCGGCTTGTGTTCCTGCGCGAGCTTTTCAGCAGCGTCGTAGTCGATGTCTTCGGCTTCGTTCAGACCGTAGCTGACCACGTTGAACCACTTGCCCGACATGTTGACCGGCGAGCCGTGCGTGAGGTGACCGCCGTGCGCGAGGCTCATGCCCATGATCGTGTCGCCCGGCTTGAGCATCGCGAAGAACACGCCCTGGTTGGCCTGCGAGCCCGAGTTCGGCTGCACGTTCGCCGCTTCGGCGCCGAACAGCTGCTTCACGCGGTCGATCGCCAACTGCTCGACGACGTCGACGTGTTCGCAGCCGCCGTAATAGCGCTTGCCCGGGTAACCCTCGGCGTACTTGTTCGTGAGTTGCGAGCCCTGCGCGGCCATCACGGCCGGGCTCGTGTAGTTTTCCGACGCGATCAGTTCGATGTGCTCTTCCTGACGGCGGTTTTCGTCCTGGATTGCATTCCAGAGTTCCGGATCGACGTATTCGACGGTACTGATTGCGCGACTGAACATGAAAGTTTCCGATTGAAAGTGAAAAGATGCTTTAGTGGACACGAGTCGCGCCGAGGGCAGGCCAAATAACACACGAACAATGGAAGCCGTCGGCATGTGAGCACGTTGGAGCCGGGCGATGGGCACCACCTCAATTGGTGGCTCCAACCCGACTGTCCGCCAGCCTGACGGCGGGCAGACGCTGGGTGATCGCTCGGCTCCATTTGAAAGTAGACACGGCGTCACCGACTAGAACGTTTGCGACATACCGCTAGGACGCGCGCTCGCAAAACGGCATGCGCGGCGCGGCGATCACCTCTTCGCCCTACGGATGTTTTCCCTGCGCATCACAGCGCGCGAGCACAGAGTCTCGGGCATCCACGGCGCTCGCCATCATGGCGCCAGTTCTGATCAAGATCGGTACAGGTATTTTCAGCAAGCACAGCAGGGCGCGTGGCGGCGCCGTCCAACACCAACGCCGTTTTTATTCTATCGGCCGGTTTTACGGTTTGGTGTACTGGCGTTACTCCGCGATTACCGCGATCCGCCCACTTACCCTGAGCAAGGTTTCCATGAACGTCAGCGTTTTCGACCTGTTCAAGATCGGCATCGGCCCATCGAGTTCGCACACGGTCGGCCCGATGATCGCCGCGTGCCGCTTCGCTTCGCATATCGAGGACGCGAATCTGCTCGCGTTCGTGTGCCGCGTCAAAGTCGAGCTTTACGGTTCGCTCGGTGCGACGGGCAAGGGCCACGGCACCGACAAGGCCGTGCTGCTTGGCCTGGAAGGCCATCTGCCCGACAATCGACCCCGACCTGATCGAGCCGCGGCTCGCGCAGATCCGCAAAGAGAAGCGTCTCTCGCTGCTCGGCAAGCAGGAGATCAGTTTCGAGGAGAAGGAGCACATCGCGTTCTTCCGGCGCCTGATGAGCGGCACGGGCAGCGTCGTGCACCCGAACGGGATGCGCTTTCAGGCCTTCGATGAGAACGGCCAGTGCCTCATCGAGAAAGATTACTACTCGATCGGCGGCGGCTTCGTCGTGAATCGCGAAGGTGATCGCGTGAACGGCTTGGGCGCGGGCGGCGAGGTGCCGTATCCGTTCCGTACCGGCGACGATTTGCTGCGCGTGTGCCGCGAAAGCGGTCTCTCCGTCGCGCAGGTGACGTTCGCGAACGAATGCGCGTCACGCTCGCCGGAAGATGTGCGCGAAGGTTTGCTGGCGATCTGGCGCACGATGGCCGCGTGTGTCGACCGTGGCTGCAAGATGCACGGCGAGCTGCCCGGGCCGATGCGCGTGAAGCGTCGCGCTGCGGATCTTTCCATGCAACTGCGAGCGCGTTCCGAAGAGTCGCTGCGCGATCCGCTGTCGATGCTCGACTGGGTCAACCTGTATGCAATGGCCGTCAACGAAGAGAACGCCGCCGGCGGCCGCGTCGTGACCGCGCCGACCAATGGCGCGGCCGGCGTGATTCCCGCCGTGCTGCATTACTACGTGAAGTTCGTGCCGGGCTCGAACGAAAACGGCATCGTCGACTTCCTGCTGACGGCGGCCGCGATCGGCATCATCTACAAGGAGACGGCGTCGATCTCCGGCGCCGAAGTGGGCTGCCAGGGCGAAGTGGGTGTTGCGTGTTCGATGGCCGCGGCAGCACTCGCTGCCGTGATGGGCGGCACGCCGACGCAGGTCGAGAATGCCGCCGAAATCGGCATGGAGCACAACCTGGGCATGACTTGCGACCCCGTCGGCGGGCTCGTGCAGATTCCCTGCATCGAGCGTAACGCGATGGGCGCGATCAAGGCGCTGAACGCGTCGCGGATGGCCTTGAAGGGCGATGGCCAACACTATGTGACGCTGGACAACGTCATCAAGACGATGCGTGAAACGGGCGCCGACATGAAAACGAAATACAAGGAGACGTCGCGCGGTGGTCTCGCCGTGAACGTCATCGAATGCTAAAGGGAGGACCAGTCACATGAGCCGCTATTCGATATTCAGTCTGTTCCGCAATGGGTTGTCGTATCACGAGAACTGGGAGCGACAGTGGAGGAGCCCGGAACCGAAGAAGGAATACGACGTCGTGATCGTCGGTGGAGGCGGGCATGGTCTGGCGACCGCGTACTACCTCGCGAAGGAACACGGCGTGAAGAATGTCGCGATTCTGGAGAAGGGCTGGATTGGTGGCGGCAATACCGCGCGCAACACGACGATCGTGCGTTCCAATTACCTATGGGACGAATCCGCCGCGCTGTACGAAAAGGCGTTGAAGCTGTGGGAGGGTCTGTCGCAGGACCTCAATTACAACGTGATGTTCAGCCAGCGCGGCGTGATGAATCTCGCGCACTCGCTGCAGGACGTGCGCGACACTGAGCGCCGCGTGAACGCGAACCGGTTGAACGGTATCGATGCCGAGTTCATCACGCCCGAACAGATCAAGGAAATCGAGCCGACCATCAACCTGAACAGCCGCTATCCGGTGCTCGGCGCATCGATCCAGCGTCGCGCGGGCGTCGCGCGGCATGACGCCGTCGCGTGGGGCTTCGCGCGCGGCGCGGACCAGCATGGCGTCGACATCATTCAAAACTGCCAGGTAACAGGCATTCGCCGCGACGGTGGGCGCGTGACGGGCGTCGATACCGTGAAGGGCTTCATCAAGGCGAAGAAGGTGGCGGTGGTCGCGGCCGGCAATACGTCGACGCTCGCCGACATGGCGGGCATCCGGCTGCCGCTCGAAAGCCATCCGCTGCAGGCGCTCGTGTCGGAGCCGATCAAGCCCGTGGTCAACTCGGTGATCATGTCGAACGCGGTCCACGCGTACATCAGCCAGTCCGACAAGGGCGATCTCGTGATCGGCGCCGGCATCGATCAATACACGGGCTTTGGCCAGCGCGGCAGCTTCCACGTCATCGAAGGCACGCTGCAGGCGATCGTCGAGATGTTCCCGGTGTTCTCGCGGGTGCGGATGAACCGTCAGTGGGGCGGCATCGTCGACGTGTCGCCGGATGCGTGCCCGATCATCAGCAAGACCGATGTCAAGGGCCTTTACTTCAACTGCGGCTGGGGCACGGGTGGCTTCAAGGCGACGCCGGGCTCGGGCTGGGTGTTCGCACATACGATCGCGAAGGACGAACCGCACGCGCTGATCGCGCCGTTCTCGCTGGACCGCTTCCACAGCGGCCATCTGATCGACGAACACGGCGCTGCTGGCGTCGCCCACTAACGCTTACCGCAACGACTTTGCATGGGACCCGAGTACGGCGCTAAAGCACCAACTCGGGTCGACAGAGGAGATTGAATCATGCTGCTGATCGAATGCCCGTGGTGCGGGCCACGCGCCGAATCCGAATTCAACTGCGGCGGCGAAGCCGACATTGCGCGCCCGCTCGACACCGACAAGCTCACCGACAAGGAATGGGGCGACTACCTGTTCATGCGCAAGAACCCGCGCGGCTTGCACCGTGAGCAATGGCTGCATACGCAGGGCTGCCGCCGCTGGTTTATGGCGACTCGCGACACGGTCAGCTACGACATCAAGGGTTACGACACGTTCGGGACGTCTCCCGCTAACCCGCAGAAGAAGGGCAACAGAAAATGAGCCAGAAAGACCGCCTCGGCGCCGGTGGGCGCATCAACCGCGCGATTCCGCTGACCTTCACGTTCAACGGGCGCACGTATCAGGGCTTTCAGGGCGACACGCTGGCGTCGGCCTTGCTCGCGAACGGCGTGCACTTCGTCGCGCGCAGCTTCAAGTATCACCGTCCGCGTGGCATCGTCACGGCCGACGTTGCGGAACCGAATGCCGTCGTGCAACTGGAGCGCGGCGCGTATACGGTGCCGAATGCACGCGCGACGGAAATCGAGCTGTATCAGGGGCTCGTCGCAACGAGCGTGAACGCCGAGCCGGACATCGAGCATGACCGCATGGCGGTCAACCAGAAGTTCTCGCGCTTTTTACCCGCGGGCTTCTACTACAAGACGTTCATGTGGCCGCGCAAGTGGTGGCCGAAGTACGAAGAGAAGATTCGCGAAGCGGCGGGTCTCGGCAAGTCGCCTGAGGTGAGCGACGCCGATCGCTACGACAAGTGCTTCGCGCATTGCGACCTGCTGGTCGTCGGCGGCGGTCCTACAGGGCTGGCTGCGGCGTATGCGGCCGGCTCGAGCGGTGCGCGCGTGATTCTCGTTGACGATCAGCGCGAACTCGGCGGAAGCCTGTTGTCGTGCATGACGGAGATCGACGGACGCCCGGCCATGCAATGGGTCGAGAAGATCGAAGCGGAACTGTCGCGCATGCCGGACGTGAAGATCCTGTCGCACAGCACTGCTTTCGGTTACCAGGACCACAACCTCGTCACGGTGGCGCAGCGTCTGACCGAACACCTGCCCGTGTCGATGCGCAAGGGCACGCGCGAACTGCTGTGGAAGATCCGGGCGAAGCGCGTGATCCTCGCGACCGGCGCACAGGAGCGTCCCATTGTGTTCGGCAACAACGATCTGCCGGGCGTGATGCTGGCCTCCGCCGTATCGACGTATATCCATCGCTTCGGCGTGATGCCGGGGCGCAACGCCGTCGTGTTCACCAACAACGACGCGGGATATCAATGCGCGCTGGACATGAAGGCGAGCGGCGCAAGCGTCGTGGTCATCGACCCGCGCGCACAGGGCAGTGGCGCATTGCAGGCAGCGGCGCGTCGCGGTGGGGTGAAGATCATCAACAACGCGGCCGTGATGACGGCACACGGCAAGCTTCGGGTAACGTCGGTGGAGGTGGTCGCCTACGCGAACGGCAAGGCGGGCGTGAAGCAAGCTGAGATTCCGTGCGATCTCGTCGCGATGTCGGGTGGCTTCAGCCCCGTCCTGCATCTGTTCGCGCAGTCGGGCGGCAAGGCGCAGTGGAACGATACGATCGCGTGCTTCGTGCCGGGTAAAGGCATGCAGTCGGAAACGAGCGTCGGCGCTGCGGCGGGAGAGTTCAGCCTTGCGCGCGGCATGCGTCAGGCAGTCGATGCAAGCGTTGAAGCCGTCAAGTCTATCGGCTATGCGGTGAAGGGCTCGCCAATCCCGCGCGTTGCGGAAGTGACCGAGTCGCCGATCCAGCCGCTGTGGCTCGTCGGCGACCGTGCGCAAGCGGCGCGCGGTCCGAAGCAGTTCGTCGACTTCCAGAACGACGTGTCGGCGGCAGACATTCTGCTTGCCGCACGCGAAGGCTTCGAATCCGTCGAGCACGTGAAGCGTTATACGGCGATGGGTTTCGGTACCGATCAGGGCAAGCTCGGCAACATCAACGGTATGGCGATCCTCGCCGATGCACTCGGCAAGACGATTCCCGAAACGGGCACGACCACGTTCCGCCCGAACTACACACCGGTCACCTTTGGCACGATCGCGGGCCGTGAACTCGGCGATCTGCTCGACCCCATCCGCAAGACGGCCGTGCATGAGTGGCACGTCGAGAACGGCGCGATGTTCGAGGACGTCGGCAACTGGAAGCGTCCGTGGTACTTCCCGAAGAAGGGCGAGGACCTGCATGCGGCCGTCAGGCGTGAATGTCTCGCGGTGCGCAACAGCGTCGGCATGCTGGACGCGTCGACGCTCGGCAAGATCGACATCCAGGGGCCGGACGCCGCGAAGCTGCTGAACTGGATATATACGAATCCGTGGACCAAGCTCGAAGTCGGCAAATGCCGCTATGGTCTGATGCTCGACGAGAACGGCATGGTGTTCGATGACGGTGTGACCGTACGCCTCGGCGAACAGCACTTCATGATGACGACCACGACGGGCGGCGCCGCGCGCGTGCTGACGTGGATGGAGCGCTGGCTGCAGACGGAATGGCCCGATATGAAGGTGCGCCTTGCGTCCGTCACCGATCACTGGGCGACATTCGCCGTCGTCGGTCCGAAGAGCCGCAAGGTCCTGCAGAAAGTGTGCAGTGACATCGACTTTGCCAACGAGGCGTTCCCGTTCATGTCATATCGCAACGGCACGGTGGCGGGCGTGAAGGCGCGCGTCATGCGGATCAGCTTCTCAGGCGAGCTTGCGTACGAAGTGAACGTGCCCGCGAACATGGGCCGCGCCGTGTGGGAGGCGCTGATGGCCGCCGGCGCCGAGTTCGACATCACGCCATACGGCACGGAAACGATGCACGTGCTGCGAGCGGAGAAGGGCTACATCATCGTCGGTCAGGACACGGACGGGTCGATCACGCCGCACGATCTCGGCATGGGCGGCCTCGTCGCGAAGTCGAAAGACTTTCTCGGACGCCGTTCGCTGTCACGCCTCGATACCGTGAAGGAGGGCCGCAAGCAGTTCGTCGGCCTGCTGTCGGACGATCCGCAGTTCGTGATTCCGGAAGGCAGCCAGATCGTCGCGGGTCCGTTCCAGGGCGCGACCGCGCCGATGCTCGGACACGTGACGTCGAGCTATTACAGCCCGATCCTGAAGCGCTCGATCGCGCTCGCGGTGGTCAAGGGCGGTTTGGACAGGATGGGCCAGAGCGTGACGATCCCGCTTTCGAGCGGAAAACAGATCGCCGCGAAGATCGCGAGCCCGGTTTTCTACGACACTGAAGGGGTGCGTCAGCATGTGGAATGACACGAGAGATTTGACGCTCGAGGCAGAGCGTGCGGGCGTAGTGCGACTTGAGTCGCCATTTGTCGGCGTGGCAAGTTTGCTTAAGGAGCAGCAGACGCGCGCGCCGGAAAAATTTGTGATGCGTGAGTCGGCCTTTCTCGATCTCGTCAACGTGCGCGGCGAACCAGGTGACCCTGCATTCGTCAGCGCGTTCGAGCGTGTGGTTGGCTGCCGTCCCCCATCCGCGCCGAACACCGTCTCGCGTAGCGCTGAATACCAGGTCCTATGGCTCGGCCCCGACGAATGGCTCGTTCGTTCAAATGAGCCCGTACTGGACGGTGTGCTCGAGGCGAAGCTTGCCGATGCCCTGAATGGAACATACGCGGCAGCGGTAGATGTGGGTAGTGGCTATACCGTCGTCAATATCAGCGGTGAACACGCGCGTGAGGTACTTTCGCGTGGCTGCCCGCTGGATCTGCATCCGCGTGTATTCAAGGTGGGTCAATGCGCACAGAGCCATTATTTCAAGGCGTCGATCGTGCTGATTCCAACAGCGGATGACGCGTTTGAGATCGTCGTGCGCCGCAGTTTCGCTGACTATTTCTGCCGCATCATGGTTGACGCGGCCGAGCCGCTGACATCATGAAACCTGTCGAAGAACCGTTTGGCCTGTCGCTCGCGACAGCCGCTGGGCTGCCCCAACGAGGGCGTGGCTGGAGCGTATTTATCGAAGCGCTAGCTGTGCCGGCAAGGGTCGGCATTCATCCGCACGAACACGGTGCACCACAGGCAATCGTGATCGACGCGCGACTCGGCTATGGAAGTGCGCCGAGCGAAGCGGGCGGATGGATCGACTACGATGGGTATTGCACGTGCATCGCCGACTTCCTCGCGCACAAACCGCATACGCGCCTGCTTGAAACACTGGTGGCGGATATTGCGGAACTCTCTTTTCGGCGATGGCCTGCCCTTGAAACGCTAACGCTCAGCGTACATAAGCCGAAAATCCGGCCAGGGACGCGGCGCGTAGGCGTCACGCTCGAATGGACGCGGACTGACTATCTGCAATGGTGCAGCGTCTCTGAACGCTGAGTTTCGCTCCCGCCAGCATTCTGACGGGTAGCAAATTGCATGAGGCAACAACCACTGTCGGGTGACAAATATCCTGAGTCGAGGCGGCAGACAGGAAATTGTGGGCGCCTACAGGAGACCGTTCGATCATCTGGTCAACACCGATACGCGATTGTGGTAGGCGAGCGGTGTCGAACTCGAGCTTCTTCCTTGCGTGTCAGTAGTGAACGACGGTCCGGATCGATTTGCCTTCGTGCATCAGGTCGAAGGCTTCGTTGATGCCCGAAAGCGGCTTCGTGTGGGTCACGAACGGCGCGAGCTGGATCTTGCCCTCCATCGCGTCTTCGACCATGCCCGGCAGCTGCGAGCGGCCCTTCACGCCGCCGAAAGCCGTGCCGAGCCAGCGGCGGCCGGTCACGAGCTGGAACGGGCGGGTGGAGATTTCCTGCCCCGCACCGGCCACGCCGATGACGACCGATTGACCCCAGCCGCGGTGCGCGCATTCGAGCGCCGCGCGCATCACGTTGACGTTGCCGATGCATTCGAAGCTGTGATCCACGCCCCAGCCGGTCATGTCGACGATCACCTGCTGAATCGGCTTTTCGTGATCCTTGGGGTTGACGCAGTCGGTTGCGCCGAAGGCGCGTGCCAGATCGAACTTGCCAGGATTGGTGTCGATCGCGATGATGCGACTCGCCTTGGCGAGCTTCGCGCCCTGAATCACCGCAAGGCCAATGCCGCCCAGCCCGAACACAGCGACAGTATCGCCTTCCTGCACCTTGGCGGTGTTCTTCACCGCACCGAGACCCGTGGTTACGCCGCAGCCCAGTAGGCACACCTGCTCGGGATTGGCTTGCGGGTTGATCCTGGCGAGCGACACTTCGGCCACCACTGTGTACTCGCTGAAGGTGGAGCAGCCCATGTAGTGATAGAGGGGCTGGCCGTTGTAGCTGAAGCGGCTCGTGCCGTCGGGCATCACGCCCTTGCCTTGGGTGGCGCGCACCGACACGCACAGATTGGTCTTGCCGCTCTTGCAGAACAGACACTCGCCGCATTCCGCGGTGTAGAGCGGAATCACGTGATCGCCGGGCTTCACGCTAGTCACTCCTTCGCCCACCTCGACGACGATCCCCGCGCCCTCGTGGCCGAGCACGACGGGGAACAGGCCTTCGGGGTCGTCACCCGAAAGCGTGAAGGCATCGGTATGACAAACGCCGGTATGCGTGATCTTCACCAGTACCTCGCCCTTGCGGGGCGGTTCGACGTCGATTTCGACGATCTCGAGGGGTTTACCCGGTGCAAATGCAACTGCGGCACGCGATTTCATAGTAGTCCTGTAAAAAAGGTCCGGCCCACTGGGTATGGGAATTCCTGCAGTGAGCTAACGTAAATAGGTTCGAACGAGGTTCACGACATCATCGATTGATCCGGGGGATTCCGCAGATCCCGCAAGGTGGGTGAACTCTTCGCGCAGATGGCTTTCGAGCACACCGGCCATCACGCCGTTGATTGCGCCGCGGATAGCCGCCAGTTGCTGCAGGACCGGAGCGCAGTCGGCGCCTTCCTCCAGCGCGCGCTCGAGCGCGTCCAGTTGACCGCGTACCTTGCGCATTCGCGTCAGCACGCGCTTCTTTTCTTCGGGGGAATGCGGCATGACAGCGTCGAATTCGTGGATACTGGGGGCTAGTATAGACGGATACTGCCTGGGAGTATATGTTCGCGTCGATTTTGCGGGGAGACGCCAGGTGAATATCGGGGCTGCTTCAGCAGTGCATGCGGCGCATAATGAATCCATCATGGTCCCTGGCCGCGACGAGGTTTTATGCGCTGCGCTAACTGCGGATTCGAGAATCTCAGCAAGGCCAGATTCTGCGAAGCATGCGGGACCATGTTGACCCGCGCATGTCCGCGTTGCGGGCATGAGGCCGCGGCCGCCGCCCGATTCTGCAGCGAGTGTGGGGCGCAACTCACCGAGGAGCCGGCGCAATCCGCTCCAGAGCAACCGCCCGCGCCGATCCCCGCGCCAATCCATTACACGCCCCATCATCTGGCCGAGCGGATCCGCGCCGAGCACGCCGCCATGGAAGCACGTGGCGAGACGGCGGGCGAGCGCAAGACCGTCACGGCGTTGTTCGCGGACATGGCCGGTTCCACCGCCTTGATCCACGGTCTCGACCCGGAAGAAGCCCACCACCTGATCGAACCGGTCGTCGCGCTGATGATGGAAGCCGTCCACTATTACGAGGGCTATGTCGCGAAGTCGCTCGGCGACGGCATCCTCGCTCTGTTTGGCGCACCGATCGCCCACGAAGACCATCCGCAGCGCGCGCTTTTCGCGGCGTTGCGCATGCAGCAGGCAATGCGGTGGCATGGCGACCGTATTCGCCTGGAGAGAGGCATTCCCCTGCAGATCCGCGTGGGCGTGCACACCGGCGAGGTGGTCGTGCGCTCGATCCGCACCGACGATCTGCATACCGACTACGATCCAGTCGGCCATACGATCCACATCGCATCGCGCATGGAGGGCATTGCCGCACCTACGTCGATCCTCGTGAGCGAATCGACTCACAAGCTCGCCGAGGGCTATTTCGAGTTCAAGGCGCTGGGCGCCGCCCAGGTCAAGGGTATTCCCGAGCCGCTGCCCGTGTACGAGTTGCTGGGCCCAGGTGTGCTGCGCACGCGTTTGCAACTGGCTGCACATCGCGGTCTCGCACGGTTCGTCGGGCGCGAGACCGAAATGACGCAGCTAAACCGGGCCCTGGAGGCGGCGCGGGCGGGGCGGGGACAGGTCGTCGGCGTGGTCGGCGAGGCTGGGGTCGGGAAGTCGCGGCTCTTTCATGAATTCAAGGAGCGTACGCGGCGTGGGTGTCTGGTGCTGGAAACGTTTTCTGTCTCGCACGGCAAGGCGTTTGCCAATTTGCCGCTGATCGAGCTCATGAAGAGCTATTTTCAGATCACCGCGCGGGACGACGAGCGCCGCTGCCGTGAAAAAATTGTCGGCAAGGCATTGACGCTCGAGCGCAGCTTTGAGGATTTCGTGCCCTACCTGCTCTATCTGCTCGGCACGGGCGAGTCCGCTTCGGCGCTGGCGGACATGGATCCCAAGGTCCGCCGCGACCGCACCTTCGAGGCCATCACGCAGCTATTGACTCGCGAGAGCCAAAACCAGCCGATCGAGCTGTTATTCGAAGACCTGCAATGGCTTGACCGGGAGACCGAGGCGTTCCTCGTCCACCTCGTCGAGCGCGTGCCGGACACCCGTATCCTGCTGCTCGTGAACTATCGGCCGGAGTATCAGCCAGCGTGGGATTGCAGCCAGATCCGGCTCGAAGCGCTCGGGCCGGGAGAAGCCCAGGGGCTCCTGACGGCCTTGCTCGGCGACGATCCCTCGCTGTTACCCCTCAAGCAGCGCATTCTCGAAAAGACGGAGGGCAACCCGTTCTTCATGGAGGAAGTGGTACAGACGCTCGCCGAGGAGCGGTCCCTGCTCGGCGAGCCGGGACATTACCGGATCGAACGGACACCGGCGGCGCTACATATCCCGACCACGGTGCAGGGCGTGCTTGCCGCGCGTATCGACCGGCTTCCGCTCGCGCAGAAGGAACTGCTGCAAACGCTCGCGGTGATCGGCAAGGAGTTTCCGTTCAGCCTGATCCAGCGTATCTGCGGCGGACAGCTCGCGCGCGTCGACGACGACCTGCGCGAGCTGCTCGCCCACCTCGAAGCCGCGGAGTTCATTTACGAGCGGCCCGCGTATCCCGAGGTCGAGTATTCGTTCAAGCACGCGCTGACGCAGGAAGTAGCGGGCCACTCGCTGCTGACGGAGCGGCGCAGCGCGCTGCACGAGCGCACCGCGAAGGCCATCGAGGCGCTGTTCCCCACGCGTATCGCGGACTATTGCAGCGAACTCGCGCATCACTACAGTCTGAGCGGCAATATTCCCAAGGCGGTGGAATACCTGCACCGCGCCGGGCTGCAGGCACTCAGGCATGCCGCCAACCCGGATGCGATGCATCACCTCGGCGCCGCCCTGGGTCTGCTCGAGCGATTGCCCGATACGCCCGCACGCGCGTCCCTGGAGCTGACGCTACTGCTGGCGTTGGGCCCGGCGTTAATGAACGTGCGCGGCTACGGCGCACCCGAGGTCGCGGCGACTTACGCTCGTGCACGGCAGTTGGGCGAACAGCTCGGCGAGACGTCACAGCTTTTTGCGGCGCTGCTTGGATCGAGAATCAATTGCATGACGCGCGCGCAGTACGCGGTTGCGCGCGAACTGGGCGAACGGATGCTGCGTATGGCGCAGCATGCAAACGATCTGGACTGGCTCCTGGAGGCCCACGGCGCACTCGGTGCCTGCCTGTTCCTCCAGGGCGAACTGGAGGCCGCCGCCGCGTACGAGGAACAGGCGCTCACCCTCTACGATCCCGAACGGCATCAGGTCCATGTATTCGCGCATGGAGTGGATCCCGGCCTGCGGGCCTTGAACTTTCTGGCCTTGATCCAGTGGCTCCGGGGCTATCCCGATCAGGCGCGCAAGCGCAGCATCGAGGCGCTTGCACTCGCGCGCAAGCTCGCCTACGGGCCGACGCTCGCATACACGCTGGCTTACACGGCGGAGCTGCACCAGTTCCGCCGCGAGGTCCCACTGGTTCGGGAGCACGCGGAAGCGGCTATCGCCGTCTCGATTGAACACGGCTTGCCGTACTGGTTCGCCTGGGGAACCATATTGTCGGGCTGGGCGCGAATCGAACCGGGAAGCCTGCAGGAAGGCATGGCGCTGCTGCGCCAAGGCTTGAACGCAGAACAGTCCGCTGGCGGCGAGGAACACCGCTCGTACTTTCTGGCCATTCTCGCCGACTGCCAGTTGAGAGCCGGCGACGTGGAGGGCGGCCTGCGCACGCTCGGGGAAGCCATGACGATCGTGGACAGGACCGGTGAGCGTTTCTACGAGGCCGAATTGCATCGCCTGAAGGGAACCGCGCTGCTCGGTGCGTCGGGCGAGGACGAAGGCGTACCCGAGCGCAGCGACGAGGCGCAGGCGTGTTTCCTCAAGGCGATTGCAATCGCTCGCGCGCAGGGCGCCAGATCGCTGGAGCTGCGCGCCGCGTCGAGTCTGGCCCGTCTGTGGCTGCGTACAGGCAGATCCGACGAGGCGAGGCAAGTGCTGACCGAAGCCTTCGATACGTTCACGGAAGGGTTCGACACCGCCGACCTGCGAGAAGCGAGGACATTGCTCGACGTGCTCACATCGAGTAACGCATGAACTAATGTACCTGGATAAGCGCACCCGCCGAGGAGGCGACCCATGGCGACGAAGCAAACAAGAAGCCACGAAGGAGGCCAGGACCCCGCTGCGCCCAGGCAGATCGCGCTGGCCTTGCAGGGCGGCGGGATGCACGGCGCATTCACATGGGGCGTGCTCGACCGCTTGCTCGAAGACGGGCGCCTCGCGATCGAAGGCGTGAGCGCGACCAGCGCCGGCGCAATGAATGGCGCAATACTCGCGTATGGGCTGTTGAAGGGCGGCGAGAGCGGCGCGCGCGAAGCGCTGCGCGATTTCTGGCATGCGGTTGCCGAGTCGGCCGAGCGCTACAACCCGCTGCGCTGGGTGCCGTGGCTCAAGGGCTCGCACAGCTTCGGGCTCGACCATTCGCCGCTCTATGCGTTCGCGGACATGATGCTGCGCGTATTCTCGCCCTACCAGTTCAATCCGCAAAACCTGAATCCGCTGCGCGAAGTGCTCGAAAGCCACGTGGACTTCGCCGCGTTGCGCAAGGCGTGCCCGATTCAGCTGTACCTGTGCGCGACCAACGTGGAGACGGGCAAGATACGCATCTTCACGAGCGAGGACATCTGCGCAGACGCCGTGCTCGCCTCCGCATGCGTGCCGACACTGTTCCATGCTGTGACGATCGCGGGCGAGCACTACTGGGATGGCGGCTATATGGGCAACCCGGCCATTTATCCGCTGATCTATCACTGCAAGACGCGCGACGTGGTGATCGTCCACGTCAACCCGCTCGTGCGTCCCGGCCTGCCGGTCACGGCCGCCGAGATTCTGAACCGGATCAACGAGATCAGCTTCAACTCATCGCTGATGCGCGAAATGCGTGCGATCGCGTTCGTCACCGACCTGATTCAGCAAGGCAAACTCGCTCAGAATGAGATGAAAGAAGTTCTGATCCATTCGATCCGCTCCGATGCCGCGATGTGCAAGCTCAGCGTATCGAGCAAGTACAACGCGGACTGGGATTTTCTGTGCGAACTGCGCGACAACGGCCGAAAGGAAGCCGATGCCTGGCTCGAGCGGCATTACGCGAATATTGGTCAGCGCTCGAGCATCGATATTCGCGAGGAATTTCTCTGAGTCTCGCGCTGAGCGCAGAGCAGAATCAGGCGCCCGCGGTGACGCGCGGTGCGCAAAGGAGAAGGGGTGAACCAGACGCGGCCGCGCTTCGTCGAACTTTGGACTCGCAGTGGGGGAGTGCGCGCCGACGCTGTGTATGCCGATCTCACGCAATGTTATGGGGAGTCGGGTCGTCACTATCACACGCTGCGTCATGTGCGCCGCTGCCTGCGCGATTTCGATCTGGCGCGCCACGCCATGCCGAACGGCGATCTCGTGGAACTGGCGTTGTGGTGTCACGACGTGATCTATGTTCCGGGCGCTCAGGATAACGAAGAGCGCAGCGCAGACTGGTTGAGGCGCTGGGGTAACAATCGTATTGATACTTGCGAGCGTATTTGCGAGGCGATCCTCGCAACACGGCATACCCGCGTTCCGGATGAACTGGAGGCTCGCTTCGCATGCGATATCGATCTCGCGGCACTTGGTGCGTCGCGCCGCCGGTTTCGTGAGGACGGTGTGCGCCTGAGAGCCGAACGTCCGGATCTCGACGATCATGCGTACACCTTGCTGGAGCGGAAGATTCTGCAAGGGCTGCTCGAGCGGCCGCGCATCTATCTCACCGATTACTTCCATTCGCGCTGCGAGGCGGCCGCGCGCCAGAACCTCGCATGGAGGCTCGGCCTGCCGATTTCTGGAGTCAGCACACGAGACTAGCGATCAACAGCGTCGAATGGGCCGAAAAAAAGCCGGTCTTGCGACCGGCAACAAAGCGCTCCCTGGAATAGGTGAATCGCGCTGCCCACTTACGCGGGCATCCGATCGGCGACTGGCTTCACGCAGCAGCCTTTAGACTGCCGTGCGGATCGATGACGAATTTCTTTGGTACACCCGAGTCGAATTCGGCATAGCCATTGGGCGCCTGGTCGAGTTCAATGACGGTCACGTTGACGGCTTCGGCGATATTCAGCCGGTCCCACAGGATCGCCTGCATGAGATTGCGGTTGTATTTCATCACTGGCGTCTGGCCGGTGAAGAACGAGTGCGACTTCGCCCATCCCAGACCGAAGCGGACCGACAGACTGCCGTGCTTCGCGGCAGAATCGGCGGCGCCGGGGTCATCCGTCACGTACAAGCCGGGAATGCCGATCTTGCCGGCCGCCCGTGTGACTTCCATCAGTGAATTCAACACGGTGGCCGGTGCCTCCGCTTGCGAACCAGCGTGCCCGTGTCCCCGTGCCTCGAAACCCACGCAGTCGATCGCGCAGTCGACTTCCGGTTCGCCGAGCAGCCCGGCAATCTGTTCCGCCAACGATGCGTCTTCGGACAGGTCAACCGTTTCGAAACCGACTCTTCGCGCATGTTCGAGTCGCTTCGGATTCACATCGCCGATGATCGTGACGGCAGCGCCCAGTAGTCTCGCCGACGCCGCCGCGGCGAGTCCGACCGGTCCCGCGCCGGCGATATAGACGGTCGAGCCGGGTCCGACACCGGCAGTCACCGCGCCGTGATAGCCGGTCGGCAAAATATCCGACAGACACGTGAGGTCACGAATCTTGGCCATTGCGCGGTCGCGGTCCGGGAACTTAAGCAGGTTGAAGTCCGCGTACGGCACCATCACGAACTCGGCCTGACCACCAATCCATCCGCCCATGTCGACGTAGCCATAGGCGCCTCCCGCACGCGCCGGGTTGACGTTCAGACAAACGCCAGTGTTCTGTGCCTTGCACATCGGGCAACGACCGCATGCAACGTTGAACGGCACCGAGACCAGGTCGCCTTTTTGCAGCGTGGTGACGTCCGAGCCTACTTCAATCACCTCGCCGGTAATTTCATGACCGAGCACGAGTCCAGCGGGAGCGGTGGTACGACCGCGGACCATGTGTTGGTCCGAGCCGCAGATGTTGGTCGCGACGACCCGCAGGATGACGCCGTGATTGGCTTTTCTTCCAGCGGGGTCGACGAGTTCCGGAAAGGCGATGCTGCGCACTTCGACTTTCCCTGGCCCGACATAAACCACTCCACGATTGCCTGACATGTTGCCTCCTATCCTGTTGTAATGGATTGCGAAACCACCCTCGGGTTACAGCCAATCTGTTTCGAAGCTGCAATCGGTTAGCGAAACGCATCCTTGTTCCGTCAACACAACTTGCTGCTCGAGCTTGACGCCTTGAGTTCCGCCGTCTGCGCCGATGTAACTTTCCACGCACACCGTCATGCCCACTTCGAACAGGCCGTCGTAACCCGCAGTATTCCAATCGACCATGTGCGCGATGGATGGGTACTCGTCGACCATGCCGATGCCGTGCGCAAGGCAGCAGTATCTGTTCTTGATAAATTGTTCCGGTATTTTCCAGGCCTTCTGCGCAAACTCGCGGAACGTCATGCCGGGTCGCAGAATGTCCATGTTGTAGTGGACTTGCGCATAGGCATATTCATAGAGCTTGCGTTGCTCATCAGAGGGACGGCCATCGCCGACCAGCCATGTGCGAGAGATGTCGGAGCAGTAGCCGTTCGGTCCGACCATGTCGGTATCGAAGGCGAGAAGGTCGCCTTCTTTCAGAACGCGCGACGAACACTCGTGCATCCATGGATTGGTTCGATCGCCGGACGCGAGAAGCCGCGTTTCAATCCACTCTCCGCCGTTTCTGATGTTCTCGTAGTGCAGATTTGCCCAGATTTCGTTTTCAGTGAGCCCAGGGCGAAGCTCGCGGCGCATGCGCGCGATGCCCTTTTCCGCGGTCCGCAACGATTCGCCGATCAGAGCCAGTTCGCCCGCCGACTTGATCAGCCGGGCGGTCTCCATCAACGCTTGCCCGTCGAGGATCGTGATTCCCTGCTTCTCCAGATAGGCGGTGCCGAACGGGTCGAGGCGGTCGATCGCAAGCAGGCGCTCGCCCGGCGCATATTTGCGGAATACGTCGACAATCTCGGCACCCCATAACTGCGCGCGCTTCTCTGCTTCATGCCCTGCATTGAAAAACGTCCAGCTCTTTGCGCCGCGCAATTCGACGTCGAGATCCAGGCCGTCCCACACATGTTCGCTGCTATGGAACTCCCATGCCACGATGCGACCTTCGGCAAAAACCATCACATAGCGGGCCGGGTTTCGACCGGCCCACACTTGCATGTTGGAGGTATCTGTCGCATAGCGGATGTTGACCGGGTCGTACAGAAGAATCGCTGGGCAATTGTGTTGACGCAGTTGCTCCTGAACACGTCCAAGCCGATATGCTCTGACGTCCTGTTGAATCGTGTGTCTCTCTCCCATCGCGACGGCGCTGTCTGTTTCATTTGACTCGACGTCCATCATTGTCTTTGCTCCAGGCATGATTTGAATGTGAATGTGAAGCAGTGCGAAGGGGAGGGTCCGACGCATCGACGCCGAAGTTCCGCGACTCGCATTTTCCTCGCGTGTGTTAATCCGACGACCCGCGTCGACCCGCGACGACCCGCGACGATCTAGAGTTCGAGAGTCAGATCGGAGGTCGGTCGACTGCAACAGAGCAAACGGAAGCCCTTCTGAATCTCCCGGTCGCGAATGCCGCCGTTGTGTTGCATATCGACTGAACCTTCGAGCAGCTTCGTCTTGCAGGTTCCACATACGCCCTGGCTGCACGAAGACGGGATCGCAACCCCAGCTTTTCTTGCCGCGGAGAGAACTGTTTCAGACGCGCTCATCGTGAACGAGCGCGACGAGCGCGAGAGCTTGATAGTGAAGATCTGCTGCGAGACCGGTGCTTCTTCATGCGCGGGTTCGAGTGCGACGCCGGCAGTGATGTCGAAACTTTCCTGATGGTAGCGAGAGGGATCGTGGGCACCTTCTCGGAGGATGTCGCGCACGGCATTCATGTAACCGGCCGGGCCACACGTGAACACTTCCCGCTCCGCATAGTCCGGCACCCAGCTGCTCAATTGCTGCAGACTCAGGCGACCGGTCGGTCCGCTCCAGTCGGCTTCATCGCCAACGCCTTCACAAATAAAAAACGTACGAAATCGCGGAGACTGTTCGGTGAGGCGCCGAAGTTCTTTTCTGAAGACGATGTCGGCCGGCGTTCTTGCGCTGTGTACGAACACCACGTCGCGGTCGAGTCCAAGGTCGATGCTCGCGCGTGACATCGACATCAGCGGTGTCACGCCGGACCCCGCGGACAGGTAGAGCGACCTGGTTGCAGAGGCCGTGGTCGAAGTGAACGTTCCTGACGGTCCATAGGCGCGCAACTGGCTGCCGGGTTGCAGGTGGTCGTGCAGCCAGTTCGACATGACTCCGCCCGGCACTCGCTTGACCGTGATCGAGACGAGGTATGGGCGCGTTGGCGGCGAAGAGATTGTGTAGCAGCGTTCGACGGATTGTCCGTGCACGTGAGCCGATATGGTCATGAATTGACCAGGTTCGAACCGCACTGGCATACCGTCGCCCACGCGAAATTCGAACGTCTTGACGTCGTGCGTCTCTGGGGTGACGCGACAGCAAATCAGGCTTTGCTGCTCGCCACTTGCCCAGACCCTACCTGCGCGTTCCCACGTGCCGGGATCGGAAAAGCTGGTCTCCGGGTCGTGCATTGTGGCAAAGATACTTTCCACCGAATTCATAGCAGCAGCCTGATTAAACGCGTTGTGAACAGTCATTCGGCCGCTCAGCGGAGCGCGACATGCGCAACGTGGCTACCGAAAAAAACATCAACGAAGGCAACGGAGTGGACGCGCTTCAAAAGACATCCGTCGGGTCCGGACGCATCTTCGTTGGGGTGGAGTATTGGTCTGCAAAACGCCACCGTCAATGCGCTTTATTTTCCTCGCGCTATTACATTAAGTTATGCATCACCTTGATTTTTCGATGTTTTATAAGTGACTTCCCTTAATTGGCTCTTTGCCGTCTTGACGAAGACAAAAAGAAGACACAGGATTCGCCCCACAGGGAGGAAGCATGAAGACGAACGTCATCGAAGTCGATCGAACAGATGGATCTGCTCCATCTCCAGACCGCAAAGTGAGTCTCGCGCAGACGCTAAGGCACCGCATTCTGAGCATGGAGCTCGCGCCAGGCGCGAGCCTGGATGAGGTCGCATTGGCCGAGGAGTTCGGGCTGTCCCGTCCCCCGGTCCGCGAGCTGATGCGGCAGATGGCGGCCGAAGGTTATATCGAGCTCGAAGCGAATCGGGCTGCACGCGTCGCCTCGATGAGCTTCGATTCGCTACGCAATTATTTCCTCGCGGCGCCGTTGGTCTATGTGGCTACTACCAAGCTCGCAGCGGTGCATGCGACGAGGGCGGAAATTGCGAATCTCAAACGTGTGCAGGAGCAATTCCGGGCGGCTGTCGAAGGAAACATAGTCGACCACCGGGTTCTTGAGAACGACGAGTTTCACCTCGCAATCGGGAAGATGGCGCATAACCAGTATCTGCTACCCAGCCTGTGTCGGCTCCTGATCGACCACGCGAGGCTCGGGCGAACTTTTTATCAACCGCGCGATGAGCGAATGGAGGCCGAGCTCGCCGTCGCAGTGCAACAACACGAAGACATTATCGACGCGATTGAGCGCAGAGACGCAGAGGCTGCCGGTGCGGTCATCCTGGCGCACGTCAATCTGGCCCGGCGCAATCTGGCGTCTTACGTCGCGCCAGACGGCGTCGTCATCCCAATTGAGTTCTAGTTTCGCGAACCGAGCAACCGTTTGGTTCTATCTGAAAACCGCATCAACGAGAGACTGACATGAGTGAATTGCTGTCCAGGAGCGAGTATCAAAAGATTGCCCGGGAGTTGAGGCTGCCGACGTCCGCAGTGATCGGCGGTGAACTCCGCGGCGCCGTTTCCGGCGAGACGTTCCCATCGATCAATCCCGCGACCGGTGAGCAGCTTGCGGAGGTGCCGGCATGTGCAAAGGAAGACGTGGACGCCGCGGTGGCGAGCGCGCGTGCTGCTTTCAACGACGGGCGTTGGTCCCGACTCCATCCCGCTGCCCGCAAGCAGGCGATTCTCAAGCTGGCCGATCTCATTGAGCAGAACGCTCTCGAACTCGCCGTGATGGAAAGCCTCGATGCTGGGAAAGCAATTTTCGATTGCCAGACAGTCGACGTGCCTGAAACGGTCAATGTGCTGCGCTGGCATGCGGAAGCCATCGACAAAATCTACGATCAGGTCGCGCCGGCCTCCGACGGGCATATTTCGATGATCGTCCGCGAGCCAGTTGGCGTGGTGGGCCTGGTATTGCCGTGGAACTTCCCGTTGTTGATGCTCGCATGGAAGATCGGCCCGTCGCTCGCCGCGGGTTGCTCGCTGGTCGTGAAGCCAGCGGTTGAAACGTCTCTCACCACGATGCGGGTCGCGGAACTTGCGCTCGAAGCGGGCATTCCCGCGGGCGTGTTCAATGTGGTGACGGGCTCCGGCCGTGCCGTCGGTGAAGTGATTGGACGTCATCCGGACATCGACATGGTGTCGTTCACCGGTTCGACCGCAACAGGCAGGCGGTTCCTCTCTTATTCCGCCGAAAGCAATCTCAAGGAGATCGTGCTCGAAATGGGCGGCAAGAATCCCTGCATCGTAATGCCGGATGCAGTCGACCTCGACACAGTGGCGGCCCACATCGTCAATGGCGCGCTGTGGAACATGGGTGAAAACTGCTCGGCGATTTCACGGCTCATCGTGCATCGCGATGTCAAGGCCTCGCTCCTCGAGCGAATCATGAAGCTGGCCGAGGAGTGGCGCGTCGGCGATCCGCTGGACCCGCAGAACCGCATTGGTCCGCTCGTTTCCCGGCAACACTACGAGAAAGTGCAGTCGTATCTCACTGGCGACATGAAGGTGCTGTTCGGCGGTCAGACGAGCGAAGGGCGCTATGTGCATCCGACCATCATCGAGGTAGATAGCAACGACGCAAAGCATGCCCGCGAGGAAATCTTCGGTCCGATTCTGTCGGTCATTACGGTGGATAGCCTCCAGCAGGCAATCGATGTCGCCAACGACACTGAATATGGACTGTGCGCGTCCGTGTTCGCGGGCAACGGCAAACGCGCATTGCGGGCGGCGCGCGCAGTTCGGGCCGGCACGGTCACGGTGAACTCGTTCGGCGAAGGTGACATCACCACGCCGTTCGGCGGGTATAAGCAGTCGGGCTTTGGTGGACGCGATAACTCGCTCCACGCGCATGACCAGTACACACAGCTGAAGACGATTTGGCTTGATCTCAACGAAGACGAAACGGACGAAGAGTAATCACATGAAGAACTTTCCTTTCACTGGCATCAACCTGGCCATCAGTACTCCTTTCGATCGTGATGGCAAACCGGACCATGGTCGCCTGGAGCAGTTGATCGAGAAGTACATTGCCGCGGGAATTCGTGGCTTCGTGCTCAGTTCGGGCACGGGTATGCACGTCTATCTGTCACCGCAGGAGTCAAAAGAACTCGTCGCGTTTGGCGCGAAGGTCATCAATGGCCGCGCCAGAATCATCGCGCAGACCTCCGCATTGCTGGTCGATGACGTCGTCGAGCGCACTCGCCACGCGGCCGAATGCGGCGCGGACGGTGTGATGGTTTTGCCGCCGTTCTTCGAGGGTCCGACGGATGACGACGGCGTGTTCGAGTTCTATGCGGCAGTAGCGCGCGGTGGTCTTCCAATCATCGGCTACAACGTCCCGCAGGCTGTTGGCGTGGAAATCACGCCGTCGCTGCTGCGCCGTCTGTGCGAGATCCCTGAGTTTCTCGCGGTCAAGGACAGTAGCGGCGACCTCGCCAGACAGGCGGCCTTGATCCGTACCGGACTGCCGATGATGAACGGTGCCGATCCACTCGTGCCGTACGCGATGTATGCCGGCGTCCAGGGTCTGATCTGGGGCGGTGCGAACTTCGCGCCGAAGACCTGTACCCAGTTGGTCAGCGCCGCGCAGGAGCACCGCTGGGACGACGCGCGCGAGATCTGGCGGCTGCTGGAGCCCGCGATGTCGTTGATCTGGCAGGGCGACTACGTCCAGTCCGTGTACGCGGCTGCGGAAATGACGGGCTATGGCGCCGGCAATCCCCGTCGTCCGCTGTCCCGCCTCGCCGCCAGCAAGATCGATACATTGCGCAGCGCATTGGGCGAGCTTGTCGAGCGCGAAGGCGCTATTTAACGGGCCGGGTCGATCATCATGTATGTAGCTAGCAAACTTCCTCAACATCTCGGTCAGTCCGGCTGGGTGGCGATGCTGCCCGGCCGGACGCCGAACGCGCCTCTGAATGGCACGGTGAGCGCCGATATTGTCGTGATTGGCGGAGGCTTCGCCGGTCTTTCCGCGGCACGGCGTCTGTCCCAACTCGACCCGAAGCTCAAAGTCGTCATCCTCGAGGCCGGGGAGGTGGCCGAGGGCGCGACCGGGCGCAACTCGGGCTTCATCATCGACTTGCCGCATGAGGTGTCGTCGGAGGACTACGGCGGCACCGACAACGATGCGCGGCGGCACGATATCAAGGTCCACCGCATGGCGATCGCGTTGGCCCGGGACCTGGCCAACGAGAAAAAGTGGGGCAAAGACATCTTCGACCCGTGCGGCAAGTACAACGTCGCACTAGGTGAGCAAGGCGATCAGCATGTGGTTTCGTACGCGAAGCAACTGGACAAGGTGAACGAGCCTTACCGGCTTCTCGACGCGAAGGAAATCGCGGCGGTAACCGGTACGACCTCTTTTACCTCGGCGATCTTCACACCGGGGACCGTGATCATCCAGCCCGCCGCTTATATCCGTGGGCTGGCTGATTCCTTCAGCGGATCCGTGCATCTTTACGAGAACACCCCTGCATTGTCATTCGAGCGGCAAGGCGGATCGTGGAAAGTCAGGACGCCGAAGGGAACCGTTAATGCGGGAAAAATCATTCTTGCCAATAACGGCCAGGCACAGAACTTTGGTCTGTTCCGCGGGCAGCTGCTGCATGTCTACACCTACGCGTCGATGACGGCGGCGTTCGACCCGAAGCGGCTCGGAGGTCAACGCTCGTGGGCCGCAACACCGGCCTTTCCGATGGGAACGACAGTGCGCCGGGTGCAAGGCCGCGAAGGCGACCGGATTCTGATCCGCTCCCGCTACACGTACAACCCGCGGATGCAGGTGAGCGAAGGGGAGATTGCGCGCGCGGGCCGAGTGCACGACAAGAAGTTCGACGCGCGCTTTCCAATGCTGAAAGGCGTGCCAATGGAGTACCGCTGGGCCGGGGCGATGGCGCTGACCTGGAACGGTGTGCCCGCGTTCGGAGAGATTGAAACGGGCATGTTCGCGGCGATTGCCTGCAATGGGGTGGGGGCTACCAAGGCGACAGCGTCGGGCATTGCCGCCGCGGAAGCCGCGCTCGGCATGGATTCATGGCTGGTTCAGGTCTTCAAAGGCTTTGCGGCACCCCGGCGACTGCCACCTCAGCCTTTCCTGACGATAGGGGCGAGCGCGAATTTGAGCATGAAGGAGTGGTCGGCCGGGTTGGAGTGACGAAGCGAAAAATCGACGTTCGCGAGTAACAGCAGGTTTTTTCCGGCGAATAGCGGAATGACGGAGGAGATATGGACTGGTTAAGTAAGTTTCCACATATGCAGGACGAGTCGCTTCTACACCTGAAGCGTTCCATTGATGACAGTTTTCGCGCCTTCACAGCGGCGTACGGCGATTCTGTCGACAGTTTCTTCGAGCCGCTCCAGCAGTTTCTGATGGCAGCGGAGCGCTTTCTGACCCAGACACCCTGGCCAATCATCATGTTGCTGATCCTTGCCATCGCGTGGGGGGCAAGCCGAAACTGGAAGGTGGTCGGCGGGTGCTTCGTGACCCTCTCGCTGATCGGGTATTTCGACATGTGGCAGGACACGATGCGAACCGTTTCGATGATTTTCGTCTGCACGGTGCTGTCCATCGTCATTGGCTTGCCGATTGGGATCTTGATGGCGAAATCCGATCGGGTTCGCCGGATCGTGGACCCGGTGCTCGACGTGATGCAGACGATGCCAAGCTTCGTCTATCTGATTCCGGTCGTGATGTTGCTGGGTATTGGTCGGGTACCCGGTTTGATTGCAGTCGTTATCTACGCGATTCCGCCGATGATCCGCCTGACCAATCTCGGCATCCGGCTGGTGGACCGCGACATCCTCGAGGCCGCCGATGCTTTCGGCTCTTCGCAGTGGCAGAGGCTGCTTAAAGTGCAACTCCCGCTCGCTTTGCCGACGATCATGGCCGGCGTCAACCAGACCATCATGATGGCGCTCGCAATGGTCGTCGTCGCCGCGATGATCGGCGTTCAGGGGCTTGGCCAACCCGTTCTCAAGGCAATCGCCAATCAGTATTTCACGCTCGGTATCTTCAACGGTCTTGCCATCGTGGGCATCGCGGTCATCTTCGACCGTGTCAGTCAGGCCTATGGCAAGCGGCTGCAAAAGCATCAGGAGGTGGTCCATGGCTGACATCAAAGATGGCGGAATCAAAATCCGGAACCTGTACAAGATTTTCGGACCCAAGGCCGCATCCTATGTTGCGGCGGTCAGGGACGGACTCTCCAAGGCCGACTTGCTGCAGCAGAGCGGTCACGTACTTGGACTGCGAGACATCAATCTCGACATCCCGGCAGGTTCAATCCAGGTGATCATGGGACTCTCCGGCTCCGGCAAATCCACGCTGATTCGCCACATCAACCGACTCATCGATCCCACCGCTGGCGAAGTGCTGATTGGTGGCGTCGACGTCTGCAAGATGAAGTTCCGCGACTTGCGTGAGTTTCGTCGTCGTCAAACGGCGATGGTGTTCCAGAAGTTCGCATTGCTTCCGCACCGCAATGTGCTGGACAACGTCGTGTACGGCCTGGAAGTGTGCGGCGTCTCGCGCAAGGAATCGGTGGACACGGCGATGCGATGGATCGAGCGCGTCGGCCTCAAGGGTTTCGAGCAGCGCTATCCGAATCAGCTGTCCGGCGGCATGCAGCAACGCGTCGGTCTGGCCCGCGCATTGGCGATGGACGCCCCCGTTCTGCTAATGGACGAAGCGTACTCGGCGCTCGATCCGCTGATCCGTATGGATATGCAGACCGTGCTACTGGATCTTCAGAAGGAAATCCGCAAGACGATCGTCTTCATTACGCACGACCTGGACGAGGCGCTTCGCCTCGGCGACCAGATTGCGATTCTGCGGGATGGCTGCATGGTGCAGCAAGGGACGAAACAGGACATCGTTTTGCGTCCGGCCGACGAGTACGTGACGAACTTCGTGAAACAGGTCAACCGCGGCCGGGTCGTCTCGGTGGACGGCGTGATGTCGCCGCTTCGCTCCGGGGTGGCCGTGCTCGGCAGGCACGTCGCGGCCGACACGACCGTCGAGGACGCGATTTCCATACTGACGCGTGAGCCCGACAACGAGCATCTGATCGTGGTCGACGGGAGCAACCATCCGCAGGGGACCGTGAACTTACGGCAGTTGGCATGCGCGCTGATTACACCGGACGAAGAGTCCGCTGTCGTGCACGCTGGTGCTGACGAACGCAAACGCGTTGAAGGGGCAATTGCAGTATCGCGCTGATAGTCGCGCTCACTGCATGGTTGATAGAGCGCTTCGGATACTCCGCTGAGGTATCCGAAGGTTGTTGTGGTTGATCACAGAAGCCGCAAGTAAGCATCGGGATATGTCAAAACATTCCTTGCAGCTTGGGGCCTTGCGAACTCGTGGAACCAATGCAAGCCGGGGAAGGTCCGGTAACTTTAAGGGAGCTGCAATGAGACTCAAACTTGTAGGGGTCGCTTTTTTGGCGGGCGCGCTTTGCGCAAGTACTGAAGCTAACGCCGCCGGTTGCGGGAATGTCACGATCGCAAGCATGAACTGGCAGAGCGCGGAACTGGAAGCCGCGGTTGATAAGTACATCCTCAGCGAAGGTTATGGTTGCTCCGTGAATTCCGTGATTGGAGACACCGTCCCGACGATTACTTCGATGGTCGAGAAGGGGCAGCCGGACATCGTGTCCGAAGGCGCCATCGATCTTTTGCCGGCGGTCGCCAAACAAGGCCTCGAATCGAAGAAGATTGTCACCGCCGCGAATGTCATCAAGGAAGGCGCAGTCTATGGCTGGTACATTCCGAAATATGTAGCGGACGCGCATCCCGAAATCAAAACCATCCCCGATGCGCTGAAGCATCCGGAGCTCTTTCCGGACCCGGAGAATCCGAAAAAGGGGGCAATCTACAACGGCCCCCAAGGCTGGGGCGTGACCGTCAATACGGCCCAGTTATACAAGGCTTTCAAAGCCGAGCAGGCGGGGTTCCGTCTGGTGGATACGGGTTCCGCCGCGGGCCTGGACGGGTCGCTGACCAAAGCCTATGAGCACAAGCAGGGCTGGCTCGGCGTGTATTGGGCGCCTACTTCGCTGCTCGGCAAGTACAAGATGGTCAGGCTCGAGGAGGGTGTGCCCGTCGACATGGCCGAGTGGAAGCGCTGCACCACTGTCGCAAGCTGTCCCGATCCGAAGCCGACCGGGTGGCCCGGAAGTCGTTTGCTGACGTTGGTCGCCAAGCCATTTGCCGACAAGGCCAGCCCCGACGTGATGAAATATCTTGGCACGCGTACGTTTACCACCAATGACGTACAACAGGTGATGGCGTGGATGACCGACAATCAGGCAACCGGTGAGGACGCGGCGAAGCATTTCCTCAAAGAAAAGCCGGACGTCTGGACGAAGTGGGTGACGCCGGTCGCAGCGGAAAAAATCAAGGCATCGCTGTAACGCGAATTGCAGTGGCTTTCACCCGCTGCTACCGGTAAGGTAGCGGCGGGACTCCTTGTGGTGCGTCTGTCGCTGCTGCCTGGGGTGTGCTCACGGCGACAACTTTCCTCCAATAAGCTCACGATGAAAGCAGTCCTGGATGGTGCGAAGGGCTATCGACGACTCATTCCCTCTCTCACCGCGCTGGTCGAGTTCGAGGCTGTCGCAAGATTGCGCAGCTTTACTAATGCGGCAACCGAGTTGGGCGTAACCCAGGCAGCCGTAAGTCGGCAGGTGCGGCTTCTGGAGGACCTGCTGGGCGTCCGTCTGTTTGACCGAACGCACCGCAACCTCACCATGACGAAAGAAGGTGAGGCGCTTTTTGCGGTTGTGTCGGAGGCAATGGGCAGAATTGCTGGGGTCTTCGACCGACTGTCGACCGGCATCGAAGACGAAGAACTCGTCGTGGGGGCGACGGCCGCGTTCTCGCACTTCCGGCTGATGTCCAGCATCGGGACACTCAAGCGACTCAATCCGAATCTGAGGATTCGGCTCATCACGACGATGTTCACCGCGGATCTTCGACACAACGAAGCCGACGCGGTCGTACGGTATGGCAACGGCAACTGGAGCGATGGGACGTCTTACCTGCTGTTCGAGGAACAGGTGTCCGCGGTGTGCTCGCCGGGCTGGCTGAAGACGAACGGCACGCCTGAAACGCTGGCGGAACTGATGGCCTGTCCGTTGATTGCGGACGACCCCACCTCGGAGGGTTGGTTGACCTGGGAGCAGTGGTTCCGAGCACTAGGCGAACGCCCCGGCAGGTTGAACTATGGCTTGCTAACTTCTCTTTACTCCGATGCCGTGCAGGCAGCGCTCGACGGCCAGGGAATCGCCATGGGATGGAACCGCTTGCTTCACGACCATCTGGCTTCGGGCCGACTGGTCCGCGTGACGGGCGCGACTTTGCCGATGAGCGATGCCTACTACCTCGTGGTACCCCACGGCAAAACAATCAGGCCAACCATCAAAACACTGATTGAGTTGTTACGTCAGGATGCTGGGGTTGGCTGAAGCATCGCGACCGTCCACAAGCCATGGGAGGATCTGCCTGGCAGTGGAAATCAACGGAATCCGCGTTGAACGAGTCAGCGTTTTCCCTTGGCGGCAACGGCGATTCCCGTGCGAATGCGACTGGAGCACAAGCGCCAGCAGGCCATAATCTAAAGTAATACATTCCAGAAAATAAAGCGCATTGACGTCGATTTCGGCTAATCCAATACTGGCTCCAACGCGGGAACATTCGAAGTCCCGATACCCCTCAACGTTGGAGAAAGACGATGTCAGAGTTTGTGTTGAAGCCGCTTGGAGAACTCATTCGAAGCCGCGAACCCGGGTGCGGATTGCCCGGCGAGGTGTTTAGCCGGCAGGATGTTTTCGACACCGACGTCGACATCTTTTTCCACCAGCATTGGATTATGGTCGGTGTGACGGCCGATGTTCCAGAGCCGGGTGACGTCTGCGTCGTCGATATCGGTAAGGCGTCGGTCATCATCGTGCGCGATGACGACGAGAACATCCGCGCATTTCGAAATGTGTGCCGCCACCGCGGCGCTCGTCTGAAAGAAGCTGGTAAATCGACGGTCGGCATGCTTGTATGCCCGTATCATCAGTGGACATACGACCTCGACGGCAGTTTGCGTCACACCAAGCACATGGGGAAGGACTTCGATCCGACCTGTCGCAGTCTGCGGCCCGTGCATCTCAAGGTTGTCGGCACACATGTGTTCGTGTGTTTGGCGGATGAGCCGCCCGCTGACATTGCGAAGCTCGAAGAAACGATGACGCCGCGCTTCGCGCCGTACGAGCTGCAGAACACGAAGATTGCGTTCGAATCGGAGATTATCGAAGACGGCAACTGGAAGCTCGTGATGGAAAACAACCGGGAGTGCTACCACTGCGCAGCGGGGCATCCGGAGCTGACGATGTCGTTTGTGCCGGAGTCCACCAGTTCCAGTTCGGACGGCATGGATGCGGAGTCGGCAGAGGCGTTCAACGCATATGTCAAGCTCAACGCTGACACGCAGAAGAATTGGGAAAGCGAGGGGTGGCTATGCGCGGCGGTTGAGGAACTCGACGGAGACGTTGCTACACATTTCCGCACCGAGCGGCTTCTCATTGCCGGTATCGGCGAGTCGCAGACGATGGATACCACGGTCGCGTGCCAGAAGCTGCTTGGAAATCTCACACGTCGCGATCTTGGCGACACGCATATGTGGACCCACAACTCGTGGACGCATGTGATGAGTGACCACGCGATGATTTCCTACATCATCCCCTTAACACCGGAGAAGACACTTTGCCGCACGAAGTGGCTGGTCCACGCCGACGCCGTGGAAGGCGTGGACTACG
Source organism: Paraburkholderia sp. HD33-4 (assembly GCF_021390635.1). NCBI lineage: Bacteria > Pseudomonadati > Pseudomonadota > Betaproteobacteria > Burkholderiales > Burkholderiaceae > Paraburkholderia > Paraburkholderia sp. HD33-4. Next base: position 2,630,762 of record NZ_JAJEJS010000001.1, on the reverse strand, counting down.
ACTTGAAGAAACTGACTGAGGTCTGGGTCGCCACGAACGCTCAGGACGCAAGCCTCGTCGCCATCAATCATCGTGGAGCGCAGGACCCAGGCTACATCCCTGGGCCTTACTCGCCGTCGACCGAAACCTACGTCGACCAGTTCGTCGATTGGTATACAGGACGTCTGAAAGCGCACGGACTTTGACTCCTCGCCAGGCACGCTTGAACAAGCGGACACTTCATGTGTTCGTCGGGTCGGCATGAGCCTGCGCACAGAGGCTGATCCTTGTACGAAAACATGTGCTTCACGTATGAAGGACGGGCGTTGCCCGTCCTTCATTGTCTGCTGACGAATAGAAGAACTATGAAACTTTCAACGGTTGCCTTCGTTCTCCTTGGCCTCCTCGGGGGCATGAACTTCGTCTACATGAAATGGGCCACTGAACTCATCAGTCCGGTTCAGGTCGCCTTCTTGCGGGTATTGTTTGGCTTCCTGCCCATGGCGCTTGCAGCCTGGCATCAACGCTCGATAACGCGCGACCAACTGCGCCTGCTACCTCATTTTCTGATCATGGCGGCTGGCGCAACGGCCTTCTACTTTGTCGCTATCGTTAGAGGAACCGCTATGGTTCCGGTGGGCATTGCAGGCGTTCTTGGCGGCTCAATTGCACTGTTTACGGCGATTTTTTCTCTGCTCTTCCTGCGAACCGAAAAGCTAACTTTAGTTATGGCCGCCGCTGTAATGCTTGGCTTCCTGGGTATCGTCCTGATCGCGCGCCCGTGGGAGAACGGAAGCGGCGCGATTAGCGCTATAGGAGTTCTGTGGTTGCTGGCGAGCGCATGTGTCCTGGGTCTTTCATACATCTACGTTCGCATTTTCTTGTCTCCCGCGAACTTGCCGCCCCTCGCCTTGACCACATGGCAAATGGGGTTGGCCCTGCTTATTCTGTCGTTCTGCACGGACTATAGGGGAATGGACCGATTGCTCCTGGATTGGCGAGCGACTGCCGGTGTAGTCGTAGGTCTTGGATTTCTGGGAACTGGCGTGGCTTTCCTAATCTACTATTACCTGCTCGACGAACTGGGTGCCGTCGCATCGTCGAGTGCAAACTACCTCGCTCCCGCCGTAGCCCTGTTGATAGGTTGGGCGCTCGGCGAGAGATTCGGACTGCTGGAGCTCGTAGCTATCGCACTTGTTTTTACTAGCATTGCGTTGGTTCAGATCCGACAACCACGCACGGGGACTCCTCCTGCGTCGAGCAGGGAGGCCTAGTCGACGGCACCGTTGGGATGCAGGTCGTCGAAGGACTGGGTATCCGACTTAATGACGGCTTTAACCGCTGAAAATACCCAAACTGGCAGTTATCTGGTTAAATTCCCGGAAGCCAATCCGGTTCGGCCACATATATCGTCGATACTCGCGCGCGGCAATCTACCCGCTGTCCAATAGAGGGATCGTCAAGACACATGGAGAATCTTCTCGTCGAATTCAGTCCAGACAGATGGGGCTTCCTGCTGGACACGCTCACCGCGTTTTCGGTTCGTCTGTGCGCCGCTGCGGCGATACTGGTGGTCGGATGGTGGCTCGCGCGCCGCGCCTCGGTGTCCTTGAGCCGACTCCTCGCGCGTCAGTCACGCATGGACGCCACGCTGCGACCTATCCTCTGCGACATCGGCCTGTGGAGCATTCGCGTGATCGCGATCGTCGGTGCGCTGTCACAGTTAGGCATCCAGACGGCCAGCATCATTGCCGTGCTTGGCGCCGCCGGTCTTGCGATCGGTCTCGCGCTGCAAGGCACGATGCAGAACATCGCGGCCGGCATCATGCTGCTGGTGTTGCGGCCATTCAAGGTCGGCGAATATATTGAGGGTGGAGCCGGCAGTGTCGCGGGCACGGTCGTCGAAGTCAATCTGTTCACGACTCGCCTCACCAAACCCGATGGTATCTGCGAATACGTGCCGAACAGTGCGTTGTGGAGCAATTCGATCCGCAACTACAGCCGTAATCCGATGCGCCGGCTCGATCTCGAAGTGGAGATCTCGATCGGTGACGATGTGGATCGCGCGCTCGAGGCGCTACGCGGCCTCGCCGCGGCCGACCCGCGTGCGCTCCGCGATCCCGCGCCGCAGGTGATGGTCATCCGCTTCGACGACAGCACGGCGGTGCTGAATATCCGCGTCTGGTCGAACACGGACATGTTCTGGACCATGCGCTGGGAACTTGCACGCCAGGTGCGTCAAACACTGACCGACGCGCAATTTTCTCTACCGTTGCGCACCCGTGAATTGCACCTCGTGCCGAGCGCGACGGCCGTGTCGGCCATCGACCCAGCCGACGCTCAGGCAGGGTCATCCGCGATCAGAAAACCGGAGCAGGGTGTGTAACCCCGGTTCTTCGATCCCGCGGATTGTTGATAAGCCGGCATCCGTCGTCAGACGACCTTGGCGTGCGCTACGCATGGTAAGCCACCCGCTAGTCGGAGACCCCTTCGGGACGGATAGCGGACCCTCGGCCCTGCTTCCGTCAACGTCCGCAGTGGGTCTTGATGACAGGAAAAACTCCGATGGGCGGGAGGCGAGGGCGATTATTTCAGCGCGCCTGCGGTGACGATATCAGGTCGGCGGGCCTCAGAAATAGCCCTTGAATTCAACGATATTCCAGTGCAAAAGATAATAGGGCGGGTAGCCGCGAACCCAATCTGCCGCTCAGTCTGCCGGAAAGCGTGGTTCTTCGCCCGCTTTCCAGCCGCCTCCGAGGGCCCGCACCAATTGAACGCTCGCAACGAGCGCCTGCGTGCGGTTCTGCAGCATGGCCCTTTCGATGGAGAGCATCGTGCGTTGCGAGTCCATCACGTCGAAGTAGTTGGCCACGCCCTTGTTGAAGCGGAACCTGGCGACTGCCTCGGCACGACGGGCCGCGTCGAGGGCCTTTTGCCGCTGCTCGAGCGCCGCTTCGCTCGCGGCGATTTCCGTCAATGCATCGTCGACTTCCTTAAGCGCCAGGAGCAGCTTGCTTTTGTGCGACGCCACGGCCTCCTGGTAGCGCGCGTCCGCCGCAGCCAGGTTCGCCTTGTTCCTGCCACCATCGAAGATTGGCAGCGAAATGGCAACGGGCCCGAGTGAAAATTGCTGGCCCTCCAGCAGCGTGCGGAGCTCCATTGATGCAAAGCCGAAATTGCCCGTCAGCTTGATGGAAGGGTAGAACGCCGTTTCGGCGATATTCCGATCGGCGATGGCAGCCCGGATGTTCTGGGCACTCGCAGCCAGGTCGGGGCGACGCGCGAGAATGTCCGCCGGCAGACCGGGTGCGATCCTCGGTGGCGCTGGTAGCAGGAAATCCTGTCGTAGATTCGTAAAGGCAGGCGGCACCGAGAAATCCGCGATCGGCCGCCCGGTCAAGGTCGCCAGGCTGTGCTCGTTCAGATCGCGCCGCTTGCCGGCATCCTCCAGTTCGGCCGCGGCGGTCGCCACGTCGGCGCGTGCCCGGGCCAGTTCCAGTTCTCCGATCAGACCGCCCTTGTACTGCGACGACAGCACCTGCTCGGTTTCTGCGCGCGACTGCTGGAAGGCCTGCAGAATCGCCGAGTCCAATTCAGCCGAGCGCATTTGCCAATAGGACTGGACCACCTCGGCGCACAGGATGAGCATGTACGAGTCGATCTCTATCCTGGCGAGCACGACCCTCGCGTCGGCCACTTCGACGGCGTTGGCCACGCGCCCCCAGATGTCCGGCTCCCAGGCCACGGAAGCCCCGACCGAATACTGTCTGCCCTCGATGGACTGCTGACCCAGGGCTTCGCCGAACGGGGTATACGGTGACGTGTGCAAGTAGCTGAATTCCGCGTTGGCGTCGATGCGCGGCAGGAAGCCGGCCGACGTTGCCTTGACCTCCTCACGCGCCGCCCGCAACCTGGCGAATGCGACATTGAGGTTGGGGTTGTTTCGTAGCGTTGTCTCGACCAGTCCAGTCAAGACGTCGTCGTGGTAGACCTTCCACCATTCCCCTTGTATGGGAGTGGCGGCCGGGTCGCCGCCTTTGAATCGTGCCGGCGTGTCGACGGGTCCCTCGATTGGCGTCAGCGGACCCGTACTGCATCCGGCCTGCAACAGCAGGACGAAGCAGAGAAGAAGCCAGCCCCTTTTCCTGGTTGCCGTCATTTGGCCCCTCCCGCAACGACCCTGTCCGACAACCATATGATCGCGACGGACGCCGCCAGAACCACGCTCAACACGAAGAAACAATCGTTATAAGCCATGACGAACGATTCGCGTCTGACGATGTTCGATATCGCCGCGAACGCCTGGCTGCCTGTGCCGGCAATGTCCGCGGTGTCGCGCGAAAAAACGGAGGACAACAGATCGATCCGTGACAGGACGCCGTCGGAGAATGCAGACACCGATTCGCCCAATTGGACCGAATGGTATTTTTCGCGCACCGTGAGCAAGGTCGCCAGGATTGCCGTACCAACCGCGCCCCCCAGGATTCTCGACATATTGAACAGACTGGAGGCGGAGGACATGTTCTCCAGCTCCATTCGTACAGTGGCGAAATTGGACAAGGTCAACACGATCATCGGCTGGCCGAGGCCCCTTAAAATCTGTGAGGCGATCAGCTGGTCGCGCGCCGTGTCCGCTGTCATGGTGGTGTTCAAGAACGATGACATCGCGAAGAGCAGCAGACCCAGCGAGCAGATGAGCCGGTTGTCGTAGACCTTGGAGAACCTGGCGACGATGGGCATCATCACCATCTGGGGCGGCCCCATCCACATGATCACCATGCCGATCTGCAGAGAGTTGTAGCCGGCGATCTGTGCCAGGAACAGCGGCAACAGGAACGTGGAGCCGTAGAGGGCCATGCCGGTTGCGGTGCCAACGATGGAAGAGACCCCGAAATTGCGGCGCCCGAGCAAACCGAGGTTCACGAAGGGATTTTTCCGGGACAGCATGAGGAAGATCCAGATGCTCAGGTTCACCAAAGCCGATAAAAAGAAGAATTGAACGAAGCGTGAATCGAACCAATCCCGAGTATTGCCCTCCTCGAGGAAAATGATCAGCGATACGAGTCCCGTGGCCATGGTCGCGATGGCCAGCCAATCCGCCTGCCGGAGGATTTCCGGTTTGCGCACGTCCCGGTCCAGCCCATATGCGAGACCTGCCACCATCAGGATGCCCGGCGCCCAATTGATGAAGAAGATGGAGGGCCATCCGTAAAGTCCCGTCAGGATGCCGCCAATCGTCGGGCCAAACGTCGGCGCGAGTGTGGTTGAGAGCATCATCCAGGCGAGGCCCGTCGTGCGCTTGGCCGCCGGCAGTCGCGTCAACAGCAACGTCATGGCCATCGGGATCAGGCCTCCGCCCGCCAGGCCCTGGAGCATCCGGAACACGATCATGCTCGGAAGGTTCCATGCATAACCGCACAGGGTCGAGAAGACCACGAAGAGGATCGAATTGGCCAGCATGTAGTTGCGCAGGCCGAATACGGTCATAAAAAAAGTGGTCAACGGGATGACCGTCACTTCGGCCGCCAGATAGGCAGTGGACATCCACGAGCCCTCATCCTGCGTTGCCGACAGGGATCCGAAGATTTCCTTCAAGGAGGCGTTCGTGATCTGGATGTCCAGGATGGACATGAAGACGCCGAGAGTAGCGGCCGCGACCGCGATCCAGGTCCGCCGAAGCGCGGCGTCCGCAGTCTGCTGGGACCGGATGGCGGACCTGTCGCTCGTTGTTAGCGCCGGGCTGCCGCTGGAGTCATTCTTCATGGACCACCCCGGCGCAGAGGGTGCTCGACTACCGGGGCATCGACACGGAGATAGTCGTGCCGCTGGATCTGCGGCTGCGCGGCATGACGAACCGGTGCAGCCACGCGGACGGCGCTTGCGCTGGGCGGCTGGTCCCATCCCGTTTCGACTATCCGCTTTTCCATCTCGTCCGCGGTCTCTGCGCTCAACGCCGTGAGCGGCGCGCTCGCGGCTGCGACCGGCAGCGCGGCGGACTGCGTAAGCTCGTTGCCCCGCGATTTGGCTCGCCGCGCCTGTCGCTCTGCCGCAGACTCCACAGTCTTGACGTCAGAGCCTCCCTGCACCTGCCGCAGGTCGATCTCCACCAATGCAGACATGCCCGGCATCAGGCGGTCCTTGAAGGCTCCGACGGAACCCGGCTCAAGGACGATCTTGACCGGCACGCGCTGGACGATCCTGGTGAAATTGCCGGTGGCGTTGTCCGGCGGAAGCAATGCGAAATGAGCGCCTGAGGCCGGGGAGAAACTGTCGATGCGGCCGACGAACGTGTGCCCGGGAACGGCATCGATGCGGACTTGAACTAACTGCCCGGGAGCCAGGCCGGCGAGTTGGGTTTCCTTGAAGTTCGCATTGACCCACACGCTGTCCTGCACGATGGCGAGCACCTGCTCGCCGGGCTGAATTCGCGATCCGACCTCCACGTTCTTTTTCCCGATTCGGCCGCTCACAGGCGCATAGATCTTGTTGTAGTCCCGATTCTGCCGGGCCTCCTGCAAATCGGCGAGCAACACGTCCCTGTGCGCGAGCAAGGTCGACCTCGAAGCGGCGAGTGAGGCTTGCCTGGCCTGAGCGGCGGACGCCTGGTCCTTCTGCGCCTGCAGTTCCGAAGCCGCCATCTCGCTCGCGGCGACCGCGTTGTCCAATTCCTGTTTCGAAACCGCCTTCATGTCCTCGGTATACACCGACGCATAGCGCAATGCGTCCGCGCGCGAGTGACGCGCCTGCACCTCGGCTCGTGACACCTGGGCCTCGGCCGACGCGGATTCGGCAGCCGACTGCCGCACTTGCGCCTCGACCTGCTTGACGTGAGCGTCGATCTCACCGAGTTCCGCCAGCACGTGCTGGACCTTGATCTCGTAATCTGCCCCATCGAGTTCCAGCAACAAATCGCCGCCTTTCACCCGTTGGTTGTCGCGGACGAACACCTTGCGCACCGTGCCGGCGACGCGCGGAGAAACGAGCGTGACATCGCCGTCGAGATAAGCGTTTTCCGTCTCTTCGTAATAGCGGCTGTGCCACCACATGCGCCCCGCGACGAGCGACGCGCAGACAAGGATCGTAACGATGATCCAGCGTTTCTTTCGAGAGGTCCTTCGTTCGGCGGGTGCGGTGGAAGACAGGGCAAGCGCTGCCGGAGCTCGATTCTCAGCCATCACCGCCTCCAGGATCGCGTTCGCTTCTGTGCTCTCAAAAAGCAAACGCCGAAAAAGACACCAACGCTCAACCCGGAAGATACGGATGATTGCATCACTGGATGGATTTCTCGGCGTAAGCCTCTAACCAGGTCACGGCATTGGCCGTTAACACGCCCCCTCTATTTATGTGGTGCGATGTTTCGCGCTTCGCGCGCTCTCCTGCGTGGCACTCCGGCCGTCGAATCTCGCGCCATCTCAACACGCGCTAACGTCTGAAGTCCCGGAACGCACTGCTGTTGGCTATTCGCGGTCTCGTTAGAAATACGATCTACCGCGCGTGGAATTGAAAATCAGGAAAATAAGAAGCGTGTCGGCTGTCAACTCTAGGAATGTGCGCTAGCGAACGTGGCTCACCGTTCAGATTAAAAAACGGCTGCTGTTTGATCGACCAAATTAAAGACAGGGAAAATGTTCGAGAAATCCCGCGCTCTGGTTTAGGACACTGCCTGTGCAAGAGGAACAGTACTGAAATCACGTGGATTGTGTGGGGCCAGTCGCATAGACAAAAGACTCTGGGAAAAAGCTTCCATCTCCCGGATAGGCAATCCTGCAGGAAGCTGCGGTGGGGCAATGCGTATGGAGGAAGGCTATCGACCTGCCGGACGAACCACATACCAGATTCGAAGTGCGAACGAGGTAACACATACGTAACTGCTGCGCTCCATTAGCAATGCAGGTTGGAAAGGAAATTCCGTGGAAAACCATCCGTCGAATGAGATCCTGATCCGGACGCTGTGGCCAGGTCGCATGATCGCTATGCACAAAGGCTTCCTCGATAACCTGTACGCTTACCTCAAGAATGCACGATCGAGGAGCAGAACGTGTCCGTTCTTCTCGAAAGGCTGGGGAGATCCAGGCGCGATCGAGGCCGTTAAGCAGCGGCTGCTGTCGGGACTGCCTCCAGCGGACATAGCCATTCATTGGGAGACCCCATGGAGGCGGCGTGGCGATCATGCATTCCGGGATGGCAGGTTTGAAACACCATTCTTTCAGGAGTATCTTCCGAGCCGGTGTAAGACCGCGCACTTTCGCCTGATGCAGCCAACAGCCGATCGGTGTTACCCAATTTACTTGCATATGGCGCCCACAGGGGAAGAGGGCTACACGATTCGAGAAGACCGTATTGCGATTCCGCTACTGAAGAAGGGAATCGGCGCGCTGATGCTCGAATATCCCTTCCTGGGAAAGCGACGCCCGGGCACAAAGACGACTGCACGACTCGACTACGTTTCCGATCTGCTGTTACTCGGGGGCGTCGCCATTGAAGAGGCGCGATCACTGCTTGTCTGGCTATTTAGCACTGGCTACAGCCGGGTTGGTGTGACCGGCGTCAGCCTGGGCGGATATTTAGCGACAGTAACGGGCGCACTAACATCATTCCCGTTAGCGATCGTTCCGTGTGTTGCCCCGCATAGTGGGGTCCCTGTATTTACCGAGGGCTTGTTCAGCCGGAGTTGCGATTGGACAAAACTAGGATCAAGTGTCGGTGGAATCGATTGCGCGAGACAAAGATTTCGAGACTTACTCAAGTTCACTGGCGTAGACACGTTTCCTCCTGGCAAGCCTGCAGATTCAATCATTTCCGTGGCTGCCACCGACGATAGATTCGTCCCGCGGCATTCCAGCGAGATGATATTGCGTCATCTGTCGGGAACTGAAATCCGGTGGCTATCAGGAGGTCATGTGAGCAGCATCCTTTTCCAGAAGAAAGCATTCAGAGTCGCTCTTGCTGACGCGATTTATAGGCTTTAAGCGCAGGATTGCGGCAGGAATACCGATAGGCCGGTGACGTAATAGTGAAGTGGAGGGACACATGTACGCACTTTCCAAAAGGGAGTCGACGACAATAGCCGACAAGAAGTTCGTCAGATTAGAACGATGCATTCTTGAAGCACGGGTAGTTCAGTTCGTCTTTATAAACAGAAGGATTGCGTAGGTGATCTTGCTGACAGGGTTGTGCGGCGGGCAGTGCGATTGGAGTAAGGGGGTATGCACATGGACGGAAACTCGAAACGTTCAGGCACGGAAGGCGAGCTTGGAGTGAGCGCAGCGGAACAATATGTTTCGTCTGTACGCCAGAAGACTTCTCGCGAGTTACGGGCAGAGAGGATCATTCTCATCGGTCTTCTGGGGTTCCCGTTCCTCGGGGTTCTGGTTGGCACTCGACTGCTATGGACGAACGGCATCTCGGCTCTCGACGCTGCACTGCTCGTATCTCTATATGTGTTCACCGGACTCGGGATCAGTGTCGGATTTCACCGACTCTTCACTCATCGGAGTTTCAATTGCCCCCGATGGATTAGAGGAGTGATAGCAATCGCCGGATCTCTCGCCGTGGAGGGACCGATGATCCGATGGGTTGCTGACCACCGCCGACATCATCAGTATTCCGATCGCGCTGGAGACCCTCATTCGCCTCGCCTTGGCGTAGCCGGTGCGATGGATCTCGTTCACGCCCATGTCGGCTGGTTCTTCGCTCATGACATGGCCCGGGCGAGTTACTTCGCAAAGGACCTACTTGACGACCCGATGATTCGCAGAATCGATCGTCTTTACCTCGTCTGGATGTTCCTCACGCTGGCCGTCCCGACTTTAATTGGCTTCGCATGCACCGGCACGGCGCGGGGGGCGTTCTCTGCTCTGATCTGGGGAGGGCTGGTTCGAATTTTCTGCGTTCACCATTCGACATGGCTGGTCAATTCAGTTTGTCACACCGTTGGCTCTCGGCCCTATCGTTCGAACGACGGGAGCACGAATAACTTCCTCGTCGCTTTGTTGACGTTCGGAGAAGGGTGGCATAACAACCATCATGCGTTTCCGGGGAGCGCGCGCCACGGCTTCAGGACCTGGCAGATCGATGTCAGCTGGTGGGTAATTCGGAGTCTCGAGTTGATGGGCGCCGCAAGCGATGTGCGTGTTCCCGATACTCGTCAGTTGGCACGCAGGAAAATCCAGACTAAGGAGGCGCAATGACTCAGTTCGCTCAGACAAGCCCGGGTGCGTCACCGGATGCGATACAGTTCCACTACGACGTATCGAACGACTTCTATGCGGCGTGGCTCGACTCCACGATGACCTACTCGGCGGCCATGTTCGATTCGGGTGGAGTGGGTCTCGAGCAAGCACAGATCCGCAAGCTCGACTATCACCTGGAGAGCGCTGGCGCGTCGGGGGCAGCGCGGATCCTCGATGTTGGCTGCGGCTGGGGCTCCCTGCTCAAACGCAGCGTTGACTGGGACGTCCGGCATGCAGTCGGGTTGACTTTGAGTCGCGCGCAGCTAACGTACATTGAAGGGCACTCTTTCCCAAACGTGGAAGTCCGGCTCGAAAGCTGGCGCGACCATTCATCACCAACGCCATACGACGCGATAGTTTGCATCGGCGCGTTCGAACACTTTGTCAGATTTGAGTTGTCAGCTACCGAGAAGATTCGGGCGTATCGCGACTTCTTCAAGTTCTGTCGGGCAAATTTGAAGCCCGGCGGAAAGATGTCATTGCAGACGATCACCTGGGGAGCGCTACGTGCGGAGCAGGTGCATCCGTTTATCACGAACTCAATCTTTCCCGAATCGAACCTGCCGTACCCATGGGAGATCTTTCAGGCGGCAGATCGCGTGATGGAAGTCGTGCACTGCAGAAACGATCGGCTCGACTACGCAAAGACCTGTCGGCAATGGCTGAACCGGCTCACAGAGAACCGTGACGCCGCAGTCGACGCGGCAGGGGAAGAAAAGGTGGACCAGTACCAACGCTTCCTCAAGATGTCGGCCGCCGGTTTTGAGACCGGTGCGCTCCACCTGTACCGCGTTGTATTGCAGTGCCCTGTAACACAGGAGAAAAGAGCATGACTACCATCGTCGAAACTCCGCAGCAACTGGCAGAGATGCCTCAAGACTACCGCGAGGTGCTCCTGCATCAGATGCTGGCGCATACCGAAGGCGAGCTGATGGGGGTAGGGGAGTATCTCCGGATCTCTCACATCGCACCGACGGCCCTCGAGAAAATGTATTGCTATGAGGGCGCCAGGGACGAAATGCGGCACTACATTATCAGCGCCGAGGTTCTTCATGCTATCGGCGTGGACACCCGGTACATGCTGGAGCAGGATTCAGCGCGCGCGGCCTATCCTCAGGCCTGGCTCGCTGGAAAGGAGACATGGGCCGAGCGTTCGATCACTTCATATCTGGCTGAGTGGGGCGCGCTTGAAATTATCGAGGACATGGCGAGAAGCAGCTACAAGCCGTGGGCAGTGATCATGCCGGAGATTATCGCAGACGAGACACGGCATCGGGAACATGGACGGCGGAACACGGCGGAACTCTGCGAGCAAGAGGACGGCCGCGCCGCGGTTCAGCGTGCACTCGAGTTCATGTGGCCTGAGGTCCTTGACATGTTTGGACGCTCAGATTCAAAACGTTCATTCACGGCGGTCGAATGGGGTGTTCGCCAGCGCACTAACGAACAGACACGAAACGATTTTGCATGCGCCGCCCGATCCATCCTCGAAGGGATGGGGCTGGTTGTTCCGCCGGATCACAAGGGTCGAAAGTTCATCTAGTCGGTCTACCGTGAGCATTTGCAAAAGACAACTCATGTTCGATGCGCGGGATGGCCTCCGTCTCGCCGCCTCGATCTTCGAACCGGAATGCCTGGGCGATGCCCGGGCAACCATTCTTGTAACAAGCGCAACGGGAGTAAAGCGTCATTTCTATGATGGCTTCGCGACCTTTCTCGCGGAGAACGGGTTGGTGGTAATGAGCTTCGACTATCGTGGCATCGGTGACTCGCTCCCGGGTACGCTGCGCGACTTTCGTGGCGATATCAGGGATTGGGGAGCGCTCGACCTCGTCGGCGCCGTCGCCATGCTGCGCTCAAGTTATCCGATTCTTCCGCTTTTGGTGGTGGCGCACAGCGTGGGTGGCCAGATACTGGGCTTCGCGCAGAACTCGGATCAGATATCGGGCTTACTTTGTGTGTGTGCGCAGCATGGCCATTGGGGACACTGGCCCCTGCGCCATGGTCTTTTCTTTGCCGGACTCTGCTATTTTGCGATGCCTGCGCTTTCGCATCTCGTCGGATACTTTCCCGCTCACTCCATGAGGCTGGGCGATGATATTCCGAAGGCCATCGCGCTTGGATGGGCGAGATGGGCCCGGGATGCGACCTACCTGGATGACGTGCCTTTTGCGCCACACAATATTCCGGGGCGATCGTACAGCTTTGCGGACGACATCCTGGCGCCAGAGAAAGCCTGCGATAGGCTGTGCGTTGCCTATCCGGGCGTGAATTGGGAGCGCTGCCACATGCACCCGCAGACCTTCGATGTGTCGAAGGTTGGGCACTTTGGTTTCTTCCGGGATCGCTTCAAGGAGTCGCTCTGGGCGCAATCGCTTTCCTGGCTCATCGCGACCGCTTCACGTGCGGAAGCGGCGCCGGTGGCATCACGCGCAGCGAAGCCGGGATCGAGTTGACGCACAGGATCAGGCGCGCGCTCGATCCGGATGGGTTGCTCAATCCAGGAAAGGTCTTGTGAAGAGGGCTGCGCTCCGGCGCAGGCCTAATCGAGCACGATACCGGTCTGCCTGAGCGCATCGCGCAAGCCGAGCCCTGGATACTTGCTCTCGACGACGCGCATGTCACTGCGCGTTTCCTCGATGAGCCAGTCGCGCACATGGGCGACGATGGGCCTGAGCGGCCGGTTGGGCGGCGTGAGCAGGCAGCAGCGCCGGCTCGTCACGATCAGTTCCTGTTCGGCCGGCACCAGTGCGCCTTGCGCGAGCCAGTGCGATGTCACAGTGAGCCAGCCGAGCGCGATGCCCTGGCCCAGCAGCGCGGCCTGCACCACGATCGCGTAATCGTTGAAGCTCAACATGCTCTGCGCGTGCCGCCGCTTCGAGGCAAAGGCCTGAAAGCGTTCGTGCCAGCCACGCTCCTCATCGTCCATGATGATGACCGTGTCGCCGTGCTCGCGGCCCGCGTCGCTTAGCGCTTGCTCGTGATAACGCGCATTGCATACCGGCAGAAGCGTCTCCGGCATCAGCAGCACGGCGTTCTCGTCGATCTCTTCGTCATGCACGAAGCGCATGCCGAGATCGACATCGACGAGCGGGCCGCCAATGCGTCCCGGTATCAATTGAAACCGCAGGTCGATCGAAGGAAACGCCTGATGCAGCCGGCTCATGCGCGGCATCAGCCAGTGCGTGGTGAAGCCGGTCGATACCGACAGCGTGACGGTCTCCACGCCGGTCGCACGCGCTTCGATCTCACGTATCGCACTCTCGATGCCGCTGAAACCTTCGGAGATCTTGGAGTAGAGAATCTTGCCGTTTTCGGTCAGCTCAATGCCGCCCCGCACACGGTCGAATAACTTCACACCAATGTGATCTTCCATGCGCGCCAGCATGCGGCTCACGGCAGGCTGACTCACATAGAGCTCCTGCGCCGCCCGCGTGAAGTTTCCGCATCGTGCGGCCGCTTCGAACACGAACAGCGCGTTGGCACTCGGCAATTTCCTGCGAAGGTTTGGCATGACCTGATGTTATGCCTGATCCAACAATTTTGGAATTGCCGACAAAAAAATCGCGCCTTATATTTTTTTCAACCGATGCTTTGACTGCGAGAGCCACACCATGGATGCGAGTGCAAAAACCGGCGTGTCAATCAGGGGCGCTACCAGGCGCTATGGCCCTGTGACAGCACTCGACGATGTCTCACTCGATATCGCACCGGGGGAATTCGTCTCGCTGCTGGGCCCATCTGGATCGGGCAAGACGACGCTGCTCGGCATCCTGGGTGGCTTCGTTCAGCCGAGTTCGGGCAGCGTATGGGTCGGCGAGCGAGACATTACATTTGCGCCGCCGCACAAGCGCAACATCGGCATCGTGTTTCAGAACTACGCGCTGTTTCCGCACATGACGGTGGGTGAAAACGTTGCGTTCTCGCTGCGCGCGCGGCGTGAGCCGAAGTCGACATGGGCAAAACGTGTTGCCGAAGCGCTCGCGATGGTCGAGCTCAAAGGTTATGAAAGCCGCAGCGTGCACCAGCTTTCGGGCGGCCAGAAGCAGCGCGTCGCGCTGGCGCGCGCCATCGTGTTCCAGCCGCAGCTCATTCTGATGGACGAACCGCTCTCCGCGCTCGACAAGCAGCTGCGTGAGACCATGCAGATCGAGCTGCGCAGGCTGCATCGGCAACTGGGCGCGACCATCGTCAACGTGACGCACGATCAGCGCGAAGCGCTCACCATGAGCGATCGTGTCGCGGTACTAAGGGATGGCAAGCTCGTTCAGATAGACACGCCCGAGCGCCTCTACGATCGCCCGTGCGACGCCTTCGTTGCCAGCTTCATCGGTGAGGCGACGCTGCTCGACGTGAGCCGGGCTGGCGAGAATGCCGTGCGTCTCGGCAACACGCTGCTGCGCACCGCGCACCCGTTGCCGCGCGGCGACAAACTCCTGCTCGCCGTACAAACCGAGAAGCTCGTCATCGACGGCGAGTACCGTCACGCCGATGCCAACCGCCTGTCGTGCCGGGTGACCGACGTGCTGTATCAGGGTGAGAGCCTGCGCGTGTTCGCTGCGCTTGCCGACGGCACCGCAATCAGCCTCAGACAGCCGGGCGGCCACGACGCGCGGCTTCGCATTCCCGCGCCGGGCGCACCGATGACGGTCGCGCTCGATCCGCAGGACACCATCGTCGTACCCGCATAAGTTCATTCCCCGCCTGTGCACGGGCGATTTCGACGCAAACGCAAATACGCAACCGTAGAGGATGAAGCAATGAAGCTCACCGATTTCAAGGTCCTGACGTTCGATGTCGTCGGCACGCTGATCAACTTCGAGGCGGGCGTGCTCGATTCCGTGCGCCGTCTTGGCGGTCCGAAGGCGCAAGACCTGACCGACGACCAGATCTTCGGACCGTACATGGAAGGCCGCGCGAAGTTCTATGGTCGCTCCAGCCATGAAATGGCGAACGTCTACCTGCATCTCGCGAAGAAGCTCGGCCTGCCCGACAATGCCGGTTCCGCCGCCGCGTTCCAGCGAGACGTGCTCGACTGGCCTGCGTTCGAGGATTCCGTCGCCGCATTGAAGCGTCTGCGCAAGCACTTCCGCCTGGTCGCGATGACCAACGCGGACCGCGTCGCGCTCTCGGCCTACGCGCACACGCTCGGCGATCCGTTCGATGACACCGTGTGCTGCGATGAAACCGGCGTTGCCAAACCGGACCCGCAATTCTTCGCGTATAACCGCGGACGCCAGGCGGCCTTCGGCTACAAGTTCAGCGAGATTCTGCACACGGCGCAGAGCCAGTATCACGACATTGGCATCGCGACGAAACTCGGCTACGCGACGTGCTGGATCGAGCGCCGTCAGGGTATGAAGGGCTACGGCGCCACGCCCACGCCTGAAAACGTCACGACGCCGACCTGGAAGTTCGCGACGCTCGCTGGCCTCGCGAACGCTGTGGACGACGAGCTGCGCGTCGCGGCCTGACGATGCGCGCGCCGACGAACTCACCGGGCCCGCATGCCGAATCGCTGTGGCGAGCGATGGCCGCGCGCTTGCCGACGCCGGACGCGCCGGTCAGTACCGGCGCGCCGCTCGCCCGCGATCTCGACGTGGAAGTGGCGATCATCGGCGCGGGCTATTCGGGGCTGAGCGCCGCTCATGCGCTGCAACAGCGCGGCGTGGACTGCGCGGTGCTCGACGCGAATCCGGTCGGCTGGGGCGCGAGCGGACGCAATGGCGGCGTGGTGTCGTCCAAGTTCCGCCTCTCGTTCCCGTCGATCGCGAGCTCGCATGGGCTGGACGTCGCCATACAGATGCACCGGCTCGCGCATGACGGTGTGCGCGCGGTCGAGTCCCTGATCGACGAGTTCCGGCTCGAACGCGCGCGGTTCGAACCCACGGGCAGCCTGCGTTGCGCACATACGGGGCGCGCGCTGGCATCGATCTGCGCGGAAGCGGACTGGGTGCGCAACACGCTCAAGGACACGTCGATGAGCGTGCTGACGCGTGCGCAGGTCGAGCACGAAACAGGATCGAAGGGTTTCGTCGGCGGTGTGCTGAGCGCCGATTCGGGCACCATCCTGCCGCTCGAATACGTGCGCGGCATCGCGGCGGGCGTGACGGCGCGAGGCGTGCCGGTCTACGAGGCGACGCCGGTCATCGACATGAAGCGCGCGGACGACGCTCGCGTGCTGCTGCACGCGCCGGGCGGGACGGTGCGCGCGAACCAGGTGATCGTCGCGACCAATGCGTACTCGAACCTGACCGATGCGACGTCGCCGTATCACCGCGAACTCGTGCCGTTCAGAAGCGCGATGATTGCGACCGCGCCGCTGCCGCCCGAACTCGATGCGCGTCTGATGGTCAATCGGCGCAGCTACACCGAAACGCGCCGCATGATGAAGTGGTTCCGCAAGGTCGATGGCCGCATGCTGTTCGGCGGCCGCGACGCGTTCGGCAAGGAAGGGGAGCCGACGGGCTTCGATGCGCTGCAACGCGCGATGGTCGCGCTGTTTCCCGACCTGAAGCACGTGCCGGTGCAATACCGCTGGTCGGGCTATGTCGGCATGACTTTCAACGCGCTGCCGCACGTTGGCCGCAGCGACGACAGGACGACTTTCTGTCTCGGCTACAACGGCGCGGGCGTGGCGATGGCGAGCCTCGTCGGCCAGCACGCGGCGGCGCTTGCGCTGGGCGAAAAGCCCGAACTCGCGATGCTCGCGCAGGACGGGCTGCGGCCCGTGCCATTTCACGCGCTGCGTGCGCCGGGCGTCAGGCTCGTCGCTGCGTGGTATCAGTTTCTCGACGCCGTGGGTGCATGAATGACGACAGCCAAACGGATGCTTCAAGACCCGACCATGCTGCACGCAGCCACCATCGATCCTGCAGTGCGCCATCAGCGGCGCGAAGATCGCACGATGCTGCTGCTGATGGTGCCTGCGCTACTGACGATCGTGGTGCTGCTGGTGGTGCCGCTCGCATGGCTCTCGTGGCAGTCCATCTATCACGACGGCGCCTTCACGCTGGTCAATTATCGGCGCGTCTTCACGGGCGCTTATCTCGACACGTTCCTGCTGACGTTCAAGCTCAGCTTCATCGTGACGGTCGTGACCTTGCTGCTCGGCTATCCGGTGGCGTATTTTGCTGCGTCCATCTCGCCGCGCTGGAGCGCACTCGTGCTCGGCATGGTGATCCTGCCGTTCTGGACCAGCGTGCTCGTGCGCACATATGCCTGGCTCGTGCTCTTGCAGCGCACCGGTCTCATCAACAAGGCCCTGCTCGGGCTGGGTTTGATCGACCGGCCGTTGCAGCTTTCGTACAACCAGTTCGGCACGGTCATCGCGATGGTGCATATCCTGTTGCCCTTCATGGTGCTGCCGCTCTATTCCGCAATGCAGAAGATCCCGGCGAACCTGTCGCAAGCCGGCGCGAGCCTCGGCGGCTCGCCCTTGCATGTGTTCCTGCGCGTGTTCCTGCCGTTGTCGATGAGCGGTGTGCTCGCAGGCGTGACGCTCGTGTTCGTGCTGTGCCTCGGCTTCTACATCACGCCTGAGCTCATGGGCGGCGGCAAGTCGATGATGGTGTCGATGATCGTCAGCCGCAACGTCGAGATCTACAACAGCTGGGGCGCAGCGAGCGCGGTGAGCGTAGCGTTGCTGATCTGCGTGTTCGCGATCTTCTATGCGGTGAGCCGTGTGATTCCGCTCGAAAAGACGCTGGGGGCGAATTGATGCAGACGAGTAACCAACTTTCGTTCGGACGCGTGACGCTGGGCGCGTCGGTGATGCTGATCCTCGCGTTTCTGATGGTGCCGGTCATCATCGTCGTGCCGCTGTCGTTCTCCGATGCGCGCTTTCTGACGTTCCCGCCGCCGGGCTATTCGTTGCGCTGGTATCACGCGTTCTTCGACAACCCCGAGTGGATCGACGCCGCCAGGACGACCTTCGTCGCGTCGACGTGTGCCGCGCTGCTCGCAACGCCGCTCGGCATCATGGCGGCTTACGGCATCCAGAACGGCTCGCATTGGTCGATGCGCTACCTGCGCACGCTGCTGATGCTGCCGCTGATGGTGCCGATCATCATCGTCGCGGTGGGCGTGTTCTTCGTCTACACGCAGGCGGGCTATGTGAACACGCTCAGCGGCCTGATCGTCGCGGACACGATGCTCGGCCTGCCTTACGTGCTGATTTCCGTTGGCGCCGATCTACGCACCTTCGACCGCACGCAGGAAATGGTCGCGCGCAGCCTCGGCATGAACCGCTTGCGGGCCTTCATGACGGTGACGCTGCCGCAGATCAAGGCGAGCGTCATCGCGGCCATGGTCTTTGTTTTCATTCAGGCGCTCGATGAAACCGTCGTCGCGCTGTTCGTCTCGGGCGGCAGCAATCAGACGCTCACGCGGCGCATGTTCGTCACCTTGCGCGACGAGATCGACCCGACCATCGCCGCGATCAGCACGATGCTCACGGCCATTACGCTGTGCCTCGTGCTGATCGTCGTCGTGAGCCGGCGCTCTTCTTCGGCGGCACGCGCCTGACCCTCCTGGAGCGAGCATTTATGCAACATCTGCAGCAGTTCTATATAGATGGCGAGTGGGTCGAGCCGTCGGGCACCGGGCGGCTGGCCGTGATCGATCCCTGCACGGAGGAATCGCTGGGCGAGGTCGCGCTTGGCGACGCGCGCGACGTCGATCGCGCAGTCGCGGCGGCGCGGCGCGCATTCATCGGGTTCTCGCAAACGGGCGTGCAGGAGCGCGTTGCGTTGCTCGAACGGATCCTCTCGATCTATCTGCAACGTTATGACGAGATGGCTGCGATCATCTCGCGCGAAATCGGCGCGCCGGCGCAGTTGTCGCGCGCGTGGCAGGCGGCGCTAGGCAAGCGCCATCTCGAGGAAACCCTGCGTGCCTGCGCGCAGTTTCGCTGGCAACGTCTCAAGGGTACGACGCTCGTCAATCATGAACCGGTGGGCGTAGCCGCGCTCATCACGCCCTGGAACTGGCCGATCAACCAGATCGTCTGCAAGGTTGCGCCCGCGCTCGCGGCGGGCTGCACGATGGTGCTCAAGCCGAGCGAAGTGTCGCCGATGAACGCGGTGCTGTTCGCCGAAATCATCGATGCAGCCGGCGTGCCCAAAGGCGTCTTCAATCTCGTGAACGGCGATGGCCCGACGGTCGGCGCGGCGCTCGCGGCGCATCCCGATGTCGATATGGTGTCCTTTACGGGTTCCACGCGTGCGGGTATCGAGATTGCCAGGCTCGCGGCGCCGACGATCAAGCGCGTGCATCAGGAGCTCGGCGGCAAGTCGGCCAACATCCTGCTCGACGATGTCGATCTCGAAGCGGCGGTCACATCGGGCGTGCTTTCGTGCTTCAGCAACAGCGGCCAGTCGTGCAATGCGCCAACGCGCATGCTGGTGCCGGCCTCGCGTCACGATGAAGCGGCGCAGATTGCCGCGCGGGTTGCCCGTTCCCAGCGCGTGGGACCTTGTGACGGCGCCGACACGACGATGGGCCCCGTCGTCAGCGAGCTACAGTTCGGGCGCGTGCAGCGGCTGATCGGAATTGGTATCGAGGAGGGCGCTACGCTGGTCGCGGGCGGCCCTGGAAGGCCCGATGGACTCGAGTGCGGCTACTTCGTCAGGCCAACCGTGTTCTCCAACGTGAGTCCTTCGATGACCATCGCGCGAGAGGAAATCTTCGGGCCGGTGCTGGCGATCATGCCGTATCGCGACGAAGCGCAAGCCGTGGCGATCGCGAACGATACGCCGTTCGGGCTGGCTGCCTACGTGCAATCGAAGGATCAGGAGCGGGCGCGGCGCGTGGCCCTGCAGATGCGCGCGGGAAGCGTGTATGTGAACTACCCGGCGTGGGACCCGGCATCGCCATTTGGCGGATATAAGCAGTCCGGCAACGGACGCGAATACGGCGAGTGGGGCCTGGAGGCGTTTCTGGAGGTCAAGGGGATCGTCGGTTACGGCGAGTGACGCGCGGGGAGCGCCACGGCTTCATGCGTGGCGACGCAGTAGATCCGCTACCCGTTCCGCCATCATGATCGTCGGTACATTCGTGTTCGCGCACGGAATGGACGGCATCAGCGAGGCATCGCACACATACAGGCCTTCCACGCCATGAACCGCGCCATCTGAATCCGTCACCGCGAACGGATCACTGGCCGAACCCATGCGGCACGTTCCCGACGGATGCCATGTCCCGCCGACCGAACGTCTGACGAAATCCGTCATCGCACGATCATCGTCCAGCAGCGCGGCGAGCGTCACACCTTGCGTCACGACACCTTTGATCAACCGGCCCCGCAAAGGCCCGGCAACATCGAGCAAGCCGCTCAGCAAGCCGCGCTGCACCGCGTTCCACATGCCAGGCACGGCCACCGCCGCCACCCGCGGCGAATAGCTCGACGGGAAGATCACATCGCGACGCCCCGCCATCGCAGGCGAGGCCAGCGTCGCCGCGCCAAAGCGCAGCGCGAGCTTGAGCCGTTCGAGGTCGCGCACATCGGACAGCATGGCGAAATCGACTTTCGGTTCGTCGAATACGCTGGACGAAGCAAGCGTCACGCGGCCGCGCGAATACGACTTGTTGACCCAGAAGAAGAGGGTCCCGAGCCGACGGCCCACCGAGTGCCATCCCGAGCGCGACAGAATCGCGCCGTGCATGTCGCCGGGCACGGTGCCCTGGAGCGCCGACGAGAAACGCACGATCGCCTGCTCATGATGCTCGTCGGGAAACGGCGTGCGTGCGCCGCGCGGCAGAAACGCGGACACCGCGATCGATGGATGCTCCATCAGATTGCGCCCCACACCCTCGCAATCCGCGATGACGTCGATGTCATGGGCCGCGAGTTCAACGGCCGGACCAATGCCGCTGCGCATCAGCAACGCGGGGCTATGAATCGCGCCGGACGACACGATCACGCGCCGCGCCTTCACGTCCTCACGTGTACCGTCAGCACGCACGATGCGCGCGCCGATCGCTATGCGGCCGTCGAACAGGATGCGTTCGACGACTTCGCCGGTGCGTATCGAAAGATTGGGGCGGGCACGCGTGGCATCGTCGAGATAGCAAACGGAAGTCGGAATGCGCTCGCCTTGCGCGCTTACCGCGATCGACCCGATGAACGTACCGTCTTCCCACGGGCCGTTCTGGTCGTCATGAAGCGCGTAGCCGTTCTTGGCGAGCGTCTCCAGGACAGCGCGCACGAATGGCGAGATACGCGGCCACTTCGTACGCTGGATGCGTACAGGCCCGTCGCCGCCGTGACGCGGGCCGCGGAAATCGCAGTCGGTTTCGAGCTTGCGAAAGTAGGGCAGACACGACTCCCAGTTCCAGCCCGACGCACCGAGCGCCTCCCATTCGTCGTAATCGGCCGGCGCGCCGCGATTGGCCATCAGCGCGTTGACGGCGGAGCCGCCGCCCAGCAGACGCGCCTGCTCATAACGGCGCATGGCGGCGCTCGCGCTCATGCGCGCCTTCAACTGCCGCCAGATGTTGCGCGTATCCAGATACGCGCGTCCCGGATAGCGGCTGCGGATCGCGTCGGGCATCGTATGCGCGGAGATATCACGGCCTGCTTCCACGAGGCAAACCTTCACGCCCGCATCTTCGGACAAACGCGCGGCCAGCACGCAGCCCGCTGAGCCGCCGCCCAGAATCAGATAGTCGAACACGTCTGGATTGAATGGGCCGCACATGTCACACGATGCGCGGCTCGTCAGGAACGATGTGAAAAGAGCCCGGGGTTACTGCATGAACTTGAGCCAGCGCGCCTTCGCCTGAATGCCCGGCTCCGATGCCCACCATTCTTCCGCCATCAGTGCCTGCTTTGCCGCGTTGGCCGGCGAGCTCGGCAGTTCGGCCGCGCGCTTCTCGGAGATCTTGCCGGTCTTGAACGCAGCCGGATTGCCTGGACCGTAATCGATAAACAGCGGCAGATTGGCCTGCAAATCGGGCGACAGCGCCGCATTGATGAAGCGCATGGCATCGTTCAGATTCGGCGCGTTCTTGAGCACGCACAATTGCGTGTTTTGCAGAATGCCGTCGTTATACGTGAAGCCGATGTCCGGATCGTCCTTCATCACGGCGCTCGCGCGCCCGTTCCAGATCATCGCCATGTCGACTTCGCCGTCATGCAGCAATTGCGCGGACTGGCCGCCCGAGGTCCACCACACGGTAATGTCCGGCTTGATCTGCTCGAGCTTCCTGAACGCGCGATCAACGTCCAGCGGATACAGCTTATCGCGCGGCACACCGTCCGCGAGCAGGGCGGCTTCGAGCACGGTCACGGGATCATTGCGCAGCGCGCGCGTGCCGGGGAAGTTCTTCACGTCCCAGAAGTCCTTCCAGCTTTGCGGCACTTTCTTCAGCGTTTTCGTGTTGTAGCCGATGACCGTCGAATAGAACTCGTACGCGACGGAATAGGGCGTGCGGTACTTTTCGGGCACGCTTGCCGCGTTGGGAAGCTTCGAGAAGTCGAGCTTTTCCAGCAGGCCCGCGCGGCCGCCGCGCAGACAGTTGGCGGTTGGGGTATCGACTACGTCCCAGACCGGCTTGGCGGTTTCGCCCTGTGCCTTGATCTGTGGCCACGCATCGGGAATGCTGTCCTGGTTGATGGTGATGCCGAGCTGCTTCGCGGCGGGGTCGAGAATCGCTTTGGTCTGGGCTTCCTGATAGGCGCCCCCCTGCGATACGAAGGTGATCTTGCCCGCTGCGAAGGCGGGCGCGGCGCCCGCGATGGTGAACAGCAATGTCATGGCCAGCGGGCGCAGCGGAAAACTCGAGCAGCGGAACCTTGCAATCTTCATCACGGCATTTCCTCGACAGGGGTGAAGCGGTGGACGTCTTGCAGGTGGCGCGCTTCCCGCTACTGCGCAAATGGGAAAGGCGCGTGTTTGAAGTGAATATATTGAGTCAATTTCGCGGCAGCAATGCCGGAATTGTTGGACTGTCCATGACCTGAAGTTATGTCGGTGCAAGCCTCGTGGACCTCCGGGATTACCTCAATCCAGGCCGCCCTGGCAGAGGTACCTGATAGACAGATGGTCGTCCTGGAGGTCGTCCTGGAAGCAGCGATTGATGTCCAGACAGCCTGAGAGGCCGATGCCGGTTGCCTGCAGCCCGCCGTCGCAAGATCGGCTTGTCGGGCAGCAACCCGTGCCCACGTCCGGTCCGTGGACCTGTCGTCGAGTCGGGCCCTTCGACGGTGATCCGAATGATCACTTTCACATACTCATTCCTGCGATGAGCAACTACAGTTTAGTGGTGGGGACAGTCCTGCACGTTGGACCCGCCGTTGCCTGATTGCTGTCCCAAGGTGTGAACGCCATGAAGAACTTCCTCAGCGCGCTAGTGCTCGCCTCTGCGCCGTTCGTCGCCTGGGCCGAAACGCCATTCCTCTATTCACGTAGCGCAATCGTGTACGACGCCGGGCGCGGCGAAGTCCTGCTGCAAAAAAACGCCGACGACGTCCAGCCGATCGCGTCGCTCACCAAACTGATGACGGCGATGGTCGTGCTGGACAGCGCCCAGTCGTTGAGAGACACGGTGACCGTCAACGATGACGACATAGATCGGCGCAAGCACTCAGGTTCCCGCATCCCGATCGGTGCGTCACTCGAACGGGGAGAGATGCTGCGCCTGGCGCTCATGTCGTCCGAAAATCGCGCGGCGTCCGCACTATCGCGGGCGTTCCCGGGCGGCCAGCCTGCATTCATCCGGAAGATGAACGAAAAGGCGCGCGCGCTGCATTTGGCCAATACGCACTTCGACGATCCAACCGGGCTCTCGCCGGACAATCTCTCGACGGCACGCGACGTCGTGAAGATGGCGCAAGCCGCGGCGCACTATCCGGTGATCAGCGAATACACCACACTGCCGCGTTACGAAGAGGCGATCGGCACGAGGACGCGGTTCTATCACAACACCGATCCGGTAGTCCGAGCAGGCGATTGGGACGTTCTGGTCGCAAAGACCGGCTATATCCGCGAGGCGGGACGCTGCATCGTGGTCGATGCGAACATGCCGAATGGCCAGGTGATGATTGCGCTGCTCGGCTCGAAAACATCGTGGGGGCGCTCCGCCGATCTCGTCACGATACATCGATGGCTGAACGGCGACGAAACGCCGGTCGTCGAGCCGCCCTATTACGCAAGCGCCCGGCTGCGTCATCACCATTCGATGCTCGCGCGTTCGCATCGCGCCAAGGTGGAGTTCGCATCGTACCGGACAGGGTCGACGACGTCCGGTGCGCACCGGCAGACCGTCAAGCACCATGCCGGCAAGCGGGAACGCGGCAACGTGACTCTTTGAACGGCTTCTTCGGGGCGATCTTCGCCTACCGGCAAGCCGACGAGCCCAACGCTCGCCGCGTGCGGCGCAAACGCCTGCTTCGGCCTCAACGGGTGTGGTGGCGCAAACGTGACGCCTAACGTCGCCATCTCCGGCACGGCTGCCACCGGTAGAGCGCGTTGCGGAGCGTTGTCCGCGCCCAATCCGTGCACGCGGGACGCTCGCGCCGCCTGTCGTCATCCGGGCAAGGCGGCCAGTCAACGCTGTCGGCTCTCCGACCGCTCGACTGGCGTGGGCCCGACGTAGGCTCTACCTCGGTTTCAACTGGTCGATGCATTGCACCGAAGACTGCATGAGAAGTGAGGGGTGTCAAAGACGGCGAATCTACTACATGGACAGCCAGAAAGCGTGAATGTAGGAACCCGTCGCGGCATCGAAGAACCCGCACGCTACGCGAGGTTCATCGCCGGACGCGTCACCCGCGGTGGAAACACGCACCAGGAACCGTCGTCGTGGCGGAAGAACAGGATTGAAAAACTGCCGGACGCGAGCGCCGCTTCGATACATACGCAACGCCACGGGTGATGCAACGATTTGCCGAAGCGCTTCACGCGGGTATGTCTGACAGCCCCTGTACCGAGCCACTTGTCGACTAAAGCCCGCAAAGATCTGTCCCGATTGCCCATCCACTTCTCCCCAGATTCCCAGACGACGTAACCTGCGCCATCAATACCAAAATGAGTCGGACTCCAACGCAGTTCAAACATGGTGTCGAACGGACGTCCATCGTTCCTCTTGAGCGGCAAGACGCCGAACCATGTCCGCACTGGCCGATCGGAACGTCCTTATCCGATAGTTTCTGGCGCTATGGCCAGGGGAATTTCAAACCCAGCCACCGACCTATATGTAGATACTAGAAACCCGAGACGACCAAGACCCCACCCGCGATTGGTGGGTCCGACCGCGGTGGTCGACTAATCGGCTTGGCGACGGGAAACGGCCGCAAAAAAAACGGGGCGCTAAAAGCGCCCCTCGTCTTGTCGATATGCCTGGCGTGTTCAAACCCTGCATGCTTGCCAGGCGTATCAGTTCACTTTCTTCGCTTGTCCTTCCCAATAAGGCGCACGCAGATCGCGCTTGAGTATCTTGCCTGCCCCTGAGAGCGGCATCTCGGGGCGGAACTCGACACTCTTCGGGCACTTGTATCCGGCAATCAACTGATGACAATGCTGGCGGATTTCCTCTTCCGTCACCTGCGCATCCCCCTTCGTCACGACGATCGCATGAACCGCCTCGCCCCATGCATCGCTCGGAATTCCGATCACGGCACACATCATCACGGCCGGGTGCCGTCCAATGGCGTTTTCCACTTCCGCCGAATAGACGTTTTCTCCACCGGTGACGATCATGTCCTTCATCCGGTCGACGATGAAGATATAACCGTCCTTGTCCATATAGGCGCCGTCGCCGGTATGCAGCCAGCCGTTGCGCAATGCGTCTGCGCTCTCTTTCGGCTTGTTCCAGTAGCCGCGCGTGACGCTGGGGCCGCATATGACGATTTCCCCGACTATTCCGCGCGGGACTTCATCATTTTTTTCATCGACGATCTTCAATTCGGTGCCGTACAACCCTCGTCCTACCGACAATGACCGACCGCTTCTGCGTCCCGCCTCGGCATGACTTTCAGGCGGATTCGTCGTCACGACCATCGCTTCCGTCAGCCCATACGACTGGTAGAACTCGACGCCAGGGAAGAGATCCATCGTGCGTTCGAGCACCGATGCGATGATCGGTGAAGCGCCATACACCAGACGCTTCACGCTGCTCAGATCGCGCGTGCCGAAATCGGGATGATCGATCAGCGCCTGAATCATCGTCGGCACAAGCCCCAGTTCGGTGATGCCTTCGCGTTCGATGGTATCGAGCACTTCCCGCGCATTGAAGGCAGGAATGATGACGTGCGTTTCACCCGCAATGAACTGGTTGATCGCTCTCGACAGGGCGGCCATGTGAAACAGCGGCGCGGCATGCAGCGTCTTCCCGCCTTTGATCGGCGGTGTTTCGGCGATACGCTGGATGCATCCCGCCCAGATGTTGCGATGGCTCTGTATCACACCCTTCGGGAAGCCGGTGGTGCCGCCCGTGTACATGATCATCGCGAGGTCCTCGTAGCCGCGCCGCGCATCCTCGACGGGCGCGTGTCCTGCAATCAGCGTCTCGTACGACAGCATGCCGTCCGGCGCTTCGCGCTCGCCCGTGTAGATGAACACGGGGGGGCGCCGGGCCGTCTTCGCAATGCCGGCCGCCATGTGCAGGAACTGATCGTCGATGAACAGGATGCCGGTATCGCAATCGTCGAGCGAATACACGACTTCCGCGACGCTCCAGCGGATGTTCACGGGGTTCAGCACGCCGCCTCCCCACCAGACGGCCATGCAGGTTTCGAGGTAGCGGTCCGAATTGAGCGCGAGCACGCCGACGCGTTCGTCCGTCTTCATGCCACTGGCCTGCAACGCACCTGCGAGCCGGGCAACGCGATTGCAGAATTCGTCATAGCGGCGCCGACGGCCGCGAAATATCGTGACGATCTTGTCCGGTGTCTGCTGCAGGCAGCGATGAAGGGTGTTCGTAAGATTCAACTTCGTCTCCCATGCAACCTTGTTGCAGATAATTTTTCATCGATGCCGGCCGCGCCGCGTGCGTGGCCGGCGATCGTCTTCATGCGTCCATCGCAGCGCAGTAGCGCTCCTGATGATAGTCCGTGTCGCCCAGCAGCACGTCCACCATCGCGAGATGCTTGAAATAGTCGCCGACTTCAAGTTCGTCGGTCATACCCATGCCGCCGTGCAGCTGCACGGCCTGCTGCCCGACAAAACGCGCCGCCTTCGCGACCACCACCTTCGCCCCGGACAGCATGCGCCGCCGCGCCGACAAATCAGGTTCTTCGAGCGCACGGACCGCAACGTAAGCCATCGACAGCGCGCATTCCTTCTGGACCAGCATGTCCGCGATCCGGTGTTGCAGCGCCTGGAAAGCGGCCAACGGCTGGCCGAACTGCCGCCTCGTGTTCAGATAGTCGCGCGTGAGTTCGATCAGCCGTTCCATCGCGCCCGCAGCGGCCGCGCATTGCGCCGCAATGCCATGATCGAGGCCATGTTCGAGCGCGACAATCCCGCAGGCCGCATCGCCGATCAGTGCCGTCACTGGAACCTTCGCCTGCACGAAGCGAAGGTCCGCGCCATGCAGGCCGTCCGTTGCCTGGTAGGGCGTTACCGTGACGCCCGCCGTTTCGTGCGGCACCAGAAAGAGCGCGACGCATCCATCCAGACGCGCGCTCACGAGCCATCCGTCGGCACAGTGCCCATGCGATACCAGACACTTTGAGCCATCAAGCACGTAGACATTGCCGTCACGCACGGCCGCGCACTGCACCGATTCCGGACGATAGCGCGACGCCGTTTCGAGCCAGGCGATGGCCAGGGTGCGCTGGCCAGCTGCAAGCGCGGGCAGCCATGTCGCCCGTTGTGCGGCGGTGCCGTAACGTGCCAGTACTGCAGCGGCGATCGCGCAGGGAATCACGGGCTCGAGCACGAGGCCACGGCCCAGTTCGCGTTGCACGACGAGCTGACTCGACGGCCCTTCGCCGAACCCGCCGTATTCGGACGGAATCGTGAGGCCAGGCACGCCCATGTCCGCGAGATGCGACCAGACGCTGTGATCGAAGGCGTTCCCGCTGCGCGCGATGTTGCGGCGCTTTGCAAACGAATAGTCCAGCTTGACGAAGCGACGCAGGCTGTCGGCCAGCATCTGCTGTTCTTCACTGTATTCAAAGTCCATATCGGCTCTACCCGGTTCAGGCGTTCAGAATCAGTTTGGCGATGATGCCTTTCTGCACTTCGTTTGCGCCGCCGTAAATCGACGTCTTGCGCATGTCGAAGTAGCCGGCGGCAGCGGCGGATGCCCATTGGGGCCCGCTGGCAGGTTGCAGCGCGCCGGGTTCGAGCCACTCCGGCGCGAATGGCCATCCGTGCGGACCGGCCACTTCCATCTGCAGCATCGCGATGTCCTGCTGGATTTCCGAACCGCGAATCTTGATGATCGACGCCTCGGGTCCCGGTTGCCCATGGGCCTGGGTGGCCACGCGCAGCAACAGCATTTCGAGCGCCATCAGGTCCATCTCGATGCGCGCGATCTTGTCGCGCATGCGCACGTCGTCGATCAGGGCGCCGCCTTTGCCGTCGGCGGCTTCGCGCGCATAGCGCTTGAGCAGGCGGATTTCACGGTGGCATTGGCCGATCCCGGCTATCCCGGTGCGCTCGTGGCCGAGCAGATATTTCGCGTAGGTCCAGCCGCGATTCTCGTCCCCGACGAGATTCTCGACGGGCACCTCGACATCCTCGAACCACGTTTCGTTGATGTCCCGGCCGCCGTCGAGCGTCGTGATCGGCCGCACGGTCACGCCTTTGCTTTTCATGTCGATGAGCAGCATCGAGATACCGTCCTGCGGTTTGGCGTCCGGATCGGTTCGCACCAGACAGAAGATCCAGTCGGCGTACTGCGCATACGACGTCCAGGTCTTCTGTCCGTTGACGATATAGCGGTCGCCTTGTCTAACCGCGCGTGTTTTCAGCGATGCCAGGTCCGAGCCCGCGCCGGGCTCCGAATAACCCTGACACCAGAAGTCTTCCATCGAAGGAATGCGCGGAAGAAAGCGCGCCTGCATCTGCGGGCTCGCGTATTTCATCAGCACGGGGGCGATCATCGACAGTCCGAATGGAATCAGCCGCGGCGCGCCTGCGCCGATCGTCTCGATCTCGAAGATGAGCTTTTCCAGCATGGTCCATCCGGTGCCGCCGAACTGCCTGGGCCAGGAGGGTGCGCCCCAGCCGCGCGCATGCAGGATGCGATGCCAGCGCACAAAGTCGTCCTTGCCGAGGCGCCGGTGATGCTCGACTTTTTCGCGGATGTCGTCCGGAAGATGGTCTCGCACGAACGCTCGAACCTCTTCCCGAAAACGCTCTTCCGCTGCGGTAAAGCGCAAGTCCATCTATGTCTCCCCAACGGGCAAATTGCGATGCGAGTCGCGGCCTCGCGCTCCGTTCCGGGCGGGCCGCCGTATTTCCATCGCCATCGAGCGTACGTGCGGCACGTGCGGCGAAAACCACCGCTTGTGGGGGGGCGCTCCGCGCTGCGGGTTTTCACCGGTCTTGACCGGCGCGGCCCAGCCCCCCCAATCGCGGTGGGCTCCGGCAATCGATGTCGGCCGACCATCGGCTTTACACGATCCGGCGCCGTTGCGCTGTCAGCCGGAACGCCTCACATCATCGAGTGCGCCGGAAAAAGGAATCCGATATGCAGATCCAACGAAACGTCTTTCGCGAAGACCATGAAATGTTCCGCACCACGGTGCGCCGGTTCTTCGAGCGCGAATGCCTGCCGCGCCAGGCTGCCTGGAGCGAGACCGGCATGGTCGAACGCGAGGCGTGGCGTAAGGCGGGCCGCGAAGGCCTGCTGTGCGTCACGCTGCCGACCGAGTACGGCGGGGGCGGCGGCGATTACGGCCATAGCGCGGTGATGGCGGAGGAAGTGGCGCGCTGCGGGCTCTCCGGCGTCACGTTCAACATGCATTCGGACATCATCGCGCCGTATATCGCTCGCATCGGCAACGACGAGCAGAAAGCGAAGTGGCTGCCGGGCGCCTGCTCGGGCGAGATCATCCTCGGTATCGCAATGACGGAACCGGGCACCGGCAGCGACCTGAAGGCCGTGCGAACGACGGCGGTCCGCGACGGTGACGAATACGTCATCAACGGCAGCAAGACCTTCATCAGCAACGGCATCACGGGCGACCTGTTCGTGGTGGTGTGCAAGACCGATCCGACTGCGGGGGCGAAGGGTATCAGCCTGATCGTCGTCGAAGCGGACCGCGAGGGCTTCCGGCGCGGCCGCAAGCTCGACAAGGTCGGGCTGCATGCGCAGGACACGGCCGAACTCTTCTTCGACAACGTGCGCGTGCCCGTCGGCAATCTGCTCGGCGAAGCCGGCAAGGGCTTTCAGTACCTGATGGCCGAATTGCCGCAGGAACGTTTCTCGATTGCGCTCGCCGCCGCCGCGCGCCTCGAAACGACGCTCGCCCATACGGTCGCGTACGTGAAGGACCGCAAGGCGTTCGGCCAGACCGTGTGGGACTTCCAGAACACGCGCTTCAAGCTCGCCGACATCCAGGCGCAAGCCGTCGCCGTACGTCTGATGATCGACCACTACCTCGGCGAACACATGCGGCGCCGCCTGACGCTCGAGGAATCGGCCGTAGCGAAGCTCTTCGCGACTGAAACCCTCGGCAAGGCGCTCGACGAAATGGTGCAGCTGCATGGCGGCTACGGCTACATGCTGGAGTACCCGGTGGCCCGCGCCTTCGTCGATTCGCGCGTGAATCGCATCTACGGCGGTACCAGCGAGGTCATGCGCGAACTCATTTCGCGTTCGCTCTGAACCCATTCATTCACAGGAGGAGATACGCATGACACAAAACGTCTATGTCGCCGGCGTCGGCATGATTCCGTTCGCCAAGCCTGGCGCGAGCGCCCACTACGACGAGATGGGTGCAAAGGCCATCAGCGCGGCGCTCGAAGATGCCGGCGTCGCCTTCGGCGACGTGCAGCAGGCGTATGCCGGCTACGTCTACGGCGATTCGACCTGCGGCCAGACGGCGCTCTACCGCGTCGGCATGACGGGCATTCCCGTCGTCAACGTGAACAACAATTGCGCGACCGGTTCGTCGGCGCTCTTTCTCGCGCATCAGGCGGTGAAGAGCGGCATGGTCGATTGCGCGCTTGCGTTCGGCTTCGAGGAAATGCAGCCCGGCGCGCTGAAGAGCAACTGGGACGACCGGCCGCGCGCGATGGAGAAATTCATTGCGATCGCCGATGACCTGATCCCCGATGCCGGCCAGCCCGGCGCGATCCGCATGTTCGCGGGCGCGGGTCAGGCGCACATGAAGATGTACGGTACGACGCTCGAAACGTTCGCGAAGATTCGCGCCAAGGCGAGCCAGCATGCCGCGCGCAATCCGCTGGCGATTTTCCGCAAGGTCGTGACGCCAGAAGACGTGCTTGCCGCACCCGTCGTGTGGGAAGGCGTGCTGACCCGGCTGATGGCCTGCCCGCCGACCTGCGGTGCCGCTGCCGCGATCGTCGTTTCGGAAGCCTTCGCGCGCAGGCATGGTCTGCGCACCGATGTGCTGATCGCCGGTCAGGCGTTGACCACCGACGGTCCGGGCCTGTTCGACAAGCCGACGATGATCGACCTCGTCGGCTTCGGCATGACGCAATCAGCGTCGCAACGCGTCTACGAACAGGCCGGCATTGGCCCCGACGATATCGACGTGATCGAACTGCACGACTGCTTCGCGCAAAACGAGCTGCTGACCTATGAAGGGCTTGGCCTGTGCAAGCAGGGTGAAGGAGCAAAGCTGGTCGAAGATGGGGACAACACGTACGGCGGACGCTGGGTCGTCAATCCGTCGGGGGGCCTGCTGTCGAAGGGGCATCCGCTCGGCGCAACGGGACTCGCGCAGTGCTACGAACTCGTCCATCAACTGCGCGGCACGGCGGGCGAGCGTCAGGTGCAGGGCGCGAAGGTCGCGCTGCAGCACAACCTAGGGCTCGGCGGCGCGTGCGTCGTCACGGCGTACAAGAAGGCGGCCTGAGGCACGCGTGCGCCATTTCCTCATCTAGCGGATCACTCACATGCTCGACAAAGCCCATATCGGCAAGTCCTTGCCGTCCTTTTACGCCACCGCTGAAGCGGGCCAGCTGCGCCTGTTCGCGAAGGCGGTCGGCGAGACCAACCCGGTCTATCTCGACGAAGCCGCCGCCCGCGACGCCGGCCATTCCGGCCTGCCGCTGCCGCCCACGTTCCTGTTCTCGCTCGAGCTCACGCAGCCGAGCGGCGGCTGGCGCGAAGAAATCGGCATCCAACCCGCGCGGATCCTGCACGGCGAGGAATCGTTCACCTATCACCGCACGGCGTACGCGGGCGACAGGCTGCTGTTCGAGAGCCGCATCGCGGACATCTACGACAAGAAAGGCGGCGCGTTGAGCTTCCTCGTGCGCGAAACGCGCGTCACCAACACGCGTGGCGAACACGTTGCCGATCTGCGCAGCGTGCTCGTACACCGCAACGGCTAACCGGGACCAGGCCATGACTTCCACGAACTTCAATACGCTGGCCGTCGGCGACACGCTGCCGCCGCTCACGCTGCCGCCCGTCGACCGCACGACGCTCGCGCTGTTCGCGGGCGCGTCGAACGATCACAACGCGATCCACATCGACCTCGACTATGCACGCAAGGCCGGTATGCCCGACGTGTTCGCGCACGGCATGCTCTCGATGGCCTGGCTCGGCCGGCTGCTGACGCAGTGGGTCGATCAGCGCCAGTTGCGCGAGTTCGGCGTGCGCTTCGTCGGGATCACGCATCTCGGCCACCAGATCACCTGCACGGGCAAGGTCGTCGACAAATTCGAAAGCGCGGGCGAGCAGCGCGTGCGCGTCGAGATTCAGACGGCAAATCAGTATGGCGAAGCGAAGGTCGTAGGCGTTGCGGTCGTCGCAATTTGAGCATCACTGAGCACAACGGAATCAAAGGAACAGACATGGGAAAACTAGACGGAAAAGTCGCACTCGTGACGGGCTCGGGGCGCGGCATCGGCCAGGCCATCGCATTGAAGCTGGCGAGCGAAGGCGCGCGCATCGTCGTCAACGATCTCGACGCGGACCCGGCGCAACAGACGGTGGAACTGCTTCGCGAGGCGGGGGCTGAGGCGGTTGCCTGCGTCGGCAGCGTCGCGGCGCCCGATTTCGCGGACCGCTATGTAGGCACGGCGATCAATGCGTTCGGCGGCATCGACATCATCGTCAACAACGCCGGCTACACGTGGGACGACGTGATCCAGCGCATGACCGACGAACAGTGGTACGCGATCCTCGACTGCCATCTCACGGCGCCTTTTCGCATCCTGCGCGCAGCCTATCCGCATATCAAGGCGCAATACCAGGCTGAGGCGGCCGAGGGCAGGGAAGTGTTCCGCAAGGTCGTGAATGTCTCGTCCACCTCGGCATTGAACGGCAACGCCGGACAAATGAACTACTCGTCCGCGAAGGCGGGTGTGATCGGCATGACGCGCGCGTTGAGCCGAGAGTGGGGGCGCATGAAGGTCAATGTCAACGCGGTGGCATTCGGCCTGATCCATACGCGGATGACAGATGCGGACGCGAAGGAAGGCGCGACGGTCAAGATCGAAGGGCGGGATATCCGCGTGGGGATCAATCCGGAATTGCTGAAGACGCACGCGCAACGTTGCCCGCTCGGCCGTGGCGGCACGCCCGAGGAAGCCGCGGGTGCCGTGTATCTGTTCTGCTTGCCCGAGTCGAATTACATCACCGGCCAGATCGTCGCCGTAGCGGGCTCGCCGCAGTAAGACGGGCCCGGCGCTTCGCAAGCATCGCAAGCCTCGCGGGCAACCTCAACTCCATCCGTCAGCCGGCCGGCCTACCGCATCAGGTGTCGGCCGGCAACACGGCGCGCGACCCCGCGAAGCGGGCCAACGAGAATTGCCATGACTGCCTCGTCTGATTTCCAGCCCCGTTCCGCATGGGCAATGACCGTCCTGCTGACGGGGCTTGCTCTTATCAACTTCCTCGACAAGGTCGTGATCGGCGTGGTCGCCGTGCCGATGACGAACGAACTGCATCTGAGCCCGGCGCAATTCGGCCTGATTGCCGGCGGCTTCTTCTGGCTGTTTTCGCTCTCGACGATCGCGGTCGGCCTGCTCTCCAATCGCGTGCAGACGCGCTGGTTGCTGCTCGCGATGGGCGTGCTTTGGGCCATGCTTCAGGTGCCCCAAGCGCTCGGCACGAGCGCGCTGTGGATTCTCGTGTGCCGCGTGTTGCTGGGCATGGCCGAAGGCCCCTTCATGCCGACCACCGTGCATGCGCTCTACAAGTGGTTTCCGGACCGCAAACGCAATCTGCCCGTGGCGATCGTCAGCCAGGGCGCTGGGCTCGGCATGTTGCTGGCCGGTCTGCTGATCCCCCATATCACGGCCCGCTGGGGCTGGCGCATGAATTTCGTGCTGCTCGGTGTCATCGGCGCGTTGTGGAGCGTGCTCTGGCTTTGCCTCGGGCGCGAGGGCAACCTCGACACGACTGTGGCAGGAGGGCATGCACATGGCAACGGCAGCTTGAACCTGCCGCTCGGGAAATCCGGAAGGGCGCAACGCTCGCTACGCAAGACACTCGTCGATCCATCCGTGCTGTGTGTGTTCTTCCTCGGCTTCGCCGCGTACTGGTCACTGAGTCAGATCTTCACGTGGCTGCCGACGTATCTGGAGAAAGGGCTCGGCTATTCGAACGTCGAAGCGGGCCGCTGGTTCGCGGTCGTAATCGTCACGGGGACGCCTGTCAATGTCTGCCTGTGCTGGCTGTCGCAATTCATGCTCGAACGCGGCGTGTCGTCCCGTGTGGCGCGCGTCAAGCTGATCGGCATCGCGCTGATCGCGAGCGCCTGTGTCTATGTCGCGCCGCTCGCGCTGGACCTGTCCGGTTCGCACAAGGTGCTGATCCTCGCGGTCGGCGCGGCGCTGCCGACCGTCTGCTTCGCGGTCGGCCCCGCGTTGCTTGCCGAAGTCGTGCCCGAGTCTCAGCGCGGCGCGATCCTCGCGATCCATACCGCGATCGCGAGCCTGGGCGCGGCGATCGCGCCGGTGCTGATGGGCGCGATCGTGCAGGCCCGTGGCGCGCAAGTGGCCAGCGCCTGCGAGATGGGCTTCGCAACCAACGCGATCCTTGCCGTCCTCGCTGCGCTGCTGGCGCTGCGCTGGCTACACCCCGAACGCTCGCGCCACGTGCTCGATGCACCGGCGCCTCACCCCCAATCGAGCGCAATCTGATCGCAAGCGCCTGCGACTGGCGCACGACGCGGACCGCACCGGCACGGTCCGTGAAGCGTTGCGCCGGATGCATCGAAACCACCAGAGGACCACATCATGAAGACGCTGAACCGTTTCTACATCAACGGACAATGGGTTGCGCCGAGCAGCGGCGGCGCGATCGCCGAGATCGTCAATCCCGCCGATGAATCGCTGACCGGCACGCTCGCGATGGGCACGGCGCAAGATGTCGACCGCGCCGTCGCCGCCGCGCGTGCTGCCTTTCCAGCGTGGTCGGCCACCTCGCGCGAAGAGCGTGCCACGCTGCTCGCGCGCATCATCGAGTGCTACCGTGCACGGCTCGACGACATCGCTGATGCGGTGCGAGTCGAGATCGGCGCGCCGATCTCGCTGTGCAAGGGACTGCATGCCCCAGTCGGCCTCACACAACTGGAAGCGGCGCTGGAGACGCTGCGTGCGTTCGAATTCGAATCCGCTCGCGGACGCCACTACGTGCGCCGCGAACCGATCGGCGTCGCGGCGCTGATCACGCCGTGGAACTGGCCGCTCAACCAGATCGCGGCCAAAGTCGCGCCGGCACTCGCGGCGGGCTGCACCGTCGTGCTGAAGCCATCTGAGATCGCGCCGCTCGACGCGATGCTGTTCGCCGAAATCATGGACGAGGCGGGTACGCCGCCCGGTGTCTTCAACATGCTCTTCGGTGAAGGGCGCGTCGTCGGCGCGGCGCTCAGCGCGCATCCGCATGTGGACATGGTGTCGATCACGGGTTCGACGCGTGCTGGTGTCGAAGTGGCGCTAAGTGCGGCGCCGACGGTCAAGCGCGTGACGCAGGAGCTGGGCGGCAAGTCGCCGCTCGTGATCCTCGACGATGCCGATCTGCCCGCCGCGGTGGCGGGTGCGGTGATCCAGTGCATGACCAACTCGGGGCAGACCTGCGTCGCGCCGACGCGCGTGCTGGTGCCGCGCGAGCGCTGCGACGAAGCGGCGGCCGCCGCGGCGGCCACCGCCAACCGGCTCACGCTCGGCGATCCCGCTGATCCGGCGACGCGGATGGGCCCGGTATCGAACCGTGCGCAATACGAGAAGGTGCAGCGCCTGATCGGCATCGGCATCGAAGAGGGCGCGCGCGTCGTGGCGGGCGGACCCGGCCGGCCGCAAGGTCACGACCGAGGCTTTTATGTGCGACCGACGATCTTCGCCGACGTCACCAACGACATGACGATTGCCCGCGAGGAAATCTTCGGGCCGGTGCTGTCGATCATCGCGTACGACGACGAAGCGGACGCCATCGATATCGCGAACGATACGCCGTACGGCCTCGCCGCGTACGTCTACGGAAGCGACCCCGAGCGGCTGCGCCGGGTCGCCGACAGGCTGCGCGCCGGCATGGTCCGCATCAACGGTGCGGCGCCCGATTTCTCGCTGCCGTTCGGAGGCTACAAGACCTCGGGCAATGGACGCGAATACGGCGAGGAAGGCTTCGGCGAATACCTCGAATACAAGTCGGTCATGCGTTGAACGCGCGTGCCTGGCGACGATCATCGGCAACACAGGAAAACTGCAATGAACTTCGACATCCCAGCCGAATGGGTGGACTTCGGCGATGCCCTCATCCGTTTCATCGATCGTGAAGTCGCGCCGCTCGAACACGAGCATCGCGCGCTGCTCGCGAGCGAACAGCGTGCCTACACTGAGGATGGCCGCTATCGGCCCGAGGTGCTGGCATTGCGTCGCCAGGTCCGCATGCGTTCGGCCGAACTGGGTTTCTATACGGCGTTGAGCGACGAATCGCTCGGCGGTGGCGGACTCGGCGCGCAGGCGGCCGTCTATATCCAGGAGCGCCTCAATGCGCACTGCGGACCGTCGCGGCATCTGGTGCATACGGTCGTGTTGCCGTCGCCGTTTACGAACGGGCTGTCGCCGGTGTTGCGTCATCTCGATCCCGCCGTGCTCGACACCTGTCACACGGCGCTCGCGAGCGGCGACAAGACGATGTGCTTCGGCCTCTCGGAACCGGACGCCGGTTCCGACGTATTCGGCATGCGCACCCGCGCGGTCCGCGATGGCGATCACTGGATCATCAACGGCACCAAGCAGTGGATCACCAACGCGCCCTATGCCGACTACGCGATGATCTTCGCGATCACGGACGAAGAGAAAGCGCGCGCGCATCGCGGCGGTGTGACGGGATTCTTCCTGCCGACCAGCACGCCCGGCTTCTCGGTGCCGAGCGTCATTCCCGTGATGGGACATCACGGCTCCGAAATCGGCATCGTCTCGCTCGACAATGTGCGCGTGCCGGACAGCCACCGCCTCGGGCCGGTCGACGAGGGTCTATCGGTGGCGCTCGACGGCGTGAACGCGGGACGCCTGAGCATGGCGGCAAGCTGCCTCGGACTCGCGCAATGGGCGCTCGCGCAGGCCGTCGAGTATGCGAAGGTACGCAAGACGTTCGGTCAACCGATCGCCGATCATCAGGCGGTCCAGTTCATGCTCGCGGACTGCGCGATGGACATCTACGCGTGCAAGTCGATGCTGCGTCACTGTGCGTGGCTCATCGACGAAGGGCGGCGCGCGACGAAGGAAGTGTCGATCGTCAAGGCCTCGGCGACGGAGATGGTGGGTCGCGTGCTCGACCGCGCAATTCAGGTTCATGGCGCGATGGGGCTGACCAACGAGCTGCGTCTCGAGGCCGCCTATCGTTATGCGCGCACGGTGCGCATTCCGGACGGCACCTCCGAGATCCAGCGGCGCACCATCGCGCGCAGGTTGCTCGATGGCGATCTGATGTTCTGAGTCAGCGGGGCGGTCGGCGTACGCCCCTGAATACAGCCGCTCCAGCACGAAACGGGAGGCAGATGCCATCAGGCAACTGCCTCCCGTTTGCATTCGGCGATCCGGTACGTTGAACCGGAGGCGATCAACGTGGTTGATCGCCTCGCGGTGTCTAGAACGTCGACAGGGTCAGCGTATTTCTCACCGACAACACGCCCGGCACGCCTTTCGCCGCACTCGTCGCCAGATCGATCTGCGCCTGCTCCGGCACGGCGCCTTCCAGCGTCACGGCGCCGTTGTTCGCGCGCACGGTGATGTGCGTCACGCTGAGCCCTTTGGTACGCGCCAGCACGCGAATGACGTCCTTCTGGAGTTTGCGGTTGGCGGCTTTCGCCTCTTTGGCGCTCATCGTCGAACTGGCCGTGGACGAGGCGGCAGCCGCCGGTCCCGAGCTCTGGGCCTGCGCACCGAGCGACGCGAGCGCGACGAGCGCCCCGGCGGCCAGCCGGCCCCTGAGATTACGATTCATTGTGTTGCTCCCTTGTTTTCAAATGCACGAAGTCGTGTGGTTCGATGCCCGATCAGAAGCGATGCGTCATGCCGATCACGCCCAGCGTCTGCGACGTGCCGGGCTGCGTCACCTGGACGCCCGACCAGCTCATCGTCGCGCTGCCGTGGTTCTTCATGTAGCCCGCGCGCGCATAGACCGTGGTCCGCTTTGACAGGCTGTGGTCATAACCCACCTGGATCGCGGGCGTGTTGTCGTGCACGCCGCGCGCGTTGCGCTCCTGCAGCGCGATTTCGAACGTATCGGCCGGGGTGGCCTGGATCGTCGCGCCGATCGAGGCCAGGCTGTAGGGGTGCGCGGTGCCCAGACGCGCGGCGAGCGATCCGGCCGAAGGGTCCTGCGGCTTGTTGTACAGATACAGCGCCTGCAGGTTCACGATGCCGATGCGGTACGCGAGCGCGCCCGTGAAGTGCTCGGTGGCGACGAGATTCAGCGCGGCCGGAAGCGTCGCGATGTTCGCCGTCCCGGGGCGCATGTTCTGATAGCCCACGCCCGCATAGAAACCATAGCCCGTGTACGACAACGCGACGTCGAGCAGGTTGCCGGTCGTTTGCGGCACCGGTTGGGTCACCGTTGCGGACAAGGCGTACATCGCGTACAGCTTGAATCCGCCGAGCACCGGCGACTGATAGAAGATCGAGTTGCTGGTCCGGCCGGTCATGTTCTGCGTCGAGAGCGTATTCCGGTCGGGCGTGAGCACCGCCGATGCGGCCAGCGCAAGCGACTCGACGGCACGGAACGGATCGGCCGGGTAGACGATCCAGAAGCTCGGCTGATACTGGCGTCCGAATGTCAGCGAGCCGTACTTGTCGTGCGTGAGGCCCACCCACGACTGGCGATAGAACATCGCCGTGGTATCCGCGAAGAACGAGCCGTTGTTGACGTTGAAGCCGTTCTCGAGGGTGAACACCGTCTTCAGTCCATCGCCCAGGTCCTCTGCGCCTTTCAGGCCGAACATCGATCCCGTGTTGCCGCCGCTTCGCATCGAAAAGGACGATGTTCCGCCGTTGTTCAGGTATTGCCCGAACACGTCGACGACGCCATACAGCGTCACGCTCGACTGTGCTGCTGCACCGCCCGCGGCGCATAACATCGCGGCGCCGCAAATACTGCGACTGACAAACCTCATGCAAGTCTCCTCTGCTTATGTTTGCCGCATTCAATCGATGCGGATGACCAAAAAGCGGGGCCTGCCATGGCTTTCTTTATCGGCAGACTGTCAGGCGAGTTTGCTGAGTTTTTCGTGCGCAATACCTACCGGAATAGTGGGGGTGGGATAACCCGATGGTCGTGCCAATGGCACCCCCCAACGACGGTGGGGTTCCGTTGTGGCTGCGCGCATACCGTTGTATGGCTGCGAAAGTCGGTACACGGACCCTGACGGGGTTCGCCGATCGAACCATTGGACGCTCTGACGTCACCCGTTACTCTTGAGGACCCCACATGAATAGCCTGGAGACCGTTCTGCCCGCGCTGGACGACGACATCGATTTCGAAAACGCCCGGCGTGGCTTTATCGGCACCATTCCCGATGCCGAGATACTCGACGGCAAAGGCCGCCCCGTCTGGAGCCTGCGCGATTACGCGTTCCTCGACGACCCCGAGCCCGCGCCGAGCGTCAATCCACACCTGTGGCGCCAGGCGCGTCTGAACACGCATCACGGCCTGTTCAAGGTGACCGACCGCATCTATCAGGTGCGCGGTTTCGACGTCGCGAACGTGAGCTTTATCGAAGGCGACACGGGCGTCATCGTGATCGATCCGCTGACCGTGGCCGAAACCGCGCAGGCTGCGATCGCGCTCTACCGCAAGCATCGCGGCGATCGCCCCGTGACGGCGATGATCTACACGCACAGCCATGCCGACCACTACGGCGGCGCGCGCGGCGCGCTCGACGAGGCCGATGCGATCGCGCGCCACGTGCCGATCATCGCGCCGCGCGGCTTCATGTGGCACACGGTCTCGGAGAACGTGATCGCGGGCAACGCGATGATGCGCCGTGGCATGTTCCAGTCGGGCCTCAGCTTGCCGAAGCATGTGTGCGGCCAGGTCGACTGCGGTATCGGCAAGGCGATTCCGATGGGCACGGGCACGTTGATCCCGCCCACGATGACCATCGAGCACGAAGTGGAGACGCACGTCATCGACGGCGTGAAGATCATCTTCCATCTGGCGCTGGAAAGCGAAGCGCCGTCGGAAATGTTCATGCACTTCCCCGAACTGCGTGCGCTGAACACCGCCGAGATCGGCGTGCAGACGATGCACAATCTTTGCCCGCTGCGCGGTGCCGAAGTGCGTGATGCACGCCAGTGGTCGCGCTATCTCGATGAGGCGCTCGAGCACTATGCCCCGAGCGCCGACGTCGTGTTCGCACAGCACAACTGGCCGACGTGGGGCAACGAACGCATCCGCACGTACCTGCGCCAGCAGCGCGACCTGTACAAGTATCTGCACGACCAGACCGTGCGCCTGATGAATCACGGACTGACGGCCATCGAGGTTGCCGAGGTATTGAAGCTGCCTGAATCGCTTGCCTCGACGTGGGCCAATCGTGGTTTCTACGGCACGCTGTCGCACAACGTAAAAGCGATCGTGCAGCGCTATCTGGGCTGGTACGACGGCAATCCGTCTCATCTGCATACGCTGCCGCCCGAGCAGGCGGGACCGCGCTATGTGGCCTATATGGGCGGGGCGGATGGCCTGCTCGCGAGGGCGCGCGAGGATTTCGCGCGCGGCGAGTATCGCTGGGTCGCGGAGGTCACGAATCATCTCGTGTTCGCCGATCCCGCCAACCAGGCGGCACGCGCCCTGTGCGCGGATGCGCTCGAACAGCTCGGTTTCGCGGCGGAATCGTCGACGTGGCGCAATGCATATCTGCTCGGCGCGCAGGAGTTGCGCAAGGGGGCGCCGAAGCTGCGCCGGCGTCATGTGAGCCGCGATCTCGTCGCGTCGTTGCCGCTCGAGCTGCTGCTCGATTACTTCGCCGTGCGCCTCGATGGCGGCAAGGCCGAAGGCGAACAGATGCAAATCGAATGGTCGAATCCCGAGACGGGCGAGTGCCTGACGATGCGTCTGGAAAATGCGACGATGACCTATCTGCCGGGTGCCGCACGTGAGACGCCGACGGCGAGGGTGATGCTGACGCGCGCCGGGCTCGTGGCGTTGCAGATGGGCGATGGCAGCCTTGCCGATGTTTTTGCACGCCTCGTCGAAGAGGGCGAGATCAAGACGGAAGGCGACACGGCGAGCGTGATCCGCTTGCTCGGCATGCTCGATGAGTTCGACCCGATGTTCAACGTCGTCGAGCCTTGATGAAGCACCGCGGGCCTCTGGTGGGAGAGGCTCGCGGCGGGTCGGCGCAAGAGGAAGGAGAAGAGGGGAGGCACGCCCGCACCGATCCGGTGACGGCGTGCGATACACGAGTCGGAGCGCGCGGCTGAGAATGGTATTCCCGCCGCGCCTTTGCTTCAGGCAGTTTCGGCCACAGCCGATGACGTCGCGGCCTGCCGTCCGAGGATCAGATCGGCGGCCTTTTCCCCGATCATGATGGCAGGCGCATTCGTATTGCCGCCGACGATCGTCGGCATGATCGAGGCGTCCACCACGCGCAAGCCGTTCACTCCACGCACGCGCAGTTGCGGGTCGACGACCGAGAATTCGTCGCTGCCCATGCGGCAGGTGCCGACCGGATGGAACGCCGTGTCGGCGCGCTGCGCGATGATCTCGCGGATCGCGTCGTCATCGCTGCCGTCCGCGCGCAAGTGCGGATCGCCGAATGCTCCGCCGAAACGCGCGAGCGCGGGCTGCTCGAAGATGCGCTTCAGAATGCGCACGCCGGCAACCAGCGTCTCCATGTCGCGCGAGTCCGACAGCATGTTCAGTTCGATCAGCGGCGCCTCGCGCGTATCCGCCGACGCAAGCCGCAACTGCCCGCGGCTATGTGGCCGCAGCACACACATGTGGCACGAGTAGCCATGTCCGTAGCGCATCGGCCGCGTGACGGCCGCGGTCATGAAATGCGCCTGTAAGTCGGGATCGTCGAGTTCGGGCCGGCTCCTGAAGAAACCGCCTGCCTCGGCGATATTGCCGGTCAGCATGCCCGTGCGCTCGCGTCGATAGCGACGCCATTCCCGCAGCAGGCGCCATGCGCCACCGATCGACACGCCGAGCAGATCCGTCGTCGGCACCTTGAGCTGATACAGCAGCACGTCGACGTGCTCCTGCAGGTTGCGCCCGACGTCCGACGATGCCGCGACGACCGGCACGCCGAGTTCGCGCAGATGGTCGGCCGGACCGATGCCCGAGGCCATCAGCAGTTGCGGCGAGCCGAACGCGCCGCTGCTGACGATCACTTCGCGCCGCGCCCTGAGCGTCGTCGTTTCGTTGCCGCGCCGCACCTCGACGCCGACCGCCTGCTTGCCGTGGAAGACGATCCGCACCGCCTGCGTGTCGGTGAGCACGTGCAGGTTCGGCCAGCGGCTCAAGCGGCCGCTGTCGCCGCGATGCAGATACGCGCGCGCCGCGTTCCAGCGTTCGCCGTCGCGCTGCGTCACCTGGTAGTAGCCGACGCCTTCCTGGGTGATGCCGTTGAAGTCGTGGTTGTAGCGATAGCCCGCCGCTTGCGCGGCTTCGACGAAGTGGCGCGAGAACGGGCTCGGTGTGCGCTGATCCGTGACGAACAGCGGGCCCGTGCCGCCATGCAATTCGTCATCGCGTCCGCCCACGCGTTCGTTGCACTGCGCGCGCTTGAAGTAGGGCAGCACCTCGCGCCATCCCCAACCGTCGCAGCCGGCCTCGGCCCAGCGATCGTAGTCGCGCGGCACGCCGCGGATATACACCATGCCGTTGATCGACGAACTGCCGCCCAGTCCGCGCCCGCGCGGCTGTCTGCCGCGCCGCTCGGCGAGGAGCGGCTGGCGCTGCGTGCGATAGCCGTAATTGCGCGGTCCTTCTTTGCCGGCCGTCAACGCGAGGCCGAGCGGTGTGGTGACCCACGCGCTGTGATCGTGCGGCCCGGCTTCCAGTATCGCGACGCTGTAGTTGCCTGCCTCGGCGAGGCGTCCAGCGACCGCGCAGCCGGCCGATCCGGCGCCGACGACGATATAGTCGAAATTCGTTTCCATAACACCCTTTGCTGCGGCGGATGACCCGCCTTCGTCGCTTGCTTCTTCGATGTGCAATCCGGGCAATGCCGCTGCGCGGCACTGCCCGTGTCGTGACGCTCCGGCTCAGACCGGGTCCCAGCTGAAGACATCGCTCGACACATCCAGCGGAACGAACGATGGCGCCATGGCCGGACGCAGATGCGAGGCGAGCGTCGCGGGCGTCCAGCCTTCGGCGCGCTGCATCGCGCGAATCGGGCGCGGCTGGCTCATCAGGAAGATCTCGTTGCGGCGCACGGTGAAGATCTGCGCATTGACGTCCGCGGCCGCATCGCTCGCGAGGAACACGGCGAGCGGTGCGATGTCGACGGGCGACATCGAGCGCGCCTTGGCGAGACGTTCCGCCTGGTCGGGCGTGTCGGGAATCGAGCCGGCCATGCGGCT
This sequence comes from Paraburkholderia sp. HD33-4, assembly GCF_021390635.1. Classification (NCBI taxonomy): domain Bacteria; kingdom Pseudomonadati; phylum Pseudomonadota; class Betaproteobacteria; order Burkholderiales; family Burkholderiaceae; genus Paraburkholderia; species Paraburkholderia sp. HD33-4. The sequence goes on along the minus strand of NZ_JAJEJS010000001.1, from coordinate 2,586,421 downwards.
CCACGCGAACGGCGAAATGCAGTTCGAGCGCACGTTGTAGCGCGCCATGTCGAGCGCGAGCGACTTCGAGAGGCCGGCGATGCCGAGCTTCGCCGCCGCGTAGTTGGCCTGGCCGACATTGCCGATCAGACCCGACGTCGACGTCATGTGCACGAAGCTGCCGCTCTTCTGCGCGCGAAAATGCGCGGCGGCCGCGCGGCTCACGTTGAATGCGCCATACAGATGCACGCGCAGCACCGCATCGAATTCCTCGGGCGTCATCTGGTGGAAGATGCGGTCGCGCAGAATGCCCGCGTTGTTCACGACGCTGTCGATCCGGCCGAACTGTTCGACGGCGGTTTCGACGATGCGGTTCGCGCCGTCGGTATCGGCCACGCTGTCGCGGTTGACGATCGCTTCGCCGCCCGCCGCACGGATCAGTTCCACCGCTTCCTGGGCCGGGTCCTCCTGGCTGGCCGCGCCGTTCACGCTCACGCCGACGTCGTTGACGACGACTTTTGCGCCGTGCTGCGCCATCTGCAACGCGATCTCGCGACCGATGCCGCGTCCCGCGCCCGTCACGACCACGACTTTGCCTTCCATCATCTTTTCGCTCATGTCCTTGTCTCCTTCGTCAATGTTCAGTCATTGGGTTGTCGATGCGCCGGCATGCGCTAGCGGAACGCCGCCGTACCGGTGATTTCGCGGCCCTGAATCAGTTCGAGAATGCCGTTCATGCCATCGGGCACCTGGAACACACGCGCGTCGCGCCACAACTGCTCGATGCCGAGTTCTTCGCTGATGCCCATGGCGCCATGCACCTGCATCGCGAGATGAATGGCCCGCTCGCAAGCCTGCGTCGCAAAGCGCTTGGCCATCGCCGACGTGCCATTCGCGCGCAGACCGCGGTCGATGCAGTCGAGCGCGTAGTAGCACATCAGGCGCGATGACACGATCGCCGTTTCGATGTCGGCGAGGTCCTTCTGGACCAGTTGATGGCTCGCGAGCGGCTTGCCGAACTGCTGGCGCGACAGCGCGTAGTCGCGCGCCAGGTCGAACGCCTTCTGCGCGAGGTGCACGGTCATCAGGCCGAGCAGCGGACGATTGCCGTTCCATGCCATCGTCAGCGTCTTCGCGGCATCGCCCGCGTCGCCCATGATGTGGCTTGCCGGCACGCGCGTGCGTTCGAATACCAGTTCGCTCAGATGCCCCTGGCGCAGCCCGGTGATCGCCGTCTCCCGAATCTCGAACGCGACTTCGCCACGGTCCACTAGCGCGCGGCGCGTGACGGGCCTGCCGTTGTCGGTAAGACCGCTCGTGCACGACACATTGACCACGTCGCAAATCGACGCATTCGTGATCCACATCTTGCGGCCCGTCAGATACGCGCTGTCGCCGTCGATTTCGAGCTTCGTGCGGATCGCGCCCGAGTCCGAGCCCGCATCGGCTTCGGTGTTCGCCGTGCACGCGATCTTGCGGCCGGCGATCAGGTCGGGCAGATAGCGCTCGCGGATGTGATCGGGGCAACCGAGATGAATGCGTAGGATCGTGCCTTCATGCGAGGCAAGCGAAAGCGCGACGACGGGCGGCAACTGTTCGAGAATGAGCCCATAGTCGAGCATCTTCAGACCACCGCCGCCCGCTTCGACGGGCAGACGCGGCGCGGTAATGCCGAGCTCGGCGAAGGCGCTGAAGATGTCCAGCATCGCCGCCTTCGGCAAAGGTTGGTCGGCTGGGTGGCCGAGCAATACAGGTTCGATGCGCGTCTCGACCATCCGCTTCGCGGCCGAGACCATCAGTTCCTGTTCTTCTGTCAGCGTAAAGTTCATCGCCAGGCGCTCCGTTCGAATCAGGGTTGTTTATGTGCCCCGATAGACGGGTGCACGTTTTTCAGCGAAGGCCTTGCGCCCTTCGATACGGTCATCGCTGTCGCGCAACAGTCCCCACTGCCGGTTGGCCTGTGCGACGAAATCGCGCGGCTCGAGATGTGAGGTCTGCACCGCGAGCTGCTTGACGGCCTGCACGGCGAGCGGTCCATTGGCGGCGATGCGGCTCGCGAGTGTCATCGCGAGATCCAGCAGCGAGGCGGCCGGCACGACATCGCTGACGAGACCCACGCGCAGCGCCTCGGCCGCATCGATGCGTTCTCCGGTCAGAGCCAGCTTCAGCGCATGCGCGGCGGGAATCGCCCGCATCAGGTATTGCACGCCGCCGCACGCGGGCACACTCGCCACCTTGACTTCGGGCAGCCCGAAGCTCGCTGTTTCCGCCGCGATGCGCAGGTCGCATTGCAGCGCCAGTTCCAGGCCGCCGCCGAGGCAATAGCCGTTGACGGCAGCGATCATCGGCTTCCAGATCTCCAGATCGCTGAAATCGAGCAGGCGTGTATAGCCGCCTTGCTGCGCTTCGGCGTGCCGGCTCCTGAATGCGCCCGCGGCAAAGCCTGTTGCGGGCGGCAAGGTCGCCTTCAGATTCGCGCCGGTGCAGAACGCGCGCTCGCCCGCACCGGTGATGACGATCGCGCGTACCGCGTCGTCGTCCTGGCAGGCGGCGAGCCGCGTGCGCAGGTCGTTCAGTTCATCGACGCTCAGCGCGTTCAGCGATTCGGGCGCGTCGAGCGTCAGTACCGCGATGTGGCCGCTGAGCCGGTAGTGAATCGTCATGGCTCGCTCCTCATACGCTCGGGCTCGACAGCGAGCGTCCGCCGCACACGTACAGCGTCTGGCCCGTGATGTAGGACGCCTCGCGGCTCGCGAATAGCTTGACCGCATGCGCGATGTCATCAGGCTGGCCGATCCGTCCGACGGGGACGGTGGCCTTCAGCCGGTCGCGTTGCTCGTGGGTGTAGGACGCCATCAGCGGCGTATCGACGATGCCCGGCGCAATCGCGTTGACCGTGATGCCACTGCGTGCCAGCTCGATCGCGAGCGAACGGGTGAGACTCACGACGCCGCCTTTTGCCGCCGAATAGTTCGACTGGCCGAAGCCGCCGAGCCACGCGCGCGACGAGATGTTGACGATGCGCCCGTAGCGCTGCTCGATCATGCCGGGCACCACCGCGCTCGCGCACAGGAACTGCGACTTCAGATTCACGTCGATCACGAAGTCCCAGTCGTCCTCGCTCATCTTGACGAAGCGCTTGTCACGCGTGACGCCGGCGTTGTTGACGAGGATGTCCGGCGTTTTCCAGCGCGCGGTGATGTCGGCGACGGCTCCCCGCACCTGGTCGCCCGACGTCACATCGACGCGCATCGCCATCAGGCGGCCCGAGGCGTCGCCCGCGCGGGATGCCAGTGTGTCGAGCGCGGCCTGGTTGAGGTCGAAGACCGCGACCGCATGACCCGCATCGAGCAAGGCCTCGGTGATGCCGAGGCCAATGCCCTGCGCGCCGCCGGTGACGATGGCAATCTGTTTGTCCATGTTTCTGTTCCTTTGCTTCGGTGTCCTTCGGTGCGCTTCAAGACGCTTCAGTGTCCGAGGATGTGAACGGCCGACGCCGCGTGATCGACACCGGCGATACCGCCGCCTGTGCATTGGGTGAGCGCGAGCGAGACATCGGAAATCTGCCGTTCGCCCGCACGTCCTTCGAGTTGCCACACGGCTTCGACCATCTGCGCGACGCCCGTTGCGCCCAGCGGGTGGCCTTTCGCAAGCAGGCCGCCACTCGGATTGACGGGCACGCGTCCGCCGAGCGACGTCGCGCCCGAGCGCAGCAGGTCGTGCGCTTCGCCGCGTTCGCACAGACCGAGCGCCTGGTAGTAGATCAGCTCGGCGATCGTGAACGCATCGTGCAGTTCGACCATGTCGATATCGGCGGGCGTGACGTCCGCTTCGCGATAGGCGAGTTGCGCCGCACGCGCGGTGATTTCGGCGGCGAGGATGTCTTCTGTGCCCGTCTCCTGACGGCCCGACTGCACCACCGAAGCCAGCACGCGAACCGGCTTGCCGCGCTGTGCCGGCTTGCGTGTCGTCAGCACCAGCGCGGCGGCGCCATCGACCGCGGACGGGCAGCACTGCAGCAGCGTCAGCGGATCGAACACCATGCGTGAGTTCATGACGTCGTCGACGGAAACGGGCGTGCGCGTTTGCGCGTACGGATTCAGTGCGCCATGGCGGCGATTCTTGACCGCGACCTCGGCGAGCGCTTCCGGCTTCACGCCGAACTCGTGTAGATAGCGCGTCGCGCGCATCGCATAGACCGACGGCAGCGTGAGCCCCGCGTGTGCATACATCGCGGTCATGTAGTCGTTGCGCTGCAGGGGCAGGGCGCCGCCACCGAGCGATGTCAGTTGCTCGACACCGAACACGACGACGGTCTCGTAGCGGCCCGCTTCAAGCGCATGGCAGGCCAGATGCACGCCCGTCGCACCGCTTGCGCAGGCGTTCTCGACGTTGTAGACCGGCGGACCCGTCACGCCGATGTCGCGCAACAGCACCTGGCCCAGCACCATGCCGCCAAACACGTTCGCCGCGTAGTACGCCTGAACTTCGTCGAGCGCGACGTCGGCATCCGCGACCGCTTCTTCGACCGCGCGTTGCGCGAGATCCTGCATCGAGCCGTCATAGCGGCCGAACGGCGTCATCGCGACGCCGGCAAAGTAGATCGGTGTTTTCATCGCACGCATTCCTTATCCGGCTCATTTCGTTGCTCATTTCCCTGCGGGTTGCCTCGCTCGCTGTCGAGCAACTCGAATGCGTAGATCTCGCCGTCATCGGTTTCGATCAGACGTGTCTGCAGCGCATCGCCGATCGCGGGACGGCGGCCTTCCGGATACAGCAGCCGCCCGAACACGCGCACGCCTTCGGGAAAGTCCGCGAAGCCGAGCGGCATCGGTGGCTTGCCCGTTTTCGGGCTCGGCACCATGACCGTGTAGCTGTAAAGCGTCGGCGTGCCGGACAGGCCGACCGTCTCCGTATTGCCGAGTTGTGGCGACGTGGCCGGCAATGGCGGGAAATAAAGCGCATCGCGGTTGCGATGCCGGTACGCCAGCAACACGACGCGGCCGTCCTCGACACGCCACGGGCGGCTACCCGCGTTCGAGCGGGCATCATCGACGAGAGGTTTCATCCCTGTTCCTTGTTGAATTGCTTTCGATTCCAGTTTGATCAGATCCGCTCGAACACGGCAGCGAGGCCCTGGCCGCCGCCGATGCACATCGTTTCGAGGCCATAGCGCGCGTCGCGCCGCGCCAGTTCGTGCAGCATCGTGGTCAGGATGCGCACGCCCGTCGCGCCGATCGGATGCCCCAGCGAAATGCCCGAGCCATTGACGTTGACGCGCGGATCGCCTTCGATGCGCCATTCGCGCAGCGCGCTCAGCACCTGCACGGCGAACGCTTCGTTGATTTCGATCAGGTCCATGTCCGCGAGCGACAGGCCGATGCGCGGCAGCAGACGCGCGACGGCGGGCACCGGACCGATGCCCATGCGCAGCGGATCGCAGCCGGCAGCGGCCCAGCCGACGAAGCGTCCCATCGGCTCTGCGCCATGCCTCGCGAGCCACTTCTCGGACACGACGAGGCAACCCGACGCCGCGTCGTTCTGCTGGCACGCGTTGCCAGCCGTCACCGTGCCGTCGCGCAGCAGCGCGGGCAGCTTCGCCATCGCGTCGAGGCTCGCGTCCTCGCGGATGCCTTCGTCGCGAGCGAACAGCGTCGTTTCGCCCTTGCGTTGCGGCACCGGAACGGGCACGACCTCGGCAGCGAAGCGGCCACTCTTCCATGCCTCGCTGGCGAGCTGATGGCTGCGCGCCGCATAGCGATCGCTTTCGGCGCGCGTGATCCCGTAGTCGCGGGCGAGGTTCTCGGCCGTCTCCGCGGCGCCGCCCGCCATGACCCCGTAGCGGCTGACGGGTTGCGAGTTCACTCGGCCGCGATCGAGCCGGTCATGGAACGCGGCGTCCCCGAGGCGCGCGCCCCAGCGCATCCGGGTGCTGTAGTACTCGATGTTGCTCATGCTTTCGACGCCCGCTACCAGCACGCAGTCGGACACGCCGGTCTGCACCTGCATCGCCGCGTCGATCACCGCTTGCAGGCCGGAGCCGCAGCGCCGGTCGACCGCGTAGCCGGACACCTGTTCCGGCAGCCCGGCAAGCGACGCCGCGTAGCGGCCGATGCACGGCGCCTCGCTGGACTGGTACGACTGCGCGACGATGACTTCGTCGATCGAATCGTCGGGGGCGCCCGAGCGTTGCAGAACGGCGCGTATCACGTGCGCCGCGAGATCGGCGGCATTCAGGGCGGCGAGCGAACCGCCGAACTTGCCGACAGGTGTTCGAAGCGGGGAAACGATATAGGCATCTGACATGGCGGGTCCGGGTAGTGAGCGCGGAAAGAGGGCGGCGCGCGATTGCAACCAGTAGACCCGTCAGGGCGATGCAAAAAGCCACCGCCCTTGGGGGGGAGCCGCGCTGGGGCGGTGGGGCGGTACGCGCGGGGCGTGCGAAGGGGCCTGTATCGACGCCCCCCATTGGCGGTGGGTGGATGCAGGGACTCGGCCGCGAAACTGTCAGCGTCCCGCCATTGGGGACAGCACGACGCTGCATTGAACGATTCTTTCCCTAGGACTACCTATGCCTGCAGAACAGATCCAGTTTCGCGACGCGACGCTCGCCATCGAGGACGGCGTCGCCGAATTCACCCATCAGCGGCACGAGGCGCGCAACCCGCTGTCGCTCGATCTGCGCGAAGACTATGCCGACATGCTCGACAGGGTCGAACGCGATCGCGGCATTCGGGCGTTGATCCTGACCGGCTCGGGTGGCAGTTTTTGTGCCGGCGGCGATTTGCGCTCGCTCAGGCAGGCCCGTGAGAATCCCGAGGCGGGGTCTCCCGACGCCATTCGTCGCAGGTTGGCGGACGGCCATGTGTGGATGCAGCGGCTGCGCAATCTGGAGATACCGGTGATCGCGGCCGTCGACGGCGCAGCGGCGGGCGCGGGTTTCTCGCTGGCGCTCGCGGCGGACTTCGTGCTCGCGTCATCGCGTGCGTTCTTCTGCATGTCGTTCGTCAAGGTCGGCCTTGTGCCGGATCTCGGCGCCGCCTATCTGCTGCCACGTGTGGTCGGGCTCGCCATGGCGAAGGAACTCGCGTTGACTGCGCGCCGGATCGATGCGCAAGAGGCGAAGCAACTCGGCATCGTGCATGCGGTCCATGCACCCGAGGCGCTCGCACAGCAGGCCCGCGGCTTCGCGCGCCGCTTCCTCGCGGGCCCGCGCGAAGCGATGGGGTTGAGCAAACGTCTGCTGAACCAGAGTTTCGAATCGCACTACGCGGCGCTTGCGGAACTGGAATGCGCGGCGCAAGCCGTCGCGTCCAGCGTGCCGTATCACACCGCCGCGGTCACGGCTTTTCTGGACGGCCAGCCCGCGCCTTATGACTGGGAGCGCGAAGCGGCGCGATGAGCCGGCGCGAGCGTTGCGCGCCCACGCATCGCATGATGGAAATGAAGCGCCCGGCGCGCGCTCAGATGGTGCGCTCGGCCGCCTCCCGGGGTTAGCCGCCGGCGCCGTCGCGCGTGCCGGCCTCGCGTTCCCCGGTCCAATCCCTATCGCGCATGCGCTCGACGGCTTCGTCGCGCCCGCTGACGCCGAGCTTGCCGTAGATATTGGTGAGATGCCACTTCACCGTTTCTGGCGACAGGCCTAGCGTGCGCGCAATCTTCTTGGTGCTGAGCGCTTCGCTCAGCAGCCTCACCACGTCGATCTCCCGCTCGCTTAGCGTCTTGATGCCCGCCATGGGCGCGCGCGTGCGCGTGCTACCCGCTGCGTTCGCCTCTGGCTGGCGCGGCTGGGCCGCCTGCAGGCGCTCAACATAGAAGGCCAGCAGGGGATCGAGCGGCTCCTGGCGAGCGGCCTCGCCGATCAGGTCGAGCGCCGACCCGTCGGCATCGAGCAGACTGCGCAACAGGCCCAGCCGGTGACCCATGCTCAGCGCACTCACGATATTCGCGCGTGCGGCCGCATGCCGTCCAAGCCTCATATCGACGAGGCCGCGCTGCAGACGTAGCGGCGCGACGCGGCCTTGTCGGCCATTCGTCTCGCACAAGGCAATCAACTGGTCGAGCAGCAGCGCGGCCCGTTCCAGATCGCCGGTTGCGATGTCGTAGCGGATGGTCGCGGCGAGCGCCGCGAACCGCAGACCGTCGAAGCCTGGTTCGGCGCTGTCAGGGGCGGCGGAATCGAGCGCCCGCAGACGTTCGAGACAGTCCTGTGCGACGTTGACTTCGCCCTGGCTCAGTCGCCGGAAAACCTGCGTCGCCAGACTCGCGCCGATTACGCGCGAGAGCCCGTGAGTCACGCCGTAGTCTTCGAGTCGCTCGAGCCACGCGAATGCTTCGAGACGATGCCCCGCGAGCCATCGCGCGCCAGACAGCACGAGCATGCCGCGCAGCACGACATCCGCGATGGCGACGCGTTCGAGCATCTCCGCGCGCCCTTCGAGCAGCCCGCGCGCCGCTTCGTGATGGTTCTGCTCGTACAGCACTTCGCTGAGCAATGCCGCCGCCACGCAGGCCGGCTGGTTGCACGAGCGCCCGTGCCGCTCGGCCTCGCGCAGCACCGTGCGGTAGATGCGTTCGGCTTGCGTCATCTGTCCTTCGAGCGAGTAGCTCAGACCGACGAAGCAGCGTCCCATCAGGCTTCCCGCGCCGGTGCCGATCAACGGTGTGCCGTCGTTGGTGCGCGGTGGCGCCTCGGCACTCTGGAGCGCGCGCGCCTGTTCATATTCGCCGCGCTGCATGTAGATCCACGACAGCACGTTGTTGCGTCCGGCCAGCGTGACGCCATCCGCCGAGGACGGTGGATTCAGCAACGTGGGCAACAGCGCCATTGCGCCATTGGCATCGTCGCGCTGGATCGCGAGCGCAGCGCGCAGCACGACGACCGTGAAGCGGTCCGACGCGGCTTGCGCGGGCAGGTCGGCGTCGAGCGCGTCGAGGCTTGCCGCGCATGCGGCGGATTCCATGTGAAAGAGTTGCTGCCGCGCCATCCAGATACGCAGGTACACACTGGAATGCACCTGCTCGAGCGGCAGCTGTCGTACGAGCGATGCAAGCGTTCGCATTTGCCCGCTCATAAAGAGCGATTGCGCGCATTGTTCGATCAAGGCGGCGGCGCGCGCCGGGTCGCCCGCCTTCAACGCATGTTGCACGGCCTCGCCCAGGTGCCCATGGTCGAGGAACCATTGCCGGGCGCATGCGTGCACGTCGCGGCGGGCGCCCTCGCTCCAGCTTTCGAAGCGTTCGAGCAGGGTCTGCTGCAACAGCGGGTGCAACCGGTACCAGGTTTCCCGGCCGCTCTGGTTAAGCGGCACGATGAAGAGGTTGTCGTTCTCCAGACGTTCGAGCAGTTGCGAGATCGTTGCGCGATCCGCCGCATCGGGCGCGAACAGCGCCGTGCACAACGACACGCAGAACCGGTCGCATGCGGCGGCCCGCGTCAGCAGGTCGATTTCCGCCGGGGCGAGCTTTGACAACACCTCACGCTCGAAGTAAAGCGCGAACGTGCGCGCGTCGCGCACTTGTTCGCGTATCGCCAGGTCGACCGCGCCCGAAGTAGCGGTGCGGCGTTTTTTCTTCAGGCTCAGCGAAAACAGTTGCAGCCCGGATACCCAGCCGTCCGTCAGTTCGTTCAGGCGCCTGGCGCTCGCCGTATCCACGTCGCCCAACTGCGAGCGCAGAAAAGATTCCGCCTCTTCGGGCGAGAAGCGCAGGTCGCCGAGGCTCAGTTCAAGGGTTTCTTCCTGCGCGCGCAGTCGGTCCAGCTCAAGCGGAATGGGGCCGCGCGAAGCGAACGCCAGATGCAGATTCGCCGGCGCGTAGTCGAGCAGCCATTGCAGTGCTTCGAGAATGCGTGGATCGCTCAGATGCTGCAGGTCGTCGAGCGCAATGACAAGCTCGCGCCGATGGCTGACGATGCCGCGCACCAGCGCGATCACCGTGCGCTCGACGTCGTCCTGGCCGGTGCCGAACCCTTGCAGCAGCATCGCTTCGCGCGAGATCGCCGGATCGACCTTGGCGACGCTCGTGAGCAGGTAGTCGAGCCAGACAGCCGGGTCGTTGTCTTCGGCATCGAGCGACAGCCACGCGAGGTCATAGCCGAACGGAGCCAGCGCGCGGCACCACGCCGCCAGCGACGTCGTCTTGCCGTAGCCCGCCGGACTCTGCAACACCATGCAGCGGCGTCGGCGCTCGGCCAGCATTCGCGACAGCAGCGGCTCGCGCGCGAGGCTTCGCCGGGTGCTGCGCGGTACGGCCAGCTTGCTGCTGACGAGCGGCTTGAGCGCGGCGGCGTTCAAGCTTTCGGGCAAGTTTTCTGAGCTATCTGACATGCTGGTGGATTGCCCCCTGAAAGTCCGGAACAGGGACTTGAGCTTCGAAAATACTACATCATCGTCGCTCGCTGGCGCGCATCACGGATACGCGGCGCAACCGGCCCACAGCCGGCTCCGCGTGAAGGGCAGGGCCGTCTCACAGCCGGTCCGTCGCGTCTGTGGCGCAGGGACCGGCTTCATCATGGTTCGCTGCTCAGAGCGCCGCGATCAGCTCCGGCACCGCCTGAAACAGGTCCGCTTCGAGCCCGTAGTCCGCGACGCTGAAAATCGGCGCCTCGGCATCCTTGTTGATCGCGACGATGATCTTCGAGTCCTTCATGCCGGCAAGGTGCTGGATCGCCCCCGAGATGCCGCACGCGAAGTACACCTGCGGCGCGACGATCTTGCCGGTCTGTCCGACCTGCCAGTCGTTCGGTGCATAGCCTGCGTCGACGGCCGCGCGGCTCGCTCCGAGCGCGGCGCCGAGCTTGTCGGCGAGCGGCGTCAGCACGGTGTTGAAGGACTCGCTGCTGCCGAGCGCGCGTCCACCGCTCACGATGATCTGCGCCTCGCCCAGCTCCGGCCGCTCGCTCTTCGCCACGATCCGCTCGACGAACGACGACAGTCCGCTGTCCGCGACGGCTGCAACGCATTCGATCTGCGCCGAGCCGCCTTCCGGCGCGGCCGGATCGAAGGCCGTTGTGCGCACGGTGAGCACCTTGATCGGGTCGCTGCTCTGCACCGCGACGATCACATTGCCGGCATAGATGGGACGCTCGAACGTATCCGGGCTGACCACGTGCGTCATATCCGAAATCTGCGCGACATCGAGCAATGCCGCAACGCGGGGCGCGACGTTTTTTCCGGCGCTCGTCGCGGCAAAGAGCAGGTGGCCGTATGGGCCGGCGAGCGCGACGACCTGAGCCGCGAGGTTCTCGGCCAGCCCCTCGGCCAGTTGCGGAGCATCGGCGTGCAGCACCTTCGCGACGCCGGTAATGCGAGCGGCCGCGCTGGCCGCGGGCTCGGCGCGATGACCGGCCACCAGCACATGTACCTCGGCCCCACATAGCAGCGCGGCGGTCACGGTGTTGAGCGTTGCGCAGCGGATCGAGCCGTGATCGTGTTCGGCTATCACCAGAACCTTGTTGCCTGCAGTCATGTTCATTCCTCAGATCACCTTGGCTTCGTTCTTCAGTTTTGCGACGAGCGTCGCGACATCGGGCACCTTGATACCGGCCGGGCGGGCGGCGGGCTCGGCCGTCTTCAGCGTCTTCAGGCGCGGCGTGACGTCGACGCCGAGTTCATCCGGCGTCACGGTTGCCAGCGGCTTTTTCTTCGCCTTCATGATGTTGGGCAGCGTCGCGTAACGCGGCTCGTTCAGACGCAGATCGGTCGTGACGATGGCCGGCAGCGAAAGGCGAACGGTTTCGAGGCCGCCGTCGATTTCACGCGTCACGTCGATATGCTGATCGGCGATTTCGACCTTGCTCGCGAAAGTCGCCTGCGGCATCCGCGCAAGCGCGGCGAGCATCTGGCCGGTCTGGTTGCAGTCGTCATCGATGGCCTGCTTGCCAAGAATCACCAGTTGCGGCTGTTCGCGCTCGACCAGCACGTTGAGCAGTTTCGCGACGGCGAGCGGTTGAAGCTCGGCATTCGTCTCGACGAGAATGCCCCGGTCGGCGCCAATCGCCAGCGCGGTGCGCAGTGTCTCCTGACATGCCTGCACGCCGCACGAAACGGCGATCACTTCACTGACCAAGCCCCTTTCCTTCAGGCGCACGGCTTCCTCGACGGCGATCTCGTCGAACGGGTTGAGGCTCATCTTGACGTTTGCCAGGTCGACACCCGTTCCATCTGCTTTCGCCCGGATCTTCACGTTTGCATCAACCACACGCTTTATTGCCACCAATACCTTCATCGGAATCTCCTCCTTCAATGTCCTGATGCCAGCCGTTGCTGCCGGCTGGCCGAATCATGCCTCGTAGCCGAGGCCCTGTTCGCGCATCCGCGCGAGCGCCGCATCGTCGAAACCCCAATCGCGCAATGCGGACTGACCACGTTCGCCGCGCGCGGGCGCGGGCTTGCCAATGGCCGACGGCGTCGCTGAAAAGCGTGGGGCGGGGGCGGGTTGAACGAAGCCATTCGCTTCGACGAAGCTGCCGCGCGTCACGTGATGCGGATGCGACGGCGCTTCGGAAAAGCTCAGCACGGGCGCGACGCACGCATCGCTGCCTTCGAATACCTCGCACCATTCATCGCGCGTGCGGGTGAGGAACACGGCGGCGAACCGCTCGCGCAGCACGGGCCAGCCGGCGCGGTCATGCTGTGGCGGAAGCTCGCTGTGCGCGAGGCCGAGCTTGTCGAGCAGCTGCGCGTAAAAGCGTGCTTCGACGGCGCCGACCGCCATGTATTGACCGTCGCTGGTCTCGTAGCTGTCGTACCACGGTGTGCCGCCGTCGAGCAGATTGCTGGCGCGCGTTTCGCGCCAATGCCCGCAGGCCAGTTGTCCCCAGACGATCGAGGCGAGCTGCGCGGCGCCGTCGATCATCGCGGCATCGACCACCTGGCCCGTGCCGCTGCGCTGCGCGTGACACAGCGCAGCGGTGACGCCCAGTGCCAGCAGCATGCCGCCGCCGCCGTAGTCGCCGACGAGATTCAACGGCGGCACGGGGGCCTCGCCCGCGCGTCCGATGCCGGACAGCACGCCCGCCAGCGAGATGTAGTTCAGGTCATGGCCCGCGCGCTGCGCCAGCGGCCCCGTCTGTCCCCAGCCCGTCATGCGGCCGTACACCAGCTTCGGATTGCGCGCGAACGCCACGTCCGGCCCGAGTCCGAGTCGCTCCATCGTTCCCGGCCGGAAGCCTTCGATGATCACGTCCGCGTGTGCCATCAACTCGAGCGCGGCATCGACGGCCTCGGGGCGCTTCAGATCGAGCGTCACCGACCGGCGGCCGCGCCCGGTCACATCGACGTGCTTGCCGGTGCGCTTTGGCCCCAGGTCGTCGGGCGCGACCGGGCGGTCGATGCGCAGCACGTCGGCGCCCATGTCCGCGAGCAACATTGCGGCGAACGGAGCCGGTCCGATCGCCTCGAATTCCAGTACCCGGATACCGTCCAGTACGCCCATGTCTTCTCCCATCGATTGCGATACGCACGCGCGGCTGCGCGGCGCTTCAGGTTCGTCCGCCGTGATCTGGCGGTGGTGGGGTCGAAGATACGCAGGCGGGGCGGTGATGTACCCACCCGTGAGCGGTGGGTGGGGGATTTCCTGTCGAGCCTGACCGGGAACGTCCTGGATTGCATTGAAGCAGCCGCGGTGGCGCGGCAAACCCGCAAGTCTCGTCCCTTACGTTCGGGACGGCGACCGCGTTCGTCTCGCCATCAGCTGATAGGTGCAGCTACCTGGGCGGCGAAGATGCCGAGAGTGCACTGCAAGCTGTCGCGGCAATCCGCGATCATGCGCGAGACCAACTCGGCGCAGCACGGAATGTCTTCGATGAGACCAATGACCTGGCTCGCACAGATCAACCCTCCATCGATGTCGCCGGCCAACATCGCCGCGCGGCCGCGCTCACCGGACAGTAGGTGGTGCAGATCGTTGAAGGTCGCGCCTCCGGGGCGCCGCTCCAGTTTGACGATCTCACGTGATACGGCGTTGGAATAGAAGCGGCCGGTGCGCTTGAGCGTGCGCTTGATCAGCAGGGTTTGCAGTTCGTCGGCTGCCAGCAGCGCCTGTTTGATGTCGGCGTGTATCGGACTTTCCTGCGTCAGCATGAAGCGTGTGCCCAGGTTCACGCCGTCCGCGCCAAGCAGGAGCGCTGCCGCGATGCCCTTGCCATCGGCAATTCCGCCAGAGGCGAGCATGGGGATACTCAGCCGGCGTCGTGCAGCCGGGAACATGATCATGCCAGGAACGTCGTCCTCGCCTGGGTGACCCGCGGCCTCGAACGAATCCATGGAGACGACATCGACGCCCGCGTTTTCCGCAGAGATGGCGTGACGGATCGACGTGCACTTGTGAATGATCGTAATGCCATGTGCCTCCAGTCGACTGATAACCGCGTGAGGCTTGTTTCCCGCGGTTTCCACGATTTTCACACCGCTGTCGATTATCGCCTCGAGCCAGTCATCGTACGAAATATCCTGGACCATCATGGATAGCGTGAGATTCACGCCAAACGGCTTGTCGGTCAATTGACGGGTGCGCTCGATTTCACCGCGTAACTGGCCCGGCGTTGCTTGCGTGCGCGCAGTGACCATTCCAAGCGCACCCGCATTGGAGACGGCGGCGGCGAGTTCCGCACGTCCGACCCACTGCATCCCGCCCTGTACGATCGGATACTCGATCCCAAGCAGGTCCGATATTCTGGTCTTCATCTCATGTTTCCCCAATTCGCGAACGAGGCGGCGGGACACACCGCGCGTGCGCCCCTTCATCGAACTGAGTGTGGCAGCCGTCTCCTGCCTTGCGCCCACCCGTAAGCGGTGGTAGCGCATCCTGCGACGCCGTTCCGGTTCGACGCCACTTTCGGCAACTGTCTGGCGCCACGATCCACCGCTCACAGCCCACTGCGTGCCGCCGGTCCGCCCATAACGGATGCCTGATGCGTATCAGCCACGTTGAGCCTAAGCGTATGCACGGCTGGGCCGGGCAGGAACGGCGCCGCATCGCCGCGCACCCACGTTTCATGTCCCGCGAGAAAATACGGCGACAGTGGATTGCCGGACTGTCCGCCGGGCATCTCGAAGATGCCGTCCTGCTCATGCCCTGGCGACACCGCAAAACGCTCGGATGCCCCGAACACAGGTGACTGCACGCGCGGCATATTGATGTCGCCCGGCAGCGGATCGCCCGGCGTGCTGAGCCAGCTGCGCACCCACGGCAGCCACGACGGCACGATCCGCGCGAACGGATGCGCGATTGCCGAGCGGTTGCGCTCGCCCCAGCGTGCATCGTCAAGCTTCGTGCCTTTCGGCAATTGCGCGATCGAGCGGTCGACCCGATCCAGCACGAACGCGCGCCAGTCCGCGAAGCCCTCGGGTATCCACGCGTGCTGGCCGGCGAGTGTCTCCATGGTCGCCTCGTAACGCGAGTTTGCGGCGCGATAGCTGAGCTCGGGTGCGATCGTGGTCATTTGCTTGTCGAGCGCACCGAACCAGGCGTCGTACAGCGAGTAGTAGAACGCGCGCACCAGCCGGTAGCCGAGCGCAGTCACATCCGCGTGACCATCCCAGGTTTCGACGAGCCGGCGGAATGCCGCGCGTTCGGGATGGCCGTTGAGTGCGCTCGCGTCGAGCGCGTCGAGCGCAGTGCGTCGCCAGTGTTCAATCCAGAAAGCCCGGTCGTCGGTCTGCACCGCCAGCATGTCGCGCTCGGTCGCATGCGGCAACGCGAGCAGATCGTCGCGAATCTGCGTCGCACGTGCGCCGAGATCGGCGCCCGCATCGCCGATGCGTGCTGCCTCACCCGGCGGCAACGTCCGGTTGTTCGCAGTCCAGATGCGGCCCGCCGGCGGATCGATGCGCAACGGATACGCTTCGGGTGGCAGATACCCCTGCCAACCGCTGTACGTGTCGGAGCGAAACGGAAAGCTGGGGAGCGCCGTGGCATCCGTATCGACAAAGCGTGGCAGGGGACCGGCGAGCGTCCAGCCGATATGGCCCTGTGCATCGGCCGCCATGAAGTTCTGCGTTGGCACGCCGAAGGTCTGCGCTGAGTGCAACGCGGCGGCCACGTTCGACACGCTTTCGAGCTGCATGAGGTTCACGTTGATCGCCTGCGGATCCTGCGCAACCCAATGCAACGCATACGCATGCGGGCCAACAACGATCTGGGGTCCCCAGCGGGTTTGCACGACCGGAAGATCGACGCTCGCGCCGCCGTTCACCTCGAGGCGCTCATGGATCACCTGCGCCGTCTGCCAGCCGCCGTCGGGCACGCGATAGCGAAGGGGATCGCCCGGGTCGCGCAGCAGTTCGATGAGATCGATGAACCGCCCGTAGCTGTTCGTGAACCCCCAGGCAATATGGCCGTTGCTGCCGGCCACGACGAGTGGCGTTCCTGGCAAGCTCACCCCCGTGATGCGCCGCGCGCCGCCGTCTGGCGCGGGATAGATCAGCGATAGCCGGTACCAGATGTTCGGCAGCGACAAGCCGAGGTGCATGTCGTTCGCGAGCAGCGCGCGCCCGTTCACGCCGTGCGCACCGTCGACCGCGAATCCATTGCTGCCGATCATCGAATTGACAGATGCGCCAGCTCCGATGAATCCGGGCACGCCGCTCAATAACCCAGTGGCTTCCGTGTCGAAGTCCGCGGCGGACCGCGTTGCGGGCAGCCACGGCGGTGGCGTCACAGGCAGGGCGTTGGGCGACGGCGTGAATGCGCGCATCCCGTCGAGCGGAGCATCCCAGCGGCTCGTTGCGGGCAGCAGGAACGCAAGCAGGTCCGCAGGCACTCGCTCGCGCAGCGCCGCGCGTGACAGCACGTGCGTGACCTGGCCATACTGCAGGTCGATATACATGGCATAGACGGCGAGCAACGTGTCCTCAGGGCGCCACGGGACCGGTCGCGTGCGCAGCAGCCAGTATTCGAACGGCCGCGCGCGAAGCGAGCGCAGTCCGTCGTTGACGCCCGCCGCATAGCGTTCGATCAGTTGCCGCTGCTCTGCGGGCAACGCGGCGAGCGCCGCCCGCGCGTGTTCGCGAAAACGCATGGGCCGGCCGCGCCGGTCCAGCGCCAGCGCAGCCGGACCAATCAGCGCGGCCATCTCGCCGGCGGCGACCCGGCGCAGCAAATCCATCTGAAAGAAACGGTCCTGTGCGTGAACGAAACCGGTCGCATACGCGACGTCGTCACGCGTGCTGCCTTGTACCGTCGGCACGCCGAGCGCGTCGCGCGCGATCGTCACCGTTGCGGATACCGGCGCGTCGCGCGTGCCGTCGAGTTGCGGCAGGCTCGCCCGCAGAGTCAACCCCGCTGTCACCACCAACGCGGCCAAAGCGATGACTACGGCGCACAGCAGAATCAGCGGCCACGCGCGGCGCCGCTTTTGCGGGAATGGCTCGAACGGATCATTGTGGATCATGCAGGCGGTCGTCCCATGCTTGCTGCAACGGCAATCTGATCGTCGAAATGCCTTACGACCATAGCATGGTCGGGTGGAGACAATATGCGTGGACGTCAGCGGAGCCGGACAATGATCATCGTCGCGCTCCGGATGGCATGGATTATTTCTCGGGAGGTGAAGATTGGTTTCGTTGAAGAGCAAGTAACGGTGACCGGCGCCCATCACCGGGAGGCGCCAGTCGTTCCTCAAGCCGCTGCGATCACGCTGAATTCCACCAGCAGTTCGGGGAGTCCGAGCGTCGCCTGCACGGTGCAGCGTGCGGGCAGGTGCTCCGGATCGATCCAGCCTTGCCAGACGGCGTTCATGCGGTCGAACAGCGCAATATCCTTCAGGTAGATCGTCACCGACAGAACTTGCTGTTTGCTGCTGCCTGCCTGTTCCAGCAAGGCATCGATGCGCGCGAGCGCTTCGCTCGCCTGCTCCTCGATCGTACGTGCATGCGGCGCCCCGGACGACGTTTGTCCCGCCAGGAAAAGCAGGCTGCCTGCCCGAACCGTCTTGCTCATGCGTGCATTGCCCGCGGTTCTTACGATAGTTGGCGCATTCATTTGGGAACGAACTCCGTCGGTTTTGCTGCGTTGAGGTCCGGGATATGGGATTCGGCGAGTTCGCCGAGGCTCACCGGTTTGATGGGCGGGCGGATCCGGTAGTAACCGACTTCCGCCACGGGTTTCGCATGCGCTTCGGCAAGCAGTTCGGCGACCGTCAGGCCGCAGAGCCGCCCCTGGCAGGGACCCATGCCGCAACGGGAAAACGACTTGCTCTGATTGGGCCCGGTGCAGCCAAGACGTGCCATCGCCCTGATATCGCCGGCGCTGACTTCCTCGCAGCGGCAGACGATGGTGTCGTCGGCGGGACGGCGAAACGCGTCCGCGGGACGATAAAGCGTGTCGAGGAAAGGGCGCACGGTACGGTGCCGTTCGAGTTGCCGCCGCAACGGTGCCGCGCGCTCGTCACGCGACTCGTCGCTCAGCGCGCCCAGCCGATGCGATACGCTCAGCGCGCTCAGCGCGCCCGCTGCCTGCGCCGCAATCGCGCCGTGGATGCCGCTCCCGTCACCCGCGACGAAGAGGTTCGGCACCGTCGTCTCGCCCCATGCGTCGGTGCGCGGATGCCAGCAGAGCTGCGCCTCGTCCCAGCGATGCTCGCAGCCGATCGAACGCGTGAGTTGCACGTTGGGCACCACGCCCTGATGCAGCAGGACGACGCTCGCGGCGATCCTCGACGCTCGCCCCCTGGCCGTGTATTGCACTGATTCCGCGCGGCCGTCTCCCTCCACCGAGAACCGCGTCACCTGGCGAATGTGTGGAATGCCGCTGCGCCGGATCGCCTTCAGCAGACGCCTGCCTTTTGCCAGATACGCCGGCGTACGCAACGCACCAGGCAGTTGCGCGAGCGCGCGCCAGTAGTTGCGCGCAGGCGTCGTATCGAGGATCGCTGCCGGTGCCCTGCCGGCCTGAATCAGTTGCCATGCGAACAGATACATCAACGGTCCGCTTCCCGCCAGCACGACAGGTCCGTCGGGCAGCATGGCCGACGACTTCAGAAGCGTCTGGGCCGCGCCCACGCCCATGACCCCTGGCAGCGTCCAGCCCGGAACCGGGCAGGGCCGTTCGTAGGCGCCATTGGCGATCACCACGGCTCGTGCACGGATCTGGCCGCTCGCCGCCGTGCCGCTGCGGCGTGTGAAGCTGACCTCCAGCGCGCGCGTGATCTGCCACACGAGCGTGTCGGGCCAGTAGCGCACGCCGGCCCGGGCGAAGCGTGCGACGAGCTCCGCGCCGGCGGTGTAGTCATTGCCGAGTAGCGCCGCGTCGGGCAGCGGCGAGCGCCCCACGTTGCGATAGATCTGTCCGCCCGGCAGCGGGTTTTCGTCGAGCACCAGCACGTCGAGGCCCGCGCGCGCCGCGTCGAGCGCGCACGCCATACCGGCGGGTCCGGCGCCGACGATAACGAGGTCCACCGTTACGATCGTCATACGAGTGCCCTCGCGCCGGCCATGGCCTTGACCTGCATCCCGTCGCGCACGCGCACCATGCAGGCCTGCTGGTTCGGCAAGCCGTCGATTTCGACGAGGCAATCGAAGCACACGCCCATCATGCAATACGGCGCGCGCGGCGCAGCGCCCACCGGCGTGTGACGGAACACGGTGAGCCCGGCGCATAGGAGCGCCGCGGCCACGTTGGCGTCTTCCGGCACTTCCACCGGGCAACCATCGACGACGATCCGCACGGTGCGTGACGAAGCACCGTCGATCCGACTAAACAGCGAAACGTTTTGCATAGAAGTAGTCCAGAAGAGAAGGGCGCGGGCCGCCGAGCAGCCAGCCCGCGAGCAACTCGCAATGCGCGGCCGCGAGCGTCACGCCGCTGTGGCAGGTCGCGATGAACGCACCGGGATGCGTCGGAGATTCCTCGTAGACAGGCATGCTGTCCGGTGTCATCACGCGCAGTGCGCCCCATGCGCGCACGACGCGCACGTTTTTCAGCAGCGGGAACTGGGTCACGGCCTTGCGGGCGATGTGCGCGACGATCTCGGGTGTCACGCCGTCGTCCATGCCGACGTCTTCCGCGGATTCGCCGAGCAATACCGACCCTTCGGCGGTCTGTCGCACGGAGAGGGTCGGGTACTTGAGGAACGGACGCACGCGTTCCGTCACGAGGATCTGGCCGCGCAGCGGGACGACCGGCGCGCTCAGTCCCACCATCGGCGCGAGCTCGCGATTGCCGAGCCCAGCGCACAGGACCACGCGCCCGGCTTCGAACGTGCGCTTGCCGGTGTCGATGCGATAGCCGCCGTGCGCGCGTTCGATCGACTTCACGCGAGCCTCCGGCACGTATGCGCCGTTCGCTCGCTCGAAGGCGAGGAACAGCGCACGCAGCGTGTATAGCGGGCTCACATGACCGTCGTTTTCCGAATAGACCGCGCCGGCCACGTTCTGGCCGACCTCCGGAATGCGCTCAGCCAGTTGCCGGCGATCGAGGATGTCGTAGGTGAGGCGCGCATCGCGGGCGTGCAACTGGCGCAGCGTATCGACACTGCCCGCCAGCGCGTCGTCGCTCATCGCGATGCTGACGCCGCCGGGGCGCGAGTAGCCGAGACTGAGCGACGATGCGGCTTCGAGCTCCGCGGCGAAGCCCGGCCACAGCAGCGCCGATTCGAGCGACCAGCGGCCGTAATCGACATGCTTCTTGCCCTTGCCGGATACCCAGATCAGGCCGAAGTTGCCGCGTGCGGCTCGCACGCTGGAGTCTTCTCCGTCGAGCACGATCGTTTTCTGGCCGCGCCTCGCGAGGCCGTAGGCGATCGCCATTCCCACCAGGCCGCCGCCTGCGATCGCGAAATCGTATTCCTGTTTCATCAATGTTTCCCCGTCAGAACCTTGTCGAGCCCTACGAGCCGGTCGAGCGCGAACATCAGACCGAGCGTGACCGCCATGATCACCGTGGCGACGGCCGCGACCTGCGGGTCGACCGTTTCGCTCATGCTCATGTAGATGCGTACCGGCAGCGTGATCGTGGTGGGCGCGGCGATGAAGATCGTGGCGGTCAGCTCGTCGAAGCTGCTGGCAAAACCGAGCACCCAGCCGGCGGCGATACCCGGCACCAGCGCGGGCAACGTGATGCGCCGAAAGGTGGTCCATGCGTTCGCCCCGAGCGAGACGGCGGCGTGCTCGGCGTCGCGCGTCGTCGTGATCAGCGACGCCATGATGAGCCGCAGGCAATACGGGAACACCAGCATCACATGAGCCATCACGAGCGAGACGAACGATCCGGACACACCAACGCGCGTGAACAGTTGCAGCAATGCGACCCCCAGCACGACGGGCGGAATCATCAGCGGCGAGAGCAGCAGCGAGTTGATCGCGTCGCGGCCGGCAAAGCGGTAGCGCGTGAGACCGAGCGCGGCCGGCACACCTAGCGTCGCCGCGAGCGTGGCGGAGAGCGTCGCGAGCCACAGGCTGTTCGAAAACGCCTGAGTGAAATCCGGATTGCCGACGAGCGCTCTGAACCAGCGCGTCGAGAAATGAACGGTCGGCACACTGAGCAGATTGCCGGGCGTGAAGGCAACGAGACAGACGATCGCGAGCGGCGCGATCAGAAACACGGTGAACACGGCGTGGAAGCCGAGCGCGAAAGGACCGTTTCGATTCATGATGTGCTCTCCCCGAGGCGGCGCTTCAGGCGTCGCTCCACCATTCGGCTGTAGAGCGCGACGGTGCCGAGATTCAGCACCAGCAGGCACACCGCGATCGCGGCACCCATCGGCCAGTTCATGCTGTGCAGGAACTCGTCGTAGGCCGCCGTTGCGACCACCTTGAGGCGCCGTCCGCCGATCAGCGCAGGTGTCGCGAATGCGCTCGCGCTCAGTGCGAAGACGATCAGGCTTCCGGACAGAATGCCCGGCGCAGTCTGCGGCAGGACGATGCGGCGCCATACCGTCAGCGGGCCAGCGCCGAGCGAGATGGCCGCGTTGGCCATCTGCGGGTCGAGGCTTTGCAACGAGGTCCAGACGGACAGCACCATCAATGGCACGAGCGCATGCACGAGCACGACCACCACGGCCGCAAACGAGAACAGCATCTGCGGCGGCGCGTCGACCAGATGCAGGCGTACGAGCGTTTGCGCGACGACGCCCTGGCCGTCCAGCAGGATCGACCAGCCGAGTGTGCGTACGACGGCCGAGATGAACAGCGGCCCGAGCGTAAGAATCAGGAAGAACGCACGCCAGCGAGCCGACATGCGGAAGATGAACCAGGCCTCGGGCACACCTAGCACGATCGTTCCAAGCGTCACGCTGATGGCGAGTGCGAACGTGCGCAGGAAAATCTCGTGGTAGTACGGATCGACGACGATCTGCGCGTAGTTGTGCCAGGAATAGACATCGAGCACGCCGCCGGAGGCCGCGTCGAAGGCCTGCAGGCTCAGCACGCCGACGAGCGCCATCGGAATGATGAGCAGCAGCGTGAACAGCAGCGTCACGGGGGCGACGAGCAACGGACCATTCGGCCGCCGGCGGCGCGCTGCGTCGGGCGGCAACGGTTGGAGCAGGGGGCGGGCGGCGCTCATCGGGACGCCCCCGCGTGCGGCGCGAGCAACCGCAGTGCAGCGCCGGACCAGTCGAGGCCGACCGCGTCTCCGATCTGCGCGACGTGCCCGCCACCGTTCGCTAGCTGTACCTGCAACTCGCCGATCGCGGTGATGACGTTGACCGACCAGCAGTTGCCGTGAAACGCGCGCGCCTTGACCCGCCCATCCACGTGCCCTGCGCCGCTCGCGACCAGCTCGATGCGCTCGGGACGCAGCGAGAACGCGTGTTCGCCACACGCGTGCGGCGCGTCGAGCGGCAGGCTCGAGGTGCCCACCTTGAGCACCCGCTCCGCGCCGTCGAAGCTCACGCGTCCATGCAGCACATTGGCACGCCCGATGAAATCTGCGGCGAACAGGCTGCCCGGGTCGTCATAGACGCCGGTCGGCGTATCGAAACGGACCACCGTGCCCTGATTGAGCAGCGCGACGCGGTCGCTAATAGCCAACGCCTCGGCCTGATCGTGCGTGACCATGATGGTGGTGGTGCCAACCTTCTGCTGGATCACGCGTAACTCGGCCTGCATGTCGTGACGCAGTTTCGCGTCGAGGTTGGACAGCGGTTCGTCCAGCAGCAGCAACGGCGGCTCGATGACCAAGGCGCGCGCGAGCGCAACGCGCTGACGCTGCCCGCCCGACAGTTCGCGCGGATACTTCGATGCATGGCGGCCGAGCTGAACCAGCTCCAGCGCGGCGAGACAGCGGCGCTTGCGCGCTGCCCGGTCGACGCGCCGCATCTGCAGCCCGAACTCAACGTTCTCCGCAACTGTCATGTGAGCAAACAACGCATAACTCTGAAACACGATACCGAGGCCGCGTTGCGCGGGCGGTGTGCCGATCAGCGATCGACCTTCGAGGCTAATGTCGCCCGAGGTCGGCTCGACGAATCCGGCGATCATCTGCAGCGTCGTCGTCTTGCCACAGCCCGATGGCCCGAGCAGCGAGACGAATTCCCCGCGCGCGACATCGATGCTGAGGCCGTCGACGACGACAGTCTCGCCGTACTGCTTGTTCAGGCGTTCAATCCGTAAATAAGTCATGACTTGGGTAGACCTTGCGATTTTTCTGGCGATGACGGAACGGCACCTGAGACCCGTTCGCGCCAATTACGGGCTTGCGTCGAACACCTTCAGGTGCCGGCAGCCGCTCAGCGCTCCACGTCACGATTCCATTGCTGCGTCCACGTAGCGCGCTTGTCGTTGACCACATCCCAGTCGACCTTGAGCATCTTCGCGACGGCATCCGGGCTCGCCACGCGCGCGGCCACCACTGGCGATAACCGGGTCAGTTTGTTGACCGGAGCGACGCCTTCCTCCTCCGCGTACAGCGCCTGGATTTCCGGCGACAACGAGAACTGGACGAACTTCTGGGCGAGCTCGTTCGGCGCATCGTGCTTGACCGGACACATGCTCAGACCTAGCACCACCGCGCCTTCCTTTGGCGCGACGAACTTGACCGGCACGCCCTGGTTGCGCAATGCCTGGGTGCGGCCGTCACCCCATGCGGCCAGCGCAATGCTGTCGGTCTGGAACAGCTCGGAGATTTTTCCCGGCGATGGATCGAACGACAGCACGTTCGGCGCGATCGAGGTTTTCACCATGTCGAAACCAGGCTGGATGTTTTTCTCGCTGCCGCCATTGAGTCGCGCGAGCACGATCAGCGATTGCAGGCCGTAGCCGTTGCTAATGGTGGGAAATGCGACCTTGCCCTTGTAGCGCGGGTCGGCCAGGTCGTGCCACGAAGTCGGGGGCGCCCAGCCCCTGGCGGCAAAGAGGCGCTCGTTGTACACGAGACCGGTGGCGTTCAGCCCGATCGTCACAGCCTTGTTGCTCCTGAAGCGGGCTACGTCGAACAGGTTCTGGTAGACGGGCGCATCGGTGAGGGTGTCGCAATAGCCGAGCTGGATTGCCTGATACATCGGGCCGTCGTCGAGAAACACGACATCGAGGCTTTCTTTGCCTTTTTGCGCCTGAAGGCGCGCCATCGTCGTCGTGGAATCGCCGGGAACGACGACGACCTTGACGTTGTTGGCCTTCTCGAACGGCGGAATGATCTTCTCTCGCAGGAGCTGTTCGAAGGAGCCGCCGAAGGCGCCGACGTAGAGCGTCGTTTCAGCGTGGGCCTGCGCGGCGGCCAAAACGCCGGCGAGCATGATCGGGACGATACGTTTGCGCATTGAAGTCTCCATCGATATCGAAATGTTATGCTGCGAGTTATCGGGTGTTTGCCCGGCTGCTACACAGTTTTGTGCGCCAAATCGGCATCGTCAAATCAGGAATTAATGACGATCAATGCATAAATGTTATGGAGTAGGGGATGAAGAGCCGGCAGCTTGAAGCGTTCCGGGCGGTGATCCTGCGGCAGTCGATTACGCGGGCAGCCGAAATGCTGCACATCACGCAGCCAGCGGTGACACGTCTGATCCTCGATCTGGAGACCGAGATCGGCTTCAGCTTGTTCACTCGCGAGAAGGGCAGACTTTTCCCGACTTCGGACGCCTTGCTGCTCTATCAGGAAGTGGAGCGCTCATTTGTCGGCGTGGAACGCATCGCGCATGCGGCGCAGCAGATCCGCTCGCTCACGAAAGGATCGCTGAACGTCGCCGCGGCACCCGCATTGGCGTTGAACCTGCTGCCGGAGTGGATTACCGATTTCACGCGGGCGCACGAAGGGGTGACAGTGTCGTTATTGATTCACGGCACGAAGCTGGTCGGCGAACTGGTGGCAAGCGAGCAATGCGACATCGGATTCGTGACTTACACGACATGGCAGCCTGGCGTGCGACTCGAGACGCTTTTCAGTGCCGATATGAAGTGCATTCTGCCCAAGGGACACCGGCTCGCGCGCAAGCGGGTCATTACCCCCGAGGACCTGGCCGGTGAGAAATTCGTTTCCATGCCGCGTGAGTACGATACGCGCCGTATCGTCGACGAGATCTTCGCCGAGCGGCAAATAGAACGTGTGATGAGCGCGGAGTGTCAGTTGTCGGCCGCCATCGCGACATTCGTCGCGCGTGGCGCTGGTGTGTCGATCATTGATCCGGTGTCCACCGACTATCTGACGGAACGCGTTTCCGTTCATGACTTTGCACCGGCAATCCCGTTTGAATACGGTGTCGTCACATCCGACAGGCAGCCGCCGTCGCGTCTCACGACCGCATTCCTGGAGTTTGTCCGGGAGAGGGCCAGGGAGCGGACAGCTCGCCCGCGTGCCTGATTTGCACCGGCAGGTTCAGCGGCAACGTGTTTGGGAAGGGAGCACGCCGTCGCCACCGCTTCGGGCTGCACCGCACGGGCGCTCCCCGGACTGATGAAAAGCCCCGTTACAAGCGCTCGATGCTGCATTCGCGTAGCAGCCAGGCCGCGTCGAAGGCCGCACACCCCCAGACGCCGGGATCATGACTGCGCCAGGTCCTCGATACGGTATGCAAAAATCGGTATGCCATACATGACGTCGCGCACCGCTTTTGTCAGGCAGGAGTAATGTTTGCATGTCGGGCAGTTGAAAAGCCCAGACCTTGATATTTGCTTGCAGGTTTCACTTCGAGGGGCTGACCGCGAGTCGGTAGCTGTGCAAGTTGAAGGAATGCAGTATGACCGTCGAATCTTGGCGACAGGGACCTCTTACCTGGGAGAATCAATATGAAGTCGAAGCTCAGTCGGCCCGCTTTGGTGGCCGCCGCGCTGGCGGGTCTTGCTGCCAGCGGCATCGGTTCGGTGCATGCCGAACAGAAGGTGCAGTGTTTTGGTGTCGCCAAGGCTGGCCAGAACGACTGCGCGAGCAAAACCGGCGTGCATGGCTGCGCCGGGGAGGCCAAGGTCGATAACGATAAAGGCGACTTCAAGAACGTGTCGAAAAAAGCCTGCAAAAAGATGGGTGGCACGCTCGACGAGGAGCAATCCTGAACGATCAGACCGTCGAAGCCAGGTCGTCGACCGAATGAATCCTCTCGACCTTCCCGCCCCAGGGCACCTGGGCATCGGCATTGGCTTGCGCCACGCCCACTACCGCGACTTCCTCAACGGTACGCCCGCCGTTGACTGGGTCGAAGTGCACAGTGAAAACTATTTTGGCGACGGCGGGTTCGACCTGCATGTACTCGACACGGTGCGGCGCGATCTGCCGGTCAGCCTGCATGGCGTCGGTCTTGGTCTCGGCTCGTATAGGCCGCTCGACCGGGCACACGTTGCGAAGCTCAAACGCCTGGTTCAGCGCATCGAACCTGCGGTCGTTTCCGAACACCTTTGCTGGGGCGCGACGGCAGCGGGGCATCTGAACGAGCTCTTGCCGATGCCCCTGACCCACGCGGCGCTCGCCCATCTGAGTTCGCGTGTCGACGAGTTACAGGACGTGCTGGGGCGGCCGGTCCTGCTCGAAAATGTCTCTACCTACGTTCGCTTTCGCGACGACCAGTACGGTGAGACACAATTTCTGGCTGAACTCGCTTCACGCACTGGTTGCGGTGTACTGCTCGATGTGAACAACCTGTATGTCAACCAGTGCAATCACGCGGAGGACGCCATTGAGGCGATCGACGCGCTTCCAATCGGTACAGTCGGGGAGATCCATCTGGCCGGCCACCGTGTCACCGACATCGCCGTGATCGACGATCACG
Source organism: Paraburkholderia sp. HD33-4 (assembly GCF_021390635.1). Lineage (NCBI taxonomy): Bacteria > Pseudomonadati > Pseudomonadota > Betaproteobacteria > Burkholderiales > Burkholderiaceae > Paraburkholderia > Paraburkholderia sp. HD33-4. Next base: position 2,559,303 of record NZ_JAJEJS010000001.1, on the reverse strand, counting down.
GCTCGCGCGTGGTCAGCGAAGTCTGGGCGCTGTATCGATATGCGCTGCGACGCTTCCGCACCGTACCAGCGCTGATCGAATGGGATACCGCCTTGCCGCCGCTGGAAGTGCTGCTCGAGGAAGCTCGCAGCGCTCATCAGATTCAGCAAGCTGTACTGTCTGAACGCGCGGCGAGTATCCAGGCGCTAAACGGGGGTGGCGACAATGCCCAAACCGATTGAGGCGCTGCAGCGTATCTTTGCGCAGTCACTGGACGCGGAACAGCGATTGATTCTGCCGTTTCTGCAAGCCCCACCGTGCCGTGATGCGGCCGGGCAGACAGACTTGCTGAGCCAACGCATTGAATATTACCGGTCCGGTATCCGCGCCCATTGGCGCGCCGCGCTCGCCGCTGCCTATCCCGTCCTGCTGGCGCAGGTCGGCGAAGGCTATTTCGACGAGCTGGCCATCGCTTACGCACAAGCCTACCCGTCGCAAAGCGGTGATCTCAATCGTTTCGGTGCGGCGCTGCCTGCGTTCATAGAAACCTACGATACCAACCCGCATTCGCGCTATTTCGGGGACCTCGCGCGTCTTGAATGGTCCCTGCATGTCGCGTACTTCGCCGCGGACACAGAGGTGCTCGCGCGCGAGGCATGGCTGGCCATGTGCCCAGAGGATCTGCTCGATGCGAAATTCACGGTGCATCCCGCATGCGCGCTGATCTGCTCGCCCTACACGATTACCGACATCTGGGCCGCCCATCAGACGAACGCCGCCCTTCCGGCAGAGATCGACTCACCAACCTGGGCGCTCATTGTGCGTCCAGGCTGGCGGCCGGCCATACTCGGCCAATGCGCCGCCGCGCATGCGGCCTTCGGCGCATTGCAACGCCGGGCGACGCTCAACGAAGCGCTCGACGCGGCCTTTACTATCAATGCCGGGTTCGATTTCACGTCACAGTGGCGGGCATGGATAGAGGCCGCCGCAATCACAGGCCTTGCGCCTCGCGTTGATGAACCCCAATCGACCAACGATTTGAAGCGATAACGCTTCGGCGGTATCGGTTGCGTCCGCAAAATGTCATTGCGGACGCAAACCTCGCGACGCGTCGTATCAGAACCGGTGACGGAGTCCCGCCAAAATCGCGATCTGGTTTTTCTGGTTCGTACCAGCCGGACCGAAGAAGTTGATGGCGGTTGCCTCCGCGTCACCGGCCTGGCGCTGGAAAACGACGGACGCGTGCAGATCGGTGCGTTTGGACAGAAGATAGGAAGCCCCAGCATCGATCTGATGCCAGCGCGGATGACTGCCACTCGCGTACGACGTTGCCCCCTCGCCTGTATAGCCCGAGGCATCGGTGAAGATGTAGCCAATACCCGCCGAAATCGCCGGTGTGAACATGTACCTCGTATTGACTTCGTAATTGTCCACGCGCGTGGAGTGATCACCCGTGTAGTTCAGATGTGTATCGGTAAAAACAGCATTGACCGACAGTTGGCCGAAGTCATAACCGCCGCCGATAGCCGCGACGCGTTGACGCTCCACAAAACCCGCGTTGTAGAAGATAGCCGTCGAGAAAGTGTACTCACCGCCGTTCGCGCCGTTCGGGTTGTTGCCGCCGGGTTGACCCGCCGAAGGCTGATCCAGTTGCAGGAAAGTTGCTGCCGCGTGCAAGCCGCCGCGCTTGTACGTGGCACCAAAGCCGAATGCGCGGTTATTGGCGAAACCTTGACCGTCTGGGCCGCCCGCCTGATTACTGAAAGCGTAGATCGCGCCGAGCTTCAAGCCTTGCAGCGGGCTGACTTCATACTTGACCGTGTTGTTCAGACGTACCGTCTGGAACGTGTTATCCACGTCGCCGACGTGCGCGCCGTAGATACTGCCGAACTGAAGCCACGAGAGCATCGGGGCGATGTAGTCGAACGTGAAGTCGTATTGGCGGCCCATCGTGAAACGCCCATACGTACTCGAATCCAGGCCGACGAACGCCTGACGACCGAACAGACGGCCTCCTTGCGACGAAGTGCCGTTCACGGCACTGAAGCCCATTTCGAGCGTGAAAACTGCGGCGAGGCCACCGCCGAGGTCTTCACGACCGGTGAAGCCAACGCGGTCACCGCTACCCCAGCCGGTTTGCATCGACCAGCGCGATGCACCTTGCGCCGTGATCGAGGAGGCGACTGAGTTTGTATAGGCAATACCAGTGTCGATAATGCCGTACAAAGTCACCGAGCTTTGCGCTTGAGCCATCATCGGCGTCGCGCACGCGGCCAGGACCGCAGCGGCACAGATTGCAACCTTCATTGTCTTTCCTCTAGATGGAATAGTTGTTTTATTTAATTGATATTGAATCAGTAAAACTAAATAATAAAAATTACAAAAAGAGCGTTAATGAGCAGCTTCCGCTATGACTTCTTCAGAAATGTCATCTGAGCCACGGTATGCGCGTCCGAGAATAAAAATCAGCGCGGTCACCGCCGCGACCGGGATCGCCGCGAACTGGAACAATTGCGCGACAGGAAGATGACCGGCAAGCAACGCGCCACCAATCATCGGGCCTGAAATCGAACCGATCTTCGCGATACCGATTGCTGTACCCGTCCCCTTCGCGCGAAAGCTGGTGGGGTAGACCATCGATGCCACAGCATTCAAGCCCGATTGCGTGCCGGACACGCAGAAGCCCACACCGAACACAATCGCGGTCAGCACACCTGCACTGAAGCCCATGCCGAGTGCCGCAACGAGCGGGAAGCCGATAAGCGGAAGGATCGTAACGAGCCTGACACCGTGCGTATCGATGAAACGCATCAGCACCAGACTACCCACCGTACCACCGACAGAGAACAGCGTGGAAATAAGCGCGGCATGGTGCGCGTCGATACCGGTTGCTTCGATCAAGACGGGGAGCCAGTTCTGCAAGAAAAACAGCGCCATCGAATTCGCGATGTAGGCGAGCCAAAGGGTCGTGGTGATACGGAGCAGGTTGCCCTGGAACAGCATACTTACCTTGAACCTGGTCACGCTGCGTTCATCGCTGACGATGAATTTTGCATCGGCGGGAACCGACAGACCGGGCGCAAGGCGCTTGAGCGTTCTCCTGATACCCGCTTGCGGCCAGTTGTTGAGCACCCGATAGCGAAGCGATTCGTGCATGACGAAGGACAGAATGCACGCCGCGATGATCGGTGCCAGACCGCCAACCACGAATACGGCGGTCCAACCGAATTCAGGCACGAGCCAGACAGCAACACCGCCGCCGAAACCCGCACCCAGCGTATAGCCGGTGAACATCGTCGTCACCCAGGTGGCGCGCAGACGTTTCGGGGCAAATTCCGACACGAGCACGAACGCATTGGGCACCGCACCGCCAATGCCGATGCCCGCGGTAAATCGCAGCCACAGAAGATGGTCAACCGTGGTTGCCCATACGGTCGAAAGCGTGACAAGACCGTAAAACACCGCACCGAACAAAATGGCACGCTTGCGACCGATCTTGTCGCCGATCCAGCCGAACAGGATCGAACCCACCATGATGCCGAAGATGTTCGCACCGAATACCGGACCCAGTGCGCTTCGTTGAATGCCCCATGACTTGATGAGCGAAGGCGCAGCGTAGGCGAGTGCGCCGAGTTCGTAACCATCCGTGAGCATGATGAGCCATGCCGTGAAGATCACGATAACTGCGAACCAACCGACCTTTTGCTCCTCGATGAGACGCGACACGTCGATTGTGCGCCCAGCGTTTGATGCTTGAGTCATTGTCTCCTCCGTTTGAACACCGCGTCAGGTACCAGCCATCTCCAGTACGCCGCGCAGTGTCTCTTCATGCCGGTGACCCGGAGTCATCGGCTCTTTCCTGCTCTAGTCCTTCAAATGTGGAGGATTAATGCGATCCACGTTGTCGAACAGGCGTTCGCGTAGCGCCTTGCGATCCACCGCCGAAATGGCCTTGCCGTCCGCGAGGTCGAAGGCGTGCGCTACGGCCGCGCCCATTGCGATACACGGACCCATCACACGAACGCTCGACAACGCCGTCGCATCCGCGTCGATACAGCGACCAGCGGCGAGCAGGTTTTCCGCACCTTTGACAATCAGGCTGCCGAACGGGACCGTGTGCAGGTGATCATCGCCGAACGGCTCCCACACGTAACCATCGGCGCGGTCGTGCAGCTCGATAGGCCAGGAGGTACGCGTCACGGCATCGTCGAATTTGACGGCCCTGATGACGTCTTCGGAAGTCAGTTGTTGCTCGCCGACGATCCACCGCGTTTGACGGATACCCGGCAGTGCGTACGCGCGGATACGGGAATTCTTGTAGATTTCCGGGTATTCGCCTTTCAGGAATTCATATGCAACATCCGCTTGATCGCGGCCTGACAGGGCGATACGTGACGCTTCGATCGGGTCGAGCGGCGTTTCGATGTGCGTCATGTTCGCCATGGCGACGCCCGTGCCGCGCAGGTAGAACATGAGACCGTCTTTGCGTTTGAGGCCATAGACGTGGGCACGCGCTTCGACACGTTCACGGAATTCCGGGTAAGTCGGCAGGTTCGTTTCGTCCAGTCCTTCGACCACGAACATCTGCGTACCCTGGACGTGCGTGACCGGCTCCTGGCAATTGAAACCCGCGAGGTAGGTGAGGGCGGCGTCACCGCTGGCGTCAACGAAGCCATTCGCTGCAACGCGAACGTCACCGTAGCGCGTTGCGACTTCGAGTTCTTGCACACGCGAGCCCTCGCGCTTCACCTCACGCAGTACCGCGCCGAGCACGAGCGTCACGCCTGAGGCGAGAATTTGCTTGTCGATCCAGCGCGCGAGCGCGACTTCGTCATACAGAACAACGGTCGTGAGCGGGCCTTCCTTGTAGGTCAGCGCGCCTTGCGCGCCGAGGTCCTTCAGAATGTCATCGGCAATACCGTGCGTTACCTGGAAGCGCTTCGGACCATTGGAAAAAAGACCGCAGAACGTACCGATAACCGAATTGACAGCTTGACCGCCGAGCGCCGGGAGGCTATCGACGAGTACGACTTTGCGGCCGAGTCTGGCTGCTTCGAGCGCTGCGGAAATGCCGGAAATTCCTGCTCCTACGATACAAATGTCCGCTTGCAGTTTCCAGCTTTTCGACTTTCCGTTGCTTTGAACAATTTTGGTTTCTCGTGCCACCATACTTCTCCATAAAATCTGGCATGCGCGGGAGAAGCCCCCGCTGCATTCAATCCCGTTTTTAGTCTGGCTTCTAATCCCGCCTGCGCCGAGTCACTTCAACAATGCCCCGATCCGCGTCCACCTTTACCCAATCGCCCGTTTCGATCACGTCGAGCGGATCGATGTCGAAATCGGTAATGGACGGCGAATGCGTCACCACGGCACCTAATGCAATCTTGGTCGTCATCTGGTTGAACAACATCGCAGCCGGCGCAGTACCCATGAGGCGCGCGATATGGAATTGACTCGACCAACCCGACGATCCCTTCGCACCCGGAAACACGAGCACCTTGCCCGCGAAGCTTTGGCCGCGAAGTTCGTGACGTGTTTCGATGACGCTGCCCGTACGCGGATCGATACCACCCCAACCCGAAATCTGTTCACGCGTCACGAGTGCTTCACCTTCAACCACGCCGCCCACTACTTTGCGGCCGTGCAGAACGATCTTGACTTCGTCTGCCGCTTCAACTGTTCGCTCGCTCATGCTGTGAGCCCTCCTTGCCATTGCCCGGTGACTGCGGCTTCCACACATTCAGCCGTCGTGCCGAACCATGCTTCGACGCCCATAATTGCGGGCAGGTAGTGCGCCTGCTTGGCGGAATCCAGTGCAACCACACGCGCGCCCTTGGGCATGACGCGACCGATTGCCGAACAGGTGTCCGTCATTAGCACGGCACCGGCGTTTTTCAGACGTTCGGTGTAGCCGGCCTGGTCGGCGAGTTGGCGCGTTGCACGAGCCGTGAAAATCCACAACGCGCTATTTGCGTTCACCTTGCGGCTTTCGAGCAGTTCGCAGACTTCCCAAATCTGTTCGATGGAGTAGTGCGGACACCCGAGCATCACGAAATCGACCTTCGAATCGCGTGCAGTCGTGTTCACGCGCTCGTACGCAAGACGACGTTCCGCTGCACCGTAACGAATCACTTCGACCGGCTTGCGGCCACGCAGCGCTTCGTCGCGTGTGCGAGCTTCAGGCGTCTGACCCACGATGTGATACATCTCGACGCCGCCAGAGGATGCGGCGGCGGCACCGAAATGCTTCAATTTTGCGAGGTTCGCGCCGCCTCTCAGGCCATCGATGACAGGGATCTGGTCCTGCACGGCTTCACCGACGTAGTAGCCGAGCAGCCCCCAATCCTGCACCGTCTTGATCTCGATATCGAGCTCGATCAGGTGCGTGCCGGCGCGGTTTTCTTCGAGGTGCAGACCCCAGTAAGGAATCTTGCCCGTGAGCATCGCAGCGCCTGTGCTTTCACGTCCTTCGGTATTCGTGCGCGCGCCGAGCACCGCATTGATATAAATTACGGCCGACGATTCCATCCAGGCGCAGTGTTCGCCACGCACCGGCACGTTGCCGGTGAGGTAGGGCGCACACGTGTTCATGGGCTGAATACCGAGTTTGGCCTTGTATTCCTCGCCCATCTTGTAGACCTTGACGACTTGCTCATCAATGCCTTGAAGATGTGCGTTTTCAGGGTCCAGGCCCTGTTGCAGGTGCGTGCTGAATACCTTGACCTTCGGGATGTCGATCTTGTTCGGGGTATCGAGGCTGAATTCCGAAAAGACGGAATCCATGCCGCTTTCCTTCAGTGCGTAGTCGCGCAGGAACGGCATCGTCGCGCCGACGGTCCCACACACGTTATTCGTGTCGACGAGACGTTCGGCGCCGAGCGCGTCGCCGTAGCGCACCAGTAGATCCATTGCTGCCTGAACGGCCTCACCATCGCGGCCGTCCAGCATGGCGCGTTCATCGTCATTCAAGCGCATTTAATTCGCTCCGTGTTCGGCAGTAGCGCGCGTGCGGTCCATATCCAGGGTCGTCGCGCGGCGCAGTTCGCGATGCTGCGACAAATCGTAGTGACGGCCACGATGCAGCGTGCAGCGGTTATCCCAGATCACGAGGTCACCGGCTTGCCACGAATGCTTGTAGACGAACTGGCGCTGCGTGGCGTGCTCCAGCAGGTCAACCAGCATCATGCGTCCCTCGGCAACGGTGCGACCCGGAACATGCGTTGCGTGTGCACCGATGTACAGATGCTTGCGATGCGAACCCGCGTGCTCGCGCACGATGGGCCATTGCACCGGCGGAAGTGCGGCGCGCTGGGATTCGTCGTATGCCGTATCGCCGAGGAAGAAACGCGAGTGTAGGGCGAAGTGCTCGACTTCCAGGCCGTCGAGTTCGGCTTTGCGGTCGTCTTCGAGTGCGTCGTACGCCGCGCGCATATCGGCGAATTCCGTTTCGCCCCCCTTCGCTGCGGGGACCACACAGTGCAGCATCGAGTAACGCGCGGACGGCTTCTGGAACGAGCTATCGCTGTGCCAGAGCTGGTTCGCAAGATTGCCCACGATACGGCGGTGATTGCGCTCGGCGATTTCGCCTTCTTCGTTCAGGTTCGAAATATCCGCGAGCTCCTGATATTTCAATCGGGCATGGGGCGAAGCCACACGCTTGAAGCCGACATCGAGCGGACCGAGGCCGCGCGCAAAGTCAAGCTGTTGATCCTGCGTCAGCGGTTGACCGCGGAACACCAAAACGCCGTATCGATTCATCGCATCGTCGATCTGGGATGCGAGCGCTTCGTTGACAGGCGCGCTCAGGTCAATGCCGGTTGCGAGGCCAGCAAAATCAGGACGCGCTAAATCGAGGGGCGTCACGTTAAACGGCATGGTTCATTCCTTTCTCAGAGATTGGCTCAGGCGTGGCGCGTTCACGGCTGCGCTGCAATAGACCTAAAACAAATGCGAGGACAGCGACGATTGCAACCGGCACCGCAACCCAATAGAAAACCTGTGCAATGGGAACATGCGCGGAAATCAGCACGCCGCCAATGAGTGGCCCCGCGATCGCACCGATCTTCTGGATACTGACTGCAGTCCCGGTTCCCTTTGCGCGAAGGGCAGTTGGGTAAATCAGCGATGCAACTGCATTCAAACCCGATTGCGTGCCGACCACGGTGAAACCAGACAGGAATGCGAAACACCACAGCAGCGGTACCGGCAGCCCCGTGCCGATCAACGCGACAACGGGAATGCCAATGATCGGCAACACGGTAATGACGATCGCACCGCGCGTGTCGACGAAACGCATCAGTGCAAGGCCGCCGACCGCGCCGCCAATCTGGAACATCGTGGTAACGAGGGCAGCGTCGTGCGGGGAAAGGCCAACACGTTCGATCAGCACCGGCAACCAGCTACTCATGAAGAACAGCGCGAACGAATTGGCGATATACACGAGCCACAGAATCGGGGTAATCGCGCGCAGCGAACCCGCAAACAATTCTGAAAACGCCCCTGATTTAACCGGTTCTTCTGCAATCGCGAATTTCGTGTCTGACGTGAGCGAAACGCCCGGCGCGCTACGCGCAATGATTTTCGCAACGTCTGCGTGGCGACCCTTGAGCGTAAGGAACCGGATCGACTCGGGGACAACGAGCGCCAGCATGATCGAAGCGAGTATCGGTGCGATACCGCCGATCATGAACACGACTTGCCAGCCATACGCCGGAATGAATTGCGCTGCAATGATGCCGCCCAGGCTGGTCCCAACCATATAACCGCAGTACATCAGCGTGACCCACGTTGCACGTTGACGCTTCGGTGCAAAATCGGTCATATAGGCGATCGCATTCGGCACCACACCGCCAATACCGAGGCCCCCAAGGAATCGCAGCCACAACAGTTGGGTCAGATCCGTTGCTTGCGATGCCGCGAGGGTGAATACCGCGAGCACGAGGCTACCGAGGATGATCACCCGTTTGCGACCGAGCACGTCACCGAGATAACCGAGCGCAAACGCGCCGATCATCGTCCCGAACACAAACGCGCTGAACACAGGCCCAAGCACGCCGTGATCCAGGTGCCAGGCGCGACCGAGTGCAGGGGCTGCGAAAGCCATGGCGGCAAGGTCATAGCCTTCGGTCATCATCACCACAGCCATCGCGATGATGAGCAGAGCGCCGAAACTGCGCGTCTGCTCCCGCTCAATCACCGTATCAATATCGACGACGGATGAGCGGTTCATGTCAGCGACCCTCTTGCGTACGCGATGCGTCGAGAACGACGCCTTGCGGCGTTTCGCTGACCGTAGCGCGGTAAATCTTCAGCCAGCCCGTGTCGTTGACCGGTGCGGGTTTTTTCCACACGGCGCGGCGCTGTTCAAGCACGGCCTCATCAACGAGCAGGTCGCATACGCGGCGATCCAGGTCGATGTCGATCAGGTCGCCATCTTCCACGAGTGCCAGCGGTCCGCCCGTTGCAGCTTCCGGTGAGACTTCCGCGACCACGAGACCCTTGCATACGAGGCCCGAGAGGTGGCCATCGGTGAGCATGGCGACTTCTTCGCCGAGGCCTGCGCCGTCGATGGCGAACACGACACGCGATGCACCGCCGCCCATTGCCGGACCACCGCAAGCACCGGCGCCCCGCATGACGACCACCCGGCCGGGCTTCACGCGACCGTCCTTGATTGCCGCGATCGCTTCATCGGAAGTCCAGAAGCAGATCGCTTCGCCCTTGAATACGCGAGCCTTGGTCGGCGATATGCCGAACTTGACGATGCCGGTTTGCGGCGCGAGGTTGCCTCGCACCAGGATAATCGCCGCGCTATTGGCAAACGGGTTATCGACTTGGCGGATAACGTCGGCGTCAGCAATCGTCACGTCAGCGAGATTTTCGGCAACGGTTTTGCCCGTCACCGTCATTGCGCTCGTGTCCAGCAAGGATTCGAGGCGCTTCATCACGCCGCGCGCGCCGCCGGCAGCTTCCAGTTGCTCGATGGTGTGCGAGCCGACTGGACGAACACCGGTGATGACCGGCGTTTGATCTGCGCAATCTTCGAACAGCTTGTAAATATCGACGTCGATCTGGCCTTCCGTCGCAACGGCCTGCAGGTGCTTGACGGAGTTGATCGAGCCGCCGACTGCAAGAACCGCCTTCACGGCGTTGGCGAATGCACCCGGCGTGAGAATGTCGCGCGGACGCTGGTCATCGAGGACCATCTGAACGATGCGCGCACCGGCTTCACGCACATGGTTGAACATTTTTTCGCTGTTGGCTGCAACCGGCGTGCTGCCCGGCAGGGCCATGCCCAATGCTTCGCAGACGATATGCATCGAATTGGCCGTGCCGAGACCCGAGCAAACACCAGGGCCGCGAATGGCGTTCTGGCTCATGCCGATCAGGTCCTCGACAGGCAGCTTGCCGGTGAGCGTATGCATCGCGCCGACAAACACATCTTCGATGTCGACGTGCTCGCCCTTGTATTCGCCGCTCGGCTGGTAGCCGCAGGCCACAACGATGGTCGGCACGTTCAGGCGGGCTGCGGCCATCAGCTGACCCGGGATCGTCTTGTCGCAGGATACGAGGCACACCATACCGTCAAGCTGCGCGCCTTCAACAGCAACTTCGATGTCGTTCGTGATGAGATCGCGCGCCGCCAGCATGTACGCGCCGCGCGCGCCTGCGCCGGTGATGAAATCGCTCGGCGCCGCGGTTCGGATTTCGAACGGCAGCGCGCCCGCTGCGCGGATTGCGTCCTTCAGTTGGGCGGCGATGCCGTCGAGGTGGCTGAAGCAGGTTGCGAGCTCGGATGACGAATTGACGATCGCGATCTTCGGTTTGGTCAGGTCTTCTTCGCTGATGCCGAGATTGCGCCACTGGGCGGCACGCACTGCGCCGAGGTAGGAACCGCGCGGGAAATTGCTGCGCAATGGGCGTTGCGGCTTTTGTCCTTCAGACATGGCGTCTCACTCCTTTGGTATGGAAACGATGTTAAGAATCGGGATAAAATCCGTCAATTATGTGACGTCGATAGGGATCATCCAAATTATGGATATTCGTCAGGTCGATCTGAACCTGTTAAAGGTTTTCGACGCGCTGCTGAAGAAGCGGCACGTGACCCAGGCGGGTGCGAGCATCGGGCTGAGCCAGCCGGCGATGAGCTACGCGCTGTCGAAGTTGCGTGAGCTGTTCGGCGATCCGCTATTCGTGCGCACTGGGCGCGGGATGGAACCTACACCGCGCGCGCAGGCGCTCGGCGATCCGGTCGCGCGGCTGCTCGATCTCGTGCAGCTCGAGATCCTGCCGGCCCCCGAGTTCCGACCGGCGGAGTCGTCGCGTACCTTCGTCCTGTGCATGTCGGATATCGGCGAGATGGTGTTTCTGCCGCGCCTGCAGAGCTTTCTGGCGAAAGCAGCGCCGCACATACAGATTAAGACAGTAGCGCTCAGCATGCCGGATCTGGAGGAGGGGCTTGCGAGCGGTGATGTCGATCTCGCGATCGGCTACTTTCCGGGGTTGAACAGCGAGTCGCTCAAGCGCAAGGCGCTGTACCGGCACGAGTACGTGTGCATCGCCCGCGACGACCATCCGCAGATTGGCGACACGTTATCGCTCGACCAGTATAAGGAGGCCGCGCACGTGGTGGTCCACGCCGACGGCCGCGAGCAGGATGTGCTCGAACGCGCGCACGAACGGCTCAAGATCCGCATCAACGTGCGTTTCAACGTGCCGCGCTTTATCGGGGTGCCATTCATCGTCGCCGGATCGGACATGATCGCGGCGGTCCCTCAGGCGGTCGGGCGACGCTTCGCGGAATTCGTGAATGTGAAGCTGCTGCCCTTACCGTTTCCCGCTCCGACATATGACTTCTATCTGCACTGGCATCCGCGTTTTCATCACGAGCCGGCCAACTGCTGGATCCGCGACGCGATGAGCGACCTCATTAAGGGACCGATGCGGCTTGAGCCGCTGGCGAACACGAAGCGGATGCGTATGAACACTGCGTCGTAGCGTTCGGTTAGATGCTATATACGTTACCAACCCGCGCTCGGCTTACCTCGGCCCAATCCGGGTTGGGACATTTATCGTACAACATGGGAACGGCCACCGTCACCGGGCACTGACGCATGCGTAGTAGGGCTGCGCATAGCCGTATTCCGCTGGCGGCGCGACGACGCATCCAGTGATGCTCGCTGCCGCTGCCGCTGCCGCTGCCGCTGCCGCTGCCGCTAGCAGCGATTCTTTCGCCAATCTTCCCGTTCATTACCGGGTGGCGCTGCGGTAACACTTCGTTAACGATTCGAAACGCTACTGAAGGGCACGGCTGCTAACGTCCGTTCAACGATTCGTCCTGAGTCGGAAGCGATGCGCGTGCCTGCGCGGAAATCCCCGCTTCAGCCCGACGAAAGCAATCAACCCATTCGCGCGACGCCGCCGCCCGCTCGCCGTTGCGTCAGCCTGTCGCCAGTCCTCACCAGCGATTCACCGCCGTCAATGAAACCCGATTCCCAACCGGACACAGCCGAGCAATGGCGCGCCAAAGGCGACGCCTGTATCGCGCGCGGCGACGTCGAAGCCGCGCTGCGATGTTTCGAATCCGCCTGCGTGCTCGAGCCCGCCGACCCGAACCATCACGAGCGCCTCGCCGCGACGCTTGCCGTGCTGAGCCGTTTTGCCGAAGCCGAGGTCCGTTATCGCGAGGCGATATCCTGCGATCCGCACAACGCCGATTTGCATCACGGACTCGGCTGGACGCTCGAGCAATTGCATCGGCTCGAGGCGGCCGTCGACGCCTATCGCGAAGCAGTGCGTCTGAATCCGCGCGCCGACGGTTCGAGCAATAACATGGGCAACTGTCTGCAGGCGCTCGGCCGTTTCGACGAAGCGCACGAAGCGTACCGGCGCGCGATCCACGGCGCGCCGCGCGTGCCGCTCTACTACCGCAACTTCGTGCAGACCAAGCGCCTCGACGCCGACGATCCGGTCTTCGCGCAACTGGAGCAGCTTGCCGGCGACGCCGCCTCGCTTGGCCGCGCCGACCAGGCCGAGTTGCACTTCGCGTACGGTGCGGCACTATCCGGCGTGGGCCGCGATGACGCGTCGTTCGATCATCTGCTCAAAGGCAACGCGCTGTATCGCGAGGGCATGCGCTACAACGAGGCGGAATCGCTTGGACTGTTCGCGCGCTTGCAGCAGCTGTTCGACGTGGATACGCTCGCGGCGGCAGGCGGTATCGGCGATCCGTCGGCGGCGCCGATTTTTATCGTGGGTATGCCGCGTTCCGGCTCGACGTTGATCGAGCAGATTCTCGCGAGTCATCCGCGCGTGTTCGGCGCGGGCGAACGCACCGAATTCGGCGAGGCACTGGTCCAATGCATTCGCCGTGACGCAGGCGATCCATTGCGGATCGACATCGAGGCCTTGGAGCAAGCGGGCGCGGCGCAATGGAGCGCGCTCGGCGCGGACTATCTGCGGCGCATGCGGCGCGTGGTCGCGGAACTGGACGGACCGCTCGCGCGCTTTACCGACAAATATCCGTTCAACTTCATCAACGTCGGCCTCATCCATCTCGCGCTGCCGAACGCGCGCATCATCCACAGCCGCCGTTCACCATTGCAGACGTGTCTGTCGATTTTCTCGCGCATTTTTCACGACGTGCCGTTCGGCTATGACCTCGGCGAGCTGGGCCGCTATTACCGCGCGTACGATGCGTTGATGGCGCACTGGCGGCGCGTTCTTCCCGCGGGCGTGATGATCGAGATCGAGTACGAGGAACTGGTCGACGGTTTCGAGGCGACCGTGCGTCGCATGCTCGCGCATTGCGGACTCGAGTGGGACGAACGTTGCCTCGCGTTTCACGAAACGACGCGGCGCGTGAGCACCGCGAGTTCGGCGCAGGTGCGCCGACCGCTGTATCGAACCTCGATACGGCGCTGGCAGCCGCGCCGCGAATTGCTCGAACCGCTATGGGAAGGTCTCGGACCGGAGCTGGCGGCGGCCGAAGCTCAGCGCGCGAGCGTCGATAGGTGATGCAGCCACGGGTACACGCCGACAAGGAACGCCGCGTAGAGCGCGGCCATCGTCACGCCGGCAGCCGTGCCCCAGACGTCGCGCGAGGCCGCGCCCTGGCGAAAGTGCACGGGCAGTCCGACCACCACGTAGCCGATCACGAAGAACAGGATCACCGCGCGCACCGGCGACAGATCGTGGCCGATGAATTCGAGCAACGCGGACAGGTTGAATTGCGACATGGACACACGGGCATTCACGAAGGCGGGGGATCTCACGGCGCCGGAACACATCGAAACGGTTCAGTGAACGACGACTGAACCGCTTCACTATCGACGTTTCACGGCGCGACGACCTATGCCGATTAAAGGCCACGCCAACGCGATTCGCAAGAAAAAACCTGTATGAATTTGTACTGGCCTACATTGCTTGCAGCTTGCCTGTCTCGCGACTTTCAGCCGGCTTGACAACGCTTTCACGGCGGCGGTTTCAGCGCGCCTGGAACTTCGGTTTGCGCAACGGCGCGAGCAGCGGTTTCAAACCGTTGTGATCGATCTCGTGCATCAACGCGAGCAGGCGGCCGATCTCACCGGGTGGAAAGCCCTGGCTCGCGAACCAGTTCAGATAATGGCCGGGCAGGTCGGCGATCACGCGGCCTTTATATTTCCCGTAGGGCATCACGCGCGTGACCAGCAATTCGAGGTGTTCGTGATTCATGGCAACGAAGTCGTGATGAAACGCGCATCGAGAGCGCAAAGTGCGTACCGCGAAAGAGTCGTCACGCGGCGCGCTGCAACGCATGGGCTTCGCATTCTAGCCTTGCTGCAGGTAATGTGCCGGCGTGGTAACGTCTGCGCTTTCAGTTCACCTCTTCAACAGGACAAGTTAGATGGAATACCGCAGACTCGGCGACTCCGACGTGCAGGTTAGCCTGATTGGTCTCGGCACGATGACGTGGGGCGAGCAGAACACCGAGCAGGAAGCGCACGCGCAGATCGACTATGCGCTCGATCACGGCGTCAACCTGATCGACACCGCCGAAATGTATCCGGTGCCGCCGCGCGCCGAAACGCAAGGTTCGACGGAGCGCTACATCGGCACGTGGCTCGCGCAGCACAAGAGCGCGCGCGAGAAGATCGTGCTCGCCAGCAAGATCGCGGGCCCCGCGCGTCAGCCGCACAATCCGCGTCATATTCGCGGTGAGGGCAATCAGTTCGACCGCAAGAACCTGACCGAAGCGCTCAACGACAGCCTCAAGCGTCTGCAAACGGACTACGTCGATCTGTATCAGCTGCACTGGCCCGATCGCAGCACGATGACGTTCGGTCGCCCGTCGTATCCGTGGGTCGACGACGCGTATACGGTGCCGATCGAAGAAACGCTGACGGTGCTCGCCGAATTCGTGAAAGCCGGCAAGGTGCGCCATGTCGGCGTGTCGAACGAAACGCCGTGGGGCGTCGCGCAGTTTCTGCGCGCGGCCGAAAAGCTCGGCTTGCCGCGCATCGTCAGCATCCAGAATCCGTACAGCCTGTTGAACCGCACGTACGAAGCGGGTCTCTCCGAGTACGCGCATCGCGACAACATCGGTCTGCTCGCGTATTCGCCGCTCGCGTTCGGCTGGCTGTCGGGCAAATACGAGGGCGGCGCGCGTCCGGCCGGCGCTCGCATCACGCTGTTCGAGCGCTTTGCGCGCTACAGCAAGCCGCAAGCCGTGCAGGCGACCACGCGTTACGTCGAACTTGCGAAGCGCCACGGCATGACGCCCGCGCAATTCGCGCTCGCGTTCGTCAATAGCCGGCCGTTCGTGACCAGCAATCTGATCGGCGCGACGTCGCTCGAGCAGTTGAAGGAGAACATCGGCAGCGCGGAAGTGAAGCTGTCGGCGGAGGTGCTGGCGGAAATCGACAGGCTGCACGAGCTGCAGCCGAATCCGGCACCGTGATGTCGATGTAATTGCGATGTGCCTGCCATGGTGGCCCCGGCTGATCGTCAGGGCGGCCGCGGCAAGCGGATTGGCGTGTTGGGCCAGTCGTCCGATTCAGATACGTTGGTCGGACAGGCGCAGCGGGTCTTTGACCGGTCCCGCTGCGCGCCACTTCAAATCAATCGGCGTGAGCCGGATTCAACCCGCGGCCTTTGCCGTATCCTCCGCCACGCGCATCGCCGCAAGCGGCGAATTCTCGCCGAGATCCCAGAACAGTCCCGCCATCATCTGCAGACCTTCGCGCACCACGGGCCCGAGCAGATGCTCGTTCGGCGCATGCTGCGAGCAGGCCGGATAAGAATGCGGCACCCAGATCGTCGGCAAACCGAGCGTGTCGGCGAATACCTCGTTCGGCAGCGTGCCGCCGAGATTCGGCAGCAGCGCGGTCTTCTTGCCGGTGGTGGCTTCGAGCGACGCGAGCGCCCACGTGACCCACGGATCGTCGGGATCGAGCCGCGTGGCTGGCGCGCCGCGCTCGACCTCGAGTTCGACCAGCTGAAAGCCGTGCGCATCGAGATGCGCGCGCAGATGCTTGCCGAGATTTTCCCAATCGGTGCCGACCACGAAACGCAACTGGCAGACCGCGAACGCCGACGGCGGAATCGCGTTGACGGGGTTCTCCGGATTGCCGGCCTTGAAGGCCAGCACCTCGAAGCTGTTCCAGCCGAACACGCGCTCTGGCGCGGACAGACCCGGCTCGCCCCAGTTGTCGTCGACGGTGGGGTCACCTGGGCCTCCGCCCACCGTGATGTCGGCCAGCGCACGGCGCACGGCTTCGGGGATCGGCGGCGGACGCAGGCCCTCGACCGCGATCACGCCGCGCGCATCGACAAGACTCGCGAGCGCGTTGGCGAGCACCGTCGCCGGATTGCGCAGCAGGCCGCCCCAGTTGCCCGAGTGATGCGCGCCGTCGCGCAGGTTCAGCGACAGCCTGAAATTGACCGCGCCGCGCGAGCCGAGAAACACGGTCGGACGATGCGCGGCAAGACGCGGACCGTCGGAGGCGATCAGCACGTCGGCGGCGAGTTCGTCGCGATACGCATGACAGATCGCGTCGAGCCCCGGCGAGCCGGTTTCCTCGCCCATCTCGATCAGCAGCTTCGTGTTGAAGCCCAGTTTGCCGTCGCGCGCGGCAAGCGTGCTCGCGAGCGCGGCGAGATTGATCGAATGCTGGCCTTTGTTGTCGGCGGTGCCGCGACCGAACCAGCGCTCGCCTTCGACGGTCACCGCCCACGGCGTCAGCGGCGCGCGCCACTGGCTGTCGTAGCCGCGCACCACGTCGCCGTGGCCGTAGATCAGCACGGTCGGCAGATGCTCGCCTTCGTGACGGTTGGCGATCAGGAACGGTCCGAAGCCATCGACCGGGTTATCGGCGATGCGCGTGCTAAAGCCGAGGCGTTGCGCTTCGGGCGTGATCTCGTCGGTCAGATAGGACAGCAGCAGCGCGCCACGATCGCTTTCCTGGCTTTCGGTGCGAATCCCGACGCGGCGGTTCAGGTCGGCGAGAAAAGCGCCGGATTCGAAGTGCCGGGTGGCAAGCTCGATGGCCTGGTTGCGGCTCATTTCGATATCTCCAATAGCGGGGAACGGGTGAGTGGGGCAGAAGGCCGCGAGCACGATGGCTGGACGCCCGGCGCGGCCTTCAGGCGAATCGCATGCGAGGTCGTTGCGACCGATTCTAGAAGCGCGCCATTTTTGTCACAATGATCATGTTTCGAAGCTTGCGTTGCCGGAAAGGCAAAGCGTCGCGCGTCGCCTCGAAGCGCGGCAGCCACCCGCGGCATCGTTGCAACTGATTCAATGGAGGCGTCCCGGATGGCACGTTCACTGCATGGCATCGCGTTGCGTTATTTCGTCGAAGTCGCGCGCAGCGGTTCGCTGAGCGACGCGTCCGAACGGCTGCACGTCGCGGTATCGGCGATCAGCCGGCAGATCGTGCGGCTCGAGAGCGAACTCGGCGTGACGCTGTTCGAGCGGCGTCCGCGCGGCATGGCGCTGTCCGAGGCTGGCGAGCGGCTGCTCGCGTACGCGCAGCGCAGCCTGCTCGAAGCCGAGCACGTGATGAAGGAGATCAGCGGTCTCGCGAGCCTGCACGGCAGCCGGATCAAGATCGCGACCGCCGAGGGCTTCGCGGTCGACTTCCTGCCCGCCGCGATCGCGGATTTCCGCGCCGAGCATCCCGGCATCGATTTCACGCTGACCGTGATGTCGCCGGCCGACGCGACCCGCCATGTGCGCGACGGCGACGTCGATATCGCGTTGTCGTTCAGCCTCGCGCCCGAGAAGGGCGTCAAGGTCGAGCACACCGAACGCGCGCCGGTGTTCGTGCTGTTGCGCGCCGACCATCCGCTCGCGGCGCGCGCGAAACTGTCGCTCGCCGAGGTGAGCCGGTTTCCGCTCGCGCTGTCGGAAGCGGGCACCACGATTCGCCAGCTGATCGACATCACGTGCGCGCTCGAAGGCATCCTGCTCGAGCCGGACCTGATCTGCAACAACAGCGGCGCGATCTATCGCTATGCGCAGAAGTCCGGCGCGATCATGTTCACCGGGCTGCTGTCGGTGCGCGACCGCTATGCCGACGACGGCTTCGTCGTGATCGCGCTGACCGACCCGCAGATGCGCCAGCGCAGCATCCAGGTGCAGACGATGGCCGGGCGCGAGTTGCCGCCGTCGGTACGCGCGTTTCGCGACCATCTGATCGCGCGGATCGCGGCTGCGAAGCCGGTCGGGGAGCCGGCGGCGAAGGCGTTGAAGACGCCGAAGGCGGACGGGGCCCGCGGCAAGCGCACGCCGCGGCGCCCGCGAGGCGATGCATGAAATGCGACACATGCAACGCACTAAGCGGCAAATGTTCTCCCGGAATCCGAATCACGACCTAAACTGTGGTGGACGGCAAGGGCGGCCTTGAGAAAACGACCCTGATGGTGCGCGCAACCATCAGGCAAAACGGCGGAACAATGACAGTCGAGCCGCAGACATGTCGCCCAGCCCGCGATGCTGCAATGCACACAAGCGGCGGCAGGTGGACCCAAAAAGAAACGCGATGCGTCGTCCCAATGGCGCGTCGCCCACAACAACAGAGCGATAGGACCAACACATCCATGGCGCAACAGAAAACCAATCCGAAACTCGAGCAGGCGCTCACGCGCGGTGATCTCGCGATCCGTCAGGCAAACTCGGCGCGAGCGACCGCGTTGTTGCGTGCGCTCGCCAAGATGATCGTCGATGCGTCGGCGACCATCGGCGTGGAAGCTTTCACGCTGATTCACGACGGCGACAAGATCTACGATCCCGCCGATGGCCTATGGCCGCAGGCGCTGCTGATCTCGCTCGACGGTCCGGTCGAGGACGCCGATCCCGACGAATTGCGCACGGTGCGGCTGATCGCGGATGATCCGGCCACCGTGTTCCGGGTCGAATGGCAGCGCGCCGATGGCAAGATCGGGCGTCACGAGGGCGGACCGTTCGCGACGGTCGCGTTCATCTCCGACGTCGACATTCCATGGACCGATGACGAGGACTGAGCGCACGCGACGATAGCAAACGCCCAAAGCGACGACCAACGCGGCGCCGTCTCGCGCGGGCGCAGGTACAGCGCGGCACCACGTGCCGCCCGCGCGTTCGGCTTACTTCATCATGCGGCGCCGAAACAGAATCGCCGACACGATAAAGCCCCCGATCGCATAGGCGGCCAGCACGCTCACATGCAGAGCGGCGTGCTCCGTCGGCCGGCCGAGCATCGCCGGGCGCATCAGATCGACCGCACTGGCTAGCGGCAGCGCCGCGGTCACCGCTTGCGCGGCGCCGGGCAGTTGCGAGATCGGAAAGAACACGCCGGAGAGCAGCAGCATCGGCGTGAGCACCAGCGTCTGGTAGAACATGAAAAAGTCGTACGACGGCGCGAGCGCCGTCACGATCATCGCGAGGCTCGCGAACGCGAGACCGGCCAGCACGATGACCGGCAGCGCGAGCAGCATCGACGGAAAACTCGCGTAGCCGAGCGCGCCCGCCACCAGCATGATCGCCACACCCGACAACACCGATTTGCTCGCGGCCCACACCACCTCGCCGAGCACGATATCGCCGAGCGTGAGCGGCGTATGCATGATCGCTTCCCACGTGCGTTGCACGTGCATGCGCGAAAAGCCCGAATACATCGACTCGAAGCTCGCCGACATCATCACGCTCGACGCCACCGTGCCCGCCGCGAGGAACGAGATATACGACACGCCGTCGACGTGCCCGACCATCAGCCCGAGCCCGAGGCCGAGACCGAACAGATAGATCATCGGATCGGCGAGGTTGCCGAACATCGACGCGATCGCGAGCTTCTTCCACACCAGATAATTGCGGCGCCACACCGCGATCCAGTTCGTGGCGTTGGCGGGGAAGGCGCCGAACGGCTCCTGTGCCGATGGCGTGCCGTCGTGGGTTTCGTAAGTGCGTGCGTCCATCCAATGCCTCGCTGCGTATTCAGTCCTGCATTTCGCGGCCGGTGAGCCGCAGAAACACATCTTCGAGATTCGCCGGCCGATGCAGATAGCGCAGATCGGCGCGCTGCTTGAGGCGCATATGCACGGGCTGCGCGTCGTTCACATAACAGAACAGCGTCTCCCCGCTGATCTCGGTGCGCTCGGCGAGCGGCGCGAGTTCGTCGCGCAACGCAAACGGATCGGGTCCATAGATTTCGATCACGTCACAGCCGATCTCTGACTCGATCAGCTCGCGCGGCGCGCCTTCGGCGATCTTGCGTCCTTCCTCGATCACGCACAGTCGATGACAAAGCCGTTCCGCTTCTTCCATGAAGTGGGTGGTCAGCAGGATGGTCTTGCCGCGCGCGAGCAGCGAGCGCAGTCGCTCCCAGATCAGGTGGCGCGCCTGCGGATCGAGACCGGTGGTCGGCTCGTCCATGACCAGCACCTCGGGATCGTTGATCAGCGCACGCGCGAGCGTGAGGCGCCGCTTCATGCCACCCGACAGTTCGCTCACGCGCGCGTCCGCCTTGTTTTCGAGGCGCGCGAATTCGAGCAGGCCGGGTACCGCCGCGCGACACTGCGCGGCGCTCAGACCGAAGTAGCGGCCGAATACGAGCAGATTCTCGCGCACGGTGAAATCGGGATCGAGATTGTCGAACTGCGGCACCACGCCGACGCGCGAACGCGCGAGGCGCGCGCGGCCCGGGATCGGCTCGCCGCACAGGCGGATCGCGCCGGCGTCGGGCGCCGCGATGCCGAGCAGCATGCGCAATGTGGTGGTCTTGCCGGCGCCGTTGGGGCCGAGCAGCCCGAAGCATTCGCCGGTGTTCACATGAAACGACAATCCGTCGACGACTGTTTTTTCGCCGTAGCTTTTCCTGACCTGATGGAATTCGATGGGGGCGGCGGGCATGAGTCGAGCAAGGCTCCGGAAGAAGACACAACTTACGCGCTAGACACACAACATACCTGCGACGCACGCATTGCGCACGCGAAGCCGCCTATTCTAGGGTATCGGTCGCCGATGCGAGCGGGTGTCCGGGAACGCGTAATGCGTGGGGTGCGACGCGCCTGTCGGTGTTGGTCAGTGCCCGTGATCCGCAGTGGCGCGACCGGCGCGCCACGCCGCCCGCCGCGTGCCGACGCAACGTTCGCATACGAAGTTTTGCGATGCGGCATACGTGTGCAAACGTTGTCGCAGGGGGCCCAACGCTTGTGCAGACTGCTTCAGCATGCACCGACTATGCACTTAGCGTTTTCCATCCCTTGCAAGCCGAATTGCGGCGCACCATGATTGATTCAGACCGCGCTTTCCGCGCGAATGGAGAAAACAGATGGCGAGCTACCAGAAAATCCTGTTGTGCTACGACGGCTCGCGCGAAGGCCGCAAAGCCCTGCGTTGCGGTGCCGATCTGGCGTTGGACCTGAAGGCGGAAACGCACCTGCTGTCGGTCGTGGACATGCGTTCCAGCATCGCGCAAAGCGCGGGTCTGTTGACGGACGTGGCCTGCGGCAGCTTTGAAAAAACGGCCCGCGAGATTCTGCAGGAGGGCGTGAACTGGCTGACCGAGCGCGGCGTGAACGCGCAAGGGCATTTCGCATTCGGCCATCCGATCGACGAGATCGCCAATCTCGCCAACGAGTTGCAGGTCGACCTCGTGGTGGTCGGTCATCGCTGCCGGACGGGTTTGTCGCGATGGTGGATGGGGGCGGGCAACACGCCGCTGCTCGACCGCGTGTCGTGCAGCATTCTGGTGGCGTGCTCGTCCGCGCAGGAGCAGCAGCAGGCGGCCGCGGCGTAAGGCCGTGTGTCCCCGTGTGTCCCCGAGTGTCCCCACCGTGGTCGACATGCGAATGAATCCGGCACGCGGCTGGCCGCAATGGCCAGCCCGCGTATCCGATCAGCTTAGGGCTTGAATCTCACTCGTTCAGATTGATCGCCGCGAGCTTCCACGTGACCAGACCTTCGCGACGGAAGATGGCCGAATAGTTCGCGTTGCCTTCGCCACGCCGGTACGTGACGACAAATTCGTTGAGACTGCGATAGCCGGCCGTGCTTTGACGCCCGGGCGGCGGCGCACTTGCCTGAGTGGTGGTGTCGCCCGCGGCGGGTGCGGCTGGCGCTTCGCCACCCGCGGCTGGTGGCGCGGCTGGTTGCTCGCCCGGCGTGCCACGCGGCGGCATCCCGTTCAGCAACGCCGCGACGCCGTCGGGTGTTGCATAGGCATCGACGAGCGGGCCGATCAGTGTCACGCCGATCACCGCGCCGATCGTGGCCAACTTGTTGCCGGCATCCGCCTCGAGCCGGCGCGTCAGCATGGCGCCCACCTGCTGCTTCAGGCTATCGCGTAGCGCGGGAAAGTCCACGTACTGATTAACGGTTTGCACGTCGCGCGCATCCGCCGCGCGTTTGAGATTGTTCACCGCGAGATACGGTGACGCATAAATAAACCCCAGCACGGCAATCACGATCACCACGATCAGCGTGATCAGCAACGGCCGGGTGGCGCTACCCTGTATGCGTTTCGGAATTGGCATTGAATGGGACTCCACGTTAGTGATGATCTAACGTCGACCACGGCGAGGTCGAAACGATCCCATTCCACGCGAATTTCTGAACATCCGAAGTGCTTATTGCATGCGTGCTCAGGATTCGCTCAGGCTTCGAACACCGCGCCGTGCACGTTGGCTTCGTCGGCTATGCAACGATCGATCATACGGCATACGGCGTCGACCGTGCCGACCATGATCAGTCGCGACGGTCCATGATAGACCCGCACCGGTGCGCGACGCGCGGGCTCGGCGATGTTCAGCGCCGAATTCAGCGACACGCGCGCGAACGCCGGCAACGACGACGGCAGACCAGAAGCTTCGGCAGGCGCGTCGAACAGCGACGCCGTGCGCGCCGCGGGCGCCTCGAGCAGTGCGCAGGGCGTGAGCTTGCGCAGATGGCGCAGACGGCCGAACTGGCGAAAAGGCAGCAGGCGGGCAAGGCGTTCCATGAGTCTCTCCAGACGGTGCGGCTTAAATGCGCGGCTTATTTGCGGGCAATAAATGCGGGCAAAAATGCGGCTTGGGTTGAACAATCCGGCGCGAGCGTTCCGGCGACAGCGAAAGATCAGAACTCGCTGGGGCGGATCAGCCCGACCGCGATTCCTTCGAGCGCGAAATCCGCGCTGCCGGTTTCCACGAAGATGTTGTCGTAATCGGGGTTTTCGGCGATCAGCTCGATGCCGTTCGGCCGGCGCTTCAGACGCTTGACCGTCACGTCGTCGCCCAGCCGCGCAATGATGATCTGGCCGTCCTTCGCTTCGCTGCGCTTTTGCACAGCGAGCAGGTCGCCGTCGAGAATGCCCGCGTCGCGCATCGACAGGCCGCGCACCTTCAGCAGGTAGTCGGGCTTGCTCGAGAACAGCGCCGGATCGCACGCGTAGTGCTGCGAGATATGTTCCTGCGCAAGGATCGGGCTACCCGCCGCGACCCGGCCGATCAGCGGCAGTGACAACTGCATCAGCCCCGCATGCGGCAGCGTGAACTGGTGTGGCGCATCGTCCTGCCCGGACAGCAGGCGAATGCCGCGCGACGCGCCGGCTGCGAGTTCGATCACGCCCTTGCGCGCCAGCGCGCGCAGATGTTCTTCCGCGGAATTGGCCGAGCTGAAGCCGAGTTCGGCGGCGATTTCGGCGCGCGTGGGCGGAAAACCGGTGCGTTCGATCGCGCGGCGGATCAGATCGAAAACCTGCTGCTGTCGTGCGGTGAGTTTTGTCATGGCCACTGTATGTATGAACAGGTGACTGTATTTTTATACAGTATTCGGCGCATTTCAAGCTTTACTTTAAGTTCGACGCGAGGGGTGCGCTGCGGCGTCGCTGATCGGCTACATCGCAGCGTTTGTGACGTTCGAACAGGCGGCGCCTCTGCCGTTACCACTTTTGAGCATTAAAAAATGAAGAAACATTATTTTTAATGATGAAAGCCCTTCGATAGACTGGCCTCCGAGTTGGCGCTCATGTGCACGTGACCGCGACGCAGAACAACACCAGACGCTTATCAGCGGACCATCACGCGGAGAAAAACTGAGATGAACCATCGGCATACGGGGCTTGCGGCTCGAACCCAAAAACTGATCGCGGCGCTTGCCGTCGGCGCGGCGAGTGCGCTCGGCATGTTCGGCGCAAGCAGCGTCGCGCACGCCGACACCACGCTGCTGAACGTGTCCTACGATCCGACGCGCGAGCTGTATCAGGACGTCAATCAGGCGTTCGCCAAAGAATGGAAAGCGAAGACCGGCGAAACCGTCACCTTCAAGCAGTCGCACGGCGGCTCGGGCGCGCAGGCGCGCTCGGTGCTCGACGGTCTGCAGGCCGACGTCGTGACGCTCGCGCTCGCCTATGACATCGACGCGCTGACGAACAAGGGGCTCGTCGACAGGAATTGGCAGAAGCGCCTGCCGGACAACGCAGCGCCGTACACGTCGACGATCGTGTTTCTGGTGCGCAAGGGCAACCCGAAGCACATCAAGGATTGGGACGATCTGGTGAAGCCGGGCGTGTCGATCGTGACGCCGAATCCGAAGACCTCGGGCGGCGCGCGCTGGAACTACCTGGCCGCGTGGGCGTACGCCGCGCATCAGCCGGGCGGCAACGACCAGAAGGCGAGAGAGTTCGTCGGCAAGCTGTACAAGAACGCCGGCGTGCTCGATTCGGGCGCGCGCGGCGCGACCACGAGCTTCGTGCAGCGCGGTATCGGCGACGTGCTGATCGCGTGGGAAAACGAGGCGTTCCTGTCGCTGAAGGAGTTCGGTCCGGACAAGTTCGAGATCGTCGTGCCGTCGGTGAGCATTCTGGCCGAGCCGCCGGTCGCGGTGGTGGACAAGGTCGTCGACAAACACGGCACGCGCAAGCTCGCCGAGGCGTACCTGAACTTCCTGTATAGCGAGGAGGGCCAGGAGATCGCCGCGCGCAATTTTTATCGGCCGCGTTCGAACAAGGTGCCCGCCGATCTGACCGCGAAGTTTCCGAAGCTGAAGCTGTACACGATCGACGATTCGTTCGGCGGCTGGGCCAACGCGCAGAAGACCCATTTCGCGGACGGCGGCGTGTTCGATTCGATCTATCAGCCGCAGTAACGAGCGCTGCCTGAATCATCGGCAGAGGCAAGAGGGCGCGCCCCAATGGGCGCGTTTTCGCCCAACAGCCACGCGAGCATCAACCATGAACGAGTATCCAGCATGACCACGTTGACCTTCCGCAAGCCGAGCGCATTGCCCGGCTTTGGCCTGACACTCGGCATCACGGTGGCGTATCTGAGCCTCGTGGTGCTGATTCCGCTCGCGGCTACCTTCCTGAAGACCGCCACGCTCGACTGGAACCAGTTCGTGCGCGCGGTCGCGTCGCCGCGCGTGCTCGCGTCGTATCGGCTGACGTTTTTCTCGGCGCTCGGCGGCGCGCTGATCAACGCGGTGTTCGGCTTTCTGGTCGCGTGGGTGCTGGTGCGCTACACGTTCCCGTTCAAGCGCATCGTCGATGCGATCGTCGATCTGCCGTTCGCGCTGCCCACCTCGGTCGCGGGCATTTCGCTCGCGGCCGTGTACGCGGGCAACGGCTGGATCGGCCAGTTCCTCGCGCCGCTCGGAATCAAGATCGCGTTCACGCCGGCCGGCGTGCTGGTCGCGCTGACGTTCATCGGCCTGCCGTTCGTCGTGCGCACCGTGCAGCCGGTGCTCGAGGAGTTCGAGCGCGAGCAGGAGGAGGCGGCCGCGTGCCTCGGCGCATCGCGCTGGCTTACGTTTCGCCGCGTCGTGCTGCCGGCTGTGTTCCCGGCGCTGCTGACCGGCTTCGCACTCGCGTTCGCGCGCGCGCTCGGCGAATACGGTTCGGTGATTTTCATCGCCGGCAATGTGCCGATGAAGTCGGAGATCACGTCGCTGCTGATCATCACGAAGCTCGAGCAATACGACTATGCCGGTGCCACGGCACTCGCGGTCGTGATGTTGGTCGTGTCGTTCCTGATGCTGCTGTTGATCAACATGCTGCAGTGGTATCTGCAGCGGCGCACGAGCCGCGGCAGCGCAGGGCCCGCGCCGGTGGCCACGAACGTCGCCGCAATCGGTGGAGGTGTGCAATGAGCCGCGTTCCGATGAATCCGGCGGGCGTCGCGCGTCGCCCCGATCCGGTCAGTGAGTCGCCCGTCGTGCGCTGGCTGCTGATCAGCGTCGCGCTGCTGTTTCTCGCGCTGTTTCTGGTCGTGCCGCTCGCCGCGGTGTTCTATCAGGCGCTGAACAAGGGGCTGCGTTTTTACTTCGAAGCGCTCGCCGATCCGGATGCGCTGTCGGCGATCAAGCTCACGCTGATCACCGCGGCGATCGCGGTGCCGCTGAACCTGTTGTTCGGCCTCGCGGCGTCGTGGTGTATCGCGAAGTTCGAGTTTCGCGGCAAGGCGCTACTGACCACGCTGATCGATCTGCCGTTCTCGGTATCGCCGGTGATCTCGGGTCTGGTCTACGTGCTGATGTTCGGCGCGCAAGGCTGGTTCGGTCCGTGGCTCGAGGATCACAACGTGCAGATCATCTTCGCGGTGCCTGGCATCGTGCTCGCGACGATCTTCGTCACGTTCCCGTTCGTCGCGCGCGAACTGATTCCGCTGATGCAGGCGCAGGGCAACGACGAGGAAGAAGCCGCGCACGTGCTCGGCGCCTCGGGCTGGCAGACGTTTCGCCGCGTCACGCTGCCGAACGTCAAATGGGGTCTGTTGTACGGCGTGATTCTGTGCAATGCGCGCGCGATGGGCGAGTTCGGCGCGGTGTCGGTCGTGTCGGGCCATATTCGCGGGCAGACCGACACGATGCCGCTGCACGTCGAAATCCTCTACAACGAATACAACTTCTCGGCCGCGTTCGCCGTGGCGTCGCTGCTCGCGCTGCTCGCGCTCGTGACGCTTGGGCTCAAGCTGCTGGCTGAGCGCCATATGTCGGCGGAACTGTCGGCGGCGCGCGAGGTGCCCGCGCATGCGGGACCGGTGCCGACGGGTGTTTCACAGGCCAGTGGCGCGCAGTCCGTTTCCCGTTCGATTTTCGTCAACGCCACGCCTGCGTCGCAGCGACATCCGCTCAAGCAAGGAGAGCTGTAAATGGGTATCACCGTTCGTAACCTGCAAAAGCGCTTCGGCGATTTCGTCGCGCTCGACAACGTCTCGCTCGATTTTCCGCCGGGCGAACTCGTCGCGCTGCTCGGGCCGTCGGGTTGCGGCAAGACGACCTTGCTGCGGGTGATCGCCGGCCTCGAATACGCGGACGGCGGCCAGGTCGAACTGCAAGGCCTGGACGTCGCGACGGTCGGCGCGCGCGAGCGCGAAGTGGGTTTCGTATTCCAGCATTACGCGCTGTTCCGTCATATGACGGTGTTCGAGAACGTCGCGTTCGGGCTGCGTGTGAAGCCGCGCAAGGAACGTCCGTCGGAGCAGGTGATTCGCGAGAAGGTGCACGAACTGCTGAAGCTCGTGCAGCTCGACTGGCTCGCGCAGCGCTATCCGTCGGAGCTTTCGGGTGGCCAGCGTCAGCGCATCGCGCTCGCGCGCGCACTGGCCGTGGAGCCGAAGGTGCTGCTGCTCGACGAGCCGTTCGGCGCGCTCGACGCGAAGGTGCGCAAGGAACTGCGCAGCTGGCTGCGCCGCCTGCACGACGATCTGCATATCTCGACGATCTTCGTTACGCACGATCAGGAAGAAGCGCTCGAAGTGGCCGATCGGATCGTCGTGCTCAATCGCGGGCATGTCGAGCAGGTGGGTAGTCCGCAGGAGGTGTATGACCATCCGCAGACGCCGTTCGTCTACGAGTTTCTCGGTGCGGCCAATCGTCTGCACGGCAGCGTCGATGCGCAAGGCTTCGTGGTCGATGGTGCCGCTCTGCCGGTCGCTGTCACCGCGGGCTTCAACGGCCCGGCGTTCGCTTACGTGCGGCCGCACGATCTGCAGCTGTATCCGCAGGCGGCCGGGCATCGCGAGGGCATCGTCGTCGACGTGCGGCGCGTGGTGACGCTCGGCGGTTCGGTGCGAGTGGAGCTCGCGGGCCGCGAGGGCAATCTGCTCGAAGCCGAACTCGATCGCGAAACGTGGCGCGATCTGCAACTCGCGGTCGGCGACGGCGTGACCGCGGTGCCGCGCGCGCTGCGCGTGTTTCCGGCGCAGTGAGAGGGCGGCGCTGACGTACAGCGCTCAAGACAAGAGAGAATCGCATCAGCCGGACTGGGTGGTTTCACTTCGCGGCTCCAATAACTCAACTCTGGCAGAACCGGAGACATAACGATGAATTTCCAGCAATTGCGCTTCGTTCGCGAGGCAGTGCGGCAGAACATGAACCTGACTGAAGTCGCGAACGTGCTGTACACGTCGCAGTCGGGCGTATCGAAGCAGATCAAGGATCTCGAGGACGAACTCGGGGTCGATATTTTCATCCGCCGTGGCAAGCGGCTGACCGGCCTCACCGAGCCGGGCAAGGCCGTGCATCAGTTGATCGAGCGGATGCTGCTCGATGCGGAGAATCTGCGCCGCGTCGCCCGCCAGTACGCGGATCAGGACAGCGGCCACCTCGTCGTCGCGACCACCCACACGCAGGCGCGCTACGCGCTGCCGAAGGTGGTCCGACAGTTCACGTCGGTGTTCCCGAAAGTGCATCTGGCGCTTCGCCAGGGCAGCCCGCAGCAGATCGCGCAGATGATCATCAACGGCGAGGCGGATATCGGCATCTCGACCGAAGCGCTCGACCGCTTCCCCGACATCGTGACGTTCCCGTGCTATTCGTGGCATCACGTGGTGGTGGTGCCGAAGGATCATCCGCTCGTCGGCCGTGTGAATCTGACGCTCGACGAGATCGCCGAATTCCCGATCGTTACTTATGACCAGGACTTCACTGGCCGCTCGCACATCGATCAGGCGTTTGCGAAAGCGGGCGCGTTGCCCGATGTCGTGCTGACCGCGATCGACGCCGACGTGATCAAGACTTACGTCGAACTCGGCATGGGTATCGGCGTGGTCGCGGCGATGGCCTACGATCCGAAGCGCGACACCGAACTCGTCGCGCTCGATACGCAGCATCTGTTCGAGGCGAGCACGACGCGTGTCGGGTTGCGCAAGGGGGCGTTCCTGCGCGCATACGCGTATCGGTTGATCGAGATGTTCGCGCCGCAGTTGAACGAAGCCGATATCGCGGCGCAGTTGCGCGAGGCGGCTTAGAGCCCGCAAGATGGGCAAAAAAAAGAGTCTTGCCGTTCCTGGCAAGACTCTTTCAAAACACCCCGCTATACAACTATTGGATCAACGGACTTTCTGGCTTTTACGTGACATGGCTCTTAGAACTCGTAGCCAACCTGCGCACGTACGCCAGCGTCGCCCGTCGACGTGACCGACACCGCAGCATTCACCAGCCACTTACTGTTACGTGAGCGGTACGTGGCGCCTACTGCTGCGGCACTGCCACCCTTATACGTCGCCCCACCTGCGGCGACGATCGTTTTGCCCGGGCCCGACGGCGTCATGTTCGGCATTGCCATCGCTGCTGCGATACCGGCATAGGCGTTCTTCGCGACGTCGTTGATCGCCTGGGTGGTGGCGTTGAAACGCTGATCGGTGTAGTCGTTGGCCTGCTGAACGCCCCGTGCGACCGAGCTGTTCATCTGCCCCACATTGACTGCATCCGTTTCCGCCGTACCCGCTGCGACGTTGGTGATCTGGCGTTCGTTACCCACTGATCCAACCGACACCGAGTTATCGCGATCCGTCACCGAACCCTGACCCAACGCCACCGAGTTCGCATTGCCAGCCTGCGAGCCCGTGCCGATCGCCGTCGAGTTGGCGCCGGTCGCCGCCGCATTGGTGCCCACTGCCACCGCGTTGTCCGATACGGCGCTGGCGTTTGCCCCGACGACCGTGCTACCCACACCGGTACCCGGCGTCGCTGCATTGTCCACTGCAGCAGTGTTGCTGTCCGAGGACGAAACATCCGGGGTGACCGGTTGGATGTTAGACACCTGGGAGCCGAGGTCCTTCACCTGGCCGTTGAGATCCGTCACCTGATCCTGCAACGCGGACAGCTGGCCGTAGTTCACCGCGTCGAACTGGCTCGTGCCGTTCGCGACATTGGTCAGGACCACCGGACCCGCGCTCAGGCCTCCACCCAGCGTCACAGAACCGAAGTTCACCGAACCGTCGACGTTACGGTCGTACTGCACCGCGCCTGACAGTTGCGTGCCGACATCACCAACCTGGTTCTGCAGCTTCGTGATGTCCGTGGTGTTCTGCGTCACCCGGTCATCCAGGTTGGTGACGGCATCGCCTACGCTATGCACCGTCGTACCGCCTACGCTGTAGCTCGGTGCGCTGATCGTGCCGTCCGGATTCACGGTCGAACCGCCACCCAGACCAGCAGCCACGCTCGCCGAGTGCGCGTACAGCTGGCTGCCGTTGACGGCTTCCTTGCTGCCCGGGGCAACCGCGCCGTCCGCGACGCCGCTCAGCGTGCGCACGCCGTCGGTGCCGCCGAAGTCCACCGTCGTGCCGTCCAGACCCTTGGCCACTGTGATGGTCTTGCTGGTCGAGTCCTGCTGCACCAGGCCGACGCCGCCGCCGTCCAGCTGCTGCGTCAGGTTCGTGACCGAGCCTTCCACGTTGGTCACGCGGCCGTCGATGCTGGTGATCGCCGTCTTGTTGGCCGCGATGTTCGTCGAATTAGCCGAAATGTTCGTCGTGTTCGCCTCAATGTTCGTCGCGTTGGTTGCAATGCTGGACGTGTTGGTCGTCACGTTCTGGTTGGTCGCGTACAGCTGCGAACCGTTCACCGCTTCGGTGCTGGTGTCGCTCAGCGCACCGGCCTTCACGCCGCTCAGCGAGCGCACCCCGTCGGTGCCGCCGAAGTCCACCGTCGTGCCGTCCAGACCCTTGGCCACCGTGATGGTCTTGCTGGTCGAGTCCTGCTGCACTAGGCCGACGCTGCCGCCGTCCAGCTGCTGCGTCAGGTTCGTGACCGAGCCTTCCATGTTGGTCACGCGGCCGTCGATGCTGGTGATCGCCGTCTTGTTGGCCGCGATGTTCGTCGAATTGGCCGAAATGTTCGTCGTGTTCGCCTCAATGTTCGTCGCGTTGGTTGCAATGCTGGCCGTGTTGGTCGTCACGTTCTGGTTGGTCGCGTGCAGCTGCGAACCATTCACCGCTTCGTTGCTGGTGTCGCTCAGCGCACCGGCCTTCACGCCGCTCAGCGTGCGCACGCCGTCGGTGCCACTGAAGTCCACCGTCGTGCCGTCCAGACCCTTGGCCACCGTGATGGCCTTGCTGGTCGAGTCCTGCTGCACCAGGCCGATCGAGCCATCCGCCAGCTGGTTCTGCACGTTCGTGATGTCGCTCGTGTTTTGTGCGATGTCCCCCGTGTTCTGGGTTGTACGGCCGTCGATGTTGCTGACCGCATCGCTCATGCTATGCACCATCGTACCGCCCACGCTGTAACTCGGCGCGCTGACCGTACCGTCCTGGTTCACGGTCGAGCCGCCACCCAGTGCGTGGGCCACGCTCGATGCCGTGCCGTACAACTGGCTGGCATTGACCGCGTCCGTGCTAGTTGCGCTTATCGCGCCTGCGGAAAGCCCGGTCAGCGTGTTGCCGTTCATCTGCACCTGTCCCAGCATCGAGATACCGCCGTCGCCCTTTAATTCAAGAAGCCCGTCGCTATAACCGGTGACGCGTGCCGTTGCTGCAAAAAGCCCACTGCTGCCATCGGCTTGGCCAGCGTTATTGAGGCTGAACTGGGCATCAGTGCCGGCGCAAACCAGAGCATTGCCACCTGCCGATCCGGCTCCATAGGAATAGCCGCTTCCGGCTGTTCCGCCCGCCATTCCTCCGGCCGATCCGCCACACAATTGCAACGCGCCTCCCGCGATTGCGGATGGTGCGCTAGCCAGCGCAGCGATGCCAGCGGCCGTTACCAGCGCCGAAGTCAACACGCGGCGAGACTTGCTGCGCTTTCCGTTCGCCGAAGCGATTTCAGAAGCTGCCACCCACGCACCAAGTGTTTCATTCCAAACAGTGATATACGACTTGTTCATGACATCATTCCTTTCGATGTTTAAAGAAAAGGTAGTTATGCGAACTATTTTCAAATCGCCGTTACCAATCTTTGCTGTTCAATATCAGGCGCAAAAGCAGGGGTGATTGCGTTCCCGCAATCTCATGGCCGCAGTAAGCACCGACGAGATTCTGTCGAGTCAACCGGAGGCTGGTCTTTTGCAAATCTCTGTAACTGGGTTCAGTCTATATTTTTGAGATTGGACGAAAATCGGTCCTGTCCGAATTGGGGCTGACCGGTATTTGAACGCCGCAACGCATGAGAGATGGCGGTACTGCCTGTCATCGCGGAAAGAGTGGCTACGCAAGAAATCTTGGCAGGGGGACAGATGATGGAAAGGGGGAGCCCCGTGGGTTTCATCAAATATCCGCCGTTTAGCGATGTCCGTCGTCAATCCTCGTGCGGATGAGTGCAGTTGGACGCCGCATGGGATTCAGGCCCGCCCACATATTGCGTACGCGGACGCGGGGCGAGCCTGCGTCCGGTTTTCCACGCATGGTGGCGCGTAGCGCATCGCTTACAATCGCCGCCATGAATACCTCGACTTTTCCCTCTCTCCCGATTCCCCCCGGCCATAGCACCGCGCCGGCGCTGCCGCGCATCGCGGTGCTCGCGACCGGCGGCACGATCGCCGGCGCGGCCCCGGATGCCGCCAATACGTCTGGCTATCAAGCGGGCGTCGTCGGCGTCGATCAGTTGCTCGCGGCGGTGCCGGCGTTGTCCACGCTCGCGCGGATCGCGCCCGAGCAGATCGCCAGCGTCGACAGCAAGGACATGGCGATGCCGCTATGGACCACGCTCGCGCAACGCATCAACACGCTGCTCGCGACGGACGACGTCGACGGCGTGGTGGTCACGCACGGCACCGATACGCTCGAAGAAACCGCCTACCTGCTGCATCTGACCGTCAAGTCGGACAAGCCGGTCGTGCTGACTGCGGCGATGCGGCCCGCGTCGGCGCTATCGGCCGATGGCCCGCTGAACCTGCTGAATGCGGTGACGGTCGCCGCGCACGCGGCGGCGCGCGGGCAGGGCGTGCTGGTCGCGTTCAACAACCGGATTCATAGCGCGCGCGACGTCGTGAAGACGAGCACCTATGCGGTCGATGCGTTCCAGTCGCCGGAGATTGGCGCGCTCGGTTGGGTCCAGGATGGCCGCGTCGAATTCCAGCGCGGCGTGGTGCGCGCGCATACCGTCAAGAGCGAATTCGCGATCGATGCGGCGTGGCCGCAGGTGGAGATCGTCACGAGCTATGCGGGTGTGTCGCGGATCGCCATCGATGCGCTGGTCGCCGCAGGCGTGGCCGGCATCGTCGTGGCGGGTACGGGCAATGGCTCGATCCACCAGTCGTTGCAGCAGGCGCTGGCCGATGCCGCGTCGCGCGGCGTGGCGGTAGTGCGCTCGTCGCGCGTAGGTTCGGGGCATGTGATGCGCAACGGCGCGGCCGCCGACGATGCGCTCGGATTCGTCAGCGCGGGTTCGCTGAATCCGTACAAGGCGAGGGTGCTGTTGATGCTGGCGCTGGCCGCGGGCCATACGGCGCCGGCTGCGCTGCAGAAGGTGTTCGATACGTATTGATTGGCGAATCCGACAGCCGGACACCCGACGACGACGTCTGACCGACCAAGGCTTCCTCGTCGTCGACGGGTGCCGCTGCGGACCCCACTTGCCGCTCTCAGCCCAGAGCGGCGCGATTTGCCCGTTGCGCCGCGCCGGCAACCCAAGTTGCCGGGCGACGAACGGGCGCCCCACCTGTGCTCACCGTGACGTCGCCGATGCCGAGGCGGCAACCGGCGGAATCAACGGCAAGCTGAACTAAAGCGGAATCACGAAGACCTCAAGCCGCCTTCGCTTCCTTGCTATCCGGCGTCTGCGCGACTTCAAAATTCGCCATGATTTCGAGCGCGCGCACCATCGCCGAGTGATCCCACGCCTTGCCGCCGTTCGCGGCGCAGACGCTGAACAGCTGCTGCGCGCTCGCGGTATGCGGCAGTGCGATGCCGAGCTTGCGTGCGCCATCGAGCGCGAGATTCAGGTCCTTCTGATGCAGCTCGATCCGGAAGCCTGGATTGAACGTGCGCTTCGTCATGCGCTCGCCGTGTACTTCAAGAATCCGCGAAGCCGCGAAGCCGCCCATCAGGGCCTTCCGTACGCGCTCCGGATCGGCGCCCGAGCGCGCCGCGAACAGCAGCGCTTCGGCGACCGCTTCGATGTTCAGCGCGACGATGATCTGGTTCGCGACCTTGCAGGTCTGGCCCGCGCCGTTGTCGCCGATCAGCGATATGTTCTTGCCCATCAGTTCGAACAGCGGCTTGGCCAGCGCAAACGCCTTCTCAGGACCACCGACCATGATCGTCAGCGAGGCGTCGCGCGCGCCGATTTCGCCGCCGGACACCGGTGCATCGAGATAGTCGACGCCGAGCGCGTTGATCTTCTTCGCGAACGCTTGCGTGTCGAGCGGCGAGATCGAGCTCATATCGATCACGAGCTTGCCCTTCGTCAGACCCGCGGCGACGCCGTCATCGGCGAACAGCACGTTGGCGACGTCCGGCGTGTCCGGCACCATGATGATGACGATATCGGCGGCCTGCGCGACCGCGGTCGAACTGGCGGCTACGCTCGTGCTCTTCGCGATGTCGTCCGGCACCGGATACGCGCCGTTCACGAACAGCGAGTGACCGCCCTTGATGAGGTTGCGCGCCATGTGCGCGCCCATGATGCCGAGTCCGATGAAGCCGATCTTTGCCATGTGTGTGAATCTCCAGGGTTATAGGGGGCGTGCGTGAGGCGCTTCAGGGAGTCGTGACGATCCCTACGAGGCCTCAAGCCGCCGCATGCGCCGCGCCGCGAGCCTGACCGGCCACGTTTTGCACCCAGCCGAGGCCGGCCTCGGTCGTCGTGCGCGGCTTGTATTCGCAGCCGACGTAGCCGTCGTACCCGAGCGAGTCGAGCAGCGCGAACAGATACGGATAGTTGATTTCGCCGGTGCCCGGTTCGTGGCGGCCCGGGTTGTCCGCGAGCTGGATGTGCGCGATCTGCGCGAGGTTCTTTTCGATCGTCGCCGCGAGTTCACCTTCCATCCGCTGCATGTGATAGATGTCGTATTGCAGGAACAGATTGTCCGAGCCGACCTCGCGGATCACGTCGAGTCCGTCGCGCGAACGGTTCAGCGCGAAGCCCGGAATGTCGTACGAGTTGCACGGCTCGACGAGCAGCCGGATGCCGGCCTTCTTCAGCTCTGCCGCGGCAAAGCGCAGGTTGTCGACGATCGTCGCGCGGGCGGTGTCGGCATCGACGTTCGCGCCCGGGATGCCCACGAGGCAGTTCAGCTGCGGCACCTTCAGTGCGCTCGCGTATTCGATCGCGCGGCCGACGCCTTCCTGAAACTCGGCGACGCGATCGGGCAGGCACGCGATGCCGCGTTCGCCGGCTTCCCAGTTGCCCGCCGGCAGGTTGTGCAACACCAGCTTCAGGCGGTTCTGCTGCAGACGCTCTCTCAATTCGGCGATCGAATACGGATACGGGAACAGGAATTCGACGGCGTGAAAGCCGGCATTGGCCGCGGCCGCGAAACGGTCGAGGAACGGCACTTCGTTGAACAGCATCGTCAGATTCGCTGCGAATTTCGGCATGGTGCGTAGGTCTCTCAGGTCGGTCAGGGAACGGCGCGCTGGTTGCGATGAGGCGAGGGCGCGGAGCACAGGCTCGGCCCTCGCGCATCGTGCGCGCTGAATGCTGCAGGTGCCGCGAACGGGCTACGCTCAGTCGAGCAGGCTGATAGCCGTCGGCGCGTCCTCGCGCTTTTCCGCGAGTTCTTCGAACTCGTTGATCGCGTTGATCTCGGTGCCCATCGAGATGTTCGTCACACGCTCGAGAATCACTTCGACGATCACCGGCACGTTGAACTCGGAAAGCATCGACTGCGCTTTTTGCAGCGCGGGCTTCAGCTCTTCCGGCTTGAACACACGGATCGCCTTGCAGCCGAGACCTTCGGCCACCGCGACGTGATCGACGCCATAGCCCTCCATCTCCGGCGAGTTGATGTTGTCGAAGCCGAGCTGCACGCAGTAGTCCATCTCGAACGCGCGCTGCGCCTGGCGGATCAGCCCGAGGTACGAGTTGTTCACCACCACATGCACGTACGGCAGCTTGAATTGCGCGCCGGCCGCGAGTTCCTCGATCATGAACTGGAAGTCGTAGTCGCCGGACAGCGCGACGATCGGCCGTTGCGGATCAGCCGCCCGCACGCCGAGCGCGGCCGGAATCGTCCAGCCGAGGGGGCCGGCCTGGCCGCAATTGATCCAGTTGCGCGCCTTGTAGACGTGCAGGAACTGCGCGGCGGCGATCTGCGACAAGCCGATCGTGCTCACGTAGCAGGTATCGCGGCCGAACACCTGGTTCATCTCTTCATAGACGCGCTGCGGCTTCATCGGCACGTTGTCGAAGTGGGTCTTGCGCAGCATCGTGCGCTTGCGTTCCTGGCAATCGGCGACCCACGCGCTGCGATCCTTCAGCTTGCCCGCGGCCTTCCATTCGCTGGCGACTTCGACGAACAGTTCGAGCGCGGCCTTCGCGTCCGACACGATGCCGAGATCGGGGCCGAACACGCGGCCGATCTGCGTCGGTTCGATATCGACGTGCACGAACTTGCGGCCCTTCGTATAGACCTCGACACTGCCGGTATGACGGTTGGCCCAGCGGTTGCCGATGCCGAGCACGAAGTCCGACTCGAGCATCGTCGCGTTGCCGTAGCGATGCGAGGTCTGCAGACCGACCATGCCGACCATCAGCGGATGGTCGTCGGGAATCGCGCCCCACGACATCAGCGTCGGGATCACCGGCACGCCGACCGTTTCGGCGAACTTCACGAGCAGGTCTTCGGCCACGGCGTTCAGCACGCCGCCGCCCGACACGATCAACGGCTTGTCGGCATCGTTGAGCAGCGTGAGCGCTGCCTCGATCTGCTTGCGGGTCGCCTTCGGCTTATAGACCGGCAGCGGCTCGTACGTGTCGATGTCGAACTCGATTTCGGCGAGCTGCACATCGATCGGCAGATCGACCAGCACCGGGCCCGGACGGCCCGAGCGCATCAGGTGGAACGCCTGCTGGAACACGCGCGGCACCAGCGCCGGCTCGCGCACGGTCACGGCCCACTTGGTGACCGGCTTGGCGATCGATTCGATATCGACGGCCTGGAAGTCTTCCTTGTACAGACGCGCGCGCGGCGCCTGGCCTGTGATAGCCAGAATAGGAATCGAGTCGGCCTGCGCGGAGTACAAACCGGTGATCATGTCGGTGCCGGCGGGGCCCGACGTGCCGATGCACACGCCGATGTTGCCCGGTTGGGCGCGGGTGTAGCCCTCGGCCATGTGCGACGCACCCTCGACGTGACGCGCGAGCACGTGGCTGATGCCGCCGGCTTTTCGCATCGCCGAGTAGAACGGGTTGATCGCGGCGCCGGGAACACCGAACGCGGTATCGATGCCTTCTTTTTCGAGCACCAGAACTGCGGCGTCTACGGCTCTCATCTTGGCCATGGAATGTCTCCTCAATGTCGGGAAATAGTGCGGTTGAGGGTCACTGTAGGCCTACACCAAAGGTTTGATAAGATCAGTCCGGGTCGCTTATTCCGAAACAAAAAGTATTGAATCGCGGGAAGCCCCGCGTGCGGCCGAGAGCGGCCGGGCAAGAGACAGGTGGGAGACGAATATGGACCGCTTCAAACAGATCGAAACCTTCGTGCGGGTCGCCGATGCGGGCAGTCTTGCCGCAGCGGCGCTGGAGGAGGGGGTGTCGCCAGTGATCCTCGGGCGGCGCATCGACGCGCTCGAAAAGCGCCTCGGCGTGAAGCTGATGTACCGCACGACACGGCGGCTGGTGGTCAGCGAAGATGGCGCCGCGTTTCTCGAACGCTGCCGGGGGCTGCTCAGCGAATGGGATCAGGCGGAGAACGAACTGAGCGCGGGGCGCCGCGCGGTGAACGGCCACCTGATCGTGTCGGCGCCGGCCGCGTTCGGGCGCAAGCACGTCGCGCCGCTTGCGCCCGCGTTTCTGCGTGATAAACCCGAATTGCAGATGTCGTTCAATCTGACCGACCGGGTCGTCGATCTGGTGCGCGAGGGCTATGACCTGTCGATTCGCATCGGCGGCACGGTCGATCCGAACTTCGTCGCGGTGAAGCTCGCGTCGAACCGGCGGGTGGTGTGCGGCACGCCCGAGTATTTCCGCCGTCACGGCAAGCCGAAGACGCTCGAGGATCTGCCGGCCCACAACTGCCTCGCGTTCAATCTTCAAGGCGGCCAGAACCGGGGCTGGTACTTCCGCCGCAACGGCAAGCTCGCGACGGTGCGGGTGGGCGGCACGCTCGACTGCAACGACGGCGAGTTGCTGCATCGCTGGGTCTCGGAGGGGCTCGGACTCGGCTGGCGCTCGACATGGGAAATCCAGCAGCAGCTCGCGCGCGGTGAGCTCGAAACCGTGCTCGACGAGTATGCGCTGCCCGATTACGACATCCTCGCGGTCTATCCGCAGCAGCGCTACGTGCCGGCGCGCGTGCGCTATTTCATCGACTACCTGAAAGACGTGTACGCGAGCGACGAGTACTGGAACCAGCCGTCGTACTAGCTGGCGAGCGGCGCGCGGCGGCGATCCCGAGCTTTTTTGGGAATCCTCGCCGCAGTCGGGAATAAACTGGGGCTATGGCCAGTTCTGCTGTGAAAGACACGTCAGGAACGACACCACGCGGGGCGCTCGACAGCAGCGACCCGCACGACGCAGCCGCCATGCCCTTGGAGGGGCCCACGTGGTCCAGACCGACTCAGACGCCGCCCGCGCACGCGGCGAGCCAAATGCCGGCACCGGCGCCAACGCCGATGCCGATGCAGCGAAAAGTCGCCGCTTCCAGCAGCTGGCGCTGCCGCATCTGGACGCCGCGTACAACCTCGCGCGCTGGCTGTGCGGCAATCCGAACGATGCCGAGGACGTCTTGCAGGAAGCGTTCATGCGCGCGTTCCGCTTCTTCGATACGTTTCGCGGCGACTCCGCGCGGCCGTGGCTGCTCGCGATCGTGCGCCGCACCTGGTACACGGAATGGCGGCGGCGCGCGCCGACGCACGACATGCTCGAATTCGACGAAACGATGGACGACGCGACCCTCGACGGCTGGAGCGCGGGCGGCGACGATCCGCAGGCACTGCTGATTCGCGACGAGGACGTACGGCAGGTGCACGACGCGTTGGCACTTTTGCCGGTCGAGTATCGCGAGGTGCTGATTTTGCGTGAGCTAGAAGAGATGGGATATCGGGAGATCGCGGTGGTGGCCGATGTGCCGATCGGTACGGTGATGTCGCGGCTCGCGCGTGGGCGGCGCAAGCTGGCGGAGATTTTGATGGCGCAGCAGCGAGGCGGGGGAGAAGCGTCTGGTACGGGGCGCAAAGGTGGGCAGGGTGGACGGCGCGGGTCGACGCAAGCGCCGTCGGATCATGGCGCGCAATCCGGGCGGCTCGCGCAGTCTGCGGCCGCCGTACCCGCCGTACCCGCCGCATCCGCTGGATCCGGCGCGTCCTGCGGGCCTTCGGCCCGGTCGCCGCGAAGTCCCGGCGATGGCCGCCCGACATCATCGGCGGGTGCGCCCGTCGCCGCCACAGTGACACAGCTCCGGGCGTTTGCCGACGGCCGGCCACTCAACATTCCCGGCGCTGCCGCCGGTCCCGCTCAGGAGACGCCGGATGGACTGTAACGAAGCTCGGCCGCTCCTCGATGCGAACGCCGATCACGAACTGCCGGCGCCCGATGCGCGCCGGGTCCAGCAGCATATCGAGAGCTGCGACGACTGCCGGCGCGCGAGCGACAACCTGCGCGCGCTGAGCGGTGCGCTGCGCGCGGCGCCGTATCATCGGGCGCCGCAGTCGTTGCGGGCGCGGATCGTGGCCGGCTTGCCCGAGGCCCTCGCCGAAGGGACCGCAATGTCGGCGGCGACGGCCGCGACTGACGATGTACCGGCGGAGTCTGCCGGCAACGCTGCCGCGGGAATGACGGAGCCGGCGGCGCTGGAGCCTCGGCCTCAGCGTCGCGGCGCGTGGTGGCCCGCGTGGCTCGACGGGTGGCTCAGGAGCTTCAGTGGTTCAGATGGCGCGGACCGCTCGGGCGGATCGAGAGGCTCGGGCGATTCACGCGGGCATCAAGCGGGCTCCGGCAAGGGGGGCGGCTGGGCCGGCTTCGGCGGCGCAGCCGCCGCGGGCGGTGCAAACCGGGCGACCGCGCGCGGCGGTTTCGCGGCGCTCGTGATCGCGCTGTGCGCGGCCGCCGCGGTCCTGACACTGACACTGCACCGCCCGGCCGAATTCTCGCCATTCACCGACGAACTCGTCGAAAGCCACGTGCGCGCGCAGGTCTCCGGCCGTGACATCGACGTAATTTCGACCGATCGTCACACGGTCAAGCCGTGGTTCAACGGCCGGCTCGACTATTCGCCGCCCGTCGAGGATCTCGCGGCGAACGGCTTCGCGCTGCAGGGCGGTCGGCTCGACTACCTCGCGCATCAGCGGGTCGCGGTGCTCGTGTACCGCTACGGCAAGCACGTGATCGACGTGTACGTGTTCCCGCAGTCGACGGCGGGCGGCGCGGCGCGTGGCATCGACGGCGCGGCGCCCGCATCGCTCGGTCACGACGGCTATTCGATCGCGCACTGGGACGCGGCGGGCATGACCTGGTGGGCAATCACGGACGCCGCGCCCGATGCGCTCAGTGGCCTCGAAGCGGCGCTCAGAGCGCGTTTGCAGAGCGGCAGCCAGCGCACGGAAGCGGGCTGAGGAACAAGAACAGCCAGGCTTCACGGGTCCTATTGCCCCTAAGCTCTTGAAAACACATCCGATTCCGCCGCCGAATCGGTGGAATGCCTTGCAACCCGTCCCCATTCGGGTTAGACTCTTGGGCTTCTCACTTGCCGCACCGGTTCAGACGCCCGGGCGGCTTCTATCCAAAAGTCAGCACAAGGAGTGTGTAATGCGTCATTACGAAATCGTCTTTATCGTGCATCCCGATCAAAGCGAGCAGGTGCCCGCCATGATCGAGCGTTACAAGAGCACGATCACGTCGCACGCTGGTCAGATCCACCGCGTCGAAGACTGGGGCCGTCGTCAACTGGCCTACATGATCGAGAAACTCGCGAAGGCTCACTACGTCTGCATGAACATCGAATGCGACCAGACCACGCTCGACGAGCTGGAACACGCGTTCAAGTTCAACGACGCCGTTCTGCGTCACCTCATCGTCAAGATGAAGAAGGCCGAAACCGGCCCGTCGCCGATGATGAAGGAAGTGCAGCGCGAAGAAGCCAAGAAGTCGGCAGCCGCTCAGCCGACCGAAGCGCAGGCTTAAGACACATATTTAAGCTGCCAGACACGCAGCGTCGCTCCGCTCACGTACACGAAGGCATCTGAAGTACATGAACCGGCTGCAACTCAAGGCAAGCGTCGTCGAACGCGAACCGGTGCGGTACACCCCCGCCGGCGTTCCGATTGCAAGCTGCACGTTGCACCACCGCACGGAAGTCGTCGAGGCGGGCATTGCCCGTCAGGTCGAACTAACCATGCAGGCGGTCGCCGCGGGCGAA
This sequence comes from Paraburkholderia sp. HD33-4, assembly GCF_021390635.1. Lineage (NCBI taxonomy): Bacteria > Pseudomonadati > Pseudomonadota > Betaproteobacteria > Burkholderiales > Burkholderiaceae > Paraburkholderia > Paraburkholderia sp. HD33-4. Next base: position 2,517,151 of record NZ_JAJEJS010000001.1, on the reverse strand, counting down.
GCGAGCGGTAAGCTCGAAAACTGTCAGATGGGCGTCGAAACGCTCTTCACAGGTTTTCTGGCGAAAAAGCACCGTAACGCGCGAACTCTGGTATTTCACATCACAGCATTGCAGGACATTGGAAAGGACTAATCATGCCCCGCCCGACTGGTAAGAAATTCGACAAGCGTCGTCAGCAACAGAACCCGCTCTTCAAGCGCAAGAAGTTCTGCCGTTTCACGGCCGCTGGCGTCGAGTACATCGACTACAAAGACATCGAAACGCTGAAGGACTTCATCGGCGAGAACGGCAAGATCACGCCGGCACGTCTCACGGGTACCAAGGCGCATTATCAACGCCAACTGGACACGGCTATCAAGCGCGCGCGTTTCCTCGCGCTGGTGCCGTACACCGACCAGCACAAGGCCTAACCCGACGACGCGATAAGGAGTATCCGAATGCAAATCATTCTTCTGGAAAAAGTCGTCAATCTGGGTAACCTGGGCGACATCGTGAAGGTCAAGGACGGTTACGCACGTAACTTCCTGATCCCGAACAAGCAAGCTCGCCGTGCAACGAAGGAAGCCCTGGCCGAATTCGAAGTGCGCCGCGCAGAACTCGAAAAGGTCGCCGCTGAAAAGCTGGCAGCCGCTCAGGCACAAGGCGAAAAGCTCGCAGGCCAAACCGTTCAGATCAACCAGAAGGCTGGTGTCGACGGTCGTCTGTTCGGCTCGGTGACGAACGCCGACATCGCCGAAGCACTCGGCAAGCAAGGCTTCGAAGTCGAAAAGTCGCAAGTGCGTCTGCCGGAAGGCCCGCTGAAGATGGTTGGCGAGCACCCGGTTCAGATTTCGCTGCACACCGACGTTCTCGTCGATGTGACGGTGGCAGTGATCGGCGAGCACGCCTAAGTCGACCGCTGAGCATCACGCAGGATCAGCCAGCATTGCGCTGGTGAAGGGCAGGGGCCGGGTAACCGGCCCCTGCTTTTTTTGTGCCCGACTATCTATCGTGTACGCCCGTGTTGGCGTTTTTTCCGCTCGCAGCCGTCGCCGGATTGCCCGATAATTCCACCCCATGAACGCACCGTCCAAAGATCCCCAACTCGAGTCGCTGAAAGTCCCCCCGCATTCGATCGAAGCCGAGCAATCGGTGCTGGGCGGCCTGTTGCTCGACAATGCGGCGTGGGACCGCATCGCCGACTTCCTCGCGCAAAGCGACTTCTACCGCTACGACCACCGCATCATCTTCGAGCACATCGGCAAGCTGATCGCGGCCACGCGACCGGCCGACGTGGTCACCGTCTATGAGGCGCTTGGCACTTCGGGCAAGGCGGAAGAGGTGGGCGGCCTCGCTTACCTGAATGCGCTCGCGCAGAACACGCCGAGCGCGGCCAATATCCGCCGCTACGCGGAAATCGTGCGCGACCGTGCGGTGCTGCGCCGGCTCGTGTCGGTCGCCGATGAAATCTCCGCCGACGCGTTCAACCCGCAAGGCAAGGAAGTCCGGCAATTGCTGGACGAAGCGGAATCGAAGGTGTTCTCGATCGCCGAAGACGGCGCGCGCGGCACCCAGGGCTTCCTCGAGATCGGGCCGTTGCTGACCGAAGTGGTCGAGCGGATCGACACGCTCTACCACACCGCCAATCCGAGCGACGTGACCGGCACGCCGACCGGCTTCGTCGATCTGGACCGCATGACCTCGGGCATGCACGGCGGCGAGCTGATCATTGTCGCGGGCCGTCCGTCGATGGGTAAGACGGCGTTTTCGATGAACGTCGGCGAATACGTCGCGGTCGAGTATGGATTGCCGGTCGCGGTGTTCTCGATGGAAATGCCGGGCACCCAGCTCACGATGCGTATGCTCGGCTCGGTCGGCCGGCTCGATCAGCATCGCATGCGAACCGGGCGCCTGACCGACGAGGATTGGCCGAAGCTCACGCACGCGGTGCAGAAAATGAGCGAGGCGCAGATCTTCATCGACGAAACCGGCGGTCTGAACCCGATGGAACTGCGCTCGCGCGCGCGCCGGCTGTCGCGCCAGTGCGGCAAGCTTGGGCTGATCATCATCGACTACCTGCAGCTGATGAGCGGCTCGTCGTCGGGTGAAAACCGCGCGACCGAAATCTCGGAAATCTCGCGTTCGCTGAAGAGCCTCGCGAAGGAGCTCGACGTGCCGGTGATCGCGTTGTCGCAGCTGAACCGCGGCCTCGAGCAGCGGCCGAACAAGCGGCCGATCATGTCGGACCTGCGCGAATCGGGCGCTATCGAGCAGGATGCGGACGTGATCCTGTTCATTTACCGCGACGAAGTGTACAACCCGGACAGCCCCGACAAGGGCACCGCGGAGATCATCATTGGTAAGCAGCGGAATGGTCCGATCGGTCCCGTTCGGCTCACGTTCCACGGTCAATACACGAAGTTCGATAATTTTGCCGGCGCGCAAAACTTCTACGGCGGAGAGTGACGGCAAGCGCCGCAGGCTGTTGTAACGGCGCTGTCACGAGTGCGGCAATGAATCCGGAACGGTACAATATGGCGGTTTTATGTCAGCCATTACGTGACCCATTTCCAGGATCCCAATGTTCGGTCGATTCATGCCCACTGAGGGCAAGTTCTTTGAAATCTTCAATGCGCACGCAACGTGCATCATCTCGGCCAGCCGCGAACTCGAGCTCCTGATCGACAATCTGCAGGACGCCGAAACCCACAAGCAAAACGTGCAAAAGGCCGAGAAAGCGGCCGACAAGCTCACGCACGAAACCATCGACCTGCTGCACAAGACTTTCATCACGCCGCTCGACCGAGACGAGATCCACAAGCTGATCACGACGATGGACGACATCCTCGACCTGATGGAGGACGTCGCCACCGCGATCTCGCTGTACGACGTGCAAGCGGTCACGTCGGAGGCGAGCCAGCTCGCACATATCTGCACGGCGACCTGCGAGCGTGTGCAGTTCGCGGTCAGCCTGCTGTCCGACATGAAGCAGGCGAGCCAGATCCTGAAGGCCTGCGAGGAAATCGACCGGCTCGAATCGGAAGCCGACCGTGTGCTGCGCGCGGCGATGTCGAAGCTGTTCCGCGAGGAAGATGACGTCAAGACCCTGATCAAGCTGAAGGCGATCTACGAGCTGCTCGAAACGATCACGGACAAGTGTGAGGATGTGGCGAACATCATCGAAGGCATCGTGCTGGAAAACGCATAATGCAATCGATACAACTCGCTATCTGGGTCGTCACCGGCCTGGTTGCCATTGCGCTCGTGTTCGACTTCATGAACGGCTTTCATGACGCGGCGAACTCGATCGCCACGGTCGTGTCGACCGGCGTGCTGAAGCCGCAGCAGGCGGTGGCGTTCGCGGCGGCGTTCAACGTCATCGCGTATTTCGTGTTCCACCTGAAGGTGGCCGCGACCGTCGGCAAGGGCACGATCGATCCCGACATCGTCGACCACTATGTGATCTTCGGCGCGCTGGTCGGCGCGATCGCGTGGAACGTGATTACCTGGGTCTACGGCATTCCGTCCAGCTCGTCGCACGCGCTGATCGGCGGGCTCGTGGGCGCGGCGCTCGCCAAGTCGGGCTGGGGCTCGCTGAACTGGGATGGCCTGATGAAGACCATCGCGTTCATCTTCATTTCGCCGCTGCTCGGCTTCGTACTCGGCTCGTTTTTCATGCTGCTGGTGTCGTGGCTGTACTTCCGCACGCCGCCTAGCAAGGTCGACCGGCGCTTCCGCCGTCTGCAGTTGCTCTCCGCCGGACTGTACAGCCTCGGTCACGGCGGCAACGACGCGCAGAAGACCATCGGCATCATCTGGATGTTGCTGATCGCAACCGGCTTTGCATCGATGAAAGCGGATGCGCCGCCGCTGTGGGTGATCGGCGGCTGCTATCTGTCGATGGGTCTCGGCACGCTGTTCGGCGGCTGGCGCATCGTGCGCACGATGGGGCAGAAGATCACGAAGTTGAAGCCGGTTGGCGGCTTCTGCGCGGAGGCGGGCGGAGCGATCACGCTATTTACCGCGTCGGCGCTCGGCATCCCGGTGTCCACCACGCATACGATTACCGGCGCGATCGTCGGGGTCGGCGCGACGCAGAAGTTGAGCGCGGTGCGCTGGGGCGTGGCCGGCAACATTGTCTGGGCGTGGATTCTGACCATTCCGGCTTCCGCGGTGCTGTCCGGCGGGGCCTGGTGGCTGGGTCACCACTTCCTGTAATCACCGTGCGATGCAGGCCTGCGCTGCCGCATTTAGCTGAATCTGGCTGAATGGCACGCGCGGGCTTCGGCTCCATGCCGCCCGTTGCATCGCTCCGGTTTCCCCCGGGTAGTTCGACTCAAAGGCGCGTTTGCGCGGTCCCGCAGGCTGTCGCGTCGCTCGATCCGTTCAGATCAGCGGTGCGTTTGCGCCGTCCATCGGGATGATCGCGCCCGTCACATAGCTCGCGCGTCGGCTCGCGAGAAACAGCGCCACGTCGGCGATTTCCTCCGGCTTTGCATAGCGGCCGAGCGGCGTCTTGGCCTGGCCACGCGCGAGCGCTTCCTCATTGCCGATGCCTTGCTGCGCGGCCTCCAGCCGGACCGCTTCCTCGACCCGCTCGGTCAGCGTCGCACCCGGATTGATCGCGTTGATGCGGATGCCGTAGCGCGCGTAGTAGTGCGCGAGGCCGACGGTCGCGAGCATCAGCGCTGCGTTGGCGGCGCCGCCCGCGATATGAATGTCGCTCGCGACCTTGCCGCCCATACCGATGATATTGACGATCGTGCCCGGCTCGGCGCCGCCGTTGGCTTTCGCGCGCTCGGCCATCCGGCGCAGCACTTCCTGCTGCGGGTAGATGTACGGGAAATACTTCGCTTCCATCGTCGCGCGGAATGCGTCGGCGTCGAGCGTCTCGGGGTCGTACCGGCGCGCGGCGCCGGCGCTATTGATCAGCACGTCGATCGGGCCCACCGCGGTGCTGACTTCCTCGACGATATCGGCGGCGCTGTGCGGCTCGTGCAGATCGGCGCGCGTGCGGTGCACGTGCAAACCTTCCTGTTTCAGCTGTTCGTAGGCGCGCGCCAGGTTGGCGGGGTCGCGCGACACGATCGCGACCTTCGCGCCTTCCTGTGCGAAGGCGCGCGCGCAGGCGAAGCCGATGCCTTTGCTGCCGCCGGTGATGAGCACCACCTTATTTTTGAGCCCGAGTTCCATGGTCGTTACCCGCCGTCGAAAGAATATCGATGACGATAGCAGATCACGGCGTCAGAAGTTGCCGTTCGCGAAACGGGCGATCGGGTCGTCGCTGCTTTGCGTCGGTGCGGGCACGCCGTGTGAAGCCGCCGACGCACGCATCAGCTGCACGGCGCCAGTGCCTTCGGTCGGCTGCATCTGCCGCGCCTGACGTTCCGCGATGGAAGCGGGCGGCGGCGGTTCGAATGCGTCGGCGGCGGCGTCGATTGGGTCAGGTGCAGTTTGCGGGAGGGAGCGGCCGGTCGTCGCGGACTGCATTGGTTGAGCGGGTGAGGGAGCGCCGCTGTCATAGGCGCTCGCCTGAGTTGCCGGGACCACCGCCGCTGTCACGGCGCCTGCCGAACGTGCCTGCAGTTGGGCGGCGCCCAGGCCCGCCGGTGGCGGCTCGAATTGATCGGTTTGCGCAACGGGCGTGCCGCCGCCTGCATTGCCCGCCGGGGTCGTGCTCGCGACCGGCCGGGCTGGTGCGATCGACGGCGCGCTGGACATCGCCGTCGTGCCTGCGTAGGTCGACGCGGCCGGAACCGCCACGGTGGTTGCCGCGCCCGTCGCCGTCGCTGCCACCGCAGCACCCCGCTCGGTCTGCGGTGCCGCCGCCTGATAACTCGGCGTATCGAACGGCGCCGGCGTAGCCGCTGGTCCCGCCATCCGGCGGATGCCGTCGAAGCGCTTCGCCCAGTAGGGATTGGTCAGATAGTCGAGCCGCACGGTGCCGCCCGTCGATGGCGCGTTGACGAAGCGCAGCTTGCCCACATAGATGCCGACGTGCGAATGCGCGCGCCCCGTCGTGTTGAAAAAGATCAGATCGCCGGGCGCGATTTCGTCCGGTTCGATCGACTCGCCGCGCCCGCTCATCTCGGCCGTCGTGCGCGGCAGGTTCACCGATGCCGCGCGCAGCACTACGTACCGCACGAGCCCGCTGCAATCGAAGCCGCTGTCGGGCGTATTGCCGCCCCAGCGGTAGGGCACGCCGACGAGGCTCATCGCCTGGATCGAGATTTCCTCGCGGCCGATACTGTGATCGACGAAGTGGGGGAAACCGGGCGGCGGCGCGTGATAGGCGCCGTTCGCGACGACGATGCCGCCGGAGCCGCGCGAGCTCTTCTGCGGCGCGCCGGCGCAAGCGGCGAGCAACAGGACGGGCAGCAGCGATAGGGCGAGTCGACGCATGAACACGGCACGGGCGGTAAGCGCCCATTTACTCACTGACGATGTCGGGATGGTAGCCGCCCAACAAGGCTGCCGCAAGAATTGTTGATAAATTACTTGAAGTTTGTGCGCTAAGTGTTGCCGGCGTGGAACGCAAGGGCGATAAAAAAGCCGCGTCCGGAACGAACCGGACGCGGCTTGCGATGGAACGGCCGGAAAAACCGGCGAACGCCTAGAGAATCTCCGACGCGTAGTCAGCGAGGCGCGAGCGCTCGCCGCGCGCGAGCGTCACGTGTCCGCTGTGCGCCCAGCCCTTGAAGCGGTCGACCACGTAGGTCAGGCCCGAACTGCCCTCGGTCAGGTAAGGCGTGTCGATCTGCGCGATGTTGCCGAGGCAGATGATCTTCGTGCCCGGACCCGCGCGCGTGACGAGTGTCTTCATCTGTTTCGGCGTCAGGTTCTGCGCCTCATCGATGATCAGATACTTGTCGACGAACGTGCGTCCTCGCATGAAGTTCATGCTCTTGATCTTCAGGCGCGAGCGGATCAGCTCCTGGGTCGCGGCGCGGCCCCATTCGCCGGCAGCGTCGTCGGTTTTCTGCAGCACTTCGAGGTTGTCGTCGAACGCACCCATCCACGGCTGCATCTTTTCCTCTTCGGTGCCCGGAAGGAAGCCGATGTCTTCGCCGACCGGCACCGTCGCGCGCGTCACGATGATCTCGTTGTAGCGCTTGTCGTCGAGCACCTGCGCGAGGCCCGCCGCAAGCGCGACCAACGTCTTGCCGGTGCCGGCCTGGCCGAGCAGCGTGACGAAGTCGATTTCCGGATTCATCAGCAGGTTCAGCGCGAAGTTCTGCTCGCGATTGCGTGCCGTGATGCCCCACACGTTGTTCTTGTGGTGGCCGTAGTCACGCAGCGTTTGCAGCAGCGCGGTCTTGCCGTTCAGCTCGCGCACAAGCGCATGGAACGCGGGCTCGCCGTTCTGCGGCTCCAGATAGACGAACTCGTTGACCAGCATCGACGCGCACAGCGGACCCGTCACCCGGTAGTACGTGGTGCCGGTTTTCGTGTCCTGCCAGCTTTCCATGCCCTTCGCGTGCCTGGTCCAGAAGTCCTGCGGCAGCATCCGGACGCCCGTGTACAGCAGATCGCTGTCCTCGAGCACCTGGTCGTTGAAGTAGTCTTCGGCGGGCAGACCGAGCGCATGCGCCTTGATGCGCATGTTGATGTCTTTCGACACCAGCACGACCTGGCGATCCGCGCGATCGCGCTGCAACGCGCGCACGACGCCGAGGATCTGGTTGTCGGCCTTGCCTTCGGGTAGACCTTCGACTGGCTCGATCGCGGTCAACTTGGTCTGGAAGAACAGCCGTCCGGACGCCTCACGGCTGCCCAGACGCGCGAGCGAAATGCCGTCGGTTATGTCACCCGCGTTCGCGACGAGCGCGTCGAGCGTGCGGCTCACCTGACGCGCGTTACGCGCGACTTCCGACATTCCCTTCTTGTGGTTGTCGAGCTCCTCCAACGTCATCATCGGCAGATAGACGTCGTGCTCCTCGAAGCGGAACAGGCAGCTCGGATCGTGCATCAGCACGTTGGTGTCGAGCACGAAAAGTTTTTGCACCTCGGCTGGCGTGGCGCTCGTGCCGCGTTTCTTGCGCGTGGTGGCCGGGGCTGCCGCGGCGGGCGCCGCTGTTTCGGCCGAGGGGCGTTTCGCGGCAGGCGCGCGTGCGACGACCGGCTGCGCTTCGGCCGCGTCGGCTTCGAGCTGCGGGCGCGCGGACGGAACCGGCTGTAGCAGCGCGGCGGTCTGTTTGGTCTTGCGGCCGCGCGCCGGCGCGGGTTGCGCGGCGGGCGGCGACTCGACGGCGCGCACGGGCCGCAGAGTAGTGGCGGCGTTGGCGGCATGCGCCATCGGGGTGGCGACATTGGCGCGGCCGTAATCGGCCGACTCTGCGGATTCCCCTTCACGCGCCTGTTTTTTCGCGGTGGAGCGCCCGGGCGTGACGGCTTTGGCCTTGTATTCGTCAGGCGACAAAAGATTGCCGAGCTTGCTGGGGGGAGTAGGCAAAGGCATGGTTTCCCTCGAAATGATCGGGTCACATATCGTGCGCCGCCCGTCGCATTCTGACGATGTCCTGATGGGACACCCAGTTTGCGCGAGGAGGCGCGCATTCGGTCTAGAGATGCCGGTTCGCCTGGTCTTCGATAGGCTCCTTGACGGAAACGCGCGAACCAGTGAACGAGCGGTCGCGCGCAATTAAAAAAGCCGCCGCCCCGGCATTCGGGGCAAGCGGCTCGACGATGATGCTCTCATTGCGCCTCACGCTCCGAACGGCACCGGTGAATCCGGTCAAGCGGCCGTCAGGGCTGGCGCAGCGGAGAAAAATGTGGGGTGGACAGGCACTCATTGCGGCCCAATATAACGCGCATCAAAGCGCTTGTACAGCCTCCAGAATGTCGTCGACGTGGCCCGGCACTTTCACGCCACGCCACTCCTGGCGCAGCACGCCATCGGCGTCGATGAGGAACGTGGAGCGCTCGATTCCCCGGACCTCTTTGCCATACATTTTCTTCATTTTGATGACGGAGAAGAGGGCGCACAGCGCTTCTTCCGGATCGGAAATCAGCGGGAAGGGCAGTTCGAGCTTGGCCTTGAAGTTGTCATGCGAACGCAGGCTGTCGCGCGACACGCCGAGCACCTCCGCGCCTGCCTTTTTGAACTTCGGATAAAGATCGCGGAACTGCAGCCCTTCGGTCGTGCAGCCCGGCGTGTTGTCCTTCGGATAGAAATACAGCACCACCTTCTTGCCCCGCAGCTTTGACAGCGTGATCTCGCCGCCCGTCGCGGCGGCGGTGAAGTCGGGGATGGGTTGGTCGACTGCGATGGACACGGGGTTCTCCGGTTGTTGGGGCCGGCGTCGCTAGGTGCCGCGGCGTCGGCCGGTCTGTCGTCGAGGTTGTTGTTGTTCGGGGACACGGACGGCGCGCGGCCTGGCGGTTCTCGCGCAGCAGCGGCGGCAAGCAGACAGCAAGCCGCGTGCTCGCTAACACCGCGCCGCAGCCCTTCAGGGCTGGACGATCAGTTCGCCTGAGCGCCCGGGAATCTCGCCCCACGTAACAGGGTACGATGGCAGCGTGTCGCGGTCTAGCGTGGCGTAGTAATCGCCCATCGTTGCGAACGTGTGGCCTTGCGCGCGCCAGCCTTCGAGCAACTGTTCGAATACCGGCGCGAGCTTCTGTCCTTCGAGTTCCGCGTGCAGCGTGAACACCTGGTCGTGCGGATTTTTTTCGGTTTGCTTCAGCATCCAGGCGGCGACGTTGTGCGTGTCGACACCGTCGACGCCGAGTACTTCGTCGAGCGTCGGCAGCGTGGTCGGCATCTGCACGTGCGTCAGCGTCTTGCCTTCGACCACCGGCAGATAAGGCGAGTGGCCGCGGCCGTCGGACGCGTAGCGCATGCCCCACGCGTCGATCTGCTCGAACGCGTGGCCGTTCATCTGCCAGCCCGCCGCGCCGTGCGTGACGGGCGGCGCGCCGAATACCTCGATGAACCGCGCGTGGCTCTGCTGCATCTGCGCGACGGTCCATGCGCGATCTTTGGCGCGCACGTTGTCCTGCCAGTACACGTGATCCCACGTATGGATGCCGCACTCGAAGCCGGCTTCGTGGATCGCGCGCATCTCGGCCGCGGCCTTCGCGCCGATATCCGGACCGGGCAGCAGCACCCCGTACATCAGTTGCTTCACGCCGTAATGCTCGACCACCGACGTGCGCGACACCTTCTTCAGAAAGCCCGGCCGCAGCACGCGGCGCATCGCCCAGCCGGTGTGGTCGGGCCCGAGGCTGAACAGGAAGGTGGCGCGCGCCTTGAAGCGGTCGAAGATGCGCGCGAGGTTCGGCACGCCTTCGCGGGTGCCGCGCAGCGTGTCGACGTCGATCTTCAGGACGATGCGAGCCAAGGACGGGCCCTTACTGCTGTTCGACGAGTGCGCGGGCTTCCGCGACGTGGCCGCGATACGCCTCGAAAATCTTGCGCAGCGCTTCGTCGAAGGTCGACGTGGGTGCCCAGCCGAGTTCCTGCTTCGTGTTGTCGATCTTCGGCACGCGGTTTTGCACGTCCTGATAGCCGTTGCCGTAGTAGGCGCCCGACGAAGTTTCGACCAGTTGCACCTGCTTGGCCTGGTCCGCGTATTCGGGGAATTCGGCCGCGAGCGCCAGCATCTTGTGCGCGAGCTCACGCACCGAGAAGTTGTTGGTCGGGTTGCCGATGTTGTAGATCTTGCCGGTGGCGACGCCGTTCTTGTTCTCGATGATCTTCATCAGCGCGCCGATGCCGTCGTCGATATCCGTGAACGCGCGCTTCTGCGCGCCGCCGTCGACGAGGCTGATGTTCTCGCCGCGCACGATATGGCCGAGGAACTGCGTGACCACGCGCGAGCTACCTTCCTTCGGCGTGTAGATCGAGTCGAGGCCCGGGCCGATCCAGTTGAACGGACGGAACAGCGTGAAGTTCAGGCCTTCCATGCCGTAGCCCCAGATCACGCGGTCCATCAGCTGCTTCGAGCACGCGTAGATCCAGCGCGGCTTGTTGATCGGGCCGTACGACAGCTGCGATTCTTCCGGATCGAACTGCTCGTCCGTACACATGCCGTAGACCTCGGAGGTCGACGGAAACACGAGATGCTTGCCGTACTTGACGGCCGAACGCACGATCGGCAGGTTCGCCTCGAAGTCGAGTTCGAACACGCGCAGCGGCTGCTTCACATACGTTGCGGGTGTGGCGATCGCGACGAGCGGCAGAATCACATCGCACTTCTTGATGTGGTATTCGACCCACTCCTTGTTGATCGTGATGTCGCCTTCGAAGAAGTGCATCCGCTCATGATTGACGAGGTCGCCGAGACGTTCGGTCTGCATGTCCATCCCGAACACTTCCCAGTCGGTCGTTTCGAGAATGCGTTTGGACAGGTGATGGCCGATGAAGCCATTCACACCCAGAATCAGGACTTTTTTCATGAATGAGATTGGATGAGCTGGGCGAATTTCGCCGGACTGACGGCAGTCTCGCCGCCGTCGTGCTGGTGCCGCAATTCGTGGATGTTGATCGCGCGGCCGTCGCCGCAGATCGCGAAAACGGCATTATCGCTTACGTGCAGGCCCGGGGGCAAATCCGAGCGGAGCGCGCCGGGCGCGGCGAGCCGCGCGCGCGCGACGATGAAACGCTGGCCGTTCAGATCGGCGAAAGCGCCCGGATACGGCGGCGCGACCGCGCGGATCAGGTTGTAGACCTGCTGCGCGGACTGGCTCCAGTCGATGCGGCCGTCTTCCGGCTTGCGCCCGCCGTAGTAGCTGCCGTGCGCGAGATCGTTCGGCAGATGCGGCGCCTCGCCCGCGAGCAGTGCCGGCAGCACGCGCCACAGCGTCTGCTCGGCGGCGACCGTGACCTTGTCGAAGACCTGAGCGGCGGTGTCATCGGGCAGGATCGGCACGGGGGTTTGCGCAATGATCGCGCCCGCGTCGGGCTTGGCGGCCATTTCGTGCAGCGTCGCGCCGGTTTCGCTTTCGCCGTTGAGCACCGCCCAGTTGGTCGGCACCCGGCCGCGATACTTCGGCAGCAGCGAGCCGTGCATGTTGTAAGCGCCCCGAGCGGCCATCGCGAGCAGCTCGAGCGGCAACATGTGGCGGTAGTAGAACGAGAAGATGAAGTCCGGCCGTGCGGCGCTCACCGCGGCGCGCAGTTCCGGGCTCTTCGGATCGGCCGGCGTGACGACCTCGATGCCGTGCTCGGCCGCCACCGATGCCACGCTGCCGAACCAGATGTTCTCGTTCGGGTTGTCTTCGTGCGTGACGACGAGCGCGACGTCGACGCCACGCGCGAGCAGCACCTGCAGGCACCGCACGCCGACGTTGTGATACGCGAATACGACGGCGCGCGGCTTCATTGCGTGCGCCCCTGATCGCCGACCGGCACCGGCTGCACGCCTTGCACGACAGTCTGACGCGGCGCTTCGGCAATGGCCGCGCCATCGCGTTCTTCGAGAATGGTTTGCACCAGATAACGCGGCCGCGCACGCACCTGCTGATAGATCCGGCCGATGTATTCACCGAGCAGGCCGAGCGCGAAGATGATCACGCCGAGCATGAAGAATGTGATAGCGAACAGCGTGAACACACCCTGAACTTCCGCGCCGATGACGAAGCGGCGAATCAGCAGCAGGACGAACAGCGCCGCGGACCCTATCGACAGGATCACGCCGATGAACGACAGCCATTGCAGCGGCACCACCGAGAAGCCGGTGACGAGGTCGAAATTCAGGCGGATCAGCGAGTACAGCGAGTACTTCGATTCGCCGGCGAAGCGTTCCTCGTGCGCGACCTCGATTTCCACCGGATTCTGCGCGAACGTGTACGCGAGCGCCGGGATGAACGTGTTGATCTCGCCGCAGCGATTGATCGTATCGATGATATGACGGCTGTACGCGCGCAGCATGCAGCCCTGGTCGGTCATCTTGATGCGCGTGATGCGCTCGCGCAGATGGTTCATCGCGCGCGAGGCCTTGCGGCGCCACAGGCTGTCCTGGCGCTGCAGGCGGATCGTGCCGACGTAGTCGTAGCCCTCGCGCATCTTCGCGACGAGCTTGCCGATTTCCTCGGGCGGATTCTGCAGGTCGGCGTCGAGCGTGATGACGATGTCGCCGCGCGACTGCTCGAAGCCCGCGAGGATCGCCATGTGCTGGCCGTAGTTGCCGTTCAGCAAGATCACGCGCGTCGTGTCGGGGCGCGCGCGAAACTGCTCGGCGAGCAGCGCCGCGGATTTGTCGCGGCTGCCGTCGTTGATGAAGATCACTTCATAGCCGGTGCCGAGCGCGTCGAGCGCCGGATACAGGCGCGCGAACAGCGCGGCCAGTCCGGCTTCCTCGTTGTACACCGGGACGATGATCGACACTTCCGGTGCGACGGCGCGATGTTCCGAATAAGTCATGTCGGCTTACTTTCCGTAGGGTTCGCAAATTTCGTTGACCGCGCGGCACACGCGCTCGACGTCGCCTTCGTTCATCAGCGTGAAGAGCGGCAGCGTGACGGTGGTGGCGCCGAAGCGCTCCGCGTGCGGGAACATGCCTTCCTTGAAGCCGCGCGCGCGGTACAGGGAAAACAGGTGCAGCGCCGGGTAGTGCACGCCCGAGCCGATGCCGCGCTCCTTCAGTTCACCCATGAAACCGGCGCGGTCGATCGACAGTTTTTCGAGCGGCAGCGTGATCTGGAACATGTGCCAGTTGCTGTTTTCGAAGTCCGCGAACGGCAGGCCCACGCCGAGCTTCACGGCCGCGCCGCCCTCGAGGTGCGCGAAGTACGCGCGCGCGAGCTTCCTGCGCTGCGCGATGAAGCGCTCGAGATGCGGCAGCTGGCCGAGGCCGACGCGCGCGGCGACGTCGGTCAGGTTGTACTTGCCGCCGAGCACGTCGCAGTCCATGCCGTCGAAGCCGGTGCGCGTGATGCCCTGCAGCCGGTACTTCTGGGCGAGCACCGCTTCTTCCTCGTTGTTCAGCACGAGCGCGCCGCCTTCGATCGAGGTCAGGTTCTTGTTCGCGTGGAAGCTGAACGACACGATGTCGCCGAGCTTGCCGATGCGCTCGCCGTTCCAGGTGGAGCCGAACGCCTGCGCGGCGTCTTCGATCACGCGCAGCTTGTGCGCGCGGGCGATCGCGTACAGACGGTCCATGTCGACCGGCAGGCCCGACAGGAACACCGGCAGCAAAGCCTTGGTGCGCGGCGTGATGGCTTTTTCGAGCAGGTCGAGGTCGATGTTGCGCGTGACCGGGTCGATGTCGGCGAACACCGGCGTCGCGCCGGTTTCGAGGATCACGTTGCAGGTCGACACCCAGGTGGCCGGCGTCGTGATGACTTCGTCGCCGGGACCGACGCCGGCGATGCGCAGGCCGATTTCGAGCGTCGCGGTGCCGGAATTGAACGTGCGCACCGGGCGGCCGCCGCAGAACCCGGACAGCGCGGCCTCGAACTTCTGGTTCTGCGGGCCGGTGGTGATCCAGCCGGAACGCAGCACGTCGGCGACGCCCTGGATCGTTTCCTCATCGATCTCGGGTTTGACAAACGGCAAAAACGGGACTTGTGACTGGCTCATGAATGCATCGCTCGATTGAAAGGGGCGCAGCCCGACGGGCGCGAAGTAAACCACAAACTACGCGCAAACCCAAGCCCGCGGCTGAAAAAACGCAACCGCACAGCTTACCGCGGCCTACCTTACGGCAGGCTTAGGCGGCTCGTATGTCGCGCGGGTTCCTGCGCGAGGCGCCGCGCCTAGCTGCGCGTCAGTACGACCACGCCGAGGAGAATGATGCCGATGCCGACCAGCTTCTGCACCGACATCACTTCGCCGAACAGATACCACGCGGCGATCGCGTTGACGACGTAGCCGAGCGACAGCATCGGATAGGCGATCGACACGTCCACGCGCGAGAGCCCGATGATCCACACCACCAGGCTGATCACGTAGCAGGCGACCCCGCCGATGATCGGCGGCTGGGTCGCCAGCCTGAAGCCGATGGGCAGGATGTTCGCACGGGTGAATTCGAAGTGTCCAACGGCATTCGTGCCGGCCTTGAGCAGCAGCTGCGCGCCGGCGTTCAGCGTGACGCCGGCGAGGATGCAGAAGAGGGAAATCGGGTTCATCGAACGGTCAGGCTCTCGAAAGGGTTAGGGCTTGGGCGCGGAGGCGGGAGCCGCCGTGGCGGACGCCGCGGGCGGCGTCTCTGCGGCTGCCGAAGCGGCGGTAGCGGCGGAAGCGGACGCTGCCGTTGCGGCGTCGGCAGGGCCGGCGGCGGCCGGCGCCGCGTCGGCAAGCGGCTTCATCACCACCACGCGGCGCGGGTCGCGCGCGATCACCTGCATCGGCACGCCTTGCTTGACGAGGCGGTCGTAGGTCGGCGGCGGGATCAGCGCGAGCGCATAGCGATCGGCCTTCCAGCGCTCGATCCACGCGTCTTCCGTCGGCACCCATTTTTGCGGCTCGACGGACACGCCGAACGCGAGCTCGTCCGGGTGCGCGACCATGATCATCGTGTGGCCGATGTAGAACGGCAGCGTGTGGTCGAGCACGCCGACCGAGTAGAACGGCGTGTCGGGCGGCAGCTGCGCGAGTTCTGCCTTGATCGCGGGGGCGAGCGGCGCGCCGGAGCTCAGACGCCCGAACACGTCGTGGCCGGTGCCCGCGATCGTACCGAGCAGCACCCAGCCCGCGCCGAACGCGGCGAGGCTGCCGAGACCGACCCGCGCGTTGGCGCCCACGCCACCGTGGCCGCGGCGGTTCAGCCACAGCGCGAACAGCGTGAGCGCGAACGCGACGGCCAGCGCGGCGAGCACCCACACGCGGAATGCGACATAGAGCGCCGCCGGGTTGCGCGCGGTGCCGAAGCGCGGCAGGAACAGCGCGGCGAACGCGGCGACCACGAAAAACAGCGCGTAGCCCGCCAGATGGCGCCGGAACTGCTCGCGCGTGACGAGCGGCAGATACATGCCGATCAGCATCGCGATCGGCGGCGCGATCGGCAGTGTGTAGGACAGCAGCTTCGAGTGCGACGCGCTGAAGAACAGGAAAATGAAGACGATCCACGTGAGCATCAGCGTGACCGGCGCGAAACCGTTCGGCTGACGCGGCTGGCGCCACGCGTGTCGCACGCTTTGCACGGTCACCGACAGCCACGGCAGGAAGCCCACCAGCAGCACCGGCACGAAGTAGTAGAACGGGCCGGGACGATTCTGCTCTGGCGTCAGATAGCGCTGGAACTGCTGGACGATGAAGAAGAAGTTCAGGAATTCCGGATTGCGCTGCTGAACGAGTACGAACCACGGCGTCACGATCGCGAAAAAGACGATCAGACCGCTCACCAGATGCAGTCGCTTCCACAGCGCCCAGTCGCGCGCGATCAGCGTGTAGAGCACCAGCACCGCGCCCGGCAGGATCAGCCCGACCAGGCCCTTGGACAGCACCGCCAGCGCCATCGACGCCCAGCAGACCCACATCCAGCCGCGCGCGCACGATGGACGCAGGTTGGGGCGCTGCGCGAGCAGCAGCGCGCACAGCGTGAGCGCCATCCAGAACGACAGGCCCATGTCGAGCGTGTTGAAGTGGCCCATCAGATTCCAGTACGGCGAGCAGGCGAGCACGAGCGCCGCGAACACGCCGGTCGCCGCGTTGAACACGCGCGCGCCGGTGAAACCGATCAGCAGCACGCCGGCGAAGCCCGTCAGCGCGGTGTAGAGGCGCGCCTGCCATTCGCCGATGCCGAACCACGCGAACGTCAGCGCGTTCGCCCAGGTTTGCAGCGGCGGCTTCTCGAAGTACTTGTAGGCGTTGTAACGCGGCGTGATCCAGTCGCCGGTCAGGAACATTTCGCGCGCCATTTCGGCGTAGCGGCCTTCGTCGCTCGGCAGCAGATGGCGCCAGCCGAGCGGCACGAACCAGATCACGGCGAGAACCAGCACCAGCAACAGGAGCGCGGTGCGGTTGAGCGGTAGCCTCGACGGCGTATCGTTCATCAATTTCAACCCTTTTTGTTATCGACGGCGAGCGCACGGGCGCGGCGCGGGGGCAAGAACGGAGGGCGGCCGGGCGTCCCGGCGCGAGCCCGCGCGGGATGCGCCGGAGCCGGGCACGCTCAGGCTTCGATCAGCAACGCGGCCGCGACCTTGCGGCCCTCGGCCATCAGAATGTTGTAGGTGCGGCAGGCGGCCTTGAAGTCCATCGTTTCGACGCCGATGCGTTTCGCGGTCAGCGCGGCGGTCAGGCGCGGGTGCGGAAAGCGCAGCCGCTCGCCGCTGCCGAACACGACCACCTCGGGGGCGGCGTCGATCAGCATCGCGAAATGCTCGGCGCTCAACTGCTCGAACGACGAGACGGGCCAGGGAATGACCGGCGCGTCCGGCAGCACGAGAATACTGCCCGCGTGACGCACCAGATTGATTTCGACGTAGTCGGCGCCGTAGCCGGTAACGGTATTCAGCGCGCCGCTGGAATCCTGATGTAATTTCAAATTGGTTTTCCGAAGTCGTCGTGAGACGTCATGCGTGTTGCCGGCCTGGCTGCACGTCGCACAGACCGTCCGGTTCGACGCGTATGACACACGAAAAGGCCGAAAAGGCTTGCCGTTGCGGGTGGTGCATTGCGGAAGTCGGCCAAAATCCGCTAAATTATAACTTTTTAGCCGCCTTGCGGCGCCCCTCGCTCAAGCGCCGCCACAAGCCGCGCTGGGCGCACCGGCGTGGCCCACCGGCTACCTGTGTTGGCATCGCCCGCTTTCGCTGCGTTTTTTCCCGCGCCGGAACCCGGAAAGCTGCGGCCGCTCGACAGTTCGACCCCATTTCGCGGACGGCCGCCTTCGCCGGTGCCGCCGCGTCCGAATTCCCCGTCGCGGTGAATCTGAGCGGCCCGGCGTCGTCAGCCGGGCCCCGTTTGCCCAAGGTTTGCCCCAGCCATCAACCAGGATGAAGTGCCCGCCGTGAAACCGATTCTCAAATCCAACAAATTGTTGAATGTCTGCTACGACATTCGCGGGCCCGTCCTCGAACATGCGAAGCGGCTCGAAGAAGAGGGCCACCGCATCATCAAGCTGAACATCGGCAATCTGGCGCCGTTCGGCTTCGAGGCACCGGACGAGATCATTCAGGACATGATCCTGAACCTGCCCAACTCGTCGGGCTATTCCGATTCGAAGGGCGTGTTCGCCGCGCGCAAGGCGATCATGCACTACACGCAGCAAAAGGGCGTGCACGGCGTCGAGCTCGACGACATCTACATCGGCAACGGCGCGTCCGAGCTGATCGTGATGGCGCTGCAGGGCCTCGTCAACGACGGTGATGAAGTGCTGCTGCCGGCGCCCGACTACCCGCTGTGGACCGCCGGCGTGAGCCTCGCGGGGGGCACGCCGGTGCACTACATCTGCGACGAGTCGAATAGCTGGATGCCCGATCTCGACGACATCCGCGCGAAAATCACCCCGAACACGCGCGCACTCGTCGTGATCAACCCGAACAACCCGACCGGCGCACTGTATTCGGACGAACTGCTGCTCGGACTGATCGACATCGCGCGCCAGCATGGCCTCGTGATCTTCGCCGACGAGGTCTACGACAAGATCGTCTACGACGGCAAGACGCACACGTCGATGGCGTCGCTGTCCGAAGACGTGCTGACCGTCACCTTCAACAGCCTGTCGAAGAGCTACCGCTCGTGCGGCTATCGCGCCGGCTGGATGGCGATTTCGGGCCTGACTGGCGAGAACCGCCGGCTCGCGAAAGACTACCTGGAAGGGCTCGGCATCCTCGCCTCGATGCGGCTGTGCCCGAACGTGCCCGGCCAGTATGCGATCCAGACCGCGCTCGGCGGCTACCAGAGCATCAACGACCTGATCGTGCCGGGCGGGCGCCTGTACAAACAGCGCGAACTCGCCTACGACATGCTGACGGCGATCCCCGGCGTGAGCTGCGTGAAGCCGGAAGCGGCGCTGTACATGTTCCCGCGCCTCGACCCGAAGGTGTATCCGATCCAGAACGACCAGCAGTTCATCCTCGACCTGCTGCTCGAAGAGCGCGTGCTGCTCGTGCAGGGCACTGGCTTCAACTGGAAAACGCCGGATCACTTCCGCGTCGTGTTCCTGCCGAACGTCGACGACCTCGCGGATTCGATTAACCGGATCGCGCGCTTCCTCGATGGCTACCGCAAGCGTCACACAGCCTGAGCCGGGCTCGCGTACGATGTGGCGCGTGATGTGGCAAAAGAGGCGCGCCACTCCTGCCACCCCGACACCCTTTTCAAACCTCTACTAGAAACACACGCTGCATGGAACCGATCAAAGTTGGACTGCTGGGCTTCGGCACGGTAGGCAGCGGCACCTTCACGGTACTGCGCCGCAATCAGGAAGAAATCAAACGTCGCGCGGGCCGCGGCATCGAGATTGCGCGCATTGCCGTGCGCAACCCGGCCAAGGCGACCGCGGCGCTCGGCGGCGAAGCCGGCAGCGTCGCGCTGACCGATGACTTCAACGCGGTCGTCGACGATCCGTCGATCGCGATCGTCGCTGAAATGATCGGCGGCACCGGCATCGCGCGCGAGCTCGTGCTGCGCGCGATCAACAACGGCAAGCACGTGGTCACCGCCAACAAGGCGCTGCTCGCGGTGCATGGCACGGAGATTTTCGAGGCGGCGCGCGCGAACGGCGTGATGGTCGCTTTCGAGGCGGCGGTGGCGGGCGGCATCCCGATCATCAAGGCGCTGCGCGAAGGCCTGACGGCCAACCGTATCCAGTACATCGCGGGCATCATCAACGGTACGACGAACTACATCCTGTCGGAGATGCGTGACCGTGGCCTCGACTTCGCGACCGCGCTGAAGGCCGCGCAGGAGCTCGGCTACGCGGAAGCCGACCCGACCTTCGACATCGAAGGCGTCGACGCGGCGCACAAGGCGACGATCATGAGCGCGATCGCGTTCGGCGTGCCGGTGCAGTTCGAGCGCGCGTACGTCGAAGGCATCAGCAAGCTCGCCGCGATCGACATCAAATACGCCGAGGAACTCGGCTACCGCATCAAGCTGCTCGGCATCACTCGCCGCACGGATAAAGGCATCGAGCTGCGCGTGCATCCCACGCTGATTCCGGAAAAGCGCCTGCTCGCAAACGTGGAAGGCGCGATGAACGCGGTCGTCGTGCACGGCGACGCGGTCGGCGCGACGCTGTACTACGGCAAGGGCGCGGGCGCGGAGCCGACGGCTTCCGCCGTGGTCGCCGATCTGGTCGACGTGACGCGCCTGCACACGGCCGACCCCGAGCACCGCGTGCCGCATCTGGCCTTCCAGCCGGACAGCCTGTCGAACACGCCGATCCTGCCGATCGACGAAGTCACGAGCGGCTACTACCTGCGCCTGCGCGTCGCCGACGTGACCGGCGTGCTCGCCGACATCACGCGCATTCTGGCCGACAGCGGCATCTCGATCGACGCGCTGCTGCAGAAGGAATCGGAGCAGGTCGACTCCAATGGCAAGGGCGAAACCGACATCATCCTGATCACGCACATCACGGTCGAAAAGCAGCTGAACGCCGCGATCAAGTCGATCGAGGCGCTGAAGACCGTCGTCTCGCAAGTCACGAAGCTGCGCATGGAAGCGCTGAACTAGGCCGAACTATGAACTACCTCTCCACGCGCGGCGCCGGGGCCGGCGAGCGCCATACCTTCTCCGACATCCTGCTCGGCGGTCTCGCGAAAGACGGCGGCCTGTATCTGCCGGCCGAGTATCCGCGCGTCAGCGCGGACGAACTCGCGCGCTGGCGCACGCTGCCGTACGCGGACCTCGCCTTCGAGATCCTGTCGAAGTTCTCCGACGACATCCCCGCCGAGGATCTGCGCGCGCTGACGCGCAAGACCTATACGGCCGCGACCTACTGCAACGTGCGCGACGACGAAAGCGCCGCGCAGATCACGCCGCTGAAGACGCTCGGCGTCGAAGGAGGCGCGCCGCTGTCGCTGCTTGAACTGTCGAACGGGCCGACGCTCGCGTTCAAGGACATGGCGATGCAGCTGATCGGCAACCTGTTCGAGTACGCGTTGGCGAGGCATGGCGAAACGCTGAACATTCTCGGCGCGACCTCGGGCGACACTGGCAGCGCCGCCGAATACGCGATGCGCGGCAAGCAGGGCATCCGGGTGTTCATGCTGTCGCCGCACAGGAAGATGAGCGCGTTCCAGACCGCGCAGATGTACAGCCTGCAAGACCCGAACATCTTCAACCTCGCGGTGGAAGGCGTGTTCGACGACGCGCAGGACATCGTAAAGGCGGTGTCGAACGATCACGCGTTCAAGGCGAAGTACAAGATCGGCACGGTCAATTCGATCAACTGGGCGCGGGTCGTCGCGCAGGTCGTTTACTACTTCAAGGGCTACTTTGCCGCGACGAAGTCCAACGACGAGCGCGTGTCGTTCACGGTGCCGTCGGGCAACTTCGGCAATGTGTGCGCGGGTCATATCGCGCGCATGATGGGTCTGCCGATCGAGAAGCTCGTCGTCGCGACCAACGAGAACGACGTGCTCGACGAGTTCTTCCGCACCGGCATCTACCGCGTGCGCAAGGCGGCCGAGACGTATCACACGAGCAGCCCGAGCATGGACATCTCGAAGGCATCGAACTTCGAGCGCTTCGTGTACGACCTGCTCGGCCGCGATCCGGCGCGCGTGCTGCAACTGTTCCGCGACGTCGAGGAGAAGGGCGGTTTCGACCTCGCGGCCAGCGGCGACTTCGCGCGCGTGAAGGAGTTCGGTTTCGTGTCGGGCAGCAGCAACCACGACACCCGCGTCGAGACGATCCGCGACGTGTTCCAGCGCTACGACACGATGATCGACACCCATACGGCCGACGGCGTGAAGGTCGCGCGCGAGCACCTGCAGCCGGGTATTCCGATGATCGTGCTCGAGACCGCGCAGCCGATCAAGTTCGGCGAGACGATCCGCGAGGCGCTGCTGCGCGAACCGGAGCGGCCGGCGGCGTTCTCGGGGCTCGAGTCGCTGCCGCAGCGTTTCGAGGTCGTGCCCGCGGATGCGCAGCGGGTGAAGGACTTTATCGTCGCAAATACCGGCGAATAAGAGCGACCGGGACGCGTGAGCCGTTTTGCGGCTCACGCGGCATCCCGTGATGCGGTGTCGATTCACGGTAATCGACACCCACGCCCGCACCGGGAAAACCGCTGGCCGCATCCTCCGCGGCCATGCGTCGAAAAACACAAAAAACTCCCCATAACGCCCGGCCGCCCAGGCCAATGGCATCGGCCGCTACAATGTTCTTTTAACCTGCGGCTTCGACACTCCCGATGTCCACACCCACGCCCCGCGCCCCGATGCTCGCCACTGCCGATGCGCTGACGATCCTGCTCGACGCCGCGCGCCCGATCGACGGAATCGAAACGCTGCCGACGCTCGACGCGCTGAATCGCGTGCTCGCCGCCGACGTCACGTCGCCGCTCGACGTGCCGCCGATGCACACGAGCGCGATGGACGGCTACGCGGTCCGGATCGCCGACCTCGCGCACGGTAGCCGCCTGCCGGTCTCGCAACGCATTCCGGCCGGCCATGCGCCGGCGCCGCTCGCGCCCAACAGCGCGGCGCGCATCTTCACCGGCGCGACCGTGCCCGCCGGCGCGGACGCGGTCGTCATGCAGGAGCAGACCGAGGTGGCCGGCGACGAAGTGACTATCGTGCATCGTCCGCAGGCGGGCGAGTGGATCACCGCGCAGGGCGCCGACATTCGCGCGGGCTCGGTGATCCTGCCGGCCGGCACGCGACTCACGCCGCAGGCGTTGGGGCTTGCCGCGTCGGTCGGATGCGCGCAGCTCGAGGTGCGCCGGCGCGTGAAGGTCGCCGTGTTCTTTACCGGCGACGAATTGACGATGCCCGGCGAGCCCCTGAAGCCCGGCGCGATCTACAACTCGAATCGCTTCACGCTGCGCGGCCTGCTCGAAAAGCTCGGTTGCGACGTGACAGACTACGGCATCGTCGCCGATCAACTCGACGCGACCCGGGCGACGCTGCGCGAAGCTGCTCGCGCGCACGACCTGATTCTCACTTGCGGCGGCGTGTCGGTCGGCGAGGAGGATCACGTGAAGCCGGCGGTTGAGGCCGAAGGGCGTCTGTCGATGTGGCAGATCGCCATGAAGCCGGGCAAGCCGCTCGCGTTTGGCGCGGTGCGCCGTGGCGCGACCGGTGCGGGTGCTGCCAAGGGTGGCGAGCCGGCTGAAACGTTTTTCATCGGCCTGCCCGGCAATCCGGTGTCGAGCTTCGTGACGTTCCTGCTGTTCGTGCGTCCGTTCGTGCTGAGGCTGGCCGGCGCTCAGGCGGTCGCGCCGCGCGCGTTGTCGCTGCGCGCGGACTTCACGCAGGGCAAGGCCGATCGCCGCAACGAGTTCCTGCGTGCGCGCGTCAACGCGGCGGGGGGGCTCGATCTGTTCGCTAACCAGAGCTCGGCCGTGTTGACGTCGACCGTGTGGGCCGACGGCCTGATCGACAATCCGCCGAACCACGCGATCAGCGCCGGCGAAACCGTGCGTTTCATTCCGTTTTCCGAACTGCTGAACTGAGGCCGGTCAGCACGCGACGTGCGTGGCGGGACCGGTGCTATCCCGATGAAGATTGAACTCCGATACTTTGCGAGCGTGCGTGAAGCGCTCGATACGTCCGACGAAACCGTCGAGGTGCCCGACGGCATCGCGACCGTCGGCGACGTGCGCGCGTGGCTGCGCGTGCGCGGCGGCATCTGGGCGGAGACGCTCGCCGAAGGCCGCGCGCTGCGCATGGCCTGCAACCACGTAATGACCGACGCGAGCACCCGCATCACCGAGGGCTGCGAGGTCGCGTTCTTTCCGCCCGTCACCGGCGGCTGAGCCGCGCTCACGCGCATCGCGCCAGCAATAGAAGCCCTCAGGAGCCGTCCATGCCCGTTCGCGTCCAGACCGAAGACTTCGACCTCAGCGCCGAGGTGGCCGCGCTGCGCGCGCGCAATCCGAAGGTCGGCGCGGTCGCATGCTTCGTCGGCACCGTGCGCGACCTGAACGAGGGCAGCGCGGTCGAGACGATGGAGCTCGAGCACTATCCGGGCATGACCGAGAAGTCGCTCGAGGCGATCGTCGAGCGGGCGCGCGAACGCTGGCCGGGCATCGAGGTGCTGATCGTGCATCGCGTCGGCAAGCTGTATCCGCTCGATCAGATCGTGCTCGTCGCGACGACGGCGGCGCATCGTGGCGACGCGTTTGCGTCGTGCGAATTCGTGATGGACTATCTGAAGACCGAAGCGCCGTTCTGGAAGAAGGAGAAAACCGATGCGGGCGAGCGCTGGGTAGACGCACGCGTGACCGACGATGCGGCGCTCGCGCGCTGGGGCATCGAATCGGGAAATCAGACGGCGGAGTAGGCGGGCGGCGTGTGGCGCAGCGGCGAGGGCGCGTGCGGCGTCCTTGTGTTGGCGTGTCGGCGCCGAGCGACGTTCACTCGTCCCGTGAGCGTCCGATGATCGGCACCGGAAACGGCTCCCCAGCCGGCCGCGACCCATGCTCGCCAGCGTCGTCGGCATCGCCATCGCGCGGCCGACGCTTCGGCGCCACCCGCTCGAGCAGCGCCTGCTGCTCCGCCGGAATCTTGTAATCCCAGCCGAAACGGCTCAGTTGCAGACTCTGCGCGATCCGCAGCGCGGGTTCCATGAAACGGACCGCCGCGGCCGGCTGATAGCGCGATTCGACGGTATCGAGGAACAGATACAACCAGCGGCTGAAATGCTGCGGCTCGACGCCTTCGAGCGGCTGATGCGCCTGCTGCACGTTGCCGCGATACTGTTTCGCGCCGAGCACGAGGCTGCTCCAGAACGTGCACATCTTCGGCAGATGGTCGTCCCAGCGGCCCGCGAGCTTCGCGTCGAAGACCGGGCCGAGCAGCGGGTCGGCGCGCACGCGATCGTAAAATCCGTAGACGAGATCGCGGATATTCGCTTCGGTGGGTTCGGCCGCGCGCTCGACCGACGGCGCGGCGGGGAAAGACGGATTCATGCGGATTCCAGAAAAGTGCGGTTGCCGGTGGCGGTTGAACTGAGCCTCGAACCCCCCCTATTTCTAACAAACGGTTGACGCGGAAAAAGCTACTATTGCTATCCGAAACAGATTTGCAACGCGACTCGAGCAACGACGCCGCCAGCCAGTCATGTTAGGGCGCGGTGCTCGTTCACGGCAACCCTTGCGTCGTCACGGCTATCGGCACGTTCAAGGCGCTTGCTCGCGGCCTTTCACGCTATACCAGGACCTATGAGACTTACCGACTATACGGATTACGCGCTGCGCGTGCTGTTGTACCTCGCGGTGCGGGGCGACGGATTATCGACGATTCAGGACATTTCGCAAGCTTACGGCATCTCGAAGAACCATCTGATGAAGGTCGTGCAGCAACTCGGGGAACTCGGCTGGGTCGAAACCGTGCGCGGCCGCAACGGCGGGCTGCGGCTCGGGGCTCAATCGCTGTCGCTGACCGTCGGCGACGTGGTGCGAGTCACCGAAAGCGACTTTGCTCTCGTCGGCTGTCTGCCGGACCGGCAGGGTCAGCAGCGGCCTTGCGTCATCACGACGCAGTGTCGGCTGCGTGGCGCGTTGCAGGCAGCGAACCTCGCTTTTCTCGCCGAACTCGATCGCTTTACGATCGGCGACGTCGCGCAACCTCAAAGTCCGCTCGCGGCATTGCTGGGATTAGGCCCCACGATCCAGATGGTGCCGCTGCCGATTCCGGCGGCATCGGATAGCACGCGCAGCGGCAGTCCGGCGGCGCTGGATCACAAGAACTAGAACATCCGGCCGGCTCCGGGTGCGGAAACCCACCCAGCAGCGGCGCTGGGGAAGGATCGCGGCAGTTCTTGCGTTCAAATGTTAAATAGTTGCGATCGAGGCCAAAAAAGCGCTTGAAACCCCAATAAAACGCCTCATTTTGGTGGTAATCGAAATTGGAGGTCTCTTGATGAGAGTCGACAAACTCACCACTAAATTCCAGGAAGCGCTCGCCGACGCCCAGAGTCTGGCGGTTCGCCACGACAATCAGTACATCGAACCGGTCCACCTGCTTGCGGCACTCGTCGCACAGCAGGACGGTTCCGCTCGCTCGCTGCTGTCGCGCGCCGGCGTGCATGTGCAGCCGCTGCAAAACGCACTGAACGACGCGGTCACGCGGTTGCCGCAAGTGCAGGGTACCGACGGCAACGTGCAGATCGGTCGCGAATTGACCGGTCTGTTGAACCAGGCCGACAAGGAAGCGCAGAAGCTCAACGACACGTTCATCGCGAGCGAGATGTTCCTGCTGGCGGTCGCCGACGACAAGGGCGAGGCCGGCCGTCTCGCACGCGAGCACGGCTTGTCGCGCAAGGCGCTCGAAACCGCGATCGCCGCGGTGCGCGGCGGCTCGCAGGTGCATAGCCAGGACGCCGAAAGCCAGCGCGAAGCGCTGAAGAAATACACGATCGACCTGACCGAGCGCGCCCGCGCCGGCAAGCTCGACCCCGTGATCGGCCGCGACGACGAAATCCGCCGTTCCATCCAGATCCTGCAACGCCGCACCAAGAACAACCCGGTGCTGATCGGCGAGCCGGGGGTCGGCAAGACCGCGATCGTCGAAGGGCTCGCGCAGCGCATCGTCAACGGCGAAGTGCCGGAAACGCTGAAAAACAAGCGCGTGCTCTCGCTCGACATGGCCGCACTGCTCGCGGGCGCCAAATATCGCGGCGAGTTCGAGGAGCGCCTGAAGGCCGTGCTCAACGACATCGCCAAGGACGAAGGGCAAACCATCGTCTTCATCGACGAAATCCACACGATGGTCGGTGCCGGCAAGGCCGAAGGCGCGATGGACGCGGGCAACATGCTGAAGCCGGCGCTGTCGCGCGGCGAGCTGCATTGCGTCGGCGCGACCACGCTCGACGAATACCGCAAGTACATCGAGAAGGATGCCGCGCTCGAGCGCCGCTTCCAGAAAGTGCTGGTGGACGAACCGTCGGTCGAGGCGACCATCGCGATCCTGCGCGGTCTGCAGGAGCGCTATGAACTGCACCATGGCGTCGACATCACCGACCCGGCGATCGTCGCGGCGGCGGAGCTGTCGCATCGCTACATCACGGACCGCTTCCTGCCGGACAAGGCGATCGACCTGATCGACGAAGCCGCGTCGAAGATCAAGATGGAAATCGACTCGAAGCCCGAGGAGATGGATCGGCTCGACCGTCGTCTGATCCAGCTGAAGATCGAACGCGAAGCGGTCAAGAAGGAGAAGGACGAAGCGTCGCAGAAGCGTCTGCAACTGATCGAAGAGGAAATCGAGCGGCTTAATCGCGAATATTCGGACCTCGAGGAAATCTGGACCGCCGAAAAAGCGGCGGTGCAGGGCAGCGCGCAACTGAAGGAAGAGATCGAGAAGACGCGCGCGGAAATCGTGCGTCTGCAACGTGAAGGCAAGCTCGAGAAAGTCGCCGAATTGCAGTACGGCAAGCTGCCGGGTCTCGAAGCGCAGCTGAAGGAAGTCACGCGCGCGGAAGCGGAGGAGCAGAACAGCCCGAAGCGTCCGCGTCTGTTGCGCACGCAGGTCGGTGCCGAAGAAATCGCCGAGGTCGTGTCGCGTTCGACCGGCATTCCGGTGTCGCGCATGATGCAGGGCGAGCGCGAAAAGTTGCTGCAGATCGAGACGAAGCTGCACGAGCGCGTGGTCGGCCAGGACGAGGCGATCAACGCGGTTGCCGATGCGATTCGCCGCTCACGCGCGGGTCTGTCGGACCCGAACCGTCCGTATGGCTCGTTCCTGTTCCTCGGACCGACCGGCGTCGGCAAGACCGAATTGTGCAAGGCGTTGGCGTCGTTCCTGTTCGACTCGGAAGAGCATCTCATCCGTATCGACATGAGCGAGTTCATGGAGAAGCACAGCGTCGCGCGTCTGATCGGCGCGCCGCCGGGATACGTCGGCTACGAGGAGGGCGGTTACCTGACCGAGGCCGTGCGCCGCAAGCCGTATAGCGTGATCCTGCTCGACGAGATCGAGAAGGCGCATCCGGACGTGTTCAACGTGCTGCTGCAGGTGCTCGACGACGGCCGCATGACCGACGGCCAGGGCCGCACCGTCGACTTCAAGAACACGGTGATCGTGATGACCTCGAACCTCGGTTCGCAGGTGATCCAGTCGATGGTTGGCGAGTCGCAGGACGCGGTGAAGGACGCGGTGTGGGAAGAGGTGAAGCTACACTTCCGGCCCGAGTTCCTGAACCGGATCGACGACGTCGTCGTGTTCCATGCGCTCGATCGCTCGAACATCCAGTC
The DNA here is from genome assembly GCF_021390635.1 of Paraburkholderia sp. HD33-4. Classification (NCBI taxonomy): domain Bacteria; kingdom Pseudomonadati; phylum Pseudomonadota; class Betaproteobacteria; order Burkholderiales; family Burkholderiaceae; genus Paraburkholderia; species Paraburkholderia sp. HD33-4. The sequence continues at coordinate 2,488,913 of NZ_JAJEJS010000001.1, read as the reverse complement.
GATCGCGCGGATCCAGTTGCAGCGTCTGCACGAGCGGCTCGCGAAGCTCGACATGCAACTGGTGGTGTCGGACGCGGCGCTCGAGCACATCGGCAAGGTCGGCTACGATCCGCTGTTCGGTGCGCGGCCGCTGAAGCGCGCGATTCAGCAGGAGATCGAGAACCCGATCGCGAAGCTGATTCTGGCTGGCAAGTTCGGTCCGAAGGATGTGATTCCGGTCGAAGTGGAGGACGGCAAGCTGCTGTTCGAGCGCGTCGTGCACTAAACGAGATGGCCTCGCGAGGCGACGGGACGGCGGCAGTCGAGCCGTTCCCGCCAACGTTAAAAAACCGGCAACGAAGCTGACTTCGTTGCCGGTTTTTTTCGTCCGCCGATTTCAAGCCGGGCGTTGGTGTCGCCGTCGAGCGGCAGCCGGAGCAGCCGTCGGCGGATCGCACACGGCGTGCTTAGGCGTTGCCCTTGTTGCCGAGGAGCGCCGACAGACCGCCGAGCGCGCCGAGCACCGTGGTCGAGTTCAGCTTGCCATCGGCCGGCACTTCGCCTTCCGGGGTGGCCGCGTTGACGACGTGCGGCAGGATCTGCGACAGCAGCCCCGTTACCTGATCCGGCTCTACACCGGCCTTGGCGGCGAGGCCGCTCACGGCTTCCGAGCCGAGCACGTTGTGCAGAGCGTCGGGTGCGATCGGCTGGTTTTCGCCGTTGCCGACCCACGACGACACGACGTCGCCGAGGCCCTTCTCCTGAAACCGCTGGATCAGGCCGTTCAGGCCGCCAGGCTGGTTGTTGACGAATTCAAGCGCGGCTGTGATCAGCGCTTGCTGGCCGCCGCCTTCTGGCGATTTGCCAAGCAGGGAACCGATAGTGTCGAGTAGGCTCATGACGGTCTCTCTTGAGTGCCGGCGCGTGCACGACGGCCGGGCGGGTGACGACGACGCGCGGTTGCGCGTCGCGGTGAAACGCGACGGCGGCAACTCCGCCGGCATCAGGCGCCGGACGCAGCCGCGGCGGATGCCGCCTTGCTCTTCTTCGCTTTCTTCTTCGAAGCCTTGGTGCCGGACGCGTCCGCCGGTGCGCTGGCTGCCGCGGCGGCCGGCGCCGAAGCGGCTGCCGCGTCGGATGCGGCGGCCTTGCCCTTCTTCTTCGACTTCGACGGTTTCTCGGCCGAGGCAGGGGCAGCCGCGGCCGGCGCGGTAGTCGCAGCCGGCGCGGGCGTTGCGGGCGCGGCAGTGGTGGTTGCGGCGGGAGCCGCCGGTGCCGTCTTGGTGGCCGACTTGGTCGACGTCTTCGCGCCGGTCGGCGGCGCCGACGAGCCGTTGACCGTCAGCCCGGCCGCCTCGAGGTTCTCGACCGATTTCTGGCCGAGGCCCTTCACGCGCGCGGCGAGATCGTCGGCGTTCTTGAACGGGCCGTTTTTGGCGCGTTCGTCGATGATCGCTTTCGCATGCACGGGGCCGATGCCCTTGACCGATTCGAGCGCGGCCTGATCGGCGGTATTCACTTCCACGGCCGCGGCAAAGCCGGCCGACAGCGACAGAACCACAGCGACGCAAAGCATGAAAAGCTTCTTCAGCATGGCAAACACTCCATTGAGGGCAAAAAGTTAGCCGGGAACGGACGACGCATCCTGTCTGCGGGCGCTGCGTTTAAGCATAGGACAAATCGCAGGCCCGATTTGAGATAGCGGACGATTTATACCGATCGATTGATGACAAGTAAATCAGGTCGGACAATATTTAAAACTTTTAGCGGCATGCAGTGCCGGTGAATTTACCGGTTATATCGGTCGATATCGGTCGCGATAAATCGTCTGCGATAAAAGCGGGCAACGCAGACGAATGACAGCGTCCGACGCTTGACTTAGAGTGCACTCGAAGTCCTAACCTGAGTCCGTCATGTCGAAACACTCAACCGCGCTCACCATCGGTCAGGTCGCCGAAACGATCGGCGTGTCCACGCACACGCTGCGCTACTACGAACAGGCCGGCCTGATCCGGCCAGTCGGGCGCACGCAGGCGGGGCACCGCCTGTACTCGCCGGCCGACCTCGACTGGTTACGCTTCGTGATGCGTCTGAAGGCGACGGGCATGTCGATCTCCGGCATGCAGCAGATCGCCGCGTTGCGCGCGCAAGGCAATCCGACCATGCGTGCGCGCCGCGACCTGCTGGTTGCGCATCGCACCGCGTTGCTCGCGCGGATCGCCGATCTGCAGAGCAACCTCGGCGCGATCGACGACAAGATCGCGTACTACGAGGCGGCCACGAACGACGCGCTTGAGCCCGAGGCGGCACGACAGGGCGACGAAACCTCGTCGTCTTCACACGCCAATAAGGACTTGCAATGGACTACGCACACAACGACCGCTACGCGCGCGGCTGGGACAAGCTCAGGGAAATCGACGGCTCGGCGGGCGAGCAGGTAATCGCCGCGCTCGCGCCAGTCGCGCCGGAATTCGGGCGCCTGCTGATCGAATTCGGTTTTGGCGACATCTACAGCCGGCCGCAACTCGATCTGCGCACGCGTGAGATTGCGACGATCGCGTCGCTCGCGACACTCGGCTGCGCGCAACCGCAGTTGAAGGTGCATATCGAGGCGGCGCTGAACGTCGGCTGCACGCGCGAGCAGATCGTCGAGGTGTTCATGCAGATGGCGCTCTATGCGGGCTTTCCGGCCGCGCTCAATGCGCTGTTCACGGCGCGGGAAATATTCGAGGCCAAGGATCGGGAGGCGCAGGCCGCATACGCGGCGTGAGAGCACTGAGCTGGGCGGGCAGAGGATAGGCGGATGCGGCGCAGGTCGTCTCTCGCCCCGGCTTGGGCGCAACTAACCGTCAGATTCGTTCTGCCCATGACCGTTCCGATGCGCGATCCCCTCAAACAGGCGTATCGACCCGCACCGCCACGGCGTCGCGCAAATAACGCTGGCTCACGATTCGCCAGTACACGAGCAAGCCGACCCCGGCAATCGCGAGACTCACGGTGTTCGCGACCCAGAACCCGCGCGCGCCCGTCAGCCAGGGCGGCGTGAGGCCGGTCGTATCGAAGCCGAGCGCATAGCCGCCGCCGAGCCCGACGCCCCACAGCGCCACCGCATAGATGACGGTCGGCACGACCGCGACCTTGTAGGCGCGCAGCACGAACGCGGTGGAGATCTGCAACGCATCGAACAGGTGGTAGCAGGCGACGATCAGCACCAGTGGCAACGCCTTCGCCGCGACCTGCGCGTTCGTCGTATAGCCGTCGACGATGAACGGCCGCAGCGCGAGCACGAGCGCGGCATAGCAGCACGCGATCGCCACCGCCATCGCGATGCCGTGACGCGACAGCGTACGCGCCGCCTGCGGCCGATGTGCGCCGAGCGCCTGCGCGACCAGCGTCGACGATGCGATGCCGATCGACAGCGGCGTCATATACAACACCGCGCCGATGTTGCCGGCGATCTGATGCCCGGCAAGCGTCGTCGTGCCGAAGCGCGCGATGAAAAGCGCCATGAACGTGTACGACGTGACCTCGATCAGATACGACAGCCCCATCGGAATGCCAAGCCGCAATTGCGCCGCCTGGCGCTTCCAGACCGGCCAGCAGAAGTGCTTGAAGATACCGAGCGCCTTGAAATCGTCGACGCGCGCAAGCAGCAGCATGCCAAGTACCGCGAGTGCCCAGTTGAGCAGCGTGCTCGCGAGCGCGCAGCCAGGACCGCCTAGCGCGGGCATACCGAGGCCGCCGAAAATGAACCAGCTATTGAGCGGAATTTTCAGCAGTAGCGCGGCGATCTGCAGGAACATCACGAGCCGCGGTTTGCCGAGCGCATTGGCAACGGAGCTATAGACCCGGAACGCGAGGCCGGCAGGCAGCCCGAACGCGAGAATCCGCAGATACGCGAGCGTGCGCTCGTGCAGCGCGTCGGGCACGCGCGACACCGCGAGCAGCGGCCCGGGGAAGAACAGGATCAGAAAGCCGATCACCGTCAGCGCGGCGGCGAGCCACCATGACTGGCGCACCTCTTCACCGATCTCGCCGTAGCGGCGCGCGCCGTACAGCTGCGCGGTGATCGGCTGCAGCGCGGTCAGGATGCCGGTCAGGCCGATATAGACCGAGACGTAGATCGACGAGCCGAGCCCTAGCGCGGCCAGATCGACTGCGGAGTAGCGCCCGACCATCGCCGTGTCGATCACGCCGAACGCGATGATGGCCAACTGGCCGATCAATACGGGCCACGCGAGCGCGGCGATTTTCCGTACGTCGGCGAACATGGTCACTTGAGTTTCTTGTGCCAGTTACGGTTCTTGCCGGGCGGCGGCTTCGGACGGTCGATGCGCACGTACAGGCGGAAGTGCTCGTCGCGGTCGGCGGCGCGGCGGCCTTCCCAGACGAGCTTCCAGATGTAGTCGGGCAGCGCGCTAGGGTCGCTGTAGTCCTGCGAGTCCTGACGCAGGATCACGTCGCAGTCCTGGTCGAACGAGAAATTCATGTCGCCGAAATACGCGAACGTCGCGATCTGCGCATTGCCGAGGCGCACCGGCGAGATGCACGTGTAGTCATCGGGCAAGTGGTTGGCGATCTGCTGCGCGACGTCGCGATAGGTCCGGCTGTAGTTGACGACCGGCAGCCACAACGTCATCAGCAGCACCCACATCAGCGTCGTGCCGGCGCTCGACAGCACGACGCTGCGCCACAGCACCTTCGGATGACGGGCGAGGCGCCAGCGCACCAGCAGAAACCAGCAGACGGTCACCGCGACCGCGCACACGAACGACAGAATCTTGAACTGCGGCACGAAGCCCGGCGCGAGCCGCGCGAGGTTGCGCGCGAGCGGATGCGGAAAGCCGGTCAGACCCGCCACATACACGAGCCACACGAAGCTGCCGAGGATCGTGAAGCTCAGCAGCGCGAACCAGTCGATCGCGTTGATCGCGCCGCGCTTGAGCGTCGGCAGCGCGAAAGTCGCGAGCACCGCGAGCGGCGGCAGCAGCAGCATGTAGAGCCGGTTCGACTGATGGCTTTGCAGCACGACGAGCACGAACAGCGGCCCAATCACCGACAGCGGAATCGCCACGTGCGGTGCGCGCCGCAGACCCTTCCAGCTGAACCACGACCACAGCGCGAGCGGCCAGGCGGGCCAGGTGAAGAGCGGCAGGTTTTTCAGCGCATACGCGGCGACCGAGCCGGGCGGGCCCGCGAACGAGCTCAGGCTTACGTGCAGCCACTGGTTCAGATACCAGACGGCGTCATCGGGGAAGGTGGCGAGCGCGATGATCGGCCACGACACCGCGAGCACGAGCGCGACTGGCAGACCCGCGAGCAGTAGCCAGCGCGATCGCGTTTCGCGCACGATCAGCGTCATCGCGAGCGTGCCGAGCAGCAGCGCGCCGACCAGCACCGGGCTGCTCGCGAGTGTGACGAGACCGATCGCGAGGCCCCAGATCAGTGCGCCCTGGATCGGCTTGTCGATCATGCGCACGAGGCCGTAGACGAGCATCGCGACGCAGACGAACTGCGCGAGCTGCGGCGTGGTTTCGTGGCCGCGCTCGGCGAGGCCGAAGCACGCGAGCAGGATCAGCAGCGCGCCATCGGCGAGCGTTCGGCCGTAGTCGCGCGGTTCCGGCTCGCCGCCGAACGCATATTTGAAAGGTTGCACTTCGGCGCGCCGGCCGAGCAGATATGCCGCGTACCAGACGAACGCACAGCCCGCGCAGAACAGCAGGCCCGTGAACACGCGCGACGCGTTGCTCGCGTCGACCCATGGCGCAAGGACGCGGATCGCGCTCGCGCCGAGCCAGTATCCGAGCGGGCCGTCCTCGGTCAGATATTTGCCGAGGAGGTTCGGCAGCAGCCAGTCGTGCGCGCCGCCGTTGGCCATCGTCCACATGACACCGAAGCCGGCTGCGTCCTCGTTCTTCCACGGATCGCGGCCGAACAGACCGAAAGAGGCGTAGACGATACAGATGGCCAGCAGCAGCCAGCGCGGCAACGCACTGGTCGCAGAGGCGGTGAGGCGAACGACAGGTCTCATGCGGTGTGTGGAGTCTGGATAAACGATGCGGCCGGAGCGGGCCGGCGGGTCAGGGTGGCAGGGTCAGTTTCGAGCATCCGGCATTGTAGTCGTGCCGTGCGATGCGCGTCACGGCCGGTAACGCCCGGCAACGTCAATGGACATGCTGTAACACGATGTCGCGAAAGCGCGGCGTACCGGTTCCAGGCCAACGCTTCGCGCGGCGTGCGAGCCAGCGGTCGCACAAGTACAGGCGACAAAAAAGGGCAGCTCGCGCTGCCCTTCTGTTTGCTCCGTTGCCGGCCGGAAGCCGGCACCGTTGCGGTATTACTTCGTTGCCTTGCCCGAAGCGCGTGCGCCGAACTTCTTGTTGAACTTCTCGACGCGGCCGGCCGTGTCCATGATCTTTTGCTGACCGGTGTAGAACGGATGCGATTCCGACGACACTTCGATCTTCGCGAGCGGGTAGGTCTTGCCGTTGAATTCGGCGGTTTCGCGCGTGTTGATGGTCGAGCGCGTCACGAACCTGAAGTCATTCGACATGTCGACGAACAGGACTTCGCGGTAATCCGGGTGAATGCCTTCTTTCATGGTCTTTCCTTTAATCTGGCGGTAGCCAACCCGCGTGCAGCCTAGATTTGGACTGCCTTCAGGCGCGAGCCACTTGCCTACGGTCGAAAAACCGCGATTATGCCAGAAAATCAGTCGCTTGGCGATTTTTCTGCCAGCGGATTCTATTGCGGCGCAAGCGTCGCCGCGTTCGCGGCGTTTCAACTGGGTGTGAACGTCAATCCCACGCGCGCCGGATCCTGCCGGTAGTAGCGCGCGAGCAGCCTGTACAGCTCCGGATACTCCGCCTCGAAAGCCTGCGGCTGCACGAACAGCGCCTCGCTGCACACGGCAAAAAATTCCGACGGATGGTCCGCGGCATATGGATCGATCAGCGATTCGCGCTCGAAGCGCGCCCAGCGACGCTCGGGCACCGCGTCGACTTTCGCGCAGAAGTGATCGTACGCGTGGTCGAACACGTCGGCCCATGCCTGCGTGTCGAGCGGGGCGTGCCAGCGGCGCATCAGCGGCGGGTGGCCGTCCGCTTCGCCGTTCAGCATGTCGATCTTGTGCGCGAACTCGTGAATCACAACGTTGTATGCGTCGCTGCTGTCGGTCAGCTGCGCGTCTTCCCATGACAACACCACCGGGCCGCCTTCCCACGCCTCGCCACTGGCGTCGTGTTCGACCTCGTGCACGACGCCGTCTTCGTCCTCGACGGTCTTGCGGATCACGAATTCGCCCGGATAGACGATCACTCCGACCCAGCCGCGATACAGATCGAGGCTCAAATTCAGCACCGGCAGGCACGCCTGCACGGCGATGCCGACTGTCATCGCATCGGTCAGCTCGAGCTCGTGCGCGGTCGAGAACTCCTTTTGCGCGATGAACAGGCTCGTCAGCTCGCGCAGTCGCGCGAGATCGGGCGCGCTCAGGTGCGCGAGAAAGGGCAGACCGGCGAGCGTCGCCTGCCACAAGGAATCGTCGATCGCATAATCGCGCAGCGCGCGCTCGCGACGTCGCGTGCCCAGCCAGTTCGTGAGTTTCGACAGCATGCTTGAGCCCACCTTCAGTCGATCTGTTTTTGCCACGCGGCGAACAGGCCGCCGCATATCGCGACGCCGATCAGAAAATAGAAGCCGTCGAGCGACGCGAGGAAACTGGCCTGCTGCGCGACCGACCGGCCGATCGACGCGATCGCGAGCGCATGCGCCTCGCTCGCCGCATGGCCAGCGGCGGCGAAGCCGCGAGTCAGTGTCGCGAGCGTGTTCTGGTAGACCGGATTGTACGGATTCACGGACTCCGCGAGGCGACTTTGATGCAGTGCAAGCCGATGCTGCTCGATGATGATCACCGAGGCAGTCGCGAAGGAGATCGTCAATTGCCGCACGATGTTTTTCAACCGGTAGCCGTGCGTGAACTCCTCGATCGCGAAGATGCGGAACGTCAGATTCGCGACCGGCAGCACGATGAAGAGCAACAGCAGGCCGCGCAGCAGAAGCGGCACGACGAGTGCCGCCTCGCCGACGTCGGGCGACATGCGCGTCATCCATACGGCGGCGAACGCGGCCACGGCGAAGCCCGGCACGATGATCCACTTCTTGCGCGGCAGCAGCTTCGCATAACGTAGATAAACGAACAGCGCACTCGCCGAAATCAGCGACGTGACGCCGACGAGCCGCCCGGTGTTCTCGACCGGATAGCCGAGGCCGCCTTCGAGGAAGCGCGAAATCAGATAACTGAACACCGTCGACATGTAGTAATAGAACATGTACAGCACGATGCCGACCTGAAAGACCTTTTCGCGCAGTGCATGCAGGCGCACGAGCGGCGCCGGGTGATGCCACTGGTGATACACGAACCAGCCGAGCGCCGTGATGCCGGCGACCGCCAGCAGGATCAACGCCGGCGACGTGCTGAACAGCTGGAAGCGCACCTGCTGCATCACGATCTGCAGCGCGCCCTGCGCGAACGCGAAGATCAGATACGGCCAGAAATGGGCGGAGCCGCGTTCCTCGGGCAGGCGGTTGCCCGCGTCGGGCAGCGCGAGCAACGCGAGCATGGCGAACAGCACGCCAGCCGGCACCGTGCATGCGAACAATGCGCGCCAGTCGAAATGCGCGACCAGTTGTCCGCCGACGAGCGGCGCAAGCGCGCTCGCGAGCACGATCAGCAGCAAGAACGCGCGCGTGGCCGCGGGCCGCTGCTGCGGCGTGAAGCTCATCTGGATCAGGATGCGGCAGGTGCCCATCATCGGGCCGATGAAGTAGCCCTGAAAGCCGCGCGCGAACGCGAGCTCGATCGACGACTCGCTGAGCGCCGCGGCGGCCGCGCCCGCCGAATAGAGCAGCATGCAGCCGGCCACGTAGCGCCGGTAGCCGAAGCGCTCGACCCACCATTCCTGCTGCAGGATGCCGAGCACCGCGGCGACTGCGTAGGCGCTCGACGCCCACACGAGTTCATCTGGCGATGCATTGATACCACCGGCGATATAGCTGGCGAAAAACGAGAAGATCGCGTTGTCGAAATAGTCGAGACCGGTGACGACCGCGAGCACCCACGGGAAAAAATCGCCGGGCAATTTGTCGACGCCGAACCTCGCGGCGCGGGACGAGGTGAGGCTCATGACGACCTGGACGGTGTACCGGTGCGCGATTTGCCTGTACGTTTGCCGGGCGCAGTTCCGGGATTTTCAGCGGCCCCGGCCGCTTTGGCCTGCGCGTGACGACGCTGTTCGAGCAGCTGATCGGCGTTTTCGCCGGCGAGGCGCCGCTCGAGGTAGTCGAGATCGGGGGCCAACTCGGCGCGCAGGGCCTGGGCTTCCTTCAGTTCGCGGCGCACCGCTTCGATGCGGGCGTCGAGCGCTTCGACCTGGTGGGCGATCGCATCGCGAATCTGCTGCAGCGATTCCGTCGAGAAGCGATGACCGCCTTCGACCGGTTCGAGCGGCCGCTTCAGCATTTCGGTGATGCTGTGCAGCGAGAAACCGAGCGAGCGCAAACGCAGAATGCGCGCGAAGCGCTTCAGGTCTTCCTCGTCGTACAGGCGGTAGCGGCCTTCGCTGCGAGTCGGCGATACGAGGCCGCGTTCCTCGTAGTACTTCAGCGTGCGCGGCGTGACGCCGAGACGTTCGGCGGCGTCGCGCACGGTCAATAGCGCGGGGGAGTCCTTCGGCATGGTGGTGACGGGGAGGGCAGTGTGTCGGCATTGTACTGCAACGTGAACGTTCACGTACATGTTGAGGGCGCATTGCATGAGCTGACGACGGGCGAAAAAAAACCGCTCGCGATTTGCGAGCGGTTTTTCATGCGTTGCCGTAGCCGGCTACTTCAGCCAGCACGAAGGTCGGGCGTTAGCTGCCGCCACCACGACGCATCATGTCGAAGAACTCGGAGTTGCTCTTCGTCTGGCGGATCTTGTCGAGCAGGAATTCCATCGACTCGACTTCGTCCATGTCGTGAATGAACTTGCGCAGCACCCAGATCTTCTGCAGCACTTCGGGCTTGATCAGCAACTCTTCGCGGCGCGTGCCCGACTTGTTCAGGTTGATCGACGGGTAGACGCGCTTCTCGGCAAGACGGCGCTCGAGGTGCACTTCCATATTGCCGGTGCCCTTGAACTCTTCGTAGATCACGTCGTCCATGCGGCTGCCGGTTTCGATCAGCGCCGTGCCGATGATGGTCAGCGATCCGCCTTCCTCGATGTTGCGCGCCGCGCCGAAAAAGCGCTTCGGTCGCTGCAGCGCATTCGCGTCGACACCGCCCGTCAGCACCTTGCCCGAAGCCGGCACCACCGTGTTGTAAGCGCGCGCGAGACGCGTGATCGAGTCGAGCAGAATCACGACGTCGTTCTTCATTTCGACGAGGCGCTTGGCCTTCTCGATCACCATTTCGGCGACCTGCACGTGACGCGCGGCGGGTTCGTCGAACGTGGAGGCGATCACTTCGCCGGCCACCGAACGCTGCATTTCCGTCACTTCTTCCGGGCGCTCGTCGATCAGCAGCACGAACAGCACGACATCGGGGTGGTTCTGCTTGATCGCGTGCGCGATGTGCTGAAGCATCACGGTCTTGCCCGACTTCGGCGACGCGACGAGCAGGCCGCGCTGGCCCTTGCCGATCGGCGCGATCATGTCGATGATGCGGCCCGTCACGTTCTCTTCGCCGCGCATTTCACGTTCGAGCAGCAGCACCTTGTTCGGGTGCAGCGGCGTCAGGTTTTCGAACATGATCTTGTGCTTCGAGGCCTCCGGCGGCTGGCCGTTGACCTTGTCCACCTTCACCAGCGCGAAATAGCGCTCGCCGTCTTTGGGCGTGCGCACTTCGCCTTCGATCGTGTCGCCCGTATGCAGATTGAAGCGGCGGATTTGCGACGGGCTGATGTAGATGTCATCCGTGCTGGCGAGGTAGGAGGTTTCCGGCGAACGCAGGAAGCCGAAACCGTCCGGCAGCACTTCGAGGGTGCCGTCGCCGAAGATCGTGTCGCCCGCTTTGGCTCGTTTTTTTAGAATGGCGAACATCAGTTCCTGCTTGCGCAGGCGGTTCGCGCTTTCGATCTCGAGGCCATTGGCCATCTCGATCAATTGGGACACGTGCAGAGTCTTAAGCTCGGATAAATGCATACGGAGAACCCGCAGGAGAAGGTGCGACGAAATGAAATCTGGGAGGAGGGTGAGCGGAACCGCTCAAAGACTTACACGTCTTTTCGACGTTTTGTGGATTCTAGCATAGCACACGCCAGTTTCCGCCAGTGCGGCGGAGTGGCATCTTTGTCGTAAAGCGTGTTGCCAGCTGACAACACGCTCGACTGAAGGGCGCGGCGGCTTGCTCCACCGATGCGCCCGATTCTCAACTGCTCGCAGCGCGCGATGAACGCGCGAGCGCCGAGACGTGCTGCTGCTTTACAGGTTGCCGTCGAGGAACGCGGTGAGTTGCGACTTCGACAGGGCGCCCACCTTCTGAGCGGCAACAGCGCCGTTCTTGAACAGGATCAGCGTGGGGATCCCGCGCACGCCGAACTTGACCGGCGTGGACTGGTGCTCGTCGACATTGATCTTCGCGACTTGCAGGCGATCGGCGTAATCCTTCGCGACTTCGTCGAGGATCGGCGCGATCATCTTGCACGGACCGCACCATTCCGCCCAGAAATCGAGCAGCACGGGTTTATCGGATTTCACGACGTCCTGTTCGAACGATGCGTCGCTAATATGCTTGATTTGTTCGCTCATTTATGAATACCTCTATCGGTTCGAGGCCCGCCTGAATTGCTCGCCACGATACGTCAAAAACCGGGAAATTTTCCGTTCGCTTTGCCGCATCCGGAGACTAGCCGCGCATGCCTGTGAAAATCAGAAAAACCGTCTGAAAAAACGCCGGATTTTCACGGAATGCGCGGAAAGAGTCGCGTATGCGGGTCTTTCAACTGGCAGTGTAGCTTAATTCGCTATGCGTTGCCGATGGCGATAGTACTCATTAGGGCAGTGGGGCTAATGGGCCGCCGCTGCTGCGTCGGCCGGTTTCTGCGGCTCACTGATACCGCGTTGCAATCTAAATGGTGGCGGGCGCGGCGAACTCAAGGGACGTGCGTGGCGGCCCGTCGCCGAGGTGGCCGGGAGGTCGTCGGGCGGCGTGCATGATGCGGACGCAAACAGTGTGAGGCCGTTCGAAGCGACGCGTCGTTCGCGTTTTGTTCGTATCAACAGTCGCACAACGCGCGCGGCAATGATAGAATCTTTCGTGACGGGCCTCCTCGCATGGAGGGATGGTCAACCTGGTCAGGTCGGGAACGAAGCAGCCACAGCCGTTTTCCACCAGTGCCGAGGGTCGGGCTCGTCACCTTCCTTTGCTTTTTTCTCCGCGGCCGTTTTCACGGATTCTCCGCAGAATCTCCACAGTCATTCCCAGCTTCCGTATTGATCGTTCGCCGTGTTCGGACGGAGCGTCGTCGTGGTCGTGTCGCGCGTTCGAGGGCCGTTCCGAATCGGTTTTGCGCGCCATTGTTACTGATACAATTTCCGGATGACCTATCAAGTTCTCGCACGCAAATGGCGGCCGAAGGATTTCGCTTCGCTCGTCGGACAGGAGCACGTGGTGCGCGCGCTCACCCATGCGCTCGACGGCGGCCGTCTGCATCATGCCTATTTGTTTACAGGTACGCGCGGCGTCGGCAAAACCACGCTGTCGCGCATCTTCGCGAAGGCGCTCAATTGCGAGACCGGCGTGACGTCGACACCGTGCGGCGTGTGCCGTGCGTGTCGGGAGATCGACGAAGGGCGCTTTGTCGATTACGTCGAGATGGACGCGGCGAGTAATCGCGGCGTCGATGAAATGGCCGCGCTGCTCGAGCGCGCGGTGTACGCGCCCGTCGATGCGCGCTTCAAGGTCTATATGATCGACGAAGTGCACATGCTGACGAACCACGCGTTCAACGCAATGCTGAAGACGCTCGAAGAGCCGCCGTCGCACGTCAAGTTCATTCTTGCGACCACCGACCCGCAGAAGATTCCGGTCACCGTGTTGTCGCGCTGTCTGCAGTTCAATCTGAAGCAGATGCCGGCCGGTCACATCGTGTCGCATCTCGAACGCATTCTGGGCGAAGAGAATGTGCCGCACGAGGAGCAGGCGTTGCGCCTGCTCGCGCGCGCGGCCGACGGTTCGATGCGCGACGCGCTATCGCTGACCGATCAGGCGATCGCCTATTCGGCGAACCAGGTCAGCGAAGACGCGGTGCGCGGCATGCTCGGCGCGCTCGACCAAAGCTATCTGATCCGCCTGCTCGACGCGCTCGCGCAGGGCGACGGCGCGGCCGTGCTAGCGGTCGCCGACGAGATGGCCTTGCGCAGCCTGTCGTTTTCGACGGCGCTGCAGGATCTGGCGAGCCTGCTGCATCGGATCGCGTGGGCGCAGTTCGCGCCTTCGTCGGTGCTCGACGAATGGCCGGAGGCCGCCGATCTGCGCCGCTTCGCCGACGCGTTGAGCGCCGAGCAGGTGCAACTGTTCTATCAGATCGCGACGATCGGCCGAAGCGAACTGGGCCTCGCACCCGACGAATACGCGGGCTTCACGATGACGCTGCTGCGCATGCTCGCGTTCGAGCCGGCGCCGACAGGCGGCGGTGGCGGCGCGACGGGAGCCGCTGGTACGCAAACCGCTGCGCCCGGCGCGGGCGCCGGTGCGAAGCGTTCTGGCGTACCAACGGTCGCGGCGCTGCGCGCATTGTCGCCTTCGTCCGCGATGGCCATGGCAGCCGCTGCCCCGGCTCGTGGACCTCAGGTTGACGTTGCTGGCGAGGAGCAGGGCGATCCGATGAAAGCCACCGCGTCCGTTGCAAAGCCGATCGCGAAGCCCGCAGCCGACGCCGCTCAAGCTGAAGCAGCGCCGCAATCGGTTGAAGCCCAAGCTGCCGGCGCGCCTGCTGCAGCCGTTGCGGCGGCCCGCCCTTTGGCGCCGTGGGACGACGCGCCAGCGGATGCCGGCGCCACGATCGCCCCGTCGAGCGCGCCCGTCTCGAACGAAGTTTCCGACATCGAACCTTCATCCGCACCGAGCGCGTTTGCAACTGCCGCGCTTGCTCGCGCGGAAGAGGCGACGTCACCGGAACCGGAAGCCCGGCAGGAATTGGCGGCGCGCGCTTCACCGGCGGCACCCGCCGCAGCCGACGACTCCGCGCCGCGTCGCGCGGGCGGCGCTCGCGCCGCGCTCGACGTGTTGCGCAACGCCGGCATGAAAGTATCGTCCGACCGTGGCCGCGCTAATACGCCGGCGGCCGCGAAGCCCGCCGCGCCCGCCACGCCGAAGCCGGCCGCGCCGCGTGTGGTCGTTCCAGTGCCGACGCCCGGTGCGCCGCGCCAGGCGTCGCAGGACACCGCCGCGCAGGCTGCGCCCGCTCGCAATGCAAACAGCGGCGCCAGCGGCAACGCGCAACAGAACAGCCCGTCGATCCCACCATGGGACGACATGCCGCCCGACGACTACATGCCGCTATCGGCCGCGGACGACGCCTACTTCATTCCGCCAGACGAGAACTTCGTGCCGGTGTTCGACCACGGCCCCGACGACGTCCGCATGGACGCCCCGGCCGGACAGGCCGCCGCGCCGGCGCCGGTCGTCGATACGCGCCCGCTGCCACCCGCGGTGCCGCTCGATCCGCTCGGTTTCACCGGCGACTGGCCCGCGCTCGCCGTCGATCTGCCGCTGAAGGGCATCTCGTACCAGCTTGCGTTCAACAGCGAACTGATGGCGCTCGAAGGCGGCACGCTGAAGCTCAACGTACCGGTGCCGCAATACGCGGAAGCGTCGCAGGTCGCTAAACTGAAGGCAGCGCTGGTCGAGCGGCTCGGCCAGAACGTCGACGTGCAGGTCGAAGTCGGCGCGGCGCGCCGTACCGCTGCCGCACACGACGCGAAGCTGCGCGCGCAGCGCCAGCAGGAAGCCGAGCGCGAGATCAGCGCCGATCCGTTCGTGCAGTCGCTGATTCGCGAGTTCGGTGCGAGCATCGTGCCGGGCTCGATCCGCCCGATTACCCCGGACGCCGCCCCGAACGGCGCGTCGCCGGCCCACTGATCCATCGTTCGCGGCGTCGTCGGAGCGCGGCGCCGGAATGTCAGATTCCACGCTATCTAGAAGGAGCACGTCCATGATGAAAGGCCAACTCGCC
The DNA here is from genome assembly GCF_021390635.1 of Paraburkholderia sp. HD33-4. Taxonomy (NCBI): domain Bacteria; kingdom Pseudomonadati; phylum Pseudomonadota; class Betaproteobacteria; order Burkholderiales; family Burkholderiaceae; genus Paraburkholderia; species Paraburkholderia sp. HD33-4. The sequence goes on along the minus strand of NZ_JAJEJS010000001.1, from coordinate 2,473,720 downwards.
GGGCTGATGAAGCAAGCCCAGCAGATGCAGGAAAACATGAAGAAGATGCAGGAGCAACTCGCGCTGATCGAAGTCGAGGGGCAGTCGGGTGCCGGTCTCGTCAAGGTGACGATGACCTGCAAGAACGACGTGCGCCGCGTGTCGATCGACCCGAGCCTGCTCGCCGACGACAAGGACATGCTGGAAGATCTGGTCGCCGCCGCGTTCAACGACGCCGTGCGCAAGGCCGAGGCGACCGCGCAGGAAAAGATGGGCGGCATGACCGCCGGCCTGCCGCTGCCGCCGGGCTTCAAGCTGCCGTTCTGAACCTGCTCCTGGCTGGGAGCGGGCTAAAGCGGGTGAGCGTCGCAGCGGTTGGTTGCCGCGGTGCGAAAGCAAACGCTCGCCGGCGCGCGCCGCGCGCAGGCCGGAAAAATCGAAACCACGGCCGCGTGTGAAAGCGCGATCATGGCGCGAAAGCGCGGCCGGTTTCGAGCATCACCCCGCATCCCAATTCGCCCACCCGGGCACCACACCCACGTCGACGCCGATCCGCATGAAACAACCTTCCGCCTTGTCGGCGCTCGTCGAAGCGCTGCGCGCGCTGCCCGGTGTCGGGCCGAAGTCCGCGCAACGCATGGCGTATCACCTGATGCAGCACGACCGCGAAGGCGCCGAAAAGCTCGGCCGCTCGCTACTGTTCGCGACCGAGCATCTGCGTCACTGCGAAAAGTGCAACACGTTTACCGAAGCGCAGATCTGCGAGGTCTGCCTGGATGAGGAGCGCGATCCGTCGTTGCTGTGCGTAGTCGAAACGCCGGCCGACCAGATCATGCTCGAACAGACGATGACCTATCGCGGCCTCTATTTCGTGCTGATGGGGCGGTTGAGTCCGCTCGACGGCATCGGCCCGAAGGAAATCCATTTCGACCGGCTGGTAAAGCGCGCGTCGGATGGCGTCGTCAAGGAAGTCGTGCTGGCCACCAACTTCACCAACGAAGGCGAGGCCACCGCGCATTACCTCGGGCAGACGCTGAAGGCGCGCGGCCTTGCCGTCACGCGTCTCGCGCGCGGCGTGCCGGTGGGCGGCGAGCTCGAGTATGTCGACGCGGGCACGATCGCGCGCGCGATGCTCGACCGTCGTTCGATGTAGCCACGCGGCTGCCGTTGGCCGCCGCGGTACCGTCAAGGCACGCGTCGTCGCAAGCGGCGCAGACCGTGCGCATGACGATGTAGAACAAAGCAACCAACTTGCAGGGGACCAGGGTAAGTGCTTTGCGCCAACTCTGGCCGACAACTTTGCATGGGATCGGAGTAGGCGCTAAAGCGCTAACTCCGATCGACAGCTTTGCATGGGACCGGAGTAGGCGCTAAAGCGCTAACTCCGATCGACAGCTTTGCATGGGATCGGAGTAAGCGCTAAAGCGCTAACTCCGATCGACAGCTTTGCATGGGACCGGAGTAAGCGCTAAAGCGCTAACTCCGGTCGACAAAGGAGACTCATGAGCGCCACCCCCGAATCAGCCGCGAGTGCGGCAACGCATGACGCGCGCGGTCCGCTCGCCGGCGTCAAGGTGCTGGAACTCGGCACGCTGATCGCCGGGCCGTTCGCCGCCCGTTTTCTAGGCGAATTCGGTGCCGACGTGATCAAGATCGAAGACCCCAAAGGCGGCGACCCGCTGCGCAAATGGCGCAAGCTGTATCCGGAAGTCGGCGGAACGTCGCTGTGGTGGGCCGTGCAGGCGCGCAACAAGAAATCCGTCACGATCAACCTGAAAGCCGAAGAGGGCAAGCGGATCGTGCGGCGCCTCGCGAAAGAGGCCGATATCGTCGTCGAGAATTTCCGGCCCGGTCTGCTCGAAAAGCTCGGACTCGGCTACGACGTGCTGTCCGCCGAAAACCCCGGCCTCGTGATGGTGCGTCTGTCGGGCTACGGCCAGACGGGCCCGTATCGCGACCGCCCCGGCTTCGGCGCGATCGCCGAGTCGATGGGCGGTCTGCGCCATATCACCGGCTATCCGGATCTGCCGCCGCCGCGTATCGGCATTTCGATCGGCGATTCGATCGCCGCGCTGCACGGGGTGATCGGCGCGCTGATGGCGCTGCATCACAAGCAGGTGAACGGCGGCAAGGGGCAGGTCGTCGACGTCGCGCTGTACGAGGCCGTCTTCAACATGATGGAAAGCGTGGTGCCCGAGTACGGCGTCTACGGCATGGTGCGCGAGCGCACCGGCGCGTCGCTGCCGGGCATCGTGCCGTCCAATACCTATCCGTGCCGCGACGGCAGCATCGTGATCGGCGGCAATAGCGATCCGATCTTCAGGCGCCTGATGTTCGCGATCGAACGCGACGATCTCGCCAACGATCCGGCGCTCGCGCATAACGACGGCCGCGTGCCGCGCACCCAGGAAATCGACGCCGCGATCGCCGCCTGGCTGTCCACGCGCACGATCGAAGAAGCGCTCGCGGTGCTGAACGCGGCCGATGTACCGGTGGGCCGCATCTACAGCGTCGCCGATATGTTCACCGATCCGCAGTTCATCGCGCGTCAGATGATCCAGCGCTTCAAGTGGCAGGACGGCAAGGAAATCGCGCTGCCCACGGTCACGCCGAAGCTGTCGGCGACGCCCGGCGAGACCCGCTGGCTGGGGCCGGAACTGGGTGAACATACCGATGAAGTCCTGCAATCGCTAGGTTATGATGCTGACGGCATCGCGAGGTTGCGGGCGCAACAGATCGTCTGATCCGCACGGCGCAACGCATAGGGAAGAGCGCGAAAAGCGCGGCGCTGAAGCACGACTCGCGCTGCGCGACCGGTAAGCCACACACCGCGCCCAGGCGCGTGCGCAACGGCGCGCACCCGAGCGGACAAAAGCCGGACTACAAAAAATCTGGAGACAACGGACCATGCAACGCAGAACCTTCCTCGCCGGCGGTGCGGCGCTCGCGGGCGCCTCGCTCGCGGCCACACCGTTCGCATTCGCGCAGGGCAAACCGGAGACCACCAAGGTTGCCATCGCGGTCGGCGGCAAGAACCTGTTCTACTACCTGCCGCTGACCATCGCCGAGCGCCGCAACTACTTTAAGGACGAAGGGCTCGAAGTCGAGATTTCCGACTTCGCGGGCGGCTCGCAGGCGTTGAAGGCGGCGGTCGGCGGTAGCGCGGACGTGGTCTCCGGCGCGTTCGAACACACGCTGCTGTTGCAGGCGCAAAAGCAGATGTTCCGTGAATTCGTGCTGCAAGGCCGCGCGCCGCAGATCGTGCTCGCGGTATCGAAGAAAACGATGCCTAACTTCAAGTCGATCGCGGATCTGAAGGGCAAGAAGATCGGCGTGACCGCGCCGGGTTCGTCGACCTCGATCATGGCGAGCTTCGTGCTCGCCAAAGCGGGGCTCAGTCCGAAGGACGTCGCGTTCATCGGCGTGGGCGCGGGTGCCGGTGCGATCGCCGCGCTGCAGTCCGGGCAGATCGACGCGATCGCCAATCTCGATCCGGTCGTCACGCGCCTCGAGCGCGCCGGCGACGTGCGCGTCGTGTCGGATACGCGCACGCTCGCCGATACGCACACGGTGTTCGGCGGCGACATGCCGGCGGGCTGCCTGTACGCGTCGCAGTCGTTCATCACGAAGAACCCGAACACCACGCAGGCATTGACCAATGCGATGGTGCGCGCGCTCAAGTGGCTGCAGAACGCGAGCGGCAGCGAGCTGATCAACACGGTGCCGGAGAGCTATCTGCTCGGCGACCGCGCGCTCTATCTCGACGCGTGGGCACACGTGCGCGAAGCGATGTCGCCCGACGGCCTGATGCCCGCCGACGGTCCCGCGACGTCGCTGAAGACGCTGAAGGCGTTTGATCCGTTGATCCAGAACGCGCAGATCGATCTGTCGAAGACGTGGACCAACGACTTCGTGAAGAAGGCGCTGACGACCGTCAAGGCGTAAGCCAGGCGGCGCGCGCATAGGCTTACCGAAAAGGACGTGGACAGGGCGATTCGCTTCGTCCACGTCCGCCGCCCGCAGCGTCACGCCGCGACAACTCCCCGCAAACCCGATCCCCGAAGCGAGCCAAACGATGACCGTTGCTGCCCTGGCGCTCGAAAACATCACCTGCACGTTCGCTGCGCGCGACAACCGCGCGCAGCGCTACACGGCGGTCAAGGACACGACGCTGCGTATCGAGCCGGGCGAGTTCGTGTCGGTGGTCGGCCCGACTGGCTGCGGCAAGTCCACGCTGCTGAACATCGGCGCAGGGCTGCTACAGCCGTCGACCGGTGGAGTCAGCGTGTTCGGCGAGAAGCTCAGTGGTCTGAATCGCCGCGCGGGCTACATGTTCCAGGCCGATGCGCTGATGCCGTGGCGCTCGGCGCTCGACAACGTGATGGCCGGCCTGTCGTTTCACGGCGTGCCGGCTTCGGACGCGCGCGCGAAGGCCGAAGAGTGGTTGAAGCGCGTCGGTCTCGGCGGCTTCGGCGACCGCTATCCGCATCAGCTGTCCGGCGGCATGCGCAAGCGCGTCGCGATGGCGCAGACGCTGATACTCGATCCCGACATCATCCTGATGGATGAGCCGTTTTCCGCGCTGGATATTCAAACGCGGCAGCTGATGGAAAACGAGCTGCTCGATTTATGGGCCGCGAAGCGCAAGGCAGTGCTGTTCATCACGCACGATCTCGATGAAGCGATCGCGATGTCGGATCGCGTGGTGGTACTGTCTGCCGGGCCGGCCACGCATCCGATCGGCGAGTTCCGGATCGATCTGCCGCGGCCGCGCGATGTCGCCGAAATCCGCTCGCATCCGCGCTTCGTCGAATTGCATGCGCAAATCTGGGGTGTGCTGCGCGATGAGGTGCTCAAGGGATATCAGCAGCAACTGGCCGCCGTTTAAGTGTGCCGCGCATGCCTGCATGCGCATCAAAAAAGAAGACGTGTTCAATAATCGTCCAAGGCAAACCAAGTCATGTGGAAGACGTTGCGCCCTAGCCGGGCGAATCTGGTGATCTGGCAGTGGCTGCTGCTCGTGCTGTGCTTCGTGCTGTGGTACGTGCTGACGAGCCCGACGCTGTTGCCGCCGTTCTATTTCGACGATCCGAATAAAGCTGCGTTCTTCTTCGGCGAGCCGCAGAAAGTGCTGCAGCGGATCTGGGAGTGGTTCACGGGCGGCGAGATCTATCTGCATCTGTGGATAACGCTCGTCGAGACCGTGCTCGCGTTCGTGTTCGGCACCGCGATCGGGCTCGGCGTCGGCCTGTGGCTCGCGCTCGCGCCGACCGCGAGCGCGCTGTTCGATCCGTACGTGAAGGCTGCGAACTCGATGCCGCGCGTGATACTCGCGCCGATCTTCGGCGTGTGGTTCGGCCTCGGCATCTGGTCTAAGGTCGCGCTCGGCGTCACGCTGGTGTTCTTCATCGTGTTCTTCAACGTCTATCAGGGCGTGAAGGAAGTGAGCCCGGTCGTGCTCGCGAACGCGCGCATGCTCGGCGCGAACCGCAAACAGCTGCTGCGTTTCGTCTATCTGCCGAGCGCGATGAGCTGGGTGTTTTCGAGCCTGCATACGTCGGTGGGGCTCGCGTTCGTCGGCTCGGTGGTGGGCGAGTATCTGGGCTCGGCGCGCGGTGTCGGCTATCTGATCCTGCAGGCCGAAGGCACCTTCGACATCAATACCGTGTTCGCGGGGATTCTGGTGTTGACCGCATTCGCGCTGGTTCTCGATGCGATCGTCGGAATGGCGGAGCGGCGCCTGATGAAGTGGCAGCCGCGCAGCGGAGAGACGGAGAAGCTGTAAGAGTTGATCGCACGCGGCGCGGCGCCCGAAATCGCATTCGGGCGCCGCGCCGTTTTTGATGCTGCTTGACTGGTTGCGCTACGGCGTGATCACCACCTTGCCGATCACACGGCGCTCGGCCATGTCGCGCAACGCGCGGCCGGTGTCGTCGAGCGAATAGCGGGCGGACACGTAGGGCTTGAGCTTGCCTTCGCGAATCCAGCCGGTCATCTGTTCGAAGGCCGCGCGATTGCGCTGCGGCTCACGCCTGGCGAAGTCGCCCCAGAACACGCCGACCACGCTCGCGCCCTTGAGCAACATCAGGTTCAGCGGCAGCATCGGGATCTCGCCGTTGGCAAAGCCGACCACCAGATAACGCCCCCTCCAGCCGATGCTGCGAAACGCCGGCTCCGCATACATGCCGCCGACCGGGTCGTAGATCACGTCCGGACCTTGGCCGTCGGTCAGCGCCTTGATGCGTTCGCGCAGATCCTCGCTGCTGTAGTTGATCGTCGCGTCCGCGCCGTGCTTCACGCAGGTCGCGAGCTTTTCATCGCTCGATGCCGCCGCGATCACGCGCGCGCCGAGCGCCTTGCCGATTTCGACCGCCGCAAGGCCGACGCCGCCGGCCGCACCGAGCACGAGCATCGTCTCGCCGGGCTGTAGCGCGCCGCGATCGACCACCGCGTGATGCGAGGTGCCATACGCGAGCGTGAACGCGGCCGCGAGTTCGAACGACACCTCGTCGTCGAGCGGCACGCAGGCCGCGGCGGGGGCAAGCGCCTGCTCGGCGAAGCCGCCGGAGCCGGTGAACGCGGCCACGCGCGAGCCCGGCCTGAATTGCGTGACGCCTTCGCCCACCGCGCGCACGATGCCCGCTGCCTCCGAGCCCGGCGTGAACGGCAGCGGCGGCTTGAACTGGTATTTGTTCTCGATGATCAGCACGTCGGGAAAATTGACGGCCGCGGCCTTCACGTCGATCACCACGTGGCCGGGAGGCGGTTCGAGATCCGGCAGGTCGTCGACGGCCAGGCTTTCGGGCGGCCCATATTGCTTGCAGCGAATCGCGCGCATCGTGTCTCCGTATCGTTCAGGGTTCGCAACGTTTTCGAGTGTAAAGCAAAGCGCACGACCGTGCGATTTATTGCGCGGCAGGTTAGAGCGTGCAGCGCGCTTTTGATGCGGTGCACGTGCGTGGTCGCGCAAACCGTATTGCATCGCACAGCGAAACACGCACCGGATGCCGATTCATCGACGCGCGCACACGGCGGCGCGTTCAATGCAAAGCAGCATCTTTGCGTTCGACACAAGCATCCGCGCGCGGGAAAAACACCGGCTCGCGCGACGCTCGTGCCTGCCATGCGGACACGCCGACCGTGTCGTTCGCGTGCCATCTTTCCTCGGTTACAATCGGCGGATGCGAATCCTACTCAGCAACGACGACGGTTATCTGGCGCCGGGCCTTGCCGCGCTTTATGAAGCGCTGAAGCCGATCGCCGACGTCACCGTGATGGCTCCCGAACAGAACTGCAGCGCCGCGTCGAATTCCCTGACGCTGTGGCGGCCGCTCTCCGTTCTGCGTTCGGCGAACGGTTTCTACTACGTGAACGGTACGCCGACCGACTCGGTGCACATCGCACTGACCGGCATGCTCGACCATACACCGGACCTCGTAGTCTCGGGTATCAACAACGGCCAGAACATGGGCGACGACACGCTGTATTCCGGCACCGTCGCGGCCGCCACCGAAGGCATCATGTTCGGCGTGCCGGCCATCGCGTTTTCGCTCGTCGACAAGGACTGGGTGCATCTCGAAGACGCGGCGCGCGTAGCCGCCGAAATCGTCGCGCATTATCTCGAGCGGCCGTTGCCGGGGCATCCGCTGCTGAACGTCAATATTCCTAACCTGCCGTACGACGAACTGCGCGGCTGGCAGATCACGCGACTCGGCAAACGTCATCCGTCGCAGCCAGTGATACGCCAAACCAATCCGCGCGGTGAACCGATCTACTGGATCGGCGCTTCGGGCCAGGCCCGCGACGCGAGCGAAGGCACGGACTTCCATGCAGTCGCGAACGGCGCCGTGTCGATCACGCCGCTGCAGCTCGATCTGACCCACACGCAAATGCTGCCCGCGGCGCGCGACTGGCTGCGCGCCGGGAGCGGCACTTCATGACCGGCGAGCGCGCGAAGCGCTTTCCGCTGGGTCTCGAGGACCTGGTGCGCGAACCGCGCCGGCCCGAGGGACGTCCGGGTGAGATGCGCGCGGCGGCGCTCGCGGCGAGCGCGGCGCTGAACGCGCGGCAGCAGTCGGTTAAACCGACCCAGGGCGGCGCGGCCGCGCGTGCGCAAGCGAGAGCTTCCGCGGCTGCACAAGCGACGCCGGCGCCGCGACCCCAGGTGATTCCCCAGGCGAAGACGCAAAGCGCTTCGTCGGGCATGCCGGCCGGAACCGGCGGTGCGATGCCGCCAAAGCCGCAGGCCGCGCCGGTCGCAAAGACAACGGTGAACTCGTTGGCTGCCGCATTGGCGGGGCAGCCTGTCAAGCAAGCACCGAAGTCGTCGGTCAAGCCAGGCAAAACCGCGTCGCATGCGACTGGACACGGCGCACGCGCGACGCCATCGCCACTTCAGTCGCAAGCGCAGCAAAGCGCGAAACCCACGCCGAACGCCGCGCTAGCCGGAGCAATGAGCGGCGCATTCGGCGGCGCAAGCAGCGGCGCGATGAACAACGCCCTCGCGCTGACCTCGGAACGGGTTCGCGAACGCATGGTCGAACGCCTGCGAGCCAATGGCGTCAGCGATCAGCGTGTGCTGAACGCGATGGCGGCGGTGCCGCGCCACATGTTCGTCGATCCGGGGCTGGCGGCCCAGGCGTACGAAGATGCGGCGCTGCCGATCGGTCATCACCAGACTATCTCGAAGCCGTCGGTGGTCGCGCGAATGATCGAACTCGCGGCCGCTGGGCGCGCGCTGAACACCGTGCTCGAAATTGGCACCGGTTGCGGCTATCAGGCGGCGGTGCTGAGCCAGGTCGCGCGCGAGGTTTATTCGATTGAACGCATCAAGCCGCTGTCCGAGCGCGCGAAGACGAATCTGCGTCCGCTGCGCATTCCGAATATCCGGCTGCATTACGGCGACGGGCGGCTCGGTTTGCCGTCGGCGGCGCCGTTCGACGCGATCGTGATCGCGGCGGCCGGGCTCGACGTGCCGCAAGCATTGCTCGAGCAGCTTGCGATCGGCGGACGTCTGGTCGCGCCGGTCGGCTCGCAGGAAGGACACAGCCAGGTGCTGACGCTGGTCGAGCGCCTCGGGCCCGCGCAGTGGCGCGAGTCGCGGCTTGATCGCGTTTTCTTTGTACCCTTAAAATCCGGAGTGATTTGACACCGATGAGTATGTTGCGCGCGATGCAGAGAACCACCCCGAATACCCCCCTGACCGTAACCCAGCGCAGCGTGTGCGTGCTCGCCTTGTCCCTGTTGATGACGGCCTGTGCATCCCGGCTCGACCAGGCGCCCGTCGTCGACCGCTCCGGCGGCGGCACGCTCGCCACCGCGCAAGGCGCGGCGCAACCGGCCGCGCCGCTCGGGCCGCCGCCGCCCGGCTACTATCGCGTGAAGCCGGGCGATACGCTGTATCGCATTGCACTCGAGAACGGCCAGAACTATCGCGACATCTCGACGTGGAACAACCTGACCAACCCGAATCAGATCGAAGTCGACCAGCTGCTGCGCGTCGTGCCGCCGGGTGCGAATACCGCGGCCATCACGCCGGGCGTGTCGACCGCGCCGATCGGCAGCACGGGCGCGGGGCAAAGCGCACCGCTGAACAACAACGCGCCGGCCGTGGTCGGCGCGGCGATGCCGCCGCTCTATGGCGGTGCGACCAACGGCACGCCCGCGAATGGCGCGGTCGCTGCGCCTCCGGCCAATCCCTCTGCGGCGAGCGCCGATACCGGCAGCGCCGCTGCAGGCAACGTAGCATTTGCGTGGCCGGTGCGTGGTCCGCTGCTCAACACGTTCAACGACTCGACCAACAAGGGCGTCAATATCGGCGGGTCCGCGGGCGAGCCGGTCAAAGCGTCGGCCGATGGTCGCGTCGTCTATGCCGGAAATGGGCTGCGTGGTTACGGCAATCTCATTATCATCAAGCATGATGCAACTTATCTCACCGCGTATGCACATAACCGCGCTTTGATGGTAAAAGAGGGGGACGCGGTTACGAAAGGGCAGAAGATCGCAGAGATGGGCAATAGCGATTCCGACCGTGTGATGTTGCATTTCGAAGTTCGCCGACAGGGTAAACCAGTCGACCCACTGAAGTATTTGCCGCCGCAATAAGCGATACGACCATGCCGAAATCGAAGCGCCGCCCGCCGCAAGCCGAGTCTGAGACGATCAGCGAAGTCACGTCCGCCGCAGTGGACGAGAGCGGCGCTTCGGAAGTGGAAGAAGAGGTCGTCGAGGAGCGCGATCTCGACGAACGCCAGAGCGGCCTCGACGACAGCGAGGGCGCTGACGCGCGCAGCGGCGACGCGGTGCCCGACGCCGACGATTTCCGCGCGCTGCTGCAGGCCGAACTCACGGCCGACACAATTCAGCATTATCTAAATCGCATCAGCGTGAAGCCGCTGCTCACCGTCGAGGAAGAGCAGAAATATTCGCGCCTCGCCAAGGCCGGCGAGTTCGAAGCGCGGCAGGTGATGATCGAGCGCAATCTGCGGCTGGTCGTCAGCATTGCCAAGGGTTATCTGAATCGCGGCGTGCCGCTGCTCGATCTGATCGAGGAGGGCAATCTCGGCCTGATGCACGCGATCGAAAAGTTCGATCCGACGCGCGGCTTCCGTTTTTCGACTTACGCAACGTGGTGGATCCGCCAGAGCATCGAGCGCGCCATCATGAACCAGGCGCGCACCGTGCGACTACCGGTGCATGTGATTCGTGAGCTCAACCAGGTGTTGCGCGCGAAGCGCCATCTGGAAAAGAACTCGATGAATTCGGGAGAAGCGGCCGAGCGCCGCGACGCGAGCATCGACGACATCGCCTATCTGACCGGCAAGACCACCGACGAAGTCACCGACATCCTCGCGCTGAACGAGCACACCGCGTCGCTCGACGCACCGCTCGATCTCGACCCGGCGAGCAGCCTGCTCGATCTGCTGTCGGACGACCAGAGCCAGTCGCCTGACGCCGAGGTGCAGCATCGCGAGCTTGAAACGCTGACACGCGCGTGGCTCGCGCGTTTGTCGGACAAGCACCGCCACGTGATCGAGCGGCGCTTTGGCCTGAATCACATCGAGCCCGCCACGCTCGAGGAACTGGCCGACGAAATGGGCCTCACGCGCGAGCGTGTGCGCCAGATCCAACAGGAAGCGCTGGTACGACTGAAGCGCTTCTTCGCCTCAAACGGTGTCCGCAAAGACGCCGTTCTCTGACCTGATGACACCGATTCTTGTTTTCGACATCGAGACGATTCCCGATGTCGCCGGCATCCGCCGCCTTGAAGATTTGCCCGCGTCGATGAGCGACGCCGAAGTCGCCGAGCACGCGTTCGCCGCGCGCCGCGAAAAAACCGGCAGCGATTTTCTGCCGCATCACCTGCAACGGGTGGCGGCGATTTCCTGCGTGTTCCGCGACAACAACGGCTTTCGCGTGCGCTCGCTCGGCACGCCCGAGGACGGCGAGGCGACGCTCGTGCAGTCGTTCTATCGTGTGATCGAAAAGTACACGCCGCAGCTGGTGTCGTGGAACGGCGGCGGTTTCGATCTGCCGGTGCTCAACTACCGGGCGCTCGTCAACGGCATTCCCGCCTACCGGTTCTGGGATCTGGGCGAGGATGACCGCGACTTCAAGTGGAACAACTACATCAGCCGCTACCACGCGCGCCATACCGACCTGATGGACGTGCTCGCGATGTACCAGGCGCGCGCGAACGCGCCGCTCGACGCGCTCGCCAGGATGTGCGGCTTCCCGGGCAAGATGGGCATGGACGGCAGCCAGGTGTGGCAGGCGTTCCAGCAAGGGCGCATCGAGGAAATCCGCAATTACTGCGAGACCGACGTCGTCAACACGTACCTGCTGTATTGCCGCTTCCAGCTGATGCGTGGCGGCTTTTCGCCGTCGGAGTATGCTGACGAAATCAATCTCGTGAAGAACGCGCTCGCGCTGGAAACCGCGCCGCAGTGGGCCGAGTATCTGGCGGCGTTCGAGCAGTAAGCTCGCGCGAACAGAGCCTCCCCCGGGTCGCCGCGCCGCAAACCAGGCCGCAATCCGCTCGCGCCGCGGGCATGGTCCGCAGCGCATCGCGGGCAAGCCCTGCGCTTCGTCTACAATCTCGCCTTTCCCCACAGCTTGTCAGGAAGTCCGCAGGTGTCCCGAACTGCCCCCCAACGTCGCTCGCCGCGGCGCTCATCGAAGCATGCCAGGGCGCACGCCCCGGCGTCCGCGCCCGTCATTACCGGCAACGAACCGGTCATCGAAATCGTTTCGCTCGATATGGAAGCGCGCGGCGTGGGCCGCACCGCGAGCGAAGACGGCACGCCAGGCAAGGTGGTGTTCGTCGAAGGCGCACTGCCCGGTGAGCTCGTCAGCTACTCGACGCATCGCAGCAAGCCGAAATTCGAGCAGGCCGAAGTCGTCCAGGTGTTCCGCGAAAGCGTGATCCGCACGACGCCGAAATGCACGTACTTCAACGTCTGCGGCGGCTGCTCGATGCAGCATCTCGACATGCGCGCGCAGGTGGCGGTCAAGCAGCGCGTGCTCGAGGACAACCTGCAGCATCTGGCGAAGCTGCGCCCAGAAACGGTGTTCCGGCCGATTCACGGACCGTCCTGGGGTTATCGCTATCGCGCGCGCCTCGCGGTGCGCTTTCTGCCCGAGCGCGGCGGCATGCGCATCGGCTTTCATGAGAAGAAGAGCAGCTATATCGCCGACATGAAGACCTGCGAGGTGCTGCCCCCGCATGTATCGGCGATGCTGATGCCGCTGCGCTTCATGGTCCGCAAGCTGTCGATCTACGACCGCATGCCGCAGCTCGAGCTCGCGGTCGGCTCGTCGGTCACGGCGCTCGTCGTGCGCAACCTCGAGCCGCTGACGGCGGGGGACGAGCAGGTGCTGCGCGAGTTCGCCGACGAGCACAACGTCCAGTTCTGGATCCAGCCGGGTGGTCCCGACACGGTCACGCCGCTTTATCCGCTCGACGTGCAGCTCGACTACACGCTGCCGGAATATGGCATCCGCATGCCGTTCAAGCCGACTGACTTCACCCAGGTCAATCACGCGATCAACCGTGTGCTGGTGAGCCGCGCGTTACGTCTGCTGGCGCCCGCGCGCACGGACCGCGTGCTCGACCTGTTCTGCGGGATCGGCAACTTCACGCTGCCGCTCGCGCGAGTCTCGCGGGAAGTGGTCGGCATCGAGGGCAGCGAAGTGCTCACCCAGCGCGCGCTCGCGAACGCGGAGCTGAATGGCGTCGCAGGGCATACGTCGTTCGCATGCCGCAACCTGTTCGAAGTCACCGCCGACGATCTGCGCGCGCTCGGTCACTTCGACAAGTTCCTGGTGGACCCGCCGCGCGAAGGCGCGCTCGCGATCGCGAAGGCGCTCGCGGAGATCGCGCAGAGCGGCGACGGGCCGCTGCCGAAGCGCATCGTCTACGTGTCGTGCGCGCCGGCCACGCTCGCGCGCGATGCCGGGCTGCTCGTGCACGAGGCCGGCTATCGGCTGGTGGGCGCGGGCGTCGTCAATATGTTTCCGCATACGTCGCACGTGGAATCGATTGCGCTGTTCGAGCGCGATTGAGTTTTGCGGCCGGCATAAACGAAAACGCCACGACCTGGGTCGTGGCGTTTTCGTTTCCGGACGACGGTCAGCGTACCGTCGGCGCGTGAGGCGTCAGAACTGCCACCACGACTTCGCCGTGCCGGGCCGTGCTTTGCCAGTGACGTACGGGCTGTCGGGGAAGGTGCCGGCCAGCACGCGACGCGTGTCGTCGGCGAGTTGCTGGTTGTTCAGCTTCTCGTACGACAGGATCATGATGTGCAGCGCATCTTCGATGGCCGGCGCGTTCTTGTACTCGCGCAACGCGAGCTGCGCTCGGTTGATCGCGGCGACATAGGCGCCGCGGCGATAGTAGTAGTCCGCCGTGTGGACTTCGTGCGAGGCGAGCGCGTTGACGATGTAGCGCATGCGCTGCGCGGCGTCCGGTGCGTACTTGCTGTTCGGGAAGCGGTCCACCACGACCTTGAACGCGTCATACGACTCGCGCAGCGACTTCGGATCGCGCTCGCTCATATCCTGGCCCGAGAAGCGGCCGAACAGACCGAGGTCGTCGTTGAAGTGGATCATGCCCTTCAGGTAGTACGCGTAGGCAATGTCCGGATGATCCGGGTGCAGCTGGATGAAGCGGTCGATGGCCTGGTCGGCGGCGGCGTTTTCGTTGTCTTTCCAGTTGCAGTACGCGACGTTGATCTGCGCCTGCTGGGCGAAGTGGCCGAACGGGTCGCGGCCTTCGAGCATCTCGAAATACTTCGCGCACTTGCCCCAGTCACCACCGGTCAGGGCGTCGTTCGCCTCCGTATATAATTTGTTGTTGGTCCACGTTGCCGTTTCGTCGGTCTTCTCCGGCAGGCCGTGGCAAGCCGCAACAGCGACGACGGCCGCGGCGCACGCAACGTATCCGGCCACTTTCCGGGCCGCCTTCTTGATGGCCGCCAAATTGATCGCCGCTTCAGTGATGGTGTTCAAGGCTCGCATTTTCCAGTCTAGCTTTACGTCCAGGTGACCCAGACTCAATGACCCGCTCAAATACTCCAGGCACCGCAGGCGCCGGGAATAGCAACGAAGATTATAGCGTAAGCGCCGACCCGGCCGACGCGTTGGGCGTCGATTCCCTCGACGATGATTTCGCCGCAGAGGCGCTCGCCGCAAGCAGTCCGCAAGGCTTTGCGGCAACGACGGCGCCCGTGCCCGTTCGTGCGGCCGACGAAGCGCCGCGCAGCGTCGTGGTACCCGACGAACTGGCCGGCGAGCGCCTCGACAAGGTGCTCGCCAAGGTATTTCCGGAGTTCTCGCGCAGCCGTCTGCAAAGCTGGATCGAGGCGCAGCGGGTGCGCGTCGACGGCAAGCCGGCGAAGATCCGCCAGCCGGTGCCGCTTGGCGCCACGATCGAGCTGGTGCCCGATCTGCTGCCCGAGCAGCTCGCCTTCACGCCCGAGCCGGTGCCGCTCGACATCGTCTACGAGGACGACACGCTCGTCGTCATCAACAAGCCGGCCGGCATGGTCGTGCATCCGGCGGCCGGCAACTGGAGCGGCACCGTGCTGAACGGTCTGCTGCACCGCTATGGCGAGGCCGCGGCGGGTCTGCCGCGCGCGGGCATCGTGCATCGACTCGACAAGGAGACTTCGGGCCTGATGGTGGTGGCGCGCACGCTAGAGGCGCAGACCGACCTCGTGCGTCAGTTGCAGGCGCGCACGGTCAAGCGTCGCTATCTCGCGCTCGTGTGGGGCAACATGCCCGACGAAGGCACGATCGACGCGCCGATCGGCCGCGATCCGCGCGAGCGCACGCGCATGGCCGTGGTGACGGGCGCGGCCGGCAAGCCGGCGCGCACCCATTTCCGGCGCGTGACCTCGGCGATCTGGCAGCGTCAGCCGGTCACGGCGATTCATTGCGATCTGGAGACGGGGCGCACGCATCAGATTCGGGTGCACTGCGCGCATATCGGCCATCCGCTGCTCGGCGATCCCGTGTACGGACGCGCGCGCGGCAAGCGCTCGGTCACGCCGTTGCCGGACGGCTTCGCGCGCCAGGCGCTGCACGCGTGGCGGCTCGGTCTGATCCATCCGAAAACCGGCCGCTCGATGCAGTGGCGCGCCGACGTGCCGGCCGATATCGAGGCGTTGTCAGCGGCGCTCGGTCTGGGTCGCGACGACGCGGGCGAGTTCGACGACGGGTACGACGAGGATGAGGACTACGATGCATCGTCCGACGCCGCCGCGTACGATGAAGAGAGCGGCCACGACGATCGCGACGATCACGACGAGGACGATCACGCATGAGCACGAATCTGCCAGAGCTGGGTTTTGCCGATGTCGTGCAGCCCGCATGGAACGTCTCGCCGCGCGTGCGCGCGCTCGTGACCACGCGCGACGGCGGCGTCAGCGGCGCGCCGTTCGGCCGCTGGCGCGACGGCGCTGACCAGCCCGGCGGTTTGAACCTGGGCATGAAGAGCGGCGACGATCCCGCCGCGGTCGCGAGCAATCGTGCACGGCTCGTCGCGCTCACCGAGGTTCGCGAGACGGCGTGGCTCGAACAGGTCCACGGCGCCGGCATCGTCCGCGCCGAGGATGCGCTCGCGTACGCGCGCGAGCATGGCGCACCGGCGCGCGCCGACGCGAGCGTCACCGATCGCGCGGGCATCGCGTGCGCGGTGATGGTCGCCGATTGCATGCCGGTGCTGTTGTGCGACGAAGCGGGGCGCGCGGTCGGCGCCGCGCATGCCGGCTGGCGCGGACTCGCGGCGGGCATCGTCGAGCAGACCGCCGCGCGGGTCGCGGCGCTGGCGGGTGTGAAGGCGAGCGAACTGCACGCGTACCTCGGACCGTCGATCGGGCCCAGCGCATTCGAAGTCGGCTCAGACGTGCGTGACGCCTTCATGACTGGTGTCGACGACGCACAACGCGATGCGACCGCGCAAGCGTTCGTCGCGCATCCCGAGAATGCCGGCAAATATCTCGCCGATCTGCCGGCGCTTGCGCGCCTGCGCCTGCAGCGGCTCGGCCTTACGCGCATCAGCGGCGGCGATCTGTGCACGGTGACGCTGCGCGAGCGTTTTTATTCGTATCGCCGTGACCGCGAAACCGGCCGGATGGCCGCGTTGATCTGGATCGACGAACAGGCGCAATCAATTGCCGATTAATTCGGGGTGGCGCCCGTGCGAATCTCGTCATACTTTTTAAAATCGAACGGTGGTTTTATTTCGCGTGAATGCGCACCGGTTCGTTATTGAGGAGTCCCACTGCGGATCCGGCGCTGAAGGCCTGTCCCCCGGCCTTCACGCGCCTTTTTTGTTGCGCTGCCGGAAGGGCCGCCGATAGCGCGAATCGCCCTCCGGTTATGTGGGCGGCCGAACCAATAAATATGCTTAAGTGCTATGCGCCGCAGGAGTTTTTTGTTTTGCGCGCGGCATGGATCATTTGATTCGCAAAAGCGCGATTTGCCATACAGGGAAAACGATAATTAAAAAACTATCGCACTGCGGCAAAATCGGGAACAAGCATTGACATGCCTTGTGATGGGGAGCAAGAATGTTCCTCCCAAGCTCCTCCTCGTTCATGGGACAGGGCGTGACGAAGTAACGAGCAATCGGTACGTGCGCACGAACCTGCCTCTCAACCCGTCCGCAAGGACTTACCGGTCAAAAGCAGGTATGGCAGCATCTCATTCCTCAGCTTCTCCCAGCACGGACTCCTCGAAGGAGCAGACGCAGCAGGCCGGTACGAGCGGTGCATCGTCAGCCGCAGGCATGCAGCAATTTCTCGACGCGTGGATGAACGCCTGGCGTTCGTTCGGCGCGCCGCCCGATGGCACGGCGTTCCAGATGCCCTCGATGCCGCAGATGCCGGACCTCGCGCAGATCACGGCGGGCTTTCCGCAAATACCGGCGTTCCCCGGCATGCCCGACTTCAGCAAGCTGGCCGCCGGCGCGCTGCCGTCGTTGCAGGGACTGAACATTCCCACCGCCGCGATTCCGTCCGAGCGTTTGCAGAAACTGCAGACCGACTACTCGCGCGAGGCAATCGAGCTGATCCAGCAGGCCACCACATCGGCGATCAAGCCGCCCGAGCTCAAGGACCGGCGCTTTAGCGCGGACGCGTGGAGCCAGGCGCCGGCCTACGCGTTTACCGCCGCATGGTATCTGCTGAACGCGCGCTATCTGCAGCAGATGGTCGACGCGCTCGACACCGCGCCGAAAACCCGCGAGCGCATTCGCTTCGCGGTCCAGCAGTGGACCGCGGCGGCCTCGCCGAGCAACTTCTTCGCGCTGAATCCCGAAGCGCAGAAAACGCTGCTTGACAGCAAGGGCGAGAGTCTGCGCCAGGGCGTGATGAACCTGCTCGGCGACATGCAGCGCGGCAAGATTTCCCAAACCGACGAATCGCGTTTCGCGGTCGGCGAGAACCTCGCGAACACCGAAGGCTCGGTCGTGTTCGAGAACGATCTGCTGCAGCTGATCCAGTACAAGCCGCGTACGCCGACCGTGCGCGAGCGGCCGCTCCTGATCGTGCCGCCGTGCATCAACAAGTTCTACATCCTCGATCTGCAGCCGGAGAACTCGCTCGTCGCGCACGGGCTTGATTCGGGCCACCAGGTGTTCCTGATTTCGTGGCGCAACGCGGATCAGTCGGTCGCGCACAAGACGTGGGACGACTACATCGGCGAGGGCGTGCTCACCGCGATCGACACGGTGCGCAAGATCAGCGGCCGCGAGCAGATCAATACGCTCGGCTTTTGCGTCGGCGGCACGATGCTCGCCACCGCGCTCGCGGTGGCCGCGGCGCGCGGCGAACACCCGGCCGCGTCGATGACGCTGCTCACCGCGATGCTGGACTTCTCCGACACGGGCGTGCTCGACGTGTTCGTCGACGAGGCGCATGTGCAGATGCGCGAGCAGACCATCGGCGGCAAGAACGGCGCGCCGCCGGGACTGATGCGCGGCATCGAGTTCGCGAACACGTTCTCGTTCCTGCGTCCGAACGACCTCGTGTGGAACTACGTCGTCGACAATTATCTGAAGGGCCGCACGCCGGTGCCGTTCGACCTGCTGTACTGGAACAGCGACTCGACCAGTCTGCCGGGCCCGATGTACGTCTGGTATCTGCGCAACACGTATCTCGAGAACAAGCTGCGCGTGCCGGGTGCGCTGACCACCTGCGGCGAGCCGATCGATCTGTCGAAGATCGACGTGCCGACCTTCATTTACGGTTCGCGCGAAGACCATATCGTGCCGTGGCAAACCGCGTATGCGTCGGCGCCGCTGCTCACCGGACCGCTGAAGTTCGTGCTCGGCGCGTCGGGCCATATCGCCGGCGTGATCAATCCGCCCGCGAAGAAAAAGCGCAGCTTCTGGAAGCTCGATACCGACGCGAAGACGCTGCCCGCAAGCGCGGACGAATGGTTCGGCGCGGCGACCGAGGTGCCCGGCAGCTGGTGGCCCGAATGGACCGAGTGGCTCGATCAGTACGGCGGCAAGAAAGTGAAGCCGCACGCCACGCTGGGCTCCGACGAATTCCCGGTGATCGAGCCGGCGCCGGGCCGCTACGTGCGGCAACGCGAATAGGTTTAACGTAAAGGCTTGCCGCGCGCGTCCGACGTAGCTGTCGACGTTGGCTAGCGTGCGCGGTCGGCAGATGTATCGATGTTTGGCAGGTGAATGAGCGTCTGGTTGATGAAGGCGTGTGAGCAACGCAAGTTGCAACGCAATTTTTAACGTAACGGGCTGCGGCGCAGTTGGCCGAGGTGCCCGGAGGATATGGAAATGACTGATGTTGTGATCGTATCGGCCGCTCGTACTGCAGTGGGCAAGTTTGGTGGGTCGCTGGCCAAGGTTGCCGCACCTGAACTCGGCGCGGTCGCGGTGCGCGCCGTACTCGAACGGGCTGGCGTGAAGCCGGAACAGGTGAGCGAAGTTATTCTGGGCCAGGTGCTGACGGCGGGCTCCGGTCAGAACCCCGCGCGTCAGGCGCTGATCAAGGCGGGTTTGCCGTCGGCCGTGCCGGGCATGACGATCAACAAGGTGTGCGGCTCCGGTCTGAAGGCCGTGATGCTCGCGGCCAACGCGATCATCGCCGGCGACGCGGACATCGTCGTGGCAGGCGGCCAGGAAAACATGAGCGCCGCACCGCACGTGCTGCCGGGTTCGCGCGACGGTTTCCGCATGGGCGACGCGAAGCTGATCGACTCGATGATCGTCGACGGCCTGTGGGACGTCTACAACCAGTACCACATGGGCGTGACGGCTGAAAACGTCGCCAAGGAATACGGCATCACGCGCGAACAGCAGGACGCGTTCGCGGCGCTGTCGCAGAACAAGGCCGAAGCCGCGCAGAAGGCGGGACGCTTCAACGACGAAATCGTGCCGGTCGAGATCCCGCAACGCAAGGGCGAGCCGCTGCGCTTCGCCACCGACGAATTCGTGCGTCATGGCGTAACGGCCGAATCGCTCGCGAGCCTGAAGCCGGCGTTTTCGAAGGAAGGCTCGGTGACGGCGGCGAACGCATCGGGTCTGAACGACGGCGCGGCCGCCGTGTTGGTGATGTCGCTGAAAAAAGCGGAAGCGCTCGGTCTCACGCCGCTTGCACGCATCAAGGCGTACGCGAACGCGGGTGTCGATCCGAAGGTGATGGGCATGGGCCCGGTGCCGGCTTCGCGCCGCTGCCTCGAGCGCGCGGGCTGGACGCCGGCCGACCTCGACCTGATGGAAATCAACGAAGCGTTCGCCGCGCAGGCGCTCGCCGTGCATCAGCAGATGGGCTGGGACACGTCGAAGGTCAACGTGAACGGCGGCGCGATTGCGATCGGCCATCCGATCGGCGCGTCCGGCTGCCGGATTCTCGTCACGCTGCTGCACGAAATGCAGAAGCGCGATGCGAAGAAGGGTCTGGCTTCGCTGTGTATCGGCGGCGGCATGGGTGTCGCGCTCGCGGTCGAGCGCATTTGAAGTACGCTGGATACGCCGCGCGCCTTCGCGACCGTTCGCGCGCGGCCAGATGACGAGTGCCGGCAGTGCGCGTTGCCAGACGGTCGCCCGGCGGCAACGTGAACCAGCATCAGGCGAGGCACGAGGCCGCCGGCAGGCGCCTCGACAACGATAACGGAGTGTGATTTATGACACAGCGAATTGCGTACGTAACGGGCGGCATGGGCGGTATCGGCACAAGCATCTGCCAGCGTCTGCACAAGGAAGGCTACAAGGTGATCGCGGGCTGCGGCCCGAATTCGCCGCGCCGTGTGAAGTGGCTCGAAGAGCAGAAGGCACTCGGCTTCGACTTCGTCGCCTCCGAGGGCAACGTCGGCGACTGGGAATCGACCAAGGCCGCATTCGACAAGGTCAAGGCCGAAGTCGGCGAGATCGACATTCTGGTGAACAATGCGGGCATCACGCGCGACGTCGTGTTCCGCAAGATGACGCACGAAGACTGGACGGCGGTGATCGACACCAACCTGACCAGCCTGTTCAACGTCACCAAGCAGGTGATCGACGGCATGGTCGAGCGTGGCTTTGGCCGCGTGATCAACATTTCGTCGGTGAACGGCCAGAAGGGCCAGTTCGGCCAGACCAATTACTCGACCGCGAAGGCCGGCATTCACGGCTTCACGATGTCGCTCGCACAGGAAGTCGCGACCAAGGGCGTGACGGTCAACACCGTGTCGCCGGGCTACATCGGCACCGACATGGTCAAGGCGATCCGCCCGGACGTGCTGGAAAAAATCGTTGCGACGATTCCGGTGCGCCGCCTCGGTCAGCCGGACGAAATCGGCTCGATCGTCGCGTGGCTCGCGTCGGAAGAATCAGGCTTCTCCACGGGCGCCGATTTTTCACTGAATGGCGGCTTGCATATGGGCTGAGCCATCGGCGCGCCGGACCGGAAGGCGGCGCGCTTCGGCTCAGATGGTTTCGCCGGCGTCCCGGCTGCGCAATGAATCCTATTGCACAGCCCGGACGCCGTTTCCGCGTTTGCTTAACTCGAGCTTAAAGGCGTTACATGACTACTACTACAAAGAAAACGGCCGAACGACTGATCAAGAAATATCCGAATCGTCGGCTCTACGACACCGAGACGAGCACCTACATCACGCTCACCGATGTGAAGCAGCTCGTGCTCGATCAGGAAGACTTCAAGGTGATCGATGCCAAAAGCAACGAGGACCTGACGCGCTCGATCCTGCTGCAGATCATTCTCGAAGAAGAGAGCGGCGGGCTGCCGATGTTCTCGTCGTCGATGCTGTCGCAGATCATCCGGTTCTACGGTCATGCTATGCAGGGCATGATGGGCACGTATCTGGAAAAGAACATCCAGGCCTTCATCGACATTCAGGCGAAGCTCGCCGATCAGTCGAAGAATCTCTATGAAGGCAAGGCGATGAACCCGGAAGTCTGGTCGCAGTTCATGAACATGCAGGCGCCGATGATGCAGGGCATGATGACCAGCTATATCGAGCAATCGAAGAACATGTTCGTGCAAATGCAGGAGCAGATGCAGAACCAGGCGAAGACGATGTTCGCCACGTTCCCATTCACGCCGGGCGGGGCGGTCAATGCGAGCAACGCGAGCAATGCACCAGCTACGCCGCAGGGGAATCCGGAGCCGGAGAAGAAGTGAGCGAATGAGTGACGGCGAGGTCTGCTCGGGTTGACGAGGGCTTTCGGGGTAGCCAGCGGACGCGAAGCCGACCTTCATCGTTGCAACTTGACCACGCGATTCGCACACCGGCTGAGCCGGGGACTGGTCGTCGGCCTACCGTTGACATTCAGCACCGCTGCCAATCCCCCAGCATGGCTCGCGGGAGTGCGCAGCCGCCGACGCGCTACAATGGCGGCCCGCGCGTGCGGGACGCTTTCCCTCGGAACCGGATTCCGGCTGCGGCTCGATGTCCGTTGCGTCCACCGCCGGCACATCGCCGCTTGCGCCGTTACCGTTTTCCTTCCGCTGGACCCGCCCTATGTTTCAAACCGTTTCCCTGATCGCGTCGGTGTCTTCCGTTTCGCAGACCGTACGGATCATTCTTCGCTGATCCGCCGTTCACCCACATCCCCATGAGCCGGCTGTTTCTCGCCCCAATGGAAGGGCTTGCGGACTACGTGCTGCGCGACGTGCTGACGAGCCCGGGCGCCTTCGACGGCTGCGTGTCCGAGTTCATCCGCATCACGGGCTCGCTACTGCCGACGCGCGTCTACGAGCGCGAGGCGCCCGAAATCCTGCATGCGAGCGTGACCGCCGGCGGCACGCCGATGGTGATCCAGCTACTCGGCAGCGATCCCGAATGGATGGCGCGCAATGCCGCGCATGCGGCTACGCTGTCGCCGTACGGTATCGACCTGAACTTCGGCTGTCCCGCCAAAGTCGTCAATCAGCATGGCGGTGGCGCGATGCTGCTGGCGAACCCGAAGTTGCTGAACCAGATCGTCTCGGCCGTGCGCGCCGCGGTGCCGGCCGATATCGCGGTCACGGCAAAAATGCGCCTCGGCGTGTCCGACACGTCGCGGGCGATCGAATGCGCGCAGGCGCTCGCGGACGGCGGCGCGGCCTCGCTCGTCGTGCATGCGCGCACCCGCGACGACCGCTACCGGCCACCTGCCCACTGGGAGTGGATCGCCCGCATCGACGACGCAGTCGACGTGCCGGTCATCGCGAACGGCGAAGTCTGGACCGTGTCGGACTGGCAGCGCTGCCGGTCGATCAGCGGCTGCGCGGACGTGATGATCGGGCGCGGCGCAGTATCCGACCCGTTCCTCGCGCAGCGAATCCGCGGGCTCATGGACCCGTGTCCGTCGCCCGACGAATGGCAACACGTGCTCGGTTCGATCGTCGGCTACATGCACAAGCTGCGCTCGCACGGCTCGCTGACCCATGAGCATGGCCGCGTCAAGAAGTGGCTCAGCTATCTGCAACGGACCTGGCCGCAAGCGGCAGAGCTGCATGCGGCGATCCGGCGAGTGCAGGATTCTGACGAAATTCTTACGGTGATCGGCGAGGCGCTCGCGGCCGCAGGCGCGCCGATGCCGGCGCCGTTGCCGAAGAACGACGACCTTTTCAGCGCCGAAAACCGCGCGCTGGCTCAACCTGACCGCGCCGAACTCATCGCCGTTTGAAGACTAGAATTCAAAGACTTACGAGCGGTGGCGGTGGCGAACCGCTACAATTCAGGGTTTAACGTCTTCAAGCGGTTCCCCATGTCTTCCACCCCCTCGAACGCTCCGGCCGCGCCGGGCGCCACGCCGAAAGTCGGCTTCGTTTCCCTCGGCTGCCCCAAGGCCCTCGTCGATTCCGAGCAGATCATCACCCAGCTGCGCGCCGAAGGCTACGAAATCTCCGGCACCTATGACGGTGCGGACCTCGTGGTCGTCAACACCTGCGGCTTCATCGACGAAGCCGTGCAGGAGAGCCTCGACGCGATCGGCGAAGCGCTCAACGAAAACGGCAAGGTGATCGTCACCGGCTGCCTCGGCGCGAAGAAGAGCGCGAGCGGTACGGGGCTGATCGAGGAAGTGCATCCGAAGGTGCTCGCCGTGACCGGCCCGCACGCGGTCGGCGAGGTGATGCAGGCGGTGCACAGCCATTTGCCGAAGCCGCACGATCCGTTCGTCGATCTGGTGCCCGCCGCGGGCGTCAAGCTCACGCCGCGCCACTACGCGTACCTGAAGATCTCCGAAGGCTGCAATCACCGCTGCACGTTCTGCATCATCCCGTCGATGCGCGGCGACCTCGTGTCGCGCCCGGTCGCCGAGGTGATGCTCGAAGCGGAGAATCTGTTCAAGTCGGGCGTGAAGGAACTGCTGGTGATTTCGCAGGACACCAGCGCCTACGGCGTCGACGTCAAATACCGCACCGGTTTCTGGAACGGCAAGCCGATCAAGACGCGCATGACCGATCTGGTCGCCGCGCTCGGTGAGCTCGCCGCGCAATACGGCGCGTGGGTGCGTCTGCATTACGTGTATCCGTATCCGAGCGTCGACGAAGTGATTCCGATGATGGCCGAGGGTCCGTTCAAGGGCCACGTGCTGCCGTATCTCGACGTGCCGTTCCAGCACGCGCATCCGGAAGTGCTCAAGCGCATGAAGCGCCCGGCCAACGCCGAGAAGGTGATGGAGCGCGTGAAGGCGTGGCGCGAGGTCTGCCCGGATCTGACCATTCGCAGCACGTTCATCGCCGGCTTTCCTGGCGAGACCGAAGAACAGTTCGAAACGCTGCTCGATTTCATCCGCGAGGCGGAGCTCGATCGCGTCGGCTGCTTCGCGTATTCGCCGGTCGAAGGCGCGAGCGCGAACGAGCTCGACGGCGCGCTGCCCGACGAAGTGCGTGAGGAACGTCGCGCGCGCTTCATGGAAGTGGCCGAGCAGGTGTCGGCGAAGCGCATCGCGAAGAAGGTCGGCAAGACGCTGAAGGTGCTGGTCGACGAAATCAACGCTGACGGCGGCATCGGCCGCACCGCGGCGGATGCGCCGGAGATCGACGGCGTCGTCTACATTGCGCCGTCCACCAAGGCGTCCAAGCGCTACAAGGTGGGCGATTTCGTGTCGGTCAAAATCACCGGCGCGGACGGCCACGATCTGTGGGGCGAGGTCTAAGCAATGACGCTCAGCGCGGCCGCACGGCCTGAAGCTCAAACACCGGAGATCCTCGCGCTTGGCGAGGCGATGATCGAATTCAACCAGTCGGCGAAGGATCAGCCGAATTACCTGCAAGGCTTCGGCGGCGACACGTCGAACTTCTGCATCGCGGCCTCGCGCCAGGGTGCGAAGACCGGCTTCGTGTCGGCGGTCGGCGCCGATCATTTCGGCCGCCTGCTCGTCGATCTGTGGGAGCGCGAGCAGGTCGACACGTCGTTCGTGCGTGTCGATGCGCAAGCGCCGACCGGCGTCTATTTCGTGTCCCACGGCCCCAATGGTCACGCGTTCGACTATCTGCGCGCGGGCTCGGCGGCGAGCCGCTACGCGCCGGCCGATCTGCCGCGCGACGCGCTCGCGGCGGCGAAGGTCATCCATCTGTCGGGCATCAGTCTCGCGATCAGCGTCAGCGCCTGCGACGCCGCGCTCGAAGCGATCGCGCATGCGCGCGCGAACGGCGTGCGCGTGAGCTTCGACACCAATCTGCGTCTGAAGCTGTGGCCGCTCGCGCGAGCGCGCGCGGTGATGCTCGAGGCGATCCGCCAGACCGATATCTGCCTGCCCAGCTGGGACGACGTCACCGAACTGACGGGGCTGACCGGCCGCGACGAGATCGTCGATTTTCTGCTGGCGCATGGGCCGAGCGTGGTCGCGCTGAAGCTCGGCAAGGACGGCTCGTATATCGCGACACCGAACGAGCGGCGCGTCGTACCGGGCCACGTCGTCAATGCGGTCGATGCGACCGGCGCCGGCGACTGCTTCGGCGGCGCATTCATCGCGCGTATCGTCGCGGGCGACGATCCATTTGCCGCCGCGCGCTACGCGAACGTCGCCGCCGCGCTGTCGACGCAAGGCTATGGCGCGGTCGCGCCGATTCCGTCGCGCGAGAGCGTCGAGCGGCTGCTGGCGGGCTAACTATTACTTAAGCCGCGCGCGGCGCAGTATGGCCCGCGTTGGCGCAATCATCCAGTCGAACTGGAGAGACAACAGGAGGGGCAAGCGATGCAACGGGACGTAGTGGTGGTAAGCGCTGTACGCACGGCAATTGGTACCTTCGGCGGCAGCCTGAAGGATTTCGCACCGACCGATCTCGGCGCGCGCGTCGTGCGCGAAGTGCTCGAGCGTGCGAGCGTGTCAGGCGACGAAGTCGGGCACGTCGTGTTCGGCAACGTCGTGCACACCGAGCCGAAAGACATGTATCTCGCGCGCGTCGCGGCGATCAACGGCGGGGTCGCGCAGCATACGCCAGCGCTGACGGTGAACCGGCTGTGCGGCTCGGGCTTGCAGGCAATCGTGTCGGCCGCGCAAAGCGTGCTGTTGGGCGACGCCGATATCGCAATCGGCGGCGGCGCGGAAAACATGAGCCGCGCGCCGTATTCGATGCCGGCCGGGCGCTTCGGTCAGCGCATGGGCGACGCGCGTCTGGTCGACATGATGGTCGGCGCGCTCAACGATCCGTTTCAGTCGATCCACATGGGCGTGACCGCAGAGAACGTCGCGCGCAAGTACGACATCTCACGCGACGCGCAGGACGCGCTCGCGCTCGAGTCGCATCGCCGCGCGGCCCACGCGATCACGAGCGGCTACTTCAAGGAACAGATTCTGCCGATCACGATCCCCTCGAAGAAGGGCGACGTCGTGTTCGACACCGACGAGCACGCGCGGCTGAACGCGACGGCGGACGACTTCGCGAAGCTGAAGCCGGTGTTCCAGAAGGAGAACGGCACGGTGACGGCGGGCAACGCGTCGGGCATCAACGACGCGGCCGCGGCCGTCGTGCTGATGGAGCGCAGCGTCGCCGAGCGGCGCGGCGTGAAGCCGTTGGCGCGGCTCGTGTCGTACGCGCATGCGGGCGTCGATCCGGCGTACATGGGCATCGGGCCGGTGCCGGCGAGCCGCAAGGCGCTCGAACGGGCTGGTCTGACGGTCGCCGATCTCGACGTGATCGAGGCCAACGAGGCATTCGCCGCGCAGGCCTGCGCGGTCAGCAAGGAGCTCGGTTTCGATCCGGCCAAGGTCAATCCGAATGGCTCGGGCATTTCGCTCGGCCATCCGATCGGCGCGACCGGCGCGCTGATCACCGTGAAGGCGCTGTACGAGCTGCAGCGCATCGGCGGGCGCTATGCGCTCGTCACGATGTGCATCGGCGGCGGCCAGGGCATCGCGGCGGTTTTCGAGCGTCTGTGAGCGCGCGGCAGGCCGGCTCGGCATAGGTAGCAGGCAGGAACCAGCAACAAGGACGGACAGGATGCAGGAAGCGAAAGTGACGAAGGGTTCGGCAACGCGCACGGCAACGCGCGCGTTGCGCCGGCATGCCGGCGTGGTGGCGAGCGCCGCCGCGCTGTTGTGCGCCGGCACGGTTCTGTGGATGCCGTCGCAGGCCTGGGCGGAAAGCGATGCGGTCAAGGAGCTGGCCGCGCCGCCGCCGATCCAGCTGCCGCTGAAACCAAGCGCCGAGTTCGCGAAGTTTCCGCGCTACGTGGGCACGCTCGGCACGCGGCCGATCGTGCTGCGGCTCGGGCCCAAGACCGACGATCCGTCCGGCGTGCACGGCGAGTATCAGTACACCGATAGCGGCGAGGTGATCCTGATCGCGGGCGACCGCGACGGCGATACGCTCGAAGTCGAGGAATCGAACGACGGCACGCATATCACCGGCAACTGGGTCGGCAAGTTCGCGGCGGACGGCTCGCTCGAAGGCGACCGCATGAACGTCGACGATTCGAACCCGCAGCAGTTCAACCTGAAGCCGCTGGCGGCGGGGCAGGCGGCGCCGGCGGCCGGTTCGGCCGGTGCCGCCGCGGCGGCGAAGGCTGCAACCCCAACTCCGCAACCGGCCGCGACCAACGGCGCAACGACGGCGCCCGCTGCCGGCGGGCACCCGGTGGGCGGCGTCAGCAACCTGCAAACGGGCGACTGATGCGCACGCCCGCCGCGCATCCGGAATCGCGCGGCGCGATCGTCGCTTCCGGTCCGCTTCACTGAGTTTTTCATCGAACCTCACATGACTGAATCCAAATTCAAACACGGCCTGCAAACCCGCATCGTGCGTGCCGAGGACGACATCACGCCGGGCTTCGAATCGTTCTCGACGCCGGTCACGCGTGCGTCGACGGTGGTGTTCCCCGACCTCGCCGCGATGCGCGCGCTCGACTGGAAGAACGACGCGCAATGGCGCTACGGCCTGCATGCGACGCCGACGCAGATCGCGCTCGCGCAGCGCCTCGCCGCGATCGAGGGTGGCAATCATGCGCTGCTGCAACCGTCGGGGCTGTCGTCGATCTCGAACGTCTACTTCGGCCTCGTGAAGGCCGGCGACGACGTACTGATTCCCGACAACGTCTATTCGCCCAACCGCGACCACGGCGACTGGCTCGCGCGCGACTTCGGCGTCACGGCGCGCTACTACGATCCGCTGATCGGCGCGGGCATCGCCGATGTGATCCAGCCGAACACGCGCCTGATCTGGATCGAGGCGCCCGGTTCGGTGACGATGGAAGTACCCGACGTGCCGGCCATCACGGCGGCGGCGCGCGCGCGCAAGGTCGTCACCGCGATCGACAACACATGGTCCGCGGGCCTCGCGTTCCGGCCGTTCGACCACGGCGTCGACATCTCGGTGCAGGCGCTGACCAAATACCAGTCGGGCGGCGGCGACGTGCTGATGGGTGCGACCATCACGGTCGACCGCGACGTGCATGTGAAGCTGAAGGCGGCGCGCATGCGCATGGGCATCGGCGTGTCCTCGGACGACTGCTCGTTGATCCTGCGCAGCCTGCCGAGCATGCAGCTGCGTTTCGCGCAGCACGATCGCGCGGCGCTGTCGCTCGCGGCGTGGTTGAAGAGCCGGCCGGAAATCGTCGCGGTGCTGCATCCTGCGTTCGCCGACTGTCCGGGGCACGAAGTGTACAAGCGCGATTTCAGCGGCGCGGGCGGACTGTTCTCGGTCGTGTTCGACGAGCGATACAGCGCGGCGCAGATCGACACGTTCTGCGAATCGCTCGAACTGTTTTCGCTCGGCTGGAGCTGGGGCGGCGCGCATAGCCTCGCAATGCCTTACGACATCGCGTCGATGCGCACCGCGGCGCAGTGGCCGCACCGGGGCACGCTGGTGCGCTTCTATATCGGTCTCGAGGACGAGGCGGATCTGCGCGCGGATATCGAGCAGAGCCTCGCGACGCTCGCTTAACGCGCGCAAGCCCTGTTCGATTCGGTGGTTCGAGAAGCCCGCCGGGATGTGTTCCCGGCGGGCTTTTTCTTTGCCCGAAGTATCAAGCAGACCTGACCGTTTGGCCGAATGTTCAATGCCGCTTCGCGACACTACGATCGTGTGCTTGCCGAATAACGTTGCCGCGCTCGGGGAGGGGCTTCGATGAATCTTTTCTTCTGGCTGTTGCTGAATCTCGCTGTGTCGATCGCCGGGCCGATCTTTACGCTTGCGCTCATCGCGCCCGCTGCGGGTTGGTGTTCGCCTGTTCCAAAATAACGCCGCGGTTCGCGCGGGTCGCTAGCGCGCCGGTCGCCTTGCCGACGCGATCACGAAACCCTCGATCGCCAGCCTCAAACCAATCGCAGCAAGCCGTCCAGTCCAACGAAATTGAACGACACGCTGGCTGCTTCCCGCACCACCGGCTTCGCGCGGAACGCAACGGAAAGTCCCGCTTCGGCCATCATTTTCAGGTCGTTCGAGCCGTCGCCCATCGCAATCGCGCGCGACGGTTCCATGCCGAGCGTCGCGCAGGTTTCGCGCAGCGTGCGCGCTTTCACGTCGGCATTGACGATCTCGCCAATCACGTTGCCCGTCAGCTTGCCGTCAACAATTTCAAGCGTGTTCGCATGCGTGAAATCGAGGCCGAGGCGCGCCTTCAGCTTCGCGGTGAAGAACGTGAAGCCGCCCGACACGAGCAGCGTTTTCAGGCCCGCCTGTTTCGCGCCGGCCAGCATGCGTTCGGCGCCCGGCGACAACTGCAGCCGCTCTTCGTACACGCGCTCGAGCGCGCTGGCGTCGAGCCCTTTCAGCAGTGCGACGCGACGCGTCAGGCTCTCGTTGAAGTCCTTGATCTCGCCGCGCATCGCTGCCTCGGTGATCGCCGCGACTTCGGCTTTGAGTCCGCAGAAATCGGCAATCTCGTCGATGCACTCGATCGTGATCAGCGTCGAATCCATGTCCATCGCAACGAGGCCGAAGTCGTGCAACTGGCGTCCGGCTTCGACAAACGCGTAATCGAGTTGATGCGTGTAGCAATACGCTTCGACGTCGGCACGTTGCGCGCGATTCGCGTCGGCGATGCGAATCGCGTTCTCGTCGATGACGGCGGCGCGCGAGCCGCGCGCAAGCGCGACGAGCGTTTTGTGGTGGTCGGCGGAAAGGGGGGCGACGCTTTGAATGACGAGGTTCATGGACGACCAGTGACGCGGGAAGAAAGAGGCGCGTGGCGCGCGGAAAATCCCGCTATTGTATCGGTTCTGTGCGTTGGCCCGTCGCAGGCGGCTGTGCCGGCTTTGCCGTGCAAGCAGGCGGCGCGCGGTTCATACTGACGCATCGCAGCGTGTGGTGCAGCCGTCGCGTTGGCTGAAGCCGGCGTTCGGCGCATCGCCGTGACAGAACAGGCCAAACCAATACGGTCACACGAACCCAACACCCCAACAGGCGCAACAAGACGCCCCACGGAGACAACGCATGACCCCGGCATCCGCCAGCGACGCATCCTCTCTTGTCCGCGACTTCGATCTGCGTCATCTGAGCCCGGCGTTCTACGCCGATCCCTATCCGGTCTATCACGCACTGCGCAGCTACGAGCCGATCAGGCGCATGCCGGACGGGTCGCTGTTCCTGACGCGCTTTCGCGATGTGCAGGCGGTCTACCGCGACCCGAAGACCTTCAGTTCCGACAAGACCGTCGAGTTCCGGCCGAAATACGGCGACTCGCCGCTCTACGCGCATCACACGACGAGCCTCGTGTTCAATGATCCGCCGCGCCACACGCGGGTACGCAAGCTGATCGCCGGCGCGCTGACGGCGCGCGCGATCGCGG
This sequence comes from Paraburkholderia sp. HD33-4, assembly GCF_021390635.1. Taxonomy (NCBI): domain Bacteria; kingdom Pseudomonadati; phylum Pseudomonadota; class Betaproteobacteria; order Burkholderiales; family Burkholderiaceae; genus Paraburkholderia; species Paraburkholderia sp. HD33-4. The sequence goes on along the minus strand of NZ_JAJEJS010000001.1, from coordinate 2,442,553 downwards.
CGATGGAGCCCGCGCTGATCCGGCTCGTCGACGGCCTGCTCGATGCGGCTGCGCACAGCGGGCGTATCGATCTGATCGGCGAGTTCGCGTCGGCGATTCCGGTCGAGGTGATCGGCAATCTGCTCGACGTGCCGCACGAGGAGCGCGCGCCGCTGCGCGACTGGTCGCTCGCGATACTCGGCGCGCTCGAGCCGTCGTTGACCGACGCGCAGTTCGAGCGCGGCAATCGCGCGGTCAGCGAATTCGTCGACTATCTGCGCGGCCTCGTCGCACGCCGCCGCCGCGAACCGGGCGATCCGCAGCACGACGTGCTGACACGGCTGATTCAGGGGGAGGGGCCGGACGAGCAGCTATCGGAAGCGGAACTGCTGCAGAACTGCATTTTCATCCTGAACGCGGGGCATGAAACGACCACCAACCTGATCGGCAACGGCCTCGTCACGCTGAGCGAATGGCCCGCCGAGCGTGCCGCGCTGCTGCGGGAGCCCGAGTTGATCGGCAGCGCGGTCGAGGAGTGTTTGCGCTTCGAGAGTTCGAACCAGCTCGGCAACCGCATGACCACCGTCGATACCGAGATCGGCGGCGTCGCGCTCGCGCGCGGCACGCCGGTCACGTTGTGCATCGGCGCGGCCAATCGCGATCCGGAGCAGTTCGCCGATCCGGACCGCTTCGACATCCGTCGCGATCCGAACCGGCATCTCGCGTTCGGCTTCGGGATCCATCAGTGCGCGGGCTTGTCGCTGGCGCGGCTGGAGGCGCGGATTGCGATCGGGCGCTTCGTGCAGCGCTTCCCGGCGTATCGCGTCGATGGCGAGCCGACGCGGGGGGGCCGCGTGAGGTTTCGCGGGTTTGCGTCGGTCCCGGTCCTGCTCGAGCCTTGATGCGACCTCCGCGTAGACCGCGCGCACCAAGCAAGCCGTAGGTTTTGCCGCCTCGTCGCAAGACTTACAGCCCGTGATGGCACGTCGCCGGGCCGACCAGCCGATGCTTTACATACGGCAGCAGAATGAAGCGCGCTGAAAACACGGGCACGCTTGCTGCTTCGCTGGATATCTCAGGCCTTGGGGACAGGGGAGCGCGATGGCACATATGATCTGGAAAGGCGCAATCAGTTTCGGGCTCGTCCATGTGCCGGTGCAACTGTATCCGGCGACGCAGTCGGAGAAGGTCGGCTTCAATCTGCTCGACAGGCGCACGATCGACCCGATCGGCTACAAGCAGATCAACAAGCGCACCGGCAAGGACGTGAGCCGCGAGAACATCGTGCGCGGCTTCGAGTACGAGAAGGACCGCTACGTCGTGCTGTCGGACGACGAAATCCGCTCCGCGAACCCCGAATCGACGCAGACGGTCGAGATCCTCGCGTTCGTCGACGCCCCCGACATCTCCTTTCTCTATCTCGACACACCGTATTTCCTGACGCCCGACCGCAAGGGCGAAAAGGTCTATGCGCTATTGCGCGAGGCGATGAAGGCAGCGGGCAAGATCGGCGTCGCGAGTGTCGTGCTGCACAACAAGCAGCATCTGGCGGCGCTGATTCCGCTCGGTCCGATGCTCGCGCTGAACACGCTGCGCTGGGCCAACGAGGTGCGCGGTCTCGACGAATTCAAGGTGCCCCCCGAAGGCATGAAGGCCGCCGGCGTGTCGGCGAAAGAGCTCGACATGGCGAAAAAGCTGATCGACGACATGAGCGAGGCGTGGGACCCGATGCAGTATCACGATACGTTTCGCGACGACATCATGGCGCTCGTCGAGCGCAAGATCCAGGCAGGCAAGACCGAGGAGGTCAGCGAAGTCGAAACGCCGCACGAGTCGCGCAAGTCCGCCGACATTCTCGATCTGTCGGATCTGCTCAAACGCAGCCTCGGCCACGGCAAGGGCAAGCAGGCGGCCACAGGCCGCAAGCGCACCGCCGACGAGGACGAGCGCAAGGCCGATGGCGAAGCCGAGTCCGCTGCAGCGGCGAGCGCCCCCGCGCGCAAAAAGGCTCGCGCTGCAAGCACGGCGCGCAGTCGCAGCGGTAGTGGCGGCAGCAGCGGCCGCGCCGCAACCAGAACCACGGCAACACTGCGCAAACGGCGCGCGGCGGCTTGAGCGCACGCACGACTCGCCTATCGCACACAACGCGCACACAACGCGCCCACAACGCGCACACAACGCGCACACAACGCACCGGAGTCATCGCCGTGAACGAGCGACTCGACCTCTATCATCGCAAGCGCCGCTTCGAGGACACGCCGGAGCCGGCCGGCGCGGCGGCCCGCAAGCGCGCCGCGGCCAGGACCGGCAAGCGCGCGACCCATGCCGCGCCGGCCACGCTGTCCTACGTGATCCAGGAGCACGACGCGCGGCGTCTGCATTACGACTTCCGGCTCGAACTGAACGGCGCGCTGCTGTCGTGGGCGATTCCGAAGGGACCGAGCCTCGACCCGTCGGTCAAGCGGCTCGCGGTGCACGTCGAGGACCATCCGCTCGAATACGGTACGTTCGAGGGCGAGATTCCGCCTGGCAACTACGGCGCCGGTACCGTGATCGTGTGGGATCGCGGCACGTGGGAGCCGGCGGGCGGCGCGGCCGAAGCCGCGCGATCGTACGCGGCCGGCAAGCTCAAGTTTCATCTGCACGGCCAGAAGCTGCACGGCGGCTGGATGCTCGTTCGCAGCCATATGCCCGGCAGTGGCGACAAGGAGCAATGGCTGTTGATCAAGGAGCGCGACGAAGAAGCGCGCGACGAAAGCGACTATGACGTGCTCAAAGAGCTGCCCGGAAGCGTGCTGACCGACGCGGCTTCGAAAGGCGGGAAAACGAAGCAATCGAAAGCGGACAACCAAGCGTCGCGCGATGGCAACTCCACGAGCGCAGGCAAGCCGGCGAAATCCGCATCGTCGCGCCGCGCCGCCGATCCCAAACGCCCCGACATCGTCTCGACGCGCAGCGCGCAGTCGCTACGCGAGCTCGCCGCATCGCCATCGATAGAAGGCGCGGTCAAAGCCGCGTTGCCAGCGAGCCTGACGCCGGAGCTGGCGACGCTCGTCGATACCGCGCCGCCTGGCGAGAACTGGCTGTACGAAATCAAGTTCGATGGCTACCGCGTGCTCGCGCGCATCGACCACGCGTCGAAGGCGAAGGGCGGTACCGTCAGCGTTTTCACCCGCAACGGCAACGACTGGACCACGAAGTTCAGCAAGCAGATCGAGGCGTTCGCGGACCTGGAGCTGCAAAGCGCGTGGCTCGACGGCGAAGCGGTCGTGCTCGATGAACGCGACGTGCCGAACTTCCAGTCGCTGCAAAACGCGTTCGATGCGCATCGCCCGCAGGACATCGTGATCTATCTGTTCGATCTGCCGTTCCTGAACGGCTACGACCTGCGCGGCGTACCGCTCGAACAGCGCCGCGCGATCTTGCGCGCGCTGCTTGAAAGCGTCGACGATCGCGTGCTGCGCTTTTCGAACGACTTCGCGTTCAGCGCCGACGAGCTTCTCAGCAGCGCGTGCGAGATGGGACTCGAAGGCATCATCGGCAAGCGGCGTGACAGCAGCTATGTGTCAGGCCGCTCGCCGTTGTGGATCAAGCTGAAGTGCCGACGCCGCCAGGAGTTCGTGATCGGCGGCTACTCCGAGCCGGCCGGTAGCCGTGCGGCGTTTGGCGCGCTGCTGCTCGGCGTCTACGACGGTGACGGCCGGCTGCAGTACGCGGGGCGCGTCGGCACCGGCTTCGATGCCGCGCTGCTGCGCTCGGTCAAACAGGCGCTCGACGCGCACGCGAGCAAGCACATGCCGTTCGCGAGCGCGCCGCGCGAGCGCAGCCGCACGCCCGTGCATTGGGTCGAGCCGGTGCTCGTCGCCGAATGCAACTTCGCCGAATGGACGAGCGACGGCATCGTGCGTCAGGCATCGTTCGTCAGCCTGCGCGACGACAAGCCGGCGCGCCAGATCGTCAGGGAAACCGCCCGACAAGGAGCCGACGTGCAACAGCAAACCGAAACCGCCGCGGACGATGCGCCGCAAACGGGCGCGCCGAAAAAGCGCGCGGCAAGGAAGACCGCCGGCACCGCCAGGAGCGCCGCTGCGGATAGCGCGCCCGCCCGTACCACGGCAACACGCGCGCGCGCGCAGAGCGAAATTGCCGGCGTGCGCATCTCGCATCCCGATCGCGTGATCGACAAGAGCAGCGGCGCAAGCAAACTCGAACTGGTGCAGTACTACGAATCAATCGCCGAATGGATGCTGCCGCATCTGCGTGAGCGGCCGGTCGCGCTGGTGCGCGCGCCCGAAGATATCGGCGGCGAACTGTTTTTCCAGAAGCACAGCCAGAAGCTGTCAATTCCGCACGTCACGCAGCACGAGGGACTCGATCCGGGCCATCCGCCGCTGCTCACGATCGACACGCTCGCCGCGCTGGTCGGCGCCGCGCAGATGGGCACCGTCGAATTTCATACGTGGAATGCGGTTGCGTCGAACATCGAAAAGCCCGATCGCGCGGTGTTCGATCTCGACCCGGACCCGTCGCTTGGCTGGGAGCGCATGATCGAGGCCGCGCAACTGACCCGCTCGCTGCTCGACGAACTGGGCCTGAAGTCGTTCTGCAAGACGAGCGGCGGCAAGGGCTTGCACGTGGTCGTGCCGCTCGCGAAGCAGGCCGGCTGGGACGAAGTGAAGGATTTCTCGCAGGCGGTCGCGCAGCATATGGCGGCGACGTTGCCGAAGTACTTCAGCGCAAAGATGGGCGCGCAGAATCGCAAGAAGAAGATTTTCATCGACTATCTGCGCAACAACCGCGGCTCGAGCACGGTGGCCGCATTCTCGGCGCGCGCGCGGCCTGGGCTCGGCGTGTCGGTGCCGCTCGCGTGGGAGGAACTGGACAGCACGACGAGCGGCGATCAATGGAACATCCGCAACCTCCACGAGCGCGTGGACGGCCTCAAAAACGACCCGTGGGCCGACTATGCGAAGACGCGTCAGCGCATCACCGCGGCGATGAAAAAACGGCTGGGCGTCGCGTGATGAGCGCTCGTTCAGATCGTTGAATTCAACCCGCGAATTCACCGTGCGCTCTCGGCGCGCGAACGCGATTCGCGAAGGAGTAATCGAATGAAGACCCTACCGCAATCGACAGATGGCGACCAGCCAGCGAAGCCGCTAGCCGACTCGCGCACGAACAGGCATCCGAAGACGTTGCAGGAAGCAGGGGCGCCGCTGCCGCATGAAACCGATCAGCATCCGGAGTCGCAGCACGAAGACGAGCCGCGCCATGTCGGCAAGCAGGCGCATGAGGATCTCGAGCATGGACTGCAGGATACCGACCGTCGTGGTGGCGACGAGTATCAGCAGCGCACGCAGAACGACTCGCATACCGATGTGAACTCGGATCGCAAGCAGGGCGGCGCGAAGGGCGGCAAGCGCTGACGCCGCGTACCAGGCGTGGCGTCTACACGTGCGCCATTGCAGCCGGCTCGCGATCCCAATACGGTGGATCGCCGAAATGCGCGGCGACGAAGTCGATGAACGCGAGCGTCTTCGGCGGCACGAACGCGCGGCTCGGGTACACGGCCCAGATCGCGACGTCGTCAGCCAGCGGATAGCTGTCGAGCACGCTGACGAGTTCGCCGCTGCGTAGATAGGGTGCCACGTCCCATGTCGATTTCAGCGCGATGCCGAAGCCCGCGAGCAGCGCGTCGCGAATCACCTCGCCGTTGTCGGTGACGAGGCGCCCGCTCACGCGCACGTCGAGCGGGCCGGCCGGCGTCAGGAAGCGCCAGTCGCGCTGCGCCGACAGGATGATGCACTCGTGCCGCGCGAGATCCGACGGATGATGCGGCGTGCCGCGCGCGGCCAGATAGGCGGGCGACGCGCACAGCACGCGGCGGTTGACCGCGAGCCGCCGAGCGACCAGCGACGAATCCTTCAGCACGCCGACGCGAATCGCGACATCGATGCCCGCGTCGACCAGATCGACTAGCTGGTCGGTCAGGCGCAGATCGACGCTGACGCCCGGATAGCGGCGCAGAAACTCGCTGATCACCGGCGACACATGCTGGCGCCCGAACGAAGACGGCATCGACACGCGCAGCCGTCCCTGCGGCTCGGCCAGCGCGCGGCCGACCGATGCGCGCGCGGCGGCGGCCGCGTCGAGCAGCGCCTCGGCGCGCGTCATGAACACTTCACCGTCCTGGGTGAGGCTGATGCGGCGCGTGGTCCGATGCAGCAAACGCGCGCCGAGCAGCTTTTCGAGTTGGGCGATCCGCGCGCTCGCGACCGCCGCCGACAACCCGAACTCGCGCCCGGCCGCCGACACGTTGGCGAGCAGCGCGGCACGCACGAATAGCGCGACGTCGAGCAGATCGAGCCGCTCGCGCTCGCTGGGCAGGGACGAGCCGGTCGGGTCTGAACGGTTCATTATTCTGAAAAACCAAAAAATGTTTCAGTGATTATGACTGTTTTAGCAGAATAAGAACCGTCTTACGATGTGATCCATACGTGCACATCAACCGAACCAACAAAGGAGCAGCCATGAAAGCCGTCGGACTCTACCGTTATCTGCCGATCGATCACGCCGAAGCGCTCGTCGACGTCGAGATCCCGAAACCCGTAGCGACCGGCCGCGATCTGCTGGTCAAGGTCGAAGCCATCTCCGTGAACCCGGTCGACACCAAGGTGCGTGCGCCGAAAGACACCGTCGAGAAGAGCCCGCGCGTGCTCGGCTGGGATGCGGCCGGCACGGTCGTCGCGGCCGGCCCCGAGGTCACGCTGTTCAAGGTCGGCGATCCGGTGTTCTATGCGGGCAGCATCACGCGGCCGGGTGCCAACAGCGAGTTTCATCTGGTCGACGAACGGATCGTTGGACACAAGCCGGCGTCGCTCGATTTCACGCACGCGGCCGCGTTGCCGCTGACCGCGATCACTGCGTGGGAAGCCTTGTTCGATCGCCTCGGCGTATCGCCGCAGGGCGCCGACGCAGGCCGCACGGTGCTGATTTTCGGCGGCGCGGGCGGAGTCGGCTCGATCGGCATCCAGCTCGCGAAGCAGCTCGGCAAGCTGAAGGTGATCGCGACCGCGTCGCGGCCCGAATCGGCGAAATGGGCACGGGAGCTCGGCGCGGATCACGTCGTCGATCACTTCGGCGATCTGCCCGCGCAGATGAAGCAGATCGGCATCGAGCAGGTCGACTACGTGTTGATCTTCAACGACACCGACCGCAATTTCCCGGCAGCCGCGCAGCTGATCAAACCGCAAGGCGGCATCTGCACGATCGTCGAGAACAGCGCCGCGCTGCCCGTCGAATTGCTGAAGGCGAAGAGCGCCGCGTTTCACTGGGAGTTCATGTTCACGCGCTCGATGTTCGGCACGCCCGACATGATCGAGCAGCACAAGCTGCTGACCGAGGTCGCGCGGCTCGTCGATGCGGGTACGTTGCGCACCACGCTTGGAGAGGACCTCGGCCGCATCAACGCGGAGAATCTGCGTCGTGCGCATGGGTTGCTCGAAGCGGGGCGCGCGATCGGCAAGCTGGTACTGACCGGCTTCTGAGATGAAATCGACGCGCAGAACGCGTGTCGCCGCAAGCGGGTTAACACCCGAGCCGACATGGCACGCGCGTTAGCGCGCTTGGCGTTAGACTGACGACGCAGCATGCCAAAACGGTTGCGTGTCTTGCGGCGAGGCAAGCCGGTATGAACCGGCCGGTCCTCGGCCGTGCGCGAACAGTGCACAGGCAGTCTCGTCGACGCAAGCGCGCAGCGGCACAACAACGAGGTGACAGTATGAGCTTCAGCTTCAAACTCTCCGCCGTTTCCGTTGTCGCTTCTCTCGCCTGCGCGCTCGTGCCGGCTGCTCGCGCAGCCACGCCGATCACGGTGACCAACCAGGCCGCGCTCGACGGTCCGATCCGCTACACCGTTCGGGTCACGTCGAAGCAGTTCGGCAATTCCCAGGAGACCCGCACGATCCGCTCAGGCGAATCGGACGACTTCACGTGGAAGACCGTGCCGCCCGGCGGTCCGGTGGCCGCCACCGACGCGTGCCCGGACTATGCGTCGCTGCCGATCGACGAGAATGGCGCGATGATCCGCCAGACCCAGATCCGCTTCGCGCCGGTGGTGGCGAGCGACGGCACCGCGACCGTGCAGTTGAGCTTCCAGGCGCAGACGCCGCATGGCGTGAAGGCCGTGACGAGCGGCGGCAAGACGGTCCAGTGTCCCAATGCCGTGCGCATGAGCCAGATCGTGCGTTTCACGATGCCGGTCAATGGCACCACGAAAACGCTGAAGCTGAGCGACGGCACCGAGGTGGCTGTCACCGCGAAGCGCTGAAGGGTTGGGCACGCGGCGTGATGGCCGCGTGCGACCCGTGGCACCACTCGCTCGCGCATTATCCTTTGCGTGCCTCACGTTCGACGAGCCGCGCCGGCAAGAACTGATGCTCGGCCGAAAACAGCCTTCGGTACGTGAGCAGCACCGCGCCCACGGTCCCCAGCGCCGAGGCCGCCGCGATCAGAAACATGATGACGATCTGATAGCGCACCGCCTGCAATGGCGATTGCCCGGCCAGCACCTGACCGGTCATCATGCCCGGCAAACTGACCACGCCGACCACCGCCATCTGGTTCAACGTCGGCATCATGCCCGCGCGCACCGCCTGGCGCGCCGGCGCCTGCGCGGCTTCCCAGCGTGTCGCGCCGAGCGCGAGCGCCATGTCGACGCGGTCGCGTCGCGCGGTGAGCTCCTCGGTCATCCGCTCGATGCCGAGCGATACACCGGTCAGCGTGTTGCCGAGGATCATGCCGAGAATCGGAATCGCATATTGCGGCTCGTACCACGGATGAATCCGGATCACGACGAACAAGCCCACCGCGGCCACGAGCCACGAGCTGACCCAGATCGACAGCACACTGTCCACGCGTTGTCCGGCATAGGTGCGGCTGCCGCGCTGCGCGCCGGCGAAACCGGCGATCAGCGTCATCACGATCATCAGCGGCAGCACCACGTACCAGCGAGCGAAACTGAACACCCAGCCGAGCACGTAGCCGATCGCGAGCAACTGGACGACGGTGCGCACCGCCGCCCATGCTAGCTTGCGCTCGAGATCGAGCTTCAGCGCGACCGATACCGCGCCATTCACGACGATCAGCAGCGTCGCGATCGCGACGTCCCACAAGCTCAGATTCTGCAGGCTCATTGACGGCGCTCCCGCTGCTGGTCCGCGCGATCGCGTGGGTCGGTGTCGCGCAGCGCGGGAGTGTCTTCGGTCAGCACGCCGGCGCGCATCGTCAGATGACGTTTGCTCATGCGTGCCGCCTGCTCGAGATCGTGCGACACCCACATCGACGCGTGAGCTTGCGGCGCGGCATCGAACCATGCCTGCACGAGCGCTTCGATCGCCCGCGACGACGCCGGATCCAGCGATGCGGTCGGCTCGTCGAGCAACAGCACTTCGGGCGCGAGTTGCAGCACGCGGATCAGCGCGGCGATCTGCGCTTCGCCGCCCGACAGTTCGCTTGCCCGCTTGCCAAGAAAGTCCTCGCCGCGGCCCGCCTGTATGGCAAGCCTGGCCGCGCGCGCGCGATCGAAGCGCACGTCGCGATACGCGTGCAGCTCGAATGGATAGCGCAGATTGTCTTCGACGCTGCCGTCGATCAGCGCGGGCCGCTGCCGGATATACGCGACGCCGCGCCGGTAGCGCGGAATCGCCGCGCGCTCGAGCGGCGCGCCATGCCACAGGAGGCGTCCCGCATCGATCGGATCGAGCAGCGCGAGCGCGCGCAGAAACACGCTCTTGCCGGAGCCGGACGGCCCGGTAATCGCGACGCGCTCGCCGGCGCGCAGGGCGAAGGTGGTCGGCTGCAACAGCGTCTGGCCGCGCTGCGCATCGCGCCGCACGATGCCGTCGGCGAGGACGAAGGGAACATCGGTCATGGTTGGGACGTCGTGGGGAGGGGGTACCGTCGACGGTACCTGATCGGCCATGATTCTTCGATGCCGGCGCGACGGCGTCAATGCGCCGGTCGGTTTGTCGGCAAAGCGTGCGCCATGATAAAACGACGAGGCACGTCAGCGCACGACAGCGCACGACAGGTGCGGCGATTCATCGTTTCGCGCCAGGCATGATAACTGCTGCACGGTGCACAACGTAGAACAACACGCGGAGCTTTTCAATGGCAGGGTCGAGCAGCATCGGACGACGGGTAGGAAAAATCTTCGCATGGCTGCTAGCGACGCTCATCATCCTGATCGTCGCGCTCGTCATCTTCATCCTGAGCTTCGACTGGAACCGCGCGCGGCCTTACATCGACGACAAGGTCAGCCAGGCCATCGGCCGGCCGTTCGCGATCAACGGCGACCTGAAGGTGGGCTGGCGTCATGCGGTCGGCGAAACCGGCTGGCGCGGCTGGGTGCCCTGGCCGCGCTTTTCGGCGGCCAACGTCACGATCGGCAATCCCGACTGGACCAGACAGCCGCAGTTCGCGACGCTCGACGAAATCGACTTCGAGGTCGAGGTGCTGCCGCTGCTCGCGCACGACATCGTGATTCCGGCGATCAACTTCGTGAATCCGTCGGTCGATCTCGAACGTCTCGTCGACGGGCGCAATAACTGGACCTTCAAGCTGGCGTCGTCGAGCGGACCGTCCGAGTGGAAGCTCGTCCTGCACGATATCGCGTTCGCCAAGGGCAATATCGCGCTGTCGGATCAGCAGAAGAAGGTCGAGTTGCAGATGGCCGTCGATACGCTCGGGCAGCCGATCCCGATCGGCGACGCGCTGAAGCAGCAGGAGGCGGCCTCGCGCAGCGCGTCGGCGCAGGCGATCGGCCGCGCCGGCGCGAGCAAGCTCGCCGCGCAGGCCGAGGCGCAGGCGGCCTCGGAGGCGAAGGCGGCTTCAGAGGCGGCGGCTTCTGAAACGGCGGCGCAGACGCCGGGCACATCGGGCACATCGGGCGCGTCCGCGGCTTCAGGCTCGCTCGCGACGAGCGGCGCCGCCGCGCCCGCTGAAGCCGAGAGCAAGAGCGCCAGCGCGGCCGCAGCCGTCTCGGGCGCGAGCGGCACCGTAGGCGCGGCGCGCGCAACACCGCTCTATGCGATCGCCTGGACCGTCAAGGGTACCTACAACCGCACGCCGGTGTCGGGCAGCGGCAAGCTCGGCGGCGTACTCGCGCTGCAGGACGCGAACCGGCCATTCCCGGTACAGGCCGACGTCAAAGGCGGCGACCTGCATATCGCGTTCGTCGGCACGATCACCGATCCGGCGCATCTCGCGGCGCTCGATCTGCGTCTCTGGCTGCAGGGCAACAGCATGGCGCGCCTGTATTCGCTGACCGGCGTGACCTTGCCCGAAACCCCGCCATACGCGACCGAGGGCCATCTGATCGGCCGCTTCAAGTCGAGCGGCAACGTGTTCACGTATGAAAACTTTACAGGCCGGGTCGGCGGCAGTGATCTCAACGGGTCGTTGACGTATACCGCGCGCGAGCCGCGTCCTTTGCTGCAGGGCGAACTCGAGTCGCACGTGCTGCAGTTCGCGGATCTCGCGCCGGTGATCGGCGCCGATTCGAACGCGAGCAAGGCGAAGCGCGGCGACGCGACTGCGCAGCCGAGCGATCGCGTGCTGCCGGTCGAGGAGTTCCGCACCGACCGCTGGAAGGCGATCGACGCCGACGTCAAGTTCACCGGCCAGCGCATCGTCAAGAACTCGAACCTGCCGATCACGGATCTGTACACGCACGTCGTGATGACCGACGGCGTGCTGTCGCTCGTGCCGCTGAAGTTCGGCGTCGCGGGCGGCTCGCTAGCGTCGGACATTCATCTCGATGGCGCCGCGGCACCGTTGAAAGGACGCTTTGCGATGTCGGCCCGGCATCTGAAGCTGAAGCAGCTATTCCCGAACTTCAAGACGATGCAGAACGCACTCGGCGAAATCAACGGCGATGCGTCGCTGTCCGCGACCGGCAATTCGCCGGCGGCGCTCGCGGCGAGTTCGAATGGCGAGGTGAAGGCGCTCGTGACCGACGGCACCGTCAGCCGTCTGCTGATGGAGGCGGCCGGGCTGAACGTCGCGAACGTCGTCTATGAAAAGCTGTTCGGTAATCGCGACGTGAAGATCAACTGCGCGGCCGCGGATTTCGTCGCGACCGACGGCGTGCTCGAAGCGCGCGTGTTCGCGCTCGATACCGACGACGCGGTGATCAATATCGACGGCCACATCAATCTGCGCGACGAAACGATGGACCTCGGCGTGCATCCGCATACGAAGGGCTTCCGGGTCTTTTCACTGCGCTCGCCGCTGTACGTGAGGGGCACGCTCAAGAGTCCGCACGTCGGCGTCAATGCGGCCGCGCTCGCATTGCGTGGCGGCGCAGCGGTCGGGCTCGGACTGATCAATCCGTTCGCGGCGCTGATCCCGCTGCTCGCACCGAGCAACAACAAACCGCTGCCGTGCGCAGAGTTGCTCGCGCAGGTGCGGCAGATGCCGAAGGCGCCCCCGCCGGGCGTCAAGCAACAGCCGAAGGCGCCGATCTCGCTCGACGGCGCGCCGCTCAACAAGTCCTCGGGCGGCGCGTCGTCGCCGGCCGCGGCGGATCGCAAGCCGGCGACGCTGTCGCCGGCGAGCGCGGCCGAATACAAGGGCAGCTGATGTTGCCAGGCTGGCCTGCGGACTGGTCGAATGGGAGCGTCGGCGGCGGCCTGTGCTTGGTCTGCTTGTCACTGACCAGCGTGCCGACTGCACGCGAGCGCGTCGATGTGAACACCGGATGGATGACATGATGCCGCGCTCGCAACTGCGCGCGGTTGCCGTCAAGGCCAGCGTTTCAATGGAGCGAAGAGGAAGGCGGCGCCGCTCTGACGACTACGCCAGCGATGCGTGATGACAACAGCTGTCGAAACTGCGGATGAATGACGACGGAACGACCCGTCAGTAACCCTGAACTTCAGGGCATCTGATTTGCGCTATCGGAGCGAGCGCGGTGTTGCATCACCTGACGCATCCTGGCGACGCACGCCGCGGCGGGTACCGATCCGCGTCGCGCCGAACTCCGTCAGAATCTTGCCGCGCGCACGGCTCGCGAAGACGAGGAAGCCGAAGCCGTCGGCCTCGTACCAGTAACCGCCGTTCTCGAGACCATCGAGCGGCTGCTCCAGCGCGTTGGTAATGGATTCGATGCAGCGACGCCGCAATTCGGCCGGCGCCGGGTAGGGCGGCTGCGCGCCGCGCACACTGCATAGAAGCACGTCGAGTCCAGGCAGCACGTGTGCATAGAGCACCGGTTCGTCCTGCGCGCGAGCCCGCGCGATCTTGGTGTCGAGTTGACTGAACGGCTTGAAATGCCGCAGAACCGCGAGGAACGACTCGTCGCCGTCCACCTTCGCGCGTCTACGCTTTTTCGGGAAGGACATAAAAATTCGCCTGAAAAAGAATTGCAAGAAACGCTGCGTCCTCATGCGACCACTCCCGGCTTTCGCGCGCCGCACGTCGATCTTTTATAGCATACGACAAGGCCGGATTCACGATGATTCGACGCTATCGCATCGCCCCACCACCTCCCGCACGAATCATGCCGAACCGCCTCGCCGCGCGCATTCGCATCCCAGCACACCTTGTCTCCATCATAGACGCAGGCGGAGCGGAAAAAACATCCCATCCCAATAAAAAAGTCATTTTTGTGTGGTCGAGCGCTTGCACGGGGCGCCGTTGAAATATCTCCGATTCACGTCGATAATGGCCCGTCCGGCCGCGCTGCGCCCGCCTACAGGGCGCGACGGGTGTGCGCGAGCCCGCCGTTCGAGTGACAGCCTGAATCACAGCCTGAACGCCCTGACGGAACCATGAAACTATTCACCAAAGGTTTGCTGCTGATCGCGGTACCGAGCGTGGTCGAACTCGCGCTGCTCGGGGTCGTCTTCGACACCCAGGAGCGGACCGCGCAGGCCGCGCGATGGGTCGACAACAGCAAGCAGATTCTCTACGAGTCGTCGGCCATCGTCGATCCGCTGCTGCGTCAGGCCGCGCGTGTGCGCACGGCAATGGTGACGGGCGATGCATCGCTGATCGACCGCCAGGCGGTGTGGGTCGACCTGAACGACCGGCTCGCGAAGCTCGATACGCTGGTCGCCGAAACGCCGGCTCAGGCCGAGCGCGTGCGCAGCATGCGGCGCGCGATCGACGCGTATCGCGAGCAGAGTTCCGCGATCTCGCAGGCGTTGCACGAAGGGCGCAGTCTACGCCCGTATATCGCGCTCGAAACCGGCGAGTTGCCGGAGCAGGTCGCCGTGTTCCGCGAGGAGTTGGCCCAGTTCGGCGCGGCGGCGTCGGAGCTCGACGTCGAGCGCTCGACTGCGCTCGGCGAGCGGCGCGAGCTTCAGCAGCGCGCGCTGATCGCCGCGGTGTTCGGCTCGATGCTGATCTGGGCAGCTACCGCCTTCGTGTTCGCGCGCGGCATCGGCCAACGCCTCGAAGTGTTGACCGATAACGCCGAGCGCCTCGGCAGCGGTCGGCCGCTCGCGGCGCCGTTGTCGGGCAGCGATGAGATCGCCGCGCTCGACAATGTGCTGCATCAGACCGATATGCGTCTGCGCGAGGCGGAAGCCGGGCAGGAGGCCCTGAAGACGGAGCTGGAAGCACGCGCTGGCGAACTGGCGGCCGTCAATGAGGAGTTGCGCCAGGAAACGCAGGACAACGAGATGTTCATCTACAGCGTGTCGCACGATCTGCGCTCGCCGCTCGTCAATCTGCAGGGTTTTTCGAAGGAGCTGCACGTGTCGTGCGACGAACTCGACGGCCTCGTCGGGCAGGCCCACCTGCCCGAGAGCGAAGCGCGCCGCATGACGCAGATCCTCGATGGCGACGTGCGCGAGTCGTTGCACTATTTGCGCACCGCGGTCGCGCGCGCGGCGACGATCATCGACGCGCTGCTGCGCATCTCGCGCGCGGGACGGCTCGAATACCAGTGGCAGCGGGTCAGCGTCGGGCGCGCGGTGGCACGGGTCGTCGATGGGCTGCAAGGCACGATCGACCAGCACGCCGCGAGCGTCACGGTGCGGGAGCTGCCGCCCGCATGGGGCGATCCGGCGGCGGTCGAGCAGATCTTCAATAACCTGATCGCCAATGCGCTGACTTTCCTCGACCCGTCGCGCCGCGGGCGCATCGAGATCGGCGCGCTCGCGCCCGAACCCGTCGACGAAAACGAGCCGCGCGCGGTCCGGATGCGCACTTATTACGTCCGCGATAATGGGCTCGGCATTCCGGCCGCGTATCTGTCGAAGGTGTTTCGCGCGTTCCAGCGTCTGCACGGGGACGTCGCGAGCGGCGAGGGGATCGGCCTCGCCGTGGTGCGTCGCACGGTCGAGCGGCACGGCGGGCGTGTCTGGGTCGAATCGGCCGAAGGCGCCGGATCGACCTTTTTCGTGGTGCTGCCCGAGCAGCCGGTGCGCTTCTGAGCGCCGCGCATGCCGGCGCGGGCACTGCCGCCACCAGCCTCCCGGCGGCCTGGATCACGAATCGTTAGCACGGAGAGCCTATGAATCACGCGCAAACGGTCAGCATCGTTCTGATCGAAGACGACGATGGCCACGCGACGCTCGTCGAGCGTAATCTGCGCCGCGCCGGCATTTCGAACGGCTTCCTGCGCTTTCGGGACGGCCAGCAGGCGCTCGACTACTTCTTCGGCCCCGCGCCCGTGGAGCCGCTGACCGACGCCGACGGCCATCCCTATCCGCCGCGCGAGAATCTGGCGAATTTCGTCGTGCTGCTCGATCTGAAGATGCCGCGCGTCGACGGCTTCGAGGTGTTGCGGCGTCTGAAGGAAGCCCCCGAGACCGCCGCCGTGCCCGTGATCGTGCTGACCACGACCGATGATCCGCGCGAAATCGCGCGCTGCTACGAGCTCGGTTGCAACGTGTATATCTGCAAGCCGGTCGAATACGATGCGTTCATCGAGGCCGTGCGCCGGCTCGGCTTTTTCCTGCAAGTGGTCAAGCTGCCGCCGGGGCATCGTCTCTCGCCGGCCTGAAGCTGTCCGAAAGCCGTTCATGACAACATAAGCACTGACCTCAGCCAGAGAGCCCCTGCATGACCGAAGAAGTGTCCACGCCGCACGCCGCGTATGTGCTCGTCGTCGATGACGACGAGGGGATCTTGCGGCTCGCGCGCAAGTCGCTCGAACGCGCCGGCTGCCGGGTGGCGATTTGCGCCGGTGTCGAGACGGCCCGCGAGCGCCTCGCGAACGGCGCCCCGGATCTGCTGGTGCTCGACTATCAGCTGAGCGGGCCGGAGACCGGGCTCGATTTCTTCCGGCGTCTGCGCGCGGAGGGCGTGCGCATTCCGGCGATCCTCGTGACCGGCTTCACCGACGAGTCGCGCGTGATCGAAGCGCTGCGCGCGGGTGTGTCCGACGTGGTGCCGAAATCCGGCGACTATCTCGACTATCTGCCGGAGGCCGTGGAGCGCGTGCTGTCGCAGGTGCGGCTGCAACGCGCGTCCGACGAAGCGCTGCTGCTGCGCGATCGCGAGCAGCATTACCGGACGCTGTCGGAGGCGTTGCCGCATCTCGTGCTGACCTGCGACGCCGCCGGCGATTGCGACTTTCTGTCGAAGCAGTGGTACGACTACACCGGCTTGCCCGAACACGCGTCGCACGGTCTCGCGTGGCTCGACGCCGTGCATCCCGACGACCGCGAGCAGATCCGGCAAAGCTGGCTGAAGGCCGTCGCGAGCCCCAGCGGCGACTATCGGCACGAAATGCGGATTCGCCGGCACGACGGCGATCACCGCTGGTTCGACGTGCGCGTGGTCGCGATGCGCGACGCCGAGGGCAACGTCAGCAAATGGTTCGGCAGCTGCACCGACATCCACTCGCAGCGCGAGGCGATCGAGGAGCGCGAGCGGCTGCTCGAGTCCGAGCAGGCCGCGCGCCAGGCCGCCGAGGAAGCGAATCGCGCGAAAGACCGTTTTCTCGCGATGCTGTCGCACGAATTGCGCACGCCGCTCACGCCGGTGCTCGCGGGCGCGAGCGTGCTCGAGATGATCCCCGAGCTGCCCGAACAGGCGCGCGCGAGCGTTCGTATGATCCGCCGCAACGTCGAGCTGGAGGCGCGGCTGATCGACGATCTGCTCGATCTGACGCGCGTCGCGAACGGCAAGCTGCGGCTGTCGCTGGAGACCGTCGACGTGCACGAGGTGATCGACAGCGTGCTCGAACTCTTTCGCAGCGAAATCCAGGTCAAGCAGCAGGACGTGCATGTCGACAAGCACGCGACGCATCACTACGTGCTCGCCGATCGCGCGCGTCTGCAACAGATGCTGTGGAACCTGATTCGCAACGCCGCGAAGTTCACGCCGGACGGCGGCCATATCTATGTGCGCACGCGCGACGAACGCATGCACGTGCAGATCTCGGTCGAAGATACCGGCATCGGCATCGAGCCGGAGCAGATCGGCAAGCTGTTCAACGCGTTCGAGCAGGGTGACCAGAACATGACGCGGCAGTTCGGCGGGCTGGGCCTCGGTCTCGCGATCACGAAGGCGTTGACCGACGTGCACGGCGGCACCGTGACCGCGCAGAGTCCCGGTCCGCATTGCGGCGCGACCTTCACGATCACGCTGCCGACCGCGGCCGCGCCGGCCGCCGCGCAGCCGGTCATCGCGCCGAGCACCGTGCTGCCGGCGAGCTCGCTGACGGTGCTGCTGATCGAGGATCACGCCGACACCGCCGACGTGATGGCCCAATTGATGCGCAGCCTGGGCCATCAGGTGACGGTGGTCGGGCGCATCGACGATGCGCTTGCGGCGACGCAGTTGGAGACGTTCGAACTGATCGTCAGCGATGTCGGTTTGCCCGACGGCACCGGCCTCGATTTCGTCAAGGCGTTTCGCGAGTATTCCGACGCGCCGGCCGTCGCGTTGACCGGCTTCGGCACCGACGAGGACGTGCGCCGTTGTTTGAGCGCGGGCTTTACGTCGCATCTGACGAAGCCTGTCAATTTCGGCCAGCTCGAAGCGATGATCGAAAGCGCGGCGCAATTGAAGGCGCGAAAGGATAAGTAAGGCTCGATAACATGCCGCATTGAAAATGGCGGAAAAAGACAAAGGCCTGTTGCGACGTCGATCGCACCAGGCCTTTTTTATTTCACCGGCTCAGGTATTTGAACCCGAGCTTCATTTAACAATTAACGCGGCGGGTTCTTCAGCGAATCGCGGATCTCGCGCAGCAGCAGCACGTCTTCCGGCGGGGGCGGCGGCTCCGCCGGCGCGGCTTGCGGTTCCTTGCGCAGTTTGTTGATGAACTTGACCATCAGAAAGATGATGAACGCGAGGATGATGAAGTTGATCGTCGCGGTAATGAACGAACCGTAGCCGAACACCGCCACGCCAGCCGTCTGCAGGTCTTTATATGATTCGGGATTGCCTTTGTAGCTGGCCGGAATATGGCCGAGGCGAACGAACAGATTGGAGAAGTCGAGGCCGCCGGTAGCGACCCCGACAACCGGCATGATCAGGTCTTTAACCACGGAATTGACAATGGTGGAAAATGCGCCGCCGATAATCACACCGACCGCCAGATCCATCACATTGCCTTTGAGGGCAAATTCTTTAAATTCCTGGACCATGCTCATAGAAACACCTCCCCTGAAATGAATAGCCGAATAATACCAATCTGAAGCGGACAGGCCAGTGCTTTAGCCGCATTGCAACAGATGCATTCGTTGCGCGCGGCTAATGAGGAAACTGTGACTCGCTATGACGCGCGCGTTCCAGATGCGCGGCAAAACTGACCGGGTCGATATTGGCGCCGCACAGCAGCACGCCCACGCGTTGGCCCTGCAACTGATCGCGCAGCGGTCCGAGCAGTGCGGCGGTGGCGGCCGCGCAAGCGGGCTCGACCGCGAGCTTCAGCTGATTGAACAGGATCAGCATCGCCTCGCGCAGCTGGTCGTCGGATACCGTGACGAGCCGATCGATATGGCGGCGGCACAACTCGTAGCTGTATTGCTCGGAATGCGGCGACATCAGCGAATCGGCGATGCTGTGCATATGGCCCATTCTGATCGTATGGTTGGCGGCAAAGCTTTTGCTCATCACGTCCGAGCCTTCGGGTTCGACGCCATACACGTGCACGTTCGGATTCGCGAGCCGCAGCGCAGTGGAAACGCCGGCCGCGAGTCCGCCGCCGCCAATCGGCACGATCACCGCTTCGAGGTCGGGCGTTTGCGTCGCCCATTCGTAGCCGAGCGTCGCCGAGCCGAGCACCGTGCGATAGCCGTTGAACGGATGCACGAAATAGCGGCCTTCCTCGGCCTCGACGCGGCGCACCAGTTCGAACGCTTCGGCGAGATCTTCCGCATAGACGATGTCGGCGCCGTATTCGCGGCACAACGCGACGCGCGCCGGATTCGCCGTGCTGAACAGCACGACCTTCGCGCTGACGCCGAGCCGCATCGCCGCATAGGCGACCGCCACCGCGTGATTGCCGCCCGACACGCAGGTGACGCCCGCGCTCTTCTGCGCGTCGTCGAGCGCGAGCAGGTTCGTGAAGGCGCCACGCGCCTTGAAGCTGCCGCCCACCTGCAGCAGTTCGAACTTGAAATTGACGACGGTGCCCTGCAGCGACGAGAAGTCGAGCCGGTCGAACACCGGTGTGCGCGCGACCCACGGCGCCAAAGTGAAGTGCTGCGCGGCGATGTCGTCGAGCGTGGGGATCGGCTCGCCGTCGATCGTGTGATCCGTGTGCTGCGGCATGGCGCTGGACATGGCGGTCGCTCCGGAGTCGTCGATGTCGCTGAGACCCGTGGCACGGCGCGCAGGTTCATTGCGATTGCGCGCCGCTGCAACGAAACGGGCTAAGCGGCCTCGACCGACATGCTGTGAATGAACTTGCGCAAGAAGCGCTCGCACGCGACGAGCTGCCCGAGCTCGACGAATTCGTTCGCTTTGTGCGCCTGCTGGATATCGCCGGGGCCGCAGACGATGCTCGGAATCCCCGCGTTCGAAAAGAGGCCGGCCTCGGTGCCGTACGCGACCTTGCGCTTGTCCTGGTCGGCCGTCAGCGCGCGTACGAGCTGCGTGATCGCGGCCTGTTCAGACGAATCGAGTCCGGGTGCCGCGGCGATCTTCGTGATCTCGATCGCGGCCGACGGATGCTCGAGCAGCATTTTCGGCAGCAGCGTGTCGCGCGCGTAAGCGTCGATGCGCGCAAAGATCTGCTCGGGATCGAGCGTCGGCAGATTGCGGAATTCGAACTGGAACTGGCAATCGGCCGGCACCGTGTTGATCGCGTTGCCGCCGGTGATCGTGCTGGTCTGCGCGGTGCTGAACGGCACGTCGTACAGTTCGTCGAACGGGCCTTGCGCGCGGAACTGGTCGGCCATGTCGCGGATGTAGCAGATCAGGCGCGCCGCGTACTCGATCGCGTTCAAGCCCTTCGGCGTCAGCGACGAATGCGCGGCCTGGCCGCGCACGCAGCACTGATACGCGTTGATGCCCTTGTGCGCGATGATCGGGCGCATGCTGGTCGGCTCGCCGACGATACAGCCGTCCGGCTTCACGCCGCGCTTCATCAGATCGGCGATCAGAAGCGGCGCGCCGACGCAGCCGACTTCTTCGTCGTACGACAGCGCGAAGTGGATCGGCTTCGCGAGCTTCGCGCGCTGCATGTCTGGCACGAGCGCGAGCGCGGCGCCGATGAAGCCCTTCATGTCGCAGGTGCCACGGCCGTAGAGCTTGTCACCGCGAATCTCGGGCTTGAACGGATCGCTGTCCCATTGCTGGCCGTCCACCGGCACGACGTCCGTATGGCCCGACAGCACGACGCCGCCGTTCGTCTCGCCGTCGTGCGCGGGAATCGTCGCGAACAGGTTCGCCCATTGGCCGCCCTTGCCATGCGTCAGCGTCGCGTCGATACCGGCCGCGCGCAGCTCGTCGCGCACGGTTTCGATCAGGCCGAGGTTGGGATTGCGGCTCACCGTATCCATCGACACGAGACGGGTGACCCAGGGCAGAGATAGCGGAGAGGCGGGAGATGCGGAGGAGGCGGACGACTGCGACGATGGCGCTGTTTCAGCGACGTGAGACATGACTTGACTCCAGCATTTTGTATCTATCGATCATATCCCAAATCGCATTTTCGTAAGGGCTTCCAAAAAGTCGGGATGGCGTTGGCGCAGCGCAGCATCGATGCAGAAAACGGGGGACGTCCCCCTGTTTTCTGCAGTTTCCCGGACCCTTCGCGCGCAGCGATCCGCGCTCAGCGCGCGGGCGCCGCCGCGGTGCCGCGGCTGGGCGAACCGAGCGCGCGCAAGGTCTCCTTGACGGTCGCGACACGCACCGCGAGATCCGGGCTGCGCGTTTCGATGCGCAGCTTGTCCTGACCCGCGAGCTTGATGTGCTTGTGCTTCTGCACCATCTCGATGATCCGCATCGCGTCGACCGGCGGATTCGGGATGAACTGCAGGCCGATTACCGCTTCGCCCGCATCGATCTTCGAAATGCCGAGCGGCTTCGCGGCGAGCCGCAGCCGATGCGTTTCCACCAGCGCATGCGCCTGCGGCGGGAGCTTGCCGAAGCGGTCGATCAGCTCTTCCTGGATACCGTCGATCGAGTCGTTGTGTTCGCAGTTCGCGAGGCGCTTATACAGCGACAGACGCTCCTGCACGTCGCCGCAATAGTCCGACGGCAGGATCGCCGGCGAATGCAGATTGATCTCGGTGGTCGCGGCGAGCGGCGCGGTGAGGTCGGGCTCCTTGCCGTTCTTGAGGGCCTTCACCGCGTCGTTGAGCATGTCGGTATAGAGCTGGAAACCGATCTCCTGAATCTCGCCCGACTGCTTGTCGCCGAGCACCTCGCCGGTGCCGCGAATCTCGAGGTCGTGCATCGCGAGATAGAAGCCCGAGCCGAGTTCCTCCATCTGCTGGATCGCTTCGAGCCGCCGTTGCGCCTGCTTGGTGAGCCCTTGCGGATCGTGCACGAGCAGATACGAGTACGCCTGGTGATGCGAGCGTCCGACGCGGCCGCGCAGCTGATGCAATTGCGCGAGACCGAACTTGTCGGAGCGATGGATCAGGATCGTGTTCGCGCTCGGCACGTCGATGCCGGTTTCGATGATCGTCGTGCACAGCAGCACGTTCGCGCGTTGTGCGACGAAGTCGCGCATCACGCGCTCCAGTTCGCGCTCGTGCATCTGTCCATGCGCGACCGCGATGCGCGCTTCGGGCACCAGCGCTTCGAGCATCTGCCGGCGATTCTCGATCGTCTCGACTTCGTTGTGCAGGAAGTAGACCTGGCCGCCGCGCTTCAGCTCGCGCAGCATCGCTTCGCGAATCACGCCGTCTTCCTCTCGCCGCACGAAGGTCTTGATCGCGAGGCGCTTTTGCGGCGCGGTCGCGATCACCGAGAAATCGCGCAGGCCTTCGAGCGCCATGCCGAGCGTACGCGGGATCGGCGTCGCGGTCAGCGTCAGCACGTCGACTTCGGCGCGCAGCGCCTTCAACGCTTCCTTCTGACGCACGCCGAAGCGGTGCTCCTCGTCGATGATCACGAGCCCGAGCCGCTTGAACTGCACATCGGAGGACAGCAGCTTGTGCGTGCCGATCACGATGTCGACCGAGCCTTCGTTGATCTGCTGGATCGCCGCGTTGACTTCCTTGGTCGACTTGAAGCGCGACAGCTCGGCGATGCGCACCGGCCAGTCGGAGAAGCGGTCGCTGAAGGTCTGCGTGTGCTGTTCGGCGAGCAGCGTGGTCGGCGACAGCAGCGCGACCTGCTTGCCGCCCATCACCGCGATGAACGCCGCGCGCAGCGCGACCTCGGTCTTGCCGAAGCCGACGTCGCCGCACACGAGGCGGTCCATCGGCTTGCCGCTCGTCATGTCGCCGATCACGGCCGCGATCGCGGCGGCCTGGTCCGGCGTTTCCTCGAAGCCGAAGCTCTCGGCGAACTTCACGTAGTCCTTCGGTTCGAGCGCGAACGCGTGGCCCTCGCGGGCGGCCCGGCGCGCGTACAGATTGAGCAGCTCGGCGGCGGTGTCGCGGATCTGCTGCGCGGCCTTGCGCTTGGCCTTTTCCCACTGGCCCGAGCCGAGCGAATGCAGCGGTGCGCTTTCCGGATCGGCGCCGCTATAGCGCGAGATCACGTGCAATTGCGCGACCGGCACGTAGAGCTTGCTGTCGCCCGCGTATTCGAGGTGCAGGAACTCGGTTTCGCCTTCGCCGAGGTCCATCGTCACGAGACCCATGTAGCGGCCGATACCGTGCTGCGAATGCACGACCGGGTCGCCGACCTTCAGCTCGGACAGATCGCGCACCATCGAATCGACGTTGCTCGCCTGTTCCTGGCGGCGGCGTCCCGCGCGGCGCGCGAGCGGCCCGTACAGCTCGGTCTCGGTGATGATCGCGATGCCGTCGCCGGGCACCGCGAAGCCGTTCGCGAGCGGTGCGACGCCGAGCGAGAAGCGCGCGTCGCTCCTGAGCCAGTCGGCGAAGCTGTCGGCCGAGGCGGGCTTAAGCGTGTTGTCGGCGAGCAGTTGCAGCAGCGTCTCGCGGCGGCCCGCCGATTCGGCGGCGAACAGCACGCGGTTCGGCGTCGTGCTCAGATAGGCGCGCAGCGCCGAGACGGGGTCGTCGGCGTGCCGGTCGATGGCGAGGTTCGGCAGCGCGATCGACCAGGCGCCGCCGCCGTTCGTGGGCAACACGAGCCGGGCGAACGGCTTGGCGAACGTAAAGAAATCCTCGTCCGACAGGAACAGCTTCTGCGGTTCGAGAATCGGCCGGTCGCGGTCGTGCGACAGGAAGTTGAAGCGCTGCTTCGTGTCGTTGCTGAAGCGCCGGATCGCCGCATCCAGATCGCCGACGAATGCGAGTTGCGAACCGTCGGGCAGGTAATGGAAGAGGGTGGCCGTCTCCTCGAAGAACAGCGGCAGATAGTATTCGATGCCCGCCGACGGCACGCCGTTGCCGATGTCTTTATAGATCGACGCGCGGCTCGGATCGCCCTCGAAGGTCTCGCGCCAGCGGCTGCGGAATGCGGTGCGCGCGGCTTCGTCGAACGGGAATTCGCGGCCCGGGAGCAGACGCACGTCCTTGACCGGGTAGAGGCTGCGCTGCGTGTCGGGGTCGAACGCGCGGATCGAGTCGACCTGGTCGTCGAACAGGTCGATCCGGTAGGGCAGCGGCGAGCCCATCGGGAACAGATCGAGCAGCGAGCCGCGCACGCAGTATTCGCCGGGACGCACGACCTGGCTCACGTGCTCGTAGCCGGCGAGCGTCAGTTGCGCCTTCAACTTCGCTTCGTCGAGCCGCTCGCCCTGCGAGAACGAGAAAGTGTAGGCGGCCAGGAACGACGCGGGCGGCATCCGGTACAGGGCCGTCGTGGCCGGCACCAGCAGGATGTCGCAGCGGCCTTCGCCAAGATCGTGCAGCGTCGCGAGACGCTCGGACACGAGGTCCTGGTGCGGCGAAAACGTATCGTAAGGCAGCGTCTCCCAGTCGGGCAGCAGGCGCACGCGCGCGTCGGGCGCGAAGAAGCCGATTTCCTGCGACAGCCGCTGCGCGTCGACCGCGCTTTCGCAGACCACCGCGAGCAGCGGCATCTTCTCGCGATACGCGAGATGGTAGCGGGCGATCAGCAGCGCGTCGGACGAACCGCGCGTGCCGTCGAAGGCGAAACGCTGGCCGGCCTTGACGAGCGCGACGGGCGAGGAGGACTGCGAGGATGCGGCGATGTCTGGCATAGGGATCAAAAGGGCGGCTCGGAGCTCACACGACGGCCAAGTTTACGCGTGTACGGGCGTGGATGCGAAGGACCTATTATAAAATCCGTCCTTTACTTTGACCTGGCGGCATCCGCACTCGTGACTTCCCGTCTCTTCGCCCTGATCCCGTGCGCGGGCACCGGCAGCCGTTCCGGTGCCGCGATGCCCAAGCAATACCGCACCGTCGCCGGCCGCGACATGCTGCATTACTCGCTCGCCGCGTTCGACGCGTGCAGCGAATTCACGCAGACGCTCGTCGTAATCGCGCCCGACGACCAGCACTTCGACGCGCGCCGCTTCGGCAATCTGCGGTTCGCGGTGCGGCGCGCGGGTGGCGCGTCGCGCCAGGCGTCGGTGCTCAACGGTCTGCATGCGCTCGCCGAGTTCGGCGCCCACGACGACGACTGGGTGCTCGTGCACGACGCGGCGCGCCCGGGCATCACGCCAGCGCTGATCCGCACGCTGATCGGCTCGCTGAAGGACGACGCGGTCGGCGGCATCATGGCGTTGCCGGTCGCCGATACGTTGAAGCGGATCGACCGCGCTTCCCACGACGGCCGGATCGCCCGCACCGAGGCGCGCGACGGCTTGTGGC
The DNA here is from genome assembly GCF_021390635.1 of Paraburkholderia sp. HD33-4. Classification (NCBI taxonomy): domain Bacteria; kingdom Pseudomonadati; phylum Pseudomonadota; class Betaproteobacteria; order Burkholderiales; family Burkholderiaceae; genus Paraburkholderia; species Paraburkholderia sp. HD33-4. The sequence continues at coordinate 2,417,234 of NZ_JAJEJS010000001.1, read as the reverse complement.
AGGCGCAGACGCCGCAGATGTTCCGCATCGGCATGCTGCGCGAGGCGATCCTGCGCGCGCAGGCCGACGGCCACGATCTGACCGACGAGGCGAGCGCGATCGAATGGTCGGGGCATGCGCCGAAGCTCGTGCAAGGCAGCCTGCGCAACTTCAAGGTCACGTATCCGGAAGATTTCGATCTGGCCGAGGCGATTTTGAGCCGCGCTGCCGGTTCGTGATGCTTCGCCTCTGGTTGGACACCAAAACGATTTAGACAGGCTTTGATGAAGCTATAAAAGCTTCAGCACTTGAGGATGTGATGGACATGGATTTCAGAATTGGGCAAGGCTACGACGTGCATGCGCTGGTGCCGGGACGCGCGTTGATCATTGGCGGCGTGACGATTCCGTACGAGCGCGGACTGCTCGGTCACTCGGACGCGGACGTGCTGCTGCACGCGATCACCGACGCGCTGTTCGGCGCGGCAGCGTTGGGCGACATCGGCCGCCACTTCTCGGATACCGACGCGAAGTTCGCCGGCGCTGACAGCCGCGTGCTGCTGCGCGAATGCGTGGCGAGGGTCAAGGCGGCGGGCTTTGCGATCGGCAACGTCGATAGCAGCGTGATCGCGCAGGCGCCGAAGCTCGCGCCGCATATCGAAGGGATGCGCGCCAATATCGCGGCGGACCTCGGTCTGCCGATCGAGCGCGTCAACGTCAAGGCGAAGACGAACGAGAAGCTCGGCTATCTGGGCCGCGGCGAGGGCATCGAGGCGCAGGCCGCGGTGTTGCTGGTCAGGAGCTGAGCGGGCTTTTGCTGTTTTGCTGGAGCGATTGACGGTGCCGCCTACAGTGTTGCGCCGCCGATCGTCCGATTGCTTGGACACAGCTCTTCCGTTTGCAGGCCGTCGAGGACGCGCAGCACTTCTGCGGGATTGCGGCCCACGTATAGATTGTTGACCGACACGTGCTGGATCGTGTTGTCCGGATCGACGATAAAGGTCGCGCGCAGCGCGACGCCCGCTTCAAGATCGCGCACGCCCAGCTGGTCGATCAGCTCGCCTTTCACATCGCCGAACGAGTAGTGGTTGAGCCTGTCGAGCTCTTTGTACTCGCGGCGCCACGCGAGCTTTACGTATTCATTGTCGACGCTGCCGCCGAGCAGCACCGCCTCGCGGTCCTCGAACTCCTTGACGAGTCTGCTGAAATCGACGATTTCCGTCGGGCAGACCAATGAGAAATCCTTCGGATAGAAGTAGATGATTTTCCACTTGCCTGGAAACGACTGATCGGTGATGTATTCGAACGCCGAGACGCCGTGTTCTTCGGGATGGTTGAAGCCCGGCTTGGCAGCAATGACGGTGAACGCTTCGAGTTTATCGCCAACGGTTTTCATGCAAAGCCTCCTTCGGAAGTCGCAACCAGCGGCGTGTGTCGAATAGCGTCGGCGCGCCGTGCCGCGCGCCGACGGCTCACGCGCTTTTCGCGAGCGGAAACTCGATCGTCACTTCAAGCCCTGGTCCGGGCGAGCGGTTGCGCAGACGCAGCGCGCCGCGATAGCGCGCGACGAGCCGCTGCACGATCGCCATGCCGAGGCCCGTGCCGTTAGCCTGGGTGCGCGCCGAATTCACGCGATAGAACGGCCGCGTGACGAGCGCGAGCTGGTCTTCGGGAATGCCGGGGCCTTCGTCGACCACCGACAGTTCAACGCGCGAATGCGACACGCGCGTTTCGAGAATCACGTGGGGCACACCATCGCCGTCGCTGAGGCCGTATTTGCGCGCGTTCTCGAGCAGATTGCCGACCACCCGCCGCATGTCGGTTTCATCGGCTTCGATCACCGCCGACGGCGCGAGCCGCGTGATCAGCCGCATGCTGTCCTCGCTTTGCATGCGCGCGGCAAGCTCGCTCGCGATCACCGAGAGATCTACCGGTTCCGGCACGCGCTGCACCGGACGCGCGTAGTCGAGGAAGCGGCCGATGATCATGTCCATCTGCTCGATGTCGTCGACCATCGCATCCTTGGTGGCCTGGTCGGACGGGCTCATTTCGGTTTCGAGCCGCAGCCGCGCGAGCGGCGTGCGCAGATCGTGCGAGATGCCCGCGAGCATCAGCGCGCGGTCCGCCTCGAGCTGTTCGAGGTCGCGCACCATCTGGTTGAAGCTTCGATTCGTTTCGGCGGCGACGCCCATGCCGCGCTCGGGCAGCGCGTCGGGCGCTTGCCCCGAGCCGACCCGGCGCGCGGCCATCGCGAGACGCGCGAACGGCCGGTTCACCAGACTTGTGATGAACGCCGCGCCGAACAGCGACAGCGCGAGCGCGAACACGCCCCAGCCGGCCCATTGCAGGCCGGTCGCGTTGTCGAGCTGATCGCGGTCGAGGGCGACCCAGTAATCGTCGTCGTCGATCTTGAAGCTGATCCATACGCCGTTGATGTCGTTCACGCTCTGCGCGATCACGGTGTCGTCGCCGAGACGGCCGCGGATGTCGTGCTCGATCAGGCGATTCAGCGATTCGTCGGGCTGGAGTTTGTATTTGTCGGTGGCTTCGCGCGGGTACACGCGCACCCCTTCATTGCTTTCCAGATCCTGTAGCAGCGCGCGCCGCAGGTCGGGATCGGAATAGAGGAGTGCGGTGCGCGTGAGCTTGACGATCGCGACGAGTTGCAGAGCCACGCGCTGCGCGCGCGGCTCCCGCTCGATCACGCGAAAGCTCTGGAACCACGCGGCGAGACTGACTGCGATCAACAGCGCGATCAGCAGAAAGGTCCGCCAGAAAAGGCCGCCGAACGCGAGCGTCAGGAGGCGCCGGTCGATCCGCATGGGCCCTTCTTATGTGAAGTCAAAGACAGAAACTATTTTGCATGGGACCAGAGTAGCCGCTAAAGCGGCAACTCTGGTCGACATTGAAGTGGAGCGCAAACTCAGGCTGCACCGTCGGGGATGAACACGTAGCCGAGGCCCCACACGGTCTGAATGAAGCGCGGGCTGCCCGGATCCGGTTCGATCAGCTTGCGCAGCCGCGAGATCTGCACGTCGAGGCTGCGATCGAAGACTTCGTATTCGCGGCCACGTGCGAGCTCCATCAGCTTTTCACGTGACAGCGGCTGACGCGGATGGCGCGCGAACACCTTCAGCACCGAGAACTCACCGGTGGTGAGCGGAATTTCCTGGCCGGCCTTGGTCAGCGTGCGGGTAGCGAGATTCAGCGCGAACTCACCGAACTCGAACACCTCGGTGGTCTCGGACGGCGCGCCCGGCAATTCGGACGGCGACTGACGACGCAGCACCGCGTGAATCCGCGCGACCAGTTCGCGCGGATTGAACGGCTTGGGCAGGTAGTCGTCGGCACCCATCTCGAGGCCGACGATGCGATCGACATCCTCACCCTTGGCCGTCAGCATGATGATCGGCGTGCGGTCGTTGCTGCCGCGCAGACGTCGGCAGATCGACAGGCCGTCCTCTCCGGGCAGCATCAGATCGAGCACCAGCAGATCGAAGCGCTCGCGCACCCAGAGCTTGTTCATTGACGGCGCATTTTCGGCGACGTAGACGTTGAAGCCCTGTTCACCGAGGTAGCGGCGCAGAAGATCGCGCAGGCGTGGATCGTCGTCGACGACGAGGATTTTCGAAGGGTTTTTGGTTTCCATGGTCGGCATCTTAGCGCGATTAGAAAGTGGTGCGCGGTTACACCATTTCTGGGGTTACAGTCGGTTACAAAATTTACCCGCAGTGTGGCGCGACGTAAAGTATGCGCGATTAGACTCCTTTACTGAATGCGGCTGTTCGGTGGATACTTCACTCGACAAAACTCTCGTACCCGGCTGTTACCGGGGTTTGTATACGCATCTGAGGTAGCCGGTTGCCGCGCCACGAAGGGAACAACATGAAGGGAGGGGTTTGGCCAAATGTGCGCCGAAGCGTGATTGCACTGGCGGTTGCCGGTACGCTCGCAGGCACACTGGGCCCAACGCTCGCCCATGCGCAGCCCTCCGCCGACAGAGCGGCGAGCGAGCATGCGTCCCACTCGGGCAATGGCAAGGCCAGCCACCACAACCCGAGCATCGATCACCCTGCCTCTGACGTGATGCTGCGTACCGCAGTTCCCCCCGATCTCGATCAGCGTCGCCGCGACGGTCATATGACACCCGAAGAACGTCGGCTATTGCGGCAGCATATCGAAGACGCCGTGCGCGAGTTGTACAAGCGTTGATCTCAGCGCGCATCGTCGCCTGAAAAATCCTGTTGCATATTCAGCGTCAACTTCCTGATCCGCTGTTCCGTTGAGTCGGCAGCAACAGCGGGTGTTCGTGCTCGTGTTCGTGTGCGTCTTCGTGCGCGTCTTCGTGCATATGGGCGCCTCGGCTCGCGATGTCACGCAAAACGGATCGGCGATGACGAAACTACTTCGACGTGTGAATGGTGAGCTTCGGCTTGGCGTGGCGGCTGCGTTGAGCTACGCCTCATCTGCTGCACTCGCGCAGCAGCGCGCGGCGCATGCCGCGCACGCTGGTCATCGCGCGGCCTCGGCGACGCCCGCGGCACCGCTCGACACGGGCGACCAACAAAGCCTGCTCGACATCGACGACGCACGCTTTTTCCTGACCCGCATCGGCTTTGCGCCCGATAACGCCGAGCTCGCCCAGTATGCGGGACTCACGCGCGCGCAGGCGGTCGACAAGACACTCGCGAACGCGCGCAGCGAAGCCGTGTCGCCGCCTCCCGATTGGGTGTTCGAGCCGATTCCAACGCGTACCGAGCGCAGCGTATGGACACCGGATCAGCGTCGCGAGCAACAAAAGCTGCTCGGACAGCGTTACGAACTATTACGAGCATGGTGGGTGCGAGAGATGCTGAACACGCCTTCGGCGCTCACCGAACGCATGACGCTTTTCTGGCATAACCACTTCACGTCGGGGCAGGACAAGGTCCCCTATCCGCAACTGATGGCGCGGCAAAATCTGTTGTTGCGCCGGCATGCGCTCGGCAATTTCGGCGAGTTGCTGCACGCCGTCGCGAAAGATCCCGCGATGCTGCTGTACCTCGACGGCGCGAGCAATCGCAAGGGCAAGCCCAACGAAAATTTCGCGCGCGAAGTGATGGAACTGTTCACGCTCGGCGAGGGGCGCTATACGCAGCGCGATGTCGCCGAGGCCGCGCGCGCCTACACCGGCTGGAGTCTCGATCCCGAGACGCAGGCCTACGTGTGGCGCGCGAACCAGCACGACGACGGCGAGAAAACCGTGCTCGGCCAACGCGGCGCGTTCGATGGCGACCAGCTGCTCGATATCCTGCTCGCGCGTCCCGAGACCGCGACGTTCGTTACGACGAAGCTTTGGCGCGAGTTCATCTCCGACACGCCGGACCCGGCGCGCGTCGAGCCGATCGCCTCGCAGTTTCGGGTGAGCGGCTATGACATCAAGGTAGCGCTGCGCGGGCTCTTCCTCAGCGATGCATTCTGGAGCGACGACAATCGCGGCGTGCTGGTGAAGTCGCCGGTCGAATTCGTGATCGGCGCGCTGCGCGGATTCGATGTCGGCTACGACGACACTGCGCCGTTCGCCTCGCAGATTCGCGCGCTCGGCGAGAACCTGTTCTATCCGCCGAACGTCAAAGGATGGCCGGGCGGCGCGTCATGGATCAACAGTTCGACGCTGCTCGCGCGCAAGCAATTCGTCGAGCAGTTGTTTCGCGCGACCGAAAGCACGGGGGCGCCCCGCATGAACGGTGCGGCCAGCGCCAAGGGCGCGGCGAGCGGCGCACGGCCCTCGCTCGCCGCGAGTCAGGCCAGCCCGCCGCTGCAGCGCGTCATGGCACGCACCGGCCAGGGTGGCGTACGCTTTGACATCGCGAATTGGCTCGCGCATTACAACGCTTCGCCGGCTGCGAAACCGGGGCTGTCGGCTGAATTGCAGTTGCAGCACGCGGTGCTGCCGTTCACGCCGGTCGATGCGATCGCCACCGATTCGACCGCGAGCGCGTACCTCGAAGCCTTGCTGATGGACCCGGCTTACCAATTGAAATAATCCACGTAGTGGCAGTCGATGCAACCGGCGGCGGCACGACACGCGCCAGCATGATCACGATGAGGTGCAGCATGAAACGACGCAGCTTTCTTTCGATGGGCGCGGCCGCCGGCGCGTCGCTGTGGCTGCCTCGCGCGATCGGCGCGGGGGACCCGATGGCTGCGCAGTGGCGGGATGCGTCGAATGCGCCGGTTGTGCCGGGGCGCGGTTACGACAACCTGCTGATCCTCATCGAACTGAAAGGCGGCAACGACGGTTTGAACACCGTGATCCCGTTCGCCGATCCCGCCTACTACGCGCTGCGCAAAAACATCGGCATCAAACGCGAACAGATGATTCAGCTCGACGAGCGCACCGCGCTGCACCCCGCGTTGCAGCCTTTGGTGCCGTTGTGGCGCAGCCGGCAGCTCGCGATCGTGCAGGGCGTTAGCTATGCGCAGCCGAACCTGTCGCACTTCCGCTCGATCGAGATCTGGGATACCGCGTCGCGCTCCGATGAGTATCTGCGTGACGGCTGGCTCACCAGGGCGTTCGCGATGAGGCCGGTGCCCGCCGGTTTCGCGGCCGACGGCGTCGTGATCGGGAGTGCCGAAATGGGACCGCTCGCAAACGGCGCGCGCGCGATCGCGCTGGTCAATCCCGCGCAGTTCGTCAGAGCCTCGCGACTCGCGACGCCGGTGTCCTTGCATGAGCGCAATCCGGCGCTCGAGCATATTCTGGACGTCGAAAACGACATCGTGAAGGCGGCTGATCGTCTGCGTTCGACGCGAGGACAGCCTCAACTGAAGACCGCGTTTCCGGGCGGCGCGTTCGGCAGCTCGATCAAAACGGCGATGCAAGTGCTGGCCGCTTCGGACAGCCCGAAGGCGGGCGCCGCCGGCCGCGCGACTCCAGAGCAACCGATCAGCGCGCAGGGCGTGGCCGTGATCCGGCTAACGCTGAACGGTTTCGATACGCACCAGAACCAGCCGGGACAGCAGGCCGCATTGCTCAAACAGTTCGCGGAAGGGATGGTGGCGATGCAGGCCGCGCTCGTCGAGTTGGGCCGGTGGAACGATACCCTCGTGATGACGTATGCGGAGTTCGGCCGCCGTCCGCGCGAAAATCAGAGCAACGGCACCGACCACGGCACGGTGGCGCCGCACTTCGTGACGGGCGGGCGCGTGCAGGGCGGTTTGTATGGCGTGCCGCCGCTGCTTGCGCGGCTCGATGGGAATGGCAACCTGCCGGTCGGCGTCGATTTCCGCCAGCTCTATGCGACGGTGCTCGGGCCGTGGTGGGGGCTGGACGCGTCGGCGGTCCTGCAGCAGCGGTTCGAGCCGCTGCCGTTGCTGCGGGCGTGAGCGGCTGGGCGGCTGGGCGCCTGGGCGCTCGTACGTGGCCCCGCATCTGAGCGCCGAAGTCGTGCGCGGCGTCGTACGGTGTCATCGACATCGCGTCTGAACGTGCTGCGCCTCTCAACGCGGCCGTCCGTTAATGCACCGTGCCTACTTCGCGCGCCACGCGATCCAGAGCTTGCGGATTGGCGTCAACGCGATGCGTTGATGCAGCACGTGATAACCGTCGCGCTCGATTTCATCGAGCAATGCCAACGCGAGCGCCGCGAGCGCGAGCAACGTGCGCTGGGCGCGACGCGCGCTGGCAGGCACCGCGGCTAGCGCGGTCTGCACCGCATCGCGCGCGCGCTGTGTCTCGAAGCGCATCAGCTCGGTGAACGCGTCGGTGTATTTGCGGTTGATCAGATCGGCGGCAGTGACGTTGTAGCGCTGCATCTCGTCGATCGGGACATAGATACGGCCGTGGCGCGCATCGTTACCCGTTTCGGCGACGAACTGCGCGAGCATCAGCGCCTCGCCGAGCGGTGCGGCCCACGCCGACGCTTGCGCGGCATCGTCGGCCGATCCGGTTGTCGCGGCGCGCGACACCAGCGACGCGAAATTGCCGCCGACACCACGCACATAGCGCCGCAGGTTCGGATAGTCGAGATAGCGTGCCTGGTCGAGATCCATCTCGAAGCCCGCGAGCAGTTCCTGCAGAGCCGGATACTCGGCTTGCGCGTCGGGCAGATGCGCCGCGAGCGCCTTGGACACCGGATGCGACGGCGAGCCTGCGGCGAGCGCGGCGATTTCTTTCTGCCACCACGCGAGCTTCGTGCGGCCGACCGCGGGGTCGCTCGTCTCCTTGACCGTTTCCTCGAACTCGCGACGCAATGCGAAGAGCGCGGTCAATAGCGGCTGACTGGCTGCGCGCGCCTGGCGAAGCGCATAGTAGGTGCTCGAACCTGGGGGCGCCGCTTTTTGCTGGCAATAGTCGTCGAAATTCACGGGATGAGAGTGTGGGGAAGGGCTGGCGAGAAGAGCGCTGGCGTGTGTCGCGGCGCCCGTCTCGACGAGCCGAAAATTGTAGCATCGGCGCCGCGCAAGCAGATACCGACGGGTGCAGACAAGCGCGAATCAATCGGTTAGAATCTCGCGCTTACGCTTTCGGGCGCGTGTTTCGCGCGGCTGGTGGCGCACAGGACAATCGGGCGCGACGCATCGCGGCGTACCCGGCTGCGAGGGTGGCGAAATTGGTAGACGCACCAGGTTTAGGTCCTGACGCCCGCAAGGGTGTAGGGGTTCGAGTCCCCTCCCTCGCACCATCTATTGGTAGTCAAGAAAAACCCCGTCAAGTCTTTGGACCGACGGGGTTTTTCTTTTATGCGCAGTTTCCGGAAGGCCGCCGTGGTGCTCCGCGGCCTTTCATCGCGAGTGCGCGACTCAGGCGCCCGGAGTTCCGGGCACTTCCTGCGAGCCCGGCAATTCCGCTTGCGCGGCGCCTTCGAGGAAACGGCGCGTCGACTCGAACGCCTGCAGCATCTGGTCCGGCCACGGCGTTTGCAGCATCACCGCCTGATGATTTTCGAATGCCGACGACAGCAGTTTCGCCAGTTCCGGCGAACGAAGATGACGCAGCACGACGCTGAGCGCGATCGCGGTCGCCTGGCTCGCGCCGGCGGTCTGCAGTTCCGACGCGGTGAGTGCCGCGAGCTGTTTGTTGATGTCCACTGAAACGTTCCTGGATGAGAGAGCGGGTGACGGCGCGTAGGCCGATCCTCAATTTTGACACGCACCGTCCAATGCCGTGAAACGGCGCCTTTCGAGCACGGCCGGTTCGCCGCGCGACGTCACTCCCGCGCGTTCATCGCGCTGATCACCTTGTCGAGCGCCGCGCCCAACGCGGCCTTTTCTTCTTCGTCGAGACAGTCGAACATATCGCCGTTCCACTTGCGCGCGATCGGCATCACCTTGCGATACAGCGCGCGGCCTTCCTGCGTCAGCGAGACCAGCACGACGCGACCGTCCACGGCGCTCGCCTCGCGTTGCACGAGTCCTTGCCGGATCAGCGCTTCGGCTGCGCGACTCGCCTGGCTTTTGTCGAGATTGGCATGGCGTGCCAGCTCCATGATCGAGAACGGTCCAAACGATCCCACCGACGCGATCACCCGCGCTTCAGGCAGCGTCACGTCGAGCTTCGCCGCGTAGCGCGCGCTGATGCCGCGCTCGGCCAGTTTGTTCAGCACATGCAGACGATACGTGAGGAACTGCTCGAGCCCGGCTTTGGCAGAGTCCTTCATGGTCACCCCGTGATGAGTGGAACGGTCGTGGCGCTGTGATTGTTGCGGCAACCGTTTCGCGGGTCAACGCGCGCCGTATTTCAGGCGCGTCAACTGCTCGGCCTCGTTGGCGAGCAGGCGCGCCGCGTCACGAATCGCGACGTCGAGCGTGATGGGCCCCGGCGCCGGAGAAAAGCAGCCGCTGAAGTATTCGGCAAGACGCGGCAGCGCGGCGGAGTCGACCGCGCCGGACAGCAGCGTGGCGGGCACGCCCGCGGCTCGCGCATGCGCACACGCGATGAACGGCGCCTTGCCGTGCAGCGTCTGCACGTCGGAGCGGCCTTCGCCGGTGATCAACCAGTCGGCGCCGGCGAGTGCGGCATCGAGACCGATTTGCCGCGCGACGGTTTCCGCGCCCGGCTCGAACTGCGCGCCGAGCATGTGCAACGCGAAGCCGAGGCCGCCTGCCGCGCCCGCGCCCGGCAGGTCGCGCGCGGTGCGGCCGAGCGCGGCTTCGAGCAGATCGGCGAAGCGCGCGAGCGCCGCGTCGATTGGCGCGACCTGTTCGGGCTTCACGCCTTTTTGCGGACCGAAGATCGCGGTCGCGCCGTGCTCGCCGGTCAGAGGATTGTCGACGTCCGACATGCCGACGAACTGCGTATCGGCAAGCCGCGCGTCGAGCAGCGATGCGTCGACTCGCGCCACGCGCGCAAGCTGCTCGGGCGTGCCTTCGAGCGCGTTGCCTTGCGCGTCGAACAGTTGCAGGCCGAGACCGGTCAGCAGGCCGGCGCCGCCGTCGTTCGTACTGCTGCCGCCTAGCGCGACGAAAAAGCGCCGCACGCCGGCGTCGAGCAGCACGCGAATCGCTTCGCCCATGCCGCGCGTGCTGCGCGCCTCGACCGGAACGCCCATGCCGACGGGGTCCGTGATGCCGACGATTTCCGCCGTTTCGATGATTGCGCTGCCGTCCGCGAGCAGACCCGTCAGCGCTTCGCGCGTTGGGCCGGCCGCGCCGCGCACGCTAAGCGTGCGGCGCTCGCCGCCACTCGTGAGCATGGCGTCGAGCGTGCCTTCGCCGCCGTCGGCCATCGGACAGATGCGCACGCTGGCGTCGGGGCGTGCGCGCTGGATGCCCGTTGCTATTGCCTGCGCGACCTGTTCGGCGCTGAGCGAGCCTTTGAATGAATCGGGAGCGATGACGACGACAAGCGAGGGCGACGAATTCGGCATGGTGTCTCTGATAGGTTTGAGTCGTTGTAAGCGGTTGCTGGAGCGGAAGAAGCGACCGGCTGCGGGCGACCGGCTGCGGGCGGTGGCCCGACTGAGTGCGTTAGCTTATCAGCATGGGGACGCCGGCTGAATATGTCGAACGGCATAGGGGGGATCGCCGCCACGAAGCGTCGGCCGCAGCCGCGTGCGAGCATCCGCACGAGCCTTGTGTTGCATGACGAAACAGCGCCGAATCACGCACGCCGCAAACCGGATGGCGATGCCAGCGGCAAATCGCGCCCGCTGTGTCGAAACTACCCGAAAATGGCCCTCAAAACGACCGGAATGCAGGGAAAACTCGATGCAATCATCGAATCCCGGTTAGGCGCGCAAATAGTTTGCTAAAATATTCGGCTCTTTGGACTCAACCGTGTTGCCGGCGGCCTGCTAGCCCGCGGCGCAGGCGCCTGGATCGATGTACGCAGCGATGCAATCGGCGCTAATCGATGCGAAGCGACATCGACAGGCGGCACGGAGAAGATAACTGATTCGCTCGAATAATTTTAGGACGATTGAAGCCATGGCTAACGTTGTTGAAAACCTCGGCAAGCTCGAACGCCGCGTGACGATTTCCCTGCCGAAGGATGCCGTGCAGAAGGAAGTGGATTCGCGTATCCGTCAACTCGCGAAGAACGTGCGCATGCCGGGTTTCCGCCCGGGCAAGGTGCCGCTCAAGATGGTGACGCAACAGTATTCGGGCCAGGTGGAAGCCGAAGTGCTGAGCGACAAGGTCGGCAAGGAATTCTTCGACATCAGCCGCGCTGAGAATCTGCGTGTCGCAGGCCAGCCGAGCTTCGCGCCGAAGGCCGACGCCGTTGAAGGCAGCTACGCGTTCGACGCGACTTTCGAGGTGTACCCGGAAGTGAAGCTGGGCGATGTCGCCGCGGCTGAAATCGAGCGCACCACGACCAGCATCAGCGAAGCGGAAATCGACCGCACGCTGGACATCCTGCGTAAGCAGCGCGTGCACTTCCACGCTCGCGGCGAAGCCGGCGAGCACGGCGACGGCGGCGCGGACACGGCTGCCAAAGACGGCGACCGCGTGACGGTCGACTTCGTCGGCAAGCTCGACGGTGAAGCATTCCAGGGCGGTAGCGCCGAAGACTTCGGCTTCGTTCTCGGCGAAGGCCGCATGCTGCCGGAATTCGAAAAAGCGGCGCTCGGCCTGAAGGTCGGCGAAGCGAAGGAATTCGATCTGAAGTTCCCGGACGACTACCACGGCAAGGAAGTGGCGGGCAAGACGGCGCAATTCACGATCACGATGAAGAAGATCGAATGGCCGCATCTGCCGGAAGTCGACGGCGAATTCGCGAAATCGCTCGGCATCGAAGATGGCGATCTGACCAAGATGCGCGGCGAAATCAAGGACAACCTCGAGCGCGAAGCGAAGCGCCGCACGCAAGCCATCGTCAAGAACCAGGTGATGGACGCGCTGCTGAAGATCTCGGAACTCGACGTGCCGAACGCGCTGATCGAACAGGATCAGGAACGCCTCGTCGCGATGGCTCGCCAGGATCTGGAGCAGCGTGGCGTGCCGAACGCGAAGGACGCGCCGATCCCGGCCGCGATGTTCAAGGAGCAGGCCGAGCGCCGCGTCAAGCTGGGCCTCGTGCTGGCCGAGCTCGTGAAGGCGAACGAACTGCAGGCGAAGCCGGAGCAGATCCGTGCTGAAGTCGACGAATTCGCGAAAAGCTACGAAGACCCGAAGGAAGTCGTCCGCTGGTATTATTCGAACCAGCAACGTCTTGCTGAAATGGAAGCGTACGTCGTTGAAGCCAACGTCGTCGACTTCGTCCTCAGCAAGGCCCAGGTGACGGACAAGGAAGTGAGCTTCGAAGAACTGGCAAGCGCAACGGCGCAAGCGTAAGCGCCGCTGCAACGGCGTGCCGGCTGTCGGAGCGACCGACGGCCCGCACGCCGTTTTTTTGTGCCGTGAAAATGTGTGATGCGCCGGATCGGGGCGTGCAGTGCACACAAAGACGGCACTTGAATACGGGGCTCGCCGCACCAACCTGTGTCCTGCAGCTAATATTCAGAATATTTCCAGACAAGGATCCATTGCATGACCTTTCGCGCCCAAATGCTGGACACGTTGACCTCCCAGTCGTCCCGGGATCTCGAAGCGCAGGCACTCGGTCTGGTGCCGATCGTCGTGGAAACGAGCGGCCGGGGCGAGCGCTCGTATGATATTTATTCGCGCCTGCTCAAGGAACGCATCGTGTTCCTCGTGGGCGAAGTGAACGACCAGACGGCCAATCTGGTGGTTGCGCAGATGCTGTTTCTCGAAAGCGAGAATCCGGACAAGGACATCTACTTCTACATCAACAGCCCGGGCGGCTCCGTGTCTGCGGGTATGGCGATCTACGATACGATGCAGTTCATCAAACCGGACGTCTCGACGCTGTGTATGGGGCTCGCGGCGAGCATGGGCGCGTTCCTGCTCGCGGCAGGTGCGAAGGGCAAGCGTTTCGCGCTGCCGAATTCGCGCGTGATGATTCACCAGCCGCTTGGCGGCGCTCGCGGCCAGGCGTCGGATATCGAAATCCAGGCGCGTGAAATCCTGTACCTGAAGGATCGGCTGAACCATCTGCTCGCGCACCACACGGGTCAGCCCGTCGAGCGTATCGCCCGCGACACCGACCGCGACAATTTCATGTCCGGCGATGACGCGCAGGCGTACGGCCTCGTCGACCAGGTGGCGCACAAGCGTCCCTGATCTGGTACGGTTTTGCCCTGTTGTTTTGCCCGCGGTAGCGGCAAAACCGTCATCGGGTCGGTTGTGAATGTTCAACTTCCGTCCGGGCGTCTGCGGCAAGCGCCGTTATCGTGCTCACTAGCCCTGCTGCGCCCAAACTGCGTGGCGGGGGCAAACGGCGTATTATGTAATCCGGTGTCCGGAGGCTCACACATCTATGGCGGACAAGAAAGGTTCTAACAGCGAAAAGCTGTTGTATTGCTCGTTTTGCGGCAAGAGCCAGCATGAGGTCAAAAAACTGATCGCTGGCCCGTCGGTATTCATCTGCGATGAATGTATCGACCTATGCAACGAAATCATCCGCGACGAGGCTGCAGGCGCGGGCATCGAGGCGGGCTTGTCCAAGTCCGACCTGCCGACTCCACAGGAAATCCGCGAAATTCTCGACCAGTATGTGATCGGTCAGGAACGCGCGAAGAAAATCCTCGCGGTCGCGGTCTACAACCACTACAAGCGCCTCAAGCATCTCGACAAGAAGGACGAAATCGAGCTGTCGAAGAGCAACATCCTGCTGATCGGCCCGACCGGCTCCGGCAAGACGCTGCTCGCGCAGACGCTCGCGCGCCTTCTTAACGTGCCGTTCGTGATCGCCGACGCGACCACACTGACGGAAGCCGGCTATGTCGGCGAAGACGTCGAGAACATCATTCAGAAGCTGCTGCAGAATTGTAATTACGAGGTGGACAAAGCCCAGCGTGGCATCGTCTACATCGACGAAATCGACAAGATCAGCCGCAAGTCCGACAACCCGTCCATCACGCGCGACGTATCGGGCGAAGGCGTGCAGCAAGCTCTGCTGAAGCTGGTCGAAGGCACGATGGCGTCGGTGCCGCCGCAAGGTGGTCGTAAGCATCCGAACCAGGACTTCATCCAGGTCGATACGACCAACATCCTGTTCATCTGCGGCGGCGCATTCGACGGTCTCGAGAAGGTCATTGTCGATCGCACTGAGAAGACTGGCATCGGTTTTGGCGCGAGCGTGAAGAGCAAGCAGGACCGCGATGCCGGCGAAGTGCTTCGCGAGGTGGAGCCGGAAGATCTGATCAAGTTCGGCCTGATTCCGGAACTGATCGGCCGTCTGCCGGTGGTCGCCACGCTCGGCAAGCTCGATGAAGCGGCGCTGATGAAGATTCTCGTCGAACCGAAGAACGCGCTGGTCAAGCAGTATCACAAGCTCTTCAGCATGGAGCGCGTCGAGCTCGAAATCCGGCCCGCCGCGTTGCAGGCCGTGGCGCGCAAGGCGATTCGTCGCAAGACCGGGGCACGGGGTCTGCGTTCGATTCTGGAACAGGCGTTGCTCGATGTAATGTACGACCTGCCGCAAATGAAAGGTGTAAGCAAGGTCATCATCGACGACAACGTTATCGACGGCGACGGCAAACCGCTGCTGATCTACGAAGACGCGCCGAAAGTCGCGGGTTCGAACTGATCGGCTTTCGGGTTCTGCAAAAAAGCCGTTCATGGCGACGTGAACGGCTTTTTCGTTTATCGTGTGGTCAGGCTGGTTGTTCTCAACTATGGAGTCACTGAACCTTCGGAGTCACTGAACTTTTCCCACACGCGGAGGCTTGCAATATTTTCTGCTGGCCTCACCTATCGAACGAACTGATTCCACTCATGGGGAAATGAAATGTCAGGAACCCAACTCCTCCCGCCGGAACGCATTACGCTGCCGCTGCTCCCGCTGCGCGACGTAGTCGTTTTCCCGCACATGGTGATTCCGCTCTTCGTAGGCCGCCCGAAGTCGATCAAGGCTCTCGAAGCAGCGATGGAAGGCGGCAAGCACATCATGCTCGTCGCCCAGAAAACGGCTGCGAAAGATGAGCCGACCGAAAAGGACATGTACGAAGTAGGGTGTATCGCCAACATCCTGCAGATGCTGAAGCTGCCCGACGGTACCGTGAAGGTGCTCGTCGAAGGCTTGCAGCGCGCGAAGACGCTTTCCATCGAAGAACAGGAAACGCAGTTCTCGTGCGAAGTCATGCCGCTCGAACCCGACCACGCCGACAGCGCTGAAACCGAAGCGCTGCGTCGCGCGATCGTGTCGCAGTTCGACCAGTATGTGAAGCTGAACAAGAAGATCCCGCCGGAGATTCTGACGTCGCTGTCGGGTATCGACGAGGCCGGGCGTCTCGCCGACACGATCGCGGCACATCTGCCGCTCAAACTCGACCAGAAACAGCACATCCTCGAGATGTTCCCGGTGATCGAACGGCTCGAGCATCTGCTCGCGCAACTCGAAGCCGAGATCGATATCCTGCAGGTCGAAAAGCGCATCCGTGGGCGCGTGAAGCGTCAAATGGAGAAGAGCCAGCGCGAGTACTACCTGAACGAACAGGTCAAGGCGATCCAGAAGGAACTCGGTGAAGGCGAAGAAGGTGCGGATCTCGAAGAACTCGAGAAGCGCATCACTGCTGCCCGCATGCCGAAGGAAGCAAAGAAGAAGGCCGACGCCGAGCTGAAGAAGCTCAAGCTGATGTCGCCGATGTCAGCGGAAGCGACGGTCGTGCGCAACTACATCGACACGCTGATCGGCTTGCCGTGGCGCAAGAAGAGCAAGGTCAACAACGACCTGTCGAATGCGGAGCGCGTGCTCGACGAAGACCACTTCGGTCTCGAGAAGGTGAAGGAACGCATTCTCGAGTATCTCGCGGTCCAGCAACGTGTCGACAAGGTCAAGGCGCCGATCCTGTGCCTCGTTGGGCCTCCGGGTGTCGGTAAGACTTCGCTCGGCCAGTCGATCGCGCGCGCGACGAACCGGAAGTTCGTGCGCATGGCGTTGGGCGGCGTGCGCGACGAAGCCGAGATTCGCGGCCACCGTCGTACGTACATCGGTTCGATGCCGGGCAAGATCCTGCAGAGCCTGACCAAGGTCGGCGTGCGCAATCCGCTCTTCCTGCTCGACGAAGTCGACAAGATGGGCCAGGATTTCCGCGGCGATCCGTCGTCGGCGCTGCTCGAAGTGCTCGATCCGGAACAGAACCATACGTTTGCCGATCACTACGTCGAAGTCGACTTCGATCTGTCGGACGTGATGTTCGTCGCGACGTCGAACTCGCTGAACATTCCGCCGCCGCTACTCGACCGGATGGAAGTGATCCGCCTGTCCGGCTATACGGAAGACGAGAAGGTCAGCATCGCGCAGCGTTATCTGTTGCCGAAGCAGAAGAAGAACAACGGCCTCAAGGATGGCGAGGTCGATGTGACGGAAACCGCGATTCGCGACATCATTCGCTACTACACGCGTGAAGCGGGCGTGCGTTCGCTCGAGCGTGAAGTGTCGAAGATTTGCCGCAAGGTCGTGAAGATGCTTCTGCTGAAGAAGGCGGAAGGCGCGGTGAAGGTCGACGGCAGCAACCTCGACACCTTCCTCGGCGTGCGCAAGTACGACTTCGGTCTGGCGGCGAAGGAAAATCAGGTGGGCCAGGTCACGGGTCTCGCGTGGACGGAAGTGGGCGGCGATCTGCTGACCATCGAAGCCGCGGTGATGCCGGGCAAGGGCAATGTGATCCGCACGGGTTCGCTCGGCGACGTGATGAAGGAATCCGTCGAAGCGGCGCGCTCGGTCGTGCGTTCGCGTTCGCGTCGTCTTGGCATCAAGGACGAAGCGTTCGAGAAGCAGGACATTCACATCCACGTGCCGGAAGGCGCGACGCCGAAAGATGGCCCTTCGGCCGGTATCGCGATGACGACCGCGCTGGTGTCGGTGTTGACCGGTATTCCGGTGCGCGCCGATGTTGCGATGACGGGCGAAATCACGTTGCGTGGCGAAGTCCTGCCGATCGGCGGCCTGAAGGAGAAGCTGCTCGCGGCGCATCGCGGTGGCATCAAGCTGGTGCTGATTCCGGAAGAGAACGTCAAGGACTTGACGGAAATTCCGGACAACGTGAAGAACGCGATCGAAATCGTGCCGGTCCGCTGGATCGACAAGGTGCTCGAACTTGCGCTCGAACGTGTGCCGCAGGCGTTACCGGAAGAAGAGCCGAAGCCCTCGGCGCCGGTTGGGGCTGAGCCGGGCAAGGATGCTGCGACGGACGTCGTCAAGCACTGAGGTCGGAGCGCATATCAGAATGCGCTGACGCCAAAAGCATCCAGCAGATCTGTCGCTCGCTGAACCAGAAAACCCGCGGTCAAGGCCGCGGGTTTTTTATTGCCCGTACGACCTTGTCATGCACTGTGCATGGTGCTCTCTTCGACGAAATTCCCACATTCCAGGCAGCGCATCCCCCTTGCATCGTTGCGTCGCATTGCCAGTCTTTCCGCTGCAATATGCAGTGATGAAGGCACCCCTCTAAAACCGCACTGATCAGGCTCAACCCCGGTTGACACAAGGGTTTCGGCCGCTTCTAATGGGGCGGCCTGGCGTTCGCGCCGGCCGCGTGGCGGGAGGTGCTGGAAAGCACTGTCACGATTGCCAATAAACATTCACGGGGGTTTGAATGAACAAGACGGAATTGATCGATCACATCGCACAGCAAGCCGACATTTCAAAGGCTGCGGCCGGCCGTGCGCTCGATGCAGTCATCGCGGGTGTCAAAAACACGTTGAAGAAGGGTGGATCGGTCACGTTGGTCGGCTTTGGCACGTTCGCGGTCGGCAAGCGCACCGCGCGCACCGGACGCAATCCGCGCACGGGCGCAGCGATCAAAATCAAGGCAGCTAAAGTTCCTAAATTTAGGCCTGGCAAAGCACTGAAGGATGCGCTAAACTAATGGGCTTGCTGCTTCAGGAATTGCTTAACCCGATTGCATGAACGATTCACGGGGAGAGCAGCCGCAAGGCAGAAAACACATCAAGCACTGAATCACGAAACGGGTGCTTAGCTCAGTTGGTAGAGCGGCGCCCTTACAAGGCGTAGGTCGGGAGTTCGAGCCTCTCAGCACCCACCAGTTTCAGATTCGGCAGCAGTGTTTTCAGCAGCGAACTTAGCAAAAGCGCAGTATAAGGAGTGGTAGTTCAGTCGGTTAGAATACCGGCCTGTCACGCCGGGGGTCGCGGGTTCGAGTCCCGTCCACTCCGCCAGTATCCACGAAAGGCGAACTCCGGTTCGCCTTTTTTGTTGCCCGCTGTTGTAAGATCGGGCGTTCTGTTTTTGGCACCCCTCACGCATGCTCGATTTTTTCCGCAATCACCAACGCCTGATGATGTTCATGCTCATCCTCGTCATTTTGCCGGGGTTGGGTTTCGTGGGTATTCAGGGCTTCCGCGGCTTCTTTGACGAAAGTGCAAACGTCGCAAGTGTCAACGGTCACAAGATCACCCGCGTCGAATACGACGACGCGATGCGCCAGCAGATCGACCGCGGTCGTCAAATGCTCGGCGCGCAGTTCGACATGAAGTCGTTCGACACGCCGGAGCGCCGTCGCCAGATGCTCGACGGCATGATCGAGCAGCGTGTGCTCGCCGACGAAACGCAGCGTCAGCATCTGACCGCATCGGACGACGCAGTGCGCCGTGCGCTGCTGTCCGATCCGGTGATCTCGTCGCTGAAGAATCCCGACGGATCGATCGACCTCGAACGCTACAAGCAGCTGCTCGCGATGCAAGGCATGACGCCCGATCAGTACGACGAGCGCATGCGCTACAACCTCGCGATGCAACAACTGCCCGCGAGCATCGAAGCGAGCGCGTTCACGTCGAAGACGCTCGCGCAGCACCTGACCGAGCTCGCCCAGCAGCAGCGCGAAGTGCAGGGCATCGCGTTCCACCCGCACGACTACGCGGCGAAGATCCAGCCGACCGATGCGCAACTGCAAGCGTTCTACGACGCGCATCGCAACGACTTCGCGACGCCCGCTACCGCGACGATCCAGTACCTGGTGATGTCGCCGGCCACGCTGAGCGCATCGGTGCAGCCGAGCGACGCGGACCTGAAGAAGTTCTACGACGACAACATCGCGCACTTCCGCACCGAAGGCGAAGTGCGCGCGAGCCACATCCTGATCGCGGCACCGAAGGACGCGAGCGCGGCCGACAAGGCGAAGGCGAAGCAGAAGGCCGAGGAGTTGCTCGCGCAGCTCAAGGCGCATCCGGACCAGTTCGCCCAAATCGCGCAGCAGAATTCGCAGGACCCGGGCTCGGCATCGAAGGGCGGCGATCTCGGTTACTTCGGCCGCGGCATGATTGCGGGTGGCCCGGCGTTCGACGACGCGGTGTTCGCGCTGAAGAAGGACGAAATCAGCGGCATCGTGCAGACCGACTTCGGTTTCCACATCGTCAAGGTCACGGATGTGAAGCCGACGGTCACGAAGTCGTTCGACGAAGTGAAAGACCAGATCACGAAGGAGCTGAAGACGCAACTGGCGAGCAAGGCGTTCACCGACAGCTCGGAAGGCTTCACGTCGCTCGTGTATGAAAAGGCGAAGAGCCTGCAGCCGGCCGCGGACAAGTTCAAGCTGCAGATCCAGACCGCGACGGTCACGCCGCAGCCGGATGCGAAGCTGCCGCCCGACAGCCCGCTGAACAACCCGAAATTCCTCGCGGCCGTATTCGCGAACGACTCGGTATCGGCACACAACAATACGCAGGCCGTCGACGTCGGCAACAACACGCTGATCGCCGCGCGCGTGACCGACTACAAGCCCGCCGCCGTGCCCGCATTCGACACGGTGAAGGACGCGGTGCGTCAGAAGGTGATCGCCGAACAGTCGAACGAAGCGGCGCACAAGGATGGCGTCGCGAAGCTGGCCGAATTCGAGAAGTCGAAGGCGACCGCCGGTTTCTCGTCGCCGCTGAAGGTGTCGCGCAACGACGCGCAAGGCGTGCCGCCTGCCGCACTGAGTGCAATCTACAAGGTCGATGCGCAAAAGTTGCCGGCCTACGTCGGCGTCGATCTCGGCGACGACGGCTATGCGATCTATCGCGTGAATCAGATCGTGCCGCCCGCGGCCGCCAACGCGCAGCAACTCGCCGCCGCGCAGCAGCAGGTCGCGCAGGTGGACGCGCAGTCGCAGGCCGAAGCCTATCTGAAGGCGCTGCGCGAGCGCTCGAAGGTGCAGTTCTACGGTACGCTCGATAGCGCCGCCCAGACGGCAGACCAGTAAGCGGCAGTCAGCATTACCTGCCCGCCCAAAAAGAAAGCCCCGCGAATGCGGGGCTTTTTTTATCTACGGCAGGGGGCAAGCGCTTCACAGACAGCCGCTGATCGCCCCGGTGGCGTTGCTGCCGCCAGCGCCGCCGGCGCGGAAGCCAACCCACGTGCCCTTGCCGCTATACGACGGACGGACCACCGCGGCCGCGCCGCTGGGCGGCTGCTGGCCCGGGACGTAGACGTCCATTGCCTGATCGTTGGCGAGAATATTTTGCGAGACCACCTGTTGTTGCGAGCTATCCGCCCACTTCTGCGCAATGCAGGTAGCGACGGCGCGAGGCGGCTGCTGGCTTTGACCGACCGACTGAACACCGGCCGGCGGTTGAGCCGCGCAGGCCGAGATGGCAACGGTCAAAGCGATTAACGGTAAATATTTCAACGTTATCTCCTCAGAAGTCGCTCAAGAATGAGCCGGGTGGCACGGCGTTGCCCATGTATCGAACGGCTCGGCGATCCGTGTTCCCCCAGGTTCCGGAAACAAGTCGTTAGCAGGTCTTTCAGTGCGGCGAACTTGTGCGAAGGAGTGGCTGGACAGCGGGCCACACGTTGTTGAGTAGCAGCGGCTGTGCCTGCTGCGTCGGGTGAATCTGATCGGCCTGGAACATCTCGGGTTTATCCGCGATGCCGGCGAGCAGGAACGGCACGAGCGGCAGATGGAATTCCTTCGACAGCTGACCGTAGAGGCCGTGGAACTTTTGCGTATAGTCGGGGCCGTAATTGGGCGGCACGTACATGCCAACGAGCACGACCTTCGCGTGGCCTTGCTGCGCCTGTTCGATGATCGTGCGCAGGTTGTCCTCGGTCGTCGAGAGCGGTACGCCGCGCAACGCGTCGTTGGCGCCCAGTTCGACGATCACGATGCTGGGCTTGAGCCGTTCCATCAGCGCGGGCAGACGCGCGCGTCCGCCGCTCGTCGTGTCGCCGCTGATGCTCGCATTCGCGACGCTATAATCGATGCGCTCTTCGGCCAGACGCTGACGCATCAACGCGACCCAGCCCGTATCGCGGGGCAGCCCGTACTCGGCGGAGATGCTGTCGCCGAGCACGACGATCACCGGCTTCGCGGGTTCGGGCGCATTCGCCGCGTGAGCCCGCAACGGTAACGAAACCAGCGCGGCGGCCATCATGGTCGCGCGCAAAGCCGCAGTCAGCGCCGCGGCGCGAGGGGCGATGGCGCGCACTTTCAACCTACGCTTCACCATGCCAAACAGAACTGATCCAGTCATTGAAGTGCGGGGTTTGTGCAAGAGGGTTAAGGATGCGGCGGGCGAACTGACGATTCTCGACGACATCGATCTTGCCATCGATGCCGGCAGCAGCGTGGCGATCGTCGGCGCATCCGGCTCGGGCAAGTCTACGCTGCTCGGCTTGCTCGCGGGATTGGACAGCGCGAGCGCGGGCTCGGTTCGGCTGCTCGGCCGCGAACTCGGCGAACTCGACGAAGACGGGCGCGCCGCGTTGCGCAGCGGCTCGGTCGGCTTCGTGTTTCAGTCGTTTCAATTGATGCCGCATCTGACCGCGCTCGAAAACGTCACGTTGCCGCTCGAATTGCAAGGCGGCATCGGCACACGCGAGGCCGCTGCGCGTGCGCGTGAACTGCTCGAACAGGTTGGGCTCGGGCAGCGAACCGGTCATTACCCGAAGCTGCTGTCAGGCGGCGAGCAGCAGCGCGTGGCGCTCGCGCGCGCGTTCGTCACCCGCCCGTCGATCCTGTTCGCCGATGAACCCACCGGTAGTCTCGATGCGGCCACCGGCCACGCGGTCATCGATTTGATGTTCGAGATGAATCGCGCGCACGGCGCGACGCTCGTGCTCGTGACCCATGACATCGAACTCGCGCGCCGCTGCGATACGACGGTCACGATCGAAGCGGGGCGGCTCGCTTGATGAACTAGCGAAGCGGGGCTTGCGCTCGGGTACCGCAAGCATGTCGCCGTCGAAGCAAAAACAAAGCGGGCCGCAGCCCGCTTTGTTCATTGCGCGTTATCGCACGCTGCTGCGCATTTCAAACTTCCCACTCAGCGCTTCAACGCAGCGCGCGCCCGCGCGATCAACGCCGAGGTCGACGAGTCATGCTTCTTCACGTCGGCACTCGCCGCGCCCAGATCGGCCTCGACCACCTTGCCGAGAATCTTGCCGAGCTCGACGCCCCACTGATCGAACGGGTTGATGTCCCACACCGACGCCTGCACCAGCACCTTGTGCTCGTACAGCGCGATCAGCGCGCCGAGCGTGCGCGCGGTCAACGCGTCGAGCAGCAGCGTCGCGGTCGGCCGGTTGCCGGGGAACGTGAGGTGCGGCGCAAGTTCCGGCTTGTCCGGGCCGGCCACCTTCTTTGCTTCCTCTAACGTGCGACCGAGCATCAGCGCTTCGCTCTGCGCGAAGCAGTTCGCGAGCAGCTTCGGATGGTGGCTCGCGAGCGGATGCTCGGGCGTCATTACCGCGATGAAATCGATCGGCACGATCGTCGGGCCCTGGTGCAGCATCTGGAAGAACGCGTGCTGACCGTTCGTGCCCGGTTCACCCCACGTGACCGCGGAAGTCGCATAGTCGACGAACGCGCCGTCAAGCCGCGCCGACTTGCCGTTGCTCTCCATTTCAAGCTGCTGCAGATACGACGGCAGGAAATGCAGCGCCTGCGAATACGGCGCGACCAGGTAGCTCTGCGAGCCGAAGAAGTTGCGATACCAGATGCCGATCATGCCGAGCAGCACCGGCAGGTTCTTGTCGAGCGGCGCGGTGCGGAAATGCTGGTCCATCTCGTTGGCGCCGGCGAGCAGCTCGTCGAACTGCTGGGGGCCGACCGCGATCATGATCGACAGACCGACGGCCGACCATAGCGAATAGCGGCCGCCGACCCAGTCCCACATCGAGAACACGTTCTCTTTCGCGATGCCGAACTTGACGACTTCGGCGGTATTCGCCGACACGCCGACGAAGTGCTTCGCGAGCGCGCTTTCCGGGCAGCCTTTCTGGATGAAGAAGTCGCGCAGCGAACGCGCATTGGTCATCGTTTCCAGCGTCGTGAAGGTCTTCGACACGATGATCGCGAGCGTCTCTTCGGGGTCGATCTGCTGCATCACGTTGTACAGATCGGCGCCGTCGACGTTCGACACGAAGTGCGTCGAGATCTCGGGCGACGCGAGATGATGCAGCGCGTGCACGACCATCTTCGGCCCGAGATCCGAGCCGCCGATGCCGATGTTCACGACATGACGAATGCGCTTGCCGCTGTAGCCGGTCCATGCGCCGCTGCGAACCTGCTCGGCGAACGCGGCCATTTTCTTGCGCTCGGCCTGCACGTCGGCGAAGAACGGCGCGTTCGGGTCGGTTGCGCGCAATGCCGTGTGCAGCGCGGCGCGGCCTTCGGTCGGGTTGACGACCTCGCCCGCGAACATCGCGTCGCGGCGCTTTTCGACGCCGGCTTCACGCGCGAGTTGCACGAGCAGCTGCAGGGTTTCGTCGGTGATGCGGTGTTTCGAGAAGTCGGCTGCGAGACCGCCGCCCGCGAACGTGAAGCGTTCGGCGCGCGTGGGAGCGGGATCGTTCTCGGGGGCGAACCAGTCGCGCAGATGCGCATCGCGAATCGCGTCGTAATGCGTTTGCAGCGAGGACCAGGAGGGGAGCGAGTTCTGGGTCATAGCGTCCGTCTAACCAAGGGGCACGAAGGAAGGCGCGCGCATGAAGCGCGGCCGAGAATGATGCGGCGATGCAGTCAGAGCGATGCCACGCGGCCCGGTTCGGGAGAGGGTGCCGACGATACTTCGCGAAGCGGGTGAGCTTCGCGAAAACGCGGGGCTGCGCATGCGCCCGCTGGAGTATCGCCGCGACCCGCGATCGATCCGACGCGCGGCGCAGGCAACCAGTATAGCGGGGATGCGCGGCGGGCAGCAGTGCGTTGCGCGCGCTCGCAATGATTGGGATGGCGATGTGTCATCGGTGTGAAGCGGCGCCGCGCGCGACGCGCAGTCGGACCAATCGCGCGCGTTACGCGGGCGTCGCCGAATAGAACAGCCGGTTCAGCAAGGTACGCACCATCGGTGCCAGCTCGCCGGCCGTCAGACCCGCGGGGCCATGGCCCTGCGCGCTCAGCGTATCGGCGGCGAGGCCGTGCAGATAGACGCCGGCGAGCGCCGCCTCGAAGCGAGGCAGATGCTGCGCGAGCAGCGCGCCGATGAGGCCGCCGAGCACATCGCCGGTGCCGCCCGTCGCGAGTGCGGCGTTGCCGGTCGGGTTCACTGCGAGGCGGCCGTCGGGCGCGGCGACGATCGTGCCGACGCCCTTCAGCACGACGACGCTCGCAAAACGCGCAGCGAGCGCTCGGGCGGCCGCCAGACGGTCGCGTTGCACGCTCGCCGCATCGCTCCCCAGCAGACGCGCCGCTTCGAGCGGATGCGGAGTGAGGATACACGGATCGCCTTGCACGCCGCGCGCGGTGACCTCGGCGGCGAGCGCGGGATCTTTGGCGATCAGGTTCAGTGCGTCGGCGTCGAACAGCTTGGGCACGTCGAGACGCAGCACGTCGTGCAGTACGCGCGTCGCGCGTTCGCCGTGCCCCATGCCGCAGCCGATCGCGAGCGCGTCCATCGAATCGAGCGGCAGCGTGTCGAGCGGATGCAGCATCAGCTCGGGGTGCGGCGGATCGTAGGGCGGGGCGCCTTCGCCGAGCAACGCGACGTGGACCTTGCCCGCGCCCGTGTAGAGCGCCGCGCGCGCCGCGAGAATCGGCGCGCCGCACATGCCGGTGTCGCCGCCGACTACCGCGAGGCTGCCGAAGGTGCCCTTGTTGGTCGCGAAATCGCGCGCGGGCAGGAAGGGGCCGAAGAGGTCGGGGGCGCTGAGCTGGATCGCCGCGCGAGGGGCACCGGTGGCGGCGTCCTGGCTGGCGCCGCCGTTGATCCCCGCGGCGAGCCCGATCGGCGCGACCGTCACCCGGCCGGCGAGATCGCGGCCCTGCGCGGTGAAAAGTCCCGGCTTCGCGCCGATGAACGTGATCGTGTGCGTCGCATGGACTGCCGCCGCGCCGTTGCCGCCGACCACCGCGCCGGTGTCACTGTCGAGCCCGCTGGGCACATCGAGCGCGAGCACGGCGCCTTGTGTCGCGCGCGTCTTCGTGCGCTGCGACAGTTGCCGCGCGATCGTCGCGAACACGCCGTCGAGCGGCCGCGCGAGGCCGATGCCGAACATGCCGTCGACGAGCCAGTTGTGGCCGTCGAGCGAGGCGGGCGGCGCCGCGCTGATCGACACACCGGCGGCGCGCGCGGCGTCGAGCGCCCAGCGCGCGTCGGCGGGCTTCACTTCGACCGGCATGCAGACCTCGACGGCGATGCCGGCCTTATGCAGTTCCGTCGCGACGACCAGCGTGTCGCCGCCGTTGTTGCCGGGCCCGACGATCAGCCATGCGCGCTGCTGCGATTTCGTCACCGACGTATCCGCGGCGATCCGTTCGAGCAGCCAGCGCGCGGCGGCATGACCGGCGCGCGCCATCAGCGTGTGCTCGGGCAACGCCGCGGCGGCCTGGGATTCGGCGATCCGCAAGTCGGTCAGCGTCAGCAGCGGCAGCGCGCGCGGCTGCGAGTCCGTCAGCGGATCGAAAAGGGTGGGTAGCGAGCTTTCTGCGTCTGTCATGGCGAAACCTGGCGGTGCGCCCACGGCGCGGCGGGCAGACTTGGGAATCGCTATGTTAGTGCCGATGGGCGCGCGGCGTGCGGCTGTTTCGGTGCATGCGGTGGGAGTGGTGCGATCGACGCGGGGGTGTCGACTGCGGGCTGACAGCCCGCCATACCCGTGCCCTGACCGCGAAACCTTACTGGAACCGCTCTGGCCGCAATGCCGCGAGCGTGTCTTGCGGCAACGTCGGCGTCTGTCCCGACATCAGATCAGCAACGAGCTTGCCCGCGCCGCAGGCGAGGCCCCAGCCGGCCGGGCCATGCCCGACGTTGACGAAGAGGCGCGGATGCAGCGCGTTGCCGATCACCGGCAAGCCGTCCGGTGACAGCAGTTTCACGCCTTCCCATGGCAGAGCCGCCGAAATGCGCGCGGCGCCCGGAATCCAGTCATGCGTCGCCTGGCCGAGCAGCGCGAGCGCCTCCTTGGTCAGCGCTTCGCCGAGCGGCTTGTCGATCTGGCTGGCGCTTTGCAGCACCGCGCCGCCCGCGATCCGCAGCCGATGGTTCATGCGGCTGATGCCGATGCGCTTGACCGCATCGACGATCGCGACGTGCGGCGCGCATTCCTCGTGCGCGATCGGCGCGACCAGCGAATGCAGCCGCAGCGGATGCAACGGCAGCCTGAGCCCGGCGCGTTCGAGCAGCGCGAGGCTGCCGTAACCGGCCGCGACCACGACCGCGTCGCCCTGGACCACGTCGATTTCGCGCGAGCGGGGCGCGCCGTCGCGCGGCGCCAGTTCGACCGCCGCGCGCTGGTTCTCGAGCCGGATGCCGGTCACCTCGCAGTTCTGCATGAACTGCACGCCGCCCTGCGCATCGAGCACCTGTTTGACGAGCTTGGTGAAAAGCGGACAGTTCGCGGTGCGCTCGTGCTCGAACAGCACGCCGCCGGCGAATTCGGGATCCGTGGGCACCGCATGCTCGAACGCCGCGCATTCCGCCGGGGTCATCACGTGATGCGGCACCTCGAAGCGGCGCAGCAGGTCGAGCGCGGCCGAGCTCAGCTCCCATTCGTGCGCGCTGCGCACGAGGTACAGCAGGCCGCTCGCCTGTTCGAATTCGAGGCCGAAGCGGGCTTCGACGTCGGCCATCGCCTCGCGCGAGGATTCGATCAGCGGCCGCAGCAGCGCGTACTGGCGCGTGAACGCCTCGGGTGGCTGCCACTCCGCGATCTGCTTGATGAACTGCCGCGCGGCGCCGTTGAAGCCGGTCTTGCTGATCACGCCATTTTTCGCGTTGTAGCGGCTCGCCATGAAGGTCGGGCCGAACCACACGTCGAGCGGCGTCGGCAGCACGGTGCCGCCTTGTCCATAGGTGGCGCCTTGTGCGACGGTCGCGTGTCGCTCGACGACGCATACCCGGTGGCCGGCCGCGCGCAGGTGATAAGCGGTGGCGACGCCCGCTATCCCGCCGCCAATGACGATGACATCCATGCTCTGATTCGATGTGCCGACGGGCGGCTCGCGCACGTTCCCGCTGGCTGTGACATGCGGCGCGCTGCCGGTTGAAACCCGGGCCACGTGCGCCGATCTGGTGAAACGCGAATGATAGCAGCCAAAACACCCGCGCGGCGACGTGACGGGCACCGCGGCGACGCCTCGCGCGGGCGGGAGCAGGCCGCCGCCCGCGCACCCCGGAGCCCGCTGGAAGCCCGTTCCCGGGGTATAATCTCGGACTTCCTTTCCGCCTCACGTCGCCTGCATGCGCGGCTCTCCGGCATCGATCAGCGACGCAACGTCAAGTCCCATGGCCCACTTCTCGTGTTTCCCCGGCGCTTCGGCCCTTTCCGATTTCCGTCAAACCCGCCTGCTCGACACGCTCACGCGCATCGACCCGAACATCACCGGCGTGCGCGGGCAGTATCTGCACTTCGTCAATGCCCAGACCGAACTGTCCGCTGAAGACAGCGCGAAGATCGAGGCGCTGATGCACTACGGCGATCCGTTCGAAGAAGGCAAGGAACGTGGCGCGGTCGAGACCTTCCTCGTCGTGCCGCGCTTCGGCACCGTGTCGCCGTGGGCCAGCAAGGCAACCGACATCGCGCATCATTGCGGTCTCACGCAGGTGCGCCGCATCGAGCGCGGCGTCGAGTACTCGGTCACGCTGAAGAGCGGCCTGCTCGGCGGCAAGAAGACGCTGTCCGACGAAGCGCGCGCGGCCGTCGCCGCCGCACTGCACGACCGCATGACCGAGAGCGTCGCGCCGTCGCGCGACCATGCGTTGCATCTGTTCGATGAACTGCCGGCCAAGCCGCTGCAAACCGTCGACGTGCTCGCGAGCGGCCGCGCCGCGCTCGAAGCCGCCAACACGGAACTCGGCCTCGCGCTCGCCGACGACGAGATCGACTACCTGGTCGACGCGTTCACGAAGCTCGGCCGCAATCCGACCGACGTCGAGCTGATGATGTTCGCGCAGGCGAACAGCGAGCACTGCCGCCACAAGATCTTCAACGCGGACTGGACGATCGACGGCGAGAAGCAGGACATTTCGCTGTTCAACATGATCCGCAATACCGAGAAGCTGAACCCGCAGGGCACGATCGTCGCGTATTCGGACAACTCGGCGATCATGGTCGGCGGCATGGCCGAGCGCTGGTTCCCGCGCACGCCGGCCGAGCTCGGCGCCAACGAATTGCCCGAACACTATCGCCGCGGCGTCGAGCTCACGCACACGCTGATGAAGGTCGAGACCCACAACCACCCGACCGCGATCTCGCCGTTCCCGGGCGCCGCGACCGGCGCGGGCGGCGAAATCCGCGACGAAGGCGCGACCGGCCGCGGCGCGCGTCCGAAGGCGGGTCTCGCGGGCTTCACGGTGTCGAACCTCGAACTGCCGGACGGCGTCGAGACGTGGGAAAACGCGCGCGACACGGCGCAGCCGCTCGCGCAGCGCAATCCGGCCGACCAGCACGGCGCGTACGGCCGTCCGGACCGCATCGCGTCGCCGCTGCAGATCATGATCGACGGCCCGCTCGGCGGCGCCGCGTTCAACAACGAATTCGGCCGGCCGAACCTGGGCGGCTACTTCCGTGCTTACGAGCAGAACGTCGCTGGCCTCGTGCGCGGCTATCACAAGCCGATCATGATCGCGGGCGGCATCGGCAATATCTCCGATCAGCACACGCACAAGCACGATCTGCCGGAAGGCTCGCTGCTGATCCAGATCGGCGGCCCAGGCATGCGCATCGGCATGGGCGGCGGCGCCGCGAGCTCGATGGCGACCGGCACCAACACCGCCGAACTCGACTTCGACTCGGTGCAGCGCGGCAACCCGGAAATCGAGCGTCGCGCGCAGGAAGTGATCAACGCGTGCTGGCAACTCGGCGAGAAGAACCCGATCCTCAGCATTCACGACGTCGGCGCGGGCGGTCTGTCGAACGCGTTCCCCGAAGTGGTGGACGGCGCGGGCAAGGGCGCACTGTTCGACCTGCGCAAGATCCAGCTTGAAGAAAGCGGCCTGTCGCCGCGCGAAATCTGGTCGAACGAAGCGCAGGAGCGCTACGTGCTCGCGATCGCGCCGGCCGATCTGCCGGTGTTCGAGGCGATGTGCAAGCGCGAGCGCTGCCCGTTCGCGGTGATCGGCACGGCCACCGCCGAACGTCAACTGAAGCTGATCGACTCCGAGCAGAACGAAGCCGCGCACCAGCCGGTCGACATGCCGATGGAAGTGCTGCTCGGCAAGGCGCCGCGCATGCACCGGGACGTCAAACGCGTCGAGCGCAAGCTCGAACCGGTCGACGTGACCGGCCTCGCGCTGGAGGACGTCGCGCAGCGCGTGCTGCGTCACCCGACGGTCGCGAGCAAGTCGTTCCTGATCACGATCGGCGACCGCTCGGTCGGCGGCACGACCGCGCGCGACCAGATGGTCGGTCCGTGGCAGGTGCCGGTGGCCGACGTCGCGATCACGACGATGGATTACGCGGGCTTCAGCGGCGAAGCGATGACGATGTCCGAGCGCACGCCGCTCGCCGTCATCAACGCGCCGGCCTCGGGCCGCATGGCGGTCGGCGAGGCGATTACCAATATCGCCGCGGCGCCGATCGCGTCGCTCGACAAGCTGAAGCTGTCGGCCAACTGGATGGCCGCTTGCGGCGCGCCGGGCGAAGACGCGGCGCTCTACGACACCGTCAAGGCGATCGGCATGGAACTGTGCCCGGCGCTCGGTATCGGTATTCCGGTCGGCAAGGATTCGCTGTCGATGCGCACGCGCTGGGAAGAGAACGGCGTCGCAAAGGAAGTGGTCGCGCCGGTGTCGCTGATCATCTCCGCATTCGCGCCGGTCGAAGACGTGCGCCGTCATCTGACACCGCAACTGCAGCGCGTGAGCGAAGTCGGCGAGTCGGTGCTGATCGCGATCGACCTCGGCCGCGGCAAGCACCGTCTGGGCGGCAGCATTCTCGCGCAGGTCACGCAGCAGGTCGGCGACACGGTGCCGGACGTCGACGATCCGGAAGATCTGAAGCGTTTCTTCAACGCGATCCAGGCGCTCAACAGCGACGGCAAGCTGCTCGCGTACCACGACCGCTCGGACGGCGGCCTGTGGGCGACGGTCTGCGAAATGGCGTTCGCGGGTCACGCGGGTGTGTCGCTGAACGTCGACATGCTCGTGCTCGACGCACACCACGAATCCGATTACGGCGACGCGAAGGACTGGGCGAAGCAGACCAGCGGCCGCCGCGAAGACCGCACGCTGCGCGCGCTCTTCAACGAAGAGCTAGGCGCCGTCGTGCAGGTGCGCGCGGCCGATCGCGACGCGGTGCTCGCCGCGCTGCGCGAGCACGGTCTGTCGGCGTGCTCGCACGTAATCGGCAAGGCCAATGAGCGCGACACGATCGAGATCTATCGCGACGCGAAAAAGGTGTACGAAGCGCCGCGTGCCGAGCTGCATCGCACGTGGAGCGAGGTGAGCTGGCGCATCGCGCGTCTGCGCGACAACCCCGCCTGCGCCGACGCCGAATACGACGCGCTGCTCGACGCCGCAGACCCCGGCATCACGCCGGTGCTGAGCTTCGATCCGGCTGACGACATCGCCGCGCCTTTTGTCGGCAAGGGCGCGCGTCCGCGCGTCGCGATCCTGCGCGAGCAGGGCGTGAACTCGCATCTGGAGACGGCCTACGCATTCGATCGCGCCGGCTTCGACGCGCACGACGTGCACATGAGCGACCTGCTCGAGGGTCGCGCGAACCTCGCCGATTTCGCGGGTGCGGTCGCCTGCGGCGGCTTCTCGTACGGTGACACGCTGGGTGCCGGCGAGGGCTGGGCGAAGACGATCCGCTTCAACGCGCAACTGGCCGACATGTTCGCCGCGTTCTTCGGCCGTGAAGACACGTTCGCGCTCGGCATCTGCAACGGCTGCCAGATGATGAGCAGCCTCGCGTCGATGATCCCCGGCGCCGAAGCATGGCCGAAGTTCACGCGCAACAAGTCGGAGAAGTTCGAGGCGCGCTTCTCGCTCGTCGAGGTGCAGGCATCGCCGTCGATCTTCTTCACCGGCATGGAAGGCTCGCGCATTCCGGTCGCGGTCGCGCACGGCGAAGGCTTTGCGGACTTCTCGCAGCAGGGTGACAAATCGAAGGTGGCGGTGGCGATGCGCTACGTCGATCACCGTGGTCAGGCGACCGAGCAGTATCCGTTCAACCCGAACGGTTCCCCCGCAGGCATCACGTCGGTCACGACGGCCGACGGCCGCTTCACGGTGCTGATGCCGCATACGGAGCGCGTGCATCGCGCGGTGCAGATGAGCTGGCATCCGCAAGGCTGGGGCGAGATCGGCACGGACGCGAGCCCCTGGATGCGCGTGTTCCAGAACGCGCGCCGCTGGCTCGGTTGATGAGGCGAGGGGCTGTCGCCTGCGTGCGGCGGCCTCTGTTTCGTCGCGGTGTCAGTTCCCGCTGCCGCGGAGCAATCCTCGCGGCAACAAAAAAGCCGCCCACACGGGCGGCTTTTTGCATTCAGGCGTTCTTCAGTGCGAGGCGGACTATCCGAAGACGATCCGCCCGTTGACGCTTACTGAATCTTCGCGTTCTTGCGCAGATTCTCTTCGAACGCCTGCAGCTTTTCCTGCTGGATCTGCTGGACGATCTGCGCGCGCACCTGCTCGAGCGGCGGCGGCGTGACGGCGCGGATGTCGTCGACACGGATGATGTGCCAGCCGAATTGCGTATGCACCGGCGTATCGGTCATCTGGCCTTTCTGCAGATGCGAGGCCGCGTCAGCGAATTCAGGCACGTAGGCCTTCGGGTCCGACCAGTCGAGGTCGCCGCCGTTCTTGCCCGATCCCGGGTCCTTCGAGTACTGCTTCGCGAGATCTTCGAAGCTTGCGCCAGCCTTGATCTTCGCGATCAGGTCCTTCGCCTGCTGCTCGTTGTCGACGAGGATATGGTGCAGGTGATATTCCTTGCCGCCCGCATCCTTGACGAGCGCGTTGTAGCGCGCGTTGATTTCGGCGTCGGTCGGCTGGTTGTTCTTCACGAAGTCTTCGATTAGCGCGCGCAGCACCACGGTTTGCTGTGCGACGGCGATTTGCGCCTTGACGTCCGGCTGGTTCGGCAGACCGCGACGGATAGCTTCCTGCATCAGGATTTCGCGATTCACGAGCTCTTCGCGCACGGCCTGCTGCAGCTGCGGCGTGTCCTGCTGGCCCTGGTGAACCAGTTGCTGGATCAACGCATCGGCGCGCGACTTCGGAATCGGCGTACCGTTCACGACGGCGATGTTCTGTGCGAATGCAGGTGCGGCTGCGAACGCAGCCAGCAATACCCAGAGGCGGGTTTTCTTCAAGGTCATCGAAAGGTTCCTAGCGGGGCAACAAAGCAAATTCTTCGGGCGTATACGCCGTGATGGCAAGGGCATGAATGCCGCGCTGCATGGCATCGGCCAGCGCATCATACACCATGCGATGCCGCGCCACGCGGGGCTTGCCGGCAAACGCGACGGCCACGATCGTGACACTGAAATGACCGCCAGCGGAGGCACCTGCATGGCCCGCGTGCTGCGCGCTGTCGTCGGTGATGCGGATCGACTCGACGGGTGCGAGCGCGGCCGCGAGGCGCGCCTCGATCAGCCCCGCACGCTCGGCGGTGGTGGCGTGCATGAACGGCTCGCTCATGTCATTCCTCCTTCATGTACTTCGACAGCCACAGGCTCTGTCCGACGATGAACACGAGCAGGCACCCGGTCGCGCCGAACAGCTTGAAATTGACCCACTGATCGGTCGTGTAGTGATAAGCGACGAACAGGTTCAGAAGCCCGAGCAGCACGAAAAACACCGCCCAGATCAGGTTCAGCTTGCCCCAGATCGCGTGCGGCAGCGTGATCTGCTTGCCCATCATCGCTTCGATCAGGTTCTTGTTGAAGCCGAGTTGCGACACGATCAGCGCGACCGAAAATGCCCAGTACAGCACGGTCGGCTTCCATTTGATGAAGGTATCGTTGTGCAACACGAGCGTCGCGCCGCCGAATACCACGACGACGCCCAGGCTCACCCACAGCATCGGGTCGACCTTGCGGTGGCGGAACGCCACCCACGCGATCTGCACCAGCGTGGCGACGATCGCCACTGCCGTCGCCGTGAAAATGCCCCAGATCTTGAAGGCGACGAAGAACAGGATGATCGGGAACAGATCGAACAGGAATTTCATTATCTGGTCGGGAAAGTCGGAGAGTGAGTCGAACGGTGAGTCGAACATTGAAGCTCGCCCGCCTGGCGTGCAAGCTGCGCGGTGCCCGCTGGCGAGCGGGACTTCCGCATGGGGAGGGCGCCCCGCGCGCGGTTCGCGCCGCGGCGCCCGACGCGGGCCGGGCCGCTGCCGCGCCGCGTTACTTGGGCTCGAATTGTAACGCAGCCGAATTGATGCAGTAACGCAGGCCGGTCGGCGCCGGTCCGTCCTCGAACACGTGGCCCAGATGCGCGCCGCAGTTCTTGCACTGCACCTCGATGCGCAGCATGCCGTGCGAGCGGTCGGTCTTCTCGGCGATCACCTCGCCGTTGATCGGCCGGAAGTAGCTCGGCCAGCCGCAGCCGGCGTCGAACTTGGTGTCCGATTCGAACAGCGGCGTGCCGCAGCACACGCAGTCGTAGACGCCGCGTTCCCAGTGATCGCTATAGCGCCCCGTGAACGGGCGCTCGGTCGCCGCGTGGCGCGTCACCTGATATTCGATATCGGACAGCTGCGCGCGCCACTCGGCGTCGGTTTTCTGCACGGCGGGAGCGTCATGCTTGAGATCGTCGGGGTTGCTCATGGTCGGGTTCCTGTCTCGGGTTTGTCTCAGTGTTTTATGGGGGGCGGTCGGGCGCTTCAGCGGCGCTCGCGCGTCACGACGAACAGCTCACTTCCAGCGAGCTTGCCCAGTCGGGTGGCAGGCCCGCATATGCCGCGGATTCGGGCTGCTCGTCGAACGGGCGACGCAGCACGGCCGCGAGCCGTTCCACCTCGGAGAAATCCTTCTCTTTCGCGCGTTGGATCGCCGTTTCCGCCAGATGGTTGCGAAGTACGAATTTGGGGTTCACGCGGTTCATTGCAATGGCGCGCGCAGCATCGTCGCGTGACTCGTCGGCGAGCCGCGCGCGATAGTCGTTCGCCCATGCGTCGAAGGCGGCGCGATCGAGGAACAGATCGCGCACCGGCGCGTCGCCGCTCGCATCGTGTTTCGACAGGCGCGCGAGGTTTCGGAAGGTCAGCGTGAAATCGGCGCGGTTCGCGTGCATCGCTTCGAACAGCCGGTTCACCAACGCGTCGTCGCCGTCGCGCGGCTGTTCGAGGCCGAGCTTCGCGCGCATGCGGTTTTCGAGCGCCGGCGCGAAGCGTTCCTTGAAGCCGGCGAGCACGTGCTGCGCATCTTCGACCGCCTTGTCGGCGCGCACGCTCTCGTCGTGCTTCTCGCCGAGCAGCGGCAGCAGTCCCTGCGCGAGGCAGAAGAGATTCCAGTACCCAATCTGCGGTTGCAGCCGGTAGGCATAACGGCCCTGCGTATCGGAGTGATTGCAGATGTGGCCGGCATCGAAGCCATCCATGAAGCCGAACGGGCCGTAGTCGATCGTCAGGCCCAGGATCGACATGTTGTCGGTATTCATCACGCCGTGACAGAAACCGACCGCCTGCCAGTCGACCATCAGATCCGCGGTGGAGCGCACCGCTTCGGCGAGCAGCGCCAGATACGGATCGTCGGCCTCCTTGCAATGCGGATAGAAACGCTCGATCACGTGATCGGCCAATGCCCGCAACGCGTCGACGCGATCGTTCGCGTAGAAGTGCTCGAAGTGGCCGAAGCGCACGAAGCTCGGCGCGACGCGCGTGACCACCGCGGCGGTTTCGATCGTCTCGCGCCGCACCGGCTGGTCCGAGCCGATCACGCACAGCGCGCGGGTGGTCGGAATGCCGAGATGATGCATCGCCTCCGAGCACAGATATTCGCGGATCGACGAGCGCAGCACCGCGCGGCCGTCGCCCATGCGCGAGTAGGGCGTGCGGCCCGCGCCTTTGAGCTGCAGCTCGTTGCGCTCGCCGTCGTGTTCGAGCTCGCCAACGGTGAGCGCGCGCCCGTCGCCGAGCTGGCCGGCCCACACGCCGAACTGATGCCCCGAGTACACCGACGCATAGGGCAGAGAGTCGGCCGGCCAGTCGCGCGTCGCGTTGCCGCAGAACAGCTCGATAAAGCCCGGATCGCGCTCGATGCCCTCGGGCAGTCCGAGCCGCGCGGCGGTCTCGGCCGAGAAGCCGACGAGGTAGGGCGCATCGAGCGGCGCGGCAGGCAGGCGCGTAAAGAACGTGCCGCCGAGCCGCGCGAACGCGTTGGCTGGGGGAGTGGCGAGTGTGTTGGAAAGATCCGTCAAAGCTGCGGATAGCCCTGCAAAGCTTGGGGAAAACGACATGTTGAGCGCCTCTGGATTAGCCGATATTGTAAGTCCGCGCCCGCGGCGCTGCAGGGCGGCCGCCTTCATCGTTCGGACCATGCTGCTGCGTTCGACGCCGCCACGATCTTCCGCCTCGCGCTGTTCGGCGCGTGACCCGTTTCACGACCACGTTTCTGGCCAACCCGACCGCAACCCAACGATACTAACAAGCCGAGGAGACCCCGCCTTATGACGACGCCGCTGCTGGGCCAGATGATGGACGTGCCGCTCACCGTGTCATCGCTGCTCGCGCATGCCGCGCGGCATTTCGGCAGCACCGAGATCGTGTCGCGGCGCATCGAAGGCGACCTGCATCGCTATACCTACCGCGATTGCGAAAAGCGTGCGAAACAGCTCGCACAGGCGCTGATCGCGCTCGGCGTCGAACCGGGCGAACGGGTCGCGACGCTGGCGTGGAACGGCTACCGGCATCTCGAAGCGTATTACGGCACCACCGGCTTCGGCGCAGTGTGTCACACGATCAACCCGCGGCTTTTCCCCGACCAGATCGCCTACATCGTCAATCACGCCGACGATGCATACGTGCTGTTCGACACGACGTTCGCCGCGCTCATCGACACGCTCGCGCCGCAGTGCCCGCGCGTGCGCGGCTGGATCGCGCTGTGCGACGAAGCGCATCGGCCGCCGATGCAGACCTCGGTGCTCTGCTACGAAACGTTGATGGACGGGCAGGACGGCCGCTTCGACTGGCCCGCGCTCGACGAGCGCCAGGCGTCGTATCTCTGCTACACGTCGGGCACGACCGGCAATCCGAAGGGCGCGCTCTATACGCATCGCTCGACGGTGCTGCACGCGTTCGGCGCGGCGTTGCCCGACGCGATGAGCCTGTCGGCGCGCGACTCGGCGCTGCCCGTCGTGCCGATGTTTCATGTCAACGCATGGGGCCTCGCGCATGCGGCGCCGCTGACCGGCGCGAAGCTGGTGTTCCCCGGCAAGGACCTCGACGGCAAGTCGCTTTACGAGTTGATGGAGAGCGAACGCGTCACGTGCTCGGCGGGCGTGCCGACCGTGTGGCTCGGACTGCTGAACCATCTGCGCGAGACGGGCGCGAAGTTTTCGTCGCTCGAACGCACGGTGATCGGCGGCTCCGCCTGTCCGCCCGCGATGCTGCGCATCCTCGAGGACGACTACGGCCTGCAGGTGATTCATGCATGGGGCATGACAGAGATGTCGCCGCTCGGCACGCTGTCGAAGCTGAACTGGGAGCAGAGTCAGCGGCCGCTTGCCGATCAGCGCAAGCTGCTCGAAAAGCAGGGCCATGTGATCTTCGGCGTCGACATGAAGATCGTCGGCGACGATGGCCGCGAACTGCCGTGGGATGGCGTCGCGTTCGGCGAATTGCACGTGCGCGGACCGTGGGTCATCGACCGGTATTTCCGCAAGGAAGAGTCGCCGCTCGTCGATGGCTGGTTCCCAACCGGCGACGTCGCGACGATCGACCCCGACAGCTTCCTGCACATCACCGATCGCTCGAAAGACGTGATCAAGTCGGGCGGCGAATGGATCAGTTCGATCGACGTCGAGAACGTCGCGATCGCTCATCCGGCGGTCGCGGAGGCCGCGTGCATAGCGTGCGCGCATCCGAAATGGACCGAGCGGCCGTTGCTCGTCGTCGTCAAACGCGCGGGGCTCGACGTCACGCGCGAAGAACTGCTCGCGTTCTACGAGGGCAAGGTCGCGAAGTGGTGGATTCCCGACGACGTCGTGTTCGTCGACGAACTGCCGCACACGGCGACCGGCAAGCTGCAGAAGCTGAAGCTGCGCGACCAGTTCCGCGACCACGTGTTGCCGTCCGCGCTCGAAGACAGCCGCAACTGTCCGCTGACACCCGAGGCCTAGGGCAAACCCTGCTCGATAATAAATTGAACGTTCGTGCTTTTTAAGTGTATTCTGCCTGCTAACCCCGGAACCGTCGTTTGAAAAAGCCTGACAATAAGCAGGCTCGACGGACCGGACAGGCGGCGCATCATGCGCCGCCTCAATGCATGGATCGCACGGAGGCACGCAGATGGCAGTGGACTACACAACTCATGACGGCGTGGCCGTCCTCACGCTGAACAATCCGCCCGTCAACGGGCTCGGGCTGTCGACGCGAGCGGGCATCGTCGAAGGGCTCGAGCGCGCGCAGAACGATCCGGCCATCAAGGCCATCGTGCTGACAGGCGCAGGCAAGGCCTTCTCGGGCGGCGCCGACATCACCGAATTCAATACGCCGAAGGCGACCCAGGAGCCGACGCTCGCGACCGTCATCAAGGCGGTCGAAGGCAGCGCGAAGCCGGTCGTCGCGGCGATCCACAGCGTCGCGATGGGCGGCGGCCTCGAGCTGGCGCTCGGCGCGCATTACCGCGTCGCCGCGGCCGGCGCGCAGATCGCGCTGCCCGAGGTGAAGCTCGGCATCCTGCCGGGCGCGGGTGGCACGCAGCGTCTGCCGCGCGCCATCGGTCTCGAAGCGTCGCTGAACATGATCGTGTCGGGCGCGCCGGTGCTTTCCGAAAAGCTCGCCGACTCGGGGCTGTTCGACCAGCTCGTCGCGAACCCCGCCGAACTGGCCGAAGCCGCGCTCGCATTCGCGCGCAAGGTCGGCGCGCAAACAGGCGCGCATCCCAAGGTGCGCGAGCGCAAGATCGAACATCCGAACGCGGCCGGTTTCATCCAGTTCGCGCGCAATAGCGTCGCGGCCATCGCGAAGGACTATCCGGCGCCGCATAAATGCATCGACGCGGTCGAAGCCGGTGTGAAGGACGGCTTCGACAAGGGCCTCGCCTTCGAACGCGAATGCTTCATCGCGCTCGTGCAGACGCCGGAGAGCCGCGCGCTGCGTCACGCGTTCTTCGGCGAGCGCGCGGCGAGCAAGATTCCCGACGTACCGTCCGATACGCCCGTGCGCGAGATCAATCAGGTAGCCGTGATCGGCGCCGGCACGATGGGCGGCGGCATCGCGATGAATTTCCTCAACGCCGGCATTCCGGTCACGCTGCTGGAAACGAAGCAGGAAGCGCTCGAGCGCGGTCTCGCGACGATCCGCAAGAACTACGAGGCGACCGTCAAGAAAGGCAAGTTGAAGCCCGAGGTGATGGAACAACGCCTCGCGCTGCTGAGCTCGACGCTGTCCTACGACGACCTGAAGCACGCCGACATGATCGTCGAGGCCGTGTTCGAAGAGCTCGGCGTGAAGGAGCAGGTGTTCCGCCGGCTCGATGAAGTCGCGAAGCCCGGTGCGATCCTCGCGTCGAACACGTCGACGCTCGACGTCGACAAGATCGCCGCGTTCACGAAGCGTCCGCAGGATGTGGTCGGCATGCACTTCTTCAGCCCGGCCAACGTGATGAAGCTGCTCGAAGTCGTGCGTGGCAAGGAGACCGCGAAAGACGTGCTCGCCACCGTGATGAAGCTCGCGAAGAAGATCAAAAAGACTGCGGTGGTCTCGGGCGTATGCGACGGTTTCATCGGCAACCGCATGATCGAGCAGTACGTCCGCCAGGCGCTCTTCATGCTCGAAGAAGGCGCTTTGCCCGCGCAGGTCGACAAAGCGATCGAGAAGTTCGGCTTCGCGATGGGCCCGTTCCGCATGAGCGACCTCGCCGGCAACGACATCGGCTGGGCGATCCGCAAGCGTCGCTATCTCGAACACCCGGACATGCACTACTCGAAGATCGCCGACCGTCTGTGCGAGATGGGCCGCTTCGGTCAGAAGACCGGCGGCGGCTGGTACGACTACAAGGCGGGCGATCGCACCGCGTATCCGTCGGGCGTCGTCAACGAAATGATCGGCGAGTACTCGAAGGAAACCAACTCCGAGCGCCGCAAGATCAGCGACGAGGAAATCGTCGAACGTCTGGTGTTCGCGCTCGTCAACGAAGGCGCGAAGATTCTCGAGGAAGGCATCGCGTCGAAGGCGTCGGATATCGACATGGTCTATCTGACCGGCTATGGCTTCCCGCTCCATCGCGGCGGCCCGATGCTGTACGCGGACACGGTCGGGCTCTACAACGTCGAGCGTGCGATTCGCCGTTATGCGGCGCGGCCCAACGGCGACGCGTGGAAGCTCGCGCCGGGCATCGCGAAGCTGGCCGCCGAGGGCCGCGGCTTCAACGGCTGAGCACGGCTGGGTTCAGCGCACGGACTGAGCGGTGCGGGTTGTCCTCGCACCGCTCGCATCAAACGACTGAGGCGGCGCGGTGACGCGCTTTTGAGCGCGCGGCAATGAGCCGGCGCGCCGCTCTCGACATTGCATTTGGAGACACGCATGACTGACGCCGTAATCGTATCCACCGCCCGCACGGGTCTCGCCAAATCGTGGCGCGGCGGCTTCAACATGACGCACGGCGCGACGCTCGGCGGCCACGTGACGCAGGCCGCGGTCGAGCGCGCGAAGCTCGACCCGGCGCGCGTCGAAGACGTGATCATGGGTTGCGCGAATCCGGAAGGCGCGACCGGCGGCAATATCGCGCGGCAGATCGCGTTGCGCGCGGGCCTGCCGGTCAGTGTGCCGGGCATGACCGTGAACCGTTTCTGTTCGTCGGGATTGCAGACGATCGCGCTCGCGTCGCAACGCGTGATCGCCGGTGAGGGTGACGTGTACGTCGCCGGTGGCGTCGAGTCGATCTCGTGCGTGCAGAACGAGATGAACCGCCACATGATGACCGACGGCTGGCTCACCGAGCACAAGCCGGAGATCTACTGGTCGATGCTGCAGACCGCGGAGAACGTCGCGAAGCGCTACTCGATCTCGAAGGAACGTCAGGACGAATACGGTGCGCGCTCGCAGCAGCGCGCGGCGGCCGCGCTCGTTGCCGGCAGGTTCAAGGACGAGATCGTGCCGTTGACGGTGCTCGCCGGCGTCGCCGACAAGGCCACCGGCCGTCTCTATACGAAGGAAGTGACCGTCAGCGGCGACGAAGGCATTCGCGCCGACACGACGCTCGAAGGCGTGTCGAAGATTCGCACCGCGCTGCCGGGCGGCGTGATCACCGCGGGCAATGCGAGCCAGTTCTCGGACGGCGCATCGGCTAGCGTCGTGATGAACGCGACGCTGGCCGAACGCGAAGGGCTGCAACCGCTCGGCATCTTCCGCGGCTTCGCGGTGGCCGGCTGTGAGCCCGACGAAATGGGCATCGGCCCGGTGTTCGCGGTGCCGAAGCTGTTGAAGAAGGCCGGCTTGAAGGTCGAGGACATCGGCCTGTGGGAGCTGAACGAGGCGTTCGCGGTTCAAGTGCTCTATTGCGCCGACAAGCTCGGCATTCCGCACGACCGTCTGAACGTGAACGGCGGCGCGATCGCGGTGGGCCATCCGTATGGCGTGTCGGGTGCGCGGCTCGTCGGCCATGCGTTGATCGAAGGCAAGCGGCGCGGCGTGAAGTTCGTCGTCGTGACGATGTGCATCGGCGGCGGGCAGGGCGCGGCGGGTCTTTTCGAGATCGCCTGACGCGGGTCCGAACGCGCGTGAAATAGCGGGCGCCGCGGGTTCGTGAGTGGCAACGGCGGACCGGCGGCGCCTGTTTTTGTCCGCCGCGCTCGTGCTTACTGCGACGCCATGCCCGGCAGCGTCAACGTGCCCTGATCGGTAAAGCGTGTCGTGCCGGTCAGGCCGGCCGCCAGCTTGCCTTGCAGCCGGTACGGGACTTGCCCTGACTGCGCGGTGCCCATCAGCCCGAGCGCCTGGCGAACCGCGGCGAACGCGGGCACGGTCAACGGCACGCTGACGACGGTTTCGCCGAAGCGCGGCACGGTGCCGCTCTGGTCGCTGACACCGCTAGCGAACGGCTTGCCGTTCAGTTCGAGATCGAGCGAGACACCGTTGAAGCTCACGTCGCTGTTGTTCGGGTTCTGCACGCGCAGCTTCAGATTGAAGCGCATCTCGAGGCCTTCGCCGGCCAGCGGCTCGATGCCGGCGACGCTGACGCGCAGCGCATCGCTGCCGAAGCCCGCGCAACCGTCGAGCGTCGACGCGGCGAGCACGCCGCAGAACGTGAGCAGGAACAGCCGCGACAGGGCCGAGCGGCGAGCGAACAGTAGCGCAAGGCGGAACGACGCAAACGAGGACATGGCCGGTACCTCGCAAGAAGGTGGGAATAAGGCAAAAACGGGCGGGCTTCGTTCTGCATTCTAGCGGGCGAACCTGGCGGTGGTGGCAGATTGAACGCGCCCGCACGCGGGTCGGAGATAAAATGCATCGCTTCGATGGACTGCGCCTGCGCGCCCGGACCTGAGCCGGGCACCGGCAGGATGCACAACGCACGAGCCGCATCAATACGCACTTCGCACGCACTTCGCACGCACGCCGACTACCGCCATGACCGACCCAACCCCTTGCGCCACCCCAGGCAACCCTTCGTTGCCGGAAAGCCCCTTCGTCGACCGTCTCGGCGCACAACTGCTGTGCGCCGCCGACGGCGTCAGCGAAGTCGTGCTGCCTTTGCAGCATGAACATATGAACACCTGGGACGTCGCGCACGGCGGCGTCACGATGACGCTCGCCGACGTCGCGCTCGCGATGGCCGCGCGCAGTCTCGCCGGCGTCGGCGTCGTCACCGTCGAGATGAAGGTCAACTTCATGCAGCCGGGCCGCGGCGAGTTGCGCGCGACCGGCCGCGTACTGCATCGATCGACCACGATGGCCTATTGCGAAGGCGAGATCCGCGACAGCGAAGGCCACTTCGTCGCGAAAGCGCTCGGTACCTTCAAGTACATGCGCCGCCTCGCGGTGGGTCGCGACGTCACGCGGCAGCGTCTGCGCAGCGACCCGGCGGCGAAGCCCGGTCCGAGCGACTGAACACCCGTCGCAGCCAACCATTGCACATCAAACCTGGATCCGCCCGGATGCAGGTACGCCGAACAACCCAAGGAGACGACGTCATGGCCCAGATCAACCGCCAGTTGCTGCTGGTTTCGCGCCCGCAAGGCGAAGCCACGCCCGATAACTTCAAGCTCGTCGAAACGCCGCTCGCGCCGCTCGCCGACGGCGAAGTACGAGTGCGCAATCATTACCTGTCGCTCGATCCGTACATGCGCGGACGCATGAACGACAGCAAGTCGTACGCGGCGCCGCAGCCGCTGAACGAGGTGATGATCGGCGGCACGGTCGGCGAGGTCGTCGAGACCCGCAATCCGAAGTTCGCGGTCGGCGACAAGGTCGTCGCGATGTTCGGCTGGCAGGAGTACGGCACCTCGAACGGCGCGGGCATGCAGAAGGTCGACGACACGCACGTGCCGCTGTCGGCGTATCTCGGCCCGGTCGGCATGCCGGGCGTCACCGCGTGGTACGGGCTGAACCGCATCATCGCGCCGAAGGCGGGCGAGACGGTGGTCGTCAGCGCGGCGAGCGGCGCGGTGGGCAGCGTGGTCGGCCAGCTCGCGAAGGCGGCGGGCGCGCGTGCGATCGGCATCGCGGGCGGCGCGGACAAGTGCCGCTACGTGGTCGAGACGCTCGGCTTCGACGCCTGCGTCGACTACAAGGCCGGCAATCTGTACAAGGACCTGAAGGCCGTGACGCCCGACGGTGTCGACGGCTGCTTCGAGAACGTCGGCGGCGAGGGCCTCGACGCGACGCTCGCGCGCATGAACGCATTCGGGCGCATCGCGCTGTGCGGCTTCATCGCGGGCTATGACGGCCAGCCGCTTCCGCTGAAGAATCCGTCGCTGATGCTCACGCAGCGGCTGCTCGTGCAGGGCTTCATCGTCAGCGAACATATGGACGTGTGGCCCGAGGCGCTCAAGCAACTCGGCACGCTCGTCGCGCAGAAGAAGCTGCATTATCGCGAGTCGATCGCGCAAGGGATCGAGGCCGCGCCCGATGCGTTCATCGGCTTGCTGAAG
This sequence comes from Paraburkholderia sp. HD33-4, assembly GCF_021390635.1. NCBI lineage: Bacteria > Pseudomonadati > Pseudomonadota > Betaproteobacteria > Burkholderiales > Burkholderiaceae > Paraburkholderia > Paraburkholderia sp. HD33-4. The sequence goes on along the minus strand of NZ_JAJEJS010000001.1, from coordinate 2,373,126 downwards.
GGCCGCAACTTCGGCAAGCAACTGGTCAAGCTGATCTGAGCACGACGTCGTCATGCAACGGCAAGCCGCCACTCAACCAGGGAGTCACAGGATGTTCGAATTCGCAGGCAAGGTGGCGGTGATCACCGGCGCGGGCAGCGGCTTCGGCCGCGCGTTCGCGCACAAGGGCGCGGCGCTAGGCATGAAGCTCGTGCTCGCCGATGTCAACGCCGGCCAGCTCGCGCAAACCGTCGACGGATTGCGCGAAGCCGGCGCTGATGCAATTGGTGTGCCGACCGACGTCTCGAATGCGGAGCAGGTCGAGGCGCTCGCGCAGGCGGCGCTCGCCGCGTACGGCCGTGTGCACGTGCTGTTCAACAACGCGGGCGTCGGCACCGGCGGCTTCCTGTGGGAAAGCTCGGCCAACGACTGGTCGTGGGTGTTCGGCGTCAACGTGATGGGCGTCGCGCACGGCGTGCGCGTGTTCGCGCCGATCATGCTTGCGCAGAACGAGCCCGCGCATATCGTCAACACGGCGTCGGTGGCGGGGCTGCTGGCGCCGCCGGCGATGGGCATCTACAACGCGTCGAAGCATGCGGTGGTGGCGCTGACCGAGACGCTGTATCACGACCTGAAGCTCGCGCAGGCCGGCACGGCCGGCGAAGTCGGCTGTTCGCTGCTGTGTCCCGCGTTCGTGCCGACCGGCATCGCCGACGCCGAGCGCGCGCGTCCCGACGAGTTGCGCAACGCGAGCCGGCCGACGCGCTCGCAGATCGCGGCCGGAAAGCAGTTGCAGCGCGCGGTGCAGTCGGGCAAGCTCAGCGCCGACGATGTCGCCGACATCGCGTTCGAGGCAATCGCCGCGCGGCGTTTCTATATCATCACGCATCCGGGCATCATGGCGACCGTGAAGCTGCGCCACGAGGATATCGAGCAGTTGCGCGAGCCGTCCGATCCGATGTCGCTGAAGCCCGAGGTGAAGGACGCGCAGTAGCGGCCAGGCTAGTTGATCGGTACGCCGGCACCCGTCCAACCTTCGGCGCACTCCGTGCCACCCGATGCGCGAAGCGCACCACGTTACCGAAACCATGCCGCTGAATCCCACCATCGAGCAGGTGCTCGACATGATCGCGCGGGCCAAACGCCCGCAGTATCACCAGATGAGCGCGCAAGCGGCGCGCGCGTCGTACGAGAAAAGCGCGCCGATCCTCGAGATCCCAAGCGCGCCGATGTTCTCCGTCGAAGACCTGCGCGTGCCGACGCGCGACGGCGCGACGATCCGTGCGCGCCTGTGCTTCCCGGTCGAGCCGAACTGGGCCGAGCCGCTGCCGGCGTTCGTGTACTACCACGGCGGCGGCTTCACGGTCGGCAGCGTCGATACGCACGATGCGCTGTGCCGGATGTTCGCGCGCGACGGCCGCTGCGCGGTGCTGTCGGTCGACTACCGGCTCGCGCCCGAACACAGGTTTCCGACCGCGGTCGACGATGCGTTCGACGCGCTCAGCTGGCTGCACGCGCACGCGGCCGAATTCGGCATCGACGGCACCCGGCTCGCGGTGGGCGGCGATAGCGCGGGCGGCACGCTCGCGACAGTCTGCGCGGTGCTCGCGCGCGACGCCGGCATCGCGCTCGCGCTGCAATTGCTGATCTATCCGGGCACGACCGGCCATCAGCAGACCGACTCGCACTCGCGCCTCGCCGACGGCTTCCTGCTGTCGGGCGACACGATCCAGTGGTTCTTCGAACAGTACCTGCGTGAGCCCGGCGATCGCGACGACTGGCGTTTCGCGCCGCTCGACGGCGAGCGCGGCGCGCCCGATTTTCGCGGCGTCGCGCCCGCGTGGGTCGCGACCGCCGAATACGATCCGCTCAGCGACGAGGGCGATGCGTATGCGCAGAAACTGCGCGCGCTCGGCAATCCGGTCACGCTCGAACGCTACGCCGGCATGATCCACGAATTCTTCAAGATGGGCGGCTTCGTGCCCGAAGTTGCGCGGGCGCATGCGGATGCCGCGGCGGCATTGCGCGCGGCGTTTGGCATCGGGTGAGGGCGGTCGACGCGAAGCGGCGAGCGGCCGGCGGCGAATGCGCCGGCGATGCGGTGATCAAACGATCACGCGACGCTGATCCGGTCGCGCTCGACATTGAACGCGAAGCTGCGCTCGTAATCGCCGGGCCGCACGATCCGGTGCGAGCCGTTGTCGTCGCTGCGCTCGGCGACCGCGACGCCGATCACGTCGCCATGGGCGGCAACGCGCAGCGCGGTGGTGCTGCGCGTGCCGTATTCGGGCGATTCGATGAACGCCGCCGACAGCACGCGTTCACGTTCGAGCGGAATGCCGGTCGACGGGAGTTCGTCGTCGCGCGCGAGCCGCGGATCGCGCATCAGATCGATCAGGCGTTCGAGCGGCGGCATCGCGTCGCGTGCGAGCAGCGTGCCGAGCTCGCCGCGCTTTCTGACCAGCTTTGGCCAGGCGGTGTCGAGCACCGCGTTCGAGATGCCGTGCGTGCCCGGCGCGAGCAGCGCGGGGCCACTGTTTGTATCGACGGCGCCGCGATTGCAGTACCACGCGAGTTCGCGACGGGTCCAGTCGCCGACCAGCAGATTGAAGCCGTTGTAGATGTCGCCGGTTTGCGCGACGTGCTGCAGATACGCAAGCGGTGTTTCGTGCGGATGGCCGTCGGCGTCGCGCGCGGCGCTCGTGAGCCAGTCGCTGACGAGCGTGCCGCGGGTCGGCGCATCGGCGCGCATTTCGCCGGGCGCGCGGTAGTTGGTCAGCGCGGCGAAGCGGCCGTCGCGCGAGAGCCCGAGCCACGTGCCGCCGCCCACGAGGTCACGGCCTGCCAGCACGGCCGGCGCGTCGCGCCACCAGCCGAGCGGCTCGGCCGTGCGGCGGAAGAACTCGTCGCGATTGGCGGCGAGCGTGAACAGCGGACCATCGAGCGCATCGGGTCGCCAGTCGAAAACGATCAGGCACATCGGGGAGCATCTCCCGTTCAGAGCATGGGGCGGCCGGCTGATGCAGCAAAGGCAGGCAGCTAAAGAGAGCGGCAAAAATCAGCCGAGAATAAAGCAGCCAATAAAAAACGGCGCCCGATTGCGCCGCTTTTTGTCATGTCGGACTATCAGACCTCGGCCGGCAACCCATAGGGCAGCGTCAGGAATCGCAGCGCGGGGCCGTCGGCCGCGCCGAGATGCACGCTGCCGGTGTCGAGCGCCGTGAGCTTGATCTCGACCAGCAGATCGACGCCGCCGCCTTGTGCCGATGCCGCGTTGACGATCATGCCGCACGGCTGGCCCGGGTCGTCCGAGTGGAACAGCTCGGTGCCGGGGCGGACCGCGTCCAGCTCGCCGGCGACGTTGGCGAGCGACGTGCGCCGCTTGATCGTGCCGCGATACTGGCTGCGCGCGACCACTTCCTGGCCCGGATAGCAGCCCTTGCGGAAATTGACCGCGCCGAGCACGTCGAAGTTGACCATTTGCGGCACGAACTGCTCGACGACCGGCTGTGTGATGCGCGCTTCGCCCGCGCGGATGTCGAGCCAGTCCCACACCGCCGGCGACACGCGCTTCAACTTGCCGTCGAGTGACGGCAGCAGCGCCTGGACCTGCGCCTTCGGCCCGATCCACAGATAGCGCAGCCGCTCCAACGCGTCCGGCACGCGGATCAGCGTGCCCGCCGTGCCGTCGACCTGCACGTGCACGCCGTCGGGCAGCGCGTCGAACACGCCGGACAGCGCCCCGCGCACGTCGCCCGCGAGGCCGACCACCGCGAGTTCGCCGCTCGTGTCCACGAGCTTCGCCTTCGCGCGCAGCACGAACATCGACAGACGTTTTTGCACCGCGGCCTGCACGTCTTTCGATACCAGCAGGCGGATCGTGTCGCCGCTGCGCCAGCTGAGGAACGATGCGAGCAGCCGGCCCTTGGCCGAGCAGTAGCCGGCTAGGCGCGCGTTCGCGGCGTCGAGATGCTGGACGTCGTTGGTCAACTGGGCGTGCAGGAAGCTCGCCGCGTCGTCGCCGGTCGTGTCGATCACGCCGAACTGCGGCAGCGGCATGTACGCGCCATGCTCGAGCACGGCGGCGAATTCTTCGGCCGACGGGCGAGGCAGGATGGGCAGGGCGGCGGGCGCCGCCACGGCGGGAGCGAGACCGGAAGCGTTACCTGGGGCGTTCACGAGCGGTGTGTTCATGGATTCCGGGAACAGTCAATTCTGACTTTGGCTAAGGCAAACAGTTATTATATTCAGTCCAACCCTGTCACGTTTCGCATGACCCTACTTGAATAAGGCCTCTGCCGAGGCTTATGCGGCAAGGATCTGCGGCCTGTCACGATCCGGCTGTGCCCAGATTGTGACCCTGTTGGCGTGCTCTGCCAGATGGTCGGGCGCAAGGTGGGCATACCGCAGGACGTGCTCATACTTCGCCCAGCCCCCCAGTTCCATCAGCCTGTTCAGCGGCGTTCCAGCCTGAACGTGCCAGCTCGCCCAGGTGTGGCGCACGTCGTGGAACCGGAAATTCTCGATCCCAGCCCGGGCGCATTGGCGGTCCCATTGCGCGCTACACCAACTATTTGTCGGAATCGGCTTTCCGCACCTGACAAATACGTAAGTTTCATGTTTACCGATCCAGCGCCGGATTGCAGCGACTGCATCATCGTTCAGGGGTACACCGATTGGCTTTCTCGCCTTCGCTTGATCCGGGTGTATCCATGCCCGCCGATTCACCAGGTCCACCTGTGACCACTCGAGCCCGAGCAGGTTGGCGCGGCGCAGTCCAGTGGCAAAACCGAGAGTTGCCACATCACGCATCCAGTCTGACCGCATGACCGAAAGCAGCCGCTGCGCTTCCGTTCGCGTGATCCATCGCACACGCCGGTTCGCGACCTTCAGATCCTCCAGGTGCGGCGCCCGGTCGATCCATTCCCACTTGTCGGCTGCGAGCCTGAACAAGATCCGCATCGTCGCGAGATATTTGTTCTTGGTCGCGCGGCCGAGCGGGTGGCGTTCTTTCCTTCGCTGATCCCACTCTGGCAATGCCTTGTAGACATCGTCCCTCGTGATCGATGCCAACGGCCGACCGGAGAAAAACTGCCTGAAATGCCGGATGTGGATGACGCGGTTTCCGTGATCCGCGAGATGGGCGCTTTCCTTCAATAACCTGACGGCTGCTTCATCCCACGTGTGGGCCGGGCGCTCGCCCATCCTGCCGACACGCCACAGGTCATGCTTCAGTTTGTCGTGATACTCCTGAGCCTCCTTCCGGTTGGTCGTACCAGTAGATTGTCTAACTCGGTCGCCGCCTGGCGTGCGGATGTCGATGTGCCAGATGTCCGAGCCGTTGCGCCTTCGGATTGACATTTTTTGCTCCTTCGTTCCGTCCGCGCCGGTCGGGTCGAATTGTACTCCGTGGCGAATCTCAGCTTCTCGGGCCAGACACGCCACTGAGAACCAATCTGGAAAAATCCCATTTCCTTCTTGTGCGCATACACGGTCGAGTAAGAGACGCCGAGCAGTTCGGCGGCTTCCTTCAGACTGAGAGCTCGCTCGCTGGCCGTCATAGTGAACTCCTTTTGAATTCAACCAGCCGCACCCGGTGGGTGACGTCCCAGCCATGCCCGCGCATGACATTGAGACTCTCCCACACCTCCGCGAACGCGTGGATGCTTGGCGGCCGGTACGCGCCCACACAGCAGCAGTTCATGTCACCGTCCTGGGTCGTGATGCCTTCAGCCCGCGCATCCGCCTCGCTGATGTCACGAAGTCGCTCGACCCGCACGTCGGTGACATCGAGCGTGGTGTGCGAAGCCCAGCGCGAGATGTGGATCAATGGAACGGACGTGCGCGCCAGATGCGCGAAAGCCATCGCATCGCTGAATTCAGGGCGAAAGTGCGGAGCGCCCGGCACCTTGGCACCATCAGCTGCGTAGCGCCAGTCAACGAAAATCAGGCTTTCGTCACGCGTCGGTGCGATGCTCTTGCGCATCCAAAGCCGATCGTTTGGCCGGCCGCAGGAGGAGTACTCTGCAACCGCCCGCTGTCCCCTGCAGTGATATGCGCGATGCCCCTCACATTCTGCTATGACGCTGCCACGAATCTCAGAGGCAGGATAACGGTCTCCGCAAGTGAACAGATCGCCAATCTCCGTGTCGCTAAAATCGGGCAATAAGCCACGGGACCATTCAGTACAAGGCATGTAGCAGTGATGTACCGCTTTCGCTACGTGCGCGCCACCGCAGAAGTGCAAGCCAACGGTGCCGCCAATTTGCATGTATCCGGTCCCGCATAGTTGCTGACATTTCGTCACGGTACCCGAGCGCCGAGTGTCAACGTACTTAACCAGATCCTTGATGTGGACGTCCTTGCAACCTTTCCGCGATGTTTCCATGCGAACGAGCGGAGGTTCGATCTCACCGGCCAAAATTTTGCGGACCAGCGTCGGCAAGGTCAGCGGCGCGAAATAGTCCCGGCAGGCAACATCGATCCGAGCAACTGTCGCCGAGTCGTGTAGAGCCATCAATAGAAAAACCATATTCATCTGACACCTCATATGTTGCGGGTCACATTGATGACTCGCGCTGCTGTCTCGGTCAGGCTTTGAATTCGAAGGGGCTGGGCCGGGTGCTGACGGCCATATAGAGCGGGTGCTTGGGGCTACCGTCCAGGTTCAGGCCGAGATGGAACAGCTTCCCGTACATGCGGGTGATGCGAAGGAGGTGCAGTACGTCAGGCGCACGGGTCGACACGGCTTTGTGCGAGCCCCAAGCGCAGATGACCATCGACGCACGATCGACCATATCAAGGATCGCACCGTTGGCCGCATTGCGAGGGCCAAGCGGGTCTGTATGCGTGAGGAGCTCGTCAGGATTGGTCGCACGTAGCGGGAACAGGTTGGCAACTTCAAGGCGACCGAAGTTGTTCGCAACTGCGCGTGCGAAGCACCGCGTTACAGTTGGGTCATCGACGCGGTGATCTGCGGTCGACGGGTTCAGCATCAGGAACACTAATGTCGGACGTGACTTGTCCCACTCGCGCCAGAGACGGTACCGATACGTGCCGCAGTCGCTCAGATGCGCGCCGCGTTCGACTGTGCGGTCTGTGTCGGTCATGCATTTCATCCTGCCACCTCCTTTTTCACTTCCGAGTCCGTCGCTGCGTGGTTCGACCATCGCCGTTGCCGCTTGTGTGACGTTGTGGACTATCGTTGCCCTCATCGTAGTCTTGCCTCCCGCAAGCTTCGTGGGCCTCTCCTTGAATTTGTTGGTTCGGCGCCCCAGTAAGGGGCGCCTATTCAATAGCTACTGGAGCAAATAGCCAAAGGTCAATGCGTCAATCGATGGCGGCGAATATCGATGCCGCCTCCGCGTGCAGTGCAGCGAAGTCGCGCAACTGGTAGAACAGCTCACCAAAGTGCGCCTCGCGGGTCTGCCAGGCAAGGGCATTGAATGCCATCAGACAGGCCACGATGCCGGCGGCTTCGCATGACATCTCGCCATCGAAGCCGTTGCCTGCACACTGGATGCGCAGTGGCCCCTCCAGGCGGGGAGTCATGTAGAAACCTCCGTTCGACAGTTCGAAGAAGTCCCAGAAGCCGCCTGAATAGACCTCGCAAATGGATTGCAGCGACTGGTAGACCAGTGCCTCACCCGTCATCAACCGCCGCCCGAAATACCGTGGCAGCGTGTTCATACGCTTTGATTCAGGGACACGCGCGGCTTTGACGACGGCGCTCGAGGTCAGGACTTCAGAGTCAGGTTGCATGATGTTCTCCAGCAAGAAATTCGCGGAGCATGCTCCCTGGCGGGGAGGCATCCCCGCGACGGGTGAATAAGGCAAGCGGTCGGTCCGTTGCCGAGGCAGATGTGACTAGTCCTGGTCGGGCAGCAGGATGGTTGCGACGGGCCGGTCATTGGTCCCCGCATCGATGACGAGTTTCAGATGAACCTCGGAGGCCGTTGCTGCATTGGCATCGTCTGACTCGAGGCGCGCACTGAAATAGACTGTCCTGTCTTCGTGCCGATGCATGACTTCGGCGGCCGCGGCCCACAAAACGGACCACATGCGCCGCGCTGCAACGGATGACGAATACGGGCCGTGAATGGCATCGTGATCCCCGTCGGGAAGACCGGCGAGGCACGCACCCAATCCCTCTTTTGAAATCGCAACCGGTGCCCTGAAGCCGGTCTCGCAGGCAATGCGCGACAGGTCCACCAGCCTGCCATCACGCAGACGCTGCTCGCGTGATGGCAGGCCGAGGGCCGGAGACGGCGTAGCTGAAGCCGGGACATCGTAGTAGTAGACAGACATGACATGCTCCTTGAACGGGTGAAAGGGGCATGTGCTCCCCAGGGGGATGCAATGCCCCAGGGGGAAATATCGGAATGGCCGGCCGTTGTTCCGCGGTGTAGATAACGTCAACCGCGAAGGTCAACTGCTGATCACACGTGGCCTAACAGATGCGGAATCCACCGCACAGTCGAAGGAATCCGGCGAAATCGCGGACGTTGTCCTCGTCGAATGGATAGTGCGTCTCAAAATCAGGTACCTCGCCCTTGCCATCGCAGGCGTTACACAACAAGGGTCCGGGCCCGGTTGCAGGTGGCTCGGCGCGATGACCGGCGGCGCCGCACACCGTACACGGTTGATACGGTAAGGAGCGCAGCCGCTGGTGGTACAGTTCGGCGTACTTATGTGTGTGACCCGAGCGGAGGGCAAGCTCCAGTCGTTCTGCAAGCGCGCTGGCCCCATCGTCGTCCAGACCCCAGCCATTGTTTGAATGACCGAGGTTACCGGTTGGAATGATGTCGGCCGCGACCGTCTCGCAGTAGTGCCAGAGTGGATGCCACCACCAGACGTTGTTGCGGAAGTAAGTGCCCTTGTCCGAACGGGGCATGTTTCCAAAGACGTCCATGCCCATTTTGAGACTCCGGAAAATGAGAGGACGCCCCCTGAGGGGAACATCCCCTCAGGGTGGAAAAACTGGATGATCAGATTTCTGGCCACCTGATGTCTGCAGGTGAACCGATCTGAGCCAGCCGGGTCAGAGAACATTCCGAATGCCGATCCAACTGGCACGCAGCCGCGCCGAGACAACGCGCCGGAAAAGAACTGCGGTTACAGCGAGAGTGGTCACAGTGACGCCGCAACCTGACGGATCTGCAGCCGGCAGATCAACGGTAAAACGTCCATTGGCAGGCGTCCGGACAGCAGGGCGGCTGCCAATGTCCCCTGGCCGCGGGCAGGCAACCAGGGGGGTAGCGCGGCGAGCGCAAACGGCACGGCGTTTTGAGGCCGCCGTCGGCCCGGGAGATCAGGGAAATCGGAACGCGAAGAGGGAAGCTACGGAAAGTCAGCTTGCCGCAGCATGACAGGAGGTCGCGCTGCAGCAAGCTGACTGACGACGCAGCTCTGCACAGATTGCCCCGCGGTGGCCGGGGTAGGGAAGGGAGAAGTCGCAGCCGGTTTCGCGGCTGCGACGGGCGTCCTGTGGGTCCTCAGGAGAGAAAAGCGCAAAGGCGCCTGAGGCAGGGATCAAAAAACCGCATGTTGATGCCGACAAACCGGTATCGCACCTGGCCTTTCTAAAGCGGACGAACCAGGGATCGAGGCGTGTTTTAGAAGGGCGAACACGCAAACGCCCGAAAACTGGTGAAAAATTTCAATCTGGATAGATAGGATACCGAATCAACAGGTATTCTCCTGTTTCACGTGAATGCTCAACGGCTAGCACACGTAGCGACCAATAACCCGACTTCAACCTGCAGCGCCTGTCCGTCGGACAGCGCGTCGAAGGAAGCCGGTCCCGCGTCGATACCCGGCAGGGTTTCCTGCGGAGCGTTGATCGTCGACGTTATCCTGTCGACGGTCCGACCGCTGAACCTTTGCCACGTCGCGACTGACGGTATGGCTTGCGGAGGCATCGGGTGTCTCGCCTTCGGTGACTGGGTCGTCGAAGCCTCCATCACCCGTTACCGGCGCATCCAGTTGCTGATGCCCGTCAGGTAAGACAGTGTCGTCAGGGTTATCGGCTGGATCTTCGGCCCGGTCTTCATGACGATCGTCCTGCCGTTCGTCCTGAAACACGAACACCCCATCGACCTTGATCCAGAAGACCTTGAGCAGCCGGCCTTTCAGGACTGTGCCCATCTGGCCGGCACGGTCGCCCTGCCGGATCTCATAGGTGCTGATGTAATGATCACCAGCGCGAAAGCCGACCAGCACCTTGACGTCGCGATCATTGGCGTCATTCATTACCGACAGGATCGCATCCTTGGCCTTTCCGCCCGAGACGATCAGGTCGAGATTCAGGTAGACGATTCCGTTCTGAACCTCGGGATCTCCGTGGAACGCGGCAATCGAACAGGCCAGAAATGGCCTGGCCCGGGCGCGCCCCTGCCCGGCCGAAGTGACTTCGCGCACGCGCGAGAGATAACCGAGGCCGGTCAGATGCAGGTCAAAGTACTTTCTGGGTTGCTCAGTCTGGTTCATGGCGATTCTCCTAAAGAAAAAGGGGAATCGCGGATCCCCGGCCGGGAATCGTTGATTCCCCAACCGGGCAGACAGGAAACTCCGGGTCTTCGTCAGACCTGCGGCCATCCAGACATGGGACGGAGCGAAGCCGCAAGGATGCTGCTGAACTGCAAAGGGCGCTGGACAAGCTCCAGCGGGCTACATCAGTTCTTTATGATAGTCAGGCTTTGCCAGAAATCAAGCGATGCGCGCCGCCCCGCGGTTTTCATTGCATTGCGGGCAAGCTCCTGTCAGTGCAAATCTCTTTCACCCTGCAGTCGAACTGTAATGGGAGCTCTGGGGCTTCGACGATAGGGCTTGATGTATGTCTCGCGCGTCCACAGCTTTAAGTGAATCGGGAGTGTGGTGTCCGTACACAGGCGCATGCGAACTTCCGTTCAGGAAGCTTCAATGGTCCCAGGCAGATACGTTGCTCCACGCGTGGACGCCGACTGCACGTTTGGAGCGATCTCCGCTCCCTTTGTCGAGGTACTAGGCGCTCAGTGGGCTTTCGAACGGTCGTGTGCCCGCGCGCCGGTCGATCATGCTCTCCTTCCGACGATCGAGCGATACCTTGCGCTTTTCTTCCGCGCTCGCAATGAAGTCTGACAGTTCTCGCTCCATCGCCGAATCATTGACGCCCGGTTTCCACCTCGCAGCGCCGTGTCGGCGGCGCGTGCCCCGAGCCAGCGTCAAGGCGGCCTTCGCTGTCTTCGCACATTCGTACTCAACCTGACTGCAAAGGTCGATCGGCTCACCGAACTCCCGGAACGCCGCTACATGTTCGCGGACGGCGTGTACCGTAGCCGGATATTCACGCAGTTCGGAGATAACCTTGCGGCTAAAGACGTTCCAGCGAACACTGTCCGGGTAGACGAAAGCCGGGACGGAAACAGAGTGGACGACTTCGTGGCTTATAGAACGAGTCGGCTCCGCTGCTGCCCAGGCGGCCTTGTGCATCATCGTCCGGCATGTCCGGGCATAGCCTTCCAGAGATAACGCCACTTCCAGCGCGGTATCGTGCCGCTGACGTCTTCGTTCCCTCGCGTCCTTTGCCGAAATCCACGCGAGCGTTATGATGGAGCCGACTGCGGCCGACGCGAGTGCCTGAGCCATTGGGGAGTTCCAGCGGAAAAGCTGGGCCAGTTCAAACCATTCCTGCCACATATGACGCGCCTCGGAGAAAGAGGTGCGTAGAGTATAAGCAATCGTTTGCGCCCGATTGCGAACGAACAGGAATGATAGCTTTTTCGCCACATAGGCATTTTCACGAGGGCGCGCCGCTTGACAGATTGATTTCGTCAGCGTTGTTGCATCGGGTATTAGGCGGCACCGGAAGGATAGGTCGAAATGCTTGAGTAACTTCTGGATTCTTGCTGTGTGCCTCAGAGTTCTGACTCGTCGATTTGCGGCTGGGTCGCATGTCACTGAACTGATTGACGGCGTTGCGGCGTCTTCCGGGAATACCAGGGCGGATACGGGTGCGGCGGTTGACGCCATCATCGAGATGGTCGCACAGGCGGTGACGCGAGGGGATGCGGTATAACTGATTGGTTTCGGTTCATTTTCGACTGGGGTATCGCCGAGCATAGTGGCCGAAATCCCTTAACCGGAGGAGCCGTCACAATTCCTGCGGCAAAAACGGTGACGTTGACGGGGACCAAGGCGTTCAAGGACGCCGTCAATGCTTGAGGAATTGCCAGTCACGAAACCAGGTGGCGGCTGATATGAGACTTTTGTAAGCGCGGCGAGACAGCACATGAGTTCGAAGCGTAGTGGCAGGGGCGTATCGCGCCCCCGGCAACCCCTCACCAAGGCGATGCTTCTTCCAATGGATCAGGCGTCCGCACGGGAGCAGTCCCTGTCGTACCATCTTGCACTTGCCGTATGCCGGGGTGGCCACGGAAACGGCCATCTTTTCAATGAGCTCATTCGCGTCGTCTACGTCGCATGGTTTCTTCAGCAGGCAGGCTACGGGAACGAACGGGTTGAATGCTACAAGATGGCGGAATACGCGGTAGAGGCGGCGCTTGAACTTGCGGACAGGTTAAACCAATGGATTCTTGCTGAGGACGTAATTCCGGTCTTCGAGAGGCTGCTTGCGCTGCATGACTCACAACTGGCAACCGCGCCTCTTCACAAGGTGCTTGAGGCTGAGCGACAGCTCCTACACTTTCTCGCGGGAACGGCTCCTTCGCCCATACCTGAGCGGGATCGGGGTTCCGCCGAGAACCATTGACATCGCCGCTGTTTCTCGCCACCTGGACTCGCCGCGCATCTGCCTGGAATTGATGCTGCGATGGCGCGCTACCCATCTCTCGATGCTTTTACCGTCGGCATGAATGTCGCAGGATGTGACGCGCTTCCCGCGCACGCAAACGTAAGGCGTGCATGATGTTATCCGCTTCCTGCATGTCTATTGAAGGAAGCATCTGTGGATCGCTTGTGCGACAGGCATGGGTCGTCACCTTCACTCGGGAGAATTGGCACGCCCCCTGGGGCGACAATCGATCTGGAGCGCCGTTCGAACTCGCACCACTGCCATGCCGGCCCTCAATATGTAATTCCCTCTCTCCGTATCGCTACCTTGCCGTGGATTGACGGCCATGGTGCGTTGGATTGCAGCTCCTTGGTGGGGCCTGGTCACGCATCGACGAGAGACTTTTGATCGGCCATAGTTGACGTTCAGGTGCCGCTGCCCGTGGGGCAGCTTCAAGGCACTGTCCTGCCGTTCCCATCTCGGTAGCCACGAATCTCAGATGTCGTTGTCAGCGAACGCGTACTCACGACCCGAAAGCGACGTTCGATCTACTCCAAAGCGGTCGCTTGAACAGCGCCCAACAATCTATACGCAGTTTGCTATATCCGACTCGGATTAGGCTCGCCGAACCCAGCGCCATCCCCGGCAAAAGATGAAAAACAGAATAGCCGCCGTCGCGATGATGAAAGGATACGCATTCATGCGATTTACCCCTCCCTCGTCGGTTACGGGGAAGCCACCAGAAACCGGGATAGCTACGCCATACCAGACGGCGACGAACAGTGCCGTGATCAAAATCGCCAAGGGGCGCTGGAACATAGCCGAGGGATCGGATACGAGCATGTAGACGGCTATGGTCACACCTGAGAGCGGGAACGCCAAGATGATCGAAAACACGGCTGCGAGACTATAGTTCCGAATCTGTTCAAGCCTCGATTTGATCATGGAATGTTCAGTATTATTGGACCCCGAAGGCGATTGTCAACCATATACGCCGCGATGCCGAATGCCGAAATTGGCCGACATCTGCCCGAGGCGGTCGGATCTGATCGGACCCAGGAGAGACAGTCTGACCTGCCTGGAGCGGCCGTTCATCGGTTGGGAGATCGGTCACACGTGACGCCCGGAGACGGGGGTTAGCCGCGCGGCCTGTAAAACTCTTTGCTTTGAGGCGTTAGAAGTAGCAAGACGAGACTGACACTCAGAGCGAAATTGAAGCTCCAGAAATAGGTGATTTTTTGATTCATTGCAACACCCCAAACAAATTTGACTACGCTAATAGAGGTGCAGATCAACACGTATTTGCAAGCCCAACGAGTTCCCGTCGCCAACCGATAATTTACGAAAATTTGAAACAGAAGAGCAAATTCGACAAAAAACTCAAGAATGTTGCGAACGCTGTCCACATGAACGGATCTGAAAAGAAAGATGGAAACCATGCCGCCAAGCAAAAACTGAAGCCATACAATTGCCAAGACATATTTCACCTGCAGCGGCATTTCTGAGCGGGGTGTCGTATACATTTTCGAATAATGAGGTTGATGGCGATCGCAATAACTGCATGGCAACAACTATCTTTAAGCGTAAGGTGACGACTATTGATTACACGTCTTCAATCCTGTCCATGATCGCGGCGCCCGATTCGACGAATCCCAAGATGCTCCAGAAAGAACTTCCGTCCTCAACGCCGCTGCCAGCAAAGCGCAACAGATCTGTAACGTTAGCGGATATAGTAAAGCCGGCCGCAGCGGTAGTTGACAAGGGTCTTTGCATGTTCGGAATTCAATAAGCACAAGCTCCGTTGCTATTGACAATCGGGCGTCTACGAAACGGACGACCAGTAGGCATAAATCAGATTGAACCCGCGAAATTCATCGCTATGAAAACCGTCGATATGATCAGACTGGGTAATCTCGTAAAGCATGCACCAAGGGTTTAGCCGACGCGGCTGCCGTCATCGTTCTCACGTTCGATCGGCCTGTTGTTTCTGTGAGAACTGAAGGTAATCAGGCCAGATTAAACAGAGTGAAGTGATCATACGAATACGGTCTTTCTCAAGCAAGTCGTCGCTTGCTTGAAACGTTTGCATTCGGGTAAACGTGGTCGCATGAACCACACCGTGCCTTGCGAATCGCGACGCAGCATGCCGCAATCGCAGAAAACACAATCTCTGCCATAAAAATTCAGGTTTTCAAGGCGTGGTGCCGTAAACCCGGTGAGCATCTCCTTTTGCAGAGGAAAACGAGCGATGCGCTTGGGCAATTCTAGAGTCGACTTGAGTGCGTGCACGGACGCGATCACTAATGAGCCGCCCCGAGACGTGCGCGAGAGTCGTGGTAAAAGCACGACAACATTTACGACTTCGTGCGATATCGAGGGTGCCGTCAGTTTCGTGCGTGCGTCCCAATCCGGGAAAGGCTTGCGTCTCGTCCGGTGGTTAAGACTCATCCCGCCGGTGCCGTTCAGCAGCGGTGTACTCGTGTACGGATTAAGCGAAGCGATGGTTTCTCGGCTACGGGCCGACGACGAACTGGTGAAAGCCGTAGGAGCGTTGCTAGACTTGAAAGCCACGGTATCGCTGCAAAAGGGAAGTCTAACCGCGGTCGTTTTCAACAAACTGGCGAGCGAATCGAAAGAGATTGTGACGTTCTATCTCCGGGCCATTGCCCTCAGATTCGAAAAGCTCGCATACGCGCCCCTCAATGCTGAGCTCGGCAACGCCCGCCTGACTAGGCCATATGTTTTTCTAGTGACCGTCTCAGGCTTCGTGTTTGGCTTATGCCTCGCCCTTGCCGAGCCGACACTTCAGCCATTCTTGGTAGGTAGATATGGGTTGACGCTTGGTTTCCTGGTGGCTGCCGCGATGTTGCTGCACGTGATTCCGGTGTCATTGCGCAAACACGCGCTGGGCGGGGCCATCGCATCAACAGCGGTTACGGCTGCACTGACTTCGTCGCTTTTTGTAGGTCCGTCAATCGCGATACTCGCAAATACTGTTATAGGTGAGCGCTTTTTGCCCGCACAGCGGTTTCGCCTGACTGGAACCGTCCATATCAAGCGTGGGAAGCATATGTCGTGCTGGTTGCGTCTTGATACGCCATCGACGACGATCGCATCCGGTACGACCGTGATAACGCTGCCCTTGACCTGCGGCGAGGCGCATTACAGGGAAGACCCAGTGTCTCGATCGTATGATGTGGACGTCAATCCTGGCTTGCTCGGCGCACCCTTCGTACAATCGATTCATGCCGTCGATACGTTAGTGGGCAATCAGAATTAATCGATTGTCACCGACACACGCTTCAGTGTCGTACGACGTTTCCGACCGACTACTGCGCGACGCGGGCGCCCGAAACCGATCCACAGTGGACTAATACTGACGCTTCTTGAACCAGGCATCAGCGGAAGGCAGAAAGAGCAGAACAGTTGCTACTGCATTAGAGAAATACACGACGCCAGGATTAAAGTCGTTTCCAAAAATAATGTCCCATACAATAAGTAGTAGTCCAACCAGTGTCGATAGTGTTTGTGTAATTCGGGCCCAGTTCTTTTGATAGATCATTGCAAGTATCAACGTGGCATTAAGGGCGAGCCAGAAGGCCAAGGTTGCAATGGCCTGCTGCTGTACCCGCGACGCATAGATGCCTTGGCGCAAGTCTTCTAAAAGCAGGGGGACTAGAAAAATCATCTGCCTGAGCCAGACAAGTGCAAACAGCAGGGCCGCTATCTTGACTAGTCGTGGCGCTTCCGGCTGCAGAAGTGGGATAGAGCCTTTTTCTTTTACTATCATTTTAGTGAATCCATCGTTCGGATGCAGTAAAGTAGAGGCTGCCACAGACAATGGCCAATGTGTTCTTTCATCGTTTCGGCCACAGCGCGAGCCATTCGCGCGCTTGTAGTTGCCTCGATTGTCGACGATCTTGATGATGTAGTCGAATGTCGCTTCTTGGCCCGGTCAGCGACCACTTGCTGACCGGGCCGCAAAGAGACGTTCGAGAGTTCACCCGGAACGTCTGTATTTGATCGCATATCCTCTTGGACTAGCCCGTCTGAAGAACACAAATGTGCTGTTCTTCCATTCGGGCCTTCTTGAACATCTCCTTGCGGCTCAGGTCCGCCTAGTGTTTTCGTTCAATGCACCGCCGGCTGCGCCCTGGTTCCGTTCTGCGCGGTACTCGTCCCAAGTGCCTGCTCGATCGCATCGGGCAACTTCTTTACCGCCTCAATCGTTGCGCGATCTGCCGATAACCCTAAGTTATGCTTGAACTCGTCGAACTCGGCATGGCCGCTGCCAGTGACTCGTGGCTTCGCGATAACCTTGCCGGACGGATCGGAGACCGTGCATGTCAACGTGACACCAAAGTCGGTCGGCGGCCAAGTGACTATGCTCGGCGACGACGAAGTCGTCGTGATCTCCGGTGTGATTACGTACGTGAGACCTCTCGCGCGCGCAGCCGCTTCGCTCGGCGTTTCATCGAGCTTCACGACATCCCTGAATGTCTGCGAAAGTGCGAGATAGACTGGAAATTCAAGATCGTGATACGGTTTGTACGCGACCTTGTCGCCGCCACCGCCGGGCGTCACGACTTCCTGTGTGCGCATTGCATTCGTAATGACCAAACCAACGGTTGCGTTGATTTGATCGGGTTTCTTCGCGGGCGTCAGTGACGCCGCGTCGGGTGCGATCGTGATGTTGTGCGCACAGCCCGCGAAGAGGCTGACGCCGACCCACAGGGCGGCAAGGCGGATATATCGGCGAATCTGCATGTGCGTCCCCTCTAGTGAATGGCTTTCATGAAAACCGGATCGGCGTAGAGCTGCGCCAACAAGGTCTGCACGATCTGCGGATACGCCGCTGTTGCGTTGTTGATGGCGACGACGCCCATAAACGAGGAGTCCCAGCTGCCTGTTGCGGTTTTAACGCTGTCGTAGACGGTGTCTGCGCCGCGACGCACGACAAACCGCGCCGAGATGGTCCCTTCTCCGCGCGACAGACCCGATGCGTCGATATCGTTCTTGAGCAGCACGCCGCTGACTTCGAACTTCGCGTTCGGGGACAAGTCGCCTGCAACTGCGAATTCTTGCTCCATCGCGTTGGACAAGTACGTACCAAACGAGTCGCCGACCGGCGAGTGCATGCGTGCGGCGCGTAGGTGCACGGGATAAGGGTTGTCGTGAGTCTCTGGCGCATCGAACGGCTTGATGCGTGCTTCAACCGCACCCGACGACTTCAGCGTCTGAAGGTTGTCGACAGACGGCGCATATTTGGCCGCGTCGACTGACGCGCATGCAGTGAGAACGCAGCTTAGCGCTGCGCACACAACAGTCCTACTCAACATCGATGGTTCCCCTGTTATTGCGTTGCTATGCATATTTATATGTTGGATCGCGATGCGGGGAGGTGCTCAGAGCGACACCTGCGCACGTCGATTGTCGTCTTGCCGATACCGGCTGCGGCCGGTTCGTACGCGATCAGCGAGTCGTCTCGATTTGTACGATCTGGCCTCGCATTTCAATCTACGGCTGCGGCGGGCCAAACTTAATAGCGACTCTGATGAATTTGATAGTTATTTTTTGAGTCTTATGTCATCCGGGTACACCGCACCACAGCGCGAGTTATCGTTGTTATGAAATGAATGCCGCCGTTCGGGCGGGCAACGGCTATTCGGTTCGACGCTATGAAGGGTCGCTTCGGGTCGATCTGAGCCGGTTACCTTGGTTCGTGCTCGAAGCTGAAGATGGCAGTGGTTTAACGTTTGCGCTCTTGGGTCCAGACAGCCAGGCCTCCCGTGCTGACGCTGCCTGCATGATGAAGCTGCGAAACGATGCGCTGCACGCGTCGAACTGTTAGCAAGACAAATCACCACCCTCACCGCAACCCTGTTTGTCAGGGCTGCTTTTTTGTGTGCAGGGGCTCCTTCGTGTCTTTTCCTTATTGACGCCCCCTTACACCTCTTTTACGATCGGTGCGCCCGCATCGAGGGGCCGTAACCTTATAAAAAGCAAATATTCAAGGGGCAATAATGAGAAAAGCAAGCGCAGTATGTCTGGCCGTCGCAGCATTATTGAGCGCGTGCGGTGGCGGTGGCGGCGGTTCATCGCCCGGAGCGTCATCGCAAACCGCGGTACCTTCCGTCAGCCCGCAAGGCTTCTGGCAAGGCTCGACAAATAATGGCAGGACCATCCAGGCTCTGGTACTGGAGAATGGTCAGTACTACACGGTGTATTCCTCTAACAATGTGATCTACGGCATGGTCGAGGGCTCGTTCACAGTAAATGGGAATACGATTTCTGACAGTTCAGCGCGCGACTTCCAGAACGGCCTCAATCCGGTCTCCGGCTCGCTCACTGGAACGGTGTCGGCCGGACAGTCGATTTCCGGGACGATCGTCGAAGCAGGTAATTCGATCTCGTTCAATGGAACCTATAGCACTGCTTACGATGCGCCAGCAACACTGTCGCAAGCCGTTGGCACGTGGACAGGGTCGTCGATCGTGAACCCAGGCGGCGCCGTTGGGTCTACGACCATCACGGTCGACTCAACCGGGCAATTTACGGGGTTTTCCTCGACCTGCAACTTTACCGGTTCCCTGAAACCGCGCTCGAGCGGCAAAGGTGTGTTCGACGGGACGGTGACGTTCGCCGCGACGGGCTGTGTGCTGCCGGGCGCCTCAGTGCCGTTTGAGGCAGTCACAGCGAAAAACTCGAACGGAACCACAGGGTTGCTTGCGGCCGGTGTCACCTCCGGGCGGGATCACGACTTCCTGTTCTCTGCCCTCAAGAGCTAATCTCACGCCGGGCTCAGAATGACGACAGCCGGGTGCAACTGTATGCACCCGGCTGTCGAACCAAGTCCAGATCAGTGAGCGGCCGCGGGGGCTGCGTTTCGCTGCGCGGCCTAGCTCTGTGCCTTTTCCTTCGCAAGGTGGCAGCCGACGATACGACATCCTACCGCACCTATGACCGCGTACTTCCCTGCGATGGCGCCCACCGCGCGCCCTTCAGGCAACCCGCGGCGCTAGCCGTGCCACTGACATCAACGGCAGGCGGGCCGCATCCAACGGGACTGTGCTTTTGAGATTCTCTCAGCGGAAGGTTGAACGAACCACAGCGCCGGAAAGTTCAGAGTTAGCTGAAGCAACGTTTATAACTCACGTTGACCCAACCACTCGCAAAGCGCGCCGTCGCGGTTTTCGCGACTTCGAGGTTATTCGCATCCCGACAACGGCGGCAAACGACTGATGGAGTTCGATAAGGAGGTGGTCGACGTTTGCGGGTACCTTTCGCAGCCGGCGTGCCTGTTGTGGGCACGGCCAGACAAGCAGGCTTTTCCGAGATGCGCGGATGCCGCAGCGAGCGATCGTGCGACGCGGTGATCTGGCTCAGTTCGCCCGGGAGCCTCCAGCGGAGCCCGCTATTTCCGGCGGAGCTGCCGTCGCATTGACGTTGGCGGGTGCGGGCTTCGCAGCCTGGACGGCCGCGATGATCGGCGCCGACGAACCGAACGCACGATTCGAGCGCTTTTATGGCGCCATGCGTGAAGGCCAGCTCTTGATCTTGGCCGACGTGGTGGGATCGCAAGAATAAGAGATCGAGCAGATGGTCGCGAAGCATTTTCCGAGGGCCGATCTCGAAGGCGCGGACCCGCGACACCGATCTTCCCCTGAGAAGCAGTCGAGGCCGTCGGCGCCAGCTTTGGGCGGCGGCGAGCGAATGCGGAAAGGCAGAGGGCGGCCATGAGGGGCCATTCGCGTGCACCGTTGCTCGGACATTCAGGCGTCGGTTCCACTTAGGAACCGGCCATTCAATTCGCGAAGTCAATGACGGGGAGAAGCGGATTAAAGACGGCCATTCACACTTGGAACCTATTATCCTTATGGTTTAAAGGTGCTGGGCATTTGGGCCGCTCCTGAAAGCAGAATGGCACTTCGATCATCGGGACGTTTGTTCGAGCGCCGCCCTTACAATTTTTGGTGGTCTACTTCTTAGAGCGGCGCGTATCCTTGGTCATCCGGAGAATATCCATTTCCTTCTTCCGGAGGACGCCTGTTGGAGGATGCATCGTGGAGCGCAGGCTTGCAGCAATTCTGGCTGCTGATGTAGCCGGCTACAGCCGTCTGATGGGCACAGACGAGGAAGGCACGCTCGCCCAATTGAAGGGGCACCGGCAAGCGCTCGTCGATCCGAAAATCGAAGAACATCGGGGCCGCATCGTCAAGACGACTTTCCATGAGACATACGTCGACGGATTTGATGAGTTGCCGGCGGCGCTCAACAGTCTCTTCGACGGACGGAACCTTGGCAAGCTCTTGGTTCGTGTCTAGTCCAGCGAAGACTCGACGCTATTGGAGCGAGTTGTGTTATTCGGTGCAGACGACAAAAAAGTCATGCTACGCAGCCAGGCGCTCCAGGGTCATCGCTGGCAACGTCGGAGCGGGAGGAAAAACCCTCCAGCAGCCGTCGTCATGACGAAAGAAAAACAGTGCGACCTTCTCACTGTCGTGTATGGTCTCAACGCAGACGTAGCGGGTTCCCGCCGAGCGCGTACGGCCAAACGCAGTGATTCTTGCGGCGCTGAGGGCGTTGAAATCAAGCCATTTCTCCACCACGACACGTAAGGATTGCTCTCCGGTGCTGGCCATTTTTGTCCTCTCGGTCCAGGGAAAAGGCGCATTCAGATTTATCGCCCCTCGTTACACGTATCGATGCAACGTACGTGCCAGGGACTCTCCGGAGAATGATGTCAAAAGGAGCTCCTTGCAAGCGAGGACCGAAAACCTGCCCAATCAGACCGGAGCAACCTGATTGGCGCCTCGCAGAAGGTTCGCTTTTCGACAAGCCTAAATGACGGACATGCAACAGTGGGCGCGTACAGGCGCCGCGCGAGTGGGCGCGGGAACTACGGCGAGCAGAAATTCTTGCTGCCCCGGCAGTTGATGAGGCCGGCAACGATTTTGGCGCTCGCGTCTTGCGCGGAAACAGATGGCCGGCTGACTACTTCTTCCAGCTGCCGCGTTGCTCTCGATGAGTTGCGTGTTCTGTCAGCAGTCGCCGCATTGTGGCGAGTAAAATTTGCCCATCCACGGGCTTGCGAAGGAAACCATCGTAGCTGACGAAGGCGGGTGGGCTTGGCTCTCCTGAAACCAGTATAAAGACAACATCGGCTAATCCGGGGAGCGTACGCAGTTGGTGGCAGAGTTCGCTTCCTGACATGTTCGGCATACGCCAGTCGGCTACCACAATGTCCACAGGGCGTTCGATGAACATTGCGAGCGCTGATTGACCATCGGGCGCGCTCCTGACCTCAAATCCATCTGCGGCACAAATGGCGCTCCAGGCAGCCAAAGCTTCCACCTCATCATCAACGAGCAATACGCTTGTCATGTCAGTTGTCCGAGCCGCAACATATGTGTTCGGCAACTGGAGACCGGCCAAAGTTCACACCAATCTCGTCGAAGTCTCACGTCCGTCGTGCTCGCGTCGTTTTGGAGGATGCGTATCATGGGGAGACCCAACGGACGCAAGGATGTGCTACTCGGCCCAGATTCAAGCTGACTATCGCAGGTTCGTACGCATGTTTGGCGCGACGATGGACATCCATGAGTTCGCGCGCCTATTCTTCGAACGAGCAGAAGGCGTTAGCAAAGCTAAGATACCCAAGGCGATGGAAGATGCGTTTAGCTCCCCGGCAACTGAAGCAGAACGCGAAATCAAGACCGTGATCGACCGGTTCGACGCTGACCAGGTGACAAAGCTCGAGCAGGAGTTGTTCAAGTAGCGCAAGCGGCTCGCGGACGCTGAACGGACACTGCAGACAAAGACAACCAAGGCCGCAACTGAAAACCAGCGAATCGCCACTGACAAGATTGCTTGGACCCGAGGCAAGCTCGATGACATGCAATGGACCGAATCCAAGCCGCGGGACTCGCGGATTTTCGCCGGCCACTACGCGCCAGTCATGGTCATCGAAGACGGCCAACGCGTCTTGAAACCAATGCGTTATCAGTGTCGTATTGCTGGCAAACCGGCTGCCTACGATGTCAAATATCCCCGGACATACAACGCTCGTCGCGACAACCTTGAGGGTTTTTGGCGACCATGTTTTGGGTACACGCACGGCGTAATGCTTGTTGACGTCTTCTACGAAAACGTGAGCAAAGCGAAGTTTGAGGGAACGCTATCTGAGACACACGAGCGAGACGAAAACATCGTGTTGGAATTTCGTCCGAGCAACGGCCAATTGATGTTGGTCGCGTGTCTTTGGTCACGCTGGTCGGCGCCCGGCGAGCCGGACTTGCTGTCGTTTGCGGCGATAACGGACGAGCCCCCGGAGGAGGTCGCGGCCGCCGGCCACGACCGCTGCATTATTCCTATCAGGCCAGAAAACATAGGCGCGTGGCTCAACCCGGACCCAAAGAATCTGGACGCAATATACGCGATACTTGATGACAGGGACCGGCCATACTACGAGCATCGATTGGCCGCGTGATAACTCGCAGATTGTCGGCAGATGAAGAATGGACCTCTGGATTCAACCCTGTGTGCCCTGCGCTGAGCTTGCCGGCAAGTCGGCCGCAGAGCCTCCGCACCAGAACCTCAGGCTCGATGGCGTCCGCGAGGAGAAGGATGCGCGATTAGAAGAGCACTACAGCTGCGTTAGGTGCTACGGAGTGTTCGCGCGAATTCTTGCGGGGCCAGCGACAATTCAGACTTGGATGCTGCTGAACGCGGGCCAGCATTGAATCTATGCTTGGCGTCGTTTTGTCTTCAGGGCCATCGGAAGCTGGTTCACAGCCACTCTGCATGACCGGGGCTGGCCGCCGCCTGCTGATGTCGAAAATCCGTCTGGCAGGAACCCCTCTTGCTCGGTTATGCGAATCACGAGGGAGGCTGTATGAAAACGGAAGCCGAGGCGAGCCCGCCCGAGTCAGACAGTGCTGAGTCGCATTTTTCCTCATATGCAGAGCCTTTGGTGCGCGAAGCCATCGCTCATGCTAGTGCGTTGGAGGCTGACCCTGACGCCGAAGTCCTTCACAAGCTTCGCGTGGCGCTTCGACGGCTGAGGTCGCTTCTCTGGGCGTACCGACCGTTGCTGGATAGCGGACTTGATGACCGGCAGCGAGCTCTATTCAAGCAACTTGCGGGGTCTGCTGGACAGACCCGTGACTGGGACATCCTTATCGAGATACTTGGCGAAACGGTGGGACCTAGGCGGACGCCCTTTGACCGACTTCGAGCCGCGAGAGCCGCCGCTTCCGAGAGAAGCCGTGAGGAGCTCTCGCACGCCAGTATGAGTTTTGAACTTCAGGATGCCGTCACCAGCTCCAGCGCAGCTTTGAACGAAACGCATAAAAACACATCGCTGAAGAGGTTCGCACGCAAGCGGCTGGACGCCGCAGAAAAGTCATTGCATAAGCGTATGCGCGTCGCCTCCCGCAGTAAGCGTTCTAATTACGCGGCCTATCACGAAGTGCGCAAAGCTGGGAAGAAGGTGCGGTATCTGCTGGACTTTTTCGAGCCCCTACTAGGAACGAAGCAGCTGAAAACTGTGAAGGAATTGAAGAGGATTCAAAAAAGGTTCGGCTCGTTAAATGATGTCGTCGCCAGCGAGGCGCTGATAAATAACAATCCGGAGCTCTTCAAGGATGATCGTGCCGTCAGAGACGCGCTGCGCATACTGGAGAAGGAGCGGAAGCACAGAGTCCGGGCAGCCGCGAAATTGCTTTGAGGATTGGTGGGGAGCTGCCGAAGCGCTTAGACCCGGGCCGGTTCGTTCCAGGAGAGTTGACTGTCGTTCATCTTTCGTACAGTAGTATTTGCCGATTGAGCAGGGAATCCGCTGTGCGACGGTCGTTTCAGTCTCCAGCTTGGTCCATTTGCGATTTCTTGTCGACCACCGCAACCGGCGATATCTGCCCCGACCAATCTTCGCCTTTCGGTATGGTTGTTGCGATGGATGTGTAACCGCTCCGGACGCCCCCAATGCCAACCATTCTCCTCGTGGACAACGAACCAGACATTCTGGCCGCTATAAGCATGGCTCTGGAGTGGCAGGGATACAGGGTATTTTTGTCGGAAGACGGCAAGACGGCGCTCAACAAGGCTGGAAGAATGATGCCGGACCTCATAGTCACAGACTGCACCATGCCGGGGATGGACGGCATTGAGTTGTGCCGTCATCTTAAGTTGTACCCAGCCCTTTCCGCGATACCGGTAATTATGGTCTCGGCTCATACACAACCTCACCGGATACCGGCCCTCTGGAACGCATTCTTGCTCAAGCCTATAGACCTTGACGCGCTTGAGTCCACGGTAGGGTCGTTGCTTCTGTCTCGGCCTTCGCGCGAAACGCTGCGGCCCGTGGGTTCCGACCGGGCGATGTCGCGTTGGCAGCCGGTATCTTCCGTACTGATTTCCTGACGTGAGGTCCGGGTAGCCTCGCGGCGGTCGACTTGCGTTGCTGTTAAACGAGTCCGCCCAATTGTCCACCTTTTCGATTCGCAAGCAGATATTGCAGCTTCTCCAGCGAGAGTGGCTTCGTCAGGTGATAGTCGAAGCCCGCTGCTAACGCTCTTGATTTATCAGACTCGGCGGCATATCCGGTCAACGCTACCAAAGTAATGTCATTCAGGGTGTGGTCGGAGCGAACAGCGCGCGCAACATCGAACCCATCAACGTCTGGCATGCCCACATCAATGATTGCGACCTGCGGTCGGACCTCCGCAACAAGGCGAATTGCGTCGCGTCCATTGTTTGCAGTGGTCACATCGTGTCCTTCAAGCTCCAACAACGTGCCCAACGACATCAGAGCGTCCGGATTGTCATCGACCAGCAGGAGTCGTACAGAGTCGGGGGCCGCACTCTCTGCCGACGGCTCGGACTGGTCCTGTGCCGATGGCCCGCGAAGGATTGGCAACTGTAGAGTGACGACTGTGCCGGTGCCGGCGCCTTCACTTTGAAGAGCGATGGTGCCGTCGTGCAACTCGACCAACCGTTTCGCAACGGCGAGGCCAATTCCGAGTCCGCCTTCAGCTCGCGAGTGTCCCCGGGCAGATTGCGCAAAAAGTTCGAAGATGTGCGGCTGCACCGTCGTATCAATTCCGATTCCATTATCTTTGACGGTGATAATGACCGCGCCATCCGGAGGGGGTCCAGCACTGGCATCGACATCAACAGTCATTTCGATTACCCCACCCACCGGCGTGTACTTCGCCGCGTTCGAAAGGACGTTGCCCAGAACCTGACTCAGTCGAACGTGGTCCGCGCGAACCGGGACAGGCGCCTCGAGGCCATTGATCTTCAGGGTATGCCGGCGAGACTCGAAGTGATGCTTGACCGCCGTTACAGCGTCGAAAGTAATTTCGTTGAGAGACGTATCCGTGTGCTTGATGGCAAGTTTGCCGTGTTTCAACCGTGCTGCGTCGAGCAGGTCATCGACGAGCGTGCGCAAGTGTCTCATCTGTCGTTGAGCCACGGTCAGTACTTCTACGGCCTTGGCGTTATCAGCGCACAGGCGCGCAGCAGCACCAATAGCGCTGTCGATGGGTGCCATCGGATTTCGCAGTTCATGCCCGAGCATAGCGATGAACTCATTGTGCCTCTGGTCGCTTGCAATTCCATTGTCGCGCGTGTCCACGACGGTCAGTGCTGTTCCGGCGAACACTGCGAGGTTTGACAGCAGCCGAATGTCTTCGCAATCAAACTGGCGGTCGGCAGTGTGGGACATCACCCATATTGCGCCTAGCTGCACATCGCCGCAGGTTATCGGAACAACGACACCTTCCGTGACGTCGACGTTCGCGAACTGAAGACATGGGAAATGTAGCTGCGGCCGAATGAACAGTTGCGGCGTGCCTTTCTGAAGCGCTACCGAACATGGGCATTCGTTCCATGCAGTTGTCTTGCCCCTAAGGGCAGCGCACACACCCGCCACAGCCTGCCATCTGAAGTACCGATTTTCACCGCTGCCTTCGACGACGCTAATCCCTGCGCTGCCGGCTTCGCAGACTGCGAGCGCGGCTTCCGCGATTTCCTGCCACAGACGAGTTTTTGGTTCAGTCTGGGCTTTCGCGAGTCGGACAAGCGCTTTGATTTCAGCCGCGTAGTCGGGTTGCCGGGCCGGCCTTCTAGCAAGCTCGTCGTTATCAGTGAGCGCGGGATTGCTTTCCATGAACGATGCACAGCTTCCCAGGAGTGGACGAGAAGGAGGGCGGCGGTGGCCGCTGCAGAGAGCCTGGTCAGTCACGAGGTGTGACAACCCAAAGGAAAACGCTGACAGCGTCGGCCCGGCCTATCAATCGCAAGATGGCCCTGAAGGCCGACTCTCTCATTTTAGGCTCCTAAGCACAAAACGCGCCGCAATCGACGGAACGATTTTTGACGCAACTCAAACTAACATATGCTCGGACGATACAAGGAGCGGCAAAGATTGCACGATATTCCGCGCAAGCTGGCCGTTCTTACGCAATATCAGCGATGGCGATCAGGGAACGGCCGGACTGAAAGCAGGGTCGACGGCGACCCTCGGCTTGCTCCGGTGTATTTAGCCCATTGGCACGTATGTTGCTGCGCAGGTAGACCAACATCCCGGAGCAGGCTAATGAAACCAGCACACGAAGCCCCGGCTCCGACAGACGAACTGGATACGGTTCCCGATACGTCAAGCCCCGCATATGCGACACAGCATCCCTTAGCTCGAGCATTTGACTCCTTTGCCAGTCTGGTAACGCGCTGGGCAGGATCACCGGTGGCCTTTTGTCTTGCCGTAGCGACTGTTGCTGCGTGGGTGATTACTGGACCGCTGTTCCACTACTCGGATGGCTGGCAACTGGTGATTAACACCGGCACGACCATCGTCACATTCCTTATGGTGTTCCTGATTCAGCAGAGCCAGAACAAGGACAGCGTCGCAGTGCATCTCAAGCTCAATGAGCTCCTCGCGTCCCACCGGGCCGCGGACAATCATCTAATCGGAATCGAGGATGCGACCGAAGAGGAATTGCGGAGGCTGGCGGCCGCCTACCTTCGGCTATCGACAAAGAATCCAAACGACGAGGATATTGTCCGTGCCGCAGCGGGACGTCAAGGCCTGCCGTGAGGAAAGAACCAGAGCCTGACCGGGTGAGCGCGAAGCGGGCCACGGCGGCAGCACTTCTCTCGTTTCGCAACAGATGTTTCCCTTGTCAGGTGATTGCGCGCCGCTTTGCCCACCGGCGTGGTATGCGGATTGCGGTCCCGAACAGGGCTAACGCCGTCCGGCGTTAGCCGATTTGTACTTGAGGAGACTGCGATGCGAGCTGCGACGAAAGGAGTTTTGATTTCAGCACTTTTGGTCGGAATGTCAGGTGGCGTCTTCGCCCAAAGCGCGGGCGGCGGCGCCGCTGGAGGCCAAGGCGGCACAGGAATGAGCAAGCCAAACCCCGGCGGCTCGACCGACTCCGTCTCTGGCGCGTCAGGGGCCAATACCATGGCACCCGCAACAACGAGTTCGCACAAAAAGATGCACAAGAAGGCGGGGACTGCCACGCCTTCGTCGGCTACCAATCCTGCCTCGGGTGGAAGCTGAGCGATAGGTCTCAGGTCGTCGGTCGACCTCAAGTCCACGGGGGCCTCAGGGGTGGAGGACCGCGCCTGAGGCCAAATCGAGAACACCGAGATGGTTGAGCTTTGGCCCTTAACGGGGCCTGGCGGGCGGCATCCCGGGCAGACCTCGTGATTCCCGACATTACGCATATCTATTCCTTGCGGCAAGTCATGACGTCACCAGGTTGTTATAGACAAAAAGCGCATCCACACCGGGACACTTCCTGCAGGTCGCGCCGAATACCGATTGGAGACAGAGCATGAACAAGAGAGCGAAGGGAGAAAGCGCCGCACCGGTTCGCATTGAAACTGCGTATCTGCTGGAGCTGTCCGTCGGAGCATCGCATGTTTCAAGCATGCTATCTCCCGAGTCGCGGCACGCGTGTATCGAGGAGATGAGGGCCAATTTTCTGGCAAGACATGGGAGCGCACATTTAGAACATTTTCTATTGGCATTGGCGAAAAGACTTGATGAACGCTCAAACGCTGAGGGCGCGGCTGCGGTTCGGCATTACGCAACCCATGGAGTAGCTCCGCAACCTGCAAACGCTTCTGCGCTCACTTTTGCACGTAAAAAGAGAACTGGGTGATAACTGTCGCCATGCTAGTCGCGGCCGCCGAAGATTCGCCTGACTGCCCTCTGCTTCTCCGGTGAACGGTCAGATAGCTTTTCGCCTTCTGGTTGTGCCGGCTCGCGTGCTCTCGTTGCTTCCGTTTGTGGTCAGGCTGTCTCCATTTAGTGTCTCGCAATTCCTACCTCGAACGCCACCCAAGGAGACCTGCCGGGCTAGGTGTCGGTCGCGACACCCAGCCACGGCTTTTGCAGATTCCGGGTATCGACACACGTGCTCGTGCCTGTCGGCGATTACCGCGGGTTACCCTGGTCCTCGTCGACCTCCTCGCCGTCCTCTGACTCAATGCGGGTCGTCCCGCCTGTCGCGGGCGGGTCACTGGCCGGGAAGGTGTCTTCAACCGCCTTGTCGATATCCTCTTCGGACTTGTCACTTGAGGGGTTCTGCTGCTTGGGATTGGTAGCCATGCTTGTCTCCGGCGGGGTTTGATGATTTGATTCGAGCAAAGGCTATTCCGCGAGCCGGGGGCGCCCATTTTGTTCGCCATGGGGTCGTGAACACCCGTTCTCGGCGCTACCCGGTCCTCTGCACGTATTGCCCGTTTCACAGGCCTGAATGACGCCCGGGTGGGCTTAGTCGTTGTGTTTCTTAGTGCTCGCTCGGCCTGATGCTCGGGTCGTTTTCGAGCACTTCGTGGGCGGCCGACCAGTACGGGTCCCGGTTGTAGTAGGTATGCATCGACGTTCCCCACTTTGCGTCCGCCATGACGGGCCAGTGGTCCTTGTCAAAACCGGGGTCGTCCTTGAGGCGCTGGGCGGTAATGTCGACCAGGAAGCATTTTTCGTCCGTGTCGAGCGTCAGTGCACTCCATGGGATGGCGTGCAGATTGGCCCCCATTCCGAGGAATCCTCCCTCCGCCAGCACTGCGTAGGCAATGCGTCCGCTTCGGACGTCCAGCATGATGTCTGAAATTTTCCCCACATGTTCGCCGTCGGCAGACATCACCTTGGTTCCGTCCAGGGTTGCTGCGCCCATGATGTCCGGCCCCGGGCCTTCGCCGATGCCACCGCCTACAATATTGGCCCCGCCTTGGGTGCCACCTTGCGGGTTGATTGAGCCCATGATTCACCTCCTTGAAATGGTGCTTCTGGAACGCGCAAGCGGCATTCCAGGTTGGGGCGGATGAGCAAGGGGGCGACCGGTGCGACTCTGCAATGGCTATGTGCATCACCATGGTTCGCCTCAGTCGCTCGGTCAGCCGCACCAGCAATCACGGCGTCAGAAAACTGGCGGTCGCGAATCAAATCACGATTCCTGGCTGCGGCAGACCTTCCGGTTGGGTGAAAAGCGCCAGTGGCCGGCCGCGTCCTTTACTGCAAGTGCGCCGTAGTCATAAAGCACCTCGCAAACGGCGGCAGGTCTCAGGCCAGTCGTGTCCTCAATCACTAGAAGCGTACGCGAGATTGTGTCGACGCTCACGGGAGCAGCAGTGTCGGCGCTGAGGTCCAAATCTGCCGTCTCCGGGTTGTATCGGTTCGCGCCTGCGCCGGGACGCTCTCCATGCGCGGCATACTCCGCGAACTCGTGGAGACGCCAGTCCAGCTCTGGAGTGTTGACAGAGACAGGCGTCGCCGGGGTGCGTTTTCCGCTCCGGTATAAATGTCCATGGTCCAGGCTTAACCCGAATGCCCGCAGCGCGCGAAGCGCCTCATCGCCGTCATGATATGAGCCGAACAGCGCAACGATGACTTGTGGCATGCGTTTCCTCCATAGGTCATCAGCTGATACGCACTCAAGTGTGCAAGGGCTATACCTGGCCAGACGACCGCGCTAGCAGCGTGACTTCCAGTCCATATACCGTCTTCGCTCATGCCCGTGACACTGGTGCGCCCCGCGACGCCATTCCGGTCTTCAAGGTATTGCCTGAGTCCCAGCGCCAAGTAACCCGCGTGGCATATTCGTTGCGCCGATGAAGCTTTCCACCTGACAATCCGGAGAACGTCATGAGCACATTCGACCCACAAGGGAGCCCACCTGGCAGCGGGGCGCAAATTGTCGGCAGCGGTACCGGTGACGGACCCGGTCCCGACGTGATGGCTGCAGCGACACTTAAGGGGACGACCGTTATTTCGTCAGATGGCGCGGATGTCGGCAAGATTTCCGACATCATGCTCGACGTGCGAAGCGGCAGGATTGCATACGCGGTGCTCTCCGAGGGCGGATTTCTCGGGATGGGCACAAGTCTGCACGCGATTCCGTGGAACGCATTGACGCTCGATACCGACGCGGAGTGCTTTCACGTCAGCATCGCCGCACAGCGAATCAAGGACGACCCCGGTTTTGACAAGGACCATTGGCCTTCAATGGCGGACGCCTCGTGGGGTACCACCGTGCATCAGTACTACAACCGCGACCCTTACTGGTCGGATGTGAGGAACGTGGAGGACTCAGGGTCGGGCAACTTTTGACGTGTCGCGCTCGCAGGCGCGCCCGCGACCCTTAAGGGGCTCGAGACCGAATGCGCGGATCACTGTCCGGCCTGGGTGTGCTACCAACAACCGGGGGAATGCGGGCACCAAGCCGCCGGGGAACAGAAAGGCGGCCCTCATCGCTAAGCCCCGCGCCCGACGGACATAAAGATGCTGCAGAACCAGCTTTATAGGCGGCACAGGTGTTTAGTGAGCGATAGCGACGCACGCGTTGACCTTAATAGGTGGTGCCTCGTCGTTGAACGGCGACGATATGCAAAAGGAAGTGGTGAATGTCGCGCTTGCCGTTGCGAACGCCGTTACTGCCATCAGGGCGGGCAAGCTCGAGGAACCTGATGCGAAACTCAAAACGCCTCGGGCGAAATGACCGCGCTCAGTTAGACT
Source organism: Paraburkholderia sp. HD33-4 (assembly GCF_021390635.1). NCBI lineage: Bacteria > Pseudomonadati > Pseudomonadota > Betaproteobacteria > Burkholderiales > Burkholderiaceae > Paraburkholderia > Paraburkholderia sp. HD33-4. The sequence goes on along the minus strand of NZ_JAJEJS010000001.1, from coordinate 2,341,351 downwards.
TCAAGCAGTGAATGAAATAGCTGCGGAGCCATGAGCACGGGCGACAACTCTGGCGCTCTGTCATCGGTCAGTAGTTGGCTTCCGGATAATGCTGATTTCACCATTACGCTCGAGAATTGCTGCTTGCACTTTATCGAGTGCCTCAGTGCCGAGTTCTTTTCGCACCGTTTCGAGAATGTCAGTTCGCGAGACCAGTGCGGCCAGCATTTGTTGCTTATCGAAACTTCCATCGCGGAATAGCTGGCGCTCGATACCTCCTACGAGCACCTCAATCGTGTGCGACCGAACGCACACCCACCCCAACGCTCGATGCATGAGTACGATGACCAGCGATGCAACGAACGTTGGAAGCACAGGCGATGCGCCAACTATTGCGCGACTCATCGTTGCCCCAAGCAGGATAGCAACAACATAGTCGAAAGGTGAGCGTTGTCCAAATGAGCGGCGCCCGGAAATTCGAATGAAAATAAGCGCGACAAGGAAAATTGCCGCAGCGCGTGCCCCCATCTGAAGAGAAGAGAGGTTCTTTCCTTCTCCGAACAGCTCGATAAGTCCATTCACGGTCGCCTTCCTGTTTTTTTCGTAAGCTTAGCGAAGGTATGTTCGAGCCACAGACTCGAACGAATCCTCTTTGAACCTGTGCTAATGCACGCTATCCGCGGCCCTTAGCCTGGCACGCTGCCTACGAATCCCGGTAGTCCCGCTGCCGCTTTGCTCTTTGCGAGCTTAACCGCCCGTCGCTGTATGGACAAAAAATCGTCTTCAGTTTCTGGATTCGGTAGGCACGTACGGAAGAAGTCAGCCCATCTGAATTCTTCGAGCGGGACGGTAGTTTTTTCGTAGCCACCAGCGTCACGGACCGATGCCGCGAGGCTGCGAAATACATCGTCTTCCAGCTCCCATACATGCTCGGGCATATCCGCAAAACTCTTCCGCTGCCCTGTGGCGTTATATGGATACGTCCAGCGATTGTTGTCCATCGACAGCCAGAAGTCCTGATACGACAGCTGCGATAAATCGGCCACTAGCACCACGGGCACCGCTTTTATTCCCGCGCGCCGCAAAGCAGTTGCCACGTGGTGATGGTCAATTGCGAACGGTACGCCGCCCGGCCCAAGCACAAGCGGCACCGGTTTCTCAGCGATGGCCATTTTCAGGTCCCGACCGGACAGCGACTCATAAAACTGCGTCTTTTGGACTATCTCGCGAAGACCGTGGGTCAGTTGCGTTGGACGAATGTCTTTGATGGCCACCGTTTTCATTTTGCCTCCCCTGCGAGCAACCGTGATGTCGTGCTGTCAAGACTGCGGCGTTGCTATTTCGCCTTACATCTCCTACAGGTTGACGCCGCTGCAGGTTTCACCTTCCGCTAGCGCTCGTCCTCTGCTCAATCCTGCCTGGTGCCGAGTCGACGCGCCGGGTGTCAACTCCAACCATCTTCAACGTAGCGTCAATCATCTTCAGCTCTTGGCCAAAGTCAAGCGGCCATTCCTCGCCGTCACACCTCACGGTCATACCGTTGTGCATCGAAATCAGCAAACGCGCCTTGTACAGCGCGTCGACAAGCTTCGTTTCCCGTTCAGCCTCTCTGACCCATTCGTCCGCTCTCATCATGAAGTCTCCTCTGGATGAAGCACTCGGTCCACATCTGCGGCCAGGCGAACGCAATTCCGGCATTCGAAGTTCTGCGTTCGGTGCGCGCATGCGCATGGCTTAGCCCAAATTAAAAAGTGTCGGTTCATGGATGTGGATTTCCGTGTGCGATACTGTATAAATATACAGGTATTTTGGCAGCCTATGTCCACTGCTGCCGGCCTTGCTGAGGAGATACATCCGTCCATATGGCGGCCGTCGCAACTAGCGCGGAGTCGCGGAAGGGTCGTGGAGACTGGGTATCCCGCGTTATCGGCGGAGTTGACCGGTGGCGGCAGGCCTGTCGGAACTCAGGTTGACCTGCCGGTCCAGCAATCCGGTGTAGCCAAACTCCGGCTACTGCGTCCGGCGCTCAGCGCCGCGAGACATCGGCCGAATCGCATTCGTGCAACCGTCGCATACACGTGACAGACTCGGGTTGAGCTGTACGGCAATGGGCTTGCGTTCAGCCGCAACTACGCAAACGTGCTCAACATCGTGTATTTGACCAGTTCCGCGGCCATGAAGGGCGGCTTCTTTCCGAACGGCGTGAATGGCACGCTCAATATGAGCGCTTCCGAGCAGCGGCGTGAGCGAACGGCGGCTGCACGCCGCCAGGTGTTGACGTCACCTTTGTATTCGATCAGTCGCTCGCCAGCGGCGAGCGACTGCAATGCGAACTGCCCCTTGTGGTGCACCGGCGAGCGCCGTGCCGAGATGCGTAGCAGTTACATTGCGTTGTCCTTCATTCCATAACCTGAGTTTGTTGATGTATGTCCGATCAGCGGCGAAGCATATCGCCGCCGCGCCTATTCAATGAGCTAATAAGAGGATTGCGCGCATCTAACGGTCAGACGCGCAAACCACTCTCATTCGATGGACCCATAAGCCAGCTTGCAGAAGCGTGGCGCAATTCCTCATCATCTGTTCACGGTCGCGCGAAATCGTCAGCTGTCAGTTCGAGGTGCGCGGTTGGATGCGCAAGGGCCTTGCGCTCGGCGATCGCCCGGATGCGCCCACAGCCGTTCCGGAAAGCCTTGAGGATACGGACGTCGTCGGCGTTTGGTTCGAGCCAGAAGTAGTCCTGCAGTGCCTTGACCGCGATCACACATTCGACGATGCCATGCGGTCGTGCAAGGCAGAAGGACACGCCGCGGCGGCCGTCAAGTACCTGGGGTTCGAGTTCAAGAATTTCCATGACAAGTGAGCGGACAGTCCGGAGCCAAGCGCAAATGATTGTTGCATAGCCGATGCATCCTGAATACTGGGATCATGCCGAACTCTGTCCGATCGCAGGGCTGTAGCGACTCACTGGCATCCGGAAGCGGCCAGGCAGTTCTCGCATGACATTGATTGCGTTAACCGGATGAGCGCAACGGCGCGATAAGGAGAGAAAGCGCTCTGCCGAATTCAATTCCGATCTCTCGAAGCCGGTCAACTATGAGCTGCTGCATAACATACTGGCTGGACCAGCATCGCGGTCGCCCAACTACCGCGCGATTTGTGCCCCCTCTCTATTGTTTCATCCTGCCGGTCGCGTCGGTCCCCGACGCGCCCTCCGGTGACATTCCCTTTTCGCGTTGTTGCATCAAGGTTCCGCTAGCCGGCTTGCTGCTGCCGGCAGCTGCGGCTCGATCCATGCTGTGGCTGCCGGTGCCGGGCTGCGCATCCTGCTGGCCCTGCACTGTGGGCATGGCGCTGCTGCTGTTTGCCTGCGCGAACGCGCAGGTGCTGGCAACCAGCGAAACCACGCTCAACATCGTCGCTACCCGCTTCATGATCGTCTCCGGTCCGGTGGCGCTCGCCGACGCCGCATCTATGGCGCAGCACGCGTCATACCCGAGCTCTGCCTACAACTTCAGTGCCTCCGCTGGCACGCGGAACGCGGTGTGCTCACGTGCTCGGCGGACGTATTGCTACTGAGAATGCGGGTGCGTTTCCCGGCTCGCGGCTTTCACCATTAGGTCCAAAATTGGGCCTGACTCCGTCAATCGAAACTGCTACGGGCAGCACGCGTGCCTGACGAGATTCGGGGCGGTGCCCGCTCGGGCTCGAAGGATGCTGCGTTTGCGTCATGCGCGTCGCGCGATCGCGCGTCGCGTCCGTCCATTCGTGCGTTGGAGATTCTCATGACCGACACGGAATATCCCGCGCCACCCTTTCCCAATCAGCAGCAGCACCAGACGCCCGGGCAAACCGCACCGATGAAGCCACAACCGGATCATGGCGAGCAGTCGTACAAGGGCTCAGGACGTCTTGCCGGCAAAGCCGCCGTCATTACCGGTGGCGACAGCGGAATTGGCCGTGCTGTCGCCATAGCGTTCGCACGCGAGGGCGCCGACGTGTTGATCGCCTACCTCAGCGAAGATGACGACGCGCGCGAAACGGCGCGCTGGGTGGAGGACGCGGGCCGCAAGGCGGTGCTGCTGCGTGGCGACATCACCAGCCCACCGCATTGCAAGGAGATCGTCGAGCGAGCAGTCGAGGCGTTCGGGCGGCTCGACGTACTGGTTAACAATGCGGCCTATCAGATGAGCTATCGGTCGCTCGAAGACATCAGCGATGAAGAATGGGACAAAACCTTCGATACCAACATCGGTGCGATGTTCAGGATCACACGGGCGGCAGTGAAATATATGAAGCCTGGCGCGTCGACCGTGAATACATCGTCGATCAATGCGGATCATCCCAATCCCGGCTTGATCGCCTACGCGACCACTAAAGGCGCGATCCAGAACTTCACCGGCGGACTCGCGCAGTTGCTGGCAGAGAAGGGCATACGGGCAAATTGCGTCGCGCCAGGGCCGATATGGACGCCGTTGATTCCGTCGACCATGCCGGCTGGGAAGGTGGAAAAATTTGGCGAGCAGGTGCCGATGAAGCGTCCGGGACAACCCGCCGAACTGGCTGCCGCCTACGTGATGCTGGCCTCCGACGAAGCCAGCTATATCTCGGGCGCGACGATTGCGGTGACGGGGGGCGCCCCGATTATCTAGATGAGTGAGGCGGTGACGGAGGTGTTGCCTACGCCACTGTCAACACCTCAGAGGCCGGTCAGCAGTTCTGTTCATCTGGTTCTGGTCCCCGCGTGGGACAAGCAGGCGTGGCAATCTTCACCGCGTGGTCCATCCGCGCCGATTCATAAATGGCCTCGACGATGCGCTGATCCTACAAGCCTTCTTCGCCGGGCGTACGCGGTGTTTGTCCGCGCACGACACACAGCGACATGTGATCGATTTCTCGCGCGAACTGATCGACCGGATCGATGCTGATCTACTGGCGAGCGATTTTCCTTGCCTTGTCCAGGTCGTGGCTGACGCGCCACGCCTTCGAGAATTTCGACGCGGGCAGCGTGGGCAGGATCTGGTTCAACGAAAGACGGCCGAGACCGACGATGGCGTGGCCGACGCGCTGATCAGATTCGGCATTGGGGTCCGGCGTATTTTCGGCCTGCTCGGTATCCGGTCCCGGATCAAGGACAGCTTGACGCCGTTGGATGTGGCGGGTGTAAGGGAACCGCCTCTCGACCGCGCGCAATGCGAATGGCAACTTGTTCCGGTAGCGGCCGTTCGGCTAGGAACGCCAAAGGAAAGAATTCCGATTCGTTTGCTTGACTTGACTTCGATTTCCGCCACCACCCACAACGGGTTCGAACGCTCGCAAATATGGCCAATATCAGCGGGGAATTGGCGGCTCAAAGGGACCTTGAACGACTACTTTCTTCCGGTTTATACCTAAGCTTTAAAGTCGCAGTCTCGCAGGGAGTGAGTCGTGACGCAACCAAACTGGGCGGAAGTGGTGTCCGCAATCGCGAACGGCTTCCAGGCGTTGGGAATCATAGGAGCGTTTGTTTCAGCCTTTTGGGTTTATCGGCAGCGTCACGAGAGTCGAAAATTTCAAGAAGGACAACTAATCAATCTGCTTGAAGAGGGATTTCTCAACTTTACCGGTGTTTTTGCAAAGCTATTACCCGGTGGAGAACTGTTTTCCTTAAGTACCGTCGAGTCGTCACCACTCTTAGATGCGGAGATTCTTCTGTGTCTGTGTTTTTTTGAAAAGGTTGGGCTTTTGGTCGATTGTAAAATGCTGTCTGCAGCCGCTGCCAACGAGATGTTTCGATTTCGCTTCTTTGCCTTGATTACCAACTCCTACGTTCTCCGGCTTCTTGAGAATTCGACCTACAAGGGTTATCTCGGTTCGATCCGGAAATTAGAACGCGAGTTGTTGAAGCAAAACCCCACGCGCGAAATGCCCTTTGGCCTGCCTTCCGGGCGTCGCCTCTGAACGCCGCGCTCTTTGAACGTCTGCCCGCACAGCGGGATTTCGGACCGAACAGAGATTCGAATGTCTTCCTGATGAGGCATACTAACGTCTCGGATTACCGGAGGGGATAGCGCGTCACCTCGTCACCGCCCATAGAATGACCGATGTGCACCGCATCCGTGAGATCAAGCAGCTTGAATCGTTCGGCGATGTCGGCGGCGTAGGTGCCGATGTTATGGATACACACTTTCGTTGTATCGTGTCCCAGTCTGCAAGCAGGGGTAGGGGATCTTATCCATTTGAATGCCAGCGCCCGAACGGCGGCCGTATGAACTGCCCTCACGCTCCTGATCGGTGATCGCGGGCGGGCGTGCGCACCCCAAAGCGCGCCGACGGTCGATCCGTGCGAGGCACGTGCATGCGCGCTACTGAGAGCGCGGCAGGCGCACAGCGAATACCGTTTCTGTCTCGTCGGACCGCGCCTCGATCTCGCCCCCATGGGCCTTGGCGATCTCGCGCGCGATATACAGTCCGAGCCCCAGACTGCCGTCAGCGTTATATGAGCGTTCCTGATTGAAGCCACGCTGAAGCGGGTCAAAGATCCGATCCAGCGTGATTTTCTCAATGGCGGGCCCGTAGTTTCTGACCTCGAAACGAACATCCCGCGCGTCGCCCGTCACCACCACCCGCACCGCCGCGTCGGGTGCTCCATACTTGATTGCATTCAAAACCAGATTGCCGAGCAACTGCTGCAGACGACGGCCGTCCCAAACACCCCGACAGTCACCTTCCACGTCCAGATAGACCCGACGGTCCGGATGCGCTGCCCGCAACTGGTCGAGTTCGTCGGCAAGCAGTTTGTCCAGGTCGGCATCGGTCGGCGCGATATTGATCCCCATACCCAGCCGGGTTCGATTGAAATCAAGCATATCGCCCAGAAGGGCCTGCATGCGAGCGCCGCTTCTGATCAAACGGGATGCGGCTCCGGATACCTGCTCCCCGGCGTTCAGCGCTGCAAGATATTGGGCCGTCATCAGGATGGTCTGGAGCGGGCTGCGCATATCGTGCCCGAGCATGCCAAGAAAAAGATTCCGAGCCTGGTCGACCTGCGCGCTGAAATGACCGACCGATTCCGCAAGTGCCTGGTCGATGGCCTCGTTGAACCGGATGACATCATCCGGATGTGGGGCTTCGGGCTGACAGTCGTCCATCCAGAGGCGCAGAACGCTCGCTCGCAGCGCACGGTACTCCGCAGCCAACTGGTTGATGTCGAACCCGCCACGCGCCCGCAAAAGCGCGTGCGTCTGCGCGGCTGTCGCTGGAGTTCCGACCCGTACGGGGGCACGGCCCATTGACTTTTCGATTTGCGCGTCCCTGGTTTGGGTCGTCGACAGATCCTTCGCTACGGCTTGGAGAATCTGTTGCGCATGGTCTCGCAGCGCCAGCGATTGCATGTTTGCGGCTGCCGGCAACAGGGTGGCGGCAAACGCCTCCCATTGCGCCACAATCGTTTCCATGTCGCGGAGGATGAAGTCAGCCAATCGCATGTTCGCCCTCGAAGAAGGGAAAAAATCCGTATGGAGTATTCGCTGAATTTATATTAGCTGAAACTATCCGCCTTGATTCTATCGGGTCCCTAAATTGCGCGACATTAGGGGCAACCTAGAGGAATCTATGTCCACTGCGAAAGCGGAGCGCTTACTCATCGCGGACGACGACGCGGATCTGGTCGAAGCCTACGTGTTGTTCTTCGAAGCCTACGGCTACACCGTCCAGACGGCGGTGGATGGTGCAGGCGCGCTTGCCGCGTACTATGCCTGGCGACCTGACGTGGTGATACTCGATATCCAGATGCCCCGCGTGGACGGACACGCGGTGGCGAGAGAAATCCGGCGCATGGGTTACATCCCCCGCCCGTTTCTGCTGGCGGTGACCGCACTGCGTGCGCCCGCAGAAAAGGCCGAATCGTTCAAGGCCGGTTTCGATCATCATTTTGTAAAGCCGGCCCGATTGCCGGTCATTCTGGCCGCAATCGCGTCCCGTCCAACCATTTGAGACCGGGCGTCCTATGAAAAAGAAATCGGCAGCGGCGTTGAGGGGCTGCTTGCGTGGCGCGTTCGACCACGCATACAGGGCCGATCCACGCATTCTGTAAGTGCCAGCGTCGGTCGGTATAAGTGGCCGTTGTTACCGGGCAATGTTCTTGCGCGCAATCGTACGAAAACCTGGGTCCACTGACGGCACGTTGCACCCCAGGGAGGGATCCATTGAAAACAGAACAGGAGAGCTGGAATGGCGAAGAAAGCGATCTCCGGCGCCGCGATGGCGCTGGGCCGTGTGACATACATGTTGGAACTGGTAAGGGGTAGCTCACATATCGCCAGTACGCGCAAACCGGAGACGTTGAACCATGCTATCGCAGAGGTGCTTGAGCAGTTCCGACAGTTGCATGGCGTGCTAGGGTTGGGCGTTTTCCGGGAGCTCCTCGCGCAGGACGTCGAGCGACGGGGGAATCAGGGTGCGGCGTCCGCTATACGCGGTTTTCGACCCGAGGGAGTGGACGAAGACAGCCGCGATTCCGTATCGAAATCAGCCTGAAAAGGTTCTGCTTCGCTCCGGGTGGACAACGCCATCTAAGAGGGACCTAGCAATCAAGGCCAAATGAGAAGCGACGGCTTCGCCGGGCCCGACAAACGGGCAAATGGCGATCGTCCGAAACGGTCCCGACGAGCAGGATCAAGGGAGCATAACGGGAGCCATAGCGAGCTCACTGCGAGACCGACTTGTTGAATGTACGCGCAATAGTCAGAGCATCGTTGCCACGGATGCAGAGTGATCATCGCGCCGTCACTACCGGTCTTCATAAGCGCGCACCAACGTCCGCCTGTCTGTCGCAATGGTCGTACGATGGATGGGGCGCGCGGTCGCAAAGGCATGTCGCATCGTAGGCGAGGACGCTGGCGCGGGTGGTGATCGCGGCTGTCACCATCGAACAAGACGCGTCCCGCGTGCGACGTCAGTCTTAAACAAATCGTTGATCGTGCGCGCGGTTCCGGAAGCCAGAATGAATGCTGTATGACGAGTCGCTCTCGCGTCAGGAAGTCTCTGGGCAGGCGAATCGCCGGCGCTGTCGCGCAAGAGTCTCGCGATAGATCCCTGGGACGGCCGCCAGTTCCGTCGGCGAGCCGTCCTGAACGACACGCCCTCGATTGATCACGACGATGCGATCGAAGGTCTGGAGGGTGGAGAGGCGGTGGGCGATGGCGATGACAGTGCGGTTCTGCATCAACCGCTCAAGGGCTGATTGGATCGCGAGTTCTGAAACCGTGTCGAGCGCTGAGGTGGCTTCGTCGAGCAGAAGGATAGGCGAGTCCTTGAGAAGAGCGCGAGCGATGGCGATTCTCTGGCGTTGACCGCCCGACAACCTTGCGCCGCGGTCACCGGCAACGGTGTCGAGGCCCCCGGGCATGGCGGCGAGGAAGTCCACGCAGTTTGCGTCCTCGCACGAGCGGCGAACATCGGCTTCCGACGCGTCGGGGACACCATAGCGAATGTTATCCAGCAGGGATCGATGAAACAGGGAAGCGTCCTGCGGCACGATTGAAATTGCCGCTTGCAGGCTATGCAGCGTCGCACGCGAGATGTCCTGCCCCGAAATCCGCACGCTGCCTGTCTGCGGTTCGTAAAAGTGCTGGATCAAAGCGAAGATGGTCGATTTGCCGGCGCCGGAAGGACCGATCAGACCCACCCGTTCGCCAGCGCGAATGTGCAGGTTAAATTCGCTGAGCACGGGCCGTCGGCCGGCATAAGCGAAGGACACGTTGTCAAAGTCCACGGTAGCCCGTTCGATCTGCAGAGGCTGCGTATCTCCGCGCTCTGCCATCTCATGCGGGACAAGCAGAGTCTGCGTCGCCTCGCCCAGACGCGCAATATGCTGCGTGAGGTCGACAAGCGCTACGGCCAGATCCCGGGTGCCGTGGAGGATTGCAAAACCGAGCGAGCTAACGAGCACGACCTCACCGGTGGTTGCACGTCCCTCGTTCCACAGCCACAGTGTCCACCCCAAAAGTCCTGCGGAGAAGAGCGCGGTGGTAGCGGAGTGCAGCAGCCGCAGCTTTTCGAGGTACAGCAGGCTTTGCGTGCGGGCCGCATTCTCTGCGTGCAGGCGTGCGTCGAGCCTTTGATACTCCAGCGGCGCCGCGGAAAAGGCGCGCACGAGACCCATGTTGCCGATCACGTCCACGAGCTCGCCATCCACCGATGCCGCACGCGCGGCGAATGCCTGGTGGCGCGCCGTTCCCTTGTTCGCAAGCCGGAAGAGCCACAACGCGAGTCCGACGGAGACTGTAACAAGCGCGAGGCTCATCGGCACGCTGACAACGGCGACCATGGCGATGGCCCCCGCCACGGTCAGACACGGCGGCAGTGCGGTCCACGCGACTGTGTTCTCCACGGTATAGACGGCGTTCGCCATGGCCGACACCCGGCTGGACAGCACACCAGGCTGCTTGTCCGCGAAGAATACCGGAGCGTGCGCCGACAGATAGGCGAACATCTCGTTGCGGATATCGCCCGTTACTCCGACGAATGCGCGCGCGGCGATCCAGCCTCCGATTCGCCAGAACAGGTTGTCAGCCAGAATCAGTATGACCAGAATCGTGAAAGCGCGAATCACGGTCTGCGGATGCGCACGTCCGGCAGGCAGTGCATCGATAAGGTTCTTGATGCCGTATTGCGATCCCAGCGCGCACCCCACGGCGATCAGGACGCTCGAAAGCACTACGACATGCGCGAACCTGCGACGGCCAACATACCGCCAGAGCAGGCGGATCGGCCTGCCCGCGTATCTCGAGATTTCACGTGAGCGCCGACGACGGCGCACACGTCCAGCGCGGCTATGGTCAGCATCGTCTGCGAGTTGCATTGCTTGGCTCCGTGGAAGCGACGGAGCGATAACCTGGTGGCGGACGACAGCTGCAATCGGCTGCCACGAACAGGATGGGATGGTTCGCTCCCGAGATAGATCGGCGCAACCGCCGTGCCACGGGGCACGCCGGCAACCTGTCATTTCATGTTGCCCGGGCGGCTCACTGCATGTCCGTAACTTTGGTATCGGGATGGGCTCGATCGACCGTGTCTGGCAGTGACACTGCGTTGCCGACGGACGCGCGAGTAGCAATGATGGATATTCACTAGCGTCGAGCCCGCGTTGCTGGCGGTCGCCAGCTGTGACATTGAGGTCTCGATGGCTCGCCGGAGCCATGACGTTGACTGTATCGCCGGTCGGTGCAAGCTCCGCCGAATAGAAACTCGCAACGACCGTGCAGCAGCTTTAATGAAGCTACAAAAGCCGCTCCCAATCCCGGGGTTGGATCCGCCGATTGAAACAGGAATCGCCAGATACGCAGGTCACTGACACTCGAGTGTTTACGAAGCAACGACACGTGGAACGGACTTAAAAAATGGTCTGAGACTGACTTCGAGCAAAGGATCGACCTTCCGCGAGAAAGGCGATCCATAGTCTAGAGTAGACCGGTTGCGATCGCTCTCGCGTCCTCCAGTTGTCGAAGAAGCTGGAAACGGTTTGCCGGCACCACGTTCTGGTTTCGTTCGATCTCTGTGCGCAACGCATCGATTTCGCCTTCAATCGCGGCTAACCATGCTTGCCGGGTTTCCTCTGGCATCCCTGCGGTATCACGAGCGGCGTTGGCGAGTCGTGCTGTCAGATTGCTGAGCTGCGCTTCATACATCATGTGTCTCCATACAAGTTGTCCGGAAAAACGCACCGCTCGGCGCATGTTGGGGGGAGCGCTGGACCAAAATGCGGCCGTCGCCGCAACCCTAAAGAAGTAGGGAGCTCGAGTCAGTAAACGCAAATGGGTAGATCCCACTTGTGCGCGCGAGTCGGTCGCGCGGAATCTGCCTTGTGGGGCAGACGTTGAAAGCACGGTCGAGATCCACCTTTGACAACGACAGGTCCGGCTCGACGATTGCCATCAGCCGTACAGAAACCGCGCCGATCACGCGTGCCGGCACGGATGTGGGGCAATTTGGCCTTCGCTGTGTTCGGCCTCGTTACACGTGGCGTGACCATCGCGATTCTCGCGTCGAGCGTCAGCGGCAGTTTGAGAAACGTATAATGCGTCGAGCGGTCGGTCGATGAGGACGACCAATGGACCCAACGCGAGCGGACGAACTGAGTATCCGCCGCAGTGCGAGTATAGGACGAGATGGGCGCTGCCGCGTACGGGAGTGGTTTGGGAACATGCAAGCTGCGTTCAACCAAACCGGTGATTTCAAATCGTGAAATGAGGAAAAAGGCGAGATGCGTCGCGTTGGAGACAAAAGCTGATCCGGGCCGGTGACATCGCGAAGTGCGAGAAGCGGGGCGATGTAGGTGCGCGGTGTAGGTAGTGCGACAAAGAAGGTGCGGACCTCTTTGCGAACCGCGCGAGTCGGCTCGGCTGAGGGACGGGGATTCGTAGTTGTTACACGGAACTCTCATTGAGAAAGGTATATGGCTCACTCGCAGATTCCCGCAATGACTTTCTTTATTGTCGGGGTGCCGGCGATCGTTTTCTCCCTGGGTCGAACGGTGCGCACCTTTTTCGGCCGGACAATTGTCGATTGGGAAAGGCGACGGCTGACATTCGTGTACATGTTTCACGCCGCCGTGTTCAGTGCGGCCTTGTTCGTTGCGATTAGCGTCGCTGAGTACGAAAGCTGGTCGACCAGTGCGTTTGTGAGGGTGGCGGCCGTATTGCTTGCCGCCACGGTTGGACTGCCGATCCTTTATCTGGCGGCCCTCTATTGCCGAGGCTTTTTCGAAAACGCAATTCAGAAGCTGCGCAAGATCGGCAATCGCTAAGGACGATTTTAGCGAAGGGGCCTTCGGAACATGCGGACCCGTGCAGTCATAAGTGGCGGCTCGCTTGATAATATGGTCATGGCAACTACGACAGCAGAGGTTAAACGACGAGCAGGAATGTAGCCATTATGTTCACGGGCAGCCATGCCGGCGATGGCGCAGCAACCATGGCTCGGTATCCCGTCTTGCCCAGCAGATCGCGGCAGATCCGATACTTCTTGGACAAAGCCTTTAATGAGCCCGTATTGGCGCGCCAAATTGCTGAAGCGAGGCGGGCACGCCACCGCAGTGGGGCGCGGTGGCGTAGGCACCAGAGCGACAGATTAGCTGTCGGCATGGCGCGGCTCAGCCGTTCTGTTTTTTAGTGCTCGCTCGGCCTGATGCTCGGGTCGTTTTCGAGCACTTCGTGGGCGGCCGACCAGTACGGGTCCCGGTTGTAGTAGGTATGCATCGACGTTCCCCACTTTGCGTCCGCCATGACGGGCCAGTGGTCCTTGTCAAAACCGGGGTCGTCCTTGAGGCGCTGGGCGGTAATGTCGACCAGGAAGCATTTTTCGTCCGTGTCGAGCGTCAGTGCACTCCATGGGATGGCGTGCAGATTGGCCCCCATTCCGAGGAATCCTCCCTCCGCCAGCACTGCGTAGGCAATGCGTCCGCTTCGGACGTCCAGCATGATGTCTGAAATTTTCCCCACATGTTCGCCGTCGGCAGACATCACCTTGGTTCCGTCCAGGGTTGCTGCGCCCATGATGTCCGGCCCCGGGCCTTCGCCGATGCCACCGCCTACAATATTGGCCCCGCCTTGGGTGCCACCTTGCGGGTTGATTGAGCCCATGATTCACCTCCTTGAAATGGTGCTTCTGGAACGCGCAAGCGGCATTCCAGGTTGGGGCGGATGAGCAAGGGGGCGACCGGTGCGACTCTGCAATGGCTATGTGCATCACCATGGTTCGCCTCAGTCGCTCGGTCAGCCGCACCAGCAATCACGGCGTCAGAAAACTGGCGGTCGCGAATCAAATCACGATTCCTGGCTGCGGCAGACCTTCCGGTTGGGTGAAAAGCGCCAGTGGCCGGCCGCGTCCTTTACTGCAAGTGCGCCGTAGTCATAAAGCACCTCGCAAACGGCGGCAGGTCTCAGGCCAGTCGTGTCCTCAATCACTAGAAGCGTACGCGAGATTGTGTCGACGCTCACGGGAGCAGCAGTGTCGGCGCTGAGGTCCAAATCTGCCGTCTCCGGGTTGTATCGGTTCGCGCCTGCGCCGGGACGCTCTCCATGCGCGGCATACTCCGCGAACTCGTGGAGACGCCAGTCCAGCTCTGGAGTGTTGACAGAGACAGGCGTCGCCGGGGTGCGTTTTCCGCTCCGGTATAAATGTCCATGGTCCAGGCTTAACCCGAATGCCCGCAGCGCGCGAAGCGCCTCATCGCCGTCATGATATGAGCCGAACAGCGCAACGATGACTTGTGGCATGCGTTTCCTCCATAGGTCATCAGCTGATACGCACTCAAGTGTGCAAGGGCTATACCTGGCCAGACGACCGCGCTAGCAGCGTGACTTCCAGTCCATATACCGTCTTCGCCCATATCGCCGCGTGCGTGGATCCCTTATTCGCCGGTGTGGCATTGGCGTGTTGTGTCAGAGACCTCACGCCGCTACAGGAGTACCGGTTGCGCCAAAAGCCGAGACAAACATCCTTTGCGAAATGGCCCCGCCGCCGGGGAAGGAAGCGCTTGATGGAGCGCCGCCCGGTCTGCCCGGTAAGAGAGCTCCGGGAAGCAAGGGGCTTTCGCGGGCCGCGTACAAACCGGTCACTGTCAGCGTAATAACCGTGCCCAACCGCGCTCCGGTGAAAAAGCCCACGCTCAACATCAGGTGCAGCTCCAAGGTACATCTTTCCGCGGAGTAAGCGAGCAACTGCGTCATATCGGCCGCGAGGAACGGCTGAAGGCCTTCTTCCAGTCGGACCCCTCCAACCTTTTGGTTCTCGGCTTAGTGTCATGGATCGAACGTCCCGTCGTGGCCACCGCTGCCCGCGACTGCCCGTAGCAGCGGACGACTTGCTGCAGTCAACCCGGCATAGACGTCAAGATAGCGCAATGCCATCGTCCTGGATGTGAAGCGACTTTCGAACTGGGCACGCACCTCTGTACGCGAAAGAATGGCGAGTTGAGCCACGGCGTCCGCAGCCCCGTCGACATCGTCGGCTATGTAGCCCGTCACGCCGTGCTCGATCACTTCGGGCACAGAACCGCGCCTGAACGCGATAACCGGCGTGCCACACGCCATCGCTTCGATCATCGCCAGACCGAACGGTTCGGGCCAGTCAATCGGAAACAGCAGGGCAACGGCACCCGACAGGAATCGGGGTTTCTCGGCCTCGTTGATCTCCCCAAGGAAGTCGACATGTGGCTGCGCCAGCAGCGGCTCGATAACGTTGCGGAAATAGGCTTCATCCGCCTTGTCCACTTTCGCCGCGATCTTGAGGGGCAAATTAGCGCGGGCAGCGATTTGAACAGCGAGATCGACGCGTTTTTCAGGGGAGATCCGGCCAAGGAAGGCGAGGTAGGTCGGCTGTACATGCGGCTGCGGGGTCAGCAGATCCGCTGGCACGCCGTGGTAGACGGTATCGACCCAGTTCGCCGCAGGAAGAGGAGCCCTTTGCGAATCCGAGATTGACACCACCGGCGCCCGAGAAAAAAGCTCGAACACAGGCCTCAGTTCGGGTAAGTCGAGGCGGCCGTGCAGTGTGGTCACAAAGGGAGTGCCAACCTGGGAGAAGACAGGAAACGGCAGATAGCTCAGATGGAAATGCAGGACATCGAACTCGTGTGCCCGGCGACGGACATGTTCAAGCATCGCGAGGTGCGGCGCGAGCGGATCGCAAACAGACTGGTCGAGACGTAGCGAGCGCGGCCATGCCGCCGCGAGGTGCGCGCGCGTCTGCGAGTCGCCGCTCGCGAACAGCGTGACGTCATGGCCGAGATCGACAAGCGCCTCCGTGAGATATGAGACTACCCGTTCCGTTCCGCCATAAAGCGCTGGGGGCACCGCCTCTGCCAAGGGGGAGATCTGCGCGATACGCATTAGACAACTCCATTTACGCCGGTGGCGCCTATGTTCCTGCGATGCGTCGGACCGTTTTCGCGATCCACGCGACGAACGCATTGCGCACAACAACGCCCACGATCTTTCGAGGACCCATCACCAACGATCCGACAAGCAGGGCCGCGAGTAGTGTGACGGTCGGCTTGCCGCCGGTCTGCTGCAGGTGCGCTGTAACGCGCGCGGTAACGAGGTTCGCGCGCGATACGGCCATCCGTTCCAACACCGCGGATTCAGCTGCGGCCAGCACTGATCGTGACGTCATTTCAAGCTTTCCTTGACTGTATGCAGTTCCTGGTGGATTTCGTCCAAAAGCACGCTGAAAGAACGGGCCGGCTTTTCGAACGAACTGCGATGAAGGAAACGACGCACAGGAGGAGCCACGCGCCCGCGACCGCCCGTGACACCCGCAGGAAGTACGGTGTGTTCAATGCCGACGCAATAGTCGCGATGCAGAAGAACGCCAGGGTGAACGGGCCCGCGACCGCGAGCGGGACGAGTGCAATCACTTCGCCGCGCGAGCTGTACGCGCGCCTTCGCCGGTTTGATGAACATGAGTTCGCCATAGTCCGTTATCCGATCCCTGAAGAACCGGCTCACGGCGGCCCACCCGTTCGCTTTGGATTGAATCGACATAAGCTTTCGTACCGCGCCGTCAATCCTTGCACAGGAGCGGTGCTGACGGGTCAATGCCGGCAGCGCGCCGATCACGAAACCGATTGCAGCTGCACCTGCCAGCATCGCAAGCGGGCGTGAGGACATTGAGTCGCGCGCGATCCGTCGCGTCTGCGCAAAGCTGCTGTGCCTTGCCGCGTAACTCGTTCGACTTGCCGTCAAGCTGCATTCCCACGTCGCCAGCGACCGAGCCGATCGCGTCCTTCAGGTTCCCTGCAGCTTCGCGAAGTATGACTTCCATTCTGATCGTTTCCATTTGCCACCCCCTGAGGTTGAGCACGGTTGGTGATACGCCGCCAAATTTCGTGACATACGCAGCATGTACGGGACCGACGCGGTTGGCGACAACCACACGGCGACCGGTCTGGCCTGTGACGAATCCCCGAGCAAGTGTCGGACCCGACGAGATGGACGTGATCAGTTGGCGGTGTCCGCCCACCGGGATATCAAAGAACTATTCAAGCCACCTGTGTGTTGTCTTCTGAGGTGCCTTCGTGCGCGACAATTGCGCAAGTAGTTCTTCCGGCTCCGCTCTCATGATCCTGATGTTGGTGCTACTCTCCCGCTGCCTAATGCGGAAGACATCAATTTTTGACACAACCACCTTGCTAAATGTCGAGCTCCTTATGGGTGTACAGCTGGCTTGCCATCGCTCAGCCCTCAATGCGGCGACTGAACACATCGAGGACCACGGCCAGTTACAGAGACCCCTCGCCGGTCGGAATGCCCGCAATTTTTTGTGAGTGTGTTATCAACGCGCGTCGGCATGGCCGTGGCCTCCCATTCGCGATCGCGACGCAGTTCGCGAACCCCTGCCAGGTTGTGTCAATCGTCGGGGACGGGAGTCTCGCAATGCTGATGGCGGAGCCTTCGACCGCGGTCAGGATCCGGCTTCCCGTGAAAGTCGTTGTGCTGCACAACGACATGCTGGCCGAAGTGTTGTTTTTGAGCAGAGGGAACTCGGCAATCCGCCTTATAGCTGCGAACTGCGCGTCGATCCCATGGAGCCGATCACCACGCCCGACCGAATGCCAAGCCTTTGCCGCAGAAGGGTGGTGGCGCTCTGCAGCTCGTCTCGACTATCGTGCCGCGAACCCTGAACCATTCCGCGCCGAGATTGGCGCCGGTAGTGAGGGTCGACGTTGGTGTTCGAGTCCGTGCGGGGGCGGCGCGCACGCACCTGCCCCCACGCCCACTTCCGACCTCGCCGCCTCCCACACCCACGCCAATGTGGGGCATCGGCGCGTAATAGCCGGGACCATCGCAGGATTGCCGTACCCGTATGGCAGGCGGCCTCCGCTTTGGGGCGCAGGGGCAAAACGATGAGCAGGAGGGCATGATTGAACTGTCCGACCATCTGAGCGGTCAAGTGCGTGAGGTGTGCGGAATCGCGGCAGGGTCCTCCGTAACGTCTGGACGGTGAGCCATGCAGCTGCAACTGACTGCGGGTTGTCAGATTTCATCCTCGGTGACGCGTGAGATGATTGTCTTAGGGGCCCCGCAACGGTGAGCCCCAGAAGCCGCCGCCATTTTTATGGAGGATGCGCGTTGGAGCTGGCTCACTTTGAGCAAATGCGCGCGGATCTCCTTCCATTCGCGCATGGGCTTCCGGGCCACGTGGCAGTGTCCGCCAGCAACAATGCAAGCTTCCATCATGGCGTTGCGCGCAATGACTCACGTTACCTGTCCGTGCGGACACTGTGGCTCGATAGTCGAAAGCCGGTACGACGATTTCCGTTCGCATTGGTAGCTCGCGACACTGCGGGATCTGTCGCACAACGGACTCTACATTCTCTCTTTTCGGACAACACGTCATCGTCCCCGGCGGTTGGGCAACCTTTGGGACTGGAATATGTGACGGGGCGCGAACATCGCTCAAGGAAACGCACAAAGGGTTGGAGATCGCGCGTCGGATTTGAACTTGCCTTTGCTGCGACCACCTCTCGGATGAAAAAGAAATGGTCGCTGTTGCGGCACAGCAATTGCGCTTACATCAGAGCCACAAACTACGAGGAGTGAATCATGACCCACACACCTGTTGAGCACCGCACCCCGGACGAAAAGCCCGACGACGCTACTGACCAGCCGCTCGAAGACACCTTCCCTGCAAGCGATGCGCCGGCGACGGGCGGAGCGACGCGCATCGAAGATGAGGAAGAGGGGGACCTGCCCGGCATCGATCCCGATGAAGACGTCCCCGAGGAAGACACTCCCGGTGAGCCGTCACCTGGCGATGTTCCACCCGACGAGGCTGCACCTCAAGGGAAGAAGTAAAGCAGTGCGCGGCCGCATGAGACGCGGTCGCACCAATCTCATCAAGCGCCGATTTTCGGGAATGCTGATCTTTCTTACCTGTAGCTTCTACACGAGACGTCATGGCCACCTCTTTCAAGAAAGCCGGCTTATCTCGCGGCACGGCCGGAGCGGTCGCAGCCGCGGCTGTCGCCGGTGCAGCCACCGCGCTGTGGGTTTTGCATCGGGCACGGAAAGCCGAACGCGATAATCCGCCCATGGGCCGTTTTATCGAAGTGGACGGTATACGGCTCCACTTCATCGACAGAGGGCGAGGGCCGGCTGTCGTGTTGCTGCACGGGAACACCGTCCAGGTACAGGATTTTATCGGCTGCGGTTTGATTGACCGGTTAGCAGAACATCACCGGGTAATCGCATTCGACCGCCCGGGATTCGGACACAGCGAGCGTCCGCGAGATCGCCTCTGGACCGCGCAAGCCCAAGCCGCGGTCATACGGCAGGCACTCGTACAGATCGATGTGAAACGGCCTGTCATGGTCGGGCATTCGTGGGGTACGCTGGTCGCACTCGGCCTGGCAACAGAATTTCCGACGGATGTACGGGGCCTCGTGCTGATTTCAGGCTATTACTATCCTGCGGCCCGCGTGGATGTCGCGCTGGCGGCACCGGTGGCGCTTCCTGTGTTTGGCGACGTGTTGCGTTACACGGTTTCGCCGCTGACCGGTCGCGTCATGCTACGGCGCAACGTGGAGGCGATGTTCGCGCCTGCGCCGATGCCCGACAGGTTTTTCGATGTCGTGCCCCGTGAAATGTTGTTACGTCCCATGCAGATCCGGGCAGCGGCAGAGGACGCCGCGTTCATGATCCCGTCCGCAGCGCATTGTTGCGCTCACTACGCAACGCTAAAAATGCCAGTGAGTATCTTCGCCGGCGACGGCGACAAGGTCGTCGCCCCTGAAGCGCAATCCGTCCGGCTGCGTCGGGATCTGCCACACAGCGACCTGACCCTGATGCCCGGGGCAGGGCACATGGTCCACTACGCGCTGGCTGAGGAAATCACCAGCGCGATTGATCGTATGAGCGCCGATACAGATACGAAAAAGATCGAATCCAGCATGTCCGTAGACGACGTTCCCCTGACCATGGCCGATTAAGCGGTTCTGTCTCGGTGCCGGATTCATGCTGGATCACTCGCATCAAGCTGCACTCATCCCGGATGCAGTTCTGAAATTCAATCAAGGAACACTCATGCCTACGAAGACCCTTAAAGATCTTTTTATCCATTCACTGTCGGATATCTATAGCGCCGAAAAACAGATGACGAAGTCTCTGCCCAAGATGGCACGCGCGTCGAGCAGCCCGGATCTCAGGGCCGCATTCGAGAAACACCTCGAAGAGACACTGGGGCAGGTTCAACGCATCGACCAGATCGTCGAGACGAGTGCAATCAAGCTCAAGCGCGTCAAGTGCGTCGCGATGGAAGGTCTTGTCGAGGAAGGGCAGGAGCAGATCGACGAGATCGAGAAAGGCCCTGTCCTCGATACGGCGCTGATTGCCGCAGCCCAGAAGGTTGAGCACTATGAAATCGCATCTTACGGTTCGTTGATTGCGCTGACCAGGCAACTGGGAGAAACAGAGGCGGCGAAACTCCTGGCCGAAACGTTGAAGGAAGAGAAGGCGACGGACGAGGCGCTTTCGTTGCTGGCCGAAGAGAAGGTGGCAGCAGAAGCAATGGGCAAGTAACGGCTCCATGCAGTTAAACCGGCATCGAACAACCATCAAGCAACGCTTATCTCAACAAGGAGTATCAAATGTTCTTTTATTCGCCACAGCAGATCGCGGATCTTCACAAAGCCAGTTACCAGTCATTTGTCAATCTGACTGGAAAATACATGAACGGACTTCAGGAACTCGCGGAACTGAACGTTCAAACGATCAGGGCGGTCATTGAGGAGAGCAACAATTTTCCGAGGGACGACGACACTGAAAACGCCAACAATTTGCCGGAATGGCAATCCAGCATGCTGACCCAGCTTCCCGGGAAAGCGGCTTCCTACAATCGCCATTTACACACGATCATTCTGTCGATTGGCGCTGAAGTCGCGCGCGAACTCCGACGCCAGTACGAAAGTCGTGGTGGCCAGGTCAACGCGATGTTCCTGGAGGCGATAGAAAAGGCGAACGCTGCGACGACCCGAACAGCTGAGACCCTGGAGAACACCGTTACAAAGTCAGCGCAGGACGCAATGGGCACCGCCGTCAAAGACGCAGTAGAAGGAGCTTCATCGGATGCCATTTCGCAGACGGCGAAGGCGACGGGTGACTTCCTGGCCGGGGGCGAAGCGATGCTGCCTCAGCCTGCCAAATCCGGCAACAAGCGCTAAACGACAGATCTTTCCCGTGCAGGATCTGAATGCAGGCAAACAAGGCCCGCTGAAGGCGGGTCTGTTTTGCAAGCATGCGATGCGCGACCGCTGACCGACAACGGCATTATGAATCATTCCAACCCCTTTCTATTCGCGCAGGATCTTACCCTTGCGCTTTTTTTACGCGGCCCCGTGGAAGCCACTACCAGTTTCTTTTGCGGATTAATGCCGGAGGACGCTTCGGCGGCCCCGGAGCCGTCTCGCCGCGATGGGGTAGGCACACATTCGCCGTCGATATCATCGCTGACGGGAGCGCCCGACGAATCCATATGGCAGCATAAGACGTTTCGGGGGACGGTGGGAGCGCGGAACTACAAGGTTTATGTTCCGACATCTCACGAACACGAACAACTCCCGATGGTCGTCATGCTCCATGGCGCTAACCAGGATCCTGACGATTTCGCTGCCGGTACAAGGATGAACGTTCTGGCTGAGGAAGCGCGATACATCGTCCTCTACCCGGAGCAACCGCAAAGCGCCAATGCAGCGAGATGCTGGAACTGGTTTCGTCCAGGCGACCGGCTGCGCGAATCGGGCGAAGCGGCACTCATTGCCGAACTCACTCGCGAGGTGATGACCATGTATAACGCGGATTCCACCCGCATCTACGTGGCCGGCATGTCGGCTGGCGGCGCAATGGCAGTCAATCTTGCCGTCACTTATGTCGATCTTTACGCTGCTGCCGGGATCCACTCCGGTTTAGCGTACGGAATCGCAGATGACGCATTTTCCGCCATATCTGTGATGAATCACGGGTCGGCCGATTTTCAGTTTGAATTGTTGCGGAAAGAATCCGAGCAACGTGCCTATACACCTCTGATCGCCTTTCATGGGGATCAGGATAATGTCGTGCATCCCCGCAATTGTGACGATCTGATCCGCATGAACTGTATTTTTGCGGTCTCATCACAAAGCGCGTTCCGTCAAATCACGACGGTTGCGACACAGGAAGGGATCTACGGGCATACGCGCAGTCTTTCATGCGACGACAAGGGCGAAGTCATCGGAGAACAATGGATTATTCATGGTCTCGACCATGCGTGGTCTGGCGGCGATAGTGCGGGAAGCTATACCGACTGTAACGGGCCAGATGCATCTCGCGAAATGCTTCGCTTCTTCGATTCTGTCGATCTCAATACAGGCGGGGACCGGAAGTTCTGAGCCTGATCGAACAGTCTGCATCGTTTTCACTTCTCGACGCGTTCCGGTCAAGCCTGCTTGCTGACGACCACTTCCTGCCGCCTTGACGCGGCACAACGATTGCGGTTGATACATATATTGCAAGAACTCGCAGTCGCGCGCATGAGACACGTGATCAGGACCCTTTACTATCCGCCTTATCGAAAAAAAGCATTGGTACACGTTCGATAGCGAAGGGATCGCCATGACATCGCGCACCAACACTTGCAGAGGCCCCGTATGAAACTGCGCGTCGGATATGAAATGGTTTATACGTGTTCCCGGTCGACCCCAATGCTGTTGATGCTCAATACGCACTCGTCCTACGTGAACGAAATTATTGTTTCCGACCGCCTGATTGTCGAACCTGCATTACCGCTGACGAAGTACTACGACAGCTTCGGCAGTCTCTGCAGCCGGCTCGTTACACCGCCCGACGGAGAGCTCTCTTTGTCTACCGAGGCAATAATCAACGTACCGGACAATCCTGAGAGGCCGCGTGCGGACGGTAGCCAGAGTCCGGTCGAGGCGTTGCCCGAGGAGTGCCTCCAATTCCTGCCCGGCAGCCGCTATTGGGAAACTGATCTGCTATCGGATATCGCGTGGAACATGTTTGGCGCTCTCAAGCCCGATCAGCCGGGAGTGCAGGCGATCTGCGACTACGTTCACAACCATCTGCGTTTCGACTATCAGCGGGCAAGTTCGACAAGGACAGCATCGGGTGCCTATCAGGAACAGTTCGGCGTGTGCCGCGATTACGCCCACCTGGCAATCGCATTCTGTCGCGCAATGCATATCCCCGCGCGCTACTGCACTGGTTATATCAGTGACGTCGGGCTGCCCCCACCGCACGCGCCAATGGATTTTTGCGAGTGGTTCGAAGCCTATCTTGGAGGTTGCTGGCAGACATTCGATGCGCGCAACAATGCGCCGTGAACTGGCCGTGTCCTTATGGCGCGCGGCCGTGACGCGACGGATGTCGCGTTGAACAACGCTTTCGGGCCGGCCAAGCTGACAAGCTTCAAGGTGATATGCGCGAGCCTGAGTCGCATGCCCAGAACGAGCTTGAGCCCTTGTCTCGTGGCCGATGAAAACCTTTCAGTGCAGCTGTTGTCATCATCCCGTTCTCTTCGAGAGTAACGACTGCGACGGTTGCGGCGCCTTTCTGGGGTTCATTGCTGAAACAGCGGAGATGAGTGCCTTCCGGGACCTCGGCGATGGGCAGTGGCAGCGTCTGCCAGACGACGCCACAACCTTGTACAAGCCGTGCCTGAACTATGCAACGCAAGGTGTGTGAAACTGGATGCTGCCGGTGCAATCTTGGCATGCGCTTTGCCGTGCTTGTCGCCTGACGCACACGATTCCAGATCTCTCAGTACCTCGCCGACGATATTACTGGTTTATGCTCGAGTCCGCGAAACCACGGCTCCTCTATACGCTTGACGATCTCGGACTGACGGTCGGGTCGCGCGATGAAAATCCTTCGAAGTGCCTTCAATTTGCGTTTCTCGAGGACACACCTTCGAAGGCGGTGTTGACGGGACATGCGAGTGGGCTGATCACGGTGAATGTCGCCGAAGCCGATGACGAGCATCGAGAGCAAACCCGTCTGGCAATGAGGGAACCACATCGCACGCTTCTTGGTCATTTCCGCCATGAAATCGGGCATTATTTCTATGATCGCCTGATAGTGGGGACACCGTTGCTCACACAGTTTCGACTGATCTTCGGGGACGAACGGGCGGACTATGGGCCGGCGCTTGCAATCCACTATCGCGAAGGCGCGGTACGCGGCGGATGGCAAGATTCGTTTATCAGCGCATACGCTGCGGTGCATCCGTGGGAGGACTGGGCGGAGACATGGGCACACTATCTGCGCATTGTCGACACCATCGATACGGCAACGGCGTATGGGCTTTCCATCGCACAGGGTACTGCACGCGGTCATGACGCGAGGGGGCCGCAGCCGCAATCGGTGGAACGGGGCGACGATGACTGTCAATGTTCGATGACAAAATGGTTTGCCCTCACGGCGGCCGTGAATACCCCTCAATCGTAGTATTGGCGCTGCAGATTCGTATCCGGGCGCATGGTCGGCCGCGGTCGTCGAAAAGCTGCGGTTTGTCGATTGCGTTATCCGGTCAGCGCGACGTCACTAAGACCCGTCGGCGATGATTGGAGTCGCATCAGACATCGGGGGGCGCGCAGCAGTCCGTTTATTGGCACGTGAGTGTTCTATCCGAGGTTCGCGAATGTCGACGCTCCGCAACGGCGTCGCGACCGAACGCTGCAATAGAAGGTTGGGTATCCGTGCACTCAGCCGCAGCCGATTTTCCCGTGGTTCCTGCTGCAAAGTGGCCGTTGTAGGCTCCGCAGAGTAGCGGTCATCTTTGACCCCTGGTCTATGACCTGGTCAGGCAGGAATGCGGGTTGCGCTTTCTATCTATATATCTCGCCTATCGGCGATCATCTAGAAATGGAGCAGTTATGCAAAGCCGGTCCTGTGCGGCGTATCGCGGATTCACAATTGACGTCCGGGTCGTAGCGAACAATGTCGTCTCACTCAATGGCAAGGAGCTTCGGTACTCCGTCTCCTGGTCTATTCTTTCGTCACACCTGCCCGCAACGGCGGTCTCCAGCCTTCCGCAACAGCTTGATTTCTTGTCAGGTGAAGAGGCATTTTCATATGCGGAGCGGCGCGCACACACTTTCATCGACGGTTGCCTATATGCTCCGGACATCGAATCAATCGCGTCGTAAACGTAGATCTGCACTTAGCTGGGGATACTATCGCCTGAAGATTCCAGACTGTTGATACCCGTGATCGGCACGTAAGCACAAGCCATCGGGAAATTCCTGTCGTAGGTAGGCGCCCGATCTCATCCTGAACATTGAGCAGGGAGTAGCAGCCGCCTCCCAAGATGCGCTAGCAAAAGTACTGCTACGCCTGGCGCCGGTGGGGACGTAGCTTGCATCATTGATAGACTCGACGGCCGTTCACTCTGGCTCGCATTCATCGAGGAATGCGGCGCGGGGCCAGCCCAGTGGCGCCAATCGTCTGCTGACCTCCCGTAGCCTTGCGCCAAATCCCCGGCGAGCCCGGCAGTCCATCCGTGCGCTTGTCACGACACGCGTCGATGCGGTCCACGCGATCGTGGCGCCGGTGTCAATCAGCGCCTGGACGAAGGCGACATCTTCGTCAGACTCAAGCAACGGAAACCCGCCGGTTCTAAGGTATGCGGCCGCGGCGACGCCGATGTTCGCGCCGTGAATGTGATGGTGGCCGTCAGCGTCGCAGTATGCCCTGAGAAAGTCTTCCCGCACCGCGTCGCAGTGTTCTGACCAGTCGCGAACGCTGATTACGCCGCACACCGCGTCCGCGCTGCAGCGCAACTGCTGGACGAGCCAGTCCGGAGGAACCACGGAGTCGGCATCCGTGAAGGCGAGCCACCGCGCACCGCTTTCCAGCGCAGCGCGCGCGCCCGTCGCACGGGCCATGCCGACATTGCGGCCCACGACCTCGATGATCTGCGCGCCCAGTGACGCGGCAATCTGGCCCGTGTCGTCCGTGCACGTATCCAGCGCGACAGTCACCTCCACGTCCTCTCCGCCGAGCTCCGCGTGGCGCCCCGCCAGCATCGCGGCGCTAACGCACTCCCCGATGCAGCGGCCCTCGTTGTGGGCTGGAATAATGATGCCAATCACGGTGTACTCCGTTTTTGTTGTTTTGTCCGTGCGCACACGGACATGACTGATCGATGCAAGAGGACTGCGGCGTTGAGCCGGCTGTACTGATGACCGATACACGGTGGCAGCGCCAGGTACTTGTGCGCTCAGACCGCCTCCTCAGGCGCGCCCTGGGACACGCTGTCTTCTCCGGATGTTCCCGCGAGTCAGCAATTTTTGGACCGAGAGCGAGATTGAAGGTGGTCTGCAGTGGAGTGCGCGCGCGTGCTTTCCGCGGCGATCGATCGCAACGGTCGGCAGGCTTTCCGACGTCCGCCCAACCGGCATCGCCCATGATGCCGGTGGCCAGCGCCCAAGGCAGGCGGTCACAGCGGTCTGGCGACGTTGACAGCCGGCGCCCCCCGCTCCGGCATGATCGTTCCGCAGTGCCGGTAAGCACATGGCGGCGTTCAGCGTGACTATCTTGAACCGGCAAGCGCCGGCTCCCATCGCCGCGCCAGTCGCCAACCACTGGCAGCGTTGCAGCATTGCCGCCGATATGCACCGGCCCGGGTGTAGAACGATACGACCGGCGTAATGATGTGCGTCATGGCCGCTTCGGGATTTATACCCTCTGGCGCCACGCAACCGACGAGTCCGATTGTGCGGCGCCAGTTCTGGGCGCCTACATATAGTTTCAAAGCGTCTTTCGTCTCATCCCGTTCGTGCCTGTCCCGCGCGCTCAGGTCTTTGCCGACATGTCGCCCAGCAAATCCGCCATGTCGTCGGCGTGTTCCTCTTCCACTGCGAGAATTCCCTCCATCATGCGCCGCGTCGTCGGGTCCTTTTCTCCAAGGTACCGGATGATCTCGCGATAACTGTCGATGGCGATGCGCTCCGCGACAAGATCCTCCTTGATCATGTCCCCGAGGGATGTGCCTTCCACATATTCAGCGTGGCTCCGGCTCACCAATCCGTCGGGTGCAAAGTTGGGTTCCCCACCCAACTGGACAATGCGTTCTGCGATCTGATCGGCATGACCCTGCTCCTCGTTCGAATGAACCAGGAATTCGTCGGCAATGCTTTTGGATGCAGGTCCCTTTGCCATGAAGTGATGGCGCCGGTATCTCAGCACACAGACGATTTCTGTGGCCAACGAGTCGTTGAGTAGCTTCAGGACAGTTTCGCGGTCCGCCTCATAGCCAGCCGTTACCGCACCTTCGTCGATGTGCTGACGGGCGCGCATTCGCAGGGTCTGGACGTCCGTCAGGAAGGGTTTCTGGGACATGGAAATCTCCTTGAAATTTCGAGTGAAAACGCTGATCTGTCCATCCGCCCAGGCCGACCAGAATGACGGCTCAAAATGCGGCATAACAGATCATCCTCTCCGCCAGCACCCAGCAGGGAGCAGACGGAATAAGCCGGAAGGCATGGCCCTTAATTCTCCGTATCGCAATGCCTATCACACCAGGACCTCCCACTGCCCGACGGAGCGAGCGCACTTCGACCAGAGTTCGAGTATGAAATCCGGTTCGACGTGTAAGGCAATACGATGCAGCAACCCGGGGCGAGGGAACGCGTTCGATGTGTCATCGGCTGTCTGCGCCCATGCTTCCATCGGATATCGTCAGTGGCAACTCAGTACGTAACCATCGTCGTCAAGATACTGCTGGCGCGTCGTTATAGCGACCACTCATCGTGATCGCGCACAACCAACTGGCCGAGCGTAGCGAAATCATGCTCCGCGTGGCTCTGCCGTATGAAAACTGGCAGGTCCGCGCTCATCTGCGCAAACCACCGGTCCCGACAAAAGGGGGTTGCACCCAATGCCCGTCCTGTCGCCTCCAGAACCGTGCAGACCGCCGTTTCTGTCACGCTACGGGTACGAAGTGCGACTTTCATCGCATTGCCATAAGGGTTACCGTCGATCCACGCGGCCGCGTCGCGCAATACCGCCGCGGTACCGGTGAGTGCAGCATCGACCGTCCCCAGATGTGCGCGCCGATAAGGATCATCGCGATGCATTACAGCTTGCCGCAGGGCGTTCCGGAGCGCGGCCGCTGCGCCGTACCAGCAGGCCGCAATACCCCCTGCGCCCTGCCAGAATCCGGGGCGGCTCAGATACTCGCCCGATCCGCCGGCAGCTACGGCGGGTACTGCGTCAAACTCGACTTCAACACTTTGTGTTGTTGCCATACCGATCGCGTGCCAGCCTCGTTCGGTTACATGGATACCGGGCGGCCGACGGTTGACGGCGGCAAGCCGTCTCTCCCCGCGCGAGTCGCGGCAGGTCACAAGCGCGTTGGTGACGAAAGCCGCTCCCGAGCACCACGCCTTGGTGCCAGCAAGCGTGATGACCGCGTCGCCTTCGCGGTCTCCTGGCATTCGTTCATTGGGACGGGGCATGCTGCGACGCGTGTGTGCCTTAGTCGGTGCCGATGATCCTGCTCGGAACGCCGACTTGCGTCGGCGTCCGGGAGCGGAATCAAGGCCCCTGGGTTGAAATAAGCGGCAAGTTCACGTCGGGCGGAGATTTCAGTGGCTCCGACATTGCCGTCTGTTTGCCGGGCTGTTAAAGGGCGCGAGAGTCGTCGTCTGCGAGATCCCCCGTGGCCATCCAGTAAGGCCGGCGGTTGTAGTAATCGTGCACCGAAGATCCCCACCGCGGGTCCGCCATCGAAGGCCAGTGATCCTTATCGAAACCGGGCGCGTTTTTGATTCGGTCCGCGGTCATCTCTAGCAGGCGGAAGCACTTCCCGTCCGTATCCAAGGTGAGTGCGCCCCATGGGATGGCGTGCAGCGTATCGCCCATCCCGAGAAAGCCCCCGCTCGACAGTACCGCGTACGCGATGCGACCGCCGCGTACATCGAGCATGATGTCCCCGATCTTGCCGACATGTTCACCATCCGAAGTGAAGACCTTGTTGCCGTCGAGCGTGGCTGCGGCCATTACGTATGGGCCGGGGCCATCGCCGCTCGCTATGCCGACGATGTGCGCTCCAGTTCCAGCCGACGGTTGCTGGCTGCCTGGGTCGAGTAGGGTCATGATGTACTCCTGATGGATTGGACCTTATTCTCAGCAATCGGCATGCCGCATCGCAATGCGGTCGACGAATTGCACGCGGCTCTGTGCCGGGTTCGTCCTCGCTTCCGCTGTTTGTTCCGCTTCCATCGTAGGCCGGGCGACCGAGGGAGGACTCCTGCACTACGGGTCTCCGGCAATATCAAGCCTGCAACGATTGGCTGGTAGCCGTGGTTTCAACAAACGCCAATTGTCTGGCGACATTGCGGCGGAGAGATCAGGCACTGCGCCGACGGGTATTTACTCCGACAGGAAATTTCCCTCTCCTTGCGAAGCGCGTCCGACCATCACACTGGTCGATGGCGGTGGCTTTTCGACGACACGTACTGGAGATTCGCTTATCGGCTCCAGAGGCGGCTGGGGACGCACGCCGATCTCCCGATGCTGTAGCTCGCCAGTTTCGTTCACACGCCTGGCAATCGAATGGCCGCTATTGCACGCGTTTCCACATCGATGAATTCGCGTCATATGTGAGACCAGAACCGCATCTGAGAGGGGCATCTGATGTTCACAACGACACCCCAATGCGTGCGGCACAAATAATGCGAAGGAGGTCCTTATCCGATCCTCGTTCGGTAGCCACATCGCTCGTGGCCTATAGCTGGGGATGCCCCGGATGTGACCTCAGGAAAGGAGATTTTCGTGGACGAGATCGGAACCAGCAGCCGGCCTGTGAGCGCTGCTAATGTAACGTTATCAGAGGGATCCGCCAGCGCGGTCACGTGGAGCGCAATCATTGCGGGAGCGGCGGCAACGGCTGCCTTTTCGCTGATACTGCTGACGCTCGGCTCCGGACTTGGCCTTGCTTCGATATCGCCTTGGGCTCCACCAGGTGAGAACGCCACGCGATTCGGATTTGCGGCGGTCATATGGATTTGTGTGACGCAGATTCTCACATCGGGCCTTGGCGGATATCTGGCTGGGCGGCTCAGAAAACGCTGGATCTCGCTCCACGTCGACGAAACATATTTCCGCGATACTGCGCATGGCTTTCTGAGTTGGGCAGTCGCGACGCTCGTGACGGCCGCACTTTTGACGTCGGCGATTTCCGGCCTTTTTCACACAGGTACACAGGTCGTAGCGGCGGGTAGTAACGCCGGCATCGGGACGACATCCATTGAGCGCGGTAACGCAGCTGCCGCCGGCAACGCGTGGCCAATCGGCTATTTTGTCGATTCCCTTTTCCGGCAGCCGGCCGCCTCTGCGGTAACCGGCAGTGTCACGCAAAGCGAAAGTAGGGCGAACGACGAGGTTCTGCACATCTTCCTGAACAGCGTGGCATACGGTGACCGGCTCTCTGCCGACGACTCCCGGTATGTCGGTCAGCTCGTCGCGCGGCGCACCGGACTTTCCCAGGACGCCGCGCAGGCCCGTGTCGACACGACTTACGCACTGCTTCAACAGAAGCTCTACGATCTGAAGGCGGCTGCGAAGGATGCGGCTGAGAAGGCACGCAAAGCGGCCGTTTATGCGCCCCTCTGGCTCTTTGTGTCCCTGTTGATGGGCGCCTTTTCAGCCAGCCTGATGGCAACGTTCGGCGGCCGACAACGCGATCTCTAAGTCCCTGACCAATATAATTTCTGGAGGCAACCATGCGCTCGATCCTTCTTTTCATGCTCGGCGTACCCATTCCGATCATCATCCTTATCGCGCTGTTTGCGCATTAGTCTATTCAGGGGCGAGGCATGCGCTCACCGGCGCCTTGATCGCGCTGGAGCATGCGGCACCTATGTCGCCGGCGTACCTTGCCGCGGGCCTGTTACGCATCGGCTGCCCGCATCCCACACACGCTGCGACCGCGATGTTTGGTGGGACGAAGCGCCCTTCGCTTCAGCTCCCGGGGAGTCTTCGATGGTCTCGAACCGGCCCAACTGGCCCGCTACCAAGGTTGCGCCTTCCGAGGCACCTAATCTTCGGCAACTGACGTCCCTGATCACTGCCGTGGTCGTTATCTGCGCGCTTGACCTGGGCCGTGAAGTCCTGATACCCGTCACGCTGGCCGTTCTGCTGAGTTTTCTCGTAGCACCTCTGGTAGACCAACTGCGGCGACTTCGGTTGGGTCAACTACCTTCAGTTGTCATCGCCGTGGTCCTGGCTCTGGCATTGATGGGCGGCGTTGGAACCCTCATCGGCGCGCAGGTCGCGCAACTCGGAGCGGATCTGCCGCATTATCAGGCTTCCATTGAGAAAAAAATCCAAAGCGTGCAGGGCGCCACGGTGGGACGCGCCGACGATCTGCTTGGGAGTGCGTCGAACCTGTTCAAACGCGTAGCGCCGGCTCGGAAGCCTGAAACTGCGTCAGTTTCGGGGGCGGCGAAGCAGCAGGACAAGCCACCCATGCCCGTTGTGGTCCAGGAGCCAGCACCGTCTCCGTTCGCGCTCGCTCAGCGGTTCCTGTCGCCGGTGATCAGCCCGCTCGAGACGGCGGGCATCGTGCTCGTGGTTGCCATCTTCATTCTCCTGCAGCGGGAAGACCTGCGGGACCGCCTGATCAGACTGTTCGGCTCGCGTGATCTTCATCGCACTACGATCGCGATGGACGAAACCGCTCACCGGCTGAGCCGCTATTTTCTGACCCAGTTCGGCGTCAACGTGGGGGTCGGATTGGTCATTTCGATCGGACTGGCAATCATCGGCGTTCCAGGTGCGGTGCTATTCGGGGTGCTCACCGCGCTTCTGCGGTTCGTGCCTTATGTCGGCACGTGGATCGGAGCCTTTCTCGCTCTCACGCTCGCGGCCGCAGGGCCCGACTGGTCGATGCTGTTGTGGACGGTGGCGCTGTTTGCCGCGACTGACCTCATTACCGGCCAGGTAATCGAACCTTTCCTGTATGGACACAGCACGGGGCTGTCGCCCGTCGCTGTTATTGTCGCCGCCATTTTCTGGAGCTGGATCTGGGGTCCCGTGGGGCTCGTCCTTTCTACACCTCTTACACTGTGTCTTGTAATTCTCGGACGCCACGTAGACAAACTGGAGTTCCTCGAAGTGCTTCTGGGTGATCGACCGCCACTGACCCCTCCGGCCAACTTTTATCAGCGAATATTGGCGGACGATCCTGAAGAAGCGCTGAAGCAGGCCGAAACGCTGCTGAAGGACATGACCCTCGTGGATTACTACGACCGTGTCATGCTGCAAGGGCTACAGCTTGCGCACAGCGACATGATGCGCGGAGTAATTCCGCCTGACCAGCTCTTGCGTATCACGGACGCGCTGCTCGATATCATCGACGGACTTGAAGATATTGACGAGCCGGTTAAGGAGGAGCCGTCAACACCATCCGGGCCCGACATACCGTCTCTGCGATTGGCCGCACCACCCGTCATCTCTGTTGTCACGAACGGGGGACACGAGACGGAACCGCAAGCAGGCAACCCGGTTCTTTGCATTGCCGGCCGGGGAGGCCTGGACGAGCTCCTGGCGGCGGCCACTATCCAGCTTCTGGCGCGCGAGGGAATCCAGACTGACCTCGCCGACCGTGCGCAATTTTCCCGCAAGAGATTGGCAGAAGTGAATCTGTCGGCCGTGAAGACGATCTGCGTTGTTTCACTCGATGCGGGGCAGTCGAGCGCATATCTGCGCATTCTGCTGCGGCGCCTTCACCAGCGGGCACCGGGCGCCACACTCATTCTCGGTTTCATGTCAGACACGCCACAGGACACCCAGGAACATCGTGGCACCGTTGCCCTCGCCGTATCGTCGTTCAGGCAGTTGATAGCGGTGACCGGGCCGGAAAGTGCGTCTGACTCAGCTCTACAAACCAAACCACCAGCAGGCGACGCGATGCACCACGCTTCGTCGATAACGGAATCAGGCGCGTTGTCCCCAGACGCAATCTGAGCACTGCCTGGTTTCTATGCCCGTGTTGCTCCGGTTGCGATTCGGTACTTGCCGTCGCAGTCCGGGGCGATCTCATCAGAGGAGAACAGTATGGCGGGGAAGCGGGATAGAGACAGAAAACCGCCTGACTTCGAGGGGCGGCAAGCCGTGCTGAGCACGATGCGCAATGCGAAGATGGCGCGATCAGCACACGCCTATGTTCGTGGCAACACCATGCAGTTCTATGAATGGCTTGAAACGCGCGGGACCACGGTACTCCCGGACGGCCCGGCGCTGTGGATCTGTGGCGACTGCCATACTGGCAACCTTGGGCCCGTGGCTGATGCGCAGGGTCGCGTGGAAATTCAGATTCGGGATCTGGATCAGACGGTGATCGGCAATCCGGCGCATGATCTTATCCGGCTCGGACTATCGCTGGCGACCGCCGCGCGGGGCTCCGACCTGCCGGGGCTGACCACGGTCCATATGATGGAAGCGCTTGCCGACGGTTACGAGCGCGCGTTCGCGCGGGCGACTAAAGGAAAGGAAATTGGAGGGCTGAAACGACCCGAGAGTGTACGTGTGGTCATGAAAGAAGCGGTGCGCCGCTCCTGGAAGCATCTGGCCGTCGAACGTCTTGAGGATACGAAACCGACGATCCCGCTCGGTCGACGATTCTGGCCTCTGACGAAGGAGGAAACAGCGCAGATATCCGCGCTGTTCGAGAAGGGAGCTATCAGCCAGCTCGCAACGAGCCTGAGGGCGCGAAGGGATGACGGAGCAGTGTCGGTGCTCGACGCCGCGTATTGGGTCAAGGGCTGTAGCTCGTTAGGACGGCTGCGCTACGCCGTTCTCCTCGACGTCGATGGCGGCGTCGTTGATGGCGATGATCTATGCCTGATCGACGTAAAGGAGGGCGTAAAGGCCGCTGCGCCGCGATACCCCGGTGTCGATATGCCGAAAGATAACGCAGAGCGTGTGGTCGAAGGTGCACGTCACCTTGCGCCATTTCTCGGAGAACGCATGCGTGCTGACCGGCTGTTGGACCGTCCGGTGGTGATCCGCGAATTGTTGCCGCAAGATATCAAACTCGAGATTGACCAGTTGACCCAGAGCGGGGCGATGGATGTCGCACGCTACGTGGCGCAGGTCGTTGGCATTGCCCATGCGCGGCAACTGGATCATCGCGCGCGAGCGGCCTGGCTGAAAGAACTACGGCGCGCGCGATCCAAAACCATTGACGCACCACCCTGGCTATGGAGCAGCGTCGTCGAACTCGCCGGTAGCCATGAAACCGCCTACCTTGAACATTGTCGCCGGTACGCGCTTGCTATCGCGTAGGTAGCATCGACCGTTCAGTTCGGGCTACCCCCGACACTGTTGTGCGAAGTTACGTCGTTTGTCCGGCGCCAAGGTCGGCGCCGGTCGTCGGATCGGATGAGGTGTCCGATGCCGTGCGGGACGCCATGGCCTGCAGGGTCTTCCCATCGCTCTTCGACACATTGACAGTTGCCAGCCCGTCGCCGCCGTCAACCGCCGGCTCTGGGGAACCGACAAGTCCCATCCGGGCCCTTCGTTCCACGGTCCGCGCGGAGCATCGTCACCATTTGACATGTTGTAGTAGACGCTCGTGTATTCGGGCACACCCGGGAGCTTGCCCTGCGGGAAGTTTGGCTGGATCGAATGCAGCGCCTTTTCGAAAGACTTTTGATGTGCAATCTCCCGTGTCATCAGAAAGCCGAGCGTTTCCTTGATCCCGGGATCATCCGTGACATTGATCAGCCGTTCATAGACGATCTTTGCGCGTGCTTCCGCGGCGATGTTCGATCTCAAATCCGCGGTCGGCTCGCCAATCGTGTCGACATAGGAAGCGCACCACGGAACGCCGGCCGAATTGGTGAGTGCGGGGCCGCCTCCATATAGCAGCGCTGTAATATGCGAATCGTTTCCGCCGCCCGTCATGGACCGGTAGAGTTCTGCTTCGGCTTTCACCGCTTCAGCCAACTGGCCTTTCGCGCTCTTGTTTAGCATGGCAACGATCGATCCGACGATTTCGAGGCGGCTCAATTCCTCAGTTGCGATGTCAAATAGCAGATCCTTCCGGCCAGGATCGTCTTCACCGACGGCCTGAGGAAAATAGCGGCAGGCGGCGCCCAGCTCGCCCTGTGGGCCGCCAAACTGCTCAAGCGGGAGGTTGGCAAGTCCAGGGTTAGGGGCCGCGACGCGCACGGTGTACTGCAAACGCTTGTTGTGGATAAACATGACACTTCTCCGGTGATCGGTGCCAGGAATTCTTCGTCGACCGTAAACAGGATTTCCCGGGTATCGAAGAGTTAGCGGACCGGATGGTTGACCAGACAGCGGCAAGGGCCAGGACCAGCCAGGTCGCACCCGACTTCGGACGTCTGGCTCTCAGGGCGCAAGCCCCGGCTGTTGTACCGCGAGATTGCCGTGCAAGGCATCACTGCCGACTACGTCGCGCGCATGGGTTGTGCCTTCTTCCACGAACAGAACGCGATACGGGGCACGCTTGTACCGCGCGCTCATTTTCGTGTGTGTCGGGCGCATGCCGCGTCATGCGCCCGATTTGCAGGACTACTTTGGCGATGTCTGCGTAGCGACCTCGGGGTCCTTCAGTCTGGAGCCGTCGACCATACTGTCTTCCAGACTGTCAAGTACGCCCTTTGTCTCGCCACGCGCCTGAAGGGAAAATCGCAACAGAGATCGTCCAGTGACCTGATAGACATCGCCCGACCGGAATGTCGGGACTTCCTCGCGGATTGGCGCATTCGTGTCTATCAGACAAGTCCAGATATCAATTCCGGGAATGTCCGGCAGGATAAAACCGACAAGGTCGTGGTGAGCGTTGACAACGATCAACACCGTTGCGTCGGAAGCCGCGCGACGAATTCCCGTCGCACGGGCGCGACCGTCAATAACCAGCCCAAAACAGCGCATCGTGGAATCATCCCAATGCGCGGATGTGAGTTCTTCGCCCGAACAGCCGAGCCATTTCACGTCGCTTACCCGTACGTCGTTGTCTAATTCCCCGATCAGAAACCGGCCGCGACGCAGGACCGGAAGCGTATTGCGCAGTGTAGTGAGCTTACGCACGAATTCGATGAGCGAAGCGCCTGCTTCGCCAATGTCCCAGTTGACCCAACTGTCGTCGTCCTGGCAGTAGGCGTTGTTATTACCCTGCTGGGTGCCCAAATTCATTCCCTGCGACGATCATAGGCGTGCCCTGCGAAAACAGCAGGGTCGCGAGCATGTTGCGCTTCTGGCGCTCCCTTAATGTCACTATCTCAGCGTTGTCAGTCGGGCCCTCTGTTCCGCAGTTCCATGACCGGTTGTCGGAGCTTCCGTCCTTGTTGTCTTCGCCGTTCGCGTCGTTATGCTTGTCGTTGTAAGAGACCAGATCATTCAGTGTGAAACCGTCGTGCGCGGTCAGGAAATTTACGCTCGCCCAAGGGCGGCGACCGCGGTGGTTAAATTTGTCGCCGGATCCGGTGATGCGTTTTCCGAACTCCGGAGCGACCCCGTTCTCCCCCTTCCGGAAATCCCGTACCGTGTCGCAATACCTGTCGTTCCACTCTGCCCAACCAGGCGAAAATGCCCCGACCTGATAACCCGGGCCGCAGTCCCAGGGTTCGGCAATCAGCTTGACGCTCGACAGTATCGGATCCTGGCCGACCCCTGTGAGAAACCCTCCGCCCGCATCGAACCCCTCGGGTGCGCGTGCAAGAATGGTCGCAACGTCGAACCGGAACCCATCGACATTCATCTCTGTTACCCAGTATCGCAAACTGTCAGCCACCATTTGCAGCACGCGGGGATGCGAGAGATTCAGTGGGTTGCCTGTACCCATGTCGTTGATGTAATACCGCTTGTCGTCGGGGCATCAAGCGGTAGTACGAAGCGTTATCAATCCCGCGTAACGAGAGCATCGGCCCGCGTTCGCTTCCCTCGGCCGTGTGGTTATACACGACGTCGATGATCACCTCGAGCCCCGCATGGTGGAAGCGGTCGATCATCTGCTTGAGTTCACCGATTGCGCCCGGGCCCTGTGCGAAAAATCGCGGGTCAGCCCCGAAAAATCCAATCGTAATCGATCCAGTGGGGCGACCTGATCCTCGACCCGAACAACGGAATGGGGCGCCGCATTTCTGAGGACGTCGGCCAAATCGGTTTTGCTCGATTCATATTGCGTTCACTGGCCATACTCCGCTTCCCGTTTCAGCCCGTGCGTGCCGCTCATTGATCTGCGTAACAGGCATAAGCGGTTACGGTCCGACCGCGTCAGGCGGCAGCCGAGAGAGCGGGCCGCAGAAGGAGACCCGCGAGCGGAATTCGCATAAGGCAAGGAAGTGCATGGTACGGTCTTTGCGCCGCCCCCAATGACGCGCGCCTTTGACTGTGCTGATTGGCGGCGGTCGAGCGCAAGCTGAACTGACCCTATGACTGCGAATGCGTGAGAAAATGCCAACCCAAAGGCGACGCGCAGTTCGGTGCGCCGCGGTTTTAAAGTCGCATTTCACCCTATTTCTGCGGATTCCGTGCCCAAACATGCTCGACGCAAAAGAACAGCTTCCGAGGGTCGCAAAGCCTGCTCCCGCACGAATCGTGGCAATCGGCGGGTCCGCTGGCGCGCTGCACGCTCTCGGCCAGTTTTTCCGGGCGGCTTCTGCCATGCCTTGCGACATCGCCTTCGTGGTCGTTGTTCATCTGTCGCCGGATTCCGAAAGTCATCTGCCCGAACTGCTTGCAAGGGACACATCCCTGATCGTATCCATGATTGAAGATGGTGCGCCGGTTCTGGCAGGGTGTGTCCACGTCATTCCACCGAAGGTATCGGTGAGCATCTCGCAGGGGGTCTTCAAACTGATGCCGGCGGTGGGGCGCCCAGAAATTCCAATGCCTATCGACCGGCTGTTCTCATCACTGGCAGCGGATCAGCACGAGCGCGCCATCGGGATCGTGCTCACGGGAGCGAATGCCGACGGCTCTGCCGGCCTGCGGGCCATCAAGGCCGAGGGTGGAATGGTGATGGCTCAGACACCCGAATCCGCCGAGCACAGCGCGATGCCAGAGCATGCGATCGCGACAGGACTGGTCGACTATGTGCTTCCAGTGGACAAAATGCCCGCGGCGTTGACCGACTATATCGAGCACCCAGCCGCTCTTAGCCTACCGGCCGCGGAAGACGGGGAACATCCGGCCGATCTGGACCCGGTGCTACGGGCCCTGGCGGTCGCCGGCGCCGACTTCAGAGGATACAAGCGGGGAACGTTGGAAAGACGTATCGCCCGCCGCATGACCGTGAACCGGGTGAACAGCCTGGCCGCTTACTGCGATCTGCTAAAAAACCGGCCCGCGGAAGCAGAGGCGCTGAGTCTGGATATGATGATTGGGGTGACGGAGTTTTTCCGCGATCCGGAAGCGTGGAAAGTGCTGACCGAACGTGTCCTGACGGGCCTCCTTGACGAGCCGGAAGGCGAACAGCCGCTACGCGTCTGGGTGCCGGGATGTGCGACAGGGGAAGAGGCCTATTCGATGGCAATGCTGCTCACTGAAGAGATCGAGAAGCGCAATGGAACGCGAAAATTCATGATTCTCGCGTCCGATGTGAACCGTGCGGCTCTCGCTCGGGCGCGAACCGGTATCTATACGCCCGGTGTCGCGTTGCCCCTTGGCGCGGCACGGTTAGACCGTTTTTTTCAACCGCTGGGCGACGGATATCAGGTCCGGCAGAACCTTCGGGAAACGATTCTCTTCACGCCGCAGAACCTGATCGCCGATCCGCCATTCTCCCGCGTGGACCTCATCAGCTGCCGGAATCTGCTGATCTATCTCGAACCCGAAGCCCAGCGGCGCGTGTTCGAACTGTTCCACTTTTCGCTGAACCCAAAGCGGTATCTGTTTCTCGGACGCTCAGAAAGCACGGATCCGGATTCCGTCCAGTTCCAGGAAATGTCTAAAGCGTGGCGAATTTACCAGCGCAGTCCGGTCACGCCCACCACTGTATCCGGCTACCGCTTTTCGACTCGGACGGTGCGGCGCGAGGAATTCCCGCCCACAAGCCGCCTGGGCGCGAGAAACAAGGGTTACGCGGAGCTGGTGAACGCAACCCTGCTGACTGAACATCGCGCAGCTGCGGTGCTGGTCAATGCCGCGCATCAGGTTCTCTACGTTAGCGGCTCCGCAGACGACTATCTGGGGCAACCGGCGGGGGAGCCGACCGGCAACATTCTCGATATGGCCCGTGAAGGCCTACGTTTGAAGTTACGTATCGTGTTGCGCCGGGCTGTCCAAAGCGAGTCTGGCACCCCCGTCAGCGAGGTGGTGGCGGACGGCGAAGCGCGGGGAGTGAAAATCACCGTCACACGGCCTTTCGATACGGCGCATTCCGGCAAGGCATTGCTCGTCATTTTCTCGCGGTTGCCCGTCATTGACCGGCCCGCGTTGCCAGTCCCAGTGGGCGTCGATTCGGATCTCTGGCATCTGGAGGGCGAACTTCGCACGACCCAGGCCGCCCTTGGCAGCACCATTGAGGAGCTGGAAGAGAGTAACAGCGAGCTAAGGGTATCGAACGAAGAGATTCTTTCGATGAACGAGGAGTTGCGCTCGGCCAACGAGGAGCTCGAGACATCGAAAGAAGAATTGCAGGCGGTCAACGAACAGCTGAACCAGGTCAATGCCCAGCTCGAACACAAGATCGGTCAGGCAGAGGCGCTCACCGAAGACGTCACGAATCTTCTCGCAAGCACGGAGATCGCGACGCTACTGCTTGATAGGCAGGGCGCGATAAAGCGATTTACGCCCAGCGCGGCCCGCTTGTTCGGTCTCGCATTATCCGACACCGGGTTTGCCCTCTCCGAAGTACTGGGTGCGCCTCTCGGCGATACATTGGCGCACGATGTAGAACAGGTGCTTTCTGGTGCGACGGAACATGCGGAGAGGGAAGTTGAAACGGCTACGCGGCAATGGTACGTGCGGCGAGTCACGCCCTATGTCGCGCTTCATGGCCAGACGCCTGCCGGCGCCGTCGTCACATGGACGGACATCACCCACGTCAAGCGCGCCGATGAGCGCTCGCGCCGACTTGCGGCAGTTGTTCAGGATTCCAACGATGCGATAACGGTATTCGACCTGAAGGGCCGTTTCCTTGCATGGAACAGGGCCGCCACTGCCATGTACGGCTATAGCGAGGCGGAGGCGCTGCGCATGTCCGTCTCCGAAATGCTGCCCCGAGGCGCGAGGCAGGATCACCTCGACTTCATCCTGCAGGCCTTGCACAACGAAGCGTTGCATTCCTACGAGACACGGCGCGTCGCCAAGGACGGACGGGTGATCGACATATGGTTGACCATGTCGCTCCTTCTGGACGATTCGGGAAATGCCATGGGGGTTGCGTCGACAGAACGCGATCTCACCAATCGCAGCGTGAGTAGTCGTCGTCTTCTTGAACGTGCGGAGCAGCTTGCACTGGCGGACCGCCGGAAAAACGAATTTCTGGCCATGCTAGGCCATGAGCTACGCAATCCACTTGCAGCGCTGGTTTCTGCAGGTAACCTGCTGGTCTCCGAAGCGGTTGGAGAAACGAAGAAGGCCTGGGCAGCTGGCGTCATACAGCGACAGGTGCGGGCAATGATGCACCTTGTCAACGACATGCTTGATATCACGCGGATCACGAGTGGCAGCATTGAATTGAACCGGCAAACCGTTTTGCTGAAGACAGTTGTCCAGAGTGCCATCGAGGTTTGCCAGCCGATCGTCGATGAACGTCATCACACGCTCTCGGTCTCGCTTCCGGAAGAGCCTGTCTATCTGTACGCTGACTCGACGCGCCTGTCGCAGGTCATTGAGAACATCGTGATTAATGCTGCGAAGTTCACTCCGCCCGGCGGCGCCATACAATTGCGCGCGACCCGGATGGCTGAGCGGCTTTTTCTCAGCATCAAGGACAACGGCAGGGGTATCCCGCCCCAGATGCTCGGCAGTCTCTTCGAAATGTTCGTTCAGGGCCCCGTATCGGGTAACCAGCGGCAGCCCGGGCTCGGCGTTGGACTCTCTGTGGTCAGGCGTCTGGTCGAGTTGCACGGTGGCTCGGTCAGGGCAATCAGTGACGGCAGGACAGGCAGCGAGTTCGTTGTCGATCTGCCACTTGGTGCGACACCCGGCGCGGAGGAAGGTGTTGATGCACCGCCTACCCGCGCCCCGGTGCCTGCAAAGCGGATCCTGATCATCGATGACAACGCCGACGCGAGCGAAGCGCTGGCGATGCTTCTTGCCATCGAAGGTCACGACGTGCAGACCCGCCTGGATGGCATTTCGGGAATCGCTGCAGTCGAGACCTTCAGGCCCGAGGTTGTTCTGCTCGACATCGGACTTCCGGATCAGGATGGTTATGACGTGGCAAGGCAGCTGCGCAAGTCCGCGCCCGGTCGGGACGTCACGCTGATCGCCGTTACGGGATACGGAATGCCAGCGGACCGCATGCGCTCGGCCGAGGCAGGTTTCGACCACCATCTGACCAAGCCCGTTGACCCGGAAAGTTTGTTGCGGTTATTGTCCGAATAGAAGCCCTGCGACGGTCCGTGAAGCACGGTTGTCCGGATCGCCACCCGGTCCCGCTTCCTCAACGGCGACCACTGTACGTCGCGCTTTAAAGTCGCCGGGCACGCACGGACCGATCTGACCACAAGAGATCGTTAAGGAAATCTCGCCTCGGTCACTCAGGTTTCGCACTTTGACTCTTCGCCGAAGGGACGTGAAGGTTGCCGAGCGCAGCGGAGCGATGTGCGCAGTATGCTCGGTATCCGGGAACGGTACTTGCGTAAATTGCGTCAAGCGGAACCGACCGGTTGCCGCTTGTTGGCTAAATGTCGCCTTGGTAGCGCAACGCAGGTCATCGCGCAGCAGACTG
Organism: Paraburkholderia sp. HD33-4; assembly: GCF_021390635.1. Taxonomy (NCBI): domain Bacteria; kingdom Pseudomonadati; phylum Pseudomonadota; class Betaproteobacteria; order Burkholderiales; family Burkholderiaceae; genus Paraburkholderia; species Paraburkholderia sp. HD33-4. The sequence goes on along the minus strand of NZ_JAJEJS010000001.1, from coordinate 2,299,462 downwards.
CGCAGCGAGGAGGCCATGATCTCGTGGCCCATATGACCGTCCACTCCCGTCGCTCGCGGCTGGCTATTCAATCCAGTCAATCCCCCGATGTCCGAGAAACACACTGGACTACGAGACGCCCGCCGAACAATTCCAGAAGTCTATTGGCCCGGGAGTTGAATCAGCCACTCTGCATCGGCGATCGATCTTCGCATGATGGAAATCCCGCAGTGGCGGGCTTCCACGCATTCGCTGTGCCTGAATCCTGACGGCGGCTCACGAGGCCATTTTTTCCTAAGCCTTCAGCGTGCTTCCGATAGCCGAGTGCATAGACCATCTACATCGCCGGGTCACCATGCGCCGTCGTCCCCTGTGAATAGCCCGGCGATGGAAAGAAACTCGTGTCATTTTCTATCCGCTGCAGTGGCAAGCGTGTCGCCGAATCCTCCACGCGCCCTGGACGCTCTTCGTGCACTCGTTGTCACCCGTGGTGCCGCGCTCCAGGCAATGGTCGTATCCGTCGCGATTAACATGTCGACCAGGGCGACGTCCTCAGAGCATGCGATTGGCGGAAAGCCGCCGGTGCGAAGATATGCTTGGGCGGACACGCCGAGGTTCGCGCCGTGTACGTGGCGATGCCCATCTGAATTCACGTAGGAGCGATAGAAGGCAGCACGCGTGGCCGCATCGTGTTCGCCCCAGTCATCGACGGTGACAACGCCGCATACGGCCTCGGCTTTCAAGGCCAATTGCGCGACCAGCCAGTCCGTGGCGACACGACTGTCTGCATCGGTAAAGGAGAGCCAGCGAGCTCCTTTTTCAAGTAGCACCGAAGCGCCTGCTGCGCGCGCCATCCCTACGTTGCGAGCATCGATGAAGACCGTGGACGCACCATATTCACGGGCAATCAACTCCGACCCGTCAGTGCACCTGTCGAGCACGACTACCACCCCCACCTGCTCACCTTTGAGCCCCGGGTGCTGCGCAGCCAGCCTGCTAGCCCGAAGACAGGCAGGGAGAAGTTTCTCTTCGTTATGTGCAGGAATCACAATGCCGAGCATGCTTCACCTCTACCTCAAAGGAATTGTTCGTGTAGTTCATGCCGTGTCATCTGTCGGGACTTCGAGGAATAACGCCAGCGCACGCACCTGCTCAATAAGGTCCGGCCGGTTATGAGACCACCCACGCCGGAACATCCTGTCAATCACTTCGTAGCGGCTTCCTGCCCTGAGCCTAGGTCCGCGCCAGTGGTGGGATCGACATCGGTGTTTGAGGTGGTACGGGATGCCATCGCCTTCAACACATCGAGGTCGGCTTTCGGCACATTGACTTCTGCTGTGCCGTCTCCGCCATCAACGGCCGGTGTCGGATCTGCTTCAAATTTCCATTCGGGTCCCTCGTTCCACGGGCCTCGCACATCATCGCTCTTGGAAAAATCGAAATAAACGCTGGTATATTTCGGGTCGCCCGGAAGCTTGCCCTGAGGGAAATGCGGCTGGATGGAGTGGAGCGCTTTTTCGAACGACTTCTGATGCGCGATTTCGCGCGTCATCAGGAAGCCCAGTGCATCCTTGATTTCGGCATCGTCGGTGACGCCGATCAGCCGTTCATAAATGATCTTTGCCCGTGCTTCGGCGGCAATGTTCGATCTGAGATCGGCCGTCGGCTCGCCGATGGTGTCGATGTACGCTGCGCTCCATGGAACGCCGGCTGAGTTGGTCAGGGCAGGGCCGCCACCATAGAGGAGCGCAGTTGTGTGAGAGTCGTTTCCTCCGGCGGTGAGCGAGCGATAGAGTTCAGCCTCCTCCTCGACGGCCTCCGCCAGTTGTCCCTTGGCGCCCTTGTTCAACAAGGCGACAAGCGATCCGATCACTTCCAGATGACTGAGCTCCTCGGTGGCGATATCGAAGAGCATGTCCTTGCGGCCAGGGTCGTCTTCAGCGACAGCCTGTGTGAAGTAGCGACAGGCAGCGGCCAGTTCTCCCTGTGGACCGCCGAACTGCTCGAGCGGCAGATTGGCCAGCCCGGGGCTAAGTGCGGCGACGCGGACCGTGTATTGCAGGCGTTTGTTGTGCGCAAACATGACTCACTCCTTTTTGCAGACACGGCGATCCCCATGGCGCGATGGATAGCGCCAGCTGCTGATCAGCGGAGATTGCCCGAGCAGCAGATCGGTCAGCTGACCGAACGGAACCCGGAATCGGGCGCTCGGGTCTCGGGACGAATGCCCCGGCCAGGGATGCGGTGCGAGTGTTCCGCTCCAGATGAAGGCTCGCTTGCCACATCCAGCATGAGGTGTGCCTCGGGGGCAGGCCGATGTCGTGCTGGCGCACCTGAACAGGCTGGCTGCACGGCCTGCGCCTGGACGCAAACGCGGCCGCCGCAGGAAATGTCGCGAGCCAGACGCATCCGGTATCTGTTGAAACGAGGGGGGTGGACAACCCGCGCCATCATTGGCAGGCGCCAGCACGAAAAGCGGTTCAGGTGTCGCGATTTTCCTCACATTCAGCCAGTCTTTACAAAACAGGAGAACAGGTGAGGCGCTCGTGCGATTGTTCGCGTGCGGACCGCCGCCTCCTGAGCGGTGCAGCGAGGGGCCCGCGGTCACGGCTGCACGATTTGATGACAAAAGCGGAATCGCTTTATCGCGGCCTCCAGTTCCCGGCGACGGCCCGGAGCCACTCGGTGCGTTGGTACAACCGGTTCCAACCCCGCCTGTGCGACATCAACATGCCTCGCGGTCACCGCAGAACCGGGCTGGCAATCCTCTTCCGCATTGGCCGCTTGACAACTGCGTCGGAGCCGGCGCGTTGATGGCGCAGACCAGGCTCTGCAAAATAAACCGCCCTGTCTGCAGATCATGCAATCCACAGCGTGATCCGCGGTGGTGTCACAGAAGCATACGATCGCAGCGGCGCCACTCATCCATCGAGCAACGCATTCTGGCCGCATCGGCGCAAGCAGCGCTCTGTGATGCCTTGATAGCCCGAAGCGGTGGGACAGAAATGTCCGCCTACATCGTGTGGGCCGTACTGGATTCGAACCAGTGACCGACCTCTTGAAAGTCCGCTGCGTCACCAGCTGAGCTAACGGCCCGAACTCCTTCCCAGCATTCACCTTGCAGGCGCACTGTCGGCGCGGCCGCTATCCAATATCAATCGTGCGGCTCGCGGGTCGCGACGGCTCCTGTTTTGGCACGGTCAGCGTAAGCACGCCCCTGTCAAACTTTGCGAGCGCGTGTTCGGGATCGGCGTTTTCGGGCATCGGGATCGTGCGCGTGAAGGCCCCGTATGCGCGCTCAAGCCGGTAGCAGCCATCTTCCTCGCTGTGCACATCCTGCTTTTTCTCACCCCGCAACACGAGCGCCCCATCCTCGACGCTGACCGTCAGATCATCCCTTTCCATGCCTGGCAACTCGACAGTCACGCGCAGGACCTTCCCTTCATCGACGACGTCGATGCACGGCTGGAAACGCGATGAGCTGAAGTCACCAAACCACCGATCGAGCGGTCCGCGCGTGGCAAATGGATCGTGAAAGAAGTCCTCCATTGCCTGCCACGGGTCGCGAGAGAACAGTCGCTGAATGTCAGGCCACCCGGCAGGCCATGGTTCGCGGGCCGGTGAGCTTTGCGGACTGTCCACGTCGGGCTTGCGCGCTGAGCCGCGGAGAAATTTGAAAGGGTTCCACTTTTTCGGGTCGGTGCTCATCTTATGCTCCTCGATGATCTGGCAGGAGAACCGCATGTCTGCACGCTCACTGCTCGCTTCTGCTGTCGTCGATTGACTGCGGCGCCGCGGCGCGCCGGGCGTCAGCAGAAGCCCCTCGCGCTGGGCGTAACACGCCAGATGGCAGTCGGCTTGCAGCTGCCACCCCGCGTTGCCCCGAGCGGCGCCGCACACCCATCGCGAAGGCCAACCGGCTTACGAACCGGGCATCCGCCCCCGCTCAGGGGCGGCCCGTGCATCCGCGCCACTTTTGGTCCACGGAGGTCGGCATCACCGTCTCCACAAAGCCGGGCGGTGGCGACCTCTCGGCCGGCACCGGTCTCTCGCGCCGTCGTTGCAGATCTCCCGCGCTCAGTTCTTCCGCACCTCGATCCGTCGCGGCCGCGCCGCGTCGCGACGCGGGATCGTCAGTTTCAGGACACCGTCCTGCAGGTTCGCATCGATCTTCGATGTGTCGAAGTCGGGGCTCAGGGAGAACGCGCGCGCGAAATGCGGTCCACGGATCTCGGCGTGTTGCAGCCGCAGACCTGCGGGAGTTGGCACCACCGCTTCGGCCTCGATATAGAGATTTCCGTCGTGCACCTTCACGTCGAGTTTGCCCTTCGTTACACCCGGCAGGTCCGCCCACAGCGTGATGCCTGGCTGTCTTCAAACACGTCGACTGCCGGTGTGAGTGTCATCCGCCGTGCCGGCTGCTCACCCTCGCGTCGTGCTACCGCTTGCTGGTCGCGTTCGGCGACCTGGGTCTTGTCATGGTTCGCTCCTTGAATGACTGGCATTACTGCACGGTAATGCCCCACGACTTCGACGCTTCGCGCTTGCCCACGCTGATCGACACGCAACCGTTGGTATGGCGCGCCTGTACCTTGTCGGGGTCCGCATTCTGCGGCAGTTCGATCACGCGCCGGAAATTGCCGGTAAAGCGCTGCTGGGCATAGGTGCGGATGTCCTCGCGGTTGGGTCATCATGTCCGGCCTGGGCAGGCTTGCGCTCGCCGCTGATGGTCGGCAGGCCCTTGTCGACCGACACGTCCAGGTTGGCCAGGTTGAGACCGGGCGCGAACGCGACAATTTCGATCGACTCTTCGGTGGTGCCGGTGTTGAGTTGCGGAAAGGCACCGAAGCGGCCTGAGCGGATGCTGGACGGGAAGCCGCCGAACAGGCTGTCCATCTGCCGCTGCAGACGGTCAAACTCACTGAACAGGTCGGTTACGGAAAAGAGATCACTCATCGTATCCTCCTTCGCGCGCAGCGACGAGGCGAACGGGTCTACGCGCTCCAGTTCGCTTGCCACACTGCTGGCAAACAAATCGAAACACGCAGTGCACCGGATGCGGCCGGCGCATCTGCCTGAGCGAAAACAAAGATAGGACCTAAGGCGAAAATTTCAAGGGGAAGTGATGAAGTTCCGGTCCTGAAAACCGTCTGCCGGTCACTATAGTTCGCGATGCATTGCGGCCAGCGGGCGGAGGATCAATATGGAATTTGATTCGGACTGGCTCACATTGGACCGGCACCGTGTTCCGCTGTGCTCCAGCAGGGGCCTTCCGACTGAAACACGGGTCGCGTGGTAGAGGCCGCGAGGCTCGCCATCGACAACAACATAAGGGCGACATGAGTGCGCGAGCGCGCCGGGTTGAGATCATCTTCCCGGACGAACAAACCTTCGATATCGGTCAATTCTGCAACCTCGCACCGACGATGATGAAAAAGACATCGAATACGGGAAGTTGCATATCATCGAAAGAGGCCCTTGGGGACGAGGAGCAAAATCCGTGAATGTGTGATTTGATCGGAGCAAATCGGTGAAAACAGCCCCAGAAAAGGCCCGAGGTTCCCCTTTTCTTCGCGACTGGTAAGAAAACGCAATTGAATGGCCCACCCGCTGGGTACGCAGCACTGGCGACAGTGCGAACACGATAGAGTCCCTGAGGCGACGCGCGCTATGGTATGACACCTGTCGCATCGTGGCTCATCGGTGGGGTGAATGCATCTTGTGGGGCCTAGCTCGAGCGCCGCTGATACTTGAAAAATTCCCACATGACGGCGGCGGAGTCGGGTCCCTTCGATGAGTGAAAGGCCACCTTATCGTCGCCGCCGGCCCATGAATGGCCGAGCCCACGCACAATCGATGTCTTCACGACCCGCCGGCCATTCTTGAAATAGTCACTCACGACGCCGTCCTGGCGCTTCTCCTCACGTGCGTCGCCTGCGCGGCGATTCCCGGCAGCATCAATGAAGCCGTTGAGCCGGAGGAACTGCTGCGTCAATTGTTCGGCGTTGACTGATGTCACCACTGAGTCCAGTTCACCATGCACGATGATCGCCGGCATGCCCGGATATTCCCGGACATCGACGACGGCGTCGATCAGCGCGACGGGGTCGCTGCGGCTGCCCCGGCGCATGGCATCGAGCGCGGTGGTGGCGGAGCGCGCGTTACCGAACACCACACCGGAGTGCAGGCCGACCGCTGCGAATACACGCGGATAGCGCACGGCCAGTATCGCCGCGAGTCCCGCGCCTGCGGACATTCCCGCGAGATAGATGCGCTCGGCGTCGAGATCGTGCTGTTCGACAATGGCGTTGACCAGCGACACAACCGATGCAGCCTCGCCGCCGCCTGCGCGGGTCAAATCGTCATGCCAGCGCCAACAGCGCAGCGCGTGATCGTGCTTCGACTGCTCGGGATAGAGCACCGCGAATCCGTACTTGTCGGCGAGCAGATTCATCCGCGTGCCTCGCGCAAAATCGTCGGCGTTCTGCTTGCAGCCGTGCAGCATGACGACGAGTGGCAAGCGCTCGAGGCCGGTCTTTGGCGGCGTGTAGAGGGCATACGAAATGTGATTGACGAAGCGGCCGGCCATAGGCGGCGCCGAGTGGTACGACCGGGCCCACTTCCCGCGCGCCCACGCAGACGCTCGCGGACGCTCGCGCGATTCGCGCGTCGCAGGGCGCGTTCCGGCACGCGGCGTAGCTGCCTTGGTGGCTGCGCCCGGCTTCGGTTTCGCTTTAGCGGTCCTGGTGCGCGCAGGCCTCGTCGGCGCGCGGGGCTTGGGTACGCGAATCGGTTCCACCTGACTGGTGACCATGTGTCTCAAACCGCTCAGCCAGAGCTTGATCAGGCTTTTCGACATTCCGCGGACTCCTCCAGGAACATGCATCCGGATGGCGCGAGCAAGGAAAATCGCGCCGCATTGCGCAACGGTACATAGCAGACCAGCTGTGTTTAAGAGTGAGGCGCTTCCAAACAGGCCGTCTTGCAGCGCAACACTCGTACCTGTCGCTTTCCGATGGCTCATCGCAGACGTGCTTGATCTGACTACGACGCTGGTGGATGCGTCCCGTATCGGGTAGCTGCAGGTACCTAGCTCCAGAACTTCGTATCCCTTGGCGGCAGACCGCTCGAAGCGGTCGCGCCGAACCGGGCGGACAATCCCTCTCTCTGGAACGGCGGTTGCTACTACTGGCCCGTTGGTCGGGTGTGATCATCAGGGACGCGCTACCCGCGCCTCCGCTGAAGGCGAGCCGTGAGAAACATCACAGGGGCCAGCCCGATCTTTTCGTTTATAAGCTGCAAGTTTTAACGAATGCTTGCGGCGAGATCAGTTTCGAGACCAGACACCGGGACTTCGCATGAAAACCCTATATCGTTGCTCACATGATGTCCTCGCTCGACGGCCGCAGCCTGCTGGAGGGCTGGAACCTCGACTACGCTGCTGATTTGTATGAAAGCACCGCGGCTAGCTTCGACGCTGACGGCTGGATATGCGGGCGCGCGACCATGCAGGAAATTTCTGGAGGCTCGGAGTACCGGAGAGGCCTCGCCACAGGCCCGGTGCTCCGCGCTGATCACTTCGTCGAACGCAACGCGCATCAATACGCGATTTCAATTGATCCGCAGGGCCGGGTGTCATGGAAGAGCAACACGACGCTTGAGTCGCACGTGATCGAAGTGCTGACCGAACAGGTCACCGACGATTATCTCGCTTATCTTCAATCGATCGGCATCTCGTATGTGTTCGGCGGCAAGTCAGAGCTCGACCTTGACAAGGTGGTGAAAACGCTTGCGGCCGAACTCGGCTTGAAGAAGCTGATTGTGGAAGGTGGATCGCATGTGAGCGGTTCGTTCGTGAATGCGGGCCTTGTGGACGAGGTGAGTGTATTGATTCTCCCCCTCGTAGATGGCCGCCGTGAACATCCTTCATCGTTCGAGGTAGCGATGGACGAGTGGCAAGCGCCAGCGCATCTGAAGCTGGTGTCTTTTGAAAAAGTGGATCACGACGGGGTCTGGCTGCGCTATAAGAAAGCGTAAAAAGCGCGCGGCCAGGTGCTCTGTGCAGGCCCTCGGCCACACGCTTTGCTTTTTTTGATGCGGCCAACACGACCGCGTTGGATCCATCGTTCGCCATCAACGCGTGCGGCATCATGGACGATACCCCTTGCAGGAAGGATGGTCGTTATCCACAATTTTGGTGGATAACCCTGTGGAGAAAGTCAGGCTCCTGAGATGAAAGCCAATGAACGAACAGAAGAGCTGGTCCTACGCTGAGATCTACGCATTGCATGCGCCAGAGGTGGAGTGCCTGGCAAAGGTGCAACGCGTGCACGCCGTATGAGTTCGGTGTGAAAGTGTCGATCACGACAACCCACAAGGAAGGCCTGGTCGTTGGCGTGCGCTCGATGCCGGGTAATCCGTACGATGGCCACACTCTTGCAGAAGCGCTGGAGGAGGCGGCAATCCTGAGCGATGTCGCGCAGAAATCGCCCTCGTGGACCGTGGGTACAAGGGCGTAGACATCGAAGGTGCAAAGATCTACCGCCCGGGGCTGCGGCGAGGTATCACGCGGGGGCTACGGGCGATGATCAGACGGCGCAGTGCGATCGAGCCGGCCATTGGCCGAATACGTGTGGGATTCAGAAGCTGACGCGCGGGAATTCCTGAACACGCCTCATCCACTGCTCGACGGCCGCACCCCGCTTGATGTCTCGATGACCGAGCTGGGTGCCAGGCGCGTGGAAGAGCTGCTCTGGAAGCTGTTTTATGGAATTCCAGCCTGATGCGGATCTATCGCATTGCGGACGGCCGCCACCCCGTCTGGGATGGAACGGGGGCACAGCTGATCGGTGGCCGGTTCAACAGTCCGGGCCGCGCCGTCATTTATGGGGCGACCACGTTCGCCGCAGCAATGCTCGAGGTGCTGGTCCACGCGCGCATAGGCAAGGTGCCGCAGGCCCACGTCGTCGTCACGGCTGAAGCACCCCACGACATTCCGGTGGAGCGAGCGGATGAAACCCTGCTTCCGGCCGGATGGGACGGGGCGAACATCCAGATCGCCCGGGAGTTTGGTGATCGCTGGATTGCAGAAGGACCTATCCGTCATTTTGTGGGCGGGGCATATCATGAAGGATCAAAGTCATGGATATGCCGATGAAGAAGAAACGAACGGTGGCGTCGCGGGCAGCGGCCCGAGGGCCGCTGCCTGCCCCGGTAACTCCGCTAACCGCCTCGCACACAAAAATGCGGACAGGTTCTTGCAGAACGCCGCACCGCAATACTGCTGGTGCCGTCAGTTGTCGCGCGCGAAGAGTGGAATGTTCTGGTTAACCCGGCACACCCGCTCGCTGCGGGCATCGTCGTCGGTGAGTCGCGACCAGTCGTTTGGGACGAGCGGCTTTTTCGCGGCTCTGACGAGTGAGACAGCCGGAGGTGCCAGTCGCTCGCCCAGGCACAATCGCCAGAGATCACGCGAGAGACCCGCGTCTGACGCTCACGCGCATCTGTCTTTCGGCTTTCAACGGTTCTCCTTCAGTAGGGCGCTCATGTCGATGACTACCTGCGTGCCTGCTTCCATCGCTGCCTCTTCCGAGGCATAGGTGATCCCGGGGCTATGCTCCGTCTCGGTTGCATCATCCCCCGTGCGCACCCTATGAACGATTTCGAACGTCCATCCATTCGTTACCCTCACCGTTCGAAGGCGATACGTGTGGTGGCCATGTACGAATTCTCTTTTCGGCATCACGGGCTCCCGGATTGCGCTGGCTGCGTCTTGCGCGGGTGGGCGGATTCTGCGCGTGCGCAAATCCCATACCGGAAAGCGTCGGACAGCGTGAGGCCAAAAAAAGCGGCGCCCAGTCGACGGTGCGCCGTTAAAAGGAGTTTTCCAATTTGCCGGGGCTCGCACCCGGCAAATGAAATCGTAATCAGCGCGCCCCGCGCTCGTCACGCGCGAGACCTAGCGAAATTTCGCCAGCCCAGCGGCGTCCTCTGGCGACTTGCTATTTTCATATTCGCCAGTTCTAATTTGCTCGAATCGCGCACAGCGGTTCGCCAAGTACCACGTGTGTTCATCGGCCCGCAAGCGGGCCGATTTTTTTGTGCGCCCAGAGAAGCGCAACTGCACGAGGGCGACCGGGTGTAGCGAGGAAGCGTGGAGCGTAAGCCGCGAGTCGATTAACAAAGAACCGCATATGAGGCGCCGCGGAGCAGGGCGAGCGGGCCAAAAACCGCGAAGCTCTCGTGACCACGGCGAAGTGGCGTAGATGCGGTGGTTGTGCGGTGAAGGAGTGTGTTCTTACCTGGGGAGGCCTTGCCTCATGCCTGAAAGGGCAACGGCGTCGAGCCGGAGCGAGGAGTTAGCAGAGGCCGTAGTAGTCACAGGACAGGTTGATGAGACTGAAGCTGGTGATGAAGGGCCGAACGGGAGGGAGGGTCCAGCGTCATGTCGATGCGACAGGTATTGCGTCAGATGCCCGTGCAAGCGGGAGTCACGCGCGGTGAAGCTGGCCCCTATGCCTGTGAGCGACGAAGCCCGCGGCACGCGACATGAGCAGCATTTCTTGGGCCGCTCGCAGCATTTCTTGTGCCACTCGGCCCCGTGCAGCCTCGCGCGCGAGACACGCGCTACGGCTCCGAAATGACTGACCCGCCAGGGGCCGTGCGCGCGCCACCGACGCGAGATCGTGGTGCTGTCCAGTTGGCTTTCCTGGTTTTCCTGGAAAGGTTACTCTGCAGGGCGGCGACTAGGTCGCATTGGTATTTCAGGACGGCAGAATGGGGAATTTCAGCTCGGGGTGCGCGAAGGCGGCCCACCGCGCAATCAAGCTGGCTTGTGGCGACTGACCTGCTTTCTGAACCCCGCGATCTGTCCCGCTTCGAGCCCCCGCGTCAACTGATGGCTTGGCGTGAAGAGTTGTCGCGATACGCTAGGAGGAAGTTGATTAATGGTATGGATTCCTACATGAGCAACGAATAGAACTGTCAGGCAGCAGTTCGCATGATGTCGTCCGGTATCATTTGCCTTCTTTTGATCATGTGCATCTATATGAACGCGTCCCGTTTGCGCGAGTTTTCGTGTGTTCTGACAGACAGAATGGGCTGCAGATTATATTCGGCCTTGTTGCAGCGGATACTACCGCTGCGGGCCACTATGAAATCCGCTGACTCGTGCCTCATTCATCTCACGAGCTCAAAGCTCCTATGCACATTCAGGTTTAACGAGTCCCGGTCCTACCTGGCTTGTCATCGCATACGATTTCCTACGCAACCCTTCGACTATCACCTTGTGTAAAAGTTAGTCTCTTTCGTAATACCAACCGTTTCTCATGCCGGCTTCACGCTGACATACCCCTTCTGGTACTGCCGCTCATGCGCCAGGACCGCCCAGGTCATTCTCGCCATCTTGTTGGCGAGGGCCACGATCACCACATTCACTGGCCGTCGTTTTCTGATCTGTTCGACCCACGGACCCGGTTCCTTTGCGTGAGTCAGCACGCTGCGCGCACCGTGAATTAGCAGCGTGCGCAGATACGTATCTCCACGTTTGCTAATACCCAGCAGGTTCACCTTGCCACCCGAGCCCGCCTGCTTCGGTACAAGCCCAATCCAGGCGGCAAACTCCCGTCCTGATCTAAAGGCCTTCGCATCGCCCATCGTCGCAACCGCCGCTGTCGCCGTAAGTACGCCGACACCCGGAATCGCGGTAATAGCGTTGACCGCCCGGTCTTCCTTCATCCACTGACGTAACCGTCGCTCGATTTCAGCAATCTGCTCATCCAGCTTGGTCAATCCGTTCCACTGCTCGCGCAACGTATCGATCAGGACCGCCGGCAGACGCTCTGCAACCCTCGCCAGCACGGATGGTATTGCTTTGTCCAGCGCCGAACGGTTTTTGCCCATCACTTCGCCGTATTCGGTCAGCAAGCCACGCAGACTGTTGATCTGCATCGTGCGGAACTTAACCAACTGCTGCCGCATTCGGTGCAGCGCCAACACCGCCTGCTGTGCTTCAGTCTTGACCGCGATCGGCCTGCCAGGTTGCTGTACGGCCAGCCAGATCGCCCGGGCGTCCGCCGCATCGTTCTTGTTGCGGATGTTGAACGCCTTGGCAAACTCCGCGGGGATCAGTCTTACCTGGTGTCCCATCCTGTTCAGCGCTCGTGCCCAGTGCTGCGCACAACCACACGCTTCCATGCCAATCAGGCACGGCGCACGGTTCGCGAAATACTCAAGGAACTTTGCCCGCTTGATCGGTTTGTTCACGATCTCACCGGTTTCTGGATCCACGTAGTGCACCTAAAAGACGCTTTTCGCGATGTCGATTCCAACGGGTGTAAGCGGCATGACGGATCCTCTTGTTTACCTGAGAAGACTTCAATGATCTTCCAACTTCGGCACTTGATGCCGTCGGCCCGTGAGGGTTCACCTTCAGATCCCTTTCAGCGCTCACGGGTGGGACGCGTTCATTTCATTCGTCTCGACTCCAGCTACGATAAAGCGAGCGCAGCGAAAGTACCTGAAGCCCATCAAAGGCCCGATTTGGCGTGTGATAGCCCGATGATTCTGCTCGACGATCTGGCTGAGATACCTGAACTGCTGGATCTTGTGAACGTTCGCGTTCAGCGTTGATGGTCTGCAGGACGGCCAGATTTGCCCCGGTTTTGTCCATGGTCGCGCTCTCAGGGACATACCGGTCCGATCGATCGCTTGCTGGAAATAGCGGCGCGCGGCCTGGATCTTACTCCCGCACCCTTGACGCGGCCATGACGATATTGGAATGGCCCAAGACTCCGCGCGCACGGTGTAATTCCGGACCGAGCTAAACACGGTTCGCCGCCGAAGGATGGTAGCCTGCGCTGTGGAAGCTTCAAACTGACTCTAAGATCGCAGCGATTCGGGTGGGAGACGGTGTGCTTTAAACAGCGTCTATTCCAGGCTGCGATGAATGACAGGGTTGTTGTCCGGCTGCGGGAGCATCTATATTTCCCCGACGCCGACTTGTAATCAAAGGTACGTTTTATGGCTGCTGAGAGTATCGAAGAGCGTATTCGAGCCAAAGCTTATGCGCTTTGGCAGGAGGACGGCCGTATGGAGGGTTGCGCCGACGAGTACTGGCGAAAAGCGCGAGCTCTGGTGGAAGCGGAAATCGCAGAGGAGCAACGACGAAGCGCGGCCGGCAGCGATACTGCCTGACGGTCACCAAACTGGTGCGCCGGAATGGCCGGCGCGCGGAAAGTGCGATTCTGCAAGGCGTGTCCGCACTTGAGGTATACGCGGGTCTTTTCCGTTTCACCGTGATTATCCTCGGTGGTCGGCACTGCAGCTTGCGTCTTCAGTCCTCGCACAACCACGGGATGGCAAGCGGAAGGAACGCCGTAAGCGCGTTCCGTAGCGGGAGCCGCCGAGGATTAAGCCCGAGGCGGCGTTCAGGAGTGCCTGCCTGGAAAGTTTCATGGCAGGTAGCCTGTGCGCCAGATGTCGGAGCACTCCTCGAGTGGCAGGAATGCGGCAGCAACGAGACAAGGTGGCGAGTGTGACCCGAGTCTTCCACCACACTGAAGGACAAGCCTCGCGCGTCAAGCGATCTCTGCCTTCACGAGCCTCCATGAATGTCCGGGTCGTTCCATCGGAAAACAGTACCGCGACCCGTTTGTCCGTCGTCAATACTGCGTGGGCCGCGCCGAATTTGCGCCGTGTCTCCGTGGCCGAAGCGTGGCTGCCTGCTGGGGCGGCGCGGCGGCTCTATCTCGTCAGGTGCGCTTCCTTGCGCCTCGCGCATTGCCTCGAGCGGGTTCAGGCAGTTGCCACCGGTGCCGCAGCGCTCGAAACCCTGCGCATCACAGAAATACTCGAGTATCACGCGCCATCGGCAGCCGCCGGTTTGCGCGTAGTCGATCATCTGATGGAGGGTATCGCGATCGCGCGTCGCAAGCTGCGCGTAGCGGTCGACCGCAGCATCAATCGCGCTGTACTCACCACTTATCGCGGCAAACCTCGCGAGCGCGCCAGCGACGCAGCAAGCGCAGCACCGCCGCATTCCGCAGCGTCCGGGAACACGGCGTGCTAATACCTCATGACGTGACATGTATGGACCAAGCGGGGGACTCATGAGCAAAATAGACAAAAGCGACGCATATCCGTACGCATCGGGCGGATGGGGGTCGCTCAAGGCCGTCGCGACGATCCTGCTGCAGGAAAAAGCGCCCCTGACGGATAGCCGCGTCCTGATGCGTCAGAACAAGCCCGACGGCTTCATGTGTGTCAGCTGTTCGTGGGCCAAGCCGGCCGATCCGCATACATTCGAGTTCTGCGAAAGCGGCGCGAAAGCGACGGCGTGGGATCTCACGGTAAAACGTGTGACACCCGATTTCTTCCACGCCCACACAGTCAGCGAACTCGCGAAGTGGCACGACCGCGATCTCGAGGAAGCGGGGCGTTTGACCGAGCCGATGCGCTACGACCCGGCCACCGACCGCTACGTGCCCGTAGCGTGGCAGGAAGCGTTCGATGCAATCGGCGCCGAGCTGCGCACGCTGGACCCGTCCAGCGTGGTGTTCTACACCTCGGGCCGAGCGTCGCTCGAAACCTCGTACATGCTGCAGCTGTTCGCGCGCATGTACGGCACCAACAATCTGCCCGACAGTTCGAACATGTGCCACGAGAGCACCGCCGTCGGACTCAAGGAGGCGATCGGCGTGGGCGTCGGCACGATCTCGCTCGACGACTTCGAGAAGACCGACCTGATGTTCTTCTTCGGCCAGAACGTCGGCACGAATAGCCCGCGCATGCTGCATCAGTTGCAGGACGCGCGCAAACGCGGTGTGCCGATCATCACGTTCAATCCGTTGCGGGAGCCGGGCCTGCTGCATTTCGCGAACCCGCAATCGCCGGTCGACATGCTCACGCCCTCCGACACGCAGATCAGTACGCAATACCACCAGGTGAAGACAGGCGGCGACACTGCCGCGATTCTCGGCATTTGTAAGCTCGTCATTGAAGCGGATGATCGTGCGGTGAGCACGGGCAGCGCGCGAGTGGTCGACGTCGCTTTCATTCGCGAGCATACGAACGGCTACGAGGAATTCGCGCAGTACGTTCGCGACGCGAGCTGGGATGACATCGAGTGCGTGAGCGGCTTGCCGCGCGAGGCGCTCCAGGCCGCCGCCGATGATTACATGAAGGCGAACGCGGTGATCATCCACTATGGCATGGGCATCACGCAGCACCGCATGGGCGTGCAGAACGTGCGCATGCTGTGCAACCTACTGATGCTGCGCGGCAATGTTGGCAAGCCGGGCGCGGGTCCGTCGCCCGTGCGCGGACATTCGAACGTGCAGGGTCAGCGTACGGTCGGCATCACCGAAAAGCCGGAACTCGCGCCGCTCGATCAGCTGGCCAAACAGTTTTCGTTCGAGCCGCCGCGCGAAAAAGGCATGAACATCGTCGAGTCTTTCGAGGCGATGCTCGACGGCAAGGTCAACGCGATGATCAACCTGGGCGGGAACCTGGTGCGCTCGGTACCCGACCGCGTGCGCACCGAGCCGGCGTGGGCCGCGCTCGGGCTGACGGTCAACGTGACGACCAGGCTCAATCGTAGCCATCTGGTGCACGGTTCGCGCTCATATATGCTGCCGTGCCTGAGTCGCATCGAGATCGACCGGCAGGCGGGCGGCGCGCAGGCGGTGTCGATGGAAGACAGCACTGCGCACTTTCACGGCTCGCATGGCGTGGCCGAGCCGGCCGCGCCGACGATACGCTCGGAGCCGTTCATCGTCGCGGGCATCGCGAAGGCGACGCTCGGCGAACGCTCGACCGTCGACTGGGACGCGTGGCGCGACGATTATTCGCGTGTGCGCATCGAGATGGCGAAGACGTGGCCGGAGATGTTCGAAGACTTCGAGGCGCGCATGTGGACACCCGGTGGCGTGATACGGCCGCTGCCCGCGCGCGAGCGCAAGTGGAAAACGAAGAGTGGCAAGGCCGAGTTCATGGTGCCCACGTCGATTGGCGAAGATCCCGACATGCCCCAGCGCGAGCCCGATTCGCTGCGGCTCATGACCTTGCGCAGCGATAGCCAGTTCAACACGACGATTTATAGCCTCGACGACCGCTTCAGAGGGATCAAAGGCACGCGCATGGTGATCCTGATGAATCACGCCGACATGGAGAAGCGCGGGCTCGTGCAGGGGGATCGCATTGGCCTCGAAACGATCGCGGACGACAGCGTCGAGCGCCGCGTCTACGGGCTGAGCGTCGTGCCGTTCGACGTGCCGCAGGGATGCATCGGCGGCTACTATCCGGAATGCAATCCGCTGCTCCCGCTGTGGCATTACGCGAAGGAGAGCAAGGTGCCGGGCGCGAAGTCGATTCCGGTGCGCATCTTGGCGAGCCCACGGTGAGGAGTGCGTGCAGGGTGGCTACGAATGGACCGGCAGCACGATCTTTGCCGGCCACTCAATCACACCAGTATGGCGCGTGAAGCGCATGACGGGCGTGTGCCCGCTTCCATGATCGTCGTGGCGAGCGCCGCCGGATCTCAGGGCGTGTGTTGGTAACGTATGCGTTACGTACGGAGCCGCGGGCAGATGAGCAACGGACGGGGTAGTTCGCGACCGCGCGACGCTCATCGGGCAGTGGCGAATCCAATAACCTCGAGATGCCCGCTAGATTGCCTAATCGGCCAAAGTTATCTTCGTAAGATGATCGCACGTCGGATGCGCACAAACCGATGGAGTCCGGATATATCTGGTTTCGCATGACCCGACACCGCTCGTGGAAGGCAGCCCTTATTACGCACGCGCGAAAAATCGCGCGCGGGACCGAGGCGCGGGCCTCAAATGGGTTGGCGAACTTGGCGCGTGTGCGTTCGAAGCAGATGCGGCCGGCCCTTTGTGGCCGATTTTTCCGATCGTGCTTCACGATATCCGGAGGGCCGCCGCGCGAACGATACGTCTCTTTGCTCGCCGCACTTCGCGCGGCGTGGCAAGATTCAATCCGCCATTTGCGATCAGTGCATCCGTCGGAGATAGCACATCCATGCCATCCGGCACGTTGTCGCAATCGATCGCACGCGCTGCGCTGCTGTCCGCGGCGGCGGGCTATGTCGAGATCATCGGCTACCTCGATTTCAGCGGGCTGTACCCGGGCATCATGACCGGCAATACCGTGCAGTTCGGCTACGCGGCGATCTCGCGCAACTGGACGCTGGGCGGGTCGTTCGGCCTGGTGCTGGGGTTGTTCTTTGCCGGGTATCCATGTGGCGCGATCGCGCGGCGTCTGATCCCCACGCCGCGTCATATGCTGCTCGCGATTGTGGCGGCCGATCTGTTGCGGCAAGACGCGGCGCTGTCTCTGCGGGGCGAACTGCCATTGCTCGCACTCGCGATGGCCATGCAGGGCGAGACGTTTGCGAGCATCGGCGGCCAGTCGATCCAGATCATCGTCGTCACCATCAATATCATCAAATGTGCGGACGCACTGATCGCCATGGCGGGCGCAATCATGTGGCGCACCGGCGACGCGATGATCTCACTGCGCACGGCCGCTCTTTCGGGCGGCGCGTGGCTCGGTTATAGCGGCGGCGTGATGGCGGGGGCGCTCGCGCGCAGGGACGCGCCGCATCCGTTGCTGATCGCGGCGCTGATCTTCGTCGACATCGCGGTTACCGGCGCGACGCGCGCGTGACGCGTGCCTCACATGGGCGTTGGAAATCCTCCCGGAATTGTCGTAGCAGTTCGGGCCCCTGCGTGACGGGTGAGTCAGATGGAAGACATGAGCGGGCCGAAATGCCTCAATGTTCGACAGAAGCTCATCTGTCGCCATCTGGCTCAGCAAGTTTTGGTGAGCATCGGTTCATGTTTCGCCCGCGATCCAGTCACGGCCGGCGCCTCGTGACGCCACAGTTGCGCATCTCGGCGACACCGGGCCGTCTGTACTGGCTGCACGACGGGTTTGACAACCCGCTCGCGGCAGCCACGCTAAGATTGCTTAGTGGGCATATGGGTTGCTCAGCAAGGTCGCCTACCATTGCATCCAACCGTATGACCGAGGAGATAGACATGGAAGCGACAAAACAGGACAAAGGCGAAGCAGCATCCACTGCATCCGATGCACTGGCCTTTCTCGAGGCGGAGCATCGCGCAGTCGAAAGACTCTTTACGGCTTTCGAAAAGACGGAGGACGTTGAAGCGAAAGCTGCAATTGCGCAGCGCGCTTGCGAAGAGCTATCCATCCATACGATGCTCGAAGAGGAACTGCTGTATCCCGCCGCGCAGGAAGCATTGCCAGACAGCGACAGGGTCGACGTTGAAGAGGCGTATATCGAGCATTTCCTCGTCAAGACCCTGATTGCGAAGTTTGAAACGTTGAGGGCGGGCGACAGGGGCTTCGACGCGACCTTCAAAGTGATGAGCGAGATGGTAGACCATCATGTCGAGGAAGAGGAGCAGGAACTCTTTCCGGAACTGCGCAAGTCAAAGTGCAACCTTCGGGAACTCGGCGAAAAAATGGCGAAGCGCAAAGCCGAACTGCAGCTCAAGCTCGACGCGGTGGGTAGCAGATCGGGAGGCGACAAGACCATGACGCTGTAGGTCGGGCGGCGATTGAAGATTGCGCGGCGCGTGCGGTCGGGCGCACGAAATTCGTGCGCAGTCCGCTATATGCGATAGCCTATATGGCCTGAGCGATTACCTTGCGGGTCGTGCCGGCCAGCAGCGCGGTAATCCCCGAGCGGCCCACTACTCTGAGTGTCCTGTGAGGCCCGAGGGCGATTACGCCGATGCATAAAGCCAGCAGCAGCGTGACGCGAGGTGCGGCCGCCAGCGAAGTGATCAGACCGGCTGCGGGGGGCGTGGTTTGTCGGCGCAAGACCGGGACCGAGGGTGGCGCAGAGTGGTTCGCTAGGAGTAACGCTGCTCGCGATGCCGCCATCCGGGTCAGGATCTCGGTCTCTGCTCTGTTATCGTCAGATCGGTGGCTCATTTGAGGGCCTCCCTCAAGGTGTCGAGGTCGCTCCGGAGTTCGCGTTGCAGAACATGAAGCGATTGCCCGGGTTTCTGCGAGCGAACGATCAGCAGGGAGACGATGGAAACAACGAGCCACATCGCGGCCACGCCCCAAACCACCGGAAGAAAATAGGATGTCCCCCATGCCGTTGCAATCCCCGCAATGCACACAAACGACAGTGTGAAAAGGCCAGCTGCCGCCAAAGCGACGAGCGCGCTTAATTCACGAACCAGCCTTTTCCTCGTCTCTTCGAGTTCGACGCCAACCAGCTCACCGTAATCGGCGGCCCGTTCGACACAGAATCCGCCGACGTTTCGCCACTGGGTGACTCTTAAACGTATCGACATTTCGCTACTCCTCAGGAGCTGGCTGGTGTTGAAAGACGCGGGCCAGCGAGGTGCTTGTCATCTGCGTTCTTCGCGCTCGTTCGCGGGCAAGACCAAATCGCCTTACCTCCAATCTCTCCAGTCGTGCCGTATGTCGTTGGGTCGGGAGCGAGTTGCCGCGTGTAACGCGCCGAGGACGAAACCCACGCCTGCGGCAATCGCCAGCGCCGCGAATGGACGCTCTACGGTAGATTCGCGAACGACATCCGCAAAATCGGCATAGAGTTGCTGCGCTTTACCGCTCAGCTCCTTCGCCGTGCCGCTCACTTGCGCACCGACATCGCCCAGCAGATCACCGGCGGCTTGCTGTACGTTGCCGGCCATCTCCCGTAACGGTCCTTCTTCTTTCGTCGTTTCCATTGTCTGCTCCTCAGGTGAATGCGATCAGGCTGTACCGGAGAATGTGCCTCCGCGAAAGTCGAGCCTCGCGGTTCTGCCAATGTTGGCTCGGCCAGCGGGACACCGTGCCGATTGATGCGCAAAAGCCGGGCCCGCTTCCGCAAGTCATTAAGACACTGACGAAACGCCTGCGTGCTTCGCCTTTGGTTCACGGCGCAATTTCGCCACACCTGACGCAAGCGGAGGACCACCCCCCGATTGGTTTGGTTGAGGTACAAAGAACTCCTAATGAATTGCGAGCGTTTTGAGGGATGCTATCCCCCTCCGGCAGAGCGGCCGTTGAAGTTGCAGTCTGGAAGATCGAAAAAAAACGATTGAATGTGACCGGGGCGCCTCACGTTCTCAAGGAATGAGCATGAACCAGAACATCGCCAGCATCGCAGTTCCCATCGCGATCGTTGCGGCCCAGCCGGTGATGCGCAGGCGCGCCGGAATGACGAAGCGGCCCATGATTTTCGGATTGACCGCCATGAACATGATGAGTCCCATGATTGGGACGGACACCACTCCGTTGATCACGGCGCTCCAGTAAAGCGCCTTGATAGGATCGATTCTTGTAAAACCGATCGCAAGACCAACCGCGGTAGATAGTGCGATGATGCCGTAGAAACGTTTCGCTAGTTGGGGTTTCAGCGCGAGGCTGTTTCTCCAGTTGAAGGCGCCCGCCATCGCATAGGCTGCGGAACCCGCAAGCACAGGCAACGCGAGCAGCCCGGTGCCGATGATGCCAAGACTGAACAGGGTGAAGGCGAACTTGCCCGCGATCGGTTTGAGTGCGGCAGCGGCCTGCGCAGATGTCTGGATGTCGGTCACGCCGTGCGCATTCAGGGTGGCGGCTGTCGTGAGGATAATGAAAAAAGCCACGACATTCGAGAATCCCATTCCGATCCACGTGTCCATCCGGATGCGGCTCAGATTGGCGCGACCCTGTCTGGGGGCATGTTTGAGTGCGCGCTGACCCGTCTCGGCCCGCATCTCTTCGACCTCCTGCGATGCCTGCCAGAAGAACAGATATGGACTGATGGTAGTCCCGAAAATGGCGACGACCGTCGTGATGTACGCGCTTTTCCATGACAGATGCGGAATAAAGGTGCGAACCAGCACGGTCTGCCACGGGATTTGCACGACAAACACCGTGGCCACATACGCAAACAGCGCGAGCGTCAGCCACTTGAGTACGCGCACATAGCTGCGATAGGGAATGAAGAGCTGCAGCAGCACGGAAACCAGCGCAAATGCAACGGTATAAACATGCACTGGACCGCCGACCACCAGGTTGACCGCTGCGCCCATCGCCGTGAGGTCGGCCGCGATGTTGATCGTATTGGCAACGAGAAGCAGGACGACGCAACCGTACAGCAGCCACGCAGGATAGTGACGCCTGATGTTGGTCGCGAGGCCGTGGCCGCTCACACGTCCGAGCCGCGCGCTGACGATCTGGATCGCCACCATCAGCGGATAGGTGAGGATGATCGTCCACAGCATGTTGAAGCCGAACTGCGCGCCAGCCTGCGAATAGGTCGCGATGCCGCTGGGGTCGTCATCGGCGGCGCCGGTAACCAGGCCGGGGCCGAGCTTTTCCAGCCACGACTGCACTTCGGGGTCCGGCTTGTCGGACGGGTTGATGTCAATGTCCATTCTGGGTGCCCCGTAGAAAGAGGGTGCCGCGTGAAGCGCGTAGGGCGAATGTTTCCCGACGAGGCTTTTCGCGGGAGCGGCTGCCTGGCGTTGTCGCGGGCCTCGGTGTTCAATCACCGGACGTCCGACGCGTCAGCGGCCGGCGTCGAGCGGTGTCTGTGGCGGCCGCAGGACTTCGTCCGTCCCCTGCAGCTCGCGGCGTCCGACGACATCATCCGGACCCAAACTTCGGCCGCACGCGGGGCAACCGGGCTTCATGTCCGCGAACAGTCCGTCCGCTCCTTCATACGTCCCGGCGTGGGTCAACTGGCGCAGCCACGCCTGATGCTCGCCGTCTGACGAACTGCGCGTGTCGGTGCTTTCGATCAGGGCTCCGCGATGTCCGCACGGACATTCGACGTAAGTGAAAAGGCGCGTTTTCATGGTGGTCTCCTCCCGGCTTACCGTGAACGCGCATGAATCGGGCCACGCACAGGGAGCGGTCCTTACGGCGTTGGCCTTCCCATGACTTGTGCCGCTTTTCAAAAGCGTTCTATGGGGTGTCCGTCTAACCGGAGTCAGAGCGTCTCCACGGCCGGTTCTGTCGGCGGCGCTTAATACTGGGAGGATGTCCGCGTTTCGACGTTCAACGGCGGCCATGACCGATGTGGTTCGGGAAGGGGCAACTTCAATGCAACCGGTCGCGGCGATAGGGGACAACCTTTCAAAAAGCCCGTCGCTGGCGAGCGTGAACGTTCACGCTCGCCGCTGGCATAACAGCGAGCCGGTGACTATGCTTTGATGCAGGATCAGAAATTTCGAGACTGCAATGGCGACGGCAAGTGTGGGTCGATATGTGGTTGTGACGGAGGAGCGGTACGAACAGCATGCCTGGCGATCGGAATGCTTCGTTGGCATCGGCAACCCAGACCGCGCGAATGCACTGTTCCGGGAGGGCGATTGCGGCCCGCCATTCGACTCGCCCGAGGAAGCCGCGAGGTCGGCCCTGCAACGTGGAGTGGAATTTGCCCGAACGCTGCGCGATCCCACCGTTACCGGACTACTTACCTTGCACTCCTAGCTCAGGCCGCGGGTTTAAGCACGACCTTCGTCCAGCCGTCGTCCCGTTCGTCGAAGTGCTTGTATCCATCAGGGGCGCTCGCGAGCGGCAATTCGTGAGAGATGATCTGGGACGGTTTCGCCTTGCCCGCCGCGATCAGATCGCGCAGCTTGCGGTTGTAAGCTTTGACGTTTGCCTGACCGGTCGCAATGTGCTGTCCTTTCATCCACAACTGCCCGAAGTCGAGCGCAAGTTGGCCTTTCTTCTGCAATGGATCTTCGGCTTGGGGATCTTCAGCGACGAACACGCCGACCACGCCGATCCCGCCTGTGGGACGCACCGCCTTGATCAGGTTGTTCATCGTCAGGTTCGGCACTTCGTGGCCTTTGCAACTGCACTGGTAGCCGACGCATTCGCAACCGCGATCAGCGCCTTCCCCGCCGGTCATCTCGAGAATCCTGTCAACCGACGATCCGTCGCTGTCGTCGATGGGGATCGCGCCGATCTTCTCCGCGAGTTTCAGCCGGTCCGGATGACTGTCCACCACCATGATCTTGCTGGCTCCCTTGATCGATGCTGAAAGCGCGGCCATCAAACCCACCGGGCCTGCGCCGTAGATGACGACGCTATCGCCGGGTTCGACGCCGGCAAGAACGGTTGCGTGATAACCGGTCGGAAAGATATCGGACAGCATTACGTAGTCGTTTTCCTTTTCTTCGGCATCGGGCGGCAGAACGAGGCAATTGAAGTCGCCGAAAGGCACGCGCAGATATTCCGCCTGGCCGCCGCTATACGGCCCCATACCGGCAAATCCATACGCTGCGCCTGCAACGCCGGGATTCGTCGTCAAACAGAACCCGGTAAGACCCCGCTCGCAGTTCTTGCAAAAACCGCATCCGATATTGAACGGCATGCACACCCGATCGCCTGCCTTGATACGCTCGACAGCATTGCCGACTTCGACGACGACACCGAGATTCTCGTGCCCGAGAATGCGGCCCGATTCCATATTCGTGCGGCCTTCGTACATATGCAGGTCTGAGCCGCAAATGTTGGTGGTCGTGATCTTCACGAGCACATCCGTAGGTCGCTCGATTTTCGCATCCGGCATTTCCTTCACGACAACCTTGCGTGGACCTTCATAAACCAGTGCTTTCATGCTGAACTCCTCGAGAATAGGGCGGATCGTCGGTTGACTACCGTGTTCGAGCTCGAGCAGCACGCATGCCTGGTGATCGCGAACAGCGAGCGGCGAAGACGCCATCAGAGAGGAACGTCGCTTGCGCGGCATGGCGGCAGACGTGTGCCTGGCTAAGTAGATCGAGCCTCACATGTCGCCCTGAACCGATGCACAACATGCACACGGATCTCCAGCGCTCTCAGGAAAATGTTGCGGGATAGAGATTGGCGCTGCCGTCGAGATTACCTGTCTGCGCGTAGATCAGCGGCTCGCCTGCGGGACTGACAATCGTTCCATCCAGTACGCACCCAACGACCAGCCTGTGATCTCCCGCATCGAAGTCATTGACGACCCGGCAGTCGAAATGCGCAAGCGCATCGAGCAGAAGGGGCGCCCCTGTCATACCCGGCTGCCAGCGCGTCGATGCAAGTTTGTCGACAGTACGGCCGGACTGTGTTCCGAAGTGCCGCGCGAGATCCTGTTGCTCCGCCCGCAATACGCTGATGGCAAATCCCCGTCCGTCATGGAGAAGCTTGTAGGACTCGTGCGTCGGGCTAATACCGATTGCGATCAGCAATGGAGAGAACGAAACCTGCATGACCGCACTTGCCGTGAAGGCGTCCCGGCGATCGCCGTCTGATACGCCAATCACGTACACGCCTGCCGTCAGGTGCCTGAAAAGATCGGCGATGCTGTTCATGGCTCCTCCTTTCTGTCGTGATGGGGTGAATGCGCCAGTAGTCAGTTTGGCGCAGGAATCTGGAGAGTTCAGGGCGCACTGTTCAGACTGGCGGGCAAGGCGTGCCGTCGTGTCGCGAGTCAGCCCAGCATGATCGCTGTATTGATCAGCGCGACATGGGACAGCGTTTGCGGGAAATTGCCACATTGGCGCTTTGCCCGGATGTCGTATTGTTCCGCGAGAAGCCCCACGTCATTGCGCAACCTGAGCACCCGTTCAAACAGCGTGCGCGCGTCATCGTGGCGACCTTGCATGTGCCGGACCTGCGCGAGCCACAAACTGCATGCGAGAAACGCGCCTTCGTCGGGCTCGTGCTGAGCCTTCCCGGATGCGTCGCTTCGATAGCGAAACACGAGTCCATCCGCCATCAGTTCGCGCTCGATGGCGCTCACTGTTGCCTGTATTCGCGAGTCCTGCGCGGGAAGAAAGCCGAACAAGGGCAAAAGCAGCAGGCTCGCGTCGAGCTGCTCGCTGCCGTAGGATTGTGTGAATGCGTTCACGTGCTGATTGAAGCCGTGCGCCAGCACGTCGTTGCGTATCGTAGCTGCAAGCTGTCGCCATCTGGCAATGGGCGCCCGGTGATGAAACTCTTCTGTGCAGCGAATCGCACGGTCTACCGCGACCCATGCCATGACCTTCGACAACGTGAAGTGCCGCTGCGCGCCGCGAAACTCCCACAAGCCGTTATCGACGGCGCGCCAGATGGCCGTGACCTGATCGATCAGGTTGCGTTCGAGCAACCATGCGTCCTCGTCGGGCGCCAAGCCATGCTGCCTCGCGACATATAGCGCATTCATCACTTCGCCGTAAATGTCGTGTTGCGACTGGTTCACGGCCGCATTGCCGAAACGTACCGGGCGCGACTCCTGATACCCGCGCAGCGCTGGACATTCCCACTCGACGATGTGGCGCGCGCCATCTGTGGTGTACATGATCTGGGTCTGCGCCGGATGCCCCGCGATGGCACGCACCAGCCAGTCCCGCCACGCCTGCGCTTCTTCGCTGACACCGCTTGCGGCGAGTGCCAGCATCGTGAAGCTCGCGTCGCGCAGCCAGCAATAGCGGTAATCCCAGTTCCGGTCGCCGCCTACGCGTTCCGGCAACGAGCTGGTTGGAGCCGCAACGATACCGCCGGTCTGGTGGTTCATCAGTCCTTTGAGTGTGACGAGTGATCGTGTTACCGCATTGTTATAGCGCCCGCCTATAGAGTGAGCTGCAGTCCATTGCAGCAGAAGTCGAGCGCTCCCTTAAGCGACTCCGAGGCGTGCAACCGTTGCGGTGGAGGTTCGTGAGACCGGGTGCAGGTCAGTACGAAATCGCAAACCTCGCCGGCCGCGAGTTCGAACGAGCTGTATACGCGCGCATCGCGAATGGACGATGCCTGCTTCGTGTCGAACCAGATCGTCCATGGTCCGTTTACTGCGGCGATCCTGTCGTCCAAGGGGCGCAGCCAGGGCAGCGCCTGTCCGTAGTTGAAACGTACCGCCAACTCGCTCGTGATTCGCACCCGGCCCGACACGCACCGCACGCGCCGGCAAATGCGCGGCGGCGCCGCGGCCCATTCCATCCAGTCGGTCAGTTCGAGCGTGCCATTGACGGTTTCTAGTATCGTCTCAAGGACCAGCGACGCGTCGAGGTAGCGACGGCGCGCGGCCACGACGCCATCATCGGGCGCGATCCGCCAGAAACCGTTGTTCGGCTCGCCGATCAGCGCGGCAAAGCAGGGGCTCGAATCGAACGCGGGCCAGCATAGCCAGTCGATAGAACCATCGATGCCGGCGAGCGCTGCGCTTTGACCGTCGCCGAGCATCGCGTAGTCTTCGAGGCGCAACGCCATGATCAGATCCGGCGGCGCAGCACGCCCACACACAGCGTGGCCAGCGTCGCGATGGCGAGCATCGCGAAACCTCGATGCGTGTCCAGCCAGAGCGCGGGACTGGACGACGACGCCTGCGCGTCGAACCGGCCATGTACGCGATGAAGAGCCGTGACAGGCTCCCACAGGTTCGACGCGCGCCGCGCTCCGCGGGCTACGGTTTCGTCCTGCTGGGCATCGACACCAGTACGGCCGAGATAATGGTCAAGCCAACCCGGTATCCACTGATTGGCCACGATCGCCTTGATCGACGACGCGCCGACCCACACTTCGCGGCGTCTGTGCGTCGCCGCCCAATAGACCGCCCGCGCTGCGACTTCCGGCTGAAAGATCGGCGCGACGGGACGCGGCGCATGCGGCATGCCGTTTTCAGCCCACTCGAACTGAGGCGTGTTCAACGCGGGCATCTGCACCATCGTGACGCGCACACGGCTGTGGCGATGATGCAGCTCACAGCGCAATGCGTCCGTGAAGCCGCGTATCGCGTGCTTGGCGCCGCAATACGCGGATTGCAGCGGAATCGACCGATAGGCGAGGGCGGAACCCACCTGAACGATCACGCCGCGGTCGCGTTCGAGCATGTGTTTCAACGCTGCCATCGTGCCCCAGACGAAACCGTGATACGTGACGTCTGTCACCCGCGCAAAATCCCTGTGCGAAAGCGCATCGACGGGGGCAAACACCGTCACCATCGCATTGTTGACCCAGACGTCGATGGGTCCGAGGCGCGACTCGACGGACGCCGCGGCGGCATCGACGGCTTCGGCGTCGCTCACATCGACCTGGATCGACAGCACGCGTACGCCAGCGGCGCGAACTTCCTGGGCGGTTTGCTGAAGTGCATCGACGTCGCGCGCGAGCAGTGCTACGTCGGCGCCATGTCGTGCGAATTCGAGCGCGGTCGCGCGACCCAGGCCAGCCGTCGCACCGGTGATCACGACCGTTTGCGGTATGTGGCTCTTCTTCATGGCTTATGTCTCCCTGGTGTTCACGCGGCGGCGCGCGAGCATCCGTCTAAAGTTCGCTCCGCGATGCCAGCGCGGCAATCCTGTCCGCCGTGCGACAGGCGATCGCCTGAATGGTCAGCGACGGATTCACGCCGCCTACGGTCGGAAACACCGAACCGTCGCAGATCCATAGGTTCGGAATATCCCAGCTGCGGCAATCCGCATTGACGACGCTCGTATGCGGATCGTCGCCCATGCGGGCTGTGCCGTTCAGATGGCAGGTATCGTCGTGCTGGGCCCAGATCCGTGTCGCGCCGGCCGCTTCGAGCGCCCGCGTCATGAACGCCAGGCTGTGTGAGATCAGCCGCCGGTCGTTGTCGCAATAGCTCCAGCTCACCCGCGCGATCGGCAAGCCGTACTGATCCTTCTCATCGGCGAGCGTCACGCGGTTGCGTTCCTGCGGCAGCGTTTCACCGACGATCTTGAGCCCGGCCTGATGGTTGTACATCTGCATTTCGTCGAGCAGCGGCTGGCCCCACAGGCCACGTCCCAGTTGTGTCTGCGCCCATACCACCGGCAGTGGCCCCTGGCTCATATACGCGTAGCCGCCGAAGAAGTCCTTGCCCTTGTCTGTGTAGTTCCAGTGTTCAGTGATGGACAGTGACGGCGGCCCCTTATACCAGCGTATCTCGTCCTCCATTGCACCCCACACCGCCTGATTCGACTGCACCATCAGGTTCTTGCCGACGAGACCCGACCTATTGGCGAGACCGTACGGAAACTGCGCATTGGCTGACATCAGCAGCAGACGCGGCGTTTCGATCGCATAGCCCGCGACGACCACATGACGCGCGCGCTGGAATTGCCACTGGCCTTCGCGCAGATACTCGACCCCGGTGGCACGTCCCGCCGGGTTCACGTCGATGCGGCCGACCATCGCGAGGTCGCGAATCTCGGCACCTGCTCTGACGGCACGCGGAATCCACGTGACGAGTGCACTCTGTTTCGCGTTGGTCGCGCAGCCTGACACGCAGAAGCCACGATAGACACACGGATGCGCATTGCCACGCGGCGCCGACACGGTGGCGAGCGGCGTCGGGCTCCACGCGATGCCCAGCGCCTCCGCCCCTTTTGCGAGCACCAGCGCGGCAGCATTCATCTCATGCGCGCGATACGGGTAGCGTGGCCGTTTCGGGCCCCACGGATAGCTGACCGGCCCGGCGATCTTCAACGCGTCTTCGACGTAAGCGTAGTAGTGCCACATTTCCCGCCAGTCGAGCGGCCAGTCCGCGCCGTAGCCGAGCAACGTGCGCGCCTTGAACCATTCTGGCCTGAAGCGCAGCGACACCATCGCGAAGTGCACGGTGCTGCCGCCGACCGCCTTGCCGCTGTTGTTCGCGCCGAGCACGAGCGGATCGTCGCCGTCGACGATCCGCTCGTCGGTCCAGTACAGCTTCGACTGATGCGTTTCGTCCGAGGCGAACTCTTCGAGCGGCCGCCACCATGCGCCCGCATCGAAGGCGACCACCTTGAATCCCTGTTCGGCAAGCCGGCAGGCGAGCGTGCCGCCGCCCGCTCCCGTGCCGACGATCGCGAAGTCGACTTCCTCATGGCGCGGATACTCGTGCATTGGCAGCCAGCCGCCGCGCGTGAAGACGTCCGGTGCGCGGCCATCCTTGCCGCGGGGATGGCGAAGGGCGTCATCGAGCACGCTTTGTCTCCCGAGTCTTCTGTGATCCAGGTTTCTGAGCGGCTTCGTCGTGTGCCGCCTCGACGGCTTCCCACGGGTCGCGACGGTTGAAGTACATGCGCACGTAACCACGCGGATTCGCGGGGCCGCCGAAGCCGATCTCGCTCCACGTCGATGGATGCGAATAGTAGGTCGTGCAGATGTCGTGCAGCACCCGCTCCCTGAAGAACAGGTCGCAACGCATTCCCTGCCACGCGTCGCGAGTCAGCGTTCCGTGCTGCATCGCGTGAATGAGGCTGATGCGCCCACGCTCGTCCAGGTCTGCGAATCCGGCACGATAGTGACGCAGACTTTCGTCGTCGAGCGCGGCGAAACCGATGCGCCAGGCTTGCTGCAACGGTGGCATCTGCGCATTGCGATAGCCATCGCTTCGGCCTTTCGCGATCTTACGGTCCACCAGCGCGGCAAGCGGCACGCACGGCCGGCCTGCCGGTTGTGGGACGATGGCATCGCACAGCGCATGCAGCGTGCGCCATTCAGCGGGATCGCACCATGCGGGCGCGTCGGGAGTGCCGATGCGATCGTCGATAACGGTACGCGTCGCATCGTCCCATGACGGCGTATCGCGTTTGTCGAGAACGTCGTAGTCCGGATAAGCAGGAACAAAATGGCCGCGGTTCACTTTTCGGTCTCCCTCATGCGTAGTGCAGCGAGACCGGCCATCGCTAGCGCGGTGAAACCCGGCGGAGCGGGTAACGGTGGCCCGGCGAGCACGTTTTGCGACCAGTTGCGCCAGCCGCCCTGGCTGCGTGCGACACCGCGCGCATGGAACAGCGAACCCACCAATCCGAGCGTCGCCGTCATGCGTAACCAGACGCGGGTGAACCAGCGCGACTGCGGCGCACTCAGCGCAGCGTGGGTAAGCAGCACCGCCGCGACCGGCGGAACTGTGACGGGCACGTACATCGCACGGTGCTGGAACGCGCCGCGAAAATGAAGCAGCGCGACCTCGGCGACCGTGCCCGCGAGGCCGATGCTCGTCGCGAGCGCAAGCGCTCTCCCCGCTGGCATGCCGAACAGTTGTGGATCTTCGGCAGGCTCGTTGCGCAGCCGTTCGCCGACCGCGCCAAGCGCGCCAGACAACAGCAGTGTCAGTGGTGCGCCCAGTGGCGCGCCGTAAAACAGGTTGTGCCAGCTCCATCCGCCCGGACGTTTGGTGACGTTGTACAGATGGAATGCGGTACCCGCCACGCCGGTCGTTACGGCCGCGAGATAGACCGCATGCCGGACCGAATGGGAGGCCTCGGTTCTGTCCACGCCGCCATGCAGACCCGCGAGCAGCGCGCCGGTCGCGGCGGCGAGCGGCGCGTACATGGCGTTGTTGTCGAACGAGCCTCGATAGTGCTCGACCGCGCTATCGGCCAGTGCGGAAAAAGCGAGCAGTGCCGAGCTGTGGCTGAAGCCGCGCGCGGCCTTGATGTGTTCGTGCTCCGCTGAAGGCATCGTCGGTAGCGCGAAGGGCGCGCGTGCGCGTGGCCATGCGCCTTCGCGGTCCCCGCCACGGTTCCTCGTCGCCGCCAGCGCGGCGGCACCGGAAGCCGCGCACAGCGCGACAAGCATATATAAGGTTGTTTGTTTCATCGTCAGCGGATCGGTTTATCAATGACTTTGTCAGCAAACGGCCGATGGGGCAGTGGGGCCATTTCGCGTTGCGGGTCAACGTTTTCTCATGGCACACCGGTCGCAAAGCGTTTCGCGTCTTCGCGCTTGAAGTCGAGGCCGCAGCCAGAGCGGGACAGGTCCGGCGCGATGCTGCCTTGCATGGCGCGCGGCGCACCGTCGAACAGCATCGACTCGATGCGCACGTGGTCGTGAAACCACTCCTGATGACGCAGGCCAGGCACCGCAGCGGCCACGTGCAGATGCAGCGCGGGCGCGCAATGCGCAGAGAGCGGGATGTGAAAGGCGGACGCCAGTTGCGCGGCTGCGATGAATCCCGTGATGCCACCGCAACGGCTCGCATCGGCCTGCAGCACGTCCACCGCACCTCGTTCGAGCATGCGTCTGAAGTAGTCCGTGGTGTAGCCATATTCGCCCGCGGCGATATCCATCGCGGCAGGCGCACGGCTTCGGATCACGGACAAGCCTGTGAGGTCGTCGGAGCTCACAGGCTCTTCGAACCATTGCACGCCTTCGCTCGCGAACTCTTCGGCGAAGCGTTGCGCGGACGTGATGTCGAACGCGCCGTTCGCATCGACGAAAAGACCCGCGTCCGGACCGATTGCGCTACGCGCGCAACGCACGCGCGACGGATCGCGCGCTGCGTCGCTGCCGATCTTGATCTTGACCCAGCGGCATCCGTCGTTCTGCACCCAGCCGCTCAGCTGCGCGGTCATCTGCGCGTCGGTATACGTGGTGAAGCCACCACTGCCGTACACCGGCACCCGTTCGCGCGACCGACCCAGCAGCTTGACGAGAGGAATGTCGAGGCGTTTGGCGTGCAGATCCCACAACGCGCAGTCCAGCGCTGAAATCGCGGTAGCCGCGATGCCTTCCCGACCGAGATTGCGTACGCGGCGCTGCATCTTTCGCCACAGATACGGGAGCGCGGACGCTTCTTCGCCAAGCAGCACCTCCGCCAGCGTGTTCCGGATCAGCATCGCCACACAAGCATCGCTGTAGGTGTATCCGAGGCCGCGGATTCCGGCCGCCTCGACCTCAGTCACCACGAGCGTCGTCGCGTTCCATTCGAAGGTGCCGTCCGCCTCTGGCGCGTCGGTCGGAATCGTATACGCGTGCGCCGTGATTGCCGTGATCGGAGCAGCGGTGAAACGATCGGACATCGAGTGGGGGACTGCGTCGTTTTGCATGGTCGTCGCGCGTCGGCATGATCGCGAGGTTGATTGGTTATCCGGTTTGTTCTGCTAACGACCGCCGCAGCAAGCGCTATGCCTTACGGCGGGATTTCAGCGAGACGGGGCGCGACTCTTGCTAATTGCTTCTGCATCGCAGGTCATTTCTTTTTGCAGGAGACTCTCATGGCGACGACGGTGGGCGACTTTATCGTGGACAGACTGCATCGCTGGGGCGTGAAGCGGATGTTTGGCTATCCAGGGGACGGCATCAACGGCGTATTCGGCGCGTTGAACCGTGCGGAAGGAAAGATCGAATTCGTGCAGGCGCGGCACGAGGAGATGGCGGCCTTCATGGCGAGCGCGCATGCGAAGTTCACCGGCGAGCTTGGCGTCTGCATCGCGACGTCCGGGCCTGGCGCGTCGCATCTGATTACGGGCCTTTACGACGCGAGGATGGACCACATGCCCGTGCTGGCGATCGTCGGGCAGCAGGCGAGGGCGGCATTGGGTGCGCACTATCAGCAGGAACTCGATCTCGCGGCGATGTTCAAGGACGTGGCAGGCGCGTTCGTTCAGCAGGCCAGTGTGCCCGCGCAGGTGCGCCACCTCGTCGATCGCGCAATACGGATTGCGTTGGCGGAGCGGCGCGTGACGGCACTGATCCTGCCAAACGATCTGCAGGATCTCGAATACGAGCCGCCCGCGCGCAAGCACGGCACGGCGCATTCCGGCATCGGCTATTCGCGGCCGAAGATCGTCCCCATGCAGGAGGACCTGCAACGGGCTGCCGACGTTCTGAATGCGGGACACAAGGTCGCGATGCTGGTGGGCGCGGGCGCATTGCAGGCCACCGACGAAGTGATCGAAGTGGCGAACCGGCTTGGCGCCGGCGTGGCCAAGGCGCTGCTCGGCAAGGCCGCGCTGCCGGACGACCTGCCATGGGTGACGGGGTCCATCGGTCTGCTGGGGACGAAACCCAGCTATGAACTGATGACGTCGTGCGACACGCTGCTGATGATCGGCTCAGGCTTTCCATACTCCGAATTTCTGCCGAAAGAGGGCGACGCGCGAGGCGTGCAGATCGACATCAAGGCGGACATGCTGAGCCTGCGTTATCCGATGGAAGTCAATCTGGTCGGTGACAGCGCGCAGACGTTGCGCGCACTGCTGCCTTTGCTGAAGCAGAAGGAGAGCAACGCGTGGCGAGGCCGCATCGAGCGCTGGACGTCGCGCTGGTGGGAAACGCTCGACGAACGAGCCCACGCGCCCGCGACAAATGGCGTCAACCCTCAGCTTGCGTTCACCGAATTGTCGCCGCGTCTGCCCGATCAGGTCATTCTGACGAGCGATTCGGGCTCGTGCGCCAACTGGTACGCGCGCGACCTGAAAATCCGCCGCGGCATGATGGCGTCGCTATCGGGCGGTCTCGCCTCGATGGGCGCTGCGGTTCCGTATGCGATCGCGGCCAAGTTTGCCTATCCGGGCCGCCCCGTGATCGCGATGGTCGGCGACGGCGCCATGCAGATGAACAATATGGCCGAACTGATCACGGTGGCCAAATACTGGCAGCAGTGGGCCGATCCTCGCTGGATCTGCATGGTGCTGAACAACGAGGACCTGAACCAGGTGACGTGGGAGCAACGGGTGATGGAAGGCGACCCGAAGTTCAACGCTTCGCAGCAGCTTCCGAACGTGCCTTATCACCGGTTCGCGGAATTGGTGGGGCTTACCGGGATCTATGTCGACAAGGCGGAGCAGTTGCCGGACGCGTGGGAGGCTGCGCTGGCCGCGCGGCGGCCCGTCGTGCTCGAGGTGAAAACCGACCCGGAAGTCCCGCCGTTGCCGCCGCATGTGACGCTCGCCCAGGCCAAAGCATTTGCGCGCACGTTGATGGAAGGCGATCCGAAGGAGGGCAGCGTGATTGCAAATACCGCGCGGCAGGTGCTGGGGGCGGTCATTCCCAACGGAAAAGGTTGAACACGCGATGCGGCTCTGCGAGAAGATTTTTGTAAATATCACATTGTGAGTAAAACCTACAGCCGGGCGAGCGTTCACTGAGCGTGCAGACGGAGCGGTCCCCGGAACCAGACGCTGACCGTAAGCGACAGCCACGTCTGGCTGCGACTCAAAGGCAAACACGTTGTGAACCCCACCTTCAACGGAGCCTTCCCGGATCAACCCGTGAGCGCGCGCAATTCTTGCTTCGAGGTGTCTTGCTACGAGAGGACGGAAGCCCGGCTTGCCGACGCGCAAGCAACGCAACCAGGAGCACGCCGATGCAACACAGGCCGCTTGCCGCGGGTCAGGCCGGAAGAGTTATACGCGATCGCGGTACGCTTACTCTTTCCATTGCGCTGCCGGCCGGTTTGAGCATCGTTCACGCCGACTCGCAAGGTGCGCCACTCAATTATTTCCTGCATGCGGCGGGCCCTGCCGCCGGGCCCACGATGCATCTCGGCTGGGCGCTCGCCGCCTTATCGATGGCTGTAATCGTGATCGTCGCGGTGCTGCTAGGCATGGCTATTACGCGACGCCGTCACAGCGAGCACGCCGCGAGCCTCGTGACAGGCGAAAAGGACGAAAAGGGCGCGTTGCGCTGGGTCTATATGGGCACCGCGATCTCGTCGATCTGCCTGATCGCGGCACTTGCGTACACCCTGGTTACGCTCGAATCCGTCGCGGCACCGCCGCGTGCGCCCTCGGTGGTCCTGACCGTCACGGCGTATGACTGGTGGTGGAAGATTGAGTACGGCGATGCAGATGGCGGCCCGGCGTTCGTCACAGCTAACGAGATTCACATTCCGGTCGGCGAGCCGGTGAAAGTCGTGCTCAAGAGCGCCGACGTCATTCACGCGTTCTGGGTACCGCAACTCGCGGGCAAAACGCAGACAATTCCCGGGCAGATCAACGAACAATGGATTCAGGCAGACGCAGCCGGCGTCTATCGCGGGCAATGCTCGCAGTTTTGCGGCGCGCAGCACGCGCATATGGCACTCGAGGTGATCGCGCAGAACCGCGCGGCTTTCGATGCATGGCGCGCCGCGCAAGCGAAGTCCACCACACCGGAAGCCGCTGCAGAAGCCGGCTCAGACAGCGCGGCCATCACGCATGGCGCTCAGGTCTTTGAGTCGCATTGCGCGGGCTGCCACACGGTACGTGGCACCTCGGCCGACGGCACGCAGGCACCCGATCTCACTCATCTCGATTCGCGACGGATGATTGCAGCGGGAGCGCTGACGAACACGCCCGAGCATCAACTCGACTGGATTCGTCACGCACAGCAGATCAAGCCCGATTCGCTGATGCCAGACATCGTGCTGACGACGAACGAGACGGCGGCGCTAACCGCCTATCTCGCGACGCTGCATTGACTCCTCCGATCATGTGACACTCAAGCGACACACCTGCCGATGACCGACACCACGACACCTCCTTCGACTCCGGAGCGGTTGCGATTGGACCGGCCCCTGGAGTGGGGCGAAATCCCACGCGACAGCACAGCCGAAAAGCAGTTGCGCGAGCTATGGGAAACGCCGCCCGGCTGGCGCGGCTGGCTCTCGACGGTCGATCATAAACGCATCGGTCTGCGCTATCTGGTCACGGCATTCATCTTCCTGATCGCGGGCGGCGTCGAGGCGTTGATCATGCGCGTGCAACTCGCACAACCGAACGCCACGCTGCTGACACCCGAGCAATACAACCAGTTGTTCACGATGCATGGCGTGACGATGATCTTCCTGTATGCGTTACCTGTGCTGTCGGGTTTCTCGAACTATCTCTGGCCACTGATACTCGGTGCGCGCGACATGGCGTTTCCGCGTCTGAACGCGTTCTCGTACTGGATCTTTCTGTTTGCCGCGATCTTCCTCTATGCCAGTTTTCCGCTCGGTGAGGCCCCGAACGCTGGCTGGTTCAACTATGTTCCGTTGTCGAGCCTTCAATACGACACCGGCCCGAATATTGACGTATACGCGCTCGGCATGGTCCTGCTCGGCATTTCGACGACGGTCGGCGCGGTCAACTTTGTCGTGACGTTGTTGCGCATGCGCGCACCTGGCATGTCGCTCGACCGCATCCCGGTGCTCGTCTGGGGCACGATGACCGCGTCCTGCGGAAATCTCGTCGCGGTGCCGTCCGTGAGTCTCGCGTTTCTGATGCTGTGGATGGACCGTCGCGTGGGCACGCATTTCTTCGACGTGCTGAACGGTGGCCGCGCGTTGATGTGGCAACACCTGTTCTGGATCTTTGCCCATCCCTGGGTTTATGTCGTCGTGTTGCCAGCAATGGGCATCGTTTCCGACGCACTTCCGGTGTTTTGCCGCAGGCCGTTGGTCGGCTATGGACCGGTTGCATTGTCGACCGTCGCGACGATGCTGATCGGCTTCGTCGTGTGGATCCATCACATGTTCGCGACAGGCTTGCCTGCGCTCGCGCTGTCGCTGTTCGGCGCCGCCAGCATGGCGATTTCCATACCGAGCGCCATCGCCACGTTCGCGTGGATCGCGACAATCTGGTGCGGGCGGCCCATATTCCGCGTGCCGTTCTATTTCTTGGCGGGCTTCGTGCTGCTGTTCGTGATCGGCGGCGTGTCGGGCGTGATGACCGCTGCTGTGCCGTTCGACTGGCAACTGACCGATACGTATTTTGTCGTCGCGCATCTGCACTACGTGTTGCTTGGCATCAACGTGTTCCCGGTCATCGGCGGCGTGTACTTCTGGTTTCCAAAGATCACCGGACGCATGATGAGCGAGCGGATCGGCAAACTCGCTTTCTGGGTGATGTTCACCGGTTTCAACGTGGCGTTCTTTCCGATGCACATTGCGGGACTGCTCGGCATGCCGCGCCGCATCTACACGTATGCGCCCGATATGGGCTGGAGCACGGTGAACCTGATTACGTCCGCGGGTTCGTTCGTGCTGGCTATAGGTATCCTGATCTTCCTATGCGATCTGCTGTACAGCGTGCGGCATGGCGCCCCTGCGGGTTCCAACCCGTGGGACGCCGGCACGCTCGAATGGTCGACGACGTCACCACC
The DNA here is from genome assembly GCF_021390635.1 of Paraburkholderia sp. HD33-4. Classification (NCBI taxonomy): domain Bacteria; kingdom Pseudomonadati; phylum Pseudomonadota; class Betaproteobacteria; order Burkholderiales; family Burkholderiaceae; genus Paraburkholderia; species Paraburkholderia sp. HD33-4. The sequence goes on along the minus strand of NZ_JAJEJS010000001.1, from coordinate 2,262,694 downwards.
TCCTCCTTACAACTTCGCGGTTGTGCCAACCATCGCAAGCCGGCATCCGCTGTGGGAAGGGCGGGGCGAACCTCAGGAGCAGCATGAGGCGCGATCGTCGCTACAGGAGGGCCTGATACTCGATCAGGGCAGGGAGGCACTCGGAACGACGATCATGGAAGCGCAACCCGATGTGATCCTGAAGATGCCGGAAGACACGTGTACGCCCTTTGTACTGAGCGTGTTCGCGACGCTGTTTTTCGCGGGACTCGCGTTGCTCGAATGGTGGTTCGCGGCGTCGATGCTGGTCGGCTGTGCGGCGGCGATCATCGTCTGGCTATGGCCCGAACGCAGCCTGATCCAGCGCGAACCGCAGCATGTGCAGGACGCCGGGAGCTGACATGAGCGACGCGTTGCGAGGCGAGATTTATAGCGGTCCGGCGCGCCTGCCAGTGGGCAGTGCAGGGCAGCGCTCGGGCGGCTGGTTCGGCTGCCTCGCGTTGATCGTCACGGAAGGCTCGTTGTTCGGATATCTGATCTTTTCATATCTGTATCTGGCATCGCAAAGCGGCAACATGTGGCCACCGGAAGGCCTGCCGAAGCTGGGACTCGGCGGCGCCAACACGGCGATCCTGCTGTCGAGCAGTGTCTTCGTCTGGTTATGCGAACGCTGCGTAAAGCGGCGGCGCATTCACTGGGCCGTGATATCGATGAGCATCGCGCTAGTGCTCGGCGTGACCTTCGTCGGCATTCAACTCAAGGAGTGGCGCAATCATCCGTATGGACCGACCACGCATCTGTACGGATCGCTGTACTTCACGATAACGGGCTTTCACATGGCGCATGTGATCGTCGGTCTGGTGGTGCTGGCGCTGCTGCTGCTGTGGACTGCACTCGGCTACTTCGACGAGAAACGCTGCCTCGCGCTGACGATTGGTGGACTGTACTGGCACTTCGTCGATCTCGTCTGGCTTTTCATTTTCACCACGCTCTATCTATCGCCTTATCTGTTGAGGGGGCGAGCATGAGCGGCACTCCGACCCAGGCACGTCGCAACGGCGGCGATCACGGACATCGCACGGAAAATACCGACCGCAACCAGGCGCCGCGCTTTCACGTGTGGCGGTTGTTGATTGCCACCCTCGCGACGCCGCTTGCATGGTTTGCGCAAATGCTCATCGGAGAAGTGCTGACCGCGCAGTCCTGCGCGCTTTCCGATCCGAATCATCCGGTGACGCCGCCGTCGTGGGTAATCACTGCGCTGATCGCCTTGAGTGCCGTTTGTTTCGTTGTGGGCGTCGCGGGAATTGTGGTCGCGTGGAGGACCGTTGCTTTTACACGCGCGCAATTGCAGCAGTCGTTGCAAGGTCGCGCGCACCGGGTTGCCGAACTCGAAGCGTTTCTCGCGCGAATCGGCGTGCTGTCCAGTGCGATTTTCATGTTCGGACTGATCGTCACCTCGATCGCGGTGGCGATGGTGTCGTGGTGTGGGCGATGGTGACGACAATGAACCAGCGAATGATTATCGCCATTGGCATCGCTGCCGTTGCAGGTGTGCTGTTCGTTGCAGCAGGTGAAACTCCGCGCCGTGCGAATGCTACCGCTAATGCGAATGCGCAAACACCCGGCGTCCCTCCCGATCGCGAGCAGACGGTGCTGATCGCCAAAGGCGAGTATCTCGCCAAAGCCGCCGATTGCGCCGGCTGCCATACGGCGCCGCCGGGCGGAGCGTCGGGCAAGGAACCGTTGCACCCGTCGGCGCCACTCGCGGGTGGCCTCGCGATCAATTCGCCGTTCGGCACGATCTGGTCGTCGAACATTACTCCCGATCCCGTTGGAGGCATCGGACGCTACAGTTACGACGATTTCCAGCGGGCCGTGCGAGACGGCGTGGCACCCGGCAACCGGCGGCTCTACCCTGCGATGCCTTACCCATCGTTCGCGAAGATCAGCGACGACGATATGCACGCGCTCTACGCATATTTCATGCACGGCGTCGCGCCTGTTGCGCAAGTGCCGCCGCATACGGCGTTGCCGTTTCCATTCAATCAACGCTGGGCGCTGGGCCTATGGAGTCTGACGTTTGCACCTGACCACAGGTTCGTCCCGGAGTCGGGGCGCAGCGCCCAATGGAATCGGGGTGCTTATCTGGTGCAATCGCTCGGGCACTGTGGAGCGTGTCATACGCCGCGCGGGCCCGCTTATGAGGAACGCGGTTACAGCGAGCATTCGCGTCTGTACCTGACGGGCGGCGAGAACGATCACTGGTTCGCGCCGAATCTGAGCGCCGACAACGCGTCGGGCCTTGGCCGCCTTTCAGAGGACGAGATTGCCGCTTTCCTGAAGCGCGGACATGGCGGCGGACTGGTGACGTTCGGCAGCATGGTTCAGGTCGTCGAGGACAGCACCCAGTATCTGTCCGACGATGATTTGCAGGCGATAGCACGCTATCTGAAGAGTCTGCCTGCGCGTGAGCCGTCCGGACACTACGGCGATGGACGCACCGCGACGCAGATGGTGCGCGCGATCGCTTCGGGAGAAATCGAGCTGCCTGGCGCCGGCATTTATTGGGGATTCTGCGCCCGCTGCCACCACGCAGATGGATCCGGCGAAGCGTTCAGGTATCCGCGTATCGCGGGCAATCCAGCGGTGTTGAGCGCGAATACCGACTCGCTCGTCAGGCTGCTGGTCGAGGGCGGCGAAGCACCGCTTACGGAATCCGGCCCGCAGCCGAAGAAAATGCCGTCTTTCGCGGGCGATCTGACCGATGCCGAAATGGCACACGTGCTGACCTTTGTACGCAACGCATGGGGCAACACGGCAGCGCCTGTTACGACACGCGATGTGGCTAGTGTCAGGCGATCACTAGGCAAATAGAAACGGGAAGCACGAATTTCCGTTCGGATTCTTGCGGGTCTGGGGCTTGCTCCATGATGGATCACGGAACTGTACGGCGACGGACAGGGGAGAAAAGGCGATCAAATCGCACCACACCCTTGACCCGACTTTTCAGCGGAGGAGGAGAATGGACCTGCAAAACAGGACTGCGCTCGTCACGGGCGCGGGCTCCGGCATTGGCAAGGCGAGCGCGTTGCATCTCGCGGCTGCGGGTGCCCAAGTGATCGTGCACGCGCACAAAGACGACGAAACGAGGGCGACCGTCGACGAAATCGTCCAGCGTGGTGGTACGGCGTTTGGCTTCACTGCCGACATACGCGACGAATTCGGATTCGGGCAGGAACTCGATCGCGCGCTTTCTCAGGCGGGATCACTGGACATCGTCATCGCGAACGCGGGCATCAATGGCGTCTGGGCGCCGATCGACGAACTGAAGCCGGCCGAGTGGGACAACACGATCAACACGAATCTGCGTGGCGCGTATCTGACGCTGCATCTAACCGTGCCGCATCTGAAGCGTGCTGGCGGCGGGTCAATCGTCATCATTTCGTCGATCAATGGCACCCGAATGTTCAGCCATGGCGGGGCCTCCGCTTATTCGACGACCAAGGCGGGCCTGCTGGCGCTCGGCCAGATGGCCGCGCTCGAACTTGCGAAGCACCGGATTCGCGTGAACATAATCTGTCCCGGCAAGATCGACACCGAAATCGACGCGAACACACAAGCGCGATCGAGCGATGAGGCGTCGGAGCCGGCCGAGTATCCGCAAGGAAAGATCCCGCTCACCGACGGTAGGGCGGGCAGCGGCGATGATATCGCCGAGATGGTGGTGTTTCTTGCGTCCGATCGTGCGCGGTTTATTACCGGCACGCCAGTTTGGATCGATGGTGGGCAATCGTTGCTGGTTGGCTAGCGCGGATGCGATGGCGTTTTCAGCGTGACAAACAGTGGCAGGCCGATGTGCGGGGCGGTGTCGAGGCGGCTGTCGTTGCGCTTGACTCGAGGACCACAGAATGGCGACCGCAAGGAGGTCGCTACCCGGACCGGCAGGGTTCTCTCATCGGGGTCGCTGATATCAGAGTCCCTGGCTCGGCATTTTGCCAACGAATCCTGGTAATCCGGCTGCCGCTTTGCTCCTGGCGAGCTTGATCGCCCGCCGCTGGATGGTCAGGAATTCGTCTTCGCTTTGCGGATAGGGCAGGCACGTACGGAAGAGGTCAGCCCACCTGAACTCCTCGAGCGGAACAGTGGTTTTTTCGTAGCCGCCAGCGTCGCGCACTGACGCTGCAAGGCTGCGGTATGCATCGTCTTCCAGTTCCCACACATGCTCGGGCATATCCGCGAAACTCTTGCGCTGCCCCTTGGCGTTGTATGGGTAAGTCCAACGATGGTCGTCCATTGTCAACCAGAACTCCTGATACGACAGTCGAGTCAAGTCGGCCATCAGTACAGCGGGCATCGCCTTTATTCCTACGCGCCACAAGGCGGTCGCCACGTGATGATGGTCAATCGCGAACGGCGCGCCGCGTGGCCCGAGTACTACCGGCACCGGCTTTTCAGCGATCGCCATTTCCAGGTCGTGACCAGTCAGCGACTCATAGAACTGCACCTTTACGAGTATCTCGCGAAGACCGTGTGTGAGCTGAGTCGGGCGAATGTCTTTTATGGCCACCGTTTTCAATTTTTCCTCCCGTTTTCGTCTTGAGCGCGGCTGAACTGTTCGAGCAGAAACTTCGCGAGATCAGGGGAACCACGATGCTCTGGCACATGTGCAGCATTGCTCTGCAGGGTGAAAAGTTCCTACCTTTTCCAAGACGCATGTCGTGTTCCTGGAAACGGGCGGAAATGTGACCTCTGCCAAACAAACAACGCTGTCCCGTCTGGGAGTCTATCGACACGGGAGGAGAAGACCTGGTCCATGCGGAGCTGGGAGGACCTTCGACGGACCTTCAGGGCGCGGGAGCGTTGCCTGTTCAGTTAGTCGGAGAGGTAACCGAGTCGAGTGTACTGTCACACGTGACGTACTCGAGCAGCAGCACTTCTAGCTTGAGCGGAGTGCAGGTGACGAGCACGCAATCCGCACGGTTCGAGGCGGCTATAAACGGCTTTACTCTGTCGCGGAAAGGTTACCCTCACAAGGCGCCCCACACGTCATATTCACCACTGACTCGCTGGCTGCCAAGGTCAATTGGCGGTCATTGAAGGCTGGTGATTTTTAAGCTCTACAAGACCGGCGAAATCATTCTCCGAGTATCTCCATCAGGGTGCGCGCGTTTCGCTGACCCTGGTCTTCGCGGCAGTTATTGAAAATGACGTGGGTCTTCGCCGCCCGTCTGGCGACATCGCGGATAGGCCCGGTTATCTGTGCGAGTTCGTCATCGCTGTAATCATAGTCAAAGCGTCCCGCGGCAGTCGCCGCACCGGTTGCGCTCCACTTTTCCGCATCGCGCCCATGCAGCCGTACAAACGCGAGGTCAGGATTGGTCACTTCCCACAAGGTGTGCGCACGGTTGGTAACCGTTTCCGGAGCGTCCATAATGACGTGGACAAGCTTACGTCGCCGCAGCAACTCCAGTGTGTCGAAGGCGTGCCTGTCATTGAGCCACGATCGGTTGCGAAACTCGACCGCGACGGTGTAATCCTGCATCCGGTCCGCGCACTCTTCGACATGAGCGTTTCCTTTGGGGCCGCGCATCAGCCACGGAGCAAACTGGAATAGGACGGCGCCAAGTTTGCCGGCGTTCCGTAACGGTTCAAGCGCTTCGCGATAACGCCGCCACAGTTCATCGAGGACTTCTGCTGGAATGTCGCGGTAATAAAGGTTCTTTTTTCCGGTCCCCGGAATTGCCATCGCGATGTCCTTCGGTAGGGACTCCCGCACGGTCTGATGGCCTGTCAGCAGCCGAAACGCCTTGATGTCGAACGTGAAGTCGGAAGGAGTACGGTCTACCCACAATGCCGAGTTCGATGCTGAAGGCATTCCGTAGTAGCTTGAATCGACCTCGACCAGGGGAAACTTGGACGCGTAGAAACGTAACCGTGCTTCGGCGGTTCTACAATCAGCCGGATAGAATCGCTTGCAAGCGATGAGCGTTTTGTCGGTCCAGCCAGCGGACCCGCAAAGTATTTTCACGGCGACTCTTCCGTCAGCTGCTCTTGCGGGACCTTCGTCATAGTAAAGTTTGCCAATCGAGTAGGGACTCCGTGGCACACCGGTCAGTCCTGACTCAATCTTGATGCGATTGCGATTTGTCGTCGATGTCCTGCGATATGCGTCCAGCCTAATCTTCTTCCTACGGTATTTGTTGCGCCGAACGAGTAACCGCTCCGGAGGCCCCTAATGCCAACCTCGACCCTAAGCTGGCTTTCGGCTGCCTCGTGGGACCCGACGGACATTTATGGCGAGGGCGCCGTATGCTACGGTTCAGTGTGGGCCGACTTGCCAGGCAAGAGAGTGTCGCTTTACCGTTCCCGAGTCACGACCAAGCGCGACCGGAAGTTGGGCATCGGGCGAGCCATCGCCGTCCGGGTTACTGCTTTTTGGCGGTGTCGATTTTTTCATCGGCGGCTTTCTTGTTTGCGTCGTTTTGCGCCTCGACCTTGTCCTTGTTGGCCTTGGCCTGAGCGACGTTCGCGTCGTTGGCGGCGTCGAGTTTTTTCTTGTCGGCCTTAGCCTGCGCATCGTGCTTCTTCCTGTCGGCCTTGGCTTGCGCCCGCGCTGCATCTGCGCGTGCGTCGGACGCTTCCCTCGGCGTCGTTGCCTTTTCCATCTTCGCAGCTTTCTTGTCTGCGTCCGCCTGAGCCGAAGCCTTGTCTTCGTTCGCTGAGGCCTGAGCCTTGTCGGCGTCTGTCTGGGCTTCCGCCTTCTTCTTGTTAGCGGTTGCCTGCGCTTCACTCTTCTCGCTGTTTGCCTTCATCTGAGCCTTGTCGGCTTCCGATGGCGTCGCGGTTTGTGCGAGCGCCGTGGAAACGAGCAGTACGGATGCGAGAGTTGCGACAATCTTCTTCATGGTTTTCCTCCCTGGGAAATGGCACTATCGCGGGCAGTGCTGCCCGCACTAACGTTAGAGTTCGACGAAAACGCCGGAATTGTGACAAACGGCAACCAGCGGCACAAGATGATGGGTAGTCATCCTAACTATCGAGTATTACCGCGCTGCCTCAACGCAAAATTTACCTGCCGACGGTCGCCGTTGGTCGTCTCCAACGGTCCTCCGCACGTCCGTGGGGCTGGCCCGGAGGCGTGTCCCCAGCGTCACGGTTACGGACCAGCATTCGTCGGTGGTAGAACTGGGTGTAACTGCGTTACCACCTCGGGTGTGCATGTGGTCTCCCTAGCCCTTGACGGTGTCATTCATTGCGCAAGTGCCATGCCTGCGTGGAGGAAGCTGTCATCCGGGTAATCCAGGCGGCCTGTAGCAGTAATCATATTCATTTTGAGTTCCAAAGCCGCCAGCACGAGCCCGGCGTCCGTACCGCGAACGCTCCGCAGTCCCTTAGCCTGCGCAAATCTGCGCGAGGAGTTCTGGTCGCGGATCAGCCGGGACCAGCTTGCCAGCCGTTGATTTCAAAATCGCTGCAGTCCAGCGAATTCCGTTTCCCTGCACTGTCTAAGGAAATGGTATTCGTTGGACTAACGCACAGTGCCAGGAAGCGGCGTTCGTCGAGGCACTGACTACGACATTGGGACCACCCGTCAGTTGCGAAAAGCGGCCCATCGACTGATCATCAGCGGGTCAGATGAGACCGCACAGAAGCAGCTAGCTAGACTGCGTCCGCGCCTGATGTCGTGCGCCCAAATGGTGGCATGCCCCTCTCCATACGGTGGCGCACATCGACGCGACATCGGAGCATCCTTAAACTTTCCTTAAGATTGCGTGCCTGGTGTTGAAAGTCCACGCATTTGGGTCGCTGCAAAGAGGCCCACTTTTTTCGAGGGCGCAAAACAGTGACAATCGGTGAGCGTGCAAGTCTGTCCCGGGTGCGCGGCGGCAAGCGCCCATTGACTCTCTACCGCTAACCCGCGCCGCCGGGGATATCACCTTGCTGATCGATCGTGCCCTGGCTAATAACGCTGAACGCCTGCTTGCGATCGTGCCGAGAGTTCGTTGATTCTGAACACTTGTTCGCGACGCGCCAAACGAGTCGTTGCGAAACGGCTGAAACGGAGACAACTCGAACGGTCGGATTAGCCAGACACCGGCTCACACCACTAGGGTCGAACGTCCGCGATGTGGTTATGGAACCGACACTAGGATGGCCGAGCGACGAGGCAGACGACCGCCCCTTCCTGGCCGATTGTCCGCGTTCTTAGCCGGAATCGTTCAAAAGCTCGGCTTTGCCCTCAGGCGGGGGATAGATGCAAGGAGTTTCGCGAGCCTTGCTCGCTGCTCCGGGGTTAGGCCCGGCGTAGCGCTCACCTGCTCAACACGTGCTCGCCAGTAGGTTTGGCTGAAAAGTGATTCTGCACCATCAGCTGACAAGATGCGCTCGAGATGCGCAATCGCGGCCTCCACCGTAAGGCACGTATATGGGCTCTTCATCATTTCAAGCCCAGTTTTGACGTTTGTCATCATCATCCGCTTGATCACCTCCGTCCGTCGAGAAGTGCCCGATTTTGCAGATCCGAGAGCAATCGGGATGCCAGGGCGCATCATTGTCGGTGCAGCTTACCGAAGTACTTTCGGGAAACCGCCATGGACCTTCCGCGATCGTGAGCCACGGCAAGGGTCGTCCAGGCTTGGCGAACTGAAAGCATACCCGCCCCCAACCGCACAAAGCCTTGCTTGCTGTGGCGGACACTCGATGCAGGCCCCGTGGCTCGCCGATCCACAAGTGGCTCGGCGACGCGATCATGTGGCTTGCGGGACTTCACGCGCTCGCTGCGCTTGACCACCATATCCTTCTCAAAGATGACGTCCTGATTACCATGGAAGCGACACGCGTTGGACACACGCAAGCCTTTGCCGTTGCCCAGATAGTATTCTTCGAACCTGAAGGCTAGATTAACGGGCGCAGATCTAGCGTGCCCAACGCTTACTGCTCAATCTTTCGCTCGAGTGAGCATCGTCAGGATAGAACAACCGCTTACCCGCCGGCGAAGCCTGTTGCCGGACATTGGTGACGATTTCCTGACGTTTGAGTACTCAAACTTGACCAGTTCTCTCAACGCTTTGGAAAAAAGCAACCTTTTAAAGTTGTACGCTACCATCGAGAAGGTGAAGTCATGGACGCTTGATGACGTGTAACGCGGGTGGGGAGACCGAGCCTTTGGCGGTAGCGCGGAGCGAAGGACTTCTCAGTCACCTTGCGGGACGGCATCCCGCAGCCGTGTGCGTTTCTGCTGATGCTGTTGGGCGTAGTTGGACCACGTAACCGTGTCTAGTGGCTTTCGATAGTGAGGGAGGCGTGAGCGGTTCAACGTTCGACGGCCCGCGCTCAAGGCAATGGCTTCGTCAAGAAAAATCAGATCGGTCGCAAGCTCCGCGCCTGGCAGGACAGCACGTCGGCAAAGGCGATGAACTCGGCTACTTCCAGTATGACGGATCGACGTACTGCCTTGTTCCAGCCGGATGTCATCAGCCGCTTCGAGCCGTTACCTCCATTGGACGACAAAGGTCCGCCGATCAAGGTCAATGCGCACATCACGACCGCACGCTGACACTCGCCCCTTCTCAACCGATCTGGAATCACTTTTGCTTAGTCAACCCAGCAAGCCGATGAAGTGCATTGCCCGTTCCAGCAGGCATGGCTTATGCCGAGATTGAAGGCATGATCGGATTTCCAATGGTGTCACTGGGGGGATGCGTAGAGCGCGCTGAATGGACCATGTCGACGACCGCGCGAGACAAGCAGGACCCCAAAGCCCCGGACGAAGCGCCCGCGCATTCATGGGCGGCGGATCTTGGGCCGGGACTGGTAACGTCGGCGAGCGACAACGACCCGAGCGGCATTGCAACCTACTCGCTTGCCGGTGCGCAATTCGGCTATGACCTGCTTTGGCTGTGCGTGCTGTCTTATCCATCGATGGTCGCTTTTCAGCTTGTCGCTTCCCGAATCGGGATGCTCACGGGTAATGGTCTGACGACCAACATGCGTGAGCACTATCCGCGCATTTTCTTCTATCTGGCTGTTACACGTTTTCTGATTGCCAATGTTTTCAATATCGCCGCGGACACGGTTGCAATGGGTGTGGCGGCGAATCTTCTGTGGCACGGTTCCGTGCCGGTGTTCGCCGCTTTGGCGACGATGCTGTCCATTGTCTTGCAGTTCACTGTGCCGTACGAACGCTATGCAAAGGTCGTGAAGTGGCTGACTCTCACGCTGTTCGCTTACGTCGGCGTGGTGATCGTGACGCACGTATCGTGGCAGACGCTGATGCTGAGATCACTCGTGCCACATCTGCGCTGGACGGACCACTACTTTTCGATGCTGCTCGCGATACTCGGAACCACCATCAGCCCGTATCTGCTCTTTTCACAGGCGACGCAACAGGTCGAAGAATCGCGGACCGATCCAGCACACGAGCGATCACCGAAGCAAAACCGCCTGCTCGAACAGCGGTTTCGCGAGACGCAGAAGGATACGTTGATCCGGACCGCCTTATCGAACTTGGTCGGATTTTTTATCATCGCTGCGACAGCCGCGACGTTCTATGCGTACGGGCATGATCTCGCCCATATGCAGGACGCTGCGTATGTACTGGAGCCTGTTGCTCACGGCTATGCATCGCAGCTTCTTGCGCTTGCATTCATCGGCACTGCGCTGCTTGCGCTGCCGCCGCTTGCGGGTTCGGCCGCGCACGCAGCGGCAGGCGTCTTTGGAACGAGGGACAAGTCGCTCACAAACCGTCGGGTCTTACTCGCACTGTTGGCTGTGATGGTGCTCGGCGGTGTGCTCGGTGTGGCGCTGGTTTGCGCGCGGGTCGAACCGCTGCATGTCCTGTACTGGGGCGCGGTGGTGAACGGATCGACAGCGACGCCCGTGATGTTCATGCTGGTGCTGCTGAGCACGAAGCGCTCAGCAGTCGGCGATCTGAGCGCCCATTGGGTTCTTCGGGGTCTTTGCTGGCTGGCGACCGCCTGCGCCGGAGCTGCGCTAGCCTCGCTGTTCGTGCTCGAATGGCGATCCTGACCGCGAACCCTGAAAGCGCATGTCGTTACGACTGGAACATGAATTGCTAGGCCGAACAGCGCACGACATCGGCATTTCAAATGCTCAAACAGCGAATTGATCGTCCCCATGCGTCAGCAACGCCCAACGACTCCGGCCGTGGGGCGGTGGTACTCGGCGCGCTGGGCGTCGTGTTCGGCGATATCGGCACGAGTCCGATTTACGCGTTACGACAGGCTGTGGTCGACACAGGCCCGGTAGATGTACAACTCGTCATGGGTGTGCTTTCGATGATCGTATGGGCCATCGTGATCGTCGTGATGTTCAAGTACGCGTTGTACGTGATGCGCGCCGACAATGAGGGCGAGGGCGGAATCATCGCTCTGACGGCGCTCGTCCGCTCAGGATATGAAAGGGATAATCGACAGGTGCCGCGCACCTTGCTTCTGGCCGGGCTCTTCGGAGCCGCCATGTTCTATGGCGACTCGATGATTACGCCGGCCGTGTCGGTGCTGTCGGCGGTCGAGGGGTTGACGGAAATCAGTCCCGTGTTCAGACCTTGGGTCGTGCCCGCCACCGCGGCGATCCTGATTGCGCTGTTTGCTTTCCAGCGAAGCGGCAGCAAGGTGGTCGGGCGTATGTTCGGACCCGTGATGGCGGTATGGTTCGCCTCGCTAACAGCCGTCGGACTGTACCGGATTGCACAGCACCCACAGGTATTGAAGGCGCTTTCGCCGTGGTGGGCGGTTTCGCTGGCTGTCGCTCATCCAGCCACGACATTCACGATTCTGGGCGCGGTCATTCTCGCGCTTACTGGCGCGGAAGCACTTTACGCGGATATCGGGCAATTTGGACGTCGCGCGATCCGCGTTGCACTTGTCACGATCGTGTTTCCGTCCATCATCACCGGGTATTTCGGCCAGGCAGCCACGCTGCTGTTCGACCCCGGCTCGTATCAACAGCCGTTCTTCCGGGCGCTGCCTTCGTGGGCGCTCATCCCCGGCGTCGTGATCGCCATACTCGCGACCATCATCGCTTCGCAAGCGGTCATCTCGGGGGCGTTTTCAATGACGAGCCAGTCGATCGAACTCGGCTTTCTACCCCGCGTGCGGGTCATCGAGACATCGAAAGAGCAACGGGGACAGGTCTATTCGCCCGCCGTCAACGCGATCCTCTTCATGTCGGTGTTGTTCCTGGTGCTGGTCTTTCGAAGTTCGGCGAGGCTGACTTCGGCCTATGGCATTGCAGTTGGACTTACGATGCTGATCACGACTATCCAGATGGTCAGCGTGTCGCGCAACGTGTGGGGACTGGTCCGCGTGGTGCGTCGCGCTCGTCAGCGCACCATTGTTTGCGGTCGACCTTACTTTGGTGGCCGCGAATATTCCAAAGATTCCTTCTGGCGGCTGGTTCCCGGTCACGGTGGGTCTGCTCCTCTTCGTGCTGATGTCGACGTGGAATCGCGGGCGCGAGCTCGCGGCGATTCACGCCGACCGTACGGAGCCGCTGGATGGGTTTCTGCGTGATGCGCTCAACAGCGGGGATCGCCTTGCGCGAGTACGGGGAACGGCCGTCTACCCGGGAAACGGGGCAGGTATGACGCCGGCAGCACTTAAAAGCAATATCCGGCACAACGGGGTGTTGCACGAGACGGCGATTTTCTTTGCGAACCTGTCGGAGTCGGCGCCTCGCATCGAGGAACGAACCCGCATTGAAATTCGTGATCTCGGCAACGGTTGCCACGAGATCATTGCGCACCACGGATTTGTCGAACGCATGAATTTGCCCGCGCTCCTCGAATCACTGAGTGGACGGTTGGGGAACTGGAACTATGACCCCGCGCATACGACCTTCTTTTTGCCACGAGATGAAGTCGTCAAGGGTTGTTCGCATGGTGCGTTGATGCGTTGGCGCGAAGCGTTGTTTGGACAAATGTCGTTCCATTCAGCCACCAGCGCTGAATACTACGGGCTTCGGCCGGAAGATGTCGTAGAACTAGGTGTTCAGATCGCGCTTTGAATGTGTTGCCGCAAATACGGGGCAGTGCGGCTTTCCTTTTCGCGCGCTACTTCGGCGGGCTTGCCGCTCGCCACGATCTCCCCGCCGGCGTCGCCGGCTCCTGGCCCAACGTCGATAATCCAGTCGCTTTGGGCGGCTACCCGCATATCGTGCTCGACTACCACTACCGTATTGCCCGCGTCGACAAGTGCCTGCAACTGCAACATCAGCCGGTCGACGTCCGCGGGGTGTAGGCCGGTAGTCGGTTCGTCGAGGATGTACAACGTCTCCCCGCGCTGCGCGCGTTGCAGTTCGGTCGCGAGCTTGATGCGCTGCGCTTCGCCGCCCGATAGCTCGGTGGCTGGCTGACCGAGCCGCAGATAGCCGAGGCCGATGTCGCGCAGTGCGGTGAGCGCACGCATCACGCCTGCTTCGTCGGCAAAGAAATCGCATGCGGCGTCGACAGTCAGCCCAAGTACCTCCGCGATGTTTTTATCGCGCCACGTGATCTCCAGCGTCGATGTGTTGTAGCGGGTGCCGTGACAGGTCGAGCAGGGTGCATAGACGCTCGGCAGAAATAGCAGTTCCACGCTGACGAACCCTTCGCCTTCGCAGGTCGGGCAGCGACCTTGTGCGACGTTGAACGAGAAGCGCCCTGCGCTGTAGCGGCGCTTGCTTGCGCCGGGTGTGTCCGCGAACAGCCTGCGCACGTGGTCGAAAAGGCCCGTATAGGTGGCGAGGTTAGAGCGCGGTGTACGCCCGATCGGCTTCTGATCGACGCGTACGAGCCGCCGGAGCGCGTCCATGCCCTCGGCGATATGGCCGCTCGTCGGCGCCGTCACGGTGGCGAGCAGCGGGTCCTCGTCTTCATCGTCCGGGCTTTCGATGATCCGTCCCAGGCGGCTCGCGACCAGTTCGGTCAGCGCCTGGCTCACGAGGCTCGATTTGCCCGAACCCGACACGCCCGTCACGGTGCTCAGGCAGCCGAGCGGCAATGCGACGTTCACCCCGTGCAGATTGTTGCGGGTGATATTGACGAGCCGCAGCCAGCCCGCAGGCTCGCGCGGCGTGCGATTGACGGAGGCGAGCCGCGCGAACAGATACCGGCGTGTCTGTGATGCCTCGACCGTTGCAAGCCCCTCGGGCGGTCCGCTATAGACCACATGACCGCCTGCTTCCCCCGCCAACGGACCGACGTCGACGAGCCAGTCGGCGTGGCGCATCATCTGCAGGTCGTGCTCGACGATGAACAGCGAGTTGCCCGCCGCCTTCAGCGCTTGCAGTGCGCTGTAAAGCGCTTCACCATCAGCTGGATGCAAACCGGCCGACGGTTCGTCGAGCACATACACGACACCGAATAGCTGCGACGACAATTGGGTCGCGAGCCGCAAACGCTGCAATTCGCCCGACGACAGCGTGGGCGTGCTGCGTTCCAGCGCAAGGTAGCCGAGGCCCAGATCGGTGAGCGTCGTCAGCCGTTCGAGCAGTTCGGCGGCAATCCGCTGGGCGGCGACGAGCTTCTCCGTGGACAGGTTCGGCGTGCGCCGGATATCGGGCGACGCTTTGTGCGCGGAGCCACCGGCGGCGACCCGCTTGTCGGCGGCCTCGCGCATCGCACTCCTGCTGAGCACGCTGCCTTCGTCGGTCGTCGTCGCCGCCGTCTCGGGCCATTCGCCGCGCGCAATCGGCGCGAGAATCGCGGCGAGCGCCGCGAGCGGCAACTGGGAAAACTCGCCGATATCGAAGCCGGCGAATCTCACCGTCAGCGCTTCTTTCTTGAGCCGTTTGCCATGGCAAGCCGGGCAAAGGCTGCTGACCATGTACCGCGACACGCGTTTTTTCATCAACGCGCTTTGGGTGTTCGCAAAGGTGTGCAGCACGTAGCGGCGCGCGCCCGTGAACGTGCCCTGATAGCTTGGCTCGTCCTTGCGTCTGAGCGCGGCGCGGGTCTCCTTCGGCGTGAGTCCGGCATAGACGGGGACGGTCGGCTGCTCATCGGTGAAAAGGATCCACTCGCGATCTTTTTTCGGTAGATTGCGCCATGGTGTGTCGACGTCGTAGCCGAGGGTGACGAGGATGTCGCGCAGATTCTGTCCGTGCCACGCTGGCGGCCAAGCGGCGACCGCGCGCTCGCGGATGGTGAGCGTGTCGTCGGGCACCATGGATTTCTCGCTGACCTCGTACACGCGGCCCAGCCCGTGACAGGTCGGGCAGGCACCTTGCACCGTGTTCGGCGAGAAGTCCTCGGCAAACAGCATCGGCTGTTTCGGGGGATAGTCACCGGTTCGCGAGTACAGCATGCGCACCAGGCTGGACAGTGTCGTCACGCTGCCCACCGATGAACGCGCGCTCGGGGCGCCACGCTGCTGTTGCAAGGCGACCGCGGGCGGCAGCCCTTCGATCGCGTCGACTTCGGGCACGCCGACCTGCTCGATCAGGCGCCTTGCATACGGCGCGACCGATTCGAAGTAGCGCCGCTGCGCCTCGGCGTAGAGCGTGCCGAACGCGAGCGATGATTTGCCCGAGCCTGACACGCCCGTGAACACGACGAGTGCATCGCGTGGGATCTGCACGTCGACGTTTTTTAGGTTGTGCTCGCGTGCTCCGCGCACGCGCACGAAGCCGGTGGCGCCGTCGGAAGGCGTTTGATCTGTTTTGCTGCGGATGGCGCCCATGTCAATCGATAGCGGTCAGCGTGCAGCCTGGATGGCTGCGTGAATGCTGACGGCGCACGGAACATGCCAGGGCCCGGTGAGGGAATCTGGCGACATCTACAAGGCCCTTGCTTCTCATTCACGGCTGGCCTTGGCGATCACGTCCGCGCTGCGCTGTTGCTGCGTGTAGACCACCATTTCGCCAACGACCGTGTCCGGGCCAAACGAGCGCAGCCGCGTCCACGGATGAGGTGAGCCTTTACGGGAAACACCTTGAGCGAATGCGGCGCATTGGGCGACAGACACGCCGCGTGTCGCGTTTTGGCGTGCTTCGCCGGTTTGCGTGCTACGCGGCGTTGGCGCAATTCATCACCTGACGATGTCGCCGGCTCGCGCGATACCTTCCGGTCGGACCTGGGCTCGCAACTCCTGATACCCAGCAGCATGTTTTTTTCCGGGCATGGCTGTGACGAGCACCTGCTTTGAATGGCTCGCAAAAAGTGCGATTTGGCAAGGCGGGGCCGCCCCCGAGATATACGTGCGTCTTTCCTGGTACTTCGTATTGTCTTCGATGTAGGCACTGCAGCTTGTGTCTTCCGTCGTCGCGCAACCAGGGGATGGCGTGCGGGAGAGAAACCGGCAGCAACCAGACAAGGTGGCGAGTCTGACCCAAGTCCTCCATTACGCTGGAGAACAAGCATCGCGCGTCAACCGATCTCGGTCTTCACGAATCTCGCCATGAACGACCGTGCTATTGATCCGCCATGCGTCGATGCCGGCCTCGTGCAGTTTGTCGAACTTGGTCTTTCATCAGCGCGATCAGCGGCGACACGACTAGCGTCCAGCCGTCGAGGTGCAGCACGGGCAACTGGTAGCACAGCGATTTGCCCCGCCGGTCGGCATCACAGCGAGCGTGTCGCGCCGGTCGAGCACGCTACGAATGATGTCGTACTGACCAGGACGCAACCGGCTGATGCCGAATACCTCGCGAAGCGTTTTGCGCATCGCGTTGAGGCGGGTGATCGTGTCGCGGGTGGTCGTGGCGACGGTCATGGAGGTTGGTGGTTGCGTGCAACGCGGCGGGTCCGACAGCGGCGTAGCAAGCTACCGTACCGCCGCTTCGCGCCACGTCCGGGAGCACGACATGCTGATACATCACGACGTGATATGCATGGCCCAAGGGGGACTCATGAGCAAAATAGACAAAAGCGACACGTATCCGTACGCATCGGGCACATGAGGGTCGCTCAAGGCCGTCGCTACGATCCTGCTGCAGGAAACCGCGCCGCTGACGGATAGCCGCGTCCTGATGCATCAGAACAAGCCCGACGGCCTCATATGCGTCAGCTGTTCATGGGCCAAGCCGGTCGATCCGCATACGCTCGAGTTCTGCGAGAACGGCGCGAAAGCGACGGCGTCCTTCCGAAGACACGCTCAGCGCATCGCGTGCCGCGCGGCGGAGACGGGGCATTCGGCTTTGGTATTGACGCCGGTTAATGCGCGACGATCGACATCGCGATGCGGTCAGCCAACTGCCCAAGGACGTTACTCAGCGCAGCCGCTTGCGCGGGCGCGCCAGGGTTGGTCATCTCAGACTTGAATGTTGCCTGTTGCGTCAGGCTCGCGCGGGCAGGGTGCCCCGTCAGCAGCGTCCAGGCCGCCTGCAACGTCAACGTGCCGCGTGCGTCGGCCTCAGAGTCCAGCACGGTGACGACGAGCGTGCGCGTCTCAGGTGGCGCCGGCGCATCCGGCAGGACGAAGGAGCCTTCCGGCAGGCGGGTGACCAGGTCCTGTGCAAGCGTGCGGCGTATCATCTGCGCGAGTGGGGCGCCCCACCGATCCGTATCGTCCACCGAGAGCCGGTTCGGTGAAAGCTGCGTGACCACTTCAGGCCGATCGAGTTCGGCGGGAATATGCACGGCGGTTAGCTGAATGGGCTGTATCTGAGCCGTCGCTATTGGCATGGCAACCGGCGTTGCGTTCAGGGTGATATAGCGCGTGGGCGGGCTGTGGCCACACCCGGCGATGGATATCCCGATCAGGCCGACTACTACCGCTGCCAGCGGTACGGTTGTTATCTTCAGTGCTGCGAGTACACGTCGGGCCGGGTTCGCGGGTCTGGGCGTCATGGTTTTTCCTCCTGCCTGCCTCGAACGAGCGCTTCCGGATGGCGATCCAGGTAATCGGCGAGCGCCCGGATCGAGCGTGCCGTATCGGTGAGCTCGCGCAAGGCCGTAGGCAGATCGTTCTGGCTTGTCGCGTCCCCCCCGAGTGTGTGGTTTGCCGCGGCGACTGCTTCGTCAGCCGCGTTCGCCGTCTCGCGTAGTTGCGTGACGAGCGGGGCAACTTGCGGGGACACCTGCTGTACCGTCCGATCGATCTGCGTCACGGCGTGGTCGATGTGCGTGAGGCTGTCCTTGATTTGCGGAGACGAACTCAGCGCGTTGACACGCGCGGCAATGCTGCGTACCTGTTCTCCAGTTTCCTTGATCGGCAGACTGTCGATTTTCCTGATGACCTGACCCGCTGTTGACGTGATGGCATCGATGTCCGAAGGCGCGACGCTGGGAATCACCGCTATGCCGTTGTCGGCGGTGAGGGTCGCGCTTGTGGCGTCTGTCACGAAGTCGAGGCTGACCTTGGGCGGACCCAGCAGGGGCGGGTCTCGAGCGAGGCGTGCGCGCAATCCGTTCGCGACCAGGCGTTTGAGCATGCCATCGACGAGTGGCCGCCAGTCGCCATTGGCGGGCGGCGGCGCACCGACGATCCCGAGCGCCTCCGGCTCGAGAGCGATTTGCACGGGCGTGCTCAGCGTGCCCGTGCCCGCGTCGTAGCTCAAGTGCACGCCGATGACGGTACCCACATGAAATCCGCGCAATTCCACAGCAGCGCCGTTCTTCAGCCCTCCTGAGGCGCCGTCGAACCGCACCAGATACGTCACAATGGGGCCATGCTGGGGGGGGAGGGCAGGTCTGCGGTCATCGCCGTCAAAGCGATCCGTGGGCTTGCCGGGCCCGGGCTCCATGATGATTTCAGGTCCGGAAAGGAGCGCCTTGATCGACGACAGATCGCTAAAGTCTGGCTGCGCACCACGCAGGAAAAACTTCGTCCCGCTGCGCAGATATTTTTCTTCGGCACCGTCTATTTTGAGCTTTGCCTCAATATGCTCACCATCGGGGGCGAGCGCGATGTCCGAGACGGTACCGACCTTCACGCCGCGCAGCATGACGCTGGTATCGTCGGGCTTCATCCCGTAGGCATTCGCGAAGGTGACGGTGACCGTCTCGCCGCCATGCACCAGCGCACTGATGCCGAGCCATCCGGCCACGCCTAACGCGGCGACCGGCGCCGACCAGATCCAGCCCGGCCATGCGCTGCGCCGTACCTCGGCTTGCGTACGCCGTGAACGCGGGCTGTTCACGACCCTCTCCTGATGCGGGCGTCCCACATCATCCGCGGGTCGAAGGCACGCGAAGCCGCCATGGTCAGAAACACGACGAGCGCGAACGCCGTTGCACCGTCCGCGGGTCTGGACGAGGCCAGACCACCGAAGCGGATCAGTGGTACGAACGCCGCGATCGTAAAGACGTCGACGTTCGACCATCGTCCAAGTTCGTCAATCCATCGGTACAGATGCGCTTTCCAACGCAAATGCCGGTGCGATCGCCGCTTTACCGAGGCAATGAACCAGGCCATGCCCACGATTTTTGCTACCGGTATGACGATGCTCGTGCAGAAGATGAGAATGCCAAGGGGCCACAGGCCCGCATGAAAGAGCTGGTACACGCCATCGACAATCCGATGAGGCACGTCCTGGCCGAGTTGTATCGAGAACGTCATCGGATACAGATTTGCGGGCACTGTCAGCACAAGCGCTGCGAGCGATAGGGCGGCCGCCCGTACGATAGCGTCAGGTTTGCGCGAATAGAGCTTTCGCCCGCAGCGGGAACACGGCTTCCCCTCATGTGAGACCGGCTGGACCAGGTCGCATACTGAGCAGGAGAGCATGGGTTGATCTTCTGTCAGCTTCTGTTCAGCACCGATTGCTCGCCAGACGGTCCGACGATCGAGCGTTCCACGCGTGAGCATCGACATCAGCGCTGCAGCAATGAAGCAATAGCCGCCTGCGCCAATTGTGCCGGTCAGGTTCTGAGTCACGCGCGCATATCCGACGAAACAGCCGACGAGATACACATCGGGCATTGCCCAGATGTCAAGCCAGAGCGTCCAGCGAAAGAGCGCGCCGATGCCCTTGAAGCGCCATCCGAACCGGACTGCGCCGAGCACCACTGTGAGGCCGCCAAACCGCACGAACGGCAGAACGATGCCAAACATTCCCAGTAACAGTGCGAGGATCACCCATCCGCCATTCCACATCGTCAGGATGCCTGACGAAAGGATTGATGAGCGCTCGGCGCCCATCAATTCGACCGTCATCAGTGGTACCAGGTTGGCTGGAAAGAGGAGTACGAAGGTCGTTGCGGCAAACGCGAGTGCCGCGTTCAGACTTCGACCGCTGCGGCGCTCCAGCGGATAGTGGCAGACGCGGCAATGCGCACGGGCGCGCGCGGCAAGCGGTGGGATGTCCACGATCGCTCCACATTCGGGGCAGCCAATCGTCATGGGATTTCGCCTTCGTCCATACCATCAGTGGCTCACTTCGATGAGCATCGTTCGTTCCCGGTCAGTCGAAAATGACCGGAGAGGGCTGCGGAAGCATGGTTCCAGAGCACGATCGTGCCTGATCCGTCGGTGTAGATCGAGCCACCAGCCATCTGCGCGTATTTCGCGTCGTCAATCCGGACGTTTCTGTCACGACGTCGCCTGAGCTTCCCAGCTTCAATCTCCAGGGCTTTTACCAGTAGAGAGCCAGTCACACTACTGCCAACGGGGAGCCGCCCGACGGGCTCTATCGCAGTGGGGCGCTCTACGTGCGCGGTGAGAAGGGCGCATTGTTTTTGCACAGGCCCGTTGTGCTCTCCTACCTTCTAGACCGGTTGTCGATCATGACGCGCGACGCCCGGATGCACCAGATTGCCAGGGATGCTGTGGAGCAGGGGCAGCTTGAGTGGGTCGTAACGTATAAAGATTTCAGCTCGAGGCGTCCAACTTCACGTTTCGACCCGGGCGGCGTGTCCGGGCATGCCCGGGTGTGTGACCGGAGGCTGGTTCTTTCCGGCATCGAGCACGATCGCGACATTCTCCACGGCGCGTCGTAGAGGTGAGTGGACCTCCTTTCGCCATCCGAGGCCGACGCGGCAATGGGCCGTCCGTTTCGGGCGCGTCGGTCGGAATTTATCTGTCGAGACCCGCGCCTGCGGCCTCTCCATCCCCGAAGTGACCGTTCAAGATTGCAGCGCACCGCGCTTCGAACGACGGGCAGTCGTCTGCGATGACTGTCGGACGTCTCCAGTCGCGGGTGCCACTCGCGCGGACAGTCCATTCGTTTCAAACGCCCATTTCCCACATATTGGGGAACTCCCTGGCTTAGAAAAATAATAGTGCGATTTAACATAGTTAGAGTGGCTGCTCTAAGGCGGCGTCAGGCCGTCTGTGCGGCCCAAGGCCGGGTGTGCGGAAATACCCTTCATGAATCCCGTTTGCAGCGCTTGTTTTGCCCAGCTGGCAGCGCGAGCCGGAGAGATATTCTGTGAGCACACCTAAACAGATGCCGCTTACCGCATCCGTTCAGATTGACGGGTCGCAACTGTCCGAGCAGTTCCTCGCCGGTCTTTGCGCGTTGACGCGGCTCAACGTGGATACGTGCATGTCTGCGTTCGCAGGTGCCGCGCTGCACTGGGAGAACGTGTTGCACGAGCAGACGCCTGAACAGTTCGTCAGACGCCAGGCCGATCTGATGCCCCGGCTCGCAGTGCAATTCGCCGAATACACTCGACACTGGATGACGATCGCGTCGGAAACAATGGGACCGCGCTACGGGCCCCGCAATCACGACGACAATCATGAGAGTCGGGCTGGCACCGTGCCCGACAGCAAGTCGACCTATGCAACAGGCGCCGACGCCATGATGCGCGGGTCTCTGCCGCTGCTGGTACAGACAGACGGCGAGTCTGTCGCTGGGCCACAGATACGGGAAATGACCCGTGTCATTCTCGCGCGTGCCGCAAAGGTGGCGCCCGAGCCCGATACCGCGGAACGCCGAAGTCTGCCCCCCGCACGTCGCTCGTCACCCCGATAGCCGACAAACTTCCACAAAACCTGACCAGCCGCGAGGTACACAACATGTTGAGCCCGCACGAAGTGGCCACGTTGTTGCTGTTGAAGGATGCGCCTGATCGGATTAATTCGGACCGGGCAGAGCTTGACGCGCTCCGCGAACTGCAGTTGATTGCGAACGCGCCAGCGAGGCCGGACTTCCCGTTTTCTCACGTGACGCCGCGCGGCGAAGCCGTCCTGCGTGCATTTGCACGAGTACGTTGACCGGTCCGCGGGGCCGACCGCAACCCAGGCAAACCAGACTGGTTGGGGATGCCGTCTTCGCAGGCGGGTGGCAGTCCGGGTTTGCGTCAAGAGGCAGACGTGGACCAATCGTGGTTATGGCTGTGAGTCTTATGGGCTGGTGAGGCTTACTTGCGGTGTGATTGTGCATTACCGTTACGAACGGGACCGTACCGCTCTGTTGCGTAACCTTGACCTCGACTATTAACCATTGAACTGCGTCATTGGCGGATTGCGTTGGCTCTGGCGCCGCTCGTCCGCCCCTCGTAGTGAAGGAGTCGATCCGAAATTGCTGCCAGCTCGCTCGATTGCGCACAAGGCGGGCGTGGAATCGGTGACGCTGGCGCGCCACCTCGTTGAATCGCGTAGGGGTTTTATTGACTGCAGCAGTGTAGGCCTCAGCCAGGAGCTTAGTTCACGGTGTGCCTACCCGGTTCGCTCACGATACAAGCACGCGCCACTTGGGCGACGTCGTGGTACAAGATACAGCGGTGAACCGCGCGTCCCCGTAGTCGGCGCTGCAAACCTGACCGGAAAAGCTGCTTCTGAAAAGGCGGACGACCTTTGCCGTCGCGCGCCACATCATTCCAGCCCCTCATGCTTCATGGCAAGCTGGACGGCCGGTCGTGCGCGCATCCGTTCGGCAAAGTTTCCCAATTTCTCAGGGACTTCGATACCCGCTTTTTTGGCCCAAAGCAGCATCGTGAACAAATAGGCATCCGCCACAGTCGCTTCAGTACCAAATAGGTAATCCCCTTTGAACATGGTGGCGGTCAACTGGAAGCGTTGACCGAGTTTCTCGCGCGCTGCGGTTGTTTCAGCATCGGAAGTGGGCTTGAAAACACGGCCGAACTGTTTGTGGATTTCAGTCGAAATGAACGCGAGCATTTCGAGCAGGCGTAAGCTGCCGGGTTCGCTGTTTGGTGCAAGGGTAGGCTTGCGCTGTGCGATCCACGAAAGTATCGCGATATTCTCGGTAAGCCGCTCGCCATCATCCATCTCGAGCGTTGGGACGTAACCCTTTGGATTGATCTGATTGAACTGCGCCCCAGTCTCGGTCTCCTTGGACTTCAAGTCGACGCGAACCCGGTCGAAAGTGAGACCGGCCTCATGCATCGCGATATGGTCGGCGAGGCTGCAGGCGCCAGGGGAATAGTAGAGCTTCATGATAGGGGGCCTTTTCCGTTAGATTGGCTAGACGTTTCTAAACTCAGCAAAGGGTGTGCCTCCGCCGACGACAGGCTGCTCCCCACTGATTGAACGCTCTCTCCCACGCGAGGCGGTCGCTGCTGCCGGCAACCGGAAACCGTTCTGAAAAAAGTGAAGGAGCAACCGGCGGCGCGGGAAGAGCTGCTGCAGGCGTGTCTGCTGATCGCACTGCGCAAGGCTCAGTTGTACGCGCGCAGACTCAATGCCGCCCAGGCGACAAAAACCTTGAACGGCCGGCTCAATCGCGAAACCGACCTTGCGCACGCGACCGGCGCGTTCAACCGCGTCCTGTTCGACATCAGCGAGGTGCCCATGCTGCCAACGGCGCATATGGGTGGTTGATATGCCGACAGTCATCATCGACGGCGTCGAATCCGTGCCGCGCGCGGCGATTGCGCCGCTAAACGAAGCCGCGTTGACGACTGCGTTACGCGAGCTGGTCAACATCGAGTATTTCCCGGAATGCACGCACAAACATCGGGCGTGGGAGTGGAATGCGCTGGCCGCCTTGGCTCCGTAGATGGCTCAACTGGCCGCGGACAACCCCAAGGCGGCATTTGACCGGCTGAGTTCCGGTGAAGAGGGATAGCGCCGGCCTTCGCTCTCTCCGGACAGCCCGGCCGATAATTGGCTAACGTTTCGGAGTTCCACGCGCTATAACATTCGTTGCAGGGACCACAAGTTCCTGCCGGGACGACCAAGTCCATTCACAGCGTGTTAGCACGCCGATTCGCACCCAACTCCGCGCGCCTACTCGCGGCCTCCCACCTCCGGCCGGTTGGATCGCACACCGGCATCTTCCTTGCTGCCTGAGCACGGCGGCTTTCTTGTTCGCGTCGTTCTGCGCCTCGACTGGTGTAAAGCAACCGACATGCGGCAGTTAGAGAGTCAACACATAATCAAAAGATGAGAATGTCTGTGAGAACAATTCGCAGAAGATTTCGCAAAGAGGCCTAAATAGTTTCAACCATCGGTCGTCCTGCTCATGCGGGATTTCTATATTTCCGAACGCGTCAAAAGATAATCGAGACCACCGACCCGATACCACCGATAGCCATAAGGTTCGAGCACCACCGCATGGCGGCCGTCGGCGCCAGGCTGGCTGTGGTCGTCCGAAAGCAGATTGATCAGGCGGCAGCCCGAGCGAAACTTCACGGTGCATGCCTCGGCGCCGAAGTTATGTAGAAGCAGCACCGAGTTGTCGCGCCAGTGATAACACAGCGCGAGGACATCGCTTCGCGAGGTGCGCAGCACCTCGAAATCTCCCCAACTGATCTCGGGGACCTCCTTGCGCATGCGGATCATCCGCTCCATCCAGTTGAGAAGTGAATTCGGGTCGCGGCGCTGCTGGGCCACGTTGACTCGCTCAAAACCATATGCGCCGCCAGATATGACGGATGTGCGGGGCTTTGTATGTTTGGTGAAGCCGCCCTGCGGCTCTGTCGACCATTGCATCGGAGTGCGCGCACACGCTCGTTCAGGACGGCGCAGATCGTCGCCCATTCCGATCTCATCGCCATAACGGAACACGGGCGTGCCCGGCAAACTGAGCATCAGGCTGTAGGCGAGTTCAAGGCGGCGCCTGTCGCCCGCCAGCATCGGGGCAAGCCTGCGTCGAATCCCGCGCTTATAGAGTTGCATGTTCGGCTCAGGGGCGAACGCAGCGAACACAGCAGCGCGTTGTTCAGGCGTGAGGCGACCCAGATCGAGTTCGTCGTGATTACGCAGGAACACGCCCCATTGTGCGCTCGACGGTCGTGGCTTCGTCGCGAGCAGCGCATGCTTCAACGGCTTCGTGTCACCCGTTGCAAGGGTATAGAAGGTATTCTGGTTAACCTGGAAGTTGAACATCATGGGCAAGCGCTCACCTTCGTCACCGAAATACTCGAGGTCTGTATCCGGGAGGACATTAGCTTCCGCCAGAATGATCGCGTCACCTTCACGCCATTGCAGGAATTCGCGAAACGTCCGCAGCATTTCATATTGCTCGACCGGTTGATGCAACTTCGGCCCCTTGGTTGCAATCACGAAAGGCACCGCGTCCATGCGGAATCCAGATACGCCGAGTTGTATCCAGAAGCCCATGATCTTCAGCAACTCAGCCTGAACATGAGGGTTGGAGGTATTCAGGTCCGGCTGAAAATCGTAGAAGCGATGGAAGTACCAGCGCTTTGCACATTTGTCGAAACTCCAAGTCGACTTCTGCACGCCTGGAAATACCACACCACGTTTTGCATCTGGCGGCTTTTTATCTGACCAGACATACCAGTCGCGATATTTCGAATCAGGATCGCTGCGTGCTTCCTTGAACCACGGGTGCTGGTCAGAAGTGTGATTGACTACGAGGTCGATGATCACCCGCAGACCGCGCTCGGCACAGGCGTGGGCAAATTCGGCGAAGTCGCCGAGCGTGCCGTACCTGGGATCGACGTTGTAGTAGTCGGAAATGTCATAACCATTGTCACGTCCGGGTGAAGGATGAATGGGCATCAACCAGACCGCCGTCATGCCGAGACCTTGCAAGTAGTCCAGCCGACGCATGAGTCCCTGGAAATCACCTACGCCGTCGCCATTGGCGTCCATGAAGGTGCCTACCGATAGACAGTAAATGATGGCGTTCTTGTACCAGAGGTCGTTGAGCATATGGTCCGCACGTGGCGCCAGGTGGTCGACTATGAAGAGGAATTGAAATGCCGGAGCTGAAGCGGTGGCAACGCGGTGTGATCTATCAGATCTATCCTCGCTCGTTTCAGGACAGCAATGGCGACGGTATCGGTGATCTTGTCGGCATTGATGCACGTCTCGAATACGTTTCCGCGCTGGGCACCGACGCTATCTGGATTTCGCCCATCTACCCATCTCCCATGGCCGACTTTGGCTATGACGTGGCGGACTACTGTGACATAGATCCCATGTTCGGCACCCTCCCGGACTTTGAGCAATTAGTGATCCACGCCCATCACCTCGACCTCAAAGTACTGCTCGATTTCGGACCGAACCATTCGTCGAACCGGCATCCATGGTTCGAGGAAAGCCGCTCATCACGTGACAACCCGAAGCGCGACCAGTACCTGTGGCACGACCCCGCGCCCGACGGCGGCCGGCCGAACAACTGGCTGAGCCGCATGGGTGGTTCCGCGTGGGAGTGGGATGAACATACGGGTCAGTACTACTGTCACGCGTTCCTGCGCGAGCAGCCCGATCTGAACTGGCGTAATCACGATGTGTGCCGCGAGATGGACGGCGTATTGCGATTCTGGCTGGATCGCGGCGTCGACGGATTTCGCGTAGACGTGTTGTGGCTGGTAATCAAGGATGACCAGTTTCGTGACAATCCACTGAACTCCGCATATCGACCCGATGAACCGGAGCATCATCGGTTATTGCAGACCTACACCGAAGATCAGCCGGAGGTGCATAAGATCGTGCGCTCGATGCGGGCCACCCTGGACGAATATGGCGACCGTGTGCTGATCGGCGAGATCTACTTGCCGGTTGCGCAACTGATGAAATATTACGGCACGGTCGGCGAAGGGGCGGACATGCCGTTCAATTTTCTAGTTGCTCAACGCCAGATGGAACGCAGCCGTGATTGCCGGCATGATCTGGGATTACGACAGCGCGTTGCCCGAGCATGCGTGGCCAAACTGGGTGCCGGGCAATCATGACAATCCGCGGATCGCATCGCGCGTGGGCCCCGCGCAGGCGCGCTTGGCCGCTGTCCTGCTGCTGACGTTGCGAAATTATGGCTACGAAATCGGCATGACGGATGGGGACATCGAACCGCATCAGGTCAGGGACCCGGCTGAACTTAGGCAACCAGGCATGGGTCAGGGACGCGATCCCGAGCGCACGCCGATGCAATGGGAGGGCTCGCTGCCGAACGTGGGCTGTACGGACGGCAAACCGTGGGTACCCGTTGCGACGGGTTCGAGCATGCGCGAACAGGGCGCTGATACGTCGAGCATGCTCTCGCTCTACCGGCGCCTGCTGATCCTGCGTCGCAGCAATGCCGCGGTTGTGCAGTGCACCATTGCGAATGTCGCCGCAAGCGGAGACGTGCTGACTTATGAACGTCGATACCGTGATCAATCGCTCTTCATAGCGTTGAACTTCGGTGCCGAACACGCCCTGGTGCAGTCCCGGTCTGGCGTGGTGGTGCTATCGACGTCTGCACGACGCGACGGAGAAGCCCTTGCGGCAGGCCCCAACCCCCTTGCAGCTGGGGAAGCAATCGTTGGACGCGCCGTGTGGCGCGCGACAAATCAGGGTGGCTAAACTTCTGTCTTTCTCTCAGCTAACCTATTGCTATGAGACCGCGACGGAAGTCTCTTCGGCATAGCACGTTGAAGCCAACGCAACTCAAGGAAGCATGAAGGCTTTCGTTTCGCCTATGAGTTCGCTGACAGTTGAAATCGATTTGAGTCCTGTTCTTCAGATTGCTGCAATCGGGGTTCGGAAGCGAGTACATGTGCATCCTCGCCGCTTCATCTGTCAAGGCGCAACGGCGGGCACGTCCACTATGCGGGACGACCCGAATTGCCGCGTCGCAGACCTCCTTTTACTATCAACTCGCACCGCATATTGCAGCCAGACGCGCCTCCGACCATACGTTGCCAAAAGCAAACGCCTTAACAGGCGCGATCCCTATCACATCTAGTCTATCTATCAGGAGGCAGGCATGCTTAGCGCTCACGAATTTGCGACCTTGATGCTGGTCAAGGACTCCGCCGATCAGATTGCCGACCGGACGGAACTCGACGCATTACTCGACCGTCAGCTGATCGCAATGGAGCGGCTGGCGGGAGGGGACGTGCTGCCTCGCGTGACCCAGGAAGGGGATTCCCTGCTTCGTACTCTTTCACGCATGCACTGACATTTCGATCCTCGTGAAGTACCGCCCGGATCGGACAGCACACGCCAATGCGCGCCTACCCGTTGCCATTAGCGTTGCTTCGCATTGCAATGACCAGCATAACGTCATGCCGCGAATGAAAGTTTGATGCAACTGTCCACCGCTCAAGCACAGGTAGGCAAATCTACTTCGCTGTAGGAGATTCCGGTAAGTGCTTCCGCTTCACCAAAGATCGCACGGAAAGAAGGTGCGACGCCATATCCCGGTCCCAGAACAGGCGACTGCAATGATCGTCAGGCGGAAAGCGAGAACCTCATCGCGGAGCGGGCGATGTAAGGCGCCGCAAGCGGCCCGATTGGTTCGGTACGTCTGAATGGCAACGATGCCGAGCGTCTCTGCAGTACGTCATCAAGCGCGTTGCCGATCTTCCGATAGACCGAATCGACGAGCAGTTACTAGGGAACATCAGCTCTTGGCCAACCAGCTCCGCGCGGCTTCCGCCCGTGTACTTGAAGCATTGCGTTGTTGCCGGTCCGACCACTACTGACAAATTAAATGGCGGATAGCGACGAGATGTTTGTCTCGCCTTTCCGGAGATCATTTAGAAACGGTTTCAAAAAAGACTGTTGAACTCGCTGAAAAGTGTTCCAGCAGATCAGGCAGCAGCCAAGCTTGAGAAATGCTTCGTGAATGTGTGCGTCCAGCTAAGGCTGGTGTGTTCAGCAGGAGTTAGTCCTGCCGGGGTAAAAGTCAGGCACCCCGTAGCTTGGATAGCAGGGTGGCGGGAAACCAAGACTCTGAAGCCTATCGACAAGTGGCCCCTTGGGGCCACGCGAGTCATCGGGCCGTAACGAAAGTGAACGTAGACGTGGCCTCGAAAAAAGCAAGGCCCGAAGGCCGAGCCCGCACATTCAGGGCGAAGGCAGCATGGGTAGCCGAAATCTGACCGATACGGCTACCTCACTTCGGCGGGGTGGAAGCGATGGCACGATGACAAGGACATGCTAAGCAACTGGAGAAGCCCTCCTCGCCCCGGTGAGAAACTCGTCGGAGCAAGGTAGATCCTATAACCGGAGAACCCGGGAAAGGGATCGAAGGCGAGAGGGTGGCGGATGGGTCCGTAGTAGCTGTGAAGTCGGGTAACGCTGACGGAGCAAAGGGGCCCTGCTGTTTGTAACGTCCTCGACAACATGGGAGGCAAGGACGAGATGACAAAGACGTCCGTTAGCTTGCAGGACCTGAGGAAGGGACTATACGTCAAGGCGAAGGCTGAACCATCCTGGCGTTTCTGGGGTTTGTACGTCCACGTCTGCAAGATGGAAACATTACGCGAAGCGTACGAGTTGGCCAGAATAAACAACGGAGCGCCGGGCATTGACGGCGTGACGTTCGAGGTCGTCGAGGCGCAAGGCGTGGAGGAGTTCCTTGAGCAGATACGGAGCGAACTGGTTGAACGCATCTACCGGCCACTGCCGGCACGGCGGCGGGAGATACCAAAGGATGGTGGGAAATTCCGCGTCCTTTCAATACCCGCTATCCGTGATCGAGTGGTCCAGGGTGCGCTCAAGCTGATACTGGAACCGATCTTCGAGGCAGATTTCCAGTCCGGGTCGTATGGCTATCGGCCCAAGAGGACCGCGCATGAAGCGGTGCAGCGAGTGGCGACGGCGATCGTACAGGAGAAGACACTGGTCATAGATCTGGATCTACGCGCCTATTTTGACACCGTGCGGCATCACCTGCTGCTCGACAAGGTGGCGAGGCGGATCAATGATCGGGATGTCATGCATCTGCTAAAGCTGATGCTGACAGCATCGGGCAAACAAGGCGTTCCGCAGGGCGGGGTGATTTCGCCACTTCTCAGCAATATCTATCTCACTGAGGTGGATCAAATGCTGGAGCGAGCGAAAGAAACCACGCGCAACGGGAAGTACACCTACGTCGAGTATGCCCGTTTTGCTGACGACCTCGTCGTGCTTATCTATGCCCATCCGCGCCATGCGTGGTTGCTCGGGGCCGTCACCAGACGCCTTCGGGAAGAATTTGCCAAACTGCAGGTCGAAATCAATGAAGAGAAGAGTCGCACTGTAAATCTGGCATGTGGAGAGAGCTTCGGATTTCTGGGGTTCGACTTCCGTCGCGTCCGAAGCATCCGGAACAAGGTGTGGCGACCGCAGTACACGCCCAAGCTGAAGAAACGAACGGCGTTACTGCGAAAGCTCAAGGATGTGTTCAGGCGATATAGGTCACAGCCCGTGGGCCGGGTTGTCGAATTGATCAACCCGGTGCTGCGAGGCTGGGTGAATTACTTCGCTGTTGGACATTCCAGTGAGTGCTTCGGCTTCGTGAAAGACTGGGTGGAAAAGAAGATCAGGCGCCACATGCAGCGATCCCGGCAGCAACAGGGCTTCGGCTGGGCGAAGTGGAGTACGCGGTGGCTGTATGACGAACTGAAGCTGTTCAATGGCTACAAGGTTCGCTACCAGACAGCGCCGAAAGCGTCCCCGGCATGATAAGTCCCATAAACGTTGACATGAAGCAAACAGGAGAGCGTAGTGCCGGAAAACGGCTCGCTGCGTTCGACGTGGCGGGAGCTGGAAACGTGGCTATGGCAGCCGGACTGAGGCCCATTGCGAAAGCAGCGGAATTGCCACCGGAGCCTAACGTGCGCGCGCCAGTTCTCGACCCTACCGGCGCGACGTTCGAAGCGGATACGTAGACGACGGAAATGATGCAACCAGGCATGCGTACGTTCGACGACCCACGACTTTCCCAAGCGGATGGTGCAGGGCGGCACGAAAAATGCTGGTTGCGAACGCGCTCTATCGCACGCCCTCACCCAGAAAAGCGGATTTTTCGATGACTCGCTATGCTTTTTAGTGCGCGATGCGACTGGATTGCCCCGACGATAGATCCGATATTGGTGGCCCCGTGGTCGATGCGCTTTGGCCAGGTGCACCGCCTTGTCTGCACCTGAATCGCTCCGGCATGGACCGGCCTACGAAAGAATACGCCAGGAGGGAGCTGACGTAAAAACGACGACGATGTCTCGCATGATCGCGCGTGACACGCCATGCTCTTCGCGCCAGGCACGACGTATAACCTGAGTGCGCGCACGTTCCTGTGCTGCGTACGTGGAGATGATGCACGTGTTCTGAGTCAACGCTCTATCCATCATCGCAGACGTTCTTCAAGGAAGGTTGAGATCATGGCCAGACTATCGAAACCGCTGAGCGTCATCGGCGTCATCTCCGTGCTGTTCACGTTGCTCACCGCCATCTATTTGCTGATCGGCGGCGGGTGGCTGCTCTCGCTCGGCGGCTCGCCGTACTACGTCGTGACGGGCATCGTGCTGCTCATCTTCGCGTGGCTGCTCTGGCGGGCCAGCGCTGCGGCTTTCGTCGTGTATGCGCTCGTGCTGATCGGCACCGCGATCTGGGGACTCTGGGAGGCGGGGTCCGACTTCTGGGCGCTCGTGCCGCGCTCTGGCGTGCTGGTTGTGTTCGGCGTGTGGCTGCTGCTACTCATGAGCTGGCGGCTCGAGCCCCCGCGCAGGTTCGGCGTGGTCTCGCTCGTAGTCGGGCTGGTCGTTTGGGGCGGCGTGCTCGTCTATGCGCACTTCAACGATCCGCAACAACTGAATGGCACGCTGACCTCGGCGAGAGCTACGCCCGCGGCGCACCCGGAGGGCATCCAGCCTTCCGAGTGGCCGGCTTATGGCCGCGACCAGCAAGGCACGCGCTATTCGCCGCTGCACCAGATCACGCCAGAAAATGCACATAAGCTCCAACTGGCATGGACCTTCCGCACGGGCGACACGAAGGGGCCCAACGATCCGGTCGAAATTACCAACGAAGTCACGCCGATCAAGATCGGCGATCTGCTGTACCTGTGCTCGCCCCACCAGATCCTGTTCGCGCTGGACGCGCAAACGGGCCAGCTCAAATGGAAGTTCGATCCGAAGCTCAAGGCCGATCCTTCGTTCCAGCACGTGACCTGCCGGGGCGTGTCGTTTGTCGACTTTTCGGCGAGCGCCGCAAGCGCGACGAGCGCGAGCGACGCCATGGCGGCGTCCGATGCCACGGCCGCATCGGGTGCCGAGGCTGCCGCGCCGGCAAGCGACGCCGCGTCGGGTACGGAAGCCACCGCCCCTGCGAGCGAAACCACGACTGCCGCTAACGGCGCGTGTATGCGCCGCATCCTGCTGCCCGTCAACGACGGCCACCTCTATGCGCTCGACGCGCTGACAGGCGAACGCTGCCCGGGCTTCGGCAACGACGGCGACCTTGACCTGCAGCACGCTATGCCTGTGACGACGCCCGGCATGTACGAGCCCACGTCGCCGCCCATCGTCACGAACAAGGTGATCGTCGTGGCGGGCGCGGTCGAGGACAACTTCTCGACCCGCGAGCCCTCGGGTGTGATCCGCGGCTACGACGTGCGGACGGGCGAACTGCTCTGGGCATTCGATCCGGGCGCGGCGGATCCGAACAGGATTCCGGGCCCGGGCGGACACTACTCATGGAACTCGCCGAACTCATGGGCGCCTGCCGCCTATGATCCGAAGCTCGACATCGTCTATCTGCCGATGGGTGTGAAGACGCCAGACATCTGGGGCGGCGACCGCACGCCCGACATGGAGCGTTACGCGACGGGTCTGCTCGCCCTGCACGCATCGACGGGCAAGCTCGCCTGGTTCTACCAGACGGTGCACCACGATCTCTGGGACATGGACCAACCTTCGCAGCCCACGCTTGCCGACATCACCGACAAGGACGGCAAGACCGTACCGGTCGTGTACGCGCCAGCGAAGACCGGCAACCTGTTCGTGCTGGACCGTCGCACGGGCGCGCTCGTAGTACCTGCGCCCGAAATGCCGGTGCCCCAAGGCGCTGCGCCCGGCGATCACGTTTCGCCCACGCAGCCGTTCTCCGAGCTCACGTTTCGCCCCTCGAAGAACCTCACGGATGCCGACATGTGGGGCGCCACGATGTACGACCAGCTCGTATGCCGCGTGATGTTCCACAGGCTTCGCTATGAGGGCACTTTCACGCCGCCTTCACTTCAGGGCTCGCTCGTGTTCCCGGGCAATCTCGGCATGTTCGAGTGGGGCGGCCTTGCCATCGACACCGACCGGCAGGTTGCCGTTGCAAACCCGATCGCGCTGCCTTTCGTCTCGCGTCTCGTTCCGCGCGGGCCGGGCAACCCGATGGAGCCGGAGCCGGGCGCGAAGGGAAGCGGCACGGAGGCAGGCATCCAGCCGCAATACGGCGTGCCCTTCGGCGTGACGCTGAACCCGTTCTTTTCGCCATTCGGCCTGCCATGCAAGCAGCCGGCCTGGGGCTACATCGCGGCGATCGATCTCAAGACCAACCAGATCGTGTGGAAGCGCCGCATCGGGACCGTGCGTGACAGCTCTCCGTTTCCGCTGTCGTTCAGAATGGGCATGCCAATGCTCGGCGGCCCGATGGTGACGGCGGGCGGTGTCGTCTTCATCGGCGCGACGGCGGACAACTACCTGCGCGCGTTCGACGTCAATGACGGTAATCTGCTCTGGCAGGCACGCCTGCCCGCAGGCGGCCAGGCCACGCCGATGACGTACTCGGTCAACGGCCGCCAGTTCGTTGTGATCGCGGCCGGTGGGCACGGTTCATTCGGCACGAAGCTCGGCGACTACGTGGTTGCCTATGCGTTGCCCCAGCCGTGAGCGGGGCGCGAGCCGTCCGCTAATGGCGGGTTTTTCGACCGTGGCTGCGCTTTCCGACTTTATGAAAAGTTGCACTTGGGAAATAGCAGCGACGGGAGTCGGTGAATGACCGAAGTTGGCTTTCTTGCTGCTCTCAGCCAATCCGCTTCGAGTGACCGAACCTGGCCAGTGTTCTGGGACGAACTGGACTCGCTCACCGGCGACGCGCAATGGACCTTGCAATCAGCCGCTATCCGGCAGAGGCGGCGTGGGCACGACGCATGGGCAGCCACCGGGAGGCGGACCGGTCCCAGCATGACCGGACTGAGGGAGGCGCTTGGTGCGCCGTAGAAGGGCTGGGCGCCCCGCTGTTCGGCGAAGGAAGGGAACTCAGGCCCACCAGCCAGAGCCGTTAATGTTCGGAGAACAGAGATGATCACCGGGAGCACATGATTTGCGCATCCGTCGGGTGCTCCCCGCTCGCGCCCGCATGCGTGCCGTGCTCACAGGCCGGCTGTTCCGGCACGAGTAAGGCGAGGCACCAGCAGACCATGAACAGCAGCGCCGCCACATTGAACAGCTTCTTTAGCCGGG
Source organism: Paraburkholderia sp. HD33-4 (assembly GCF_021390635.1). Taxonomy (NCBI): domain Bacteria; kingdom Pseudomonadati; phylum Pseudomonadota; class Betaproteobacteria; order Burkholderiales; family Burkholderiaceae; genus Paraburkholderia; species Paraburkholderia sp. HD33-4. The sequence continues at coordinate 2,228,250 of NZ_JAJEJS010000001.1, read as the reverse complement.
TCATTTTTATACCCCGTAGATGACGTATGTCTCGACGATATCTCTGGACACCTTTCTGGACACCTTGTCATTGAAGATGACTGCGGCAGCGGCATGTGCGCCTGCTCGGGTGACGAATGCCTCGAAGAATCGGGTGAACCGTTCCTGAAGCTTGCCATGAATATCGACAGCGGAAGACTGCGGCGTGATGACGCCATCTGACCGCATTGCCGCGATCGTGCGTCCAATTTGGTCCGCCAACTTCACCAGCAACTGCCTGGGTCCGTAGAAATCGTCCAGTACCGTGACCAGGCGCTGCAGTGCCTTGAACGTTTCGGGTGTTTGAGAATAGAAGGACTGCACTGACACATCGTTGATACCGTACATCGCACCTCCCCCGACGCGCGGCGTGGCACGCCCCGTTGTGGATTGCAGTGAGTAAAGCCGCACAATCCCGTTTTTTGTTCAGCCTTCGAGCATCGTCAAAACAGCCTGATGTCACCATGACCATGGCTGCAATGCCCAAGGAAACCGATAAGAAATCTGCCCGTGTCTGTCCGGTAAAACGAGCGAAGGGTACCAGCACGGACTGTGCCACACGCGATTTTCTGTGTGCGGTGGCCCGCAATTTATTAGTTGAGAGTGCGATTTTTGGCAAAGCGTTTCATTTGCGAAACGTTAAATCGCGTTGCATATGCCGCGACCGTTTGAAATCACGCACGCACCGATCGCCAGCCGCAGCGTAGCGGGGCGTCGTCCACATGGAGGGAGGCCTGGCGAGTCCTTGATTCACTTCCGAAACACCGGCTAGTGCGTGGCGCTATCCAGGTTTCCGTGGCGGGCCGCCGTGGGTTTGCACGGCTCACCGGACAAGGTCCAGCGCGGGGCTGAAGGTCGATATCGCCGGTGGCCACCGACGTTTCAGTTTTGAATCGAGGGAGCGTCGTCGATGACCTGCATGAGTACCTCGAAGGAGAACGGCTTCTTCAGACAGACATTGAAGAGCCGGGTAGCGTCTCCCTGACTGTCAACGTCTCCCGTCATTGAGACGAGAAAAGCCCCGGAGCTAATCGGCGTTTCCCTTAGCGACCGTGCGACAGCACTGCCTTTGATGTCAGGCAGGTTCTCGTCAAGGAAAGTGATTTCAAAAGCGCTGGTACGAAGGAGCGTGAGCGCAGTTTTGCCATCGTGGGCCACAGCAGCATGGTGGCCATAGCAGTCCAGCAGGAAAGCGAGACTGTCCGCGACAGACTCATTGTCGTCAACAACGAGCACGTTCATTCAGTATCTCCTGTTACGAGAATTTGATCCCGCTCCGTAGTTGACGTTGACCGACCTTGTCATCACCCGATACGTGCCGCTGTGCCTAGCGCCCTCGAAGTGGATTACGAGGGGGATTCAGAGATTCGTAAGCGGGAGTACTCATATCTCTTGCCCATTTGCTACGTGTGGTGCCGATCGCATCGCTGGTGATTGATGCGCAGGTCGCCAAATACATCCAGCCACGGATGACGAGTTCGACCGGGCTCGTCGCGCGCGCCAGCTATCTTCTGAGTAAGAACACCTCTGTCTATTCTTCCGTGGGTTACATGATTAACGGTCGAAACGGCAGCACGTCGGTGGCCGCTGGCGGTACCGTCGAGCGAGGCGCGAAACAGGTTGGCGTGATGCTCGGCATGCGGCACTCGTTCTGAACGTCGGGATCCGAGCGTGATACACCGTGCCCCCGTTGTGCTCACACTATTCGCAAGTGCAGAGGTCCGAACGGCTGGAAACCGGCATGTAGCTGCCCGACGAAAGCTGGGACTTGAATGTCAACTTTGGCCGATGACTAGCCGACCAACTTGGCGGGGCGAGAGTCAGTTGCAGCCCGGAAGCTGTCATTTGCGCGCCAGCAGTCCGCACGGTATCGATGACGGTACCCTCACTGAAGGGTGGGGTATGGCCGACTGCCGCATGGTGTGTGGCAGTGGCCAACCTGCTTCTGCTGTCCAGGATAGAGTTCGGTAGTCGATTTCCAAGCGAACACGAGACGATCGCCGTTAAAGGTGTACGCGTCATGCCGTGTGTTTATGCGGGGAACTCGCAAGTGGCGACTGTCATCAGAACTTGTGACGGAGTCCGACTCGCCCAATGGCTTGCTTATCGTTGGCCGACGCCGACGGTCCATTGATTGCCGCGACAGCCTGCTCGCCCGTCGAATCGATGCCGGACGCTTTCTGATAGACAGCGATCAGATACACATCGGTGCGCTTCGAAACGAAATAATCGACACCCGCTCCGAACTGGTGATAACTGGCGCCCGTCTTGCCAGCCACCGAACTACCCTTGGTGTAGTCGTATGCGAGGCCCGCGAGTAGCGTAGGCGTAAACTGATAGCGGAAGTTGACTTCCGCATTGTTTAGCGTCGCGGTGCCGCTCAGACCGAGCGGATTTGGACCCGACGACAGATCACCGAGGTTCTGATAACGGGTGTTCGACCAGACTGCGCCTACGGTGGCGGAGCCGATCACATAGGCTGCCGCCGCATCGATCACGCTCATCGACCTGGCTGAGGCATACCCCGAGTACACAGGCGACAGCATATTGTTGCCGGGCACGCCGTTGACAGTCGCTGCAGGGCTGCCACCGTTGCCGAAGAACGACGTGTTCGGATTTGCGACATCCAGGTAGCCCGCGCCAAGTATCCAGGGGCCGCTCGCATAGCCTGCGGTGACGGACCAGATGCGGTTGCGGGCGAAGTTGCCGGCCACGCCGCCAAGGCCGAACATACCTTCGAGCGTCAGGCCGCCGTAGTTGTTGCTAATGAACTTGATCGCGTTGTTGGTTGAGTTGGTGTTGTTGATGTTGTCGAGATCACCGGGATGCGCCGCCGTGTAGCCGCCCCATTGGCCGGCCGCTATCATCGGCCCGATGATGTCCACGTTCGTGTCGTACTGTCGTCCCAGCATGACCGTGCCGAACGGGCCGGACATGCCAACATATGCCTTCTTGCCGAACAGCAGTCCGCCCTGGCCAGCCTTGCCTGTGCTTGCATCGAAGCCGTTTTCGAGAACAAAGATCGCATTCAGTCCGCTGCCGAGGTCTTCGGAACCTCGCAGCCCCCAACGACTCTGCTGCATCACGCCGCTAAGTAGTCGCACCGCGCTATGCCCCGACACGCTACCATTTGCATTGGTCGTCGCGGCGTTGCTGAAATAGCTAATGCCTTCGTCGATGATCCCATACAGCGTGACCGAGCTTTGTGCATGGACGCACACGGGTGCGGCGGCCGCGACGCACGCGGCGAACAGCGTTTTTTTCATATTGTCTGACGCTCAGGTTGAGTTGCAGGTTGAATGTCCGTTGACCGGGCAAAACGTAGTGGGCGACGCGTGTGGCAAGCCGCAGGCGCGAGCGCTGTCCCACAGCTCCATGCGGGAGCCGCGTCGATGTGACCGGGTGATACAGCGTTAGCTGTGCGCGTCGATCACAGGCGGACGCGGCGCGCTCCGCGCCGCCGCTTGTTCGTAGGCGTGGCCGAGTTGCAGCACGCCCCAGTCGTCGCGATAGCGACCGGCGATCTGCATGCCAATGGGAAGCCCCGATGCGCTGAATCCACAGGGCACGGCGAGCACCGGCGATTCCGTCGACGACAGATACCAGCAGATGCGCATCCAGTCGATGTATGAGGTGTACGTTTGTCCCATGAACGACGTGGGCCAGCGCGATCCGGCGTCGAACGGCAGCATTTGCGTGGCGGGCAACACGTAGAAGGCATGATCGTTCATGAAGCTGCGCATGCGTTGAAACAGCGCGGTCTTGCGCACGAACATCTGACCGATGTCCGCGGCGCTTAGCGAACGATGCAACAGGCACTCGTCTTCGATCTCAGGCTTGAGCTGCGCTCGCGCTTCGTCGCTGAGCTGCTGCACGAGCGTGCCGATCATCCATGCGCGCTCGATGCGGAACAGGTCTTCAGCGTCGGCCAGATCGGGATCGGCAAACACGACTTCACAGCCGAGCGCCTCGAACACATGGGTCTGTGTTTGCACCATGCGCTCGATCTCGGGATCGACGGGCAAGCCCGCGAGCCCTCTCGACATGGCCACACGCACGCCGGAAAAATCACGGTCAAGAGGCCGTGCGAAGAGGGCGCCTGGCTCAGCCAGTTCCGTCGCTGTCTCGCCTCCCGGACCGGAGATCGCGCTGAGCAGCAGCGCCGTATCCGCAACGTTGCGTGCCATCGGGCCGTCGACTCCGAGCGTTCCCCAGCCGTTCGTGTCTGGCGCGCGAGGCACGCGCCCGGGTGACGGACGCAAGCCGACCACCCCGTTCCATGCAGCCGGATTGCGCAACGAGCCGCCCATGTCGCTGCCGCATGCAAGTGGATTCATCCCGCACGCCACCGAGACCGCCGCGCCACCGCTACTGCCGCCCGCGGAGCGGCTCAGGTCCCACGGATTGCGCGTCACGCCGAACACCTCATTGAATGTATGGGAACCTGCGCCGAATTCTGGCGTGTTCGACTTGCCGAGCATCAGTGCGCCCGCGGTGTCGCAACGGCGCACAATCAGCGCGTCTTGGGCGGGCACGTGATGCTCGAACGCTTTGGAGCCGAACGTGGTGCGCACGCCACGCGTCGGCGTGAGGTCCTTATGCGATACCGGCAGGCCATGTAGCGGTCCTTGCCATTCGCCGCGTGTCCAACGGCTGTCGATCAGGCGGGCGCGTTGCCGCAGCGCATGCGTGTCGCCGAGCGTCACGAGCGCGTTCACGCTGGGGTTCACAGCGTCGATTCGCGCCAGATGCGCGTCGAGGATTTCGAGGGCGCTCACTTCGCGCCTGCGTTGCAGATCCAGCAGCGTGAGCGCGGGTGCGTCGCACAGCGAATCGGCAGAAACGGGATTCGGGTCGAGATGCAAGTAGTCGGCCATGTCGGTACTCTTGGGTTGATTCGGCGATTCGATACTTATCGAACAATCAGATTTCATCGCGGGTGCGGTCGGTCACAAACGCGAGCGCGACCAGCGAGGCGACGCCGCACACGATCACGTACCACGCGGGCGCGGCGGCATTGCCTGTCGCGCCGATGAGCCACGTCACGACGAACTGCGCGAAGCCACCGAATATCGATACGCCCGCGGCATACGAAATCGATAGACCCGTGGCGCGCGTGCCGCCTGGAAACATCTCGGGAAGCAGCGGCCCCGTCGCGCCTGCATTGATCGAGTGCAACGCGGCGAGTGTGCAGACGACGAGATACAGAGTGCCCACGGTCGGGCTATGGGCGATAGCATGGAAACCCGGCAGGATCAGCAGTGTCAGTAGCAGGCGCGAGATGAAGGTCACGCGCTTGCGTCCGTAGCGATCGGACCACAGGCCGCCAATGGGTGACATCACCAGCATCACCGCGCCTGAGAGAATGCCGCACCACATCGCCGTATCCATCGGCAGATGCAGCACCTTGATCGCGTAAGTGGACATGTAATACAGCACGATGAAATGCGCCGACGTGCCACCGATCACCAGCAAAAACGCGAGCAGCAATAGCTTGCCGTCACGCGCGAACACAGTCTTGAGCACACCGCGCTCAGGCTTCGCAGCGCTGCGCGTGCCGTGTCCGTCTTCGCCGACGCGCGCGCGCAGATACAGCCCGAGCGGCGCGATCAGCACGCCGGAGAGAAACGGTACGCGCCAGCCCCAGCTTTCAAGGGATGCGGCATCGAGAAAATGCGAAAGCAGAAAACCCACGAGCGATCCCGCGAGCGCCGCCGCGCCCTGGCTTGCGAACTGCCAGCTCGTGACGAAGCCGCGCCGCTGCGCCGAGGCGCGCTCGGCCAGCAGCGTGGTCGCGACGCCCACTTCTCCGCCCGCGGAAAAGCCCTGCAACAGCCGTGCGACCAGCACGATGATGGGCGCCGTCATGCCGATCTGCGCATACGTCGGCGCGAGCCCCATCAGACCCGTACCGAGCGCCATCATCAGCAGCGTGAGATTCATCGCGACGATGCGCCCAAACCGGTCCGCAAGCACCCCGAACATCACGCCACCAATCGGCCGCGCGATAAACCCGACCCCGAACGTGCCGACGGACAACAACAATTGCTGTTCCGAGGAAGCGGCCGGAAAAAACAGCTTGCCGAGCAGCACGGCGAAGAAGCTGTAGACGGTCAGGTCGAAAAACTCGAATGCATTGCCGATCGTCGTCGCGACGATCAGACCGCGTGTGGAAATCGACTGCGTTCGCGCGACGGACTGCGCTGCGCCCGCGGAACTGAGAGACGGTGACTTCATGAACGGCATCCCTGTCGGAAGTGAGTGTTTTCGAAACGGCACGTCGGCGTCGTTGCGCAAAGGCAGCAACTTCAGGACACCGATGGAAACTGTTTGACGACAGGGAAAGTCTAGAGAGCCAAAATGGCCAGACGGATTTGCTTTTTCTTATCGTGATAACGGCGGGTTATCGCATGCGGCGCTTATGCGGGGTAAGCCTCATGTCGACATCTGCTTTGTCGAGATAGGATGGGAAGTCCCATCACCTCAATTGGCTCACGCGCTTGAAACACAACCAGCTACGCGCGCTCGTTGCGATTGCCGAACACGGCAGCCTGCGTGCTGCCGCGCGCACGGTCTGCCTGTCGCAACCCGCGCTTACCAAGGCGATCCGCGAACTGGAACAGGATCTCGGTGTGCCGCTCGTCGCCCGCAATGCCCGTGGCGCACAACTCACGCAGTTCGGCCAGGCGATTTACGCACGCGCGAAGCTGATCCTCGCCGAAATGCAGCACGCGCGTGAAGACGTGATCCAGCTGTCGGGTTTCGAAGGCGGTAGGGTGTCGTGTGCGGTCACGCCGCTCGTCTCGCTGAAGTACCTGGCGCGCGCGCTTCACACGTTCCGGCTGCGCATGCCGAAGACGCGTCTGTCCGTGCAGGAAGGCTTCCTCAGTTCGGCGCTTGCGGGCCTGCGCGACGGCACGCTGGACTTCGCCATCGCAATCGTCGACGACTCGAAGATCGCGGCCGAATTCCAGTTCCGTCCGCTACTGGAGGCGGAACTGATCATATCCGCGCGCAAAGGGCATCCGCTTGCCAATGCGCAGTCCATCGCCGAGCTCGAAGGCGCGGAATGGATGCTGAACACGACGCCCGAAAGCATCGGCCGCGTGTTGCAGGACTACTTCGTCGACGTGGGCGCGGCGGCGCCGCGCGTGGTGGTCGAATGCAGTTCGTTCAGCGGGAGTTTTGCGCTGTCGTCGAACAGCAACTATCTGTCCTGTTGTCCCAAGAGTTTTGTCGAGTCCGACTGGTTTCGCCAGCATGTGGTTGCATTGCCCATACGCGAGCCGCTGCCGCGTGTGTCCGTGGGCATCATTTCGCGGCGCGATGCGCTCAATACGGCCGCCTGCGACTATCTGATCGAGTGTTTCTCGGACGCGGTGGCGTCGGCGCCCGATTTCGACTACGCCGCGGTCGCAGCGGACTGAGCGCCGTGGCCACGTCGTCAGAGGTCGTCGGCCGCACGTGCGGCAGGCGGCATCGACGCGAGCAGCTGCGGAATTTCACTCTTGTCGTGCGCTGCGCGACTTCCTTGTGCGCCAGCCCGTCGCCGTAGTCGTGTATCCCAGCCAGTTCGCGCGGATTTAGCCGGCTGTGTTCGGAGCGCGCGCGCTTCGACTTGAAACATGGTCGCCGCGCCACGTTTGTAGAGTGGATGATTGGGCTGCCGCTTGACGAGGCTGCGGCGCGTGTCCATCCCTGCGCCGATTCCCCTCGTGTCCCTGCATATACCGTCTTTCCGTGGCGAGCCCGCGGCACCGACCTCACGCGCGTTGCCGCATCGCCGCGTCCCAACCCAATTGTCAGTATTAGGGTAAACACAGATTTCACGCGCTTCCCACCTCTCTACAATGTGTTTATTCGCATATAGCAAGTAGACTTGCTATAGATTAATGAGAACCTGAGAGACGCCCATGCCGATCGACTACCAGACACTGCGGTTCGACTACGTTCGAGCAGCAGACCACGATGCCAAAAGCGCTGTCATTCATCCCGTTGTCGTTGTAGGGGCCGGCCCGGTTGGATTGGCCGCGGCGATCGATCTGGCGCAGCAAGGTATCAAGACTGTGCTCGTCGATAACGACGACACGCTTTCCAGCGGATCGCGCGCAATCTGTTTTGCCAAGCGAACGCTCGAAATCTTCGATCGCCTGGGCTGTGGCGACAGCATGGTCGAGAAGGGCGTGAGCTGGAACGTCGGCAAGGTGTTTCTTCAGGACGAACTGATCTACACATTCAACCTGCTGCCCGAGACCGGCCACGCGCGCCCGGCGTTCATTAATCTTCAGCAGTATTACGTCGAGGGTTACCTCGCGGAGCGGGCGATGCAGCTCGACAACCTGCAGATGCGCTGGAAAAGCAACGTTGTCGGCCTCACGCAGCGCGACGACCACGTCGAATTGCAGGTCGAGACGCCTGACGGTGCTTACTCGCTTCGCGCCCGGTACGTGATCGCCGCTGATGGTGCACGCAGTGCGATGCGCAACATGCTCGGCTTAGACAGCAAAGGCCGCACGTTCAAGGATCGCTTCCTCATCGCAGATGTGAAGATGAAGGCGTCGTTTCCAACGGAGCGCTGGTTCTGGTTCGATCCGCCGTTCCACCGCAATCAGTCCGTTCTTCTGCACCGCCAGCCCGATGACGTATGGCGTATCGACTTTCAGCTCGGCTGGGATGCCGACCCCGTCGCGGAAAAGGCGCCTGAGCGTGTGATTCCGCGCGTGAAGGCGCTCCTTGGTGAAGATGTCGAGTTCGATCTCGAATGGGTCAGCGTGTACACGTTCTCGTGCCTTCGTATGGACTCGTTCCGCCATGGACGAGTGCTGTTTGCTGGGGATTCCGCGCATGGCGTGTCGCCGTTCGGTGCGCGCGGTGCGAATAGCGGCGTGCAGGACGCCGACAACCTCGTCTGGAAGCTAAAGCTCGTTCTCAACGGCGATGCGCCGTCGGCTCTGCTCGACACCTACTCATCGGAGCGTGAATACGCCGCTGACGAAAACATCCTCAACTCGACGCGTGCGACGGACTTCATCACGCCCAAAAGCGCTGTCTCGCGTCTTTTTCGCGACGCGACGCTGAAGCTCGCGAAAGACTATCCATTTGCGCGTCGCATCGTCAACAGCGGCCGGTTGTCGGTGCCGGCGGTACTTTCCGGCTCGCCGTTGAACACGCCCGACCGAACCGCCGACGCATTCTCGTGCACGATGGTTCCGGGTGCTGTAAGCGCTGACGCGCCCGTCAAAGTCGAAGGCAGGCAAGCGTGGTTTCTCAATCAGATCGCGGGCGGCGAGTTTACCGGCATCTATTTCTGCGGCGCGGACGACGACGTCGCCACGACCGCCGCGCAGCTTGGCGCACTGTCCCGTTTGCCCATCCCGGTACGCCCGCTGATCGTTATTCCCCGCGGCGCCAGCGCGTGCGCCGTATCTGATGCGCTCGTCGTCGAGGACGTCGAAGGCATCGTCACGCATCGATTCGATGCACGCCCGGGCACGTTCTACTTGTTGCGTCCGGATCAGCATGTTTGCGCGCGCTGGCGCGAGTTGAACACTGAATCGATCTCAGCGGCGCTCAGCCGCGCTACCTGCAACGGATGAACACCATGAGCCATTTGAACATTGAACCCAACATCGCGGACATGGACGCGTTTTACGAGCAACTGATCGAGACGCACAACGGCCTGACCGAAGCAGACAGTCAGCTTGTCAATGCGAAGCTGGTGCTTCTGCTTGCAAACCACATCGGCGACATCGACGTACTCAAGGAGGCATTCGCGAAGGCGCGTGCCGGTGTTTCTCCGGTCGAGCAGGTTGTTGCGCAGACCCATTGAATCAGGATCTGACTTTGAATGGAGCGACCATGTCGGAAAACAGTCACGGCCTGACGTTGGCTGCAGGCTCACCGTACCAATCCGGGTTCGGCAACGAGTTCGCCACCGAAGCGATCGCGGACGTTCTTCCCGTCGGCCGGAATTCCCCTCAGCGCGTGGCGAGAGGACTGTACGGGGAACAACTGTCAGGAACTGCATTCACGGCTCCGCGCGCGCACAATCGACGCTCGTGGCTTTACCGGATCCGCCCCGCCGCCGTGCACCGGCCGTTCCGGCCGATTGAGAACGACCGTATCGTCGGAGACTTTTCGACGGTCCCGAAGACGCCGCCCGACCAGCTACGCTGGGACCCGCTGCCCTTCGGAGACGAGCCCGTCGATTTCGTGGACTCCTTGGTGACAATGGCGGGGAACGGCTCGGCCGCATCCATGTCCGGTTGCGCGATTCACCTGTACGCTGCAACCCGGTCGATGAAGGATCGCTACTTCTACTCGGCCGATGGCGAACTACTCATCGTTCCGCAACAGGGCCGTCTGACGCTCGCGACTGAACTCGGCGTGATCGACCTCGAACCGTTCGAGATCGCTGTGGTTCCGCGCGGCGTGCGTTTCTCGGTGGCTCTTCCCGATGGCCGTGCGCGTGGCTACGTCTGCGAGAATTTTGGCGCTCTGCTTGCGTTGCCGGATCTGGGACCGATCGGCTCCAACGGACTTGCTAATCCGCGTGACTTCCTTACTCCGGTGGCCGCGTTCGAGGACCGCACGGGCAAGTTCGAACTTGTGGCCAAGTTCGGCGGCAGCCTGTGGTGTGCCGACATCGACCACTCGCCGCTCGACGTCGTCGCCTGGCACGGCAACTATGCGCCGTATAAGTACGACTTGCGGCGTTTCAACACGATTGGCTCGATCAGCTTCGACCATCCCGATCCGTCCATCTTTCTGGTGCTGCAGTCGCCGAGCGACACGGAAGGCGTGCATTCGCTCGACTTCGTGATCTTCCCGCCGCGTTGGCTGGTGGGCGAGGACACCTTCCGTCCGCCGTGGTTTCACCGCAATGTCGCAAGCGAGTTCATGGGTCTCATCCACGGCGCGTACGACGCGAAGGAGGAGGGTTTCATGCCGGGAGGAGCGAGTCTGCACAACTGCATGTCGGGCCACGGACCCGATGCACAAACGTTCGAAAAGGCCTCGGCTAGTGATACCACAAAGCCGCACAAGGTGGACGACACGATGGCCTTCATGTTCGAGACGCCGCGTGTAATCCGGCCAACCGAGTTCGCGCTCAAGACATCGCAGTTGCAGGCAGAGTACTTCGAATGCTGGCAGGGACTGAAGAACAACTTCGCAGGGGAGAAACAGGCATGAACGGATCCAACGCTGATAATTGGCAGGCGGCCAACGATCCGAACCTGAAGAGCTGGGTCGAATCGGCCAACGTGCCCGAATGCGATTTCCCAATCCAGAACCTGCCGTTCGGCATCTTTAGTGACCGCTCGAATGCGGCACCGCGAGTGGGCGTAGCCATCGGCGATTCAATTCTCGACCTCGCCGTTCTCGCGAAAGAAGGCTTGCTCGCACAAAACGCGGCGCTGTTCGAAAGCATCTCGCTGAATGCGTTCATCGCGACGGGCAGGGCGCAGTGGAGGGGGCTGCGTGCGAGGCTGTCGGCTTTGCTCGAAGCGAACAATGCGGAGCTGCGCGACAACGCGGCTATCCGCAAGCGTGCGTTGATCGCAAAGACGGACGCGCGTCTGCATCTTCCGGTGGAGATTCCGGGCTACACTGATTTCTACTCGTCGAAAGAGCATGCGATCAACGTCGGTTCGATGTTCCGCGATCCCAAGAACGCGCTTTTGCCGAACTGGCTTGAAATTCCCATCGGCTACAACGGGCGTGCGTCGTCGATCGTCGTGAGCGGCACACCCGTGACGCGGCCCAACGGACAGATCAAGCTGCCGGACAACGAGCGACCCATTTTCGGCGCCAGCCGCAAGCTCGATATCGAGCTGGAGATGGGTTTCATCATCGGCGCCCCCAGTTCGCTAGGGGATGCGCTTGCCTGCGAGCGAGCGGAACAACACATCTTTGGCATGGTGTTGCTCAACGACTGGAGCGCCCGCGACATCCAGCAATGGGAATATGTTCCGCTTGGGCCCTTTAATTCGAAGGGCTTTGCGACGACGATCTCGCCGTGGATCGTCACGCTCGACGCGCTCGAGCCGTTCCGTTGCGAGCAGCCGGAACAGAACCCGCAGCCGCTTTCGTACCTGCGTCATGCGGGTCGGCATGCGTTCGACATTCATCTGGAAGTCGGTCTGCGCGGCGACGGCGAGTCCGAGGCTCAAACCATCTCGCGCACCAATTTCCGCCACATGTATTGGACGATGGCGCAGCAACTCGCTCATCACACCTGCGGCGGATGTAACGTGCGCGTCGGCGACCTCATGGGTTCGGGAACGATCAGCGGACCGACGCCGGATTCATGCGGCTCTTTACTCGAATCGACATGGAATGGTCAGCGTCCGCTGCAACTGCAGTCAGGGCAGACTCGTTCGTTCATCGAAGACGGTGATGAGCTGATCCTGCGGGGGTGGTGTCAGGGCGACGGCTATCGCGTCGGTTTCGGTTCCTGTGCCGGAAAGGTGCTGCCGGCAAGGGCGACGGTATGAGCGAACTCATACTGCATGGTTATTTTCGCAGCTCGGCGTCGTATCGCGTGCGCATCGCACTCAATCTGAAAGGCCTCGCATACGATCAGGCGCCCGTGCATCTGGTACGCAACGGCGGTGAACAGTTGAAGCCATCGTACCGTGCGGTCAATCCAGATGGGCTCGTGCCTGCACTCACTGTCAGTGACGGCGATGCTCGCGCCGTGCTTACGCAGTCGCTGGCGATCGTCGAGTACCTCGACGAACTTCATCCGACGCCTGCATTGCTGCCCGCGTCGCCGCTCGACCGGGCTTTCGTGCGATCCGTCGCGCTGCAGATCGCCTGCGAGATCCATCCGGTCGCTAATCTGCGTGTCCTCAACTACCTGCTCGGCGAAATAGGTGCATCGCAGACGCAGAAGCAGGCCTGGTATCGACACTGGATCGATCTGGGTTTCGCTTCGCTGGAGGAGCGCCTGTCGGCGGATTCGCGCGTCGGCCGCTTCGTTTTTGGAGACGCGCCGACGCTTGCGGACATATGTCTGGTTCCACAGGTATGGAACGCGCGCCGTTTCGAGATTCCGTTGACCCGCTACCCAACGATCGTTCGCATCGCCGATTTTGCCATGACGCACCCGGCGTTTGCCGCAGCCGAGCCCGGCAAGCAGCCGGACGCCGATGCTTGAGTCAGGCGGCGGGCGTTGCCGCGCCGAGCGAGCCGAAACGCCGTGACAGACGCTGGGCCGCGGTCAGCAGCGCGCGACCGACCGGCCCTTGCGGGTCCGGATCGAAGGTGGCGGACGGGCCGATGACCGCAATGACCAGCGGGATGGTGCCCGTGTGATCGAGAACCGGCGCGGCGAAGGTGCCGACGCCGGGCACGGGCGCATCGAATGCCTCGTCGATTCCACTAGCGCGGATACGGTTCAGCCGCTCAAGGTACGCGCGCGAAAGCACATGCTCCGCTTGCGCGCCCGCGAGCCTGATGGGCTCGTCGGTCAGTAGACGTTCCAGCGCGTCTTTCGGCAGGTGCGCGGCAAAGACCCGTCCAATCGCCGTATTGACCAGCGACATCACTGTACCTATCCGCAGGCTGATATGCTGCGGCCGCGCAGATTCCTCGAGGCTGATAATCGTCGGACCAAGTGGCCCGAGCGTGGCGGCGGCCACCGTCAGTTGCGTCGTCGCGGCAAGCGACGCGATCTCCGGTTCGGCATCGCGGGTGGGAGACATGCGTTGTAGTGCGATCAAACCCAGTTCCAAGCCTAATGAGCCTGCCGAGAAACAGCCGTCGTCAGCGCGGGAAAGCAGGCCGATCTTTTGCAGGCTCACGAGATGCGGGAAGGCTTTGGCCGGAGGCATCCCAGCAGCGGCCGCAAGATCGCGCAGGGTCATCGGTTGGCCGGCCGCTGTCAGCGCCACCAGAAGCTCGCCCGTGCTGTCGAGCGCATTGATCCCGCGTTGCGCCTTGATGTCCTGGCTGCCTGCGGCATCGTTGGAATTGCCGGTGAAGTCAGATTGCATGGCTCGACACCCTGTCAGCCATGGCTTCCGTAATACGTCGAGAGACATCCCGAAGGTCGGTCGCGACCGGGCCCTTCCAGGCAGTATCCATTGCACCTGACGGGCCGATCACGGTCAGCGCGAGCTGCATGTTTCCGTCAGCGTCGAAGACGGGCGCGCTCAGGCTACTGATCCCAGGGCTTGGTACATCGATGCTTCGAGCCATACCGCGTTTTCTCACGTCTTCGAGACTCTCGGTCTTCGTCCCCTCAGGCGATTCGTCGTGATCAATGCCGACGTTCGGCCGCGCAAACCCCTGACTTTGCATCATTGCGGCCAACTCATCGGGCTTCAGGAACGCGCTGAAGATCCGCCCGGTGGAGGTCGAGCGCAGCGACATGACAGTTCCAATGTGGAGGTTAACGTGCAGCGGGTAGGCGCCGCGCTCATAGCGCACGATCATCGGTCCTTGTGCACCTGCGACGCATACTGCCACGCTGAATCCGAGCTTTCTCGCGAGCTCCGCCGCATGGGGCGCCGCGGCGCGATATGCCTCCTGCTGCTCGACGAACATGAGTCCGAGGCGCAGCGAAAGCGGGCCGGGTTCGTAGTAGCCCGTCATCGCATCGCGTTTAACGAGCCCGAGCCTTGTCAGGCTGACGAGGTAGGTATGAGCCTGGGCGGTGGAAAGGTTCGCAGCGCCAGCCAGTTCGCTCAGAGCCACCGGCTCGCGCCGCTGCGCCAGCGCTTCCAGGATACGACCGGCGACCTCGACGCTTTGAATGCCTCGCTGTGTTTTCTCTGTTGCCTCTTTCAATTTATCCAACCCACCTTTCCGCGTCACCGTCGAGCGGCCATGCTAGCGCATTCGGTCAGCGCCGGACAGCACCGGGGTTTTCCCGAAGTTTAACTATAGCAAGCATATTTGCTATTGACAAATTTATCGTGCGACGCGACTATGAGCCATCCCCCGCCGATTTACGGAGACAGACATGGCAAAAGCGTTCGCATCCCAGGCCGACCTGGAAGAGAAGAAAGTCACCTTCACGCAGCTCTCGGAAAACGCCTACGCGTACACGGCGGAAGGCGATCCGAATTCGGGCGTCATCATTGGAGACGACGGCGTGCTGATCGTCGACACGACGGCCACCCCTGCAATGGCGCAGGATCTCATCGCGAAAATTCGCAGCGTCACCGACAAGCCGATCAGGTACGTGGTCCTGTCGCATTACCACGCGGTGCGCGTGCTCGGCGCGTCGGCATACTTCGAGGAAGGCGCGCAGCAGGTCATCGCGAGCCGCGGCACGTACGAAATGATCGTCGAGCGCGGCGAGCAGGACATGAAATCGGAGATCGAGCGCTTTCCGCGTCTCTTCGCTGGCGTGGAGACGGTGCCCGGCCTCACGTGGCCGACGCTCGTGTTCGAGAAGGAGATCACGCTGTTCCTCGGCAAGCTCGAAGTGAAGATCGCGCATCTCGGCGCAGGTCACACGAAGGGCGATACGGTTGTCTGGCTGCCGTCGCAGAAGGTGCTGTTCTCGGGCGATCTCGTCGAGTACGACGCAGCCTGCTATTGCGGCGACGCTCAACTCGAAGAATGGCCCGCGACGCTCGAAGCGCTGCGCGCGCTGAAGGCCGAGAAGCTCGTGCCGGGCCGCGGCCCGGCGTTGCTATCGCCGGCGGAAGTCGACAAGGGCCTCGACTACACAAAGGATTTCGTCACGACGCTGCTACAGGCGGGCCGCGAGGCTGTCGCCGAAAAGCTCGATCTGAAGGGTTCGATGGCGCACACGCGCAAGTCGATGGACCCGAAGTTCGGCCACGTCTTCATCTACGAGCATTGCCTGCCGTTTGACGTTTCGCGCGCCTATGACGAGGCGGCTGGGATCAAGCATCCGCGGATCTGGACGGCACAGCGCGACAAGGAAATGTGGGCCGCGCTGCAGGACTGAGGGCTCAGCCGCACTCCAGGGGGTCCCGCACATGGGGCCTTTTTTCATGCCATTCGGCAAGGGCGCGTCAGACGCTCGTGGCAACAAACGAGGCCCCTATCGAACCAGCGGCGTCGTGGAGACACACAATGCACAAATCGCTAGATATCGAATCGTCGCGAGCGCTCGGCGCGACTGCGGACGACCATCAGATTCTCGCCAAGGTCGCCTGGCGCATCATCCCGTTCCTGTTTCTTTGTTACGTCGTGTCCTTTCTGGACCGCATTAACATCGGCTTCGCGCAACTGCAAATGAAGCACGACCTGGGGTTTAGCGATGCGATGTACGGGCTCGGGGCGGCGGTGTTCTACATCGGTTACGTCCTGTGTGAGGTGACAAACAACACTCGAAATGTACTCGGCAATCCACCCGAAAATCCTGCCCTGTCACGGCTTCGAGACCCCCACGGATACGAACGTACTGGCGACCCGGCGCGAGCCCGTCAGCGCGCGTTCTCGTGGCCCTGACGGGTCAACGTGGGTCGAAGTGATTCGCCGAACCGGGGAGGGCAGCGTGGGGGGATGGACCGAAAGAAATTCCGGGCTCCTGAACATCTCAGTAGCCCCTTATCTTCTCGCTAGAGCGCATAACCACATCCGGGGGTCAACCCGCCCGCACCCGCGGCGCACGCCGGGCTGACCGCCCGGCAACCCGCCTGTCACCCTCGGTGCGGTGCGGTGCGGGGCAGGGGCGGCTCGACCCCCCGGTCGTGTTTTTGCGCTCTAGCCAAGGAATAGGTTGCGGGGATTTTCAGGGCCACCGGTTTTTTTTCTGCCCGCCCCCCCGGTCGTGTGCCCCGCGCCGATCAACGCTCGCGGCGCGCGAGCATTGATCCTCACGCGCTCGTCGTTCTTGTCGAGCCGCAGCAGCGGGCGTGCATGGCGCTCGCAGGATGGAATGTCTCCCACGGGAGACAAACGCTCAGCGGGTGTCGCGGCGTCGATCAGGCGATAGACGTGCGCACGTTCCCACTCCCACCGCGCCGTACAGTATTCCTCGAACGTGCCGAAGTCGGCGCGGTACCGTCGCGTTATGATTGGCGGCCCAAAAAGAACGCACACAGGAACCTCACGATGAAGCCCCCAAGCAGGCGCACCCGCGCGCAGGTCCCGGTTATCGAATCCACCCATGAAGCGCTGGAGCGTGCCGCCGTGCTGCTCGACATCGCCGTCTCGACGCTGGACGCGGCGTACCCGATGATCACGGATCACGATGCAGGGAACCTTGTCGCCGGGGCAGGCGAACACATCAGGGCAGCGCGTGCGGTGATCAGCAGTGTCGTGGAAGTGATGTAGCAACGCGCAACCTGTGCCGAAATCGGCACAAGTCGAACCCGGCGAGAAGTCGCGCAACGTTGCCGCGAAACATGCCGAGTTCGCTGGCGAACTTCCGGCAAATTTGCCGGAAGTTGGCGGTCGTGAAGAAGGTGACGAACTTCCGCTGAAATCAGCGGAAGTGTCGCAGGTCGCGACGGATGCTATGCACCAGCCAGTTTCGCCAGCGCATCGAGAATGGCGGGATCGCCGAGCGAGTCGGCCCATACTGCGGCCTCGAAGCGCGTCGGCGCGGTCGAGGCGGTGGCGGGACTGACCATCGCCTGACCGGGATCGCGCAGCGCCTGCACGACCAGCTGTGCCGCGATGACCTCGCGTGGCGTACCTGCGGCGCTGGCACGGCGATCGACTTCACGCAGGTCGTCGCGGGAGATGAGGATGCGCAGGGATACCCGGTCGGCGCTCATGATTGCCTCCGGGCGGCGAGTCCGGCACGCTGGCGGCGCTTGCGTTCGGCGTCGTGCCGACGGCGGGCGTCGGGCGTCAGGACCAGCGGTGCCGGGTGGATGTCGCGGTCAGCCGATGATCGTGCAACCCAGTGCGCGGTGCCTGAAAGCACCTCGGAAACCACTCGTGAGAATGTCGCCGCGCCGGTATCCATGACAGCCTCCGACAGGTTGCTCGCGCAAACATTCTGAACCCGTCTTCATGGCAGGCGCAACAAAAGGCCGTGCGGTGCACCACGCCGCACGGCCAATCCGACACTCGCAGATGCACGTGGATATTTTTGAGTCCCGCCACGTGCGACGGGACTATCCGTCGTCGTCGTGCAGCCGCACGACATGGACCGGATCGGCTGCGGTGCGGCGCGGATAGCGCAGACGATCTTCGGCCAGCGTGCGTTCGACCAGCGCCTCGGCAGGCGTCAGGCTGCGCATGTCGGTGATCGTGGCCTCGCTGTTCGCGGGCACCGTGACGAGACTCAGTTCCAGCCACTCCCATGACGTGTAGCGCACGCAGCCGCCCTCCATCGGCTCCGCCGCGAGCGGCCGGAAGCCGACCGAGACCGTTCGCAGAAGGCCTGTCTTCACCGCCTGCCATGCGTCATCGCACAGGGTCTTCAGCGGTCCGTCCTGCTCGATCTTCGCAATCACGGCCTTGAAGTGAACGCCGAACTCCGACACCGCGCCGAGCACGACACTGCCGACGCTTTTGGTGTGATCGTGTGCGACCAGCAGCGGCAGCGGCGTCGAGAACTTCACGCCCGTCGGGACGATCACGTCGCCATAACGGTCCGGGGTCGGCGTCGATGCGGTCCCGCTGATTTCGCGCAGGTCCTCGTTTGCGCTGCGGATCGTGAGCAGCGTGCTGGCGCGCTGGATGTCGGTCTGTCTCATGGTGTGATACTCCCCTGTCAGAAGGTCATGCCACCAGCCTGACAGCGGGCCACGCGCGGAGTTGCGCGTGATACTGCGCGCCGCTGCCAGACAGCCACCAGTAGATACCGCCATTTGTCGCCAGCACGTCCACCACGCTCACCGGGTCGGCGTCGATCAATGCCACGAGGCAACGCGCGAGCGGTGACACGTCGGGCGTTGCGTCGAGCAGCACGTCGAGCACTTCATGCTCGATGGCAGAAAAATGCGCCTGCAATGCGCGCTCGGCGTGATACTGCGCTTCGCTGCCGTAGCAGGCGCAATGTTCGCCCGTGGCACAGATGCACATGATGGTGGCCTCACTGCTTCGTGCGTTTCGTTGCGGGTGCGTCGGTCCTGCTGATGCCTGCCACGCCGCTTGCCCATCGCGCGTAATCCGTATCGGACAGTTGCCAGTTGATGAACTGTTCAGCCCGCAGCGCGTACAGATCGTTCTGCCATACCGGCAGCATCCGCGGCCCGCTCCCGTCGTCGACACTCACGATCGCCTGCCCGGTGACGTCCGGCAGCACCGGACCTTCGTACAGCAGCACCGCGCGCGCATCGAGCAGTCCGACGACGCCGGGCGCAATCGCGTTACTCGTTGCGCACGCAACGCCCGCGACATAGCCACCCGTCGCACCGATCGCGTCGTGACCCAGCAGGTTCAGCCGTGCCGCGAGCGCGGGCGGCATGATGAAGCAGGCACTGGACAGATCGCCCGCGAAGCCGTCGAGCAGTCCGAGAACATCGGCTTCGATATCGCCGCTGGATGCAACCGCATCGACGCCGTGAAAGATGCCGCCCGGCGACGCATCGGACGGCGCGCTGTTGCCCGCGAAGGTCCGGCTGACCTCGCTGGCCACGGCGCGCGCCAGTGCGTATTCCAGCACGGCGTCGCTGCGCTCGTTCACGAACCGGACCAGTTCGGCGGTCGCAATCAGGATGCCCGTGCACTTGTGCACGCCGAAGCGTTGCAGCCCGAAGGCGGTGTTCGTGTCGATGACCTTCAATGCACCTTCGCCGGTCCAGCTTGCGCCCGCGATATCGGTTTCAAGCGTGACGGCGCGGAACGGCACCATGTCGCGGAAACCGCTGCCGCCGAGCGCGTCGCGGATCTTCGTGATCAGGTTCTCGCGCTGCACCAGCGTCACGAAGTCGCCAATCGCGGACAGGCCAAGGCCATCCGGGTCATCGATGTTGCCGGTTGCCAGCGCGGCAGCCTTCGTTGCCAGCCATTGCGTTGCGGGCGATGCCGCGCCGTAGGCGTTCGTGGCATACGCGCGTGCGTTGCTGACCTCGCCGCCCACGGCGAGCGCGCGGATCACCTTCGCGAAAATGTACCGGTCCATTGTCTGCCCCCGCGAGCGGCCCGCAACGTGCGGGTCGTGCATGAAGCATGGTTGACGGCAGCGCGCAGACAAACCGCCGCTTTCACCCGATTCACCCGTTTCACCCGTTTCACCCGTTTCACCCGTTTCGCCAGTCCGACAGGTATCGCGCAATATCGGCTACCGCATACCATCGCGAGCGGCCGGACATGCGATAGGGCAAGTTCAGCTTGCCGCCTGCGTGCTGCTTCGCAAGCGTCGAGCGCGACGCATAACCGAGACACGCCGCTGTGCCCGCCTCGTTGGTGCTGCCGTCGCCCGCGATGGGATAGCCCCGTTCACGCAGGAAGGCATAGAGGCGCGCTTCGAGTTCGGCTTCACCGTTCACGTGCGCCGCCGTCTGCTAGTGCCGCGTGTCATTACCCGGCATCCGGTAAGTGCCCGCCGCACGGGCGGGCCGGTCAAAAAAACCTTTGCCGCTATCGCGCGCCTTGCTCAATGCATCGAGCGCTGCCCGCACGCTTTTCCACGTGAGCGTCCTGCCGTGGGCTGCCTTCTTCACATCGCGGCAGGCGGCCTCGAACGTTGCTTCGTCGATCTTTTGCCACGAGGCGCAGCGGCAGAGCCACTGGCCCATTTCGGATCGGTGGCGGTTCGCGGTGTACGCGGGCCTTTCGAGGTACTTCACGAAGATCGCTTCCAGCGCGCGGGCGGCCTCGCACGTCTCCGTGGTGCTGGCGTGCCAGTATTCGACGACGGATTTGCGATTGCGCATCGTGCCATTGAGTTCGCAGGCTACAGCCCCCCATCTGGCCCCGCGCCCGCCCAACGTCCTGATCGCTGCGCGCATGTCCTCCACGCTCGCGCCGTCCTTCGCGAAGTTCAGGCATCCGTCCTCGACCTTGCGACGCTGATTCGACCCGCACTGCGCAAAGAACGCATCGACCAGCGCCTGCGCGAGTGCTGCGATATCGGCCGCCGTTCCTGCATCGCGTCCGGGTGCGGCGGGTGAGTGAGAGGTCGAGCTTTGCGAAGCAAAGCCGACAGCCCGCCCGGCGACTGAGGGCCCCTCTGATCCCTGATTCAAACCCTCAAACCCTAAAACCCTCATACCGCACCCAGCGGCAACTTCGGCACCCAAAAGCGGCAACTTCGAATCCCAAAAGCGGCAACTTCCATCTTCAGAAGCGGCAACTTCGGTATCCATTTGCGGCAACTTCCCTCTTTCACTGTGATCGAAGTTGCCGCTGGGTGCGGTAACTTCGGTGCCGTTGAAGTTGCCGCTGGGTGCGGCAACTTCCCTGCCGGGCTGCTTCGGTTTCCTGCCCGGTTCGCGGGCACTGAATTCATCCCAGCCGACGTTGCCGGGATAGAGTTCGTGCAGCAGGTGAATGTCGATGCGGCGCACGATCGACCCGCCCCTGTCGCCGGTTGCCTCGACGCGCACGGTCAGGCCCGTGCGGTCGAAGTCGGCCAGTGCGCGCTGCGCGGTATCGTGGCCGACACCCGCGCGATGCGCGACGCGAAGTGCGGACGGCCACACGGTCCGGCTGTCGTCGGTGATGAAGCGCACGAGGGCAAACGCCACGGCCTGCCGCTTGTCGGGAAAGGGATACCGTTCGAGTTCGCGCTCGGCTTCTTCGCGGGCGCTCAGGTTCTCTGCGTGCACCTTGCGACCGGCGCTCATGACGCATCCCCTTGGGTTCCCTCGCGCAGCGCATCTTTCAGACGATCAAGTGCGGCGATCCAGAGCGCGGCGGCTTCGGGTACAGGCGTGTTGAAGTGGTCGCGCTTTGTGACGTAGCGCTTCGCGATCACGAGCGCCTGCTCTCCGCTCATGCGCGCGATCAACGCGTCCATGTCATCGACGAGTTGCACGGTCTCGCGCAGCGTGCACTCGGCCTGCCTGTGCCGCTCTCGCACGGCTTCTTCTGCTGCCGCGAGTGTGAGCGTCTCGCCCACGAGAGCGGCGAGGTCCGGTGCCTCGGCGCGCAGCTTCTCGATACGAAGGTCGCGGTCCTGCGCCTCGGCTTTCAGGCGCGTGGCTTCCTCGTAGGCGGCATCGAGGCCCATCGAGCCAGCGATGACGAGATCGACATAGTGTGAGCAGTAACGCAGGACGGCGCGAGCCTGTGAGACGCGGGCGCTGGAAATGCTTTTAGAAACGATAGCTTTTCTGGACTCGGACTTCTGGCCCGGATAAGTGCGCTGCTCGGGGTAGCCCACCGCAATCAGCATGGCCCGCTGGCCTTTGCTCAACGAGCGCCGCTCGAAATTCATGTCCGCGATATAGGCGTCCAAATCTTCGTCATCGGCAAGCACGATGTAATCCGGTGTCACGCCAGCACGCTTGCACGCTTCGATACGGTTGCGACCATCGATCACGCACAACACAGGCGGCTCGCCTTCCACCAGTGCGACCTTGCCGAGCGCGACGGGGTAGATCAGCCCATTCTGCTTGATACGCTCAGCCATCTCGTCAAGGCGCTCGTCGTCGAGCATGGGAAACATCGCGGAGAACGGATGCACGGGCAGGGTGAACACATCGACGAGGTTGTCTGTGGTCGGCATTTTTTCGGGTGTCACCTGTCGCCCTCCGCGTGTTGTGGTTCGTTCTGCGAAGCGTCGGACGGGGGGACGTAGACGCGCAGTGCACCTTCGGCAAAGAGAAAGGCCTCATACGCGTCGAGCGCGAGCGTCCAGACCTGTTCGGCCAGTTGCGGCCCGCTGTCGAGGACATGGCCCTCGCTGTCGATCACGGCGAGCGTGGCGGGCTGGCCCTTCGCGGTCTCGATGCGCAGCCCCTGCATGGCGGTCGCGCTGATGATGGGACGATCTGCTGTCATGATCGGCCCGCTGGCTCAGGCAGCAGCCGCTGTCGTGGTTCCCTCGGGCGGCGAACCGGTCGTCAGCAGTTCGAACACGACCAGCCCGAAGCGATCCGGGTCCGCGATGGTCCGGTTGCTTGCGGGGCTGTGGCGTATCACGTCGAGTCTTTCCAGCAACTGGCCGTGCTTGCGTAGCAGATTGTCCAGCGAGTTCTGGTTGCCCTTCAGGCCGAGTAGCTTGCCGTTCGGGTCCGTCGTGCAGAATTCCCGATGCACGTCCAGAGCGGGGCGCCACGTCCGTGATGTGTTCGTCATAGCGATTTGCTCCTGATGTTTCACCTGTTTCAAGCGGGTGTCAGAAGGCAATCTAGGCGAGCGGAAAACAGAATGCGTACCAAAATAACCGGTCGATTATTTTGGATGGTCTGGTCCGAAGGGATCAGGCTGGAGGGGGAAGATTGAAGTGCCGACAAAGACTGTCGAGCAGTGCGTTAAGGGTCTTGATATTGGCGTCGCCCACGTGTTCAGCCAACGCCTCGCGCGCAGCAGCGCGCGTCAGTTCGCCCTCGCTGAAGCAGCGCACGACCTCAAAAACAGCGCCGCCCCTGAAATACTGGACTGACTCAAAGCGTGCTTCCTTGCGACGTCCCTTGCGGGATGCACCCAGCATCTTCCGGCCTTCGGGGCTACGCAGCGCACGCGTCAGGCCGAGCATGACGACGAGTGCGTCAAGCGGCTCGCGCTCGCCGCCCTCGAACAGCATCTGGATGACCCGGTCAAGATGTGCGTCGGCCTCGCGCTGCTCGATGATGCGCACGGCTTCGAGCACGAGCGTCTCGGTAATGCGGTCGGCGCTCATGCGGCCCGCCTCGCGCGGTCGGCCTTCGCGCGGGCGACCCTGACCTTCTTCCGGTCCGCATCGACGCCGCCGAGCAGCGCACCGGTCCTGCGGTCGATCTCAAGCCGACGCGACACGCCGACCCTGCTCACCAGCACCATGCCGATGGGCGGCGTCTCGCCTTCGGCGACGGGACGGAAGCCGTGCATGTGGATTTCGACTTTCGCGAACGTGTCGAGCACCAGCCGGCGCGCCTCGCGGCGCGCGTCGGGATCGAGCGCGTGTACGCCCGCCGTGAGTTTCGCCCATGCCTCGGCCGATGCCGGGACCGGCAGCCTGCGCACGACCGCCAGTTCGCTGTCGAGCGCCGCGACGGCTTTGCGTTCGAGGGCAAGCTGGTCCTCACGCTGCGCGATGGACGCAATCACTGACTGCAGCGTCAGCCCCTGCCCCGCGGCTTCGGCGAGCCCGTGATTGAGGTTGCCGATCTCGCGTTCGAGCTTCGCGACGGTTTCGCGGGCGCGCGCGAGCCTGTCCGCAACCGGCCCGCTCACGTCCTCGTCGCCTGCCACGAGCGAGTCGAGGTTGTACTGGTCTGCGCAGAACATCATCATCGCGCGCTCGATCGGCACGATCGAGCAGCTACCCGCCGGGCACCGGGGCACCGCCGTCGCGCCGGTACAGACGGCCCGTCGATGGCCGTCCTGCGGTGCCCCGCTCGCCTGACGGTTGCGGCCCATGACGTTCTGGCTCGCGACCGCCGCGCCGCAGTGGCCGCAGAACGCCACCCGTGCGCCGGTGAACAGCGGCACGATCGATGCCTTGCCGACGCGCCGCCCGCGCTGGGCGCGCAGGTGCTGAAGTTCGGCGAACTGGACCTCGGTGACGACCTGCGGGTAGTAGCCCTCAAGCGTGTAGGTCACGCCGTCCACAACCATTTCGCGCTCGCCGAGCAGCATCCGCGAGCCGAGCGTCGCATGGGCACGACTCGCGTTGCTCAGGCCGGGCGGCAGGGTCATGCCCGACTCCGCGAGCTTTTCGAGCGCACGCATCGGACTGAGACCGGCCTTGAAATGACGGATCAGTGCGCGGACCGCGCGCACGTGTTCGGCAATGGTTTCGAAGCGCCTCGCGCCGTCGATGCGCCGGACCCAGAACGGATCGCGCCCGACTGACACATACCCGCTGTGATCGCCCGCGATCCAGCGCTCGCACTGCCGCCGCGCGGCGGCCAGCACGCGCTTGCCCTTGGTCGAGCTTTCCTCGTGCGACCGGATCATCACGGCGAGCGCGAGGAACAGCGGCGACGGGTTCTCCCTGAGCAGGTCGCGGCTGTAGCGCTGGCCGTCGTTGGCCGTGACGATCGTCACGCCCGCGTCCACGATGTCGGAGAACTGGCGCTGCGCGTCGATGGGCTCGGCGCGGCTCAGGCGGTCGAGCGATTCAACCAGCAGCACGTCGCCGGGCTGCACGAACCCCTTTTTGGTGATGGCGTCGAGGAAGACGCCGAGCGCGCCTTTCTTCACGTGATCGCCCTTGTACGCGCTCAGGCCGTGATCGAACATCGATAACCTGTCATCGATCACATAGCCGTTCTGCGCGGCCCATGTGCGCGCGTACTGCATCTGGCGGCGTTCGCTGTCGCCGACAGCCTGCTTCTGGCTGCTGAACCGGCCGTACAGGAACAGGTGCGGCTGGCGCTGCGGGGCTTGCTGGGCAAGCTTTCTGAGTGTTTTTGCCATGAGTTTGAGCCTCGAAAAACCGGGTCCAAAACTCGATTATATTCTGAGTATCTATCCAGTATCGTTTGTCGTGCCGAGCAACATGCTCCTCGCGAAATTCGGCGCGCGCAGGACCTTCACGCGGATCATGCTGCTGTGGGGCATTGCATCGGTGTGCATGATGTTTGTGTCGAAGCCCATGCACTTCTATCTGTTGCGCTTTGCGCTCGGCGTGTTCGAGGCTGGCTTCTTTCCGGGCATCGTGCTTTATCTGACGTACTGGTTCCCGGCAAATCGCCGCGCTGCGGTGATGTCGGTGTTCTTCGCCGGCGTGGCCGTGGCGGGCGTGCTCGGCGGACTGGTGTCTGGCTGGATCATGCGCGATATGACGGGTGTGATGGGGCTGTTCGGCTGGCAATGGATGTTGGCACTGGAAGGTGCGCCCGCTATCGTGCTCGGCTTCGTTGCGTTGTTCTATCTGGTCGACAAGCCGCGCGACGCGCGCTGGCTGAGCGAAGACGAAAAGACGCGCCTCATCGCGTTGTGCACACAAGACCACGACAAAGCAGCGACGCACGACACCCGCAGCTTCGCGGCGGCGCTGCTGAACCCGCGCGTCTACCTCTTCGCGTTCGTCTATTTCTCGCTGACGTGTGCTTCGTTGACGCTCAACTTCTGGATGCCGCTGATGATCCGCGACTTCGGCATCAAGGACGTCGTGCAGGTGAGTCTTTACACAGTGATTCCGAATGCAATCGGCGCGATCGGGCTGATACTCATCGCGCGGCGTTCCGACCGTCTGCGCGAGCGACGCAAACATTTCGCGTTCTGCACCGTCGGCGGCGGTATCGCACTGGCTGCACTGACACTTCATCTGAACAGTTTTCCGGTAACGCTCGCGATTCTCTCGGCGGCAGCGGTGCTGATCTTCGCGGCGTTGCCGATCTTCTGGGCCGTGCCCCCCAGCTATCTGTCGGGTAACGCTGCAGCGTCCGGCATCGCGCTTATCAGCAGTATCGGCATCACAAGCGGAATTGTGAGCCCCTGGGTGATCGGCCAAATCCGCACCAGCACAGGGAGCATGGATCTGGCCTTCTACCTGCTGGCAGCCCTGCTCGTCGTTAGCGGCGTCGCATTGATGGCGGGCGTCAAAGCGCCGTTGCGGGCAAGTACGGGACTATGAGGGCCAATCATGCCGACGGCCTGAAAGGGCTTGTTTTGCCGATTCATGCTATCGGCGCGGGTTGAGCCGCGCCTAAGCTTGCTCCATCGTAAGTCGCTTTGTTACGCGCCCTTGGAGGAGCTATTCGACATGATCGACTTGTTCACCCCCGAAAGTCCCGGATCGGACTGCGCCGACTCCGGCATGTTGCTGTTTGCACTGGCTGCTTTGCCCGTCGAGCCGGACGGCACGCCGCGATGGTTCCAGCGTCGCACGCACGGTTGCGCGAGCGTTATATCCCGCGAGGAAGACGTGTCCGATGTACTGCTGCGCTTGCCGCAGAGCTGGAATATCGTGGACGGGGCGCGCTGCAAGGGCTTGCATGACGACGAGGATATCGTTGCCTGCGATCCCCGTTTCAATCATGGTTTCGACCCGCGCAGCTTCGCGATCGTCGCGCATGTCGATGGCGAGCGTTTCGCGATGCTTATGCTGGTCAACGCCGCCGAAGCCGCACTGATGCAGGAGCGGCCTTTCCGCAAAGGCGAGCCGTTCGAGCGTTGCCTTTTTGGCGGCGACAAAGATCGGTACAGATCCGGCTGATGATGAACGCTTACCTGCGGATCGCTAGTCGATGCCGATTTGCGCTAACGCTCGCGGATTGCCGCGGCTAAAGTCGCCGAAGGAGCCGGGCTACGCGTCGATACGCGCATTCATCAGTCCGGTCACAAACCAGCGAGACAGGAGACACCACTATGACCGATCAGACCAGAATCGATATCGACGAACGCGTCCGGGCATTCCTCGGACGGGAGCTCGGCCAGTTCATCAATGGCGTGTCGTGTGCGGCGCATTCCGCGCGGCGGCTCAACGTCTTCGATCCTTCGACAGGTGAAGTGTTGACGACAGTACCCGACGCGGATGCCGCCGACGTCGATCGCGCGGTATCGAATGCGCGTGAAGCGTTCAGCAAGCGGGTATGGAGCGGGCTGCGCCCCGCTGAGCGAGAGCGCATTCTTCTGCGTCTCGCGGACGTGATCGAGGCGCATGCTGAAGAGCTGGCGCAACTGGAAACGCTCAACCAGGGCAAGTCGATCAATATCGCACGCGCGATCGAAGTCGGTGCGACGGTGGAGTACGTGCGCTATATGGCTGGCTGGGCCACGAAGATCACAGGTGAAACGCTCGACGTATCTATCCCGTTTCCACCGGGCGCACGATACACCGCCTTTACGCGCAAGGAGGCGGTGGGCGTGGTCGCCGGTATCGTGCCCTGGAACTTCCCGCTCATGATCGCCGTATGGAAGCTGATTCCGGCGCTCGCTGCGGGCTGCACCATCGTCATCAAGCCATCACCCGAGACGCCGCTCACGGCGCTTCGACTTGCAGAACTCGCAATCGAAGCAGGCGTGCCCGCGGGCGTCTTCAACGTCGTGACAGGGGGCAGGGATTGCGGCGCGGCGTTGTCATCGCATCCGGGCATCGCGAAGATTTCGTTCACGGGCTCGACGCCGACGGGCAAGCTGATTGGCGCGGCCGCCCTGCAGAATATGACCCGGTTTTCGCTCGAGCTGGGGGGCAAGAACCCTGCCATCATGCTTGCCGACGTTGACGTCGACCAGGCCGTGCAAGGTGCGCTCGCGGGGGGCTTTCTGAATCAGGGCCAGGTTTGCGCAGCTGTCTCGCGCATCTACGTGCATCGCAGCAAGTACCGGCAGATTGCCGACGGACTCGCCGATGTGGCGCGCTCCATGACGCTTGGACCGGGCATGGATCCCGCCGCTCAGATCAATCCACTGGTCTCGTCGCATCACCGGGCTCGCGTGGAAGAGCATATTGCACGGGCGAGAGCGGATGGATTGCGCTTTCTTGCGGGCGGTACGCCCGTGGACCAGCCCGGGTACTACGTCCGTCCCACGGTAATCGTGGACGTACCCGTCGATGCCGCGATCATCCGCGACGAGGTTTTCGGACCCGTGCTGGCGCTCGTGCCGTTCGACGATCCGCAGGAAGCATTGCGACTTGCCAACGATTCTCCGTATGGACTCGCCGCGAGCCTCTGGACGAACGATCTGCGCGCGGCGATGAATCTTACTTCGCAGATCGAGGCCGGCACCGTCTGGGTGAACAGTCATGTCCCGCTCGACCCGTCGATGCCATTTGGCGGTTACAAGCAGTCGGGTATCGGTCGTGAGTTCGGTAAATATGCGGTCGAAGCGTTCACCGAAACGAAGTCCGTTTGCATCGCACACTGAAAGTGCGCAAACGACTTGGGCATCCGGTGACGTCATCATCCGGGCAACGTTGACAAGTGCTTTTGACGAGCGAGCCGACAGCCTGATCCTGTCTTAGAATAGCGGAGTCAAGGAGGCGCAGTCATGGACTTCAAGATCAGCTCACTCGTCGATGTGCACGACCATTCGCTTGCTGTTAGCGGCTGGGAGCAGGTCTACCGGCAGATGACACCTGGACACTTCGAAAGCAAGGTAGTCGAGGCCACGTCGTCGGAGTTCCATTTTTTTCGCGAGTCGACGAATCGGCGCGTTGTGCAGGCGGGAGTGTCTCCGTCCGGCTTTGCCTCGATTGCGGTACCGCTTTCGCCTTCTTTCATCGGCACCTTCCAAGGGCAAAGGGTCGACGGCTTCGCGCTGATGCTGCTCAGCCCGGGCGAAGAGTTTCGCTTTTACACGCCAGAAGCGATGCACTACGTCGGCGTCAGCCTGCCCCTCGAGCAAATGAACGAGCTGGTTGCCGTTACGGTCGGAGAAGACGTCGCGGTGCAGTGGAAGCGTAAGGTTATTCCGGTCTCCGAAGGAGCTGCGCAGGTGTTGCAACAACGCCTCGTTCCTTTCCTCGATGCAGCCGAAGCCACGCCGTCTTCTCTCGCGTATCCTGCATCGGTCAAGTGCTTTCGGGACGAAGTGCTGAGCGTGCTACTCGGCTTGCTTGAAGTCTCGAGCGGCGCGTCGGAGCATGATCTGACCCACGCCACCTACAGCGATATCGTCAGACGTTGCGAGCGCATCGCAAGCGAGAACTCCCACGAGCCCGTCACCGTGCTCGACCTCTGCAGTGCGCTGCGGTGCAGCCGCCGTACCTTGCAGACCAGCTTCCAGCGAGTCGCGAACGTGACGCCCGTCGAATATCTGCGCGCGATGCGGTTGAACGCGGTACGTCGTCTGTTGCGCTCAACCTGTGCGGAAGAGCTATTGATCGGCGACGCGGCCGCTCGTTATGGCTTCTCGCATCTGAGCTACTTCGCCCGCGAATACCGCGACCTCTTCGGCGAACTTCCGTCGCAAACACAGCGCCGATTCTGAGGCGCCCCCTTCGTTCTCCTTTCGATATGCGTGCTCCTCGCGGGCTGTCTCGCGTGGCTTGGCTCGCGCAATGCCTCAGCTAACCCATCCTTGGGTAGGCATATACCCTGGACCGATTGGACATTGCCAATTTGTGCTGCCGGTAGATATTTGGGTTCTCTAAATTCTCTACTGACACGTCGCTGCTCGAGAGTCGCTTCAGCGATTCCTCGACGCGGATCGATCAATACTGAATCATCTGGAGAGAACCAATGAGCCTCGCTATGGAATCTACGCCCTCGACCGAGCTGCGCAAAGGCGCGCTAGGGCTGGGATTCATCGTCTTCTTCGTCATTTCGGCGGCGGGTCCGCTGGTGGCGATCGCGGGCGGCTTTCCCCTTGGCATCATGCTCGGCAATGGCGCCGGCACGCCTGCATTGCTGGTCGCCACCGTCGTCATACTGCTGCTCTTCGCGGCCGGGTACACCGCTATGGCGCGTCACGTGACCAACGCAGGCGGCTTTTATGCATTCACCGCACGCGGCCTGGGTGGCATGGCGGGAGGTGCGGCCGCTCTGCTCGCACTGCTCGGCTACAACACGATGCAGATCGGCCTGTACGGTATGTTTGGCGCCGTGGCGGCGGGCTTCGGCTCGGCGCACTTCGGGATCCAGGCGCCGTGGTGGGTCTACTCGTTCATTGCGCTCGCGAGCATCGCTGTGCTGGGATACCGGCAGATCGACCTGTCCGCTAAGGTGCTATCGCTGCTTGTCCTGGGCGAGTACGTCGTTGTGCTGCTGCTCGATATCGCGATCCTGCGCAGCGGTGGCGCACACGGTATCAACTTCGCATCTTTTACCCCGCGCGTCTTCCTGAGCGGGACGCCCGCGATCGGCTTCCTGTTCTGCTTCGCGACCTTTATCGGATTCGAGGCCACGACGATCTACAGCGAGGAAGCCAAAGATCCGCAGCGCACAGTGCCGCTCGCCACGTATATCTCGGTTCTTCTCATCGGTGCGTTCTATTGCTTCTCAGTGTGGTGCATGATCATCGGCGCCGGCGTCGACGACATCGTGAAGACGCTGTCCGCGCTCGCCGATCCGACCACGTTCCTCTACTCGCTGTCAGACCATTACGCGAATCACGCACTGACTACGGCCATGAGCGTGCTCTTCATCACGAGCGTCTATGCCGGTCTGCTCGCGTTTCATAACTCGGCGTCGCGCTATTTCTTCGCGAGCGGCCGTGAAGGTCTGCTGCCGAATGCGTTGGGGCGAACCCATCCTATCCATAGCAGCCCGCATGTCGGCTCGCTCGTGCAGTCGGTGATCGCATTGATTGTCGTCATCGCGTTCGTCGTCATGCATGCCGATCCCGTGCTGACGCTCTTTTCGTGGCTCACCAACGTCGCGACGCTTTGCATCATGGCGCTGATGGTCCTTTCTTCCGCGGCCGTTTTCGTGTTCTTCAGGCGCCTGCGCTCCAGTGAAGAAAGCACTCTGCGCGTGGCAGTGTTTCCGGTCCTGTCGGGACTCGCGCTGGCAGCCGTGCTGGCACTCGCCGTCGTG
Organism: Paraburkholderia sp. HD33-4; assembly: GCF_021390635.1. Classification (NCBI taxonomy): domain Bacteria; kingdom Pseudomonadati; phylum Pseudomonadota; class Betaproteobacteria; order Burkholderiales; family Burkholderiaceae; genus Paraburkholderia; species Paraburkholderia sp. HD33-4. The sequence goes on along the minus strand of NZ_JAJEJS010000001.1, from coordinate 2,196,826 downwards.
AACTTTCCCTTGTTGACGGGAGCGGGAACCACGCTGTCGTACTCGCTGACCGCGCTGTTGCCGGTCTTCGCCATTGCCGGCGTGATTGCGGCGCGAAATCTCAAGCGACGCAATCGTGCCGGCTACGAGCGTCTCGGCAGTTCACGCCTTTAATCACGACACAGCGGGCAACGCACACGTCGCCCGACTCATTTCGCAAGGAGCATCCAGATGATGGCTATCAAGGCGGGGGCGCCCATACCCGAACTCGAATCGTGGGGAACCGTTGCAGACCTCGGTTCGACGATTACTGAAGGCGAAGTGCTCGCGTTCGGGAAGGTCAGTTTCGGCACGCCGACATCATCGGTCAGCGCGGGCTACTTCGCCTGCACGAAGGGCAAGTTCGATATGGACTATCCCTTTACCGAGCAGGCGGTGGTGCTCGAAGGCGAATGCGTGCTGCTCAACCGCGAGACCGGACACTCCGTGCATTACAAGGCAGGCGATGCGTGGTTCGTCGAGAAGGGCGCGCCCATCAGCTGGCAAATCTTGAGCGAGCGCTTCGTCAAGCACTATCTGGCTGTAGCCTGATCCCGCCTCCAGTCCCGCGTTTTTCCCTGTAACGCACCTTTTCTTCATCTCGAAACCCTTGCGCGGATGCTTCTGCATGACCGCGCGGGGCTCCGCACGTCGATCGGAAGCCACATTCATGAAAAACACTCGACCCATGAAGTTGACCTGGATGGCCGCCTCGTTGGCACTATGCTGCGTCTGGACAAACCACGCCGACGCGCAAAGCAGCGTAACGCTGTATGGGACCGTCGATGCGGGTGTCGTATATTCAACGAATCAGCAAGTCACCCGGTCGGACGGCTCCATCACGAGCGGCCATGCAGTGCAGATGAGCGGCGGAAACCTTGTGCCATCGCGCTGGGGTCTCACCGGGACCGAGGATCTCGGCGGGACATTGAAAGCGACGTTTACCCTCGAGAACCAGTTTCTCACCGGAACCGGCGCGATGTTGCAGAACGGCGCGCTCTTCAACCGGCAGGCATGGGTCGGCTTGCGCGACGAGCGAATCGGTACGGTAGGATTGGGTCGCCAGTACGATTCGTACTCGGACTTCCTCGGTGTTTATGCGTCGAGCAATGATTGGGCGACCCTATACGGCGCGCACTTTGGCGACGTCGACAATCTGAACGAAGCCTTCAACATGAACAATGCGGTGAAGTTCACTAGCGCGGACTTCAGCGGCTTTACGTTCGGCGGCACGTTCAGCCTCGGCGGGCAGGCGGGCAACTTTGCGACGCGGCGTGGCTATGCAGTGGCGGCCGCTTATGCGCACGGACCCGTGTCGATCAGCGCGGGTTACATGACACTCAACGATCCGTTTAACGCCGCGCTTGGTGGCGCTAATGGCTACATCGGCGATTTCTCCTGCGCCAATGCCGTCGCTAGCTACTGTCAGCTGCAGAATGCAAGCTCCATCAAGGCATACGGTGCGGGCGGGTCGATTGTATTGGGCGATGCGACGGTAGCGGCTGTCTATACTCATACCCGGCTGGAAGAAAGTAAGTACTTCGCGAGCACGGCGTCGCCCGGTGGACAGGATGTAGCGTTCGATATCGCTGAAGTCAACCTGAATTACGCGCTCACACCTGTGTGGCGACTCGGCGTCGCGTACATCTTCAACAACGCAAAGCTCAGCGGCGGGAGTTCCACGCACTTCCATCAAGTCAATCTCGGGACCAACTATCTGCTGTCGAAGCGCACCGCACTGTATGCCGTAGCCATCGCGCAGCAAGCGGGCGGCACGGGTTTGGGCGCCAGTGCATCTGGCGGCGGCACCGCCAACTACGCGCAGATTCCTAACCTGGTTAATAGCAATTCGAATCGTCAACTCGCTGTGCTCGCGGGAATCAGAGTGAACTTCTGATTCGGGGTAACGACCCGCCATGTCGAGCGAGTGAGCCATCGACGGGCGATCAACGAGTGCTTTTGCCGATTTGTGCTCACTCAAACAAATTGGCCCATCCAGAATGAAGATGTGGTAACCGGTCTGTACCCGATCACGAACGATCTCTGGGGCAGCGCCGGAAGCCCCGGTCGCAACAGGAAGCAAAGGAACGACGATGCATGCTGATGAAACGGCTACGTACTATACGGCCACAAAGAAGTACGACTTGAGCTTTCCTTCCCTCGAGAACGACGTGCAGGCCGAAGTGGTCGTGATCGGCGGCGGGTTCTCGGGTATCCACACCGCGCTGGAGCTTGCTGAAAACGGCGTCACGGACGTGGTGGTGCTGGAGGCGCGCTATCTTGGCTTTGGTGGCACGGGGCGCAACGGTGGGCAGGTGATGGCCGGCATCGGGCACGATCTCGACGCGATCAAGAAAGATGTAGGTGACGAGGGATTGCGGGCGATCTTTGCGCTCAGTGACCTCGGTCCGCAGATCATGCGCGAGCGCATCGCGAAGTACAACATCGATGCGGACTTCTGCAGCGGCTACGGCTACATGGCGTACAACGCGCGCCAGGCGAAGACGCTGCGAAGCTGGGAGAAAGACTTCAAATCTCTCGGTTCCCCGCATGAGATCCGCTACGTCGAAGGCAATGACGTCCAGCAGATCATTGGCTCCGAAGTCTATCACGCTGGTCTGCTGCATATGGGCGGAGGACACGTTCACTCACTCAACCTGTTGCTCGGAGAAGCGAAAGCCGTCTCGGAGATCTATGGCGTACGAATTTTCGAATACAGTCCCGCGCTGGAGATCGCTTATGGCGATCGCATTCGCGTGCGCACTGCCAAGGGCAGTGTAACCGCCAGAAAACTGGTATGGGCGTGCGACGGTTTCAATAACAATATCGAGCCCGAGTTGCATCGCAGCACGATCAACGTTTATGCGTACAACTCGATGACCGAGCCATTGAGCGATGAGCTGATCAAACGCATCAGCCCGATTCATGGTGCGTATAGCGATATCAGACCGGTGATCAACTACTACCGGGTCACCAATGAGAATCGCCTGCTGTTCGGCTCATCGACGTCGCTTGTCGAGCATATTCCACATGATCTCAAAGAATGGAACCGGCGCCTGATGGTCGAGGTCTTTCCGTATCTGAACGACGTGAAAATCGACCTTGCGTGGGGCGGACCCATGGCTTCGACTCTCAACCTGTTTCCGCAGATCGGCACGCTGCCTGACCGTCCCAATGCATTTTACGTGCAGGGATACTCGGGCTTCGGCGTGACGCCGAGTCAGATTATTTGCAAGATCCTGGCAGAAGGCATCCTGGGCGGCTCAGAGCGGTATCGGCTGGTGAGCTCGATCCCTCGGGCCACCATCCAGGGTAAGGACAAGTACCGCAACGTGCTTGTCACACTAGGGAAAGTGATGCATCAGACGTCCGGCTACTGGCACGGACGGCGTTGAACTTTATTCACGATCAATCAAGGAGAACATCTCGATGAGTCTTACCTCAATCAAGCTTGGCACGTCCATTTCGGAACTCGACTCGTGGGGCAGCGTTAGCGCTTTGGGCAGTCAGATTCTTGGCGATGGCGATGTCAAGGCTTACGGCAAGTTCACCCACGGTGCACCGACGGATCCGGTCTCGGCGGCGTACTTTGGCACGTCGAAAGGCAAATTCAGACTCGTGTATCCGTTTAGTGAGCAGGCAACCATCGTTAAGGGCGAGGTGAAGATCACCGACGAGTCGACCGGCGAGGCCCGAACCTTCAAGACGGGCGATTCATGGTTCGTTACAAAGGGAACATCCACGATTTGGGAAGTCCTGAGTGACGAGATAGTGAAGCACTACCTTGCCTTTGCTTGACACTAGGACACGTAAGGAGTGCTCTCCGGTACTGGCCATTTTGTCCTCTCGGTCCAGTGAAAAGGCGCATTCAGATTTACTGCCTCTCGTTGCGCTTACCAATGCAACGTGCGTGCCAGCGACTGTTCCAAGAATGATGTCGAAAGGAGGAGTGAGGCCTGGTTGCTTTGCCGCTCCTTGCAAGCACCGGCCGAGAGCTCCCCCGGTCAAACCTGAGCAACCTGATTGGCGCATCACGGCAGGTCGACTTGCCGACAGCCACTGGCAGCCGCTGGAACTACGGCGAGCAGAAATTTTTGCTACTTCGGCAGTATGACGAGGCCGGCGCTTCGAAACGATTTCGGCACTCGCGTCATGCGCGGAACCAGATGGCCCGTTGACTACCTCTTTCATCTGCGCCGTTGCGCTCGATGAGTTGCGTGTTCTGCCAGCAGTCGCCGCATCGTGGTCAGTAAAACTTGCCCATCCACGGGTTTGCGAAGGAAACCAGGCTCACGAGAAACAAGGGCGTTGCCACGCCAATGGAGTCGTATGTCGGCAGTACACCGATGGCGAGGCTCGAAATCCCCATCAGTAACAGCGTGACCAGCAGGACAGTCTTTCGTCCAAACTCGTCGCCCGCCCGGCCGAATATCACTCCACCGATCGGTCGGGATATATAGCCAATGGCGTACGTCGAGAACGCAAGAATCGTCCCCACCATGGGGTCGAAGGAAGGAAAGAACAGGCGGTTGAAGACGAGTGCCGCCATCGCGTTGTAAAGAGTAAAGTCGTACCACTCGAGAGTGGCACCAGCCATGCTGGCAGCAGCCACCTTCACCATGGAGGTCTTGCCCTGCGTCACTTTGCTGTTTGTAATGCGAGCACCGGTCGCAGATTCACAGGGGTCTGTGCAATTCATGGATTTCGGTCTTCAATAGACGGGGTTGGTAAGCGCCCAAGGAGGTCTCACTAGTGAAGTTTCACGCGAGGCGCGCCTGCACGGCGGAGACCGTGTGCGATCAGGCCTACGACCATGCGCCACATGCCGGAGACAGCCATGAGGTGTTTCTGATAGAGCCCGGCGTACATGAGATTTGCGACGAGGCCTTTTACGAATACGTTGCCGATGTTTGCAACTGCGGCCACGCTTCCGACAGCGGACGAAGATCCTAGCGAGACGAGTGAGCCGTGGTCCTTGTACTGAAACACTCCCACGGCCGAGCCCTCCATACGCGCGCGTAGCGCCTTGAAGAGAAACAGAGCCTGCTGATGCGCGGCCTGAGCTCTTGGGGGGACCATTCGGTTTCCCGTCCACGAACAACTCGCACAGTCTCCGAAGGCGAAGATGTTTTCGTCGGTCTCGCTTTGCAGCGATCCGGTTACCTTGATCTGATTGATGCGATTTACTGCAAGACCATCCAGTGTGGCAAGCACATCCGGGGCCTTGATCCCCGCAGCCCAGATAGTGACGTCTGCAGGAATCAGGCGCCCGCTTTTTGTCCGGACAGTTCTGGTGCTTACGTCGGTCACGGCGTCCGAGACCGAAACTTCGATACCCATCGATTCGAGCGACGTGCGCGTCGATTCCGATATCTTCGGTGAGAGAACAGGAAGGATGCGCTCTCCGGCCTCCAGGAGGGTGACTTTCATCACGCCTTGCCCTTCAGGCGCAAGCAATCCGAACTGCCGGAACGTGCTTTCCATACGACGAAGTTCAGCGGCAAGTTCAACGCCCGTGGCACCGCCGCCAATGATCGCGATGCCCACACTGTCCTCTTTTCCACCAGACGCGAGAGCACGGCTTCTGACGCATGTCTGCAGCAGATGTTTGCGAAGACGCTCTGCCTGTTCCAAGGTGTCCAGCGTGATTGCGTTACGCTCCGCGCCTGCGATACCGAAGAAGTTTGTGCGGCTGCCTAGCGCAAGTACAAGCGTGTCGTAATTAAGAACTCGCACAGGAAAAACTTCTTCTCCTCGCTCTTCACTATCCATCATGGCATTTAGGCGGATTGTGCGTCCCTCCCTGTCGAGGCCGGCCAACTCCCCGTGCACAAACTCGAAGTGGTGCCAGTGGGCATGCGCAGCGTAGGTTATTTGATGGGCATGCGTGTCCAGACTGCCTGCGGCGACTTCATGCAGCAACGGCTTCCACACATGGGTCGGACAGCGATCTACGAGGATTATTTGCGCACGACCCGCTTTTCCAAGCCGATCGCCAAGTCGTGTCGCCAGTTCGAGACCACCAGCTCCGCCTCCAACAATCACGATGCGATGCATCACACCCCCCGTTTAGTTATAACCGAGTATTGCTGCGAAAGAGACATCAGCGCGGTCACTGACGTTGCTCGCGAGCATCGAGGTCGGGCCATGCAGCAACGATGCGTACAGCGAGCTCTGCTGTGCTTTGGCTCGCTCAGTCCGAGTGACACTTGTGGGAATCATTTCCGCTGCTTCTGGGGCGATCGGCGCTAAACGATGCGAATTCATTTCATCCACCTTTTGTCGAAAACTTAGCCATTTGAGCTACGAAATTGCTCTGTCGGAAAGGCCTGCAACGTGTGACGAGAGCAGTTGGCTCTACTATAGGAAGCATCAAAAAGAAAAAAAAGACGACATGTTTTGACGGTACTCGTTGATTTTTCTTACGGAATGGCCGGCTCGAAAAACCGCAAGGCGCTTGCTGATGACGCGCGGTGGCTCCCACCCGCACGACCATGGCGTTCCGAAGGACAGACGGGTGGGAAGGCCGACAGGCAAACGATTCAGGTGGGATGAACGGCAAATGGACGCAAGCCGTCCGTGGCGATGTCTTCCCACGCATCGCGAGTCGATACGTAGGAAGGGAATGGGAAGTGACTACTTGAACGCTGGGGAGATGATGGTCGAAATAAGCTGTACGACAGCCAGATGAGTCGCCTCAGGAATGCCGTCCACGTTGCCGTCGATGACATTGGCGACCGAGTTGATCAGCCCGACGTCTACCCCTCGCCTCAGAAGTGCCGCCTCCAGTACAGGACTATGCGCAAGTGTTGCCTTGCTCATCCGTGCTGCAAATGCTCCGGCAATTGCATAGCAACCCCAGTTGGAGCAGGCAGCTGTCACTAGCACGTCCGTGCCGGTCACCGCACCGATACCCGCACTCCCGTCCGGACGCTTGTCGCCGAATTTGACGTATTTCTGGACGGCTTCCGACACGACACCCATTCCGATCTCGTTGCCGCCGTCTCCGACCGCGACAGTCGGAATCTTCTGCGCAATTGCTTCATCGAACAGAAAGTCTATTCGGGCACGGCCCATTCCGTAGTCGACGCCACGCATGCTGCAGTAGATGCCGTCGACGTTCCGTCCCACACGCTCGGTCGAGAAAAAAAGCGCCGGTTGATACTTGTCGATGAGGGACTTCGAAATATCCGTGGCCCTTGCTTCGTCGAGTGGGAATGGTTCGACACACACGACCGCAAGACTTCCATCATCGCGTGCGATTTTTGCCTGCTCATAGGGCAGCACAGTCAGTCCAGCACTGGTGAGAATGGCGGAGGTCGTCGGAATCAGCGTCTCCTCAACGAAGGTGATACAAAGCGCCTTCTTCGCAAGCGAAAGTGCCCTTACCACCACTGCAAGCCCGGCTGGTCCATCGTTCTCGCCGATGGATGGCGAAACCCATGCACGCGATACCGAGCCTGTCGTCACGAAGACGTTCGCCTTGTCAGGAATCGCTGCGAGCGCATCTGCCGCAGCACCCACGAGCGGACCACCCTGGCGCTTCCGGGCCGCAACATAGAGTTGCTCGACACCGCGCCCACCGAGGTCAAGAGAGACGAGCGAATCAAGACGCTCGTCGATGGGAGCAAAGCTGACTGTTGTCATGTTCAGATCCCGAGAACCAGTCGCGCAATCGCGTTGCGGTCGTGGATGATCGCAGCAACCTTGTCGAGCGACGACATGACGGCGGACACAACCGCGTCAACACCGCCGGTGCGTCCCAATGCATCCAGAGTCGGCTTCAGCCTCAGCGAGACACGGGCGCCAGGCTGACCGTGCGTGTTCACGGTCAGGATGCCATGGTCCTCCAGCAGGACCATGCCGAGGGCGGAGGTTGCCTCGCAGGGGACAACGACCGGCTTTGCATCTGCGCGACTGGACAACTTCAACATCACGCGCAGCACTGCGTCCTCGTCGACCATCGGACCGAGGTCGCTACGCTGGACCAGGTCTTTGCCCATTTTCTGTTCCAATGCTTCGGCAAGCTTCTGGCCCGCCGCCGATTCCTGGCGCAAATCTTCTGGCTGGTATTTCTGAAGCGAACGCAACACGGCAGCGGCGATCGGCGCGCGAGCTTCCATGCCGAATTCAGCGCCCTTTGCCGCTGCTGCCGTCACGAGTTCCTTCCGCCCCACGAGTACACCCGCGCGTGGCCCTGACAGGCCCGCCTTGTCGCAGTTCGTGATGGAAATGTCGGCACCGAGTTGCAGGCTCAGTTGGCCACCATGGAGCACGGTGCGCAGGCGCGCGCCATAGGCTTCATCCAGGAAGACTCTGGCGCCCAGTGCATGCGCGAACTGGATGACTTCTTTGGTGACGTGATCCTCGAGGCGTTCGAGACTGCTCGTCACCGTCGTGATGACGACGAGCGCGGGCCGGATCGATTCGATGATTTTCGACCACTGCGCGTCACCCTGAACCTCATGGACGGGAACGTCCGCAATTTTCGAGCCGCGCACCACCGACGCGTGTGAGCGTCCACCAGGCGGGACAACAGAGACAACTGGCTTGCCATCGGCCAGCGCGGCGATTGTCGCGATGATACCCGCACTGGTCCTGTTGAAGATGGCGACGGCGTCATCGCTTCGACCGCCCATATGGCCAATCGCGACCTGGCGTAGCTCTTCGGCAGCCAGTCCTGGGCCGACCCATTCCTCGCACAGCGTCGCGATATCGTCGGCGTGGATCGGAAAGTCACGCTGATTGCCCGTGAATACGCCAATCGATTCCGCACCCAACATTTTTACGCGACGCGCGGCCACGGCCTGGCCGTGGCGCAGCCGCAGCGCCTCGTCAATGCTCGAGCGAATAATGGAGCCGCGGGCGAAGCCTACAGTTGGATCAACCGGATTGCCAAAGCTGTCCGTCTTTATCGAAGCCGTGTCAGAAGACAGCACTGCCTTCATTTCTTTCACGTCACTCATGTCTTACACCTGTCAAGTCAAAAGGGTGCTGCGAGATTTCTGGATGGTTCGCGCCTTCAGATGGACACGCTAACTATGCTTCTGAGCAGCTCGACAAACGACGTATGTCCTTCCCAGTTGATGCCGTCAACAGCGACTTCCGCCTTCGACGTGGCCCCGTCTCTGGCTCCGGCTTTTACCGTCGCTTCGATGAGAGCGTGTTCCAGCCTGGGAGTGTGAAAAATGCTCAGGTCTCCTGCTCGCGCCGCGAGCGCGGCGGCGATGGCGTAAGCGCCCCAGTTCGAAACAGAAGCGCTAACAACAACATCTGTCGCCGTTACCGTGACGACGCCGGACGCGTGGCCCGCGAGGGATTTGCCGCCGAGTGGGTGTACCGCTGTAATCGCATCGCGTACCGCACCAAAGCCCACTTCATTGCCGCCATCTCCAATACCAACAGTTAGCACGCCGCGCCTGCGAGCGAGATCTGCGAGCAGATAGACGTGTCCTACGTCCTCCGGGTTGCGACAATCACCACGTACGCCGTGGAAAAAGCCCTCGAGGTTCGGGCCGTCGCGCTCGACGAAGATGACGGCGCGAGGCCGATACTCTTCCATCAGTGCTTCGGCCATCGCATGACCGGCTTCGAGCCCCAACGGAAACGAGACCACTGAGATCGTCTGCGAGCGATCTTCTTGAGCCAGTTCCGCGTTCACAACATCCGCTACGGCAGCGACGGGAGCTGCATGGGCCTCTTCGGTAACCAGCACGACCCGGACGTCGAACGCGAGAATCAGGGCACGAGCCAGAACGGCTGCACCGACCGGACCATCTGTTTCGCCCTGCGGCAACTTGGGCGCGACACCCGCCCCTGTCGCGATGAAAACAATGTCGCCGCGTGAGAGGGTGTCGGCCAGTCTGCGAGCAGCAAGCGAACTGAGCGGTTCGCCGTGATGAGCACGGCAAACCTCGTACATGGGCACGACGAAGCCGGCGGGAAGTCCTCCGTTCAAGGGGCGAATCTCGACCGTCATCAGGCGGTCGATTCGCTCGCCGGTAAGTTGTTCGTGAGTCTTGTTCATTTTCAGGCGGGCCCTTATTGATCGATAGGATCGCGGAACGTCTCTTTCACTAGCAGGACGCAACCGAGTGTGATGATCGCGGCGACAATGACGTACCACGAAACAGCCATCGAATTGCCGGTGCGGGCGACAAGCCAGGCGGCGATCAGAGGCGTCGGCGCGCTCGAGACGATTCCGGAGAGTTGATAAGCCGTGGACGAGCCGCTAAAGCGATACCGGGTGGGATACTGTTCCGCGTAGATCACGCCATGCAGGGAACCGGTGGAGGCGTGGCCAATCCCGAGGCCAAGCGAAAGTGCAATGGTGATCAGCACCGGATTCCCGGTGTCGAGCAGCCAGAACATGGGAAACGCATATACGGCGAAGAAGACCGCTCCAAACCCGTAGACCACCTTTCGCCCGATCTTGTCGGAGAGCCAGCCGAAGAACGGTTGCATGATCAGGTCGACAACCGCCGCAATGAGCAGTCCCGTCGATGCGACGCTACGCGGAAGGTGCAGCGTGCCCGTGATATAGGTCAGCGCATATACGGTGATCAGAAAATACCCGACGTTCGCCGCGGTCTGGAAGAAGACCATGATGAGTGTCTTCTTCTTTTCGTTTTGCCAAACTTCGAGCAATGGAATGCGCGCCACCTTGCCTGCTGCTTTTACCTTTTCGAAGTTGGCCGGCTCAGTGACCTGAAGGCGGATGTACATGCCCACGAACAGCAGCGCGAGACTGAAGATGAACGGCAAACGCCATCCCCAGTCAAAGAACTGGCTGTCGGGCAACGACGATACGAGTGCAAACGCGGCGGTCGAAACGAGCAGACCGGCGGGGACTCCCATCTGCATGGTGGCGCCGAAGAGCCCGCGCCGACCTTCTGGCGCATGTTCGACCGTCATCAACGCGGCGCCTCCCCACTCGCCACCGAGCGCAAATCCTTGCACCACACGCAACGCAATAAGCAGGCCGGGGCTCCAGTTGCCAATCGAATTGTAGGAGGGCAGAAAGCCAATCGCCGCGGTGCACAGCCCCATTACCAGGAGCGTGAAGATCAGCATCTTCTTGCGCCCGATACGGTCGCCAAAGTGGCCGATGACCATGCCGCCGAGCGGACGAAGTATGAACGCGACTGCGAACGAAGCCATGGAAGCCAGCGTTGCCAGTTCGGGCGACAGTTCGTTGAAGAACACCTTCGGGAAAACCAGCGCTGCAGCCGTTCCGTAAAGAAAATAGTCGTACCACTCGACGGTCGTTCCGATAAACGAACTCAGCGCCGCTCGCGTCGAGGTGGCGCGCGACTCGGCGTGCGCGCCTTCTGTGGTTACTGCCAGATTTGCATTCATCGTCTCACTCCAAACCTGTATAGGGTCGAGTCTGGTGGCGACCCGGTCGATAGCCGGGCCGTCCTTGATGCCGTCGTTAGACGTTGATCGTCACGCTCTTGCGGGAGGTATAAGCCTCGAGTGCGCCTTCGATCGAATACTCAGCTCCAATGCCACTCTGCTTGGCGCCACCGTAAGACATGCCAGGAATCTGCCCGCCCGCGCGGTTGACCTGTAGCCAGCCGGCGTCGATCTGCCCGGTGGCCTTCAGTGCTTTCGTGATGTCGTTGGTGAAGACATAGGCGGCGAGCCCGTAGACGGTGTCGTTCGCCCACTGGATCACTTCTTCCTCATCCGACCATGGAATTGCCACGAGAACAGGACCGAACACTTCCTCGCGCGCGACGCGCCACGCGTTGTCGACGCCGGCAAAGATCACCGGTTCGGGAAAGAAACCTTTTGCCTCTTCCACAGGCGGCGGCAACGAACCGGTCAGAACGTGCGCGCCCGCATCGATCGCTTCCTTGATGAACGCCCGGACTTCCGAATAACGCTCCGCGTTGATGATCGCGCCGATATCGTTCGATTCATCGAGTGAGTCGCCGATCTTCAGTTCCTTGACCTTCGCGACGAGCCTGGTCATTAAGGCATCCCACACGTCCTTGTGGACGTAGAGGCGTGAGCCGGCCGTACACGACTGACCCTGACGCGCGAAGCGCATGGCGTTGATGATCCCGGTGACGGTGGCGTCGATGTGTTCGGGCGTTGCAGCGTCGGGATAGACGATGCACGGGCTCTTGCCACCGAGCTCCAGCGTGGCATGGCCGATGCGATCCGCGACAGCGTGCCCCACAAGTTTTCCAACTTCGAGCGAACCGGTAAACGATACTTTCGCGACGCTGGTATGCGCAGCAAGCGGTGCACCGGCATCAATACCCGTTCCCGTGACGACGTTGAAAACGCCTGCGGGGAAGAGGCCGGTCGCAAGTTCGGCGATCTTGATGACAGCGAGCGGAGCGTCCTCGGCAGGTTTCAACACGAGGGTGTTGCCCGTGCCGAGCGCCATGCCGATTTTCACGGCGGCCAGCACAACGGGTGAGTTCCACGGAATGATGGCGCCGACCACGCCGAGCGGCTCGCGCGTGGAGTAGCTGAAAAGGCCGGGGCCCAGCGGCAGCGTTTCGCCCTTCTGCTCAGCAATGACACCGCCGTAGTAGCGCAGGACCTCGGCAGCGCCAAGCACTTCCGGCCGGCTTTGCGTGCGCAGTGCATTGCCGCTTTCCGCGGCGAGTACACGCGCGATCTCTTCAGCGTTAGCCGTCACGCGATTGCCGAGCTCGGTCAGCAGCGCACCGCGCGCGCGGGACGCAAGGCGACGCCACTTCGGAAAGGCCGCAGCAGCGGCTGCGACAGCTGCATTCACGTCCTCGGCATCGCTCGCGCCGATGGTCGCGAGCTTTTCGCGGCGGGACGGGTTTTCAACGTCGAGGGTTTTACCCTTTGCTGGCGTACACCATTCGTTGTTGATCAACAGGCCGGTGATGCCAGCCTTCGGCAGGATGACTTCGGCGTTAGGGGTATCGGTACGTGGGTTCACAGTGATTCCTTCAATCTTTGGATGATTACTGGGCCGCCGGCAGGCTCAGACGCACGCCCAGCAGTTCTTCATAGATTTCGTTGACGCTCGTGGAATCCTTGCCACCCAGGCCCTTCGCGCGGGCCGCGTTGTACGTCTGGAGAACCAGCTGGCCGAGAGGCATTGGCAGATTCGAGAACTCATCCAGACACAGCTTGATGTCCTTGTGCATGAGGTCGATGGCGAAGTTTGCCGGGCGCTCTGCGGTGAACAACGTCTTCGGCAGGTAGTCGAGCATCTTGCTGCCCGCGAGCCCTGCGGTTAGCACGTCGCACAGCACATCGAGCCTGGCGCCAGCCTTCACGCTCGCCGTCAGCACTTCGCCGAGTGCGACCGTGTTGATTGCAGTGAGGAGGTTGTGGCTGAGCTTGGTCAGTTGGCCCGCGCCGATGTCGCCGCAATGGACCACGCGGCCGGCGAGAACGTCAAAGATGGGCTTGAGCTTTTCGAGCACTCCCGAGGCGCCGCCAACCATCAAGACCAGCTTGCCATTTTCGGCACCCGCAACACCTCCGCTGACCGGCGAGTCGACGAACGACACGTTCTTTTGACCAGCCGCCGCGGCAATTTCCTTGGTCGTCGCGGGATCAACGGTGCTGAAGTCGACGATGATTGCGCCTTCGGCTGCTGTTTTGAGCACGCCCTCACTGCCCGTCACCGCATCACGCAGGGTCTTGGGGCTTGGCAGGCTCAGGAGGATCCGCTCTGCGTCGGCGGCCGCCTCGGCGGGACTCTTCGTTGCCGTCGCGCCTTTCGTTGCGAGCGCGTCCATCGCGGCCTGGCTCGGATCGTATACACGGACCTGGTGGCCTGCGGCAACCAGGCGCGCGGCCATCCGACCTCCCATGCGTCCCACACCGATAAAAGCAACCTTCATTCTTTCCTCCAAGCGGTCTCTATAGATTGAACCTGCGACGTTCAGGCCTTGCTAAGTCGCTGTCTGCCAAGGGGTTTCCCTTAACGCTGCGGCCTTTTGCGTCCCGGTGATGTGACTATAGAAAGTCCCATTGAGAAAAAAAAGACGACACTTTTTGACGCTATAGGTAAGTTTTGGTTACGATTAAGTGCAGACCACGGAGTCGCTCATGCTCAATCTCAGCCGTCTTCGCCTGCTTCACGAACTGTCCGTCCTTGGCACGATCTCCGCTGTTGCGGATGCGGTGCATCTGACGAGGCCTGCCGTGTCGCAGCAGCTCGCCCAACTCGAAGATGAACTTGAGACCGTTCTGATCGAACGCTCGGGTCGTGGGGTCCAGCTGACCCCTGCAGGGCGGCGCCTTGTTGCTCGAGCGACGGATCTTTTCCAGATGGTCGAAGAAATCGAAGCCGAGGTAGCCGCGGCCAATGTGGAGGTCAGTGGTGAAGTGCGGCTGTCGGCGTTTGGATCGCTCGCCAGCAGTGTGGTGCCGCTAGCCGTCAAGCGTCTGCTGGACTTGCATCCTCAGCTGAGCGTGATTTTCACTGAACTGGAACCGTCGGAGGGATTGCGCGCCGCGGCCGCGAAGCAGACGGATATTGCTATCGTTGACGATCTCGTTAGCGCGGAAGCGCTCGCAGGCGTGCTCGAATTTCTTCCATTGTGCGTTGATCACTTCGATGCGGTCGTGTCTGCAAACCACAAGCTTGCCGGGCGCAAGTCGGTTCAGCTCTCGGATCTGGCTCATGAGCGATGGGCGCTGAACCAGTCTGCTGCTACGTATCACACGTTTTTGCTCAACGCCTGCTATGCGGGTGGCTTTACGCCCAGGGTCACGACGAGCAGCCGGAACATGGCGGTGACGCTGGAAATGGTCAGAACCGGCGGAGCTGTTGCGGTGCTGCCTCGCCTTGGGCTTCGCCACGCTGAGAAAGATCCAGACTTTTCGATACTGCCCATTGACCCGGTTCTCAATCGTCGGGTCTTTATAGCGCTGCCCAGAGGTACGGCAAAGCGACCGGCTGTAGCAGCAGTTCTCGACGCGCTTACCGTGGCGGCTAACGAGCAGCATTGAGAAAGGTGGCTGTCGGTCGGTGGCTTCAACTTACAGTGGGGATATAGCTGCTCCGCATCGGTTGGACGAATTCCACACGCAACTTACAGATGGCTGGTTTTTGAGGTTGCAACGGCACGTTATCGAGCCGCACCGGTCATGGCTTACGAAGGGGGGCGACCGGTTCCAGCTTATCCCAAACCCGTGAGCTTTTGCGCAGGGAGCGATGGTCTGTTACTGAGGCGCAGCAGCCACTCCAACGACCGCAAAGAGAGAATGCCGAGCGGCTCCTAATGGCCCGAGAGCACCAGTTCCGTGGACGCTCCACAGAGCTGACGTTGGAGTCTTCAACGGCAGCGTTCCGGCGAGATGACTGAACGCGTACTTCTGGCCATGAGCCGCCTATGGAGGCCGGCTGGCCTCCATAGGGAGATGCGCTGACACCGGACGCTGGCTACTTTTCCTAACTATCCCTCCATTATTCCTCGGAAGAATCAAGGCCCGATTGAGCAATTTCGAAAAGCATTTGCTTTTTGGAAAGACTTTCCACTATCATGGTTCCACGTCGAATGACTAAGTTGGGTAATCATCATGAGCGCCGTAGCTGACCGCATCCTCCGTGTACTGGAAGAACTCGCCAGTGCGCCAGAAGGCAAAACGCTTTCAGAACTTTCCGCCAAGCTCGATTTGCCGGTCAGCGCTACTCATCGTCTTCTTGCCGATCTGGTCGAGCAGGGTTATGTGCGCAAGGACGAACGGCGTGGCGAATTTTCGCTGACTATGAAACTTCCTTCGCTGGGTCTGCGATTTCTCAGCGCAGGTGGGGTCGTTGACGTCGCCCAACCCATTCTGGAACGACTTGCGGCTACCTCGGGCGAATTGGTCCGGCTCGCAATCGTCGACGGCGAGCAGCTGATTTACGTTGCCAAGGCGCAAGGCGCGCGACAAGGTATCCGCTACGACCCTGAGATGGGCCGGGCGGTGACTCTTTCATGCAGCGCGGCAGGAATGATTTGGCTCGCTGGCAAGAGTGAAGAAGACGCGATTCGGCTTGTGTCAAAACAGGGCTTTGGCATGCCAGCAGACTTTGGTCCGCTTGCTCCGACCACGTTCAAAGCGCTTTTGCCAATGATCGAGCTTGCGCGCAAGAACGGGTATGCGACGACGCAAGACATGTTTCTACCGGCCATGAGTTCTATGGCTACGCCTGTGCATATGAGCAATGGCGACGTACGCGCAATCCTGATCATCGCGGGACCGATGTCACGGTTGACAGAAGAGAGAATGAAAGAGCTCGCCCCGGCGCTCATGGAGACGGCGACTGAATTGTCCGATGCAAGCGGTGTGTCGCCCATGCTTAAGCAAGCGCTGCAAGGCGCCAGCCGCACAGCAAGCGCTGGGCGCTAGGCCAAAGCGTCCAACGCTGGACGTTATCCGTTCGTGACTTGATGTCGTTGCATGGTGAATTGAAATTTCGCCCATGCTTCAGATCTGATAGTTAGTAGTAGAAATCAAAATAAGCGATTGACGCAAGAGCGGTACAGACTCTTTTTAAGACAGCAGGAGACACGCATGAACCATGTTTCAGAGAAACCGACCTCACATTCCATGGCGAACAGGGCGGTAAGCGCCGCCACGCTTGGCACCGCGCTTGAATGGTTTGACTTTACGCTTTACGGATCAGTCGCAGCCACCGTGTTACCAAAGTTGTTCTTCCCTGCGATGGATTCGAGTTCCGCTATGCTTGCCTCGTTGGCAACTTTCAGCGTCGGACTGGCCGCGCGTCCACTTGGCGCGATCATCTGCGGATACTTTGGCGACAAGATTGGACGTCGCAATCTCATGCTCGGTACGGTGTCTGTGATGGGTCTGACGTCGGTGCTGATGGGTTTGCTGCCGACGTATGCGCAGATTGGTGTTTATGCGCCACTGCTGCTTGTCATTCTCCGCATTATTCAGGGTTTCGCACTTGGCGGCGAATCTACTGGTGGCCAACTGATGGCGCTAGAGCATGCTCCAGCAGACCGCCGAGGTAAATACTCCGGTCTGATCGGCATGTGCGCTCCGCTGAGCCAGATAGTTGCTAACGCGGTGCTTCTGCTACTTTCTTCAACGATGACCGCGGGTGCTTTCATCAGCTATGGCTGGCGAATTCCGTTTGTGCTGAGCTTCGTGCTGGTGTTCGTCGGCATTTACATCCGACTGCGCGTGGCGGAGACTCCGGCCTTCGTCAAGATGCAGCAGTCCGCTGTTGCCAAGGTCGGAAGCCCTTTAAGGGATGCGTTCCGTCTTCACTACAAGACGATCATTCGCATGATGCTGTTCTTCTGCGGACCGACTGCACTTTTCTATCTTGCCGTCGTGTTCACCTTGAGCTATCTGACGAATACGCTCGGCGTGCCCAAGCAGACTGGCTTCATGTTGCTGATGATCGCCAATGCCTGTGCCATCGCAGGTTCGATCTTTGGTGGCGTTCTAAGTGACCGGATTGGCCGTAAGCGCGCATTGCTGTTCGCGTCCGCAGCGACCTTTGTGATCATGCTGTTTTATTTCCAGGTCTTGGCGACTCGAAGCTTCGTACCGATGGCGATAGCGATGGGACTTTTCATGGCATTCACGCAGGTCCAAACGGGGATTCAACCGGTCGCGTTCGCTGAGGCGTTTCCAACCAATGTTCGCTATTCCGGTTCGGCCCTCGCATTCACTGGTGCAAGCCTGTTCGCTGGTGGGCCGATTCCGGTGGTCGCCGCGTGGTTGTTACACCTTGCCAACGGCTCCCCGTGGCCGCTCGTCGCATTGGTCGGCGCGCTCAATATCCTGTCGTTCTGCATGATTGCTATCGGGCCAGAGACCGCAGGCATTGACATGAACCGCCTCGACACAGCGGCCGAGATCACCGGTGAACATCACCGTGTCTCCGGGCAGGCGACTTACTGATCTCGCGCTGTGCCTTCGCTTTGCACTGGAAGAAGCACAGCCTTTAAGCACTCGACAACAGATGGAGCAAACACAAATGGACAACGAAAACACTGGCCTACTCGCGATCTGGAGCACGATCGCTTCCGAATCAGAAACAGACTATATGCACTGGCTTACCCGGGAGCACATTTTTGAACGCGTAGGCGTACCGGGTTTTCGGTCAGGGCGGGTCTTCAAGCGACGCAACAGCCGACCCTCGGAGTACATGATGCTGTACGAACTGGACAGCGCGGACGTGATGGCGAGTTCTGGTTATCTGGAACGGTTGAATAACCCGACCGCATGGACACGCCGGATCATGCCGTCGCTCGAGCAGTTTCGCCGAGGCGGTGGAACCATCCTCGCCCAAGGTGCGAACTCGGACGGACACGGCGGTCACCTCGCCATCGCAAGATTTGAAGACGCATTACCGGAATGCCTGACGGCCCTGCGAGGGCAGGCAATCGTCGATGCGCTCGCGAAAGAAGACTGGCTTGTGAACGCGCAGATCATGGCTGTGAAAAACGAGGCGACCGCCATTGCCACGCAGGAAAAGTCGATGCGGCGAAGTTCAGAAGGTGAATTCGCGGGACTGTTTCTCGTGGAATCGCTCGATAGTGGCTCGCTTGACCGGGCGATCATGCAGGCGAGCAAGGCGGCCGGGATGAATCCTGATTTGTTCGATTTATACGACCTCGTCTTCGTCTGTCATTCCAGGTAGGCGACTGCATCAGGGCATCTGATGTCTGGAATAACTCAGAGAGGGAAGCGGTCCGGCCGAGGCGAGACGCCGAATCGGATGTCCGTGAAAATGTCGGTAACGGTCATTCGGTCAATTTATGCGGCGGTCCGCTTTGGGTGGTGGTGTGAGTTCGCTAATGTGGAAAACCGCCGCTCAACTGTCAAACGGCGCCGCGATCAGCAATCCGCCGCATTGCTGACGTAGACTCGGGATCGCCCGAACGACCGGAATGGCCGACAAGGAGGCAACCGATTTTCAGTTGCGTCGGCAGTTGATAGGTCGGTACGTTTCAATCGCGAAGCGGTTGTTCCGTTCGGCTGCCTGGTCGTTTGAATGACGTTCGGCGTGAGTTCCGAATATGTCGATCGAGACCGTGACGCACGCGAGGGAGCGCAGCGTCGCATATGACGCGACGAGCGCGAATGCAACTGCGAATTGCGAAGAGCCAGATTCACTGCAGGCAACTTCCGTCGACGAGGTTGGGGGGCAATTTCATATCGCGCCTCGTGATCATGGTGATGCGCTGGCCGGGTTCCAGTCGTAGCGTTGGCTGGATATTCATGTTGCGCTGGAGAATGGTCTGCGTGGTTTGCGACAGCGACTGCGCCGCCGCCGAAGTTAAGGTATCGCTTGTCCCACCGTTGATATTGATTGTCGTCCCGCCTGGCTGAGCCTGATTGTGTCCGATCCAGGCGGCGACGCCGGCGATCAGGAAGGTCGAACCAAAGATCCGGAAGAAGTGGTTGTTGACATCTGCGGTGACGCCGGCTTCGCCGTTGGGATCGGCGCCGCTCAATCCATCGAGTCGCAAGCTCGCGCCGTTCGGGAAAATCATGCGGGTCGCTGCGATCAGCATGCGTTCCTGACCCACGGCGACGTCGTTGCTCGTCACCCCGATAATCCGGGTACCTCTGGGAATCAACCTGCAGGTACCGTTGATGCTGTCGTAGATGTCGCGGTCGACCATCGCGCGAAAAGTGCCAGGCATGTCACTGTTTGCCCCCTGCAGGGCGACGGTCTGTATTGCCGTGCCTCCCATCACCATATACGGCGAATCGGCTGGCACCGGCATCAGCGGTGCATCCTGCTGATCGTTACCCCGGCTTGCCAGCCAGTTTGCGTTACGTTGCGCCGTCGCGCTACGCTCACTGATGTGCGTCATCCCGGAGGCGATAGCCGAAAGCTGGGATTGCAAGCCTCCAGGTGCCGTGTTGCCTTCCCGGGAGAGAGCGGATTGTAAGTCGTTCGGGATTGCGTCGAGCTGGTTATCGCGACCCTCGCCGTTGTCGCGCGTCGCGCCGCCGGGATCCTCATAGGCAACCAGCGACTGGTTTTCCATCAGTTCGGCCTGCCGCTGCCGGGCAAGACGGTCGGCGTCCGGCGTCCCGCCGGACCCGCCTCCGGGCACGTGGTAGCCGGGTGGTACGGGACCCGGATCATCGCCCGGCCGGCCTTTGGGAATACCGGTTCCGTCGAGCGGAGTGACGCTGGCGACAGGGTCGCTTGCCCGTGGCTGCTGCGCGTTCCTGCGTGTCTCGGCGAGTGCGTGTTGCTGCTCGAGACGCTTGCGCAGCGCATCCGGCTGGGCCTCGGGATCACGCGCCGAGGCCTCAAGTTCTTCGCGTTGCTGGCGCTGTGCGGCCGTCTCGTGCGGATGGGAGAAGTGGCGAATCAGAACAATTGCCAGCAGGACCGAGCACATCGCGGCGAGCAGCGTCTTCGCGAGGTTACGGCGGATGCGCGTTTGCCGCTGCGGCTCCGGTGTGATGGGCGGGGTCCCGGTCTCCCGTAAACCCGGATAGGGGCGATCTGCCGGGTTCGGGACCTCCGGAGGGTCGTCGGGCATCGCCATGATCAGGGCTTCCCGTAGATGCTGCGCATGCGGGCCGGCTCGCAGTTCGTCAGCCGGCAGTCGTTGCTATTGCTATTGATAATCCGCACCTCATCCTTGTCGCGCTTAAGCAGGACGCCGTATGTGGCCATCTGTTGCACTTCATAGAAGTCGTTGCCGATCGGGATGAAGTTCGCAATTTCGGCCTTGCCATCCCTGTCCATCACGAACACCGCGGGCAATTCGACGTTATGTGCCAGCTGGAAATAGGTGAAGCGTCCATCGTCGAACACCATCGTCGGCGTGAACGGCGCGCTGCCGCTCACGCGGTAGTTGAAATTTGCGCGTGTCAGATCGACCCGCAGTCCGTTTCCGGTGGCCCCTGATGATCCCGAACCGAGCGGTCCCCCTGAGGCGGAGCGCGCATATTCGATCCCGAACGCAGACGGCTGGCCTCCGGGGGCGAGGGCATCCTCATCGGCGTAATGCCACGACACACGGTGATAAAACTCCCCTGCGTCGGAAGAGCGGATTTCGAGTTCATAGCGGCGTTGCGTGGTGATGATGGTAGTCGGATTGCGCAGGCCTGCCTGCCGGGGTTCAATCATCACATCCTGCCGCGTGACCGCGGTATGCAGGATCCAGCGCTTCGTGTCGGACATGTAGACACCGATTACCTTTTCGTCGTCCGCTAACTGGATGTGCGTTTCCTCGTTGGCCAGCGTGTGAATCGGGTACGTATAGTCCTTGTCGTAGTCGTAGATAACGAGCGAGGCGTCGTCGGGGGTGCGGTAAGGGCCGTTGATTCCGGCACGTGGCCGGGATGTCGGGTGCCCGCGAACGGTTCGAACGCCAGACATCGACGATGGCAGTACGGATGTCGGCATATTTGCGGGTAGGGGCGCGGAGGGCGTGGATAACGGTTCGGGCGTCTGGGCATCTGAGTGACCTGGGACCGCTGCGAGCGTTGCCGCCGCGACGAAGGGCAGCACGAAGGAGAGCAGGGTGGGCGACTTCATTGTGCAGCTCCGGGATTCACTCCGACGTAGGGTGTCAGGGTCATGTGAGTGATCCGCAGGCCGAGCGGATTGTCCTTCTCTTCACCGGGACGCAGGGCTTCGGGAGCGAGCAGGAAGGTGAGCGTGAGCAGTTTCTGTTGCGGCGCCGAGGGCTTGCCATTGACGCTTTCGATCAACGTAAAGATCACATAGGCGAGCTGGCCGTCCGGTGAAAACGACGTGGAATTTTCGATGAACTCACGGGTGAGGCCGGGTGTGTTCACTACGCGCTGGGCGACCGGGTCCGTCTGCGTGATGTAGGTTTCAAGTTCTTTCGTGGCCGCGCCGGAGGTCCAGCCAGAAGCGGCCGGGATTTGCCGGGTTAGCGTGTCCTGACTGTCGGCCTCGACGGTGAACACGCGCGTGGCCCACTTCACGAGAAAGTAGCGTTTGTTCGCGGCAGTCGCGTTGTATTGCTCGGCATAGCGGTCTGAGACCCACACGGCACCCGATTTCTCATCGTGCTCGACGAAGTACGGCTTCGGGCCGCTGTTGTGGCTCTGGACGACGAGCGCAACGGTCTGGCCGAGCGCGATCAATGCAAAGAGCGCGGCGACCTTGATCGCGACCCGCTTTTCCCAGACAGGTCTCTGGAATGCGGCGAACCAGCCGGCGATGCCCAAGCCCGTGTTCGGCGGCGACGGCTGTTCGACAGCGGGCGCTACA
Source organism: Paraburkholderia sp. HD33-4 (assembly GCF_021390635.1). Taxonomy (NCBI): domain Bacteria; kingdom Pseudomonadati; phylum Pseudomonadota; class Betaproteobacteria; order Burkholderiales; family Burkholderiaceae; genus Paraburkholderia; species Paraburkholderia sp. HD33-4. The sequence goes on along the minus strand of NZ_JAJEJS010000001.1, from coordinate 2,174,610 downwards.
GCGTTCGTCGCGAGTGGACTGTTACGTTTTGGTGCGAACATGTACACGGTCCTCATCCACGTTCAGGGTGGTAAACTGCATTCCATAACTACCTCGCCCCGTGGAGGTAATCCGTGAACAAGTTGAAACTGGCTCTCTTGCTTGTCGTTGCAGCTGTCGCTGTTGCATTGCATGTCGTTGCAGGTCCCGCAGTGGCGGGACTGTTCTGCGCTGCGACTTTTATGGTTTGGTGCCTTATTGGACGAACCCGGCGCGTCAATGCTCCGCGGGTCGATGAAGGGGTGGAGATGTCGAAGTTCATACGTGCTCGCGAGTTGATGGACCACAATCGCTAGTTGCTCAAAGTCCAGACATTCTTCTAAGATTGCCGCCGATTGCTCCACTTCCGAAACCAGTCGCGCTTGTTCCGGTTCCGGAGACGAGGCCTGATGCAATACCCGGCGCCAGCCACATCAAATAAGCTCCCACGCACGAGACGAAAGCAAGTGCCAGTATTGGCAGGATGTTGCTGGCGAAATAGTCGGCGCCCGCTAAACCATTGGCCTGCGCGATCTGGTCAACCAGGCCTTTGAGAGATGGCAGAGCACCGTTGACGACTAACGTCATCATCAGCCACGCCACGACCTTGTATAACCCGGCGACGATCGTGAAGCGCAGCCAGCCGTTGAACAAAAATTCTGTGGGTGGCAAGACGAACCACGGTATCAATACAGGCCCGAGACAGAATGCGAAGGCCATCAGAAACGAGCCCAACTGGATCACCAAAACAAACGCCAGTCCCATGAAGAGAAGCGCGGCAGCCGCGATCAACTTTGCTGCGAAGGCGAGCAGCGTGTAAGCCAGGGTCGCCATCATGTTCTGTAGATCGAGCGAGAGTCCACCCGACGTGGACGCCGTGCTCGAAGGATCGCTGCACTCCTCGTGCGTACCAGACACAATCTGGCCGAGGGTGTGTAAAAACGCCCTGGTTACCTACGTCTTGGTCGCCTAGACTGGATCAACCTGTTGGCGCGAGAGGCGAAGATGGGGCGATTTGTCGAAGGTGCGGACCGCAATCAGGCGACGTTGTTGCCGGAATGCCTCGATGACTTCATCGCCGAGAACAATCCAATCAGGATTGTCGACGCATTTGTAGACGAACTCGATCTGGGTTTTCTGGGATTTGAAGGGGCCACGCCTGCAACCACGGGCCGCCCGTCGTATCACCCCGCAGTGCTGCTCAAGATCTATATCTATGGGTATCTCAATCGCGTGCAATCGAGCCGTCGTCTGGAGCGCGAGTGCCAGCGCAATGTCGAACTGATGTGGCTGACCGGCCGCCTCGCGCCGGACTTCAAGACGATTGCCGAATTCAGGCGCGGCAATGGGGAAGGCATTCGCAATGTATGCCGACGCTTCGTGATGCTATGCCGTGACCTCAAACTGTTCACGCAGGCGATCGTGGCCATCGACAGCAGCAAGTTCAAGGCGGTCAACAGTCGCGACAACAACTTCACGCCCAACAAGATCGCAAAACGTCAGGAGCAGATCGAGCAAAGTATCCAGCGCTACCTTGATGCGCTGGAGACCGCGGATCGCACTCAACCGGCCGAGATAGAAGCGAAGACCGAGCGGCTACGGGAAAAGATCGAGACGCTGCGCGAACAGATGCGCGATCTGGATCGTGCAGCACAGCTGCTGAATGATCTGCCCGAAAAGCAGGTCTCGCTAACCGATCCCGACTCGCGCTCGATGGTCTCGCAGGCCAAAGGCACCGGGATGGTCGGCTACAACGTTCAGGTCGCCGTCGATACCCGACACCATCTCATCGTGACTCACGAAGTCACGAACGTCGGCAGCGACCGCGCGCAGTTGAGCCCGATGGCGAAGGCCGCGCGCGATGCCATGGGAAAGAAGAAGATCAAGGCGCTGGCAGACCGTGGGTATTTCAGTGCACCGGAAATCAAGGCCTGCGACGATGCTGGCATTGCAGCGTTGGTACCCAAATCGCTGACGTCCGGCGCCAAGGCTGACGGGCGGTTCGACCGTGCCGACTTCATCTATATCGCCAAAGATGACCAGTACCTGTGTCCGGCGGGTGAACGGGCAATATACAGATACACCTCGGTTGAAAGTGCCAACCTGCTGAAACTGCGCACCTACTGGTGCAGTGCCTGCCCGCATTGCCCTATCAGGGACCAGTGCACGCCCGCTCCCTACCGGCGCATTCGCCGATGGGAGCACGAAGCGGTGCTGGAGGCGATGCAGCACAGGCTGGATCGCCAGATTGACGCAATGACGATACGACGCCGAACGGTCGAACACGTGTTCGGCACCCTCAAGCACTGGATGGGTTCGACCCACTTCCAGACGCGTGGGCTTGGGCGTGTTGCTGCAGAAATGAGCTTGCACGTGCTGGCATACAACCTCAAGCGTGTCATCGGGATTCTGGGATTCAAAAAGGCGATGCGGGCAATGAAGTTGGCAGGCGCGTGAACTTGAGTGCCGACGCGGCCTTACTCGTACAGCACCATCGGGCCGGCCGTCCACGTCTTGATACTACGCAGCTACGCTCCCACCGGTGCTGCACTCACCGCTCGGTCAGGACGTTTTTACACACCCTCGGCCATCGGATGTCATATTCGGCACCTGCTGGCAGTTCTGCGAGGCCTGCTGACGCGCCGACGAAAATATCTCCTGTACGCCGCCCCATAACGTTTGCAACACCATTGTTGCGTTGGCGCTGCCACCCATCGCGTGATCGGCCATCTTCTGCATGTTGCCAACAAAGAAGTCGCGTGTTACGCCTGTCCATGTGGTCAACATAAACAGAATAATTGCGGTGCGCATCAAGAGGTTCAGAAGCGATGCCACGTAACGTGCTGTATGACCCTCGAGCACCCACAGCAATGTTCGCCACGACGCAACGATCAATCCAAGCGCCATGAGAAGGTCGATACCATCGCCTACGAAAAGGCTGTACATGTTCGCGCCAGCACTTTGCATTTGCTGGAAGAGCTGGTTCGTTACGGTGATCGGATCCATGACGTCAGGGCCAGATTCCCGTGAGGCGGAGCGTGAGAACAATTAACAGGCCCGCAAGTGCCGCAAGTGCTCCGGCAACAAGCTGGGCCCGGGTATTCAGGATGACGAGCGCCCCCCAGAGCATGTTGAGTCGCCAACTACGGGTGATGCGCCTGTCGGTCGGGTCAAGGCAGTCATCGTTTTCCGACGTGAACTTCGCCCAAGCTTGGTTCCAGTGACGTGCCACTACCCGCATTTCTGCGCGTGAGCGGCACATTCGTTGGATAAGCCAGTGCTTGAACATTGCCGATTACCCACGCTTATCAGTTGCGCAACAAGTCAAAGTGACTGTGTTTGATCGCGTCTTTTTCCTGCTGATCGAGCCGTTTGGCAGCTTCCTGACGGGCCTGCATCTGTTCTGCATAAGCCCGGCGTGCCGCCGCGTCCTGTGCGGCCTTATCAAGTTGCAGCCAGAGAATGCCGAGCACACCGGACGCGGTCAGCGTCAATACACCGATCACAATCCATGTCGTGGCGGAGAGTCCGAGAAAATCTTTCATTTCATCGTCCTTTGCTCTGTTGAGGTCATTGGGCGTCATTCAGAAGGTCGAACTGCCCGTTCTGGATCTGGCTTTTTTCCGCCGAGTCGAGTTGTTGTGCGCGAGCTTGCCGCGCTTGCATCAAGGCGGAAGTGGAAGCTTGTGATTGCGCTTGCGCGACGCGATCCTGTATCTGCTGCGCGACCTGGCGTTGCACGAGCGCGTGCAGGTCGACCATCTCACCGGCGAGCACATTCGATTGCTGGTTGAGCAGCTGCAGACCCTGGACGTTGCCGGTCACGTTCGGGATCTGTGACTGGATTTCCTGCAGATTCCGCGCTCTTTCAGCCAGCGTGCCGAGATTGCCCATATCCTGGTTTAGCTGCTGCTGATAGAGCCCACCGCGCGTTGCCGCGAGATTGGTATAGGCCGTGAGCCACTGCGTTGGCGACATGCCGGTCGCGTTCATTTCCGAGACACTTCGCCCGAAAAGCGCACTGGTCGCGTTGGCCGCCTGTCCGAGCTGCGACACGGCGCTGTAGAGGGATTGATAGTTCGTGATCTGCGTGCGGTACGGCCCGATCGTCTGACTGATCATCGATTCAGGAACCTGTTTCAGGTTCTGCACCATCGTCACATACTGCTGCAGCCGTGTGATCTGTGCCTGAACATTCTGTTCGACCATCTCAGCCTGCTTGCCGACCGACGCTGCGAGTTCGGCGTGATTCATCAACTGCGTGATCTCGGTTGAACCTCCCGTCACACCTCCGCCGCCCGCGTGGGCGGTCGGGACGAGAAGGATGGTGACGACCGCCGCCGTTGCAGCTATCCGATGTTCATGCATATAGCACCTCATCATCACTGGATTGTGCAAACTGGCTTCCTTCAATGCGTCCGACCGCTTCGTGCAGGTACGCTCCTTTCCAGTCCGGCCGCCCCGAGCGCAGGTGGCGATCGAACAGGATCTGGGCGCTCATCTCGGAGCGCAGGATGGCGATCGAGCGCGGATCAAGCGGCACTGAGATGCGGCGTGACGCACCGCCCTGTTCGGTGACGAAGTAATCGCGTTTCGCCACGAGTTTCTGGATCGTCTGGATCTGCCCGTCGGAGAGCCCAAAATCCCGCTGGAAAGCTGCCTTCGCGGACGGGGTGAAGTTCTCGACCGGCACGAACACGCGGATCAATACGTTGTCGCGGATCTGTGGCCAGATCTTCGAGGTGGCCACCTGTTCGGGCGACTGGGCATCCATCCACACGCAGCCGAGCTCCTTGCGCATCGTGACGATCCAGTCTCCAATCTGTTTCGCGAACGCGTCGTCATCGAGCAGATTCCAGATTTCAGGCAGCATCACGAGGGTCGGGCCGATGACACCACGTGTACGCCGCTCGCGTAACGCATCCTGGATCCGGTAGGTGACGTACGAGAGAAACGGGCGCGCGATCACCGGATTCCTGAGAATCCGTTTCGTCTCCATCGATACCCAGCGCGCCTCGTCGAAACTGTCTTCGACGTTGTCAAAGTAGTGCGCGTGCACCGCATCGCCGACCCAGAGTGCCAGTTCGTCTGCGAGCGCGCCCTGCGGCAGTGATGCCTGCACGGTGTGCAGGCGCCAGAAGCGCGGATCCCTGCGGCTGCGCGTGGCGGCCAGCGCCTTCTGGATCTCGTGCAAATCCGTAGCCTGCACCCGATAGGTGCCGCGTTGCTCGATGAGCATCCTGATCCAGTCGACGAGGAACTCCATGTGACGTGGATCGGCGAGTAGCACCAGCGGATTGGCCTGCGCGCGTTCATCCTCTGAGACCCCCGGCGCGTCCGGGTCGAACTGCATATAGCGGCCACCCTGCAGGATGGTCGGGATACGCATCGACAGGTCCTTATCGAAGCCGTAGAGCCACGCATGTGGATATTTCCTGAACAGCGTCGCGCAGAGCAGCATGAAGATTGTCTTGCCAAAGCCTGTGCGTCCGCAGATCAGCATGTGGCCCACGTCGGCGAGAAACCCGGTGAACCAGAAGGGCGTGCCGTAATCGGTCGGAAACGCCGCGAGCGCGGGACACATCTGACCGGTTTCGCGGGTCAGGTGCTGATTGACGGGGTGTCCTCGCGAGACGCCGCGCAGCGGCAGCATGCGGGCGAGAGCCCGGGTGTCCAGAAATGCCCAGCGTGCGCATTCGCGCCACATACCAGGGATCGTCGTGGCGAACGACGAGAACGCGTGCAGGGTCTCGCGCACCGGCACGAAGTGGGCGCCGCGCAGCACTTCCTCGACGGCCTTGTGGGTGGCGACCGCCTGCGCGTAGGCGGTTTCAGGTGCCACCTGAGAATTGGCGGGCGTCTCCTCATAGACGGGCGACCATGCCATGATGGAGAGGTTGTAGAACCCGTACAGCTCCTCGGCCATTTCGACCTTGCCAGCCCGCCGGTTAGCCTCCTGGGCGGCACTTGAGCGCGCCTCGTTCTGACGGGCACCAGAGGTGTCACCACCCTTGAGCGCGGCGGCGAGCACCGCACGGCCGTCCAGTCTGCGGCCCTCGTGATACTTGCGGATGCTGTCGATGAAGCGTTTCGCCGCACTGGGTGTCGACAACCGGAACACGTGACTGATCGTCAGCTCACCCGGGATCTTGAGCAGCCCGTCGAGGGTGGTCGGCGAGACGTTGTCCGGCCAGAAATCGCGCCGGGTTGGAATGCCCGATGCAATGCCGAAACGGCACCGGCCGTTCGAATAGAAGTGCAGGTAGTCGTGGCCGGGTGTGACCTCCGTATCGCACATCGCCAGGTCGAGTGCCGGGGTATCGGGGATCGCGAGCGCCTTGACGTGATCACTGGGCGGCGAGCAGCACGCGTGCATGAAGGCGCCGAGCATTTCGCCCGCGAGACGCCGGCACGTGAGATGGGGATTGGCTGCCGTGAAGCCGAACAGCGTGTTCTCGAACGCGTCGACGACCGCGGCGAGTTCGGACCCGGTATAGGCGAACAGGTACTGATCGGAAAATGTGCCGCGTACGGCCTGTGCAAGCGAGCCGATCACTGACAGATTGTCGTGGGTCATGCCGTGCATCACGCGCCCGGCGAACCGGTCGATGCCCACATCGGGCAGCAGTGTGAGCGTGACATAGTGACGGTTGACGTAGTTGGCGGCCTGCTCGAAGGTACGGCGGCGTTCATCGTCGATGGTCTGGGCGATGGCGTCGGGCAACGGCACCGTCACATACCGGTCGGTGTGGCGCCGGTGGACTGTCCACCAGAGCGTGACGGGCCGGCGCGCCAGGTCGCGCATGGCGTCCGTCAGGTTATCCATCAGTTCGAGCATCTGGCTCGCTGACATGCTGTCGGTATCGGGACCGGTGAACTCATACGTGGCCATCAGCGCCGAGTCCTTGTTGACGATCAGCGAGTCGTGGTATTTGAAGAGCCACGGCACCATTTCAGCGGTCGAGCGGCGGCGGCCGTCCAGCCGCTCGCCGATTCGAGCGAGCGACTCGGTGTCGTACGGTGAGAGCGAACGGAGCAAGTGATCGGGGCTCAACACAGGGCCCTCCTGCCAAAGCCTTTCGGGCGGGCGTTGAGTTTCTGATGCAACATCTGGCGGGGTTCGTAGAAGTCGCCCTGCTGGCTGTACTTCGTGTAACACTTGATCTGGTCGGGATCGCGCCGGACTGCCATCCACAGTACGGGATGCGTGACGATCACTGCCAGCAGCACCCACGCGTTGCGCAGCCCTGCTGCGACCGTGACGACGATCAGCACTTCAGCGGCACACCAGCGGCGATCGATGCCGAACAGCAGAAACTGCTCAAGCATGGTCTTGCGGATGCGGGCGACGAGCGGGTCGTCGGGTTCGTCACTCTCGCGTGATGTCGCGACCACAGACCCGGTCATGATCGATATCCCCTCAGAGCGACCCGCTGCAGGCGGCGCCGTGATTGAAGACCTGTGCCCACAGCAACGGCATGTTGAGGATCGCCAGGGTACCCATCACGCCGCGCAGCACGTGCGTCTTGATGTTGCTGCGGCCGTCATCCAGCAGCCACAGCACGATTGAGCCGACCAGTGCCGATAGCGACACGACTTCGAGCAGTTCGTTGTCCAGCACCTGCTGATAGACCGTGCACAGGCCGCCGTTCCACATGCCCGCGTGGGCGAAGGAGGGAACCAGCGACAGCCAGAGTGCCAGCAGCATGAAGCGCAGTGGCTCGCGGTAGGGATTGAAATGGGCGTCGCCGGGTTGCCCGGCCAGGGCGCCGATGGCGTGCAGAACAGCACGGGCCCACTGAAATTCGAACGCGCACCTGATCGGGCGCCTGGATACAGGCTCAGGCATGGAGAAGTTCCTCGATCGGCGCGGCGGCGTACCGGGAAAACAGCAGGCGGGTCTGATACCGGCCGTTATTGACGCCGAGTACTTCGCGGATCTCGACGGGACCACGCAGCGCGCCCTGACGCTCGGCGTGTACGAAGAAACGGAAGGTCGACGCGATCTTCAGGCGCAGGTCCTCGATCGTGAGCAGCCGTCCTTCTTCACTCATGCGGATCAGCGATTCGAGTCGGGCTGGCGCGGTGTCGGACGAGTCGGCGTGAAACGAGACGATGGAGCCGGGATGTCCGGTGTTGAGTGCTTCCATCAGGTCGAACGCTTCGGCGCCGCGCACCTCGCCAACGATGATGCGGTCGGGTCGGATACGCAGCGAGAAGCGCACCAGATCACGGACCGTCACGCCCAGATTGGTCTCGAACGCAACCATGTTCGGCGAACGCACGTGCAGCTCGGCGGTGTCCTCGATCGTGACGATCCGGTCACCTGCAGGAACGACGTCGATCAGCGCGTTCAGCAGGGTCGTCTTGCCCGACGAGGTGCCGCCGGAAAAGGCGACGTTGATCCGCTCGCGCATCACCCACTCGAAAAACGCGCGCACGGCCGCGCCACCGGCGCTCAGATGCTGGAGCAGCCGGTCGTTATGGCGGGCGGCAAAGCGGCTCGCGGACGCGGGTAGAGCATCGAACGCGCCAGAAAGTTCATAGTCGGTCAGGTCGATGCGGTGACGCGCATGCTTGCGAATCGACATCATGTCCCCATGCAGTGCGACCGGCGCACGTGCAGCGGCAATCCGTAGCCCCGGCAGCCGTGCATCGAGCAGCGGTGTCTGGGCCTTGGCATTCACGTTCGCAAGAATGGTGATTGCACGGTCCAGTGCGTCCGGATCGATCGAACAGTCGTCGACATGGGTGATGACGCCAAGGCGCTCGTACCAGATGTCGTCCGCGCGATTGACCATGATTTCCTGCACATGCGGGTCGGCCATCATCGGCTGCAGTTCGCCGAGATAGTCGTTGAGGACTTCGATCGCGTAGTCGTAGGTCAGCTTGTTCATTCGCTGGCCTCCCAGTCGGCGAGCGTTGCACCGGAATGCGCGCGAGGGATGGATCCGGCGCTGCGGGTGTCGTCGACGCGCTTTGGGGCTGACACCAGCGTGTGAAGCGGTCGCACCGCTGATGCTGCCGACGCATCGGTCATCAGTTGGCGATAGACCTTGCGTGCATAGGTGAGACGCAGTGCAGGTGTTGTCGCGTTATAGGCGCCGATGGCGTTCCAGGTGAGCCCGAGACGGGCGATGTTCCGGGCCAGGATCCAGGCGCCGACGTAGGCGCTGGTGCACCCGTCATAGAGTGCGGCACGTGTCACGCCGTAGCGCGAGAGCGTCATCAGCCACGCGGTATTGATCTGCATGAGCCCGATGTCGGTGCTGCCATCTGCATTGACGTGGGTGACTGCCGGTCGCAGGCCCGATTCAACCCTGGCGATGGCTCGCACAAGACGGACATTGACGTGATGGAAGGCGGCCGCGTCGTCGAGGCAGTCAGCGCGCGTCGCGGTACAAAGTAGCGCGCCAGTGAGCAATGTCATGACTTTCTTCGGTTCCACTTGTTTCCTGCCGTCGTCGCCTGCGCGAAGCATTCAAAAAAGCCTGCCGGAGATGTCAGGGAAGACAGCCGGCAGGCAACAGCGCGTGTCGGTCAAGGGTGAGCCGACGGAACTGATTAAACAGGTGCAGCGCCAGAAAGTCGCGGAAATGGTTGCTCGGCGTGAGTGCAGATTTAAGCGCTATTTCTAGTGGGTAAAGATGAATCGTTATTACGCGGGGTAATGCCGAAGCTCGGCAGAAATGCGCCCGAAAATGCCGGAACGGCAATCGAATCAACGACGTGCGAAGGGGAAGGGGCCGATCCAAAGGCCGCGCGTGAAGCGTGCAGCTATCGCTTCACGCGCTCACTGCTGCAAATGCTATGAATGGGAAAAAGGCCTGCTGGAACAAGGGCCTGGAAAAAGGCCGATAGCTGCCTGAAAGGCGGAAAGTGCGGCAAAGCTAATCAGCATACCAAAGCTATCCGGACTTGTCCGCAAAATGACTGCACGGCGTGCGCGTTGATCGTGCAACCATTTTGGGGTGACCGGATGTTGAGCTGCCTACAGTACGGATAACGCAATGGCGTTCCTGTGGGGTCGCCAAGTTACGACCCACGACGACCGGCAGCGAGCCCCGCAATGACTCGAACCAATGCGATATGACCGAACAGAACTATCAGGTTGCGCTCAAGGCGCTGGTGCTGGAACAGCAGCCGCTGTGGTGGCCCGTCCTGGAACAGTGGATTTCCCGTTTTGGGGGCTGGTGGGCGTATGAGCACGACGAGTCGCGGGACCCCGCCTGGGCCATCGCCTGTCAGGCGTTGCGCCGGGACCCCCTGCCGACTGACGCCCATCGCACTGCCCATTTCCTGGCCATGCTGCCGTTCAATCGCTGGCATGCAGCGACGCCCACCGGGCGACGATGGAATCCGCTCCAGGAGTCGTTTGCACTATTTGCCGCCCGGGTCATGCCCGAAGGAGTAGTGACCTTTGTGGCGCCAGATTTCGAGACGCTGCGCTCGATCGATACGGTGAACTGGCTGTGGGCGAGGTGGGTCAGCGAGTATGCGAAACGCATGCCCCGTGATTCCCAACATGGTTCCCAACGTGGCTCTCAATGGTGATCCCGGATGGATGGCTCATGATGGGTGCGGCCGCCTGCGGCGTGGCGTTCTGCGTCGTGCAACTTGCGCCACGACTACGGCGCAAGTTCAGACCGCGAGTGGCGATGACGTATGCGCCCTCGACGAGCCGCAGATCTGCGGCATCTGCCGCAGCTTACGCAGCGCCGTCAGTCCATCACCTCCCCGTGCTCGACCACACGACACTGATCGAGATGACCGGGATGAAAGGGGCGCTCACACGCATCCGGGACAGTCTCGGATTCACGCCCATGAGCTTTAGCGGAGATGTCGAGCCGCTGATGCAACGGTTTATCGAATTCGTGCAACTCCTTCCCGCGTCCGAATCGCATCACCACGCCCAGCCGGGTGGCCTGCTGGTTCATCTGCTCGAGGTTGCGCAGTACTCGCTGCATTTCCGCGATGCATGGCGGTTACCGGTGGGCGCGAGTTCCGAAGACCAGTTGCAGCACACCGCACGATACAGCTACGCAGTGCTCGTTGCGGCGCTTCTGCACGACATTGGCAAGCCGGTGACGGATCTTCGCGTCGAACTCGTAGTCGGGCATCAAACCCGGCCGTGGGTGGCGCTCGCGGGCAGCATGAACGAACAGGGCGGCGTCTGGTACCGGGTCGATTTCCCGGGTGCGGGTGAGCGAGATTACGGCGCGCATGCGCGCCTGGCGATCGTCCTGCTGCAGCGCCTCGTACCGGCTGCGACCCTGGTCTGGCTGGGGCAGTATCCGCCGGTGCTCACGGAGCTGACTGACTATCTGTCAGGAGGCGTTAACACGAAGGAGGGTGCGATTGGCCGGATCGTCGGGCAGGCGGACCGCAAATCGGTCGCCGACAATCTGCTCAACGGGCCGCGCACGCGTTTCGCGACCGCGCGCGCCGTGCCTTTGATCGAACGCCTGATGGAAGGTCTGCGCAGGCTGCTTGCGGAAGGCGGCCTGCCGCTGAATCGAGCGGGTGCGACGGGCTACTGTGACGGCGAGTCGCTATGGTGTGTGGCGGGGACGCTGGCAGGAGCCGTGCGCACCTATCTTGAGCAGCATGAACAGCAGGAGAGCGATGCAGCGGGCATACCGGCCGACAACAATCGCCTCTTCGATAGCTGGCAGGAATACGGCGCGCTGATTCCCGCCAGGGACGGCGGCGTGATATGGACCATCGACGTGACGATCGGCGCGTGGCATCAGCATTTCACCGTGCTGCGCTTCGCACTTGCAACGCTCTATGCAGATCCTGCGCGCTATCCGCCTGCGTTGCCCGCGGGTGCGGTGCACGTGCGTGACGATGCCGACGTGGAAATGACTCAGTCGATGAGCGGCGACTGTGGGAACAATGTATCGACTACGCCATGCGCGCCCTTGGAGGTTGTCAACAAAGCGGTCATTGACGCAGCTCGCATCATGAAGTCGGATCCGGTAAGAGGGGCGGAGCCCGATGCAGCAGATGAGCTGTCTATCGCCGTGAGCGAGACGGCTTTTCTGCAGGACAGGGAGAGTGCGGCGGCGCTGCTCGATGACGTCGTTGAGTCAGCCGTCAGGCCAGCGACTGGTGCTGACCCACCAGCGCAATTGCGTGAGCCCATGAGACCGAAGCAGAAGGGTTTGCGGCCGAACGAGTCGATTGCGCAACGCGAAGGTGCACGACGATCGCGGCCGAACGCTGAGCGCTTCATGGCGTGGTTACAGGAAGGCGTGGCCAGCGGGGCATTACCGTACAACGAGTCGATGGCTCGGGTGCATTTTGTGCCCGAGGGCATGCTGCTCGTCACGCCAGCGATCTTTCGTGACTTTGCCGAGGCGCATGCCGGTGTGATCGAGGTCGAACCGGTAGCCGATGGCAAGACCCTGGAACCCTGGAAGATCGTGCAGCGGGACTTCCAGAAGTCGGGCTATCCGGTCGCTGGCGAGCCCGGCTCGGCGGGGAAGTCGTTCCTGCTTCACTACAACATCAAGGGCCCGGGTGGAAGGCAACTGTCGGTCATGCGGGTCCCCGAGCCGGAAAGGTTCTTCAATCCGGTACCACCGCCCAATGCATTGATTCAATCGCGCCTGAAGACGGCGGAATTGACGACCCGGACAGGTGATCCATGAGCTACCCGATCGAAAACAGGTTCCGCAAGCCGGTTGAACTGGTCTCATCCTCTGTTGCGCTGATGGCAGCAGTCATCCTGTGGTCGCATCCGCGTCTGTTCCTCGTCACGCCGGTCACGGGGAGTGTCACCACGCTCCTGCTGATTTCGCTCGCCCTGTGGCGGGGCAGGCAGGGGTACCAGCTGCTGCGCTTCCAGCGCAACCTGAGGCGATTGCCACAATACACGATCGCAGCATCAGCGATTCCGTGCCCCGAAGCAGAAGTGTTTCTCGGCCGTGGATTTCGCTGGACCGCGCTGCACACCCAGCGTCTGTATCAGGCACGCCTGCCCGAAAACCGGCATCTACGTGCGCGTAACGAACGCTATGACCAGGTTCGCGATATCGAACGTCGGCACCCCGGCTGGTGGCTGGCGAAGCTCACGATGCAGACGGCATGGTGGAATCCGGTCGCACCCTTGCCGCCCGTGGGCGGCGATCCGGCACTGCACGGCGTCGAGCCCGACGAGCGTGACATCTACTTTGATCTCGGCGAGCGGGTGGGCCATACGGTGGTGCTGGGTACGACCCGCGTGGGCAAGACCCGACTGTGTGAACTGCTGGTGTCACAGGACATCCGTCGTGGCGACGTGGTGATCGTGTTCGACCCCAAGGGCGATGTCGATCTGCTGTTACGCCTGTACGCCGAAGCCTGTCGCTGCGGCCGCGCTCAGGAGTTCTATCTTTTTCATCTGGGATACCCGGATCAGTCCGCGCGTTACAGCCCGATCGGAACGTTCTCACGTATTACGGAGGTTGCGACGCGCATTGCGGGCAATCTGCCGGATCAGGGGCAATCAGCGGCATTCCGTGACTTTGTGTGGCGTTTCGTCAATGTCATGGCGCGTGCGATGACCGCGCTCGGGATGCGGCCCACTTACGAACTGATCTATCAGAACGCCGTGAATATCGACGGCCTGGCGCTAAGGTATCTTGAGTTCTGGCTCGATCGTGATCATCCGCAATGGCGTGACGGTCTGCCCGAAGCCGGCAAAGACATCATCGAGCGCGCCAGGAAAACCGGGCGCACGACCTATGCGATGCAGATCCTCGCGCTGATGCAGGAGCAATACTGGCACGAGCCGGTTGCAGATGGACTTGCATCCGTTCTCAACAACGACCGTACCTATTTCGAAAAGCTGGTGTCCTCACTTTATCCTCTCCTGGAAAAGCTCACCACTGGAAAGATGGCCGGGTTGCTGTCACCCGATTACGACGATCCGCGCGACCCGCGACCGGTTTTTGACTGGAACCGTGTGATCGATCGCTGCGGCATCGTCTATATTGGCCTTGATGCCTTATCGGATTTCGAGGTGGCGGGCGTCGTGGGCAATGCGATGTTTGCCGATCTCACTTCGACCGCCGGGCGCATCTACAAATATGGACACGGCCATGGTCAGCGTGCACCAGGTTCGGGCCGCCGCGTGTCGATTCATGCGGACGAGTTCAATGAGCTGGTCGGCGACGAATTCATCCCACTGGTGAACAAGGCGGGCGGAGCGGGCTATCAGGTGACCGCCTATACGCAGACGAGCGCCGATCTTGAGGCCAGTGTGGGTTCGAAGGCGAAGGCCGAGCAGATCTTTGGAAACTTCAACACGTTGATCATGATGCGCGTGAAGTACCAGGCGACCGCCGAGATCCTGACGAAACAGTTGCCCATGGCGGAGATCCGTTCGCTGACTCTGTCTTCGAGCGCTACCGATGCGGTGAAGCGCGGGGAACACACGGCCTTTACCGCGCAAACGCAGGACAGGGTCTCGGTTCGTGAGGTGCCACTGCTGCAACCCGCCGACCTGACTCAACTGCCAAAGGGGCAGGCGTTCGCGTTGATCGAGGGCGGGCAGCTGGTCAAGCTGCGATTGCCGCTGCTGGAGGAGCAGGACCCGATGCGGCTGCCAGGGCTTGACCATATCGTCGCGGACATGCGCGCGAACTATGCGCAATACATATTAGCGGTTGACCGGTTTAATGCGGCCGGTAGTGATCCGGGCCTGAACAGGAAGAAAGGGAGCTTTATTCCGGTATGCGAAGCATCGACCGATGCAGCTGGGAACGAAATTGAGGGTGCAATTGACGCCAAGGCTGAGCGCATGACGGCGCTCGATCCCGGGCTGACCACGGAGGGCAAGGGCAGTGGATTCTGATACGGCAGGATTTTTCAGGACGCAGGGAGATCATCGTGGCCGGGCCGCCGCGCGACAGTAACGCCGACGGCGTCAAGTCGTTTTTCTGGCTCTTTGACACCCTCGTCCATCTGGGGTTATGGCTTCTGCTGATCACATTCTTCGCAGTGCTGGCCGATCTCGCCGCGGCGTACTTCTGGTGGCGCGACGATCCGGTCGCAGGGATGGAGGCGCTGGTGCGTTACTACCTTCAACAAACCAGCGATCCCGAACTCGCCCGGCAGGCAGCCGACGCGGCCTACTGGAGCTGGTTCGGCTGGACCGGCATCGATGCATCAGCTCGCGCGTGGCAGGCAGGCCTGCAACCCACGCAGGGCCTTGCGAGTGTGTGGCGGCCGATGCTCTTTGGCGATGCACACATAGGCCTGATTGTCGCGATGGATGGGGTGAGACTTTTCGGGATCCGCGCCGCGATGCTGGCGATGACGCTGCCGCAGTTTGCGCTGGCTGTGGTGGTCGCGGTCGTCGACGGGCTGGTTGCGCGATACCTCCGGCGGGCGCAGGGCGGTCACGAATCGGCGACGCGCTATCACCATGCAAAAAGGCTACTGATGTTCGGGCTGATTCCCGTGCTGGCGATCGTGTGGCTGGTCGCGCCGGTTGAGTTGCCGATCGATGCGCTGTTCTGGCCAGTCTCCCTTGCTGTGGTGCTGGCCCTGTGGACGATGGCGCGATTCTATAAAAAGTATCTCTGAGTAATTCGACTGGATTGATGCGTGCAACGAGCGCGTCTGGCCAGGTTATCAGCGTCAGCTTGCAGCGGAGTCGCAATGAACGGGCCATGGAAGAAGCGTATCGGGACATGGATCGCATCGCGCGGGCAACATAACGAAGCAGTTGCATCGATGCGTCGCCGCTCCCTCATTCTGATCCCTGTCGTATCGGGACTGATCCTGCTGGTGCTCTGGAGCACCGTACTGGGTCTGATCCGCAACGAGCGCAAGGCAACCTGGGAGGCAGCCGTATCAACCTCGGGTGTACTCGCAACGTCGCTCGCCCAGCACATCGCAAAGACCATCCACGATGCGGATCTCGTCGTGCGGGTGGTCAAATACGAGTACGAGCGTTCACCCTCAACCTTTGATCTGGTCGCATATCAGCGTAATGGGCTGCTCACGGCCGACACCGCGCTTCAGATCACCATCGTCGATGCGAATGGTGACATCGCGCAAACGACGACGCCCCACGCAAGGCCGGCCAATCTGAGCGACCGCCTTCATTTCCAGATCCATCAACGTGATCCTGGTGCAGGGCTGTACATCAGCCAGCCGGTGATCGGCCGCATTTCGCAGCACTGGACCCTGCAGTTCACCCGGCGCCTGAACCATCCTGATGGTTCGTTCGCCGGCGTCGTGGTCGTGTCCGAGGATCCGGGATATCTGACAGATGGTTTCAGTCTGGATACTGCGCTTGGAGGGCGGGGTATGGTCGCGGTCCTTTCGGACAACGGCTATCTGCTGTCACGTCGGGCCGGCGATGAGCCGGCGTCTCCCACGGGGCCGCCGGTCTCAGCATACGTGGACGAGGCGCGCGCGGGACAGGGCGCGTTTGCAGACCCAGTTGATCACGTGCAACGGATCGTCGCTTACCGGCATCTGCGGCAGTACCCGGTTGCCGTAATCGCGGGTCTGGCCGAAGAGGACGTGTTTGCAGCCTGGCGACGCACGAAAGAGATTTATCTTGCCATGGGTAGTGTGGTGACGGTCCTGCTGTTGATCGGGACCGCCGCCGCGATGTTCTTCATGCGCCAGTTGATGCGCAGTCGCGCGCAGATGCAGCGCCTGTCGGAAACCGATTCGCTCACCGGCCTGCCGAACCGCCACTGGCTGACGCTTACGCTCGGCCGGCGCGTGCTGGAGGACGCCAGCATCGATCACCTCGCGGTCGTGTACATCGATCTCGACAATTTCAAGAAGATCAATGACTCTCTCGGTCACAAGGCGGGTGACCAGCTGTTGCAGAAGGTCGCAAGCCGCCTCGCCACTGCGGCCGGCAAGCAACATGTGGTTGCGCGGATCGGCGGGGATGAGTTTGTGATCCTGGTCGAAGGCAGTGATGCCGCCGCACGCGCTCACGCTGTCGCGTGCGAGGTGATCGACGCATTCGGGCTGGCTTTCGCTCTGCGGGGCAATTCATGGATCGTTCGCGTCAGCATTGGCGTTGCCGTGCATACCGGTCGCGGCGATACGGAGTTCGACCTGCTTACCCATGCGGATCTCGCAATGTACGCGGCGAAGGCCGACGGCAAGGCAGCGGGAATCAGTTGCCAGCACCTTTATACGCCCGATCTGTCGGAGAGGGCGAAGCGCGAAACCGAGCGTTATCAGGAGCTGCAGTACGCGCTGAATCGCGGAGAACTGCAGGTTGTCTACCAGCCGGTGGTGCGTCTCGCCACGGGCGAGATTGCCAGCGTGGAGGCACTGGTGCGCTGGCATCACCCGCAGCGAGGCGTCATACCAGCGACTGACTTTCTGCCATTTGCGGAAGCTACGGGATTGATTGTGCCCATCGGCGATCTCGTGCTGGAACAGGTGTGCCGGCAGCTGTGCGAGTGGCAGGAGGCGCAGGCGCGGACCGTGACGGTGTCGGTGAACATCTCGTCGGTACAACTGGCGAGCGAATACCTCGTGGGCTCCGTGCGGCATTTGCTGACGGACTACATGATCGAGCCCGGGTCGTTGCAGCTCGAAGTGATCGAAGCCGCCCTGTTCGACGATCCGGTGCTCATGGGCCGTCGACTGGAATCCCTGCGCGAGCTGGGCGTCAAGATCGTGCTTGATGATTTCGGGGAAGGGCGCTCGTCACTGGCCCATCTGTGGAGATTTACGGTCGATGGCGTGAAAGTGCACCAGAGTCTGACGCGAGGCATCCCCGACGACAAGGTGGCGATGGCGACCCTCAGGAGCCTTGCCGAGCTCACGGACGCACTGGATCTGACGCTGGGCGTGAAAGGCGTCGAGTCGCCGCGTCAGGCCGACTGGCTTGCACGCTTTGAGCGTGTCCAGGTACAGGGTTTCTATTTTTCGAAACCGTTGGCCGCGGCCAGTCTGGCCGCGGGCATGACGCCGTGATCCGCCGTGATCCGCCATGATGACGCCCGCCAGTCCGGCCACGAATCAGGGAAAGGGCGTGGTCCTGTTCGAGGACGGCGCGACGATCCTGCATGAGCGCGTCGTCCTGCGGCTTTTGCAGTATCCGAGCGCGATCAGTGTGCTGGAGCGCGCCCTTGAGCAGGATGACGGCATCCGGCTGGTTCAGGTCTATGCGCTCGACAGTGCGAGCGATCTTCGCGATTTCGCAACCGCAGACCCTTACTACGATACGCTGGAAGTGGCCTACGAAACCATTCAGGCGCGCCATCGGGTGGTAGCCAGCGAGGGTGGCAAACGGGCAGGGTTCGACGGAGAACCTGGCGGACTTATTGATGCCGTTGGGGACATCGCCCGATGCCGCGATGAAGGCGAGCTCACGGAGCAGGTGCGAAGGACCATAAAGGCGATGGGTGCAGACCAGTGGAGCTACCAGTCGATTTCGTGCGATAACCGGACAGGGAGAATCGAACACCGTTATCTGATCGGCGGCGCGCCAGGGTGGATGCAGCGCTATCTGCGCGACAAGCGCTTCATGACGGACCCGTTTGTTGAATATGCACGACGCAACGTCACACCGGTCACGGGATCCATGATCGGGCTTGCCGATGGAGCACCGAGACTGGCGGCCGATGCGAGGCGCTATGGAGTGAATAGCCAGATGGTCGTGCCGGTTCACGCTCCGTCAAGCGAGGTCATTGGCTTGTTGCATGTGAGTAACCGGCGTGAGCCACAAGAGGCTGGGGAGGCTCTGCTGTGGAGCAATCGGGTTCTTTTGAGTGCATTGGCCGGTCAACTACTGAGCTGGCAGATGACGGCTGTCCGCCGGATGGCGGTCGACACATTCGAACTCGATCCTTCCGAACTGGCTGCGCTACGTGTGCTGTGTGCGGGCGGCTACGCACACAATGTGGCCGACATGCTGCGCACGTCGGTGCGGCAGGTACATCGCGTCATCTATCCACGTATCTGCGACAAGATGAGGGTCTCGCGGATCGATGAGGCCAGGAAACTTGCCGTCACGTATGGCCTGATCGAACTCAGGCAAGGCGACGACTTCACCTCAAGGTAGCGTCGTTCTCACGGACAATTGCCTGTTCTGGCGACCATGCACGAGACATACCTCGTCCTGGTCACGATCGGTTCGTGGACGCACACTGTACCCGCTGGTCGACAGCCTTTTGGTCGTGAAGACGAAGGAGGTCATGTCGTAGAGTTGCGGGCAATTATCCAGGAGCGAACGGTTTTCGCTCTGTTCGAAGCAACCGCATAGCATAGCAGAATTTTTTTTTGGCGGTAACGACAAACGGCCCCCTTGATTTGTCTCCCCCCCTTCGACCTAGACTATGTTCACGTGCTTCGTCGACCCTTCGAACCTTCTCTAGCCTCCTATGCGGAACGCATCAGATCAAGGGCTGGTTACATGAGGTTGTACGGCTTTTCCGTTGCTGGATGAATCGGTGAGCAGGACATGTCTTACGTTCGGTATCCTGTTTTTCGGGCAGCCTGGTGTTGTGTACTGGCTGGCTATGTCGTCTTCCTGCTTCCGGGTGACCCGACAGGCGAGCAGGCGGTCCAGGTGTGGCGCATTGCGACGCCTTACCCGCGCGATACGGTTTCCGGCTGCGGGATTGAACGCTTCGCACAATTCGTGGAGCGACTCGACAGTGGGCGGACGCAGATGCGCTCAGAGTTTCTCGCAAGCCGGCCGTCCGACGTGGTGCACGCGATCCAGTCCGGTCAGCTTGCCGTGGGTGACACACTGGCCAGTTCGCTTGTCGCACTCGACCCCGTCTTTGAACTGTCCATGCTGCCGTTCGAGGTGCGCTCGATTGACGAGGCGAAGCGGCTCGCGCTGCTCGCAAGGCCTGCCTATGAACGGGCATTGATGCACCACGGTTTGCATCTGCTGTACGTCTCGCCGTGGCCGCCGTCGGGACTGTGGTCACGCGCGCCCGTGAGCACTTTCGCTGACCTGGCTGGTTTGCGTATCCGTACCTACGACGACGCATCGGCGGCTTTCCTGTCGTCGGTCGGTTCCCAGGCTGTATCGCTCTCTGTCAGCGAAATCATTCCCCGCCTTCGCAACGGGTCACTCGATGGTGTCCTGTCGTCGGGCGACGGTGAAGTCGGGAGATTGTTGCGCACGACGCTGCCACACTTCGCGGCCATCGACTATGCGTTTCCGCTGTCCTTCGCGCTGATGAGCGAGGCACGTTATGACGCGCTTCCACGCGGCGCGCGCGAGAGGATCGATGCGGCTGCGATGGCGACCGAGCAGCAACAGTGGCTTTCGATGCCAGCGCGGATCGCGCGCAACCGTGATGACATGCAACGCAGCGGCGTGATGGTCGCAATATCGGGAACTGGTGAACTGAGCGAGGGGCTCCGCAGGCGCGGTGAGGCGTGGGTTGCTGAATGGCAGTCACGGGTGTCGCCCGAATACGCCGGCATCGTCAGGCAGTTCCGCGAGACGACTACCGTGGCCAGTTACGCCGCGCGACCAGGTTCGTAGGGAGCGTGTCGTGTTTGGCAATCGCCCTCACTCCCGGATGTTCGAGCGACTGGTGTTAATCGCCGCATACGTGCTGGCGATCGCTATTGGTGAGCGTGCAACTGCATCACCCGACGGCGATTGGCAGTTTCTGCGAAACGGATTTGTCGAGGCGACCCAACTGTACGTGAGGTTTAGCGACGGGGTGTGCAAGTTCACGAACGTTTTCGTGGGCGACGGAGCAATCCGGGTTGCGGCTGACTGCACCAAGTTTGTCAGGGATGGAGGGAAGCCATGACAAAGAACGCCTATCGCTTGAGCGTCTCGGCGGACCCATTGTTAGGGGACTGTGTCGTCCGGGGCTGTAATCCACGCGCATCAAATTGCCCTCGTCCGCTCGCGGCTTGTTTGGGCCGGAAACGGGTGCGTCGGCCGGCGCATAGGCATGGGTGGAGCGCGGGATGCCCGTACATGCTCATCGGTGAGGCTGGGATATTGCACAGCAAATTGATGCTTTCATATTACAAAACGTTGATTGTGCAATGCGAATTATTGGTATAGAGTTGCATTTGCGTGAAATTGCAAACAAAAGGCGTTTGGGTCTTGGAAACCGTCTGTTGCCGTGGCATTACTTCGCTCTTTGAACAGCAAGAAGAGGAAGAAGAAATGCTCACGTTGTCGACGCGGGAGTTGGCGGTCCTGTTTGATGCCCAGCGTGAATGCGAAATTTATCTGGTCGAGGTGGTTACCGGGGCGGAGTCGCAGTGGGAGATGGAGGTGAAGTTGCCGGAGCAGGACAAGGTCTATCGAGTTCAGACGTTCCGCGGTCAGATCAAAACATGGAAGCACCTGAATAGTGCGGTCTCGTTCATCAAGGAGACTTGCCCGACAGCAGAAATGTTCCATGTTGTACTTGCCAAAGCGTCTTCGTAACTTTTAGGGCAGATTGAATCCCGCGAGAGCGGGTGGGTGTTGTATTAACTTCGTACTGCGAAGTTTAATGCGAGGTGCATGAGTGAATTTTTGAAATGGCGGATTGAACGGTGCTGGCGGGCTTGCAATTTGTGCTATGCCATCACCTGTGCTCAGAGAGAAAAGCGCGATGCCGACTGTCATATCGTTCGTTTCGACCAAAGGCGGAGTAGGTAAGACTACTCTCGCTGCCAATCTTGCGGGCATCCTTGCGGACTACGGAATGCGTGTGCTGGCGATCGATGGTGACATCCAGCCGAGCCTCTCGAAGTTTTATCCGGTGCTCGAGCAGGCGTCCTGCGGCCTGCACGCGGTCATCACGCGCGGCGGCAGCGTTCACGCTGACAGCATCAGCCGGACGGCAATATCCAACCTCGATCTGATTTACTCGGATACGCCCGACGGATCGCTGCAGAACTGGCTCAGGGACCGGGAAGACCGGCTGATGATTCTGCGGCGTGCGATGGGCGGGCCCGAGTTACTGTCAAATCTGGTGTTTGGGATTCGGCATGATCAGGCGGCCAGCGGTTGCTGAGCCGGTGTGCTGTCGGTCACCGGTAGCCCGTCTTTGAAAGGTTTGCCTTCAAGGAGCGAGGCGATTTTCTCTGGCGCACGAATGCGCCGCCACGATTGTTCGGCTGACTCGATGAGCTTGAATGCCAGACCGAGGAAGGTTGCGCGCGAAACGCAATTGCGCGTGCGGGTGGTTCGATGCCGCACGGTCGCGAACGTCGACTCGATGGGGTTTGTGGTTCGCAGATGCTGCCAGTGCTCTGCGGGAAAGTCGTAGAAGGCCAGCAGTTCATCGCGATCGCCTGTCAGCTTCCCGGCCGCCTTGGGATATTTGGCCGAATAGAGCTCGACGAAACGATCAAAGGCCACGAATGCGTCTTCACGCGTGGCGGCTTGCCAGATTTCCTGTAGGCCGGCTTTGGCTCGACCATGCTGTGACTTCGGCAATGCGTTGAGCACGTTGCCGGTTTTGTGAAACCAGCAGCGCTGGTGCCGCGTCTGTGGGAACACTTCGGCCAGCGCCGCCCACAACCCCATGGCGCCGTCCCCGCTTGCAAGCAGCGGGCCGCTTTGCAGGCCACGTGCCTTCAGATCCAGCAACACGTCGCGCCACGCGTCCTTTGATTCGCGATAGCCGTCGGCGATTGCCACGCGCTCCTTCGTTCCGTCCGGCTTCACGCCGATGATGACGAGCAGGCACTGGCCGTCGGAATCGTCGCTGCGCAGCCCCGTGTGAATGCCGTCAGCCCACCAGTAGACCCAACGTGCTTCCGACAGGTCCCGCCGGTTCCAGAGCAGATGCTCTTCTGCCCATTGAGCCTTCAGTCGGCTGACCACGTTCGGCGAAAGCCCTTTAGCCTGTTCGCCCAGCAGTACGCTGAGCGCCTCGCTCATGTCCCCGGTCGACACGCCGCGCAGATAAAGCCACGGCAGCGCCGCCGACACGCGTGATGA
This sequence comes from Paraburkholderia sp. HD33-4, assembly GCF_021390635.1. Lineage (NCBI taxonomy): Bacteria > Pseudomonadati > Pseudomonadota > Betaproteobacteria > Burkholderiales > Burkholderiaceae > Paraburkholderia > Paraburkholderia sp. HD33-4. The sequence goes on along the minus strand of NZ_JAJEJS010000001.1, from coordinate 2,151,689 downwards.
CTTGCGGATGTAGGGCGGCACAATGTACGAATTGAACTTCACGCCCGAGCCTGAGCGGTCACGTACCTTCGGCACCTTGACGGGAACCGGACCGATCGCCGTGACGACCTCACGTGTAGGCAGATAGCCGTTACGCACCACGGCCCGCCGGCCGTCGAGTGTCTTCACGTTCCCGTACTGCTCGAGCAATGTCGCCAATTCCGCCTCGATCGCCTGCTGGATGATCTGACGGGCACCGCGCTGGATCAGATCGTCCAGGCTGCCCAACGTTGTTGCTTTACCGCCGTTCGTTTCTTCCGTAAACTCATTCATTGGTGGTGGATTCCGGTTAGCTGGTTGTTACTCTCGACAAGCAACATTCTCGGCTAACCGCCACCGCCTTCTCAATTCCCCGCCTCAACCCCGTACACCAGATCCAACGATAACTCGGCGGGCCCCTGGTCCAGCCATACAACGTGGTGGTCATCGATACACAGGGCGCGGTCGGTGAACTGCAGAAGACGGCGGCGATGGCCGCCGATTACATGATCTCTCCGATCAAACCCGATACGCTCAGCGCTGGAGAGTTCTCGAGCGGCACGTTGGGGATGCTGGACGACCTGAACCGTCTCGCCGACTTTGGCGAAAAATTCCGCTCTGGTGACCTGTATGCGTTGATCAACGCACAGGAACGTAACAACAACGCCCGTGTATTGACCACGGTGATCCGCCAGAAATTTGCCGGCCACAGGAAGGTGAGGGTGCTTGATACGGTGGTGCCGTCCGCCGCTGCTTATGCGGCCGCGGCTACTGCGCAGCGGCCGGTCCACCGGTACGATCGCCGGCCGTCATTTTCAAACTCGGCCTGGTGTGTGATGCATCAACTCGTGTGGGAGTTATTTCCGAGCCTGAAGGATATCTACGTCGATGACGTGATGGCCGAAGACGACCCCAGTGCAGATCGCCAACCTGCTACCAGTCCCGCCGAGGAGGGTCTCGCATGACTACCCTGGTGCGCCCGACCATGACGGCGGCGGAAATCCAGCAGCTGGCGCAAATGAACCGGGAGCGGGCTGCCGCGCAGCGGCTCGATGCGAGGGCGCCGACTCCGGGCACGTCGGGTCCCACGCTGGTTTCAACCATCCGGCTCAAGGTGACCGATGTCGTGGTCTACGAGCGCAATCCACGTCAGGCAACCCATGAACGGATCACCGAACTGAAGGAATCGATCCGCGTCAATGGCATCGAACAGATCGTCACCGTTACCCGACGTCCGAAGCAGGAAAAGTATGTCGTCGCGAAAGGTGGCAACACCCGTCTTCTTGCTGCTCAGGCGCTTTATGAAGAAGCGCGTTTGCCAGAATTCCTGTATCGGGATTTCCTGTACGTGGAGTATCCCGGCGAGGTCAGGCTTCTTGCCGCCCATCTGCGCGAGAACGACCAGCGAGCGGATCTGTGTTTCTGGGACAAGGCCAATGGCTATCTTGCCCTGAAGCTTGACCTGGAAAAGGAGCTTGGCAGAACGCTGTCACTGCGCGAATTTTCGAAGATGCTGGCGGACGATGGAACGCAGATCAGTCACGCTTTGCTCGGGCTGTTCAAATTCGCGATTGAGCGACTACACGGGCTGGGACAGGCAACTGGATCTCTCAGCGGTCGGGACATTTCGAGCCGTATTCAACCAAAGGTCGGTGCCATTACACGGCTGATCCAGAAGCTCGGTCACGATGAAAGCTGGGTTCAGCATCAGGTGCTTGACCCCGAGCTGGAACTGGCTCGCACGCAGTTCGAGCAGACCGCGGGCCTTGATGTCGACCGCCTGGTCGAGGCTTTCCATGTGCGATGCGCAGAGCGACTTGACGTGCCGCGCACGGCCCTCGACTCGATGCTGGTTCTGCTTGACAAGGTTCCCGACGCCAGCACCGAGGTGTTGCGTGCGTCAGCGATTCAGCAGCGTCAAGGGAGACTGCCGCGAGCCGGCGACGCATTCCGGTCTTCGACTAGCGCGGGCGACGCCCCAGGCGACTTGAGCGAAGTCGGAGTCAGCGGTCACGACGGCAATGAAACAGCCGACGGCGGCGATGACAGCAAATCCGGGCCGCCTGCGGGATTTCCGCCTTTTCCTCAGGTTAACCGCTTCAGGTCGACATTGGTGCGGGCTTTCGAGAGTCCAAACGAGGCCGGCGAGCACCGCGCCGACACGACTCAGCAGTCAACGGAAAATCCGGCATCGGTATCGAACATTCCGCCACGCATCGACTCAGGGATCCCATCCGATCGTTTCCGGCAGGCACTCGCGCGTTTTGCCGATAACTGCGGCCTGTCCGGATGCCTGCGCGAGACGTCCGCGCTGCCCTATGGCTTCATGGTCGAACCGCCTTCGCTGGAGCCTCATGAACCTGCGCTTGATCGCCAGGCCGTCGAGAGTGTGGCTGGCCGTTGCCGCTACCACGGCTGGTGGTGGCTGGTGAGTCTTTCACATCAGAATTCTCCTGCCGGCGTGACCGTCGTCCCTGACGGTGCGTTCAGCAGGATGATCGAAACCGATGATACGTGGCAGGAGGCCTGTGATACCTGGATCGGTGAGCAGCTGCTTACCGATCGCTTCTACCTGATGTTCTTCGCGATTCTCGACCCCGGTAATGCCGCAGGCGGCCTGTACCTCGACCTGATGGCGGCGGCACGGACCTTTCGCGAATCGCACCCCGAGCGCTTTGTTCCCCAGTTCTGGCTGGCGCAAGGCGTCGATGAACGCGTCGTGCAAGTGGGGTGATTGATGGATGAACATTTGACTCCTATTTCCGCTTCGAATGTGCAGCGCGTGGCGCTGCTCGAGCTGATTGCGCGGACCCGCGCGGACAAACTCAGTGATCGCGATCCGATGCGCATTCAACTTTGGGATGACTTCAGAGCGCTTCCTCCGTCGGTACGAAGCGTGTTGAGTGACCAGCGCGCCGAACAGTTGATCCCGCGGCTGATCGCATCCAACGCGTTGCGCCTGAAGTTCGAGATGAATACCCTCGCGCACGCATGTGAACAGATCGAGCGCCAGTGGTGGGAAGAAGCGCTACTGCAGTATTTCGTCGGTTCTCAGGCCAGCACGACGATGATCCAGGCGTTGTTCAGTGGCGTTACGCGCTCGCGGATCGAACGCATGCGGCGTGATCTCGGTGCTGCACCGCCGACCAAGCCATGTGCGCTGAGCGACGATCAGGCCACGCGGGTATTTGATATCTGGAGCGATCTTCAGGGCGCGCCACTGGATCTGCGCGAACGATACGTGGAACTCCACCAGCGCTGTGCGGGACGCTACACCCTGGCGACGCTTTTTGCTGCGCTGAACCTCGGTGAGGTACCAGCCGAACCAGACAGGGCGTGCAACCGGACCGGGCCTCGTCACGATGGTGCCGATCAGGTGTCTGACTGAGCTTTTTTTGAATCGTGAGGAGGGCGGTGAAATGAACGTTCTCGACAAGGCGCGAGAGGCCGGCATGGCCGTGCTTCTTGATGCATGCATCGGACGACAGCAGTTTCACAGTGTGACGGGCTCCTGCGCGGCACTGGAGCGTTTTGCCAAAGTGTGCCGGAACGCATCACCCGATCGCGAAACGCTTCAACGATGGGCGGAGCTCTGCGAGCGGGGGCATGGTCATGACGTCGCAACCGCGATCCGCAGCCTGATCGAGGAACAGCCGGACGATACCGCAGGGAGACAGTCATGACCTGGGATATGCGCCTCGATCCATTTGGCAATCTCCTGCCAGGGGCATCCTACGACGACCCGCCGGGAATGGATCCGGCCGAGCAGGAATTCCTGCTATCGATGTTCGACACACCGATCACGATCCATCGTTCTTTTGTTGACGTGTGCGGGGACCTCGGCGCAGCCGCGCTCCTTACCGATCTGTCGATGCTCGGGCATGAATGCAGTCACGAATGGATCGAAGTGCCGCAGCAGGACTGGATTCAGCGCCTGGGTTTGTCCCGCAAACAGCAGGCGACCGCACGCAGGCATCTGGTCGCCAGGGGGCTGCTGGACCAGCAGCTCACTGGCGTACCACCGCGCCTGCATTTTCGCGTCGTATGGCCAGCGCTTGAGGCAGCCCTCAGGGAGCAGGCGGTACGACGTGCGGCACAGCAAGTGAACCAGCAAGGGTAGCGTTTGACGTCGCCCATCGATCGCCATGACCACCGCCTACCATCGGGATTTCGATCGCCTCTGTGCGCTCCTGAAGGAGCGAGGTCCGATTGCGTTCTCGATGCGTCTCGCGCAGATCACGGGGCACCCGAAGGATGCGGTGCTGCTGTCGCAACTCGTCTACTGGACGCGGCATGGGCGCGACGTGGTGGGCCGACAGGGGTGGATTCACAAGACGCGTGAACAGTGGTTCGAGGAAACGGGGCTATCGCGCGAGGAGCAGGAGAACGTGCGCCGGCGCTTGCGTCGGCTCAACCTCGCGCAGGAATGGCGGGGTGGTCGTCCTGCACGTCTGTATTTCCGGATTCACGCGGGCACGCTGTCGGCTGCGCTGTCTCATGCACATCGGCTCGAGCAGCCCGTGCATCTGTCGCTCGACTTCATGCGGAGCAACGAACACGCAATGCGCGCGCTGTTCGGCCCAAGTGTCGCGTTTCATCGGGTGCTGGCTGAGGTGACAGGCAGCGTCAATGCGGCGCTGATGCTTTCGCGCATGATCCAGTTGCAACGCCACACCCTCGACACAGATGGTCAGTGGTTCAGTCTTACAGCGAGTGAATGGGAGCGGGATTGTGGGTTGAAGCGGCGGCAGTTCGAGAATGCGAAGCAGAAACTGCGCCAACTCGGGCTGATTGAGGAGTTTGTCTCACATGAGCGACACAGGCGGGTATTCAGTCGCGTCCACCCAGTGCGCCTCCTCGAACTGTTGTGGCCAATCGTTCAGCGTATATCGGTTGAAGTCGACGGGACCCCTTCTGTATCTGGCCGTGGGCGGACGGCTTCACCTTCGAATGGGGCAGCCTTTGTCAAGACGCTTGACACGGGAATTGACGCTCCATCGCCTCGGCGTTGCACCCGTAGCCAAACTTCTGTCAAGACGCTTGACACGCGGAATGATGCACTGCCGCCTGGGCGTCGCACAAGTAGCGACGTTGCTGTCAAGACGCTTGACAGACGATATGGAGTGCGAACATTTACGAGTGAGGATAACGTCCACGATCCTGTCCGGACCATGGATACTTGGTGTAGTTCGCGGCTGTCTTCGGGCCGCGCCGAGCACTATGGTGCTGTCAAGACGCTTGACACGCAGTATTGGAGGCCGCCGTCACCCGCTAGGGGAGCCAGTCACTCCACTGCCGGGGCGCTGGGCAGACTGAACAATACGTGGCGGCCCCCGGGTTACGACGACGGCCGCGATGCTGTCAAGATGCTTGACACTCGCCACTGCACGCTGCCGTCGCCGGCTCACGCGGAAAGCCGCGACGATCCTGTCCAGACGCTGGACAGACGGTGTGGCGTGCGGCCATCCCCAGCCCGCGAAGCCGACCGCGATTCTGTCAAGACGCTGGACACGCAAAGTCGTGGACGGTCGATCCCAGTTCACGACCGCATCACTGCGCCAAAGTCTCTTACCAATTTCTCCCAAGCGGAGAAATTGGACGGAGAGAAACGTACATTGCAGTCGGCGGGTTTCGTACATGGTAGTCGGCGGGAAACGTACATTGCCAACGCGCGGGCGTATACGACTACAAGTACGAATACACCTACAACTACGGGCGGCCCCGGTGGGACAACGACCGCTGTGCCTCTGGTCAGCGATGACCTCGCCGGTGAAGCGAAACCCGCTGTGGTGGTAGGACAGGAAAAAAACGCGCTTTCCGAACGGCGGCGCTCGCGACAACCGGACGATCGATCCCGAAGCGCTAACCCGGATAACGCTTTCGAGTCTGCGAGTCTGGTATGGCCCAGTTGCGTTCATGCCGCCGAACGGCAGCCCATCGCGCAGCATCTGGCCCGTGTTCCCCACGAAGATCGCCAGATCATGCTCGACGAGATGGCCGCCAGTCACCGGCAGCACCCCGTGAAGTGGCCGGTCGCCTACGTCGGTCGTCTGGTCAAGCGGTATCAGGCGGGTGATTTTATTCCGGCCAAGGCGCATATCGAACGCGAACATCGCCGACTCGCGGCCGTCCGACAATTGGCGCTTCGGGAGCACGAAGAGCAGTTCGCTAGCCAACTGCCGCCCGCGTCCTCACCCGAAACTGCCCGACACAACCTGGCCGTGCTTCGTGATGCACTGCGCCACCAATGGGGGAAATCTGGAGGGAAGCGTGACTAGATTGCTTCAAACACAACGTCGGGCGAATCTGCCTATGCGGAGTCTGCCGCTGTCGCTACAGAATCTTCGATCCCAGCGCGATCACATGGTTGTCACTTTCGACAACCGCGGGTCAATGCCGCAACCGATCAAACTTTTTACCCTGAGGAGTCGCTGATGGTCACCCTACGACGAACCCATGTCGATGCCGCGATCGATGCGTTTGCCAGGTCATCTACTTCGCCGTTCGCTGACGGCTATGACCTTGACGGCGAACGTACGATCCTGGTGGACCTCATCTCCGACGGTGATCCCGATCCTGCCGATCCCCTGTTCGCCCGCTACCAGTTGTACATGGAGCGCGAGCAGTCGCTGCACAACATGCAGGATCTGCACACGATGCGCCAGGAGGCCGATGCGCTTGTTACCGTCTCTAACGCCCTCAAGATCAGGCAGATCGGCGGCCTGTCGAGCGACGGCGGCGACCGGATGAACCTGCATACGCGCGATGCGATGCGTATGTTCCTGGGTCGCTCGGTTAAGCCGGGTGAACGGGGCTATCCCATGGCGGGAGGCAAACGCGTCGCTGCGGCCTTACGCGCACTGTGGTCGCTGTCCGCGAACGACAATCCGTACGCCGACTGGAAACTCATCGAAATCAGCGATCGCATCACCGGCCTGCGCCATGCTATCTCTCTCGAGCAACGCAATATCCTTGCGAGACTTGACGCGATGAAACTGAAGGGACTTGACTACACGATCCTGCAATCTCGCGAGCCGGCCAGCCTTGTGCTCGGCTTTGCGTCACCGTACGGTTACATGATCGCGACACTGCTGGTCGAACTCGATTACCTGGTGCGGGTCGTCAAGTCCGCCGTATTGCGTGACCTGATTACATCGAACAGCGGTTTTCATCGGGTGTCACTGGCCAAACACAAGTGTCTGTCGGTGTTCCACTTCGCCGTCGCATGTCAGCAGTTCCTGACGCGCCCCGAACTGATCAAGCTGTCACGCACCGACTTCCTGCCGATTGCTGACGCCGCGGCCAAGCAACGTGTTGACGCGGCGAGGGGGCTCTTTGGAGCAGTGCCGAAGGACGTGTTCATGGGGCAAGTCCAGCCGAGACACAGCAGACGGCGGGTGAAACAGCTCTCGGATGCGGAACTGCGACTGCTCGACAGCGTGCCACTGTCCGACGACACGGAAGAGGCGAAATCTGCGGCAAAGCCGTTGGTGCAATGAGGCGGTGCGTGCGGCAACGACACTTCAACATCAGGGTCATTGCGGCAATTCACTGAGGCAATAACGAGGTTCCTGCGGCAAATTGCTGGTGCATTAATCCGGTCGCTGCGGCAATCGTGACTTGCTGCGTGCGCAACCCCGACCGAACCCTTGGCCGTTGCATAAAGCCTTTAAGGGTAAGGGGCACGCGATGAATGAAACACTTCTCGGGAGGGAGCGCAATATGGACGAAGCTCGGGTTCTCAAACCACACCTCACACTGATTGACGGGCGGGTCATGACGACGTCGCTCGTCGTTGCTGAACATTTTTGCAAGCAACACAAGGACGTGTTGCGTACGATCGATCATGTTGTTGGGCAAATACACACCGATTTCAACGAGCGCAATTTTGCGCTCGTTGCCCACTGCGATGCGAAGGGCGAGCTTCGACGGATGTACCGCATGACCCGCGATGGCTTTGCATTGATCGCCATGGGCTTCACCGGCAAAGATGCGATTGCGTGGAAGGTCGCCTACATCGACACGTTCAATGCAATGGAGGTACGGCTGCGAAAGTCGTCCATCCGTACCGAAAATGTTCCGGAAAATAGGGTGCACGGCGAACGCGGGACCATCAGTAACCCAATCGAACGCGGGCAACCGCCGCTGTCCCCGCGACCGTTTCTGGAACTATATTACGCGCTGGGAAGAGACTATGGATCGACTCGTTTCGTGACCTATCTCCTTTCGGTGGAAGCACATCAGCGTGTCTTGTGCGCCAGCTATCGCGAGATCAGTAAGGCGCTGGACAAGGCATTGAGTCGCGCGGGCGTGAGGGATTCGGCGATTCGTCTCGCCGGCCAGCAATTGCTATGGCACGAGCCAGGTCAACCTATGGGCGAGCCGGGTCAGTTCCTTCTGTTGCTCGATGCGTTGAGTCGGCGGCTGGCCAATTCGCGAACGCAGCACCATGTCGGCCTGAGCAACGGCGACTTCGGCGAGCCTTCGTTGTTGCATTGACGGGCCCGGATGCGAGTCGAATGAATGGATAGTCCAGACATGAGCGTAGCAGAGCACGTTGCCGGGCTGCGAGCGTCGGAGCTGAAACAGCTCAGCGGCCGGGCAGCATTCCGCCACCTGATGCATCACCACCGGCACATCGTTGAGCTCACGGCTTTGGAAATGCATCTGCTGGCCCGGGAGACGGCTGCGGCCGACCTGCCTGTGACCCTGAAATTCTTTTCCGAACGGCTCAGGAGCGGTGCGACACGTCAGCGGCTGTTCTGGCATATCCACGGCGACGCGCGCATTGCGCCGTTCGAACGGGTGCGCTCGTACTTCCCGAAGGTTCCTGCACCGCTGCACCCCTATATTGAACAGTGCCATATCCGAGCACAGGAACTGAATGCGATTGAAGCCATCTTCCGGTATGCGGCTTGCCAGATCGAGACGTATCTGAAACATGGCACCGTAAAGCTTGGCGGTGGCGCACCGGCTCGACATCGAGGCGGGCGGCAGGCCGTTGCCGCGAAGTAGTGAAGGCAAATTACCGAAGGGGCGCTTCGAAGAAAGTCCCTGAAACCACAAGGCAGCAGGACAGCGCGTTTGTAGCACAAGGGTATCCCGTCGCCGGGAAGAGTTGATGCGTCGCATTGACGGGACACGGCGGCTGACTTGACCTTGAGTATGAACGGAGTCCGCAATGAGTATCTATGCAGAGCTGGTTGGAAACGTCCTGTCGTCGCCGACGATGAAGCAAGTCACCACGCCAAACGGAGCGAAGCGCATCGTTGAACTGCGCATCATGTCCGCCTCATACCGTCGTCTGGACGACGGATCACTGGAGCAGAAAGACGATCGGACGTTTCCGGTTGACGTTACGATCTGGAACGAGCGCCACACCGAACGCGTGATGCAGCACATCAGGACCGGCGCCAGTGTTGTTGTCAAGGGGGACCTCTACGTCAATCCGTGGATCACACGCGAGAACGAAGCCCTGGCAGGCGTGCATATCGACGCCGAGTCGATAGCGTTGAACCTGGTGCGCGTTGATCAGGTGATCTTTCAGGCGCGGCAACGGCGCAATGGTAACGCGGGTGACGCGGGCGATAGTGCGGAACTCGACCCGCCACCGGGCGACGCGGTCGGGCCCACCGAATTCGATCGGCCCGAAGACTGGGTGGACTCGCAATCCACTCCCGCGGGCTGAGTCACCGAAAGGAGGCGCTGCCTGCCGTCTGTGCCAGGACATCGATGTTCACGAGGAGCGTCGATGTTCGACGGCAGCCGTTTATACGGCGCCAGAGCGGACGAGAACGTGCACATCAACTTGAGCGATCGCGATCCAGGAAGGGTGTCGGAGGAGCAGTGAAAGGTCCAACTGCGACACCATGCACATCGCGATGTCTTCTCGAAAGTCATTCGGTGGCTCACTCCCTATTTCACCCAGGCGTGGTTATTTGTGTCCCCTGCGATCTGGAGTTCTCCATGCAGCAGATCACCCCATGTTTCAGATACCCGGACGCCGGCGAACTCAAGATGCTCGAAGCGCTGGTGGCTGATACGGTCTCGGCCGCAATCGCTTCCGGGCGGTCGAGCGAGCAGTTTCATGGCTGGGAAGTGCAGGCCTGGACCAGCGAAAGTCGGCTTGTGCGGCGTGCGCACCTGCGTATCCTCTATCGCAGCGCGCTGTGGCAGCAAGCGGACTGGATCCTCGACTGGCCCGCTCCGGGCCGAACCTTCCATTGAGGAGATTTCAATGGAAGGTTCGAGATCCGCATCGTGGCTACGACGCATGACTTCATCCTACCGCCGACTCCCGCAGATTGCGGCTCGGCTAGCGCCATCATGCCGATCGGGCGACCGATGTGACCACGAGGCCGGTACGGGCGGGGACAACCTGCCGGCGCGCGGTTTCTGCCATACGCACATTGTTTGCAGTGCCGGTCTCGCGCGAGCCGGGAGAAAATCCGGCAGGCTTTGGGATTCAGGCCAACGTTTATCCCTGGTACACAAGGGAACGAAGTGCGGGCTTTACGGTGCGGCGGGCGCCGCAATTGCATTGGTCGCATGGTACCCCGGTCACTGGCTGATAGTTCTGATTGTCCTGCCGGCGGTGTGGTCTACCGCGGCCAGCAGGTGTTGTTCGCTGTCGTTATGGGGTGGCTACTATCTGACCGGTGCGCGCGATATACCGCTCGTGTGCGAACGCTTCTTCGTGGGTCACGGCGAGTTGTTTGCCAATGCCGCAATCGCGTCTGGTGTCGCGTTCTGGCTGGGACAGGCGATTTTGCTATCCGCACCATGGGCTTTGCTGACACCGCGGACCAATGCAGGTCGACGCACATGGCGGGTCGTCGTGGCCACTTTGCTTGTGTCCGTCCCGCCATTGGGCATGATCGGCTGGCTTTCACCGCTCCATGTTGCCAGTGCCCTATTCCCCGGTTGGCAGCTTGCCGGCCTCACGCTGGGGGTGTGCGCGCTTGGAACTGCCGCCGGTGTCTGGCGTTCAAAAGTCGCGCCCATCATTGGTGTCCTACTGACGGCCGCTGCAATGGTTGCGCATAGCTTCTCCCAACGTCCAGAAGGTCCAACCGGATGGGTGGCGGTGAACACTTCCTTTGGTCGACTTGACCAGAGGGACTACGATGCTCTTTACAAGCGGACAGAGGCAGTAAGGGCTACGGCCGACCGGCAATTCGAGCTCGGCGCGAGGGTGGTGGTATTGCCGGAGGAAGTGATCGGCTTATGGCGGCCATCAACGCGCTACTGGTGGAGCCGCTATCTGGAGCCACTGGCCAGAACGGACAGGACTTTGGTTCTCGGTGTGGATCTTGGGGATCGCGAATCCCTTCGTGGACATTCGGACAATGAAGATTACTCCCTGACCTATACCGACAGCGCTGTAGTTCTCGGAGCCGGACACGGGCGCTTTGACAGCCGTCAGCCTGTGCCGGCAGGATTGTGGCGCCCCTGGGCCAATGTAAGCGCAACTCCCGGCCATGTAATGCAAGGATATCTGCATCTCGCAGGCCGGCGGGCCGCATTTTCGATTTGCTACGAAGACTTCCTATGGTGGCCGCATTGGCGGCTGCTTGTTGACAGACCCGATGTCTTCGTCGGGATGTCTAACGAGTGGTTCAGTGCTGATCTCGCACTCGCAAATATTCAACAGCAAAGTGCGGAGTCGATTGCGAAGCTTGCCGGTGTGCCCTTGCTCAGGGCCATGAATCGATGACCCTAAGCGTGTCGCGGGACGTCAACACGCCGTATGGGAATGGTTGTCCTGCGTTCTCAGGTAAGGCCACAACATTCGCGTTGGTTGCCGCCGGCGATCAGCCCGTGCTACGACAAGCTGTCGGCGCGGGGTGCGGCCAGATAGCACCTCACGGCATCGCGCGCGGTGAGCGACGCGAGGTCAGGCAGGGCAACGACCGTTCCACCCCCAGGGTCGTTCCCCGGCACGGGAAGTCGGGCAGATGCGGTGCAGACAGTTGGTCGCGGAGAGTGTGCTTGCGATAGGAATACTTATCTCAATGGCACCGTCAGGTTTCACTTTTTCCAGGAAAACTCGTCGTTCGCTCACGCAACTAAATTTGTTAATAGTTTTCAAGTTTCAGGCAGCAGATGACGGTGTGTTGCCCGTGCCGTGGCCATTCGCCCGCCTTGATCGGTTGCCAGCGATGTCGCGTTGCGTTGAAGCGGCACCCCGGCAAGCGAATAACGCGTTTGTAGTGTAGGTCATAATCGCTCATCTGCTCCGATGGAACCCCGACGCCCGGGCCTCCGACTTTCAACGAGCGGTTCCTTTCGACTTTGGCTTCGGTCAGCGATGCGTCCTGGCGTTGTGAAAACCGTGGTGGAATCCGATACGCAAGCAGGAAACCGTGAATGAGGTTTTTTTGCCGGTCGCCTCCAGCCACGCTGACCAGCAGTGGCTAACCACAGGCGCTGTGCAGCCTTTGCGGGTGGGCAGCGGCATCGGCGGCACAGCGCCGATGGGGACGGACGTCATCGAAGGTGGCCGCGGCGGTAACAGCGCGTGCGAGGCCAACTGCGAAGCCTCGGAGGAAGCGGGCAGCGTCATGATGCCGGGGTTACACTGCTAGATAGCAGACCTTAGCAACAGGAGGGCGCCATGACTGACATCGGCCCGGAAAGCACATTCCGGGGATTGCCTCTGACTGCTGAGCAGGATGCGGAAGTGAGGCACTACATCAAGGTGCAAATGCAGCGTCACCTTCCATGGGACACGCCCGAACTGGACGCGATGCTCAAGGAGATGATCCAGCCCCCCGAGGCCATCGACGAGGAACCTGAAGTCGAGGCAGATGAAGCAAGGGCGACCGCCGAGCGCGCGAGCGCGTCCATTGACGAGGCGATGGAAGCGTTTGAGGCGAGCGAGGAATGGCATGCGGCCATCGATTCGGAAAACATGAAGCACCCCAAGGAATAAATCGGCGGCAGCGACGCTGCCAACCTTTTAGTCCAGGGAGTCCGCGAAAATCACATGCCATTGAGTCCGACCCCGGGCGTTGGGGGCCAGCAGACGGTCAAGCACGCCCCATGTGAAGGCACTGTGCGAGCGGCCGCCCTGCAGCGCCAGCGCAATCTGGGGTCGCCTGCCGGCTCCCGCGGATCTGGAATTTTGCGACACCGGGTGCTCAACCATTGCGAGGGCTCCTGCGCAGATGTGCCGTGATACCGGCCAGCACAGAAATTAACAGATCGCATCGGCCCGCGCCGTAACCTGCGCGCCGCGATATGGTTCACGCATAGGTTGTGGAGTCGCCCTTTTTGGTCGCGGTGGAGCACGTCACGATGTCGTCGGTCGCCGCTTATTTCCATGGGGACGGTGCGACACTCAAGCGGGGCCAGAAGGGTCTGGCGGTCGTGTTGATTGTTGCGTTCGAGTGTCCGGAGCCGCTCGCAGCAGGCGTTTGCCGGTCAGCTAACATCGCAGGGCGGCAAGTCGCGCAAGTCATTGATGTATCGTCTGTTTTCCGTCGAAATCGCCATATTTCGTACGATTCAAACGATTACCCCGATTTTCGGATGGCGAGGATTTTATGCAAACGGCGGCAAAGGCCGCGCCGTTACACCGTCTGAGACACGTTCGCAACGCCGGTCTTTCGGCCAAGGTGTCTATGGCGATGCCGTTTTTGTTCTATCAGCGAAGTTCCGGGTCTGATTTACTGTCGAAGAATTTCGTTAGCTGGGCAAGCCCCGGTTTCTATTAGATCGTTTGGAGCTGAAATGTCCGACTTCATCACCGTTTTGCGCGAAACCTGCCCGACGCCGGTCGTTGATGCCACAAAGTGGAAGCGCATCGGCGGCGACCCGCACACCGTGAACCTCAACGCTTACCTTTCCAAGGACGGCAGCAAGATCATGGGCACCTGGATCTGTACCCCGGGCAAGTTCGAGGTGAACTACGAGAAATGGGAGTTCTGCCACTTTCTCGACGGCTACTGCATCATCACTCCGGAAGGCGAGCCGGCCGTGCACCTGAAGGCCGGCGATGTGTTCGTGATTGAACCCGGCATGAAGGGTACTTGGGAAGTGGTGGAGACGGTGCGCAAGTACTTCGTCTTTGCCTAAGTCTTTGGCTTTCGGGATGAATTGAACCAAAAAGAGAAGATGCTGGCCGGAGAGCTGTACCCGGTCAGCGCACCCGAGATTCAGGCGGATCGGGCTCCAGCCCGGGCGCAGACGGCGCGCTTCAAAGCGGCGCACATACCGCTCGAACTGTGATATCGACTCCTTCAAAGCGCCTCGTCGCAATCGCGTCGGACTCGATGGCCGGCTTTCTGCCGCTGGCGAATTGGACGGCAGCAATCGGTCCACGCGATTGCACGGTCAGTTCGCCTCGCGAATGCCAGGACGTAGGTTCAATTGGATATCGAGCTGGCATAGCGGCAAATGCAATTGCTTACTTGATCCGTGACCGCTTGATGGGCGGTACCCGAGGCCGATAGGGTAGGACCTGCTCCTGAGCGTCGTACCGCCCAATTGTCGATCGATTGGCAGAGCTGGGCAAATTTCCCGCGGAATCGACCACGAAGCGTTCCGCCGTGCGGTTTTAGTGGCATGCACCAACTCAAGCACCGAGGATACTTTGTATATGTTCTCCGCCGCAATCTTCGACATGGACGGGTTACTGATCGATTCGGAGCGAACGATCATGAACACATGGATCGCAGTCGGGCACGGACTTGGCGTTCATATTCGCCCCGTCGACTACGCCGAGATCATCGGAAGATCGCTGCCCGAGTGCCACGCAATGCTAGCGAAGATGTTCGGAGAGGAGCAGCTCTTTCAGGAAGCGCTTACCCGAGTTCGGCAGCGGCTGCACTCTCCGACGACTCCACCATTGTTTCCACTGAAGTCGGGAGTACATGCCCTACTGACTGCATTGGTCAAAGCTGGGGTCCCATGCGCCGTCGCGTCGTCATCAAGCGGACAAGAGATTCGATCCCGGCTTGCACGGGTCGACGTGCTCGATTTCTTTGATGCGATTGCCGGAGGGGATGAAGTCGCCCGTGGTAAGCCCGATCCGGCCGTGTATGAGCTTGCGGCTTCTCGTCTCCGGAAATCGCCGAGCGATTGCCTGGCGTTTGAAGACAGTGAGAACGGTGTGCTTGCCGCACATCGTGCAGGGATACGAGTCGTGACGGTGCCAGACCTGAAGCGACCGTCGGCTGAAGTAATCGGGGTTAGCTTGACGATGCTTCAGAGCCTTGATCAGGCGATCGAGTGCGCGTCAAGATGGTTCGACATAGAAGATCTGCCCGCGTGAGGGAACCGGCCTCAAGCCGTCATTCGAGGGTGTGAGGTACGACGGCCGCTGCGGCGCGCCCATCAAGTGCGCGCCTTGAACCGAGCTGGCGCACGCACACGTGACCGCTTGCGACGAGCGATACAGTGCTCGTCCGATGCTGGTCTGAATTGGGTCGCAGCTTAATCCAAACACTCAGGCTGGCCCCTTCCGTCGGCGCGGAGAGGGGATTGACCGTTGCTCTCTCGCCCTGCAATTGGCGGGACGTCAAAGGGTTTTGTCGCATTAACGCGGTCAAGTAAAATTCATCGACCGCAACGCATGACAAGCACGATGGCAAAGACGAAGTCGCCGCGCGAGACGCTGCCCGCTGGTATTGGCAAGGTACTGAAGCGGCTGCATTACCCGCTAGACGTGATTCTGCTGTGTGTGCGGTGGTACGTGGCCTACTCGTTAAGCCTTCGCAATCTCGAAGAAATGATGGCTGAACGCGGCTTTGAGGTTGACCATTCGAGCGTGCATCGCTGGGTGATCAAACTCGTACCGTTGTTCGAGAAAGCCTTTCGCAGGCACAAACGCCCGATTGGCAGGAGCTGGCGCATGGATGAAACCTACGTCAAGGTACGCGGCCAGTGGAAATACCTCTACCGTGCAGTGGACAAGGTCGGCAACACCGTCGATTTCCTGCTTCGGGCCCATCGTGACAAGGCTGCAGCGCGTCGCTACTTCGAGAAAGCCATCGATCAGAACGGCGCGCCCGAGACGGTTACGATGGACAAAAGCGGGGCGAATCTGGCGGCCCTCCACGCCGTCAACGCTGAGCGGGCAACGCCTATCAAGGTCCGGCAGGTCAAGTATCCGAACAACATCGTAGAACAGGACCATCGGGCCATCAAACGCCGAACCCGGTCAATGATGGGATTCAAGGATTTTCGCTGTGCCCGCATCATCCTGTCGGGCATCGAAACGATGCATATGATCAGGAAGGGACAGATGAAAGCTGATGGCGTCGCGCAAACCGCCACCGAGCAGTTCTATTCGTTGGTCATGTAAGTAATCCTTATCATAGGAGCAACTTTCTCGCCTTGCTGACCATATCGCGACACAACCGGGCCAAGCGCAGTCAGGCGCGATGTGAAATGGAGAGTCTAGTACCTGACAAGGAATAGAACGAAGCGCAAATCAGACTCGCTCCTTGACCACTGCTAGGGGTGCTTGTTTCCGAGAGTTGCTTCGATCCGGTACCTTATCGACAAGTCTGAGCGCTTCGGTGCGACTCGAAACGCATGGCCCTGAACCAAGCAGTGGCTGCCGAGCCGTCTCTCGCAGTGTGAGCACCGACACGATGCCGATCAGCGATGCGGCCATCAGATAATACGCGGGCATCATCAGATCGCCGCTTACGTCGACGAGCCACGCGGTGACGAGCGGCGTCGTGCCGCCGAACAACGAGACCGACACGTTGAAGCCGATCGCCAGCGCGCCGTAGCGAATCCGCGTCGGAAAGAGCGCAGGCAGGGCCGATGGCATCACGCCCGTGAAAGTCGACAGCAACGTGCCGAAAATCAGCATCCCGCCGAACACGTGCAGCGTCTCGCCGGTGCGGATCAGAAGCAGTGCCGGGATCGACAGCGCGAGGAGTCCGACGCATCCGAGCATCATCACCGGCTTGCGTCCCACCTTATCTGACAGATGTCCGGCGTAGAGCGTCATCGGCATCATCAACACCATCACGAGTAGCACGAGGAAGATGCCGTGGGATTCGTCGAAGTGCATCGTCGCCGACAAGTAACTCGGCAGGTACGAAAGCGCCATGTAATCGGTCACGTTGAAGATCAGCACAAGGCCGACGCATTGCAGTAGCGGCTTCCAATGCTCGGCCACCAGCGCCGCGCATCCTCGCTTCGGTTGGGACCTTTCTTTCGCCTCATGCGCCTCCGCCTCTCTCTTGAAGGCAGGCGTCTCTTCCAGTTTCAACCGAATGTAGAGACCGACTAATCCGAGAGGACCCGCGATGAAGAACGGTACGCGCCACCCCCACGACAGCAGCGCTTCCTGCGAAAGCGTCGCGGTCAGCGTCGCAACCGTGCCCGCGCCGAGGATGTAGCCGACCAGCGTACCAAATTCGAGGAAACTGCCGGCGAAGCCGCGGCGGCGGTCCGTCGAGAATTCGGCGATGAAGGTCGCGGCGCCACCGTATTCGCCCCCGGTCGAAAACCCCTGTACGAGACGGGCGACGAGCAGTAGCGCGGGGGCGAAGATTCCGATCGATTCGTAGCTTGGGATCAGGCCGATCGAGAATGTGCCGATCGCCATCAGGATCATCGTCATCGCGAGCACGCGCTTGCGACCAATGCGGTCGCCGAGTGGGCCAAACACCATTCCGCCGATCGGGCGAACGAGGAACGCCGCGGCAAACGTCCCGAAGGTCGCGAGCAACTGTGCGGACGGACTGCTGGATGGGAAGAACACCTTGCCGAGCGTGACGGCAATGTAGCTGTAGACGCCGAAATCGAACCACTCCATTGCGTTGCCGAACGCCATCGCGCCAACCGCACGCTTGAGAACGGCGTTGTCGACGATTGTAATGTCGCTCAGGGCAATGGAGGTGCGCGAAGAATGGGGTCGTGCGATGCGTTCTCGCAAAGAGCTCAATGGACACACTCCTGGTATGGCACTGCCAGTTGGCCGGACGGAAGAAGCACTGGATCAGTCGTATGTCTGATCGGCCTTGGGGCAGTAGTCTCTGGATCACCTTAGTGTCGAGGCTGGCGAGCATGCCGCGCGACGCTAGGCAAAGTAATTGGTCTCAGTGAGTTTAGAGGTATACCTGTAGCAGACCATCACTCATGCGTCCGGAAATCGATGGCAAACGACACGGACGTGTGTCGTGCCGGGCCCTGGCTCCTGAACAAATCATTCCAGTTTGAAGTTGGACCGTAGCACGATGGCAAGACTGGATTGCCGCTGTGGTTCGACGCGATAGAGCTAATGATCCGGTCAGTGCGCGCCTGATCGTCTGCGTATGGGGTTGCGCTTTTCCGTCACTGACTTTTACCAAAACGCCCATTCGGGCCAAGCGGTGCGCCGCTTGGCGCCGCCATCCCACGCCGTTGCCGCATTTGTTCTATCAGCCGATTCTACGCTTTGATGTACTGACGCCCAACGTCACTTTCCACGCAGAGGCAGCCAAATGAACGTCAGCGTCTTCGACCTGTTCAAGGTCGGCATCGGTCCATCGAGTTCGCACACGGTCGGCCCGATGATCGCCGCGTGCCGCTTCGCTTCGCATATCGAGGACGCGAATCTGCTCGCGTTCGTGTGCCGCGTCAAAGTCGAGCTTTATGGCTCGCTCGGCGCGACGGGCAAGGGCCACGGCACCGACAAGGCCGTGCTGCTCGGCCTGGAAGGCCATCTGCCCGACACCATCGACCCCGACCTGATCGAACCGCGCCTCGCGCAGATCCGCAAAGAGAAGCGTCTCTCGCTGCTCGGCAAGCACGAGATTGGCTTCGAAGAGAAGGAGCACATCGCGTTCTTCCGGCGCCTGATGAGCGGCTCGGGCAGCGTCGTGCACCCGAACGGGATGCGCTTTCAGGCTTTCGATGAGAACGGCCAGTGCCTTATCGAGAAAGACTATTACTCGATCGGCGGCGGATTCGTCGTGAATCGCGAAGGTGATCGCGTGAACGGCTTGCGCGCAGGCGGCGAGGTGCCGTATCCGTTCCGTACCGGCGACGATCTGCTGCGCGTGTGCCGCGAAAGCGGTCTCTCCGTCGCGCAGGTGACGTTCGCGAACGAATGCGCGTCACGCTCGCCGGAAGATGTGCGCGAAGGTTTGCTGTCGATCTGGCGCACGATGGCTGCGTGTGTCGACCGTGGCTGCAAGATGCACGGCGAGCTCCCCGGCCCGATGCGCGTGAAGCGCCGCGCTGCGGATCTTTCCATGCAACTGCGTGCGCGTTCCGAAGAGTCGCTGCGCGATCCGCTGTCGATGCTCGACTGGGTCAACCTGTACGCGATGGCCGTCAACGAAGAGAACGCCGCGGGCGGCCGCGTCGTGACCGCACCGACCAATGGCGCGGCCGGCGTGATTCCCGCCGTGCTGCATTACTACGTGAAGTTCGTGCCGGGCTCGAACGAAAACGGCATCGTCGACTTCCTGCTGACCGCGGCCGCGATCGGCATCATCTACAAGGAGACGGCGTCGATCTCCGGTGCTGAAGTGGGCTGCCAGGGCGAGGTCGGAGTTGCGTGTTCGATGGCTGCGGCGGCGCTCGCGGCCGTGATGGGCGGCACGCCGACGCAGGTCGAGAATGCCGCCGAGATAGGCATGGAGCACAACCTGGGCATGACCTGCGACCCCGTCGGCGGGCTCGTGCAGATCCCGTGCATCGAGCGCAACGCGATGGGCGCGATCAAGGCGCTGAACGCATCGCGGATGGCGCTGAAGGGCGACGGCCAGCACTATGTGACGCTGGACAACGTCATCAAGACGATGCGTGAAACGGGCGCCGACATGAAGACGAAATACAAGGAGACGTCGCGCGGTGGTCTCGCCGTGAACGTCATCGAATGCTAAAGGGAGGACCAGTCACATGAGCCGCTATTCGATATTCAGTCTGTTGCGCAACGGGTTGTCGTATCACGAGAACTGGGAGCGACAGTGGAGGAGCCCGGAACCGAAGAAGGAGTACGACGTCGTGATCGTCGGTGGCGGCGGGCATGGTCTTGCGACCGCGTACTACCTCGCGAAGGAACACGGCGTGAAGAATGTCGCGATTCTGGAGAAGGGCTGGATCGGCGGCGGCAATACTGCGCGCAACACGACGATCGTGCGTTCCAACTACCTGTGGGACGAATCCGCCGCGCTGTACGAAAAGGCGTTGAAGCTGTGGGAAGGCCTGTCGCGGGACCTCAACTACAACGTGATGTTCAGCCAGCGCGGCGTGATGAATCTCGCGCACTCGCTGCAGGACGTGCGCGACACCGAGCGCCGCGTGAACGCGAACCGGCTGAACGGTATCGACGCCGAGTTCATCACACCCGAACAGATCAAGGAAATCGAACCGACCATCAACCTTAACAGCCGCTATCCGGTGCTCGGCGCATCGATCCAGCGTCGCGCGGGCGTCGCGCGGCATGACGCCGTCGCGTGGGGTTTTGCTCGCGGCGCGGACCAGCATGGCGTCGACATCATCCAGAACTGTCAGGTGACAGGCATTCGTCGTGACGGTGGACGCGTGACGGGCGTCGATACCGTGAAGGGCTTCATCAAGGCGAAGAAGGTGGCCGTGGTGGCGGCCGGCAACACGTCGACACTCGCCGACATGGCGGGCATCCGGCTGCCGCTGGAGAGCCATCCGTTGCAGGCGCTCGTGTCCGAGCCGATCAAGCCGGTGGTCAACTCGGTGATCATGTCGAACGCAGTGCACGCGTACATCAGCCAGTCCGACAAGGGCGATCTCGTGATCGGCGCCGGCATCGATCAATACACGGGCTTTGGCCAGCGTGGCAGCTTCCACGTCATCGAAGGCACGTTGCAGGCGATCGTCGAGATGTTCCCGGTGTTCTCGCGGGTGCGGATGAACCGTCAGTGGGGCGGCATCGTCGATGTGTCGCCGGATGCGTGTCCGATCATCAGCAAGACCGACGTCAAGGGCCTTTATTTCAACTGCGGCTGGGGCACCGGTGGCTTCAAGGCGACGCCGGGCTCGGGCTGGGTGTTCGCGCATACGATCGCGAAGGACGAACCTCATCCGCTGAATGCGCCGTTCTCGCTGGATCGCTTCTCCAGCGGCCATCTGATCGACGAACACGGCGCTGCTGGCGTCGCCCACTAACGCGTACCGCAACCATAGGAGATTGAAACATGCTGCTGATCGAATGCCCGTGGTGTGGACCGCGTGCCGAATCCGAATTCAACTGTGGCGGCGAAGCCGACATTGCCCGTCCGCTCGACACCGACAAGCTCACGGACAAGGAATGGGGCGACTACCTGTTCATGCGCAAGAACCCGCGCGGGGTGCACCGCGAGCAATGGCTCCATACGCAAGGCTGCCGCCGCTGGTTCATGGCGACGCGCGATACCGTCACCTACGACATCAAGGGTTACGACACCTTTGGGACGTCTCCCGCTAACACGCAGACGAAGGGCACGAGAAAATGAGCCAGAAAGACCGCCTCGGTGCCGGTGGGCGCATCAACCGCGCGATTCCTCTGACCTTCACGTTCAACGGGCGCACTTATCAGGGCTTTCAGGGCGACACGCTGGCGTCGGCCTTGCTCGCGAACGGCGTGCACTTCGTCGCTCGCAGCTTCAAGTATCACCGTCCGCGTGGCATCGTCACGGCCGACGTTGCGGAACCGAACGCGGTCGTGCAACTGGAGCGTGGCGCATACACGGTGCCGAATGCACGCGCAACGGAAATCGAGCTGTATCAGGGGCTCAGCGCGACGAGCGTGAATGCCGAGCCCGATATCGAGCACGACCGCATGGCAATCAACCAGAAGTTCTCGCGCTTTTTGCCTGCGGGCTTCTACTACAAGACGTTCATGTGGCCGCGCAAGTGGTGGCCGAAGTACGAAGAGAAGATTCGTGAAGCGGCGGGTCTCGGCAAGTCGCCTGACGTGGACGACGCCGATCGCTACGACAAGTGCTTCGCGCATTGCGACGTGCTGGTCGTCGGCGGTGGCCCGGCAGGGCTGGCCGCGGCGTATGCGGCCGGCTCGAGCGGCGCGCGCGTGATTCTCGTTGACGATCAGCGCGAACTCGGCGGCAGCCTGCTGTCGTGCCTGACGGAGATCGACGGTCGCCCGGGCATGCAATGGGTCGAGAAGATCGAAGCGGAACTGTCGCGCATGCCCGACGTGAAGATCCTCTCGCGCAGCACCGCGTTCGGTTACCAGGACCACAACCTCGTCACGGTGACGCAGCGTTTGACCGAACACCTGCCCGTGTCGATGCGCAAGGGCACGCGCGAGTTGCTGTGGAAGATCCGCGCAAAGCGCGTGATCCTCGCAACGGGCGCGCACGAGCGTCCCATCGTGTTCGGCAACAACGATCTGCCGGGCGTGATGCTGGCCTCTGCCGTATCGACGTATGTGCATCGCTTCGGCGTGATGCCAGGGCGCAACGTCGTCGTGTTCACCAACAACGACGCGGGATATCAATGCGCGCTCGACATGAAGGGGTGCGGCGCAAGCGTCACGGTCGTCGACCCGCGCGCACAGGGCAGCGGCGCATTGCAGGCGGCCGCGCGTCGTGGTGGTGTGAAGATCATGAACAATGCGGCGGTGATGAGGGCGCAAGGCAAGTTTCGCGTAACGTCGGTCGAGGTGGTCGCCTATGCGAACGGGAAGACGGGCGCGAAGCAAGCCGATATTCCGTGCGATCTCGTCGCGATGTCGGGCGGCTTCAGCCCCGTGCTGCACCTGTTCGCGCAGTCGGGCGGCAAGGCCCAGTGGAACGATTCGAACGCGTGCTTCGTGCCGGGTAAAGGCATGCAGTCGGAAACGAGCGTCGGCGCGGCGGCGGGTGAGTTCAGCCTTGCGCGCGGCATGCGTCAGGCGGTCGAGGCAAGCGTTGCAGCCGTCAAGTCGGTCGGCTATGCGGTGAAGGGCTCGCCAATCCCGCGCGTTGCGGAAGTGGCCGCGTCGCCGATCCAGCCGCTGTGGCTCGTCGGCAGCCGCGCGCAAGCGGCGCGCGGTCCGAAGCAGTTCGTCGATTTCCAGAACGACGTGTCGGCTGCAGACATTCTGCTTGCCGCACGCGAAGGCTTCGAATCCGTCGAGCACGTGAAGCGTTACACGGCGATGGGCTTCGGCACCGATCAGGGTAAGCTCGGCAACATCAACGGCATGGCGATCCTCGCCGATGCGCTCGGCAAGACGATTCCCGAAACGGGCACGACCACGTTCCGCCCGAACTACACACCGGTCACCTTCGGCACGATCGCGGGCCGTGAGCTCGGCGATCTGCTCGACCCCATCCGCAAGACGGCTGTGCATGAGTGGCACGTCGAGAACGGCGCGATGTTCGAGGACGTCGGCAACTGGAAGCGTCCGTGGTACTTCCCAAAGAATGGCGAGGACCTGCATGCGGCCGTCAGGCGCGAATGCCTCGCGGTGCGCAACAGCGTCGGCATGCTGGACGCGTCGACGCTCGGCAAGATCGACATCCAGGGGCCTGACGCCGCGAAGCTGCTGAACTGGATGTACACGAATCCGTGGAGCAAGCTCGAAGTCGGCAAATGCCGCTATGGTTTGATGCTCGACGAGAACGGCATGGTGTTCGACGACGGCGTGACGGTGCGTCTCGGTGAACAGCACTTCATGATGACGACCACGACGGGCGGCGCAGCGCGCGTGCTCACGTGGATGGAGCGCTGGCTGCAGACGGAATGGCCGGACATGAAGGTGCGCCTTGCGTCCGTCACCGATCACTGGGCGACGTTCGCCGTCGTCGGTCCGAAGAGCCGCAAGGTCGCGCAGAAGGTGTGCAGCGATATCGACTTCGCCAACGAGGCGTTCCCGTTCATGTCATATCGCAACGGCACGGTGGCGGGGGTGAAGGCGCGCGTCATGCGGATCAGCTTCTCGGGCGAGCTTGCGTACGAAGTGAACGTGCCTGCGAACATGGGCCGCGCCGTGTGGGAGGCGTTGATGGCCGCAGGCGCCGAGTTCGACATCACGCCGTACGGCACGGAAACGATGCACGTGCTGCGCGCGGAGAAGGGCTACATCATCGTTGGACAGGACACGGACGGGTCGATCACGCCGCACGATCTCGGCATGGGCGGGCTGGTCGCGAAGTCGAAGGACTTTCTGGGCCGCCGTTCGCTGTCACGACTCGATACCGCGAAGGAAGGGCGCAAGCAGTTCGTCGGCCTGCTGTCGGACGATCCGCAGTTCGTGATTCCGGAAGGCAGCCAGATCGTGGCGGGTCCGTTCCAGGGCGCTACCGCGCCGATGCTCGGCCACGTGACGTCGAGCTACTACAGCCCGATCCTGAAGCGCTCGATCGCGCTCGCCGTGGTCAAGGGCGGTCTGAACAGGATGGGCCAGAGCGTGACGATCCCGCTTGCGAGCGGAAAGCAGATCGGCGCGAAGATCGCGAGCCCGGTTTTCTACGACACCGAAGGGGTGCGTCAGCATGTGGAATGAAACGAGAAATTTGACGCTTGAGGCAGAGCGTGCCGGCGGAGTGCGACTTGAGTCACCGTTCATCGGCGTGGCCAGTTTGCTAAAGAAGCAGCAGAGGCGAGCGCCGGAAAAATTCGTGATGCGTGAGTCGGCCTTTCGCGATCTCGTCAACGTGCGCGGCGAACCAGGTGACCCTGCATTCGTCGGCGCGTTCGAGCGCGTGGTCGGCTGCCGTCCCCCATCCGCGCCGAATACCGTCTCAAGTAGCGCTGAATACGAGGTGCTATGGCTGGGCCCCGACGAATGGCTCGTTCTTTCAAATGAGCCCGTACAGGACGGTGTGCTCGAGGCGAAGCTTGTCGATGCCCTGAATGGAACATACGCGGCAGCGGTAGATGTGGGTAGTGGCTATACCGTCGTCAATATCAGCGGTGAACGCGTGCGTGAGGTACTTGCGCGTGGCTGCCCACTGGATCTGCATCCGCGTGTATTCAAGGTGGGCCAATGCGCACAGAGTCATTATTTCAAG
The DNA here is from genome assembly GCF_021390635.1 of Paraburkholderia sp. HD33-4. Lineage (NCBI taxonomy): Bacteria > Pseudomonadati > Pseudomonadota > Betaproteobacteria > Burkholderiales > Burkholderiaceae > Paraburkholderia > Paraburkholderia sp. HD33-4. The sequence continues at coordinate 2,126,742 of NZ_JAJEJS010000001.1, read as the reverse complement.
GCGTCGATCGTGCTGATCCCAACGGGCGATGACGCGTTTGAGATCGTGGTCCGTCGCAGTTTCGCTGACTATTTCTGCCGCATCATGGTTGACGCGGCTGAGCCGCTGACATCATGAAACCTGTCGAAGAACCGTTTGGCATGCCGCTCACGACAGCTTGTCTTCCGCAGCAACGGGGGCGTGGCTGGAGTGTTTTTATCGAAGCCCTGGGCGTGCCGGCCAGGGTCGGCATTCATGCACACGAACACGGTGCACCACAGGCAATCGTGATCGACGCGCGACTCGGCTATGGTAGTGCGCCGAGCGAAGCGGACGGATGGATCGACTACGACGGGTATTGCACGTGCATCGCAAACTTCCTCGCGCACAAACCGCATACGCGCCTGCTCGAAACACTGGTGGCGGACATTGCCGAGCTTTCGTTCCGGGAATGGCCCGCCCTCGAATCGCTGACGCTCAGCGTACATAAGCCGAAAATCCGGCCAGGTACGCGTCGCGTAGGCGTCACGCTTGATTGGACGCGCGCGGACTATTTGCTGTGGCGCAGCGTCGCGGAACGCTGAGTTTGCGCCAGTAGAACCAGCGCGTGGATCAGCCCGGTCCGGGCGGTGGCATGATGCATCTTCCTCATATCGGTGCATCCAGACAGATATCGCATTGGCGCAGATCGCAATAAATCAACACTCCTCGCTCGCTACTCTGCAATCAATCCATTAAGGCAGGAGGATAGCTCGAAATTTCTGCACAATTGTTACGAATATCATGCAATGAATGGTGACTTGTTCGACAGAACGGTCCTGCGACGTTCACCTGCTTCTATGCTGGTTTGGAACTAAGAATCTCGGTCGTAATTCTGCATTCCTAATCGGAAAATATTGGAAATGCTCGGTGCAGGTTGGGGATGGATTTGGTGATGAACTTCGGCTCGTCGCATCCGAGGGCCACTGGTCACTAAAAGGATCAAGGGAAGCGCTCATAGCTCTTAACCACGTCAAGCCCGAAAACCCGGCGACTCGTCCTGTTGCAGTCGCGATCTGCTAACGCAGGAGCCTGCGGAAATCACGCCCCTCCGGAGTGCTTTCCGCGGTGTCGCAATTCTGCACGTGCCTGTCGTAATTAGTAGGCTGACCCGACTTATTTCTGGGGACTATGTATGCGCAGCGCGGACACTTGTCCGCCCACGCTAGGAGACATTCGATGAATTCCCCAAAGGTGTTAGTTGAAGGGCTGTGCAAGGTGTTCGGCAACAGCCCGAAACAGGCGATCGACATGCTAGCCGGTGGCGCAACAAAAGAAGAAGTATTTAAGCGAACCGGACAGATTGTCGGTGTCCACAAGGCCTCCTTCGACGTCAAGGAAGGCGAGATCTTCGTACTCATGGGACTTTCAGGCTCGGGCAAATCCACGCTGATCCGGCTCATCAACCGGCTCATCGAGCCGACCGCCGGCAAAGTGCTGATCGACGGCCGTGACGTGGCCGCCGTGAAGCGCTCGGAACTCACGGCGCTGCGCCGCACGGACATGAGCATGGTGTTCCAGTCCTTCGCGCTCATGCCGCAGCGCACCGTTCTCTCCAACGCTGCATTCGGCCTCGAGGTCGCGGGCGTAGGTAGGAGGGAGCGTGAGGCGCGCGCGATGACCGTGCTCGAACAGGTCGGCCTCGCGCCATTCGCGCAGAAGTTGCCGGCGCAACTTTCGGGCGGCATGCAGCAGCGCGTGGGTCTTGCGCGCGCGCTAGCAGTGAATCCTTCGCTGATGATTATGGACGAAGCTTTCTCCGCGCTCGATCCGCTGAAGCGAAAGGAGATGCAGAACGTGCTGCTCGATCTGCAACGCGAGCATCGCCGCACGATTCTTTTCGTGTCGCACGATCTGGAAGAGGCAATGCGGATCGGCACGCGCATCGCGATCATGGAAGGCGGCCGAGTGGTGCAGATCGGCACGCCGCAGGAAATCATCACGAACCCCGCCGACGACTATGTCGAGGCATTCTTCGAAGGTATCGACACGAGCCGTTATCTCACTGCGGGCGACCTGATGCAGCCGGACGACGTGCCGCTCATCAAGCACTCGCCCCGGATCGATGCATCGAGCGTCGCGGCCACGCTCAACGGCAGTGCCGACTATGCGTTCGTGCTCGACGCTCAACGGCGGGTCCGCGGCTTCGTCGGACGCGATACGAACGACAGCGCCGTCCCGCGGATCAATCCCATCGAATGTGTCCAACGCAGCATGGCGCTCAGCGACGTCGTGAACCGCGTGGTCGCGAGTCCGGCGCCGCTGCCGGTTGTCGAAGCGGACGGTTCGTATTGTGGCTCGATCAACAAGGCCAATGTGCTGAAAGTCCTTACGCACCATCGAGGTTCCCATGTCTGAAATCATTCCGCTTGGCAGTTGGGTAGATCACGGCGTCCATTATCTCCTCGATCACGACGCGAAAACGTTCGATTCGATCGGCAAGGTCATCGAGACCTTCGCCGCGGCGGTCGAGCACGGCCTGCAGGCCATTCCGATGTGGGTCCTCATCGCCCTCTTTGTCGGCATCGGGTTGTGGCGCGTTGGCTGGCGATTCGCGGCGTTCGTGCTGGCGTCGCTATTGCTGATCTACGCAACGAACTTCTGGGATCAGATGGTCATCACGCTCGGCCTCACGCTGTCGTCGACGATCATCAGCCTGTTGCTTGGCATTCCGCTCGGCATCTGGACCTCGAAGAGCAAGTACGTCGAAATGGCGGTGCGCCCTGTTCTCGACCTGATGCAGACGATGCCCGCCTTCGTCTACCTGATTCCGGCCGCGATGCTGTTCGGCCTTGGGCGGGTGCCGGGCATTCTGGCCACCGTCATCTTCGCGATGCCGCCTGCTGTCCGTCTCACCACACTCGGCATCAAGCAGGTGAATCGCGAGATCGTGGAAGCGGGACAGGCATTCGGCTGCACGCCGTTCCAGTTGCTCTACAAGGTGCAGATTCCGAACGCGCTGCCCTCGATCATGACCGGTGTGAACCAGACGATCATGATGGCGTTGTCGATGGTGATCATCGCGTCGATGGTTGGTGCGGGCGGTCTCGGCAACGACGTGTTGGCATCGATCCAGCGTCTGGATATCGGTCTGGGCTTCGAGAGCGGCTTATCGGTGGTGTTGCTCGCGATCATTCTGGACCGCATCACCGAGAGCTTCGGACGTTCGCCCGGCATTGCGCGCGCCCCGCTCTTCTCCGGTCTCAAGAGCGTGATGAAAGTCCGCCGCGCACCGACGACGCAACAAGGCTAACGAGGTTCATCCATGAAGCGCGACGCGATCGTCCCAGCGGTTACCGATTCACCGTTGTCCAATCTCGCGCACTTTGGCTTCCTCACACTGCCGAACTTCTCGATGATCGCATTCACGAGCGCGGTCGAGGTGCTGCGTATGGCCAATTACATCGGCCGCACGCAGCACTATCGATGGTCGATCATCACGCCGGACGGCGAGCCGGCGCACGCGAGCAACGGAATCACCGTGAAGCCGACGGTGACGCTCGACGAAGCGGGCATGCCTGACGTGCTGATAGTCTGCGCGGGCTGGCGGGTCGCCGATTATGTCGACGACAGGGTGATCGAGGTTCTGCAACGTGCACACAAGGCGGGCATACCACTCGGCGGCATCTGCACCGGGCCGTACGCGCTGCTGGCCGCGAAGCTGCTCGACGGCTATCGCTGCACATTGCATTGGGAGGACATGTCGCCGGTCAACAAGCGCTTTCCACACGTGCGCTTCGCGGATGAGATCTTCGTGATCGATCGCGACCGCATGACGTGCACGGGCGGCACCGCGCCGCTCGACCTGATGCTCAATCTCGTTGGCATGCGATTCGGCCACGCGCATGCGGCGCAGGTGTCGGAGCAGTTTATTGTCGATCGTATTCGCGGTTCGAGAGACTTTCAGCATATTCCAGTCGACGCGCGTGTGGGCTTTTCACGTGCGGAGCTTGTCGAGGTCGTGCGCCTCATGGAAGCGAACATCGAGGAGCCCCTGTCGCTCGAGGAGTTCGCACGGCTCGTGCGTCTTTCGCAGCGGCAGTTACAGCGTATGTTCAAGAAGTTCCTTAGCGTATCACCCACGAACTATTATCTGACGTTGCGTTTGCGGCGCGCGCGGGAGCTTCTGCGCAACACGGATGCATCGATTTCGCACGTGACGAGCATCTGTGGATTCCATTCGCCTTGTCACTTTAGCAAGGCGTATCGCGCGCAGTACGGGTATCCACCTAGCGTGGAACGAACCTTACCTGAGTGATAGCGCTATCCCCTTTGGTCATACATGCGGCGTGGGCGTGCGTCGCTCGGGTTCGATCAAGTGCAGGACGTCCAGTTAGACAATCGGCTTCTAACCGTTCGCGGCAGTCTCGCCTTCCCGCTGCGCAGACATCAGCGTTTTGATTTCGAGCGCGCAGTACCGAGATCTCGTTCAGGTACCAACGTGCCGCAAAGCCCGGTAGAAGACGAAACAAGTTCTATCCGGCGATCCCAAAAAACAGCATCGATATCTCGGCCCATTCTGTCGTCGGTGACAGGTTTTGGCAGGTCAGGACCGTGTTACCAACTCATTTCTCGGCGGATGCGAGGCACCTTCACCGGTTTGCTCATCTATCACTTTGAAGTGCACGGTCGTTTCGCCCGGTGCGGCACGATACTAAATAAAAAGCCCCTACAGCGAATTCATTTGCGCTGCTCGTCGAAAATGGACGCACATGTCGGAAATGGTAAAGAACGCGTCTGAATTCTTACGTTGATCCGCGGGCCGAAAGACAAGAATAGACCCAACGACGAAGGCCACGACAACTGCCTGCGAAACCCGTAGGCCTGCGTCACACGACCGTTCTTCTTTCCCCACGGACCTCTCCCATGTCGAACACGAATCCCTTCTTCCAAGAGTCGCTCACGACGCGCGACACATTGGTGCGCGGCGCGATCCTGAAAGAGCTGGAGCGTCAGCAATCACAGATCGAACTGATCGCGTCGGAAAACATCGTCTCGCGCGCCGTCCTCGAAGCGCAAGGCTCGGTGCTCACGAACAAGTACGCGGAAGGTTATCCGGGCAAGCGCTATTACGGCGGCTGCGAATTCGCCGATGAGATCGAGCAGCTCGCCATCGACCGCATCAAGGAACTGTTCAACGCGAAGTTCGCTAACGTGCAGCCTCACTCCGGCGCGCAGGCCAACGGCGCCGTGATGCTCGCGCTCGCGAAGCCGGGCGACACCGTGCTCGGCATGTCGCTCGACGCGGGTGGCCACCTCACGCACGGCGCGAAGCCGGCGCTGTCGGGCAAGTGGTTCAACGCCGTTCAATATGGTGTGAACCGCGACACCATGCTGATCGACTATGAGCAGATCGAAGAGCTCGCGCAACAGCATAAGCCGACGCTGATCATCGCGGGCTTCTCGGCGTATCCCCGGGAACTCGACTTCGCGCGGTTGCGCAAGATCGCCGATAACGCCGGTGCGAAGCTCATGGTTGACATGGCGCACATCGCCGGCATCATTGCCGCGGGACGTCATCAGAATCCGGTCGAACATGCGCACGTCGTCACGTCGACGACGCACAAGACTCTGCGCGGCCCGCGCGGCGGATTCGTGCTGACCAATGACGAAGAGATCGCCAAAAAGATCAACTCCGCCGTGTTCCCCGGGCTGCAAGGCGGCCCGCTGATGCACGTGATCGCGGGCAAGGCCGTCGCGTTCGGCGAAGCGCTGCAGCCGGGCTTCAAGACCTATATCGACAAGGTGCTCGCCAATGCACAGGCGCTGGGCGTTGTGCTGAAGGAGGGCGGCGTCGATCTCGTCACAGGCGGCACCGACAACCATCTGTTGCTCGTCGATCTGCGTCCGAAGGGCCTCAAGGGCAACCAGGTGGAGCAGGCGCTGGAGCGCGCCGGCATCACCTGCAATAAGAACGGCATTCCGTTCGATACCGAAAAGCCAACCATCACTTCCGGCATTCGTCTCGGCACGCCCGCAGGCACGACGCGTGGCTTCGGCGTGAACGAGTTCCGCGATGTCGGCCGCCTGATTCTCGAAGTCTTCGATTCATTGCGCGAGCACCCGGAAGGCGATCCCCAAACCGAACGGCGCGTGCGCCGCGAGATTTTCGCGCTCTGCGAGCGCTTCCCCATTTACTGAGCCTGACGAACGGACAACGCTGAAACTCATTATGAGCACGCTACACCAAGACAGCATCATTATCGATGGTTTGAACATTTCGAAGTTCGAACGCTCCGTGTTCGAAGACATGCGTAAAGGTGGTGTCACCGCCGCAAATTGCACGGTATCGGTATGGGAGAACTTCACGAAGACCGTCGATAACATTGCAGTGATGAAGCAGCAGATTCGCGAGAACAGCGAATTGGTAATGCTGGTTCGCTCGACGGAAGACATTGCCCGCGCAAAGAAGGACGGAAAGACCGGCATCATTCTTGGATTTCAGAACGCGCATGCATTCGAGGATAATCTCGGCTACATCGAGGCATTCGCCGAGCTCGGAGTCCGCGTGGTGCAACTCTGTTACAACACGCACAACCTCGTCGGGACCGGCTGTTATGAGCGCGATGGCGGCCTATCCGACTTTGGACGCGAAGTCATCACGGAGATGAACCGCGTTGGCATCATGGTCGATTTGTCGCACGTGGGCAGCAATACGTCGTCGGAAGCGATTGCGTATTCGAAGAAGCCAGTCTGCTATTCCCACTGTCTGCCTTCTGGTCTTAAGGAGCATCCCCGCAACAAAACCGACCAGCAACTAAAGGAAATCGCCGATGCGGGTGGTTTTGTCGGCGTGACGATGTTTGCGCCGTTTCTTAAGCGCGGGATCGATGCAACCGTCGACGACTACATCGAAGCAATCGGCTATGTGGTTAATCTGATCGGCGAGGACTCGGTTGGAATTGGCACGGACTTCACACAAGGTTATAGCGTCGATTTCTTTGACTGGCTCACGCACGACAAGGGTCGCTATCGACGTCTGACGAATTTCGGCAAGGTCGTAAACCCGGACGGTATTCGTACGATCGGCGAGTTTCCGAATCTGACAGCGGCGATGGAGCGCGCCGGTTGGAAGGAGTCGCGAATTCGCAAGATCATGGGCGAGAACTGGGTGCGCGTGTTCAGAGACGTTTGGGGCGCGTAACGCAGCGATCGATCCATTACCTGGATGAAAAAGAGAGCGGCGCAGCGATTTGCGCGCCCTTTCCTCACGGAGATACCACAATGCAACCGCAACTGCCTATCGACGTCGATCCGCAAACCGGCGTCTGGACCACCGACGCGCTGCCGATGCTCTACGTGCCGCGCCACTTCTTCACGAACAACCATGTCGCCGTCGAGGAAGCGCTCGGCCGTGAGACCTACGCCGAGATTCTTTACCAGGCCGGCTACAAGTCCGCGTATCACTGGTGCGACAAAGAAGCCGAGAAGCACGGTATCAGCGGCATCGCCGTGTTCGAGCATTACCTGAAGCGCCTGTCGCAGCGCGGCTGGGGCCTCTTCAGCATCGTGGAAGCCGACCCGGCGACCTCGCACGCGCGCATTCACCTGCACAACTCGTCCTTTGTGCTGGCGCAGCCGGGCAAGCACGGCAAGCTCTGCTACATGTTCGCGGGCTGGTTCGCCGGCGCGATGGACTGGGTCAACGACACCGCGCCCGACAGCGCGAAGAAAGGCCCGCGCTCTAAATCCATCGAGACGCAGTGCGCGGCCGAGGGACACGATCACTGTGTGTTCGAAGTGTCGCCACAGGCTTAACCGCGCCGGAGACAACGCGGCACAGTAGTTGCATGTAAAACCATTCCGAGGTCGATCGCAATGCGTTACCCGAACCTTTTCAAGCCTCTTCAGCTGAACAAGCTGACCCTGCGCAACCGCATCGTCAGCACCGCGCACGCTGAGGTCTATGCCGAGCCGGGCGGCCTGCCCGGCGACCGCTATATCCGTTACTACGAGGAAAAGGCGAAGGGCGGCGTCGGCCTCGCCGTGTGCGGCGGTTCGAGTCCCGTGTCAATTGACAGCCCGCAAGGCTGGTGGAAGTCAGTGAATCTCGCGACCGACAAGGTCATCGACCCGCTCTCGCGGCTCTCGGAAGCGATGCATCGCCACGGCGCGTTCATCATGATCCAGGCGACGCACATGGGCCGCCGCTCCGCGTGGCACGGCGAGCACTGGCCGCATCTGATGTCGCCGTCGGGCGTGCGCGAGCCGGTGCACCGCGGCAACGCGAAGATCATCGAAGTAGAAGAGATCAAGCGCATCATCCAGGACTTCGCAGCGGCCGCGAAGCGCGTGAAGGATGCCGGCATGGACGGCATCGAGATCTCGGCGGCGCACCAGCATCTGATCGACCAATTCTGGAGTCCTCGAACGAACTTCCGTACGGACGAGTGGGGCGGTTCGCTCGAGAACCGTCTGCGCTTCGGCGTGGAAGTGCTGCAAGCCGTGCGTGACGCAGTGGGTCCCGATTTCTGTGTCGGCCTGCGCATGTGCGGCGACGAGTTCCATGAGGACGGTCTCTCGCACGAGAACCTGAAGGAAATCGCGCAGGCGATGTCCGAGACGGGTCTCATCGACTACATCGGCGTGATCGGCTCCGGTGCGGATACGCATAACACGCTTGCCAACTGCATGCCGCCGATGGCGTTGCCGCCCGAGCCGTTCGTGCATCTCGCGGCGGGCATCAAGACGGTCACGAAGCTGCCGGTCATGCATGCGCAAAGCATTCGCGATGCGGGGCAGGCCGAGCGTCTGCTCGCGAACGGCATGGTCGATCTCGTCGGCATGACGCGCGCGCAGATCGCCGATCCGCACATGGTCATCAAGATCCGCGATGGCCGTGAAGATGAAATCAAGCAGTGCGTCGGCGCAAACTATTGCATCGACCGCCAGTACAACGGCCTCGATGTGCTGTGCGTCCAGAACGCGGCGACCTCGCGTGAACAGACGATGCCGCATGTCATCGAAAAGACGCGCGGGCCGAAGCGCAAGGTCGTGGTTGTCGGTGCGGGTCCCGCAGGTCTCGAAGCGGCACGCGTCGCGCGTTCGCGTGGTCATGATGTCGTGATGTTCGAGAAGAACGATTACGTCGGCGGTCAGATCATGCTCGCCGCGAAGGCGCCGCAACGTGAGCAGATGGCCGGCATTGTGCGCTGGTTCGACATGGAGACGAAGCGCCTGGGCGTCGATCGCCGTCTCGGTGTTGCCGCTGACGAGAAGGTGATCATGGCCGAGAAGCCGGACATCGTCGTGCTCGCGACGGGTGGTTCGTCGTTCACGGATCAGGTGCCCGCATGGGGCGTCGAGCAAGGCCTCGCAGTGAGTTCGTGGGACATCCTCTCGGGCAAGGTCGAGCCGGGCAAGAACGTGCTCGTCTATGACGGCGTGTCCACGCATGCCGGCGCGGGCGTCGCGGACTTCATCGCATCGAAGGGCAATAACGTCGAAATCGTCACGCCAGACGTGAAGGTCGCCGACGACACCGGCGGCACCACGTTCCCGATCTTCTATCGCCGTCTCTATGCGCAGGGCGTGATCCATACGCCGAACTACTGGCTCGACAAGGTGTACGAGGAAAACGGCAAGAAGATCGCCGTGATCCGCAACGAGTACACGGAAGAGCAGGAGGAACGCGCGGTGGACCAGGTAGTGATCGAGAACGGCATCACACCCAACGACGCGCTCTACTGGAAGCTGAAGTCCGAGTCGCTCAATCGCGGGCAACTCGACATGCACAAGCTCTTCGCCGCAGAGCCGCAGCCGTGCCTCAGCGAAGAACTCGGCAATGGACGCTTCGTGCTGTTCCGCGTCGGCGACTGCATCTCCATGCACAACATCCACAGCGCGATCTACGATTCGCTGCGTCTCTGCAAAGACTTTTGACGAGGGGATTGGACGATGAACCCCGTGTTTGTCATCACCGCGCTGCTGTGGCTTTCGATGGCGGGCCTCGCGTTCGCCCTGCTGAAGCGCGCAGCCTACTGGCGCGAAGGGCGGGCCACCACGGCCGGCGCGTATGGCTGGTCGAACCTGCTGACCATCCCCAAGCGCTATTTCGTCGACCTGCATCATGTCGTGGCGCGTGATCCGTATATCGCGAAGACGCACGTCGCGACCGCGGGCGGCGCGATCCTCGCGATGGCGCTGGTGTTCGTCAACTACGGTCTCGCGATCTATTCGCCGTGGCTCGACAAGGCCATCTTCATCGCGGCGATCATCATGCTCGTCGGCGCGGTGTTCGTATGGAAGCGCCGTCGTGCGAAGGACGTGCCCGCGCGTCTGTCGCATGGACCGTGGGACAACCTGCCGCTCTTGCTCGGTTCGTTCGCGCTTGGCCTCGCATTGTTTATGCTGCTGCCTGCATCTTGGATGTCCGGTGGACTGGCCATCATCGTCGCCGTGCTGATCGCAATCGGTGCTTACACGATGACCTTCGGCGCGGCGCAAGGCGGCCCGATGAAGCACGCGATGGCCGGTTTGCTGCACCTCGCGTTCCATCCGCGCCAGGAACGATTCAGAGCCACGACCGGGCAGGAAGTGGTGCCGCCGACGGCTTTGAAAAAGCCTGCGCTCGATGCGAAGGAATACGGCGTCAGCAAGCCGGTCGAGTTTCGCTGGAACCAGCTGCTAAGCTTCGACGCCTGCGTGCAATGCGGCAAGTGCGAAGCCGCGTGCCCCGCGTTCGCTTCGGGTCAGCCGCTCAATCCGAAGAAGCTGATTCAGGATCTGGTCGTCGGCATGGTCGGTGGGTCGGACTCACAGTATGCGGGCAGCCCGACGCCCGGCATTCCGGTCGGCAAGCACACGGGTGGTCCGGCCAAGCCGCTGATCTCGCAGTTGATCGAAGCGGAGACGATCTGGTCCTGTACGACTTGCCGCGCCTGCGTGCAGGAGTGCCCGATGCTGATCGAGCACGTCGATGCCATCGTCGACATGCGCCGCAACCAGACGCTCGTCGAAGGCAACGTGCCGGGCAAAGGTCCGATCACGCTGGCGAACCTGCGTGAAACCGGCAGCCAGAACGGTTACGACATCGGCGCGCGGTACGACTGGTCCGTCGATCTGCAGGTACAGGTCGCGCAGCCGGGGCGCCCCGTGGATGTGCTGCTGATTGCAGGCGAAGGTGCGTTCGACATGCGTTATCAGCGCACGCTGCGTGCCTTGGCAAAGGTCATGAACAAGGCGAGCGTCGATTATGCCGTGCTCGGTAGCGTCGAAACGGACACGGGCGACACGGCACGTCGTCTCGGCGATGAAGCCACGTTCCAGCAATGCGCATCGAAGCTGATGAACACGCTGTCGCAATACCAGTTCCGCCGCATCGTCACGGCCGATCCGCACGTGCTGCACAGCCTGCGCAACGAGTATCGCGCGCTCGGCGGCTACTACGAAGTGCAGCATCACACTGCGTTCATGGCCGAGCTGGTATCGAGCGGCAAGCTCACGCCCAAGGCCGCCGCCGTGCTCGCGGACAAGAAGATCACGTATCACGATCCGTGTTATCTCGGCCGCTACAACGGCGAGACGGAAGCGCCGCGCAAGCTGTTGAAGACCATCGGCATCAAGGTGGTCGAGATGGAGCGTCATGGCATGCGGGCCCGATGCTGCGGCGGTGGCGGCGGCGCGCCGCTGACCGATATCCCCGGCAAGCAGCGCATCCCCGATATCCGCATTGCCGATGCGAAGTTGATCGGCGCGGAAGTGGTCGCGGTCGGCTGTCCGCAGTGCACCGCGATGCTGGAAGGCGTGGTAGGCGAACGTCCCGAAGTGCTCGACGTGGCGGAGCTCGTCGCCGCCGCGCTGGAGTAAAGCAATGAACGAGATCAAACGAATCGACCCGCGCCGTCCGTTCATCATCACTGCGGAAGGGCTGAAGCGCATCACACTTGGTGAAGTCGGCAATGGCACCGTGCTGGACTTCACACACGGCGGCCATAAGGAAGCGGTGAAGCCATGCCGCACGACGAAGCCCGCGACACGCTCGCTGCTCGTCGCGGCACATACGGATCGCGGCGCGCTCGACGATCACGCACGCCAGGCATTGGCCGCGGCCGCGCTGCTCGCCGATGACCACACGCAAGTCGTGCTGATCGCGTTCGGCGAGTTCAAGGACGATGCCGGCGCGTTGGGCGCGGACCGTTATATCGAACTGCCCGCGTTCGACCGCCGCAGCTTCGCGCCGGATGAGGAAGTCCGCGCGCTGACGGCGTGCGTAGCATCGTTCTCGCCGGTCCATGTATTCATGCCCGACAGCGCGACCGGCGATGGTGACCTCGGCCGCCGCTATGCTGCGCGCGCCGCTGCTTCGATTGCGACGCAAGTGGTCGAGCTCGACGCAGCGCATGTCGCGTCGTATGCGCATGCCGGCCGTGCCTACGCATCGCGCACCTTGCCCGATGTGATTCTGCTCGCGCAGAACGCCGTCGATGCCAAGCTGCCGTTTGTCGGCGCGGGCGAAGCGGTGAAGCCAGAAGGCATTGTGCCCGAAGCGCGTGTGAGTGCGTACGTCGATCTCGGCATCGAGGAAATGGACGCCGCGCAGGTCGCATTGGAAGAGGCGGACTTCATCGTGTCGGCGGGCAACGGCGTGTCCGACGTCGCCGCGTTCGAGACGCTCGCGGGCACGCTGGGCGCGGCGATTGGCGCGAGCCGCGTCGCCGTCGACGATGGCAAGTTCACACGCGACAAGCAGATCGGCGCGACCGGCAAGACCGTCGAGGCGAGCGTGTATATCGCATTCGGCATTTCGGGTGCCGTACAGCACTTGCAGGGCATCAAGGACGTGCGGCATGTGATCGCCGTCAATCTCGACGCCAGCGCGCCCATTGCGAAGCGCGCGAATCTGACGATCGTCGCAGATACGGAAGAGACCATCAAGGCATTGACCGACGCAGCCGCCGCCGCACGCGCCGCGCGCGCCAGCGGCGAATCGATCGTCGAGACCGCGCCCGTCGCCCAAGGAGTTCCAGCATGAAGATCGCGGTATTGGTTTCGACCGGACGCCATCCGGTCAGCGGCACGGCGCGCTACAGCCGCAACGACGCCGCCGCGCTGACGATCGGCATCGATATCGCGAAGGCGCACGGCGCGCAGCTGGAAGTGCTGCATGCGGGCGATCCCGCCAACCCAGCACTTACCGAATATCTTGCGCTCGGCGCCCCGCGTGTCGAAGTGCTGAACACACAGGCCGACGCCTGCGCTGCCCTTGCGCAAAGGCTCACGGGATACGACCTCGTGTTGACGGGCACGCGCGCCGAAGGCGCGTATGACAGCGGCACGCTGCCTTACAAGCTCGCCGATGCGTTGAACATGCCGCTGGTCGGCGCGGCCGTGGACGTCAGCGTGACGAATGAAGGCGTGGAAGTGCGCCAGTTCATGCCGAAGGGCCTGCGCCGCCGCGTGCGCGCGCCGTTGCCCGCGCTCGTCGCCGTGCATCCGCTCGCCAACGCTGCACCGCGTTATGCCTACGCACGCATGCGTGAGGGACACGTCGCGCCGGTCGCCGCGCCCGCGCCCGCCGACAAGGAACGCGCCGCATGGAGCCTCATGGCGATCACCGCGAAACCGAAGAAACTGGCCGCGCCGGAAAAGCGCTCGGGCCACGCGCGGATGCTTTCGGCGACGACGACGGAAAGCCGCGGCGGCAACGTCGTATCTGAAGGAAGTTCTGTCGAAAAAGCACAAATGATCATGGCCTATTTGCGCGAGCATCAACTCGTCGATTACTGATTTCGACGCGGTCTTCGGCGCAACGGAATACCCACATACAAGAAGCAGCAGCCCGCGTTCAAAGGTGTTTGGCGGGGCACCAGACGTGACGCACAACGGAGCACACGATGAAAGTTTCGGCAGACGTTCGGGCGATGATCGAACGCCGCAAAAAGGGCCACACGCTCGAGGCGCCGTTCTATACGAGCGAAGAGATTCACACACTCGACCTCGAGTCGATTTTCCGTAAGACCTGGATTCAGGTCGCCGTCGAACCCGATATTCCCGAGCCGGGCGATTACACGACGGTCGAAATCGGCAATGATTCGATCCTGATCGTGCGCGACGACGACATGGAAATCCGCGCGTTCTACAACGTGTGCCGCCATCGCGGCGCGCGTCTGTGCAACGAGGAAAAGGGCTCGCTCGGCAACATCGTGTGTCCGTATCACAGCTGGACGTATAACCTCTCCGGCGATCTGATGTTCGCCGAACACATGGGCGACCAGTTCGACCGTTGCAAGCACAGCCTCAAGAAGGTGCATGTGCAGAATCTCGCGGGCCTCATCTTCATCTGTCTCGCCGATGAACCGCCCGCCGACTTCGCCGTGATGCGCGAAGCGATGGAGCCGTATCTCGCGCCGCACGGCCTCAAGGATTGCAAGATCGCGGCGAGCATTGACATCGTCGAGAAAGGCAACTGGAAGCTCACGATGGAGAACAACCGCGAGTGCTATCACTGCGTCGCGAACCATCCGGAGCTGACCATCTCGCTCTATGAGTACGGCTTCGGTTATCAACGCTCGCCCGCCAACTCGGAAGGCATGGCAGCGTTCGAAAGGACTGTCGAAGAGCGCACGAAGCAATGGGAAGAGATGTGCCTGCCGTCCGCCGAAATCGAGCGTCTCTCCGATCTCGTCACGGGCTTCCGCACGCAACGCCTGCCGCTCGACCGCGACGGCGAATCGCAGACGCTCGATGCGAAGGTCGCTTCGAAGAAGCTGCTCGGCGGCTTCGAGCGCGCGGACCTGGGCGGCCTGTCGTTCTGGACCCAGCCGAACTCGTGGCATCACTTCATGAGCGATCATATCGTGACGTTCTGCGTGATTCCGCTTTCGTCGGGCGAAACGCTCGTGCGCACAAAATGGCTCGTGCACAAGGACGCGAGCGAGGGCATCGATTACGACGTCGACAACCTCACTGCCGTGTGGCGCGCGACGAACGATCAGGACCGCACGCTCGTCGAGTACTCGCAGCTCGGCGTGGCGAGCAGCGCATACGAGCCGGGGCCATACTCGCCGTTCACGGAAGGGTTGGTGGAGAAGTTCGCCGATTGGTACATCTGCCGGCTTACTGACTTTGCCGATTCTCAAGAAAATGAGTCTGCGGCGGGTGTCGAGAAAGTTGTTTCCTTTGAGCGGTAAGTGCCCTCTAAGGCATGCAGTAGGAGCAGAAATGATGCGAGAGCATGCTGCGTTCGAGCCGACAGACAGCCGTGTCACCCAGCCGAAGTTCTGGGGGACGCTACCCATGCGCTGGAATTGCGACACGGACGAGACACTCGTTTGCTGTTACGTCCGGCAGGAAACGCACGACGTCAAGAGCTTTTTCTTCAAGGTTCCCGGCGAGCGTACCTTCGTCTTCGAGCCGGGGCAGTTCATCACACTCGAGCTCGAGATCGACGGCGAGCAAATCAACCGCTGCTACACCATCTCGTCCTCGCCGGCGCGCCCGCACACGATCTCCATCACGGTGAAGCGCGTGCCGGGTGGCCCGGTGTCGAACTGGCTGCACGACAACATGGTCGCGGGAGCGACCGTGCGGGTGCTCGGGCCGTCGGGCGAGTTCACCTGCGCACGTCATCCGGCGCGCAAGTATTTGTTTCTGTCTGCGGGTTCGGGCATCACGCCGCTCATGTCGATGAGTCGCACGCATCACGAGCTCGTCGACGATGCGGACATCGTGTTCGTGCATAGCGCGCGGACGCCGGACGACATCATCTTCGCGCGTGAGCTCGATCTGATCGCGTCGAACCAGAAGAACTTCCGCACCGCGTTCGTGTGCGAGCGAATCGGCACGCGCACGAACTGGCCGGGCGTGACGGGCTTCCTGACTCTGCCGCTATTGAAGCTGATCGCGCCGGACTTTCTCGAACGCGAGATCTTCACGTGCGGCCCTGGACCGTACATGAACGCAGTGCGCACTCTGCTCGACGTGGGTGGTTTCGATCGCAAGCATTATCACGAGGAAAGCTTCTCGTTCGGTGTCGTCGAAGACGTCGCGGCGGATCTCACGACGGCGCATGTCGGCGACGCGCTCGCGACGCAGACCGATTTCGTCGAGGCGCGTAAAGAGGCTGTCGGCTTCGCGCCGGCGCCCACGGAGTCTGTCGAAGCCGCGCCCACGGAGCCTGTCGAGGTCGCGGCGGTCGCCACGAAGTTCAAGGTGAACTTCGCCAAGAGCCGGCGCGATATCGAGTGCGGCAGCAACGAGCATGTACTCGATGCGGCGAAGAAGGCGGGCGTGCGTTTGGCGTCGTCGTGCACGCAGGGCATGTGCGGGACGTGTAAGGTGAAGCTCGTCTCCGGCGAAGTCGCCATGAAGCATGCGGGTGGCATTCGTCAGCGCGAGATCGATCAGGGCATGGTACTGCTCTGCTGCAGCAAACCGTTGAGCGATTTAGTCGTCGACAAATGAATCATCAGCAGAGCCGGCGGAGCAACGATATTTACATTTCAACATGTAGAGCGTGAGACGGCATGGGGCCGCAATACGAGAGCGATAGGGTGGAGAGACATGAGACGGATCAGAAGACTTCTTGTTTTGGGTGCAATCAGTGCGATGCTGGCTACCAGTGTGAACCTGAGAGCTGACGAAAAACCGACCATCAAGATTGGTTACGTCGAAGGCTGGGACGATAGCGTCGCGACTTCTAACGTGGCTGCACGAATAATCGAAACGCGCCTTGGTTACAAGGTTGAACTCGTGCCTGTAGCTGCTGGCATCATGTGGCAAGGCGTGGCGCGTGGCGATCTCGATGCGACGCTCTCTGCGTGGTTGCCTGTCACCCATGGCGCCTACTGGAACAATTTCAAGTCGAAAGTCGTGGACTTGGGGCCAAACTTCCTGGATGCGAAGATTGGCCTGATCGTGCCGGCGAACGCGGACGTGTCGAGTCTGAGTGATCTTGAAGCGAAGAAGGCGGAATTCGACTCGCGCATCGTCGGCATCGACGCGGGTGCGGGTGTGATGCAAAAGACGAGCGAAGCGATCAAGGCGTACAACCTCGACTATAAGCTTATGCCAAGTTCGGGTAGTGCGATGACCGCTGAGTTGGCTCGGGCCGAGGCCGCGAACAAGCCGATCATCGTTACGGGCTGGAAGCCGCACTGGATGTTCGCGAAATACAAAC
This sequence comes from Paraburkholderia sp. HD33-4, assembly GCF_021390635.1. Taxonomy (NCBI): domain Bacteria; kingdom Pseudomonadati; phylum Pseudomonadota; class Betaproteobacteria; order Burkholderiales; family Burkholderiaceae; genus Paraburkholderia; species Paraburkholderia sp. HD33-4. The sequence continues at coordinate 2,109,605 of NZ_JAJEJS010000001.1, read as the reverse complement.
TCAAGTTTCTCGACGATCCAAAGAAGGCTTTCGGTGAAGCCGAGCACGTGGATAATGTGATTAATCCGGGGCTCGAACAGAAAGCGCCGCCAGTCGTGTCGTTTCTGAAAAAGTTCCAGTGGAAGCCGGGGGAGATTGATAGTGTGATGCTCGCCACGCAGAACGGCACCAAACCCCCTGCCGCGGCGGACGAATGGATCAATGCGCATAGCGACCGCGTCGATAGCTGGGTTAAATGAAGTGTACGCGTTTGGACGCCGCGCGCATGCGGCGCTTTTTCTATCTAACAGATCTTCAATATGTGCGTGGAAATCGCGCGACATGAGGGGCTGGAACAGCGTCGGAGCCTAGCTAAACATCACAGAGGGCGTGTGTAGTGTTAGATGCTTAAATCGTCTGATCATGTCGGCGTGGTGCAAGAGCTGTCGGGTTTTGCCTACCGTCCAAGCTGAATTGCGGACTATCCTTGAATACTTGTTGCCGTGGGCCGGTTCGTTGGTGTGGTGGAACACTATCCAAGGAGGGAGAACGCAATGAGCAATAATCGAGGTGTCGTATATCTGGGACCGGGAAAGGTCGAGGTGCAGAAAATCGACTACCCGAAAATGGTCGATCCCAGCGGGCGAAGTATTGGCCACGGCGTCATTTTGAAGATCGTCAGTACCAACATTTGTGGGTCTGACCAGCACATGGTGCGCGGTCGCACGACGGCACCGGTCGGCCTTGTGCTGGGTCACGAGATTACAGGTGAAGTGATTGAGATCGGCCATGATGTCGAGACAATCAAGATTGGGGACCTGGTGTCCGTTCCGTTCAACGTAGCCTGCGGACGTTGTGCGATGTGCAAGGAGCAGCATACGGGGGTGTGCTTGAATGTGAATCCTTCACGCGCAGGTGGTGCGTACGGATACGTGGACATGGGAGGGTGGATTGGCGGGCAGGCAGAATATGTAATGGTCCCGTATGCGGACTTTAACCTTCTGAAGTTCCCTGACCGCGACCAGGCGATGGCGAAGATTCGTGACCTTACGTGCTTGTCGGACATCTTGCCCACCGGATATCATGGCGCTGTCACTGCCGGCGTGAAACCCGGCGCCACAGTCTACATAGCTGGTGCAGGGCCGGTCGGAATGGCTGCTGCTGCATCGGCGCGGTTGCTTGGGGCGGCTTGCACGATCGTCGGCGACATGAACGACGACCGTCTAGCGCACGCCAAGGCGATGGGTTTCGAGGTTGTCGACCTATCCAAGGATGCAACGCTCGGTGACCAAATTGCGCAGATCCTTGGTAGACCGGAGATCGACTGTGCGGTCGACTGTGTCGGCTTCGAAGCCCACGGTCATGGGGTCGCGGGCCACTCTCAAGAAGCACCTGCGGTAGTGCTCAATTCGTTGATGGAAATCACACGCCCCGCTGGGTCGATTGGGATTCCAGGACTCTACGTGACCGACGATCCAGGCTCGAAGGACGTCGCCGCTCAACATGGGAGCCTAAGCATTCGGTTCGGGCTGGGCTGGGCAAAGTCTCACTCGTTCCACACGGGCCAGACACCTGTGCTGAAGTACAACCGCAACTTGATGCAAGCAATCTTGTTCGACCGACTTCCGATCGCTGAAATTGTCAATGTCACAGTCATTTCGCTTGACGAGGCGCCCGATGGGTACAAGCAGTTCGACGGTGGGGCGCCGCGCAAGTTCGTTCTCGATCCACACGGCCTACTCAAGGCCGCGTAGCACATGAAAAGAGGGCGACCCGATTCTCGGGTTGCCCAGTTAAATCCTCCAGCTCGTGATTTGCATCGCGGGTGCTTCACCGCACGGTGATTCTCCATTCAGCACCCGCAAAGCATCGGGCCGAATTAGGCGTGTGCCGCGAGCGGTGCGATCTGCTTGCGGCGCTCCTGCGTTGGCGCGACGCCAAACGCATCGCGGTAGCTTTTGCTGAAGTGACATGCCGAATGAAAACCGCACGCAATGGCAATGTCCATAATTGACATGTCGGTTTGAAGCAGAAACTGACGCGCGCGGCGCAAACGCAAAGTCACGTAATAGTGTGTCGGTGTCGTCCCGAGATGCTCTTGAAATAATCGTTGCAACTGTCGTTGCGACAGGTTTCCCAGACGCGCGAGTTCGTCGCGTGAAAGCGGCTCCTCAATGTTGTTTTCCATCAATGCGATGACTTCAAACAGCGCCTTTTTGGCCGAACCCAATCTTGCAACAAGTGGAATACGCTGTTGAGCACTGGTATCTCGTACGTGCTCTAAAATAAATTGTTCAGCTATCTGCGTAACCCGTGCCATGCCGATGCGAGGGGCGATTAAGTGCAGCATCATGTCAAGAGGCGCAACGCCTCCTGTGCATGTGACGCGGTCGCGATCAAAGACGAAGAGCTCCCTCAGAAATTGGGTGTTCGGAAACTCTTCTTTAAGCGCCGATAGATTTTCCCAATGAAGAGCACAAGCATATCCGGCCAGAAGACCAGACTTTGCGAGTGCATAGGCACCCGTGCAGAGGCTACCAAGGGCGACACCCGACCGCGCGAAGCGTCGCAGTACCGCCACATGCGCTTTTGTCGTCACACGCTGAACATCAACGCCCCCGCACACGAACATGATGTCGGCGGTCGCAAGCAGTTCCGCAGGCTCAGTTTGAAGAGAGAGGCCGTTACTAGCCACCACTGGACCACCCTCGGGACTGACGATGGACCACCTATATAACGATTGGCCACTCAAGTAGTTGGCCATACGTAGAACTTCGATCGCGCTTGTGAACGCTATCATTGTGAAGTTCGGCAGCGGCATGAACGCGAAATGCGCTAATGACGCTGTTTGTTGGGGCAACATGGAGCCGTTCCTTCATTTTTATCGGTCCAGCAGCGATATTAGTGCTGAACTACCAAATTTTGGGATCGGGAAGTGAAAGAACACTATGCGGCAAAACCCTATGGTAGATAGCGTATACCCGTAATTTAACGAAGGCGAGTCGCGACACCTATCGGTCGGTGCTGGCATCCGGTCAATCAGAACAAGCTGCAAGCATGACTTCGTTAAATTCGCCGATCGAATGCCACACTCATGCCTTCACGCAGACCGAGCGCCGCGGCTTCTTGCCGATCGTCGAGCGCAGCGACTGTGGAATCGATGCCGCTTGCCTTGGGCTAATTTCGGCACTCCAAGCTACGAAGGTCGGTATTGTCCGGCGTCGCGCGACATCGCCCAACAACGTGTCGCCTCATGTCCGCGATGCGAGGTTGCTGCCTTGGATGAGCGTGCTCGACGACGTGATGCTCGACTTTCCGTACAGCACACGTTACGAGGCTCGCCGACGCTCCCCTGAAATGGAACTGAGTAAGCGTGAGCACAAGTTGGTGCCGCGCTTGTCGGGCGGTCAACTACAGCCTGTGCCCCTGGTGCTGGTGCGTAGGCGAGATCTGCTGGCGCTAAATCAATACTCGGCGCGCTCGATGCGTTTAAGCGCATCGAAATGCAAAGCCTGATCGACAGGGTGCGGCGCGAGCATCGCTTTACGGCATTTCTCGTCGCGCACGATGTGCAGGAAGCGGTGTCGCTTGGGTATTGCATCGTGCTCATCGAGCAGATACGTATCATGCTCGATACCGAAGTGGGTGCCGCAGCATCCGCTCGCTCGCACGGCCATGCGTTCTTATAGACTGAAAGGGCAGATGCTGTTGCGCGCGTTGTCCAACAATGAGCGAGAGGAGCGCCGAGGTGAAACTCCTCGACCAGACGCTCATTGAGATCTATGCAACAGATTCAGGCTCCTTCATTGCAAGACAAGCACTGGTATCTCGCGCGCCGAACGCGAGCGCAAAGCTCGACACCTGACGTCCTACCGTCCGAAGCTGCTCGACGACCTTGGGGTCCGAGCACGGATGGGCTGACTGGAGGTGTGTCTCGAGCGTGTTTACCGTAGCGCCGAACGGCGTCGGCCAGCCGCGCAATGCATGAATGACCGAACGCAGCGACGTCAGCACCGTGCCCGCAGCTTGCCATCCATATACAGTGACAATGCTGCCGACCGCGCGTCCGTCGAGATAGGGACGGTCGTCGTCACGGAGTTCGTCTAGCGTATCGAGGGCGTTCTTCACCAGACCGGAAATGCCGCCGTGATAGCCTGGCGTAGCGATGATGAGCGCATCGGCGGCCCTCACCGTTTCGATGAGTTCATCCTGTTCGTCGGTCAGTTGGTGGGTTTCGGGCGCGTAATGGGGAAGACTGTGCAGGAATGCGCCACCGAAAAACTTCACGCGCGCGCCAGCTTCCTGAGCGCTCTTCAATGACAAAGTAAGCGCGCGTTCCGTCGACGATGCCTGCCGTGTCGTGCCACCAATTCCAACCACGAGCGGACGGTGCGATGAGTGAATTCGAGTCAAGATGAATGCTCCAGATGAACGCGCGGAATGAACGTTTCATTCTCGCTTAAACGCTTTGCTTCACTGTGGATATTGTTTAAGCGAGCGGGATTCACTGCTTAAGCTTTTCGGGTCGTCTTCTTTAGAAAATGCGCCATGTTTGACCGATGGAGCAGCTCAAGCTGACATCTCTATTCATCCGCTGATTGCCGCACACTGGAGTTCGCATGCCTTTTCAGAGAGGTCCTCTGACCACGAACATGTCGTCGCGCTCCACGAAAGCGTCAGGCGGGACGTCCTCCGCGTTCAAGACGCAGTCGTGGCGCCAAGACGTCTTCGAGAGAGCGGAAGACCCTGATCCGTTCGCGCGCGCGCCCGATCGAGGAGTTTGCAACATCGGCCCGTTCGATAACCGCACTGCTTTATGGAAAACGCCGCGAGCTGGCTCAGCGCGACTCTCAGTCACCCGTCTAGTCGCGAACGCTTTGCCGATCGACCGGGTCTTTTGAGGGCGCTATCGGATCCTTACCGATAAGTCGAAAGGCTTGTCGCGCTACAATCTAAACTCCGATGTAATGTTCCGGCATTCCCTGCAGTGTCGTGTTTTGGCAATGACCGCACAGACTTCGCTACGCATGAAGAGGCTCGGTGGGAAATCTTCTCCTGGCTCGAATTGGGTCTGAAGAACAACTGGCCAGGTTTCGCGCGAAAAGAACTGCACCAGAAAGCGTCGGCACGAGCCCGGAGATCACGGTGGCTGGCTTTACGAAGACGAGGACCTCCCGCAGCCTTGACCAGCGACGCGACAGCCAGGACCCGAAGATACGGTCGGCTGGACCCAGACGTGGCAGGGAGACGGCGGTTGTCAACGTACTTGTCGTGTCACTTCATGCGGACTGCTTTAGTTCTACCGGTTGCGAGCGCTCCGGATTGAGCCAGACTTCATCCTTCAATTTCCAGTCGCGTCGATCGGGACCAACGCCGTGGATTGCGCTGCCTGGCCTCTGCATACACGGCCTCACGTTGCGCAAGCACTGCGGTTGCCACGCCGTTATGACGCTGCGCTGGTGTGACGAATTTCAGGCCGCTGTGTTTGTGCTCATGGTTAATGGAATGGACGCCCCCACCCCAACACGGCATCGCTGCGCCAAATCTATGGTCCACCCCATTTTTGCAACCCTGATTTTCAATGGCGAGTTTGGCTTGCTTAAATCTATTCGGCGTCGTTGTGGGGATTGCTCCCCGCGCCACGATGAGATTCGCGCCTGACGATCCTTAACAGTGGATCGACTTCGAAAAGCCTCTTTGGCACACAGGTTCTTCGTCAGGCCGGTATGCCGTTCACGTCATCGATTTTCAGTCGTCGCAAAACCAGTTGGATGATTTGAAAGCAATGGTAAAGCTGTACCCGTTCAGAGTGGATGGTTTGAGAAGCCTGCGTCAAATGTGGTTTGGCGAGCAACAATGGCCCAGGCGATTCGAGCCAGCTTGTTGGCCAGCGCACACGCCACCACGTTTGAATGCCGCTGCGCGAGCATTGCGCGAACCCAGTCTGCCAGGCGACCGGTTCGCTTCTCCAGGCTTCGCATGTAGGCGCGGGCGCACAGGACGAGCAGGCGCCTGACATTTTTGTCGCCGCGTCGGCTGATCCCGAGAAGATTGTATTTCGCTCAAGAATATCGAGCAGCAAGCGACGCTGGCGCTGCACCGGCCGGGTGCGCCAAGGATTCGTCGGCGCGCGCACCGCACAGGCCAATCAGATCCGCGGGCTGCTGGCTGAGTTTGGCCTCGTAGTGCCGCAAGGATTGGCCCACGTGATGGGGGATGTTCGCGACCTCATCGAGGACGCGAGCAACGAGCTGCCGGGCAGCTTCCGGCGGCTTGTCGAGCGCCTGCTCGATCACCTCAAGGAGCTCGATCGTCAGGTTAACGAACTTGAGGCGCAGATCAAGGGCTCGCATCGTAAGAGCGAAGCCAGCCGTAAGCTCGAGAAGATCCCCGGCATCGGCCCGATCACCGCGAGCGCGTTGGTGGCCACTATTGGCGACGAGAGGAGCTTCCGGAACGGTCGACAGCTTGCGGCCTGGATGGGCCTGGTACCAACGCAATCGTCCAGCGGAGGAAAGACGAACCTCCTCGGTATCAGCAAGCGCGGCGACATCTACCTGCGAACTCTGCTGATCCACGGCGCACGATCTGCGGTGCGAGCATTTCAGGGCAAGGCGGATCAAAGCCGCAACCCCAGGTTTCAGAAACTGCTGGCGCGTCGTAATCACAATGTCGCCGCCGTCGCTCTCGCCAACAAAAATGCTCGCATCGTTTGGGCGCTGCTCGCGTGTGACCGAGAGTACACGTCCGGTTTCTCGCATGGCAAGGCTAGTGTCGTTGCATAGCCGCAATTGAGTGAGTTTGCGTCCGACAACCTATAGTCCGGAGACGAATTACACACCCCATAGATTGCTCAGGCAATACGCAGATTGATGGCATGACAGGTCAGACCGTGACCGACAAAGCCCGACTGGGGGTCGCCTTGATTCCCGTGCAGAAACCGGGTTAGGGCCGCCTATATACGACAAGGCCTTGCCTTCCGGCACAAAATTAATGTTTTGCAAAATCAATAACTTGCTGTCTACCCGTCAGACGCCTTCTTTTCTCACGCGCGCTGGCCGGTGGCAGAGGACGCGACACCCTTCGCTAAACTTGGAAGCAGTCTGCTTGCGAAACGTCCTACTGCAAGATAAACGTCCCCCGAAGGTTGATCCCTTTGCGGTACGTTGGCGCGATTCGCCTCAGTTGGTCCGGTCGCGGTGATCCTCCAGAAGCTTGAAGCGCTTCGAGCGAGTGTTGCATATGGGTCGTGTTCCACGCCATCAAGATATTCGCGAGCAAGGTCAGCGCAGACGACGGCCAACAGAGAATCCTCGCGCCGAGCAAGTTCGATCGGAATGCGCCCAACATAGATCGCTCGTTGGACGGGTATGCACCGCCTCGCCGCGATTCAGGACATGCTGAAGCTCTGCTCGGAAAGCCGTGTTGGTGAATTAGTCGATGAGGAAGAGGGGGCGAAACAAGCGCGCAATATGGACGCCACCTTCGTAGACAGGTTGCCCGCGCGCTGCTGACCCGAACCGGGTAAGAGCGTCCACGGCAGTGCATTTTCCCGAGCGAATAGAGGCGACGATCCTAACGAATTTGTCCCAGACCTCCGCGATCAGGTCGAACCGAATATCGCGGTCTGTGATTGCGGCAAGTTCCCCCGGCACGTCCTGACTGCGAGGAACGTGAAGCCGGCGATCGCGAAGATGCGAGAGGCGAGGGCAGAGATCGAATCCGAGTAGACGGGCTAAACCCATGGCGAAGTCCGTATAGCCATGCGTGTCGACCGCGAGCTGGGCAATATCCTGCGTTGCTGCCTGCCCGATCACACCTTCGCTCGACTGCTATGTTTTGCAATCTTTATCGCGTAATCAAAGGCTTCGGCCGTCGCCACGCGACAATGATCGACACTCACAAGCTGGCCGCCCTCAGCAAGACACATGAATCCGACAGATAGCTCACCAACAGGGACGAGAACCCTCGCCCCCTCGCATAGACTTCGGCTCGAAGATGTTGGACTTTCAGTGTTTTCGCAAGAATTGCAAGACCCGGGAATTGAACTCGTCGGGCTTTTCCCACGCGACCGAATGCCCGGCATCACAGATCTCGTCGAACTCCATATCTTTGACCTTTGAGGCCCATAGCTTCATCAAGGCCGGCGGCGCAAGCCAATCGGCGCTTGCCGCCAATACCAACATAGGCGCTTCAATTGCTGCGATTTTTCTAAAAGTGTTCGGAGTTCGCAGCGGCTGATTGGGAGCATGAGGTTGCCTTGCGTGCTCCTCGATCTGCTTCCATCTCGCTAGACCATCGACATTGCCACCGATATAGGATGGACCTACTTCCAGGTAAATGGATGGCCAAGGAACATTTGGTATTTCGATACGCTTAATAAACTCCCTAATCTCCTTTTCCTCAAGCGCACCGGTACTCGCGGCGACAACCACACTTAGCAGGCGATCTGACTTCCACGCCGCGTAGTCGAGTGCGACGAAGCCTCCGCCAGCCACACCCACTAGGTGGAACTTACGTAGATTAAGGTGATTCGCTAAGGCGTCGATGTCCGCGGCCCCGGTACCAGGCTGGGCGCCCGAGTCTCCATTCGCGACGCTTCCACCCCATCCACGGCGATCAAAGGCAACTGCACGATATCCCGCCGCCGCGAAAGCATGCAACTGAGGTTCCCAACTGTCGCTCGTTCCCGTCAGCGCATGGACGAATATTACCGGAATGCCATCGCCACCGGTGTCCATATACGTGAGCGAAACGCCAGGCAGATCCGCGGTCTTCTTTTCATATGACGCGGCGTTCGTGGCCTGGCTTGTTGCAAACCCAATTATCATCGCCGCGATTACTAGTAGCATACATCGCAGACGAATTCGAAAGAGAATCCTGGGACACCGCATACTCGACCCTCCTTTGTCTCACTAAAATATTCAAATCAAAGACGGGATAACCTCACTGGCCTTGTATGGAAAATCAGAAGTTATGTCGCAAAGGGGTGGCTTTGCTTCCGTGTAGGTTTTCGGTTAGGACTGGGCAAGTGGGACAAGGGTTTTCGGTTTTCCCCTCAGTTGATAACTTGTTAAATCATTCACTTGCTGTCTACCTATCGCGTCAAGAAAGGTCGAAGAGCGGTGGCACGCCTGGCCGTTTGGCCGGCGAAAGAGATTGTCGGTTTGCCCACGACGTCCAATGCGAGATTCAGCGCTGTCCTGAGGTTAGCGCCGCTTGCTATCGTCTGTTCGTCCCGATATCTTCGCAGCCCATTCAAAATGACCCGCGAGTCATGTCTTTTGCTTGCCTTATCGGCTCTTCTCGAGCAATTCGAAACCCTGTTACCTCGCCACAATTAGCCTCGGTTTTCCGTCATCGGGCACCTAAGTCACGGGTGATCTAGTCTCGATCAGAACCGATGCCGCAACCCCGCCGTGACCGACACGCTGTCATCATTTCCCGCAAACGGCCCATTGAACGTACCACTTACTTTGCTATACGCCCCCGCCACATAGACATCGGTACGCTTTGAGAGGGAGTAATCGCCGGTCAGGAACGTCGACAGCTTGTTGCCGCTCTCGCCGCTCGCGTTGACGTGCCGCCCGAGATCGTAGATGGCGGCGGCTTTTACTTGCACCGATGGCGTCGCCTGCCACGTCGCGCCGAACTGGAACACATTGTCCGTGCGCGCTTGGCCGCTCGCGCCGATATTCGTGTTGCCCGGATTCGTATAAAACTGCGTATACGTGCCATACGTCGGCGAGAAATCTTGACCGCTCGTCGGCGTGAACGCACCGTCGCGGCGCGTGTACAGGTAGTAAGCCTGCCACGTCACCGGCCCGGTCACATAAGACGCGCCCGCGCCAAGATTCGACTGCTTGTTGCCTGCGAGATCTTTCGCCTGCTGCGCGGTCAAGCCCGCGGAAAACACACTGCCCGTGTAGTTGAGACCGGCCGCATACGTGGAACCGTGCGACACGCTGCCCGCCTGACCACCGAACGAATATGCTGCGTTGAACTTCCACTGATCGATGGTGAATGTGTACTTCGCGGTATTGTCCATGCGCGAGCCGGCGAGCAATTGGACCCAGACATCGCTTGCGGGAGAATTGCCCCAGCCAATGACATCGTAGGGCAGCAGGGTGTCGAACGGCACGCTGTACTGGCGGCCAAGCGTCAGCTGACCGTAGTTGCCTTTGATGCCTACATACGCCTGCCGTCCGAATTCGCGATTGCCCTGCAGCGAGACACCCGTCGTCGGATTAAAGCCCGCCTCGATACGAAAGATCGCCGACACCCCCCCGCCCAGATCTTCGCTGCCGAGCAGGCCCCAGCGCGAACCGTTGAAGAAGCCCGGCCCAAGCGCCACGGAGCTGCCGCTGGACAGTGCGCGCCCGTTCGCGGCCGTCGTGCCGACCTGATTGGTTTGCCAGGAGATCGCAGTATCGATCAGGCCATACAGCGTGACACTGCTTTGCGCGTGAGCTGCGCAGGTGAAGGCCAGCAAAGCGGCTGCGGCGCATGCATTCTTCATCTTCCAAATCTCCAGAATTGTTCTGATTAGTTATACGAAATGTATGTTTTACAGAGTGGCATCCAGAAAGATGCCACTGTTCGATCTAGCCGATGAGCCGTCCCACGGCGTCGCGGTACTCCTCGACGAGTCGCGCCATCACTTCCGCTGCGCCCGGCAGGTCGTGAATCAGTCCCGCGGACTGACCAAGTTCCACCTTGCCGCGTTCAATATCGCCATCGAGTGCCGCTTGTCTAAGCGTGCTGCTTTTGAAGAGGGCATCATAGGCGGCATCATCGGGTTCATGCGTGTCGGCATGCAGGACGTCAGCGGCGAACTGGTTTCTGGTCATACGCACCGGAAGCTGACGCACACCCACGAGCACCGTTTGGTCAATATCAGTTTCCAGCAGGGCGCGCTTGTAGTTCTCATGCACACCGGATTCCTTCGTCGCAATGAAGCGCGTACCGAGCTGCACGGCATCCGCGCCAAGCGCGAGCAGCGCCGCGATGCCGTAGCCATCCGCTACACCGCCACCCGCCACGATTGGTACGGAAAATTCCTGCGCCGCGCGCCGTACTGCGATCAGCGTGCTGACGCCATTCGCGGGCGGATGGCCGCCTGCTTCTGCTCCGACGACGACCAGCGCATCTACACCCGCCGAGGCGGCCTTGCGTGCATGTTCCATCGTCGAGACGACATGGATCCAGCGCGTGCCGATCCGCTGAAAGCGATCCAGATGCGCCTTTGGGCCGCCTTGCGACGCGAACACGACAGGCACGCGTTCTTCCTCGATGACATCGAGAAATAGCGCTGCCTCGGGCCGATACAGCGGCAGGTTCACGCCGAAGGCCGCGCCGTTGGTCGCTTTCTTCACGTCGCGAACGGCCTGGCGGAAGGCGTCGAGGTACATCGGGCCCGCAGCAATCACGCCCAGGCCGCCCGCGTTGCTGACGGCGGCAGGCAACGCCGCATTCGACGACGCCCAGCTCATACCGGCCTGGATGATCGGATAGCGAATGTTCAGCATGCGGGTAAGGCGAGTCGGTGACATGGTGTAATCCTTTCGTGAATATCAGTTTTTGGTCGTCAGCAAACGGGCCGGAATGCCGATTAGCAAAGTCACGCCGCCCAAAATAGCCAGGCAGCCCGCGAACTGGATCCCGAGCGTCAGACTGCCCGATACCGACTTCACATAGCCGATCAGGCTCGGCCCGACCAGGCCGCCGAGCGATCCAATACTGCTCACCAGCGCGATGCCCGCCGCCGCGCTCGTCGAGCCGAGATAGGTTGATGGAATCGTCCAGAACACCGACAGGCTCGACAGATGTCCCGACGTCGCAATTGCCAGCAACAAAACGGAAAACGTCAGATCGCCGCGAGCAAAGGGCAGGGCGATCAGGCTTGCCGCCGCGCACATCAGCGGAACCGCGGCGTGCCAACGGCGTTCACGCACGCGGTCGGAATGGCGGCTGACGATCACCATCGACACGATGCCCGCGACCGGGGGAAGAGCGGCCAGCAGGCCAACATGCAGAGCGTCGTGGACGCCAGTGGCCTGAATGACCATCGGCGCGAAAAATGCGATCGTGCTGGCAAGAATGTACGCACAGAACGACACCAGACCCGCGATATACACGCGCCAGTCGCGCAACGCGGCGAGCATGCCGCCGTGTCCGTGCGTCGCGCGCTCACCGCGTTCGGCGGAGAGTGCGCCAACGAGGCGCGCCTTTTCTTCCGCCGTGAGCCACGTGGCCTTCTCGGGACGGTCTTCCAGCCGGAAATACACAATGATGCCGAGCAGAATCGCGGGCAGCCCTTCAAGGAGGAACATCCACTGCCAGCCCGCGAGGCCGTGAAACTGGTGGAAGCTGTGCATGATCCAGCCGGACAGCGGCGCGCCGATCATCGTCGCCACGGGAATGGCGATGAACGAGAGCGCCGTGACGCGCGCGCGCCGTTCGGCCGGGAACCAGTAGCTCAGATACAGGATGATGCCGGGGAAGAAGCCCGCTTCGGCCACGCCCAGCAGCATGCGGGCGATGTAGAACTCCCAAGGCGTGCGCACGAACATGGTCGCAGCGGACACCGCGCCCCACAGCACCATGATGCGTAAGAGTGTGAGGCGTGCGCCCATCTTCGCGAGCAGCAGGTTACTCGGCACTTCGAACAGGAGAAAGCCGACGAAGAACAGTCCGGCGCCGATGCCATAGACAAGATCGCTGAAATGCAGATCGGCTTTGAACTGAATCTGCGCGATGCCGATGTTCACACGATCGATATAATTGATGATGTAGCACGCGAAGAGCAGCGGCAGAATTCGCCGGCTGATCTTTCGGTACGTCGATTCACTGACGGCCTGGTCCGGGCGTGTGAGCCCGACGGCGTCGGATGCGTACGTCGTCATTGTCTCCTCCTTGATAGTTGGCTTGCGTCGGCAGCGGACGGCCCAGGCCGTCCGCGTCGCGCTCACGCGAGATTGAACTCGCGGATTGCGTAGTCGCGAAGTTTGTTCTTCTGTACCTTTGAGCTGCCCGTCATGCCGATTTCATCGAACGACTCCACCAGCCGCAGGTAGCGCGGCACCTTGAAGTTCGCGCAGCGCGCCTTGCACCACGCAATCAGCTCTTCGCTCGACGCCTTTTCGCCTGCTCGCAGCACGACGAACGCCGCTGCCACTTCGCCGAGACGCGCATCGGGCACGCCGACCACTTGCGCGAGCTGCACGGCGGGATGGCCGATCAGCGTCTCTTCTACTTCGGCGGGCGCGACGTTCTCGCCGCCGACGCGGAACACGTCCTTCAGGCGGCCGAGCATGCGCAGCCGGCCCTCGGCATCGATTACGCCGAGATCGCCCGTGCGCAACCAGCCGTCAACGCTGAATGTCTTCGCGGTTTCTTCCGGCTTGTTGTAGTAGCCCTTCATCACGCTCCAGCCGCGTACCTGGATTTCGCCGGGCGCGTCGGCGGGCTGCACTTCACCCGTTTCCGTCGATACCGTGCGAATCTCGATGCCTGGATGCGGCGACGCCCAGCCCGCAACGCGCAACTCGAGCGGATCGCGCCAGTCGTTCAGCACGACATTCGGCGATGCCTCCGATTGCCCGTACGCGCCGACCATATGTTTCACACCCATCACGTCATGGATCTTCTGCATGATCTCGGGGCCTGCTGCTGCCCAGCCGCCGCGCAGATGAATCCGCTCGCGTCTGAACTCCGGGTGGCTCATCATCATCAGAAAGATGGTGTCGTTGCCGGACGTGAGCGTGCAGCGCTCTTCGTCGAGAATGGTCAGCACCGTCGGCACGTCGAACGACGGCACCGACAGTAGACACGCGCCGGATACGAGCGAGACGAGCAGCGACATGGTCGTACCCGCGACATGGAAGAACGGCCGCACACTGAAGTAACGATCATCCGCGCGCACCCCGATGCGCTGCGCGGACGCCGCCGCGTTCATCAACATGTTGCGATGCCTAAGGAGCACGCCCTTCGGAAACGAAGTGGTGCCGGATGTGTACTGGATCAGCAGCGTGTCGTCGGGCGAGACTTCGACCGCGCGGGCCACAGCTTGCGCGCGCGTTTCCACCGTGTCCGCCAGCGACTCGAAGCGCTCGACGCCCGCGGGCAATGCGCGCTGGGTATCGCCCATCAAGACGGCGCGGCGCAACAAGGGCAGTACGTCGCCGGGGAGCTTCGCGTCGAAGGCTGGTTCAACGTCGCGCAGCAGTTGCGAATAGTCGATGTTAAGGAAGGTATCGACATAGAACAGCACGCGCACGTCGCCCTGTTTCAGGCAATAGTTCAGCTCGTCGAGCTTGAAGCGCGTGTTGACGGGCACCGTCACCGCGCCGATCGATGCCGCAGCGTAGAACAGCACGACCCAGTCGATCGAATTGCCCATCAGCACCCCGACGTGCTCGCCATGCTGCACGCCCGCTGCGATCATGCGCGCGCTGGCGCTTTGCACACGCTTTGCCAGCGCACCGTAACTGATGCGCTCGCCGTCGATGACAAGTGCCTCGGCATCGGGCGTGGCGGCAGCACGGGCGGCGAGAATCGCGGGCAGCGTGACGGGCTGCGTCAGGCCGAAGCGTTCGGTATAGGCCAGATAGTCGTCATGCATGGCGTGCTCCATCGTGTTCATCGTTGTTTGCGCCGTTGCCGCGCTGGCCAAAGGTAGCGATGGATTGCTTCCAGTCCGACTCTTGCAAGAGCGTATCGATGGCCAGCATTTCGATGGCAAGCGCGCCGGCTGGATCGCTTTCCACGCCACGGTCGATGCAGTCGCGCGTCAGTTGCATCGCGAGCGCCGGCGCATCGGCGATATCGCGCGCCATTTGCCGGACGAACTTCACCGCTTCGTCGGCGGGCACGATGCGCGACACAAGTCCCGCGTGCAAGGCTTCATCGGCGGACAACGTGCGGCCGGTGTAGGCCATGTCTTTCGCGAGCCGCTTGCCGACCACACGCGGCAGACGCTGCGTCGCGCCGACGGTGCCCCACAGCGCTTCCGGCGTGCGAAAGCTCGTCTTCTCCGTCCCGACGATGAAATCGCACGCCATCGCGATCTCGCCGCCCGAGCCGACCGCCGGCCCTTCGACCAGCGCGATACACGGCTTGCCGATTTTTTCGAGCGCGTCGTAAGCGGCGAAGGCCTTCAGGCGGCGCGCGCGCACGTCGTCAATGCTCATGCTCTGGCGTTCCTTCAGATCGGCGCCCGCGCAGAACACGGGACCATTCGCGCGCACGATCACGCAGCGGATCGATGCATCGGCGCGCAGGCGCACGGCAGTGGCGCGCAGTTCATCGCACATCACCGCGTTGAGCGCGTTGCGCTGCTCGGGCCGGTTGAGAATGATCTCGGCCACGCCGTCCAGGCGTTCGACAATCAGTGTTTGGTCATCGGTCATGGTGTCTCCTTGTATTGCGTATTCGTGCAGCGTTCAGATTGCGCCGTCCCGGCGCAGCGCGGCGATGTGTTGCGCGTCGTAGCCCAGGCGTTCGCGCAGCACCTGTTCCGTGTGCTCGCCGAGCAACGGCGGGCGCACGACGTCGGGATTCGCGAAGCCATCGAACTTGAACGGCAGCGGCAGCGCGCCGAACGTACCGACGCCAGGATGCTCAAACTCGCTCACCATGCCACGCGCTTGTACGTGCGGATCGGCGAGGACTTCGGCGACGTCCTTGATCGGACCGGCGGGCACGCCTTCGGCGTCGCAGGCATCGCACAGAGCCTGGCGCGTCCAGCCTGAAATGGCTTGCGTCAGCGCCTCCATCACGCGTTCGCGATGCTCCACGCGCCCCGCGTTGGTCGCAAGCAGCGGGTCGCTGGCGAGCGGTTCGAGCTTGAGCAGCTTGCACAGCGGCAGCCAGTGCTGATCGCTGCATGTGATATGCACGAACGCGTTGTCGCTGCACGCAAACGTCGCGGACGGCACGCGTCCCGGATGCTCGGTGCCCATACGCGGCGGCACTTCGCCGAGCGCGAAATAGCGGCCCGCCGCGAGCGTGAGCAGACTCACTTGTCCGTCAAGCATGGAGAAGTCGATGTGACATCCCTTGCCGGTCATCGCGCGACCGTTCAGTGCCGACAACAGTCCGATGGCGATCCACATGCCCGAAGTCAGATCGGCGATAGGCAAGCCCGGCTTCACCGGACCGCCGCCGCGCTCGCCGGTCAGGCTCATGATGCCGCCCATCGCCTGGAACACGGTGTCGTAGCCCTTGCGCTTCGCATAGGGGCCGGTCTGGCCGAAGCCGGTACACGACACATACACGAGCCGTTCGTTATCCGCGCGCAGTGTCGAGTGATCGAGACCGTAGCGCGCGAGGGTGCCAACCGGAAAATTCTCGATGAGGATGTCGGCGTTTTTTGCGAGTTCGCGGACGATGCGCCGTCCCGCATCGGTCTTGAGATTGGCCGTGATCGACTGCTTGCCGCGGTTGCACGCGAAGTAATACGCGGATTCGTCGCCCACCTGCGGCTCGAAGCTGCGCGTTTCGTCGCCCGTTCCCGGTTGCTCGATCTTGATGACGGTCGCGCCCAGTTCGGCCAGGATCATGTCCGCAAACGGGCACGCGAGCACGCGCGCGAGTTCGATGATGGTGACGCCGGCGAGCGGCTTGACGAGCGTGTCGGTCATTGGTCGTTCGCACGTTCCTTGCGGAAGTTGCGCATCATCAGATTGGTATCGAGCGATGCATCCAACGCCTGTTGCAGCGGCAGATCCGCCACGCGGTGGAACAGGCGTTTGGTTGCGGCCATCGCGGGCGCATCGAAAGCGGCGAGACGTTCGGCGACGCCGATAGCCGTGTCGAGCATCGCATCGTCGGCGACGACGCGGTTAGCGAGGCCGAGCGCGAGCGCGCGCTGCGCATCGGCGGCCTCACCCAGCGAGACAAGCTCGAACGCCGTCTTACGCCCGACCTGGCGCACGAGATTGGCCATCACGATCGCGGCGACGATGCCGTGCTTCAGTTCCGGGTAGCCGAGCTTGAGACTGTCGCCCGCGATCAGCATGTCGCACGCAAGCGCGAGACCCGCCCCGCCGCCCATTGCGTAGCCTTGGGCTGCGCCTACGACCGGCTTCGAAATCTGCGAGAAGACGCGGTGCAGGTTTGTTGTCAGATGCGCGCGATCGAGCGCGGCCTGCGCTGCGCTGGCGGCATCGGCGTTGCCCGAGCTGACGAAGCCACCGAACTCCTTCACGTCCGCACCGGCGCAGAACGCCTTGCCTGCGCCCGTCAGGACGATGGATTTCACCGCCGGGTCGCGGTCGGCGGTTTGCAGTGCGGCGAGCAGGCCGTGCGTGAGCTCATTGTTAAGCGCGTTGCGCTTGTCGGGGCGATTCATCGTCAGGACGCGCACGGCGGCGCGGTCTTCGATGAGGAGGCTGTCACAGGAGGTCATGGGGTAGTCGCGTCGAGGTGATGGACAAAGAGTAAGGCAAGATGCGTGACGAAGTCAAATAAAAATACGTGACTTAAACAATGAATATGTGACCTATCGGATCGGTGTATACCCCGGTTTAAGTGTTGCCGATGGTGCTCGCAATCCGCACAAGACAGTCTCTCGAATTCGCCTAAATCCAGCACAGACAAAGGATTTGGCGGGTTCATCGATTTCCTCAGACAACGACTCAGACCAAACGGCCGGCATTCGCTATTTAGTTGACTTTGAATCACAACGATGTTTTGATTGCTTCGAAGTCAACTATTTCTGCAGGAACCGCAAACCATGTCCGACCTGACTCTATGTGAATGTTTCGCTCGCGACGGGCTTCAGCACGAGACCGAATTCGTCCCGACGCAGGAAAAAGCCGCACTGATCGAACGCTTTGCCAGCGCCGGTTTTGCGCGCGTGGAAGCGACGTCCTACTCGAACCCCGCCGTCGTTCCCCAATTCGCCGATGCAACCGATCTCCTGCGCACCTTGCCACGCAAGGACGGCGTCTTTTACAAGGCAACCTGCGCCAACCTGCGCGCCGTCGAACGCGCGCTGGCAGATCTCGATGCGGGTGTCGGTGCGAACGAAATAAGCCTGCTCGTCTCCGCGAGCGAATCGCACTCACAGCGCAACCTCAAGCAGTCGCGCGCTGATCAATGGCGACGCATTGAAGCCATGGCCGCAGCCGCGCAAGGCCGCTTTCGCCTGATTGGCACCATCTCGGTCGCATTCGGCTGCCCATTCGAAGGCGATATCGAAGAATCCAGCGTGCTCGGGGATGTCGAGCGCTTCGCCGCGCTTGGCGTGCACCACGTGACGCTTGGCGACACCATCGGCGTGGCTACGCAGGCAAGCACCCAGCGCCTCTTTCGCGCGATGTTGCGCGCGTTTCCCGGCGTCGACGCCATCGCGCATTTCCACGACACGCGTGGCACCGGCCTCGTCAACTATCTGGCGGCGCTTGAAGCTGGCGTGCGTCATTTCGATGTCGCCTTCGGCGGCACGGGCGGGCATCCTGCGAAGGTGAAGTACGGTGGTGGCGTGACCGGCAACGTTTGCACGGAAGACTTCGTCAATTTGCTCGAGACGATGGGGGTCGCGACCGGCATCGATCTCGACGCGATGATGGAAGCATCGCAGGCATGCGAAACGGCGCTCGGCCGTCAGCTCGCCAGCCGTGTCGCACGCACCGGACTCAATCCGATGATCACGCGCGCCAAAGACGCGGCCGTCTCCACCGCGGGCGCTGCCGCATGAACGCGCCCGCGACGGCGCGGCCGCTCACGCTCGAATCCGAGTTTTGCATTGAGCAGGGTTTTGAGCTGGTTGATTACGGCGACGGCTGGGCCGCGCTCGCCTGCGACGTGCAACCCCGCCACACGAACCGCCACGGCAACGCGCACGGCGGCCTGCTCGCCGCGCTGCTCGATACCGCGATGGGCCTCGCCACGCGCGCCAGCGGCCGCGTCGAGAACCTCGGCACGGCGAGCCTCACGATCAACTATCTGAAACCGGCATCCGGGCGTATTGCGGTGCACGCGCAATTGCGACGCACGGGCCGCACGCTCGCCTTTTGCGAGGCCGATGCACGTAACGCCGAAGACGACGTTGTCGCGACCGCGAGCGCGGTCTTCGCGGTGACGCAACGCACCGAATGAATATTCAACAGGAGAAGCAGTCCATGTACCAAGACGTTCAGCTCTTTATCAACGGTGTCTGGAAAGCGGGCGCGTCGGCGCGCACGATCGACGTCGTGAATCCGGCGACGGAGGAAGTCATCGGGCGTGTGGCGCACGCGGAGCGCGCCGATCTCGACGAAGCGATCGACGCCGCGCAAAAGGGCTTCGATGTATGGAAGCGCATGAATGCCTACGAGCGCGCGAACATCATGCGGCGCGCGGCGAATCTGCTGCGCGAACGCGCCGACGTCATCGCGCGCCTGATGACGCTCGAACAGGGCAAGCCTCTCGCCGAAGCGAAGGGCGAAGCGATGTCGGCGGCCGATCTCATCGACTGGTTCGCGGACGAGGGGCGGCGCGCCTACGGACGCATGGTGCCGTCGCGCATTCTGGGTTCGTATCAGCTCGTGATGAAGGAGCCGGTCGGTCCCGTCGCCGCGTTCTCGCCGTGGAATTTCCCGATCAATCAGGTCGTGCGCAAGCTGTCAGCGGCGCTGGCGGCGGGCTGCTCGATCATCGTTAAGGCGCCGGAGGAAACGCCCGCCGCGCCCGCTGCGCTCATACGGGCTTTCGCGGATGCCGGCGTGCCGCGCGGCGTGATCAATCTCGTGTACGGCGTGCCGGCCGAGATCTCTGAATACCTCGTGCCGCATCCCGCGATCCGCAAGATCTCGTTCACCGGCTCGACGCCCGTCGGCAAACATCTCGCCGAACTCGCGGGCAGGCACATGAAGAAGGCGACGATGGAACTCGGCGGCCACGGCCCCGTGCTCGTCTGCGACGACGCTGATATCGACACCGCCGCAGCACAGCTCGGCGCGTTCAAGCTGCGCAACGCGGGCCAGGTCTGCACATCGCCAACGCGCTTCGTGGTGGCGCGCGCCGTGTTCGAACCGTTCCTCGACAAGCTGATCACGGCAATGAACAAGGTCCGCGTAGGCGACGGCCTTGAGGACGGCGTGACCATGGGACCGCTTGCAAATGAACGCCGTGTGCGCGCGCTGCAGGGTCTCGTCGACGACGCGATTTCCAGCGGCGGCGAGTTGCGCATGGGCGGCAAGCGCATTGGTGAACGTGGTTATTTCTTCGAGCCGACGGTGCTCGCGAACGTGCCGCAAAGCGCCCGCATTATGGGCGAAGAGCCGTTCGGCCCAATCGCGGTCGTCAATGCGTTCGATTCGCTCGACGACATGATCGCCGAAGCGAACCGCCTTCCGTATGGCTTGTGTGCGTTCGCTTACACGCGCTCGGCGAAACAGGCGCATCGCATTGCGGCGGAAGTTGAGACCGGCATGTTGACCATCAACCAGATTGCCATCGCGTTCCCGGAAGTGCCGTTCGGTGGCGTGAAGGACAGCGGCTACGGCACCGAAGGCGGCGCGGAAGCCATCGATGCTTATCTCAACCTGAAGTACATCTCGCAACTGGATATCTGACCTTCTGATATTCAACCGGCGCGACTGGCCCCAAGGCGAGCGCGCCATCGAACACAAAGCATATAGACGGAGACGAAGCAATGGATCTTGAACAGCAGGTGATGAAACGCGTCATGGCTCGCTTAATGCCGGTCCTGATCTTTTGCTATCTGATTGCGTATATCGACCGCAGCAACCTCGCGGTCGCCGCGCTCGCGATGAATCGCGAACTCGGTTTGTCACCGACGGATTACGGCTTTGCTGCGGGCATCTTCTTTCTCGGCTACGTGGCCTGCGAGATTCCGTCGAACATCTTTCTGTCGAAGCTCGGCGCGCGCTTGTGGATTTCGCGCATCATGCTGACGTGGGGCTTGTTGTCCGGTGCAATGGCCTTCGCGGTCGGCGCGAAGTCGCTGTTTACGCTGCGCGTGCTGCTCGGTATCGCTGAAGCGGGGCTGTTTCCAGGGCTCATCTACTACATCTCGTTCTGGTTTCCCTCGACGTATCGTGCGCGGGCGTTCGGCTACTTCCTCGTGGCGATTCCGTTGTCCATCGTGATCGGCGCGCCGGTGTCGGCATCGATCCTGTATATGGACGGCATCGGCGGCTTGTCGGGCTGGCAGTGGGTCTTCATCATCGAAGCGATGCCTGCGGTGATCTTTGCGTTCTTTTGCTTCTTCTTTCTCACCGATACCCCCGCGCAAGCGAAATGGCTCGAAGAGCCCGAACGCAAGTGGTTGATCGCGCGGCTCGCCCGCGACGTGGAGCATGTCGAATCGCATGGGCGCGGCGAGATCATGGCGGCGTTCGCGCATCCGCGTGTGTGGCTGCTCAGCCTCATTAACGTGGCGCTGATTGCGTGCAGTTACGGCTGTGTGTTCTTCATGCCGCTGATCGTATCGGAGTTCGGTTTCAGCAAGCTGCAGACAGGCCTGATCACCGCGCTGCCGTTTCTCGCAGGCGCCATTTCGATGATCGTCTGGGGCCGCAAGTCCGACCGCGCAGGCGAACGCAAGCTGCATCTGATTCTGCCGCTGCTGGTAGCCGTCGTGGGCTTCGCCATCGCTGCGCAGTCGAATACGGTCACGCTGAAGATGATCGGGCTGGGGCTCGCTGCATGCGGCACGTTCGCGTCGCTGCCGCCGTTCTGGTCCTTGCCACCGATGTTCCTCAAAGGCACGGGCGCGGCGGCGGGCATCGCGATGATCAATACCATCGGCAGTCTGGCGGGCTTCGGTGCCCCTTATCTCATGGGCTACGTCAAGCAGCATACGGGCAGCTATGGACTTGGGCTGATGATCATCGGCGCGAGCGCGCTGATTGCCTCCGTGCTCGCGCTGCGCATCCGTACCGACGACTTGACGATGCGCCGCGCCGCACCGATCGAGCGCTAAACATCACACATCGAGCACACTATTATGGACGCATTCGACTATGTCATCGTGGGCGGCGGGTCCGCCGGCTGCACGATCACCGCACGGCTCGTGCAGGCCGGCAAGCGTGTTGCGCTGATCGAATCGGGGCCGCCCGACAATCATCCTTTCATCCATATTCCGGCAACCTTCTTTAAGGTGCATGGAACAAATCGCATGTGGATGTACAAGACCGCGCGGCAAGGGAATGTGAACAATCGCGAAATGTACATTCCGCAAGGCCGCACGCTCGGCGGCGGCAGTTCGGTCAACGCGATGATCTACATTCGCGGTCAGCACGAAGACTTCGACGACTGGGAAGCGCTCGGCGCGCAAGGCTGGGGCTGGCGCGACGTGCTGCCGTTCTTCGTGAAGAGCGAAGGCAATGCGCGGCTTAAAGGCCCGCTGCACGGCACGTCCGGCCCGCTCAAGGTCAACGATGCGCGTCACGTCCATCCGTTCTCACGCGCTTTCGTGGAAGCAGCCGGACAGGCGGGCGTGCCGCTCACCGATGACTTCAACGGCGAACGTCAGGAAGGCGCGGGGCTGTTTCAGACGACGACGTTCGATGGCCGTCGCGGCAGCAGCGCGGCAACGTACCTTCGCATGGTTAAGCGCGATGCGCGCTTGCGCCTGATTACCGGCGCGGACGTGCTCAAGGTGCTGTGCGAAGGACGGCGTGCAACGGGCGTCCTTCTGCGTCACGAGAACGGCGAATGCGAGCGGTTGATGTGCCGCGCGGAAGTGATCGTGTGCGCGGGTGGCGCGGCCTCGCCGAAATTGTTGATGCATTCGGGCATCGGGCCGGCGGCGCATTTGCGTGAGTTCGATATTCCCGTCTTGCATGATCTGCGGGGCGTCGGCGAAAATTTTCAGGACCATCTGACCGCGCCGGTTTATGGCCGGGCGCGGCATCCGCATAGCGTGTTGGGGCATGACAGGGGATATCGGGCGCTGCGGCATGGATTGCAATATGTGCTTACGCGTTCCGGTCTGCTGAGTTCGAACGTGATCGAAAGCGGCGCATTTATTGATACCAGCGGCAGCGGACGTCCCGATATCCAGATTCACACCACACCCACGCTCGTCGGCGATGTCGACCGCAAGCCGCTGGAAGGGCACGGCATCACCATCGGACCGTGCGTGGTGCGCCCGAAGTCGCGTGGCACGGTGCGGCTGGCGTCGAAGGATCCGCTCGCACCGGCGCGGCTCGATCCACGCTTTTTCAGCGACCCCGACGACATGGCGACGATGATCCGTGGTGTGCGCATAAGCCGCAAAATTCTGCGCGCTCCGGCGCTGCGCGAAGTGATCGCGGAAGAACTGCTGCCCGGCGCGAGCGATGAGATCAGCGATGCGCGCATCGAAGAACATATTCGCGCGGTTTGCAAGACCGTGTTTCATCCGGCTGGCAGCTGCCGTATGGGCACCGATGAGATGGCCGTCGTCGATCCGCAACTGCGCGTGCATGGCATGAGCGGGTTGCGAGTGGCGGACGCATCGGTGATGCCGGCGCTTGTCAGCGGCAACACCAACGCCACTGCAATCATGATCGGAGAGCGCTGCGCCGACTTCGTCCTGAACAGGACGCGTCTGGAAAGCGCCGACGCGCTTTTTCCTTCTGCGAAAATAGGTGATGATGTCATGTAAAATCTTTGAAGGTGCGTGTGGGATCGATGGCGCGGAAGGTCAAGGGGGCGACAGCGGGGAAGATCCTGCCGGAGGAGAGCGACGCGAGCGCTTTGAGTGATTTGCGCGACCTCGTCTCGTTTCAGTTGCGTCAGTTGACCAACATCTACACGAAGGGCTCGTCAAGCGAATACGAGCGCAACTTCGGTCTGACGATGAACGAATGGCGATGCATCGCGCTGCTTCATGGGAAGCGCGGCCAGTTGTGGGTCCGCGAGATCGTCCCAACGTCGGCTCCGTTCCCCTCGACCGGAGGTACCGAATGCCCCTTCCGATCCGATACCTGCCCTTGGAATAGCATCGGCTCGACCGGCAGCAACTGGTCGTCAAGACTTATATGGACACCGCCCGGTTTGCCAGATTGATCTTCACGTGATTTTCAAACGAGGTATCGGCTGCGGTCTTATATCAGCCTGTAGTGCAAGCCGAAGCCCGCGGGCCCTGATGGAATACGCCGGGAACATCCTCCTCTCATTCACGCACTTTCAAGCGCAAGTCTTGACTCAGGTTTATGTTCCTGCGGTCCGACCTGTTTCGCCATCACATGTTAGTCAACCTCAGCAACCTCTCGGCACTTCACCTCGTCTTTCGTTGTTTACCTGTTAAGCGGGTTTCACGCTGATGTGATTCTTCTCGTACGTGCTGCCGTGGGCAAGAATGGCCCATTCGGTACGCGCCATCTTGTTGGCAAGAGCCACCGCCGCAACATTGGCCGGTCGTCGCTGCTGGATCGCCTTCTGCCATGGGGTCGGCACTTTTGCGTGATACAGCACCGAGCGGGCGCCGCGGATCAATAGCGTGCGCAGATACACATCACCTCGCCGCGAGATCGATGTCAGTCGGATTTTGCCGCCGGTGCCGCTCTGCCGGGGCACCAGCCCGAGGAACGAGGCAAACTCGCGTCCGGACCTGAACGTTTTTGCATTCCCGATCGTAGCGACTAGCGCGGTCGCGGTGAGTCTTCCGATACATGGCACTTCCGCAATTGCCTGGCATGCGGCTTCCTGCTTGTGCCAGGCGCTTATCTGCTTCTCAAGCTGGTTGATCCTGCTCGATCCCGTCAATGCGTCTCAATTGGTCGTGTAGCCCGTCGAACATGGCTCGCGGCAGCACCTTCTCGAGTTCCGCCATGTGGGCCCGCATCTCATTGAGGCCTGCCACACGTCCTGCCCGGAATGACACACCGAACTCGTAGAGCAGGCCTCGTAACTGGTTTACCTGCATGGTGCGGAACTTGATCAGCAGCGAGCGCATCCGGTGAAGAGCAAGCATCGTTTGCTGGTCTTCCGTCTTTGCCGCTACCGTTCGCATCCCCGGCTGCTGCACCGCCGTCCAGATTGCACGCGCGTCCGCGGCGTCGGTCTTGTTCGTCTGGACAAACGGTCGGATAAACTTTGCGTGCAACAGCTGACGCCATAGCCCCGCGCCCGCTGGATCTGGTCAATCGGCAGTTCAAGGCGGCACGGCCGAACCAGCTCTGGGTTTCGGATTTCACCTACGTTTCGACGTGGCAGGGCTGGCTGTATGTGGCCTTCGTGATCGATGTGTTCGCTCGCCACAACGTAAGCCGTCGCGGCGCTATGCCTGGTCCGATGTGCCGCCCGTAAGGCGCCGCAATTCGTCCAGCAGTTTTGCTGCGGGGGCGGGCAGGATTCCGTCGCGACGCCTGAATGCAGTGAGTGTCCGCGGGGCCTCTAGTCCGTCGATTTTCAGCCGATCAAGAATGCCCGCCGCCTTCTCCATATCGTACATTGGTTCTGACATCCAGGTGATGAACCCTGAACGTGCCACGAGGCTCTTGATGAGCGTCACAGAGCGCGTTTGCACCGCAATTTCGGGGAAGGGGACTCCTGCTGTCGCGAACGTCGATTTCATGTGTGCGTATGGACTGGTCCCCTCTGGTGTCAGGGTCCATTGCTGCGACAGCGTGTCTTCGAGACGAAGCTGGCGCTTGTGTCGCAGGAGATGGTTCGCGGACGCGACGACGTGGCTGTAATCGGTCCAGCGGCAGTCGGCGATGGCTGAAATTTCGTCGGTTTGAACGTCTGATGTTGCGAGTGCGATGTCGATCTCGTGTGTTAAAAGGCCTTCCGCAAGCCTATCCCAAACGCCTTCGTGCGCCTCGACGCGAAGGTTTGGCCATTTCTTCAAAACATTACCCAACGCGACCGGCAGCACGAGAGTCGCAATGCTGGCTACCGCCCCCACTTTGATCACTCCTTTTTTGAGTCCGCGCATTGCATCGAGTTCTTCTTGTGCATTTTCGGCGTCTCGCTGAAGCGACATTGCATGCGGCAGCAACGCCTCGCCTATCGCCGTCAGTTGCATACCCTTGGCATGACGTTCGAACAACGGTGAGCCGACAGTCGATTCAAGTCGTTTGATGGCGCGGCTCAGTGCCGGTTGCGTTAATCCGAGTGTGTTTGCTGCACGTCCCAGACTGCCGCAATCGACGATGGTTGTGAACATGTGCAACTGTTGAAGGCTGAAGCTCATAACGGCGATGGGGACACAAAAAAGGGGCTCTTGGTGCAAGCGTTGCACAGATTACATCCATGTATGGCGTTGGTATTTTCCCTGAGTCGCTCCGGCGGCCGACAGGATGCGAGCGACCGTGAATGCGCGCCAGACAAGGGCAAGCCGGAGTCGAGGCACTGCTCGATCTCCAGCAAGTCATGCCCAAATGTAATGGGCTTTGACTGATTTGGCAATTTTCAAACAACAGTCCAGCTCCCATACTCCGCTCCATCGCAATCACGGTCGGCTAACGAAGGTCGACGCATTTGGATATGTACATGGAGCACAGCACACAGGCCGTTGGCCATCATGGCGCAGCGACGATCACGGTTCGACACGCCGTGATCGATTTGTTGAGGCGACTCGGCATCACGTCCGTTTTCGCCAATCCCGGGTCGACAGAGCTGCCGATGTTTCGGGACTTTCCGGAAGACTTCCGCTATGTCCTCGGCCTCCAGGAGTCTGCCGTCGTGGGCATGGCGGACGGCTACGCGCAAGCGACCGGCAATGCAGCGCTGGTCAATCTGCACTCGGCAGCGGGTGTCGGAAATGCCATGGGGAACATCTTTACCGCTTACAAGAACCGTACCCCACTGATCGTGACGGCAGGGCAGCAAGCTCGTTCGATTCTGCCGTTCGATCCGTTCCTCGCCGCCTCGCAGGCCACCGAGCTGCCCAGGCCGTACGTCAAATGGAGTATCGAGCCGGCACGCGCCGCCGACGTGCCGCTCGCAGTCGCCCGCGCCTATCACATCGCCATGCAGGAGCCGAAGGGTCCCGTTTTCGTGTCGATTCCAGTTGATGATTGGGATCAGCCGGCGGAAATGGTCGAGTCGACGCAGGTGAGCACGCGCGCACGCCCGGAACCCGCGCTGGTTTCGCTTGTCGGCGCGGCGCTCTCCGGTTGCCGCGATCCCGCGTTCGTCGTCGGTGCGGAGGTCGATCGTGCTGGTGCCTGGGACGAGGTGGTCCAGCTCGCCGAGCAGCAAAGCGCCAGCGTGTACGTCGCGCCGATGTCCTCGCGGTGCAGCTTTCCAGAAGATCATCCTCTGTTCGCCGGTTTTCTGCCGGCCATGCGTGAAAAGATCGTTGGCCTACTCGAAGGGCACGACCTGATCCTTGTGCTTGGCGCGCCGGCCTTCTCGTATCACGTGGAAGGCAGAGGTCCCCATGTCCCCGCAGGGGCCACACTGTTCCAGATCATCGACGATCCCGCGACGGCAGCGTGGACGCCCGTCGGGACATCGATCGTGGCCAACCTGAAACTTGGGCTGCGCGACTTGATCGCCGCGTCGGCACCGACCTCGCGTGAGTACCCGGCACCCCGTCGCGCCGCGGAGCGGGCACAGGCAACCGAGGTCATCTCGACGGCTTTCGCGCTGCAAACGCTGGCCGAAGTGCGTAAGGCAAATGATGTGGTGGTCGAGGAGGCCCCGAGCGCGCGGCCGGTCATGCAGCGCTATCTGCCATTCACCCGTGCGCACACGTTCTTCACGATGGCCAGTGGGGGACTGGGTTATGGCATGCCGGCTGCCGTCGGCGTGGCGCTGGCGAAGCCGGAAAATCGGGTCATCGCCCTGATCGGCGACGGGTCAAGCATGTACTCGCCTCAAGCCATCTGGAGCGCCGTGCAGCTTAATTTGCCGATTACCTTCGTCATCCTGAACAACGCTCGCTACGCCGCCTTGCAGGAGTTCGCGCCCGTCTTCGGCTTCGGCCCGACCGATCCCGTACAGGGCACCGATCTGTCCGGACTGGACTTCGTCGCGTTGGCTAAGGGGATGGGGTGCGAGGGCGTTCGGGTTTCACATGCGGGTCATCTGAAAGCCGCGCTGGAGCAAGCGTTGGCGTCGAGCGAGACACGGCTGGTCGAGATCGTCATCAGCTAACCGCTTGTGAATTTTTCTGTCCGTCAGGGCACCTTAATTGAAAGGTAAAGAGGCATGAACCAGGTATCGATGTTGATCAACGGCGAGCGTGTCGACGCGCGTGACGGGGCAACGTTCCAACGCCGAAACCCGCTCGACAACACCGTTGCGAGCACGGCGGCCGCCGCGTCGATCGCCGACGCGAAGGCAGCCGTCGCAGCCGCCGCCAAGGCGTTTCCAAAATGGTCGTCGACGGGGCCGACCGAGCGTCGCGGGCTGTTATACAAGGCGGCAGATGCGCTGCAGGCGCGCGAAGCCGCGTTCGTCAAGGCTATGGCCTCGGAAACCGGCGCATCGCATCTCTGGGCCGCCTTTAACGTCAAGCTGGCAAGCGACGGCCTT
This sequence comes from Paraburkholderia sp. HD33-4, assembly GCF_021390635.1. Taxonomy (NCBI): domain Bacteria; kingdom Pseudomonadati; phylum Pseudomonadota; class Betaproteobacteria; order Burkholderiales; family Burkholderiaceae; genus Paraburkholderia; species Paraburkholderia sp. HD33-4. Next base: position 2,081,198 of record NZ_JAJEJS010000001.1, on the reverse strand, counting down.
CGCGAGGCGGCAGCGCTGACTACGCAAATCGGCGGCGAAGTGATTCCTTCCGATGTTCCCGGCAGCGTCGCACTTGGAGTGCGCCAGGCGGCAGGTGTTGTGCTCGGCATGGCCCCGTGGAACGCACCCGTGATTCTGGGCGTGCGGGCGATCGCTCTGCCGCTGGCATGCGGCAACACGGTTGTACTCAAGGGGTCGGAAATTTGCCCGATGACCCACGGCCTGATCATCGAAGCTCTGCAGGATGCGGGCCTGCCCGCCGGTGTCGTGAACTTTGTGACGAACGCGCCTGAAGATGCGAGCGCTATCGTGGAGGCCATCATCGCCGAGCCCGCCGTGCGACGCGTGAACTTCACCGGATCGACCCGGGTGGGCAAGATCATCGCGATGCAGTGCGCAAAGTATCTCAAGCCGTCGGTGCTCGAATTGGGCGGCAAGGCGCCGCTGCTCGTGCTGCACGACGCTGACATCAATGCCGCCGTCCAGGGCGCGGCGTTCGGCGCGTTCGCCAACTCCGGACAGATCTGCATGTCGACGGAGCGCATTATCGTGGACAACGCGATTGCGGACCAATTCGTAGCGGCGCTCAAGGCCAAGGCGACGAGCCTGCCCCTCGGAGACCCCCGCGAGGGGCCGACCGTCCTGGGCTCAGTCGTCGACATGACGACGGTCACGCGCTGCAATCAACTGATCGACGACGCGCTCGCCAAGGGCGCCACGCTCGTCTGCGGCGGCAAGGCCGACAGCACGCTGGTGCCTGCCACCTTGCTCGACCACGTGACTCCGGAAATGACCATTTATCACGAAGAATCGTTCGGCCCTGTTAAAGCGATTGTCCGGGTCGATGGCGACGATGAGGCCGTCGCGTGCGCGAACGATAACCAGTATGGGCTGTCCGCCGCCGTCTTCAGTCGCGATGTGGCGCGCGCGATGAACGTCGCTGGACGCATCGAGTCCGGCATCTGCCACGTCAACGGTCCGACGGTGCACGACGAGGCGCAGATGCCGTTCGGTGGCGTCAAGGCGAGTGGGTTCGGTCATTTCGGTGGTAAGGCGGGGATTTCCGAGTTCACGGATCTGCGCTGGGTGACCGTGCAGACAACGCCGCGGCATTACCCGTTCTGAGTCCGCACGGCGCTCGATCACTCCAACGGAACAGCGGGAGGCGAGCGAGCGCCGACTGAGGCAGTGGTAGCAAACATAACGATATGGAACCTCGCGTCGGCCGGCCATCGCGCCAAACGGTTGCCATCAAGGAGACAAGCTTGAATATCACCCACCGCATGTCGATGTGCTTTCGAGAACGGGGAGCGTTCCCCGTGCGTAGGTCTACCCTCTCTTTCGCTTCGTGGGGTGCGCAATGAACGATCGAGCGCACCAACTTCCCACGGCGGTGGACATCGGCAACGTGCTGGACGAAGGGCCGTTCTCGACGTTTCAGAAGATCGTCGTATTCCTGGCAGCATTGTCCATCGTGATGGACGGGTTCGACGGTCAACTGATCGGTTTTGCCATTCCCAGTCTGATCAAGGAGTGGGGCATCACACGAAACGCTTTTGCGCCGGCGGTGGCGGCGGGGCTCGTTGGTATGGGCATCGGCAGTGCGTGTGCCGGGCTTTTTGCCGATCGGTTCGGACGACGCTGGGCGGTGATCGGCAGTGTCATGGTGTTCGGCGTCGCCACCAGCTCTGTGGCGCTGTCGCAGGGCGTCATCTCCCTTGCCGCGCTGCGCTTCATCGCGGGTCTGGGCATTGGTGGTGCGCTCCCGAGTTCTACCACGATGACGGCAGAATTCACGCCGGCGCGTCGCCGAACCGTAGCGGTCACTGCAACAATCCTGTGCGTGCCCTTGGGCGGCATGCTCGCCGGATTATTCGCGAACATTGTGATGCCGATGTACGGATGGCGCGGCCTGTTTCTTTTCGGTGGCGCATTGCCGGTGGTGATGTCTGCGCTGTTCTACTTCGCATTGCCAGAGTCGCCGCGCTATCTGGCGCGCCATCCAGCGCGGTGGCCCGAGCTTGGCGGGTTGCTCCACCGCATGTCGCGTGCCGTGAGCACAGACTCGACGTTCACCGATGCGATTGAGCAAAAAGCTGAGAGCCGTGCCGGTATTGGCGCGCTTTTCGTCCCAGGTCAGGCGCGGGACACGCTGGCGATCTGGTTGGCATTCTTCATGAACCTGCTGGCCGTCTATAGTGCATTCAGTTGGCTGCCCACGATGCTCGCAGGCGAGGGGCTTGCCCCGGGCGTCGCAAGTTCGGGGCTGACCGCCTATAACTTGGGCGGTGTTTTCGGCGCACTCGGGTGTGCCATCGCCATTGCCCGTTTCGGATCGCGCTGGCCATTGCTGATCTGCTGTCTGGCGGCTGCCGGCAGCGCGCTGGCCGTGCGAGCCCTTGGCTTCACGGGGCATACGTCGGTGCTGATTTTCGGCATCGGCCTGCACGGACTGTTCGTCAACGCGGTGCAGTCGACGATGTACGCGCTATGTGCCTACGTCTACCCAACGCAGGTGCGTGCAACGGGCACGGCGACGGCGCTGGCTTTCGGCCGGCTTGGCGCGATCCTGAGTGCGTTTGCGGGTGCATTTGTGATTACCGCGGGCGGCGCATCGCTCTATCTGACGATGTTGACTACCGCGATGTTGCTTGTATTCGTTTGCTTGATGGTGGTTCGACGGCACATTCCTCCGGTCAAGAGAGCTTGAAAGACACAAACACCGAATGACGACGAAAATGAAGGGCGTGTTCGACATCGATGACTATCGGGCCAAGGCAAAAAAGCGCCTTCCGGCCATGGTGTTCGACTATCTGGAGGGGGCCGCCGACGACGAGTCTGGACTGGACCACAATCGGGCGGCGTTTCACCGCTGGGAGTTTTGCCCGCGCAGACTGGTGGACGTCAGCGCGCGGGAACAACGGACGCGGCTGCTCGGCAAATCGCTGCCGACCCCCCTAGTAATTGCGCCGACCGGTCTCAATGGCGCGTTTTGGCCGAAGGGCGATCTGGCCTTGGCCAAGGCGGCTGCCACGGCCGGAATACCCTTTGCGTTGTCGACCGCGTCGAACATGTCGATCGAGGAAGTGGCGCGGGAAGTACAGGGCGACCTGTGGTTTCAGCTCTACGTTGTTCACAAGAACCTTGCGAAAAGCTTCGTCGAGCGCGCATGGGCGGCCGAATATTCGACGTTGATCTTGACGACGGATGTCGCCGTCAACGGATTTCGCAAACGGGATTTGCGCAACGGGTTTGCCATGCCGTTCAGGACGAGTGTTCGTGCCGCCTACGACGGCCTCACGCATCCGAAGTGGCTCTGGTCGTACCTCACGAACGGCATGCCGCAACTGCGCAATTTCGCGACCGACACAACCTCGGATACGGCGGCACAAGCGGCGGTATTGCGCCGGGAGATGGACGCAGGATTCGATTGGGACGATCTGAAGCGTTTGCGCGATGCATGGCCGGGCAAGTTGCTGGTCAAGGGCATTCTCACCATCGCGGATGCTACACGCTGCATTGATGCAGGAGCCGATGGCGTCATCCTGTCCAATCACGGTGCACGTCAGCACGCGGGGCTCCCCGTGCCCGCAAACGTCATTGCCGCTGTGCGAGACGCCGTTCCTGCATCGGACCTCATTGTCGACAGCGGTGTGCGCACCGGCGCCGACGTGGTGAAGGCGATCGCCCTGGGCGCGAATGCGGTGATGTTGGGACGGGCGACGCTCTACGGTCTGGCCGCCAACGGCGAGGCCGGGGTTGCGGATGTGCTGGCGATGATCCGGCGCGACATCGATCGCACGCTGGCGCTGATCGGGTGTCCGGCAATTTCGGCGTTGACGCGTGACTTCGTGGCTGAACGGCCCTTCATGGCGGCCGGCAGATGATGGACTTGACGGAGACAATCCGGCGGAGGATTCTGTGATGCATCGCTTGCGATTCGCCACCTCAGCGGAGTCTCTCATTAAACAACCAGCCCCCGAATCCGCTGCCACTCTCGCCGATCGCCTGCAGGCTTGGGCGCATCAGGTTGAGGAAAGCTGCGTGCCGATGGTGTATTCGATGACGTCCGACGGGGCATTCGAGGGAGAGATGCTCGCTGTCGAAAACGGCGGGTTGCACGTCTCGAGGATTGCGGCTGTCGATCATGTCGCGAAGTATCGCCGCAGGGCGATGTCGTCGATCGAGGACGACTATCTGCTCGTCTCGATCCAGTCACGTAACCGATCTGCCATCGAACAGGATGGCCGTATCGCAGTCGTTTATCCCGGCGATATGGTGTTGTTCGATGCTTCGCGCGACTTCGAATGGCATTTCTCCGGGGAACACTATACCGTTCGATTTCCTCGTCAGTTGCTGACGGGGCTAGCGCCGTTGAGCCGTCAACATACTGCGGTCCGTATCCCCGGTGGGGGCGGCATTCGGCGCATCGCCACAGAGCACGTGGCAACGGTTCATCGTGAGCTGTTACTCGAGCCGACGTGCGGGGAGGCCCGCGCCGGTTTGGCGGGGGTGACGGCACACCTTGTGGCCGTGGCCTTGGCCGACTTTTTCAACCGGATGCCGACCGCGGACACCAACCTGAAGACGATGCACATGCTTCGGGCGCGTCGTTTCATCGATGAGCATTTGCGCGACCCGGAGCTGAATCCTGATCGAGTGGCCGCCGCACTCGGGTTGTCGAGTCGCTATCTGTATCGTTTGTTCTCTCACGAGCACGAGTCGATGAGCGAGCGGATCATTACCGGTCGGCTGGACGGTTGTGCCGCGTGGTTGCGTCAACCGGCCTACGCACATTTGTCCATCACCGAAATCGCGATGACATGGGGATTCAATGACCCCTCGCACTTCAGTCGCGCGTTCCGGCGCCATACTGGGGTTTCCGCTAGAGAATACCGGCGACTAAGTGGCGTAGGTGCGCGCGTTCATAGCCTTGGATGCGTGGCCATCTGACGTCGGATCGCTGTTCTTGTCTGACGTAAGTCTCGGCGCGCTTTCTCACCCGAAAACGTTCCGACGACGATCTCCTGGGAGATCTTGCCATCCGTAATCTGCCAGCCGTCGGCGGTACCGACGCGTGCATGCAGTTCGGCTCAGATGCGGTCGTCCGACCAGGCATCGACCCTATCCTTCGAATCCCACTGGGAATACGTGCGCGCACGCCCGGCGAACGTGTGCTGCCGACGCCGGTGCTGCGTCGGCTGTGACACTGGTATGTGGTTATAGGCTCAACTCCAGGGGCAGTCGCAGTCAAGTTCGGGTTCAGCTTCAATCAAGCAACGCGAATATTGCGGCCCGACACTTTCCGTGAAACGCGTTTGAAGTAGGCGAGAGCCGATTGGAGCAGAGACATGACACTTAAACACCCACGCTTTAAGGCCGCCGTTGTTCAGGCGGCGCCCGCCTTCCTGGATCTTCAGGCTGGTATCGAAAAGTCGATCCGACTCATCGAGGAAGCGGCGAACAAAGGTGCAAGCCTCATCGCATTCCCTGAGGTTTGGTTGCCCGGTTACCCCTTCTACGTATGGCTTGGTACTCCCGCGTGGTACATGCAAGAGGGGTACGTTCAGCGATATTTTGACAATTCACTCAGCTTTGACAGTCCAGAGGCTGAACAGCTCCGGGAGGCCGCTCGCGCGCACTCGATCACTGTCGTCATGGGTTTGTCAGAGCGCGCTGGGCGATCCCTGTATATCTCTCAATGGTTAATCGGGCCGGATGGCGAGACGCTTCTTCAGCGCCGCAAGCTAAAGCCTACTCATCTGGAAAGAACCGTTTTTGGAGACGGATCTGGGGAAGGGCTAACCGTTGTTGATTCACCCTTGGGTCGGATCGGTGCCTTGTGCTGCGCTGAGCATGTACAGCCACTAACAAAAGCCGCGATGTTTGCTCAAGATGAACAGATACATGTCGCGGCATGGCCCAGCTTTTCACTTTACGATTTTGCGAGCGCCTTGAGTTACCAGGTCAACAACGCAGTGACACGGACCTACGCTGTAGAAGGCGGCTGCTTTGTCCTCGCACCCTCGGCAGTTGTAAGTCAACAAATGGTTGACCTTCTTTGCGATACCCCCGAGCGGCGAAATTTGCTGAAAGCGGGCGGGGGGCATACCGTAGGTTATGGCCCCGACGGTGCAGAACTCTTCGAGAAGTTGCCGCCCGACGGTGAGGGCATCCTCTTCGCCGAAATCGATTTGTCGCTCCAGTCGCTCTCGAAAGCAGTGTTTGATCCGGCAGGACACTACGCACGACCCGACGTCGTCCGACTTGTGCTTGACAGACGTCGCCGCGCACCAATGCACGAGTTACGCGACAGAAGCCATGAGGCGGAGATTGGTGACCTATCGGCAGCAAGATGGTCAAGTAACATCGAATCGATTGACGGTGAGGTAATTCACTCGGTCGATCCACCCGCGAACGATCTCTAATCTCATGTAAAGGTAGCTGGTCTCTGGAAAGAGACCGTAGATGCTGGATCGATTAATATATAGGAATACGAAATGAAACCAGAAAAAGACGCTGGATACGAGTGGTCAATTGTGGTTCTTCTGGCTGTTTTATTCGGCATCGTCGGGTTGGATAGGCTCGTTATCGTCTATCTCTTCCCGGTGCTGATGCCTGAGCTTGGACTGAATAATACTCAGGCGGGCGCCATTGCATCAGTCCTTGCGTTGACGTGGGCGATATCGACGTGGGTGCTGGGCAGTCTTTCCGATCGATTCGGTCGGAAGAAGATTCTCATTGGATCTGCCGCCTTCTTCTCACTGATGACTTCCTTTACTGGCGTCGCAAAATCTTTCTACAGCATGTTGGCTGTGCGCGGACTTCTTGGGATCGGAGAAGGTGGTGTCTTTAGTACCAGTGTTGCAAAGATCGATGAAATTTCCACGCCACGAAAGCGGGGACTGAATCTGGGTATTCACCAATCATTCTTCCCGCTACTTGGAATTGGCTTGGGTCCAATCATCGCTACTCAGCTGATTCTTCACATGAGGTGGGAGGCGGTCTTTTTCGTGTTGGGAATTCCGGGAATTATTCTAACGATGATTCTCGCGAAGATAATGCGCAACACCCCGCCTCGATCGGTACAAGCTAACCAGCTGAACGATAAAGGCAGCGCAATTGCAGTGCTGAAGTTCCGGAACGTATGGCTAACGACGCTGATCGGCTCGCTGTTCCAGACCGGACTGTTCGTTTTCTCCACGTTTGTCGCTCTCTACCTGACGAAGGTTGCCGGCCTTCCACTTAGCGTCGTCGGCTTGATCATCTCCGGCTGGGGTTTCGGTGGCTTCCTCGGCATGATCATCGTGCCCGCAATTTCAGATCGCGTCGGCCGCCGGATTGTGCTCGTTCTGTCGGCAGCACTGTATGGTGTCTTGATGCTTGCCTTCGTCGTGGCTGAGGCGGCACCGATTGCAAAGTTCGCAAATCTCTTCGCAGCCGGCTTTGTCGGATTTGGCATTGCACCCCTGTTTCTCGCTGTGATCCCGTGTGAGTCTGTTCCGCCGCGGTTGACCGGCTCGGCAGTTGGCGTTCCGACGGCAGTAAGTGAACTCGTCGGTGGGGTGTTGATGCCAGTTGTGGCAGGCGGTCTTGCTGACAAGTTTGGTTTGACCTATCCGATGCTCATCGTCGGCGTTGTCTCCATATTAAGCGCGCTTGTGGGCCTATTCCTCAAAGAAACGTGTCCTGGTCGCCGCGGAGAGATTGAGGCTCGGCGAGTAGAGGTCGTCTAAGCCTAATGTAGACCGGGGCTGAGTTCTCGCTCAAGCCTGGAATCATTTCACGGTAGTGTTCATCGCGGGGTGCCACGGAAAGGCGGTTGATCCGCTTGAGGTAGCCAAGCCAGTCAGCGCGCGTCACAACGCGTCGAGCATCGAGATGTTTCTGTGGTGATTCTCGCCAAGCGAAAATTGAATCGAGAAAATTAGTACTACTATTTTTATAAATATATTTATAAGGGCAGGAGATCTTTATGAAAAGGTTGTATGTTGTCAGGCCAGCAATCGCCGTCTCCGCTGGGTTTATTTTTTCTGCCGGAGCGCACGCGCAGAGTAGCGTTTCGCTGTATGGCATTGTCGACTCTGGTTTAATTTATTTGAACAAAACCAGCGGAAACAGTGGAAAGTTGGTCAGTTTTAATGATAGTGGCAATCTTCCGTCACTATTCGGAATGACTGGATCTGACGACCTTGGCGGTGGGCTCTCGGCCGAGTTCAAGCTTGAAAGCGGTATCGACACTGCCAATGGCGGCTATAACAACTCGAACGGCAACCTTTTCGGCCGCAACGCATGGGTCGGAATGAAAGGCGGCTTTGGCGAAGTCCGCGCCGGCTTGCAGCAATCTCCGTATTTCATGTCGTTGATTGCACAGGACCCGCGACACCTGTCAAACTTTGGCAGTTCCATCCTAATTCTCGCCAATGCCGCTGGTGCAACCAGTATTTTCAACCCCAATGCCATATCGTATACAAGCCCGAAACTCGCCGGGTTTCAAGGTAGCGCAATGTACGCATTGGGCGGCGTGGCAGGCAATTTTCAGTCCGGCCGTCAATACTCCGCCAGTCTGAGCTACACCTTGAGCGGGCTCGCCATCAATGCAGCCTATTACAATGGCAACCCTGGTGGCAACGTGTCGACTACGCCGCCCACGACCGTGGGATTCGAAGGCAAGTTGATTGGCGCAACGTACACGATCGGCTCGTTGATCGTGAAGGGTTCGTATGAAAAGATCAAGGTTGGCGGCGGGGCTAACAACGACGTGTACGGCGGCGGTGCCGACTACATGCTCCGCCCGAATATCGACTTGAATGCCGGCGTCTGGTATGTCGACAACCGCGCAGTGTCCGGCAGCCATTCGTTGTTAGGGGCGATCGGCGCGTACTACTTCGTCTCGAAGCGCACGTCCGTTTACGCCCAATTCGGCATGGTCAACAACCACGGTGCGCAGGATCTGGGTCTTTCGATTAGCCAGGGACCAACTACCTTGCACGCCGCCACAGGGACAACTACGGGTGCCTCAGTCGGAATCTCCCACACGTTCTAGCCTGACTTTTTGACGAGGCGGCGCGCGAGTGAGGAAGAAGTCGTATGCCGAGTTGCGCGTCGGCGGACTTGGAGAAAGTCAATCCTCCGAGAGGCCATATGTCGGCTTTGTCGCAGTAAACGGGTATCATGCGCCCTGAGGATACGAACGATTGGATACTTGATGACGACGCTGAATCCAGCCTTGGCGCGGATGCTCAAGCGCTTGCACTCCGCTCGACGTGATCCTGACGTGCGTTCGATGGTATGTAGCGTGTCCGCTGAGCCTTCGGCACCTGGAGGAGATGATGGCGGAGCGAGGAATCTCGGTCGATCACTTTCTGATATGACGGCGGGACTCGGTAAGGTGGTTCATGACTACCTTGGATGAACATCGGGATGCGGGAGTCATGCGATGGGCTCACCAAACTCCCGCCGAGTCGCGGCTAATCGGAGAGGATTCGTCCGGTGGCGAGGCACGCTGGATCCGACCCGCGTCCCGTGATTTCAGTCTGGCCGGTGAAGGTTAAGAGAAGGTTAGCCCGTGCTACGGGCGGAAGCTGCATTAGGGCTACTGTTGCATGCGATGGCGTTTGGTGCCGGTCGTAGCGTATTTTGCACCACGAGCTCCGCATACATTTAATACCGACATCCTCGTTTGATACAGGCGTGTAGATCAAACTGAAAAGCGTCACGGCGCGTTGCGCATGATCCAGGTCGATCAATGAGAATACACCACTAACGGCGAAAAATATCGGGCTCGGATGGACCATCCGAGCGTGCTTCTGATCGATCAGCCGACCAGTCGGCTGACGGCCTCCCGATACTCTTCGACGATCCGCTCGACGACCTCGGCCGCACCCGGAAGATCGCGAATCAATCCCGCCGATTGGCCAATTTCGACCTTGCCGCGTTCAATATCGCCGTCAAGGGCAGCCTGACGCAGTGTGCTGCTCGCGAAAAGTGCGTCATATGCCGAATCATCGGGCTCGTGCTTATCCGCATGCAATACATCCTGCGCGAAGGCGTTCTTCGTCATCCGCACCGGCAGTTTGCGGACACCGACGAGCACTGTACCGTCTATGTCAGTGTCGAGCACGGCTTGCTTGTAGTTCTCGTGCACGCCCGATTCGCGCGTCGCGATAAATCGCGTTCCTAGTTGCACGGCGTCCGCACCCAGCGCGAGCAAGGCCGCCACGCCGAAGCCGTCCGCGACACCGCCGCCCGCGACGATCGGCAGGGAAAACTCCTGCACGGCCCGTCGCACTGCGATCAGTGTGCTGACGCCGTTTGCGGGTGGGTGGCCGCCTGCTTCGGCGCCCACGACGACGAGCGCATCGACACCCGCTGCTGCCGCCTTGCGCGCATGCTCGAGCGTGGAAGTGACGTGAATCCAGCGTGTACCGATGCTTTGAAAGCGCTCGAGATGCGCCTTCGGGCCGCCTTGCGAAGCGAACACCACTGGTACGCGTTCTTCCTCGATCACATCGAGAAACAGTTCCGCTTGTGGTCGGTAGAGTGGAATATTTACGCCGAACGCGCGACCGTTGGTCGCCGCCTTGAGTTCGCGCACAGCATCGCGGAAGGCGTCGAGATACATCGGGCCTGCCGCTATCACGCCAAGGCCGCCCGCGTTGCTGACGGCGGCGGGCAGTGCCGCGTTCGATGACGCCCAACTCATGCCCGCCTGGATTATCGGATAGCGGATGTTCAGCATCCGGGTGAGTCGGGTGGCGATCATTGTGATTTCCTTTGATTGGACGCGTTCAAACCTGGACGAGGGCACGACAAAATCGTTGCACAGCGCCGTTCGTCAACACCGGCGCCGCGTGTAGTCAGGCGAGTCCAAATTCGCGAATAGCGTAGTCGCGCAATTTGTTCTTCTGGACCTTCGAGCTCCCAGTCATGCCAATGTCGTCAAACGATGTCACCAGTTGCAAATAGCGCGGCACCTTGAAGTTCGCGCACCGGCTCTTGCACCATGCGATGAGATCTTCGCTTGTCGCATGGGTGCCTGGGCGCAGCACGACGAAGGCCGCCGCTACTTCACCCAGACGTGCGTCGGGTACGCCGACGACTTGCGCAAGTTGCACAGCGGGATGCGAAAACAACGTCTCCTCGACTTCGGCCGGAGCGACATTCTCACCGCCGACGCGGAACACATCCTTCAGGCGCCCGAGCATGCGCATGCGGCCGTCGGCATCAATGACACCGAGGTCGCCCGTGCGCAGCCAGCCGTCTTCGCTGAATGCTTTCGCAGTTTCCTCGGGTTTGCTGTAGTAACCCTTCATCACGCTCCAGCCGCGCACCTGAATTTCTCCAGGCGCATTGACGGGTTGTACTTCGCCCGTTTCCGTCGATACGGTTCGTATATCGATTCCCGGATGAGGCGATGCCCAGCCAGCGACGCGAATCTCGAGCGGATCACGCCAATCATTAAGCACCACATTCGGCGAGGCCTCTGATTGGCCGTATGCGCCAACCATGTATTTCACGCCCATCACATCGTGGATCTTTTGCATGATCTCCGGACCAGCCGCCGCCCAGCCGCCGCGCAAATGAATGCGTTCACGCTTGAATTCAGGGTGCCCCATGATCATCAAAAAGATGGTGTCGTTGCCGCTTGTCAGCGTGCAGCGCTCAACGTCGAGAATCGTGAGCACATTCGATACATCGAATGACGGCACGGACAGCAGGCACGCGCCTGTGACCAGCGCGACGAGCAGCGACATGGTCGTACCCGCGACATGGAAGAACGGCCGCACGCTGAAATAGCGGTCGTCGCTGCGTACGCCGATGCGCATCGCGGACGCTGCTGCGTTCATCAGCATGTTTCGATGGCGCAGTAGCACCCCTTTGGGAAACGATGTCGTGCCTGACGTGTACTGGATCAGCAAAATGTCGTCTGGGCTCACGCGTTGCGCACGATCCGCGGCTTGGGCGCGCAACTCGTCCGTGTCATGCAAGGTCTCGAAGCGCTCGACACCTGCGGGAATTGGGCGATCTGTATCGCCAACCAGAATAGCGCGACGCAGGATCGGCAGTATGCCGCCGGGGAGCTTCGCATCGAACGCGGGTTCGACCTTGCGCAGCAATTGCGTGTAGTCGATATTCAAGAACCTGTCAACGTAGAAGAGGACGCGTACGTCGCCTTGCTTGAGGCAATAGTTCAACTCGTCGAGCTTGAAGCGTGTATTGACCGGTACCGTCACCGCGCCGATGGACGCTGCCGCATAAAACAGTACGACCCAGTCGACCGAGTTGCCCATCAATATGCCGACATGCTCGCCGTGCTGCACACCCGCCGCGATCATACGCGCGGCGGTGCTTTGCACGCGTTCGTGGAGCGTACTGTAGTCGATGCGCACATCGTCGATGACGAGCGCTTCCGCGTTTGGGGTGTCATTCGCGCGTTGCGCAAGAATCGCGGGTAGCGTGACCAGACCAGGAAGGCCGAACTGCCGCGCGTATTCGAGGTAGTCCACATTGGCGTCATGCATGGTCATTTTCCCTGGATTGAGCGCTGGTGTTGCTACCCTGGCCGAACGTCGAAATGGATTGCTTCCAGTCCGACGTTTGCAGGAGCGTGTCGATCGCGAGCATCTCGATTGCGAGCGCGCCTGCCGGATCAGTCTCTACACCGCGATCGATGCAATCGCGTGTCAGGCGCATCGCGAGCGTCGGAGCGGAAGCAATCTCGCTCGCCATCTGGCGCACGGCGCTCAACGCGTCGTTGGCATCGACGATGCGCGACACGAGCCCAACCTGTTGCGCTTCCTTTGCAGACAGCGTGCGTCCTGTGTAGGCCATGTCCTTGGCGAGCCGCTTGCCGACGATGCGCGGCAAGCGCTGCGTCGCCCCAACGGTGCCCCACAGTGCTTCCGGCGTCCGGAAGTTTGCATTGTCGGTCGCGACAATGAAGTCGCACGCCATTGCAATCTCGCCGCCCGAACCAACCGCCGCACCTTCAACGAGCGCGATACACGGCTTGCCGATCTTTTCGAGTGCGTCATAGGCGGCAAATGCCTTCAGCCGCCGCGCGCGGACATCGTCGACTGACATGCCTTTGCGCTCCTTCAAATCCGCGCCTGCGCAGAATACCGGACCGTTCGCTCGCACGATGATGCAATGAACTGAATCGTCATCGCGCAAAACGACAGCTGCGGCGCGCAAGGCATCGCACATTGCTGCGTTGAGCGCATTGCGCTGCTCGGGCCGGTTCAGGACGATTTCGGCGACGTGCTCGCGCCGCTCGACGATTAGCGTTTCAATATCTGTCATCGTTGTCTCTTCCAATATGTGTTCCGACGTCTTGATGGGTATCAGATCGCGCCGTCGCGACGCAGCGCAGCGATATGTTGACTGTCGTAGCCGAGCCGCTCGCTCAGCACCTGGTCTGTATGTTCACCGAGCAACGGAGGGCGCAAGATCTGTGGATCGGCGAACCCGTCGAATTTGAACGGTAGCGGCAGCGCGCCGAAGGTGCCGACCGTTGGATGCTCGAATGAGCCAACCATGCCGCGCGCCTGCACGTGCGGATCTGCAAATACCTCGGCGACATCGTTGATTGGGCCAGCTGGTACACCCACAGCGTCGCACGCCGCGCATAGCGCCGCGCGCGACCAGCCGGAAATCGCGCTTGCAAGCGCGCTCATCACGCGTCCGCGATGCTCGACGCGTCCTGCATTCGTCACGAGGATGGGATCGGCTGCGAGCGACTCGAGCTTGAGCAGCTTGCACAGCGGCAGCCAGTGTTGATCGCTGCATGTGATGTGCACGAATGCGCCGTCGCTGCATGCGAAGGTTGCGGAAGGCACGCGGCCGGGATGTTCGGTACCCAGGCGCGGCGACACTTCACCCAGTGCGAAATACCGCCCCGCGGCAAGCGTGAGCAAACTCACCTGGCCGTCGAGCATCGAAAAGTCTATGTGGCAGCCCTTGCCGGTCAACGAACGGCCATTGAGTACTGACAGCAAACCGATGGCGATCCACAGGCCCGAAGTCAGATCTGCAATTGGCAAGCCCGGCTTGACGGGGCCGCCGCCGCGTTCACCCGTCAGACTCATCAGGCCACCCATAGCCTGAAACACGGTGTCGTAGCCTTTTCGTGCCGCATACGGACCAGTCTGGCCGAAGCCCGTGCATGAGACGTAGATGAGCCGTTCATTTTCCGCGCGTAAGGCTTCGTGGTCGAGCCCGTAGCGCTTGAGCGTGCCCACCGGAAAGTTTTCGATGACGATATCCGCACCCGCTGCGAGTTCGCGGACGATCCGCCGTCCCGCGTCAGTTTTCAGATTGGCCGTCACCGATTGCTTGCCGCGATTGCACGCGAAAAAGTATGCGGATTCGTCTCCGACTGGTGGTTCGAAGGTGCGCGTCTCGTCGCCCGTGCCGGGCTGCTCGATCTTGATGACGTTCGCGCCCAGTTCGGCAAGGATCATGTCGGCGAAGGGGCATGCAAGAACCCGTGCCAGTTCTATGACCGTGACGTTGGCAAGTGGCTTCATGGTTGATACCGGGGAGTCGTTCATTTGTCGTTCGTCCGCTCCTGACGGAAGCTGCGCATCATCATGTTGGTATCGAGCGATACATCAAGCGCCTGTTGCAAAGGAAGGTCTGCGACGCGATGGAACAACCGCTTGGTCGCGGCCATTGCCGGTCCATCGAAGGTCGCAAGCCGTTCCGCGATGGCAACGGCGGTATCCACCACCCTTTCGTCCGATACGACGCGATTCGCCAGTCCAAGGGACAGAGCGCGTGATGCCTCCACCGCTTCGCCGAGCGACACGAGCTCGAACGCCGTTTTGCGCCCCACTTGTCGCACCAGATTTGCCATGACGATGGCGGCGACGATGCCGTGCTTGAGTTCCGGATAGCCCAGTTGAAGGCTCTCGCCCGCCACCAGCATGTCGCAGGCCAGCGCCAGCCCTGCGCCGCCACCCATCGCATAGCCATGCGCCGCGGCTATCACTGGTGTTTCGATCTGCGAGAACAGGCGGTGCAGATTGGTCGTGAGATGTGCGCGTTCGAGCGCCGCTTGCGCCGCGTTCGCGGCATCGCCGTTATTGACGAAGCCGCCAAACTCGTTGATGTCAGCGCCAGCGCAGAACGCTTTTCCCGCCCCCGTGAGCACGATGGCTTTAACGCCGGGGTTGCGATCGGCGGCGTGCAACGCGTCGACCAGTCCTTGGGTAAGAGCGTTGTTGAGCGCATTACGCTTATCGGGGCGATTCATCGTGAGCACGCGCACTGAAGCACGGTCTTCGATGATGAGGGTGTCAGTTGAAGTCATGGGTAGTCGATCCAGAGCGCGATGAAGGATGCCGCGTTTGAGCGGCGCATGAGCGAAAGATTAGAACTGATGCGTGATGAAGTCAACTAAATTTATTTGATAAAAGCACGTAATTCTCGTCGATTGCCTCAGTGTTAACCCTGTGATTTGATCTCCTTGAAACGCTCCGTTGACATCGATGCATCGCATAAAACCCCGCGAATCTTGAGATTGGCGGAAAGCGCGGGTGGCGAGATGAGGTTCAGTAAAAGATGGAAGTTAGTTGACAGTGAATCACATAGGTGATTTGATGTGTTCGACAGTCAACCATTTTGGAATTACGCCAGCCATGTCCAACCTGACCCTCTGCGAATGCTTCGCGCGCGACGGATTGCAGCACGAGACCGATTTCATTCCGACCGAAAAAAAGGTCTCGCTCATAGACCGTTTCGCGCGCGCCGGCTTCGCGCGGGTTGAAGCCACGTCGTACTCGAATCCGTCGGTCGTACCGCAATTTGCTGATGCAACGGATGTACTGAGAACGCTTCCGCGCGTCGACGACGTGTTTTACAAGGCCACCTGTGCGAATGTGCGCGCGGTCGAGCGCGCGCTTGCCGATCTCGAGGCCGGTATCGGCGCGAATGAGATCAGCCTCCTCGTATCTGCAAGCGAAGCGCATTCCACGCGCAATCTCAAATCATCACGCGCGGAACAATGGGCACGCATCGAAGCAATGGTCAAAGCCGCAGAAGGCCGGTTTCGCCTGATCGGCACGATTTCGGTCGCGTTTGGTTGTCCGTTTGAGGGCGCGATCGACGAGGCCAGTGTGCTCGCAGATGTCGAACGCTTTAGCGCGCTCGGCGTGCGCCACGTCACGCTTGGCGACACCATCGGTGTGGCGACGCAAGCGTCCACCCAGCGTCTCTTTCGCGCGATGCTGCGTGCCTTTCCTGAGGTCGAGGCCATCGCGCATTTTCACGACACGCGCGGCACGGGGATCGTCAACTATCTGGCCGCGCTCGACGCGGGCGTGCGTCATTTCGATGTCGCGTTCGGCGGCGTCGGCGGACATCCGGCAAAGGTGAAATACGGGGGTGGAGTGACCGGCAACGTGTGCACCGAAGACTTCGTCAATGTGCTGGAAACGATGGGCGTCGATACAGGAATCGACCTCGCCGCGATGATGGACGCATCGATTGCGTGCGAGGAAACACTCGGACGAACGCTTGCGAGCCGCGTAGCGCGGACTGGACTCAATCCGATGCTCACGAATCAGGCTGTCGCGGCGAGCGCCACATGAGCACGCTCGTCATCGAATCAGAGTTTTGCATCGAGCAAGGTTTCGAGCTGATCGATCACGGTGATGGATGGGCGACGCTCGCGTGTGACGTCCAGACGAGGCACTCGAACCGGCACGGCAACGCGCACGGAGGCCTGCTTGCGACGCTGCTCGATACATCGATGGGTCTCGCCACGCGCAGCGACGGCCGTGTTGACAACCTCGGCACGGCAAGCCTGACTGTCAACTATCTGAAGCCGGCGCGTGGACGCATCGCAGTGCACGCGCAAGTGCGCCGATGTGGTCGCACGCTCGCATTCTGCGAAGCGGAAGCGCGCAATTCCGATGACGACGTTGTTGCTACAGCAAGCGCAGTCTTCGCGGTCTCCCTGACCGCGCAATAAACAGGAGAAGTAGTCCATGTACGCAGATGTCCAGCTCTTTATCGATGGCGAATGGAAAGCGGGCGCACAGGCGCGCACGATCGATGTCGTTAATCCCGCAACGGAAGAAGTGATCGGCACGGTGGCGCACGCTGAAGTCGCCGATCTCGAGGCGGCCGTCTCGGCTGCGCAAGCAGGCTTCGACACGTGGAAGCGCGTGAACGCGTATGACCGCGCGAACATCTTGCGCCGGGCGGCGAGTCTGCTGCGCGAACGATCAGAAAACATCGCACGCCTGATGACGATCGAACAGGGAAAGCCGCTCGCGGAAGCGAAGGGCGAGGTAATGTCCGCCGCCGACCTGATCGACTGGTTCGCTGACGAAGGGCGACGTGCATATGGTCGCATGGTGCCGTCGCGCATTCCGGGTTCATATCAACTGGTGATAAAGGAACCGGTCGGCCCGGTTGCCGCATTCTCGCCCTGGAACTTTCCGATCAATCAGGCCGTACGCAAACTGTCGGCGGCGCTGGCAGCGGGCTGTTCGATCATCGTGAAGGCCCCGGAGGAAACGCCCGCCGCGCCTGCCGCACTGATACGCGCATTCGCCGATGCGGGCGTACCGCGCGGCGTTATCAACCTTGTCTATGGCGTACCGGCCGAAATCTCTGAATACCTCGTGCCGCACCCGGCAATCCGCAAGATTTCGTTCACGGGCTCAACCCCGGTGGGCAAGCATCTCGCGGAGCTGGCGGGCCGTCACATGAAGAAGGCGACGATGGAACTTGGCGGCCACGGCCCAGTGCTCGTCTGCGAAGACGCCGACATCGACACGGCCGCCGCGCAACTAGGTGCTTTCAAACTGCGCAACGCAGGGCAGGTTTGCACATCACCCACGCGATTTCTGGTTGCGCGCGGTGTCTTCAAGCCATTCGTCGAGAAACTCGTTGCGGCGATGTCAAAAGTGCGCGTCGGCGACGGCCTTGCAGACGGCGTCACGATGGGGCCGCTTGCGAACGCACGCCGGCTACGTGCAATGCAAACCCTGGTGGACGATGCGCAAACATGCGGTGGCACGGTGCACATGGGCGGGAAGCGAATTGGCGAGCGCGGCTATTTCTTCGAGCCGACCGTCATCTGCGAAGTGCCGCATCACGCGCGCATCATGACCGAAGAGCCGTTTGGGCCAGTCGCCGTCGTTAACGCCTTCGATTCGCTCGACGAGATGATCGACGAAGCCAACCGCCTTCCGTACGGCCTGTGCGCATTCGCATACACGCGCTCAGCGAAACAGGCCCATCGCATCGCCGCGGAAGTCGAAACGGGCATGCTTACGATCAATCAGATCGCCATTGCGTTCCCCGAGGTGCCGTTCGGCGGCGTCAAGGACAGTGGCTACGGCAGCGAAGGCGGAGCGGAGGCCATCGATGCCTACCTCAATCTGAAGTACGTGTCGCAACTCGACATCTGATTGCGCCCTGCGCGCTCTGGCTCATTACCGGAGCGCAGCACACAAGACTAAAAAGCCAGAGACGCACCCGGTCGGGGCCATCGGGAAGCCTTGCGATCTCAGCCTGTTATACCGCCCGACGGTGTCTTCGCGGCTGGCATCTTGTTCATCCGAACATTCGATGCCCGTGCGCCTGCATGAGCCTGCTTTCGCTGCCTCGCACGGCCCCCGATTGCGGCCCAGTCCTTCTCGACGAAGGCCTTTCAAATATTTGTTGTGAAAATCAAGCAAATTAAATTGGGACCCGATGCGGCCGGCCTTGTCAGCCAGCCATCTGTGGCGGTCAGTACGGGTAAAGCCCTAGTAAAAAACTATCTCTGGCTGTTTGACATACGTGACATTGTCACTTACTCTTGATTCTAACGACGGTGCCTGAGCGGAGTCCTGAGAAACGCGGTGGCAACGGAAAACCCTCTTGAAATAAGGCAGAAAATCATGGATCAAACATCATTGCGCGAGCGGGATATCGCCTATCAAATCCACCCGCACACCAATTTTGGAGCGCACGAAAGCGCGGGTCCGATGGTGATCTCGCAGGGACGGGGTGTGTTCGTCACCGACAGCACTGGCAAGGAATATCTCGAAGGTATGTCAGGTCTGTGGTGTACGAATCTGGGCTTCAGCGAGCCACGTCTGGCCGAGGCCGCCGCGCGTCAGTTCGCACGTTTGCCGTACTACCAGAACTTCGCTAACAAAGCGACCGAGCCTGCCATCGAGCTCGCCGAAAATCTTATCCGTCATGCGCCAGCGCCGATGTCGAAAGTGCTGTTCCAGAGCTCCGGTTCGGAAGCGAACGACACCGCGATGAAGCTCGTGTGGTACTACCATCACGGCGTCGACAAGCCCGAGAAGCGCAAGATCATTAGCCGGCAGCGTTCATATCACGGTACGTCTGTGGCAACGGGCAGCTTGACCGGCCTGCCGCACATTCATCGCGACTTCAATCTGCCGATCCAGGGCGTCGTGCACGTAAGCTGCCCGCACTTCTATCGCACGTCAGTGCCGGGCGAAACCGAAGCGCAATTCACCGCGCGGCTAATCGCCGAACTCGAAGAGACGATTCTGCGCGAAGGGCCTGAGACGGTCGGCGCTTTCTTCGCCGAACCGGTGATGGGCACTGGTGGCGTAGTAGTGGCACCGCAGGGATATTTCGAAGGCGTGCAGGCGCTGCTGCGCAAATACGAAATTCTCTTCATCGTCGACGAAGTCATCTGCGGCATGGGCCGTACCGGACACTGGTGGGGATCGGAGGAATACGGGCTGCAGCCCGACATGCTGGTGAGCGCCAAGGGATTGTCGTCCGCGTATCTGCCGATCTCCGCGCTGATGATCAACGAAAAGGTTTATGGCGTGCTCAAGGAGCAGACAGCGAAGATCGGGCTTTTCGGGCACGGCTATACGTACGGCGGGCACCCGGTGTGTGCCGCGGTTGCCAACGAGGTGTTCAACATCTATCGCGAGCGTGATGTCATTGGTCACGCCAGGCGGGTGGGCGAGTACTTCCAGAGCAAGCTCCATGAGCGCGCAGAGCATCCACTGGTCGGCGAAGCACGCGGCCTCGGCCTGATGGGCGCCCTCGAAGTCGTCGCGGACAAGAAGACGCGCCAGCCATTCCCCGCTGATCGCAAGATGGCTGCAAGCGTCGCGCAGTTTGCTGTGGAGGCGCAACTCAACGTGCGTCCGCTCGGCGATTCTGTATGCATCGCTCCGCCGGTCATCATTACCGAGGCTGAGATCGACTTGCTGTTCGAGCGGCTCGACGTCGCGCTCGCGAAGGCGCTGAAGACAGCCTGAGTACAAGCGGATGCGCCGTGTGCGGCGCGAGAAGAGAATCAATCGTCAAGCGGGTTACAGGAGAAGTCATGAGCAAGTTCAGCATCGCGCCGCGCGCAAGTCTCACTGCAGCAGCGCTCGCACTCTGTGGATTCCATGCGGCACAGGCTGGCGCGGAAACCGTCACCTTCGCCGGGTACGGTGGCGACTATCAGAAGAACATCGTCAAGGCACTGATCAAGCCAGCCGCCGACAAGGAGAACCTTGATCTTCGCACCGAAAGTCACGACGGGCTTGCGACGGTACGCGTGCAGGTCGCGTCGGGCAGCCCCGCGTGGGACATCGTGCAACTGGGCGCGGAGGAGTGCGCGACCGGCAGCGCACAGAATCTCTTCGAGAAGCTTGACTACAAGCTGATCAACACTAACGGCATTCCCGCCGAAGCGCATGCCGAGGACTGGATCGCAAGCAACTACTACTCGGTAGTCCTCGCGTATCGCACGGATAAGTACAAGGACAATCCGCCAAAGACCTGGGCCGATTTCTGGGACGTAAAGAAGTTTCCCGGCAAGCGTTCGCTAGCACTTCAGCCGCAGGAGACGATGGAAGTCGCTCTGCTCGCCGACGGCGTGAGCCCGGATAAGCTCTATCCGCTCGATCAGAAGCGTGCGCTCAAAGCGCTCGAACGTATCAAGCCGAGCGTGAGCGCATGGTGGACGACAGGCGCGCAATCGGCGCAACTGCTGCGCGACGGTGAAGTGGACATGGAAGCCATCTGGGGAAGCCGCATCGCGCCGGTGCTCCAGTCGGGTGCGCCGGTCAATTTTACGTTCAATCAGGGTCTGCTCGCCTATGCGTGTCTCGCGATCCCGAAGGGCGCGAAACACGCGCAGGCAGCGCGCAAGCTGATCGCGGATGTGGTAACGCCCCAAATCCAGGCCAATATTCCCGAGGTGATGCCGTTTTACGGGCCGGTGAACAGCAAGGCCTTTGATGTGCGCAAGTTTTCGCCCGACGTGCTCGCGAAGGCAAATTCGTCGCCGCAGAACCGCAGTCAGCAGGTGCTGATGAATGGCGCATGGTGGGGCATGGATCAGAATCTCCAGAAGGGCAACGAGAGCCTGCGCGCGCTCATCAATCAGTGAGCGCGGAGCGCGGGCCCGAGGGATCAAGGAGGAGAACAGAAATGGCATCACAGGTTTCGATCAGAAACGTCTGCAAGAACTACGAGAGTTTTACTGCTCTGCAGGACGTGTCACTCGATATCAATCCGGGTGAATTCGTGACGTTGCTCGGTCCGTCGGGCTCAGGCAAGACCACGCTGCTCATGGTGCTCGCCGGCTTTGTGCGAGCAACTTCGGGAAGCGTCAAGGTGAACGGCAGCGAGCTGCTGCTTGCGCCGCCGCATAAGCGTGGTATTGGCATGGTGTTCCAGAACTACGCCCTCTTTCCGCATATGACGGTTGCGCAGAACGTTGCGTATCCGCTGCGCCTGCGCAAGGTGCCGCGCGAGGAGATTGCGGACAAAGTGCGTCAAGCGCTTTCTGTTGTTCGCCTTGACGAGCTCGGCGAACGCAACATCGCGCATCTGTCCGGCGGTCAGCGGCAGCGTGTGGCGCTTGCGCGGGCTATCGTGTTCGAGCCATCTATCATGCTGATGGATGAGCCGCTCTCGGCGCTCGACAAGCAATTACGCGAGCACATGCAGATTGAGATCCGTCGCCTGCATGATCGGCTTGGTATGACCACCATTTACGTGACGCACGATCAGACCGAGGCGCTCACCATGTCTGATCGCATTGCAATCATCAATAAGGGACGGCTTGCGCAGTTCGACACCCCCGAAACCATTTATGAGCGGCCATCGAGCAAGTTCGTGGCGGACTTCATTGGTGAGACGGCCTTCGTTCCACTCGAAGAAGCGCGCGGCGAATTCACCGCGTTCGGTAACCGTTTTCGCACAACGGGCACAGTGCCCGACGGCGCCGGCAAGCCGTGGCTCGCTCTGCGCCCGGATCGCGCGATCCTGCTCAAAGAACCCATCGACACGCTCAACTGCCTGCCCGGCGTCGTCCGCCAGCGCGTGTATCAGGGCGATTCCAATCTCTTCTATGTGGACCTTCCGCAAGGTCACGAAATCATGATTCGGCGAGGCACCGGCGGGGATGATGCACACGGTCCTGTGCTTGCGGAGGGCGACCACATTACGGTCGGTGTGCGCGCCGAAGACAGCGTGGTGGTGCGAGACTAATGATGAGACACGTATCCGTCCAAATGCCCGACGCCGCGATGCAGTCGGTGCTGCCGCAGAATCAGTCCGCACTCGCACGCGGTCTCGTGTTCGAGCAACTACGGCTTGGTGCGCTGATGGCGCCCGCGCTCGTGCTGGTCCTTGTTGTCCTGATCGCGCCCATCGCGTGGCTAGCCTGGCAGTCGATGTTCAATCTGAGCGGGGCGCTTTCATTCGAGAATTATGCGCGGCTCGCAACGCCGGTATATCGGAACGCGTTCATCTCGACCTTTCAGATGTCCGCGCTCGTCACCGTGCTGGCATTGCTGCTTGGCTACCCGCTCGCGTACATGCTGTCGCAACTTCCATCGCGTGTGGCGTCCGCGTGCATGGTGTTCGTGGTTTTGCCCTTCTGGACTTCGACGCTCGTACGCACTTATGCGTGGATGGTTCTTTTGCAACGCAACGGGCTTGTGAACACCTGGCTTGTCAACGCACATCTGATCGATCAGCCCTTGCAACTCGTGAACAACTTTACCGGCACTGCCATCGGCATGACGCATGTGATGCTGCCTTGTCTCGTGCTTCCGCTCTACAGCGCGATGAAGGCGATCGATCCGGTATATATGCGCGCTGCGGCCAATTGCGGCGCAAATCCGGTTCAGGCGTTCTGGCAGGCGTATTTCCCGATGACCTTGCCGGGCCTTTCAGCTGGGGTCGTGCTCGTATTCGTGCTGGCTCTGGGCTTCTATGTGACGCCGGCGCTGCTAGGCGGCGGACGCATCAACATGCTGTCCATGCAGATTCAGACCGATGTCGCGATGTCGGGTAACCCCGGGGCAGCGAGCGCGCTAGGCGTTGTTCTCGTGATTCTGACGATGATTGTTCTGGCAGCACTCGGTCGGATCTTCGGACTCGAGCGCATGTACGGAGGAAAGTGACATGTTCGGTTATGCAACGGATACTCAAATTACCCACGGACAACGCCTTTGGCTGTACGTATTCTGTGCGCTGGTGATGCTGTTCCTGATCGTGCCGTGCGCGATCGTCGTTCCGATGTCGTTCTCAAATGCGAGCTATCTGGAATTTCCACCGCGAGTGTGGGGCCTACGCTGGTATCACGCCTATTTTGAGTCGGCCGAGTGGCGCACCGCAACCGTCGTTTCTCTGCGCGTGGCGTTTTCCAGCACCGTGTTCGCGCTCATTCTGGGGACGGCAGCGGCGTATGCGTTGCGCGCTATTGAAAGCAGATGGACGCGCGTGCTGCGGACCTTTCTGATGCTGCCGATGATGGTTCCACTCATCCTTGTCGCGATTGGCACATTTTTCGTGTACGCGCGCGCCGGTCTGAACAACACGATAACGGGGCTCGTGATCGCGCATTGCATGCTTGCGCTGCCGTTCGTCATCATTTCCGTGAACAGCGGGCTGGAAACTTACGACGCGAATCAGGAACTAGTAGCACGTAGTCTCGGCGCTTCACGGCTCAAGGCATTCTGCACAGTGACATTGCCGCAGATCAAGCTGTCGATTTACGCGGGCGCTTTCTTCGCGTTCATGACATCGTTCGACGAAGTCGTGGTCGCGCTGTTCGTCTCTGGTGGCGACAATGCGACGCTCACGCGCCTCATGTTCGAAGATATCCGTGATCAGCTCGATCCCACTATCACTGCGATTTCGACGTTGCTGATCTCAATATCGGTAATCTCGCTGCTCGCCTTGCAATGGCTGGGTTCGCGGCGACGCGCGAGCCGCGCGTGACAGCATGACCAACCTGTCCTTCTGCTAAAATACGTGACGGTGTCATGTAAAATTGTAAAGTCAAAGCAAACGGACGGACTGGAGGTAAAACGTGGGTACGACGGCACGAAAAGTGAGAGACGCAGCGGATAGCCGGACAGTAAGCAGCGGGCAAGATAGCCGATCTTTTGGCGATTTGCGCGACCTTGTCTCGTTTCAGTTGCGGCAGCTCACCAACATTTACACCAAGGGTTCGTCGAGCGCGTATGAGCGCAGCTTCGACCTGACGATGAACGAGTGGCGCTGCATCGCGCTTTTGCACGGCAAGCGCGGTATGTCAATGAACCGCCTGGCTGAGCACGCACAGTTCGATCGCGGTCTTGCCAGTCGGACCGTTCGGGGACTCGAGGAGCGCGGTCTGCTCGCACGGGAAGCGGACGCCAAAGACGGCCGCGGCGTTGTCATCACGCTGACTGCGAAAGGCAAGGAACTCGTGTTGCAGGTGTTCCCGATTGCGGAGGAGCGCAATACGCGGCTCTTGTCTTGTCTGACGCGGGCCGAGCGTGAATTGTTGCCCGGCATTCTCGAAAAGCTTACACACCAGGCCCGCGCAATGCTCGATCAGGAGCGGGAGGAAGCCGAAGCACAAAGCGGTATCAGGTCCGATTCGCGCGATTCGCTGGATGCCGAAGAAAGCGATCGCTTGCCGGTTTAACGTCTCCTGGCGGTAGGCGGGGCGCTTTTCGTACCTTGCGCGCCCCGCGCAAAATCCGTAACGCGGTAACCCGTGCGCCTTGCAACTAGGTGCGTGGTTTGACACGTCCTTTAATAAGATCAGTATTACTAATTAATAAAGAAGTATCAACTTTGGAGATCTCAGTGAAAAAGTGGATGTTCGCGACAGGCTTGTCTGTCATGGCGATTGGCGCCGCACACGCCCAGAGCAGCGTTACGCTCTTTGGTCTGATCGATGAAGGATTTAACTATACAAACAACGTTGGCGGGCACCCGCTGTACGCATTGTCGAGCGGCGATGTGCAAGGCAGCCGCTGGGGAATGCGTGGCTCGGAAGATCTGGGCGGCGGCCTGGCGGCGATTTTCAAGCTGGAGTCCGGATTCAACGTCAACAACGGACGTCTGGGTCAGCAGGGTCGGGCGTTCGGCCGTCAGGCATACGTGGGCGTATCGAGCAACGACTACGGGACGCTGACACTCGGACGTCAGTATGATTCGGTGACAGACTATCTGGCCTCGCTCACCGCCAACGGAAGCTGGGGCGGCGGCATGTTCTCGCACCCCTACGACAACGACAACACCGACGACACCTTCCGCTTGAACAACGCGGTGAAGTACGCGAGCGTCAACTACAACGGCTTCTCGTTCGGCGGTATGTACGCGTTCAGCAACGACACGAACTTCGCACTTAATCGTGCTGTGAGTGCGGGTGCGCAGTACAGCAACGGGTCGCTGACGATTGCTGCCGCCTACCTCGACATCCTAAATCCCAATGCGAACGGCTCGGGCGCTGTATCGATCGGGCCAAACGGCAGCGGCGACGGCAGTTGGACAGCAGACCGCCAGCAAATCTGGGGAGGCGGGATCAACTATGTGGTCGGGTCCGCAACATTCGGTTTCGTCTATACGCGCACCAATCTGTCTCATCCGACCGACACGCAGTACGCAGCGCTCGCGCCCGCTACCGCGCTCGGTACAGCGTCGATGCTCAAGTTCAACAACTACGAGTTGAACCTCAAGTATCAGTTCACGCCAGCTTTTTTCGTCGGCGGTATGTACACCTACACGGAAATGACATACAGCGGCTCGACGGGCGGCACCGCCAAGCCGAAATATCATCAGTTCGGGCTGATGGCCGACTACAACCTCTCGAAGCGTACCGATCTGTATGCGCAGGCCGCGTATGTGCAGGTCGCGGATGCAGGCGCGGTGGCGGGTTCGGGACTCGAGGTGGCTTCGAATCCTGATACGGCTGGGCCGTCGTCGACGAATCGGCAGTTCATGGCACGTATTGCGATCCGGCATAAGTTCTGAGTGACGATCTAGCTCGCGGGCTTCGGCGGATTGAATTGCAGCAAGGTCCATATTGTCCCGCGAGTTGACTTGTCGCTTTTAATGCATTGATCCTCTGTTGAGTGTTGCGATCGAGCCGGTTGCCTCTTTTGCCCCAGATTGGGCCCCACTGATCTCCAGCTCGCTCTGTTTTTTCATGGCACGTGCGCCGCGCACGCGCCGGCATTTCCTTGGCATCAATGTCCTTCAGGTTAAAACCGTTCATCAATCCGGTCACCGCCAAGGGATCAATCGCCTCCAGAGTTTGCGACGACTTGAAAGACAATTGCCGCTCCCGTTTTCTTCTGCCTGCGGCGCCTCTGCAAACCGTGACACCACTGTCGTAAGCCACATGCGGATCATAGTTGTTCCAACACCACGACGAAGGCAACGCCTTCCACGCGCGGATGGTGATCCGCGCGTTTTGAAGCACCAGCAGTCTCTGCGAAAGGAGAGGGGTTCGAGTGACCGCAGCAAGCCAAGAGGAGACGGTGGGGCGAACGAAGTACGGATGTCAGCAAAGGGGTCGGGAAGACCCATTCGTCGATAGAGGGGGGGGAGAGTCGTCGGCACGGGTTTGCGAATGTCAGTGAAGCGACCTTCAGCCGCCGCACAGCCGTTGATCGCCGACCGTCGGCTCTGGCCGATGAAGGAGTATTCGTCTTTGATAATCCGATGGTCGGTTACCTAGCAAAGCTGACGCCTGAACGTCCGACCGAGGACTCATGCAAACGGAGGGTTTGGCCGATAAGCGGCGGGCAACCCCGGATGTGCTATGGCCGTTGGACTTTGGAACCGGCCGTAGTTTTCGCGGCGAGCCGAACGCCGGCATCGGGGGCGTCAAGAGTCGGGGAAAGGAAGGCTGGTCAACGCCGGGGCAGTTGAACGTGAGCGATGGGATTCGCACGGACGTGGGTGGCATGCGGGCGTGGTGGCTACATTGCGGCAAAACAGTGTATGCGGTATTGTGCGTTCGCTTGCTACTAGAATGTACTTGATTAGTAGAAAATACTCCAACAGAGGGCGGGTGAGGGCGATTTTTTCAGTGCGCCTCTGGTGACGGTATACTTGACGGTATCCGGTCTACCACCATCAAGAAAATCCTTTAAATTCAGTGATCTTTAAAGGCAAAAGATAATAGAGTGGGGATGATCTGTTGATATATTGTAACCCATGAGTTACAATAATTGACATGACAAAGCTGATCATCACGCCCGAATTCGACGCTTGGCTTTCCCGCGTGCGTGATCGCCAAGCTGCAACGGCGATCACTGGCCGGCTCAAGCGGGCGGCGTTAGGCAACCTTGGATATTGGCGAGCGGTCGGCGGCGGCGTTTCGGAGATGAAGATCGACGTAGGCAAGGGCTATCGAATTTATTTCACGCAGCGCGGCGATGTGGTTGTGATCATCTTGTGCGGTGGCGACAAGTCCTCGCAGTCCGAAGACATCAAACGCGCGAAGGCCATCGCGAAAGAGTTGGAGGATTGAGATGAAAGTAAGTGAGTTGATGGAGTTCGACGCGTCGAAGTACCTGAAGGACGAGACTGATTTCCGCCTGTACCTTGCGCAAGCATTTGAGGGCGGCGATCCGGTCGAGATTCAGGCGGCACTTGGCGACGTAGCAAAGGCGCGGGGCATGACGGCACTTGCGCGCGAGTCGGGGATTGCGCGTGAGGCGCTGTACCGGGCGCTTTCCAACAAGGGCAATGCCGAATTCGCGACGATCATGAAGGTGATTGCTGCGATGGGCCTGCACCTGACGCTGACGAAGCCCGATGAAGATCTGAAGCCGAAGGTCAAGACAAAGAGAGCAGCGAAACCCGTCGCGGCGAAGAAGGCCGCGGCAGTCGCGAAGCATGGCGTCCTCACGGCGACGAAGGCTCATTCCGATGTTGCGGCCGGAAAGACCATCAAAGGCCGAAGCCGAGCCAGCCGCGCGCACGCCCACGTCTGAAGCGCAATCGGCCACGGTCCACGCAGCCCGCGATCAGCCGACCTCCGCATCGCGGGCCCTTTTATGCGAACGTCCAGCAATGCATTGGAACGCGAATACCAAAATCGAACTGGGATGCCTATCGCTCCACGTGAGACTGGTGGCTTTCTCCCACGCTGCCGTTTTCTTGCCAGCGTTTCGTTTGACATAAAAGATATGATCGACGTTTAATTCGCAATCCTATGTTTACCAAGCCGAAGAGATTTCAATTTGTGCAGGAGGCTGCTGCACAAATTCTGGATTCGGCCATGCCTTCAGTTTGCGCGGTGACAGTTTGCGCAAGGCGTGGAGGGCGGGCTTGCGCTGGATCAGTGTGGCGACACGCTCTTCAAGTTTCTGATGATCGAAACGTCGAAGGGGAAGATTGCCTGTCTCACGAGGCCACGATGAAGCGTCTCGAATTGACGATTGGTGACCTGCCCAAGGTGTTGGATGCCGTGGACATGGAGGCGACTGGTCGCTGGAGGAGCCTGAGCAGGCGTCAACTCCGTTACCATCGCCTGGTATGTGAATCCGAGATCAGCAGCTCAAACCCGCCGGTTCTCTTCGAGCCTGGCGGGTTCTTCTTTGCCTGCGGGGCGCGGGCTACATACAGCGGTGGAGTCGCTCAGTCGTTCAGTTGCGACTCGACGTTCAGGACGATCCGTGCGACCGGGTTGTTGTCGGCGGATTGCGGCGCGAACTTGATCTGGGCGAAGGTGACGATACCGAGAGCGACGACCAGGAGTGCTCCAGACGCGGCGATGCGGGGAAGGTATTTCACAGGGACCTCATTTTGATGGTAGACAGAAACTGGGCGAAGCTGACAGGCGTGTCGAATCACCTTCAGCGGCATGTCTGTCCGCAACCCGGCAACGCCGGACGCGGTCGTCAGATCGCACTTGCCGATCGGACGGAATTTGTGCAGTGCACTATAACACGACCGTCAGATCGCACCTACCGATCACACGGGCTTGTGCAGTGCACTATAAATGGTTTATCCGCGTGCCCAGTGCGACATCCTGTCGCCAGCGGATGCCTAATTGCTTGAGCGTTTCGTGTATGAAAGATTTCTGTAGGCCGTAACGTGCCGTCATGCTTCGCTCAGCCTTTCCTTGCAGCCTGACCGATGCCCGTGGTCTGCACCGACGGTTTTGACGCACCAATGTTCAGATGAATTTGCTGCAAGGCGGCAATCGCCGATGCCCACAACGAAAACAGAAGTTTCCGACTGATTGATTGTGCGACTTTGCGCATAAGATGAATTTCGATGCGCACAAGCCGGTGCAGGCCCTCAATTGGCGGGAGCCAGAAGGCAGCGCGCGGATCGACGCCAACAAGTGTTTTCATCATGGATGCGAGCGTGCGCGCGGCGGGCGCCGGTCGTGCGACGGCAATGACACAAGGGTGCGCGACGGAGATCATTGTGCTGGCGACGTCTGGCCGGGCAGGCTGGTCGGTTTCGCTTCGACGTGTCTTGCTCACAGTAGACAGCACGATCAGGCTGTGGAACCCGGCGAGCGGCATGTGCGAGGCGACGCTCGAAGGTCACTCGGTTTCGGTAGACGCGCTCGTGGTGCTGGCCGACGGGCGGCTGGCGTCGGGATCATGGGACACCACGATCCGGCTGTGGAACCCGGCGAGCGGCGTGTGCGAGGCGACGCTCGAAGGACACTCGGGCGGGGTGACCGCACTAGAGGTGCTGGCCGACGGGCGACTCGCATCGGGATCACTGGACAGGACGATCCGGGTCTGGCAGTTCCGCAATGGACACTGGACGGGAGCGGTCGGGTTTGTCGCTGACGCTGGTATCAAGGCGCTGGCTTATTCGGCGTGCGCAGGGGTTCTCTCGGCAGTCGACGAAAGCGGCCGCATCCACTTCCTGAAGGTAGAAGCCGCCGCGGGAGCTTTTCCGGAGTGAATCGGGGCGAGTATGGGTCGCGGTCCTATAGTGATATCCAGACGCCGCCGCTGCCGTGACGCGTTGTCGCGAAACTGGCCGTGCACTCTTCGTCCGTGCACGCCGTTTATGGGCCGGTGTATAGACCGGTAGTCGGTGACGGGAAAAAACATGGCGCGCAAACCGCTCATCTATGTCTCCTCGACCTTCGTCGACCTGAAGGAACATCGCGCCGCACTGAAGGCGGCACTGGAGAAAGCCCAGTACGACGTCGAGTGCATGGAAAAATACCCTGCGTTCGACGAGCGGCCGCTCGATAAATGTCTCGCCGATGTCCGCCGGGCGGATGTCTATGTGCTGGTGCTGGCGCACCGCTACGGCTTTCGGCCAAAGCACGACAATCCGGCGCGAAAGTCGATCACGCAGCTCGAGTATGAGGAAGCCGGCCGACAGACCGGTAAGCCGCGCCTGGTATTCATTGTGGAAGATGACTATCTCTGGAGCCCGAAACTGGTCGACACGGGGGAGGACGCTCGTGATCTGCTGGAGTTTCGCGCGGAGGTCGAGGACCGGCATGGCGTCAATCGGTTCTCCGATCCCCACCACCTCTCAAGTCTCGTGCTGCAGGCGGTGAATGCATTGAACGTAGCACATCGATCGGAAGGCGACGCGCAGGACATCGCTTCGCAGTCCGCCCAGGGCGAGGGCATCGCGCAGGCGTCCGGTCCTGGCGCCAGCGCTTCTGTCGAGATCCACCACCATCACTATCCGGCGCCGCCGCCGGCGGCCTGGAACTGGCCGCGACCGTGGGACTTCGCCGGTTACCTTGCCGAAAAGCGCTCAGGCTTTACCGGCCGCAACTGGCTCTTCGACGAAGTGCACGCATGGTACAGAGACAATGACGGCGCACAGGCGATGCTGATCTGCGCCGACTTCGGCGTCGGCAAGTCAGCCTTCATGGCCGAACTCACGCACAATGCTCACGGTCTTCAGATCGCAGCCCATCACTTTTGTGATCACTATGTGCATGCGACGCTCAATCCGGCGACGTTTGTCCTCAGCGTCGCTGCCCAGCTTGCCAACTCATTGCCGGACTACCGGTCGGCCGTCGATGCCGATCCGGACGCGCGCCGCTGGCTCGACGACGTACAACTGGATCCGGCGAGTGCGTTCGCGCGTGCGGTTGTCGGCCCCCTCAACAGGATCAACGCACCGGCGGCGACGCAGGTGCTGCTCGTGGACGCGCTGGACGAGGCGCTGGACTTCAAGACCACTGTTGCCACCAGCCATCCGACGGCCTCGATCGTGCGCCTGCTCGCGGCACAGGCCAAGCATCTGCCGGCCTGGCTGAGAGTGTTTTCCACGAGTCGACGGATACAGGAAGTCCTGCAGCCGATCCTGAGCGCGTTCCGGTGTGCGACGCTGGACGGCGAGGATACCCGCAACCTTGACGATATCCGCGACTACGTCGCCAGTCGCTGCGCACGTGCGCCGCTCGCGCGGGTGCTCGAAAAAGGCAATCGGCGCGCCAGCGAGATCGCGACGTTCCTGTCAGACGCGAAACAGAGTGGCGGCAAGTTCCTGTATGCCGTGAGGGTTCTCAACGACGTCGAGTCTGGCAAGCTATCGCTGGATCGGTTGAATGACCTGCCGCCCGGGATGGACGGGTTCTATCTGGACACCTTCGAGCGGCGCTTTCCTGCATGCGAAGACTATGCGCCTTTCGGCGCGCTGCTGGGCGTGCTGTGTGTTCAGCGCGAGCCGCTGTCGCGGGCGGAACTCGCGGCCATCCTGGGTACGCCCGCGGCGCAGGTCGGGACCCTCCTCAGACGGCTCGAAGACTTCCTGCGTGTGCGCGACAAGCGCTACGCCTTCGACCATCTGTCCCTCGCGCAATGGCTCAGCGAAGAGAATGAAGACGGTTTTGCTCGAGCAGGCCGGTTTTCGGTTGATCTGGATGCCGCCGAAGCGCTGATCGCCGACTGGGTGCAGCGCGAAGTCGCCGCAGACCGCGCGCATGAGTCGGCGTATCTCGTGCGGCATCTTGGCGCGTACCTGAGCCTGCCGGAGCGCAAAGACCATTTCGCCAGCTTGCTCGTCGACTTCCGCTGGCTCGATGCGCGGCTGCGTGCAGCTGGAGTCAACGCGTTGCTCACGGATTTCGCGGACGTGGACGGGACACCCGCGCTTAAGGCACTGCAGCGCTCGCTCGGACGTAGCGCCCACGTTCTCGGACACGACGGTATTGACTGGTTTGGAGCCGATTTGCTGGCATCGCAGATTCTCGGTCGACTGCAGTCGCAGACGGGGCCAGAGATCCATGCTCTGTGCGCACAGGCGGCAGAGTACCTCGCGCGCAACGCGGGATTGCGGCCGCTGACCGACAGCCTTCGGTCGGCCGAATCGTTGCACCGTACGCTCGAAGGACACACGGGTCCCGTATCAGCGCTTGCGGTACTGGCCGACGGGCGGCTCGCCTCGGGGGCGTGGGACCACACGATCAGGCTATGGAACCCGGCGAGCGGCGCGTGCGAGGCAACGCTCGAAGGACACACGAGCGGGGTATCCGCGCTCGCGGTGCTGGCCGACGGGCGGCTCGCGTCGGGGTCGTCGGACCACACGATCAGGCTGTGGAACCCGGCGGGCGGCGCGTGCGAGGCGACGCTTGAAGGCCATGCAGGTCCGGTATCCGCGCTCGCGGTGCTGGCCGACGGGCGGCTCGCGTCGGGGTCGGGGGACAATACGATCAGGCTATGGCATCCGGCGAGCGGCGTGTGCGAGGCGACGCTTGAAGGACACGCGAAATCGGTATCGGCGCTCGCGGTGCTGGCCGACGGGCGGCTCGCGTCGGGGGCGTGGGACTGCACTATCAGGCTCTGGAACCCGGCGGGCGGCACGTGCGAGGCGATGCTCGACCATACCTTTTGGGTATCGACGCTCGCGGTGCTGGCCGACGGGCGGCTCGCGTCGGGGGCGTGGGACTTCAGGATCAGGCTGTGGAATCTCACGAGCGGCGTGTGCGAGGCACCGCTCGTGGGACACGCGGTATCCGCGCTTGCGTTGCTGGCCGATGAGCGGCTCGCCTCGGCCGGTGCTGACAAGACGATCAAGGTATGGAATCTGGCGGGCGGCATGTGCGAGGCGACGCTCGAAGGACACACGAGCACGGTAGACGCGCTAGCGGTGCTGGCCGACGGGAGGCTCGCGTCGGGATCAGGGGACCACACTATCAAGCTGTGGAACCCGGCGCGCGGCGTGGGTGACGGGATGCCCGAGGGACACACCGACGCGATATTCGCGCTCACGGTGCTGGCCGACGGGCGGCTCGCGTCGGGGTCACACGACCACAAGGTCAGGCTGTGGAACCCGGCGAGCGGCGTGTGCGAGGCGACGCTCGAAGGACATACGAACCAGGTGTCCGCGCTCGCGGTGCTGGCCGACGGGCAGCTCGCGTCGGGGGCGTGGGACTCTACAATCAGACTGTGGAACCCGGCGAGCGGCGCGTGCGAGGCGACGCTTGAAGGACATCCGGGTCCGGTATTCGCGCTCGCAGTGCTGGCCGACGGGCGGCTCGCGTTTGGGTCGGGGGACAATACGGTCAGGCTGTGGAACCCGGCGAGCGACGTGTGCGAGGCGACGCTCGAAGGACATACGAATCAGGTGTCCACACTCGCGGTGCTGGCCGACGGGCAGCTCGCGTCGGCGTCATTAGACAATACGATCAGGTTGTGGAACCCGAGGAGCGGCGCGTGCGAGGCGACCCTCGAAGGACATTCGGACGCAGTGTTCGCGCTCGCAGCGCTGGCTGACGGGCGGCTCGCGTCGGGATCGGCAGACCATACCATCAGGCTGTGGCACCCGGCGAGTGGCGTGTGCGAGGCGACGCTCGACGGACACAGGGGCACGGTATCCGCGCTCGCGGTGCTGGCCGACGGACGGCTCGCGTCGGGGTCGTGGGACAGGACAATCCGAGTCTGGCAGCACCAAAACAACGGACGCTGGACGAGCGCGGTCCGGTTCGTCGCTGACGCCGGTATCCGGACGCTGGCCTTCGCGGCGCGCGCGAGGGTGCTCGCGGCAGGCGACGAAA
Organism: Paraburkholderia sp. HD33-4; assembly: GCF_021390635.1. NCBI lineage: Bacteria > Pseudomonadati > Pseudomonadota > Betaproteobacteria > Burkholderiales > Burkholderiaceae > Paraburkholderia > Paraburkholderia sp. HD33-4. The sequence continues at coordinate 2,046,958 of NZ_JAJEJS010000001.1, read as the reverse complement.
GCGGCCGCGTCCACTTCCTGAAGGTGGAATCAGCCGCTGGAACCCAAACGTGAGAACGTGCCGTGGGCAGATGTCCACGGCGTACTGCGTGTGATCCAGGCCATCCTCGCGAAAGCTTCACCGTCCTTCGCGTCCTATAGTGATAGCCAGACGTCGCCGCTACCGTGACGCGTTGTCGCGAGTCCGGCCGTGCACTCATCGTCCGTGCACGCCTTTTGATGGCCGGGTGTATTGACCGGTAGCCGGTGATGGGAAAAAAATGGCGCGCAAACCACTCATCTACGTCTCCTCGACCTTCACCGATCTGAAGGAACATCGCGCCGCCTTGAAGTCGGCACTGGAGAAAGCCCAGTACGACGTCGAGTGCATGGAGAAATACCCCGCGTTCGACGAACGGCCGCTCGATAGATGTTTGGCCGATGTCCAGCGGGCGGACGTCTTTGTGCTCGTCTTGGCTCACCGGTACGGTTTCCGGCCAAGGCACGGCAATCCGGCGCGAAAGTCGATCACGCAGCTCGAGTACGAGGCAGCTTGCGAGAAGCTGCGCCTGGTCTTCACAGTGGATGATGAGCACCTCTGGAGCCCGAAGCTGGTCGACACGGGAGAGGACGCACGCGATCTGCTGGCGTTTCGCGCGGAGGTCGAGGACCGGCATGGCGTCAGCCGGTTCAGCGATCCCCATCACCTCGCGAGTCTCGTGCTGCAGGCGCTAACTGCATTGAACGTGGCCGCGCATCATTCGGAGGGCGAAGCGCAGGACGTCGGGCGACAGTACATACACGGCGATGGCAACGCGCAGGCGTTTGGTCCTGGCGCCACGGCGTCTGTCGAAATCCACCACCATCACTATCCGGAGGCGCCGCCGGCGTCGTGGAACTGGCCGAGGCCCTTGGATTTTTCGGGCTACATTGCCGAAAAGCGCCGCGGCTTCACCGGGCGCACCTGGCTGTTCGACGAGGTTCGCCGATGGTACGCCGACAGTGACGGCGCCCAGGCGCTGCTGGTCTGTGCCGACTACGGCGTTGGCAAGTCGGCCTTCATGGCCGAGCTCACGGCCAACCCTCTCGGCCTGCAGATCCCGGCCTTTCACTTTTGCAATCATTACGTGAGAGCGACGCTCGATCCGGCGACGTTTGTCAAGAACGTTGCCGCTCAACTCGCGGCGTCCCTGCCAGATTACCGGTCGGCAGTTGACGCCGATCCTGACGCGCGTCGCTTGCTTGAAGAGGTGCAAGTGGATCCGGGGAGTGCTTTCGAGCGCGCAGTCGTTGGCCCGCTACACGCCATCAATCCGCCAAATGCGCCCCAGGCGTTGCTCGTGGACGCGCTGGACGAGGCGCTTGACTTCTGGATGGCATCGAGCAGCAGTCGGACCACGATCGTGCGCCTGCTGGCGAACCATGCAAACCATCTGCCCGCCTGGCTGAGAATTCTCGCCACGAGCCGCAGGCGACGGGACGTCCTGCAGCCGCTCCAGAACGCGTTCCGGTGCGCGACACTGGACGGTGAGGATGACCGCAACCTCGACGACATCCGTGACTACGTCGCCGGACGCTGCGCCGGCACGAAGCTCGCGCCGATTTTTGAAGAAGGGAACAAAAGTGCAAGCGAGACCGCGGCGTTCCTGTCGGACGCTAGGCAGAGCGGTGGGAAGTTCCTATACGCCGTGAGGGTGCTCAACGACGTCGAGTCTGGCGATCTCATGTTGGATCGGCTCAATGACCTGCCGCCCGGCATGGACGCTTTCTATCTGGACGCCTTCGAGCGGCGCTTTCCGGAAAGCGAAGACTATGGGCCTGTCGGCGCGCTGCTGGGGGTGCTCTGTGTTCAGCGCGAGCCGTTGTCGCGGGTCGAACTCGCGGCCATTCTCTGCACGCCCGAGACGCAGGTCACCAAGGTGCTCAAGCGGCTGGAGGACTTCCTGCGCATACGCGCGAAGCGCTACGCCTTCGATCATCTCTCAGTGGCGCAGTGGCTCAGTGAGGAGAACGAGGACGGCTTTCCGCGTGCAGACCGGTTTTCGGTGGATCTTCACGCCGTGGACAGGCTCATCGCGGACTGGGCGCGGCGCGAGCTTGCCTCGGACCGCGCACATGAATCGGCGTATCTGGCGCGTCATCTTGCGACGTACCTAAGCGCGCCGGAGCGCGAGGTCCATTTCGCCAGGCTGCTGTTCGATTTCCGCTGGCTTGACGCCTGCCTGCGCGCGGCGGGGATGGACGAGCTGCTGATGGATTTTGCGAACGTGGACGGGACACCCGCGATCAGATCACTGGAGCGCGCGCTTCGACGAGGCGCCCACGTTATCGGACACGACGCTAACGATTGGGAGGGGGCCGACCTGCTGGCGTCGCAGGTTCTTGGCCGCCTGCAGCCTCGGGCCGAGCCGGAGTTCCAGAGATTATGTGCGCAGGCCGCTGGTCAACTCGCGCATACGGGGGGCTTGCGGCCTCTCACCGACAGCCTTCATTCGGACGAAGCGCTGGACCGCACGCTCGCGGGACATAGGGCGGCAGTGTCCGCACTCGCGCTGCTGGACGACGGGCGACTTGCGTCGGGATCATTTGACGAAACGATTAGGCTGTGGCAGCCCGCAAAAGGCACGTGTGAGGCGAGACTCGAAGGACATTCGAATTCGATAAGCGCGCTCGCGGTGCTGCCCGATGGGTGGCTCGCGTCGGGGGCGGATGACTGGACGATCAAGCTATGGAACCCGGCGAGCGGTGTGTGTCAGGCGACGCTCGAAGGACACACGAGTTCGGTGAATGCGCTCGCTGTGCTGGCCGACGGTCGGCTCGCGTCGGGATCGAGGGACACCACGATCAGGCTATGGAATCTGGCCAGCGGCGCATGCGAGGCGACGCTCGAAGGGCACACGGATCAGGTATTCGCCCTCGCGCTGCTGGTCGACGGGCGGCTCGCGTCCGGGGCGGCGGACGGCACGATCCGGCTGTGGAATCCGGCGATTGGCGTGTGCCAAGCAACGCTTGAAGGGCACACGGATCAGGTATTTGCCCTCGCGCTGCTGGCCGACGGTCGGCTCGCGTCGGGATCGAGGGATACCACGATCAGGCTATGGAACCTGGCCAGCGGCGCATGCGAGGCGACGCTCGAAGGACATACGAGTTCGATACGCGCGCTCACAGTGCTGCCCGATGGGTGGCTCGCGTCGGGTGGAGATGACCACACGATCAGGCTGTGGAACCTGGTGAGCGGGACGTGCGAGACGACGCTCGAAGGATACGCGGTATCCGCGCTCGCGGTGCTGGCCGACGGGCGGTTTGCGTCCGCTTCGTACGACAAGACGATCAGGTTGTGGAACCTGGCGAACGGCGTAGGCAAAACGACGCCCGAGGGACACACCCAGGAAATATCCGCGCTGGCGGTGCTGGCTGATGGGCGGCTCGCCTCGGGATCGAGGGACCACACGATCCGGCTATGGAACCCGGCGAGCGGCGCGTGCGAGGCGACGCTCGAAGGACACACAATGTCGGTGCATTCACTAGCGGTCCTGCCCGACACGCGGCTCGCGTCGAGATCCTCTGACCAAACGATCCGGCTGTGGAACCCGGCGAGCGGCGTGTGCGAGGCGACGCTCGAAGCACCCGACTTCTTGCCAACACCGCTCGCGGCGCTGACTGACGGGCGGCTGGCGTCGGGGTCGATGGACTGGATCAATCTTTGGAACCCGGCGAGCGGCATGCGTGAGACGATACTTGCTGCGCACACGGATCACACAACCGCGCTTGCGACTCTGGCCGACGGGAAGCTCGCGTCAGGGGCAATGGACAAGATAATCAGACTGTGGAACACGGCGAGCGGGGTATGTGAGTTGACGCTTGAAGGACACACGAGTGGGATATCCTCGTTCGCGGTGCTGGCCGACGGGCGGCTCGCATCGGGATCATGGGACAAGACGATCAAACTGTGGAACCTCACGAGCGGCGCGTGCGAGGCGACGCTCGAAGGACACATGGATCGGGTAACCGCGCTTGCGGTGCTGGCGGACGGGCGATTCGCGTCGGGATCGGAGGACAGGTCGATCCGGATCTGGCAGATCCGTGACGGGCGCTGGACGGCGACCGTCGGATTCGTCGCAGATGCGGGAATTTGTGCTCTGGCTTTTGCCTCCCACGCAGGGAGCCTCGCCGCGGGCGACGAAAGCGGACGCCTCCACTTCCTGAAAGTGGAGACCGGGGCTCTTACGGTGTGAATCGTACGTTCCGGCGAAAAATAACCGGACTAACGCGCCGCTTATCAGTTCTTCTCGTCTATGCTCGCCTCACTTGTCTAGTCACGGAATTGGCCCAAAACCCCGCTATTGGGAAGACTTTCTTTGACGAGCGGCTCATAGACTTCAAGTGCGGCCACTGCTGGCGCTGTGATCCGGGTGACGGCAACGGGTCGGCTTCTGCCGACCGCGTCGGACAGTAGTCGGCCACAAGCGGTCAGTCGACGGCGTCGCAAAGATCGTTGAAGATCAGACTGTGCGTGCGCTTGCAAAGGTGCCCCATGCCTCTTCTGTCCAGTCCACCGACCGACCGTGATTTCGCTTGGGCCTACGCAGCACTGGGACGAGCACTCATCGCGTTATGGGTCTTTGGGAGAATCGCCTAAACCCTCTAGACCGGAAAGACCAGAGAACGAGGGTGAAGCCTTCATTATTTCGGGTTTTTTACCGGAGAGCAGTTCGTCGAAATCCTTTGCGACCGGCGCAATGACTTCGCACACCCACTGCCCAAGGCCTTCGCTCGTCAGCAAGTCGTGCGCCCAGCTCCCGACTTTCAACGCCTGGAGAACATCATTGCCCGGACCCTTGAACCGATCGCTCAAATACTGAAGTTTCTTTAGGCGCGGCTTCGTTCCCTCTCCGATTTCGCCCTTGTAATGGATCAATTCATTGCGTAACGCTGTCAAAATGTCCAGCGACTGGAACGGTTCGGTACCCGAATCCCATACTTGCCCGCCACTCGCAGATGCAATGAGATTCCATTTATCGCGAGTGCTGTAAGACTTTTTCCCGTCATTCAGTGTTCGCCAGAATGCGATCGGTACGTGCGACTTGCTGTCTGTGTGCGAGGAAATTTGCTCGATCAGTTCATTCAATCGCGCCTCGACATAGGAGCCGGCAAAAAAAATTGCCCCCGTGTTCGCGTACAAGACCAGAGTCGGATCTTCTGCCGACGCTGCCATGTGGGCAAACACCCTACACCCGTCCAAGAGGTCCGACGAGAAGCAATACATGCCCTTGCCTGCATTAGCTCCCGAGATAATCTTGAAAACGTGACCCATTCCTGCTCCGCAAAAGCCAGTATTGGCGGCCGTCGACACAGTATATTTCACCTTGCGCCCGCACCCCCGATTCTCGGCGCTTCCGTTGGCGGAAGCGGCCAAGCGTTCGTCCAATCGAGCCCTGAATGGCCGCTAATAGGGAAGATCAAGGTCTGCAACGGGTCGTTCGCGGAAGTTCGGCCTTACGATCGAGCTGCTGGCTTCGCCAAGATGTCGGCCTCCCGTCAGCAGGGTTGGGCGTCCGTGATTCTGCGCATTGTCGGTCCGGTTCGTCATCTGCCCCGGTCGCTCGCACCCAGAACGCGCATCAGCGCTCGGGCATTGCCTGAATCTGGCGTCCGCCATTCCTACCCCACACGGCGTGCTCGCCTGAAGGTCAAAGCCGCCCTAGTGCTCGCAGCCGTAGCAGGGACGGTCGGTTGCAGCGTCGGGGTATCGGATGTGATCGATGCACGCTCATGATACTGTATGAATAAACAGTATCCCGCCGGCTCGCGAAATATTGAGACAGGATGTTGGGCTGCCGAGCTCATGAACGAATGCCCGTTGCAATAGCGAGAGGCACAGTCTTTCCGGGCAAACATCACTAATGTCCACGTGGAAGGTGACCTGGCTGTTGTGCCCGTATCGTGCCCACATCTATACAATACGGGGCGGAAAGGGTCTAAAAGCCTGCAAAGTGGCAAAGTCTCAATGCTGACCGGCGCGAGACTTTTCCGTTAAAAATCAGTTTGTTGCAATCTAACCGCTACTTCTTTCTTGTCGTGACCCTTTTCAAGAAATGTTTCGCCGCCGGCGCGCTCGTCGTTGTGCTGGCCGCGGCGGCCATCGCCGCTGGATACTACTGGGCCACCCGCCCGCTCGAATTGACCCCGGCGCAACTCGACGTCACCGTCAAACCGCACAGCAGCCTGCGCAGCGTCGCGCTGCAGCTCAATCGCGGCGGCGTGCCGGTCGAGCCCGAGCTGTTCATCGCGATGACGCGGCTCTTCGGGCTGCAAAGCGATCTGAAGTCCGGCAATTACGAGTTCAAGACCGGCATCACACCCTACGAGGTACTGCAGAAAATCGCGCGCGGCGACGTCAACGAATATGTCGCGACGGTGATCGAAGGCTGGACCTTCAAGCATATGCGCGCCGAGCTCGACGCGAATCCCGCGCTGAAGCACGACACGCTCGGCATGAGCGACGCCGATCTGATGAGCGCAATCGGCGCGCCCGAGGCGTCGATCGGCAACGGCGAAGGGCTGTTTTTCCCCGATACCTATCTGTTCGACAAAGGCACGAGCGATCTCGACATCTATCGCCGCTCGTACCGTCTGATGCGTGTGCGTCTCGACGAAGCGTGGCTCGCGCGCGCGCCGAACCTGCCGTATAAGTCCCCGTACGATGCACTGACGATGGCGTCGATCATCGAAAAGGAAACCGGCAAGGCGTCCGACCGCGCACTCGTCGCCGCCGTGTTCGCCAACCGTCTGCGCGCGGGCATGCCGCTGCAGACCGACCCGACGGTCATCTACGGGATGGGCGACAGCTACGCCGGCCACATCAGGAAGAAAGACCTGCAGACCGACACTCCTTACAATACCTACACCCGCATGGGCCTGCCGCCAACGCCGATCTCGCTGCCGAGCGTCGCGTCGTTGCAGGCGGCGATGAACCCGGCGCAAAGCAGCGCGCTGTACTTCGTGTCGCGCGGCGACGGCAGCAGCATCTTTTCTGACACCCTCGGCGAACACAACAAGGCCGTGGACAAATACATTCGAGGGCAATGATGGCGCGCGGCAAATTCATTACGTTTGAAGGCATCGACGGCGCGGGCAAGACCACCCATCTGGGCTGGTTCCGCGAACGGCTCGAGGCGAAGCTCGCGGCGAGCGGCCGCTCGGTCGTGATGACGCGCGAGCCGGGCGGCACGCCGCTCGGCGAGCAGATCCGCGAGATCGTGCTGCATCAGAAGATGGACCTCGAAACCGAGGCGCTGCTGATGTTCGCGCTACGCCGTCAGCATCTGGCCGAGGTGATCGAGCCGGCGCTCGCGCGCGGCGACTGGGTGTTGTCCGACCGGTTCACCGACGCCACTTTCGCCTATCAGGGCGGCGGCCGCGGCTTGCCGCGCGACAAGCTGGAAGCGCTCGAGCGCTGGGTGCAGGGCGGTTTCCAGCCCGATTTGACCGTGCTGTTCGACCTGCCGCCGGCCATCGCCAGCGAGCGGCGCAGCGCGGCGCGCGATCCGGATCGTTTCGAGAGCGAGTCGGCGGCTTTTTTCGAGCGCACGCGCGCCGAATACATGCGCCGCGCGGAAGAAGCGCCGTATCGATTCGCTATCATCGACTCTTCGCAAAGCATCGTGCGAATTCAGAAACAACTCGAAGAGTTGATTGCAAACCTCTGATTAAAAAGCAATATAACTGATTTTTATAGTGGCGCGTCAAGTTCGTACAGTATCTGAAGTAGCGCGCACAACCAATTGATTCAAAAAGACAAACGATGATCTATCCGTGGCAAGCCGATGACTGGAACCGCCTGCAGCAGCTGCGCGGCCACTGGCCGCACGCGTTGTTGCTGCACGGCCAGGCGGGCATCGGCAAGCTGCGCTTCGCGCAGCATCTCGCGCAGGGATTGCTGTGCGAGGCGCCGCAGTCGAACGGCGAGCCGTGCGGCGCGTGCGTGGCCTGCAACTGGTTCGTGCAGGGCAATCATCCCGACTACCGCATTGTCGTACCGGAGGCGCTCGCCGCCGAAGCCGGTCTCGCGAACGCCGCGAACGGTGCCGACGACAAGGCCGAAAAAGCCGATGGTGACGAAGGCAAGAAGACCCGCACGCCGAGCAAAGAGATCAAGATCGAACAGATCCGCGGTCTGCTCGATTTCGTGGGCGTCGGCTCGCATCGCGGCGGCGCGCGCGTGGTCGTGCTGTATCCGGCCGAGGCGCTCAACGTCGCGGCCGCCAACGCGTTGCTGAAGACGCTCGAAGAGCCGCCCGCGGGCGTCGTGTTCCTGATGGTGTCGGCGCGCATCGACCGTTTGCTGCCGACCATCATCAGCCGCTGCCGTCAGTGGCCGATCAGCGTGCCCGCGCCTGACACCGCTGCGCATTGGCTCGCCGCGCAAGGCGTCGACGACGCCCCCGCGCTGCTCGCCGAAGCGGGCGGCGCGCCGCTCGCCGCGCTCGCGCTCGCCAGCGACGAAAACCGTCCGCTGCGCGACTGGACGCTCAAGCAGCTCGCGGCCGGCGCCGAGTGCGACGCATTCGCGTGCGGCGAAGCGTTGCAGAAGCTGCCGGTGCCGCTCGTGCTCGGCTGGCTGCAGCGCTGGATGTACGATCTGCTCGCGCAGCGCACCGCCGGCGCGCCGCGCTATTTTCCGCAGGCGTCGGCTGCGCTCACGCGCTGCGCGGCGCAGGCCGACGCCAATGCGTTTGCGCGTTTTCTGCGCACCGTCACGCGCCAGCGCGCCGTCGAGAACCATCCGCTAAACGCGCGGCTCGTGTTCGAAGAACTGTTTATCGGCTATCGCGCGCTGTTCGCGTGAGCCTGCACTCGGGAAGCCTTTGGTCTTTTCTCATTCAAGCCGACCCACCATGAGCCTTTCCTACCGCGACGCGACGCTGGACGATCTGCCCGCGATCGTCGCCATCTACAATTCGACCGTCCCGTCGCGCCAGGTCACCGCGGACCTCGAGCCGGTCAGCGTCGAGAGCCGGCAGGCGTGGTTCGATGCGCACGGCCCGCAGAAGCGGCCGCTGTGGGTGGTCGAGGATCCGAAGCAGCCGGGCCGTGTCGTTGCGTGGCTCAGCTTTTCCGATTTCTACGGCCGGCCTATCAGCGCACCGCCGAAGTCAGCATCTATCTCGACGAAAGCGCGCGCGGCCAGGGCCTCGGCAAGCAACTGCTGGCTGCGTCGCTCGACGCGGCACCCCGTCTTGGCATCGACACGGTGCTCGGCTTCGTGTTCGGTCACAATGATGCGAGTGTGCGGCTGTTCCGCGGCTTCGGCTTCGACGCGTGGGGTACGTTGCCGTGCGTCGCGGTGCTGGACGGCGTCGAGCGCGATCTGGTGATTCTTGGCAAGCGCGTTGCGCATGCCGGTTGAGTAAGCTGTGTAAGCACGCTGCCGGAGCCCGGGCCGCCCGAGCCATCCAAAGCTGTTCCAGGCGGCCCCCGGCCGCGCAATCGCCCGGCCGCCCGCCCATTTTTCGCAGGACCTGACCATGTTTGTCGATTCGCACTGCCATATCAACTTCGAAGGACTCGCGGACCGTCTGCCGCAAGTGCTCGAAAACATGCGCAGCCATTCGGTCTCGCACGCGCTGTGCGTGTCGGTGGATCTCGAAACGCTGCCGTCGGTGCTGGACATCGCCAGCCGCCATGACAACGTGTACGCGTCGGTTGGCGTGCATCCCGATCACGAGCACATGCGCGAGCCGAGCGTGGCCGAGTTGGTCGAACTGGCGGAACACCCGAAGGTCGTCGCGATCGGCGAGACCGGGCTCGACTACTACCGGCTCGAAGGCCGCTCGATCGCCGACATGGAGTGGCAGCGCGAACGCTTTCGCACGCACATCCGCGCCGCGCACGCGACGAACAAGCCGCTGATCATCCACACGCGCTCGTCGGCGGAAGATACGTTGCGCATCATGGCCGAGGAGCGCGCGGGCGTGCCTGGCGGCGTCATGCATTGCTTCACCGAGCCGTGGGCCATCGCCGAGCAGGCGCTCGCGCAGAATTTTTACATTTCGCTGTCGGGTATCGTCACGTTCAAGAGCGCGACCGACGTGCAGGACGTCGCGCGCCGCGTGCCGCTCGAGCGTTTGCTGATCGAAACCGACTCGCCATATCTCGCGCCGGTGCCGTATCGTGGCAAACCGAATGAACCTGCGTACGTCAGTTATGTCGGACGCTTCATCGCGCAGCAACGCGAGATGCCGGACGAGGCGCTGGCCGCCGCAACCACGCAAAACTTCTTCAGGCTGTTCGGAATCGCCGCGCCGGCCGGAGTCTGAACTAGAAATCCTTGTAACATCAAAGAGATAGGAAGATTTCCTAAAGTACCATATGAAAAATATTTCGACGTCGTCCGCTGATTTTCAACCGCTGTCCGCCGGGCCGGCCGCCCGGGCTCTCGCACCGGCGCGCCGTCTCGCGTGCGCCGCGGCGCTCGTGTGCGCGGCGCTGGCCGCGGTGCCCGCGCATGCGGCACCGATCGATACGCTGATCAAGGGGGTCAAGTTCGACGATGTCGACGGCGTCAACAAGCTGCTCGCGAAGGGCATGGACCCGAACAGCGTCGACAATCAGGGCATGCCGCTGCTCGTGATCGCCGCGCGCGAGAAATCCGACAAGGTCGCGGCCGCATTGCTCGCCAATCCGAAGACCGACATCGAGATTCAGGACAAGGCCGGCGAGAACGCGATGATGATGGCGGCGCTGGTCGGCGACCTGAACTTCGTGAATCTGCTGATCGCGAAGGACGCCGAGGTCAACAAGAAGGGCTGGGCGCCGCTGCACTACGCGGCCGCGAACGGCCACGACGACGTCGTCAAGGTGCTGCTCGACCACTCGGCCTACGTCGATGCGGGCTCGCCGAACGGCACCACGCCGCTGATGATGGCCGCACGCGGCGGCCACGTGTCGACCGTCAAGCTGCTGCTCGACAACGGCGCGGACCTGTCGGTGAAGAACCAGATCGGCATGACCGCGCTCGATTTCGCCAAGACCTACAAGGAGCCGGACGTCGTCGAAGGGCTCACGGCGCGCATGCAGCAGCAGAAGCAGTAACGCTGTGCGCAGGCGGCGCGCTGCGCCCGCGAGGCGTCCGGCGCCTCGCGAGGCCGTGCCGCCTGGCAGCCGTTTTGTCCGCCCGGTGCGGCAGCGAGCCTGCTGTCACCGCGTAAAACAGTGCAGAATGACGACTTCGGCGCGCCGCGTGGCGCGCCGTCCGGACGCGGCAGAAAGACCGCGTGATAAACAACCCTGGAAAGGAACACCATGCTGCGGGCTTTGATTTTCGCCGGCGCGCTTGCCTTGCCGCTTTCGGCAGCCGCGTTTACGGGAGGCGACCTCAACAAGCTGTGCACCAAGACGGATGTGGCTTCGCGTAGTGCCTGCGCGGCCTATATCGAAGGCGCGGCCGACGGCATTTTCAACACGATCGACGCGATCGGCGGCACCACCGGTCCGCGCGTCGGCCAGTACTTCTGCCTGCCGCCGGATGCGCGCTCGGCGCAGTTGACCGATGCGGTGCGCAAGTACATCGCCGAGAACCCGAACGCCGCGGGCTACAACGCGAGCACCGCGATTTCGCTGGGACTCGGCAAGGCGTTTCCCTGCAAGAGCGGCGGCTGAGCGATAACCGCCGGGCATCGAAGAACCCGTTGTAACGCCCAGGCGCCATCGCGCGCGTCGGGTGTCGAGCTCATCGCTCCCGTTGGGAGCGAGGCTCCCGGATGTCAGTAGTCCCGCAGGCGCGCCGCCGCTCATCGAGCCCGGAGGAAGATGCCCGTTATGCCTACTATCGACGACTTCTACCGCGTGGCCGCGGCGCCGCTGCATACGTGGCTCGGCGCGTTGATCGTGACGCTTATCGTGACGATCGTGGCGATCGGCATTCACCGCTTCGGCGCGCGGATCGTCATACGTCTCGCGCGGCCGCACGCGCTTGCGAGCGTCGTGCTGCGCTACATCGACAAACCGTCGCTGTTCGCCCTCGTGATCCTCGTGTTCGCGTGGGTCTGGTCCGAAGCGCCCGATACCCTCAACTTCATCGAACCGGTGCGCGACGTCACCGGCATCGCACTGATCGCCGCGCTGACGTGGCTGTCGGTGCGCTCGGCCGCGGCGATCGGCGAAGCGATCATCCGCGCCCATCCGCTCGACACCGCCGATAACCTGCAGGCGCGCCGCATCCATACGCAGGCGCGTGTGCTCGCGCGCTCGGTGATGATCGTGATCGTGATCATTGGTGTCGGCGGCGCGCTGATGACCTTGCCCAACGTGCGGCAGATCGGCGCGAGCCTGCTGGCGTCGGCTGGTGTCGCCGGGCTCATTGCCGGTATCGCGGCGCGGCCTGTGCTCGGCAACCTGATCGCGGGCTTGCAGATCGCGCTGTCGCAACCGATCCGCCTCGACGACGTCGTCGTGATCCAGAACGAGTGGGGGCGCATCGAGGAAATCACCGGCACTTACGTGTCGGTGCGGTTGTGGGACCAGCGTCGGCTGATCGTGCCGCTGCAATGGTTTATCGAAAATCCGTTCCTGAACTGGACGCGCAGCAGCTCGCAGATCATCGGCACCGTGTTTCTGTTCGTCGATTACCGGATGCCGCTCGCGCCGCTGCGCGAGGAGCTCGCGCGCATCGTCGAGAACGCGCCCGAGTGGGACCGTCGCGTGCAGGTGCTGCAGGTGACGGACTGCACCGAGCGCGCGATGCAGCTGCGCGCGCTCGTCAGCGCGCCGGATTCCGGCCTCGCGTGGGACTTGCGCTGCCGCGTGCGCGAAGGGCTGCTCGATTTCGTTCACCGGCATTACCCGGAATACCTGCCGCGGGCGCGTGCCGAGGTGTCGGCGGAACTGGAGACCAGCGGCGCCGCTCCGGCAGACTGGCTGCCGCGCAGCCGGCAGGCGCCGGCCGGCAGCACCGCCGCGCATACCGAAGCCGATCCGGTGGCGAGCCGCCTCGGCCGCACCGGGGCGGCCGAGGTCGCGCAGAAGGCGAAAGAGCAGGCTTAGCCGGGGGTTGCGGAGCGCGACTCTGGTGTGGTGAGAGTTGAGCGGTGAGAGGTGCGCGGTCAGCGCCGGTTTGCCAGCTGGACATCGCGCATTGCAAGTCACCAGCGGCCAGCGCGTTCACGCCCGGCGATCCGCGGGCACGCCGATTGCTGCCACCGGGGCGCGCCACGCCGGCTCAGGCGGCGCGGCGCACCGCAAGAACTACGGAGGAGATGCACTATGGGTCGATTGATCGTCGTGTCGAATCGCGTCGCGACGCCGACGGAGACCAAGGGATCGGCGGGCGGGCTCGCGGTCGGCGTATTCGGCGCGCTGAAGGATGCGGGCGGCGTCTGGTTCGGCTGGAGCGGCGACGTGGTCAGCGAAACGGTCGCCAACGCGGGGCCGACGCTCGAGCAGGACGGCGCGGTGACCTTCGCGACCGTCGGCTTGACGCGCAAGGATTACGACCAGTACTACCGCGGCTTTTCGAACGCGACGCTGTGGCCGGTCTTCCACTATCGCAACGACCTCGCGCGCTACGAGCGCGAGGAGTACGCGGGCTACCGGCGCGTCAATGCGTGGCTCGCGCACAAGCTGGTCAAGCTGCTCGAACCCGACGACGTCATCTGGATTCACGACTACCATCTGATCCCGTTCGCCGAGGCGCTGCGCAGCGAAGGCGTGACGAACCGCATCGGTTTCTTCCTGCATATTCCGTTTCCCGCGCCGCAGATCCTGCTCAACATTCCGCCGCACGAGGAACTCGCGAAGTCGCTGTCGTGCTACGACCTGCTCGGCTTCCAGACCGCCACCGACCAGCAGGCGTTCCACGACTACGTGACGCGTCACGCGCGCGGCACGGTGAGCGCGGACGGCATCGTCGAGGCGTTCGGGCGCAAGCTGCGCACCGGCGTGTACCGGATCGGCGTGTTCCCCGACGAAATCGCCGAGCAGGCCAAGCGCTACGAAAGCCGCCAGCACGTGCTCGAACTGAAGCAGAGTCTCGAGGGGCGCAAGCTGATCATGAGCGTCGACCGGCTCGATTATTCGAAGGGACTGGTCGAGCGTTTTCGCGCGTTCGAGTTGCTGCTCGAGCGCTCGCCCGAGTGGCGCGGCAACGTCACGCTCGTACAGATCGCGCCGCCGACGCGCTCGGACGTCGCGACCTATCAGAAGATCCGCCAGGATCTCGAATACGAGGCGGGACGCATCAACGGCCGCTACTCGGGGCTCGATTACACGCCGATCCGCTATTTGAATCAGCAGTACGACCGCTGGAAGCTGATGTCGCTGTTTCGCGAGTCGCAGATCGGCTTCGTCACGCCGCTGCACGACGGCATGAACCTCGTCGCGAAGGAGTACGTCGCCGCGCAGAATCCCGACGATCCCGGCGTGCTCGTGCTGTCGATTTTCGCGGGCGCCGCGGCCGAGCTCACCGGCGCGCTGCTCGTCAATCCGCACGATGCGATCGGCATGTGCGAAGCCTTGCAGCGCGCACTGCAGATGCCGCTCGATGCGCGTCAGCGCCGTCACGAGATCAACATGGCCGCGCTGCGCGAGAACGATCTCGGCGTGTGGCGCGACAGCTTCCTCAGGGATCTGCGCAGCATGCCCGTGCGCGGGTCGGGCGAAGGCGGCGGCCACAAATGATGGCGCGGCGAGAGCCTCAGGCCCGCGCGCCCGGTGGGCGGGCTCGCATCACCGGATGTAAGCCGCATGTAACAGCACCGAGCAATTGCAAGACCTGCGGCTTTTGCGCCGCTCCCAGGGAATAATGCCCCGTAGCGACGATGCATCCGACGCATATGCGTCGCGTGCATTGATCCGACGTCATGGCGCTGTCATACTCGGCGTCGCCGAGGGCATCGCGTTTGGTGCGCCAGCCGTCGGCTCATGGAGACACAAATATGAAGATTGCGCAGATCGCCCCGCTGACCGAATCGGTGCCGCCGAAGCTTTACGGCGGTACAGAGCGCGTCGTGTCCTACATCACCGAAGCGCTGGTCGAGCAGGGCCACGACGTGACGCTGTTTGCGAGCGGCGACTCCGTCACGAGCGCGAAGCTCGAACCGGTGTGGCCGCGCGCGCTGCGGCTCGATCCGGGCATTCGCGACCGCATCGCGCCGCACATGCTGCTGATGGAACTCGTGCGCCGCCAGGCCGAAGACTTCGACGTGCTGCATTTTCACCTCGACTACTACTCGTTCTCGGTATTCAAGCGGCAGGACACGCCGTTCGTCACGACGATGCACGGCCGGCTCGATCTGCCCGAGCAGCAGCCGGTGTTCGACACGTTCAACACCGCGCCCGTGATCTCGATTTCGAACGCGCAGCGTCATCCGCTGCCGCAGGCGCGCTGGCTCACCACGGTCTATCACGGCCTGCCGGAGCAGCTGTATACGCCGCAACCGGTCGAGCAGAAGTACCTCGCGTTTCTCGGCCGGATTTCGCCGGAAAAGCGCGTCGATACGGCGATTCGCATCGCGGGCCGTTGCGGCATGCAGATCCGCATCGCCGCCAAGGTCGATTCGGCCGACCGCGAATACTTCGAGCGCGAAATCCGGCCGTTGCTCGACCTGCCGTACGTCGAGTACATCGGCGAGATTGCCGACCATCAGAAGGCCGAGTTTCTGTCTGGCGCGCATGCGCTGCTGTTTCCGATCGACTGGCCGGAGCCGTTCGGTCTCGTGATGATCGAGGCGATGGCGTGCGGCACGCCGGTGATCGCGTTCAACCGCGGCTCGGTGCCGGAAGTGCTCGAAGAGGGCGTGACCGGGTTTATCGTCGAGGACGAGATCGGCGCGGTGGCGGCCGTGAACCGGCTGCACAAGGTGCCGCGCGCGGGCGTGCGGCAGCGCTTCGAGGAGCGCTTCACGTCGCACCGGATGGCGCGTCAGTATGTGGAGGCGTATCAGTCGGTGATTCGCGCGCAGAAGCGTTCGAGGTTCAAGGTGGTGGACTCGTCGGGCGGTTGACGGGGGATCGTTGCCAGTGTCGAAGCGAAGGACGGCGGTGCGCGATGCGCAGCGCCGTTTTTTTTCGCGTGAGTTCTTTCGCGCTTGAGCGGCAGCATCGGTAGCCGACCACAAAAAAAGCCGCGCGACGACCCACTCAGGGCCCTTCGCGCGGCTTTGGCCGCGTTGCGATCCGGATGCCACACCTGCGCGTCGCGATGCGCGCGCGAGGCGTTCAGCACAAGATCCCGATCAGCGCACTCAGATCTTCAGACGCGACACCTTCGTGCCTTGCAGCGACACGTCGCCCATCAGGCCCGCGTTGGTCAGCACGAAAACCTGCACCGGCGCGGTGGCCGTGGTCGTGTCGACGGCGCCGTTCGCGCCGACCTTCACGAGCGCGACCGATGCATCGACGCCAGCCGACCAGCCGTCGGCGTTGCGGAATTTGTCGAGCGAATCCTGCGTCATGAACAGGAAGATGAGCGCCTTCGATTGCGCGCCCGCCGTCAGGCCGAACGAGCCGGACACGGTGCTGTAGTAGCCGACCGTCGCGCCGCCCACCCGCAATGCGCCTTCGCCATACTGGCCGCCGACGATAAAGCCCGCCTGCAACACCGACGGGAACACCAGCACGCCGCGCGCCTTCGACACCAGTTCGCGCGAGCCGGGCACGGTCGTGAACAGCCTGGACATCGTGCCGTCGACGCTCGCGTCGATCGACTGTCGTTTCGAGGCGTCGACATGAGCATTGTCCGGCGTGCTGCCCGTGGTCGTGCACCCGGCGAGTGCGAGGCCTCCGAAAGCAAGCGCAGCGGTCGTCTTCAACATGAAGTGTCGTCTTTGCATCGTTTTTCTCCGTCATGGACCCGGGGCGCAACCGTCGTGGTGTCGCCTGGTTGCCTCCGAGTTATAACACAGGCTGCTGTAAAAGGCGCGTCGCGCGACAACGCGAAAAGCCTTATGGGACAAGGGTTTGAGGCCGATCGCCAGGGCGTTTTCCAGTAACTTTGACCGGCCTTTCGCACGACCTCGAAGCGCGCGCCGAGCAACCATCGGAGGGGGCGAAGCCGACAAGCGCCCGAGGCGCGGGGATTTTGGGGACGCTTCGGCGCACTCACGCGATGCGCCGGTTTTTACCGATTTCCGCGTTGCGCGGCGGCCCACCCACATGGAATTGAAAGTGTTGCTTCGACGCTGCAAATTGCAGCGGAGTCCAGGCGGCGCGGCCGCCGCTCACCCGTGATTCGCCGGACTCTTGACCGCGGGAGGGCGCCGCAGCGCGCGGCGCACCATGCCGATGATCACGCCGATCGCGAACAGGATCGCCGCCGGCACGACCCAATAGCCGATGAACGCGTGCCACAGATAGCCGTACAACGTCGAGCGGCGCACGCTGTATTCGTCGATGGCCTCCTGCTGGCGCGGCGCGTTGGCGGCCAGCACGTCGGCCGGGCAGCCGGCGGCTTTTGCCTCGTCGGGCTTGCCATGGCAACGCGCAGGCGCGCCGGCGGCGCGCTGCGCGCCGGTGAAATTCCAGGTGGTCAGCGCGCGGTCGAGATCGACCGCGTTATACGACATTTCCTCGCGGATCTCGTTGACCGCGACGATCGCCACGGGCACGGCCCAGAATATGATGACCAGCAGCCACCGCCTTAGCCAGCGGTTTTTGTGCTTCGATACCATCCTTGCCTCCGATCGATGCTCAGTAGCACCAACGACAAGATGGCGGCCCGCGTAGTTGATTGGTTCTATATGTGAGGGTGGGCCGTCTCCGCAGCCATCATAGAAGAAATCGGCGCGTTGCGGCGGGCGGACTGCGAAGCGGGGGGATTCGATCGGAACGCCGCGTGGGCGGGACGATGCGCCGGCGCCGAGTCGGTCTCGGGGCGCCGGCGTGAGGGATATGGCTACGGCCGTCGCTTAGTTCGCCGGCGCCGAGGAGGACAGACAGGTCTTCATGAACGCCTTGCGGTCGTCGCCCTTTTTGTCGCCCGCCTGCTTGTTGCACGCCTTCATCTTGTCCTGCTGGCTCATCGGCGCGGCGGCGGCCGGCTTCGACGAAAGACAGGTTTGCATGAACGCCTTGCGCTCGTCGCCTTTCTTGTCGCCCGCCTGCTTGTTGCAGTCGGCCATCTTGGTCTGCTGGCTGTTCTGCGCGAACGCCGGCGAGACGAGTACCGCGCCCAACACCAGCGTAGCGATAGCGGATTGGATTTTCATGGGACACTCCATCGGTGGTGAAAACGTTTTTGGTCGTTCATGCGCGCGGGCGACGACGGCATCCATGGGCCCATCGGCGCATCCATTATGGCAAATGCCGTCTGCCAGAACGGCTCAAAATGCATTCCGGTTGACAGCGGACTGCGCTCGTTTTCCCTGACTGGCGCGCAGCAACCGACACTATCGCGTTTGAAACAATCGAATCAACGGGAGTGCGAATTTTGTTATGCAATCCGGATTAATCGAGTCGACTATTTCTACCATATTGAAATGAAATTACGGTGTCCGCTATTTGGGTTTATGAAGAATGCGCAATGAGCATTTCTACATTGCTGCGAATGCAATTGAATAAAAAATAAGCATGAAATTCGGCAGCCACTGCTATGCTCGAGCGCGCTCCGACGCATGCCGCTCTCCATGTCAACCTTGATCCTTGCGAGGAGACTTACGATGCATTACCTGTTGATGTACGACCTGGTACCCGACTATCTGGAGCGGCGCGGCGAGTACCGCGACGCGCATCTGAAACTCGCATGGGCTGCCGTCGAGCGAGGCGAACTGCTGCTGGCCGGCGCGCTCGCCGAGCCGACGGACGGCGCGGTGCTGCTCTTCAGCGGTGCGTCGGCGGCGGTCGCGGAAGCCTTTGCCAAGGCCGATCCGTATGTGCTCTCCGGACTCGTCACGCGTTGGCGCGTGCGCGAATGGACCACGGTCGTCGGCGAGCAGGCAGCGAAGCCGGTGCGCCCGTAACGTCGCTCGAAGCAACATCGACGTTTCCATAACGCGTCGAACGCCGCGCATGCGCAGTGGCCGCATGCGCGGCTCACATTGCCTCCATGCCACCCCGCATGCTCGTCGCGCTCTTCTCGGCGACGCTCGAAACCGCTGATCCGACTCACTATCGAAGGGGCTGGAAATGCATGCTCAATCGGCAATCAGATTTCTAAATCCCATTCTGCTCGATCAGGCGGCATTGTGCTTTGCAATAGCCCGATCCGATGTCGGATAAGCGGCGGCTTCTGTTACGGCAATACGAGAATCGACGCAGCGAAACAGACAAGATTGTTTCTATCCGTAACACTTGTCTCAACTGTACTCATGCAAACAGCGGGATGGTATGCTTCGTGCACAAATTTTCCCACGCACGAGTGAGACCGCGTTTTGTGCTTCGCAATAGGGAAGATCCGCACCACGTGTGGGCGGACTGCTCCAACGAGCCGAATGGACAAAACAAATTTGTGCAACCGAGGGCCGCACACGGGTCGGGAACGCTGAGAATCCGTGGCAGGCCCAACGCCGCGGCCAGGCCAGGCCGCGTGGAGAAAATCCAATGTTTTTTGATGAACTAAACAACGACGAATGGGCGTTGCTCGCGCCGCTCGTCTCCGACGAGCCGGCCGTCCGTCTGAACCGGCGCGGCCGGCCGCGCGCCGAACCGCGCATCGTGACGAATGCGGTGCTGTGGATTCTGACCACGGGCGAGCCATGGTCGAAGCTGCCGGGCCGCTATCCGTCCGGTCCCACGTGCCGCCGCCGCTTCGAAGAGTGGCAGCTGAACGGCACACTGCTCGAGATGGTCCGCCTGCTGTCGCTAAGCGGGCGCACGTTCGCCTACATTCCCCAACCGGCCCCGCCCGTGACTGCCAGACCCGCGGCACCGGTTGCGCCAACCCCGATCCCGCGCGAAGACAATGGTCTGCGCGGCGTGTCGTGGAAGAGTTCCGAGTCGTGGCAGGCGCCGGGCGTCGCGAGCGCGTTGAGCCAATGGCGCACGGCCGATCCGATCGGCGACATCACGCGGCAATTGTCGGGGCTTGTGCCAGCGGCGGCGCCGGCAGGCCCGGCGGCGACATCGGCGTTCGCGACGTCAGCATCGGCGAGGCCGGTGACGGCGGCGCAAATCCACGCCGAACCGGCGTCCGGCACAGAAGAGCCCGTCACGGCCGACGACCCGCGCCCGTCGCTCGCGATCGGCCTCGCGCCGCGCGGCATGCAGGTCGCCGATTCGCGCGGGTATCTGGTCTACGTGGTGGTCGAGGAAGTGCCGAATGCGATGTATCGCGGGTGGGCGGAGATCATCAGGGACGGCAAGCGCGTCGAACGCTCCGGTCTCGTTGGTCCGCGCTTCACGGATGCGCAGCACGCGCAGCAGTTTGCGCTCGACTGGGCGCGTCAGTGGATCGATCGCGAATGCGCGACCGATGCGGCGGCGACGACGCTGGCGCACGGAACCACAGAGCCCGCGGCGGCGAACCCTGCGCAGCGCGCTGCGGGCCGTCCATTGCCGGGCCTGCGTCATGTGCCGGAACCGACGCCGATCAATGGCATCGCGAATCACACCGAAAATCACCCGGCAAATCACGGCGCGCCGTTGCACGGCCCGCTGAAGCCATCACTGAATGCATTGCGCGGGACGCTGCGCCGCTATCCGTCGGACACCGCGACAGCAGGCGTGGCAGGCACGCCCACGGTGACGACCGACAGCGGCACCGCGGAGCGCTTTTCCGCGACCTACAAGGAACTCATCTCGTACGTGGGGTGAGTCCGGCGGTCCCCGCGGCCGCTTTGCGCCGCCGCAGGGGATTGCGCTTCGTCATTGCGACCGCGCGCGGGTCATTGCCGGCCGTACGTATCGTCGAATCGCACGATATCGTCTTCGCCCAGGTACGACCCCGACTGCACCTCGATCATTTCGAGCGGCATCTTGCCCGGGTTTTCGAGGCGATGCGTGGTGCCGAGCGGAATATAAGCCGACTCGTTTTCGGACACGATAAAGCGCTCGTCGCCGCGCGTGACGAGCGCGGTGCCGCGCACGACGATCCAGTGCTCGGCGCGATGATGATGCATCTGCAGCGACAGCCGCGCGCCCGGCTTCACGACGATACGCTTGACCTGGAAGCGCTCGCCAGTGTCGACGGAATCGTAGTTGCCCCACGGCCGGTGCACCTTGCGATGATTGGCCGCTTCGATCCCGCCATCCTCGCGAATCCGGTTGACGATCTTCTTGACGTCCTGCACGCGTGATTTGTCGGCGACGAGAATCGCATCGGCGGTCTCGACGACGACGAGATCCTGCGTGCCGACGCAGGCAATCAGTCGTCCTTCGGAATGCGCGAAGGTCGAGTTCGCGCCTTCGAACATCACGCGGCCGCGGCTCACGTTGCGATCGGCGTCTTTCTCGGAGATGTCCCAGATCGCGTCCCACGAACCGACGTCGGACCAGCCGGCCATCAGCGGCACGACCACGCCGGACGCGACGCTCTGATCGGCGCCGAGCTTTTCCATCACCGCGTAGTCGATCGAATTCGACGGCGAGGCGCTGAAGCCATCGCGTTGCAGCCGGAAGAAGTCGCCGTCCGCCGTGCTGCCCGCGAAGGCCGCTTCGCAGGCGTCGAAAATGGCTGGCTGAAAATGGCGGATCGCCTTGAGCCAGGTCGATGCGCGCACGATGAAAATACCGCTGTTCCACCAGTATTCGCGTGATTCGACATAGCGCTGCGCGAGCTCGAGATGCGGCTTCTCGACGAAACGCTCGAGGCGATGCGCGACGAGGCGAGCCGATGCTTCGGTGTCCGCAGCATCGCGCGCATCGTCAGTACCGAGCGGTGCGCCGATGCGGATATAGCCGTAGCCGGTTTCAGCACGCGTCGGCACGATCCCCATCGTGACGATATGGCCGGCCGCCGCATGCTGAACGCCGGTGGCGACCGCCGCGTGAAAACCTTCGCTGTCGGTAACCGCGTGATCGGCGGGCATCACGACCATGATGCCGTCCTGGTCCTGCGCGGCGACGGACAATGCGGCCACCGTCAACGCGGGCGCGGTGTCACGGCCCACGGGTTCGAGTATCAGCCGGCTCGGCTTGCCGCTCGTGCGCAATTGTTCGGCCGTGGTGAAGCGCTGTTCTTCGTTGGCGACGACCACCAGTTGGCCGGCCAGCGGATAACCGGCTTCGAGCCCGTCGAGACGGCGGGTCGTCGATTGCAGCAGCGACTCTTCGCCGAGCAGGCCGATCAGCTGCTTCGGATGCTGCTCGCGCGACATCGGCCACAGCCGGGTGCCCGAGCCGCCCGCGAGAATCACGGGATGAACCTTGAGCTTGACGCTGGTTGTGGTTGACGCGACGGGCGATTGGGCGGGGGTGGGCCGGGTGCCGGTAGGCGTGACCGGGGCCGGAGCTGTCATGGTGAACTCTCCTCGAGGCTGGATGAATGCGTCGAGTTTTATCACGAAGTCGCGAATCAATAAAAGCGCGTTAAATACAATCCGGATAAAAGGCACATTGAATTTATTCGAAACGCAGGAAAAAAGTCTTGCCGATTTATTAAAAAATAAAAATTACCTGAAAAAATCGGCAAGGATTTTTTTCGCTTAATGATGAGTAAGAATGACAGCACGGATGACGCCCGTGCTTCGCGGATGAAACTGTTGGGAAAGCGAAAGCTCCTTTGGAAAGGCGCTCGAATCGGCTGTCCGGTAGCCGTTGTCGACCCGCTTTGCGGCAACAATTACCGCCCAAAATGCATAAAAAATATCGAAATTTTGACCGATACAATTTGAGATTTTTTGCGGTCTTGTCGTGCGAATTTTAATACCGCTTTATTGAGGTATGTACAAGGGTATTCACTCATTCGAACCAGATTTTCAGATTGGGGCATTCAGGCTCATTCAGTTCCATTCAACCGCTGGGCAGACGGGAAACATGAAGCGCAAATGATGAAAACCCGCGCGCAACACCCATTTCAACCAACCGACGGATCGCACTTGACTGACCAACAGAGGGGCGGCACATGCTGAGCGTTCTAGCGAGAATCATCGACATCGCCATGGTCGCGCTCGCCGCGGTGCTGGCGGCGGCGGTGCACAGCGGCGGACTGGTCTGGCTCGACGACATGCAAAGCATGTCGCTCGCGTTCGGATGCCTGCTCGTGGTGGTGTTCTTCCCGGCGCTCGGCATCTATCAGTCATGGCGCGGCAAGCCGCTCTACGATCTGCTGTCGCGCGTCACCGGCGGCTGGCTGATGGTCGAAGTCACCGGCGTGCTGATCAGTTTCAGCGTGCACCGCGCCGACAGCCTGTCGCGGTTGTGGCTCGTGTACTGGGCGCTCGCGTCGATCGTGCTGCTGGTCGTCACGAAGGTGATCGTCTATTCGATCCTGCGCGGGCTGCGCCGCGAGGGCTTCAATCAGCGCGCGGTCGCGATCGTCGGCGGCGCGCCGTACGGCCGCTTCCTGATCGAGCAGATGCAGGGCCGTCCCGAGGCCGGCTTCACGCCCGTCGTCGTGTTCGACGAGGACGGTACGGTCAATCCCTACGAAGACCCGGACGCGGCGCATGAGGTCGCCGGCGTGCCGGTCGAGCGCGACTACCAGCGCATGATCGAACTGGTGCGCCAGCGCGCGATCCGCGAGCTGTGGCTCGCGCTGCCGATCTCGAAGGAGAAGGCGATCCATCGCTTCGTGATGGATCTGCGCAACGACTTCGTGAACATCCGCTTCATCCCCGATGTCGGCAGCCTGACGCTGTTCAATCAGCCGATGGTCGAATTGCTCGGCGTGCCGGCGATCAATCTGGCCGCCTCGCCGATCACCGATCTGCGCGTGCTGCCCAAGCGCGTCTTCGACAGCCTGTTCGCGCTCGGCGCGTTGCTCGCGCTGTCGCCGCTGATGCTCGCAATCGCGCTGATGGTGAAGCTCACCTCGCCGGGACCGGTGTTGTTCCGCCAGCGCCGCAAGGGCATCGACGGCCGCGAGTTCGAGATCTTCAAGTTCCGCTCGATGAAGGTCCACAAGGAAGAGGCCGGCAAGATCACCCAGGCGACCCGGCGCGATCCGCGCATCACCGCGGTCGGCGCGTTCCTGCGCCGCACCAGCCTCGACGAGCTGCCGCAGTTCATCAACGTGCTGCGCGGCGAGATGTCGGTGGTCGGTCCCCGTCCGCACGCGCTCGAGCACGACGACATCTACAAGGATCTGGTGAAGGGCTACATGCACCGCTACCGGATCAAGCCCGGCATCACCGGCTGGGCGCAGATCAACGGTTATCGCGGCGAAACCGATCGCATCGAAAAGATGATGGGCCGCGTGAAGCTCGATCTGTACTACATGCAGCACTGGACCTTCTGGCTCGACCTCAAGATCGTCGTGCTGACGCTGTGGAAGGGCTTCGCGGGCAGCAACGCCTATTGAACGCAAAGCGCCGGGCCGCGCCGATGCCACGCATCGCGCGAGCGCATTCCTGAATCAACTCTCTTACCGAGGTGCAATCCATGAACCTGACGATCATCGGTAGCGGCTATGTCGGCCTCGTGACGGGCGCCTGTCTGGCCGACATCGGCCACGACGTGTTCTGTCTCGACGTCGATCAACGCAAGATCGACGTGCTCAACAACGGCGGCGTGCCGATCCACGAACCGGGTCTGCAGGAGATCATCGCGCGCAATCGCCGCGCGAAGCGTCTGACGTTTTCCACCGACGTCGAGGCCGCGGTCGCGCACGGCGACATCCAGTTCATCGCGGTCGGCACGCCGGCCGACGAGGACGGTTCCGCCGATCTGCAGTACGTGCTCGCGGCCGCGCGCAACATCGGCCGCCATATGAACGGCTTCAAGGTGATCGTCGACAAATCGACGGTGCCGGTCGGCACCGCGTCGCGCGTGCGCGACGTGGTGGCCGCCGAGCTCGCCGCGCGCGGCGTCGAGCAGATGTTCTCGGTCGTGTCGAATCCGGAGTTCCTGAAGGAGGGCGCGGCCGTCGAAGACTTCACGCGGCCCGATCGGATCGTGCTCGGCTGCGACGAGGACGTGCCCGGCGAAAAGGCGCGCGAACTGATGAAGCGCCTGTATGCGCCGTTCAACCGCAATCGCGAGCGCACGCTGTATATGGACGTGCGCTCCGCGGAATTCACCAAGTACGCGGCCAACGCGATGCTCGCGACGCGCATCTCGTACATGAACGAGCTCGCGAATCTGGCCGATCGCGTCGGCGCGGATATCGAGGCGGTGCGCCGCGGAATCGGTTCCGATCCGCGCATCGGCTACGACTTCCTGTATGCGGGCTGCGGCTATGGCGGCTCGTGTTTCCCGAAGGACGTGCAGGCGCTGATCCGCACCGCCGCTGATCACAACGCGAACCTGCGCGTTCTCGAAGCGGTGGAAGCGGTCAACGACGCGCAGAAGCAGATCCTCGCGCAGAAGATCGTCGCGCGTCTCGGCGAGGATCTGTCGGACCGCACGTTCGGCGTGTGGGGCCTCGCGTTCAAGCCGAACACCGACGACATGCGCGCGGCGCCGAGCCGCGAGCTGATCGCCGCGCTGCTGCGCCGCGGCGCGCGCGTGAAGGCCTACGACCCGGTCTCGATCGACGAAGCGAAGCGCGTGTTCGCGCTCGATCTGAAGGACGTGCCGCAGCAGCAGGCGCGCCTGTCGTTCGTCAACGAAGAGATGGAAGCGGCGAGCGGCGTCGACGCGCTCGTGATCCTGACCGAATGGAAGGTCTTCAAGAGCCCTGATTTCGATGCGCTCAAGCGCATGCTGAAGACGCCGCTGATCTTCGATGGCCGCAATCTGTACGAGCCGGACGTGCTGCTCGAACTCGGCATCGAGTATCACGCGATCGGCCGGCGGCACGCGTTGCGCAATGCGCCCGCGCGAGTCGGCGCGAACGCCGCGATGCAGGCGGCCGATGCTGCCGGGGCGGCCCGTGCCGCGGCCGTTACCGCGGCGCAAACCGCCGGCCGCTGAGGCCATTGCCACCGCCGCGCGAGGAGATCCGCCATGTTCGACAACGTTCTGATCGTGTGCCACGCCAACGTGTGCCGCTCGCCGGCCGCCGAGATGCTGTTCAAGGCGCGCCAGCCGCGCGCGCCGCGCCCGGGCGCCGCACCGATCGCGTTTCATTCGGCGGGCATTCGCGCGGTGAACGGCCACGGCATGGACCCGGTGATGCGGCGCCTGCTCCAAGAGCGCGGTGTCGCCGCCGGCATCCACCACGCGCGGCGCCTCGACCGCTCGCTGGTACGCGCGGCCGATCTCGTACTGGTGAGCGAGCGCGCGCAGGTGAGCAAGGTCGAGGCGCTCGAGCCGTCCGCGCGCGGCAAGGTCTATCCGCTCGGCAAGTGGGAAGCCGATTCCGACGTCGCCGATCCGCACGGCGGCGCGGAAGACGAATACAGGGAGAGTCTCGTGCTCATCGAACATCTGGTCATGGGATGGCTGAACAAAATATGCTGAAGAAACCCCGCATCGAAAACTCATTCGCGAGCTTGCGCGCAAAGCTCGTCGCCACGCTTGCGCTGACGTCCTTTCTGTCGGCTTGCGCGACCGCACCGGGCAATTATCTCGATACGTCGAGGCTCAAAGACAACGATCAGGCGCCGAGCGAAACCTATCCGGTCCATCTGATCGACGGCAACCTGATCATGGCGCAGGCACAAGCCGCCGCCGCCAGGCCCCAGGCGCTGCCGCCGTCGGCGCTGCCCGATGCGTCGCATTACGTGTACCACCTCGCGCCGCAGGACATCCTCGGCATCACCGTGTGGGATCACCCCGAGCTGACCACGCCGCAGGGCAGTACCTTGTCCTCGGGCGGCAACACCACGCAGACGATCGCGGGCGCGTTGCAGCAGCCGTATACGGCCGCGCTGCCGGGTCAGGCCGATCCGTACGGCCAGACCATCGCCGCCGACGGCACGATCTTTTTCCCCTTCGTCGGCCGCATCCAGGCCGCGGGCAAGACCACGACCGAGGTGCGCGATCAACTCGCCTCCCGCCTCGTGCCGTATATCCGCAATCCGCAGGTCGACGTGCGCGTGCTGTCGTATCGCAGTCAGAAGGTGCAGGTCACCGGCGAAGTGAAGCAGCCGGGACCGCTCGCGGTCAGCGACGTGCCGCTGACGCTGGTCGACGCGATCACGCGCTCGGGCGGCACCAACCCGGACGCCGACATCCAGCGCGTGCGCCTCACGCGCAACCACAAGCTCTACGTGCTCGACGCCGATCGCATGCTCGATCAGGGCGACACCACGCAGGACGTGATGCTGCAGAACGGCGACGTGGTCAACGTGCCTGACCGCACCGACAGCCGCATCTTCGTGATGGGCGAAGTGAAGACGCCGATCCAGGTGCCGATCGTGCGCGGCCGCATGACGATCGCCGACGCGCTCACGCAAGGGGGCGGCATCCTCAACACCGACGCCAATCCGCGCCAGATCTACGTGATGCGCGGTATGCGCGAGCATCCGACCACGCCCGAGGTGTTCCGCCTCGACATGACGCAGCCGGACTCGATCATGCTGTCCTCGCAGTTCCAGTTGCAGCCGCTCGACGTCGTGTACGTGGGCACCGCCGCGTCGACCACGTTCAATCGCGTGCTGGAGCAGGTGCTGCCGACCGTGCAGACGCTGTTCTATCTGAAGCAGCTGACGCGCTGAGCGTTTGAGCTGTAGCGTCCCGCGCCGCTGTTGTCCGGGCGACGCGGGACGAGCAACGAAAGCAGAAGTACCGCTGACGCGAAAGCCGAAGCCAACGACACGGGATGGAACAGTGAGCAATCAACTCTCTCCACACATGGCTGGTCCGATCAAGACCGAAGAAGAAGACGTCGTCCTCGGACAACTGGTGCAGGTGATCCTCGACGACATCTGGTGGCTGCTCGCGATCACCGCGATCATCGTCGCGATGGCGGTCGCGTACTGCTATCTCGCCAAGCCGACTTATTCGGCCGATGCGCACGTGCGCGTCGAGCAGTCCGACAGCATGTCGCAGGCGCTCACGCAAACGCAGACCGGCGCCGCGATCACCAGCGGCTCGACCTCGCTGGCGACCGACGCCGAGATTGAAATCATCAAGAGCCGCGGCGTGGTCGGCCCGGTCGTGCAGCAGCTGAAGCTGAACTTCAGCGTCACGCCGAAAACGATCCCGCTGCTCGGCAACATCGCCGCGCGGCTCGCGACGCCCGGCGAGCCCGCACGCCCGTGGCTTGGACTCACGTCGTACGCATGGGGCGGCGAAAACGTCGACGTCGACTCGATCGACGTGAGCCCATCGCTCGAAGGCGAGAAGCTGCTGCTGCGCGTGATCGACGCGCAGCACTATGAGCTGTTCTCGCCGAACGGCTCGTTGCTGCTGCGCGGCCAGGTCGGCCAGCAGGCGCAGGGCGGGGGCGTGACGATGCTCGTCAACGCGCTGGTAGCGCGCCCCGGCCAGGAGTTCACCGTCGTGCGCTCGAACGATCTCGACGCGATCACCGCGTTCCAGTCGGCGATCACCGTGCAGGAGCAGGGCAAGCAGACCGGCGTGATCCAGATCTCGCTGGAGGACAAGAGCCCCGCGCATGCGGCGCTCGTCGCCAATGCGCTCGCGCAGTCGTATCTGCGCCAGCACGTGTCGAACAAGCAGGCCGACGCGAGCAAGATGCTCGACTTCCTGAAGAGTGAAGAGCCGCGCCTGAAGTCCGACCTCGAACGCGCGGAGGCCGCGCTGACCGCCTATCAGCGTCAGTCCGGCTCGATCAACGCGAGCGACGAGGCGAAGGTCTACCTCGAAGGCAGCGTGCAATACGAGCAGCAGATCGCCGCGTTGCGGCTGCAGATGACCCAGCTCGAAGAGCGCTACGGCGACGACCATCCGACGCTCGTCGCCGCGCGTCAGCAGATGGCCGAGCTGCAGGCGCAGCGCACCAAATACGCGGACCGTTTCCGCGATCTGCCGGCGACCGAAGTGAAGGCCGTGCAGTTGCAGCGCGACGCCAAGGTCGCCGAAGACATTTACGTGCTGCTGCTCAATCGCGTGCAGGAGCTGTCGGTGCAGAAGGCGGGCACGGGCGGCAACGTGCATATCGTCGACGCCGCGCTGCGCCCCGGCGCGCCGGTCAAGCCGAAGAAGATGCTGATCATCTCGGCGGCCGTGATTCTGGGGCTGATCGCGGGCGCCGGTTTCGTGTTCCTGCGCCGCAATCTGTTCAAGGGCATCGACGACCCCGATCACGTCGAGCGCGCGTTCCATCTGCCGGTGTTCGGCCTCGTGCCGCAAAGCGCCGAGCAGGTGCAGCTCGAAAACAGCTACGTGCGCGGCGGCGAACGGCTGCGTCCGGTGCTCGCGAATGCGCGGCCGAAGGACGTGACGATCGAAAGTCTGCGCAGCCTGCGCACCGCGATGCAGTTCACGCTGATGGACGCGCGCAACCGCATCGTGATGCTGACGGGCCCGATGGCCGGTGTCGGCAAGAGCTTCCTCAGCGTGAACCTCGCGATGCTGCTCGCGCATTCGGGCAAGCGCGTGCTGCTGATCGACGGCGACATGCGGCGCGGCGCGCTCGAACGGCAGGTGGGCGGCATGCAGGAAAACGGCCTGTCCGAGTTGCTGAGCGGCCAGATCTCGCTGGAAGACGCGATTCGCGGTTCGAACATCGAGGGCCTCAGCTTCATCTCGTGCGGCCGCCGTCCGCCGAATCCGTCCGAGCTGCTGATGTCGCCGCGTCTGCCGCAGTACCTCGACGGCCTCGCGAAGCGCTACGACGTGATCCTGATCGACACGCCGCCGGTGCTGGCGGTGACCGATGCGTCGATCATCGGCGCGTATGCGGGCTCGACGTTCTTCGTGATGCGCTCGGGCATGCACAGCGAGCTCGAGCTTGCCGATGCGCTGAAGCGCCTGCGCGCGGCCGGCGTGCACGTGCAGGGCGGCATCTTCAACGGCATGCCGGCGCGCGCGCGGGTCGGCTACGACCGCGGCTACTCGGCGACCCAGGAATACCTGAGCACGTGAGCCGGGCAACCCACTCCAGCACCGGTTTGTGCACGACAGGAACAGAGGACATCACGATGAAAGTGACCGTACTGGTACCGACTTATCGCCGTCCGGCCGATCTCGCGCGCTGCCTCGCCGCGCTCGAGCGGCAAGCGCGCGCGCCCGACGAAGTGATCGTGGTCGCACGCGTCGATGACGACGCGACCCATGCGTGCCTGCGCGATCCGTCCACGCGCGGCCGGCTGCCGCTCGTGATCGCGCCGGTGGACATACCCGGCCAGGTCGCGGCCCTGAATCGCGGGCTCGATGCCGCGAGCGGCGACGTGATCGCAATCACCGACGACGACGCCGCGCCGCGCCGCGACTGGGTCGAGCGCATCGCGGCCGCGTTCGAAGCCGATGCGCGCCTCGGTGCGCTGGGCGGGCGCGACTGGGTGCACGAAAAAGGCCGCGTGCTCGACGGCGAGCGGCCGCTGGTCGGCAAGGTGACCGCGCACGGCAAGATCATCGGCAATCATCATCTGGGCGTCGGTGCCGCACGCGAGGTCGACATCCTGAAGGGCGCCAACATGAGCTACCGGCGCGACGCGGTGCGCACGATCCGCTTCGACGCGCGTCTGCGCGGCGCGGGCGCGCAGGTGCACAACGACATGGCGTTCAGCCTCGCGGTAAAGAACGCCGGCTGGAAGCTCGTCTACGACCCGCAGGTCGCGGTCGATCATTTCCCCGCCGAACGTTTCGACGACGACAAACGCGACGCGCAGACGATGGCCGCGCTGCGCAACGCCGCGTTCAACTTCCATCTGATCCTGCGCGACCAGTTGCCGCCGCTGCGCCGTGAAACCGCGTGGTGGTGGTGGACGCTGGTCGGCACGCGGCTTTATCCGGGCCTCACGCATGCGGCGCTCGCACTGTTGTCGAAGCAGGCGCCGCTGCAGCTGTCGCGTTGGCGCGCGGTGCGCGACGGCGCGCACGAAGCGCGTCGCGCGTTGTCGTGACGCGTATGCGCCACGAGGCCTCTTTCCACCGGCAGAGCGGAGTGCCCGCATGAGTACGAAGGTTCACGTTCATCTGTTTTACGGCGCAGATCCGCGCTTTTATCGCAAGGGCGACGATATCGGCTGCCTGTACGGTTATCACCATGCGCAGTCCGAAGCGTTCGCGCTGAGCTATTCGCAGGACGCGCGCGAAAGCCGGCCCGTGCGGCTCGTGCGGCGCGCGCTGAAGGCGGCGCTCGGCTTCGATTTCATCCATACGTGGCGCAATCGCGCGGAGATGCTGCGCTCGGACGTGATCTGGACGCATACCGAGCAGGAGTGGCTGTCCGCCGCGCTGATGCTGCTGCTGTGCGGGAGCAAGGCCGGGCCGGGCGCTTCGCCGCTGCTGCTCGCGCAAAGCGTGTGGCTGCTCGACAAGTGGCCGTCGTACGGCATCGTGCGCAGCTGGCTGTATCGCAAGCTGATGACGCGCGCGGATCGGCTGACCACGCTCGCGAGCGAAAACGCCGAGCTATGTCAGGACTATTTTCAGCGCGACGCGACGCCGCTGCTGTATGGCCTGAACACCCGCGACTTCCCGGTCAACCCGCCGACGCAGTGGACGCCGCGCACGCCGCTGCGCATCGCGGCGATCGGCAACGATCGCGACCGCGACTGGGAGACGCTGATCAAGGCGTTCGGCAACGATCCGCGCTACACGGTTAAGCTCGCGACGCGGCGGCGCATTCCCGCGTCGCTGCGCGCGTCGAACGTCGAGATCGCGCTGTTCTCGGGCATCAGGAAGCAGCACGAGCTGTACGACTGGGCCGACGTGATCGTCGTGCCGCTGCGGCCGAACTCGCACGCGTCGGGCATCACCGTGATGCTCGAAGCGGCGGCGCTCGGCAAGCCGATGATTGCGACCGACGTCGGCGCGCTGCGCGATTATTTTCCCGCCGACGAAGCCGCCTACGTGCCACCGTTCAATCCGCAGGCGCTGCGCGACGCGGTCGATCGGCTCGCCGCCGATCCGCACGAGGCGCTGCGCCAGGCGCAGGCAGCGGCAGCGGGTCTGCTCGCGCGCGATCTGACCACGCAGCACTACGCCATGCAGCACGTGCGGATCACGCGCGAGATGCTCAGTGCGCGGGGACAGGCGAGTGCGACCGCGTACGCGGCTACGCCCACGCAAGCCGCCACGCACGCTCCGGCTCGCGCCGCGCAGCAGCTTGAAGCTCAACGCGCCGCACCCGCGCGCGAATCGCGCGGAGGCCTGTAAGCGATGTCGACGATTCCGCACGCGAACCCACTGCCGCCGAACGGCGCGGCCAACGCCGGCCGCGCAAAAAGCGCCAACGGGCTGCTGTCCGGGGGCCCGCGGGAATGGCTGCCGCCGCTGTTGCTGTGGCTGATCACCGCGGTGTTGATCGTCGCGCATCAGGGCACGGTGCTCACGCTCGCGTTTCCGGTGCTCGCGATCCTGACGGGCCTGTGGCTGTACTTCAGGAGCCCGGCGCGTTACATCGGCTTCATGTGGTGGCTGTGGTTCCTGAGCCCTGAAGTGCGGCGTCTCGCCGACTGGTCGAAGGGTGCGTTCACGCCGACGAGCCTGATCCAGGTCGCGCCGCTCGCGGTCACGATGATCAGCGGGCTGTCGCTGCTGCGCTACTACCGGCTGCTCGCGCAGCGGCGCGGCTTGCCCGTGCTGCTGATCCTGCTCGGCCTCGTCTACGCGTTCCTGATCGGCGTGATGTCGAGCGGCCCGCTCGCGGCCACCTACGACCTTGCGAACTGGCTCTATCCGATCCTGATCGGCTTTCACATCATGGCGCACACGCGCCAGTATCCGCAGTATCGCGACACGATCATCAACACGTTCATCTGGGGCATGCTGGTGATGGGCGGCTACGGCCTGATCCAGTTTTTCATCATGCCGCCGTGGGACGCGCTGTGGATGCTCGGCTCGCAGATGAACTCGCAGGGCGACCCGGTGCCGATGGGCGTGCGCGTGTTCAGCACGATGAATTCGTCGGGACCGTTCGCGTTCGCGATGATGGGCGCGATGGTCTTCGTGATGGCCGCGCAGCACCGCGTGCGCTGGATCGCCGCCGGCCTCGGCTTCTTCTCGTTCGCGCTGAGCCTCGTGCGTTCGACCTGGGGCGGCTGGGTCATCGCGCTGCTGATCCAGCTGGTGAAGTCGAACAACAAGGTGCGCGTGCGCATCGTCGCGAGCGCGGTGCTGCTGGCCGGCTTCTGCGTGCCGCTGCTCGCGGTCGGCCCGGTGGCCGAGCGGATGCAGGCGCGGCTAAACACGATCGTCAATCTGCACGACGACCAGAGCTACGCGGCCCGTAACGAGTTCTACGCGACCTTCGCGAAGACCGCGTTTACCGACGTGTCGGGCGAGGGCATGGGCGCGACCGGCACCTCGACCAAACTCTCGAACGACGGCGGCCAGCTCGGCCAGTACGGCAACTTCGACAGCGGCGTGATGAACATTCCGTTCGTGCTCGGCTGGCCCGGCACCTTGCTGTACATGTCCGGCATCGTGTGGCTGCTGATACGCGCGGTGCTCGCCTCGTTCAGGCTGCGCGACGACAAATTCGTCTCCGCGTGCCTGAGCCTGTGTCTCGCGACCTTCGCAATGCTCGTCTTCACGAACTCGCTGGTCGGCACCGGCGGCCTGCTGCTCTTCATGAGCGCATTTTCGATTCTTTCCGCGGTCCACTACGAAAAAATGAACCGCAGACGCACGCAATTTACCCACGGAGGCACGGATTGAGAGTCGCCATTGTCACGCACGTAGTGCGCCATAACGACGGCCAGGGGCGCGTCAATCACGAGATTGCGCGCGCGGCGCTCGACGAGAACATCCGCGTGACGCTGGTCGCGTCGCACGTGGCGCCCGAGCTGCTCGCGCATCCGAACGTACGCTGGGCGCCGGTGAAGATCGGCCGCTGGTGGCCGACCAATCTGCTGCGCCAGCAGGTCTTCGCGCTCAAGAGCGCGTTGTGGCTGCGCGCGCATCGGCGCGACTACGACGTGCTGCACGTGAACGGCTTCATCACGTGGATGCGCGCCGACGTCAATACGTCGCATTTCGTCCATAGCGGCTGGTTCGCGAGCAAGTACTATCCGTTCGGCCTCACGAAGGGCGTGTGGTCCGCTTACCAGTCGGTCTATACGCGCTGCAACGCGTTGCTCGAGCGCTGGGCGTACCGGCGCTCGAAGGTGATCACCGCGGTGTCGCAGAAGGTCGCCGACGAAATCCGCGCGATCGGCCTCACGCCGCGCAATCGCGTGGACGTGATCTACAACGGCGTCGACACGCAGGGCTTCGCGGCCGCGAGCGGCGATCGCGCGAAGTTCGGCTTGCCGGGCGATGCGTTCCTGCTGCTGTTCGTCGGCGATCTGCGCACGCCGCGCAAGAATCTCGGCACCGTGCTCGCCGCGTTGAAGCATCTGCCCGAGCACGTGCAGATCGCGGTGGCCGGCTTTCTGCCGGGCAGCCCCTATCCGGACGAGGCGAAGGCGCTCGGCATCGCGCATCGCGTGCATTTTCTCGGGCTCGTGAAGGAAATGCCGGTGCTGATGCATTCGGTCGACGCGTTCGTGTTCCCGTCGCGCTACGAAGCGATGAGTCTGTCGCTGCTCGAAGCGATGGCCGCGGGGCTGCCCGTCGTCACCGCGCGCACCGCCGGCGGCGCCGAGATCATCACGCCCGAGTGCGGCATCGTGCTCGACGATCCCGACGACCCGCAAGCGCTCGCTCGCGCGGTCGCGCAACTCGCCGGCGACGACACCGCGCGCCGCGCGATGGGTGAGGCCGCGAGCGAGCTCGCGACCGGCTTCGGCTGGGCGCGCATGGCCGCGCAATACATCGCGCTGTACCGGCAACTGGCCGGGCAGCAGGAAAACCGCCGGCGCAGCAAGACGGAAGCCGGGGTCGTCGCGCAGAACGATGCGCTGACGCTGAACCATCTGGCCGGACAAAAGAGCGTGGAATGAACGCGCTCGGCGCGCGATCCACGCATCGACATGGCAACTCACCGCAAGCAACACGCAGCACTACACAGCAACACGCAGCAACACACAGGGGCACACCATCATGACGACTGGCTCAATCAAATCACTGCAGATCGGGATGCACTGGTTTCCCGAACGCGCGGGCGGCCTCGACCGCATGTATTACTCGCTGGTCGGCGCGCTGCCCGGCGCGGGCGTCGCGGTACGCGGCGTGGTCGCCGGCTCGCCGAAAGTCGCGGCCGATACCAACGGCGCGATCAACGGCTTCGGCTCCGCCGCGCAATCGCTGCCGCTGCGGCTGATGGCGGCACGCCGCGCGCTGCGGCAGGAAATCCGCGCGTCGCGGCCCGACGTGATTTCGTCGCACTTCGCGCTCTATACGTTTCCGGGCCTCGACGTGACGCGCGGCATTCCGCAGGTGTCGCATTTTCAGGGGCCGTGGGCCGATGAGAGCCACGTCGAAGGCGCCGATTCGCTCGGCCAGCGCGCGAAGCGTTATCTGGAGCAGTCGGTGTACGCGCGTTCATCGCGGCTGATCGTGCTGTCCGACGCGTTCGGCAAGATTCTGACGGCACGCTACGGCATCTCGCCGGAGCGTGTGCGCGTGGTGCCGGGCTGCGTCGACGTCGAGCAGTTCAATCTGCCGATCACGCAGGCCGAGGCCCGTTTGCGTCTGCAATTGCCGCAGGATCGGCCGATCGTGCTGGCGGTGCGAAGGCTGGTGCGGCGCATGGGGCTCGAAGATCTGATCGACGCGGTGAAGCTGGTGAAACGCACGTCGCCCGACGTGCTGCTGCTGATCGCGGGCAAGGGTCGCCTCGAAAGCGAGCTTCAGGCGCGCATCGCCGACGCGGGGCTCGAGCACAACGTGAAGCTGCTCGGCTTCGTGCCCGATCAGCATCTGGCGGCGCTGTATCGCGCGGCCAATATCAGCGTCGTGCCGACCGTCGCGCTGGAGGGCTTCGGGCTCATCACGGTCGAATCGCTGGCGTCCGGCACGCCGGTGCTGGTGACGCCGGTCGGCGGCTTGCCGGAGGCGGTGGCGGGCTTGTCGCCCGATCTGGTGTTGCCGCAGACCGGCGCTCAGGCGATCGCCGCGGGTCTCGCCGGCGCGCTGAACGGCACGCTGAAGGTGCCCGATGCGGATGCATGCCGCCGCTATGCGCGTGAGCACTTCGATAATGCGGTGATCGCGAAGCGGGTCGCGGCGGTCTATGCCGAGGCGATTGCGGGGGATTCGCTGCATTGAAGCGCAGCGGCGGCAACTTGATCGAATAAAAAAGAGGCGAGGCACGGACCCTTGCGTTCGGGCCTCGCGTTCATGTCGCCGCAGAGCTTCAAAAAAATCCGGCTGTAAATAACGGCACGTTTCTGTTGAACTTGAGCCCGGATCAGCCCTTAGCCGGGATTTTTCGGCGATATTTTCCAAATCCTCAAAACGTGGCGGCTGGTGTCCTTTCCGTCACGTTGACGTCACACATTCGCGACGATAATCCCCGCGCCCGAAAGTACAAAAACACACGGGCGTCCCGCTAAAAGCGGGGACCTTGTTTTTTCAGACCTCGGGGATTCTCAGATGACCATCCGTCACCGCATCACGCTACTCGTCATTCTGATGCTCGTCGCGCTATCCGCCATTGGTGGATACGCTGTGCTTCAGACCCGCAACAGCGCCGCCAACGTCAGGCAGGTGACCCAAGGCGTGGTGCCGAGCGCGCTCGCTTCGGCCGACCTCGTGTCGCAGCTCAAGGACGTTCAGCTCGCGATGATGACGCTCGTCTACGCGCCCGACGCGAACATGGTCTCGCAGGCGCAAGACCTGCTGAAGAGCAAGGAAGCGTCGTTGCAGGCGGCGCTCGACGTGCAGGCGAAGGCCGCGCAAGGTCAGGCCCAGACCGGGCTCGTGAGCCAGGCGCGCGAGAGCCTCGCGAATTATTTCAACGCGGTCAACGACACCGCCAAGATGAAGGCCGACGGCAAGAACGATCTGGCGCAGGCGTATCTGTTCGCGAACGTCGCGCAATACCGCGATGAACTCGAAGGCATCGTCGAGACGCTGCGGATCGAAAAGAACCGCCAGAAGGACGCCGCGATCGACGACCTGAACAGCGCGCTCGCCACCACGACGACGGCGATCGGCGCCGCGACCGGCGCGGCCATCGTCGTGCTGCTGTTGATCAGCGCGCTGCTGTATCGCCAGATCACCCGTCCGCTGAGCCGCATGCAGGTGGAGATGAGCGAGATCGCGGCGAGCCAGGACTTCACGCGCCGCGTGCCGGTCGGCCGCATGGACGAGATCGGTCATTCGATCGTCGCGTTCAACGGCATGATCGAGAAGATCCAGCAAAGCTCGCTGCAGTTGAAGCAGAAGACCGCCGATATCCAGGCGATGCTGCAAAACATGCAGCAGGGGATTCTGACGGTGGTCGAAGGGGGGGGCGTGCATCCGGAGTACTCCGCCTATCTGGAGGCGATCTTCGAGACCCGGGAGATCGCGGGCCGTCCGTTGCTCGATCTCGTGTTCGGCGGCACTGATATCAATAGCGACGAGCTCTCGCAGATCGAAGCGGCGCTGCACGCATGTATCGGTGAAGACGGCATGAACTTCG
The DNA here is from genome assembly GCF_021390635.1 of Paraburkholderia sp. HD33-4. Classification (NCBI taxonomy): domain Bacteria; kingdom Pseudomonadati; phylum Pseudomonadota; class Betaproteobacteria; order Burkholderiales; family Burkholderiaceae; genus Paraburkholderia; species Paraburkholderia sp. HD33-4. Next base: position 2,009,419 of record NZ_JAJEJS010000001.1, on the reverse strand, counting down.
AGTTCAATCAGCACCTGCTCGTCAACGAGATCGCCAAGCCGATGGCCGATGGCCGCGTGAAGACGCTCGACCTCAGCTGGTCGGCCATCACCGACGAACACGACGTCGTGCTGCGTCTGATGCTGTGCGTGCGCGACGTGACCGAACTGCGCGCGCTCGCCGCCGAGGCCGGCGAACAGAAGCGCCGGCTCGAAATGATCGGCGAGATTCTCGCGGTGAGCCAGGAGAAGTTCCATCACTTCGTCGAAAGCGCAACGGGCTTCATCAGCGAGAACGAACGGATCATCCGTCAGCATCACGAGCCGAGCCACGAAGCTGTCGCCGAGCTGTTCCGCAACATGCACACCGTCAAGGGCAATGCGCGCACCTACAGCCTTCAGCATCTGACCGGCATCGTCCACGAAACCGAGCAGCGCTACGATGCATTGCGCCGCGCCGACAACAGCGAGACGTGGGACCAGCAGCTTCTGATCGAGGATCTGCAGCGCGTGAAGGCAGCGCTCGAAACCTACGCGACGATCAACGAGGTGAGCCTCGGCCGCAAGGGCCCGGGTCAGAGCGGCGCGGTGGATCGCTACCTGATGGTCGATCGCGAGTTGATCCAGAAGCAGCTGGACCTGCTCGAAAGCGCCGATCCGGCCGACCGGGACGCACTCGTGTCGATGCGCGAATCGCTGCAGCGGGAGCTGCGTCTGTTGGGTACCGAGTCGATCTACGAAGCGCTCGCGGGTGTGCTCGAATCGCTGCCGTCTCTGGCGGCCGAACTCGGCAAGCAGGCGCCGGTCGTCAGCATCGACAACAACGGCTACCGCGTGCGCAGCGAGGTCAGCAATACGCTGCGCAATGTGTTCACGCACCTGCTGCGCAATTCGGTCGACCACGGCATCGAGCCTGCCGCCGAGCGTGTCGCGAACGGCAAGGACGCGGCCGGCGTGATCGAGCTGGAAGTGGGCGTCGACCATCACGCGCTGCAGATCACCATCAGCGACGACGGCCGAGGTCTCGCGCTCGCGAAAATCCGTGCCGCCGCGATCGAACGCGGCTGGATCGACGCCGACGCCGCGCTCAGCGACGAAGCGATTGCGGAGTTGATCTTCCGGTCCGGCTTCTCGACCGCGCAGAGCGTCAGCGAGATTTCGGGCCGCGGCGTCGGCATGGACGCCGTGCGCGATTTCGTGCGGCGCGAGCATGGCCGCATCGAATTGCGTTTCACCGACGATCGCCGTGGCGCGGATTATCGCCGCTTCCAGACCGTCGTGTCGTTCCCCGAGGACTGGGCGGTGGACAGTCTCGACGCGTCCGCCGAGGCAGCGCGCGAGCGTGACGCGGATGCGGATGCGGATGCGGTAGCGGGCTGACGGCCCGATGGATTGAACGAAGCGATGGGAGCAGGTCGTGCTTGAAAGTTATCTTCTGGCGGCAGGCGTTGGCGGGATCGTCTGCGCATTCGCCACGGGCATTTTTTATCGTCGCAAGCTTCGGGCGGGCATAGAAGCGCTGCGTGTCGACGCGCTCGCGCGGCAGAGGGTCGAGCAGCAACTCGACGCGGCGGTCCGACACGCGGAGCAGGCCAGCAGCGAGCGCACCGCGCTGGAGGCGATGCTCGCCGATCTGCGCGCGCAGGCCGAGCAGTGCGCGCACGATCGCGACACGTTGCAGGCGTCGCTCGACGCCGCGAGCGCCCGCAGCGACGCATGGCTGCAGCAGGCGACGCGGATCGCGCAGGAGGCGGCCCGTCTGAAGACGCTGACCATCACGTTCGAGCGTTGGCACGAGCAGATGATTTCGCTGATGTCGCAGAACCGCGACATGCACAAGAAGAACCAGGAGCTGTCGTCGATCGTGCAGCACGTGCTGATCGTTTCGCTGAATGCGTCGATCGAAGCGGCGCGCGCCGGCACCGCGGGACGTGGTTTCTCGATCGTCGCGGGCGAAGTGCGCTCGCTGGCCTCGCGCTCGCAGGAGTTGTCGAAGAGCTATCGCGAGAGCCTGCATCGCAACGACCTGACGACGGCGGCGACGTTCCAGGACATTCAGGCCGGCGGCAAGATGATCACCGCGTCGCTCGGCGGCGTCGAAGTGCTGGCGACCCAGTTTCAATCCCGGCTCGAGCAGGCCGCAGCGTGATTACCGATCTGGCGTTGCAAAGCATCGCGGACATCTTCTGTCACGCGGCTCGCGCGAGATTGCCCGCGACGCCGGGCGACTCGTGCGAGATCACCGCGGTGCCGAGGTGGGATCGCGATCATCCGGCCGGACCTTGCGCGATGGCGCTGACGATCTCGTCGATCGGTTTTCGTCTTCTGTTCGTGCTGCATTTCAGCAAGGACGACGCGACGCGCGCGTACTACGCCGGCGGCGACACCGCGCGCTCGGTGTCGGAAACGCTGATGGAGCTCGGCAATCTGTGCTGCGGCTACATGAACCAGCAACTGGTCGAACATTTCCCCGACCTCGGCATGTCGACGCCGTATGAATTGAACAGCACCTGTGTCGAGTATCTGGACGAACTGCGGCCCGATCACGTGTGGGCGTACGAGCTGACGATCGGCGGTGCGGCCCGGCTGGGCGTCACGTTGTGCGTATGCGCGCAGGCGCCGCTCGATTTCAAGGCTGAACTCGCCAGCGCCGACGAGGCCGAAGGCGAACTCGAACTTTTCTAGCAACACCGCATTTGCAGGCTGAACCACGATGAATACCAGCAAGCCCGTCAGCAAGCTGCTCGTGCTCGACGACTGTCCGGCACACGCGCAAGCGCTGAAGCTCTTTTTCGACGAGCACAACCTGATTGCACTGAAGGTGCGCGACAGCCGCCGCCTCGGCTCGGTACTGGCCACCAATATCGATCTCGGCGGCGTTCTGCTGGCGGACGACTACGGCGGCTCGCTCGAGCAGGCCGCAATCACCGCGGCGCGGATCCATACCTTGCGCCCCGAACTGCCGGTGATCCTGTGTTCGAGCGGTCACGCGCCGCTCGAACGGCGTCCGCTCGCGTTGACGAACGCAGCGTGCGCGAGCTTCGATGCCGCCGACCTGACGGCCTTGAGCACAGCAGTCGATCAATACATCTTCAGCCTCGACTTCCCGAATGCGCTGGTGCGCGGTATCGCGGAGATCACCGAAGCGCGGCTCGCCACTTTGTTCGACGGCGTCACGGTGCAACGGGACACGCCTAGTGTCGTGCGCGATCGCATCATCTTCGGCGAGGTGTTCAGCCTGATCCCGCTCGAAGGCAGCTGGTGCCGCGGCTATATGCTGATGCAGGCCGAAGAGGAGCCGCTGCTCGGCATGATCGAGCGCGATCGCGCGGCACGCCAGAGCGGCACGGGCATCGCGCAAGCGGGCTTTCGCGATCTGAACAACGTGCTCGGCGAATTGACCAATCTGATCTGGGGGGCGTTCAAGGACCGCTTCCTCGGTCAGCAGAACGCTCGCGAGGCGAGTCAGGTGCAGGTGCCGCTGCTCGTCAATCACAAGCATCGCTACATCTCGTTCGGCTCGGACAATCCGCAGTTGCGGTTCCAGTATCGATTGAGCGATGCGGCGAGCGGACAGTCGGTATCGATCGACCAGCGCTTCGTGTTCAACCTGAGCTGGTCACCCGAAGATTTTTCTGAAAACACGGTGGATGTCGACGATCTCGTCGAATCCGGCGAACTGGATCTGTTTTGATACGACGCGTCGGCGACGCAAGGGAATGGGTATGGCAAAGATTCTGGTGGTGGATGATTCGAGCACGGTACGCGATGAAGTCGCGGGCTTTCTGGCGAAGAACGGTCTGGACGTCGCGACGGCCATCGACGGCAAGGACGGCCTTGCCAGGCTGAAGATGGATTCGGGTATCCGCCTGATCGTCAGCGACGTGAACATGCCGAACATGGACGGCCTGACGATGGTCGAAAAAATCCGCGGCGAACTCGCGAACAAGACCGTCAACGTGATCATGCTGACGACCGAAAGCAGCCCCGCGATGAAGGAGCGCGGCAAGGCCGCCGGCGTGAAGGGCTGGATCGTCAAGCCGTTCAAGGGCGATGCGGTGCTGGAGACGTTCAGAAAGCTGGCGGGTTGACGGGCCGTGTGCGGCGCACGCCGCCGCACACGAATGCCGCGTCAGAACGTGTCGTGATGCTCGTTGCGCACGATGTCCGCCTGCACCATCATCTGGCACAGCTGTTCGAGCGTGGTTTGCGGCTGCCAGCCGAGGGTGTCGCGCGCCTTGTCCGCGCAGCCGATCAGCAGGTCCACTTCGGCCGGTCGATAGAACTTCGGATTCACGCGCACGAGCGTCTTGCCGGTCGCGACGTCGATACCGGTCTCGCGCTGATCCTTGCCCGACCATTCGAGCTGATAGCCGGCCGCTTTGAACGCCATGCGTACGAAATCGCGGACCGTCTCGGTGCGGCCGGTCGCGAGCACGAAGGTGTCGGGCGTGTCGGCCTGCAACATGCGCCACATGCCCTCGACGTATTCGAGCGCGAAGCCCCAGTCGCGCCGCGCGCTCAGGTTGCCCAGTTCGAGCACGTCCTGTTTGCCGAGCTTGATCTTCGCGACCGTGTCGGTAATTTTGCGCGTGACGAATTCGCGGCCGCGTAGCGGCGATTCGTGATTGAACAGAATGCCGCTGCTCGCGAACAGGTCGTACGACTCGCGATAGTTGATCGTCGACCAGTGCGCGAACAGCTTCGCGACGCCATACGGGCTGCGCGGATAGAACGGCGTGCTCTCGCGTTGCGGCACGGCCTGCACGAGGCCGAACATCTCGGAGGTCGATGCCTGGTAGAAACGCGTCTTCGGGCTCAGGATGCGCAGTCCTTCGAGCAGATTCAGCGCGCCCATGCCGGTCACATCGGCCGTGGTCACGGGCTGGTCGAACGACACGCCGACGAAGCTCTGCGCGGCCAGGTTGTACAACTCGTCGGCCTCGACGCCGTCGAGCAGGCGCAGCGTCGAGCCGAGGTCGGTGAGGTCGTGTTCGACCAGACGCAGACTCGGATGATCGAGCACGCCAAGCTCACGCATGCGCCAGAAGTTGACCGAACTCGTGCGCCGGTAGGTGCCGGTCACCTGATAGCCCTTGTCGAGCAGCAGCTTGGTCAGATAGGCGCCGTCCTGTCCGGAGACGCCGGTGATGATCGCTTTGCGTGGTTGGCTCATAGCATGCCTTCTAGTTTGTGAATGGAAAGGGCAGAACGCGCGTAAAAAAAGTCAATGTGGGTTGTCCAGCAGCCGTCGCACCAACGGTTCGACGACCCGATAATCCTGTTCGGCCTTCAGCCGGTACAGCTCCGGCAACGGATGCGCGCCGTCCGACATCAGCGACTTCCAGTCGTGCAGACTGCTCACGTACGCGTATTGATCGACGAGCGGCACCTGCTGTTCGGCCGCCACGCGTCGCGTCATCGCGACCATTTCGGCGAGCCGCGCATTGAGGCGGTTGTCGGGCATCGGATTCGAGGTCTGCAAAACGGGCTGCCTGCCGAGCGCTCGCGCGGTTTCCACGAGCGACGTTTCGGCCGCGTAGAACTGCGCGGGCGTCTGGTTCTGCATGACCTCGTTGATGCCGTAGTTGATCAGCACGATCCGCGCGGGCGATGCGGCGAGACGTTCGCGCCACGGCAAGCCCGCTGTCGGGCCCGCGCGACGATTGCCGGTGCCGTCGCGCAACTGCCAGGCCATCGTGCCGCCGACGCCGTAGTTCGCGACGCGCACGCGCTCGCCATCACGCGCCTGCAACGCTTGCTGCAGATACGTGACGGCGTTGCCGGCTTGCGGAGCGCAGTGACCCTCGCTACAGGTGATGCCGAGAGTGGTCGAATCGCCGTAGGCTTCGATCAGCACTTGCGTTGGCGATGACGTTGGCGGCTCGGCCGTAGCCGCGCTCGTGGTCGGCGCGAGCAACGTCAGCGCCGACACGACGCCCAGCACACGGGCAGCAACGACAGTCAGGCGGCTCATGCGCGGCGTTGCGGTGCTTGCCGCGCAACGCCGGCACCGGCGCTGATCGTCGTTGTCGTGCCGCGCGCGCCGAAAATCAGGCGCTTCTCGAATGCGAACCACGTGATGCTCGCGTACACCAGCGTGATCGCGAGCGCGAGCGCGGCGCTCAGATAGCGGTTCAGATGCAGCGGCCACACCATGTAGAGCACGCTCAGGTGGATCAGATAGATCGTGTAGCTGATGGTGCCGATATAAACGAGCACGCGATTGCACAACAGCCGCTTGACGATGCCCTTGCTTTGCAGCGCGATCACGACGATCGACGTGCACAGCACCAGCGACACGCTATACAGGCCCGCATTCGACAACGGCGTATTCGCCGCGCGAAAACGCGGGAAGTGCAGATGCAGCCATGCCAGTACCGCGAGCGCGGCCAGCGCGCCGAGCACGGCGAGTCCCTTGAACGGCTCCAGCGCATTGCGATCGCGCCGCACGGCAACCGCCAGCAGTGCGCCGGCGGCGAGCAGATCCATGCGGAACGGCGTCAGGTAATAGATCGGCCAGAACGAATCGAACCACGGCGTCGCGAGCGCGCGCAGAAGTGGCACCAGCACGATCAGGGCGGCCGCCACGTAGCCGAGTAGGCGCTCGGGTACGAGCAGGATCACGAACGGCCAGAAGATATAGAACTGCTCTTCGACCGCCAGCGACCACAGCACGTTGAGGCTGTCGTGACCGCTTTGATTCAGCGCATCGCCGATATTGGTCGCGAAAAGCGCGTACCAGTACCAGTGCTGCGCCCACGCGAGGCCGAACAGCACCGACGACACCACCATCAGCAACAGGTACGGCGGCAGGATGCGGCGCGCGCGCCGCGCATAGAAATAGCTGAAATACGACTGCTGACGCGACTTGCGATCGAGCAGGATGCCGCTGATCAGAAAGCCGCTCAAAACGAAAAACAGATCCACGCCCATCCATAGCGGCGCTTTCAACGCGTGCTGCGCGAACACCGCGAGCACGGCGATCGCGCGCAGGCCGTCGAGCTGCACGATGCGGGAATGGGAGGGCGCGAGGGGCAATGCGCTGGCAGTCATGAACCGTCCATGGTGTGAAGCGGATGGGCCGGGCGAGGCACGCGCGGGTCGCAACGAATGACCGGCGAACCGGCGCGCGCTTCGCGTCGCAACGGAAGTGCAATCGATTCTAGGGAAAAGAAAATCGATAAAAAACCCATTGGAATTGGCTAATTGAATCAGATTGAAACAGGGTATTTTTTTAGCCATTCACGAAAGATTTATAGGTTCTTGTCGTCAGCATCGGGCAATCCGTAACAAATGCGGATTGCCTGATATCGTGTCGGTAGGAACGGATCATTGTCGCGTCAGAGGTCTGTGACGGTGTGATCTGTGTTTTTATCGATTTTTAAAATCGTTTCTTTTGCGGCTTAAAGTCAAGGGAATATTTTTGAATTATTTTCGATTTTCGTCGGCGCATTTTTTCCGCGTAACTTAGCCGTGCGGACGGCTGCCTTCAGGCGCCGCGCTTCAATCGGTTGCGCTTCGTTTCGCTTTACCCCATCACTGAATTTCGCCCCGAGCGGGCGCAGGTCCGCGTGCATCGCGTTGACCGGACATCGACTGGAGGTTCCGCCTTGCCTCGTTTCTCGTTCAAAAGCTGGTTCGCCCTGACAGTCTGCGCTGCCGGCGTCGTCGCCGCATCGGCCAGTCTGCCGGCTCGCGCCGAAACCGCGCTGAACGCGAAGACCTCGTGGATCGGCAACAGCTTCGGCTTTGGCGATGGCACATGGACGCAGATCAATATCACCGCGATCGCGGTGACGCCCGACGGCAAGGTCTATACGAACGCGCCGTGGGACGAAAGCGGCGCCGAAGCGAGCGTCTACCAGAACGGCAAGATGCTCGGCTTCGCGGGCGGCACGCATGGCTGGGGTAACGCCGGCGGCAATGCGGTCGCGGTGAACCGCAAGTACGCGTTCGTCGCGATCGCGGTCGGCAACGAGAAGGGGCACCTGGTCGAGCCGGGCGTGTGGCCGGACAAGGGCAAGCAATGGTTCGGCATTTCGCGGCGCCTGCTCGACGACCCGAAGCGCGTCGCGCCGTTTCAGCCCGCCGCGAAAAACGCGGACCCGCATGCGCAGCTCGCGGCCGGCTTTCTGATGATGAACGACGTGCCGACCGGTACCAACGTGGAGATCGGCGGGCTCGCCGCGAACGACACGACGCTCTACGCGGCGAATACCGCGCGCAATCGCATCGAAGTCTACGATGCCGAGTCGATGCAGCAGAAGGCGACGTGGAACGTGCATGAGCCCGGACGTCTCGCGCTTGCGCCCGACGGCACGCTATGGGTGCTGAGCGGCACGCGCGGCGATCGCGCGCCGGGTATCGAGCATTACACGGCGACCGGTCAGCGCATCGACGAGACCATTACGCTGCCGGCCGATACGGTCGCGGTCGACCTCGCCGTCGATGCGCAGGGCCGCATCCTGATCGCCGACAACGGCCCGCGCCAGCAGGTGCTGTTCTTCTCGAAGCGCGACGGCCGCTATGTTGAATCGGGCACGCTCGGCGAGCGCGGCGGCATTTTCAGCGGCGTCGCGGGCAAGCCGGGACCGTTGCGGTTCAACGGGCTGACTGGCGTTGGCGTCGATGCGCGCGGCAACGTGTACGTGTCGACCAATGGCATCGGTCCGCGTTATGAGCCGATCGGCGCGGGCCTCGGCGCGACGCTCGAAAGCTACGCGCCCGACGGCAAACGCAACTGGCAGGTCGAGGGGCTGCTGTTCGTCGACGGCGCGTGGATCGATCCGGCCCGGCCCGACAGCGTCTATACCGGCAACAAGCGCTTCGAACTCGATCTGTCGAAGCCGTCCGGGCAGGACTGGAAATACGCGGGCTTCCTGTCGAACCGGTTCAAGTATCCGGACGACCCGGTGTTTCATACCGACCAGTATCCGGGCCTGCCGATCGCGCGGCGCTTGAAGGGGCACACGTTCCTCTATCTGACCGACATGTACGCGGACCATCTGAAGATCTACCGCTTCGATCCGCAGCACGACGGCGAGACAGCGATTCCTTCCGGCCTGATCGCGGGCCGCGAACGCGCGGTTTCGAAGGTGCCCAATGCGCCGCCGGGCGGTGACTGGATCTGGCGCGATACCAATGGCGACGGACGCTTCGAGCGCGACGAATACACGCTGAACACGAGCGGCACGAAGCTCGCGGGCGGCTGGGGCTGGTGGGTCGATACGGCCGGCGACATCTGGCGCACCCGCGATACGAAGGGCATCTATCGCTTCCGTTTCGGCGGACTCGATGCGAAGGGCAACCCGCTCTACTCGTATTCGAACCTGACGCAGTATCCGGTGCCGGCGCCGTTCAGCGAACTGCATCGCGCGATCTATGAGCCCGACACCGACACGATGTACGTGAGCGGCTATACGGCCGATATGCCGACCGCCCAGGGCTTCTGGAAGGAAGTGGGGCGCGTGCTGGTGCGCTACGACAAGTGGTCGAGCGGCAAGCCGGTGCAGCGCTACGCGATCACACTGCCGTGGCAGACGCAGAGCAAGCCGATCGCGACGATCATCGGCCTCACGCTCGAGGGGCAATACGTGTTCGGCGTCGAGCCGGTCGGCGCGGTGCACGTGTGGGACAAGGACAGCGGCAAGGAGCTCGGCGTGATCCGGCCGGGCCCCGAAGTGGGCCGCGCGTCGGGCTGGGTCGACGTGCCGAACGGCATCAGCGCGGCAAAACGAAGCGATGGCGAGTATCTCGTGTTCGTCGAGGAAGACGCGCGCGGCAAGGTGCTGATGTATCGCTGGAAGCCTTGAGGTGCGTTGGCCTCGCTGACGCATCCGCGCACGCAATCTAACCGCAAAACCCAAGGGATTCGATGGACAAAGGCATTCTCAGGAACGTAGCGATCAACTTTTTCGGGCTCGTGCTGCCGACCTTCGTGTCGCTCGTGACCGTGCCGTCGTATATCCGGCTGCTCGGCGTCGAGCGCTACGGCGTGATCAGTCTCGTGTGGACGCTGATCGGCTACTTCGGGATTCTCGATCTCGGCATGAGCATGGCCGCGCAGAATCATATTTCGAAGGCGCGCGCGTCGGGCGATCAGCAGGAAAGCGCGCGCGTGTTCTGGAGCGCGACGTGGCTCAATCTGACGACCGGCGTGATCGGCGGTCTGATCATCTACTTCGGCGCGTTTCTGTACACCGCATATTTCACGAAGGTATCGCCCGAACTGCAGCACGAAGTCTACATGGCGCTGCCGTGGCTCGCGGTCGCGATTCCGATCGCGAACGTGTCGTGGGTGTTCGCGGGCGCGATCAACGGCGCGGAACGCTTCGGCGTCTACAACACGAACCAGACGATCGGCACGTTCCTGTTCCAGTTGCTGCCGCTCGGCGCCGCGTGGTGGCTCGGCGCGACCTTGCAGAACGTGCTCGCCGCGGCGGTGGTCGCGCGGATTCTCGCCGCGCTGCTGCTCGGCCGCTATGCGCTGAAAGTGCTTGAAATACGCAGCATTCAGCCACCGCGGCTCGGCGTCGCGAAGGGGCTGTTCAACTTCGGCGGCTGGATGCTGATCGCAAGCGTGACGACGATGGTCGCCGATTCGCTTGATCGCGTCATGCTGGGTTCGCGGCTCGGCGCGCGCTTCGTCACGTATTACACGGTGCCGCAGAATCTCGTCACGCGTCTGAACATCGTGCCGACCGCGCTGGTGCGCACGCTGTTTCCGCGTCTGTCCGCAGTCGGCCGCGCCGATGCCGACACGATCACGCAGCAGTCGCTCGAATTTCTGAACGGCGTGTTCACGCCGGTCGCGCTCGTCGCGATGCTGGTGCTCGAACCGTTCCTGCATCTGTGGGTCGGCAACGAGATCGCAACGGTCGCGGCGCCGGTGGGCCGCATCATGATCGTCGCCGTGTGGCTCGTCGGTCAGGCGAACGTGACGCGCATCCTGATCCAGTCGCAGGTCAATCCGGCCACCGCCGCGCGCATCGGCCTCGTCGAGTTGCCGCTGTTCGCCGGCGGTTTGTGGCTCGGCATCACGCATTTCGGGCTGACCGGCGCGGCGGTGGCGGTTTCCGCCCGCGCGCTGTTCGACTACGCGGTGCTGCTGCATTTCGCCGCGATCCGCTCGCGCCAGATCGTGCTCGACATGCTCGCGCATCTCGCCTTCCTGCTTGCCAGCTTGTGGCTCGCGAGCTTCCTGCCGGGCCTCGCGCTCGCGATCGCCGCCGGCGTGCTGATGGTCGGCGCGAACGTCGCGTGGTCGATCACGATGACGCCCGCCTTGCGCAATCTTGCGCGTTCACTGCTATTGCGACTGAATCCGAGGAAAAGCGCATGAACCAAGACGTCCTTGAAGAGAACCTGCTGAGGCCCGCTACGCGCAGCGCGCTCGACGAACTGACGAGCGTGCCCGCCATGCAGCCGGCGACGCGCCGTATCGCACCGCGTCCGGGCAAAAACGTGCGCATCGCGATCGTGCACGACTGGCTCGTCACTTACGCGGGCGCGGAGAAAGTGCTCGAGCAGATCATCGCGTGCTTTCCCGATGCGGACCTGTTCAGCCTCGTGGACTTTCTCGACGACCGCAGCTTCCTGCGCGGCAAGCCGGTGACGACCTCGTTCATCCAGAAGCTGCCGCTCGCGCGCAGCAAATACCGCTCGTATCTGCCGCTGATGCCGCTCGCGATCGAGCAACTCGACGTGTCGGCTTACGACGTCGTGATTTCGAGCAGCCACGCGGTCGCCAAGGGCATTCTGACCGGTCCGGACCAGGTGCATATCAGCTACGTGCATTCGCCGATTCGCTATGCGTGGGATCTGCAGCATCAGTATCTGCAGCAGTCGAAGCTGACCAATGGCCCGAAGTCGGCGCTCGCGCGGCTGATTCTGCATTACATGCGCAACTGGGATATCCGCACGTCGAACTCGGTCGACGGCTTCGTCGCGAACTCGGCGTTCATCGCGCGGCGCATCAAGAAGGTGTATCAGCGCGACGCGCAAGTGATCTTCCCGCCGGTCGACGTCGAGGCGTTCACGCTGTGCGCGCAGAAGGAAGACTTTTATCTGACCGCGTCGCGGATGGTGCCGTACAAGAAGATCGATCTGATCGTCGAGGCGTTCGCGCAGATGCCCGAGCGCAAGCTCGTCGTGATCGGCGACGGACCCGACATGGCGAAGATCCGCGCAAAGGCGGGGCCGAACGTCGAGATCATGGGCTATCAGCCGTTCAAGGTGCTGAAGGACCGCATGAGCCGGGCGAAGGCATTCGTGTTCGCGGCCGAAGAAGACTTCGGCATTTCGGTGGTCGAGGCGCAGGCTTGCGGCACGCCGGTGATCGCATACGGCAAGGGCGGGGCGCTCGAAACCGTGCGCGATCTGTCGGAGCCGAAGCCGACCGGCATGTTCTTCGATGAGCAGGATACCGACTCGATCATCGCGGCGGTCAATCGTTTCGACGAGCTTGGGCACCGGTTCCAGCCCGACCATTGCCGCGCCAACGCCGAGCAGTTTTCGGCCGCGCATTTCCGCGAGCGCTTTTTCGCGCTGGTGCGCGAGTCGGTGCCCGCGTTGCGCGGGTCGACGCTGCCGGCCTATACGCCGTATCTGCCGGCCGGGCAGGGCGCCGCGAACGTGCCGCGGGTTCTCGCGGTCGATCAGAGCGGCGTGCTCGGCGGCGCCGAGCTGTCGCTGCTCGAAATCGTCAAGGCGCTGCGCTCGCGCATCGAGGTCGTGCTGTTCGACGACGGGCCGTTCCACACCGCACTCGCCAAAGCGGGCGTCGCGGTCACCGTACTCGATGCGGGCGTGCTGAAAAATGTCCGCAAGCAAGGCGGTTCGCTGCCGAAAGGCCAGGCATTGAAGGGGCTGATTTCACTCGTGCGTGCCACCGCGAAGCGCGCACGCAAGGTCGATGTGATCTACGCCAACACGCAGCGAGCGATGGTGATCGGCGCAGTGGCCGGCAAGCTTGCGAGACGGCCGGTGGTCTGGCATCTGCGCGACATCGTCAGCGCCGAGCATTTCGGCGGCAAGCAGCTCGCGATCATCAAGTGGTGCGCGCGGCTCGGCCTCACGCATGTGATCGCCAATTCGGCCGCGTCGGCGCAGGCGTTCGCGAAGCTCACGCGCTTCGACAGCAAGCGCATCGACGTCGTGTTCAACGGGATTGCCGCGCAGCCGTTCGACGCGTTGCGCACGGTGCCGCAAGCGCTGCTGCGCGAGCGCCTGAATCTGCCGCGCGACGCGTTCCTCGTCGGCTCGTTCAGCCGGCTCGCGCGCTGGAAGGGGCAGCACGTGCTGCTCGAAGCGATGGTGCTCAACCCGCAGATGCATGCGGTGCTGGTCGGCGCGGCGCTGTTCGGCGAGGACCAGTACGAGCTCGAGCTGCGTGCTTTCGTCACGGAGCACGAGCTGGGCGGGCGGGTGCACTTTCTCGGCTTCCAGCACGACATTCCGGCCTGCATGTGCGCGGTCGACGCGGTCGTGCATACGTCGATCACGCCCGAGCCGTTCGGCCGCGTGATCGTCGAGGGGATGCTCGCGCAGCGGCCGGTGGTGGCGTCGCGCGCGGGCGGTGTGCTCGAAATCATCGACGACTACGAGAACGGCGTGCTGTGTACGCCGGGCGACGCGCATGCGCTAGCCGATACGCTGGCCGAATTGCGCTCGAACGGCGACTTGCGCGACAAGCTGGTCAGGAACGGCTATCGGACCGCGCAGGAGCGCTTCGGCACGCGCAGCTATGTGGATGGCGTCGCGGCGATTCTGAAGGGAGTGGCCGCGCGGTAAAGCGTTGGTTTTTGCGCGAGGAGGGTAGACAGGGGCGTGGCCAGTCCTAGTTTTGCGTAACGGAGCGAAAACGGAGCGAAAGCGGAGCGAAAGTCGAACGACCTTCGCTCCGTTTTTTTATCGCGCCGCGCGAGTGGATTTGGGTTTGAGGCTCGCCGACCAGTTCATCGCCGGCAGCTCGACCAGCCGATAGAACACGTAGGCGGCCGGCACGGCGATCAGCATGTAGCCGAACGACGGCCAGATCGACATCTGCAGCGACGAGCGGAACAGCCACGACGACAGCAGCACGAAGATCGGCAGATGGATCAGATACAGCGAGAAGCTGAAGTCACCGAAGCGGGACAACAGCCGCGACAGTGCCTGTGACGCCGCGCGAAGCGGCGCGAGCACGCCGGCCGCTTCGCGCGGCGGGGCATGGCGCGCATCGAGCGCCTTGTACAGGTAGCACGCGAAGCCGAGCGCCCAGAGCTGGAATGCGCCGTACTGGCCGAAATGAAACGCGACGCAGCCTGCCGCGATCAAGGCCGCCGCGAGCAGGTACAGCGAGGCGGGCGCGTGCGTTTCGCGCGCGCTGCGCGCCCTGGCATCGGCGATCCACGCGCCGAGCGTCCACGAGAACCAGTACGACGTGAAGAACTGCAGATCGTGGCGCTCTAGCCCGTACGCCGACGCAAGGTTGATCACCGCGACGAGCGCAAGCACCGCGTTCATGCCGATGCGCCGCCGCAGCGCGAACAGCAGCGGATAGATCGCATAGAACTGCACTTCGAGCGACAGCGTCCACAACGCGCCGTTCGAGCCATACGTTTTGCCGGCCACACCCTGCAGCGAAAACAGGTTGACCAGAAACGCGTGCAGACCGATGTCGCGAATCTTGTGGCTGACGGGCGGCAATTGCAGGCTCAACGAATCGAGCGCGAAGGTCAGCACGAGCGCCGCGAGCAGCACCGGATAGATGCGCGCGAAGCGGCGCAGCCAGAAGTTGCCCGCATCGAGCCGGTAAGCGGGGTTGCCCGCGAGCCGCAGCGCGCCGCCGCGATGGATGCAGTAGCCGCTGATCACGAAGAACAGCGGCACACCGGCCGAGCCCCACGCGATCGGAAACGTCAGATACGCGGCGAGTGTATTCAGGTTCAGCGCATGTCCGACGTTCTGATGAAACGCCTGCATGCCGACCCACACGATCTGGCGGCAATGGAAATACGCGACGAGCAGGGCGGCGAAGCCTCGCATCGCGTCGATCACATGTTCCTTGCCCGCGCTATCGCTGCGCGCGAGCGCCGCGGCAGGGTTTTTCTCCGGGCGCGGCAGCGGGGAGAGGGGCAGGGATGAGCCGGCGGCATCCAGTGCTGGGTCGCTCATACGCGGTCCTTATCTGAAGCGGAAAAAGAGGAAGAATTGACGCGGAACAGCCCTTCGAGCGGGCGTCTGGCGCACCCGCGACGCCTCCATGCTAGAGCACCGAAAACCCGAAAAATGAATAAAAAATTGCATTTCAGATTGAATTCGGCATCGATTTTGTGACGAATTGTAATTGCGCGTCGACGTCTGCAGCGTCGAATTATTTATCGCTTTTGTCGTGCTAATTTAAAGCAAGGATTATCTGACCCGAGGTGAAGTCATGAACCTGCATTTACTGGCCGGCGTGGCCGTCCTGCTGATCCTGGTGGCCGCCTCCGCCTACCGCGATGCTCTGCGCAACGAGCCGATCCGGCGTTATCGCATGAACCCGGGCAAGCTGCCGCCGGTCGACGAACAGGAATGACGCGCTGCCCGAACCGGTCGCCGGATCGCCAGATGGCGCATGCCGGCGGCCGTCCGAAAGGTAAGACTTTCGGATCCGAACGATCACCGTCCGGCAATATGCACGTAATAATTTCGTCGAATCTTCGCAATAACGAATTGCGATTAATGGACGAATTATCCGAATTAAATCGAAGATAAATAGCTTCCGTGAACCTTGCAGTTTTTTCTGCTAGTCTTGCGCCGACATCGATTGGCCGCCAGGTCCGCGAACACACCAACTTCTAACCGATGTGGGAATGCCTACCATGCTGAAAGTCACCAAAGCCGTGTTTCCCGTAGCGGGCCTCGGGACACGATTCCTGCCGGCTACCAAAGCAAGTCCGAAGGAAATGCTGCCGATCGTCGACAAACCGCTGATCCAGTACGCGGTCGAAGAAGCGATCGCCGCCGGCATCACCGAGATGATCTTCGTGACGGGCCGCAGCAAGCGCGCGATCGAAGATCACTTCGATAAATCCTATGAGATCGAATCCGAGCTCGAAGCGCGCAACAAGCAGAAACTGCTCGATCTCGTGCGCAGCATCAAGCCGGCCAACGTCGACTGCTTTTACGTGCGCCAGGCCGAAGCGCTCGGTCTCGGCCATGCGGTGCTGTGCGCCGAAAAACTGGTCGGCGGCAGCCCGTTCGCGGTGATTCTCGCCGACGACCTGCTGCACAGCACGAAGCCCGTGATGAGCCAGCTCGTCGATACGTTCAATCACTATCACAGCTCGGTGATCGGCGTCGAAACGATCGCGCGCGAGGACAGCCGCTCGTACGGCGTCGTCGACGGCCGCGAGTGGGAAGACAATGTGATCAAGCTGTCGGGCATCGTCGAGAAGCCGGCGCCGGAAGAGGCGCCGTCGAACCTCGGCGTGGTGGGCCGCTACGTGCTGATGCCGACGATCTTCAAGCATATCCGCGCGCTGAAGCCGGGCGCGGGCGGCGAGCTGCAACTGACCGACGCGGTGCAGTCGCTGCTGACCGAAGAGCAGGTGCTCGCGTATCGCTACTTCGGCACGCGCTTCGATTGCGGCAGCAAGCTCGGCTATCTGAAGGCGACCGTCGAATTCGCGCTGCGCCATCCGGAGGTCAAGGCTGAATTCGAGGCGTATCTGCAGGCGTATATGCAGAACGAAGCGACGGCCGGCGAAGCGGGGCAATTGACGGCCGAAGCCGCTTAAGCTTATCAGGCCCGCAACGAAAAACGGGCGCCGCATTGCGCGGCGCCCGCTGTCGTTTCAGCAGGACGGCTTCAACCCTGCTTCTTCACCTCGAGCCGGAACTTGTGCAGCAGCGGTTCGGTATAGCCGCTCGGCTGCTCACGGCCCTCGAACACAAGTGCCTGCGCCGCCTTGAACGCGATCGAGTCGAAGCCCGGCGCCATTGGCTGGTAGAGCGGGTCCCCCGCGTTCTGCCCGTCCACGACCTTGGCCATGCGCTTGAACGTCTCCTCGACGAGCTCGCGTTTGATCACGCCGTGATACAGCCAGTTGGCGATGTGCTGGCTCGAAATCCGCAGCGTCGCGCGGTCTTCCATCAGGCCGACGTTGTGAATGTCCGGCACCTTCGAGCAGCCGACGCCCTGGTCGATCCAGCGCACCACGTAGCCGAGAATGCCCTGCGCGTTGTTGTCGACCTCGGCGCGGATTTCCTCGTCGCTCCATTGCGCCTTCTCGACGACCGGAATCGTCAGCAGGCCATCGAGCAGTTCGTCATATACCTTCGCGTAGTCGGTGCGTTCGAGTTCCTGCTGGACCGCCTGCACGTCGACCTGGTGATAGTGCAGCGCGTGCAGCGTCGCCGCGGTCGGCGAGGGCACCCACGCGGTGTTCGCGCCGGCCTTCGGATGGCCGATCTTCTGCTCGAGCATCGCGTGCATCAGGTCGGGCATCGCCCACATGCCCTTGCCGATCTGCGAGCGGCCGCGCAGGCCCGCGCTCAAGCCGACCAGCACGTTGCTGCGCTCGTACGACGTGATCCACTTGCTCGACTTCATGTCGCCCTTGCGCATCATCGGGCCCGCCTGCATCGCCGAGTGCATCTCGTCGCCGGTGCGGTCAAGGAAGCCCGTGTTGATGAACGCGACGCGCGCCGATGCTTCGGCGATACAGGCGAGCAGGTTCACGCTGGTGCGGCGCTCCTCGTCCATGATGCCCATCTTGATCGTGTTGCGCGGCAGCTTCAGCAGGTCTTCGACGCGCGCGAACAGCTCGCTCGCGAACGCGACTTCGGCCGGCCCATGCATCTTCGGCTTCACGATGTAGATCGAACCGGTGCGCGAATTGAGCTTGTTCTGACGGTCGCGCAGCGCGCACAGCGTCGTGATCACCGCGTCGAGAATGCCCTCGGGAATCTCGTGGCCGTCTTTCGTCAGCACGGCCGGGTTGGTCATCAGATGGCCGACGTTGCGGATGAACAGCAGCGAGCGGCCATGCAGCTTGACCTGCGACTTGCCGTCGGCGCCGGTGTACTCGCGATCCGCGTTGAGCCGGCGCGTGAAGGTCTTGCCGTTCTTCGTGACCTGTTCGGTCAGGTCGCCGTTCATCAGGCCGAGCCAGTTGCGATAGAGCTGCACCTTGTCGTCGGCGTCGACGGCCGCGACCGAGTCCTCGCAATCGATGATCGTGCTGACCGCCGCTTCGACCACCACATCCTTCACATGGGCGGCATCGGTCTTGCCGATCGAATCGTTCGCATCGATCTGGATCTCGACGTGCAGGCCGTTGTGCTTGATGAGCACCGCCGACGGCGCGCTCGCTTCGCCCTGATAGCCGACGAACTGCGCGGGCGTTTTCAGCGCAGCAGTGCCGCTCTTCAGCGCGACGACGAGCTGCCCGTTCTCGACGCTATAGCGCGTTGCGTCGGCATGCGAGCCGTTCGCGAGCGGCGCGGCCTGATCGAGGAACTTGCGCGCATAGGCGATCACCGCGGCGCCGCGCACCGGGTTGAAGCCCTTCTGTTTTTCGGCGCCGTCCGTTTCCGGGATCGCGTCGGTGCCGTACAGCGCGTCGTACAGGCTGCCCCAGCGCGCGTTCGCGGCGTTCAGCGCGTAGCGCTCGTTCGACAGCGGCACGACGAGCTGCGGGCCGGCCTGCCCGGAGATTTCGCTGTCCACCTGGTCGGTCGTGGCCTCTACGCTGGCGGGCACGGGCACGATGTAGCCGATGCCTTCGAGAAACGCGCGGTACGCGCGTACATCCCGAACCGGGCCGGGATTGGCCCGATGCCAGTTGTCGAGTTCGCTTTGCAGCCGGTCGCGCTCGGCGAGCAACGCACGATTTTTGGGCGCCAGCTCGTGCACGAGGGCGTCGAAACCCGACCAGAAGGCGGCGCTGTCGATTCCGGTGCCGGGCAGGGCCTCGGTTTCAACGAACTGGTCGAGGTTGGCGGCGACCTGCAGTCCGCCGCGCGGGTTCATCTGAGTCATCGACTGCTCCATCTGTTATGGGACCGACGAGGGGGGCATCGGTCCGCGTTGAGCCACGGGATTGCCTTGGCGCTCGGCGCTTCAAACGCCGAGCGCGTGAATGCCGGCCTTCGCGATCTGCGCATCCTGCTCGGACTTGACGCCCGACACGCCGACCGCGCCGACCACGTGGCCGTCGACGATCACCGGCACGCCGCCTTCGAGCGTGCCCTGCAGCGGCGCGCTGAGGAACGCGGTGCGGCCGTTGTTGATCATGTCTTCATAGACCTTGGTCTCGCGCCGGCCGAGCGCCGCGGTGCGCGCTTTCTCGGTCGCGATATACGAGGTGGACGGCGCCGCGCCGTCCAGACGCAGCACCGCGAGCGGATGACCGCCGTCGTCCGAGACGACGATTGCGACGGCCCACTTGTTCTTCTCGGCTTCCGCGCGGGCGGCGTCGAGAATCCGGGTCGTCTCGGTTACGGTCAACACGGGTTTGCTCAGCATAGTGAATTTCCTGTCTCGAAGATGGGAGGGAAGCTTCTACAGGCGCTCTCGGTGACCGGCGAGCCGGTCGTCTGGGGAGCTCCCTCAGCTCCATTGGCGACTTCCTGCGCCATTCCGGCGAGCGCCTGATCCGACGATTTTACTTCCGCGCGACGCAGCGCGAAACGGCGGCTTCCCTGGGCAGCTCTGCCTATGTGCTCGACGCTGCCGCTGCGACGCGCCATGCGCGCGGCGGCACACGAGCGCGCAGCGCTTCGAAAGACAAGGAATTCGACCAGTGGATGATCTGATGTTCGACGAGTTCATCGCGGCCAGACAATGGCCGCGCCGCGAGTCGTAGCGCAGGGCGACGTGTTCGGCTCATCATCGGACGACGGGGGCCAGCGGTCGAGGCCCGCTGCACGTTTTCACGCGTGATCCAGATCAGTGCACGGGTGGCGCGAACACCAGCCAGCCGCCCACGGGCTGGTCCAAACCAGTGGAGGGCGGCCAGATCTGGCTGATGGGCTCGAACAGGCGTTCGATCCGGGTTCGACCTGAATCAGGTCGGCTTCTTGCATTCGTCGACAATGAGGCCAGCCGGCGCGGCAGCATTGACGATGATCGCGCTGTCGGTCGGGCGAGCACGATGACCAGCCGGCGGCGCTACCCAGTCAGCTATTGGTGCGCGTTGATGAACGGCGATCGCGGAGAAATCCTTGCACCCAGTGTTCAGGACGACGTGCGAGGTCGGGTGCGCGACAGCGAGGTGGGCGAAGCCTAAACAGATCCCGGCACATAATGCAGGCAGCGTACGCATGATTTGTCCTCCTTGCGCGAGAGAACCAGGAGGGCGCCCGTCAACTGTCTGTCAGTATCGGAGATCTGGACTCTGCCGCGATCAGCTTCGTGCCGCGTTTGCGACAGCGGATCGATCGTCGGCTCGTTGAAGGCAGGGGCGGCCCTGGTACGCTTTCAATCTATGCAGCGCCGATTAAAGCAGGCTTAAAAGTTTTCTCCGCACCGCGGCGACGATGTTCGCCGTTTTTCTTCGCAGTGCGGTGACGCGCCGTGCGCGGTGCCAGCCATCCTGCCAACGGAATGCGGACATGGCTTCGAGTTGCCGCCGGTTGAGCGGGAGCCGAAGAAATGCCAACGCTGGCGCTACGGACTTCGCATCCGCTCGCGCGCGGCTATGCCTCGCCTTTTTCATCCTGCCCGACCACGATGCTCGTGGACGACGCAAACATGTACCGAGGTACATCCAGGTTCTGGGGCGCGGGTTTGTCTTTGAACACGCGACCGGCCAGGTCGTAAGTCGAGCCGTGACAAGGACACAGAAAGCCCCCGGGCCAATCGTCGGGCAGACTCGGTTGCGCTCCGGACTGGAAGCGAGGAAGCGGCGTGCAGCCAAGATGGGTGCATACGCCGATCACCACGAGTAGGTTGCGATGCTCCGGGCGTGACCGATATTCGTTGCTGCAGTAGGCCGGCAGCGGTATCGAAAACGGATGCTCGGTATGCGGGTCGGCGACCATCGGATTGGCCTTGAGCACAGCCGCGAGCATCTCATCGGTTCGGTTGACGATGAATACCGGCTTGCCGCGCCACGCTATCGTCATCATGCTGCCGGGCGCGAGTTTGCCGAGGTCGGCGCGCACTGGCGCCCCGGCGGCCTTCGCACTCGCTGGCGGCGCGAACGAGTCGACGAAAGGAACGACGGCTGCCACGCTTCCGATGGCGCCGACGGCCGATGTTGCGATGAGCCATCTACGGCGGCGTTCGTCGAGAGGCTCGCTGGAACCGTTTTTCATGACAAGCTCCGGGTCGGTTCGATTGCCCACGGCGACTTTTTAGGGGTACCGGCTACCGAACGAACCTCGCGCGAGCAGCGCAACCACAGGCGTGGCGGCGCATATCGCAACCGGTACCCGCGTCAGCGCGAATGGCATTGGCGCTTCGCATTCGGACGCGGGACATTCGATCGGATCCGAACGTCACGGCCAGCGATAGTGGCGCTCGCATGCCACGGCAGGCGTCGGACTTCGGTGCCGCAGGCCCCCCTGCCGCGCCGGTCTACAGGGGCCACAGAAACAGCTCATGCACATGCGATGACGGCGCTATATTCACGTCCCGACGCTCAGTCTTGCCGTTGTATGTAGCGCTCACGCTATATCGGCCGTGAGGCAGCGACGCCAGCAGGAAGGGCCCCTTTGCGGTGGTCCGCAGGACCGTCTTGCCGTGCATGTCGGATAGCGTCACCGGTATATCCGCGAGGTACTCGTTGCCGCTAGCCGCGTTGCCCGCGAACTCGAGCGTGAGCGGATACCGTGGCATGACCTCCTTGATAGCGGTGGATTGGCCAAGGCCGATGCCGCCGCTCAGGAACGCAATATCGCCTTCATGCTGTAGAGCCGGTAAAGACTGAGGCGCCGCGAATGCGAACTGCACGCCTGCGCCCAGCAGCAGCGCCGTCAAGCCAACTTGCACGATTGCCAGCTGTTTCATCTCGAACTCCTCATAACATGTCGTGGCGGTGGGGTACGCGCCCGCCACTGCGCTGCTAGCCAATATCAATGCTGACGAACATGCGTTGACCATTTCGTTGGACCAATAGCGCGACCGCATTGCCGCTGTTCCCGGCCTTCTGCCGGAACTGGGCGGGACTCGATACATGAGTGCTGTCGACCATCAGGATGATGTCTCCCGGCTCGACCCCGGCGAGCGCGGCGGCGCCGGTGCTCTTTTCTACCCGGACGCCACTTTCGACACCTGCGTCGCGCCGCTCCTGCGCCGTCAAACCACGCACGGTCAATCCATCGGGGGCAGTGGCCTGCGCGATGGCCGCGGGCTCGTCAGCAGCGGCATTCAGGCGGCCGAGCGTGACTGTCGCAGCGTGCATGGCGTTGTCGCGCCAATACGCGAGACGTACGGATGTGCCCGGTGTGAGATCGGCCACCGTGAGGGGCAACTGTGTCGAATCTGGAACGGCAGCCCCATTGATCTTCACGATGACGTCGCCTGGTCTGAGCCCGGAGGTGGCCGCAGGTCCTCGCGGGTCGACCGAACTGACGAGCGCGCCCTCGGGCTTCTTCAGGCCGAAAGATTGCGCAAGTGGCCAGCTGACGTCCTCAATCGTGATGCCGAGGCGTCCATGTTCGGCCTCGTGGTGCAGCCGCAGTTGTTGTGCAACTTTCATCGCTTCATCGATCGGCAGCGCGAAAGCGAGTCCTCCGACATCACCAATTTCTTTGCTGACAGGCATCTCCATACCGATCACGTTGCCATTCAGACTAAAAACCGGGCTGCCTGCATCGCCCGCGTTTTCGGTCATGTCGGTCTGGATAAGCGGCACATACGACTCGCCCGGCAGGGGCCGCGACATGTTGCTGATGATGCCCGCCGTCACCGTGTCGTTCAGTCCATGCGGGGACCCGATGGAGGCCACCCACTGACCGGCCTTCGTCCCGGATAGCGAGCCAATGCTGACGGTCGGCAGGTTCGCGGCAGGAATCTTTAGCAACGCGACACCGCTCGCTGGATCGTTGCCAACCACGGTGGCTTTGAACTGGCGAGCGTCGGTCAGCGTCACCGTGACTCGAGTTGCTCCGGCTATCACGCTGGAGTCGGTGAGAATGTCGCCATCCGCGCCGACGATGAAGCCGGAGCCGCCGCGCTGCGAAGGCATGTCCGTGATGCCAGGGGCGCCGGCGGAGAAAGGCCCGAATAGCCGGGGAAGGGGGGCGTCTTCGCTCCCGGCCGGGGGCCAGAGCGGGGTGAGGGCGGCGGCGGGTCGGGCGGCCGTCGCATCGATATGGACGACTGCGTTACCTTCTTCGTTGACGAGCCGCGAGAAGTCCGTCACTACCGCGGGTGCGTCGCCATCGTTAGGCAGTCTGACAGCCGGCATGCGCGTTTCAGAGCTTGCGGTGTTCGGGGGGGATTGCGCCATGCAGCCCGTGGACACCGCCACGCTCAGACATTGCGAGATCAGGAGGTACTTGAGGTTGTCGCGTCGCATCACATGCCCCCGACAAGAGTAGCTGCGTCGGCTGAGCCGGAGTAACGCATCGGGGCGATGCGTTCTCCGTGCTGCTGTGATTTGAATCTAGGTCGCGATTTTTAAAGCAGGCTTAAACGAGACGTTATGGGAGAGTGCGGCTCGCGCGTCCGCACCAACACCAAATTCGGTACCATACGGCTTGATTTTCAGTCCCCGTCTTCACCGAAACTTCGCGCACGAGGCGCGTGCAATCATGCCAACCATCAGCGAGCTTTTCGTCTATCCGATCAAGTCCTGCGCGGGCATCCCGCTTTATGAGGCGCGCCTGCTGGCGACGGGCCTCGAATACGACCGCAACTGGATGGTCATCGATGCTCAGGGCACGATGTTCACGCAGCGCGCGTATCCGCGCATGGCGCTGATCAAGGTCGAGCTTGGCGACGAGGATCTGATCGTCAGCGCGCCGGGTATGCGTGAGTTGCGCACGCCGCTCGATGCCGCGCGGCTCGCCGCGGCGCCCAGGGTCGATACCGCGGTGTGGCACGACGCGGCTTACGGGCTCGACACCGGCGCACAAACGGCGGCCTGGTTCACGGAGTTCCTCGGTTTGCCCGCGCGCCTGCTGCGCTTCGATCCCGAGCGCGAACGCATCGTCGACCCCGACTATACGGACAGCACGGGGGGCGCCACGACGTTTTTTGCCGATGGCTTTCCGCTGCTGGTGATCGGCCAGGCCTCGCTCGACGATCTGAACGCGCGCCTGAACGGCAAAGGCGCACCGTCGATCGGAATCGATCGTTTTCGGCCCAACATCGTGCTCAGCGGCCTCGATGCCTATGAAGAGGATTATGTCGAGACGCTCGCCGTCGACACGGATGCGCACGCGAGCGCGCGCGTCGAGTTGCGTCTCGTCAAGCTGTGCTCGCGCTGCCCGATGCCGACCATCGATCAGGCGCGCGGCGCGCCCGATCCCGCCTGGCCGAACGAGCCGACCGACACGATGCTCGGTTATCGCGTCAGCGAACGCTTCAACGGCGCAGTCACGTTCGGCAACAACGCGCTGGTCGCGAGCGGGGCGGGGGCGTGGCTGCGGGTCGGGCAGCAGGTCGACGCGGAGCTCGGGTTCGGCGATTGAACTGGATGGAAGGCGGGCAAGGCCTGCCTCGATGATGCTTTCGTCAAGCGGGCCGGCACGTTCGAGTTCCGCACGCCCGCTTCGATCCGCCGTCAGGCCGCCCGCGCAATCGCCGACGCGGGCAACGTATCCCCACCTCGATCGCCGCGACCTTCGCGTTCCCAGCAGGGCGCTTCGGCGCTCTCGCCGACCGCATCGCCCACCAGAATCACAGCCGGACTGCCGAAGCCCGCGCCGAGCGCATCGGCGGCGAGCCGGTCGAGGCGTGTCAACAGGCGCCGCTCGTTGCTGCCGCCGGCCCATTGCACGACCGCGGCTGGCGTTTCGGCCGGCAGATGGGCGAGCAACGCCGTGGCGATGCCGTCGATGCGCCGCATGCCCATATAGATCGCGAGCGTCGTGCGCGTCGCGGCGAGCGCGGCCCAGTCCGGTTCGCCGTGATCTTCGGTATGCGCGGTGACGAAGCTCACGCCGTGGCAATGGCGCCGGTGCGTGAGCGACATGCCGAGGCCCGCCGCGGCCGCGAAGCCCGACGAGATGCCGTTGACGATGTCGACCGCGAGGCCCGCGTCGCGCAGCACCGCGAGTTCCTCGCCCGCGCGGCCGAACAACAGCGCCTCGCCGCCTTTGACGCGCACTACGTGCAGCCCCTTCAGCGCATAACGCCGCATCAGGCGCTCGATGAACGCCTGCGGCGTCGAGCGGCAGCCGCCGCGTTTGCCGACGCGAATCACGCGCGCCTGCGGCGCGAGCGTCACGATGTCGGGGTTCGCGAGGTCGTCGAGCAACACGACGTCGGCGGCCGCGAGCGCCTTGACGGCCTTCAGGGTCAGCAGGTCGAGCTCGCCTGGGCCCGCGCTCAGCAGCGTGACCTTGCCGGTGGTGGTGTTCATGTTCATGTCCTTGTGTGCGGTGGGTTTCCGCTGTTGGCTTCTCGTGGCTCGCAACGAAAACGGCGTCCGCTCGTGAAGCCCACGAGGGGACGCCGTTGTCCATTGCATTGCCTGTTGTCTGATGGATTCTGTGCATCGCGACGACGTTGCCGCGATGACGTTGCGAACGATCAATGCAAGGACCACGCCATCGATCGGATCAAGGCGCGCAAGTCGTTGTCAGACGCTGCGATTGACGCGGAAAACATGCCGACCAGCGCACGGGCGTGCGCCTTCGTTTCGCACGTCCGCAGTGCTGCGTCGCACCATCCCTGTGCTTTGCCGCCTCAAAACGCGTCGCGTGCGGGCGGCGCGCCGAAGCGGTGCGATGCGCCGAAAATCCCCGCCACGCCGCGCTTTCCGACGCATTTATCTCAATTGGCACGGCCTTTGCGATAAGGGTAGCCATCGGACCAACGGAGGTTCGTCGCGCATGCAGCACGACTGCACGCGCCCCGCAGCACCGAACAGGACAACGGCGTCCCCCGGATTCAGCCCTCGGCTGGATTCGCGGGACGCCGTTTTTATTTCCGCAACCGCTTTCGCCAGACACCAGAGGACAGCGCGCTCATGAAAACCATCGTTATCGGTCACGGGATGGTCGGCCACAAACTGGTCGAATGCCTCGCACAGCAGGCCGCGCACGATCTCGACGTCACGGTGCTGGGCGAAGAATCGCGACCGGCCTACGATCGCGTGCATCTGTCCGAGTTCTTCGCGGGCAAGACCGCCGATGACCTGTCGCTCGTCGAGCCGGGCTTCTTCGAGCGCCACGGCGTGCAACTGAAGCTGAACGCGCGGGCCGTCGCGGTCGATCGCGACGCGCGCACGGTGACGCTCGCGAGCGGCGAAACGCTGCCGTACGACCGCCTCGTGTTCGCGACCGGCTCCTATCCGTTCGTGCCGCCGGTGCCGGGCCGCGAGCGCGGCGACTGCTTCGTATATCGAACCATCGACGATCTCGAAGCGATGCGCGAATGCGGCGCTCGCTCGAAAACGGGCACGGTCGTCGGCGGCGGGCTGCTCGGTCTCGAATGCGCGAAGGCGCTGCGCGATATGGGCCTGCAAACCCACGTGGTCGAATTCGCGCCGCGCCTGATGGCGGTGCAGGTCGACGACGGCGGCGGGCGCGTGTTGCGCGGCCGGATCGAAGAACTCGGCGTCACGGTGCACACGCAGAAGAACACCACGGCGATCGTCGACGGCGAAGCGGGCACGCACCGCATGCAGTTCGCCGACGGCAGCCATCTCGACACCGACATGATCGTGTTCTCCGCGGGCATCCGTCCGCGCGACGATCTGGCGCGTGCATGCGGCCTCGAACTCGGCGCGCGCGGCGGCATCGCCATCGACGACGCGTGCCGCACCAGCGATGCGCACATCTACGCGATCGGCGAATGCGCGCTGTGGCAAGGTCAGGTGTTCGGGCTCGTTGCGCCCGGCTACGACATGGCGCGCGTGGTCGCGAAGCAGTTGCTCGGCGATGCGGCCGAATTCGCGGGCGCCGATATGAGCACCAAGCTGAAGCTGATGGGCGTCGACGTCGCCAGCATCGGCGACGCGCACGGCAATACGCCGGGTGCCCGCACCTACCAGTTCAGCGACGAACGCAAACAGATCTACAAGAAGCTCGTCGTGTCCGATTGCGGCAAGTATCTGCTCGGTGGCGTGATGGTCGGCGACGCGAGCGAATACGGCACGCTGCTGCAGATGATGCTGAACCGCATCGAGCTGCCCGCGTCGCCCGAATTCCTGATCCTGCCGCAAGCGGACGGCAGTGCGAAGCCGGCGCTCGGCGTCGAGGCATTGCCCGCGGCCGCGCAGATCTGCTCGTGCAACAACGTGTCGAAGGGCGAGCTATGCGCGGCCGTGTGCGCGGGCGCGACCGACATCGGCGCGTTGAAGAGCGCGACTGGCGCGGGCACCTCGTGCGGCGGTTGCGTGCCGCTCGTCACGCAGGTGATGAAGGCCGAGATGAAGAAGCAGGGCCTCGCGGTCAACAACCACGTCTGCGAGCACTTCCCGTATTCGCGCCAGGAGCTGTACCACCTCGTGCGCGTCGAGGGGCTGCGCAGTTTCGGCGCGTTGCTCGCGAGGCACGGCCGCGGGCTCGGTTGCGATATCTGCAAGCCGGCGGTCGCGAGCATTCTCGCGTCGTGCTGGAACGAATTCGTGCTGAAGAAGGAGCACGCGTCGCTGCAGGACACCAACGACTACTACCTCGCCAACATCCAGCGCGACGGCACCTATTCGGTCGTGCCGCGCATGCCGGGCGGCGAAGTGACGCCCGACGGTCTGATCGCGGTCGCGCAGGTCGCGAAGAAATACGGCCTCTATACGAAGATCACCGGGGGTCAGCGTGTCGATCTGTTCGGCGCGCGCGTCGAACAGTTGCCGTCGATCTGGGAAGAGCTGATCGCGGCCGGCTTCGAATCGGGCCACGCGTACGGCAAATCGCTGCGTACCGTGAAGTCGTGCGTCGGCTCGACGTGGTGCCGCTATGGCGTCGGCGATTCGGTCGGTCTCGCGGTCGAACTCGAGAATCGCTACAAGGGGCTGCGCACGCCGCACAAGATCAAGTTCGGCGTGTCGGGCTGCACCCGCGAATGCGCGGAAGCGCAGGGCAAGGACGTCGGCGTGATCGCCACCGAGAAGGGCTGGAATCTGTACGTGTGCGGCA
Source organism: Paraburkholderia sp. HD33-4 (assembly GCF_021390635.1). Lineage (NCBI taxonomy): Bacteria > Pseudomonadati > Pseudomonadota > Betaproteobacteria > Burkholderiales > Burkholderiaceae > Paraburkholderia > Paraburkholderia sp. HD33-4. Next base: position 1,981,214 of record NZ_JAJEJS010000001.1, on the reverse strand, counting down.
ACGGCGGCATGAAGCCGCGTCACGCGGAGCTGCTCGCCGCGGACCTCGATAAGGAAACGCTGGTGCGCTACATCGACCGCTTCCTGATGTTCTACGTGCGCACCGCCGACCGGCTGCAACGCACCAGCGTGTGGCGCGACAACCTCGAAGGCGGCCTCGACTATCTGATCGACGTGGTGGTCAACGATCGCCTCGGCGTTGCCGCCGAACTCGAAGTGGAGATGCGGCACGTGGTCGAGACCTACGAGTGCGAATGGAAGAAGGCCGTCACCGATCCCGAGACGCGCAAGCGCTTCCGCCATTTCGTCAACAGCGGCGAGTCCGATGGCAATGTCGCGTTCGTCGAAGAGCGCGGGCAGATCCGCCCGGCCACGCCCGCCGAGCGGCAGGTGCCGCGCATCGAAATTCCCATCGTCGTCGAGACGGTTTGACCTCATCCGATTTCCGCTTAACTCAAAGGAGCCCAGTCATGAAGAACGAACGCCTGCCCCGCGCCTGGACCGCGATCTGCGCGATCGACGACATCGTGCCGAACACCGGCGTTTGCGCGCTCGTCAACGGCGAACAGGTGGCCGTGTTTCACGTGGACGGCGGCGAAGTGGAGTCGCCGGCCGCGCCCACGGTCTATGCGATCGAAAACTTCGATCCGGGTTCGCACGCGGCGGTGCTCTCGCGCGGACTCGTCGGCAGTCTCGGCGAGCGCATCGTGGTCGCCTCGCCGATCTACAAGCATCACTTCGATCTGCGCACCGGCGAATGCCTCGAAACGCCGTCGTTTTCGGTCAGCGCGTTTGCCACGCGCGTCGAAAACGGCCAGGTGTGGGTCGCGGTTTGACGTAGCGGTCTTTCTCCATCGTTCCGATTTCCAACCAGATCATTCGCGCATGACTGCTACCAGCGTAAAGAGCGTGTGTCCGTATTGCGGCGTCGGCTGCGGCATGGTGCTGCACGTCGAGGACGGCCAGGTCGTGAAGATCGCCGGCGACAAGGAGCATCCGGCCAACTTCGGCCGGCTCTGCACCAAAGGACAGTCGGCCCACGTCGCGCTGCGCAAGTCGGGGCGTCTTGAAGGCGCGTTCGTGCGTCATGCGCGCGACGAAGACCCGGTGCCGCTGCCGATGGCGCAGGCGTTGAGCGACACCGCGACGCGTCTGCGGCGTGTGCTCGACGAGCATGGTCCCGATGCGCTGTCGTTTTACGTGTCGGGGCAGATGTCGCTCGAAGCGCAGTATCTGGTCAACAAGCTCGCGAAGGGCTTTATCGGCACGAACAATATCGAAGCCAACTCGCGCCTGTGCATGGCAAGCGCGGCGAGCGGCTATAAGTTGTCGCTCGGCGCGGACGGGCCGCCCGGCTCGTACGAAGACTTCGATCACGCCGACCTGTTTTTCGTCAGCGGCGCGAATATGGCCGACTGTCATCCGATCCTGTTCCTGCGCATGATGGATCGCGTGAAAGCGGGCGCAAAGCTGATCGTCGTCGATCCGCGTCGCAACACGACCGCCGAGAAAGCCGATCTGTTCCTGCAGATCAAACCCGGCACCGACCTCGCGCTGCTGAACGGTCTGCTGCATCTGCTGCACGCAAACGGCGCAACGGATGCAGCGTTCATCGCCGAACACACCGAAGGCTGGGACGCGATGCCCGCGTTTCTCGCCGGGTACACGCCGGAGAACGTCGCCCGCATCACCGGCCTCGCCGCCGACGACATCCGCCGCGCCGCGCAGATGATCGCGTCGGCCAACGACTGGATGAGCTGCTGGACGATGGGCCTGAACCAGAGCACGCACGGCACGTGGCACACCAATGCGCTGTGCAATCTGCATCTTGCAACGGGCCGCATCTGCCGGCGCGGCAGTGGACCGTTCTCGCTGACGGGCCAGCCGAACGCGATGGGCGGCCGCGAAATGGGCTACATGGGCCCGGGTCTGCCGGGTCAGCGCTCGGCGCTGGTTGAGGAAGATCGCGCGTTCGTCGAAGCACTGTGGGGCATAGCGCGGGGCACGCTCAAAGCGGACGCGGGCAACGGCACGATCGACCTGTTCGCGCGCATGGCCGCGGGCGACATCAAGGCGTGCTGGATCATCTGCACGAATCCGGTCGCGACCGTGCCGAACCGGCAGGCCGCGATCGCCGGTTTGCGCGCGGCCGAACTCGTGATCGCGCAGGACGCGTTCCTCGATACCGAAACCAACCGCTACGCCGACGTGCTGCTGCCCGGCGCGCTGTGGGCCGAAGCCGAAGGCGTGATGGTCAACTCGGAGCGCAATCTGACGCTCGCGCAGCAGGCCATCGAGCCGCCCGGCGCGGCGTTGCCCGACTGGCAGATCATCGCGCGCATCGCGTGTGAAATGGGCTTTGCCGACGCATTCAGCTATGCGAGCGCCGACGAAGTGTTCGCCGAACTCACGCGCGCGGCGAATCCGGCGACCGGCTACGACCTGCGCGGCGCGAGCCATCGCCGCTTGAAGGACTCGCCGCTGCAGTGGCCGATCGCGTCAGCCGATGCGGCTGATCGCAATCCGCTTCGCTATCTGAATGACGGCGTGAGCCAGACGCTCAGGGAGTCCGAAGACGGCAGCCGCCCGCGTATCGCGTTCCCGACCGCGAGCGGCAAGGCGAAGTTTTTCGCGCGCGCGTATCAGCCCGCGGCCGAGTTGCCCGATCGCGAGTTTCCGATCGTGTTGAACACGGGCCGCGTGCAGCATCAATGGCACACGATGACCAAGACCGGCAAGGTCGCGATGCTGAACAAGCTGAACCCGGGACCCTTCGTCGAGATTCATCCGGACGACGCGGCCGAGCTCGGCATTCGCGCGAAAGACACGGTCGAGATCCGTTCGCGGCGCGGCCGCGCGGTGCTGCCCGCCGTCATCACCGATCGTGTGAGCGCCGGCCAATGCTTTGCGCCGATGCACTGGAACGACGTGTTCGGCGACGATCTCTGCATCAACGCGGTGACCAACGACGCGGTCGATCCGGTTTCACTGCAGCCCGAACTGAAAGTCTGCGCGGTCGCGCTGAGTCCAGTGCCAGCCGATCGCGCCGCGGACACGGGCAACGGCGACGACGCGCTCTCTACTCCCGCCGACGCAGCGGTTTTAACGCCCAGCGCCAAGGATCGACCCATGCCTCGTATCGAAGCCCTCACGACTTTGCTGCAATTGCCGCCCGAGCCCGTGCCCATGCCGTCGCTCAGCGATGCGGAGCGCGCGTATCTGACGGGCTTCGTCAGCGGCCTGCGCTCGGCCGAAGCGCAAGGCCTCGACAACGTGCCGGTGCTGCCGCACAGCGCGCCGTTCGATGCGGCGAGGCGGCTCTATGTCGATGGTCTGCTCGCGGGGCTGTATAGCCGCAGCGCGACGACGGCGCAGACGTCAGCCGCCGCGTTGCCGCCCGATTCCGCGCAACCGGAGGCACGCGAATCGGGCGTGCGCATCGTGCGTGCGCGTCCGAAGGTCACGCTGTTGTGGGCCTCGCAAACCGGCAACACCGAATCGCTGACCGAGCGTTACGCGACGCGTCTGATGGAATCGGGCTTCGAAATCCGTACCGCGTGCATGGCCGACTATTCGTTCGCGGCGCTCGCGAAAGCGCAATACGTGCTGCTGATGACCAGCACGTTCGGCGACGGCGATGCGCCCGACAACGCGCAGGACTTCTGGACACATCTGAACGCCGCCACCGCGCCGCGCCTCGATGGCGTGCGTTTCGCGGTGCTCTCGCTCGGCGATCGCAACTACGATCAGTTCTGCGGTCACGGCCGCCGTCTCGACGAGCGGCTCGCCGCGCAAGGCGCGCTGCGTCTGACCGAACGGGTCGACTGCGACAGCGAATATCAGCAAAGCGCCGATGCATGGCTCGAACGCGTGATCGTCTGCATCAAGCAGGCGGATGCCGCGCTGCATGCGGTGCCGCCGGGCGGCATGATCAACGCGGTGGTGGGTGCGGTGCCGACGAAGGCGCGGCCGGCCGCGTCGCGCGTCGTCGGCAATCTGCGCCTGAACCGGCAGGGCGCCGCGAAGGATACGCGCTACGTGTCGCTGCAAACGGGCGAAACGAACCTCGAATACGAAGCGGGCGACGCGCTCGGCGTGTGCCCGAGCAACTGCCCCGAACTCGTCGACGAACTGATCACGCTGAGCGGTTTGCATGCGGAGGCCTCGGTGCACGTCGCGGGTATTGGCGACATGCGGCTCGCCGATGCGCTCGGCAAGCACTACGAGATCGCCCGGCCGAGCGCCGAAGCGCTGGCGTTCGTCGCCGCGCGCAGCGGCAACGGCGCGCTGGGCGATCTGCTCGCGCCTGAACGCAAGGCGGATCTGAAGCAATGGCTGTGGGGACAGCAGCTCGCCGACGTATTGCACGAGTTCCCGGTGAGCCTCAATGCCGCCGAGCTGACCGGCATGCTCAAGCGCCTGCAGCCGCGTCTGTATTCGATCGCATCGAGCCCGAAGGCGCATCCGGGCGAGGTGCACCTGACGGTATCGGCGGTGCGTTACACCAATGGGCGGCGGCACCGCAAGGGCGTGTCGTCGACGTTTCTCGCGGATCGCGCAGGCGACATGGACGTGCCCGTGTTCGTGCAGAAGTCCGCGCACTTTCGTCCTCCTCATCATTCGGACACGCCAATGGTCATGGTCGGACCCGGCACGGGAATCGCACCATTTCGCGGCTTTCTGCACGAACGGCAAGCACGTGGCGAGCGCGGACGCAACTGGCTGTTCTTCGGCGAACAACATGCGGCGACCGACTTCTACTATCGCGACGAACTGGAAGCGATGCGCGTAAACGGTCTGCTGACCCGACTCGATGTCGCGTTCTCGCGCGACCAGGCCGACAAGATCTATGTGCAGGACCGCATGCGCGAACACGGTGCGCAACTGTGGGCATGGCTCGAAGACGGTGCGCATTTCTATGTATGCGGCGACGCGAACCGGATGGCGCGCGATGTCGATGCGGCGCTGAAGGACGTGATCGCGACGCACGGCGGCATGAGCGAAGACAAAGCACTCGAATACGTGAGCCGTCTGACGCGCGAAAAGCGCTATGCACGCGACGTGTATTGAGCAGCTCGACTCATGCGGATTGCGAGCGGCGAGGGTGCCCTCGCAATTCGAAAAAGGCCTTAAAAAAAGCCTCGAAACAGACGCCAGCATGGCACGACGCTTGCATGTAAAACCCCGATGAAAAACTCTGGGCGACATGCCGGTGCAAAAGACAAGTAACGCAGCAACCGGATCACCAGGCAATTTATTTACTGAGGATATCTGATGAAGAACGTGATGCACTCCCTGCGAAGCGGCGATTGGCGCGCACTGGTCGCCTGCTTTCTATATTTCGACACGGGCTTCACCGTGTGGGTGCTGTATGGGCCGCTCGCGCCGTTCATCAGCAAGAGCATCGCGATGACGCCCGCGCAGCAGGGTCTGCTAGTCGCGGTGCCGGTGTTGTCCGCGGCGATTCTGCGCGTGACGCTCGGCAATCTGTATCAGTCCGCGCATGGCAAACGCATTGCGTTGATGGGCGTGCTGCTATCGGCGGTGCCGACGATCGTGTTGCCGTTGCTGCAGTCGGTGCCGTCGTACGAAACGCTGCTGGTGCTCGGCGTGTTCCTCGGCGTCGGCGGCGCCAGCTTCGCGGTCGCGCTGCCGATGGCCGGCAGCAACTATCCGCCGAAGGTGCAGGGCCTCGTGTTGGGACTGGCCGCGGCCGGCAACATCGGCGCGGTGCTCGACGGCTTCCTGTTCCCGCAACTGGCGACGCGCTACGGCTGGCAATTCGCAGCGGGCGGCGCGTTGCCGCTGCTCGCGATCGCCGCGATCACGCTGTACTTCTGGGCCAACGACGCGGGCGTCAAAACCGGCAGCGTGTTGCGCGCCTTCGGCAGTTTCGCGACGACGCTGGTCGGTCTGATCGTGCTCGTGCTGCTCGTCGAAGCGGGGCTGTTCGGCGCGGGCAAGACCGGCGTGCTGCTGCTGCCGGTGATCGGCGCGCTGCTCGCGATCGCGGTGCTGCCCAAGCGCTATCGCTCGGTGCTCGCGGAGCGCGATACGTGGGTCATCATGCTCGTCTATAGCATCACGTTCGGCGGTTTCGTCGGCATGTCCTCGTATGTGTCGCTGCTGCTCACCAATCTGTATCAGCTGTCGAAGATCGACGCGGGTCTGTTCATGGCGCTGCTCGCCGCCACCGGCGCGATGGTGCGCCCGCTCGGCGGCCTGATCGCCGACCGCGTGTCGGGTGTACGCGCGCTGACCGTGTTGCTCGCGATCATCGCGGTCTGCGACTTCCTGTTCGCCTCGGCGATGCCATCGTTCGCCGGCGGCATCGCGCTGCTGCTGTGCATGTACGTCGCGTTCGGTCTAGGCAATGGCGCGACTTTCCAGCTGGTGCCGCATCGCTGGGCAGGCCGCACCGGTCTGATGTCGGGGATCGTGGGCGCGGCGGGCGGGATCGGCGGCTTCTATCTGCCGGTCGTGATGGGTATCGCGAAGGAAAGCACCGGCAGCTATCAGATGGGCTTCGCGACGTTCGGCACTCTCGCCGCCTGCGCGTTCCTCGCGATCGTCGCGCTGCGCCGGCCGTGGATGGCGTGGTCGATGCAAACCGGCGTCATGCACGCGCATGCGACGGAGTAAGGCAGGGCGGGCGGCGCCCGAGCGTTGCGGCGCCGCCCGAATCATGCTCCGGGAAAAGCGCAGTCGAATGCTTGCATATCGGGGGCGATGTTTCTAATATGCAGTCAGGAGGCTGCATATGAACTCATCGACCGATCGCATCGAAAAGCAGATTCTGTTGAAGGCGCCGCGCTCGCGCGTCTGGCGCGCGCTGTCCAACGCCGAGGAATTCGGCAAATGGTTCGGCGTGAACCTCGCCGGCAAGCAGTTCGTCGCGGGGCAATCCACGCAGGGGCACATCACGTATCCGGGCTATGAGCATCTGCTGATGAACGTGTTCGTCGAGCGTGTCGAGCCCGAGCATCATCTGTCGTGGCGCTGGCATCCGGCCGCGATCGACATCACGATCGACTACACGCCCGAGCCGACCACGCTGGTGGAATTCGACCTGGCCGAGGCCGAGTCCGGCACGCTGCTGCGCGTCGTCGAATCGGGCTTCGACCGGTTGCCGGCCGAGCGTCGGGAGCAGGCGTTCCGGCTCAACGACGGCGGCTGGGAGCAGCAGATGGTCAACATCGAACGATATGTCGGCGCGAGTTAAGAGCGGCTCCGCGCAGGTGCGCCTCAAGACGGCGGCGCTGCGCAGTTCGGCGGCGGTGTTCGCGGCGCTCGGCGACGAAACGCGCCTGCGCCTCGTCGCGGCGTTGTGCGCGGGCAGCGCGATGTCGATCGCGCAGCTGACGGCCGGCACCGACATCACACGCCAGTCGGTCACGCAGCATCTGCAGGTGCTTGCGGAGGCGGGCCTCGTACACGACGTGAAAGTGGGCCGCGAACGCCTGTGGGCGTTCGAGCCCACGCATCTCGACGCGGCGCGCCGCGCTCTCGAGGCGATCTCACAGCAGTGGGATCAGGCGTTGCTGAGGCTGAAGGCGATGGTCGAAGAATGATCGGCGCGGCGTTCAGGCGACGCCACGCCGCTCATGAAAGCATGCCTGATCAGAACTTATGCCGCAACGCGACGCGCACGGCGACCTGCGTACCCGTCGACGACGGGGCCTGCGTGCCCGGAATGAACGCGTTGTCGAGAATCGACTGCGTCGAAGGGCCGGCAGCGTCTCGCCGAGCTGCGCCTCCAGCTGACGAACCTGGCGGCTGACCGCGCTTTGCGTGACGTTCAGCAGCTCCGCGGCTCGCGTGAAGCTGCCCGTGCGGCCCGCGACTTCGAAGGCTTTCAGCGCGTTGAGCGCCGGCATTTTGCGTTTCAAGGTATTCGGACGAAAGGTGCAAGCAACGGCGAAGCCGCATATTTTACCGACCCGAAGCTTGATGCCTGGCAACAGCGGCGGATTAATTCGGGCAAGAAGCCGAACAGCGCGAAACAACGTAAAAGGGGCCAAAAATTGGCCCCGGAATCGCGACAAAACGAGGGAAGAAAAACCAGCCGCGGCTAATCGGCGATCCGCTTGTCGGCCAGCGCGTTCTGGCAGTCGGCCAGAACCTGCCGGACGAGCCGGGCTTGCGGGTCGAGTTCGTCGGTATCGAGAATTTCTTCGACCGCGTCGCGCGCCCAGTCGGTATCGACGAACTGCGCGTGGCGCCGCGCGATTTCGACCGCGGTGGCCGACAGCTTCGCGATGCACAGCCAGTCGGCCTCGCGCGCGCGGCGGTCGAGCCACTTGTGCGCGGCCTGCACGTGAAACGCCGCGTCGGGCCAGTCTTCGTTCAGATAATAAGCGCCCAGGCTTCCGCATGTGAGCCAGCACAACAGCTCCAGGCGGTCACGGGGACTTAGATGTTGGCGTACATCACTCATGGCGACGCTCGCTGCGGTAAATGGCTTCCCGGTGAGGTCGGCAGGCGCCGTCCTCCGCTTATTACAAACATTAGCATGCGGGATTCCCGGGCGGCAATTCCTGACCAACCCTAGCGTGCGGTGCCGCCACAAACGGGTTTTCGGGCGACGTATCCGCGCGGTGCGCGGGCGACCTGATCGCCCCCGCGACCACCCGCGCATGACCGCCGGCGCCGCCCTGCCGGCATTTGCCGGCCTGCTGCGGTTCCCGGTGCGGCCTCAGCGCTCGCCGCGCGTCGCGACGATGAAAAGCCGCGGAAACGGCAGCAGCACCGTGCCGTCGGCGAGCGCCGGGTAGGCTTTGGCGATTTCGTCGCGATAGCGTTGCAAGAACGCGCCGCGTTCGGCGTCGTCGAGCGCGGCGAGAAACGGCCGCAGCGCGCTGCCCTTGAACCATTCGACCACCGCGTCGGCGCCCGCGAGCGGGTGGTGATAGACCGTGCGCCACACGTCGACGCGCGCGCACAGCGGCTTGAGCAGCGCGTAGTACCAGCTCGCGTCGTGGCGCATGGTGCGCTCGACGCCCTTCAGCTTCGGCGCCCAAGGCCCGTCGACGGCGATTTCGCGCAGCAGCCGGTGCGCCGGTTCGTCCAGATTGACGGGCATCTGCACGGCAAGGCTGCCGCCGGTGGCAAGTTTCGCCACCAGCGCGGGGAACAGCCGCTCGTGGTCCGGCACCCATTGCAGTACCGCGTTCGCGAGGATCACGTCGAAGGGGCTGCGCGCGTCCCACGTCGAGACGTCGCTGATGTCGAAGCGGAATTGCGGCAGCCGCCGACGGGCCGCCGCGATCATGTCGGCGGAACTGTCGATGCCGCTGACCGACGCGCCCGGCACACGCTCGGCCAGCACCTCGGTCGAGTTGCCCGGCCCGCAGCCGATATCGATCGCGAGCCGCGCGCCTTCCAGCGGCACCGCCCCTAGCAGATCGCGAACCGGCCGTGTGCGCTCGTTCTCGAACAGCATGTACTGCTTCGCGTACCAATCGCTGTGCTCGTTGGTGGATTTGTCGGTCATCTTCTGCTCCTTCGCGGGGTTCGTTGCGGACATTCTCGGTCGCTGATAGTCCAGAGTAAAATGAATTTATGATTCCGATTGCTTCATTTTTCTAATGAAAATCGACACGCTCGGCGTACAGGCTTTCGTCGCGATTGCCGATCGCGGCAGCTTCCAGAGCGCGGCGGATTCGCTGCACGTGACGCAAACGGCGATCACGCAGCGGCTGCGCAAGCTCGAAACCTATCTCGGCGTCACGCTGATCGAACGCACTACGCGTTCGATGGCGCTGACCGAAATCGGCCGCAATTTTCTGCCGCAGGCGCGCCGGCTGCTCGGTGAGCTGGCCGACGCGCTCGTCGAGATTCGCGAAACGGGTATCGCGCGACGCGGCGACGTGTCGATCGCGTGCGTGCCGACCGTCGGCGTGCAGTATCTGCCGCGCATCCTGCAGGCCTATTCGGCGCGCTATCCGCACAATCGCATCAAGATTCTCGACCACGCGTCGTCGGCGGTGGAGGAGGCCGTGTTGCGCCGTGAGGTCGAGTTCGGCATCAACATCGCCCGCGAACATCATCCCGAGCTCGCCAGCGTGCCGCTCACCGAAGACCGCTACGTGCTGATCTGTCACGAAAACCATCCGCTCGCGAAGCGGCGGCGCATCGCATGGCGGCAGTTGCAGGCCTTCCCGCTGATTTTCGCCGGCGAGGTCAGCGGCAACCGCGCGCTGCTCGATGTCGCGTTGGAATCGAGCGAGCTCGCGCTGCGCTCGTTCTACGAGGTGCAGCGCAGCTCGACCGCGCTCGGGCTCGTTGCGCAACGCGTCGGCGCGGCGGTGGTGCCCGCGCTCGCGCTGCAGAAGGGCGCGTATCCGAGCGTGCGCACCGTCGAGCTCACGCAGCCCACCGTGTCGCGCACGCTGGTGCTCGTCGCGCGCAAGACCGCCCAGTTGTCGCCGGCCGCGCAGGCGCTGTACGACATGATCCGCGAGCAGGCGACCTTGAAATCCGGATGACGGCGCGCCGCACGCAAGGCAAACTGGCTGGCTTTCCGAATTTCATTCCTTCAACCCGCTCAACCCACGCGACCCACCCGACCCACGACGACCCATGCTGCAGATACTCGGCAAGACCACCTCGATCAACGTGCGCAAGGTGCTGTGGACCTGCGCGGAACTTGAGCTTGCGTTCGAACAGGAAGACTGGGGCTCGGGCTTTCGCTCGACCGATGTCGCCGAATTCCGCGCGCTGAACCCGAACGCGATGGTCCCTGTGATTCGCGACGGCGACTTCGTGCTGTGGGAATCGAACTCGATCATCCGTTACCTCGCGAATCGCTATCGCGGCGACGGGTTGTATCCGGCCGATCCGCTCGAACGCGCGCGTTGCGATCAATGGATCGACTGGCAGGCGAGCGAATTGAACCGCTCGTGGAGCTACGCGTTTCTCGCGCTCGTGCGGCACTCGCCCGAGCATCAAGACCCGCGGCAGATCGCCGCGTCATGCGCGAACTGGTCGAAGCATATGGCGATCGTCGAGCAGCAACTCGCGCGCACCGGCGCGTATATCGCGGGCGACGAGTTTTCGCTTGCCGACATTCCGATCGCGCTGTCGACGAACCGCTGGCTCGACACCCCGCAGCAGCACGATGATTTTCCGGCGCTGGCCGCGTATATGGCGCGCCTCGCCAAGCGCGACGGGTATCGCAAGTATTGCCGCAACGGCACGCCCTGATCGTCGATACGCGCAGAGCGCTCGAATCGGTACGCCGCATTGCGCTTTGGCAATGCGGCGATGCTTACAAAAACCCGTCGCCGATGCTTACGATTCGGAGCGCGCAGGCGCTTCTGCGCATTGCACCCCGCGTCGCCTACAATGGCGGCCATTTAGCGACATTGAAGGTCCGAAAATGCGAGTAACGAAATTCGCACTGGTTTTGCTGACGGCATGCTTCACTCTGAACGCGAGCGCCGAGATGACGGCCGCCCAATACAAAAAATGGGCGCATGTCGACAACAACTCGATCTACGCGGCGTACATCACCGGCACGATCAACGCGTTCGGCTGGGCGAACGGCGATCTGGTCTCGAGGAAACAGAAGCCGCTGTTCTGTCCGCCGGAAACACTCGCGATCGGCAATCAGACGGTTTATCCGTTGCTCGATGCGTTCTTTGCGAACCATCCGGGCATTTCCGACGATTTCCCGATCGGGCTCGCGATTCTGCGCGCGTTGCAGGGCACGTATCCGTGCTGAGGTGTTGAAGGAGCGAGGGGAGGGAGTCAGGCGGGGGGCAACATCAGGGGCGAACTCGCGAAGCGGGCCCGCCCCCCGGCAGATCAAACCTGCACGAGATTCGGAATCTGCACGTCCGGATTGACGTCAGCGTCGTAATCGACGCCCTTCATTTCGAAGCCGAACAGACGCAGGAAATCGGTCTTGTAGCCGGTGAAATCGGTGAGCTCGTAGATGTTGTCGTTGGTCACCTGAGTCCACAGTTCCTGCACACGGCCTTGCACCTGCGGGTCGAGCTCCTTGTAGTCCGCGCGCAGACGGCCTTCGTCGTCCAGATACGGCTGGCTGCCATAGAGGCTGTCCTTGTACAGGCCGTAGACCTGCTCGATGCAGCCCTCGTGCGTGCCTTTCTCCTTCATCACCTTGAAGAGCAGCGACAGATAGAGCGGCATCATCGGAATCGCCGAGCTCGCCTGCGTGACGACCGCCTTCAGCACCGCGACGCGCGCATCGCCGCCCTTGGCCGCGAGCTTTTCACGGATGCCGAGCACCTTCTGGTCGAGATCCTTCTTGGCCGCGCCGATCGAACCATTCCAGTAGATGTCGTGGGTGATCTTCTCGCCGAGGTAGGTGAACGCGGTGGTCTTCGCGCCGTCGGCGAGCACGCCGGCATCGCCCAACGCGTCCATCCACATCTGCCAGTCCTCGCCGCCCATCACCGCGACCGTCTGCGCGATTTCTTCCGGCGTCGCCGGTTCGAGCACGGTTTCCTTGATCACTTCCTTGTCGGTGTCGATGCCGCGCAGGTTGACCGCCTTGCCGATCGGCTTCAGTACCGAGCTGAACACTTCACCTGTTTTCGGGTGCTGGCGCTTCGGCGCCGCGAGGCTATAGACGACCAGATCGACCTGGCCGAGATCGCGCTTGATGACTTCGATCGTGCGCGCCTTCACTTCGTCGGAGAACGCGTCGCCGTTGATGCTGGTCGCGTACAGGCCTTCGGCGGTGGCGAATTTCTCGAACGCCGCGGTGTTGTACCAGCCGGCCGTGCCGGCCTTGGTTTCGCTGCCGGCGCGCTCGAAGAACACGCCAAGGGTCGACGCGCCCGAGCCGAACGCGGCGCTGATGCGCGCGGCGAGCCCGTAGCCGGTCGACGCACCGATCACGAGCACCTTCTTCGGGCCGTTGGCGATGGGGCCGCGTGCCTTCACATACTCGATCTGTTCCTTGACGTTGGCTTCGCAGCCGGTCGGATGGGTCGAAACGCAGATGAAGCCACGCACACGCGGTTTGATGATCATGAAGCACCTCTTGTCGGAATTGGCGACATTATAGTTGCCCCGCCGGAGCCGAACGCCATCCGGCGAATCAGGCAAAAATCGGCGCACCCCCCACATCTTGGTACGATTGCGCCTTTCCCAGCCGACGACAGCAAGTGAAGCGCCTCTTTTCCTCCTTTCTGGCGGCCCTCGACAAAGGGCTGACCCTCGCGAACCCGCTGTTCGCGAAGGCCGCGTGGCATCTGCGCCACCCGACCCGCCGCACGTTCGCGTGGGGGCTCGCCGCGCTGCCGGTGCTGTTCGTGCTGTACGTGCTGCTGCTGATTCCGTTCACGCCGAGCATCGGCGACATCCGCAAGGCCAAGATCGAGCAACCCGCGCAGATTCTGTCGGCGGACGGCAAGCTGCTCGCCGAGTTCAAACCGTCGAACCGCGAATGGGTCAAGCTGAAGGACATCTCGCCGACCGTCGTCAACGCGCTGATCGCGACCGAGGATCACCGCTTCTATCAGCATTTCGGGCTCGACTGGCGGCGCACCGCGTCGGCGGCGTTGCACACGTTTTCCGGCGAGCGCCAGGGCGGCTCGACGATCACGCAACAGCTCGCGCGCAATCTGTATCCCGACGAAATCGGCCGTGCGCCGACGTTGACGCGCAAGCTGAAGGAAGCGATCACCGCGCTGAAGATCGAGGCGTTCTACACCAAGGACGAGATCCTCGAAACCTACCTGAACACGGTGCCGTTCCTGTACAACGCGTACGGTATCGAGATGGCCGCGCGCACCTATTTCGACAAATCAGCGGCCGAACTGAACGTGCTCGAAGCGGCCACGCTGACCGGCATGCTGAAGGGCAACGCGTACTACAACCCGGTGCTGAACCCGGAGCGCGCGTTGCAGCGGCGCAATACGGTGCTCGGGCAGATGGTCAAGTACGGCAAGCTGACGCCTGCCCAGTACGACATCCTGAGCCGCAAGCCGTTGCGTCTCTTCTTCGAGCGCCAGGTCGAGCCGCCGGGACCCGCGCCGCACTTCACGCAGCAGTTGCGCAAATGGCTCGTCGCGTGGGCCGATCGCAACGACTACAACATCTATTCCGATGGGCTCGTCGTGCGCACGACGATCGACTCGCGCCTGCAAACGATGGCGACCCAGGCCGTCACGCTGCAGGGCAACCAGTTGCAGGGCATCGCCAACTCGGCGTGGGGCACCCGCGCGGGCTGCTCGGCGGACAAGGACCTGCTGCGCGCGTTCCTGCGCGAAACGCCTGACTTCCGCGCGGCGAAAGACTCGGGCCTGTCCGACGACGACGCGGTCAAACGCCTCCTCGCCGATCGCAAGCTCGTGCAGAGCGTGTGCGACACGAAGACCCGGGTGCAGGCCGACTTCCTCGCGATGGACCCGCGCACCGGCGAGATCAAGGCGTGGGTCGGCAGCCGCGACTTCACCGAAGATCCGTTCGATCACGTGCAGCAGGCGCGCCGTCAGCCGGGCTCGACGTTCAAGCCGTTCGTCTACGCGGCGGCCTTCGAGGCCGGCGCGAAGCCGGACGACAAGCTGCCCGACAATCCGGTCCAGATCGAACTCGCCGGCGGCGAAGTCTGGAAGCCGAACGACGAGGACGAGCCGAGCGGGCGCATGATCAGCCTGCGCGACGCGCTCGCGTATTCGCGCAACCGCATCACCGCGCAGGTGATGGAGTCGGTCGGCCCGAACAAGGTCGTGAAGCTGGCGCGCGCGATGGGCGTGCGCGACAGCCAGCTCGACCCGGTGCCGTCGCTCGCGCTCGGCACGAGCCCGGTAACGCTGAAGGAAATGGTGTCGGCGTACGGCACGATTGCGAACCTCGGCGACTATGTCGAGCCGCTGATGGTCACGCGCATCGAGGACCGCAACGGCAATGTGCTCGCCGAATTCAAGCCGGCCACGCCGAGGCGCGAGTTGCCCGCCGACACGGCGCGCACGCTCGTCGACGTGATGCGCGACGTGGTCAGCCGCGGCACCGGCGCGAGCATTCGCACGCGCTTCGGCGTGCGCGGCGACGTCGCGGGCAAGACCGGCACGACCCAGGGCAATGCCGATGGCTGGTTCATCCTGATCCAGCCGCAACTGGTGGCGGGCGCGTGGGTCGGCTTCAACGACAGCCGCGTGACGCTGCGCAGCGATTACTGGGGGCAGGGTGCGCATAGCGCGCTGCCGATCGTCGGCGATTTCTTCCAGCGCGCGCAGCGCTCACGGCTCGTCGACACCCACGTGAAGTTCGATACCGTGCAGCAACCGGGCTGGTTCGCGGAGCACGCAGAACGCTTGCGCGACTGGTTTGGGCAGCTGTTCACGCCGGCGCAGCCGGACAAGCGGGTCGTCGCGCATGCTCCGGTGCGGCGCGTGCCGGCGGCGCCGGCGCAGCTGGCGACGTCTGCACCGTCCGCAGCGGCGGCGGCCGCGTCACAGGCAGCGGGAGCGTCCGCGCTCCAGGGTGAAGCGCGTGCATTGCCGCCGATCCTGCCGGCGCCGGGCCTGGAATTGACTCCGGCGCCGGCGCCCGGTAATACCGTCGACGGTGAAACGCACGGCGGCGGTGCGGCAGCGCTCGCGCCGACACCGACGCCGGACGACGTCATGCCGCCCGATGCGGGCGGTCAGGGCGAAGGGTCGAATAACGGGAGCGGGGCGAACTGAATGCGACCCGGGCGCGCTGCCCGGGTGCGGGTCGAACTGGGTGAGTAAGGGGGCGTGAGTAAGGGGGCTAGTATCTCGCGACGCCCGCGTCACCCGGCGGCCGCGCATGCGGATTCCCATGCGTCGTCTCGAGCGACGTGTCGTGATGCAGCAGCAACACCGCCGCCATACCGATGAGCCCCGCGCCCGCGAGGCATAGCAGCCCGGCGCCGAAGCCGCCGGTGCTGTCCTTGATCCAGCCCATCGCGAACGGCCCGAAGAAGCCCGCCAGATTGCCGAGCGAATTGATCGCGGCGATGCCGCCCGCGGCCGCCGCCCCCGACAGGAACGCGGCCGGCAAGGTCCAGATCACCGGCAGGCAACCGAAGATGCCGAAGCCGGCAATCGACAGCGCGATCATCTTCTGCACCGGATTGTCGAGCCCGGCCGCGGCCGCGATGCCGCCCGCCGCGACGAACAGCGCGATCGCGACGTGCCAGCGGCGTTCGAGGTGGCGATCCGAATGCCGTCCCCACAGAATCATGCTGAAGAGGCCGACCACGTACGGCAGCGACGTCACGAAACCCGTCTGCAGGTTGGTGAGGCCGAACGACTTCACGATCTGCGGCAGGAAGAAGCTCAGGCCGTAGTTGGTCGCGTTCGCCCCGAAATAAATCAACGCGATCGCGAGCACGCGCGGATTGATCAGCGCTTCCTTCACGCTGAAGTGGCGCACCGCCTCGCGATGCTCGCGCTCCTGCTTCTGCCGCGCGATCAGCCAGTCGCGCTCCTCGGTGCTGAGCCAGGTGGCGTCGGCGGGCTTGTCGGTCAGATAAAACAGCACCGCGAACGACAGCAGGATCGCCGGCGCTGCCTCGATCAGATACAGCCACTGCCAGCCGCCGAGTCCGCCGCGGCCGTCGAGCGACAGGAGCGCGCCGGAGATCGGTCCGCCGATCACCGTCGACAGCGGAATCGCCGCCATAAAATAGCCGACCACGCGTCCACGGTACGCGGCCGGAAACCACAGGGTCAGCAGAAAGATGATGCCCGGGAAAAAGCCGGCCTCGGCGACGCCGAGCAGAATGCGCAGGCCGAAAAACACGTGCGCGGGCGAAAGCCCGGTGAAGCGCGAGATGTCCGGGATGAACGCCATCGCACCCGCGAGAATGCCCCACGTGAACATGATCCGCGCGATCCAGCGGCGCGCGCCGAAGCGTTCGAGCAGCAGATTCGACGGCACTTCGAAAAAGAAGTAAGCGATAAAGAACACGCCCGCGCCGAAGCCGAACGCGCTCGCGGACAGATCGAGCGCCTTGTTCATCTGCAAGGCCGCAAAGCCGACGTTCACGCGATCGAGATAGGCGATGAAATAGCACAGCATCAGGAACGGTATCAGCCGCATCGTGACGCGATGCAGGGTACGTGCTTCGAGATCCATTGATGTCTCCTCCGGTTCGGCGACCGGTGTATGCCGCTATGTTGTGGGGTTCGTCTGCGGTTCGATATGCCTGTCCGTCGAACGGGCATCGCTACAGACTAGACGCTCTGAAGCGATTCCGGAAGTTCTTTTGTGAACCATGTGGTCCGCTCATTGCCGAGGTCGTCGCGGCGGGGCGCACGCGTTCATTGTTAAGGCTCGTGCAACAGTGTTTTCGGTTGTATCGGCTGATCTTGCGCGAACGATTCCGGATAATGACTGCCTGACTAATCAGTTAAAAATGCAGGTGTTCCACGATGTCGAATCAGGGTTCGCACAGTCTTGCCAAAGCGCGCAAATCGGTACCGGTACGCGAAGTCGCGTCCGTCGCGCGGATGGGAAGCACAGAAAGAAAGAGGGCGCCGCTGTTCACGCGCATGCGCGGGGCGGCAGCGGTGGCGCTCGCGTGCGCGAGTCTCGTCGGGTGCGCGTCGAGCACGGATGTGGTTGAGAGCGGCAAGCCCGGCAGCTACACGGTCGCCGCCAGCGCGACCGGAGGACGCATGGCCTGGGCGCGCGCGCACGAACTCGCGATGAACGAAGCGCGCGACTACTGCGACCGTCGCGGCATGCAAAGCAGCGTGAATACGGAGACGGTCAGCGGCGTCAGCGCGATGACCGAGCACGGGTCGTCGGTCAATTTCGAGTGTCATCCGCGGTTCTGATGCAGCGTTGCCCGCGGCTTGTTGCACTTGCATCGATGCGGGCGGCGGGCGAGTGCCGCCGCCCGATGGCGATCACTTTTTATCGAACGTCACCAGGTGCTGGTCGTTCGTATCCGCGACGAAAATCGCGAGCAGTTTTGCCGGCTCGGTCGTGCTGGCGTTCTCGCTGACCATGTGATGCGCGCCGGGCTTCTCGGTCCACGATTCGCCGGCATGGTAGACGTGCTCGGCGCCGTTATCGACACGGCTGCGGATTGCGCCCGACAGCACATAGCCCACCACGAACGCCTGACCATGCCGATGCGGCGCCGATTTGCCGCCCGGCGCATAGTCGACGACGAGCGCGGTCATCGTCTTGCCCGGCACGTTCGCGATCGGCACGGCGAAGGCGGGGGTGATGGTTTCGTGTGGGGCTGCGCTCGCCTCGCCGGTATCGGCGGCATGGGCTGACGGTGACGCGCCAGTGAGCGCGACGCCGGCGAGCAACGCCGACGCGAACAGTGTGCGGATCGTGCTCATGGCGTCACTCCGCGTCAGCCGGGCACAGGGCCTCGGCTTCGTGGTTTGCTGCGGGGGCGCCCTGAGCCCACCGCGCCGCGACCGCGTCCAACTCTCCACGCGCCCTTTCGAGCGCCGCCGCCCGCGCTTCGGGATTGGCGAACTGCAGCGGCTGCGCATCGACGAACGTCGGCGCGGCGACGCCCAGAAAACCGAATGCGGCCTTCAATGCCGGCGTCAGCGCATCCATCGATTCGTACGGCGAGCCCGCGCGCAAATCCGCGCCGCGGCTCGTGATGAACAACACCTTGTGCCGGCCGAGCTGCCCGGCGATGCTGCCGTCCTCCGCGTTCAGGTAGGTCACGCCGGTTCGCGTGACGCTATCGATGAACGCCTTGAACGCCGATGGCATCGACCAGTTGTACATCGGCATCGCGAACACCAGCGCGTCGGCGGCCAGCAGGCGCGCGCACAGCGCATCCGATGACGCCAGCGTTGCCTGCATCGCCGCCGTGCGCTCGTGCGCGGCCGTGTAGGTGGCGATCGCGAACGCTTCGGTGACGTGCGGGGGTGTGTCGAGCGTTACGTCCAGATAGTCGAGCTCGAACTCGGCGCGTTCTTCGCGCAGACGCTCGAGAAAATAGCGGGCGAGCGCGCGGGAGTTGGATCGCTCGCGCTTCGCGCTGGCGTCGACGTGCATGATCTTCATGTAGTCCGTCCTTGCGGTGGGTTTAACGTGAGATCAGGTTAGACGGTCGACTGGTTTGGTGGAATAACCGATTTTGGAGAATTCAGGGTAACCACTTTTTGTGGTTCTGACGGTGGCATGCCGGGACGCAGGCGACCCTTAGTCTTCACGTGGCTTGGCAATGCTCGAACGTTTGACGAACGGTGCGCCGGAGAAGCCCGCCGTCGCACGGCCCGGCACGGGTGATTTTTCGCGGGCACGGCGGGCAGGGCGCGCGGACGTTTTTTCTGTTCGGACCGTCTCGATCTGTCGCGACAGCGTGTCGATACGTTGGCGCAACTGTTCGGACGCCACCACGCGTTCAGCCAGCAACGCGTCCTTTTCCGCGAGCTGCCCCTGGGTCGCGGCGTGCCGCGCAGCGGAGGCAGCCAGTTCCGCTTTCGATGCGGCCAACTCGTCGCGCAGCGCGTCGCGCTCGGTTCGCGATTCCGTTTCGAGCGTCGCCGCCCGCTCTTGACTCGCCTGAAGCTCCTTGCGCAGACGTTGCGCCGCGGCCCGTTCACTGTCAATTTCGAGCAATGCGCGCTTTTCCGCTGCGGCAAGCCGCTGCTCGTTCTGCTCGTGTGAGCGGCGCAGCTTCGCGAGTTCGTCGGCGAAATCGCGGCGGGCATCGGCGAGCGCGGCGGCTCCCGACGCGATTTCTTCCTTCGATGTCGTCAGTTGCGCCGTCAGCATGTCGTTCGCCGTCTGCAACTCGACGGTGCGGGCCTCCAGCCCGGCAATCCGCGCGTGCAGGGTCGCGGCTTCGCTCGCCGCCCGTTCGGCTTTCTCGACTGCTGCCTGACGCTGCGTGTCCTGTTGCTCGGCCAGCGCTCGCGCCGCGGCGATTTGCGCGTCCGCGTCCTGCCTGAATACGTCGAGCGCAGCGTTCGCGGCATCGCTCGACAGACGCCACAGCTGCGCGGCGAACTCGCCGGCGGCCGCCGCGACTTCGGGCGGCAAATCCGGACGGCCGACGTCGACGCGGGTCTTGTCACGCACGTCGGTCCAGAAATCGCGCAACGCTTTGGCCGGCGCGCTCATGCTGCCTTTGCGGACCAGCTGGTACAGGCGGTTCGCCGTCGGTGTTTCGCCGTAACGGAAAAACAGCAGCGCACAGACCTCGCGATATAGCGTTTGCGTGTCGGACGCGTTTTCGCGGGCGACTTCGATGTCGGCTTCGAGGGTCATGGTGGAAGCGGCCTTGGGGAACTGGGGTGCGTTGATAATACAACGTAAAACGCTCGATATGCTACACCATTCATTCTTCAACACGACATTAGTACTATAATGTCGTGTTGATGATTTTTCGGCTTCTACTCGGGAACTTGGTCTTTTCCAGCGGCGGCCGCCCGCGACATCGCGGCGCTCAAATCCCAAAACCCGGCTACTCGCACCTGCGACAGGCAAACGCCAGCGGGCCGCGGACGCAGTGATCGATGTAATGTGGCCGCGATCCTGCGGGATCGCGACAGATGATTTGCCAATCGAGCGCCCGAATCGGCATCAGCGGCGCAGCCTAAGGCCGGC
This sequence comes from Paraburkholderia sp. HD33-4, assembly GCF_021390635.1. NCBI lineage: Bacteria > Pseudomonadati > Pseudomonadota > Betaproteobacteria > Burkholderiales > Burkholderiaceae > Paraburkholderia > Paraburkholderia sp. HD33-4. Next base: position 1,960,674 of record NZ_JAJEJS010000001.1, on the reverse strand, counting down.
AGCGTTGTCAGGAAAGTCGGCCCTCTGATCATGTTGACGCTGATTCAGGGCTGAAGCCAAAAGCTCACGCGTCGGGCCGTACTCCGAAGTGGCCGGCTCCGCGGACGACACCAACCCGTTTTCGATTCCATAACGCACCAGCTCCGCGTCTCGCTCGATACTCAGTTTGAGCATTGCCGCGCTCTTTTACGTACTAATCGTCTTTTTACTGCGACGCAAAAGCTCGCCAATTTCCGTCACGGTCATCCCCGAAACAAACAGGCGTACGACCTCCAGTTCACGTCGGGTCAACGGAGCCCCGACCGAACTGCCGCGCGCACCCGGTTTGATCGCATCCGAGATCGCCGCGACGCGGGGCGACAGATAGCGGCCATTCGCGTACGCGGCATGTACCGCCACCTTCAGATTACCAATCGGATCAGCCTTGCTGAAAATACAGCAACGCCCTCCCTGCATGAGCAGGCGCAGAACGGCCGGATTTTCATAACGGGAAGTTCAGAACAGATTTCGAGAAGCGCGACGGGCATGAAGGCAAAACTCTTCGGCGCGAATAACCAGTGCGGTCCGGTGGGGACGTTGCTGCGCTCGCTAGCTCCAGCGACCAAGCCCGAATCGCCCTATCTCAAGGCTCGAGCAACACATGTTTCGTCTGCCGCAACCAGATGACCAACATGAGCCGCGAAGCCCCGGGTCATAGGCTCGTACGCGGTGATGCTGCACCTGTCGATTACCCTGCACGGTCCGCTCAAACATCCGTGCGATCGATTCCTACCATTCGTTTCCGCTGCCCTGCTCCCTTGTGAGCGAAACTGCCAAAGTGCCCGCGTACAAAACGCGGCTGACCGTAGAGCCCAACAGGTCATCGCGGAATTCAAGATGAAGTTCGACTTCGTGCGTCTTGTGTCCTATCCCTTTGTCTTCGACATGGAATAAGTTGAGAATCTGTCAACGCATACGTTCGTCATTGCGACTGTCCGGTCAGCGACCGGAATGCAGATCCACAAGACTTCAGCCATCCAATAAGAGCTTTGCTTATTGAATGTCTTTTGAAAGCGCAGGCTCGGTTCCCGTGTTTATTCTGTCGAGGAAGAACTGTCCGATATCTTCTGCGATGAAGTCACCATTCCGTTTTCCAATGCATATCGAAACAGATCGACTTCCCGTTCAATGCCGAGTTTTTCCATCGCTTTCGATTTCTGGGTGCTGATGGTTTTCTTGCTGCGACTCAACCTTTCGGCAATTTCGTTCACAGTCAGCCCGGATGCAAAAAGACGCACGACTTCGGATTCGCGCTGACTCAGCACGTCCGATGTGCCCCTGCCCCGACGATTCCAGTCAATCGATTGGACGATCTGGTTGATCGTTGGCGAATAGTATTTGCCGCCACTATGAACGGCATGAACGGCGGGGATCAGGTGGCCAGCGGCATCGGATTTGCTCACGATGCACGTTACACCTTGGGTTACGAGCGCGCGTACCACGGCGGGGTTGTCCAGCATGGTTAGAACTACGATCCGGATCTCGGGATAGCGACGCTTGATCAGCGAGAACAGCGCGATTCCATCACCGTATTCGCCCGCAGGCATTGCGTAATCGGATACGACAACGTCGCATTGCGTGCTGGCGAGAAGCGCGATCAGTTCAGTCGAATTCCTCGCTGTACCGACCAGCTGGATCGTGTTTACACTTGAAAACTCATGTGCGATACCGCTGAGCATGACGGGATGATCATCGGCAAGTATCACTCGAATAACGAAGGCATCCATGCTGTCAATATCATCGAAATTGGATATTTGTATGATAGCTACCGGGGGGATGTTTGTTCAACGGGTTTACCTTCACATTCTGCGATCCCGTTTTTTCACCCCAATACCTGAGGCGTTTAATTTATTGCGTCGAAGGCGACCGAGCGCGCGTCGGTCACCCTTCGGCATCGGTTGGCAAGCCCGGCCCCGAGCGCGCGTGCCTCGATCGGGATGCTAACGAAAGCTACTGGGCGATCCGCCGGCTAACCTGATTTTCCTGCTGATTCAACGCGCGTTGATCGGCACGCGTCAGATGGCTGTAGTCCTGCGACGCCATATCGCGCTCCTCCTGCCGGATTTGCCGATCGTCGCGATGCAGATTGCGGGCTTCGCCTCTGGACATCTGCCCATCCTGAACCGCTCGATGGATGCGGTTGTTCTGGTTGGCAAGGCGGTTGTTGACTTCGACGCGCCGGGGATGGCTCGCCTCCCATTGCCCCGCTTGCGCGGTCGATCCGATGGCGAGTGTTCCGACGGTTGCGACGATGAGACTGCCAATAAAAGTCTTCCGGCTCAACATGTTCTCTCTCCCTTGTAAAGTTGGTTTCGGCGATCGTTCGATCACCTACTCTCTTTAACGAGGGACGACTGATGTTCCGTCGACGGGCCGTGTAAAGGTTTGTAACCCGCGCCGTGCGCCGGCGCGCGGCAATCGAAACAGCGCAACGCTCGCCGCGCTGGATGCGGCACGCGAAGTAGTATTCTGCAGTGCACCTGTTCGACCGATCATCTGACTTGAGGAGCCGGGCCAATGGATAGCATCGACACGCTTGTCGTAGCGGCATTCGCTTTTGTCGGCAGCCACTTTCTTCTGTCCCATCCGTTGCGCGCGGGGATGGTCCGTGCGGTCGGCGAACGGGCCGCCATGGGCATCTATTCGCTGATTGCGATACTGACCTTCGGCTGGATGGTGATGGCCTACGACAGGACGCCCGTTTCCGCGCCGCTATGGCCGGCAGGCGTCGCGCTTTGGGCGGTCGTGACCGTGGTCATGCTGATCGCATCGATCCTTCTGATGGGCTCGCTGATCCGCAACCCCGCGTTGCCCAGCGTCGGCCGGTCCGCCGCGTTTCCCGACGCGGCGCACGGCGTGTACGCGGTCACACGTCACCCGATGATGTGGTCGTTCGCGCTATGGGGTCTTTGTCATATCGCGTTGTTCCCGGTCACCCGGAACATCGTGCTTGCCGGTGCGATCATCGTCCTCGCGCTGGTCGGTGCCGCGTTGCAGGACCGCAAGAAGCGGCAACTGCAACCCGATCTGTGGCCCGCATGGGAGTCGAAGACGAGCTATCTGCCGTTCGCGGCGATCGCGGCCGGCCGCGCGCGGCTGGGCGGGTTCGGCATGCACGCGCTGGCAGGCGGCGTGGTTTTCTGGCTGGTGGCGAGCTGGGCTCATATCCCGCTCGCCGGCGTACCGGCCGGCATCTGGCGCTGGCTCTAGCCGGCCGATGCCACGAGATTTGTTCTCGTGGCGCAAGACTCTTTGTCCACGGTGTGTGTTCGAATTCGCGGCGAATGCGCCTACAGTGCGCTCCATCGGGTCCATCGATTCGAACGGCCGGCAGGCCGGAACAATCACACTGTGAGACAAACCATGAGCACTTCCAAAGTCGTCATCGTCACCGGCGCATCGCAAGGCATCGGCGCTGAAACCGTCAAAGCCTTCCGCGCGCAGGGTCATCGCGTCGTCGCCACGGCTCGCTCGATCGCACCGGCCGTCGAGTCAGACTACGTCGCTGTGGCGGGCGACATCGGCGACGCCAACACCGCCCGCCGCGTCGTCGACGCTGCCATCGAGCACTTCGGACGCGTCGATACGCTCGTCAACAACGCGGGCATCTTCATCGCGAAGCCTTTCACGCAGTACACCGCCGAAGACTACGCGGCGATCCTGAACGTCAACCTGAACGGCTTCTTTTACATCACCCAGTACGCGATCGACGCGATGCAGAAGCACGGCAGCGGTCACGTGCTCAGCATCACGACGACGCTCGCCGACAAGGCGAACAGCAAGGTTCCGTCGGTGCTCGCGTCGCTGACGAAGGGCGGTCTGAATGCCGCGACGCGTTCGCTCGCGATCGAATATGCGCGCGCCGGTATCCGCGCCAACGCGGTGTCGCCCGGCATCATCAAGTCGCCGATGCATCCGGCCGAATCGCACGCGACGCTTGCCGCGATGCATCCGGTCGGCCACATGGGCGACATGAGCGACATCGTCAATGCGATCCTCTATCTCGACTCGGCACCGTTCGTGACCGGCGAGATCCTGCACGTGGACGGCGGCCAGAGCGCCGGTCAGTAAACGGTCTGGCGTCACCCGCGCTCGCACAGCAAGCGAACCACACCCGCACCCACGACGCGATTCACCGTCGGTGCGGGTATCCGCACATTGCGCGCGTGATCCAATTCACGCGCTCGACACCACGCTCAAGGAACTCACCATGTCCGTTCAACAGAAACTCGCCGAACTCGGTCTCGAACTGCCCACTCCGCCGCAACCGCTCGGCAGCTATACGGCTGTCAGCGAAGCCGGAAACCTGCTCTTCATCTCGGGGCAGGTGCCGCTGTCCAACGGCAAGATGGTTTATACCGGGCGTGTCGGCGACACCTTGACACTCGAACAGGGCCGCAAGGCTGCCCAACTCGCCGCGCTCAACGCACTCGCGCAGATCTCGCGTCATCTCGGCGGTTTCGAGCGTCTGCATCACATCGTTCGCGTTGAGGGACACGTCAGTTCCGCCGATGGGTTCTTCGATCAGCCCGCCGTGGTCGACGGCGCTTCGGACCTGTTCGCCGCCGTGCTCGGCGACAAGGCGGGACATGCGCGCTCGGCGTTCTCGCATAGCCAGGGTCCGGCCAACGCCGCCGTCGTGATCGTCGTTATCGCCGAGATCGTGCCCGCCTGATCGACGCGCGCCACGCGCGGCGCATGCCCGTCCCGCTTCGCGCCGCGCGTCTCGAACTGCTTCATGAGCCGGCCCCGGGCCGGCTCACTTCATTTAGAACATATCCGACGCCGCCTGACGTACCGCGTGCGTGTCGCCGGCTTCCCGCTGATCGCAAGACGGGATGAAAGGCCCGGTGATCATCTGCGCATAGTCTGGTCGATCATGACCTCGAGGAACGCCGGTCCGGCGAATTCGACAAAGGCCCCGAGTTTCTCTTCCAGTTCCGCGAGCGATTCGACGCGCTGCGCGAACTCGAACCCATCGGCCTGCGCCGCCATCACGAAGTCCTTCCGATGAAGCGACTTGTCGCTCACGCACAAGCGTCCGTCGTAAAAGAGACGTTGCCACACTCGTCATAGATTTCACCCGCCCTCGTTTAGTTAGCTGTACTGGGAACTGACCCGTATGCGGTCGGGCCAAAGCGGGAGATGCGGCTTACGGAGCCGCGAAGGCAAAGAGCGCGCGTACGGCGGCAACCGCACCTAGTCGGGAAGCGACGACTCCGCCGCAATGCGGAGCTCGCGATAGGCGCTCACGAGCGCATCGAGGCTGAACGACCGATTCAGGCCGCTTGGGTTTGGCAGCACCCACGCGCGAGCACCGCCGAAATCGCGGGCCTGCGAGCCCCATTCGATATCACGCTGGCCGGACATCTCGGCGAGTGCCATCTTGCCGAGAAACGCGACGAATCGCGGCGCGTAGTGTCGGATCTTCAGTTCGAACTGCGCCGCGGCGGCTTGAATCTCCGTCTTCGACAATTGGTCCGCGCGAGCCGTGGGACGTGCAACCGCGGCAGTCAGACCATATCCATGGTTCAGTAATCGACGGTCGTTCTCGGGGCGAAACTCGTCGTCCGTGAAGCCTGCGCGATGAAGCACTCTCCAGAACCGGTTGCCCCTGCCTGCAAAGTGGTGCCCCGTCGACGCTGCGAGCAATCCCGGGTTGATGCCGCAGAAGAGGATCGACAAGCCGGGCTGGATAATGTCGGGAAGGGATTGCCCGGCATAGTCGTTGACGACGGACGACACGTCGGCCAGCTCCGCGATGGACTCACTGTTGCGCACTCTCCTCCCCTCTGAATCGCATCCGATATTGCTTCGGCGTGACGCTGAGCCGCCGCGAGAAAGTCGTGCGCATATGCGTGGCGTTGTGAAAGCCGCATTTGAACGCGACCGTCTTCAGCGGAGCATCGGTATCCTCGAGCAGTTTTCTCGCCGTATCGACGCGCACCTGCTCGACAAATACCGATGGCGTCACTTTCGCGTGCTTCGCGAATACCCGCGACAACGTGCGGCGGCTCACCGAGGCCGCGCTCGCGAGTTCCTCGATCGACAGCGTCCCGGTTATATGCTCGCTCACATATCGATAGACCTTGTGGAGGATCGGATCTTCTTCCTTGCCCGCGCCGATATAGGGGCTGTACTGCGACTGACCGCCTTCGCGCTGGATATACACGACCAGACGCTTCGCGACCCGCACCGCGAGTTCATGCCCCCAGTCCTCGGCGACGAGCGCCAGACACAGATCGATGCCCGCGGTCACGCCGGCTGACGTGAAAAGGCGTCCGTCGCGAACGAAGATCCTGTCCGGCTGCACGTTGGCCTGCGGAAATTCACTGGACAGCCGATTCGCGTCCGACCAGTGCGTGGTGACCTCCTTGCCATCGAGCAGCCCCGCATGCGCGAGCACGAATGCACCATTACACACGGAGCCGAAGCGGCTCGCGCTGCGCGCCTGATTCTGCAACCACGTCAGGAATTCATTAGACGGCTGGGCATCGGGCAACTGCGGTCCGCCCGCAACCAGCAGCAGATCCCATTGAATGTCGCGGTCGGCATAGCCGAACGAAACCGCCAGCTGCATCCCATTCGAACAGGTCACGGTGCCCGCCTCGCTTCCGACCAGCCTGACTTCGTAGCGCTGATGCTCGGGAAGAAACGTATTCGCCTCGGCGAACACATCGAGTGGGCCTGCCACATCCAGTGCCTGCACACCATCGAATACAACAATGGCGACTTTCATGCCGTGACCTTCATGGTGGGAACTATGTTTGCGATGCCGTGGCGCAGCTTAGCGCATCGGCGGCCGTTCATGCCGTCAGCGTCTGGAAAAACTATTGTGTCTGGGGGTAACAAATGTCTCTTCGCCATGATGCGCCACGCCCAGGTGCCTGGCCCAAAACTATAACTAGTTGGCAGGCGAGCGAACCATCCGTGCGTTTGCTCCACCGCATCGATTAACTAGACTGTGTACACGACCGCGGCCCGGGATTTCACCCGGGCGTGCCGGGAAGTCTTCCGCTCAGGACGGCGCTTGTGACGCGCGTCGATGCCTGGCTGTAGCGCGGGCGACGACAAGCAGCGATAGCAGTCACTCCATGTGTTGCGGTCGGCTCACGACCGCACAGCGAGCAAGGGCAGATTCATCATGTTCAAGGAACGTCAGAGCTCTTTCCTGTTCGGGGGCAACGCCCCCTACGTCGAAGAGCAATATGAGCTTTACCTGGCTGACCCGAATGCGGTCACGGCCGAGTGGCGGGTGTGGTTCGACGCGTTGCGCGACACCCCCGCCATCGATGGCAGCGATCGCGACGACCAGCCGCACGCACCGGTGATTTCGAGCTTCCTCGAGCTGGCCAAGCGTACGCCGCGTGCTGTCGTCGCGACGGGCAATGAGGCCGGTGACGGGGGAAACAGGCAGGCCGCCGACGCTCTGGGCCTCGCGAGAAAGCAGGTGGCGGTGCAAACGCTGATCGCCGCATTCCGGATGATCGGCACGCGCGTGGCCGATCTCGACCCGCTGGCGTGGACGCCGCCGCGCTCCTACGCCGAGTTGACGCCGGCCTACTATGGCCTGTCGGCCGCCGACATGTCGACCACCTTCAGCACCGCCGACACGTATCTCTTCGAGGACGACGCGACGCTGAAAGAGATCCTCGCCGCGCTCGAGCAAACGTACACCGGCACACTCGGCGCCGAGTTCATGCACCTCACCGACGCACAGCAGCGGCGCTGGTGGCAGATGCGGCTCGAATCCACGCGCGCCACGCCAGCGCTGCAGGCTGCGGAGAAACTGCGCCTGCTCGAACGTTTGAGCGCAGCCGAAGGGCTCGAAAAACATCTGCACTCGCGCTATGTCGGACAGACGCGCTTCTCGCTCGAAGGCGGCGAGTCGTTGATCGTGCTGCTCGACGAACTGGTCCGGTACGGCGCGTCGAAGAAACTGCGCGCGCTCGTGATGGGCATGGCGCACCGCGGCCGTCTGAACGTCCTCGTCAATGTCGTCGGCAAGCCGCTGCGCGCACTGTTCGACGAATTCGACGGCAAGGATGCCGAAAAACTGACGGCAGGCGATGTCAAGTATCACAAGGGCTTTACGAGTTCGGTCGAGACCGATGACGGACCGGTCGAAGTGATGCTCGCGTTCAACCCGTCGCATCTGGAAATCGTGAATCCGGTTGTGCAAGGCATGGCGCGCGCGAAGGACGATCTGGCCGACAGCGACGATGGCGGCGACGTGCTGCCGGTGGAAATCCACGGCGACGCGGCGATGAGCGGACAGGGCGTGGTGATGGAAACGCTGAGCCTTTCCTATACGCGCGGACACGGCACCGGCGGTACCGTCCACGTCGTCGTCAACAACCAGATCGGTTTCACGACTTCCGATCCGCGCGACACGCGTTCGTCGTTCTACACGACGGACGTCGCGAAGATGATCGAGGCGCCGATCCTGCACGTCAATGGCGACGACCCCGAAGCGGTTGCGATGGCGGCGCAGCTCGCCCTCGACTATCGCACCACCTTCAAACGCAGCGTCGTCATCGATCTCGTCTGCTTTCGCAAGTACGGGCATCAGGAACAGGACACGCCCGGCATCACACAGCCGCTGATGTATCGCGCGATCGCGAATCATCCGGGCGTGAGGGCACGCTACGCGAACCGGCTGATCCAGCAAGGCGTGCTCACGGCCGAGGAGGCGCAGCACTACGTCAGCGCACGTCGCGAACTTCTCGAACGCGCGCACGAAACCGTCGGTTCCTATGCTTCGCCGCTACACGAGGAAGCCGGCAAGCGCTTGCGCTCAGCCGCGCAGTCAGGCCCCTCCCGCGACCTCGTGCCGTCGGCCGACGAGCTGCGCGGCCTCGCGCAGCGGATCTCGACCGTCCCCGCGGACCTGACGCTGCATCCGCTCGTCAGGAAGATGATGAACGGGCGTCAGGAGATGGCCTCCGGAAAACGCCTGCTCGACTGGGGCATGGGCGAACATCTGGCATTCGCGTCGTTGCTCGCGGCCGGGGTCAGTGTCCGGCTGAGCGGGCAGGACAGCGCACGCGGGACCTTCAACCATCGGCATGCTGTGCTGCACGATCAGACCCGGATGCATCGTCCCGATGGGGTCTATGTTCCGCTCGATCATATCGGCACAGCGCAAGGCCGGTTCAGCGTGACGAACTCGATTCTCTCCGAGGCCGCCGTGCTGGCATTCGAGTATGGCTATTCGACGGTGAATCGCAATGCGTTGGTGATCTGGGAAGCGCAATTCGGTGACTTCGCCAATGGCGCGCAGGTGGTGATCGACCAGTTCATCGCGGCGGGCGCGGCCAAGTGGGGACAACGTAGCGGCCTGACGCTGTTCCTGCCTCACGGGCAGGAAGGCCAGGGCCCCGAGCATGCGTCGGCGAGGCTCGAGCGCTACCTGCAATTGGGTGCGCAGGACAATATGCGGGTGGCGCAACCGACCACGCCCGCGCAGCTGTTCCATTTGCTGCTGATGCAGGCGCATGCCGCCGAACCGCGCCCGCTCGTCGTGATGACGCCGAAGTCGCTGCTGCGCCACCCGGAAGCGACCAGCACCTTCGACGAGTTGAGTCACGGTGAATTTCGCGCGGTTCTGCCGGACGCTCAGATCGACGCAGCGCGCGCGTCCAAAGTCGAGCGTGTGATCGTGACGAGCGGCAAGGTCTACTTCGAATTGCTCGAGCATCGCCGCGGCGCTGGGATGACCGACACCCCGATCATCCGCGTTGAGCAACTCTATCCGTTTCCGGCGCAACAACTGGCCGCCGAGCTTGCGCGTTTTCCGAAGCTGAAGACCGTGGTCTGGTGCCAGGAGGAAGCGCGCAACCAGGGCGCATGGAGTTTCGCCGAGCCGCGGCTACGCGAGCTTCTGCGTCCCGGCACGACGTTGCTGTACGCGGGACCTGATGCATCCGCATCCACCGCGCCGGGATCGCATGCGGCGCACGTGGCGAGACAATCCGCGCTCGTGTCGCGGGCGTTCACCGGCTGAGCGCGTATGCGTGTCGCGATGATGCTCTATGCGGGGTTTCAGCTACTCGAGGTCAGCGGCCCGATGGATGTGTTTCATCAGGCAAACCGCCTGTATGGCGGTGTCCTCTATGAATCGCATCTGATCGGGCCGTCGCCCGGGCCGGTGTTTTCTTCGAACGGGACGGCCGTGGGTACGACCGAATGCCTGTTCGATACGCACCCGCCATTCGATATCGTCGTCGTGCCCGGGTCCCCGGTGGTCAGTTCCGCGCGTGAGCATCGTGAACTCGTCGACTGGTTGAGCGATGCGGGGCCCAGCACCCACCGGCTCGCCTGCATTTCGAACGGCGCGTTTCTGCTGGCAAGAGCCGGCCTCGCCGATCGCCGCTGGCTGACCACCCATTGGCGCGACGCTCGACGCCTCGCAGACGAATATCCGCTGGTCCATGTGATGTCGAATCCAGGCTGCCTGAAGGACGGCAACCTGTACTCGTCGGGCGGTGCGAGTGCGGGCATCCACCTCGCCCTGTCGCTCGTGCGGGAAGACCTCGGCGAACAGGCCGCGGGAACGATCGCCACGGCGTTATTGAGGCCGCCGGCAGGTGGCGCGACAAGCGCACGGATGAATTGATGATAGACACGAATCTGATTCACAAGGCCCTCGCGAATCCGCTGCGGCGTGACATTCTCGCGTGGTTGAGAGCTCCCTTCGAAGCGTTTCCGAACGACTATGTCAACCTTGGCTGCGGCGTACCCGTGCACGCAATCCAGGCGCGCAGCGGGCTCGCCCAATCGACGGTATCCGCCCATATCGCCGTGCTCGTCGAAGCGGGACTGCTGGTTCCGAAGCGAGTCGGCCAATGGATCTTCCTGTCGCGTGACGAGGAAGTGATACGGACATTTACGGAACAGATTCGAACGCATTTGTAATGGACAAGCTCAACATGATGCGGATCTTCGTGCGCATTGCCGAAGAAGGAAGCTTCACTGCGGCGGCCTCGCGCCTGAACATTCCGACAGGCAACGCGTCGCGGGCGGTCGCGCGACTCGAGACGCATTTGCGCACCCGTCTGCTGCACCGGAGTACACGGCGCCTCGCGCTGACCGAGGCGGGTGAGCGATATCTGGAGCGGTGCCAACAGATACTCGCCGCTGTCGACGAGGCCGATGCCGAGGCAGCCAATGCGCAAGTCAGACCCTCGGGGCGGCTGCGCGTGCATGCGTCGCCGGGCTTTGGCACGACCTATCTGGTGCCGGCGGCGGTCCGCTACCACGAGCGCTATCCTGCCGTGTCGGTCGAGCTGACGTTATCGTCCGGCACGCCGGATCTTCTCGACGATGGCTATGACCTGATGCTTCGATTGAGTTCGACGGAGCTTCCCGACTCGGGGCTCGTTTCGCATCGGCTCGGCGACGTCCACAGCGTGCTCTGTGCGGCGCCCGCCTATCTGCGCGCGCGCGGTACGCCGCTCACTGTGCAGGACATTCAGTCTCACACGTGCCTGCAGCTCGTCATGTCGATTTTCCCGCGCGATCGCTGGCATCTGGACGGCCCCAACGGCCGTGAAACGGTCGAACTGGCCAGAACCGCGGTCGAAATAAACCTGCCTGACGCGCTCGGCGTCGCGCTGCGCGAGGGAGTGGGCATCGGCGCGCTACCGATGCCGAGCGCCCTGCCCCTGCTCGAAAGCGGCGCACTGGTTCGGGTGCTGCCGCAGTATCGGCTGCAGAAACTCACGGCCTACACGGTCCACGCGTCGCGCCAGTATCTGGACGCCAAAATCAGAACTTTCGTGGATTTCCTGCGTGAGGCCGTGCCGTCGGCATTGGCCGAGGACGAGGCGGCGCTCGGTCGTTGAGTTCCGCGCTGGTGACCTGCCGCTTCACGTCGTGTCGCGGCAGGCTGCGGGTGAAGCGCTTCAACCCGCCGTTGCCTTGCGCTGGTGCGACGCCACGCGTTGCGCTTGCGATTGCGATTGCGCTTGCGGTTGCGGTTGCGCGGCCATCGCGCGGGAGACCATTTCGTTTTGCTTGATGATCTTGTCGATCTCGGCGTCGGCCTGCGCATCGTATTTCGCGAAAACATCGGTGCTATAACGCGTGTTCTGCGCCGAGCCCAACTGCGAACCGGATTGGTCGCGGGTGTCGGCATCGACCGTCATCGACAGGCCGATACGCAGCGGATGCGCGGCCAGTTCGGCCGGGTCGAGTGCAATGCGCACCGGCAGCCGCTGCACGATCTTGATCCAGTTGCCGGTGGCGTTCTGCGCCGGCAGCGTCGCGAACGCGCTGCCGGTACCGGCCGAAAAACCCTCGATACGCCCGTGATAGCGCGTATGGCTACCGTACACGTCCGATGTCAGCGTGACTTGCTGGCCGACCCGCATCTGCTTGAGCTGTACTTCCTTGAAGTTCGCGTCGACCCATACGCCGTCGAGCGGCACGATCGCCATGAGCGGCGTGCCGGGCGCGACGCGCTGGCCGACCTGGACCCGGCGCTGCGCGACGTAGCCGGTCACCGGCGCCGGCAAGGTATCGCGCGCATAGGCGAGCCACGCGGTCCGCACTTTCGCGGCGGCGGCCTGCACGTCCGGATGCTGTTCGACCGTGGTGCGGTCGGTCAGCGCGTGGTTGGCTTCGCCCTGCTGACGCGCGGCGTCGAGCGCGGCCTGTGCGACGCTGACCGCGTCGCGAGCGTGCGCGATGTCTTCGGCGGACACGGCGCCCGTGTCGGCAACCGCCTCGCGGCGGTGCAGGTCGTCGCGCGCGCGGCCCAGATCGGCTTCGCGCTGCGCGACGTTCGCCGCGTAGAAGTCGTTGTTGACATACAGGCCGCTCACGCGTCGCACGGTCTGGCCGAGTTGCGCTTCGGCATCGGCGAGCGCCAGTTTTGCATCGGCCGGATCGAGCGTGACGACGGGGTCGCCTTGCTTCACGATCTGCGTGTCGTCGGTGTTGACCGCGATCACCGTACCGGTGACCTGCGGCGTCAGTTGCACGAGATTGCCGCTGACGTACGCGTCGTCGGTCTCCTGGTGATAGCGGCCCTCGGTGTAGTAGTACCCGCCGTAGGCCGCGCCCGCCAACACCACCGCGGCGCCGAGCAGCGCGATCAGGCGCTTGCGGCTCGCCGGGGGCGTGGCCTTGCTGTCGCCCTGCGGCGTGGCGGGCGCTTGCGCGCCAGGCTTCTGTACGGCTTCCTGATCCGCCAGTTCGCGGTCGGTCGTGATCGAATCGCTCATTGCAGTTCTCCTGATAGGTTTCCTGGCGTGCCGTTCAACGTGCGGCAACCGTGGGATTGACTTGACTGGTGGGTGCGGCGGCGGTGTCCGCGTGATGGTCGGTCGTGGCCGACGTATCGACATAGCCGCCGCCTAACGCCGACGCGAGCTCGATCTGCTGGTCGCGGCGGTCCATCTTCAGATTGGCGATCGCCTCGTCGGCGTTCAGCGCGGTGACGTCGGCATTGAGCACGGTCAGCTGGTTGGTCAGGCCGGCCTTGTATTGCGTGGTCGCCAGCCGATCGGCATCGCTCGCGGCCTGTTGCGCGGCCTGCGCATCGCCGAGCTGCGCGTCGCTCGAGTGGATCTGCGCGACCTGCGTGGCCACGCTGCTCAGCGCGCCGATCAGCGTCTGGTTGTAGGTCGCGACCGCATAGTCGAACTCGGCGTAGCGGCCCTTCAACTGCGCGCGCAGCTCGCCGCCGTCGAAGATCGGCAGATGGATCGCCGAGCCGACCGACGCCGTGCGGCTCGCGGCGTTCAGGAAGCGGCCGAAACCGAACGCGTCCAGGCCGATCGCGGCGCTCAGGTTGATGTCGGGATAGAACTCGGCCTTCGCTTCCTTCACCTCATGCGTGATCGCGTCGACGCGCCAGCGCGCCGCGACGATGTCGGGCCGCCGGCCCAGCAGATCGGCCGGCAGGTTGTCCGGCAGACGCACTTCGTCGCCGACGCCGAGGGTCGGCCGCGAGATCGCGAGTCCGCGGTCGGGACCCTTGCCCAGCAACGCCGCCAGTTGATACCGGGTGGTCAGGATGCTGCCGTCGAGCGCGCTGACACGGGCACGGCTGGTGGACAGATTCGCCTCGGCCGTTTTGCGCTCCACTTCGGTGTCGAGCCCGTTGGCGATGCGCCCCGCGGTGATGCGGTCGATCTGCTCGCGCCGCGCAACTTCCTGCTGCGCGATGTCGCGCAACGCGTAGAGCCGCGCCAGCTCGTTGTAAGTGCGGGCGATCGAGGTGTCGAGCGTGAGCTTGACGACCTGCTCGTCGGCTTCGCTCGCGGACGTCTCCGAGACTGCCGCCCGCAGCGCCTCGCGGTTCTTGCCCCACAGATCGAGATCGTAGGAAGCGCTGAGCAGCCCCTTGTTCTCCGTCTGCCACGAGCCCGCATAGGGCGGCGGAATCAGCGCGTTGCTGCTGAACTGCTGGCGCGTCAGCGAGTACGAAGCGTCGACGCGCGGCAGCGTGTTGGCCTTCGCCGTTTCGCTATAGGCTTGCGCCTGTTCGACCCGTGCGCGCGCCTGGGCGAGCGTCGGGCTGCCTTGCAGCGCCTCGGCGATCAACGCCTTCAGTTGCGCGTCGCCGAACTGGTCGACCCAGTCCGGAGCTGGCCAGTTCCCATGCTCCTGCGGCAGGCTCTGGGTGGTGGCCAGCTGTTGTGGCTGATCGATCTGCTTGTCGCTGTGGATGCCCGCATAGTTTGCACATGCAGCCAGCACTGCGAAGGAGATCACCGAAACACCGAGCTTCAGCGAACGGGCGACGGTGTTTGCTTTGGAAGTCTGCGTTTTCATTTTCTGACAAATCAGATTAATGGGTAAAAAAAAGCGCGGCACGATGGCCGCACCGTTCAGTCGCCTGTCAGCTTGCGAAGCAGGCGGTTCAATTCCGCGAACTCGGCTTTCGTGAATTTGCGCAGGCGGGCATTCAATACATGGGGGGCGATTTCCGGAATCCGCGCGGCGGTTTTCTGCCCCTCCGAGGTCAACGTCAGATTCACCACGCGGCGATCTTCCGGGTCGCGCGAACGTTCCAGCAGCCCCTTCGATTCCAGCTTGTCCAGCATCCGCGTCATCAGGCCGGTGTCGATGCCGAGCAGCTTCGACAGCTCGAAAGGCGTGGTTGCCACACCCTGCTTCAGCGAAAGCAGGATGCCCATCTGCTGGCCGTTGATGTCGAGGTCCTTGAGCGCCGCGTCCATTTCCGCGACGACGATGTTACGGGCCCTGACCAGCCTGAAGCCGATACTATCTGTAAGCATGAAGTTCTTCGTCGAGTAGTGGTCCATGGCGGTGTCCTCCTTGTTGATTTGAACAATATCTGCATTATCAGATAATGTCAAGGAGAATACTGTGTGTTTCATTTTCCGCCCCAACCGGGTTGGCCAATCGGCTTCAATGTCCGCCGGCGGCGGCCGCGCCCGCGGCACCACCCTTGGTCGGTTTCGTGATCCAGATCAGCGGGATGATGACGACAAAGATCACAGCCGAGATCCAGAAGATGTCGTTCAGACCCAGCATCGTGGCCTGCGCGTTCAGCGAGGCTTCGTAAAAAGCGGTGGCCTTGGGAACGCCCGCGTCCAGCGCCGCCTGCAGGTGCGCGATCGCGCCGGTAAAGCCAGGATCGTCCACGCTCGATTGCTCGGCAAGCCGTGCATGGTGAAGAATCGTACGGTCGTTCCACGCGTTGCTCATCAGCGACGTGCCCACCGCGCCGGCAAAGATCCGCGCGAAGTTGGACAGACCCGCGGCCGCCGGAATCTCCTCCGGCTTCAGACCCGACAGGATGATCGCGGTGAGCGGCGTGAAGAACAGCGCGGTTGGAATGCCCTGCAGCAAGGTGG
This sequence comes from Paraburkholderia sp. HD33-4, assembly GCF_021390635.1. Taxonomy (NCBI): domain Bacteria; kingdom Pseudomonadati; phylum Pseudomonadota; class Betaproteobacteria; order Burkholderiales; family Burkholderiaceae; genus Paraburkholderia; species Paraburkholderia sp. HD33-4. The sequence goes on along the minus strand of NZ_JAJEJS010000001.1, from coordinate 1,944,802 downwards.
GCAGCACGAGCGTCCAGGCGTCGACGCCGGTCGTGTAGTTCGAGCGCATGAAGAACACCGCGGCGAATCCGGCGAACGCAAGCGTGGCAAGCACCCGCATGTCCGAACGCGGCATGATCTTGCCCATCACCGGGGCGAGGATCACCGCAAAAATGCCGAGCGGCGCGGTGACGAGCCCCGCGTCGACCGCGCGGTAGCCGAGGAAGCCCTGAATCCACTGCGGCAGGATCACGAGGTTGGCGAAGAAGATCGCGTAGGCGACCGAAATCGCGATCGTGCCGCCGAGGAAGTTGCGTTTGGCGAACAGCCGCAGGTTGACGATCGGTTTTTCCTCAGTCAATTCCCAGATCAGGAAGAACACGAAGCTGACCGCGGCGACAATGGTGAGCACCCAGATCACAGGCGAGCTGAACCAGTCGAGGTCACGGCCCTTGTCGAGCATGATCTGCAGCGGCGCGACCCAGGCGATCAGCGAGATCAAGCCAACCTTGTCGATCGGGAGTTTGCGCGCCGGCGTCTCGCGGTCGCGGTAGATCGCCCAGATCGCGCCCGCGGCAAACAGGCCGACCGGCACGTTGATGTAAAAGATCCATGACCAGCTATAGCTGTCGGTGATCCAGCCGCCGAGTGCCGGCCCCGCGATGGGCCCGACCGTCGCGGTCATGGCCCACAGCGCCAGCGCGCTCGAACCTTTTTCCTTCGGAAACGACGTGAGCAGCAAGGCCTGCGACAACGGCACCAGCGGCCCCGCCACGGCACCCTGCACGATACGGGCGACGAGCAGCGTCGGCAGGTTCGGCGCGAGGCCGCACGCCGCCGACGACAGCACGAACAGCAGGATCGCCCAGACGAACAGCTTGACCTGGCCGACGCGCTGCGTGAGCCATCCGGTCAGCGGAATCGACACCGCGTTGGCCGCGGCGAACAGCGTGATAACCCATGTGCCCTCGTCGATCGACACGCCGAGGTTGCCGGACAGGGTCGGAATCGCGACGTTGGCGATCGACGAATCCAGCACGTTCATGAAGGTGGCGAGCGCCACGGCAAAGGTGCCGATGGCAAACCTGGCGCCCGTCAGCGGGGCCGGCGCGGCTGGGTTGGTCGATGGATTCATGTGACGTCCTCGTCTCGGTTCGCAGTGCCCGGCGTTGCCGGGCGATTATCTGCAATGTCAGATAAATGGTTAAAAAAATGCCGCCTCAGCGGTCCAGCAGTCTTGAAAGGAGCAGGCTCAGCGCGTCGAAGTCCGACTTCGAGAAATGCGCAAGCCGCTCGCTCCATGCTCCCTCGACAACCCGCGTGTTGCGCACGGCGACGGCCTGCCCGCTGTGCGTCAATGACACATCGACGAGACGGCGATCCCTGCCGTTGCGCACCCGCTCGATCAGTCCGCTGTTTTCGAGCTTGTCCAGCACCCGGGTCATCCGGGCCGGGTGGACGCCCGCCAGTTTCGACAGTGCGGCCGGCGTTTTCACGCTCCCGCGTGCCAGCGCGAGCAGAACGCCGCGCTCCTGCAGATTCAGCCTTGCATCCACCAGTCCCGCCCTGAGTTCGCTTGCAATCAGCTGACGCGCCTGACCCAGCACGGACACCAGTTGCTGCGTCCGCTCGAAGTCGTCGTTGATCGAATCGTCCATCGCTTGCCTCCTCGATATCTGACTTCAATATATTTGACTATGCAGATTTAAGCAAGCGGATTTCCTGGCCGTATGCGCTACATGGTGTAAAAACAGAATTGCACCGCCGGCAACTATTGCCGCGATTCCTTGGGACCAGATTCTTTCCGGCACGGATTCGGGCGCTGCCCGCTCTCTCTTCAGGAGGACAGAACGATGACTGACAAGCCGCTTACCCTGGGTATCGATCACATCGGACTCACCGTCCGCGATCTGAACCTCACGCGTGACTTCTTCGTGCAATGTCTTGGCTGGCAGCAGGTGGGCGAAAGACCCGCCTATCCGGCTGCATTCGTGTCGGACGGACATGTGATGGTGACGCTCTGGCAAGTCACCGACGCAGCCCGCCTCGTCGAGTTCGATCGCAAGGTCCATGTGGGGCTGCATCATCTTGCGTTGCGCGTGGGCAGTGAAGAGGCGCTCAACGATATCTTCTCGCGCGTGTCCGCCTGGCCGGGCGTGAAAATCGAATTTGCGCCGGAAAACCTCGGCCCGGGGCCCAAACGCCACACGATGGTGTACGAGCCGGGCGGTATCAGGCTCGAGTTCGACCACGACCCGCGGGCCCAGGCATCCTGAACATGGGTGAGCCCGGCAATGACAGGACCAACGTCGAGACACGGAATCGCTGACCTTTTGTTCCTGCGGCTCACAACTGTTTGTCCACGCCTTGTGTTCAAAAGCGGAGCGCGACTGCATAAATTAGCAGCCATCGGAGACATCAATCCGATCACAGACTGCTGATCCAACCTACTTCAAGGTTCACTATGAGTCACTCTCCCAAAGTCATCGTCGTCACTGGTGCATCGCAAGGCATCGGCGCCGAAACGGTCAAGGCATTTCGCAAACTCGGCCACAACGTGGTCGCGACATCGCGCAGCATCAAACCGTCTGACGATCCCAACCTCGTCACTGTAGCCGGCGACCTCGCCGATCCGGCCACCGCTCGACGCGTGATCGAGGCAGCCGTCGAGCATTTCGGTCGTGTCGATACGCTCGTCAACAATGCGGGCATTTTCGTGGCGAAGCCGTTCACCCAATACACCGCGGAAGATTACGCGACGGTCACCGGCATCAATCTCGCGGGATTTTTCTACATCACGCAGCTCGCGATTGCCGAGATGGAGAAGCATGAGCGCGGACACGTGGTCAACCTCACGACGACTCTCGTGGATCACGCGATCGACGGCGTGCCGTCCGTGCTGGCCTCGCTGACCAAGGGCGGCCTCGCCGCCGCGACCCGCTCGCTCGCGATCGAATATGCGAAGCGCGGCATTCGCGCCAACGCGGTGTCGCCCGGCATCATCAAGTCACCGATGCATGCGCCCGAAACCCACGCGGCGCTTGGCGGGTTGCATCCGATGGGGCATATGGGCGAGATGAGCGACATCGTCAATGCGATCCTCTATCTCGACGCAGCGCCGTTCGTGACCGGCGAGATCCTGCATGTGGACGGCGGCCAGAGCGCGGGCCACTGAGCGGGCCATGCGATGAAAACGCGCGCGCCGCTCAGTGCGCGCGCGCGCGCGGCGCCGGCGTTTGGGGCGCCGCGGATCGGGCCAACTGCTCGATCAGAAATTCGACGAAAGCCCGCACGCGCGAAGTCAGATAGCGCGCGTGCGGATAAAGCAGGATGAATGGCCGCGTGCGCCCGCCCGCTTCGCGCAACACTTCCACGAGCCGGCCTTCGCGCAGGTCGTCGGCCACGACGAATCGATACGTCTGAAAAAGGCCCGCGCCAGCGCGCGCGAGCGTCACGCCGGCGAGCGCGTCGCCGGACGTTCCGTAGCTTCCGGTCGTCAGCACGTCGCCATTTTCCGTCGAACCCTCGAAGGTCCACGCGAGATGGCGTCCGCTGCTCGGCATCTCGAACTGGATGCACTCGTGGGCCTGCAGGTCCTCGACGGTTTTCGGCACGCCCGCGCGCTTCAAATAGGCGGGCGTCGCCACCACGACCATTTCCGCGTCTTCGAGCTTGCGCGCGACGAGGTTCGAATCGGCCGGCGCCCGTCCGCGGATCGCGAGATCGAAACCTTCGTCCGCGAAGTCGATGTTGCGGTTGCTCAGGTGCGTCTCGACCTGGACTTGCGGATAGCGCTCGCGAAACGCTGGCAGCAGCGGCAACACGCGATAGTGCCCATAGGGCGTCGGCATGCTGATGCGCAGCACGCCGGCCGGCGTGGTCTGCTCGCCCGTCACTTCGCGCTCGGCGTCCATCAGTTGCGACAGCGCCTCGCGGCACTGCTCGAAGTAGCGCCGACCCGCGTCGGTCAGTCGGATCTGGCGCGTCGTGCGCACGAACAGGCGCACACCGAGCCGTTCCTCGAGCCTTGCGACCGAGCGGCTCACGGCCGCCGGCGTGACGCTCGCGGCATTGGCCGCGAGCGTAAAGCTTCCGAGTTCCGCCGCGAGGCAGAAGAGCTCGATGCTGCCCAGCAGCAGATCGTCGAATTTGCGTTGCATGCCGGTCTCCCTTTGTTTTTTGCTCAAGTACTCATCGATCTCTGCCGCGCGGGACCGAACGCGTAGGCACGGAACTGATGCTGCAACCCAACCGGACATCCGCACGCGCCCGCACCACGCGTGCCGATGTCTTCATCAATTGATGCGAAGCTTGAAAGTCCGACTGCTCAGTTCCACACCGATTGCAGCCGCTCGATACTTTCACGCGTTTCGCGCTCCAGTTGCGCCATCAGTTCGCCGGCGGGCAACGAACGCGCGAGCGGCGCGGCCTGGCCCGCCCATTGTGCGCCGTAGCCGAACTCGCCCTTGGCCTTGGCGGCTGCATTGAGCGCCTTGCCCGCGTCATAGGTGATCGGATAGGACGGCGTGCGCGGCGCTTGCGGATCCTCGCCGAGCGCGGTGAATCGATTGACGATGCTGCGCGCGAGGCGCCCCGAAATGGCCGACGTGAACGTTGTAGAGCGTGCCGCATCGCTGAGCAATGCGCGGCGATAACCGTCGTCGATCGAGGTTTCCGGACACGCGACGAAGGCCGTGCCCAATTGCGCCGCCTGCGCGCCCAGCGCGAGCGCGGCCGCGATGCCGGCGCCGTCCATGATGCCGCCCGCCGCGATCACGGGCAGGTCGAACTCGCTCACCACGAGACGCGTCAGCGCGAACGTGCCGAGGCGCTCGTCGCGCCCGCTCGTGTCGAACACGCCGCGATGACCACCCGCTTCGACGCCCTGCGCGACGATCGCATCGACACCCGCCTCGACGGCCGCCGCCGCTTCGTCCAGACTGGTCGCGCTCGCGAGCAAACGGATCCCCGCGTGCTTCAGTTGCGCGATCACCGCATCGGGCGGCAAGCCGAAATGGAAGCTCACGACGGCCGGCTTCTCCGCGAGCAGCATCGCCTGCATCGCGGTGTCGACGACGAAGCTCGTGTAGATCTCGGAGAGCGCTTGCGGCGGCGTCGCGCCGTATTGCCGGAACACCGGTTCGAGCCAGTCGAGCCATGCACGCTCGACGGCGGCATCGGGCGTCGCCGGGCGATGGCAGAACACGTTGATGTTGAACGGCTTCGTGGTTAGCTCGCGGGTCTGCTGGATCGCGCGGCGCGCGTTCTCCGCGTTCATTGCGGCAACGCCGAGCGAGCCGAGACCGCCGGCGTTCGACACCGCGGCGGCCAGCGCCGGCGTGGTGACGCCGGCCATCGGCGCCTGAATGATCGGCTTGTGGATGCCGAGCGTGCGCAGCAATGCGCGATTGTCCGCTTGAGTGCTCATGTTCCCTTCCCACTGGATGCGTTAAAGGTTCGATGCGGCTGCCAGCTTGCCAGCCGCTCAGGCCTCGGCGCGACGGTGCGCCCATCGCGCGAGGCCGCCACAGGCGATCAGCAGCGCACCGGTCGCGAAGAACACCGCGTGCAGCCCGAGATGAACGCCGATCACGCCGCCGATCACCGGCCCCACCACCTGGCCGCTGAATTGCGCCGATTGCAGATAGCCGAGCAGGCGCCCTGTCTTGCTTTCGTCCACGGATTGCCGCGCCAGCTTGCCGATCGACGGCAACAGACCCGCGAGGGTCATGCCCATCAACACCCGCAAACCCGCCAGCTGCCACCACTGCGTGACGAACGCTTGCGGCACCATCGCCAACCCGGTGAGCACGAGGCAGACAACGATCACGCGCCAGCTTCCAAACCGGTCGGCCAGCGCGCCGAGGCGCGCCGCTGTCAGCATGCTCCCGAGCGCCGAGCATGCCATGACCACGCCAGCAACGCGAGCAAGATGCGGCGCGCTCACGCCGAGACCACCGATATACACGGTGATGATCGGCTCGATCGACATGTTGGCGAGCAGCACCATCATCGCCGTCACGAGCAGCGCGGCCACCACCGCATAATTGGCGCGGCGCACGGGTGCGTCCGCGGTGCCGCGCGCGTGGGCTTTCGCGTCGCTGGCCGGGTGAAACTCTTCTTTCACCAGGAAGATGGTCAGCAGCGCCGCCGCGGCGATCATCGCGCCGCCCGCGAAGAACGTGCCGCGAATGCCGATCCAGTCCGGCAGCACGCCGCCGACGAGCGGCCCGACCAGGTTGCCGGCGAGCGCGCCCGTCGACAGGATGCCGAGCGCCCAACCGGCGCGTTCGCGCGGCGCCTGGGTGCCCACCATCACCGTGGATGCGGATGCATAGCCGCCGACCAGACCGGCGATCAGACGCAGCCCGACCAGTTCGTAGACATTGTGCGCCACGCCGATCAACGACATCACCACGGCCATACCGATCGCCGCGCGAACGAGCATCGGCTTGCGGCCGTAGCGGTCGGCCAGACGCCCCCACAGTGGCGCGGTGAGCGCGGTGCCGAGGAAGGTCGCGCCGAACGCGATGCCCGACCACTGGATCACCGCGGACTGCGAACTGACGCCGAGTTGGCGCACGTAGAGCGGCAGGAACGGCAGCAGCATGCTCAGGCTCACGAGCGTCGTAAACGAGCCGAATACGCAGACGATCAGATTGCGCCGCCAGTACTGCACATTGCGCTCCGCGTAGCCACGCGGCCGCGCGTCGTGCTGTGCATGCGGCGGCACCAGCGCCGCCGGTGAAGAAGAGACCGTGGAATTCATTTTGCGCTCCGTGCGGCAAACAGATCGATGGCGAGTGCGAGCAGAAGTGCCACCGCGCCAATCGCGTAAAGCACCAGATAATTGCCGCCGCTCGAAGAGAACACGAACGAAAGACCGTAAGCCGCCAGCGCCTGCATCACCGCGAAGCTCGTCGTTGCGCGGCTCCATGCGCCCTTGACGGCGGACGGATGGTGCACGAGCAACTCGTTCACACGACCGAGCGCGAGCGGCACGATGCCCGGCGTGAACGCGCCCACGACAAAGGCAGACACCATCAACCCCGCCGACCCGAACAAGCCTGCGGCCGGAATCGCGACCGCCACGGCCTGCACCAGATACGCGACGCGCAGCGCGCGGCCGAAACCCGCGCGATCGGCGAGATGCCCCGCCGCGAGCGGCCCGACGATCGCGCCCAGGCCGTACAGCACCCAGAATTCGGCGCCCGCGTCGACACCGCGGCCGAGCCCGCGCGCCACGAAGTCGACGAGGAACAGCATGTGCGGCACGAGTCCCACGGCGTTCAGGCCATACTCGGCGTAGAGCGCGCGCAGACCGGCCCGCGGATAGGCAGGCGCCCTTTCGAAGCGCGCATGCGCGGCGGCGTGTGTGGGCGCGGCGTGCTCGGGCCAGCCGTTCCAGGCCACGGCGCTCAGCAGCAGCGAAACGGCCGCGAGCCCAAGCCACGTAGTGGTGAGCCCCTGTCGCAACAGAATCGGCACGATCGTGCCCGAAGCGGCGATGCCCAGACCGATGCCCGTGAAGATGCCGCCGCTCGCGAAGCCCCGGCGCGCTGCCGGCACGTGCGCGAGGATGGTGGGCGCGGCGAGCACCATCAGTGCGCCGCCCGAGATCCCCGAGGCCAGCCTCCAGACGAAAAACCACAGGAACGAGACAGGCACCGCGCAGGCCACGAAGGCGATGGTCGCGAGCAGCATCATCGCGCGCAGCACGGTGGCGGGTTTCGCCACGCGGACCATCGCGCCCGCCAGCAGCGCACCGGCCAGATAGCCGCCGAGGTTCGCCGCGCCGAGATAGGCCGCGGTCGAAGCAGGAAACCAGTGCGCGCCGATGATGGCCGGCAACAGCGGCGTATACGCAAAACGCGCGAGACCGATGCCGATCAGGCTCGCGCTGGCCCCGGCGAGCGTGCCTCGCCAGACGTTGTAGCCGGCCGGAGCGGCCGGGTTCGAGACGGCTTGCTGCATGACGACACCCATGGACCCGTGCTGTTAAGCACCTGATGAATATGGGGCCTAGTGTATTTCGGTTCGCCTCGCGCGAGAATCGCCGCGCTGCGGAAGTCATTCTTCCGCGCAGCGATCGAATCAGCGTCGATCGATGTCGGTGATCTGCTGGGCCTGCTCGAAATACTCGCGCAGCAACGGCGCGGCGAAATCGACGAAACTGCGCACCTTCGGCACCGCCAGGCGCCCGTGCGGCGTCACCAGATTGACGGGCAGCGGCGCATGCTCGCTGTCGCGCAGCACGATTTTCAGCGCACCGGCCTTGACCTGCTCGGCCACGTGATAGGAGAACAGCCGCGTGACGCCATGCCCGGCCACGGCTGAAGCCAGCGCCGCGCGGATCGTATTGACGATGAAGCGCGGCGTGAAGCGCACGACCTGCGGCAGCGCCGTTTGACGCGCGGCCGGAAAGCTCCACGAGTCGAGCCCGAAATGCGTCATCGAAATGATCGGATGGCTGGCGAGATCGGCGGGCGCCACGATGGCCGGATGCGTGGCGAGATAGTCGGGCGAAGCGACCACCACCCGCCTCACCTCGCCCACCGGAATGGCGACGAGTGTCGAGTCCTGCAGATGGGCGATGCGCAATGCGACGTCGATGCCTTCGTCGATCAGGCTCACGGGCCGGTCGAGCAGGTGCAGGCGGATCGACGCCTGCGGATGGCGATCGAGAAACGCGTCGACGATCGGGCGCAGCACCTCCTCGCCCACGGCCACCGCCGCCGTCACGGCAAGCAGGCCGCGCGGCGCGGAGCGCTCGTCGGCGGCGAGCAGGTCCGCCTCCTCCAGATCCGCGAGGATGCGCCGGCACGCCAGCGCGTAGCGCTCGCCCGCTTCGCTCAGCCGGATCGTGCGCGTGGTGCGGTGTAGCAGCGGCGTGCCCGCGTGCGTCTCCAGAAACGCGATGGCCCGGCTCACCGCCGCCGGCGAGCGGCCGAGGCGGCGGCCTGCGCCCGCCAGACTTCCCTCGTCGAGCGTGGCGACGAATACCTTCATCGCGTCGATACGGTCCATGGCGTGTCTGGTTTTCAGATTGGGGTGTCGGAGGCCCCGCGATCTCTTGGGTCGGTGAATGCCGGCACGATCTTAGCGGAATACGCGAAGCGTCAGCGTGGCCGTTTGTTCTTTTACGGCCTGATCGAGGTCAAGCGCCCAGGCCACCGCTTTCGCGCGGGCGCTGCGCGACCGATGATCCAGATCAAGAGCCCGGCGCCCACATCCGCTGAAATGGTCGTGTGCGACGCCTAGTACGGGCGCCACGGCAACGGAGGAACCATGAATCTGACCTTTCTCGGTGCAACCGAGACCGTCACTGGGTCGAAGTATCTGCTGGACGAACCAGGCTTGCGCATCCTCGTCGATTGCGGGCTGTTTCAGGGCCCCAAGAACCTGCGGCTGCGCAACTGGGCGCCTCTGCCGGTGCCGGCCGATTCGATCGACGCGGTGATCCTGACCCACGCCCATCTCGACCACAGCGGCTATCTGCCGTTGCTCGCGCGAAACGGCTTTCGCGGTCCCGTCTATTGCACGCCCGGCACCGCCGCGCTGTGCGAGATCATGCTGCCCGACAGCGCGAAGCTGCAGGAAGAAGGAGCGGAGTTCGCGAACCGCCACGGCTTCTCGAAGCATCGGCCGGCGCTGCCGCTGTACACGCAGGACGACGCGCAGCGCGCGTTGCATCTGCTTGCGCCACGCCGCTTCGATACGCCCGTCGAAATGCCGCATGGGCTGTGTTTCCGGTTCCTGCCGTCAGGGCACATCCTCGGCGCGGCGAGCGTCGTCATGTGCCGCAATCACAAGGTGCTGGCGTTTTCCGGCGACGTGGGCCGTCCCGAAGACCCGATCATGCGCGCGCCCGCGCCGCTCGCGCACGCCGATTACCTCGTCGTCGAGTCGACCTACGGCGACCGCCTGCATCCGGACTCGAATCCGCGCGACGAACTAGAGCGGCTCTTCAGCCGAACCTTCGCCAAAGGCGGCTTGGTGGTGATGCCGTGCTTCGCGGTCGGCCGCACGCAGGAAATCCTTTACTACATCGCGAAGCTGAAAGAGACCGGGCGCATGCCGCACGTGCCCGTATATCTGGACAGTCCGATGGCGACCAGCGTGACGGACGTGTATCGCAGGCATCTGGCCGAGCATCGCCTGACGATCTCCGACGCGACTGCGATCGACAAGGCCGCGATCATGGTCAGAAGCGTCGATCAGTCGAAGGCGATCGCGTCGCATCACGGTCCGATGGTGATCATCGCCGGCAGCGGCATGGCGACCGGCGGGCGCGTGCTGCATCATCTGCGGCTCTATGCGGACGATCCGCGCAATACGATCGCACTGGTCGGCTACCAGGCGGCCGGCACGCGCGGCGCGGCGCTGGCGGCCCACGAGCCGTCGATCAAACTGTTCGGCGAATACGTGCGGGTGCGCGCGAACGTCGAATCGATCACGTCGCTGTCCGCGCATGCCGATTACCGCGAATTGCTGCACTGGCTGTCGAGTCTGACCGACGCGCCCACCCGCACCTTCGTCACGCATGGCGAACCCGCCGCGGCCGATGCGATGCGGCGGCGCATCGTGGAGACGCTCGGCTGGCCCTGCGAGGTACCCGTCTACGGGCAAAGCGTCGAGCTCGGGCAGATGTAATCCCGGCAGGCGCCCGCCCGGGCAGTCAGGTGCAGAACCTGAAAAATCCGCTGTGCAGCAGCACCGGCTTGGCGCCGACCTCATCGAGCAGCCGTTTGGCGGCCTGTTCGATCTGGAAACGGTGCGCAAGGAACGCTTCGACCAGATCGTCTTCGCGCAGCGAGCGCGCGCCGAAATGATCTTCGAGCGCCTCGGCCGTGATCGCGCACTGCACGGCCCGATCGTCGACGAGCGCAGGAAACGCCAGCACCAGATCGCGGGCGCAGTATTCGGGCATGCAGGATGGAAAGGAAATGTGCATGGTGACGCCCCCTTACGGGCATGAAGTAGCGCATCGGCGGATGCGAGGTAACGCATGCGCCGCGACGTTTCCAGCGTGGTTTCCAGCTTAGTCACACCAATCACGGCGAATTTGACTTACGTCAAGGCGGTATCCCGCACGCTCCAAGGTGGCGCCGCAGGCCGCGGTCCTGTCAGCGCGACGGGTCATTCGCCCGTGTGCGCGTCGCGCAACCCGCCTGCGCGTCGCTGCGACGCGCGGCGGCGTCGATGGTCTGGCGCAACGCCTTCAGTTCAGCATGCAGGCGCACGATTTCATCGTTCAGATGCTTGATGTCCCGATGCATCTCGCGCCGCAGCGCCCTCTCCTCTTTGCCAATGAATGCCGCGGCAATGCTCGCGAAGACCAGCGACAACATGCCGTAGCCGAGCAGCACGACGAATGCCGCGAAGACACGCGAGGCGGGCGTGGTCGGCGCGATGTCGCCATAGCCCACGGTCGCGCTGCTCTCGAACGCAAGCCAAAGCCCCTCGGAGTACGAATGCACGCGCGGTTCGAGCCAATAGAATCCGGCACCGGCCATCGCGAGCACGAGCGCGCCGGCGAGCAGCAGCCACATCAGACGGTTCGGCGTGACGAACTCACGCAGCGACAGCACGATGCGCAACGCGACGACCGCCATGAACGACAGCCGCAGCAGCCATTCGACCGGCTGCCACGGCGGCGTGCCGAAGCCGATGCTCAGCGCCGCGCCGAGCGCGATCAGCAGGTCCAGCCAGTTGTTCGCGAGCAGCGTCTTCGGCCGTCTGCTCAGATGGGCCAGCCACGTGAACGACAACGCAAAGCCGGCGAACATGCTTAGGTACAGTGTGCGCGACAGGGTCAGCGCAAACGCGCTGGGCACAGTCAGTTCGACATAGAACGCGGGGATCGCGCAGAAGCTCAGCGCGCACAGCCCCCAGCGCAGCCGGCGCCATGCCCGCACGGCGCGCGGGCCGTCGTGCGCGCTTGCGCCGCCCAATCCGTAGCCGCCGAGGCCGTGGTCGATCATGTGGTCAGTCATCGCGCGTATCGCTTCCGGCCTGTCGGGTTTCGCGCGATACCGTCCCGGCGCCGCAAACGCACCCGGGCCGCGCGATCGCTCGAGTGTTCAGGCTCGCAGCGCCCCGTCTACGAGGCCTCGATCAACACCTTCAGCGCGCGCGTGCTCGCGGCGCTGGAGAACGTTTCGTAAGCCGAAAGAATATCGTCGAGCCGGAAGCGATGCGTGATCAGACGCGTGGGATCGATCCGCCCCGCCTTGACCGTCTTCAACAGCATCGGCGTACTGACGGTATCGACGAGACGCGTCGTGATCGCGATGTTGCGATCCCACAGCTTTTCCAGATGCAGATCGCACTTGACGCCATGCACGCCGACGTTCGCAATGGTGCCGCCCGGCGCGACCAGCTCCTGGCAGAGTTCGAACGTCGCCGGAATGCCGACCGCTTCGATCACGCAGTCGGCGCCTGCCGATTCCGTCAGCTGCAGCACTTGCGCGACCGCGTCGGTGTGCGCATTGTCGATGCACGCGGTCGCGCCGAAACGCTGCGCGACCTCGAGCCGGTTGGCGTCCGGATCGATCATGATGATCTGCGCCGGCGAATAGAATTGCGCGGTCAACAGCGCCGCGAGCCCGATCGGCCCGGCGCCGACGATCGCGACCGTGCAGCCCGGCTGAACCTTGCCGTTGAGCACCCCGCATTCGAAGCCGGTCGGCAGAATGTCGGACAGCATCACGAGCGCCTCTTCGTCGAGGCCCGCTGGAATTTGATACAGACTGCTCTGCGCATGCGGAATGCGCACGTATTCGGCCTGCGTGCCGTCGATCCGGTTACCGAGAATCCAGCCCCCCGTCGTGCAATGCGAATACATGCCACGCCGGCAGTAGTCGCAGCGGCCGCACGAGGTGATGCACGAGATCAGCACGTGATCGCCGGGCGCGAGCCCGCTCACCGCCTCGCCGACCTGATGCACGACACCGACGCCTTCGTGGCCGAGAATGCGGCCCGGCTCGCAGGTCGGCACGTCGCCCTTGAGAATGTGCAGATCGGTGCCGCAGATCGTCGTGCGCGTGACTTTCACGATTGCATCGGTGGGCACCGTGAGTTCGGGTATCGGCCGTTCGTCGAGCGACTTTATGCCGGGACCGTGATAAACGAGTGCTTTCATGTCGGACTTCTCCTGTGACCGGAATGAAACACGATGCGAGCCGGCAGACGTGTTCGCGCCTCGACCAGATCGAGTCATGCGTCGGCTGGCGGTGGCGGAAAATAATGCGGCACGCGCTTACATCATGCGCGTGGGCATGGCGGGCGGCTTGATCTGGGTCAAGCATCGACGGATCAGACTCGTTTCATGAAAGGGTCGCGAGTCGGCGTCCCCATTCCCTAATATCACTGCCATTTATTCAGAACAGCATTTTCTATCGATTTGTCCGATCGACCGAGCCGCCGTATGCTCGGCTCAAATGCGCGAACCCTCGAACCCGAAATCGACGGCGGCGCCCCACGAAACAGCCCGAATGCGCAAGGAGACATCTGAACCCGGCAAGCCAGGGCCATCCCGGGCTTGCTAACAGGCTTTCGTCCCTGCATCCTTCGCACTGAATTAACCGACGCACCGGTCGGTTAATAAGCAACCTGTGCGTCGTTCACCGATCGGCCCGCGATTTATCCGCAAACCATCATGCAGCTCGAGAATCACACTTTTACCGACGCCGGCGAACACGCCGCGATGCTTTCCGGCTGGGAACAGCAGTATTTCCAGCTCGATAGCGGGCCGTTTCAAGGTCGACTCCAGCAGGTCGGCGTCGACGACATCCACGTGTTCTACGAATCCGTGAATCGCCGCGTCGTGCAGCAAGGCAGCACGCCGAGCGACATGCTCGTGTTCGGCATCGTGCTCGACACGAACTCGCCCGTCACCTTCGCGGACCGCTCCGTCAGCGCGGATTCGATGATCTGCGCACGCGCCAGCCGCGAGTTCTTCCTGCATTTTCCGGGTGAAACCGAGCTCCTCGCTCTCGGCGTGAAGTTGCCGTTCCTGGCCGACTATCCGGAGCTGGCCGCGCGGCTCGAAACCCGTCTGTCCAGCAAGACTTCCGTGCTTCCGCTCGCGCCCGGCGCGCGTGAGCAGTTCATCGCGATGTGGCGCTACGTGACCGACGAGGCGTTCGCACTGAACGCGTGCGCGCCGTCCGAACTCGCGCGGCGCCGCGTCTCGGCACAGATTCTCGACATGCTCGACACACTGGTCGACGACGGCGTGCGCGACGAAAAGACCGACATCACGTGGATGTCGCAGAGCGACGTGGTCGCACGCGCGCACGAGATGATCCTCGCGCGCCCGCTGGAGCCCGTGACCGTGCAGGAGCTGTGCGAATCGCTGCGGATCAGCCGGCGCACAGTGCAGACGAGCTTTCGTCTGGTGACCGGCAAATCGCCGGTCGAATACATGCGCGCGATACGGCTGAATCACGTGCGCCAGTTGCTGCGCAAATCGTCGCCGGTCGAGCTGACCGTGCGCGATGCCGCGCAACGGTGGGGCTTTTTTCACTCGGGACACTTCACGCAGGACTATCGCGAACTGTTCGAGGCGATGCCGTCGGACAATCGCCAGCGTTAGGCCAGCGCGAGGCCAGCGCTAGGCGAGATGGATCGAAAGGCGAAAGGTGAAGTGGATCGAAAAGCCGGGGCACGTCCCCGGCTTTTCGCTGTCTGCGCCCCCGCTTTTACCTATTCCCCAGATACTCTTCGACAGCCGAGGTCGCATAGTCGATCAGCACCGGCGTCAGCGCCTTCGCGGTATCCGTATGCTTTCTTCTGTGCACCCAGCCCAGATACGTCGTGCTGCGCGCGGCCATGAACAGCGGCAACTGCCGCAACTGCTCGTCGGGCAACGGCCGATGCAAGCGATAGCCGGCCACGAATGCCTGCATGGCCGTATCGAAGAACGGCTCGCCGCGGATGAAGTACAGCGAGGTCGCCACGTCGAACAGATGCCAGCCAAAGCCCGCATCGTCGAAATCGATCACGCGCACGCGCTCGCCGTCCACCAGCACGTTCTCCGGCACCAGATCGGCGTGGATCAGGCCGAACTGGCCGACGTCCTTGCCATTGGTGCTCAGGTCGGTCCAGATCGCCTCGCGCGCGCGCTCGAACAGACGCCGCTGCGACGCGCCCAGTTGCTCCAGTTCCCAGTAGCGTCCCCACAACGGCTCGTCGCCCGCCAGCCCGTGTTCGCACCAGCTATGCCGTCTGAAGCCGTCGGGCGCGCGCCACGCGCTCGTATGGTTGTGCATGCGCGCCGCGATGCCGCCGAGCACGCGATAACGCTGCGCCACGTCGCCCTCGCCGCCGTCGAGGCCCGATTCGAGCGCGCCCAGCTGGCGCCCGTCGACCCATTCGAGCACGTCGATCTGGCGGCCCGCGGGCAGCTCGTCGGTGTGCACGCGCTCGAACGGCCGCCCTTCGCGCGAGCTCACCACCCGCGGCACCTCGATGCCGGCGCCGGCGAGCGCGCGCATCCATTCGAACTCGGAGTGGAGCGCCGCGTCGTCGTGATAGCCGAGCCGGTGAATGCGCAGCACGGCGCGCCGGCCGTCCCGGGTATCGACGCGAAACACTGCGTTCTCGCGGATCTTGATCGGCGCGATGATCGGGTCGTCGAGATCCCAGAGCCCAAGCGCCTGGGTGGCGAGACGTTGCAGCGCGAACGCGTCCTCCGACGCGCGCGCGTCTTCTGTACGTGTCATGGCGGGTCCTGTCAGAGGGAGCGGAGCACGGCGTCGAGCGTGTCGATCAGCTGATCGGCGTGGGCCGTCGCAAACGGCATCGGCGGGCGGATCTTCAGGATGTTGTCGTGCACGCCGATCCGGCTGATCAGCACGCCGCGCTCGCGCATCGCATTGACGACGCGGCGCGCCACGCCGCCAGCCGGCGTCTTCGCCGCCCGGTCTTCGACCATCTCGAGCGCGAAGAACAAGCCGCTGCCGCGCACGTCGCCGATCGCCGGATGTTTCGCCGCGAGCCCGCGCAGCTTGTCGAGCACGTATTGGCCGACGCTCTGCGCATTGCGCTGCAGACCTTCGTCGGCGATCACGTCGAGCACCGCCATGCCGGCCGCGCACGAGACCGGGTTGCCCGCGAACGTGTTGAAGTACATCGGATTGCGCTCGGCGAAGTCCTCCATCAGCTCGCGGCGCGCCACCACGCCGGCAAGCGGATGGCCGTTGCCCATCGGCTTGCCCATCGTGACGATGTCGGGCGTCACACCGAGCTTCTGATGCCCCCAGAAATGCGAGCCGAAACGCGCGAAACCGCCCTGCACTTCGTCGGAAATGTAGACGCCGCCCGCGCGGCGCACCTTCTCCACGGCGCGCGCCAGATAACCCGCCGGGACGTCCGGCAGACCCTCGCACGACAGTCCCGAGCACATCAGCAGGCCGGCGACGCGCACGCCGTCGGCCGCGAAAGCGTCGATGGCCGCCTGCACTTCGCTCGCGTAACGATCCGCGAGTTCGTCCTCGCTCAGCTCGCCGCGCTCGCGATACGGGTCGATGACCGGAATCGTGCGCACGTAGCGCCCGCGCTGCTCTTCGGTCGACAGAAACGAGCTGACCTGCACCACTGCCGCCGTGTTGCCGTGATACGAATGCGCGGTGCAGATGATGCCCATGTTGCCCGTGCATTCGCGCGCGATGCGCAATGCGAGCTCGTTCGCTTCGCTGCCGGTGCAGCAGAACATCACCATCGGCAGCGACGCGTCGAACGTCGATACGAGCCGCTCGCCATACGCGACGATGTTCTCGTGCAGATAGCGCGTGCTCGTGTTCAGCTGCGACGCCTGCCGCGCGATCGCGTCGGTCACGCGCGGATGGCAGTGCCCGACATGCGGCACGTTGTTGTACGCGTCGAGATAGCGGCGGCCGTTGGCGTCGTAGAGCCAGACGCCCTCGCCGCGCACCAGATGCAGCGGCTCGTCGTAGAACAGCGGCGCGCGTTTGCCGAGCACGCGGTAGCGGCGTTGCAACAGATCCTGATCAGGCATGAGGCGTCTCCGTGACCGGGGCGGCGTCGGCGTTCGTGCTGGCCTCGCGCAGCATCAGCGCGTGACGGCGCACCGGGAGGTAGATGAGGAACCAGCTCGCGACGAACAGCGCGACACCGGAGCCGATGACTTTCGAATAGCTGCCGGACGCGATGACCGAGGCGGCGAGCGCGGGACCGGTCGCGAGACCGATCATCTGCATCGCGGTCGCCGCGAGCACCATGCGCCCGCGCCGGTCGAACACGGCCATCGCCGACAGCAAGGCCGGCTGGGCCACGTTCCAGAAGAAGTTGTAGACGCAGACGACCAGCGCGAAGATCGCGAAGCTCGTGTGCGTGGTCAGCAGAAGCAGGCACAACGAACCGCCGAGCACGCTCGCCGTGAGCGCGCGCGAGCGGCCGATGCGCGCGCCGAATGCACCGAATGCCCACGCGCCGAGCACGCCCATGAACTGCGACAGCGTCAGCGCGTTGGCGACCTGCTGCTCGCCGAGGCCGTCGTCGGTGCCGATCAGGAACAGGTACGCCCACACGATGCCCTGCGCGACGAAGTACAGCAGCATCGCGAGCAACGCGGATGCTTTCGCGAGCGTGGGCAGCTCGATCGCGTTCGCGTCGGAATGCGGCGCGCTCTCGCCGCCACGCGGCAGAAAACGCACGAACGGCAGCACCAGCAACGGAAACGCGGCGAAGAAGAACAGCAGCAGCTGCATGCCGCCGAGCTCGAACGCGCTCGGCACGAGCCACAATCCCAGCGCGCCATAGATCATCACCCACATGATCATGTAGCCGAAGTTGCGCTCAGGGTTCGCGGTGAGCCCGACCGCCGCGAAACTCAGCGAGATCAGGCCGCCCGCGCCGACGCCGACGAGGAATCGCCACACCAGAAAGACGCCATGATCGGGCGTGAACGCGGAGGCCGCGTTACCGGCCGCCATCAGCAGGATCGACAGCACGATCACCGTGCGCCAGTTCACGCGCTTCGCGACGAGCGGCAGCAGGATCGAGCTCAGCGCGATGCCCCACACCTCCACCGACGCCGCGTAGCCCGCCGCCACCGCGTCGAAGCCGAGGTACTTGACGAAGCCCTCGACGACCGCGGGCTGGACGATGAACACTTCCGGCCCGACTACGCCCGCGAGGATTGCCACCCACAGGCGTGCCCGGGAATTCGAATCCGTCTGTTCGCGCATGTCGCTGTCCCGCAGATCGACTGATGACGTATTCATGGTGCGTTGACCCCTCGAGTGTAGGCTTCAGTAGGCGAAGCAGACCGATTTCGTCTCGGTGTACGCGTCGATGATCGCGCGGCCGTGCTCGCGTCCGACGCCGGACGACTTGAAGCCGCCGAACGGCAACGCCGGATCGACCATGTTGTGCGAATTGACCCACACCGTGCCTGCTTCCATGCGATCGACGACGCGCAGGGCCTTATCGAGCTGATTGGTCCACACGCTCGCGCCGAGACCGTACTCGCTCGAATTCGCGGCGCTGATCGCTTCTTCCAGATCGTCGTAGGGCATCGCCACCAGCACCGGGCCGAACACTTCCTCGTTGACGAGCGAAAGCGGCCGGCGCGCTTCGTTGGCGACCACGGTCGGGCGCACGAAATAGCCGTCGCCGTCGCGTGCCGAACCGCCCGCGACGATCTCGCCGCCCTGCGCGCGGCCCTCGGCGATCATGCCGACGACCTTGTCGCGATGACGCGCCGACACGAGCGGGCCCATCTGGGTCGTCTCGTCGAAACCGGAACCGAGCACGAGGCTGTTGGCGACCTGCGCGACGCCTTCGACGATCTGCGCGTACATCGAGCGCGGCACATAGAGGCGCGAGCCCGCCGTGCACACCTGGCCGTGATTGAAGAAAATCGCGCTCGCCGCGCCTTCGATCGCCTTGCGCGGATCGCAGTCGTCGAGCACGATCACCGGGCTCTTGCCGCCCAGTTCGAGCGAAACGCGGCGGATGTCGCGGCCGCATTGCGCGCCGATCAGACGTCCCACTTCGGTCGAGCCGGTGAACGTCACCTTGTCGACGTCGGGGTGACGGACCAGCGCCGCGCCCGCGGTTTCGCCACGGCCGGTGACGACGTTCAGCACGCCCGCCGGGAAGCCGGCTTCGAGCGCGAGTTCGGCGAGGCGGATCGCGGTCAGCGGCGTTTCCTCGGCGGGCTTGAGCACCACCGTGCAGCCGCAGGCGAGCGCCGGCGCGATCTTCCACACCGCCATCAGCAGCGGGAAGTTCCACGGCACGATCGCGGCGACCACGCCGGCCGGCACGCGCTGCGTCGACGCGCGATACTGCACGCCCGGCGGAAAGCTCAGCGACAGATCGACCGTGCTGCCCTCGATCTTCGTCGCCCAGCCGGCCATATAGCGCAGCCACTGCGCGCTGCCGCCCACTTCGAGCATGCGCGAGAAACCGAGCAGCTTGCCCTGGTTCAGGGTTTCGAGCGCTGCGAGTTCGTCGCCGTGCCGCTCGACCAGATCGGCGAGCTTGAGCAGCAGATGTTCGCGCGCGGCCGGCGGCATACGGCGCCATTCGTTCGATTCGAACGCGCTCTTCGCGACGGCCACGGCGGCCGCGACGTCCTCGGCGTCGCCGTCGGGCACCTGGGCGATTTCACGGCCGCTGGCCGGGTCGTAGACGGCAAAGGTTTTGCCGCTGCGCGCGTCGACGGCACGGCCGCCGACGATCATTTGGGTGCGAAGGTTCGCAAGCAATGCTTCGATTTTCATGTCTGCTCCTGATTGATCTTGTCGATCCTGGTTATGGGGCGATTACGCCTTGTTTGGAAAACAGCACGGGCGAGCCGTCGTTGTTCAACACCAGCGCGGTCAGCGCGTCGCGGCCCGGCAACTGCTTCGCCACGAACTCACGCGCACCCGGCTGCTTCAGCGTCACGGAGCCGTCGAGCGCCACGGCTGCCACGCCGTGCGCGTTCGCGACGAGATCGGTGATCGAATCGTTGGCGCCGGATGCCACCGTCTGCCAGGTCGCGCCGGCGTCGCCGCTCGCGAACAGATTGCCGCGCAGCCCGCCCACGTAGACCGTGCGATCGGGCGCCACCACGCCGCTCCACAGCGTGCCCTTGTAGCCCGTATGCAGCGCCTGCCAGCTCGCGCCGTCGTCGCTCGACCTGAACACGGTGCCCTGCTCGGCCGCGATATACACGTCCTTGTCCGGGCCCGCGAACACCGAGAAGAAATTCAGTCCGCTCTTGCCGGCGCCGCCGCCCGCACCCTGGTCGACCTGTTGCGTCTTCCAGGTGGCGCCGCCGTCGTCGGTGGTGACGAGCAGCGACCACAGGCCCACGGCCCAGCCGTGCCGGTCGTCGCGGAACGCGATCGAGAACAGCGGCTGGTCGACGCTGGTATCCGAGCGCTGCACGCGCCAGTTCTCGCCGCCGTCGTCGGTGTGCAGCACGACGCCCCAGTGCCCCGCCGCCCAGCCGTGCCGCGCATCGGCGAAGGCGACCGAGGTCAGCGTGGCATTGGCCGGCACCTCGTGCGCCTGGCGGAAGTGCGCGCCGTTGTCGTCCGACAGCAGAATCACGCCGTGTTCGCCGACCGCGACGATGCGGCTGCCCGCGAGTGTCGCGCCGAGCATCATCGAGCGCTCGGCGCCGTCGCGATGCTTTGCGGCCGCCAGCGCGAGTTTGTTGTCGGGCGCGGCGCCGGCGAGCGCGTCGTGCGCACCGGTGAGCGCTGCGAGCAACGCGAGCGCTGCCGCGCAGGCCATCTTCAGGCTCTTGGTCTTTTGCATGATGGTTGTCCTCGTGGCGCGCTAGTGGGAGAAGAAGCTCGAACTCTTGACCGCCGAGCGGCGCGGAAAGAGCCGGGTGAGCCAGACCGCGAGCGCGGGCAGCGCCGTCATCGCCATCACGAGATTGACGAGGAACATGAACGCGAGCAGCTTGCCCATGTCCGCCTGGAACTTGAGCGCCGAGAAGCTCCATGTCGCGACGCCGACCGCGAGCGTGATCGCCGTGAAGATCGTCGCCACGCCCACTTCGAGAATCGCCTGCTCGACCGCCTTCACGATCGGCACGTCATGCGACAGATGCTGTTGCAGGCGGTTGTAGATGTAGAACGCGTAGTCGACGCCGATGCCGACCGCGAGCACCATCACCGGCAGCGTCGCGACCGTCAGGCCGATCTGCAGTTGCTTCATGAACCAGTAGCCGATGAACGTCGCCACGGTGAGCGGCAGGCAACATGCGATCACCGCGCGGAAGTCGCGATACGCGAGCAGCACGAGCACGACGATCGCCGCGTACACGTAGAGCATCATCGGCAATTCGCTGCGCGCCACTTCGTCGTTGGTCGCGGCCAGCACGCCCGCATTACCGGCGGCGAGGCGAATCGTCACGCCCGCCAGATGGTTGTCCGCCCGATAGGTCTTGACCGCGTCGATCACGCGATTGATCGTCGTGGCCTTGTGATCCGACAGGAACAGATGCACCGCCGTCATCCGGCAGTCCTTCGTCATGTAGCCGCGCACGCGGTTGATCTCCGCGCTCAGCGCCGCATAGTTGGTCGGATCGATCGGCACGACGAACATCTTCGGATTGCCTTCGTTGTAGCCCTCGTTGTAGGTGCGCAGCATCTGCGGATACGAGCTGACCGACACGACACCCGGCACGCGGTTCATCGAGCCGACGAAGTCGTCCTCGAACAGGCCTAGGCGCGGATCGGTGCAATCGCCTGAGTTCGGCGCTTCGAAAACGACCGTGAGCCAGTCGAGGCCGACGTCGTAGCTGCTGGAGATCGCCACCGCGTCTTCGTTGAAGCGCGAATCGGCGCGCAACTCGGGCGCACCGGGCTGCAACGTGCCGACCACCCGATCGCGGCTTTGCCACACCGCCACGCCGAACACCACTGCCGTCACCGCCAGCGTGATCGCTGCGTTGCGCGGTTCGGCCACGCGGGCCAGCACACGCAGCCAGTGCGCGCGACGCTCGCGCGCGGCGAGCGCGCGGTCCGCGTATTCCTTGGTGAAATGCAGGCACGACGCGACGACCGGCAGCATCACGAGGTTCGTCACGATCTTGTAGCCGACGCCGAGCGATGCGGTGATCGCGAGCTCGCGCACCATCGGAATCGGAATCAGCAGCAGCGTGACGAACGACACCAGCGCGGTGACGAGCGCGAGCGTGCCCGGAATCAGCAGGCCGCTGAAGCTGTGGCGCGCGGCTTCCATCGGCGTGCGGCCGTGCGACAGTTCACGCACGATGAAGTTGATCTGCTGGATACCGTGCGACACGCCGATCGCGAACACCAGAAACGGCACCAGCACCGCGAGCGGATCGAGGCCGAAGCCGAGGATGCGCAGCGTGCCGAACTGCCACACGAGCGAGGTCAGCGAGCACGCGATCGGCAGGATCGTGAAGCGCAGCGAACGGCTGTACCAGTAGACGGCGCCCGCCGTCAGCACTAGTGCCAACGCGCAGAACACCAGCACGCCCGACGCGCCGTCGGCGATGTCGCCGATCTGCTTCGCGAAGCCGATGATCTGCACCTGGTAGGCGCCGTTCTCATACGGCTTGCGCAACTTCTCTTCGAGGATGTGATTGAAGGCCACGTAGTCGAGCGCGTTGCCGTTCGCGTCCCGCTCGTTCAGCTCGGCCGTGATCATCGCGCTCGTCTGGTCGCGCGAGACCAGCACACCGACGTAGCCGCCCGCCGAGGTCGACTGGCGAATCGCGGCGATCTTCTCGTCCGTGAGGCTTTCCGGCGTGATCGTGCCATCGATCAGCGGGTCCGCGCGAAAACCGTCTTCGGTGATTTCGTTGACGAAGGAATTCGGCGTCCACAGCGACTGCACGCCGCCGCGATCGACATCGGGCAGATAGCCGACGGCCTGGGTGATCTGATAGAGCCGCGTGAGCCCTTCGCGCGTCCAGATGGTGCCGTTGCGCGCCTTCAGCACGACCGTGATCCGGTTCGCGCCAAGCAGATCGTTGCGGTATTCCCGGAACGTTTTCACGTATTCGTGCTGGGTCGGAATCTGCTTGTCGAATCCCGCATCCATGCGCAACTGCAACGCGAACACGGCCATCACCACCGTGAAGACCGCGATCACGCCGAGCGTGATCGCGCGATGCCCGAACAGGAACGCCTCGAGCTTGCTTACCAGACGATTCAACACATTGCGCCCCTCAAAGTCTGCTGCTGATCCACGGTGCGCGCCCGCAACGGGCGCGCACCTGCCTGCCTTAAAACTGCGGTTTAGAAGTTACGTGTTGCGAACATGCCGACAAAATTGCGGTCGGAGTACGGCTGACCGACGGTGTTGTGACCACCGAAGAACGCCGTGAAGTTGATGCCGGCCTGCCACACGGTCGGGTTCTGGTTGAACAGCACATACACGTTGACCGACTTCGCGCCTTGCATGTAATTCGCGGTGAAGGTCGGCGTGTAGCCGTACAGTGCGTCGGTGAACGTCACACCCGGCGTGAGCTGCCAGCCCGGGATCACCGAGCCGTCATAGGTCCAGTTGAAGTCGACCGTCGCTCCGACCGAACTCGCCGTGCCCTTCGCGGCCGTGATCGGATAGCCGAAGCCCGAGTTGTTGTTCAGCCACGTGAAGTAGCCGGCGGCCGGCGCCTGCGTGACCTGTTGACCATCGACCGTGCGCGTGAGCCCGTTCGAATTGAGGCCCGGGTAGTAGATCCACGCGAGCTCCATCGTCAGCACGGCCATGTCGGCGTGAATCAGCTTCAGGAACGGATAGTCGCTTTGCGTGAGATTCAACTGGCCGTTGATCAGGTATTGCAGCTTCTTGCGGTCTTGCCACTGCTGGCAGGTGATGCCCGACACGGCGTTCGTGTTGAAGTCCAACGGACCGCCCGCGCCGAAGCAGCCCGACAGCGCGACCGCATCTTTCGGACGATACGAAAGCTCGGTGCCGATCGCCCAGTCGCCGACGCCGAAGTTCGCGCTCGCGCCGAACAGTTGACGGTTGTTCAGGTACTGGAACTGCATCGTGCCGTCCGGCTGCGATCCGACCACCGGCGACTTGTCGGTGTAGTTCTCGTAGTAGAAGCCGAAGTTGACGTCGACGCTCTTCGGCTTGTAGTTGAACTTGATACCGAACTGCGGACGGTATTTGTTCGGCAGCTCCGTCGAGGTCGGCACGCCGATCGAGTTGAACGGCGGCCCTGCGAACTGGCCGTTGACCAGGCCGTTGGTGATGCCTCCCACAAAATTCGCGTTGCCGGCGTTCGGCCCTGCGATCGTGCCCGGATCGAATCCGCCCACGTTGCCGTTGAGCGTGCTGATGCTGGCCGGACCGGAGCCGCGCCCGAAGATGTCGCCGACCGACCAGTACGAGCCGACCGGCGGATAGCGGTTGCTCTTCCAGCTGAACTGGTAATAAGCCTCGGTGCTCAGTCCCGAGGTGATGCCGCTCGCGAAGCTGATCATCGGCTCGGGTAGCAGCGCCTGCTTCAACTGCGTGCCCGGGATCAGCAGCTTCTGGATATCGACCGCGTTGGTCGCGTTGATGCCGTTGGTCGCGAAGAAGCTCTCGCCCCAGTTGATCACCTGGTTACCGACCCGCACGTGCGCCGAGCGGTCGTTGAGCGTGAAGTCTTTCTGCACCCACAGATCGAGCAGATCGACCGGATACACGATCTGCGAGGCCGCGGTGCTCGACAGCTCCGTTCGGTTGGTGTTCTTCGCGAGGAAGTCGTACATGCCGGTGCCGCGCACCATGAACTTGACGCCTTCGCCCGGCATCGTCAGCAGCAGCTCGCTCGTCGCGCTGATGTACGTGCTGAACGGCTGCCCCTTGCGATAGTTGAGGTTGCCGTCGTCGCCGTTGGACCACTGCGCGGTGTTCGCGCCCGCGCCGCAGCCGTTGGCGTTCGGGTCGCCTGTCAGCGAGCAGCTCGGGTTCTTGACGCGGATGCCCCCGCCCGCCGTCAGGTTCGTGACCCACGAACCGTTGACGGCACCGTCGTTGAGTGTGAACTCGTATGCCGAGGCCCCCTGTGCCGCCATCAGCAGACCTAACGAAACTGCCGCGCTAATTTTTGTCTTCACCATGGCGCTTCCCATGCCTGATTTATTTGCAGGTCGAATATGAGGAGTGGCGGCGCGCCAGTCGGCGCGCCGCGACCGCTGGACGTTACGTTATCGCTCGCTGACAGCGCGCAGGTTCTCGGACGAATAGAAGTCGTCCTTGAAGCGCGCGTCGTTCGAGTCTTCGTACCAGCGAATGTCGGTGTTGGTGCCGATGGTCGACTGGTCGGTCACGTAGCGGCCGTTGTTGAGGTCGTATTGCACGAACGGCTCGACGTCACAGGCGCCGTGCAGCTCGTACACCGGGATCGGATACGCTTCCTTGACCTTCCAGAGCTTGCCCTGGGCATCGTAGTCTTCGGCGGCCACCGCGAGACCGCTGTCCTCGTCGATGTAGAAGACCTTCTTCGAGGCCACGTGGCGCACGCCCGACTTCAGCGTCGCCTCGACCACGTAGACGCGGTGCAGCTCATAGCGGCGCGCTTCGGGGCTCACGCCGTCCGGCTTGAAGACGTCGTCGAACTTGTCCTTGAAGTTGTACATGCCGAAGTCGTCGTACGGGATGTAGATCTCTTTCTTGCCGGCGAGCTTCCAGTTGAAGCGGTCGAGCTGGCCGTTGAAGAGCCACGGCTCGTCGACCGTGTACTGGTTCTCGAAGCCGATCTGCGGCGCGTCGTACGAATACGCCGGCATGCGGCGCACGCGGCGCTGGCCCGTGAAGTAGTAGTACGTATCGTTGCCCTTGTCGAAGTAGTCGCGCTGCACGAGACCCTGGCCGGCCAGCGCGGCCGGCGTCTCATAGGCGAAATAGATCGCATAGAGCATGTCGCCGGCCTGCTGCGGCGAGCTCGCGCCCTTCTTGCCCCACGGGAAGTACAGCGTCTGCTTCGATTCGGCCTTGATCCACTCGCTGCCGCCCGGCCGGGGCGATGCCGCCGTCACCGCCTTCTGCCATTCCGCGCCGATGCCGCGATAGCGCGCGAGGTGGTCCCACATCGCTTCGGCACCCGTCTTCGGCGCGGGGAACGGCATACCCGGCAGGCTCGCGCTCTCCAGGTTCTCGCCGCTCGCGTCCATCTTCGCCTGAGTCGCGTTCAGCTTCGTGTTGGCCTGCACGAAGTCCGGCGCGCCGCATTCGCGGTGCGTCGGATAGATGTCCATGCGGTAGCCCTTCTTCTGCTTGATCAGCTGCACCTGGCCGGGCGTCAGATTGTCCGCGTACTTGTCGACGTTGCTCGCGTCGATCGAGTACAACGGCTTTTCGCCCTTGTGCTTCCAGAAGTCGCCGCGCAGCTTGCCGTACGACCAGTCCGCGGGCGCTGCCTGCGGACCCGCGTACGCCGGAATCCGACCGTCGGCGCTCGCGCCCTTCTCCATACCGGCCGTGTCCGCCACCGCGCCACCCGCCAGCGTGCCCAGCACGGCGGCCAGCACCGCTGCCGAACACATTGCCTTTACTTGCGTCTTGCCTTTCATCGTCTCGATCTCCCGATACCTGTTGAATCGCCCAGCCGTCGTAGCGGCCATCTCTAGTACTGATCTTTCACCGCCGTATCGCCGCTCTTGCGCAGACTCTCGATCAGAGCCGCGCGATGCTTCGCGACGTCGGTGAGCGCGGGCCGCCGCTTCGCGGCAACTTCCTGCGCGGTATAAGGCCTGAAATCCACGGGCTTCGTGTCCGCGTTCCTCGTGTCCATCAGCCAGTTCAGAACGTTCGCCAGCTCCGCGTCGGACAGCGACGAGTTCGACGCGCCCGGCACGCGCATCACGAACTCGCGTCCCTCGGCGAGCCGCACGAAGTGTCCGAGCTCGCCCGTGAGCGGCGGCACCTTGCCCGCGATGCCGTGCGCGTCGCCGGTGTGACAGCCCATGCAGTTGAGGACCCAGGCCTCGCGCGCGCTCGCCGCGTTGTAGCCGCGCTCCTGTGCATGCGCGGCCACCCCCGACATCCCCGCGCACACGGCAAGCACGGCTGAGAACAGCGCACACGCGCGAGTCTTCTTCATAGCCCGAGACTCTTCAGCGCGACGTCGCGATGCGCGCGCACCTGAGCGCCGTCCATCTGCGTCGCGCGCAGCGCCTTCACTTCGGCCGCGGTGAACGGCTTCGCGCCCGCATGCTTCGCGTTCACGTCGAACACGAGGTAATTGAGCACGTTCGCGAGGTCCTCGTCGGACTCGGCGCGAAAGCTCGGCATCTTGAAGTTGTAGCTCTTGTCCTTGATCGCGATCGTGCCGAACATGCCGTTGAGCACGGTCAGGCCGAGTTGCGTGCGACCCTGCGCGTTGGTCGCGTAGTGGCCCGGCAGCTCGGTGAGCGGCGGCGCGAGACCGTCCTGGCCCTTGCCGCCCGCCTGATGGCACACGGCGCACTTGGTGTCGAAGAACGCCTTGCCGGGCGCGTACTGCGCGCTCTGCGCGAGGGCCGCGCCCGCGCTCAGCGCGGCGCCCGTCGCACACAAGGTCACGGCCCACTTCACGAGGCGCCGGTTAAAAGTCGTCGTGGTCATTGCTGTGCTACTCCGAGCAAGGCGGATACCGAGCAGTGATAGTTCGCGTTGCCGCTCGCCATGCACCAGTTGATGTCGTTGTTCAGCGAGAGCTTGTACAGCGGCTTCTCGCGTTCGTTGCGGTTGCAGAAGCAGCGTCCGCACGAGGTTTTGCCGCAGCAGTCGTTGTACGACACGATGTAGTCGGTGCCGTCGTGCGGATTGCGGCAGGTGCCGATCCACGTGATCGGCGACGGCGTCGTGCCCGGCGGGCAGCTGCTCGACGTGCCGCCGCAGCAGCTGCACAGCCAGCCGTCGATCGCGCAGTAGCGCCAGTAGTCGCAGCTATACGGGTCGTCGCTTTTGCCCGCGGCCGGCGCGCTCGCGGCGCCCGGCGCCGACGCGTTGTCAGCCGCGAAGGTGCGGTCCACCGGCAGCAGCGGCACGAGCGCCGAGCCGACCAGCACGCGGCCCAGCCTGGCCATCGCGCTGCGTCGCGAGCTGTGCTGCGCGACGTTGCGCGCCCTCAACTCGAAGAAAGAGTCGAACCATTTCATGCTTGTCGTCCTGTCGTTCTGATGTGTGATGACGTGCTCAGGCGTGCTGCTCCGCGTGGTCCCCGTGGTCCGCATGGTCGTGGCCCGCGTGGACGAACTCCTGCAGCGAGGCCACCCCGCGATCCTTCGCTTCGAACAGGCTTTCGAGGTGTTCACGCGAATTCACCAGACCCTTCGCGCGGACCTTGCCCGCTTCATCGATCAGCAGTGCGTACGGCAGCTTGCCGATCTGATAGGCGAGACCCAACTCCTGCGACAACACGTACGGGAACTGGCTCAGGCCGAGCTTCTTGTAGAACGCCGCGTGTTCGGTAGTGTCGCCGTCGCTCGCGAGCACGATGTCGGTAGCCGTTTCGCGCGACTGGATCGACGGCAGCAACGGCAGCAGCTTCTTGCACACCGGGCAGCTCGGCGACAGGAAGAACACCAGCGTGCTGCGGCCCTTGGCGGAGATGCCGCCGACCTTGACCTGACGGCCGTCGAGCGCGTTGAACTCGAACGACGGACCGACGGTGCCGACCGCCGGCCCCTTGTCGATCATCAGCGCGCCGACCGGCATCAGTCGTTCGTACAGCACGCCGATCTGGCGCACGAGCGCGAGGGAGATGGCGCCGAGCGCAAGCACGCCGAGCCACAGCAAAACATTGGAGACCAACAGTGCGTTTTCCATTACGAGTTCCTCAGGTGATTCAGCTTCGGACGGTTGGCGAGCAGCACGTCCAGGGTAAAGAAAGCGGCTACGGCGACGAGGGTCGCGCCGAGCACGCTGAGATAGTCGAACCAGACGACCGCGCGGGCGCTTTGCGGCAGGC
Organism: Paraburkholderia sp. HD33-4; assembly: GCF_021390635.1. Taxonomy (NCBI): domain Bacteria; kingdom Pseudomonadati; phylum Pseudomonadota; class Betaproteobacteria; order Burkholderiales; family Burkholderiaceae; genus Paraburkholderia; species Paraburkholderia sp. HD33-4. The sequence continues at coordinate 1,915,920 of NZ_JAJEJS010000001.1, read as the reverse complement.
AGATCAGCGCGGCGAGCGCGGCCAGCAGCAAGGTGCGCGCGACGTGCGCCCAACCTATCGAGTGCGGCACGGCAGCGCCCGGCTGGCGAAACCCACTGCAGCCGCAATCGATGTTGGTGCGCCCGCGCGCCACGTTGATGCCGAGCGCAAGCGCAAACAGCACGAACAGCGCGGCGAGCGCGGCGGCGCCGATGCTGCGCGTAGCCGGTACGAGCGTCGCGAGCGTCGCGGCGATTTCGGCGAGCGGCAACAGGAGCGCGAACGGCGCGACCAGCGCGTGCGGCAGAAGATCGAAACCGGCGACGATCTGCCGTTGGTCGTACTGGCGCGCCACTTTCGGCAGCGCGAGCGTCAAGGTGATGATCGAGGTCGCGGCGAGCGCGACGCTCGAGACGACCGGATCGATGACGAGGACTGGATTCATCGCATGCACCTGGTTACGGGTTGAGCAGCAGCGACGCGGTCGCGCCGACCTGCTTCTGAACGTGCTTGAGCTTGCCCGTCGCCGCGTCGGCGACGACCACGTCCGAGTTGATCGTGATGCCGTAGAAGAGCGGATGCGCATCCTCGCTGACCTGAATCGACAGCAGCGGATCGATCTTCTGGTCCGCGAGCTTCCAGCGCGCGATGCGCTTGTGCGTCTTCAGGTCGAACACCCAGACCTCGCTCGCGGGGTCCTTGTGGGTATCCGCGTTGCCCTGGTGCATCGCCACGAACAGACGCTGGGTCGGCACGTGCAGCGCGGTTTGCTGCAGGCCGCCCGGACGCCAGCCGGCCTTCGCCTCGTCCGGTGTGACGAGCGCCCACGGCGTGCCGAACACCGGCGCGGCGCCGCTGAAGTCAGCGGTGCGCAGATTGCCGTTGAAGGTCGCGAACCAGTACGTATTGCCGCTGCGCGACGCATTGACGAACGCCGGATCCCTGGCGACGTCGATGAATGCGTCGGACAACTTACGGCTCTTTTCCTTGCCGTTCGCGCCGAGCACGACGGTCAACGCCTTGCCGCTTTCGCACAGCGACGTGAAGCGGTCGTTACCCGTCGGGTAGGCGAGCACGCAGCCGTCCGTATCGATTTCGGCGGTGACCTGATGGGTGGCCGTGTTGACCACGGTGACCGAGGTCGCCGGCGTGATGTTCGACACGTACAGCCACTTGCCGTCTTTGGACATCGACGTGTTGTACGGCGACGGCACGCTTTGCGCGTGCTTCGGCGGAATCGCGACTTCGCCGGTGATCTGCAGCGTCGTGTTGTCGGTCGTTTCGACGACGTCGGTGCGGGCGCCGTGCGAGCCGCGCGCGAAGTAAGTCGTCGCGACGTAGCTCGTCTTGTGATCGGGGCTGATCGCGAGACCCGGCGCGAAGCCGGCGTCGATCTGGCCGAGCAGGCGGTTGTTGTCGGCGTCGATCACGTACGTGCGCGCGTCCGTCATCGAGCTGAAGTTCACGTCCACGACGTACACCTGATGCGGGCTGTACGCCGGCATCTTCGCGATCGTCAGGTCTTCCGCTTTTTCAGTTGCGAGAACCTGGGTCGCTATCGCGACGCTGCTCAACATCAGCAGCGCCAGTCTCCGTTTTCTTTGCATCTCTTCTCCGCAAGTACATTCGTTGTGGCATTGCGGAAAATTAACTGTAGATAATTGTGGAAACAGCTCCCAAATCGGCAAACGATAAGTAGATTTATTACGCCTTACTTACGAATCCAATAACAGGCTTACAAAGACGCTCGACGCATTTTTCCGCGGCCATGGATAGCGGGGTTCACCCTCATGCGAGAGCAGTGGTTCAGCGGTCCGCGGCTCAGGCGCCCGGCCCGGTTTCTTCGCGGACGAACTGTTCGAGACCCGGCACGCAGGCTTCGAAATGAGCGCGCGAGGCAAATAGTCGCGTCGGCAGCAACACGGCTTCGGCGGCGTTGATCAACAGCAGCGCGACGTTGATGCGGCGGTCCGTATGACGAATTACCGCGAAATGGTGACGCGGAAGCTCGCCGTTGAAACGCGGGTCGGCGCTCGTGATGTCCTCGTCGTCGTGCAAGCCTTCGAGTTGCGCACCCGGTACGACGCACCATGATTCCGGCACGCGCGCGAGCACCTCGGTCACGTCGCCGAAGTCGGAGATGATGGCCGCGTGCGAATTGGGCGCGCGGCGGAACCATAGTGGCTCGTCGGCTGCTTCGACATGAAGCGCCGCGACCGGAAACAGTAAAAGCCCGTTATCCATTTGGAGTGAGTGGCGTCGGATTGCTCAAGCTGATCGGCTCGGATGATCGCCCAAAAACCGCAGGCACTGCTATATCACGGCGTACGGTTTGCCGATATTGGAGGTTGCGGGGACGCGTGCGTCGCAAGCAGCTGCTGGTGGTGCGCTTCGGTGGCATCGTCGGCGGGGAACATGCATTCGATGCGCAGCTCCTGCGCGGCGACGTTTTGCGGTGTGCCCACGGTCGTGACCATCGAGAAATAGCGCAGCACCTTGCCTTCGCTGATGAAGCCGAGCGGCACCATCGGCAGCGTCGCTGCTGCCGTTGCAGTGGTAGCGGACGAGCCATGATGCGTCTTCCAGTCGCGCGGCACGTCCGGATACGCAAGCAGTTCATCGAGCAGACGCTTCGTGTTGGCGCCGATCACATGACCGACCGACTCGCGATACACGCGTTGCAACAGGCTTCGCGCGACCTCCTCCCAATCGGCGACGAACGGACGCATGCCGCGCGGATCGAAGATCAGATGCAGCATGTTGCGCGGGCCTTCGCGCGCGGCCATGTCGATGAAACAGTTGAAGAAGCGCGGCGCCGCGTCGTTGCTCATCAGCACGTTCCAGTCGCGGTCCATCACGAGCGCCGGAAACGGTTCATGCTGACGCATGACCCGTTGGAGCGCTCGAACCACGCCCTGCATTTCCTGCGCATTCCACGGCGCTTCCGAATAGATCGGTGCATAACCCGCGGCAAGCAACAGCGCATTGCGCTCGCGCAGCGGCACGTCGAGAGTCTGCGCAAGCGTGAGCAGCGTGTCGCGGCCCGGCACGCTGCGCCCGCTTTCGATGAAGCTGATCTGCCGCTGCGAGAAGCCGGCCTCGAGCGAAAGATCGAGCTGACTCACGTTACGCACGTCACGCCAATAGCGCAACAGACTGCCTAGATCGCCGGGCTGCACTTTCGGATCGTGACTGGTGACGTTCATCGTATTGCCCTCCTCCTGATGCATGAACAGGACTGCTTCAGCGCGCGCGCGCGTGCCACGCGAATTCCGCGAACTGCGTTTCGAGCGGCGGCTCGGTCACGCTGCCGGTGTAGTTCGTGATCGTCGACGCGGCGACCACCGCAACCACCTCGAGAATCTGCTCTGCGCTGAAGCCTGCCGCCAGAAAGCGTTGTCGGTCCTCGTCGGCGAGGCGGCCGCGCTTTTCGATCAGCGTGCGCGCGAGCGTCGACAGTGCCGACAGCCTCGCGTCGTCGGGCACGCCGGCGTGGCGGATCGCCTCGACATCGGCGCGACGCAGGCCCGCGTTCAGGCCGAGCGCGGTATGAAACGCAACTGCCCATTCGCTCGCGTTCGTCACCGCGTTGGTGAGCAGCAGCGTCTGGATCTCCGGTTCCGTCAGACTGCTCGCATGCACGCGCTCGAACAGGCCGATGAAGCCGTTGATCAGCACCGGTGAAGCGGCCATCTTGGCCGCGATGTTCGGAATCACGCCGAACGCCTGATGCAGTTTCCGCAGCAGGAGTTTCGATTGCTCGGGAGCGGACTCGATCGTGTGAACGGGATAGCTGGACATGATGGTATCTCCTCGACGTGTGCGCCATCGGATGACGACGCGGTAGTCGAAGAGTAGAAGCAGCCGCGCGGCGCGCCAATTACATCGGATGTCATCGCGCTCAGCAATGCGGCGGCGGCTTCTTTCTGGCGAGCCGCCTGGACGCGGACTATGATGTTTGGGTTTGTTCCCCTCTTGTCCCGTTCGTTACTGGAAAGGAAGAACATCATGCCCACGATGAAAGCAGTCGAAGTGAAGCAGGCCGGCGGCCCGCTCGAACTGGTGGAACGTGAAGTGCCCGAGGCGCGCGCCGGTCACGTGCGCATCAAGATTCATGCTTGCGGCATCTGTCACAGCGATGTGATGACCAAGGAAGGCCTGTGGCCGGGGCTGGCCTATCCGCGTGTGCCCGGTCACGAGATCGCGGGCGTGATCGATTCGCTCGGCGCGGAGGTCGAGGACTGGCAGGTCGGGCAGCGAGTCGGGGTCGGCTGGCACGGCGGCCATTGCGGCAAATGCGAACACTGCCGCCGGGGCGACTTCGTGCTGTGCAAGTTCGCTCTCATCCCCGGCATCAGCTACGACGGCGGCTACGCCGAATACATGGTGGCCCCGGTCGAAGCGTTGGCGCGCATTCCCGACGACCTGTCCGATGTCGATGCCGCGCCGCTGCTGTGCGCGGGCATCACGACCTTCAACGCGATACGCAATAGCGGCGCGCGCGCCGGCGACGTGGTCGCGATTCTCGGCATCGGCGGGCTCGGCCATCTCGGCGTGCAGTTCGCGCGCAAGATGGGCTTTCGCACGGTGGCGATCGCTCGCGGTCAGGACAAGGCGCCGCTCGCGCAGCAACTGGGCGCGCATCACTACATCGACAGCAAAACGGAAAACGTCGCCGAGAAGCTGCAGGAACTGGGCGGCGCGAAGCTGATCCTCGCCACTGTGACGAGCGGCAAGGCGATGACCGCCACGCTCGGCGGTCTCGGCCTGAACGGCAAGCTGGTGATGGTCGGCGTTTCCGAAGAGCCGATCGAAGTGCCGATCGTGCAGTTCATCATGGGCCGCAACTCGGTGCAAGGCTGGCCCTCCGGTACCTCAGCCGATTCGCAGGACACGCTCGCGTTCAGCGCATTGAGCGGCGTCAAGCCGATGATCGAGGAATATCCACTCGCCGAGGCGCCGCAGGCCTTCGACCGGATGATGAGCGGTCACGCGCGTTTCAGGGTGGTGTTGAAGATGGCTTGAGTCGACTGGCACACGCATGAGATCCGCGCGCCGAACAGCCGCGCGCAAAAAAAATGCGATCACCGGTTTCCCGGCGATCGCACCGCGCGTTGAAGAACGCTCCTTGAAGCGACGCGTCGTGCGGCGAGCAAAAGCTCGCCGCGTCAACAGCACTCAAGCCAGATCGAAACGATCCAGATTCATCACCTTGACCCACGCGGCAACGAAGTCGCGCACGAATTTCTCGTTGCCGTCCTCGCTCGCGTAGACCTCGCCCAAGGCGCGCAGCACCGAGTTCGAGCCGAACACCAGATCGACGCGCGAACCGGTCCACTTGACCTCGCCGGTCTTCGTGTCGGCCCCCTCGAACGTTTCCGCAGCCTGCGACACCGGCGTCCACTCCGTACCCATGTCGAGCAGATTACGGAAGAAGTCGTTGGTCAGCGTTTCCGGCTTGCTCGTCAGCACCCCTTCCTTGCCGCCGCCCACCTTCAGCACGCGCAGGCCGCCGATCAGGACCGTCATCTCGGGCGCCGTCAACGTCAGCAGTTGCGCCTTGTCGATCAGCAGCTTCTCCGCCGTCACCGGGAACTTGCCGCCCAGATAGTTGCGGAAGCCGTCGTGAACCGGCTCGAGCATCTTGACCGATTCGACGTCGGTCTGATCCTGCGACGCGTCCATGCGACCCGGCGTGAACGGCACACTCACCTGCTGCCCGGCATTCTTCGCGGCCTGCTCGATGCCGGCGCCGCCCGCCAGCACGATCAGGTCGGCGAGCGAGATCTTCTTGCCGCCTGACTGCGCACCGTTGAACTCGCTCTGGATGCCTTCGAGCACCTTCAGCACCTTCGCGAGCTCAGCGGGCTGGTTGACGTCCCAGTCCTTCTGCGGTGCGAGCCGGATGCGCGCGCCGTTGGCGCCGCCGCGCTTGTCGGAGCCACGGAACGTCGAGGCCGATGCCCAGGCGGTCGTGACCAGTTGCGACACCGACAGCCCCGACGCGAGGACTTTCTGCTTCAGCGCCGCGACGTCCTTGTCGTCGACGAGCGGATGGTCGACGGCCGGAATCGGGTCCTGCCACAACAGTTGCTCGCTCGGCACTTCCGGGCCCAGATAGCGGGCGATCGGACCCATGTCGCGGTGCGTCAGCTTGAACCACGCGCGCGCGAACGCGTCGGCGAACTCGTCGGGATTGGCCATGAAGCGCCGCGAGATCTTTTCGTAGATCGGGTCGAGGCGTAGCGACAGGTCGGTCGTCAGCATCGTCGGCAGCAGCTTTTTCGACGCATCGTGCGCGTGCGGGATCGTGGGCTGCGCGCCCTTCGCGACCCACTGATTCGCGCCCGCCGGGCTCTTCGTCAGCTCCCACTCGTGGCCGAACAGGTTCTGGAAGAAGCCCATGCCCCATTGCGTCGGCGTCGCGGACCACGTAACTTCGAGACCGCTCGAGATCGTATCGCCACCGCGGCCGGTGCCGAAGCTGCTGCGCCAGCCGAGCCCCTGAGCCTCGAGACCGGCACTTTCCGGTACCGGGCCGACGTTTTCGGCGGGGCCCGCGCCGTGCGTCTTGCCGAACGTGTGGCCGCCAGCGATCAGCGCCACGGTTTCCTCGTCGTTCATCGCCATGCGGGCGAACGTTTCGCGGATGTCGACCGCCGCGGCGAGCGGATCGGGATTGCCGTCGGGGCCTTCCGGGTTCACGTAGATCAGGCCCATCTGCACCGCGCCGAGCGGGTTTTCGAGGTTGCGTCCGGGCGGATCGGTGCGGCTCTTCTCCGTGCCGTGCAATTCCTCGTCGGCGACGATCACGCCTTCGTCGCTTTCCCTGCCGGCCGCGCCCTTGCCGTAGCGCACATCGCCGCCGAGCCAGGTTTTTTCATTGCCCCAATAGACGTCCTGATCCGGTTCCCACGTGTCCTCGCGGCCGCCGCCGAAACCAAAAGTCTTGAAGCCCATCGTTTCGAGCGCGACGTTGCCGGTCAGAACCAGCAGGTCGGCCCACGAAATTTTCTGGCCGTATTTCTGCTTGATCGGCCATAGCAGCCGGCGCGCCTTGTCGAGGCTCACGTTGTCCGGCCAGCTATTGAGCGGCGCGAACCGCTGCTGGCCGCGCCCCGCGCCGCCGCGGCCGTCACCGATGCGGTACGTGCCGGCGGCGTGCCATGCCATACGGATAAAAAGCGGACCGTAGTGGCCGAAGTCCGCTGGCCACCAGGGCTGCGAATCGGTCATCAGCGCGGCGAGGTCTTTCTTGATCCCGGCGTAGTCGAGGCTCTTGAACGCCTCGGCATAGTTGAAGTCCTTGTCTAGCGGATTGGAGCGGTTCGAATGCTGGTTCAGCAGGTCGAGGCGCAATTGCTTCGGCCACCAGTCTCGATTGGTAGTCCCGCCGCCGGCGGTGTGGATGAACGGGCACTTTGCTTCGTTTGACATGCGTTCTCTCCTTTGGAGGATGTCTCCGTTGTCGATCGGAGTCGGTGCGTGGGCACTCTCTCCAATCCCATGCAAGGTCCTTGTTATGCGTTTGTCATCGTGTCAGGCTTCCGTGGCAATTTGGCGATCCGCAAAAGCCCGACATTCAGCCGAATGGCTCGGCAGTGCACTCATGAAATCCAGGGTCGAGGCAAACGTAGCCGGCGTCTGTAACGGGTGACTCCGGTCGGCGCGCCACTCCTATTCGAATATAGGCGAGGGCAAGTTTCAATAGAATTCGAATCCGGCAATGCCGGCAATAGACAGCGACTATAGAGGGCGAGAACCGCGCGGCGCGCTGCATTACTGTATGCCGATCGATCGCCACTGCGTGGAAGCTTGAGCGCGCCCGGCTGTTTTGCGCCAGGCGCAGCCGACTGTGTGATAGGGTTTCGCGTTTCGTCCGCAACTGAGTGGGCACTGCTTTCTTTTCAGGCAAGCGTCTGCGGGCGCGTCTGAGCGGAGCAGAATGACGCCAGGCGGCGTGCGCCCGAGGAGTGTCCCGAACCGTGTCCCAAGCCGTGCCGAAAGCTGCCCCGAACGCTGAGCTCGCCACCGTCCAGCCCGTCGAATCGCTCGTCGTGCCGGAACTGCTCGATGGCCGCGACGGCACCAATCGCGGCGCGGCGCAAACCTCGCAGCTATCGGCGCGCAACGACCTCGACGCCGTGCGCGCGTGGCTCTCCAATTACGCGGACACCAAGACCACTTTCGACAACTACCGCAAGGAAGCCGAGCGGCTGCTGCTGTGGGCCGTCGTGCAGTTGGGCAAGCCGCTGTCGTCGCTGACGCACGAGGATCTGCTGCTGTTCAAGGCGTTCATCGCCGATCCGCAGCCGGCCGCGCGCTGGGTGTCGGCGAACGGCGGCAAGTACGCACGCGGCGATGCCCGCTGGCGGCCGTTCAACGGGCCGCTGTCGCCGGCCAGCCAGCGCCAGGCGCTGATCATCCTGAACGCGATGTTCACGTGGCTCGTCAACGCCGGATACCTGCGCGGCAATCCGATGGCGCTGCTGCGGCAGCGCGCGAAGCGCTCGGCGCCGCGCGTGACGCGCTATCTGTCGACGTCGCTGTGGGACGAAGTGAAGCTGTTCGTCGAGCAGCTGCCGCAAGACACCGATGCTCAACGCGCGTACTACGCGCGCTGCCGCTGGCTGAGCACGCTGTTCTACCTGCAGGGCATGCGCATTTCCGAAGTCGCCGGCGGGCAGATGGGCCAGTTCTTCAGAAGGCTCGGCGCCGACGGTCGGGACCAGTGGTGGCTCGAAACGCTCGGCAAAGGCGAGAAGGAGCGAATCGTGCCGGTCTCGACCGAACTGGTTCAGGAGCTGCGCAGCTACCGGACGCTCAACGGACTCGCCGCGCTGCCTACTCGCGCTGAGGAAATTCCCTTGGTGCTGCCGTTCAAGGGCCGCAACCGCTGCCTGTCGCGCTCGGCGATTCACGACGCGATCAAGGGCATCTTCGCGGGCGCGGCCACGTGGTTGCGCGCGCGCGGTCCCGAATTCGCCGATCGCGCCGACGAGCTCGAGCGCGCGTCGGCGCACTGGCTGCGTCATACGGCCGGTTCGCATCAGGCGGACGGCGGCGTCGATCTGCGCACGATCCGCGACAATCTCGGCCACGTCTCGCTGAACACGACCAGCCTTTACCTGCACACCGAGGACGACGCGCGGCATACCGAGACCGTCAATCGGCACCGGATGAACTGGGACGACGCGAAGTCCAAAGACGGCAATGCGGGCGGCAAATAAGCGCGGACCGGGCGTGTGAATCACGCCGTTTTTTTGCGCGTTTTCTTTATTTCCCAGTTGAATCAAATCACAAGGTGATGCGCGCCGGGCATTGCATGTGCGGTTGCGCGCGGGCAATGACGCATGGGTTGGCGCGTTCGCGTCTATACGCGAAGCACATCGTTCTTTCCGGCCGATTCAAATCCGCACAGAGTCCGTGATACGGCGTAGTCGACCAATTTTCCCCGGCGACGATTCAGATCTCAAGAATGCAAAATGCCGACCGTTATCAAAAGCGTCGCTCGACAAATAAAACAGTACAAACCGGGGAATGAAGTTGAAAAACATCACAAACGCGCTGTTGGCGTCGGCTGCGTGCGCGACCTTTCTCGCGGGCTGCGTGAGCAGTGGGCAAGGCCAGCTCGTCACCACCCCGAATCGCCCGACCGAAGTGAGCGTGACCGCGTATCAGCCGTTGCCGACCGATGTGTACGTCGTCAATGTGGTCGATCGCGATGTGGTGATCGTCGGCGGCGATACGTATCTCTGGGTCGTCGGCCAGGACGGCGTCCGGCATCGACAGTTCTATGCGCATGGCGATCATCGCGCGGAGGTTTTCCGGCGTCGTGAGGAACTGCATCGCGTGATGGCGAGCCATGACGGTCATTTGCCGGAGCGTCCCGGCGGCGCGCATCCGCCGCTCGGGCACCCAGGCGGCCCCGCGCCGGCGATGGCCGCGCACGGACAACCGCCGCGGGCGGACATGCACGCCGCGAGGCCGGCCAGGCCGATGGCGCGGACGGCCGCACACGGACAGCCGTCCCGCGCCTCCATGCACGCGACTGGGCGGGTCGGGCGCGCACCCGCGACGGCTGCGCACGGACAGTCGTCGCGCACGGACATGCACACCGCTGGGCCGGTCAGGCCCGCGGAGGCGCCCTCGGCGAAGCGGGTGCCGAAAGATCCGAACAGGTCATAAGCTCGCCGACACGCGGTTGATCGCGTAAGCGGAAGAATCGCGCGGGGACAGACCGACGCGCGCGCCGGCGCGCCGGCCAACCGCCTCTCGCCGTGGCGGGGTCCCCTTTGCTCACGCCTGAGAGGCCGGCACGCTGGCCAACAGCCCCTCGCCGTGGGCTTGTCCCCGCGCTCACGCCAGGCTGTCCCGCGTTCCGCCCGCCACGAGCCAAAACCGCACGCCCAAAGCGCCTCCGCACGTCGCCTCCTCCCCCCCAACTCCCCGCCAATCCCACCCCATTGCCCGCTAGAATTGCCGGCTTTGCCCGCGTCGGGCGCGCCGCAAGGCAAAATACGGGTTTTGCGCGCGCCGCACGCGCGGCCGAACTGGCTCGCGAAGCGTCCCGGACCGTCGAGCGTCGGCTCGGCGCTTGCACCATCGGCCCGGGCAGACGTCCGCGACCGCGCACCGACCCGCAACATCACAGCCCCGCCCGGCCCGTCAGCTTCGCTGCCCGGCGCACGCGGCGCGGCGAGGACCGCTCGTCCCCAACAGAGCAGATCAGGAGCCTTTATGAGCGATTCGAACCCATCCTTCCTCGGCCGGATTTCCCTGGCCGTCGGCACGTTTTTCAGCATTCTCGGCAATGGCGACTTCGCCGCCGACGTGCTGCGCCTGCGCAACGGCGAAAAGTTCGGCGCGGCCCCGGCGGCCGCCCCCGCCGCCACTGCAGCCCCAGCACCCGCCCCCGCTCCGCAACCGAAGCCGCAACCCGCGCCGGTGCTGAAGGAGGCCACCCCCGACGCCGCGCTGCAACTGCTCGGCCTGCTGCAACGCGACGCGCGCTTCATCGATTTCGTCGAGGAAGACATCAAGGCCTATAGCGACGCCGATATCGGCGCGGCCGCGCGCCTCGTGCACGAAGGCTGCCGCGCGACGCTGCGCGAGCACTTCACGATGCGCCCGGTGCGCGACGAAGCCGAAGGCAGCCGCGTGACGCTGCCCGCGGGCTTCGATGCGAGTTCGGTCCGGCTGACCGGCAACGTCGTCGGCAGCGCGCCGTTTAGCGGCAGCATCAGCCATCGCGGCTGGCGCGTCGACGAGGTGCGTCTGCCGAAGCTCGCGGACGGCCATAACGCGAAGGTCATCGCACCGGCGGAGGTGGAACTATGAGCGACGCACGCTACTCGATCGGCATCGACCTCGGCACCACGCACTGCGCGCTGTCCTACGTGGACACGCACGCGAGCGACGGCGAGAAAACCACCCAGGAGGTGCTGTCGATCGCCCAGCTCACGGGCCCCGGCGCAATCGACACTCTGCCGCTCTTGCCGTCGTTCCTGTACCTGCCGCATCCCGACGAACTGGCCTCCGGCGACCTGTACCTGCCGTGGACCGGCCAGCGCGAATTCGCGGTCGGCGAATTCGCGCGCAATCGCGGCGCCGGCACGCCGATCCGGCTCGTGTCGAGCGCGAAAAGCTGGCTGTGCCATCCGGGTGTCGACCGTCGCGCGGGCATTCTGCCCAACGACGCGCCGCCCGAAGTCGCGCGCGTGTCGCCGCTCGAAAGCTCGGTACGCTATCTGACGCACCTGCGCGAGGCGTGGGAGCACGCGCATCCGGACGCGCCGTTCGGCGAGCAGGACGTCACGGTGACGATCCCCGCATCGTTCGATCCCGCCGCGCGCGAGCTGACCGCCGAAGCCGCCGAGGCCGCCGGCTTCACGCGCATGACGCTGCTCGAAGAACCGCAGGCGGCGCTCTATAGCTGGATCCAGAAGAGCGGCGGCCAGTGGCGCAAGCAGGTCAAGGTCGGCGACATCATCCTCGTCGTCGACGTCGGCGGCGGCACGACCGACCTGTCGCTGATCGCGGTGATCGAGCGCGACGGCAATCTCGAACTGCATCGCGTCGCGGTCGGCGATCACATCCTGCTCGGCGGCGACAACATGGACCTCGCGCTCGCGCACGTGGTCGCGCGCAAGCTCGCCGCGCAAGGCACCCAGGCCGACGCGTGGCAACTGCGCGCGCTGACCTACGCGTGCCGCGCGGCGAAGGAAACGCTGCTGTCCGACCCCGCCACCGAGACCGTGCCGCTCGTCGTGCCGAGCCGCGGCTCGAAGCTGATCGGCGGCTCGATCCGCACCGAGCTGACACGCGCCGAACTCACGCAGACGATCCTCGACGGTTTCTTCCCGCAGGTCGACAGCGCCGCGCGTCCGGTCAGCCGCGCGCGCGTCGGCCTGACGCAGCTCGGCCTGCCGTATGCGCAGGACGCGGGCATCACGCGGCATCTGGCGGCGTTCCTCGGCCGTCAGGTCGGCGCGCTCGCCGAACTCGAAGGACTGCGCGAACACGTCGCGCAAAACGCGAGCTTCCTGCATCCGACCGCCGTGCTGTTCAACGGCGGCGTGTTCAAGTCGACGCTGCTGGTCGAGCGCATCATGAGCACGCTGAACGGCTGGCTCGCGGCCGAAAGCGCCGCGCCAGCCCGTCTGCTGGAAGGCGCGGACCTCGATCTGGCGGTCGCGCGCGGCGCGGCCTACTACGGCTACGTGCGACGCGGCCGCGGCGTGCGGATTCGCGGCGGCACCGCGCGCGCGTACTACATCGCGATCGAATCGGCGATGCCCGCCGTGCCCGGCCTCGAACCGCCGGTGCAGGCGCTGTGCGTCGCGCCGTTCGGCATGGAAGAAGGCACCGACGCCGAGCTGCCCGCGCAGGAGTTCGGGCTGGTGGTCGGCGAGCCGGTGCATTTCCGCTTCTTCGGCTCGTCGGTGCGTCGCCAGGACCAGGTCGGCACGCTGCTCGAATACTGGGGCCCCGAGGAGTTGCAGGAGCTCGAGGAAATCCAGGCGACGCTGCCGGCGGCCGGCCGCACCGCCGGTGAGGTCGTGCCGGTGAAGCTGCATGCGCGCGTGACCGAAGCGGGCACGCTCGAACTCGAGGCGATCCCGCGCGGTTCCGACGAACGCTGGAAAGTCGAATTCGACGTGCGCGGCAACGCGAATGCGTGATTGACATGAAGCGGTACAGCGTCGGCATCGATCTCGGTACCAGCAATACGGTGCTCGCGTACGCGGAAGTCGGATCGCAGCAGATCCGGGTGTTCGAGATCGAGCAGCTGGTGAGCCCCGGCGAGGTCGCCGCGCGGCCGCTGTTGCCGTCGGTGCGCTATCAGGTGGCCGACGGCGAACTGAGCGCGGCCGATCTGCAGTTGCCGTGGTCCGGTGCGCGTGCGGCGTCGGGTCGAGGCAAGGACACCGCGCAGCCGGTCGTGGTCGGGCGGCTCGCGCGGCTGCTCGGCGCGCAGGTGCCGGGGCGGCTCGTCGCGAGCGCAAAAAGCTGGCTGTCGCATGCGTCGGTCGATCGCGTCGCGCCGATCCTGCCGTGGGGCGCGCCCGACGACGTCCGCAAGATTTCGCCGCTCGACGCGAGCGCGAGCTACCTCGCGCACGTGCGCGCCGCATGGAACCAGCACTTTCCGAAGGCGCCGCTCGAACAGCAGGACGTCGTGCTGACGGTGCCCGCGTCGTTCGACGAAGGCGCGCGCGCGTTGACCGTCGAAGCGGCGCGGCTCGCGGGGTTGCCGTCGTTGCGGCTGCTCGAAGAGCCGCAGGCCGCGTTCTACGACTGGCTGTTCCGGCATCGCGACACGCTTGCCGACGAGTTGGCGAACACCCGGCTCGTGCTGATCTGCGACGTCGGCGGCGGCACCACCGACCTGACGTTGATCGAAGTCGGCCTGACTGACGACGGCGAGCCGCGCCTGACGCGCGTCGGTGTCGGCAATCACCTGATGCTCGGCGGCGACAATATGGACCTCGCGCTCGCGCATCTGGCCGAGGGGCGGCTGTTGGGTGCTGGTGGTGCTGGTGGTGCTGCTGGCGGCGGTGCGCAGGCGCCGCAGCGGCTGTCGGCGGCGAGCCTGTCGCAACTGGTCGAGCGCTGTCGCGTCGCGAAGGAGCAGCTGCTCGGCGCGCAGGCCCCCGACTCGGCGCCGGTCACGCTGCTCGGCGCGGGCTCGAAGCTGATCGGCGGCGCGCGCACGACGCAGGTCACGCGTGACGAGGTCGAGAAGCTCATCGTCGATGGTTTCTTCCCAAGGGTGGCGGCTCACGAGCGACCGGGTCGGCCGCGCGGCGCAATCGTCGAATTCGGCCTGCCGTATGCGACCGACGCGGCGGTCACGCGGCATATCGCGGCGTTTCTGGAACGCTTCGCCGCGCAGTCGCGCAAGGCCCTCGGCGCGGAGTCCGGCACGCCGGACGCAAACACGGCAGACGCCTCAGCCGCCCTGCCCATTCCCGACACGCTGTTGCTCAACGGCGGCGTGTTCCGCGCCGACGCACTGTCGCGGCGTCTCGCCGACACGCTCGGCGGCTGGCGCGGTGCGCCGCTCAACGTGCTGCACAACGACAACCCCGACGTCGCGGTCGCGCGCGGCGCGGTCGCCTATACGCTCGCGCGCGCGGGCTTCGCGCCGAAAATCGGCGGCGGTTCGCCGCGCAGCTATTTTCTGGTGCTCGACGAAACGCCCGCCGGCAAAGATGGCGCCGTGCCGGACGCAGCGCCGGCGCAACGCGGCATCTGCGTGCTGCCGCGCGGCACCGAGGAAGGTCACGAGATTCTGATCGCGGAGCGCACCTTCGCGCTGCGGCTCGGGCATCCGGTGCGCTTTCACCTGGTGTCGTCGAGCGCCGATACCGCGTACCAGCCCGGTGAACTGGTCGACCTCGCGGGCGGCGACTTCGTGCGCCTGCCGCCGATCGCGACGATCGTCCAGCCGCGCGACGGCGACCGCGCACGCGAAACCGCGGTGCGCATCGCGACGTCGCTGACCGAGGTCGGCACGCTCGACGTCCATTGCATCGAGTTCGACGATCCATCGCAGCGCTGGCTGCTCGAATTCCAGCTGCGCCGCGAAGACGCGCCAGTGGATCTGTCCGCCGATGGCGCACCGCAACGCCACCCGGCGCTCGATCGCGCGATCGAACTGATCGACCGATGCTTCGGCGGCCGCGCGCAGAACGTCGACCCGAAGGAAATCAAGCGGCTGCGCGCGCAGCTCGAACATCTGCTCGGCCCGCGCGATAGCTGGAATAGCGCGTTGCTGCGCGAACTGTTCGGCGCGCTGTGGGAGCGCGCGCGCCGCCGGCGCCGCTCGGCCGATCACGAACGGCTGTGGCTGAATCTGGCCGGCTATTGCGTGCGGCCAGGCTTCGGCTATCCGCTCGACGAATGGCGCGTCGAGCAGCTGTGGACGCTGTTCGACGATGGCATCCAGTACGTGACCGACAGCCAGGTGTGGTCGGAATGGTGGACGCTGTGGCGCCGCGCGGCAGGTGGCCTCGGTGAAGACGCGCAATTGCGCGTGCTCGACGCGATGGACTATCTGCAGAACGCCGCGCAATCGCGTCACAAGCTGCCGTTCGATGTCGCGAAGACCGGCTTCGCCGATATGGTGCGTCTGTCCGCATCGCTCGAACGAATTCCGGCCGAACGCAAGATCGAGCTCGGCGAGTCGGTGCTTGCGCGCCTGCAAAAGCCCGCGGAAAACCATCAAAGCTGGTGGGCGGTCGGACGGATCGGCGCGCGGCAGCCGTGTTACGGCAGCGCGCACAGCGTCGTGCCGCCGGAGGTCGCCGCGCGATGGCTCGACGCGATCCTCGCGCTCGACTGGAAGAAGGTCGACCCCGCCGCGTTCGCGGCCGTGCAGATCGCCCGCATGAGCGGCGACCGCTCGCGCGACCTGCCCGACGAGCTACGCGCGAGCGTCGTGCGTCGCCTCGAAGCAGCGAGCGCGCCGCGCGCCTGGATCACGATGGTCAGCGAAGTCGTCGCGCTCGATAACGCCGACGAAGGCCGCGTGTTCGGCGAATCGCTGCCGGTGGGCTTGAAGCTGATCGGCGGCTAAAGCGGGTTGCGCCTCGTGTGGCGTCCAGATCGGTTCGGCGCTGCGCAGAAGAAATATTCAGCCGATACTTCGCCCCTATTTGCCAAGCGCCTTTATTTGGATCTCGCTCGACTATGCTACAGCGCGACATGTAAATGCGATTCGCTTCGCATTGCGCTGATCCAGGGAGCGCCGTGCAAGTGCGCCGCCGACGTGGAGGTCTCGTTGTGGACTCTACCCTGTGCCCACGCGGCGCAATCGTTCGACGGATGAAAGACAGCGCCAAAGAACTTCTTCCGGATGCGATTTTCCTTAGCTTGCTGCATCGGAAGCAGATTGGCCGCTTCCCGCGACTCCTGCACCCGATCACCTTCAATGAAAAGATCCTTCGACGTAGCCTGCGCCCCGACCCGCGCTACGGCGCCTTGACCGACAAGCTTGCAGTGCGTGACTACGTGAAGGCGAAGATTGGCGAAAAGCATCTGATCCCGCTCATTTCGGCGCCCCCGCTCTTTACCGAGGCGGTTTTCGACCAGCTGCCGAACGCCTTCGTGATGAAGGCGAGCCATGGCAGCAGTTTTGTGAAAATCGTTCGCGACAAGTCGCAATACACATTCGGGCATCTGCAACAGATGGCCGCCCAGTGGATCTCGACGGACTTCTACAAGATCGCTCGTGAACGTCATTACCGCGAGATCCCGCCGCGCATCTTTTTCGAAACTCTGCTGCTCGACGAACGTGGCCGGATTCCCGCCGATTACAAGGTGCACTGCTTCGGCGAGCGCTCCGGGCCGCCACGGATGTTTATCGTCGTGATCTCGGACCGCTTCGGCAGCGACACACGCGGCGATGTGTACGACGCGCAATGGAATAACCTCGACGTGACGATCGGCGACTATCCGCGAAGTGCGGCGCCCCAACCTCGGCCGCATAACCTCGAATCGATCCTCGGGACAGCGGCGCTCCTGTCGGAAGACTTCGACTATGTGCGCGTCGATCTGTACGCGCCGAATGACGACGTCTACTTCGGCGAACTGACTTTCACGCCCGGCGCGGGCGTGGTTCCCATGCGGCCAGACCGCTTCGACTTCGAGTGGGGCCGATTCCTGACGTAAGCGCTGGTGCGCGCACGGCTACCCGGAATCGGCTACGCGAGTGAAACCGTCGTCGCTCCAGCCTTCCGAGCCGACACCGTGGCGAACGAAAAAAACTCCTTGCGGGTCGTAACGCCGCTTGATCGACAGCAAGCGCGCATAGTTGGCTCCCCAATACGCCGTTTGCCAGTCCTTCTGGAAATAGCTGCTCTCGGCGACGTATGCGCCGTGCGCCGGTGCAATCTTCCTGAGTTCGTCGATGGCCAATCCGATCAGCCTCGCATCTCGCTGTGCCTTCGAAACGTCGGGCTCGCGACCTGTCAGTCCGTCGAATGCCGGTGGCCCCTCGCTCGCGACGATGGCCAATGCGAACGACTCCGCCACGACTGGATTGACGGGCGTTTGCAGGCCGGCGGCAATGACCTCGGCAGGCGCGCCGGCCAGCCCTTTCTGAAAATGAAGTTCGACGAGCCAATAGCGTGTGGCGCCCATCAGCGCATCGACAAGTTCGGCCTGGCGCTCGCGCGCCAGCATTGCCGCAGGTAACCACAGCGAGTCGAAGCCGTGGATCACATGACCGGCCTCCGCGAGATTGGCCGCCCAGAAGAAATTGGCATCCGGCGCGCCGGGTCGATCGTCGAACAGGACCGAGCCGGGCACGAACCGCGCGAGCGCCGCGCCGTCCCAGCGCAGCCTGCCCGGACCGGCGATGATCGATGGCGCGGCCATCATGGTCAGGTCGTCCTGCGATCCGATCCATTCCCAGAACGGCTTCCAGAGCGTTGCGACTTCTTCTTTGCCGAGTCCCTGAAAGCTCATATCGATTCGCAGGCGATTGCCGGGTAGCAGTTTGACGAGTTCACCCCAGTGGCGATTGCATAGGTTGTCGGCGTAAAAGGCGACGAAACGGTCCAGCAGCCGTTTGTAGCCGGCATCCGAGCGGGCCACGACTGCGCAGGATACGAGGCCGAACACGGCCGGCAATTCGTGAGTGCGCAAAGTCAAACGGCTGACGACGCCGAAGGTGCCGCCGCCCCCGCCTTTCAAGGCCCAGAAAAGATCCGGTTCTGTTCGGGCGTTGACAACCCTGACCACACCATCGGCCGTGACGACCTCCGCTTCGAGCAGTGAAGCAGAGGCGATGCCGAATTGTTTGGAGTGCGTTCCAAATCCGCCGCCTTGAATCAGTCCCGCGACTCCCACTGTTGCGCAACCGCCGCCCTGCACATATCGACCGGCGCCTCCGGTAACGGCCTCATAGGTATGCATCCAGATCGCGCCTGCCCCGACGCTGACCGCGGGTCCGGGTGGAATGACTCCGGCACAGCCGCTCGGAACGAAAGCATCGTGATTGCTGATGTCGTTCATCGCGCGCGTCCATATCATCAAGGAATCCGGTGCGTTCGAGGTGCCAAGATAGGAATGGCCCCCGCCGCGTACCACGACGCGAAGATTGCGTTCACGCGCGAAGTTGACGGCCGCCGCCACATGTTCGACCCGTCTCGCGGCGACGACGTAGGCACCAGGCGCGGCTTTCCACGCGCCCACCCACTCGCAGGTCTGTGTCAGAACGGGACTGTCGCCGATGAAGTACGGATTTTTGAGTTCACGGAAGAGCGCAACGCAAGCGGGGTTGTCGGGAGATTCACGGCAGACGTCGAGTGGTGACTCCGGTCTGATCAGATAGCCATCCACCTGTTGTTTCAATCGCGCCCAGTCAGCGGACGTGGGCCATCCCGGTTCGCCTGGTCGCACTCGTCGCGGGGGCTGCGCAGCGCGGGCGGCGTCGAGCCGAAGCAACGGCCAGATAGCGGCAAACGGCGGAGCAGCCGCGGCCCATCTGATCAGATCACGGCGCTTCACCAGGGCGCTCCTTCACGCTGAGACGCGATCGTTTCGATTGCTCGAAGAACTCACGCCTCGCTCGATGCAAGCGCCTGGGCGTCTCGTGGAAAGAGTTCGACTTCACCCTCGATCTCTACGGGAATGTCGAACGGAAGCTCGGCCATTCCCACCGCGCTGCGAGCATGAGCTCCGCGCTCGTCGCCGAAGACAGCGAGTATCAGTTCCGTGAAGCCGTTGATCACCACGGGCTGCCGGTTGAATCCGGGTGCGGAGTTGACCATGCCGAACACCCTCGTCCAACACGCGATGCGCTCCAGACTTCCGAGTTCGCGCTTGAGGCTGCCCAAAATTGCGAGCGCGACGAGGCGAGCCGCCACCACTGCCTGCTCCTGCGAGACCTGACTACCCACCTTGCCACGCGGCTCGGCCAGCGAGCCGTCCGCGTTGGTCGGCGGATGGCCCGAGATGTAAGCCCTGTTGCCGGCTACCCGCACCCATGGGAATGGAAGCGTAAGCCCTGGAGGAAGCTGCAACGGTTCCGGCATGACGTAGCCCAGCGCATGCAAGCGATCTTCAATGGTCGACATGTTCGGACTCCACGTGAAGGCCCAACGGTGTTGATTCGGACGCGCGGCTAGATGATCACGCGGCAGTCCTGGCTGCGGCACGTCGCTGCGGCGACGGCGCTCCCGACTAACCGCGTCCCTCACCCTCCGCCCTGCTTGCGCATCTGCCCGATAGCGCGCGCCCGTGCGGCCTCGGCCTCCTGGACGAGCCGGTACGCCACGTAATATTTAAAGACATTGCGCACGTACGTCGTGGGTTCGATGCCGATCTTCTCCGCGACTACGATTTCGACATTGTTGAACCACTTGTCAGGATCGAGACCGCGCGCCGCCGCTTCCTTGCGCATTCTGGCAATGTTCGAGGGTCCCGCGTTGTAGCTTGCGAACGCGAACAGCGAGCGGTCCCGTTCCGAAAAGTGAGCATCGGGAAAGTAACGGGCCATCAGCACATCGAGATATTTCGCTCCTGCATGGATGTTGGACTCCGCCACCCTGATATCGCCAACCGCAAGCTCCTTCCCCGTGGCTGGCATCAACTGCATGATGCCGATTGCCCCGACGTGACTGCGGGCATCCTGGTTGAGCTGCGATTCCTGATAGCCCTGGGCCGCAAGCAAAAGCGGATCGAAGCCATATTGCGCGCCATATTTCTGGAACAGGCCGACCGTCTGCCTGAACCGCTTCAGCTCCGCTGACTCCGTATTGTTGGAGATCTGCTTGATGCGCTTCATCTCCTGCTGCAGACGAACTTCCGCGACACTCTGCTTCTTCACGTAATTCAGATAGAAGTCATTGATCGCGTCCTGCAGTTTGGGGCTCCTCATGCGGACCGCCCAACCGATGTAGCCTGCCTCGCGCACCGCAATGTCGTTGTGCACGACGATTCCAGCCAGTATCGGCGCCCATATCTTTGCCTTCCAGTCGTCTACGACGAGGATCTGGACCAGCCCGGCATTGAGCATCTCCATCGCGTCCTCGTCTTCGAGCGCATTGGGCAGTGGCACGAGTTTCACCGGGGCTTTGCCTTCCTTGCGAAAACGCGCGTTCAGCGCGTTCAGACTCTCGTAATAGCTGCTGCTCGGTCGCACATGGACCGTCTTGCCGCTGAGATCGTCGAGCTTCGCGAGAGCTGGCGACTTCGGCCCGGTGACGACCACTTCGCGTACTGCTGTCCGGTCGCGCGGCGCGACGAAGTCGACCTGCTTCAGGCGGGACTCCGTGACCGTCAGATTGCCCGCGGCGATGTCGCCCCGGCCCGCAACCAGCCCCGGGAGCAACTGCTCGCGCGTCGTCGGAATGATGATCAGCGTGAGCGGACGCTTGCCGAGCGTCGGCTGGTACTTCTTGTTCAAATAACGCTCGAAGTCCCGCATCAGGCCAGCGGTCAGTCCACGCTCGTGACCTTGATCATTCAGATAAAGCGTTCGACTGTAGGGAACCAGTACGCGGATCAGACGCCGGTCGAGCATGGCGTCGAAATCGCCCGTGAACGGTTGATTGCCGAGATCGATACGGCGCGCCGCGGGAGCCGAAGCGGGAGCAGTCGAGGCTGCCGGGAGGGTCGACGAAGCTGCCGGCTGGGCCGACGAGGCGGCAGGTTGGGCGGCGGCAGGTTGGGCGGCGACGCACGTCGCAGCGCCGACGGTCATGCCTGAGCAGAACGCCGCGATCAACAGCAACGTTTGAATGATGCGCATCGTAAAAATGGCCCACTACCGCGCGCCGGCGACAGCGTCGACGTTCGCTACGCACTTTGATATTGCCACGATGGCAACGGTTGGAAATGAGACGATAGTCCTATAGGAAAAGCCCGGTCCTGTCCGTCAGAGCCGATCGCTGCCGGATCGCTGCCGGATCGCTGGGTTCGATATTGCCGCCGTCACTGAAGATAAAGCCGAACCGACGCGATCGCCAACGCCAGCTACGCCATCGTCACGCGATTTCGCCCATTATGCTTCGAGCGATACAACGCCCGGTCCGCACTCGCGAAGCCGTCGCGATGCGCGGGCCGCGACAGATCGCTGATACGTGTGAGCGATGCACCGACGCTGACCGTTACCACGCCAAGCGGCGACGCGCGATGCTCGATCGCGAGGTCAGCCACGCCCTGGCGCAGCGTTTCGAGCGTGTCTTCGAGCATCGACGTCTGCGCTTCGAGCACCAGCAGCCCGAACTCCTCGCCGCCCATGCGCCCGACTACGATGCGCTCGCTGTCGCCGGCGGCCTGCATCACCGAGGCGACCAGTCGCAGACAATGATCGCCGGCCTGATGACCGTAGGTGTCGTTGTACTGCTTGAACCAGTCGACGTCGACGACCACCGAGCCCATCACGTCGCCGTCGCGCGCCTCCTTCCAGCGGCGCGCGATGCTTTCGAGCAGAAAGCGCCGGTTGTACAACTGCGTGAGCGGATCGATCGCGGTGGCGGTGCGCATCTTCAGATCGTTTTCGATCATCGCGCGCAGGTGGTAGAACACGCCGCGCTGGCCCGCGTCGAGCCGGCCCGGCGCCGGGTCCATCGCGCACAGCGCGCCGACGATCTCGCCATTCGGCGCGCGTAACGCGATCGCCGCGTAAAAGCGCACGAACGGATGACGCTTGACGAGCATGCATTCGCCGAAGCGGCTGTCGTTGTGGGCATCCTCGATCACGAACAGATCGGCATCGCGTACCGCGTAGTCGGCGAGCGAGCGCGCGCGCGTGACGAGCGGCATCGCCATGCCGACTTCGGCGCGATAGTGCTGATACTCCTCGTCGAGCAGCACGATTGCGGTAATCGCCGCGCCGGTCACGCTCTTCAGAATCTCGGCCGCGTGCGTGAAGCACTCGCGCATCACCTGGTCGTCGTGCAACAGCCACTCGATGACCGAAGACACGACCTCGGGTTCGCCGCTGGCGGGCGAGTCCACCGGCATCCGGCTGGCGAGGCGATCGTTACTGTAAGCGAGTTGCACGGCGGGGTTCCAGAATGGGCTTAGCTCATGTCAACGGCATAGGCGCGCGAAACTTGAGCGCAAATTGTGGGACCGAGCGAGGGCGACGGAGCACATCCGGCAGCCCCAAAGAAAATGGGCCGGCTCTCGCGAGCCGGCCCATCGATCGATGCGACGTTCAGGTCGACAGACCCGCCGCCTTACTCCTTGTCGCCCTTTACCTGCGGCAGCGCCGACGTCTCGTTCGACGACAGCAGACCCACCTGCGAGTAGATGCGCAGCTTGTCGCGCGTGTCGGTGATGTCGAGGTTGCGCATGGTCAGCTGACCGATGCGGTCGCGCGGCGAGAACGTCGACACGACCTTCTCCATCGACAGACGCTCCGGCTGATAGGTGAGGTTCGGCGACTTCGTGCTGAGGATCGAGTAGTCGTTGCCGCGACGCAGCTCGACGGTCACTTCGCCGGTGATTGCGCGCGCGACCCAGCGCTGCGCGGTTTCACGCAGCATGATCGCCTGCGGATCGAACCAGCGGCCCTGGTACAGCAGACGGCCGAGGCGGCGGCCATTCTCGCGGAACTGCTCGATCGTGTCTTCGTTGTGGATGCCGGTGACGAGACGCTCGTAAGCGATATTGAGCAGCGCGAGGCCCGGAGCTTCGTAGATGCCGCGGCTCTTCGCCTCGATGATGCGGTTTTCGATCTGGTCGCTCATGCCCAGACCGTGACGGCCGCCGATCCGGTTCGCTTCGAGCAGCAGCTCGACCGCGTTCGGGAACGTCTGGCCGTTCAGCGCGACCGGCTGGCCTTCCTCGAAGCGGATCGTCACTTCTTCCTTCGCGATCTGCACGTCGTCGCGCCAGAACGCGACGCCCATGATCGGGTTGACGATCTTGATGCCGGACTCGAGGCTTTCGAGATCCTTCGCTTCATGCGTCGCGCCGAGCAGGTTCGAGTCGGTCGAATACGCCTTTTCAGCCGACATCTTGTAGTCGAAGCCCGACTGGCGCATGAACTCCGACATTTCCGAGCGGCCGCCGAGTTCGTCGATGAACAGCTGGTCGAGCCACGGCTTGTAGATCTTCAGATCCGGATTCACCAGCAGACCGTAGCGGTAGAAGCGCTCGATGTCGTTACCCTTGTACGTGCTGCCGTCGCCCCAGATGTTGACGCCATCTTCCTTCATCGCGGCGACGAGCATCGTGCCGGTCACGGCGCGGCCGATCGGCGTCGTGTTGAAGTAGGTGACGCCCGCGGTCGAGATATGGAACGCACCGCACTGCAGCGCCGCAATGCCTTCCGCGACCAGTTGCGTGCGGCAGTCGATCAGGCGCGCGCCTTCGGCGCCATATTGCGTGGCGCGACGCGGGATCGAATCGTAATCGTCTTCGTCGGGTTGACCGAGGTTGGCCGTGTAGGCGTACGGCACGGCGCCCTTCTTGCGCATCCAGTGCAGCGCGGCGCTGGTGTCGAGGCCGCCGGAAAACGCGATACCGACCTTTTGGCCGATCGGAAGACTTTCAAGGATTGTGCTCATAAGCAGTAGCGTTAAACTCGACGTACGGGGAGATTTGGGGGTAACAGCTGAGTATCGGGCAAGCCTGGCGATTAGGCAAGTTACGCGGGAGTATACCGTGAACCGCCTTGCGGCCTTGGATTTTGGCGGTTGGCGCGGCCTCGCGCCGCAATCTCGCCGCGTCGAATTCCCGGATTAATTCATGCCGTATTTGCCGCAACGGGGACGGATTTATTATCGTCGATGGGTACCATTCCGGGTTGCCCCAACGCACCCGCCGAGCACCCCGCTCACCCCGCTCACCCGGTTCATCCCGTTCACTCCTCTCGCCTGCCACCCATGACCACGACCACCCCGCGCCCCACGACGAATGCCTCGCTCATCACCAACGTGCGTCTCGCCGACGGCACGCGCGTCGAGGTATCGCTCGCCGATGGCCGGATCGCCGCGCTCGGCGCCGCTCTGCCGCGCGAGCCCGAGGTGCCGGTCGAGGACGGCGGCGACGCGCTGCTGCTGCCCGGTTTCGTCGAAGGGCATACGCATCTGGACAAGACCAACTGGGGCTTGCGCTGGTATCGCAACGAAGTCGGGCCGAAGCTGACCGACCGCATCGAAAACGAGCGCCGCTGGCGCGCCGAAACCGGCCACGACGCGGGCGCGCAATCGCTCGCGCTCGCGCATGCGTTTCTGGCGGCCGGCACGACGCGCGTGCGCACGCACGTCGATATCGACACCGACGCCGGCCTGCGCCATCTCGACGGCGTGCTGGCCACGCGCGATACGCTGCGTGACGTGCTCGACCTGCAGATCGTCGCGTTTCCGCAATCGGGGCTGCTCGGCCGGCCCGGCACCGACGCACTGCTCGATCGCGCGCTGGCCGCGGGCGCCGACGTGCTGGGCGCACTCGACCCCGCGCTGATCGACGGCGATCCGGTGAAGTCGCTCGATCTGAGCTTCGCGCTCGCCGAGCGTCACCACAAGCCGATCGACATTCATCTGCACGAGCCCGCCGAGATCGGCGCGTTCACGCTCGGTCTGCTGCTCGATCGCGTCGCCGCGCACGGCATGCAGGGGCAAGTGGTGGTCAGTCACGCGTTCTGTCTCGGCGCGCTGCCCGAGCGCGAACGCGATGCGCTGCTCACCCGTATCGCCGATCTGCGCGTCGCGCTGCTGACCACCGCGCCGCCGTCGGTGCCGGTGCCGCCGCTCACGGCTTGCCTTGCCCACGGCGTCACGCTGTTCGGCGGCAACGACGGGATTCGCGACACGTGGACGCCGTACGGCTCGCCCGACATGCTGGAACGGGCCATGCTGATCGCGATGCGCTACGGCCTGCGCCGCGACGACGATCTCGCGCTCGCATTCGATTGCGTCAGCGGCGTGGCCGCGCGCGCGTGCGGATTCGAAGGCTATGGTCTGCAGCCGGGCGCACGCGCCGACCTCGTGCTGGTCGACGCCGACACGCTCGCGCATGCGCTGGTCGCGCGGCCGGTGCGCAAGCTGGTGATCGCGAACGGGCGCGTCGTCGCGCGCAACGGCGCGCTGGTCGCCCAGTAGATCGGCATGGACCGGGGACCCGTTCAGCCGTGCCGGTGCCATCGGCCGGACTGAGGCTGGCGTGACCCGCCGCCCGCACGTGGCCACGCGGCCCGCCACAACAAGAACGCTTTTTGCACTCAGATGATCAATCTTTTTCTGGCCATGCAGGCCTTCGTCAAGGTCGCCGATGTCGGCAGCTTCGCGCAGGCCGCCGCGCAACTGAACGTATCGACGTCGGTCGTCACCCGTCATGTGTCGAGCCTCGAACAGCATCTCGGCATTCGCCTGTTTCAGCGCACCACGCGCAAGGTCGTGCTGACCGAGGCCGGCGCGCAATACGCGGACGGTTGCCGCGTGCTGCTCGCCGAACTGGAGGAGGTGGAGTCGCGCGCGACCACGGCGTCGCGCGAAGTGGCCGGCGACCTGCGCATCGTCGCGCTGGGCAGTTTTTCGCTGTTTCGGCTCACGCCGCTGTTCGCCGAATATCAGGCGCGCTTTCCGCAGGTGAATCTGCGCGTCACGCTGAC
Source organism: Paraburkholderia sp. HD33-4 (assembly GCF_021390635.1). Classification (NCBI taxonomy): domain Bacteria; kingdom Pseudomonadati; phylum Pseudomonadota; class Betaproteobacteria; order Burkholderiales; family Burkholderiaceae; genus Paraburkholderia; species Paraburkholderia sp. HD33-4. The sequence continues at coordinate 1,889,861 of NZ_JAJEJS010000001.1, read as the reverse complement.
GGAAAAACGGGTCGATCTGCTCGAAGGCGGCTTCGATGTCGGCATCGTGACCGAACATATGATCCGTTCGGAGTCGCTGGTGGTGCGGCGTCTGATCAACTCGCACGCGGTGCCGGTGGCCGCGGCCGCGTATCTCGCACAGGCCGGTCATCCGCAAACGCCGGCCGAACTGAACGGGCATCGGCTGATTGCCGCGCCGTTCGACACGACCGGCCCGATGTGGATCTTCCGCAAGGGCGACGCCGACGCTGAAAGCACGAACGAGGACGGCGACGACAGCGGCGAGAGCATCGCGATCGATGCATCGTTCACGGTCAACAGCATGATCATGCAGAAGCAGGCCGCGCTCGGCGCGATGGGCATCGCGCTGCTGCCGCTCGAAATGGTCGAGGACGAGTTGCGCGCCGGCACGCTGGTGCGCGTGCTCGACGGCTATGCGGTGCTCAATGGCGACGTGGCCGTGTCGCTGGTGTATCCGAGCCGCGAGTTCGTGCCGCGCAAGGTGCGCGAGTTCATCGATCTCGCGGTCGGTTTCTTCAAGTGACGCTTCAAGGGCGCTCGCCGCGCGCGAGCCGCGCGTCGATGTCGTACACGACCGGCATCAGATCCGCGACGCTATCGATCACGTAATGCGCACCCGCCGCCTTCAGCTTATCGATCGCGGCGTTGCGGCGCGCGGCGAATTCGTCGGCCGGCAATGCCTTCACTTCGGCTTCGCTCATGCCGAACGCGTTGCCGCTGACCGCGACACCGACCGCCCACGTGCCGCCGTTGATACCCTCTTCGATGCCGACCTCCGTGTCGTCGACCTTAATCGCCTCTTTCGCGCGCCACACGCCGAGTTGCGGCAGCGTCCGGTAGATCATGTACGGCGACGGCCGCCCTTCCGGCGTATCGCCGGTGCACACGATGCTGTCCGGCGCAAAGCCCTGCGCGGCCGCGCCTGGCACGATTTCGTCGATGATCTCGCGGGTGTAGCCGGTCGTCGTGCCGATGCGGATATCGTCCTGACGCAATGCGCTCGTGACTTCGGCGACGCCCGGGATCACCGCGCTATAGCTCGCCGCGACAGCGATGTTCTTCGGCACGAACACGTCGTACACGGCGTCGATGTCGGCATCGGCGGGCGCGTGGCCGTAGCGCTCGGCCCACGCCTGCGCGACGCGCGGCAGCGCCATCAGCGCCGCGATATGCGGCCGCTTGGCCATGCCCATCGGGCCGCGCGCTTCGTCGATCGTGATCGGCACGCCGAACTGCTCGAAGGTCTCGACGAAGGCGCCCATCGGCGCGCGTGAACCGTAGTCGACCACCGTGCCGGCCCAATCGAAAATCACTGCCTTCACGTACTTCATCTGCTTGAATCCCTGGAATCTGAATGTATTGAGTTTGCTACCGCGGCTCAGGCCGCCTGCGCGAGGGCCTTGCGTTCGTCGAGCGCGGCGGGCGGCGGCGCCGCGTGCGTGACGCCCAGCGTGCGCAGCGCTTGTGCGCAGGCCTCGACGACGCGCCGCATCACGTGCTCGTCGACCTGACCGATGCAGCCGATGCGGAAACTGTCGACCACCGTCAGCTTGCCCGGATAGATGATGAAGCCCTGCTCCTTCATCAGCTCGTAGAAACGCGTGAACTCGAACGACGGATGCGCCGGCGAGAAAAACGTCACGATGATCGGCGAGCGCCAGTGCGCGCTCAGCAGCGGCTCGAAGCCGAGCTCGTGCATGCCTGCCACCAGCACGTCGCGATTGTTCGCATAGCGTGCGAGCCGTGCGGGCTGCCCGCCTTCGAGCTTGAACAGACGCAGCGCCTCGAGGAACGCGGCGACCGTATGCGTGGGCGGCGTGAAGCGCCACTGGCCCGTGCGATTCATCACGTCCCATTGATCGTAGAGATCGAGCGCGAGCGAATGACTGCGGCCCTTCGATTCGGCGAGCGCGCTCTTGCGCGCGATCACGAAGCCAAAACCGGGTACGCCCTCGATGCACTTGTTCGCCGACGACACGAACGCCTCGCACTCGATCTGCCGCACGTCGAGCGGCAACGCGCCGAAGGCGCTCATCGAATCGATCAGCAGCTTGCGACCGTGCTTCGCGACTGCGGCGGCGATTTCGTCGAGCGGATTGAGGATGCCCGAGCTGGTTTCGCAATGAATCGCGACGACGTGCGTGATCGACGGATCGGCGGCGAGCATGCGCTCGACTTCGATGCCGCGCGGCGGCAGGTAGTCGCCCTTGTCGAGCAGCGTGCAGGCGCGGCCGAGATAGCCGAGCGTGGTCGCCGCGCGCTTGCCGTACGCGCCGTTGGCGAGCACGAGCGCGTGGCCGTCGCGCGGAATCAGGCTGCCGAGCATCGCTTCGACGCAGTAGCTGCCGCTGCCCTGCAGCGGCACGCAGTCGTAGTCGCCAGCGGTGTCGCCAGCGATTTCCAGCAGGCTCGCGCGCAACTCGGCGGTCATCGCGCGGAAGTCGCCGTCCCACGAGCCCCAGTCGCGCAGCATCGCCTGTTTCGTCGACAGCGCCGTGGTGAGCGGGCCCGGCGTCAGCAGGTAAGGCTCGCCGCCAGCCGGCGCGGCGCAGGGGGGCGTGCAACCGGTGACCGAGGTTGCCGCGGCCGCAACGGTCAATGCCGCCGCCGAGCCGCCGATCGCGCTTTCCATGTCAGGAACTCCGAGATTGCTATGTCGATACCCGACACAGTACAGAAACGTTGTCCATCGGTAAAATCGATATAATCGATGTAGATATCGTAAAAACTTATTGAATAACGAGGCTCACGTGCAATACGCGCAATTGCGGGCGTTCCATGCGGTCGCCGAGCATGGCGGGTTTTCGAAAGCGGCGCAGGCGTTGTCGCTGACGCAGCCGGCGGTGTCGGATCACGTGCGGCGGCTCGAACAGGATTACGGCGTCAAGCTGTTCGAGCGCGGGCCGCGCGGCGTGGAGACGACCGAGCTCGGCCTGCGCCTGTTCAGCGTGACGCGGCATATGCTCAGCTGCGAGCGCGAGGCGCGCCAGTTGCTCGAATCGGCGGGCGGACTGGAGTCGGGTTCGCTATCGCTCGCGGCCGATGCGCCCGATCTGGCCGTCGCGCTGATCGGCGCGTTTCGCGAGCGGCATCCGGGCATCGTCGTCACGCTGTCGATCGCCAATGCGGCCGAGTGCATGCAGCGCGTGCTGTCGAGCGCGGTCGACGCGGCGATCACGGCCGCGCCGCAGGTGCACAGCCGCTTGCAGTCGCGGGTGTTGCGGCGCGATCCGCTGGCCGCGATGGTGCCGACCAGCTACCCGGCCGCGAAGAAACGCCGGCTCAGTTACGCAGAGCTCGTCGAACAGCCGATGATCTTCCGCGAGCCGCACTCGGTCACCCAGCAACTGCTGGAAAACGAGCTCGTGCGCGAGTCGTTGCAGGTCGAGCCGGTCATGTACGTGGATGGCCGCGAGGCGCTGGAGGAAGCGGTCGCGCAGGGAATCGGCGTCGGCGTGATTGCGCGCGCGGAGTTCAGGGAGTCGCGGCGTATCCGGATGGTGCCGCTCGTCGATTGCCGCGTGCAGATGATCGAATCTCTGACGCGGCTCGCCGAGCGGCCGGGTTCGAATCTGCTCGACGCGTTTTTTGCGGTCGAGTTGCCGGGAGCGGAAACAGAGGTCTCGATCGGCGAGGTTCGACGCGCGTAGCACGCGTTCAGCGGGTTGCCAGAAACGTTGGCAACCCCGTCAGACTCAACGCGAGCCGCCGCTCGCGATCAGGCTCTCGCCGGTCAGCCAGCGCGCGTCGTCCGACGCGAGGAAGGCGACGATATCGGCGATATCGTCGGGTTGACCGATGCGGCCGAGCGGCGTCGTGCTGACCGCCCACGTTTCGAAGTCCGAGCCGATCACGCCTGCGGTGTGGGTGCCCTCGGTCTCGACCATGCCCGGATTCACCGAATTCACGCGGATCTTGCGCGGACCGAGCTCCTTCGCGAGCACGCCGGTGATCGCATCGACCGCGCCCTTGGTCGCCGTGTAGACCGCCGTAGTGGCCGGCGTGATGCGGGTCACGACCGAGCTCACGTTGACGATGCTGCCGCCTTCGCCCAGATGCTTCGCCGCCTCCTGCGTGACGAGCAGCAGCCCGAGCACGTTCACATCGAAGTGCTTATGGAAATGGGCCTCGGTGATCTCTTCGAGCGCCGCGAACTCATAGACGCCCGAGTTGTTGACGAGAACGTCGAGCCGGCCGTACGTCTCGATCGCCGAATCGATGACGCCCTTCGCGTCCGCCGCCTTCGACACGTCGCCACCCACCGCGACCGCCTTGCCGCCCGCCGCGGTGATCTCGGCGACCACCTTGTCGGCGCCCGCGCGGCTCGACGCATAGTTCACCACGACCGACGCGCCTTGCGCTGCCAATGCCTTCGCAATCGCCGCACCGATGCCTTTCGATGCACCCGTTACAACCGCTACCTTGCCTGTGAGCTTGCTCATCATCGTGTCCTTTCAATGGTTCGCGCCAGCGTGCCTCGCGAGGAGTCGCGCGGTCCACGCCGCTAGAAGCTGGAACTGCAGTGGCGCTGTCACTGGTCGTTAATTTAGGCATCTGGCAGTACGGGATAAAGCGGCTCTAAACGAATTGAATCGCCGGATGTAACGAACAATCGATTTGCCCTGGACCTCGCCGAGCCAGCTCGGCGAACCAGATTACGCACGACTTACAAAAATCGATTCCACTTTGAGCCCGCTCCCCATCCTCCTATAATCGTCCCACCCATAAATCGTCGTTTCATACATAGAACAAAAGACGGTCATCCCTCACGCGCTATCACGCGATATCTCACCGTCTACTGAACGAGAGCCTGTCATGTCCGCTTTGCGCCCCACCCGCGTGCGTTACTGGATGCTGTTGCTGGTGTTCGTCGGCACCGTCGTCAACTATCTGGATCGCGCGAATCTCGCGGTTGCCGCGCCGCTGATGAAAACCGAGTTCGGCCTCGGCCCGGTCGAACTCGGTTTCATCTTCTCCGCGTACTCGTGGACTTACGTGATGGCGAACATTCCGGGCGGCTGGGTGGTCGATCGTTTCGGTTCGCGCGTGATGTACGCGTGCGCGATTTTCATCTGGTCCGCGTTCACGTTCGCACAGGGTTTCGCCGGACGTTTCGCGACGCTGTTCGGTTTGCGCCTGGGCGTGGGCATCGCGGAAGCGCCAACCTTTCCGGTCAACAATCGCGTGGTGTCGATCTGGTTCGCGCAGCGCGAGCGCGGCTTCGCGACGAGCGTCTATCTGGTCGGGCAATACGTCGGCATGGCGGCGTTGACGCCGTTCCTGTTCTGGATCGCGCATCGCTTCGGATGGCGCGAGATTTTCTTCTTGACCGGCGCGCTCGGCATTGCATGGGCGCTGATCTGGTACGCGCTGTATCGCGACCCCGAGCACAGCAAGCGGGTCAATGCGGCCGAGCTTGAACATCTTCGCAGCGGCGGCGCGCTGATCGACCGCAAGAGCGCGACGCAGCGGCATCGCGCGTTCCCCTGGCGCAAGCTCGGCGTGCTGTTCCGCAACCGGCAGATCATCGCGATCTGCGCGGGCAAGTTCGCGTCGCTGTCGTCGTTGTATTTCTTTCTGACGTGGTTTCCGACCTACCTGATCACCGAGCGTCACATGACGATGCTGAAGGCCGGCAGCGCGAGCGCGGTGCCGTTCGTCGCGGCGTCGATCGGCGTGGTCGCGGGCGGGGTGTTGTCGGACTGGTTGCTGCGGCGCGGCGCGTCGGTCGCGACCGCGCGCAAGACGCCGATCATGACCGGCCTGCTGCTGGTGCCGACGATGACGCTCGCGGTACTGACCGACACCAACTGGATCGTGATCGCGATCATGTCGTTCGCGTTCTTCGCGCAAGGCGTCGCGTCGGCATCGTGGTCGCTCGTCGCGGACATCGCGCCGGAAGGCATGGTCGGCATCACCGGCGGCGCGGTCAATTTCGCGGGCAATCTGTCGGGCATCGTGACGCCGATCGCGATCGGCTTCATCGTGCGCGCGACCGGGTCGTTCGGCTGGGCGCTCGGGCTCATCAGCCTGTTCGCGATCATCGCGGTGCTGTGCTACACGTTCCTGCTCGGCGACGTGAAGCGCATCGAGATCGATGACGATGCGCGCGGCTGCAAGCGCGGCTGCAAGCGCGGCGGCGACGATGATGACCGGACACCTGAGCACGTCGGCGCGCCGAATTCGGCGCAGGAAACGCGAGTCTGACGTCGAGGCGCCGCGTTGCCGCGCAGCACGCTTGCTCCGGGCAGACGCGACGATCAAGCGCTCCACATCAGGAGCGTTGACCCTTCACTGCTTGCGCAGCAGCGCGATGTGCGCGGCCACGCTCGCGAGCACCGCGAGCGCGCCGAGCGTATCGAGAATAATTGGCCACACGATGTCCCTCCTCCGCTATCCGCTGCCCCCGACGTCTATTAAACGAATGCACGCGTCATTAATTCCAGGCCGAGGCCGAGCAGACAGATGAAGAACCAGCGACGAAAACTCGCCGCACCGATCCGCCCGCGCACGCGCTGACCGAGCCACATGCCGGCGAGCGCGGGCAGCACGGCCGCGAGCGACTCGCGTGCATCATCGAGCGCGAACGCATGCGCACTGGCCAGGCCGATGGCGAGCGCGATCGTCGATACCGTGAACGACAGCCCGAGTGCCTGGACCAGTTCCTCCTTTTTCAATTCGAGCCCCTGCAGATAAGGTACCGCCGGCACCACGAACACGCCGGTGCCGCCCGTGACGACGCCGGTCACCGCGCCGATCGCCGCCGCCAGCCAGCGCTCGTGCCGTGCGGGCACCGGCAGACGCCACGCGCGCAGGCCGGCCGCCGCATACAGCGTCAGCGCGGCGCCGAGACCCGCGACCGCCCACACGCCGCCGCCCCCTGCAATGAACGGTGCCGCAACGAGCGTGCCGCCTACGATGCCCGCCAGCATCGGCCACAAGCGTTGGACGAGCGCGCGCACGCCCGGTCCCGCGAACAGCTGCCACACGTTGGTGACGAACGACGGCAACAGCAGCAGCGCGGCCGCCTCGGCGGGCAGCATCAGCGTGCCGAGCACGGCCATCGCGACGGTCGGCAGCCCCATGCCGGTCACGCCCTTGACGAAGCCGGCCACGACGAAGGTCGCGCCGACCACGCCAATGCGCGCAAGCAACGGCGCGGATAACGGTAGGACAAACGAAGCAGTCATCGGCACGGCATCCATTGAAGCGATGCCGGCGATTTTGCTGCGCCGCCCCGGCCTTCACAATGCGTAAGATACGTAGCGTGACTTAGGGGTAGCCTAAGGCACGATGTCCGATCAATCTGACCCGACCCGATACCGCGATACCGAACCCCGATGCGCTTCGACCTCATCGATCTGCGGCTATTTCTGCATATTCTCGACACCGGCAGCATCACGCACGGCGCCGCGCGCGCGAACATGTCGCTGCCGTCTGCGAGCGCGCGGCTGCGCGGCATGGAGGAAGCGCTCGGCATGCCGCTCGTCGAACGCGGGCGGCGCGGCGTCGAAACCACGCCGACCGGCGACACGCTCGCGCATCACGCGCGGCTCGTGCTCGGCCAGATCGACCGGATGCAGGGTGAGCTCGGCGAGCTTCAGCAGGGCCGCAAGGCCTGCATCCGTCTATGGACCAACACAGCGGCGCTCACCGAGTTCCTGCCGTCGGCGATCGGCGCGTTTCTGCGCGATCACCCGAACGTGCAGATCGATCTGAAGGAGCGCCAAAGCAGCGAGACCGTCAAGGCAGTGTTGAGCGGCGCGGCGGATGTCGGCATCGTCTCCGATGCGCTCGAGCATGGCGCACTGCAGACGCTGCCGTTCGCGATCGACAAACTCGTGCTCGTCACGAGCCGCGACGATCCGCTCGGAGCGCGCCGGCGTGTCGCGCTCGCGGACGTGACGCACCGCGAATTCATCGGCCTCGCCGCGGACAGCGCGCTGCAAACCTATCTCGGCGAGCGCGCACTGCTGGCCGGCCGGGCGCTCAGCTTCCGCGCGAACGTGCGCACCTTCGACGGCGTCTGCCGCATGGTCGAACAGGGCGCGGGCATCGGCATCGTGCCGGCCACCGCGGCGAAGCGCTATCGCGGCACGCCGGGTTTGCGCACGATCGAGCTCAGCGATCCGTGGGCGACGCGGCGTCTGCTCGTCTGCATGCGCGAGCTGAATGCGCTGCCGCGCGCGGAGAAGGCACTGGTGCGCCATCTGGCCGGAATTTGACGGCGCTGTTGCTATCATTCGTTGCCCTCGCGCAGCGCCGCGACGCGAGCACGAACACTCTACGGACACTCGGCGCGCAGCAGTCCAGCGCAACACCGATCGCCGACGCATCACACCTCAGAGGCATGCATGGAATTTCGCCAACTTCGCTACTTCATCGCGGTCGCCGAGGAGATGAACATCACGCGGGCGGCCAATCGTCTGCATATGACGCAGCCGCCGCTGTCGCGGCAGATCCAGCAGATCGAGGAAGACGTCGGCCTGCCGCTGTTCGAGCGCGGCTCGCGGCCGTTGCGGCTCACCGAAGCCGGCCGGATTTTCTACACCCAGGCGAAACGTCTGATCGATGAAGCCGACGAGCTCGCGCCGCTCACGCGGCGGCTCGCACAACTCGCGGAGCGCATCGTGATCGGCTTCGTGCCGTCGACGCTGTATGGCGCGCTGCCCGCGGTGATCCGCTCGTTTCGCGAGGCCGCGCCGCATATCGAGCTGTCGCTGATCGAGATGTTCACGATCGAGCAGTTGGCCGCGCTCAAGGGCGGGCGCATCGACGTCGGCTTCGGCCGGCTGCGCTTCGACGATGCGCAGCTCGCGCGCGAAGTGCTGGTCGAGGAACGGATGATCGCCGCGTTGCCGCAGGACCATCCGCTCGCGCGGCAGAAGAAGCCGCTGACGCTCGCCGCGCTCGCCGAGGAAACGCTGATCGTCTACCCGAGCACGCCGCGGCCGAGCTACGCGGACCAGCAGATCTCCGCGATGCACGATCAGGCGCTGGAGCCGAAAGCGATCCATGAAGTGCGGGAGCTGCAGACCGCGCTGGGTCTGGTCGCCGCGCAGGTCGGCGTGTGTCTCGTGCCGGAGAGCGTCGAAGGCTTGCGCGCGCATGGCGTCGCGTACCGGCCGATTCCGTCGGCAAGCGCCGCGTCGCCGATCATCATGAGCCGGCGCCTGCAGGACGAATCGCCCGCGACGATGCTGATGTGCTCGCTCGCGCGACAGTTGTTCAAGCGCGCCTGAGGGTCGCCCGAGCGGGGTCGCCCGAGCGGGGTCGCCCGAGCGCCGCGTGGCCGAGCGCGGCGGCACGCCGCGTCATCGATCCGTGAACGGACCCGCGACGCGGCGCATCGTACCGCCCTACTTCACGTCGAACCCATAGTCCCCATGCGTTCGATGCCCATCCGACGCCACCGCGACCCAATGCACGGTGTAGTGCCCGGCCGCGAGCGTCGGCAGCGGCACCGTCATCACCGCGGGCTGCTGCGCATCGACCGAGGACTTCTGCGTGCCGACCTGCTTGCCGCTCGCATCGGTGACCGTCAGCGAACTGAACGCCGGCTCGAGCGGCCCGTCGAAAGTCAGCTTGACCTGCGCGGGCGCGGCCACCGATGCGCCCGCGCCCGGCTCCTGCTTCTGCGGAAACACATGCGCGAAGGCCGCGCTCGCGAGCGTCACGCCGGCGATGAGTGCCGCCGCGCGCATCGCGTGATGTTTGAAGGTGTCGTTCATCGTCAATCTCCTGCGCGAGTTACTGGAACAGTGGCTTGCCGAGCGTGGTCGGCGCGATGTCGTCGAAGAACAGATGCGCCTGAACCAGAATGCCGACGTGCGAGCCGCTCGCGCGGTTGATCGGAATCTGCGCCTCGACGCCGAACTGTCCATAGCGATTGATCCAGATGAAGCCCGGATTGACCGTGCCGGTCGTCTGCCCCTGGCTGCGCGACAGCGGTATCTCGACGAGCGGGATCAGGTTCGCGAACGGCTGCGGCAGACCCGCGTCGTGCACGTGCTGCTGCAGATACGGCAGGCTGTACTGCACGGTGAAGCCGTAGTTGAACGCGTTCGGCTGACCGGCGCCGGTGGTGAGCGCGGGGGCCGCCTCGGCCGTGATCGCGACCGGGCGCAGATACGCGAGCGAGTCAGGCAGATCGCCCATGCCCTTGCCGATGTAGACGGTCGGCGAGATCGTCGAGAAGTTGTCGGCGATCGCGCGGCTGCCGGTGCCGCCGAACTCCGCATTGACGCCGATCGACGTCATCAGCTCGTGCGGCTCGTTCACGTACAGCAGGTACTTGAGGCCGACGCCGAAGTTGTCGAAGCCGGCCGCGCGCGGGTTGTTCTGCAGCACGTACCCGCCGTCGATCGATACCGCCAGACGCGGCGTGATCAGCTTGTCGTACTCGAAGCTGAACGTGTTGATGCTCTGGTCGCCGGCGTCGCCCGGCACGCGCTGATGGCCGTACTCGAAGTTGGCTTCGTCGCCAACCCCGGGGTCGTCGACGGCGAGCGTCGAGGGGAACACGCGGTCGCCCGCGATCGCGTGCGCCTGAGCGATGGACGGCGCGGCGATGAGGCCTACGACGCCGCACGCGGCGTAAGCGGTGTAGGCGACATAGGTGGCGGCCGCGACGAGCGGCGCCGCGCGCGGCGCACGGCCGGCGCGCGTTGCTGGTGTGTGCATGAGTGCATCCTGTCTGATCGGTTATGACGAGGCCGGCGCGCGCCGTCGAACGGACGCGCGCGAGCCGGCGCGATGCGGATTGGCGCATCGCGTCGTAAATGATTCGGATCAGCAGGCGGAAGGCGGAGCGCGTGGCTGCGCGAAGGTCAGCGGCTCGACGCGGCGCACGCTTTCAAAGCGCGTCGCGGCCGTATGCTGGCGCGCGCGGACCGCGGCGACGAACAGCATGCCGACGCCGGGCAGCACCGGCAGATGCGCGAGCAGGCTGCAATAGCCGCAGGCATCGCCGGACCTCTGAGCGTGCTTATCGCCGGCATTGCTGCCCTGAGTGGCGGTGTCGTCGGAGTCGTCGCGCGGATTGGCGGCGGCCTGGGTCGCCTCGGGCGTGTCGTCCTGCATCCGCATGCCCGGCATCGACGCCATGTCGTCCATCGACGCCATCCGGCAATGCTCGCCCGTCATCGCGTCGGCGTGATAATGGGCGGCGAGGGTCTGCGAGATAGTGGGCGCGAGCGTCGTCAGCAGGATCGCGAGCAATCCCAGCCAACTACCGATCTTCCGATGCCAACGATTCAACATGAACCCAGTGCCACGCCACGAGTTTTGTAGTCCACTACTGTGAGACCGCGATTTGCGGCAAATTATGCCATGTACGTGTTGATTCTCCGGCCGCGGACGGCAGGCGCCCATGAGCCGCCGCGCGCCCGGTCGATAGAGCGAACCGCCAACGGCAAAGCCGCCCCGCACAGGCGACAATGCATGATCCCGGCTTCAGGCACGGAGTCTTCATGAAAGCGCAGCGTCCGCGTCCTCCGCACTTTCTCGCCGAACCCTCGCACGCCGAATGGCGCGAGCACCTGCTGCCCTACTTCATCACGGCGCTGCTGATCGCGTTCGCGATCGTGCTGATCGTCTGGATCGCGAATCCGGCGCCGCCGCGCACGATCACGATCAGCGCCGGCCCACCCGACAGCTCGTTCGCCATCACCGCGAACCAGTACCGCAAGATCCTCGCGCGCAACGGCATCCGCCTGAACGTGCTCGAATCCGATGGTTCCGTGCAGAACCTGCAGCGGCTGCTGGACCCGAAGCAGCACGTCGATATCGCGTTCGTGCAAGGGGGAGTGGCCCAAGGGCTGGATACGTCGTCGCTGATGTCGCTCGGCAGCCTGTTCTATGTGCCGATCATCGTGTTCTATCGCGGCGCGGAGCTCACGCAGCTCGCGCAGCTCGAAGGCAAGCGGATCGCGGTCGGCCGCGAAGGCAGCGGCACGCGGCTGCTCGCGCTGCAACTGCTGGCGGCGAACGACATCGAGCCCGGCGGCGCCACGACGCTGGTGCCTACCGACGGCCTGCAGGCCGCCACCCAGCTGGTCGCCGGGGAGGTCGACGCGGCCATCCTGAGCGGCGACTCGGCCACGCGCGGCCTGATGCTGCGGCTCTTGCGCGTGCCCGGCATCTCGGTGATGAATTTCGACGAAGCGAGCGCCTATACGCGCGTGTTTCCGTTTCTCGACCAGATCGACCTGCCGCCCGGCGTGCTCGATCTGAAGCGGCGGGTTCCGCCCGAGACCGTCCACCTGATCAGTCCGACGGTCGAACTCGTCGCGCGCACCACGCTGCATCCGGCGATTTCGGATCTGTTGATCGAGGCGGCGCAGGAAGTGCACGGCGCCGCGGGCCTGTTGCAGCGCGCCGGCCAGTTCCCGACGCCGGTCGAGCACGAATACCCGATCAGCGAGGACGCGCAGCGCTATTACCGGACCGGTAAGGGCTTTCTGTACCGGACGCTGCCGTTCTGGATCGCGAGCATCGCCGATCGCACGCTCGTCCTGCTGTTGCCGGTCGCGGTGCTGCTGTTGCCTGCCATGCGGGTGATTCCGGCGCTGTACAGCTGGCGGGTGCGCTCGCGGATCTATCGTTATTACGGTTCGCTGATCGCGATCGAGCGGCACGCGCTCGCCGGCGCAACCGATCAGGAGCGCATCCAGCTACTGGGACAACTGGACGAGATCGAGGCGGCGCTGAGCCACCTGCGCATGCCGCTTGCGTACGCGGATGCGTTTTATGTGCTGCGCGAGCATGTGGGATTCGTGCGCAGCCGGCTGACGGCTGCGCCGCCCGTCATGGCCTCGTGAGCGAGGCCGCGACGGGCTGTGCCTGGGGTTCAGGCCTGGGAGGGAGTGGAGGCAGGAGCGGCGGCTTGCGGTTCGCCTTGCGCGCTGGTTTGCGCGTCGGTGTCCGCGCTCCCGGCGGCATTCGCCGCTTCGGCCTGCGCCGACGCAGCGGCGGCATCCGCTTGCTGGACCGGCTGTTGCGCGGCTACCGGTGCCGCTGCTTCGGCCTGCGGCCTGTCAGCGGACGCGCCTTCGGCCGGTGCACCGGCATCGGTCGGCGCATTCGCGCCCGGCGCCGCTTCGGCGGCCTTCTGCGCACCCTTCGCCGCGCGATGCGCGAGCAGACGCTGCGCGCCGGCCGCTTCCTGCGCCGTGACCTTGCCGGCTTCGACGCCAGCCAGATCGACGCGCGCCGCGCCTTCGACGAGGCTCTTCCAGTAGCGCCCGCCACGGCACCATGTCTTGATCGCGTCGCGCAGTTCGGCTTCGCTCAGCGACAGTTCCTTCGCATGCACGACGAGGTCTTCGAAAATGCCGATCTTCAGCGGCAGCTTCGGGGCCGGATTCTTCGGGAAAGCGACAGGGAAACGCTTTTGCAGACGACCGATCGAGCGCACCACCGGGTCCACCGGCTTGGCGTCCGCCGCCGGCTTCGCGGGCGCGGCGCCCGTAGGTGCGGCGTGGCGTGCCTGCGGGCGGCCGGGCCGCGTGCCCGGCTTGCCGTCCGGCCGACCGCCGGCCTTCGCCGCCGGTTTCGCGCCGGGGCGGCCACCCTGCTTCGTGCCGGGATTGGCACCACGCTCGGCGGATGAGCCAGGATGTGCCCCGGGATTTGAAGCGGGCTTGCCGGGGGACTTCGAAGCGGGGCGTGCGGCCGATTTGCGATCGGGCTTGCCGGCGGACTCGGCGGCGGCGCGCGCCGCGGCCAGTTGCTTCTTCAGTTCAGCGAGTTGTTCGAAACCCATAGTGCACAACCAATCTGTCGATCTGTAAAGACGAGATTGTAGCAGCGTGCGCACACATGCTTGTGACAACCCGAAGCCGGAGTGACGATCGTCAATTCGCGGCCGTGACGGGCGCGTCGGCAGCGGGCGCGCGCAGCCCCGTGACCGACACCCGCAATCCGGGCGCACCGACATTGTTGCGCAGCGACAGCCCGAGCTGATGGCGCTCGGCGATCCGCGCGACGATCGCCAGACCAAGCCCGCTGCCCTCGCCCTTCGACTCCTCGCCGCGATAGAAACGGTCGAACACGCGTTCGAGCTCCGCCTCCGGAATCCCCGAGCCGCTATCGACGACCTCGAAGCCAAGCTGCTCGCCCGTGCGCCGCAGCACCACGTCGACACGGCCGCCGCGCGGCGTATGACGGATTGCGTTATTGATCAGGTTCCCTAACAGCACGCTGATGCTGTGCGGCTCGGCGAGCACCGTATAGGTGTCGTTCGGCGTGCGCGCGTGTTCGCATTCGAGGCCGAGATCGATCTCGCGCAACTCCGCTAGCACGGAACAATCGCTGACCGCCTGCTCGCCGATGCGGCGCAGGCTGACCGGCACCGTCGACGTGACCGGCTGCGCGTCTTCGCGCGCGAGCATCAGCAACTGCTGCACGAGGTGGATGATCCGGTTCACCCGATGCTCGACGCGTTCGAGCGTCTGCCCTTCGCCCCTGAGCGATCCGTCGCGCGACGCCGACTGCAGTTGCAACTTCAGCGCCGCGAGCGGCGAGCGCAACTCGTGCGCGGCGTCGGCGATGAAGGTGCGCTGCGCCTGCGATGCCGTATGCAAGCGCTGCAGCAGATCGTTCAACGCCTCGACGAGCGGCCGGATTTCGACCGGCACCTGGCCGTCGAGCCGCAGCGGTTCGAGCGAGTCGATCGAACGCGTCGCGAGCGCGCGCGACAGCCCGCCGATCGGCGCGAGCCCGCGCGCGACCACCAGCAGCACCAGCACGATCGTCACCGGCAGCAACACGCCGAGCGGCCACAGCGTATGCAGCGCCAGATGCAACGCGAGGTCTTCGCGCACCGAGACCGGTTGCGCGACCTGCACGTAGCGGTCCGTCTGCGCGACGCCGAAGATGCGCCAGTGATACTCGCCGCGCGGCACCGTGTGGAAGCCAGGCGACAGACGCTCGAACACCGGTGCCTGCGCCGAGTGATAGATGGGCGCACCGCTCGTGTCCCAGATCTCGATGACGATGCGGTCGTCGGCGAGAGCGCCGAGGTCGGGGGGACGACGCTCGCGGATGCCCGCGCCGCTCAGCGCCGACGGCAGCGACAGCGCGACGGTGCGCAGTTCGTAGTCGAACAGCTCGCTCGCCTCGCGCCGGGCGGTATGGAAGATTGCGAAAGCCGCGACCATCGACGCCGCCGCCATGCCGAAAATCAGCCAGCCGAGCAGCCAGCGGCGAATCGACGTCATCCGCACCTCTTCAGCCGGTAGCCGACCCCGCGCACGGTCACGACCTGATCCGCGCCGATCTTGCGCCGCAGACTGTGCACATGCACTTCGATCGTGTTGCTGCCGACTTCCTCGCCCCAGCCGTACAGCTTTTCTTCGAGCTCGGCCTTCGTGAACACGCGGGTCGGTTCCTCGATCAGCGCCTGCAGCAACGCGAATTCGCGCGGCACCAGCGGCAGCGGCACGCCGTCCTTGGTGACTTCGTGCGCGGCCGGGTCGAGCGTCAGTTCGCCGTGACTGTAGACCGGCTGCTTCTGGCCGGTGCGCCGGCGCAGCAGCGCGCGAATGCGCGCGGCCAGTTCGTCGAGATCGAACGGCTTGATCAGGTAGTCGTCGGCGCCGGCGTCGAGACCGCGGATGCGTTCGTCGACCGCGTCGCGCGCGGTCAGGATGATCACCGGCGCGGCGCCGCCGTTGCGGCGATACGCGTTCAGCACGTCGATGCCGTCCTTTTTCGGCAGGCCGAGGTCGAGCAGCACGAGGTCGTACACGCCGTTATCGAGCGACAGCTCCGCCGCGCGGCCGTCCTCGGCCCAGTCGATCGCGTAGCCGGCGCGGCGCATCGCGCCCAACACCGATTCCGCGATCATGTCGTCGTCTTCGACCAGTAGCAGGCGCATGGCCTCTCCTCTCCTTGTGCGGTTTTGGCCGCCGCATTATCGGCCGCGGCAGCTTAACGAACCCTTACGGGCTCGTGATGACGCGCCGATTTCGCGCGGCTCGTGTCGCGCGATTCGACGTTAAGCCTGTCTTAAGCGCGCGCTGCGGAAAATCGGTTCCTTTTGCGAGGCTCGTTCGCGAGCCGCTCGCCCCTTCCCATGATTCGCAGGAGCCGGATTTTGCCTGTTTTCCATCCCGTGGCGGCGCTGCGTCGGCGCGCGCTGATGCCGTTGTGCGTGCTGCTGATGAGCGGCTGTGCGATCTATCACCGCGAGCCGCTCGCGCCGCAGGACACCTCGACCTCCGCGCGCTCGCTCGAACGGATCCGCATCGATCCCGCGAGCATGCCGCTGCCCGAACTGGCCGCGCATCGTTTCGATCCCGCCGACGGGCTCGACATCGATGAAGTCGCGATGCTCGCGGTGGCCAACAACCCCGATCTGAAGCTGGCCCGCGACGATCTTGGCATCGCGGGCGCGCAGGCTTATTCAGCGGGTCTGCTGCCCGATCCGCAAGTGAGCATATCGAGCGACTATCCGGGCGCGACAGGCACCACGCGCGCGTTCAATTATGGCCTCAGCATCGACGTGATGGCGATCGTGCTGCGCAGCGCGAACAAACAGTCCGCCGACGCGACGCTCGCGAAGACCAATCTCGGTCTGCTCTGGCAGGAGTGGCAGGTCGTCGCGCAAGCGCGGCAGCTGTTCGTCAAAACCTGGTTCCAGCAGCGCACGCTGCCGCTGTTGCAACAGCAACGCGATCTCGCGCGCACGCGCTACGAGCGCATGGCCGCGGCGCGCGCGGACGGCAATCTGACCGACGATACGCTCACCGCCGCGCTGCTCGCCTACAGCGACGCGCGCAAGCAGTACACCGATGCCGAGCGCGCGGCCGCGCAAACCCATCACGATCTGAATGCGTTGCTGGGCCTCGCGCCGGACGTGCAAGTCCAACTGCAACCGGACAGCAACCACGACGTCGCGCCGCTCTCCGACGCCACGCTCGACTCAGCGCTCGCCGGGCTCGCCCGCCGCCGCCCCGACCTGATCGCGTTGCAGGCCGGCTACGAAGCGCAGGAGCAGAAGTACCGCGCGGCGATTCTGAGCCAGTTCCCGAGTCTGTCGGTCGGCTTCGTGCGGGCACGCGACACGTCGAACATCTACACGAGCGGTTTTCAGATCAACCTGAGTCTGCCGATCTTCAACCGCAATCAGGGCAATGTCGCGATCGAAAAAGCGACCCGTCAGCGGCTTCGCGACGAGTACCAGATCCGCCTGAACCAGGCGTATGCGGACGTCGCCCGGCTGCGCGAAGACAGCGCGATTCTCGCGCGCCAACTTCAGCAGACCGAAGCCGCGCTGCCCGGCGTCGAGCGCGCCGCGCACGACGCCGCGGCGGCCTACGCCGAGCACAACCTCGTGCTCGGCGCCTACACCGACGCGCAAAGCGCCGCGCTCGCGAAACGCATCGACGTCGCGACGCTGCGCGAAGCGCTCGACGAACAACGCGTCGGCTTGCAGGCGCTGCTCGGCAGCGCGATTCCCGACGCTTTCTCTTCCGCTCAGACTTTCATCGACACTCATGCGAAATAGCCCGTTTTCATCGCGGCAGCCGTGGCCGCGCATTGCGGCCGTTGCCGCGCCGCTCGTTTGCGCGGTCCTGCTGTATGCAGCGGCCCACCCGGCTCATGCGGACGACAAGGCCGCCAGCGAAGCGCAACCGTCGGTCGCGGTGCAGACCGTGCGCGTGCAGCGCGCCGCGATCGCGCAGCCGGTCCGCGGCTTCGGAATCGTCGCGGCGAGCGCGTCGAGCCTGACGACGATCAACCTGCCCTATGTCGCGCGGATCGCGCAGATGCGCGTGCAGGCGGGCGAGACCGTCAAACGCGGCACGCCGCTCTTCGTCGTGCAGGCCGATCCTGCCGCGGTGCTTGCCGCAACCCAGGCGCGCAGCGCGCTGACGCTCGCGCAAGGCGAACTCGCGCGTACCCGGTCGCTGTACGACAAGGGTCTCGCGACGCAATCGCAGCTCGCCAGCGCGAGCAAGGCCGTCGACGATGCGCGCGACGCGCTCGCCGCGCAGAATCAGACCGGCGCCGCGAGCGGCAGCAAGGTCGTGACCGCGCCGTTCGACGGCGTGGTGCTGCAGCTGTCCGCGGCGCAAGGCGACCAGGTGCAGGCCGGTGCGGCGATTCTGCAACTCGCGAGCGGCAGCGGCAGCGGCCGCGACGCGCGCGCAAACGTAACGCTCGGCGTCGAGCCCACCGACGCCGCCTCGATCCATCCCGGCGACGTCGTCACGCTGCACGGCCTGTCCACGGCGCTCGCGCAGACGTCGGTCGAAGGCCGCGTGGTGCTCGTCGGTGCCGCGATCGATCCGCAATCGCAACTGGTCAACATCGGCGCGACGGTACCGCTTGCGCAAACGCCGTTCATCCCCGGCACGCGCGTTTCCGGCGACGTCGCCACCCGCACCGGCATGCACTGGATCGTGCCGCGCGCGGCCGTGCTGCGGGATGGCCAGCAAGCCTACGTGTTCCAGATCACGCCGCAAAACAAGGCACACCGCGTCGCGGTGAGCATCGCGGTCGAAAACGGTGATCGCTACGGCGTCGACGGTGCGCTCGACCCGATGCTCGGCGTCGTGACGAGCGGCAACTATGAGCTGAAAGACGGCATGGCGGTACGCGCCGGCGGGGATGGCGCGCGATGAACTTCGGTCAATGGATGCAGACGCATCGCCGCTCGCTGCTGTTCGTCATCGCGTTGCTCGCGATTGCCGGCGCGCTGAGCGCGTTCCGTCTGCCGATCTCGCTGTTTCCGAACGTAGCGTTTCCGCGCGCGGTCGTGTCGCTCGACGCGGGCGACCGCCCCGCCGAGCAGATGACGACGCTCGTCACGATGCCGGTTGAGGAAGCGCTGCGCCGCGTACCGAACGTGCGCGACGTCGACTCGACGACCAGTCGCGGCGCCGCGGAGATCTCGCTGAACTTCGACTGGGGCACCGACATGGCGCAGGCGACGTTGCAGGCGCAATCGGCGATCAGCGAAATTCTCGCGACGCTGCCGCCCGGCACGACGATGCAGGTGCGGCGCATGGACCCGACCGTGTTTCCGGTGCTCGCGTACAGCCTCACGTCGAAGCAACAGCCGCTCGCCGCGTTGCGCGATCTCGCGCAGTTCCAGATGCGGCCGCTGCTGTCGTCGGTGGAAGGGGTCGCGCGCGTCGAGGTGACCGGCGGCGCGCAGGACGAGTTCGAAGTGGCGGTCGATCCCGCCCGCCTCGCCGCGTACAAGCTGTCGCTCGCCGACGTATCGAAGGCGATCGGCGCGAGCAATGTGCTGATGGCGAACGGCCGCATCGAGGACCACGACAAGCTCTACCTGGTGGTCACCAACTCGACGATCACGCAGCTCGACGAACTGCGCAACGTCGTCGTGTCCGCCAACGGCAATGCGAACGGCGCGCAGATCCGTCTGGGCGACGTCGCGACGGTGAACCGGGGCGTGGTGCCGCAATGGATGCGCGTCACCGCCGACGGTCAGGATGCCGTGCTGCTGAACGTGTACCAGCAGCCCGGCGCGAACAGCGTCGCGATGGCGCGCGCGATCCGCGCGAAAATCGCCGCATTCGAGCCGCAGATGCCAGCGGGCGTGCATCTGTCGAACTGGTACGACCAGAGCGAACTCGTGATCGCGTCGGCCACCAGCGTGCGCGACGCGATCATGATCGGCGTCGTGCTCGCGGCAATGACGCTGTTCTTCTTCCTGCGCAACTGGAAGATCACCGCGATCGCGGTCGCGCTGGTGCCGGTCGTGATGGCCGCGACGATCCTGCTGCTCGACGTGTTCGGCATGGGCTTCAACATCATGACGCTGGGCGGTATGGCGGCCGCGGTCGGCCTCGTCATCGACGACGCGATCGTGATGATCGAACACATCGTGCGGCGCATGCGCGAAGCCGGCGCGCGTGCGTTCCACGGCCGCGTGATGGCCGCGGCGCTCGAATTCACGCGGCCGCTCGCCGGTTCGTCGGCGGCGACGCTGATCATCTTCGTGCCGCTCGCGTTTCTGTCGGGCGTGACCGGGGCGTTTTTCAAGGCGCTGTCGCTGACGATGGCGAGCGCGCTGTTCATTTCGTTCCTCGTCACGTGGCTCGCGGTGCCGATCCTGTGCGACCACTGGCTGAAGCCCGAGGACGCCGAGGAGCACGAGGAGACGCGTTTCGCCGCGTGGCTGAACAAGCGCTATGCGCAGACGGTCGGGCGCGTGATCGCAAGGCCGCCGCTCGTGCTGCTGGGTGTCGTGCCGTTGATCGTCGTCGCGGCGTTCGCGTTCACGCGCGTCGGCAGCGGCTTCATGCCGAGCATGGACGAAGGCGGCTTCGTGCTCGACTATCACACGCAGCCGGGCACCTCGATCACCGAAACGGACCGGCTGATGAAGCAGATCGAGCAGATCGTGCGCGCGAATCCGAACGTCGCGACCTATTCGCGCCGCACCGGCGCGGGCCTCGGCGGCGATCTGAACGAACCGAACAAGGGAGACTTCTTCGTGCGGCTGAAGTCCGGCAAGCGCGAACCGATCGACACCGTGATGGAGGAAATCCGCTCGCAGGTCGAAACCCAGGTGCCGGGCGTCAGCATCGAGCTCGCGCAGCTGATGGAAGACCTGATCGGCGATCTGACCGCGGTGCCGCAGCCGGTGCAGATCAAGATCTTCTCCGACGATCCGCACACGCTCGAGACGACCGCGCGCAAGGTCGCCGCGCGCATCGGCCAGATTCAGGGCATCGTCGACGTCAACGACGGCATCAACCCCGCCGGCGACGCCATCGAGCTGCACATCCTGCCCGCCGCTGCCGCGGCCGAAGGCATGGACCCGCAAGCGATCGCGCAGGCCGTCACCGACATGCTCGAAGGCAATGTCGCGACGCAGTTCCAGAGCGGCCCGAAAACGGTCGGTGTGCGCGTGCGCGTGAACGGCGCGCGCCAGATGACCGATACGCAACTCGGTCAGTTACAGATTCGCGCGCCGGACGGCCACCTGTTCGCACTGAAGCGCGTTGCCGATCGTGTGAGCGTCACCGGTCAGCCCGAGATCAGCCGTTCGAATCTGAAGCGCATGGTCGCGGTCACCGCGCGTATCGACGGCCGAGATCTCGGCTCGACGATCGCCGACGTGCAGAAGGCACTCGGCGACGCGAACCTGCTGCCCTCGGGCGTCTATTACGAGCTCGGCGGTCTGTACCAGCAGCAGCAGATCGCGTTCAAGGGCCTGTTGACCGTATTCGGCGCGGCGATCGCGCTCGTCTTCGGCCTGCTGCTGTTCCTGTACGAACGCCTGCGCGTCGCGCTCGCGGTGCTGGCAATGCCGCTGCTCGCGGCCGGCGCGGTGTTCATCGGCCTGTGGATCACCGGCATCGAGCTGAACATCTCCGCGATGATGGGTATGACGATGATCATCGGCATCGTGACGGAAGTCGCGATCTTCTATGTGTCGGAATTGCAGGCGTTGGTGCGCGATGACGAGATGCCCTTCGACGACGCGTTGCAGGCCGCGGGCCGCAACCGTCTGCGGCCGATCGCGATGACGACGATCGCCGCGATCCTCGCGCTGTTGCCGCTCGCGTTCGCGCTGGGGCAAGGCTCGGCGATGCAGCAACCGCTCGCGATCGCGATCATTTCGGGGCTGATCGTGCAGTTGCCGCTCGTGCTGTTGCTGCTGCCGGCGTTGCTGAAGCTGTTGATGAAAAAACGGCCGGTGTGAGCGCGGCCTAAGCCTTGCGCGTTTCGCGAAGCATCGCGCTACGCCAGCACATCGGCGAACCCACCGATCCGCGCGTCGAGCGCGCGGATCGCGGCGGCCACTCTTGGCGACAGCAGCGCCTGCAGCTCGTCGGCATGCCGGTAATCGTGCATACCGTCGCTCAGCGTGTCGCCGGCCAGCGCCGGATGACAGTAGATTTCGCCGACGCCGTGCGGCAGATTGGCGAGCGCGGCGAGCCAGGTCGCCTCGTCCATGCGCCCGCTCGCCGCGATGCCGACCACGTAGTCGTTGTGCGCGATCCCCGCGCGCCCGAGCCGCGTCTTTACGTGCGAGATCCACGGCCGCAGCCACAGCGGCGCATTCGCTTCGAACGGCAGACGCATCGCCTTCATGCCGTAGTCGCGGCCGATGTCGAGGATCAGGCCGAGCACGGTCGGATGCAGATGAAAATGCTTGTGCGTGTTCACGTGGTCGAGCGTGAGGCCGGTCGCGGCGAAGGCTTCGAACTGCGTGCGAATTTCGAGCGCAAGCTGACGGCGCACGTGCGGCAGAAAGAAGAAACGCACGCCGTCGCACACCATGTTGCTGCCGAAGCGGCCATTCTCGTCGAGCAGCGCGGCCACCTGCTCGCGGGGCGCCAGCGCGGCGCCGTCGGCCAGCACCAGATGCAGGCCCACGCGCAGATCCGGCAGCGTGCGCGCGCGCGCGACCGCGTCTTTGGCGGCCGGCGCGCCGACCATCAGGCTCGCGGCGCGCAGCACCCCGTTGCGATGCGCGCGCTCTACCGCGAAATTGACGCGCTGATGCAGGCCGAAATCGTCGGCCGTGATGATCAGTCCGCGCGGCTGGGCCGCCATCGCGCTCTCCATCACGTGAGGCTGTCCAGCCGACCGCCGCGCTCGGCGGGCGGCGTGCCGAGCTGCATCCGCTCGCCGCGCCACACGACGTGCGAACCGAACGCGCTGACGAGCCACTGAAGCGCGAGCAACGTATCGCGCAACGGCACGAGCGGCAGATCGCGCCAGAACGTGCGCGCGCGGCGCGCCGCGCGCAGATGCAGCAGCAGGCGTGCGCCGATACAGAGCGCGGTGGCCGACGCGCTCGCGACCACCGCCGCGACCGGCGCATGAGCACACGTCGCGAGCGACACGGTCAGCCACGCGCTCGTCAACAGCCACGGTGTGGGGAACGTGATCAGCAGCGACACGAAACCCGGCGGATTGACCGAGCGGATCGTGCGCAGCCAGCGCGTTTCGCGCTGCCACAGTGCCGCGAAGGTCGGCTCGATCACGTCGGTGGCGACCATCACGCGCGACAGCACCGTTTGCAGACCGAGCGCGCGCACGTGCTCGGCGAGCCAGTAGTCGTCGGCGAGGCAGTTTTTCAGCGCTTCGAAGCCGCCGATGCGCTCGAGCGTCGCGCGCCGCAACGCGAGCGTCGCGCCGAAACCGAAGCGCCGCGAGCCCATTGCATGGGCGACCCGCACCGAGGGCGCGAACCACTCGTTGATGAACAGCGCACCGACGCGCGGCCAGAAGCCGCCGACGCCGCGCGCGACGTACAGGCACGTGACCACGCCGACGTGCGGGTCCGCGAGCGGCGCGGCGACGCTGTCGAGATAGTCGGAGTCGACCGCGATGTCGCTGTCGGCGATCACGATCACGTCGTGGCGCGCGCGCGTGGCCATGTTGATCAGGTTGCTGACTTTCAGATTGCTGCCGTGCACGCGCGTGTCGATGGCGAGCTCGATGTCGCACTTTGGATAGGCGGCCTGCAAACGGCGCACCACCGCGATGGCGGGATCGTGCGGCGACGACACGCCCAGCACCAGCTGAAAATGCTGATGCCGCTGCTCGCAGAAGGTTCGCAGATTTTCGTAGAGGCGCGGCTCGGCCCCGCACAGCGGTTTGAGCACGCTGACACCGACCTGCGCGAACGGCTCGGCTGGGAGATTGAGCGAATCCAGCAGCGAACGGCCGAGCGCGCGATTGACGGCCCTGCCGCCGTGATGGTTCGATTTATGCCGCGCCGTGAAAAACGGCATGGCGAGCGCGGCGGCTACCGTGTAGATCGAAGCGCTAATGCAACCGGCTAACAGGAGCCACTGGAATGCAATCAACGCGTGCGCCGCCATTGTGTGCCGTCCGTGTCCGTCAGTGCCCGGCCAGCACGAACGGTTGGCCCGTGAGGCGCAGATGGAGCACGACGAGCCACCGGCGCGGACAGTTCGCCGCGATCACGGCAGGCCATGCGCCGCCAGCAGCGCGAATCGCGTAGTCTCGCCGCACCGCACCCTCGACCGCAACCCCGGCAAATTCGCGCGCGATCACCAAACCGCCGATAATCAGCGCGAGCGCGAATAGCCTGAACGATACTGCGGTGAAAAATGCGTCAGAGACCGGCAGTACCGGCAGCGCGGTGCACAGCAGCGCTTCAGTGCCTGCCGCCGTCAGAGACGCGACCAGCAAATGGGCTCGTAGCATGTCGATGGTGACTCGCTTCATAACCTGACTCGTGCGCGGCCTTGCGGCCTGACCGGATGCTGGGAAATGGGCGGGACTCGTCGATACCGTCCATTGACGCCATCGACCAGCATAAAGAATGCCTCGCGCGTCAGTCCATCGAAGTCCTTACGATCAGGTTGCGAAGGTCTGACGGCAACATGGACTCGCACACGCATCACGATCTGCGACGACCATTTTATAGCGCGTCGATGGTATCGATTCAAGCTGAAGGAAACCTTAAGCAGACGCATGGCATAAAGCGGCTAACGAACGGCGTGGTTACACTTCGGAACGCGGCAGATTGTTCGTAGATTTGCATCAATGTCGCTTGCATAAAACTGCAGGACGTTATGCAATAAAACCCCACAATGGAAGAAATGCCTCATGCGCTTACTCCTCGTAGAAGACGACGAGCTCATCGGCTGCGGTGTCGAAGCGGGCCTGCGTCAGGCCGGCTTCACGGTCGACTGGGCACGCGACGGCCACAAGGCCAGCCTTGCGCTCGACACGACTCAATATGCATTGGTGGTACTCGACCTCGGCCTGCCGCGCGTGAGCGGCACGGAGCTGCTAAAACGCGTGCGCGACGCCGGCAATGACGTGCCGGTGCTGGTGTTGACCGCGAAAGGCACCGTCGTCGATCGGGTCGGTGGTCTCGAAGCCGGCGCCGACGATTATCTCGGCAAGCCGTTCGATCTCACCGAGCTGGTCGCGCGGTGCCGCGCGCTGTTGCGGCGCGCACAAGGTCGCAGTATCAATCTGATTCGTTACCAGAATCTGACAGTGAATCCGGCCGCGCAAACGGTGCATATCGACGACGCGCGGGTGCCGCTTACCTCGCGCGAATGGGCGATTCTGATGCAACTGTTGACGAATCTCGGCATTCCCCAGTCGCGCTCGCGGCTCGAAGAAAGCCTCTACGGCTGGCAGGAAGAAATCGAAAGCAATGCGATCGAGGTGCACGTGTCGAACCTGCGCAAGAAGCTCGGCCCAAGCCTGATCAAGACCGTTCGCAACATCGGCTATGTGATGGAGAAAGAATGATCGGCCCGTCGATTCGGCGGCGCCTCGTGCTGCTCGTGCTCGCGAGCATCGTGATCGTATGGGGCAGCGCGCTCATGTCGAGCTACCGGCAGGCGACCCACGAAGTCGCCGAATGGGAAATCGCGCGTCTCGCCGAGCTCGCGCAGATGCTCGCGCTGCTCGATTCGACCAATCTGATGACGCTCGCCAATGCGCGCATCGACGTGCGCGAAGAAGAGAAAGGCGGCGAGCCCGGCGCGAGCGACCTCGACGACGACGACGCGCTGCCGCGCGACGCCCTCTTCCAGGTACGCGCGGCCAACGGCGTCATCCTGGCGGGCAGCCCGCAACTGCACGCGCTGGGCGTGTGGGATTTGCCGCTGCCGCCCGCGAGCGGCACGCAGGACGTCACGCTCGGCGGCCAGCTCTATCACTCGTTCACGTTGCGCGAAACCCCGCTCGGTCACAGCGTGCGCGTGTTCGAGCCGGCCAACACCCGCAGCGACCTGGTGAGCGGTGTCGCGAGCCGCATCGCGCGGCCCACGCTAATCGCGCTGCCGGTGCTCGCGCTGCTCGTGTGGTTCAGCATCGGCTGGAGTCTCGCGCCGCTGAAGGTGCTGTCGGCCGCAATCCGCTCGCGCGACATCAACCGCCTGGAGCCGGTCGACATCGGCCGCGCGCCGCTCGAGGTGCGCCCCCTCGTCGATGCGATCAACCAGGTGCTCGCGCGGCTGCACCATGCGCTCGAACTCGAGCGCGCCTTCACCGCCGATGCCGCGCACGAACTGAAGACGCCGCTCGCCGCGATCAAGGTACAGGCGCAGGTCGCGCTCGCCGAACCCGACGTCGCGCTGCAGCGGCTCGCGATGGAGCGCGTGGTGCAAGGCGTCGATCGCAGCGCGCGGCTCGCCGAGCAGTTGCTGCTGCTCGCGCGGCTCGACGTGCAGGAGAAGCTGCCCACCGAGCCGCTGAGGCCGGCGGCGATCGCGAAAGATGCGCTGCTCGCGAACCGGCGCAATGCGCAGCAGAAGCACATCAACGTGATGCTGGTCGGCGACATGCTCGCCGAAATCGATGCGGAGCCGGTGCTGATCGGCATCCTGTTCGACAACCTGCTCGACAACGCGATCAAGTACGGACGCACGGGCGGCAATATCGAAGTCGCGGTGCGCCACGACGACGAGCGTGTGCAGTTGACCGTGCGCGACGACGGCCCCGGTGTCGCGCCGGACGACCTCGCGCGGCTCACGAGCCGCTTTTTCCGCGCGACCGGCAATCAGGCGACCGGCAGCGGGCTGGGTTTGTCGATCGTGGCGCGGATCGCCGAGCATTTCGGCGCGAGTCTGCAACTGGGCGCCGGGATCGGCAACCAGGGGCTTGCGGTGCGGGTGTCGTTTCCGGCTTATCGTGCGACGCGCTGAAGGCGCGTGGAGACGCTAAAGGCGTGCGGC
Organism: Paraburkholderia sp. HD33-4; assembly: GCF_021390635.1. Classification (NCBI taxonomy): domain Bacteria; kingdom Pseudomonadati; phylum Pseudomonadota; class Betaproteobacteria; order Burkholderiales; family Burkholderiaceae; genus Paraburkholderia; species Paraburkholderia sp. HD33-4. The sequence continues at coordinate 1,863,174 of NZ_JAJEJS010000001.1, read as the reverse complement.
GAGCGCGTCGAAGACGCGTCGCGCTTTGGGAATTCTTCCGTGGAAAGAGCGAGCGGGAAGCGGCGAGCGGGAAGCGGCGAGTGGGAAACCACCTGCCCCGAACGCTCAGCGCCGCTCGCCGCGCCGGTTCGCGTGAGCTACGCCCGAACGCTGCTCGGCCAGTCCGGCGCGCACGCCGTGCGGCGTGGCATGGGGCCGCGCGCTGCCGGACGCCTCGAAAAGCTGCCACGCGATCAGGCCCGGCACGAACATCAGCAGATCGCGAATGCGCCGCGCGGCCGCGAGCGCGAGACAGGTGGCGGGGTCGAGCCCCAGCGCGCCGCCGATCAGCACGAAGGCGCCCTCCTGCACGCCAAGACCGCCCGGCACGAAGAACGCGGCGCTGCTGACCGCCTGGATCAGCGATTCGATCACGACCGCCTCGACGAGCGTCACGCGCGCGCCGAGGAAATACAGTGCTAGCCAGATTTCGAGCGAGGTCAGCACGCATTGCAGCGGCTGCCAGAAGAACAGATAGCGCAGCACGACCGCGCGGCGGCGCCAGATCACCTTGATCGACTGATCGATCTGCGCGGACTGGCCGACCAGTGCGGTGAGCTTGCCGCTCGTCACACGGTTCGCCACGCGCGTGATGCGCTCGAATGGATTCGCATGTTGCATGAGCCCGAACAGCAGCAGCACCGGCGTCAAGGCGACCACGCCCCACGCGAGCTGCCCGGCGAGGCGCAGCGCGCCCGATTGCGCATTGGCGAACAGAAAACCAATGCCAACCATCGTGAACATCAGTTGGCTGATCACGGTCAGCTGCATGTCGACGATGGTGCTGGCCACCGCCGTCGACGACCTGACGCCCCAGCGCTTGAACATGCGGAACGACACGAGTTCACCGCCGATCCGCGCGACCGGCAGCATGCAGTTGACCGATTCGCGCACCCACACCAGATGCATCATCCTGCCGAAGCTGGGGCGGTTCGCGCCGCGAATCAGCGAGCGCCAGTCGCAGGCGTTGGCGATCATGGGCAGCACGTGCGCGAACGCGGCCAGCACGAGGCCCCCGCCGGCCACGCGCAAGGCGCTCAGCACCGCGCGCGGATCCTCGCGCCACACGAGCCACAACGAGATGAGCAAGCCGGCGAGCGCAGCCGCGCGGCCCAGATGCTTCATCATGCGGGCACCTCGCATACGACCCTGGTATTCGTGATGCGCCGCACTCGGCGTGCCACGGCATGCGTCGCCGTGCGCACCGCCGCCCGGGCCACCGGGGTGCCGCCGTGCGTCTCCAGGGCGCTCCCATTACGCCCGCTCAATACTTCTTCGATCATTGCCTGCCCAATCCGCCGTTCGTTCGTCATTCGTCCTGCGCCGCCGACAGCAGCCCATCGCCGTCGACCTTGAAGCTGAAGCCCCGCCAGATCACCCGCGACGAGCGGAAGCTCGCGACGAAAATCGCAAACGATACGATATCCCATAACGGCAGCAGCCACAGATCGCGGCAGCGCTGGCGCAGCGCGCGATCCGCGCGCCACTTCAACCCGAGACGCGCGAGCAGCGCCGCTGCCGCGAGCCCCCACGCCCACGGCGCGCCGCCCGAGCAAGCGAGCGCGAGCAGCGCGAACGGCAACGGATGCACGAGCGCCGTGCCGAAGTGTCCGAGCGGATCGATGCGGCGAATCGTGCGGCTCCAGCGCAGCTCGTGCGTCACGAGTTGCGCCGCGCTCGCTTCGACACACGCATGCGCGATCGCGAACGGCGGAATCGCGACCTGCTCGCCCACCGCGCGCACCGCCGCGCCGATCTCGTAATCCTCGGCCAGATGCTGCACGAACGGCTTGAAGCCGCCGATCCGCTCATAGGTGTCGCGCCGCATCGCGATGGTCTGGCCGAAGCACGGCCGCGCGAGCCCGAGCGCGAGACCGGTGACGACGCCCGGCAGGAACTGGTAGTTGGTCGCGATCGCCGACAGCCGCGGCCAGAAGCCCGGATCGGGCTGCCCGCGATACGCGCAGGTGACGAGCCCGACACCCGGCTTCTCCAACTCGCCGATCACGTTGCGCAGATAGTCGGGACCGACCCATACGTCGCTGTCGGCGAACACGAGCACGTCGTGGCGCGCCTGCGGCAGCATGTTGAGGATGTTGCTGATCTTGCGGTTCGGGCCGTACAGACGCGCATCGGCGACCACGGTGATGTCCGCCTGCGGATGCAGACGCCGCAGCTCGTCGACGGTTCGCAGCGCGGGGTCGGCGGAGTCGTGCACGCCGAACACGAATTGCACGGGCCCTGGATAGTCTTGTGCGCAGAAGCTCGACAGATTGTCGAGCAACGCCCACTCGTTGCCATGCAACGGCTTGATAACCGTAATGGAGGGAAAGCTGGAGGGTTCGGCCACCGCCCCCGCGAAGAAGCGCCCGATCAGCGCGCTCGCGAGCACGGTGTAGCCGATGCCGACAACGGCCGCCGCCGCGCACGCATAAGCGAGCGTGACGGCGACGAGGTGCGCGGCGCTCACGCCTCGTGCGCGCGCAGGAAGCGGAAAAATTCGACGCCTTCGCGCAGGCGCCGTTTCATCATGTCCCAGCTCGTCAGCATTTCGCGCAGAATCTCCCAGATCTTCGACGGCCGGAAATAGAAGCGCTTATAGAAGTTTTCGAGCTGGTGGTACATCTCGTCACGCGACAGATGCGGATAGCCGATCGCCGCCAGCTGCACGCCTTCCTTGCTGACGAGATTGATCACCTTGTTCTCCGCGAGCCAGCCGTTTTCGACCGCCTGGTTATAGAGCGTGGTGCCCGGGTACGGCGCGGCGAGCGACACCTGGATGGTGAGCGGATTGATTTCCTTCGCGTACTCGATGGTCTTCTGGATCGTTTCCGGCGTCTCGCCCGGCAGGCCAAGAATGAAGGTGCCATGCACCTTGATGCCGAGCGTGCGGCAGTCCTGCGCGAAGCGCCGCGCGATGTCCGTGCGCAGGCCCTTCTTGACGTTCAGCAGGATCTGGTCGTCGCCGGATTCGTAGCCGACCAGCAGCAGGCGCAGGCCGTTGTCCTTCATGATCTTCAGCGTCGAGTAAGGCACGTTGGCCTTCGCGTTGCACGACCACGTGACGCCCAGCTTGCCCATGCCTCGCGCGATTTCTTCGGCGCGCGGCTTGAAGTCGGTGAACGTGTCGTCGTCGAACATGATCTCCTTGACTTCAGGCATGTTGTCGCGGATCCACTTGACTTCCTCGAGCACGTTCTCGACCGAACGCACCCGATAGCGATGGCCGCCGACCGTTTGCGGCCACAGGCAGAACGTGCACTTCGAGCGGCAGCCGCGGCCGGTGTACAGCGAGACGTACGGATGCTTCAGGTAGCCGTTGAAGTAGTTCTTGATCGTCAGATCGCGCTTGTAGATCGGTGCGACGAATGGCAGTTCGTCCATGTTCTCGAGGATCGGGCGCGCTTCGTTGTGCTCGATCGAGCCGTCGGGCGCGCGATAGCTCAAGCCCAGGATCTGCGCGAACGGCTTGCCTTCGGCGATTTCCTTGCAGGTGTAATCGAATTCCTCGCGACAGACGAAGTCGATCGCCTCGGTCGCGGTCAGAGAATTGTGCGGATCGACCGCGACCTTCGCGCCGACCATGCCGATCAGCAGCGACGGCTTGCGCTTCTTGAGGTCCTGGGCGAACAGCGCGTCGGTCGGGAAGGATGGCGTGCTGGTGTGAATCACCACCAGCTCGTATTGCGTGGCGATGTCGAGCGCGGCTTCGACGGACAGCCCGTCTGCCGTGGCGTCGAGCACGCGGCTATCGGGAACGAGTGAGGCGGGTTGTGCGAGCCACGTCGGATACCAGAACGAGCGAACTTCACGCTTGGCCTGATAGCGCGAACCCGCGCCACCATCGAAGCCGTCGTACGACGGCGCCTGCAAGAACAGGGTTTTCATGGATGCTCCAGCAAGCCTTTATAGGCGCTTTCGGTTTTCAGTCGGGAATCTATCTGTTCCATTGCCCGAATGCAGATCGAGAAAGCCTGCGCTCGACATGCACGTAGCGGCGGCCGCGGTCCGGAAAGGCCACGGGCAGTGGCGCAAATAGTACGGAGCAAAGCTGAAGGAAACCTGAAGAATAATACTGCGTTCAGGCCGCGAACGGCATGCTCTTATGGAACGATTTATTGCGATCGACCCAGTCGTATAGTCGTGTCGCATTGATGTCGTATCGGTGTGGTAAATAGACAGGTTCTCGCGCGACGTGCCGGCGCGCTCCGCGGAAGCCCCGCGGACACCTTCTTCTCACGCCACCTTTCACGCGCGTTTCACACACGCTCAGCCTTTCGCGCCGCTTATTGCGCGCGCTTATTGCGCGATATGTCTCGCCCATTCGAGCCAGCCGAGATTGAGGGCCGCGTTTACCACTACTCCGAGCGCAGACGCGAGCGCGGCGATCATGGTCCAGAAGGCCGAGCGGCGCGCCGCGCGCGACGAGATGTGGGCGGCCGTAGCCGCGTCGCGCGACGCGCTCGCCGCCGCCTGCGCGATATGCGAGGACGCCTCCATGCGCGCGAGCGACCTCAGCGCGAAACCGCGCTCGTCGTCGCGCGTGGCCGCGGCCGCCTCGTGCTCCGCTTCATCGCGCTGAGTCTGTTCGAACAGATAGCGATGACAGAACGGCGTCAGCGGTTCGTCGGGATAGCGCGCGGCGAAATTTTTCGCATAGGCGGCGCCGCCATTGCGCTCGATCTCCGCATAGGCGGCGTCCTTATCCATAGATACCTCGCATGCGGATGAGCCGCCCTGCAGGCGTCACACGGGCTTGATGTCGGCCGCCTGTTTGCCTTTCGGCCCCTGCTTGATTTCGAAGCTGACTTTCTGGTTTTCCTGCAACGACTTGAAACCTTCGGATCGAATCTCCGAAAAATGGGCGAACAGATCTTCGCCGCCGTCATCGGGGGTGATGAAGCCGAAGCCCTTCGCGTCGTTGAACCATTTCACTGTTCCGGTTGGCATGTCGATGTCCTCGTGATTCGCTGTAGCAGCCGTTGATGGATGAAGCGCTGCGTTCCGCGGGCTTTTAGTGTAGCGCGGACGCGGCGCGCCCGTGCGACCCGCAAAGTCGCTCCGGTGCCAAGCCCCAGCAAGCCGCATGCCGCGACCGGGCGCTTGCGGCCTGCACCCGGTGCGATTTCCCCCAATCAGATAAGATAAATAGTATCGGCAATTTCATTCATGGCCGCGCAGGTGTGTCGCCTCGTGCCGCACGCGCCGCGCGGCCAGTTGTTTTCCCTCTCACAGGAACCCAGCATGGCCATCTCGAGCTATACCGATACCCGTCTTCTGATCAACGGCGAATGGTGCGACGCCGTCAGCGGCAAGACCCTCGACGTGATCAACCCCGCGACCGGCCAGGCGATCGGCAAGGTCGCGCATGCCGGCATCGCCGATCTGGACCGCGCGCTCGAAGCCGCGCAGCGCGGCTTCGAAGCCTGGCGCAAGGTGCCGGCTCACGAGCGCGCCACCATCATGCGCAAGGCTGGTGCCCTCGTGCGCGAGCGTGCCGCCGACATCGCCCGCCTGATGACGCAGGAACAGGGCAAGCCGTTCGCCGAGGCGCGCGTCGAAGTGCTGGCGGCCGCGGACATCATCGAATGGTTCGCGGACGAAGGCCGCCGCGTGTACGGCCGCATCGTGCCGTCGCGCAACCTCGCCGCGCAGTCGCAGGTGCTGAAGGAGCCGATCGGCCCGGTCGCGGCGTTCACGCCGTGGAACTTCCCAGTCAACCAGGTGGTGCGCAAGCTGTCGGCGGCGCTCGCCTGCGGCTGCTCGTTCCTCGTCAAGGCGCCGGAAGAAACCCCGGCGTCGCCGGCGGCCCTGCTGCAGGCCTTCGTCGAAGCCGGCGTGCCGGCCGGCACGGTTGGCCTCGTGTTCGGCGATCCGGCTGAGATCTCGAGCTACCTGATCCCGCATCCGGTGATCCGCAAGGTCACGTTCACCGGCTCGACGCCGGTCGGCAAGCAGCTCGCCGCGCTGGCCGGGTCTCACATGAAGCGCGCCACCATGGAACTCGGCGGCCACGCCCCGGTGATCGTCGCGGAAGACGCCGACGTCGCGCTCGCGGTCAAGGCAGCCGGCGCCGCGAAGTTCCGCAACGCGGGTCAGGTCTGCATCTCGCCGACGCGTTTCCTCGTGCACAACAGCATCCGCGAAGAATTCGCCACGGCGCTCGTGAAGCACGCTGAAAGCCTGAAGCTCGGCGACGGTCTCGCCGAAGGCACGACGCTCGGGCCGCTCGCCAACGCGCGCCGTCTGAGCGCGATGGCCAAGGTCGTGGAAGACGCCCGCAAGACCGGCGCAACGGTCGCGACGGGCGGCGAGCGCGTCGGTACCGAAGGCAACTTCTTCGCGGCCACCGTGCTGACCGACGTGCCGCTCGAAGCCGACGTGTTCAACAACGAGCCGTTCGGCCCGGTCGCCGCGATCCGCGGCTTCGACAAGCTCGAAGAAGCGATCGCCGAAGCGAACCGTCTGCCGTTCGGCCTCGCCGGCTACGCGTATACGAAGTCGTTCGCCAACGTGCATCTGCTGTCGCAGCGCATGGAAGTCGGCATGCTGTGGATCAACCAGCCCGCCACACCGACGCCGGAAATGCCGTTCGGCGGCGTCAAGGATTCCGGCTACGGCTCGGAAGGCGGTCCGGAGGCGATGGAAGCCTACCTCGTCACCAAGGCGGTCACGGTGATGTCGGTTTAATCACGCTAGTCACGCGCTGCTGGAGCCGCGCCGCGAGTTTGCCGCTCGCGTCGTTCCAGAGCGCGGGTCAACCCATTTGCCAGGTCCGCGAGTCTTCCGCTCGCGGACCTTTTTTATTGCCATGAACGAGATTTCAACCGAATCGATGCAACCCACGCTGAGCGGCACGTTCGTCGAGTTGCGGCCGCTGCGTGAGAACCACGCGCAGGCGCTCGTCGACGCCGCCGCCGACGGGCAGTTGTGGAACATGAAGCTCACCGTCGTGCCGGGCCCGGCGACGATCGATGCCTATATCGCCACCGCGCTGGCCGGCCGCGCGGCCGGCAAGGTGATGCCGTTCGTGATCGTGCGGCGCGACGCGGATGATGGGAATCACGGCGCTGGCCGGATCGTCGGCAGCACGCGGTTCTGGAAAATCGATCGTGCGAACCGCAAGCTCGAAATCGGCCATACGTGGCTCGCCGCCTCGGCGCAGCGCTCGGTCGTGAATACCGAGGCGAAGTATCTGCTGCTGCGCCACGCGTTCGACGTGATGGGCTGCGTGCGCGTGCAATTCACGACCGACGAGCTCAACGACAAATCGCGCGCGGCGATCCTGCGCATCGGCGCGCAGCAGGAAGGCATCGTGCGGCACGAGCGGATCATGCCCGATGGGCGCAAGCGCAACTCGGTGCGCTTTAGCATCATCGACGACGAATGGCCGGCGGTGAAAGCGATGCTCGAAACGAAGCTGGCGCGCTGAGCGGCGCGCCAGCGTCCCGCTACCGACTCATTCAAACATGCGCATCGCGCTGCTCATTGAGCGGCGCCGGTTGCGTCGCCGCCGCGAACTCCTCGTGCAGAACGTCGCGCGCCTGATGCCGGCGCACCCACAGCGCCGTGAGGATCGGCACCAGAATCGCGGTCACGAGGCAGGCGGTGGCGACCATCGCGGTCGCGGCCGGCACCAGCGGTTTGAAGCTCGGAATCATGTCGGCGATGATCGCCGGATTCGCGACCGCGGCCCCCGCCGTCGACGACGCCGCGAGCCCCGCCGCGCCATTGCCGCCGGCGATCCAGCGATCGGCAAGGATCAGCGGGATACCGGTCACGACGATCACGCCAAGCCCCAGCACGATGCCCGGCAGTCCGCTCGTGACGATCACGTTCAGATCGATGCCGTTGCCAAGCGCAAAGCCGAAAAACGGAATCAGCGGATGCACGCAGCGGCCGAACAGCTCGCGCAGCTCGCTATCGAAGTTGCCGAGCGCAAAGCCGATCAGAAACGGCAGCACCGCGCCGGCGAACAGCCGCGGCTCGAAGAACGCGACACCCGTCGCGCCCAGAATGATCATGCTGATCAGCGGCCCCGATTCGACCGACATCAGCACGAACGCGCCCGCCTCTTCCTTCGTGCCGTACTGTTGCATCACGGCCGCGTAGAGACCGCCGTTGGTCATGTCCATCGACGTGGTGATCGCGAGCAGCGACAGACCCGCGAACAGCCCGGTCTTGATGCCGTCGATCGGAATGAAGCGCGCGGCGATCAGCGTGACGATCCACGCGACCAGCATCTTGGTGGCGAGCAGCGTGCCCGACTTGCGCAGCACGGTGCCGGTTGCCCGCAGATCGATCGTCGCGCCCATGCAGAAGAACCACACCGCGAGGATCGGCACGGTGCCGGTAATCAGGCCGTTGGTGAACGAGCCGAAGTATTTGCCCGCGCCCGGCGCGAACGTATGCACACAGGCGCCGAGCAGCAACGGCACCAGCATCAGACCGCCGGGAATGCGGTCGATGGCCTTCTTGATCTTCATGCCTCCTCCATGGACGGTGACGTCCCGTTGACGGGCCAATGACCCGCGTTGGTGTCCCGTTCTACGCCGGGCTCTCCCTGTCCGGCGCAATATAGCATCGTGAAAGGAACGTCGTTCCGTTTTATTTCTAAAAGCTGACTATCGTTTACCCGCTCGTTCGCGCTACGCGTTGCCGGCCGCGATCGCGCGTCGCAAATTTTTCGGACCAGTGTTCCGAAATCGTGATTCTGCGTTACAGTCTCGGACACAAGGCAGCGCGGCGCCGCGCCCCGCATACCGACAGGAGAACGATCAATGGACGTGAGACAGGCCATCAACAGCGAATACGCGAAGACGCTCGACACCACCGGCTTGCGCCGCGAATTTCTGGTCGAGCAGATCTTCGAGCGCGATGCGTTGAAGCTCACGTATAGCCATATCGACCGGATCATTGTCGGTGGGGTGTGGCCGGTCGAGCGCGCGGTCGAGGTGCCGGGCTCGCTCGGCCGTGCGATCGGCGTCAACTATCTGCTCGAGCGGCGCGAACTCGGCGCGATCAATATTGGCGGCGACGGCTGGGTCGGCGTCGACGGCACGCGTTACACGGTGCGCCGCGAAGAGGCGATCTATATCGGCAAGGGTGCGCAGGCGGTCGCGTTCGGCAGCGTCGACGCCAGCCAGCCGGCGAAGTTCTATCTGAACTGCGCCCCCGCGCACACGACCTATCCGACCCGCACGATCTCGCTCGACCAGGCCTCGCCCGAAACGCTCGGCTATCCGGCCACGAGCAACCGCCGCACCATCTACAAGTTCATCGTGCCCGACGTGCTGCCGACCTGCCAGCTGTCGATGGGCATGACGAAGCTCGAACCCGGCAGCCTGTGGAACACGATGCCCTGCCACACGCACGAGCGCCGCATGGAGGTGTATTTCTACTTCAACGTCGCCGACGACGCCGCCGTCTTTCACATGATGGGCGAGCCGCACGAAACGCGGCATATCGTCGTGCGTAACGAGCAGGCGGTGATCTCGCCGAGCTGGTCGATTCATTCGGGCGTCGGCACGCGCGCGTACACGTTCATCTGGGGCATGGTCGGGGAGAACCAGGTGTTCGGCGACATGGACCATCTCGCGGTCCGCGAGCTGCGCTGAGCGACCATGAGCCTGAGCACAGTGAACACTTTCGATCTGACCGGCAAGGTCGCCATCGTGACCGGCAGCAACACCGGACTCGGCGCCGGCATGGCGGTCGCGCTCGCCGCGGCCGGCTGCGACATCGTCGGCGTCAGTCGGGCGGACGCCGGCACGACCGCCGCGCGCGTCGAGGCGCTCGGACGCCGCTTCGCCGACGTGCGCGCCGATCTCGCGTCGAGCGCATCGGTCGACGACATCGTGCGCGCGGCGGTCGAAGCGTTCGGCCGCATCGACGTGCTGGTCAACAACGCGGGCATCATCCGTCGCGAAGACGCGCTCGAGTTCGGCGAAGACGACTGGGACGCGGTCATGGACGTGAACCTGAAGAGCCTGTTCTTCCTGTCACAGGCCGCGGCGCGTCAGTTCGTGCGGCAGCAAAGCGGCGGCAAGATCATCAACGTCGCGTCGATGCTGTCGTTCCAGGGCGGCATTCGCGTGGCGTCGTACACCGCGTCGAAAAGCGGCGTGCTCGGTCTCACGCGACTGCTCGCCAACGAATGGGCGGCGCGGCGTATCAACGTGAACGCGATCGCGCCCGGCTATATGGCGACCGCGAACACCGCCGCGCTGCGCGACGACGCGCAGCGCAACGAAGAGATCCTCGGCCGCATTCCGGCCGGCCGCTGGGGCGTGCCCGACGATCTCGCGGGGCCTGTGGTTTTTCTCGCCTCATCGGCATCGGACTACGTGCACGGGCATACACTGGCGGTGGATGGCGGCTGGCTCGCGCGCTAGGACCGGCACGAGGACCGGCACGAGGAGCGGCACAAGCTCGCCACGAGCGAGCGCGACGCGCTATGCTCTCGCGCCGGTGAGCATCGGCTCAAAGAGGTAGCGGCGCGGCTTGGCACAGACAGGAAATCACGGACATGGCGGCAACGGGAACACCCAGGAACATGGCGCAGGACAAGACGCTCGATAGGGCGCGCGGCAAAGCTCGCAAGGAACCCGCCGACGCAGCGCCGCTCGATGCGGACGGCGGTGAGCGAGGCGAATCGGCGTCGTCGATCGGGCGCGTGTTCGCGATTCTCGGCGCGATCGGCGACACCGGACAGATCGGCATCAGCGAGCTGTCGCAGCGGCTCGGCATGTCGAAGACGACCGTGCATCGTGTGATTCAAACACTGAAGGCGCTCGGCTACGTGACCCAGGAAGTCGAAACCGAGCGCTATCGGCTGACGATCCGTCTGTTCGAGCTCGGCGCGAAAGCGCTCGAAAGCGTCGATCTGGTGCGCGAGGCCGACATCGACATGCGCCGCATCGGCCAGATGACGCGCGAAGCGGTACACCTGGGCGCGTTTGACGACGACGCGATCATCTACATCCACAAGATCGACGCCGATTACGGGCTGCGCATGCAGTCGCGGATCGGCCGGCGCAATCCGCTGCACAGCACGGCGATCGGCAAGGTGCTGCTCGCGTGGATGGACCCGGCCGACGCGCGTGACGTGCTGTCGCACATCGAATTCCGCAAATCGACGCAAAAAACGCTGACCTGCGCCGAAGCGGTGCTGAGCATCCTGCCGCACGTACGCGAGCAGGGCTACGGCGAGGACAACGAGGAACAGGAAGAAGGCCTGCGATGCATCGCGGTGCCCGTGTTCGACCGCTTCGGCCGCGCGATCGCCGGTCTGTCGATTTCGTTTCCGACGATGCGCTGCGGTGCGGACACCAAGCAGCATTACGTTGCGCTGCTCAAGGAGGCCGGACTCGCGATTTCCACGCGGCTCGGCTATCGCGAAGCGACCGCCCCGGAGCCGGCGGCCGCGCAGTAAGTCGTGCACGCGCTGCGCGCGCAATGCGTCGTTACCTACCCCACCGAAGCTTAAGACAAGCTGATGACGCTACCGATGTGGCGTCTTACCATCACGCTCGCACGCGCGCACTACCGCGCCTCTTCCCCAGTCTGCAACCGAATGTATCCGCGCCGGATACATAAGCCAAAATTCGATTCGCTTCTTTTTTCAGCAATCGAGGCGCCGAAGCGTGGCCTCATATCCCTGCATCGTCTGCCTTCGAATGCCGTTTTTTTCATAGCGCCTTCAAGGGTTTGCCCGCACACCTGACGATCGCCCCGCCATTCGCCCCCTAACCCGCGGCGCCTGCCCTATTTGTTTATCGCACTCGCCAGGCCGCATGGACGCGAGCCCGAATCGACACGTCCTGTTACACACAAACACACCGGAAATCGCGCCGCTCAGTAGAGTTCGGTTCAAACGAAAGCGGTTCACATGAAATGCGTCGCACGACAGGCGCCGGCATCACGGAATTCAGGGAGCAACATCATGAAAAAAATCCTCGCATTGGTCATTCTTGCCGCCACGCTCGGCGGCGCGTTGAGCGGTTGCATCGTGGTCCCCGACGATCATCCGCATCACGACCACTACTACGAACGCTATTGATCGGGCCATCACGCGCAGTAGGTGCGCGTCCGGCTCGCCCCTCCATCACAGACATCCACACAGAGAATAATCATGAGTCTTTCACGCAACCGCTGGGTATCGTCGAGCGTCGTCGCCGGTCTCGCGATCGTCGCATCGACGGCCGCTTTCGCGCACGTCGATGTCGGCGTGAACATCGGCGTGCCGGGCTTCGCGGTCGCGCCGGCCGTGGTCGAGGCTCCGCCGCCCGTCTATGTGCAGCCCGCGCCCGTGTATGCGCCTCCGCCACCCGCGGTCGTCATCGCGCCGGGCTGGTACGGCGAGCGCTATTACGACGGTCGTCGCTATTGGGACCGTCGCGATTGGGAACGTCATCACGATGAATGGCGTGATGCACGCGGCCCGCACGGCGATTGGCACGACAACGGCTGGCACGGTCATCATCATGACGACCGCGGGCACGACGACTGATGGACAGCAGGTGGCGTTCATCGCGCCACCGTGTCGCGCTTGCATTCTCGCCACCCCCTTTATCAGGAGCGACGACATGCTACGCAATGAGCCGAGACGAGTAACGGCGCAGATCGACGGCACGTACATCTGCGCCGAATACAGCGAGCTGACCGGCCAGCTGTGCCTGCGCCAGGACGGCACGCTCGTGCGCGAATGGTTTCCACCGCATTCGTGGATGGCGATCGCGTCGGTGGCCGGCGCGCGCCACTGGGGCACGCGGCCAACCGACGACGAATTGCTCGCGCTGCTGCACAACGAAATGGCGTTGCTGCGCACGTCCTGAGCGCTCGCGCGCATTTCGGGCGTAGCGGCACGCCCGACACCGCGCTCATTCGATCGCTCATTCGATCGCTATGGCGCCGACGTTTTCATCGGCGGATGTGTGATCGAGCGGCACGCGCCGCATCATCAGCACCACCCCGCCCGCCGCGATCACGGCCGGCACCGCGAGCAGGCTGAACACCGAGCCGAACTGCCAGCCAAGCCCCATCAACGCCGCACCGACGAGCGCGCCCGCCACGCCGCCAACACGGCCGATTCCCAGCATCCACGCCACGCCGGTCGCGCGCGCCCGGGTCGGGTAAAAGCTCGCCGCCAGCGCCGACATCGACGTGACCGCACTGGTCGCGACCGTGCCGGTCAGAAAGATCAGCGTGCCGAGCCAGACCTGGTGGCCCACGCCCCGCCCCACCAGCAACACGAGCGCACCGACCAGAACATAGGTGAGCGCGATCACGCGATGCCCGGCGAAACGATCCATCACCCAGCCGACACACAGATTGCCGAGGATGCCGCCGAGCGGAAACAGCGAGGTCATCAACGCGGCCTTCTCGCCGGAAAAGCCGGTGTCCTTGAACAGCGTAGGCAGCCAGTTGGTCAGCAGATAATAAATCAGCAGTCCCATGAAATAGGCGAGCCACAGCATCAGTGTGCCGAAGCGGTAGCGCGCCGACAGGATGATCGCGAGCGCCCATTGCGAGCGTGCGTCGCCCGTCTCGCGGCGCGCGTCGAGCGCGACGAAACGGCATCCGTCGAAGCGCTCGCGAGGCGCGATGCGTTGCAGGATTCGCGCGATCCGTTGGTCGGCCCGCTTGCGCACCGCGAGGAATTGCGCCGATTCCGGCAGCAGCAGGATCAGCAGCACGCTCAGCACGAGCGGACCGGCGCCGCCCGCGACCAGCACGCTCGGCCAGCCGAAGTGCGGAATCAGCCACGCTGACGCAAGGCCGCCGATCGCGAGCCCGCCTGAAAAGCCGCAGAACATCGCATTGACCGCCACCGCGCGAATCCTCGCGGGTGCGTACTCGGACATCAGCGTGACCGCGTTGGGCATCGCCGCGCCGAGACCGAGGCCGGTGAAAAAGCGCAGCAGGGTCAGCGATTCGATCGAGCTCGCGCGGGCCGACGCGAGGCTCCACAACCCGAAGAAGAACACCGACAGCACCAGCACCGTCTTGCGTCCGACCCGGTCCGCGCAGGGGCCGGCCGCGAGCGCGCCGATGCCGAGTCCCACCAGCGCCGCGCTCATCACCGGGCCGAGCGCGCTGCGCGCGATGCCCCACTGCTGCACGAGCGACGGCGCGATGAAGCCGACCGCGGCGGTGTCGAAACCATCGGCCGCGACGACCAGAAAGCACAGCACCAGAATCGTCCACTGAAACGGCGAGAAGCGCTCGCCGTCGATAAAAGCCTGCACGTCTACATTGCGTTCGGAGCGGCTCATGTGCGTGCTCCTGTCAGCTGGTTCATTGCGATGTCTCCTTGAAATGACGAGGTGTTTTCTTATTGTTCGAATTGCGATTCAACGCACGGTCGTGCGGCCGTGCTTGCGGCCGCGTTTTTGGCCGTCTCCCAGCGCGAAGCGATGCATGCTTAGTCGCCTGCCGCGCCGTAGGCGTGCCAGCCGCCATCGACGCTCAGCACCGTGCCGGTGATATAGCTGGCCGCGTCCGACGCGAGAAAGCCGATCGCGTTGGCGATTTCTTCGGGCCGCGCAAGGCGCCCCATCGGGGTGCGCTTCTCGATCGAACGCACGTTCATCTGGCCGTTGCGTTCGAGCGTTTCGACGAGCTCGGTCGCGACGTAGCCGGGGGCGACCGCGTTCACGCGAATGCCGTCGCGCGCCCATTCGCAGGCGAGTGAACGCGTCATCGCGACGATCCCGGCCTTGGCCGCGCCGTATGCATTGCGCGCCGGAATGCCCGCAAGCCCCGCAATCGAGCCGAGGTTGACGATTGCGCCGCTGCGCTTCGCAAGCATCACGCGGCCGGCTTCCCGACACCCGACGAACGTGCCGCGCAGGTGAATGCCGAGCAGCCGGTCGAACGCCTCGACGTTCTGCTCGATGCTCGGGTACGGCTGATCGCCATTGCCTGCGTTGTTGACCAGCACGTCGAGCCTTCCATAGCGTTCGACGCATGCGTCGATCAACGCGCGCACGTCGGCTTCGACGGCAACGTCCGCGCCGATGCCCAGGTGCGCGGCACCGAGTTCGTGCGCGCGTTCGCGCGCCCGTCGCGCGTTCAGATCGGCGATGACCACGTGGTAGCCGTCGCGCGCGAAACGTTGCGCGCAAGCCCAGCCGATACCATTTGCGCCACCGGTCACGATGGCAACGCGTGCTATCCGTTCGTTCATGCCCGTCTCCTCGTCGAATCCGCGGCTAGCGCAGCATCGTCAGCGTCCTGAAGTCGACGCGCCTGATGATGCGGCTCTCCTGCGCGACGATCAGATGCGCCGACGCCTGCAGATACGCGGGCCACTCGGGATCGGCATCGCGCGCGGTGCGGCGCTGATCGTAGTCGCCGATGCTCTCGTAGCCCCACAGATGCACGACCTGGTTCAGCGCGCCGATATCGCTCATATAAAAGCCGACGGGCGCGCCCAGATACTTGAGCTGAATCGGCATCGCGAGCCGGTCGAAGACGTCGATGAACTCCGCCATGCCGCGCGGACGGATCGTGTAGATGCGATGATCGACGAAAGGTTTGCCCTGGCTCATGTGCCGGTCCTCAATACGGTTTCGGATGCGCGGGTGTCCGCGTGATTCGGGTTGGTTGCGGTATTTGCGCGCTTCACGCTCACGCCCGCGAGATGACGACCGGTGAGATAGCCGAACGTCATGATCGGCCCGAGCGTGATGCCCGCACCCGGATAGTTGCCGCCCATCACGCTCGCGCGATCGTTGCCGACCGCGAACAGCCCCGCGATCGGCGTGCCTTTCGCGTCGAGCACTTCGCCGGTGACGTTCGTCGTGATGCCGTCGAAGGTGCCGAGATCGCCCATCACGACCTTCAGCGCGTAGTACGGACCGTCGCCGATCGGCGCGACGCACGGGTTCGGCTTGTGTTCCGGGTCCGCCAGATAGCGGTTGAACGACGTCGTGCCGCGGCCGAACTCGCGATCTTCGCCACGCACCGCGTCGGCGTTGTAGCGCTTCACGGTCGCTTCGAGCGCCGCGCCGTCGAGACCCGCGTTGCGCGCGAGTTCAGCGAGCGTGCGGCCCTTCTGCAGATAGCCGTTGCGCAGAAGCGGGCCGAGCGGCACGGGCGCCGGCTTCGCATAACCGAGCCCGTATTTGCGGATCGTCGCGTGATCGCAGATCAGCCACATCGCGGTCTCGCGTTCGTTCGCGCAGGCTTCGATCATCGCGGCCCCCACGTCGTGATACGAATTCGCTTCGTTGGTGAAGCGCTTGCCCGCGCGCGTCACGCCGATCACGCCGGGCTTGTAGCGATCCACCAGATGCGGAAACACGCCGACGCTGCCGTCGCTCATCGGCACGCGCGACACCGGCATCCAGGCGGCGGGCTGCGGATAACGGATCGCCACCTGCGCGCCGAGACGTTCGGCCATGCCGACGCCGTCGCCGGTATTGCCGCGCGGCACCGGCGACACGTGTTCGCCGCCGCGCCGCACATGCGGATACGCGCGTGCGATCCGCGCAACGTCATGCGAAAAGCCACCGCATGCGAGCACGACGCCGCGTCGTGCGACGATGCGCATCTCGCCTTCCGGTCCCGCGACGAGCGCACCGGTCACGCTGCCGTTCGTCACGCTCAGCTCACGCGCGGCCGTGTTCGTATGGATCGGAATGCCGAGATCGAGCGCGGACTTCGCGAGCCGCGCGGCGAGCGCGTTACCGCTCGTGATCTGCACGCCGCGCCGGTATAGCGCAAGATCCTTCAGATGGCTCGCGAGCCGCTTCGCGACGTACAGCGCGGACGTGAGCGAGCGCGTCGCGTTGAAGAAATGCTTCAGATCCGCGTTCGACGAGTTGAACATCATGCCGATGAACGTGATCGTCTTCAGCGGCGGCCGCAGCCTCGTGATGTCCTTGCCCAGCGCGCGCGCATCGAACGGCGCGGCGACGACCGAGCGGCCGATGTCGACACCTCCTTTCACATCCGGGTGATAGTCGGGATACAGCGTCGGGACGAATTTGACGGTGGTCTCGCGCTCGAAGAAGTCGAGCATCTCCGGGCCAGTGTCGAGAAACGCGTCGACGGCGGCGGCATCGAAGCACGCGCCGGTTTCGTTGCGCATGTAGGTCAGTGCCGCTTCGCGCGTATCGCTGACGCCGTTGCTGCTGGCGTGACGGTTGCCCGGAATCCACAGCACGCCGCCCGAGAATGCGGTCGTGCCGCCGAAGAACGGCTCCTTTTCGATCACGACGACATCGAGGCCGTGCTTGCGCGCGGTGATCGCGGTCGACAGCCCGCCCGCGCCCGAACCGATGACGAGCACGTCGCAGGTGAGCGCCGCGCCGCGTGTTGCGTTGGTCATGATGGTCTCCTTACGCGCGGACCTGACGGCCCGCTTCGGCGGCCTGCGTGGCCTGGTTGGCTTCGAAGCCGGGACGCGGCACGAGGTCCATCAGCATGCTTTCGAGGCCGCCATCGACGACGACTTCGGTGCCGTTCACATACGCGGCGCGTTCGCTCGCGAGAAACGCGACGACATCGGCGATATCGTTCGGCTCGCCGATCCGCCGGCTCGCCGTCATCGCGCTGCGCCGGCGTTCGATATCGCCGTGCTCGTAGAACGCCGCCGACAGCGGCGTGCGGATCATGCCTGGGCACACGGTATTGCTGCGGATGCCGCGCGGGCCCCACTCCGCCGCGATCTGCTTGGACAGCATCGTGACGCCGGCCTTGCCCGCGCTGTAGGCGCCGCTATAGGTCTGCGGATGATGCGCGGCCACCGACGCGACATGCACGATCGCGCCAGCGCCGCGCTTCAACATGCCCTGACCGAATTGCTGCGAGCACAGCATGTAGCCGGTCAGGTTCACGCGCAGCATCGCGTTCCACGCATCGAGTCCAATCTCTTCGATGCCGCCCGGTCGCAACAGGCCCGCGTTGTTCACGAGCACATCGGCGACGCCCAGGCGCGCTTCGACCTCCGACACCGCGCCGCGCACGCTATCGATGTCGCCGATATCGCAGCCGAGCGCCAGCGCTTCGACACCGCTTGCATTCAGCGCTCGCGCGACGTCACGGCACTTCTGCTCATCGCGATCGAGCAGAGCCACGCGTGCGCCAGCAGCGCCCAACACCTGAGCAATCGCACTGCCGATGCCGCCCGCCGCGCCGCTCACGACACAGATGCTGCCTTCGAGCCCGAGCCAGTGTCGCGAGTTTCCGTTTATGTCGCGTCGATCTTCCTGATGATTCATTTGCTTAGTCATCCCAATCTCCATGTTCACGATCGCGGCGAACTCAGGTTGGCTGTCTTCACCCAACTGCGTCATTCGACCGCGCCTCCGATGGAAAAAAGTATAGCCACGCGGTTCGCGACGAAATTGGACAAAGGCAGCGCATCGCAGGACAATTCGAACATAGGAGACAAAACCGCATGAGGAATATCCCTAACTACGATCTGTATGGAGAGTCCGCGCGGCCGCCGTGGTACGACGCGTTCAATTTCGAATGGATCGCCGAGCGCAGCCGTCCTAACGACTGGCATATCTCCGCGCACCGCCACGATGCGTTGCTGCAGATCCTCTATATCCGCAGCGGTTCGGGCCACGTGCTGATCGAAAGCGAAAAGCTCACGATCGAGGCGCCATGCCTGATCCTGATTCCGGCGCAAACGGTGCATGGTTTCGTGTTTTCGCCGGAAATCGACGGGCTCGTGATTACCGCCGCGCAACGCGCACTGGAGTCGATTTCGAAAGCGGTGTCGCCGGGCCTCGTGCCGGTGCTGCAGCGCCCCGCGCTGATTCCCGTGCGGGCCGCCATAGGCGAGCGCACGTTGATGCCGCTGTTCGGGTTGCTGGAGCAGGAATTTCGCGGCAGCGCACGCGGCCATATCGCCGCGGGCATGTCGTTGATGATTGCACTTTTTGTGCAGGTCGCGCGTCTGACCGATGCCGCGTCGAGCACCGGCGCTTCCGTCAATGACCGGCGCGCCGCGCAGATCAAACGGCTACGCGAACTGATCGCCGCGCACGTGCGCGAGCATCATCCAATCGATTTTTACGCGGAAAAACTAGGGGTGACCGCGGCGCAACTGGGCCGCATCTGTCGTGAGGAGCTTGGCCATTCGCCGTTGTCGCTCGTCAACGACCAGTTGATACGCGAGGCGCAGCGCGATCTGGTGTACTCGGGTTCGAGCATCAAACAGATCGCGCATGCGCTCGGTTTCGAAGATGCGGCTTATTTCAGCCGCTATTTCCGCAAGCAGACCGGCGTCACGCCCAAGGACTTCCAGGCGGCCGCGCATCGGGACCTGTCGATCAATTAGCGGTCCCGATTGTCTCGCGTGATTTACAGACCTTGCATCTGCGCGCCGGCCACACCGACGTAGTTCTCCGCCAGCACCGTTGCAGCCGTGCGCGACGTCGTCACGTACTCGAGCTCGGCAACCTGCAGCTGCTGTTCGAACGCCGAAGCGCCTTCGATACGATGCAGCATGCTGGTCATCCAGTACGAGAAGTGCTCGGCGCGCCAGATGCGCTTGAGTGCGGTTTCGCTGTACCGGTCGAGCAGATCGGTGCGGTTTTCCTTGTAGAACGCGTCGAGCGCCTTGCTGAGCACGTTCACGTCGGCGACCGCGAGGTTCATGCCCTTCGCGCCGGTCGGCGGCACGATATGCGCGGCGTCGCCAGCGAGGAACAGGCGGCCGTGCTGCATCGTGGTCGACACGAAGCTGCGCATGCCGACGATATTCTTCTGGAAGATCTTGCCGTCGACGATCTTGTGACCTTCGTCCGAATCGGCGCGCGCATGCAGCTCGGCCCAGATGCGATCGTCGGACCAGTTCTCGACCGAGTCCTTCGGATCGCACTGGAAATACATGCGCTGCACGTTCGGCGAGCGCGTGCTGATCAGCGCAAAGCCGCGCTCGTGGCGTGCGTAGATCAGTTCGTCCGACGACGGCGGGCCTTCGCACAGAATGCCGAACCAGCCAAACGGATAGACGCGCTCGAAGTCCTTGCGCAGCGCCTGCGGAATCGCCTGACGCGACACGCCTTGCGAGCCGTCGCAGCCGATCACGAAGTCGCATTGCAGTTCGTGGTCCGCTCCTTCGTGGCGATAGCGGATCGACGGCTTGTCGGTATCGATGCCGTGCACCGACGTATCCGATACGCCGAAACGCAACTCGGCGCTCGCGGCGACGCGCGCCGCGACGAGATCCTTGATCACTTCGTGCTGGGCGTAGACCGTGATCGCGTGACCGGTGAGGCCCGTCAGATCGATGCGGCGGCGCTTGCCTTCGAACGCGAGTTCGAAACCATGATGCAGCGCGCCTTCGGCTTTCATGCGTTCGCCGAGACCGGTCTGCGTCAGCAGGTCCATCGTGCCCTGCTCGAGCACGCCGGCGCGAATCGTCGATTCGATCTGGTCGCGCGTGCGCGTTTCGAGCACGACCGAGTCGATACCACGCAGATGAAGCAGATGGGAAAGAAGCAGGCCAGCGGGCCCTGCACCGATGATGCCGACTTGGGTGCGCATGTATGTCTCCTGAATGCGGTGATGAGATTTGCGCTCAGTTTGACGATCGCGACAGCTATCCCGCAACGCGATATGGCGGATAGGCCGTATCGCGCTACGCGATAAAAGGTAGTGGGCGGGAGCGGGTGCAGTGCGGTTGCGTCGGCCGAAAACGCAATGCTGGCGGTGCTTACCGGCGATTTGGACGACGTCCGGCTCGTTTTGGCGGCGTGGTCCTCCCTCAGGTAAACCCCGATCCGCTGACCGAGGTCTAACTAGCCAAGAAAAAGCCGGTAGACAGGATTTTTCGTCTCTTCCCAGCACGGGTAGCCGAGCGTTTCGATGAAGCGCTCGAACGCAGCGTGATCGCTCTCGGGCACCTGAATGCCGACCAGAATCGAGCTGTAGTCCGCGCCCTGGTTGCGATAGTGGAACAGGCTGATGTTCCAGTTCGGCGCCATCGACGACAGGAATTTCATCAGCGCGCCCGGACGCTCGGGAAACTCGAAGCGGAACAGACGTTCATCTTGCGCGAGCGGCGAGCGGCCGCCGACCATGTAGCGGATGTGCTGCTTCGACAGTTCGTCGAAGGTCAGGTCGACGGTCGCGAAGCCGTGCGCTTCGAAAGCGCCGGCGATCTGCGCCGATTCGCTGCGATTGCGGATCTGCACGCCGACGAAGATATGCGCCGAGTTCGCGTCGGCGATCCGGTAGTTGAATTCGGTGACGCTGCGCGTGCCGACCAGCTCGCAGAAGCGCTTGAAACTGCCGCGTTCCTCGGGGATCGTCACCGCGAAGACCGCTTCGCGCGCTTCCCCCACTTCGGCGCGTTCGGCGACGAAGCGCATGCGGTCGAAGTTCATGTTCGCGCCCGACGTGATCGCGATCAGCGTCTGGTTCTCGATGCCTTCCCGTTCGGCGTACTGCTTCGCACCCGCCACCGCGAGCGAGCCCGCCGGTTCGAGCACGCTGCGCGTGTCCTGGAACACGTCCTTGATCGCGGCGCACAGCGCGTCGGTGTTCACGAGCAGCACTTCGTCGAGATATTCGCTGCACAGACGGAAGGTTTCTTCGCCGACGAGTTTGACGGCGGTGCCGTCGGAGAAGAGGCCCACTTCGTTCAGCGTCACGCGCTCGCCCGCTTTCAACGATGCCGCCATTGCGCACGAATCGTCGGTCTGCACGCCGATCACCTTGATTTCCGGGCGCACCGATTTCACGTACGCGGCGACACCGGCCGCGAGACCGCCGCCACCGATCGGCACGAAGATCGCGTGAATCGGACCCTGGTGCTGGCTGAGGATTTCCATGGCTACCGTGCCCTGGCCCGCGATCACGTACGGATCGTCGAACGGATGCACGAAGCTCAGGCCGCGCTCTTCCTGCAGCTTGACCGCGTGACCATAGGCATCGCTATACGATTCGCCGAACTGCACGACCTCGACGGTCGGCCCGCCGTGCGTGCGGATCGCGTCGACCTTGAGCTGCGGCGTGGTCACCGGCACGACGATGATCGCCTTCACGCCCATG
This sequence comes from Paraburkholderia sp. HD33-4, assembly GCF_021390635.1. Classification (NCBI taxonomy): domain Bacteria; kingdom Pseudomonadati; phylum Pseudomonadota; class Betaproteobacteria; order Burkholderiales; family Burkholderiaceae; genus Paraburkholderia; species Paraburkholderia sp. HD33-4. The sequence continues at coordinate 1,841,115 of NZ_JAJEJS010000001.1, read as the reverse complement.
CGTGCCGCCGACAACGCCACGCCCTGCGCATGGTTACCCGCCGACGCGGTGATCACACCGCGCCCGAGCGCCTCGGCGGGAATATGCGCCATCTTGTTGTACGCGCCGCGCAGCTTGAACGAGAACACCGGCTGGTTGTCCTCGCGCTTCAGATAGACCGGATTGCGCAAGCGCGCCGACAGGTTCGGCGCGCGTTCGAGTTCGGTCTCGCGCGCCACGTCGTAGACGCGCGCGGTCAGGGTCTTTTTCAGGTAGTCGTGAGACGGCGCGACGCGCCCGGCCGCTGCGACGGCCTGTTCGAGTTCGTTTAACAGCACGGCAAGCTCCTGGGTGGCAACATTGGATGCAACAACGAAGCAACGGCGATCGACATCAAACGATGGCCATCGCAACATGTTCGCCAGGAGGCAGGTAGAGAATGAACCTGAAAGCGGACATAAAAAAACCCGCCTCGTTTGGCGGGTTATGTGTCACTGCAAGTCGACGCGCGCTAACCCACCATTCGATGAATGATGCTAATAATCAGCGCAATACGGATGTCGAGGCAGTTCATGTCGGCGATCTTCGTCGACTTGGCAGGCTTTGTCAATCCCCGCGGAGCGCGAGTCGTTCCGCGCGGCCACGGGTGTTACCACCCGGTCGCGCGTCGAGCACTGCCGCGCGGATATTGGTCAGCCTTCCTAACCGCTGCTGATGCCAAATGGCGAATCAATTGCGGTATTCCGGCGCGAACGATCCGAAAAAAAACGGGGCGCGCCAGCCAGCGCGCCCCGCCGATACGACCGACGCCGCGATCAATCGCGCACGCCGCTCTGCTTTTTGAATGCCGTGAGAATGCGCTGCTCAAGCGCGTTGTAATCGCGGCCGAAGTGATGATCGCCGGAGGTGCGGATGACTTCGACACCGGTCTTGTCGAGCGCCGGACACAGCGTGTCGGTTTCGCTCGCGCCATAGAAGCATTGGACGATCGACGGCGGAACATGCGTCAACTCGGGCCGCACGTTCAGCGCCTTGTCGCTCGCGGGCATGCCGAGCCAGCCACCGACGCGGATCTGGAAATCGGCGTCGGGCGCGAAGCCGAGCAGCGAAATCAGCGACACCTTATCGCGCTGCGCCTGCGGCAGCCGGTTATACGCGAACGGCATCACGTCGGCGCCGAACGAATAGCCGATCAACGCGACGTGCTGCGCGTGCCAGCGCTCACTGTAGGTTTGCATCACGCGCGCGAGATCGTGGCTCGTTTGCGCGGGCGGCTTCTCGCTCCAGAAATAACGCAGGCTGTCCCAGCCGATCACCGACACGCCATCTTTCTGCAGCGCCAGCGCGATCGTCTTGTCGAGATCGCGCCAGCCGCCATCGCCGGAAATCACGATCGCCATCAGGCCGTTCGGATGCGCGGCCGGCAACTCGATCAGCGGCAGGTCGGACACGTCGTCGGCGCTGGTCGAGACCGGCTGCAGATGCGGCGTCAACAATGCAACAAGACGGGCGCGATCTGCATCCCCCGTGCTCGCCTTTTCGACGAAGCCCGGCACCTTGTCGCGTATCACGGTCGGGTCGGGCCGACACGGCTCGAAGCGCGCATCGAGCGTGTGATCGGCGTCGACCGACACCGCGCCCGCCACCGTATTGGACGGCGCCTGCTCGAGCACGTGCATCGCGAGCGTCGCACCCTGCCCCGTACCCGCGACGATCGGCGCGAAGTAGCGGCTCGATTGCGATTGCCGTTCGAGCTGATGGCTCAGCGCCTCGGCATCGCTCACCAGCTGATGACAGGTTTCCTTTTTCGCGGCCAGGTTGGCAGCGTAGCGCGCGGTATCGACGCCGACCGTCATCGCGCCCGCTTTGGCGAGCGCATCGGCGCTCTGCTGATCGGCCGCGCTCCAGCCGCTTGCCTGCGAATACAGCACGACGAAGCCGCGCAGCGGCCCCTCGGGCTCGGTTACGCGCACGTCGCCATAGCGGCCGCCCGGCACGGTGGTGGTGGCCGCGTGCGCGAGCGCGCCGCAGCTCAGAACGCTCGCCGCGACGGCGAGCCGGAACAACGGATGCAATGTCATGAACGCCGGCCTCCTGCCAGCAGCGACAGGTCCGCGAGCGTGAAGAACACGCCCGAACCGGATGCCGCGAGATAGCGCGGCTCCCAGTGCGGCTGGAACTTGCTCTTGAAAGCACGCAGTCCGCGGAAGTTATAGAAGCGGCCGCCGAAGCGCCACACGATGCCGGCCAGCCGATGCCAGCGCGACGCGAGCGGGGTCGGTTGCACGCCGGAGAGCGGCGCAATGCCGAGACTGAGCGAGCGGAAGCCCGCCTGCTTAAGATGCAGCGCGAGTTGCGTGAACAGATATTCCATCGCGTACGGCGAGGCGCTTTCGACGTGGCGCATGACGCCGACGGTCGCCTCGGTATTCATATCGGTCGTCATGAAAGTCACGAACGCGACGGGCTCGCCGTTCTGGCGCACCAGCATCACGGACTGCGCGGCAAGGTATTCGTCATGGAAAGCCGCGACCGAGAAGCTCTTCTCGCGCGCGTCGCGGCTGTCGAGCCAGCCGTCGGAAATGCCGCGCAGCGTTTCGAGCGACGCCGGCACCTGCGCCTGATCGATCACTTCGACGCTGTAGCCGTCGCGCTCGCCGCGCTTGAGCGCATAGCGCAGATGCGCGCGGTGCGAGCCCTTCAGATCGAAGTCGTCGAGCACGACGTGCGCTTCCTCGCCGAGCTTCATCAACGTGAGGCCAGCGTCGAGATACAGCGGCAACGCATTCGCGCGTACCTGGTAGAACGCGGCGCGACCGCCGTGCGCATGCGCGAGCGCGACGAACTTTTTGATGAGGCCCGCCCACTCTTCGCGCGGCCCCACCGGATCGTGCAACGCGGCCCACGTGCGGCCGTATTTCGCGTACATCAGGAACGCCTCGCGCGATTCCGAAAACAGGAAGCTCTTGTCGCCCATCAACGCGAGACCGGCATCGCTGCGCTCCTGGGCGCGCACGATCCGCGCGGCGTCGTGCAGATCTTCGGGCGCCGGCTTCACGAAGCGGCCCGGCGCCGGACGCAGCAATTGCCAGAACGAGAAGGTCGCGGCGAACACGCTCGCGGCAAGCGTCGCGCGCAGCGCACGCGGCGCGCGCTCGTCGAACGCGAATTGCCACCACAGGTCGCGCGTGTACGGCACGTCACGGAAAGCGAACAGCATGACCCACGTCGCGAGCATCAGCACCATCGCGATCGATACGAGCCAGCCGGCCGTAAAACGCTCGGCGAACAGCGACGAATGACGGTTGAAGCGCTTGCGCGTCGCGAGCAGCAGCACGATCAGCATGCCGAGCACACCGGCTTCGACGAACGCAAGACCCTTGGTCAGCGACAGCGCGAGGCTCAGCAACGCGAGCGCGAGCGTCATCCACCACGCCGCATCGAGCCGCCGCAGCAGCCCGCGCGCGACGAACAGCAGCAGCACGCCGAGCACGCTGCACAGCATCTGCGAGCTTTCGAGCACCCACAGCGGCACCAGGTCGCGCAGTATATGAATGCGCTGCCAGAACGCCGGCGTCGCGCTCGAAATCACCAGCATGCCGCCGACCACGAAGGTAACGAGGCTCAGAAACAGCGGCGCGAGTTCCGACACACGCTCCGCCTGCAGCATCGACAGTCGGTCCTTCAGCGCGCGCCCCTCGAAGCCCGCGAGCAGCGCCGCGGAGACCACCAGCGGCACGCCGAAATAGATCGCGCGATAGGCGAGCAGCGCGGCGACCATCTGATGCATCGGCACGCTGCCGCTCAGCGTGAATACCATCGCCGCCTCGAACACGCCGACGCCGCCAGGCGTATGGCCAATCAGGCCGAGCAGCATCGCGGCCGCGTAGACGGTGATGAAACCGACAAAGCTCACGTTCGCGTGCGGCAGCAAGGCCCACAGCGCGAGGCCCGCGGCGACTACGTCGAGCACCGCCAGCGCGACCTGCGCGAGCAGATCGCGGCGCGCGGGGATATCGAATGAGAGCCACTGCCAGCGCGTGCGGACAGGCCGGGTTTCGCGGCGGCACGCGGCGGCCGCGAGCGCCAGCGCGATGAGCAGCGCAGCGCCGCTCCAGCGCAGCGCGACCGGCGACAGATGCAGCATCGGCGCGAGCTGAGCGGCCATGCAGACCATGCCGAGCGCGGTCATCAACACGAGGGCGAGCGCGAGCGACACGCTGGTGAACACCGTCATGCGGCCGATCTGCGCGGGCGTGATGTTGGCGACGCCGTACACCCGCGCGCGCACCGCCCCACCCGTCAGCGCGCCGAAACCGGTCGCATTGCCGAGCGCCGAACCGGCAGTCGCGCCGACCCAAAGCGCCGCGCGCGGCACCTTCGCGCCGAGATAGCGCAGGCCGACCGCGTCGCGCCCGACCAGCGCGACGTAGCTGAGCGCAGTCGCGCCGAGCGCACCGATCCACTCGCGCGCCGACAGCCCGCGCAGTTCGCGGATCACCGAACGGTAATTCACTGCCTCGGACAAATGCTGCAGCACGACCAGCAGCAGCCCGCAAATGACGAGCGCGAGCAGGGGCGACAGAAGCCCCCTGCTGCAAAGCGCTTTCGATGCACGGCCGAGCAGCGCGCGGGGGCGCTCGAAGCTGTGTTGAAGTCGGTGAAAAATGGTCAATGCGGGCCTTGCGAGGAGCGGTCGCGGCGACGGGCCGTCACGCGCGGGATCGCCTGTGGCGGCGATTACAAAGAGATAACGGCAAAACGTGCAAAAGGTTGACACCATTAGCAATTTTGCTGTCAGTTCACTTGCGCGGCGCGCGTCAAAAGCGCGCGATTGTAATACTTCTTCGCGCGATGCGAGGCATCAAGATCGCGGCTGGGGGTGCCGTAATCAGGGGCAGAGGCGAGGCGCGGCCATCGGCATCGCCTGCGCAGCACGCGCGGCGTGAGGTGCCGGACCGGAAGGGAAATGGCGATGGCGGACCAGAATGCCAGCCGGCGAAGGTCTGTCTGGGGGCGCGGGCCTTGACGGCGCTGCTGATCGGCACACTGTCGATGCGCGCGACGCATATGCGCCAGGCGCCGCCGCCGCGACGCAGCCCACGCGCGCCTCACGGGCCCAGAAAGCACGATGCCCGCTACTCGAGCGGGCATCGAAACGGCAGCCGGGGCTTGCGCCGCCCAGCGGCAAGATCTGCCGCGCTTAGTTCGGGCGACGATACGCTTCGGCGATCACGGCGCAGTTCTGCAGATGCAGGTTCAGCGCATGCAGCGCCAGCGCGCGCAGCTTGCCGAAAAACGTGTTGGCGGCGGGGATGGAACGGACGGCATTCGATGCGGTGTTCATGTTGGCTCCTCATTAGGGTTTATACCTAAGCAATAACCCGATTATAGTCATCTCATGGCGCAGCGCAACAAAAATTAATATTTTTTGGCGGTGTGGCCGCGCCACCGTCGCGTATCGGATACAGAAAATTCTTAAAAGGGCAGCAACGGTCGCGCAGGTATTAACAATCCGCACCGTACAGGTGCAATAATGACCCCTTTGCCTGCGACGCTTCGCCGCAGCCTCGCCGTCATGACCGTCGCCCAGACTCAGAAAGCTCTGATTGCGCCCCTGATCGTCGCGTGCGCGATGTTCATGGAAAGCGTCGATGCCAACGTGATCGTCACAGCGCTGCCGGCCATGGCACGCGATTTCGCTCGCGATCCGGTCACGCTGAAGATCGCGGTGACGAGTTACGTGCTCGGGCTCGGCGTGTTCATCCCGGTATGCGGCTGGCTCGCCGACAAGTTCGGCGCTCGCACGGTGTTCCGCACGGCCATCGCCATCTTCATTGCGGGCTCGCTGTTGTGCGCCGCGTCCAACTCCCTCGCTACCTTTACGGTTGCGCGCTTCATTCAGGGGGTCGGCGGCGCGATGATGGTGCCGGTCGGGCGGATCATCATCTTTCGCGTGGTGGAGAAAGCCGACTTCATCCGCGCGATGAACTACCTGAGCGTGCCCGCGATGCTCGGCCCCGCCGCCGGTCCGCTGCTCGGCGGCTTCATCACCACGTATCTGCACTGGCGGCTGATCTTCTTCATCAACGTGCCGATCGGCATTCTCGGCATCTATCTGACCAATCGTTATATCGCCAATACGCGCGAGCCCGACCCGGGGCCGCTCGACTGGATCGGCTTCCTGTTGTCGGCGGCGGGCGCGGTATTGCTGCTGCTCGGTTTGTCGCTGGTCGGCGGTGAACTGATTTCGAATACCGACGCGTTCGGCATGTGCGCGCTCGGCGCGATGCTGCTCGCGATCTACGTCGTGTACGCGCAGCGCGTCGCGCTGCCGCTGCTCGATCTGCGCTTTCTCAAGGTGCCGACCTTCCAGGCGAGCGTGCTTGGCGGGTCGCTGTTTCGCATCGGTCTCGGCGCGTTGCCGTTCCTGCTGCCGCTGCTGCTGCAGGAAGGTCACGGCATGAGCGCGTTCCAATCGGGGCTGATCACCTGTGCGTCCGCGTTCGGCGGCATGTTCATGCGCACGATCGCGTCCAGGGTGCTGCGCCGCTTCGGCTTTCGCCAGGTGCTCGTGTTCAACGCCGCGCTATCGGGCATTTCGATCGCCGCGTGCGGGCTGTTTTTCCCGCACACGCCGACGTGGATCATCTGGGTCGTCGTGCTGCTCGGCGGCTTCTTCCCCGCGTTGCAGTTCACGAGCCTCAATTCGCTGACCTATGCGGAGATCGCGAGCCGCGACGTCGGCCGGGCGACGAGCCTCGGCAGCGTCGTGCAGCAGATGTCGCTCGGTCTCGGCGTGACGGTCGGCGGGATCGTGCTGCAGATTTCGCGCGCGCTGCACGGGCATCCGAGCATCACGTGGTCGGATTTCTGGCCCGCGTTTCTCGTGGTCGGGCTGTGCTCGTTCGCGTCGATTCCGGTCACACTGCGTTTGCCGCGCGGCGCGGGCGCGGAGATTTCGCGAGGCGGGCGCGGTTGAGGAGGCGGGATGAGCTGGACTGAGCCCAGCTCGAGCATCCCCCCGCAGCCGCCCCACCCTTCACCGCGTCAGACGCTCACGCGCGCTTGCGAATCACGCTCACTTCGCCATTGCGTTCGAGAATCGCGGCCGCCACATTGTCCATCGAGCTCGAACCGGTTTTCTGCCGCACGCTTTCCTCGATGTCTGTGCGCGTGACGAGCGCCGCGTGCATTTCGTTCGCGTGGAACTTGCCGTCGCTGAACAACTCGCGCTCGGTGCCGCCCACCAGCAGCTCGAAGCGGCGCGAGCGTATGAACGCCCACGCGAGCATCCGGTGACACGCGACGATCGCGAACGACGCGACCACGGTCGCGATAAACGGCGAAGCACCGACGATCGCGCGGCTCAGCGTCGCACCGAGCAGAATCACCACGACCGAATCGAACGGCGAGCGCTGTCCGAACGAACGTCGCCCCGATACGCGGATCAGCGCGAGCGCGATCACGAACACGGCGATCGAGCGCATCCCCATCTGCAACGGGTCGAGTTCCCTGCCCTGGCCGAATAGAACGAAAAACGCGTCCATCATGTTCGTCCTCCTCGCAGCGTGTTGCCGTAGCAATGCTCTGGCGTCCGGATAGTTGCGAGCGAGACGAGCCCGCGACTCGCGACACAACGCCGGCGATCAGGCCAGCGCGCCATCCGTCGCCCACGACATCAGCGTGTCGCCGAAGCCGCCGCGCGCGCGGGCCGCGGTGCGCGCGCTCGTGGTCACGCGCGGCGCGGCACTCCACGCGATGCGCGCGCCAATCGCGATCAGACGATCGACGAGCGCGACGTCCTCGCTGCACCTGAGCGGCGGAAAGCCGCCCGCGCGCCGATAGGCGTTTGCGGAGACGCCGAGATTCGCGCCGTGCACATGACGATGTCCGTCGGCGTCGACATAGGTCTTGCGAAAATGTTCGCGCACGCCGTGCGGATGCGCGCTCCAATCCTCGACGGCGATCGAGCCGCACACCGCATCGGCGTCGAGCGCCAGTTGCGCGGCCAGCCAATCCGGCGACACGCGGCTGTCGGCATCGGTAAACGCGAGCCAGCGCGCACCGTGCGCGAGCAGCAGCGACGCGCCGAGCGCCCGCGCGATCCCGACGTTGCGCGCCTTCAGCGTGAGCGTCTGCACGCCGTAAGCGCGCGCGATCGCGCCGCTGAAATCGCTGCATGCATCGAGCGCGACGACGATCCGCACCTCCTCGCCGGCGAGCGCTTCGTGTCGCGACGCTTCGAGCAAGGCCGCGAGGCACCGCGCGATCAACGCCTCTTCGTTATGCGCCGGAACGATCACGCCGATCATAGAAGCCCCTCACGCTGCGCGACCGAACGGGCGTCGCGCGACCACACGTCGATCAGCAGGTCGGCTTCGTCGTGATGCGCGAGACGCGCGAGACCACAGCGCGCATCGAATAGCGCGTGCGCATGATCGGCCGATTCGCTCGCTTCGGCGAACGGGCGGCGCCAATGACAGGCGAGCAGCGTGCCGTCCGTCGTCAGCGACCCGGCGATGCGCGCGGCCAGCGTTTCGAGTTCGGCCGCGTCGAGGTAGTACGCGAACTCGCTGATCACGATCAGATCGAACGGCCCGCGCTCCGTCGGCCATTCGCGCGGCACCCTGCGCTGTTCGACGCGCACGTTCGATGCGCCCGCCACGCGTTCGCTCGCGAGCTCGACGGCGCGCGCATGCAGATCGGCGGCGAGCAGCGCGTCGCAGCGCGTCGCGAGCGCGACTGTCAACTCGCCGTTCGCGCAGCCCGGTTCGAACGCGTTGCAATAGCGCGGCCGCGGCAGCAGCGCGAGCGTCAACGAACGCTTGCGGCGTTCGTACCAGCCTTCGCGCAAGCGCCATGGATCGTCGCTGTGCCGGTAAAGGTCATCGAAGTACAACATCGTCGAGCTCATCTCAGCGATCCTCCGAAGGCTGGGGAGAAAGCGTCATAGCGTCCACGGCGTCAGCGTTAGCGAAGACGCGTGATGCGATGCAAGCACGGCGCTCGGGTCGACGCACGCGACGAGCCGTTCGCCGAGCGTGGCAAGATCGCGTTCCGCGTGACTTTGCCGCAGAAACACCGGCAGATCGGCGAGCGCCCGCGCAAAGCGCGCATCGCGGCACAACGGGCCCGCGCCAAGCGCGCGCGTCGCGTGATCGATCACGGCGCTCGCGGACTCTTCGACCGTCAGACGCGCGCGCAACACGCGCGTTTGCGCATCGGCAGACGGCTGCGCGTCGATCCACGCAGCGGTTTCGCGCAGTACCGCGGCGGCCGACTGCAAGGCGACATCGGTCGCACCGAGATGAGCCAGCCGATGCGCATCCGCGCGCCTGGCGCACGCGTCGCGCAGCGTGCGGCCGATCTGTGCGGCCGCGCCGTACCAGCACGCGGCGATACCGGCGCCGCCATGCCAGAAGCCCGCACGACGCAGATACGCATGCGGCGCGCCGACGAGCGTCGCCACGGTGTCGTGGAACGTGACATCCGCACTCGCGCTCGCCTGCATGCCAACCGCCTGCCACTTCGAGATATCGATCGAGATCGAGGCCTGGTTCAGCGCGACGGCCGCGAGCACGGGCTCGTCGTCGCGCCACGCGGTCACGAGCGCATGGGTGAGCGCCCGCGCGCCGGAGCACCAGGCTTTGGTGCCGGACAGGCGTACCGGAGCGCCCGCGCCGGAAACGTTCTGGATTCCTTCATTGATCGCGCGCAGCCGCGCGTCCGGCGCCTCGGCGGCCCACACGCCCCAGCGGCTTGCCGTGGCTGGCAACGGACCATTCAGCTCGGCGAGAATCGCGAGCGCATCGGTATGGCCTTCGAACAGTTTGACGAGACCGAGGTCGCAGGCGGCAACAGCCGCCAGCGCGCGCCAGCGCACCAGCGTCTCGCCATGTCCCGGCAACGGCATGGTCGGCGCGCGATCGTAGCCGCACTCGATCAGATCGGCGAGCAGTGCTCCGAGCGCAGCGGGATCATTCGCATCGAATCGCGCGTCGCACAGGAAACCGTCGAGCGACATGGCGGGGTTGACCGGCTGCGGCGCGCTGGCGCTCGCGCGTAGCGCGCGGCCGCCATGCTGATTCGAGACCTGGCGTGTCGGGGCCTTGAAGCTGGCCGCGTGGTCGCGGGTGTCGAGCATCGTGCCTCCCTGCAACGATTCGATCCTCTGCCCGCCGAGTGACGGCGGACCGGAACGCATGCAGAGTCACAGCAAACACCGTGCCCCGGCTGGCAACGCAGCCGCGCAGCGAAACAGCGGCTACCTCCCCCCACTTCCGCTCAGACGTCCATCCGCCTTCGCGAGCAACGCGTCGAGGACCGCCATCTCGACCGGCTTCACGAGGTGCGCATGAAAACCCGCCTGGCGAGTGCGATCGAGATCGCTCGCATGGCCGAAGCCCGTCATCGCCGCGTACATCGTGCGGGCCGACTCGGGCAGCGCGCGCAGCGCCGCGAGCGTCGCATAGCCATCCATCTTCGGCATCGCGAGATCGATCAGCGCGAGATGCGGCGAGAAGCGCGGCGCGATCTGCAGAGCCTGCTCGCCCTCGTAGGCGATACGCACCTCGTGGCCTTTCAGTTCGAGCAGCATCGCGAGGCTGTCGGCCGAATCGCGATTGTCGTCGATGAGCAGAATCCGCAGCGGCTGCACCTCGGGCGCGGCGTTGAGCGTGCCGCTGTCCGTGGTGTCGGACTGCGAGGGCGCGAGCGGCAGGCTCAACGTGAACGTGCTGCCGTGTCCCGGTCCTTCGCTGCTCGCGACGATGCTGCCGCCATGCATTTCGACGAGCGATTTGCACAGCGTGAGGCCGATCCCGAGGCCGCCCTCGCCGACGTTCTGGCTGTCTTTTTCCTGTGCGAACAGTTCGAAGATCTTGTCGAGCGAGCGCACCGGAATGCCGCAGCCGGGGTCGCGCACTTCGAGCACCGCCATGCGAAAGTCGACACGTCCCTGCACCTCGATCACGCTGCCTTTGGGCGAAAACTTCGACGCGTTGTGCAGCAGGTTTTGCAACACCTGCACGAGCCGCGTCATATCGCCGCGAATGATCACCGGATCCTCGGGCACCTGCGCGATCACGCGCTGCTCTCGCGAGTCGGTGAAAGGTCGCGCCGCTTCGATTGCGCGCGCGACCAGTTCGGTGAGATCGACACGCGAGATGCGCAGTTCGACCTTGTCGGACATGATGCGGCCGACGTCGAGCAGGTCGTCGACGAGCCGCGTCAGGTGCGTGACCTGGCGATCGATCAGATCGCGCGCACGCGCGACCACCGGGCTCAGATTGGTCTCCATCTGCAGCGTGCCGACCGCGTTGCGCACCGGTGCTAGCGGATTGCGCAGCTCGTGCGCGAGCGTCGCGAGAAATTCGCGCAGGCGCTCGCTCGAGCGTTCGAGCTCCTCGCGGCGGCGCCGCTCGGTCAGGTCCCGCGTGACCTTCGCGAAGCCGCGCAGCCGGCGCGCTTCGTCGTACACGGCCGTGATGATCACATTGGCCCAGAAAGTCGAGCCGTCCTTGCGCACGCGCCAGCCTTCGTCCTCGACGGTGCCGAGCTGCCGCGCGATCGCGAGTTCGCGCGCGGGCTTGCCGGCGGCCGCCTCCTCGGGCACATAAAACAGCGAGAAATGCCGGCCGACGATTTCGTCGTGCGTGTAACCCTTGATGCGCGCGGCACCCGAATTCCAGCTGACGACGAAGCCTTGCGGATCGAGCATGAAGATCGCGTAGTCCTTCACGCTATCGACGAGCAGACGGAAGCGCTCCTCACTCTGACGCAACGCTTCGAGGTATTCGCGGTGCGCGGTCAGATCGCGGGTGATCTTCGCGAACCCGGTGAGCTCGCCCGCCGCGTTGCGAACCGACGTGATCACGACGTTCGCCCAGAACGTCGTGCCGTCCTTGCGAACACGCCAGCCTTCGTCCTCGAAGCGGCCGGTCAGCGTCGCCTGTTCCAGCTCGTAGGTCGGCCAGCCGCGCGCGACGGCTTCCTCGGTGTAGAAGCGCGAGAAATGCTGGCCGACGATCTCGCTTTCCGTGTAGCCCTTCAGCTTCTGCGCGCCGACGTTCCAGCTGACGATGTGGCCTTTCGCGTCGAGCAGAAAGATCGCGTAGTCCGAGATCGCCTGCACGAGCGATGAATAGTCGACACCGACGGTCGCTGACGGCGCGGCCTCGGCCTGCACTCGAGCGCGCTCGCCGTGGTCGCCGGAAGAAGAAGCATCAAGCTGGTTCATGGTGGACACGTGATCGGAATTTTCGTTTTAAGCAAACCTCGCGCCTGGCCGGCGGCGAAGCGTTCGCGCAAGCGGTCGCGCGGTCCACGCATGGGCCCGGAGGCGTCGCGAAGCGCGCTCGCGCGCCGGCTCATAAGGCGCCAAGCTTATAACGGCGGGTCCCGCGATTGCTAGCGGGTCAAGACGGAATGCGTCGCCGTGTTGCGGCTTCGGCGTTCCGATTTGCCCTTCACTAGCAAAAACAGGAGTGTCAATTGAAAAAGATATTCACGACTTTCACCACGAACTACGCGGCCCCGCTCGCTCTCGCCGCGGCGTTGAGTCTCGCCTCCACCGTCGCGCAGGCCGAAGGCTGCACCAAAGGCGCAGTCGTGGGCGGCGTCGGCGGCCATCTCGCCGGGCACCATGGGACGGCGGGCGCGGCCGCGGGCTGCGCGGTCGGCCACCATGAGGCAAAGAAGAAGGACAAGGCCGCGAGCGCCGCGGCCGCCGCGAGTGAACCAGCGGGCAAATAGTGCCTGCCGTGAGGAACGCGAGCAGGTGAGAACGGGCCGAGCGTCGCGTGATACCGACGGCCGGCCCGGCTCTTCCTCGCTGCCAGTGCGCACGGGTCGCGAGTTGAAACGGCCGCGGCGCCCGCGCGCCGGTCAACCCGCCGCGCCGATCTTTTCCGCGAGCTTCGCGTCGTAGCTCGAATGGACATGCACGCGCTTCTTGTCGGGGTATGCGTACGCGTACGCCTTGCGCAGCGCGAGCGACGCTTCGTGAAAGCCCGACAGGATCAGCTTCTGCTTGTTCGGATAGTTGGCGATATCGCCGACGGCGAAGATGCCCGGCCGCGAGCTTTCGTAGTTCGATGTATCGACGTCGACGCGCCCGCCGTGAATCGCGAGTCCCCACTGCGCGATCGGACCGAGATCGGCGACGAGTCCATACAGCGCGATCAGATGCTCGGCTTCGAGCTGCGTCTCGCCGTCGATCTGCCGCAGCGTCAACGAACGCAGCGCGCCGTCTTCCACATCGAGCGCCGCAATGCCACCGACGACGAAGTCCATCTCGCCCGCCTCGACCGCGCGCCGCATCTGCTCGACGCTCGAATCGGCCGCGCTGAAGCCGGCGCGCCGATGCACGAGGGTCACGCGCCGCGCGACCTTGCGTAATGCCAGCGCCCAGTCGAGCGCCGAATCGCCGCCGCCCGCGACGACCACGATTTTGTCGGCGAAATCGGCGAGGCGCGGCACGCTGTAGTGCACGTGGCGCGTTTCGAGCGGCACGGCCTCGGGGAGCCCGAGCTTTTGCGGGACGAACGCGCCATTGCCGGCGGCGAGCAGGATCGCCGCCACGTCGAACACGAGGCCTTGCTGCGTGCGCACGGTCCAGCGTCCGTCGTCGCGCTGCTCGACCGTGTCGACGCGCTGTTCCAGATGAATCGGCACATCGAACGGCTTGCATTGCGCGATCAGCCGCTCGACCAGCTCGCGCGACGTGCACGATGGAATTGCGGGGATGTCGTAGATCGGCTTGTCGGGGTACAACTCGATGCACTGGCCGCCGACGCGTCCGAGTATGTCGACGATCTGACAGGTGAGGCCGATCACACCGGCCTCGAATGCCGCGAACAGACCCACGGGACCGGCGCCGACGATCAGGACATCGGTGCGGATCGGCGCGGTGGGCGGAGCGGACGGGTCGGCGGCAACGGTCATGGGGCAGGTCTCCAGATCACGGTGAGAGGCGCAATTCGAGCATCGATGACCCACCATACCGAATCGGCCCGCACGCGGCAACGATGTCACTGCCGACGGTAAGGATGCTCGTCAAGTGCGCGCCGCGCCCGAAAGTGGTCACCTGAAAATATCTGGAATCGGCCATTTTGATGATCCAAACGACGGACTAAGCTAACGACCAATCCGATGCATCGCATCGTCCCAACCGTCCAGGAACTCATCATGGAACAACGTCTCGACTTCTACAAAGCCAACCCCGCCGCAATCAAGTCGTTGCTCGGCGTTGAAGAGCGCATCGGCAAGTCGGCGCTCGAAAAATCGCTGACCGAACTCGTGCGGCTGCGCGCATCGCAGATCAACGGCTGCGCGTACTGCGTCGACATGCATACGGCGGACGCGCGCAAAGGCGGCGAAACGGAGCGGCGTCTCGCGACCGTCGTCGTGTGGCGCGAAACGCCGTTCTTCACGGACCGCGAGCGCGCGGCGCTCGAATGGACCGAAGCGGTTACGCTGGTGTCGCACGATCACGTGCCCGACGCGGTATGGAACGCGGTGCGGCCGCATTTCAGCGACGAGGAACTGGTCGACCTGACGCTGCTCGTGTCGGCGATCAACGCATGGAACCGCTTCGCGATTTCGTTCCGGAAGATGCCGGCCTGAAGGTGGCATGCCCGGTGGCATGACCGGCGGCATGACCGGTGGCATGAGGGCGGCATGAGGCGTCGTGAAGCGCGGCGGCGCACGCCCTGCCTCACTCGCCAACCCACGACCCACGCAGATCGCTGTCGTGCAGCAACTGCAGCAGCGTGCCCGCGGGCCGGCTCAAGCGCTTCGCCGCCAGCGCGATGAATTCCACCGACGGCAACGACGGCAGTCCGGCCGCATTCAATGGCGGCGCGAGCCCGCGCGCGGCCAGATACTGCGGCCGTACGGTGATCCCGAGTCCGCCGCGCGCGGCCGCGATACAGCCGGCATGACTGCTGCTCGTGCAGACGATCTGCCAACTCGCGCCGGCTTCGGCGAGTGCATCGAGCACGACCGCGCGCGTCACGCTCGGCTCGGCGACGAGGATCAGCGGCAGCGGCTGGCTCAGATCGACGAGCGTGCCGGTCCGTGCGAGCCATTCGAGCCGGCCCGTGAAGAGCGGCACGCCGCGCCGGTCGCCGAGCCGGCGCTTGCCGACCAGCAGATCGATCGCGCCCGCGTCGAGCAGTTCATAGAGCCTGCCCGTCATGCCGATTGTGATTTCGAGTTCGACGTCGGGATGCGCGTTGCGAAACGCCGCGAGCACGGTAGGCAGCGGCCCAAGCGCGATATCGTCCGACGAGCCGAGCCGCACGCGCCCCTTCAGGCGCGGCGCGCGAAACTGCGATTCCGCGCGCGACAGTGCCTGCAGGATCACGCTCGCATGCGCGAGCATCGCTTCGCCGTCGGGCGTCATTGCGAGCGAATGGGTGTCGCGCACGAACAGGCGCCGGCCCACGCTCTGTTCGAGCCGCCGGATATGTTCGCTGACGCTCGATTGCGTCAAATCGAGCCGCCGCCCCGCTTCGGTGAAGCTATGGCAGGCCGCGACGGTCGAGAAGGTCTTGAGCCAGATGGGATTGAGCATGCGTGATTGTCGCGCTGCTTATCGACAGTGTCGATAACAGTCAGCGAGTCTAGTGGGGTTCCCGATTGACTTCAATGTCAATAAGATGACGGAATTCCGCCTCACCCTGCTCTGGCGGCGCTTTGCCGCCGCGCCCGCTGTCGAAAACATGACCAAGGATTCCTCCCAGACCGCCCTGCTGTGGATCGTCGCCGCCGGCTTCTTCATGCAGTCGCTGGATACGACGATCGTCAACACCGCGCTGCCGTCGATCGCGAACAGCCTGCACGTCGCGCCGCTCGCGATGCAACCGGTCGTCGTCGCCTACACGCTGACGATGGCGATGCTGACCCCCGCCTCCGGCTGGCTTGCCGACCGCTTCGGCACCCGCCGCGTCTATTTCGCCGCGATTCTCGTGTTCGTGCTCGGCTCGATCTGCTGCTCGAGCGCGCACACGCTCGGCCAACTCGTGATGGCGCGCGTGCTGCAAGGCCTCGGCGGCTCGATGCTGCTGCCGATCGGACGGCTCGCGGTGCTGCGCAGCGTGTCGGGCGAGCAATACGTGTCGGCGCTCGCGTTCATTTCGATCGCGGGCCAGCTCGGGCCGATCGCCGGGCCGACGCTCGGCGGCTGGTTCGTGCAGGCGATCACGTGGCACTGGATCTTTCTGATCAACGTGCCGATCGGCGCGCTCGGTCTGTATGCGGTGCACCGCTTTCTGCCGTCGCATGACGAGACCCAGGCGCCACCGTTCGACATGATCGGCTGCGCGTTGCTGTCGCTGTGCATGATCGCGTTTTCGCTCGCCATC
Organism: Paraburkholderia sp. HD33-4; assembly: GCF_021390635.1. Lineage (NCBI taxonomy): Bacteria > Pseudomonadati > Pseudomonadota > Betaproteobacteria > Burkholderiales > Burkholderiaceae > Paraburkholderia > Paraburkholderia sp. HD33-4. The sequence continues at coordinate 1,824,766 of NZ_JAJEJS010000001.1, read as the reverse complement.
GACGCACCGGTCTCCTCGCATCGCGCGGCATGGTCCGCGGGGCTGTTCGCGTTGGCCGTCGCCAGCGCGCTCGCCTACATTCCGTACGCGAGAAACCGCCGCGATCCGCTGTTCCGGCTGTCGCTCTTCGGCGAGCCGAATTTCAGCGTCGGCCTGATCGGCAATCTCGTGTGCCGGGTCGGTTCGAGCGCGGTGCCGTTCCTCGTGCCGCTGCTGCTGCAATTGCAGCTCGGCTATTCGCCGCTCCACTCCGGTCTGATGATGCTGCCCGCGGCGCTCGCCGGCACGCTAGCGAAACGCTGGATCGCGCCGCTCGTACGCCGCTACGGCTACGACACGTTCCTTCTCGTCAACACGATCATCGTCGGCTCGGCGATCGTCGCGTTCTCGCTGATTACGCGCGGCACACCGCTCGTGATCGAAATCGCGATCCTCGCGGTGTTCGGCGCGGCCAACTCGATGCAGTTCGCGGCGATGAACAGCGTCACGTTGAAGGACCTGTCGCACGAAGACGCTGGCATGGGCAACAGCCTGTTCTCGATGGTGCAGATGCTCGCGATCGGGCTTGGCGTATCGATCGGCGGTGGGCTCGTCAATCTGTTCGCGGCCCAGTGGGGCTCGGCGGAACTCGGCTTCCGGCTCGCGTTCGTGTGCGTCGGCGTGATCACGCTCGTGTCCGCGTGGATCTTCCGCCATCTCGACGACCCGTCGGGCACACGCGTGATTCGAGGGCAGGCCGCGCCGAGCGCGGGGCGTTGAGAGGCGGCGCGCGTTTCACCGCCGTTGGCGCAATCCCGGGTCCGCGTCTTGCTGCCGGAGGTTTGTCTTCCCTCCAGGAGAGCAGCGATGAGCAAGACGACGGAAAAATCCCACGGCGAAGCCAGAAACGCGGCCAAAAACGAATCCGGAAGCGCGCCCGGCACCCAGACCGAGGATTTAGCGCATCCGCACCACGCCGCGCATAGCGACAACGCGAAGAGCAAGATGCCCGAGCGCCACGACGAAGGCCACAAGCGGTCCCCCGCGGATCGTCCGGGCAAAAAGTCCGGCGAGGGCGAACCGTCAGTCGGTTAAAAAATAAAACCCTGCCCCAGGTCGGCCCGGGCTGTGTCGTGCACCCGGGCCGCATCGCCATTGCTTTCCAGCAGCTTTCTGTAAGCAAACATTTCTTCCACATTTTTACCGATTATTTTTTCGGCGCCTTGGACTATTTTGCTGCTTGCGGCAAGGTGTGCGCCCTGCGAACCGGTTGCCCCGCTGTTTGCCGCTTTATGCCGCTTCCGATCGTTAAAAGGCGTCATCCATGTCCAACCCGTCAAGTTCTGCCCTTGCCCGTGCGCCCGTCGCCCATGTCTCGATCTGCGTGCCCACCTGCAATCGTCCCGACCTGCTCGTCGAATGCGTCGACTCGTGCCTCGCGCAAAGCTATCGGCAGGTGGAAATCGTGATCGGCGACGATTCGACGGACGCGCGCACGCGGCAACTGATCTTGCAGCGTTACCGCGACGAACCGCGGGTGCGCTACGAGCGGCACGAGCCGCCGCTTGGCCAGGCACGCAACGTGTCGAGCCTGTTCGCGCGGGCGCGCGGCGACAAGATCCTGCTGATCCACGACGACGATCTGTTGACGAGCGACGCCGTCGACCAGCTCGTGTCGCTATGGCAGCGCTATCCGCAACTCGATGCGGCATTCGGTGCCCAGTACGAAGCCGATCACGACGGCGCGATCGACTTCGGCGCGAGCCTACGCCTGAACGCGGCGTTCCGGCGTACGAAGGCCAGCGAGGGTCTGCAGCCGCTCGCCGGCCGCACCGGCCTGATCCAGATGTTTCCGAACAATGGCTGGATGGCCGATGCGCGGCTCGTCAAGCGGATCGGCTACGACGAGCGCTACGGCGTCTGCTGCGACTACGTATTCGGCACCCAGCTATGCCTTGCCGCGCGCGAGGTGTTTTATCTGCACGACTATGTGTCGGTGTATCGGAAGACCGCGACGTCGATCTCGCACAGCACCCGCGGCACGGGCATGGCCGCGACGCTGAGCGCCTATGCGTTCGTGAAGTCGCTGCGTCTGCCGGCGCGGCTCGAAGCGTCGCGGCGGCAGGCGCTGCGGCGCTTCGTGCCGATCGTCGTGTCGATTCACGCGAAAAACGGCGACGCGCGCACGGGCTGGCGGATCGCGCGCACGCATCTGTTCGCCTACAAGTACGGCTTTAGCGCGCGGCTTTACTATCATCTGCTGATGCTCGCGCGCGCGGCCTGGCGGGGGCGTCTGCCAATGGCGAGCGCGGCCGCCGAGGCCGTCGCCGGCGTGGCGGCGGCGCCGTCGATGGCGACGGTCGGAGCCGTTGGCGCGGTCGCGGTGAATGAGGCCGCAAGGAGCGATGAGTTCGTCGGCGACCGCTCAAGGCCGGTATGAGCCGCGACGGACGCGTCGCGGTCCGCGCGAGCGTGCTCCAGCCGATTTGCTGCTAAGCATTCCCTGCTTAGCAAACGCGTATTCGTTACTTGGTCTCGCACGAGCCGCTGATTACGATGAGCACGACCCGTCATCGCAGAGGTATTTCGCCATGTCAGACAATGCGTGTTTCAGGCCGCGCGTGATCGAACCGGTCGTCGATGACCGACCCGAGGGGCTCGGCCTCGCAGTCGAGCTTTGGCTCGCGCAACCGATCGACGGCATCGCAGGCCGCGCGGTGCAGATTCATCTGCGCAGCGGCGCGAGGATGGAACAGGCCGAGAGCTTGCGCGACCTGCTGCATGCGTGGGGGACCCGGATCGTCGTGAGTTGAGCCAGGCGCCCTGCTCCGCGTTTGCGGCTCCACGCGCAAGCGTCGACGCCATAAAAAAGCGGCGGCCAGGTTGCCCTGGGCCGCCGCTCGAATGCTGCGAAACGCGTCGCGCATCGCAGCACGACGTGTCGATGTGTTCTATCAGCCGCTCACGGCTCGTGCCGCAGATACCCTTCGGCCGACGGATCGCGCATGCGCAGCGACACGATACCTGCGAGCGCGCACAGCGCGGTCACGTACCAGAAGAACATCGTCTCGACGCCGGCCGACTTCAGCCACAGCGCGACATATTCAGCCGAGCCGCCGAAGATCGCATTCGCGACCGCATACGACAGCCCCACGCCGAGCGCACGCACTTGCGGCGGAAACATTTCCGCCTTGATCAGGCCGCTGATCGACGTATAGAAGCTGACGATCGCCAGCGCGACGACAACGAGCGCGAACGCCGCGACCGGGCTGGTCACATCCTTCAACGCATGCAGCAGCGGCACCGTGCCGAGTGTCGCGAACAAACCGAAGCACAGCATCGAATTGCGTCGGCCGATCCTGTCGGACAGCGCGCCGAACGCCGGCTGCATCAGCATGTAGACGAACAGCGCGGCGGTCATCACCGAGCTCGCGGTCTTCGCGTGCATGCCTGCCGTGTTGACCAGGTACTTCTGCATATACGTCGTGAACGTATAGAAGATCAGCGAGCCGCCGGCCGTGAAGCCGAGCACCGTCATGAACGCGCCCTTGTGCTGCCACAATCCGCGCAGTGTGCCGGCTTCCTTGCGCTCACGCGTCGCGGCGGTGGTGGTTTCGTCGAGCGATTTACGCAGATAGAGCGAGACGAGCGCAGCGATCGCGCCGATCGCGAACGGCACGCGCCAGCCCCATGCCTTCAGCTCGTCGGTCGTCAGCACCTGCTGCAGGATCACGAGCACGAGCAGCGCGAACAGTTGACCGCCGATCAGCGTCACATACTGGAACGACGCGAAAAAACCGCGTCGGCCCTTCAACGCAACTTCGCTCATATAGGTCGCGCTGGTGCCGTATTCGCCGCCCACCGACAGGCCCTGGAACAGCCGCGCGATCAGCAGCAGGGCCGGCGCGAGCGCGCCGATCTGCGCGTAGGTGGGCAGCATCGCGATCACGAGCGAGCCGCCGCACATCATGAACACCGACACCATCATCGCGGCGCGGCGGCCGCGCTTGTCGGCGAACCGGCCGAAGAACCAGCCGCCGATCGGCCGCATCAGGAAGCCGGCGGCGAACACGCCGGCCGTATTGAGCAACTGCGTGGTGGTGTTGCCGCTAGGAAAGAACGCCGGCGCGAAATACAGCGCCGTGAACGAATACACGTAGAAGTCGAACCATTCGACAAGATTGCCCGATGAAGCGCCGACGATCGCGAAGATGCGGCGCCGGGTGTCATTGGCCGGGGCCAGGACGGATTGGTCGGTTAGATCGTTCATGCAGATGTCGGTCCTTTTTTATGACGAGGATGACGGTCGTGACGCCGCCTCGATGCCGCGTGTCGCGGCCATCCGCCCACGCGCGCGGCGAATTTTACATAAATGAAAGTTTCTGATGGGGTTTTGCCGGCGCATCTGCAGGAAAGCCCTGGGTCTGGGCTCGCGGCGATTTTGCCGTGGCATAGAAACGAAGCCCCCGCCAGCCGGGAGGCTGCGGGGGCGTCGGGTGATCGACCCGGAGCGGTCGGGCAACGTTAGGAACCGTTGCCGCCGTCGGGTGGAGATGTCAAATTGGCCGTTGCATGTCGGGCATCAGATCCTCACGGACGGCGGCACATACCGGCACTCAAAGCGCTTTCTGACCGTACCGTTTTCGTCGACACTCTCGAGGTACACGTCGAACTGCCACAAGCGCGCCATGTGTTTGAGCACCTCGTCGCTATCCGACGACAGGTGCCGGTTGTCGCTCATGAAGTGCCGCAGCGTCAGGCTGCGATCGCCACGTGTATTGACGGCCCACACCTGAATGTTCGGCTCGCGGTGATGCATGTCGTACTGCCGCGACAGCGCCTGGCGCACATACTGGTAGCCGCTATCGTCGTGAATCGCCGACACTTCGAGCGCGTCGCGCATGTCGTCGTCGAGCACCGAGAACAGGCGCATTTCGCGGATCAGATGCGGCGACAGATACTGCGCGACGAAGCTCTCGTCCTTGAAGTTGCGCATCGCGTAGTGCATCGCCGGCAGCCACGGACTGCCTGCCAGCTCCGGAAACCAGCGGCGATCTTCGTCGGTCGGCGCTTCGCAGATGCGCCGGATGTCGCTCATCATCGAAAAGCCGAGCGCATACGGATTGATGCCGCTGTAATACGGCTTCGTGACCGGCGGCTGGTAGACGACGTTGCTATGCGAATGGAGGAACTCCATCATGAAGCCGTCTTCCAGCTTGCCCTGGTTGTACATCGTGTTGAGCAGCGTGTAGTGCCAGAACGTCGCCCAGCCTTCGTTCATCACCTGGGTCTGCCGCTGCGGATAGAAGTACTGACCGATCTTGCGCACGATGCGGATCACCTCGCGCTCCCACGGTTCGAGTAGCGGCGCGTTTTTCTCCGCGAAATACAGCAGGTTTTCCTGCGGCTCGGGCGGATAGCGCCCTTCGACCTCCTCGGGCAGCGGCGTATGGCGCGTGGGCAACGTGCGCCACAGCTCGTTGACCTGCGACTGCAGATACGCTTCACGTTCGCGACGCGCGGCGAACTCTTTCTGGAGCGACAGCTTCTGCGGCCGCTTGTAGCGGTCCACCCCGTAATTCATCAGCGCGTGGCACGAATCGAGCAATTCCTCGACGCGATCGAGCCCGTAGCGCTCCTCGCATTCCGCGATGTAGTTCTTCGCGTAGACGAGATAGTCGATGATCGCGTGCGCGTCGGTCCACAAGCGGAACAGATAGTTGCCCTTGAAGAACGAGTTGTGACCGTAGGCCGCATGCGCGATGACGAGCGCCTGCATCGTCATCGTGTTCTCTTCCATCAGATACGCGATGCACGGATTCGAATTGATGACGATTTCGTACGCGAGCCCCATCTGGCCGCGACGATAGCTTTTTTCGGTTGCGAGGAAATGTTTGCCGAACGACCAGTGACGGTAGTTCACCGGCATACCGACGGACGCGTACGCGTCCATCATCTGTTCGGCGCTGATGAGTTCGAGCTGGATCGGATACACGTCGAGCTCGTATTGCTCCGCAACACGGGCAATATGCGAGTCGTACTCTTCGATCAATTCGAAGGTCCAGTCGGACGGGCACGGCAGAGGCCGTCTATCGGCTACGTTCATACGGACTTCCCTTTGCCCCTCGATGGGCGTTCCGGTGTGTCCCGTGCTGCAGCATCGCGGACTGCTCCGGCGTGAGCGGCTCCCGTGTTGGCCGCTCCCTGCCTCGGCATGCCCCGACTGTTACTGCGGCACGCCTTTGTTGCGCTGCGGCGCTTTCATACGATGGGTCGCCCCACGTCACACGAATCGCCGCCCGCTTCGTCGTTCAGGTGCTTCAGGCGCCACCAGCGTTCCATCACGAAGTCGCCGCCTGCTTCTCGAACAGCTCGCGAAACACCGGATAAATATCGGCCGCGGTTTCGACCTTCTTCATCGCCATGTGCGGTTGCGATAGCGCCAGCTGCGCGTATTCGAGCCACAGATTCTGCTCTTCGGGCGTCACCTGAATATACGCAAAATACCGCACCTTCTCCAGGATGTCATCCGAGAGTATCTTGCGGCACTTCGGTGAGTCGTCGGTCCAGTTGTCGCCGTCGGAAGCCTGCGCCCCGTAAATGTTCCATTCAGTTGGCGAGTAGCGTTCGTCCATCACCTTGCGCATCAGTTCGAGCGCGCTCGACACCACCGTGCCGCCGCTTTCGGTCGAATGGAAGAACGTGTCTTCGTCGACTTCCTCGGCGCGCGTGTGGTGGCGAATGAACACGACTTCGATCTTCTCGTAGTTGCGCTTCAGGAACAGGTACAGCAGGATGAAGAAGCGCTTCGCGAGATCCTTGCGCTGCTCGTCCATCGAACCGGACACGTCCATCAGGCAGAACATCACCGCCTGGCTCGACGGCGTGGGCTGCTTCACGCGATTCACGTAACGCAGATCGAACGGATCGATGAACGGAATCCGCCAGATGCGTCCTTTCAGATGATGGATGTCGTCTTCGAGCAGCTTGATCTCTTCGCGGCGATCGGCGGGATCGGCCTTCATTTCTTCGAGTTGCCGCTCCATCTCGTGCAGCTGGTTGACGAGCGGCGCGCCGAGCGCGATGCGCCGGCCAAGCGCGCTGCGCAGCGAGCGCACCACGTCGATGTTGTTCGGCGTGCCCTCGGCGGCCCAGCCCGCGCGGATGCTTTTCCACGTCGGCACGGCCATCAGATGAGTTTTGACGAGACGCGGCAGTTCGAGGTCGTCGAAGAAATACTGCATGAACTCTTCGCGGCTCAACTCGAACACGAAGTCGTCCTGACCCTCGCCCTCGTTGCTGGCCTGCCCCCCTCCGCCGCCGCCACCGCCGCCTTGCGGGCGCTGGATCTTGTCGCCGCGGATGTAGTCCGAGTTGCCGGGATGCACCATCTCGCGCTTGCCGCCCGGCCCATGACGGAACGACGGCTCCGCGATGTCCTTGCGCGGAATGGTGATGCTCTGGGTGTTCTGGATGTCTTTGATGCTGCGATCGCGCACCGCCTCCGAAACGGCGCGACGAATATAGTTTTTGACGCGGCGCAAAAAGCGCTCGCGATTCGCAATGCTCTTGTTCTTGCCTGCCAACCTGCGGTCGATGATTTGATGAAGCACGCCCGGTCTCCCGTCCATGCAACCGCGTTTGCGCTGCGGCCGCACTAATATTTCGGGTGCGCGAGACGCCCGCCGCGCAGTGCAACGCTATGCGGCTTGCGCCTCGCCGGTTGCCCGTACGGTCGAACCGTACGGGCGGCACACCATGAGTATCATGCGCGCATCAAGAAGACTTGCGCACGCGCAGATACCAGTCGCACAGCAGGCGCACCTGCTTCGGCGTATAGCCCTTCGCCACCATGCGATTGACGAAGTCTTCGTGCTTGCGCTGCTCCTCGGCCGAGCCTTTCGCGTTGAACGAGATCACCGGCAACAGCTCTTCCGTGTTCGAGAACATCTTCTTTTCGATCACGACGCGCAGCTTCTCGTAGCTGATCCACGCGGGGTTCTTGCCCGCATTCGCAGCTCGCGCACGCAGCACGAAGTTCACGATCTCGTTGCGGAAGTCCTTGGGATTGCTGATGCCCGCGGGCTTCTCGATCTTCTCCAGCTCGGCGTTCAACGCGGCACGGTCGAAGCTTTCGCCGGTGTCGTGGTCGCGGAACTCCTGATCCTGAATCCAGAAGTCCGCATACGTGACGTAGCGATCGAAGATGTTCTGGCCGTACTCGGAGTACGACTCCAGATAAGCGGTCTGAATCTCCTTGCCGATGAACTCCGCATAGCGCGACGCGAGCACGTCCTTGATGAAGGACAGATACTTCTGCTCGGTTTCCGGCGGGAACTGCTCGCGTTCGATCTGCTGTTCGAGCACGTACATCAGATGCACCGGATTGGCCGCGACCTCGGTCGAGTCGAAGTTGAACACGCGCGACAGGATCTTGAACGCGAAGCGGGTCGACACGCCGGTCATGCCTTCGTCGACGCCCGCGAAGTCGCGGTACTCCTGGTACGACTTCGCCTTCGGGTCCGTGTCCTTCAGATTCTCGCCGTCGTAGACCTGCATCTTCGAGAACAGGCTCGAGTTCTCCGGCTCGTGCAGACGCGTGAGCACGGACAACTGCCCCATCATCTTCAGCGTGCCCGGCGCGCACACCGCGTTGGCCAACGACGAGTTGCGCAGCAGCTTCTCGTAGATCTTGACCTCTTCGCTATAGCGCAGGCAGTACGGCACCTTGACGACGAAGATCCGGTCGAGCAGTGCCTCGTTGTTGCGGTTGTTGCGGAATGCCTTCCACTCCGACTCGTTCGAGTGAGCGAGGATGATGCCGTCGAACGGAATCGCGCCGAAGCCTTCCGTACCCTTGAAGTTGCCTTCCTGGGTCGCGGTGAGCAGCGGGTGCAACACCTTGATCGGCGCCTTGAACATTTCGACGAACTCGAGCAGACCCTGATTGGCGAGGCACAAGCCGCCCGAGTAGCTGTACGCGTCGGCGTCGTCCTGCGCGTACTGTTCGAGCTTGCGGATATCCACCTTGCCGACCAGCGACGAAATGTCCTGATTGTTCTCGTCGCCCGGTTCGGTCTTCGCGATACCGATCTGCCGAAGGATCGACGGAAAGCGGCGCACCACGCGGAACTTGCGGATGTCGCCGTTGTATTCATGCAGGCGTTTGACAGCCCACGGACTCAGGATGTTTTTGAGGTAACGGCGCGGAATGCCATATTGCTCTTCGAGGATCGGACCGTCTTCCTCGTAGTCGAACAGACCGAGCGGCGATTCGTTGACGGGCGAGCCCTTGATCGCATAGAAGGGCACGCGTTCCATGAGCTGTTTCAGACGTTCCGCGATCGACGACTTGCCGCCGCCGACCGGTCCTAACAGATACAGAATCTGCTTCTTTTCTTCGAGCCCCTGGGCCGAATGCCGGAAGTAGGCGACCACCTGCTCGATCACCTCTTCCATTCCGTAGAACTCACGGAATGCGGGGTATACCTTGATGACCTTGTTCGCGAAGATCCGCGATTGACGCGGATCGTTGCGCGTGTCGATCTGTTCAGGTTCTCCGATTGCCGTCAACATGCGTTCGCCAGCGGTGGCGTACGCGGCGGGATTGTCTTTGCAGAGCGCGAGATACTCCTCGAGCGAGAGTTCGTCCTCCCGTGTTTTCTCGAAGCGGGTCGCGAAACTGCTGTAGATATCCATGCTACCTCCTCGCCGAAGTCTGGGGCGATGTCGTGCGCGGCGCGCTATTCGGAAACGACATCGCTCGAATTCATCCTAAACCCTTTTAAATTTTTTTTCACGGACTACGTTGCGAAAATCGCGCCGTAACCGCCACACCACAGTCCTCACTTGGAAACAAAGAATCGACCACCTACAATTTTTCACTTAAGCGACAACCCATCACATCAACTGCCGCTCCGTTGTATCGCTGCTTTCTTCAGCACCGCATCGCTATTCAGTGCTCCTGCACGAACTTCGCGGTACCGTTGCATCGCGCCACATGATCGCGTTGCTAATGCACATCCCGTACCTGCACCGTCGACCGTTCGCAAAAATGCGGCTGTCTGCGCACGCACACTTCGTCATGAAAAGCATGCACGTGATGACGTTTTCGCTGCCCGCCGCCGTTCATGCTCACCTCTGTTGCAAGCGCTGAGCACGATGCGTCGCGACCAACGCGTCAGGCGATTCGTCCGCGCCCGGCGGGTTTCGTTGCGCACCGTTCACTTCATCGGCGACCCGCCGTTGCGCGTGTGCTCCGTATGACTGGATGACGGCTGCGGTTTGCGACGCTCTCACAGGTGTATGCGGAAGGGACGCGACAAAGTTGCAACAAAGGCCTTCGAACAGGGTGACGATTCAAAGACTGCCACCGTTTCATATTGGCCAAAATAAAAACGGCTGCGCGCAGGCAGCCGTTTTGCAATGAAGCGTTGTAATTTGCGGTTACAAGCACCGCGGCATCGCTCAGGTCAATTCGATTTCCACTTCACCCAGTCCGTCGATATGACCACGCACGATGCCGGGCTCGTCGATCTTGTGCGCGCCGACGTATGAGCCGGTGGTCAGGGTCCAGTCACGCTCGATCGTGATGCCCATCGCCGCGCAATGATTGACGAACCAGACGAGCAGTTCGCGCGGATCGCCGGCCGGATTGCCGGTCACTTCCGGCAGCAGCGAGCGGCCGTTGAAACTCAGCTCCAGTTCCGGCGACACGAAGTCGAAGCCGCGCGCGAGGCTCGCATAGACGGCCGGATGGCCGGCGATCAGCGCGCCGTTGTTCTGCGCATCGGCCAGTTGCGCGAGCGGCGCCACGTTCGGCCATTCGGCGAAGCGGCTGTCGACGATCTCGATGGCCGGCAGCACGGCGCCGACCTTCGACAGCACCTCGTCGCGCGCATACGCCTGAGCGCGCGGCTCGATGGTTAGGTCGAAGCGGAACGCGATCTCGAGTTCGACCAGCACGCGAAAGAATCCGTCTTGCGCGAGCCGCGCCGGCGACGGCATCACCAGCGAGGCCGGAATCGGCGCGCCCGACGCGGCGCCTCCCGGCGACTTGGCGCCGATCTTCCACGCGCCGGTCGACTCGCCGAGACCCGTGATCACCGCCTGCTGGATCGCGTAGGCGGTCGCCGCATCGGGCGGCAGGCTGTCGGGTGCGGGCGCGTCGATCGGCCGGTGCTGCCGGCGGGCCTCGACGAGGCAGTGCGCAAGATCGTAGCGCGTCATGTCGGTTCTTTGTGGCTGGCGCATGGCAGGGTTCACGGGACGTAGCAATAAGTGGGAACCACCTGTTGAAGGTGCGGGCAGCCGCGCGCCGCGCACGCGGATCGGGGCCATGCCCGTCAATGTACCGGATCGCGACTCGTGCCGGTGAAAGGCGGAAGCGCGCAAACGTTAATTCTTGCGCGCGCCGAAAAAAAAGCCGCGCATGGTGATCCATGCGCGGCTTTTCGCGAAGCGTTCGTCGCCGGTGCTGCGGGTGTACCGGACGGCTAGCGAGCGAACGGGAACGGATGTTGCAGCGAACGGCGCGTCCCGACTCTTCTGACGCGCGACAGCGCCGTTACCTATGGACCCCTGAACCCGAGCCAGCTCAGAAGGTCTCCCAATCCTGATCGCTGCCGGCCGTCGCCGCGGACCTGGCCGGCGCGCGCGTGGGCCCGCTCGCGGCCGCTACCTGCGGCGCGGCAGCGGCCGCGACCGATGCCTTGGCCGGCGCCGCCGCCTGCGCCGTAGCCGGCGTGAGCTTGCGCGCACGCGCGCCGACCGGGCTCGCGGACGCCGCGCGCTTCGGCGCCGCAAGCGCCGAAGCCCCTTCGTGACCGCCACGGCCGCTGTCGTCGACCTGGAAAACCGCGACCGCATGGCGCAATCGGCCCGCCTGCTCCTCGAGCGACGACGCCGCGGCGGCCGCTTCCTCGACGAGCGCGGCGTTCTGCTGCGTGACCTCGTCCATCTGCGTGACCGCGCGCGCAACCTGCTCGATGCCGCCGCTCTGCTCCTCCGACGCGGCCGCGATCTCACCCATGATGTCGGTGACACGCTGCACCGCGCCGATGATCTCGCTCATCGTGCGGCCGGCCTCGTCGACGAGCGCCGAGCCCGACTGCACGCGCTCGACCGACGTGTCGATCAGTTCCTTGATCTCCTTGGCCGCCGCCGACGAACGCTGCGCGAGGCTGCGCACCTCGCCCGCGACGACCGCGAAGCCGCGCCCCTCCTCGCCGGCCCGCGCCGCCTCGACGGCGGCGTTCAATGCGAGGATGTTGGTCTGGAAGGCGATGCCCTCGATGATCGAGATGATGTCGGCGATCTTCGCCGAGCTCTGGTTGATGTCGCCCATCGTGCCGACCACCTGGCCGACCACCGCGCTGCCCTTGTTGGCGATCTCCGACGCGTTGGCGGCGAGCGCGCTCGCCTGGCGCGCGTTGTCGGCATTCTGGCGCACGGTGCCGGTCAGCTGTTCCATGCTAGAGGCGGTTTCCTGCAGCGCGGACGCCTGCTCCTCGGTCCGCGACGACAGGTCGATGTTGCCCGCCGCAATTTGACGCGTCGCGGTCGCGATCGACTCGCTGCCGCCGCGCACGCTGCGCACCGTTTCGGTGAGGCTGCGCTGCATTCTGGCGATTCCTTCGAGCAACTGCCCCATTTCGTCGCGCGATGTCACGATCACCGGACGACGCAAATCGCCGGCCGCGATCGCGTCGAAGTGGCCGAGCGCTTCGTCGAGCGGCCGCGCGATCGCGCGGCTCAGCGTCAGATACGACAGCACCGCCGCGAGCACGCCGACCACCAGCGCGCCGATGCTGACCATGCGGAACATCCCAAAACTGCTTTGCGCGGAGTCGAAGCCCTGCTTGGCCGAATCGAACTGGAATTTGCGCAGCGCGTCGTCGGCGCCGACGAGGTCGTTGAAGACGACCTGCAGATTCTTCGCATCCTCGACCAGCTTGCCCTGATCGTTTGCGGCGATCGCCGTTGCGAACGCTTCGAGTTGCTGATGCAGCGTGTTGCGCTTCGCGGCGACGTCCTGCGCGAGCCGGTCTTCTTCCGCGTCGCGCGGCAGATCGAGATACTTCTTCCACCACATTTCGGAGGTGCCGCCCAGCATGCGCGCGCGCTCGATGGTGGTCGCCGCTTCCGGCGTGCCGACCATGAACGCGGCGCGGTCGAGCGCCAGACGTTCGCGTGCCGAGTAAATTTCCGCATTGCCGATGTTCACCGCGCTTGGCATCGCATCGGTGAACGTGTCCTCGTACGCGTCGTTGGTACGGCTCATGCCGAACAGACCGAAAACGCCGATCGCAACCAGCAACGCGGCGAGAAACGCCATCGTGAGCCCGATTCGCGCCTTGATCGTGATGCCTTTATTCAACATGCTAAGTCCTGTGTGCTCGTACTAATTGAGACGCTGCCTTCGCAGCGCTGGGCGGCGCGTATTGGGTCCGGCGCTTTTTGAGTGGGCGCTCTAATTCCGTTTACGGCAGCCCTCACGGAGACTTGAAGCATTTAAAAGGTATGAACAAAGACGTTGTAAGACGTTGAAAGCAAATTGGCGGGAGACAGGCGCGCTAGCGGCGGCTGGGGGGCGGCTGAGGGGCAATTGGGCGGCGTTCGTCGCAGCACGAATTACGACGTTTTCGCCGCACAAGGCGGGGTGGAGGGAGAGCTTGGAGTTGTCCCTCGGCGATGGCGGGACCCATCGATCAGGCAGCGTGCGAGTGCGCTGACGCCGCGACGGTATCACCCCAACGCGTCGACTTCGGCGCGCGTCGGAATCGACGGCTGTGCGCCCGCGCGTGTCACCGATAGCGCGGCGGCGCGTTGCGCGAAGCGGATCGCCGCTTCGACGCCCGCGCCCTGCGCGAGCTGCGCCGCGAAGCCGCCGATGAAGGTATCGCCGGCCGCGGTGGTATCGACCGCCTCGACGCGCGGCGCGTCGTACAGCGACGCGGCCGCGCCTTCGAGCGCAGCGTGCACGCCGCGCGGCCCCAGCGTGATCAGCACGTTGCGCGCGCCGGCCGCGCGCAATGCGGCGGCGGCCCGCGCGGCGTCTTCGGGCGAGTCGACGGCCACCCCGCTCAGCGCGGCGGCTTCGAGTTCGTTCGGAATCAGATAGTCGATCAGCGGCAGCCAGTCGGCCGGCAGCGGGCCGGTGGCGGGCGCGGGATTCAGGATCACGGTCTTGCCGAGCCGCCGCGCCGCGGCAAGCGCCGCGCGCACCGATTCGGGCGGGGTTTCGAGCTGGCAGATCACGACGTCGGCGGCGGCGAGCGTCGCTTCGTGTCGCGCGATGGTGGCCGGCGTGAGCTCGCCGTTGCTGCCCGCGACGATCACGATCGTGTTCTGGCTCGCATCGTCGACGACGATCAGCGCGACGCCGCTCGGCTCGCTGCCGGTTTCGAGCGCCGCACAGTCGATGCGCTCGGCTTCGAGGCCCGCGCGCAGCTGCGCGCCGTTCGCATCGGCCCCGACGCAGCCGAGCATCGACACCTGCGCGCCGAGCCGCGCGGCCGCGACCGCCTGGTTGCCGCCCTTGCCGCCCGCGACCTGTGCGAAGCTGCGGCCGGCCAGCGTCTCGCCCGGCTGCGGCAGGCGTGGCGAGCGCACCACGAGGTCCATGTTCAGGCTGCCGACCACCGTGACGCGCGCGCGCGTTGGGTTGCTTGCCACTTGAGTGTCCTCCGTTGCGCGACGGGTCGCGTTGCTATTGCGCACGTCTTTCAGGAGCAACTGATGCTTCCTTCGTGCGCGCTCCAGGCACCCCTCATGCGTCCTTCGTGCGGCGCATCAAGCCGCCAGATCCCGCCGTCCTTCGCCCGCCCATGTCGCGGTTGACTCGCGCACGATCAGCCGCGGCGACACCACGCGCCGGCGTGCCGGCGCCCGCGCGGTGCTGTTCGACGACGCCTCGGCGATACGGTCGATCAGCGTCTGCGCGGCCGTGTCGCCGAGCGCGCGCACCGACTGCCCGACCGTCGACAGCGACGGGAACGTGAAGCGGCCCAGCTCGATATCGTCGAAACCGATGATCGAGCAATCGCGCGGCACGCTGATATTGCGCTCCGCCGCCGCGCGCAATGCGCCGATGCCCATCATGTCGTTGCCCGCGAAAATCGCCGACGGCCTGACCGTGTCGAACAGCTGCGCGGCCGCGCGGTGTCCGCCCGTCCCCGAAAAATCGCTTTCGACGATCGCATCGGCGGCAATCTCGATGCCGCGCTCGGCCATCGCGCGAATGAAACCGTGCACGCGCATTGCGCTGACCGCAGTCTGCACCGGCCCCGTGATGCAGCCGATCCGCACATGCCCGAGTTCGAGCAGATGCCGGGTGGCCAGATACGCGCCCTTCTCGTGATCGATCTGCACGAGGTCCGCGCTGATTCCTTCGATGTTGCGGTCCACCACGACGAGCGGTTCGCGCGAGTCGGCGAGCGTCTGCGCGAGCACGGCGTCGTCGCCGGCGGACGCGACGATCAGCCCGTCGATGCGCTTTTCCTGCAGCACCCGCAGATAGCTGCGCTGCTTCGCGGGGTCATCGTCGGAGTTGCAGAAGAACACGCAGTAGCCGTTGCGCGCGCAGCCGTCCTCGATACCGCGCGCGAGCTCCGCGAAATACGGGTTGGTGCTGTTCGGCACCACCAGTCCGATCGTCGCGGTCGCGCGCGCCTTGAGCGAACGCGCGACCGCCGACGGCACATAGTGCAGTTGACGGATCGCGTGCTCGACTTTCGCGCGCACATCGGCCGACACCGGCCGCGAGTTGTTCACGACGTGCGATACCGTCGTGAACGACACGCCCGCCACGGCCGCTACATCCTTGATCGTCGCCATAACCTGTTGCTCTCCCACTGCCTGTTGTTCCCGCCGGGCGCGCCGCCTGGCGACCCGCGGACGTCTTCATCGAAGACAGACCACACTGATTCATCGTTGCGCCGACGCGCACACCTCAGCCGCGTTTGCGGCGGCTGCGGTACGTATCGAGCACCACCGCCACCACGATCACCGCGCCGGTGATCATGCGCTTGGTCGGCTCGTTCGCGCCGATCTGCGCGAGGCCCGCCGCCAGCACCGAAATGATCAGCACGCCGAAAAACGTGCTGATCACCGAACCGCGTCCGCCCATCAGACTCGTGCCGCCGATCACGACCGCCGCGATCACCTGCAGCTCCATGCCGACGCCCGCATTCGGATCGGCCGCCTCGAGCCGCGAGATCTGGAACAGCGCCGCGAGACCCGACAGCGCGCCCATCAGCGCAAACACGATCACCTTGTACGGCCGCGGATTGACGCCCGCGAGCCGCACCGCTTCCTCGTTAGTGCCGATTCCGACCAGATAGCGCCCAAACACCGTGCGCGTCAGCATCAGCTGCGCGACCACCATCACCGCGACCGCAATCAGAAAGGCCGGCGAGATGCCGAGCGCGATCGGGTTCGACAGAAAGTCGAACGCGTCGCCGATATACGCGGTGCGCGAATTGGTCATCTGGTACGCCATGCCGCGCGCCGCCTCGAGCACGCCGAGCGACACGATGAACGACGGAATCCGCCAGCCCACGGTCACCGCGCCGGTCACGGTGCCGGTCAGCGCCGCGACCGCGACGCCGAGCAGCGCACCCGCGGCCGGTCCCCAGCCCCACTTGAGCGTCACCACGCTGACCACCGACGCCCCCAACGCGAGCACCGAGCCGACCGACAGGTCGATCCCCGCGATGATCAGCACGAAGGTCATGCCGACCGACATCACGACGAGATCCGGAATCTGGTTCGCGATCGTGCTGAACGTGTCGTAGGTCAGAAAGTGCGAACTCAGCAGCGAGAACAGCACGATCATCGCGAGCAGCGCACCGGCGAGGCCCAGGTAGTTCGAAAAGCCGAGCCGCGTGCCGGCCGGCTTGCCGCTCGCGAGCGGCGCCGACGGATCGGCCGGCGGCGTCACAGCGGGCACATCCGGGGCGCCACCTGGCTGGCCGTCCTGCTTGCCGGGTTTGACACCCGCCGCCTCGCGCCACGATCGATCGGTCATCACAGACTCCCTGCTTCGTTGGCGCCGTGCGTGTGCAGCAGCGCCTCGCGGCCGCGGTAGCCGGCGAACGCGGCGGCGAGCAGCGCATCCTGGCTCCAGCTCGCGCGTTCGAACACGCCCGTCATGCTGCCCGCCGACATCACGCCGATCCGGTCGCAGATCAGCATCAGCTCGCGCAGATCGCTCGACACCACGACCAGCGCGCGGCCGTCACGAGCGAGCGCGCCCATCAGGCCGTAAATATCGAACTTCGCACCGACGTCGATGCCGCGTGTCGGTTCGTCGAACAACAGCACGCGGCAGTCGCGCGCGAGCCAGCGGCCGATCACGACCTTCTGCTGGTTGCCGCCCGACAGCTCGCCGACGATCTGCGCGGGCCCCGAGCTGCGAATCCGCATCGCGGTGATCTGCTTCTGCGCGAGCGCATTCTCGCGCTTCGCGTCGACGATGCCGTGCCGCGCGACGCTGCCGAGATTGCCGAGCGACACGTTGGCCGCGATCGGTTGCGGCAGCAGCAGGCCTTCGCCTTTGCGGTCTTCGGTGATCAGCGCGATGCCCGCGCGCACCGCGTCCGCCGGCGAGTCGATCTGCACCGGCGTGGGCGGCGCGCCCGGCGTCGCGGCGAGCGACACGCTGCCGCCGTCCTTGCGGTCGGCGCCGTAGATGAGCCGCATCAGCTCGGTGCGGCCCGCGCCGATCAGCCCGCTGACACCGAAAATCTCGCCCGCGCGCACCTCGAAAGACACGTCGCGCACGACCTTGCCGCGCGCGAGCCGCTCCACTTTCAACAGCGGCGCGCCGATGTTGCGCTCGCCGAGATCGATATGCTCGCCGAGTTCGCGGCCGACCATCCACGTGACGATCTGCTCGCTCGTCAGGTTGGCCATCGCGTCGACGTGCACGAGGCGGCCGTCGCGCAGCACCGCGACCCGTTCGGCCACCCGCGCCAGCTCTTCGAGCCGGTGCGAGATATAGACGAGCGCGACGCCGCGCGCCTTGAGCCGCCCGATCTGCTCGAACAGCAGATCGACCTCGCGCGCGGTCAGCATCGCGGTCGGCTCGTCGAGGATCAGCACGCGGCAGTCGTCGATCAGGTTGCGGGCGATCTCGACCATCTGCTGATGACCGATGCCCAGTTCGCCGACCAGCGTGTCGGGATCGATCGCGTCGAGCCCGACCTGCGCCATCGCCACGCGTGCGTTCTCGCGCAGCTTGCCGCGATCGATCCAGCCGAAGCTGAATGCGCCCGCGCGCGGCAGCCGGTTCAGGAACAGGTTCTCGGCGACCGACAGCGTCGGCAACAGATTCAACTCCTGCATCACCATCCGCACGCCGAGCGCCTCGGCCTCGGTGCGGCTCGCGGGCGCGTACGGCACGCCGGCCAGCTGCATCGTGCCCGCGCTCGGCTCGACCAGGCCGCCGACGATCTTCGACAGCGTGCTCTTGCCCGCGCCGTTCTCGCCGGTCAACGCCAATACCTCGCCTGCTCGCAGCGACAACGATACGTCGGCGAGCACCGGTTCGGCATACGTCTTGCCGATGCCGCTGACGGTCAGTACGACAGGCAAGGCGTCGTGGTCGGTTGAATCCATCGCGCTCCTGGTTGCATGGCGCTTCTTGCGCCTTCGTGGCGCTTCGGCGGCCCGCCGTGCTTGCCGCACGGCACACCGCGCCCGGCTGCCACGAGTCATGCCGGCACTCTCGCGCGGAATGCGCGGGTGCTCGCGGCCGCGCTTCCTCTCACCACGCGAGCCGCCGTCATGACGCTTATCTCTGGAATTAACGGCGGCGCGGCGGGATTCTTGAGCGTTCGTTGAATAAAAGCGCACCGGCGGGTTGCCGGATTGCCGGTGAAGCGCGCGGTTCGCGCGCTTCGTCGCGGCGATTGTGGCTGTCGCGGCTTCCCGCACCCAGATCCAGCGGCGCCCGACTCAGGCTTCACGCCGGGCGCACCGCGCTTACTTCAGCGTGTCTTTCGTCACCAGATCGACCGGTGTTTCGACGACGCCCGACAGCTGCGACTGTTTCTTGTTTTCGCTCAACGCCTTCAACGCGGTATCGATGCCGAACACCGCCTGCTTCGCCGCGTACTGGTCGGCGGTGGCGAGCACGCGGCCGTCCTTCAGCATCGGATGGATCGCATTGATGTTGTCGTAGCCGACCACCATCACCTTGCCCTGCTTGCCGGCCGCGCGCACGGCCGACACCGCGCCGATCGCCATGTTGTCGTTGCCGGCGAGCAGCGCCTTCAGGTTCGGATACTCGTTGAGCATCGCCGACGCGACCGCGTTGCCCTTGTCGATTTCCCACTCGCCCGACTGCACCGACACGATCTTCGCGCCGACCGCCTGCATCGCGTCCTTGAAGCCGGCGGTACGCTGCTGCGCGTTGGTGGTGGTCGACACGCCTTCGAGGATGCCGACCTCGTCGCCCGCCTTCAGGCGCTTCGCGAGGTAGTCGCCAACGAGGCGCGCACCCTTGCGGTTGTCGGGGCCGACGAACGGCACGTTCAGGTCTTTCGACTTCAGCACGTCCTGATCGAGCCGGTTGTCGATGTTGACGACGATGATGCCCGCGTCGACCGCCTTCTTGACGACCGGCACGAGCGCCTTCGAATCGGCCGGTGCGAGCACGATCGCGTCGACCTTCGACACGATCATCTGCTCGACGATGCGGATCTGGTTGGCGGTGTCGGTTTCGTCCTTGATGCCGTTGGTGATCAGGTCGAACTTGGCCGGATTCTGTTTCTGATAGTCCTTCGCGCCGGTCTCCATGGTCAGGAAGAACTCGTTGGCGAGTGACTTCATCACGAGCGCGACCTTCGGCTTATGAGCCGGGGCGTTCTGCGCGTAGGCGACGGAAAAAGGCAGGACGGCGGAGGCGGTGGCGAGAACTGCGGCGGCGAGAATGCGACGGCGGGTTCGATGGCTCATGCGTATCTCCAGGTTGTCAGGCTCGCGGACGAGCCGTATTTTTTCTGATGCGCAAACGTTTGCGATGGCTATTCTCAGCGCACGCCTTTCGGAATGTCAACGATTCGCGGTGTTGCAACGCACCGGCGCGCAACATCTGCGCCGCCGCGATGCGCTCGATCGATCCGGGCAGTGTGTGGCAAGGTCCCCTCGCTCAGTCCGTGCAGTCGATGACGCCGGTGCGTCGCATGCGGCGCGACGTACCGGCCGCTTATGCTGGCCTGGTATCGCGCGCGCTGCAAGCGAAACCGCGAGGAACTCGAAAGGTGCGCCGCCTACAGCCAGCCGGCCTTGCGAAAACGCCGGTACAGCACGAAGTCGATCGCCAGCATCACGACCAGCACGACCGGATAGCCGAACTTGAAATGCAGCTCGGGAATGCGCTCGAAGTTCATCCCGTAGATACCGGCGATCATCGTCGGCACCGCGAACAGCGCCGCGAACGAGCCGAGCCGCTTGGTGATTTCGCTCTCGGCGAGCGAGATCATGCCGAGGTTCACCTGCACCGCCGTGACGACGATTTCGCGGCGCCCCTCGATGATTCTGACGATCCGGTCGAGGTGATCGTAGACGTCGCGAAAGTACGCCTGCATGCCCGCGCAGATGGCCGGAATGCGCCCGCCCGTCAGTTTGCCGACCGCTTCCTGCAGCGGCACGATATGGTGCTGCAGGATCACCAGCCGGCGCTTCATCGTGTACAGGTCCTGCACGATCGCGCGCGAGGCGGCCGAATCGTTCCTGTCGAAGATGCGGTCCTCGAGCGTTTCGAGCTCGGTGCTCATCGCCTCGACGACCGGGAAATAACGGTCGACCACGTCGTCGATCAGCGCGTACAGCACGAACGCCGAACCTTCCTTCAACAGATGCGGCTCGCGCTCGCAGCGTGCCCGCACGCCCTGAAAACCAGTGCGTGTGCCGCGGCGCACCGAGAGCACGTAGTTCGTACCGACGAACACGTCGACTTCGCCGATCACGAATTCGCCTTGCTCGTCCATCTCGACCGTATGCATCACGGTGAACAGCGAGCCGCCGTACTCCTCCATTTTCGGGCGCTGGTGGCCGTGCTGCGCGTCTTCGATCGCGAGTTCGTGCAAATCGAACTCGTCTTTCATCACCGCGAGTTCGTCGGGGCTCGGGTCTTTCAACGCGACCCAGACGAAGCATTCGGGTCGTGCGACGTAGTCGCTGATGCTGTCGATATCGATGTCGGCGAGTTTCCGGCCGTCCTGATAGGCGGCGCAATTGATCAGCATGTTCGGATTACCTTGCAGACGAAAGCAGACCTCGCCGGCCGCTCGCGCAAGCCTTGCGCAATACGCTCGACGGGGTCTGCATGAATGGACAGGCGCGCTTCATGGCGCCCCGGATCAGCCGCCATGTTAAGGCCCGATGCGAGAGCCGCACGTATCGAATTGCCAATGATCGACGGCATGCTATTGCGCGACCCGCTGCAGGCCGATGCGGTGATCGTCGTTGAACGTGACCGAGGCACGGTTCGTGTAGCGCGGATCCGCGGTCACCATGAAGTTCAGCTCGATGACCGGATCGAACTGCGTCGATACGCCGATCCGATGCGCGCCGGGCGGCAGATAGAACACCACGTGCTCGCCGTTCATCAGGTCGGTGACGCGCTCGCCGTCGATATAGACGAGCGCATTGCGGAACCGCACGATCACGTCGCGCGAACGCTCGCGCCGCACGTCCACCGCGACGAGGCCGGGGCCCGGCTGCGTATAGCCCTGTCTGACGATGCGCTCGGCCGGCACCG
The DNA here is from genome assembly GCF_021390635.1 of Paraburkholderia sp. HD33-4. NCBI lineage: Bacteria > Pseudomonadati > Pseudomonadota > Betaproteobacteria > Burkholderiales > Burkholderiaceae > Paraburkholderia > Paraburkholderia sp. HD33-4. The sequence goes on along the minus strand of NZ_JAJEJS010000001.1, from coordinate 1,803,018 downwards.
GTTTGAACGGCACCGGCTCGGCCGGCGTCGACGCGCAGCCGGCAAGCGTGAACCCGCTGATCGCGCCGATCACGCTGAACGCAACGCATGCGGCCAACGCGGCGCGGCATGCGGACCCGGCCATCCGTGCGGTTCGGCCGCGGCAAGGCAGGCGCATCGGCATGCTGGTTCTCCCGTGTGCTCTCGATCGTGGCCCGAGTTTCCGACTACGCGGTGTGGATCGCCGCCGTGCGTGCGCCGGTTCGACGCACACGGCACGCTCGTACGCATGACTGTTCCGCATCATAGCAACGCGCGGAGATTCCGCCAGCCGACACGAACGGCGCTCGGGCCCCGCACCTCTTGCATGGCGCGGCGTTCTTCTTCATGATCGTCGGCACGGCAGCCGGGCTCGCGGCTTGACGCCGTCGGTTGCCGGCATGCCTGTCGATCCGCGTCGCCAGACGCACGATCAAGGAGACTGCAATGTGGTATTTCACCTGGATTCTCGGCGTGGGTGTGGCGCTCGGCTTCGGCATCATCAACGTGATGTGGCTCGAGACCAACGGCAAGTTCGCGCGCGACCCGCGCCCCGATGCGGCCGCCGCGCCGGGTGAGGACAAGTCTGCGTGACTTCTCTGGTGTTCTTTTGCGGTCATGCGGGCACGGGCAAGACGACGCTGGCGAAAAAGCTGCTCGGCCCGCTGATGAAAGCTGGCGGCACCCCCTTCTGCCTGCTCGACAAGGACACGCTGTACGGCGGCTACAGCGCGGCCGCGATGTCGATGCTGACCGGCGATCCGAACGATCGCGACAGCCCTCTTTTCCTTCAGCATCTGCGCGACCCCGAGTATCGCGGCCTCATCGATACCGCGCGCGACAATCTCGAACTCGGCGTGAGCGCGTTGGTCGTCGGCCCGTTGTCGCGCGAGGTTCGCGAGCGGCGGCTGTTCGATCATGCATGGCTCGGCGTCGCGCCGGACGTGAAGTTGCGTGTCGTATGGGTGCTGACCTCGGAGGACGTGGCGCGGCAGCGGATCGTCGCGCGCGCGAATCCCAACGATGCGTACAAGCTCGCGCACTGGGACGACTATCGGCGGCGGCGCTTCGAGCCGAGCGGCGCGAGCCGCGATGGTCTGCTGATGTTCGACAATACCGCGCCGGGTTCGGCGGACTATGAAGCGCTGGTAGCGCAAATCGTGGCTGCCTGACTGCCGCCTCGACTTCAAAGTCGTCAAACAACATTCCACTCTTCTCCCAACCCGTCCATTGCACCCGCAGCGTGGATATCGCACGTCCACCTAACTATTTGCCGACTAAATTCATACATATTTGTAAGAACAATTTGTTGTTGTCAAACAAAAAGCGCTGACGTATGCTTCCCACGCCTTCGATCGCGCGCGTCCCTCACGGCTTTTATCGGTAGACCGAAAGCCGGATTCTGGTCAGGAGCAAATTGAGGAGACCAATCAGGTCGCGCGACGATCGTTCGGCGATCGGGCGGTGGAGACTCGCCCGCGCGGACCCATGAATTCAAATACGAACGACGTCAAAAAACATGAACAAAATCGCGATTCTCAGCGTGGCATCATCGGCATTGATACTGGCAGCGTGTGGTGGCGGGTCGGTCAAAACGCCAGATTCGGGCAACTCCACCACTTCAGCCTCCGGCGCCTCGACTCCGGCAACCACTTCGACACCGTCCACTTCGACGCCTGCTTCGACGACGTCCGGTTCGACCTCCTCCACTTCCACGTCAACCACGTCGACCACGTCGACCACGACCACGACAACGACGACGACAACCACCACGCCAACCGTGCTGTCGATGCAGTCGACGTTCCCGGCGAACAGCACCGCCTCGGCGCAGGCCGACACGATGTTGCAGATCACGTTCAACGAGCCGCCCACGCTCGGCACGACGGGCAAGCTCTACGTCTATGCGCAGTCGGGCAACACGCTGGTCGACACGATCGACATCAGCGGCACGCCGACACAAACCACGGGCGAGACGTATGCAACCTATTTCCCCGAGGCGAACACGGAAATCGACGCGCTGGCAGCCGGCGTGACGACGCTGAGCGGCGACCAGCGCTTCGTGTACTACACGCCGGTCGTGATCGCGGGTAACACGGCCACGATCCATCTGCACGACGGCAAGCTGCAGCCCAACACCGCTTACTACGTGACAGCCGACAGCACCGTCTTCAACGACGGCAACGGCAACAACTTCACCGGCCTGTCGACCCCGAGCGCATGGACGTTCGCGACCCGCGCTCAACCCACGGTCGCGTCCGCGACCGCCGCGACGGTGCCGGGCAACGCGCCGGCGGGAACGACCAGCATGGTGGCCGTGACCGTCGACGCCGCGGGCAACGGCGATTTCAACACGGTGCAGGGTGCGCTCGACTGGGTCATGCAGAACTGCGGCACCGGCGCAACCAGCTCGACGTGCTCGGCTTCGAGCGTCCTCAAACGCATCACCATCGACAAAGGTTCGTACAACGAGCTGCTGTATCTACGCAACGTCAACAACGTGACGCTGACCGGCTCGACCACGACCCCGACCGACACCGTCGTCTACGCGAACAACTTCGAGAGCTATAACCCCGGTTCGGGCGGCGGCGCCACGGCGGCCGGAACGTCGAATTCGAGCGAAGCCGCCGGCGGCGATACGCTGACCCGGCGAAGCCTCGGTGGCGGCCGCTCGGTGTTCCTGATGGAAGGCTCCGACCTCGTGACGCTGCGGTACTTCACGCTGCAGAACTCGCACGTCAAGCAAAGCACCTTCAACAACCAGGCCGAGACGTTCTACTTCAACAACACGAAGACCAACGGTGGCCGCTTCGTCGCCAGCAACATGCAATTGCTGAGCGCGCAGGACACGGTGCTCACCAAGGGCTGGGCCTACTTCTACAACGATTACATCGCGGGCGACGTCGACTTCGTCTGGGGCTACCCGTATGCCGCGATGTTCGACCATAGCGAGCTGCACACCATTTACAACGTCACGAGCACGGCGCCCACGGGTTACGTGGTGCAGTCCCGCGCGTACTCCGGGTATGCGAATACCAACACCGGAACCTTCATCACGACGCCGGGTTTCGTCATTGCAAACAGCAAGCTCACCGCCGACTCCACCGTGCCGACCGGCACCGCTTTCCTCGCCCGCTCAGGTGGCGCGGGTGTCGGATGTGCGATGCCGGGCGCGTCGACCGCCCAGGGCACGAACTGCGACAGCGTGGCGTACGTCAACGACCAGATCGGCACGCACATCAGCACCGGCGGCTGGCTGGGTTCGGCCGAGGGCGCAACCGGTTCGGCGCTCAACGTGTCGCCGACGACCGGCCAGACCGCGATGATCGGCTGGCGTGAATGGGGCAGCATGGACGGCTCGGGCAACGCTCTCAGCCTCGCGGGCCGCGATACCACCGTGGCAACCTATACCGTGCCGCTGACGGGTTCGAGCGCCGCTACCGACCTGACCAGCCCGACGGCGGTGTTCGCCGGCTGGAACAACGGCGCGGGCTGGACGCCGACGCCGTGATGATCGTGAGTGCGGCGCTGTCCCGCTGACGCGCCGAAAAAGAAAAAACCCCGTACGTCGGTGACGCACGGGGTTTTTCATTCGACGCGGGCTATTTCAGCCTCAAGCCGTCGCCATCGCCTCCAGCGACTGCCCTTCATACAGCTTGCCAAAGCGGTTCGCCAGAAAATCGCCGAGCGATACCTGCTCCTGCCGCACGAAGCCCTTTTGCGGCAGCTTGCGCTCGCGGAACAGATCGAGCACCGCGCACATCGCGCCGGCGGTGGTGATCTGGATCGCGCTCATCGGCACGCCGCAGACAGTCTTCGCGAAGATCTTGCGGGTGAACACCTCCTGCACGAGCTGACCGTCGCGCATGCCGCTCACGGTGATGAACACCAGCACGACGTCCTGCGCGGTCGACGGCACCGAGCGGCGCATGATGGTCTTCAGCGTGTCGCGGTCGCTCGACAGACGCAGGTCCTCCAGCAGGAACTGCATCAGGTTGCGATGGCCCGGATAGCGCACCGACTTGTAGTCGAGCGATTCGACGCGGCCCGACAGCGTTTCGCACAGCGTGCCCAGACCGCCCGACGTGTTGAACGCTTCGTACTCGGTGCCGTCGAGCGAGAAATGCTCGAGGCCTTCGAGCGGCTGCACCCATTGCGTGCGGCTCTCGCGGATCGCCTCGCACGGCTGGCAGTACTCGTTGATCAGACCGTCGACGCTCCACGTCAGGTTGTACTTCAGCGCATTGGTCGGAAACTCGGGCAGCGCGCCGACGCGCATCTTCACGTCGCGGATTTCCGTGAAGCGATTCGCGAGCTCATGCGCGGCAATGCCGATGAAGCCCGGCGCGAGACCGCACTGCGGCATGAAGGCGTGATCGGAGTCTTCGGCGATCGCGCGGATCGCGTGCGTCGCGCGCACGTCTTCGGTCAGGTCGAAGTAATGGACCCCCGCGCCCTTCGCGGCCGATGCGACGTTGACCGCGAGGTAGTACGGCAGCGCGTTGATCAGCACGTCGAAGCCCTGGATCGCGGCGCGCAGCACGGCGGCGTCGGCGGAATCGATGCGGCGCGTCGGAATGCCCTGGGCGGCGAGCTTGTCGAGCGCGTGCTGATCGCGGTCGAACGCGACGACTTCGTAGTCGCCCGTTTCGCGCAGCATATGCGCAATGGTGTGACCGATCAAACCTGCGCCAACGATAGCTACTTTCATCTGCTTCTCCTTGTTGTCCATGTGCTGTCTCTGAGCTTGGGAAGTGCGCCGCGCGTTGCACGCGGTGCCTCTCGGGCCGAACCCTTGAATGACAGTGTAGGAAGAAGCAAAAACAGTTCATACGCGCAAAATGCTGCGGTATGACCATCAGGTTCGACGTTCTGACGAACTCATCAAACGATTCGTCGAAAACGCGTAAAAAAGGCGTTAATAACCGACTCGCGAGGGATCCGCGGCTACCCGCCAACAGGTTGCGCCGCGCGCCGACTCACACCGTGCCGCGGTCGATCTTGCGCGCGAGAATGATCGACGTCGTGGTCCGCTCGACGCCTTCGAGGCCGCCGATCTGATCGAGCAGATCGTTGAGCCGCTCAGGCGAATCGGCACGCAGCCATGCCACGTAGTCGAACTCGCCGCTCACCGCGCACAGCAGTTGCACTTCGGGCATTTTGCCGAGACGCTTCTGCACGGCCGGCCCATGCTTCGGCGCGATGATGATGCCGACGTACGCGACGATGCTCGAATCGAGCACGTCCTGGCCGAGCCGCACGCTGTAGCCGGCGATCACGTTGCTGCGCTCGAGCCGCGCGATGCGCGCGATCACGGTCGTGCGCGCAACGCCGAGCTGCCGCGCAAGATTCGCGACGCTCTCGCGCGCGTTGGCTTGTAATAGTGCAACGAGGTTGCGGTCGAGGTCGTCGAGCTGGTCGAGGCGCGGAGGTCTCATCGATGGGGAAAGGAAGTTGGTATGGAATGTCGCGGATTATCGCGCGTCTGCGCGGGCAGCGGCGCTGGGTCACGGTGTGCGATGACAGATGCGCGGCACACTGTCGGGCCTCGTGGGCGCAGCGTGTCGCTGCAAATGCCGCTCAGGTGCGAGCCGTTTCCCTTTCGTTTCGGTTGTAAGCGTTTGTCGCACAAGCATCGAATCGTACGGATATCGTGTTACTAATAGCGGCGACGGGCGAATGCGGCGGCCGGTTGCGGTGCGCCGCTATTCGTCGCTGGCGCGGGGCAATGTGCACGCCGCGCGCCGAGTCTCAATACGAACAGACATCAGGAGTTTCGATGAAAAAAGCACTGGTTATGCTGGCTACGGCCGTTTCGATGGGCGGCGCGTTCGCTCAAACCGCCGCGCCGGCCTCGGCGCCGGACACCACGGCCCCGGCCCCCGCAGCCAAGGCCGGCCACGAACGAAACGTCGAAGACCGCATCGCTTATCTGCACTCGCAACTGAAGATCACGCCCGCGCAGGAAACGCAATGGAAGGCATTCGCCGACGTCATGCGCAACAACGGCGAAACGATGGGCAAGCTGTTCGAGCAGCGCAAGGCGGAAACCAACGTGAGCGCGCTCGACGACATGAAACAGTACGCAACGATTGCGCAAGCGCATGCGGATGGCATGAAGAAGCTCGTCGATGCATTCGAGCCGCTGTATGGCAGCCTGTCGCCGGAGCAGAAGAAGCTCGCCGACGCGACGTTCCACAACGGCGGCCCCGAGGGTCATCATCGCGGTCACCATGGCAAGGGTAAGGGTGGCAAGCCCGCGGCCGAAGCCGCGAGCGACGCGACCGTCAAGCAGTAATGAAACGGCGCCCGCGGCGGGGGTTTGCCGCGTTGCGGGCGCGGCTCCGGTTGGACGCGGTTGCTTTCAGCGGTTGCTTTAGCGGTTCCTTTAGCGGTTCCTTTAGCGATTCCCTTTGCGGCCGGCTTGCCGCTTTCGACACCGCAGCGTGCCTGGACGCTTTAAGGGTAGTCGCACCTCACCCGGCTTTCCCCTTCCTCAGCTCCTCAAACCGCCCCGCCCGCACCATGCATCTGGCATGATTCGAGTGCGCGGCGTTGGGCCGGCTCTCCGTCCCAGCGCCTCCACCCACGCTCGCCGCAAAGCGGCAAGTCACCGCAACGCCTATACCCCTAACCTCACCCGCTTCATGACCGAACTCAGGAATCTCGATCTGCGTGACGATCCGCACGCCCAACGCGTCGTCAAGGACGAAACGGTAAGCGTCGAATTCGCCGCCACCGACGGCCAGCTGATGAGCCTCGAAGGCCCGAACCGCTATGTGCGCGGCGATGCGCTGATCACCGGCTCGACCGGCGACCGCTGGGTCGTGTCGCGCGAGCGCTTCGACGCGAAGTACCTGCCCGCCGATGCCGCGCTCGCGCACGGCGAAGCCGGCGCCTATCGCAACCGCCCGGCGGTGGTGCTCGCTCGCCGGATGGACGAGCCCTTCTCGCTCGCGCGCTCGGCGAGCGGCGGCGACGTGCTGCACGGCGCGGCCGGCGACTGGGTCATGCAGTACGCGCCCGGCGACTATGGCGTCGTGCAGGCCGCGCGTTTCGCGAAGGTCTATCGGCTCGCGGATTGAAATCGCGTTAGGCGCGTGTCACGCGAACTCGTCGCCGAGATCGACCGTGACTTCGCGCGGGACCGCCTCGCCGTTCGCATACATTTCTTCGAGCGAGCCCAGGCTCGCTTCGACGTATGCGCGCAATACCGCGAAGCTGCGGCCACGCAGCCGTGCCGGCATCGCGCGATAACGCGCGAGCGCCGCCGGCGCGATCGCGACCGTCATCACAATACGGCGCGCGGTCGAACCGAAGCGCATCGCTACCCAGTGAATCGTCAGCGTGGGCGTACCGTCGTCGGCGGCACGCTCGATGAACTGCGTCTGCTCGGGAAACAGATCGCTGATGACGCGCGCGAGCTCGTCGAACTCCGGATGCGCGCAGTCGTATTGGTAAGCTTCCATGAAGGCTGCCGGGAAAAGAAGATCCTGAAACGTAGGCGCATTTTAGAGAAACCACGAAGGGATAGCGAGGCGTGTGACGCCGGCCACCTCGGCGCTCGTTCGCTCATTCGCTCGTTCGCTCATTCACGCCGCGGCCGGCCGCCGGTAATTCCGTATCAGCAGTCCCGCGACGAACACCGCCGCCACCGCATAGATCGTATCGACCGCCGCGAGCGGCAGCAGCCGCGCCTGTGTCATTGCCGCGGGCACGTCGATCAGCGCGTGCACCACGATCGCGAGCGGCAGGATGCCGCGCGAGCCGGCCCGCACGCCACGCCACATCAGCACCGACAGGCCGATCTGGAACACCAGAGCCGCGACGCGTTCGAGCGCGAAAATGCCGGCCAGCTGCGGCGTCAGGCTGGCAAGAATCAGATGCACGCGCATCATCGCCTCGGCCGGCAGATTGCCGAGGTAGTCGCCGAGCCGGCCGCGGTTTTCGAGGATCGCGAATACGAGCCACTGGAACTGCACGAGCACGCCGACCATCCACGCTTCGGCGCCGCCGTGGCCGAGGCCGTAGCTGAGCGCGGCGCCATCGTCGGCGCGCAATGCGGCGGTGCGGGTGTCGGCAGTCGTGCTGGTGGCACTCGTGCTCCCTGTGCTGCTGGCCCCCCCGTTCGCATCGACGTTCGCCTTTGCGCGCACCGCCGGCCGTGCCGCTGCGCGCTTCACGAGCAGCCGCATACCGAAGAACCGCCCCACCTCCTCGCAAACGCCCGCGGCCAGCGCACCATACGCGACGAACGCGAGCGGCTGCGACAGAAACGCCGCCGTCACCTCGTTGCCACGCAGCAGATAGTCGTGCAGCGCACGCTCGATCACCATCGCGAACAGCGCGAACACCGCGACGCCGGCGATCGCGTCACGCGGCCTGAGCGCGAGCGGACGGCGCAACTGCCGGTAAATCAGAAACGGTAAAGCGGCGATGACGAGCGTGGCGAGCGCGAGGCTCGCGAGGGTAAGCGGTGGCACGACCATGAGTATCCTTGCGGGGTTTCTTGCAATCCCCGGCGCGCAACCGCTGCGCGCCGCAGCCCCGAATGATCGCAGATTGACCGGAACTCAGCGCGCCGTCGACGCACGCACGATCAACTCACCGGGCAGCAGGCAGTCGCGCGCGCCCGTCTGCGCGCCTTCGATGCGCTCGTGCAGGAATTCGACCGCGCGGTAGCCGATGTCGTAGGTCGGCTGACGGATCGTCGTGATGCCGGCGAGCTCGGCCCATTCCGGATCGTCGATCGAAAGCAGCGCGACGCGGCTCTGCCAGTGCGCGCCGTAACGCGCGTTCAGATGCAGCGCGAGACGCAACGCGACCGGTGCGTTGGCCGCGAACAGCGCGACGCGCGGAGCGTCGCCGCCGTCCGCGCCCAGCGAGTCGATCGCACGATCCAGCTGCGCGAGGCCACGTTCGAGCGCGGCCGGATCGGCGAGATCGAGCACCAGCGTATGACCGGGCGCGCGGCCGTCGTCGCGCATCGCGCGATCGAACGCTTCGACGCGTAGCTGCCGCGAGCTGACCTGCTCGAACGGCTGCACGACGAACCAGATGTGCTCGAAGCCGCGTTCCAGCAGATGCCGCGTGCCGAGTTCGGCGGCCGCGCCATTGTCGAGGCCGACCATATCGGCGACCAGCCCCTCCACCCGCCGATCGACCAGCACCGCGGGAATGCCGCCGTCGCCGACCGGCCGCAACGTCTCTTCGCGCACGCCTAGCGCGTTGACGATCACGCCTTCCACGCGATACGTGGTCAGCAGTTGCAGATAGCGCCGTTCCATCTCGACTTCGTTCGCCGCGTGGCAGATCAGCGGCATCAGGCCGAGCGCGTGGCACGCGGCCTCGACGCCTTGCAGCACTTCGACGGAGTACGGATTGGTCAGGTCGGCGACCAGCATGCCGATCAGCCGGTTGCGGCCGCGCTTCAGGCCGCGCGCCATCTGGTTCGGCTGATAGTCGAGCCGCGCGATCGCGGCTTCGATGCGCGCGCGCAGCTCGGGCGACAGCGCGCTGATCTCGCCGTTCAGATAGCGCGAGATGCTGGTCTTGCCGGTGCCGGCTTCGCGCGCGACATCGGTGATCGTCGCGCGGCGCGTCGCCGCGGGCGGCATACCGGGTGGCGTGCTGGGCGGGGTCGTGCTCATTCGCTCATCGCTCGTGTCGGTGCGGGGGCGGGAGCTTACGCGCCGCCCTGCGATTCACTTCGCCAGTACTTCACGGTTGACGATGTTGGTCGTCAACGTGCCGTCGAGCGCGGCGACCAGGTTCTCCGCCGCGTTGAGCGCCATCGCATGACGGGTCTCGTGCGTCGCCGAGCCGATATGCGGCAGCGCGACTACGTTCGGCATCGACAGCAACGGCGAGTCGGCCGGCAACGGTTCAGTGTCGAACACGTCGAGGCCCGCGCCGTGAATCGTGCCGTTCCTCAACGCTTCGATCAGCGCCGCTTCGTCGACGGTCGCGCCGCGCGACGCGTTGATCAGAATCGCGCTCTTCTTCATCGCGCGCAGTTCGGCCGCGCCGATCAGATGCCGCGTCTCCTCAGTGAGCGGCACCTGCAAACAGACGAAATCGGACTGCGCGAGCAACTCGCCCAGCTCGACGCGCCGCGCGCCATACGCCTGTTCCGCTTGACGGTTCGCGCTGCGGTTCGTGTACAGCACCTTCATGTTGAAGCCGAGCGCCGCGCGTCGCGCGACCGCGCCACCGATCCGCCCCAGACCGACGATGCCGATCGTCTTGCCCTGCACGTCGAGCCCGAAGTGCGCAGGCCCGATGCTCGCGCGCCACTGCCCTGCCTTGACCCAGTCGGCCAGCTCGACGACGCGCCGCGCGGACGCGAGGATCAGTGAGAACACGGTATCGGCGGTCGATTCGGTCAGCACGTCCGGCGTGTGCGCGAGCACGATGCCGCGGCGCGTGAGGTCGTCGACGTCGAACTGGTCGTAGCCGACCGAAATGGTCGACAGCGCCTTCAGCCGGCTCGCGCCTTCGAGCATGGCCGGGGTGATCTTCACGCTCGCGCCGATGCCGCCGTCGGCGTCGCGCAGCGCCGCGACGAACGCATCGTGCTGAGACGGATCGACCTGCACGACCTGCGCATGCTGTTGCAGATAGGCGAGCACATCCTCGGGCAGCGACTTCCAGGCGACGATCTTCTTCATCAGCTAATTTTCCTTGCGACGGTGGGACGAGCGGGCTCGCGTTGTTCTGCGGCGGCCGGCTTGACGGCGAGCGTCAGGATCACCGCGGCGACGAGCGCCACGCTCATGAATGCATACGATGCGGCGGGCGATCCGGTCGCGCCGTTCAGATAGCCGACCACGTACGAGCCGACGAACGAACCGAGCGCGCCCATGCTGTTGATCAGCGCCATCGCGCCGCCCGCGACGTTCTTCGGCAGCAGCTCCGGCACGATCGCGAAGAACGGACCGTACGGCGCGTACATGGCGGCGCCCGCGATCAGCAGCAGCGCATACGAGATCCAGAAATGCGCGGAGCCGAGCCCGTACGACGCCGCGAACGCGATCGCGCCGATCAGCAGGAACGGCCACACGAACACCTTGCGGCGGTTGAGTTTATCCGATGCCCACGAAGCTGCAAGCATCGCGATCGTCGCGGCCGCATACGGCAGTGCCGACAGCCAGCCCGTCTCGACCATGCCGAGCGACGAGCCGTTCTTCAGGATCGACGGCAGCCACAGCACGAAGCCGTACACGCCGATGCTCCAGCAGAAATACTGCGCGCACAGTTTGACGACCGCGGGGTTGCGAAACGCCTCGCTGTAGTTGCGCACCGGTTTGATCGCGGCCTGCTCGGCACGCAGCGTCTGCGCGAGGTCATCCTTTTCCTGCTGCGTGAGCCACGACACCTGCTCGGGCTTGTCCTTCACGAGGAACCACCAGCAGATCGCCCAGACGATCGCGGGTGCGCCCTCGGCGATGAACATCTGCCGCCAGCCGAACGAATGCACGAGATATCCCGACACGACCGACATCCACAGCACCGTGACCGGATTGCCGAGAATCAGGAACGTGTTGGCGCGCGAGCGCTCGCTCTTGGTGAACCAGTTGCTGATGAAGATCAGCATCGCCGGCATCACCGCGGCTTCGACGACGCCGAGCACGAAGCGGATCACCATCAGCGACGGGATGTTGCTGACCATGCCGGTCAGCGCCGCGCAGCCGCCCCACAGCACGAGGCTCCAGAACACGAGTTTCTTGACGCTGCGCCGCTCGGCGTAGATCGCGCCCGGGATCTGGAAAAAGAAATAGCCGAGGAAGAACAGCGCGCCGATCAGCGACGCGAGCCCTTTGCTGATGCCGAGATCCTGGTTGATGCCGGCTGCCGCCGCGAAACCGAAATTCGCGCGGTCGAGATACGCGAGGCTATAGGTGATGAATACGATCGGCATGATCGTCCACCAGCGGCGAATCGCAAGCGATGAAGTCATGGAAGTCTCCTTGGACGGCGTCGTCCCGAATCAATGATGAAAAAATCCTGGCGCGCTGCGGGCGCTCTTGTTGTCGTCGATGCTTGTATCAATGCTCGTTGTCGTTGCGCTCCGAGCGGTCTCAGGCCGCGCTGGCAACGCCCGGTGCGTCGGCCAGCTCGAGCGCGTCGAGTTCGGCGCGGCTCGGCAAACCTTCCGAATCGCCGATCACCTGGATCGCGAGCGCACCGATCCGGTTGCCGCGCGCGACCGCCTGCGCGAGCGTGCGGCCTTCGAGCAGCGCGCTGATCACGCCGACCGCGAAACCGTCGCCCGCGCCGACCGTGTCGACGACGTTCGCGACCGGCCGGCCAACGATCGTCGCGGCATCGGTCGCGGTGCGGTAATACGCTCCCTGCGCACCGAGCTTGACGATCACGCCGCGCGCGCCGCGCTCGAGGTAGAACTTCGCGATGTCCTCCGGCTGCGTGTAGCCGGTCAGAATCTCGCCCTCGCCGATGCCGGGCAGCACCCAGTCAGCCAGCGCGGCGAGCGCGTTCAGGCCTTCGACCATCGCTGCGCGCGACGGCCACAGCGTCGGACGCAGGTTCGGGTCGAACGAGATCGTCCTGCCTGCCGCACGCATTTCGCGGGCCAGGTGGAACGCAAGTTCGCGCGAACTCGCCGAAATCGCGGGCGCGACGCCGGTCAGATGCAGATGACGCGCGGGCAGCACGTAATCGGCGACGTAGTCGTCGAGCGACAGATGGCTCGCCGCCGAGCCTTTGCGGAAGTATTCGACCGCCGGGTCGCTGCCGTCGTCGTTCTTCGACTTCAGCTGGAAGCCGGTCGGGTAGCGCACGTCGGTGCTCACGCAGTGCTGGTCGATGCCCTCTTTCGTCAGCGTGTCGCGCACGTACTGACCGAACGAATCGTCGCCGACGCGGCTCATCCAGCCCACCCGGAAGCCGAGTCGGGACAGGCCGATCGCGACGTTCAGGTCCGCGCCGGCAATGCGCTTCGTGAAGCGCCCGACGCCCGCGAGCGGGCCGGTTTCAGCGGCGACGAACATCGCCATCGCTTCGCCGTAGGTGATCACGTCGAGGGCGGGGTACGGGTGGGTCATGCTGGGCTCCTGATGGTGCTTTTGATGCGGTGATTCGTGTTGCGTGGGAAGTGTTGTTTGCCGGGTTGGCGCTTCGGTTGCGCCGCGCGTCTACACTCGCGCGAGCCAGCTCACATAACGCGCGGCATCCGCGTCGATCCGGCTCGGGTCGAACGGAAACTCGATGCCGCGCGGCACATCGCGCGGCAGCCGGTCGAGGACCGCGCGCAATGGCGCGTCATCGTCGGCCGGTGCGATTGCAAAGCGCCGCGCGCCCTCGCCCGTGGTGCTCTTGCAATGGATGTACTCGACGTACGGCGCGAGTTGCGGCGCTATCTGCAGCGGCGCGACGTCGAGCCACGCCCAGTTGCCGGTATCGAAGGTCATGCCGAGCGCGCCCGCGTGGCCTTCACGCTTGAGCGCGTCGAACAAGCCGACGAACTGCGCGGGTGAGCCGCCCTGCGCCAGTTGCCCGTTTTCGACGACGAGCCGTGGCTGCGCGCCGCCCGTCGCGCCCGTGCGGCCCGAGCCGCTCGCGACGTGCGCAACGATGGCCGCGCCGTGAGCCTCGCCCGCGAAGCCGCCGAGTTGCAGCTTGACGAAGCGCGCGCCGAGCGCGGTCGCTTCGTCGAGCGCGAGACACAGTGCGTCGATATCGAGCTGGCCGTCCGCCGCGTACAACGATGCCGGGGTCGAAAACACCGACCACAGGCCGAGCTCGGCCAGCGCCGCGCCGAGCTCGCGCAGACGGTGCGGGTCCGCATCCGCGTCGCTCGCGAACAACTCGCGACGCACTTCGAAACCCGCCGCGCCGGCGCGCGTTGCCGCCCGCGCCCATTTCAGATGGCCGTCGGCGCGCACCGCGTTCATGCCGAACGCGCTGGCGACGATCACGATCTCCACTGCATCAGCCATGTCTAACTCACTCGATTCTGTCGTGAAACCGACGCTTGGAACCGGTTCCAAAACCACTTCGAAAAAAAGCGCCGAGGCGCTGCGATGTGCGAATAGTGCGCGGGACAGCCATCGCGCACCATAGAGGAAATCCCTAGGCGAGGCAGGCATGAAGCGAGCCGCACAGGCCACGCCCCGTCCGTCGCGCGTACGGAATCGCGGCGGACGCACCGTGCCGGCGCTCGATTCAGCCGCCGTCGTCCGCGAGACACATCGCCAGAAACTGTTCGACCACCCGCGACGGCGCGCTCGCATGCGGCACCAGAATCGACAGCCGCCGCGTCAGCGGCTCAGGGCTGAGCGACATGAGCCGCAGCGCGCCGTTCTCGTGCCGCATCGACATCGCCGACACGAAGCCGACGCCCATGCCGGCCCGCACCGCCTCCTTCACCCCTTCGACCCCCGCGATCTCGAGCGCCACGCGCATTGGCACGCCCGCCCGCGCGAACTCGCGCTCGACCGTCTGGCGCACACCCGAGCCTTCCTCGCGCAGCACCAGCGGATACGCGCCGAACGCGGCCAACTCGATGCTCCCGCCGCTGTCCGCCTGAGCGAGCGGATGCGAGCGCGGCATGATCGCGACGATCTCGTCCTCGCGCCACGCGTGGACGACCGTGTCCGGCGGCAGATCGGCGCCGGCGGGACCTTCAATCATCGCGATGTCGACCGAGCCGAGCGCACCGACGATCTCGGCCGTGTTGCCGTTGGCGGTATGCACGGTCACGTCCGGATAGCGGCGATGGAATTCGGCGATCAGGTACGGCAGCAGATAGCTCGCCGGCGTCGTGCTCGCGCCGATCCGCAAGGTGCCTTGCTCGAGACCGCGCAACGCGTCGCGATAGGCATGCGCCTGCCGCCAGGTGTCGCGCAGCCGCGCCGCATAGCTGGCGAGTTGCTCGCCGGCCGGCGTCAACCGCACGCCGCGGCCGTCGCGCAGATACAGCGGCTCGCCGAACTCGTCCTGCAATTGCCGCAGCTGGCCGGACACCGCCGGCTGCGACAGATGCAGCGCCACCGCCGCCCGGCTGATATTGCGATGCTCAGCGACGGCAGCGAACGTTATAAGTTGATCCGGGGTCATCTCGTTTAAATATCCGTTGAGCCGATACTTCACATTCTAAATCACGATTTTTCATATCGATATATCTAATTTAGGATTAGCCCCGTTGCTGCTCATGCATTTCCATGCAGCTCGTTACGAAGCCAGGCACCCGATCATGTCCACACCTACCGTCCCGCTCACCGTCGCCTCCCCCGCGCTGTCCGCCCGCGGCCAGCTCAATGGCGTACTGTTCGTCGCACTGTTCGCCGCCGCCGTCACGCGCATCGCGGCGATTCCGGCGATTGCCGGCCTCGGCCTGAGTCCGCTGATCGTCGGCATCGTCGCCGGCGCGATCTACGGCAATGCGCTGCGCGACGGCATGCCGGCCAGCTGGGCGGCCGGCGTCAACTTCTCCGCGCGCAAGCTGCTGCGCATCGCGGTCGCGTTCTTCGGCCTGCGCGTGAGCCTGCAGGAAATCGCCCAGGTCGGCCTGCCGGGTCTCGCGGAATCGGTGCTGATCGTCGTCAGCACGCTCGTGATTGGCACCTGGGCCGGCATGAAAATCATGAAGCTCGATCGCGACACCGCGCTGCTGACGGCGGCCGGCAGCGCGATCTGCGGCGCGGCCGCGGTGCTCGCGTTCGAATCGACGTTGCAATCGAAGCCGCACAAAAGCGCGATGGCGGTCGGCAGCGTGGTGCTGTTCGGCACGCTGTCGATGTTCCTGTACCCGGTGCTGTTCAACGCGGGCTGGCTGCATCTCGACACGGTCGGCGCGGGTCTGTTCTTCGGCGGCACGATCCACGAGGTCGCACAGGTGGTCGGCGCGGCGAGCAACGTGAGCCCGGAGGCGACGCACATCGCAACGATCGTCAAGATGACCCGCGTGATGCTGCTCGTGCCGGCATTGCTGGTGGTCGGCCTGTGGGTGAACCGCGCGGCGCGCGGCGCGAAGGATGGCAGCGCGGACGGCGCCGCCCCGCGCAAGCTCGCGATTCCCTGGTTCGCACTCGGCTTCCTCGCCTGTGTCGTGATCAACTCGCTGCACGTGCTGCCGGAAAGCGCGACCTCGACGCTGAACCTGTTCGATACCTTTGCACTGACGATGGCGATGACCGCACTCGGCATGGAAACGCGGATCTCGCAGATTCGCGAAGCGGGCCCGCGCGCGCTGACCACCGGCCTGATTCTGTATGTGTGGCTGATCGCCGGCGGACTGGGCATCACATGGGCCGTCCAGCACCTGTTCAGCTGAGCCGTCGCCGGCTTCCCCGCCTTCCCCGACACCCCGCCGCGCGCGGGGTTTTGCGCTTTCTGGCGCCCCATGCGGGCCGATCACACGGCATACTCGTTGCTGCGAACTTTGCTCCCCCAACCCGCCTGTGCGCATCGTGCGATGGCCGTGGTGACACCACCTTCGCGCAACGCGTCAGGGCGACCGGAATGAGGATCGATCGATGAGCCTGGAACTGTACTACTGGGATGGCCTGCAAGGCCGTGGCGAATTCGTGCGGCTCGCGCTGGAGGAAGCCGGCGTCGACTATGTCGAAGTCGCGCGCGGCAAGCCTTCGAAGGGCCTTGGCACCGCGGCGATGATGACGGTGATGGACAGCCCCGACGAGCCTTACCCGCCGTTCGCACCGCCGTTTCTGAAAGACGGCGATCTGGTGATCGCGCAGACCGCCAACATCCTGTTCTATCTCGGCCCGCGCCTGAAGCTCGCGCCGCAGGTGGACAGCCTGCGCTACGTCGCGAACGGCCTGCAGCTAACCATCGCCGACGTCGTCACCGAAGCGCACGACACCCACCATCCGCTCGCGAGCGGCCTCTACTACGAGGAGCAGAAAGACGCGGCGAAGGTGCGCGCGCACGATTTCATCGACCATCGGATTCCGAAGTTCATGTCGTATTTCGAGCGCGTGCTCGCGCAGAATCCGGCCGGCGACAGCTTCATGGTCGGCGACACGCTGACCTACGTCGACCTGTCGATGTTCCAGCTGATCGACGGTCTGCTGTACGCGTTTCCGCGCGCGCTGAAGGGCTTCGGCGAGCACTATCCGCGGCTCGCCGCGCTGCACGACAGGGTGATCGCCAGACCGAACATCGCCGCGTATCTGGACTCGGACCGGCGCATCGGCCATAACGAAAGCTGCATCTTCCGGCACTACCCGGAACTCGACAAGGCGGCGAGTTGAACCGCGTCGCCCGCCCCCGCCCACTCGCCGCCGCGCGCCCGCCATTCGAGGCGGGCGCGCTGCTGTCGTGGCGCGGGTATTTCAACCTCCCATCACGCCCCGTACCGTCGACGTGCTTTCATTCCTGCTGAAGCTGCGCACCCGCGCCCAACGTCTGTTCCGCCTCTCCGAAGCCCACACGATGCTGGTCTGGTCGGTCGTGGTCGGCATTGCCGGTGCATTCGCGACCATCGTGTTTCGCAAGTGCATCGAACTGCTGCAATTCGCGATGACCGGCCACTCCGGCAGCTTCGTCGAAACGGCGCGCAGCCTGCCGTGGACCACCCGCATCTGGGTGCCGGCCGCGGGCGGTCTGATCGCCGGCGTGTTTCTGCTGATCGCGCAGCGTTACGCCGACAAGAACACCCACACCGACTACATGGAAGCGGTTGCGATCGGCGACGGCGTCGTGCCGGTGCGCCTGAGCCTGTGGCGCAGCGTGTCGTCGCTGTTCACGATCGCGAGCGGCGGCTCGATCGGCCGTGAAGGTCCGATGGTGCAGCTCGCCGCGCTCGCCTCGTCGCTGATCGGCCGCTGGGTCCATTTCGATCCGCCGCGGCTGCGCCTGCTCGTCGCGTGCGGCGCGGCCGCCGGTATCACGTCCGCGTACAGCGCGCCGATCGCGGGCGCGTTTTTCGTCACCGAGATCGTGCTTGGCTCGATCGCCATGGAAAACTTCGGGCCGGTGCTGGTCGCGGCGGTCGTTGCGAACATCACGATGCGCGAGTTCGCGGGCTACAAGCCACCCTACGAGATGCCGGTGTTTCCGACCGTGACCGGTCTCGAAGTGCTGCTGTTCGTCGCGCTCGGCGCACTGTGCGGCGCGGCCGCGCCGCAGTTCCTGCGGCTGCTCGATGCATCGAAGCGAGCCTTTCGCAAGCTGCCGGTGGCGCTGCCGCTGCGGCTCGGGATCGGCGGCCTGGTGGTCGGCATCATTTCGGTCGCGGAGCCCGAGGTATGGGGCAACGGCTACAGCGTCGTGAACTCGATCCTGCATTCGCCGTGGACCTGGACCGCGCTCGTGCTCGTGCTCGTCTGCAAGCTCGCGGCGACCGCGGCGACGGCCGGCTCCGGCGCGGTCGGCGGCGTATTCACGCCGACGCTGTTCGTCGGCGCGGCGGTCGGCTCGCTGTTCGGCCAGGGCATGCACGCGTTGTGGCCGCATGCGACGTCGGCCGCCTATGCGTATGCGATGGTCGGCATGGGCGCGTTCCTCGCGGGCGCGACCCAGGCGCCGCTGATGGCGATCCTGATGATCTTCGAGATGACGTTGAGCTATCAGGTCGTGCTGCCGCTGATGCTGTCGTGCGTGGTCGCGTATTTCATCGCGCGCGCGATCGGCAAGACCTCGATGTACGAGATCACGCTGCGCCGCAATCGCGAGGAGCAGGAGCGCTCGCGGCTGCGCGCGACGCAGATGCGCGAGCTGATCCGCCCCGCGCAGACCGTCGTGCCGCCGAACGCGACCGTGCACGACATGACGCGCGTGTTCCTCGAATATCCGGTCAAGTATCTGTACGTCGCGAACGACTCGGGCGCGTTTCTCGGCGTGGTCGCGCTGAAGGACATCACGTCCGATCTGCTCGAGGGGCGCGACACGTCGACCAAAACCGCCGCCGACTATCTGCAGCCGCATTTTGACGTGCTGACGCCGGACATGTCGCTCGCCGTCGCGTTGCAGCACTTCATGGCGTTCCAGGGCGAGCGGCTGCCGGTGATCGAAAGCGCCGCGCATCCGAAGCTCGCCGGCGTCGTCTACAAGACCTCGCTGCTCGACGCGTACTTCCGCATGAATCCGTCGCGCTAGAGCGTTTGCCGAGGCTTGGCGGCTCCCCTGTTCGCCGGGCGCGATGCAAAGCGCCGCGGATTCTCTACAATGAACAGACCGCCGGCCCTTCATGCGGCCGGCACGCGTGAGCGCTGCATGGGCGCGGCGACAGCGCCCGCCCTATACGCCGGATAGTCGGAGCGAACATGAGCGAACCGTCCCCTGAGGCCGTACGCCGCGATCAGGCCGGCTGGATTTTCGTGCATATCGAAGGCGAGCCGTACGATCGCGGCGAGCAGCACGGCCAGTTGCTCGCCGACGAAATCAGAAACGCGATCCGCACCGCGCGCTATCTCGCCAAATGGGACACCGGCGAGGAGTTCGACACCTTCGTCAATGCCGCGACGAGCCAGTTCGCGAGCAAGCTCGACACCGAATTCGCCGACGAAATCCATGGCATCGCCGACGGCGCGAAGCTGCCGTTCGCCGAAGTGCTTGCGTGGAACGGCTACATGGATCTGCTGCAAAGCTGGTGGCCGACGCATGCGTCGCAGCAGCAGCCGCAGCTGGGCGCGAAACTGTGGCGCGGGCGGCGCGGTCACCACTGCAGCGCATTCGTCGCGACTGGCAACGCGACCCGCGACGGCCGCATCGTGATGGCGCACAACTCGTGGGACCGCTACGCGGCCGGCGACGCGTTCAACGTCGTGTTCGACATCGTGCCCGATCGCGGCAACCGGATCCTGATGCAAGGCCTGCCGGGCTGCATCTCGAGCCTGACCGATTTCTGGGTCACGGCGGCCGGCCTGATGATCACCGAAACGACGATCTCGAACTTCGCGGGCTACAACGCGGCCGGCGCACCCGAGTTCTATCGCTCGCGGCGCGCGTCGCAATACGCGAACAGCATCAAGGAATGGTGCGACATGTTCTCGCTCGCGAACAACGGCGGCTACGCGAACAGCTGGCTGCTCGGCGACACCAAGACCGGCGAGATCGCGCGTTACGAACTCGGGCTCCACTATTCGGGCTTCGAGACCACCAAAGACGGTTTCTACAGCGGCTACAACACCGCGACGGATCTGAAGATCCGCAATCAGGAATGCACCGGCGAAGGCGAGGACTATACCGACGTGCGCAAGAACGGCGCGCGGCGTCTGCGCTTCATGCAGCTCGAGGAAATGCATCGCGGCAGCATCGACGTGGAACTCGCCAAGCAGATGATCGCCGATCATCACGACGTCTATCTCGATCGCAACGACAACCCGTGCTCGCGCACGATCTGCGGGCATCTGGAACTCGACGACGCGCGCTTCGGCGGCACCGATCACGGCCCGTTCAATCCGTGGGGCGCGAACGACGGCAAGGTGGTCGACAGCGAAATGGCGCGCGAGATGGCGTTCACCGCGCGCTGGGGGCATCCGTGCGGCCGCCCGTTCGACGCGCAGGCGTTCATGAAGCGGCATCCGCAGTGGAACTGGCTGAACGGCTATATGCGTGACCGGCCGTCGTGGCCGTGGACGCGCTTCGACGTACTGCGCTAATGCATGGCCGGACGAGCGAGCCGGTTCGTGCGATGATGGAATCTACAATACGGTTTTGTCGCAAATGTGCGCGCGCTTTGCAGTATTTGCCATCTAAGATGGTAAGGAGTCCGGGCCGCGCAGCGCCACGCCGTCCCTAGCTTGCACCGTCCTTTCGACGCGGGACGGCACAGGGTTTGCTCGATTGTCAGCGCCGCATGAGCTTTAGGAGGTCGGGCGATGAAAACCTCGACACTGTTAATCATGGTGACGCTGTCAGCCTCGTGCTTTGCCGCGCCGGTTCATACCGCGTCGGACAGCACGGATGCCATCCTGCTTGCCCAACGCGCCAACGCCGCGCCGGTCGCGCCGCCGGCTCCAGAAATCTCGAGCACCGACCCCAACCGTCCGCAGCACTGGGACCATATTGCGCTGCCGAAGTCCCGACATCTGGAACGCAGCCTGACCGGGCAAAACGAGCATCTGACCACCTGAGGGCGGCCGTAGCGGCGGGCGATGGCGCGGCCGCGATGGCGCGCCGGTCCGGTTTGCGCCGGCTGTCATCATGATGGAATGGCGATGCGCGCGGGATTGCGACAGACTGCGAGAAAGTCATCGCGGCGAGGCGCTGGCTTTCGCGGCGGCAATCACAGCGTGACTAACTTGAGCTACAGGAGCATGCCCATGACGGCCTCGGACATCCCCGGCGAATCGATCGATCTGCAGATTAGCGATCTTCTCAGCGAAGTCGAATTTCCGACCAACAAGGATGCGCTCGTCGATGCGGCGCGCGAAGCCGGCGCGAGCAACGAGGTACTGGCGATGCTCGATGGCATGCCGGAGCAGGATTACGTCGACATCGAGTCGGTCACGCGCCTGATCGGCGGCAATTATGGTCCGGGCTTAGGGATCTGAAGCCGGATCTGAACCAGGATCTGAAACCGGATCTGAACCCGGATTCAGACCCGCCTCACCTCACACTTCAGAACTGGGACGACGCCGCGATCCGCGTGCGCGGCACCCGCGTCACACGGCGGGTCGTACCGCTGCTTTCGAAGGCGCCGTCGGCCATTCCGCGCGCGGTCAGA
Source organism: Paraburkholderia sp. HD33-4 (assembly GCF_021390635.1). Lineage (NCBI taxonomy): Bacteria > Pseudomonadati > Pseudomonadota > Betaproteobacteria > Burkholderiales > Burkholderiaceae > Paraburkholderia > Paraburkholderia sp. HD33-4. Next base: position 1,781,351 of record NZ_JAJEJS010000001.1, on the reverse strand, counting down.
TCGTCGGCCCCGCTCACCTCCGCCACCGCCCGCACCTGCGCCGCGCTCCGGGAATCCCGCGCCGACGCGCTTTCCGGCTGAAAGTGCTCGACCAGATGATCGATGAACGTGCGCACCTTCGCCGGCAGATGCAGCCGGCTCGGATACGCAATCGTGATTTCGATGGGCGGCAAACTGTAGTCGTCGAGCAGACGCACGAGCCGCCCGGCCGTCAGATCGCGCCCGATCAGGTAGCTCGGCAGGATCGCCACGCCCATGCCGAGCAGCGCGAACTGCCGCAGCATCTCGGCATTGTTCGCCGCGATTGCGTTGGTAGGCCGCACCCGCACCTCGCCATCCGGACCCTTGAACACCCGCTCCTCGCCGCCACCCTGCTCGGCCGGCCGGCTCAGACATGAATGCCTGAGCAGATCTTCGGGACGGGTCGGCGTGCCGTGTTGCGCGAGATACTCGGGCGTCGCGCAGACCGTCATGTAGCCGGTCGTCAGCCGTCGCGTGACGATGCTCGCGCTGCGCATGTGCCGCGCAACCAGGATACCGACGTCGAAGCCCTCTTCGACGAGATCGACGTGGCGGTCGGCCAGCGTGACGTCGGGCACGACGTCCGGAAAGCGTGCCGCGTACGACTGCACGACCGGCGCGAGACTGTGCAACCCGAATACGACCGGCGCGACGATGCGCAGCGTGCCGACCGGCTCGTGATTGCGCGCCACCACCATCTGCTCGACGCCTTCGAGATCGGCGAGGATGTGACGTACGCGCTCCAGATAGGTCGCGCCCGATTCGGTCAACGAAAGACGGCGGGTCGTGCGGTTCAGCAGTCGCGTACCGAGGCGCGCTTCGAGATCCGCGACGTGCCGCGTGATGACCGCGGTGGACAGATCCAGCGCGCCCGCCGCGCCGACGAAACTGCCGAGGTCCGCCACCTTGACGAACACGCGCATCGACTGCAGTTGATTCATGGGACGACTCCTGCCTCGGTAAAGCCGGGCCGGCGCAACCCTTGCCGCCTGTGTCGACCCGCGCCGCGTCGGCGTGCGCGGGGTCTGCCCAACGCAACCGATTCTAGCGATCGGACATGTCCCAACCCTGACCCAGACATGACATTCCGGTCAGATTCGACGCGGCGTGTCAATCGCGCCGCTATTACGGCGTCTATTGTGGATTTTGGCTAGGTATAAACCCTAGTCTACTGGTAAGATAGCGGCCAAAGGAAATTACCGCTATACCGCCATGCCACATCGTTTTCATCTGCTGGAAAAAATCGCGTTTTCGCTGGTTTGCTGGTCGGCCGCCGCGAGCTCGGCCTATATCGGTTACGAGCGCTGTCCCGACATCAAGGTCGCGCTGCACGCCGGAGAAAAATTCCTCGACGCCAGCAGCCAATACGCGTTCGCGTGCGCGGCGCCCGCCGCGGCAGCCTGCGCGCAACTGCCGCTCGACTGATTTTTCCGGTTTTAGCCGTATCTGACGCGCGATCCGTCCGGGTCGCGCGTTCGCGCATCTGCGCATCCGGGCTCAGCGCCCACGCTCACGCATCGCGCCCGAACACCACGCGCGAGAAAAACCCCGCCAGCACCGTTTCGGCCATCTCCGTCGGCACATTCTGCGGATCGACCGTGTAGAAGAATTGCACGCCGTCGCACAGACCCATCAGGCCGATCGCGAGCTGCTCGGGCGGCATCGACATCGGCGTGCCCACGCGCTCCGAGAACTCGCGCACATAGGCGCTCAACTGTTCGATCTTTTCGTGCATGAACGCGTTGAAGCGCAGCCGGAACCGGCCGTCGCGCACCGCGAGCAGCTTCGCCTCGACCCACAACAGAAAACATTTGTTCTCGCGATGCAGCGAGCTGTAATAGCGCAGCACGCGCGCCTCCATCTCCTCGCGCGATGCCGCGCTCTCGAAGATCGCATGCAGGCCCGCCTGCATCGCTTCGTGATCGCGCCGCAACAGCTCCAGAAACAGCTCGGTCTTGCTGCGGAAGTTCGAATAGAACGCGCCGCGCGTATAGCCTGCCGCCGCCGCGATGTCCTCGACACTCGCCGCGACGAAGCCCTTCTTCATGAAAGTGGCCTGCGCGGCATCGAGCAGCCGCTCGCGCGTCTGGTCCTTGCTCTGCTCTCGTGTCAGTCTTTGACGTTTCATGGCCGCAAGCCTAGCACTCCAAAGATTTCAAATCCAGCCATACATTCAGATACAGGAGTGTATTAGAATGCATCTCGTCATCCAAAGCCATACCTGTATGCAATCAGCATGACGCGGCGTGCAGGTCTTCGCTGGCGGGCCGCGCGGCTTGCCGTGTTCGTTCGCTGTCTCCAGTTGGGGTAATTGTGAAGCGTCCCGGTTCTCCCGCATCGTCAGCGATGCGCCAGCAGTCTCCCCCATCCCCTCACCGCGGCTTCTCCAGGCAGACCTGCGCGCTGGCGCTGGCCGGCTTGCTCGCGCTTACGGCCTGCTCGAAGAAGGAAGCCACGGCACCCGCGCCGCGCCCGGTGGTCGCACTCGCCGTGCATCCGGACGGCCACGCGCTGCAGGCGGCGTCGCTACCCGGCGAAGTGCAGGCGCGCTATTCGACGCCGCTGTCGTTTCGCGTCGCCGGCAAGATCATCGAACGGCGGGTACGGCTCGGCGACACGGTGAAAAGCGGTGAAGTCGTCGCGCTGCTCGACCCGGCCGATGCGCAGAAAAACGCCGCGAGCACGCAGGCACAGCTCGACGCCGCGCAGCACAACCTCGTCTATGCGCAGCAGCAGCTCGAACGCGACCGGGCGCAGGCCAAAGAAAACCTGATCGCGCCGGCCCAGCTCGAACAGACCACCAACGCCTACGCGTCCGCGCTCGCGCAGCGCGATCAGGCGCAGCAGCAGGCAGCGCTCGCGAAGAACCAGCTGCAGTACACGACACTCGTCGCCGGTCATGCGGGCGTCATCACGGCCGAGCAGGCGGACACGGGACAAAACGTGTCGGCCGGTCAGGCCGTCTACAACCTCGCGTGGAGCGGCGACGTCGACGTGCTGTGCGACGTGCCCGAAAGCGCGCTCACCGCGTTCGCGGTCGGCCAGAACGCGAGCGTCACGCTCGCCGCGCTGCCGGGCCGCAAGCTCAGTGCGCGCGTGCGCGAGCTGTCGCCGGCCGCCGATCCGCAAAGCCGCACGTGGCGCGCGCGTCTGACGCTGATCGATGCCGGCGCCGACGTGCGTCTCGGCATGACCGCCGACGTCACGCCGGCCGTGCCGCTTCCCGCGGCGGCCGCGCAACACGGCGTGTTCACGCTGCCGGTCACCGCGCTGTTTCACGAGGGGCGCGAACCGGCCGTGTGGGTCGTGCGCGCCGCGGACAACACGCTCGAGTTGCGCCGCGTGAGCGTCACGCGCTACTACGAGCGCACGTTCGTCGTCAGCGATGGCCTGAAAGATGGCGAAAGCGTCGTGCTGCAAGGCGTGCATACCGTGAGCGCCGGCGAGAAAGTCCGCGCGATCGCGCCGCCGCATCCCGAGGACTTCGCTTCATGAGCACGTTGCACGAAGAAGGACGCTTCAATCTGTCCGCGTGGGCGCTGCGTCATCAGGCACTGGTCGTGTTCCTGATCGCGCTCGCCACCGCGTTCGGCATCCTCGCGTACACGCGGCTCGCGCAGTCGGAAGACCCGCCCTTCACGTTCAGAGTGATGGTGATCCGCACGTTCTGGCCGGGCGCCACCGCGCGCCAGGTGCAGGAGCAGTTGACCGATCGCATCGGCCGCAAGCTGCAGGAGACGCCGGACGTCGATTTCGTGCGCAGCTACTCGCGTCCCGGCGAATCGCTGATTTTCTTCACGATGAAAGACTCGGCGCCGGTGAGCCAGGTCCCCGAGACGTGGTATCAGGTGCGCAAGAAGGTCGGCGACATCTCGGCGACCTTACCGCCGGGCATCCAGGGCCCGTTCTTTAACGACGAATTCGGCGACGTCTACACCAACATCTACACGCTCGAAGGCGACGGCTTTTCCGCCGCGCAACTGCACGACTACGCGGACCAGCTCCGCTCGGTGCTGCTGCGCGTGCCGGGTGTCGGCAAGGTCGACTATTTTGGCGACCCCGACCAGCACATCTACATCGAGATCGCGAACACGCAGTTGACGCGTCTGGGCATCTCGCCGCAACAGCTTGGGCAGGCGATCAACGGGCAGAACACGATCGCGCCCGCGGGCACGCTGACCACCACGGACGACCGCGTGTTCGTGCGCCCGAGCGGCCAGTTCAACGACGTGGGCGCGCTCGCCGACACGCTGATCCGCATCAACAACCGCACGTTCCGTCTCGGCGACATCGCGACGATCAGGCGCGGCTATGACGACCCGATCGTCACGCAGATGCGCTTCGGCGGCAAACCCGTGCTCGGCATCGGCGTGACGATGCAGCCGGGCGGCGACGTGATCCGCCTCGGCCGCGCGCTCGATCAGCAGATGACCCAGCTGCGCGCCGCGCTGCCCGCCGGCTTGAATCTCGTCGAAGTATCGAGCATGCCGCACGCGGTCGCGCGCTCGGTCAACGACTTTCTCGAAGCGGTGGCCGAAGCGGTCGCGATCGTGCTGGTCGTGAGCCTCGTGTCGCTCGGCGTACGCACCGGCATGGTCGTCGTGATCTCGATTCCGGTGGTGCTCGCGGTCACCGCGCTGTGCATGTACCTGTTCGATATCGGTCTGCACAAGGTGTCGCTCGGCACCCTCGTGCTCGCGCTCGGCCTGCTCGTCGACGATGCGATCATCGCGGTCGAAATGATGTCGGTGAAACTCGAGCAAGGCTGGAACCGCACGCGCGCGGCGGCCTTCGCGTACACCAGCACCGCGTTTCCCATGCTGACCGGCACGCTCGTGACCGTGTCGGGCTTCCTGCCGATCGCGCTCGCGAAGTCGAGCACCGGCGAGTACACGCGCTCGATCTTCGAGGTGTCGGCGATCGCGCTGATCGCGTCGTGGCTCGCGGCGGTCGTGCTGATTCCGCTGCTCGGCTATCACATGCTGCCCGAGCGTAAGCGCCACGCGCACGAGCCCGACGACCACGAACACGACATTTACGACACGCGCTTTTACACGCGTTTGCGCGCCTGGATCGGCTGGTGCATCGAGCGGCGCTTCGTCGTGCTCGCCATCACCGTGCTGCTGTTCGTGCTCGCGATGGCCGGCTTCTCGCTCGTTCCGCAGCAGTTCTTTCCGAGCTCGGACCGGCCGGAGTTGCTGGTCGATGTGCGGCTGCCCGAAGGCGCGTCGTTCGATGCCACGCTGCGCCAGGCGCAGCGCCTCGAACAGGCTCTCAAAGGGCGGCCTGAAATCGATCACACGGTCAGCTTCGTCGGCACCGGCGCGCCGCGCTTTTATCTGCCGCTCGATCAGCAATTGCAGCAGCCGAACTTCGCGCAATTCGTGATCACCGCGAAATCGGTCAAGGATCGCGAGAAGCTCGCGCAGTGGCTCGAACCCGAATTGCTGAACAACTTCCCGGCGATCCGCACGCGCCTGTCGCGCCTCGAGAACGGGCCGCCGGTCGGCTATCCGGTGCAGTTCCGCGTGAGCGGCGACGACATCGCGACCGTGCGCTCGATCGCCGAACGCGTCGCCACGACGATGCGCGCCAACCGCGGCACGCGCAACGTGCAGTTCGACTGGGACGAACCCGCCGAGCGCTCGGTGCGCTTCGAGATCGACCAGAAGCGCGCGCGCGAGCTCGGCGTGAGCTCCGAAGACATCTCCAGCTTCCTCGCGATGACGATGTCCGGCTACACGGTCACGCAGTATCGCGAACGCGACAAGCTGATCAGCGTCGATCTGCGCGCGCCGCGTGCCGAACGCGTCGACCCGTCACAGCTGACCGCACTCGCGATGCCGACGCCGAACGGCCCCGTGCCGCTCGGCACGCTTGGGGCTCTGCGCAACGACCTCGAATACGGCGTGATCTGGGAACGCGACCGCCAGCCGACCATCACCGTGCAGTCCGACGTGTCGGCCGGCGCGCAAGGCATCGACGTCACGCACGCGGTGGACCGCGCGCTCGCGCCGATTCGCGCTTCGCTGCCGGTCGGCTATCGGATCGAGATCGGCGGCTCGGTCGAGGAAAGCGCCAAGGGTCAAACCTCGATCAACGCGCAGATTCCGATCATGGTGATCGCGGTGCTCACGCTGCTGATGATCCAGCTGCAAAGCTTCGCGCGCGTGCTGATGGTCGTAATGACCGCGCCGCTCGGTCTGATCGGCGTCGTGCTCACGTTGCTGCTGTTCGGCCAGCCGTTCGGCTTCGTCGCGATGCTCGGCGTGATCGCGATGTTCGGCATCATCATGCGCAACTCGGTGATTCTGGTCGATCAGATCGAGCAGGACATCGCGTCGGGGCACAAGCGTTTCGACGCGATCGTCGGCGCGACCGTGCGGCGCTTCCGGCCGATCACGCTGACCGCCGCGGCCGCCGTGCTCGCGCTGATCCCGCTGTTGCGCTCGAACTTCTTCGGGCCGATGGCGACCGCGCTGATGGGCGGCATCACGAGCGCGACGATCCTCACGCTGTTCTATCTGCCCGCGTTGTACGCCGCGTCGTTCCGCGTGCGAGCCGACGAGCGCGAGCCGCAGACGCCGTCCGGTTCCGGCGCCACGCACACGGGTAACTGAGCATGAGCACGAGCATGACTATTCCCGCCCTGTCCCGCCGCCGCCGCCGCGCGCCGTTCGACGCGCTGGCCCGTACCACGCTTGCCACGAGCATCGCGAGCCTGACCTGCATGCTCGGCGCCTGCTCGTTCGGACCGAACGGCGAACCGCCCGCGATGCCGCAGCCCGCGCACTACGGTGCCGAAGCGCTGCCGACGCAGACCGTGCCCGCGCAGGGCATCACGCAACAGTTCGTGACCGGCGCGCAACCGGTGCCGGAATGGTGGAAGCTGTACCGTTTGGATGCGCTCAACGCGCTGGTCGACGAAGGCCTGCGCAATAGTCCGACACTTGCCGCGACCGATCGCAGTCTGGCCGCCGCGCGCGAGCAGTTGCGCGCGCAGGTCGGCAGCTCGCTGCTGCCGACCATCGACGCCGGCGGCCAGGCCACCCGCAATCGTGCGCTCGCGATCCCCGAGATCGGCCCGAACACGTTTCTGTACAACGTGTTCGTCGGCCAGTTGCAGGCGCACTACACGTTCGATCTGTTCGGCGCCGCGCGGCTCGCCAACGCGGCGCTCGCCGCGCGCGTGAACGTGCAGGTCTACCAGCTCGAGGCGGCGCGGCGCGCGCTCGCCGCGAACATCGTCACGGCGACGATCACGAGCGCCGCGCTGCATGCGCAGATCGATGCCACCGAGCGGCTCGTGAGCCTCGCCAACGATCAGGCGCGCGATACCGCGCGGCGCTTTGAGCTCGGCGCGGTATCGCATGCCGATCTGCTGAACGCGCAGCAGAGCGCGGCGAGCGTGTCCGCGAGTCTGCCGGCGCTGAAGCAGCAGTGGCTCACCACGCGTCACGCGCTCGCGGTGCTGCTCGGACGCACGCCCGATGCCGCGCCGGACGACGTCGATCTCGCGCAGCTGCATGTGCCGGAGCAGGTGCCGGTCGTCGTGCCGTCGGAACTGCTGCGCACGCGGCCGGACATCGAGGCCGCCGACGCGGCGCTGAAGGCCGCGGCGACCGATGTCGGCGTCGCGACCGCGCAAATGTTTCCGAGCCTGTCGCTGTCGGCATCGATGGGACAAGGCGGCTTCAGCTGGCCGGTCGCGATGTCGGGTGCGGGGGCGATCTGGAGCATCGGCGCGTCGCTGTCGCAACCGCTGTTTCACGGCGGCGCGCTGCTCGCGCAGCGCCGCGCCGCGCAGCACACGTACGAGGCGAGCGTGTCGCAGTACAAGCAGACCGTGTTGGCCGCGTTCCAGAACGTCGCCGATACGCTCGCGTCGCTCGAGCACGACGCGCAGTCGCTCGACGCCGCGAACGTCGCCGCGCGTTCGGCACAAGGTGTGTTCAACGACACCTCGGCGCGCTATCGGCTCGGCGCGCTGCCCGTCGCGGCGACGCGTTCGAGCGAGCAGCAATGGCGCAACGCGCAGCTCGACGAGATCCGTTATACGAGCGCGCGGCTGACCGATACGGCCGCGCTGTTTCAGGCGATGGGGAATCCGCCGCTCGACCAGAGCGGGACGTCGTCCGCACCGGCGGCGGCTACTTCCACCTCTGCTTCTACTCCTGCTTCTACTCCGACTTCCGCGTCGGCGTCCGTTGGTACAACGAACACCACCGCCTCCAACTAAACCTGGGATTCCGTACGGAACGCGGCGCACTTATCCCCAGTTCGTGTTGATGAACCTGTTGAAAACTTTCTGAAAAACGGACTAAAGCATTGAGCGCGCGGGGAATTGTCGATGAGGTGCGAAATCGCACAGCGTGTGCCGCGTGACGGAGTTTTGCGCGGCCTCGGCACCTGGGATCCCTCAACGTTATCCCCAGTTTGTGTTGACAGACTTGTTGATAAGCCTGGGGCGACGCGCCTAAGTGCTTGAGGCGAATCGCTTTGTGCCGAGCGTTACCGGGCGAAGCAAGTTCGAGGCAACGACGTGCGGTCAAGCGGAGTCACGACGGGAAAATAACGGCCAACGCCGTTATCCACAGAATGTGTTGAAAGACCTGTTGATAAGGCCTGGAGATCGCGCCCAAGTGCTTGAGCGCGCGAAGGATTCTGGCGTCGATTGATTCGCGCACGCGGCGCGCAAAGCAGGATAGGTCAGAAATCCGACCTGAAGGGATGAACGCGTGCGCGGGCCGAAGGCGACCGCGCACACGCTCTCAAAGACATCACGGCTTATTCGATTCGAACAGATCCATGATCTGCTTCTTCTCGGTGGTCGACACGCTCGGCGGCGGCACCACCGGCGGCGTCATGCCCGCCGGCCCGACACCGCCCATCGCATCACTCGCGCCGGCCATCGAATTGCCCGAATCGAGACCGATGCTCGCGACGAAGCCTTGCCCCGGCACCATGTCGCTAAAGAACAGCTCGCCGTTCATCACCGTCACACCGTCGGGCTGCTGCGGCTCGGCCTGCGGCACGCCGCGCAGCGCGCGCTGCATGTACTCCACCCAGATCGGCAGCGCGAGCTGCGCGCCGAATTCGCGGCTGCCAAGACTCTTCGGCTGGTCGTAGCCCATCCACGCGACCGCCACCAGCGACTGCTGATAGCCGGCGAACCAGCCGTCCTTCGCGTCGTTGGTCGTGCCGGTCTTGCCCTGCAGGTCCGAGCGCTTCAGCACGTTGGTGCCCGCCCCCGTGCCCGCGGTCGCGACCGAGTGCAACAGGCTGTTCATGATGTACGCATTACGCGGCTCGAGCGTGCGCGGCGCGTCACGCCCAGCGACGAGCGGCTGCGCACGCGAGATCGCCACGCCATGCGCGTCGGTCACTTCGTTGATCAGATACGGATTGATCCGGTAGCCGCCGTTCGCGAACACCGAGTACGCGCCCGCCGACTGCAACGGCGTGACGAGGCCCGCGCCGAGCGCCATCGGCAGATACGGCGGGGTCTTGTCGGCGTCGAAGCCGAAGCGCTGCGTGACGAAGTCCTGCGCGTACTTGGTGCCGATGAAGGACAGGATACGGATCGACACGAGGTTCTTCGACTTCTGCAGCGCAACGCGCATCGACATCGGACCATCAGGCTGGTCGTCGTCCTTCGGCTCCCACGCGTCGCCGCCCGGCGTGCTCGGCGGGAAGTACAGCGGCGCGTCGTTGATGATCGTCGCCGGTGCGAGGCCCTTGTCGAGCGCCGCCGAATAGATGAACGGCTTGAAGCTCGAACCCGGCTGGCGCCACGCTTGCGTCACATGGTTGAACTTGTTCTTGTTGAAGTCGAAGCCGCCGATCAGCGCGCGGATCGCGCCGTCCTGCGGCGTCAGCGATACGAGCGCACCCTCGACCTGCGGCAGCTGTGTGATCTGCCAGTTGCCCTTGTCGTCGGCGACGAGACGCACGATCGAGCCGGGCCTGATGCGCAGCGTCTGGTTCGCGCGCGGGCTCAGCGCGGCGGCGACGAAGCGCAGGCCATCGCCCGACACCGTCACCTGGGTGCCGTCGACCAGTTGTGCGACCACCTGCTTCGCGCTGGCGTCCGTCACCACGCCGGCGATGATCTCGCCGTTGTCCGGGTGATCGGTCAGCGCGTCGTCGATCGTCTGGTCGCGGTCGTCGCCCGCCTCGGGCAACTGCACGAAGCCTTCCGGTCCGCGATAGCCGTGGCGTCGCTCGTAGTCCATCACGCCCTTGCGCACCGCGCGATACGCGGCGTCCTGATCGGCGGAATCGATGGTCGTCGTGACGTTCAGGCCGCGCGTATAGGTTTCGTCCTTGTACTGCGCGTACATCATCTGCCGCACCATTTCGGCGACGTACTCGGCATGCACGTTGTATTCGTTGCCCGGATTCTTCGTGCGAATCTCTTCCTTCACGGCCTGATCGTACTGCTGCTGCGTGATGTAGTTCAGCTCGAGCATGCGTCGCAGGATGTACTCCTGACGGATCTTCGCGCGCTTCGGATTGACGACCGGGTTATACGCGGACGGCGCCTTCGGCAGGCCCGCGAGCATCGCGGCCTCGGCCAGCGTGATGTCCTTCAGGTCCTTGCCGAAGTACACGCGCGCGGCCGCGGCGAAGCCGTACGCGCGCTCGCCCAGATAGATCTGGTTCATGTACAGCTCGAGGATCTGGTCTTTGGTCAGCGCGCGCTCGATCTTGTACGCGAGCAGCATTTCGTAGATCTTGCGCGTGTAGGTCTTCTCGCTGGACAGGAAGAAGTTGCGCGCGACCTGCATCGTGATCGTGCTCGCGCCCTGCGATGCACCGCCGTGTGCGAGGTCGGCGAAACCGGCGCGCAGGATCCCGACGAAGTCGACGCCGCCGTGTTCGTAGAAGCGGTAGTCCTCGATCGCGAGCACCGCTTTTTTCATCTGGTCGGGGATGTCCTGGAAGCGCACGAGGCTGCGCCGCTCCTCGCCGAATTCGCCGATCAGCACGTGATCGGCGGTATAGACGCGCAGCGGCACTTTCGGGCGATAGTCGGTCAGCGCGTCGAGCGACGGCAGCTGCGGCCCCATCACGACGAGCGCATAGCCGACGATCAGCGCGCCGACCACGACCACGGTCGCGATCAGCCCGACGAACCACAGCACGAGCGACGAGCCGATCGAACGACGGCCGCGGCCGGCGTCGCGCGAAGCGGCGTTGCGTCCAGGGGTGCGTTGTTGGGAGTCCCGGTCTTCACCGGCCGGAGAGTTCGAGGAATGCGGTCGTTTGATGATTGGCATGACTGGAATAATGGGCCCGCAACTGCGCGCCTGTCTGCGCGCGCTCGCGGCGCGCGCATGGGTCGTGTTCGACATCCTGGCCTGGGCGTACGCCGCCCTGCGGACCTTGCCCCCGGCCGGCCGCACGGCACGCCTCGGACCATGTCCGGCGCAACGTAACAGCGCATTTTAAAGAAATCGGCAGCGGTCCAACGCAGTTTTTTTGTAAGAATTCCCTTCGCCGGCCGCCTTTTCCTAGTAAGGGTCTGTAATTTCGCGCAGCGCGCGTGGCGGCCTGCGTCCGAAGCGTCGTTTATGCGGGGTTATCAACATTTTCTGTTGAAAGGCTTGTGGACAAACCGCCCGCAAACACTACAACTCATTGATGTCACGGGATTTTCTCACCGCGCTTGTTCCGTGGCGGCGCAACTCGTCATATGATGAACCCCGCGCGCGTCCTTCGATGCGCGCGACGGGGACCCCAACGGCGGTTCCAACGGCAGCTCCGATGGCGGGTTCCGACACCGTATCCGGAGGCACGCGCCGACCCGCCCATGCCAACAAGACTGCGAGTCGATCATGTCCAAGCCCAGCGAGCGCATCGTCGTATTCGTCACGACCGCGCAGAAACGTGCGATCACCGCGACCGCGGAGGATCTGGGCATCAGCGTGAGCGAACTGATGCGGCGCGCGGTGCTGAGCTTCGGCGCGACCAGCGAACAGGTCAAGGCCGCGAGCATCGTCGACCGGCTGCGCGCGCCGCGTGCGCCCGATGCGCTCAACGCGGCGCTGCAGCGCGTCGCGCGCGGTACGCGCTATGCGCGCGCCGCGGTGCCGGTGGCGCTGCAAGCGCATGAGAAAGACGGTGCGGGTACGGCTGGCGCCACCGCGTCAGGCGCGGCCGCCAACCCGGCATCCGGCGCGCCGGATGCCGTGGATTCGCCCGCGCTACAGCAGGCCGGTCGGCCTGCCCTCGCTACCGACACCGCGGATTCTCCCGCGCCGCTGCTTCCCGCCGGCGTCGCCGCCGCGCTCGCCGCGGAGCAGGACGAACAGGCCGCGGCCACCGCCGAAGCCGTCGCGCGTCTGACGGCAGCGCGAGCCGCCGACAACGCGGAAAACGCCGAAGCGGACGCAATCGACAACGCCGCGTCGAAACGGCTGCCCGGCGCGTCGGCGCGTCTGCGCAACTCACTCAAGCGCAGCCACCACGACGAGACCCCCGACGACGACGAACCGCACGGCGACCCGAGCGCCGAAGGCGGCCGCTTCGCGTGATGCAACGCGTGACGGCAAATTACCGCGCATCGAACCGCGATCACTGCATCTGAGCGAGCCTGCACGGGTACGCAACGAGTCCCCGTTGCATATCGTTACATCGGTGACACCCGTATGAATCGCCGCTCGATAACGCCCGCTCACACGCGCAAACAGTGGCTTTTCCGGCATCGTTCGAGCCTTCGGAAGGCCGCATCGTTTAAGCCGTCTTTAAGACTGCCGATGGTGTAATATCCGCCGTCAAGTCCATGCCCATCGCGGCTTCACATCATCCAGACAACCCTCGACCCGGCATTGCGCCCCAACAAAAACGCAGCGCGCTATTGCAATTGGCAAGTGCGCCCCGAACTCCGGTCCGAACGTTGCGCAGCATCGCGCGCGGCGGCGTAAAGTAGCAGTAGTTCAAGGCAGTCAGGCGCGCACGCCATCGTCGGCGCCGCTCACATTTTCTGGAGGTTTTCATGTCGCTTTTTGACAGCATTTCGCGCACGCTCAAAGGTCTTCTGAACGACGCGGCCGACTCGGTGCAGGATCCGTCGCGCGACTCGCGCCAGATCGTGCGCGAACTCGACGACAGCATCGGCAAGGCCGAGAACTCGCTGATCGAGATTCAGGCGCAGGTCGCCACCCAGCAAAGCAAGCGCGATGTTGCCGCGGACAAGGCGAAGAAGTATGAAGACGGTGCCCGCCGTGCGCTGCAGTCCGGCGACGAAGCGCTCGCGCGCGAGGCGCTCGGCGCGCAGGCCACCGCCGAAGCCGAACGCGATGCACTGACGAAAGAACTGACTTCGCTGGAGCCGTCGGTCGCGCAACTGAAGAGCCAGATCGACGACATGCGCACACGCCGCAACGACCTGAACGCGCGCTCGAACATCCTGCAGGCCAAGCAGCAGATCGCGCAGGCGAAAGACACCGCGGCCACCGCACTCGGCGGTATCGGCGGCAAGAACCTGTCCGAGGATTTCCAGAAGCTCGAAGACAAGGTCGCGCTGTCGAACGCGCGTTCCGACGCGCGTCTGAACTCCGCCGACGAGAAAAGCGGCAAGGCACTCGACGACAAGCTCGCGGATCTGAACCGCGGCCCGTCCGTCGACGATCGGCTCGAAGCGTTGAAGAAGCAGCTCAATACGCCGGCGCAGTAAATGCCGGATGCGTGTGCCGCTTCATGGCAAGTACGCACGGCAATGACAACAGCAGTAGTAGTACATGCCGGTGCGCTCGCTCCTGAACGCACCGGCATACCGGCCGCCGCAGGCAGCCACCGCAATCGACTGATGGAGACGGGCGCGCCCCGCCCGGTCTGCAAATGAAAAAACTTTTCGCAACCGCCTTCGCATCGCTGCTGCTCGTGTCGGCCGCGGCGTTCGCGGTGCCGACCGTTCAGCAAATCGAATCGGCGATGTCGCAGGGCAACTGGCAGCAGGCCGACGCCGGCCTCACCGAAGTGTTGCAAGCGCATCCGAACAACGCCCACGCGCACTATCTGTACGCTCAGGTGCTCGATCGCGAAGGTCGTTCCGCCGAAGCGCTCGCGCAGGTCCAACAGGCGAAGACGCTCGATCCGCAGATCCGCTTCACCGACCCGAGTCGCTTCGCGCAAACCGAAGCGCGCCTGCGCCGCGATGCGCAGAGCGCGGGCGGCAACGTCACCCGTCACGCCACGAATCCGTTCGCTCAGCAGAATGCGCCTGCTGTGCAGCAACAGTCGGCGATGACGTCGCAAGCGCAACTACGGCATGGTCCGGGGGTAGGTATGTGGATCGGTATCATTGTTCTGATCGCGGCGATCGCGCTCGTGCTGCGCTGGACCTTGCGCCGCGCGCGCAGCCAGGAAGATACGCGCGCCGACGAGGATCGCCGCGCGCAATTGAAGCGCGCAACCGACATGCTCAACACGGTGCGTTCGATCAAGCTCGACGTGAAGCTATCCACCGCGCCGGGTCACGAACTGCTCGAGAAAGACGTTGAAGCAACCGAAGAGCAGCTGCGCGGCGCCGTCGAAACGCTGTCGAACGGCAAGAATCCGCTGCCGCCTTATGCGCTCGACGAGTTCGATCAGCGCATCGCGAGCCTGCGCGCGCGCGCCGACGGCCGGCCCGATCCGACCGCCGCGTCCGTGGGCACCGGCCAGCAATCGGCGTATGCGCAGGAGGCCGAGCGCTTCGGCAGTCCGCAGCCGCCTTATCCGCAGCAGGGTCCGTATCAGCAGCAGCCGCAGGTCATCGTGCAGCAAGGCGGTGGCATGGGTGGCGGTATGGGCGGTCTGCTGACCGGCGTGCTGCTTGGCGAAGCGCTCAGTCACGGGCGTGACCGCGTGGTCGAGCGCGACGTGCTCGTCGACCCCGACGAACTGCGCCGGCGCGGCAACGACGGCGGAAACGGCGGCGGCCTCGATTTCGGTCAGGGTTCGAACGACTGGAACGATGACGGCAGCGGCGGCATCGACATGGGCAGCAACGACGATTCCGGTTGGACCGACACCTGATCGAACCCGATCGATCAACCTCGAATGAAAAACAGGCTCCTTCGCGGAGCCTGTTTTTTTGCTTGCCGGTTTTGTGTGCCGCCTTCGTTCAAGTCACGCCCGCGCCGACTCCGCCTGGGTGCCGTCGTGCTGCGCGAGCACGACCGCCCCCGCGAACAGCCGCACGATGAAGCGCTCCGCGTAATCGATCAACGCGTCGCGGCGCGCGTCGTTCGCGTCGATGTATTCAGCGGATAGATGAAACAGCTGCAGCACGATCTGCGTGCAGACTTCGTCGACGGTCTCGCGCGCGAGTCGCGGCATCAGTTCGAGCTGTACGACATCGTCCGCCATTTCCGCCGATACCTCGTGCAGGTTAGCGCGCACCGCGTCGCGCAGAGCCGGCGACGTGCCGTGGTATTCGACCAGCGCGCTCAGGAACGCCTCGCGGTTCGCGAGCGCGAATGCGAAGAACGCGACGCACGCGCGCCGCGGCACGCTGTGCGGTTCGTCGTGCGCGGCGAGCCAGCGCTCGCGCCGCAGCATCGGCCGAAGCCGCCGGCTCACCGAGGCGACGGCTTCGCGCGCGAGCTCGTCGAGCGCGCTGAAATGGCGGTAGAACGTGTTCGGATTGAGCCCCGCCTCGCGCGCGAGCTCGCGCAATCCGAGGCTCGCGAAACTGCGGCCGCCGGCGGTCAGCCGCAGCGCGGCTTCGATCAGCTTGCGCTTGCCGGGCGGCAACTCCGCGCCGGCGACGGACGCTGCTTCGGAGACGATGGTCATCGTGCATTCAATCATCGCGCGGTATGCGCGTTTATTAGCTGCACTCTAAACGATCTTGACGCGATGTGTACAGTTGTCTACCCTGCGCGTTAAGCTTGGCGTAGGCAGGTGTAGACGCGCGATTTCGCTCCCGGCCGTCGCGCCGCGCGAACCCAGCGCGCGGTAGCCGCTGCCGTTTCACCCGCCGCTTTCGCCCCGCCCGGAGACCGCCGTGACGCCCGCCCCTTCCGCTTCATCCACCACGCCGCGCATTGCGATCGTCGGCAGTGGCTTTGCCGGCATCGGCATGGCCATCCGTCTGCAACAGATGGGCATCACGTCGTTTGCGGTCTATGAGGCCGCGAGCGGCATCGGCGGCACGTGGCGTGACAATACCTACCCCGGCGCGGCCTGCGATGTCCCGTCGCATCTCTATTCGTTTTCGTTCGAGGCGAATCCGGCGTGGTCGCGCTCGTTCAGCAGCCAGGCCGAAATTCTCGCGTATTTGCAGCACTGCGCGCGCAAGTACGGCGTCGATCGCTACGTGCGCTGCAATGCGAAAGTGAGCGCCGCGCGCTTCGACGAAGCGCGGCAGATCTGGCTCGTCGAACTCGACACGAACGGCGCGCGCGAAATCATCGAGGCCGACGTGCTGATCGCCGCGAATGGTCCGCTGTCGCGTCCCGCGCTGCCGCGCATCGCTGGCATCGAACGTTTCGAGGGCAAGCTGTTCCATTCGGCGCGCTGGGATCATGCCTATCCGCTCGACGGCAAACGCGTCGCGGTGATCGGCACCGGCGCGAGCGCAATCCAGTTCGTGCCGCAAATCCAGCCGCGCGTCGCGCATCTGGACCTGTTCCAGCGTACCCCGCCGTGGGTGATGCCCAAGCGTGACAAGCCGATCGGCGCGCGCGCGCAGTGGCTGTTCCGCACACTGCCCTTCACCCAGCGCTTCGTCCGTAATGCGATCTATTGGCAGCTCGAATCGCGTGGGATCGCGTTCGTCGTCAATCCGAAGCTGATGAAGACGCCGATGAAGTTCGGCCTCAGCTATCTGGAGCGACGCGTGAAGGACCCGGCGCTGCGCGCGAAGCTCACGCCGAACTACCGGCTCGGCTGCAAGCGCGTGCTGCTGTCGAGCGACTACTACCCGGCCGTCTGTCAGCCCAACGTCGACGTCGTGACGAGCGGCATTCGCGAGATCGTTGCCGATGGCATCGTGACCGAGGATGGCGTGCACCATCGCGCGGACGCGATCATCTGCGGCACGGGTTTCCAGGTCAACGACGTGCGCGCGCCGTTCGAAGTGACCGGTCTCGACGGCACCGACCTCAGCACGCTATGGCTGAGCGATGGCCCCGAAGCGTATCTCGGCACGAGCATCGCGAACTTCCCGAACTTCTTCATGATCGCCGGCCCGAACACCGGGCTCGGCCATAACTCGATGATCTACATGATCGAGTCGCAACTGCGCTACATCGGCGATTGCCTGCGCATGCTGCGCAAACAGAACGCGCGCACGATGACCTTGCGCGCCGACGTGCAGCGCGATTTCAACGCACGTCTGCAGCAGAACATGCAGCGCGCGGTGTGGACGAGCGGCTGCCACAGCTGGTATCAGACCCGCAGCGGCAAGGTCACCGCGATCTGGCCCGGCTTCACGTTCAGTTTTCGCAAACGGACGCGGCGTGTGCGGCCGCGGGACTATCGCTTCGAATGTTGAGTCTGCACGATGATGCGATGCGCGGACCTGCGCGTGGACCGGCGCATTCAGTTACCGCCCGCCGCCGCCCAGTAACAGCAACAGATCCCACAGAAACTTCACGATGAGCACGATCAACTCCCACAGCCGGTAAAGCGGCTCCCAGTCCAGCACTTGGAGAAGGGACTCGATCATTGCCATGGTCAGAAAAAGTGAAGGCTGTGAGCTGCGGTTCTCACATGCGGTTCGCTCAGGCGGTTCGCTCACGCGCGACGCACCGGGCGCGCGCGTGAGCTCAAACCGCCATCACGGCCCGCTTGCGCTCCGCGCGCTGCATGAAGAAGTTCGCCGCGACGACGCCGAGCGTGACGACCGCGATGAACAGCGTCGCGAGCGCGTTCATCTCCGGATTCAAACCGAGACGCACGCGCGAGAACACGACGAGCGGCAAGGTCGTCGAGCCGGGACCCGACAGGAACGCGGACAGCACCAGGTCGTCGATCGACAGCGTGAACGACAGCAGCCAGCCCGACACCAGCGCCTGCGAAATCAGCGGCAGCGTGACGAAGAAGAACACCCGCAGAGGTGTCGCGCCGAGGTCGAGCGCGGCTTCCTCGAGCGACGGATGCAGCTCCCGCACCCGCGACTGCACGATGATCGCGACGTACGAAATACACAGCATCACGTGGCCGATCCAGATCGTGAAGATGCCGCGTTCGGCCGGCCAGCCGATCCAGCGCGCCATTTCGATGAACAGCAGCAAAAGCGAGATGCCCTGAATCACTTCAGGGATCACCAGCGGCGCGTTGATCATGCCCGTGTACAGCGTGAAGCCGCGAAAGCGCCCCATGCGCGCGAGCACGAAACCGGCCCACGTGCCGATGATCACCGACGCGAACGCGGTCATCAGGCCGATACGCAGCGACAGCCACGCCGACGTGATGAGCTCGTCGTCCTGCAACAGCGCCGCATACCAGCGCGTCGAAAAACGCGTCCACACGGTGACCAGCTGCGATTCGTTGAACGAATACACGACGAGGCTGACGATCGGGATATACAGAAACAGAAAGCCGATACCCAGAGCGATCAGCTGCAGCATGCGATTCGGCTTCATTGGCGGCCCTCCTCCAATGCCTTAGCCTGCGAGTGCTGGAACAGCGCCATCGGCACCAGCAGCAGCAACACCATCGCGCACGTGACGGCGGACGCCATCGGCCAGTCGGCGTTGTCGAAGAACTCATTCCACATCACGCGGCCGATCATCAGCGTGTTCGCGCCGCCGAGCAGCTCAGGAATCACGTACTCGCCGACCGCCGGAATGAACACCAGCAGGCAGCCCGCGATGATGCCGTTCTTCGACAGCGGCAGCGTGATTTGCCAGAACGCCTTCCACGGCTTCGCGCCGAGGTCGTACGCGGCTTCGAGCAAGGTCAGGTCCATTTTCACGAGGTGCGCGTAAAGCGGCATCACGAGAAACGGCAGATACGAATAGACCATGCCGATATAGACCGCTGTGTTCGTGTGATACAGCTCGATCGGCGAATGGATCAGCCCGATCGACATCAGGAAGTTATTCAGCAGCCCGTTGTTCTTCAGAATCCCGATCCACGCGTACACGCGGATCAGGAACGAGGTCCAGAACGGCAGCATCACGGCCATCATCAGCAGATTGCGGGTGGCCGGATTCGAGCGCGCGATGTAGTACGCCATCGGATAGCCGATCAGCAGACACAGCACGGTCGAAATCGCCGCGACCACGACCGAATTCACATAGGTCGCGAAGTACAGGCTGTCGGTCAGCAGAAATGCGTAGTGCGACAGATCGAGCGTGATGTGCAGCGCGCCTTCCGCGAAGTTGACGAGCTGCGTGTACGGCGGAATGCCGAGTTGCGAATCGGCGAAGCTGATCTTCACGACCAGCAGGAACGGCACGAGGAAAAACAGCAGCAGCCAGACGAACGGCCCCGCCACCACCGCGGTGCGGCCCGTGAGCTTCAGACGCCGCACCGGCCACGCGAAAAACGAGGAAAGCGCATCTTTCATGACGTCAGCACCACGCCGGCCGATGCGCTCCAGCGCACGTAGACTTCATCGCCCCAGGAGGGCGGATCGATTTCGGTGAGCGCGAGGCTCGTCACGTTCGCGATCACCGTCTTGCCGCCGTCGAGCTTCACGTGATACAGCGAATAGCCGCCCATGTACGCGATATTCGTGACGACGCCCCTGCCCCAGTTGTACGCGCCCTCGGGCGGCTTGCGCGTGAGCGCGATGCGCTCGGGCCGCACCGAGATGGTCACCGGCATGCCGAGCGGACCGGTGATGCCGTGATTGACGTGCAGATGGCACGGCAGATCGGGCGTTTCGATGAACACGTGATCGGGTTCGTCCTCGATCGTGTGGCCTTCGAACAGATTGGTCGAACCGATGAACTCCGCCGAGAAACGGCTGTTCGGATACTCGTAGACTTCATGCGGCGTGCCGAGCTGCACGATCTGGCCTTCGCTCATCACGGCGAGGCGGTTGGCCATCGTCATCGCTTCTTCCTGGTCGTGCGTGACCATCATGCAGGTCACGCCGACCCGGTCGAGAATGTTGACGAGCTCGATCTGCGTGCGCTGGCGGATCTGCTTGTCGAGCGCCGACATCGGCTCGTCGAGCAGCAGCAGCTTCGGCCGCTTGACGAGCGAACGCGCGAGCGCGACGCGCTGCTGCTGCCCGCCCGACAGCTGATGCGGCTTGCGCTTCGCGAAGCGGCCCATCTGCACGAGTTCGAGCACGTTGTGCACGCGGTCTTTCAGCTCGGCCTTCGGCACGCCTTCCTGCTTGAGGCCAAACGCGACGTTCGCCTCGACCGTCATGTGCGGAAACAGCGCGTACGACTGGAACATCATGTTGACCGGCCGGCGATACGGCGGCAGTTGCGCAAGGTCTTCGCCATCGATCAGGATCTTGCCCGACGTCACGGTTTCGAGCCCTGCCATCATGCGCAGCAGGGTGGACTTGCCGCAGCCCGAGCTGCCGAGCAGCGCGAACAGCTCGCCCTTTTTCACCGTCAGGTTGACGCCTTTGACCGCGACGGTCTCGCCGAACTTCTTCACGACGTCGACGATCTGGATGAACTGTTCCGCTGCGTCGTCGGTAACGGCATTCGGGCCCGTCGACGGCACGGCCGTCCCGGCCAGCGCGCCCGGCTGGTCACTACTCATCATAATGCTGCTTCACTCCGGCGTTTGACGAACAAAGCCCCCGGTGAACACCGAGGGCTTCATAGGCTGCTTATCTGTTTGTTGCCGCGCTTAGCGGCCGGACTTGAACTCGGTCCACAGCCGCGTTTGCAGCCGCTGGATTTCCTGCGGC
This sequence comes from Paraburkholderia sp. HD33-4, assembly GCF_021390635.1. Lineage (NCBI taxonomy): Bacteria > Pseudomonadati > Pseudomonadota > Betaproteobacteria > Burkholderiales > Burkholderiaceae > Paraburkholderia > Paraburkholderia sp. HD33-4. Next base: position 1,760,506 of record NZ_JAJEJS010000001.1, on the reverse strand, counting down.
AGCGGCTTCAACAGGAACAGCGTCTTGATGGTTTCCGGCGACGGATACACGGCCGGATCGTTCGCGACGTCCTTGTCCACGTACTTGCGCGCTTCCATGTTGACGCTCGGGTAGTACACGGCGTTGGTGATCGCGGCGTGCACCTGCGGCGTCTCGATGTAGTTGATCCATTCGAGCGCGGCTTCCTTGTGCTTCGCGTCCTTCGGAATCGCCATCACGTCGAACCACACCGGCGCCCCGCCCTTCGGCACGAAGTACTCGATCTTGTACGGCTTCTTCGCTTCGAGCGCGCGATGCTTGGCGATCACGACGTCGCCCGACCAGCCGTACGCGAAGCAGACGTCGCCGCCGACGAGGTCGTTGATGTAGCCCGACGAGTTGAACTGCGTGATGTACGGGCGGATTTTCTTCAGCATCGCGAGCGCGGCGCGGTAGTCGGCCGGGTTCGTGCTCATCGGATCCTTGCCCATGTAGTGCAGCGCGGCCGCGAACATCTGGTCGGGCGCGTCGAGCACCGACACGCCGCAGGCCTTCAGCTTCGAGATGTTTTCCGGCTTGAACAGGATGTCCCAGTTATCGAGCGGCACGTCCTTGCCGAGGATCTGCTGGACCTTCGTCACGTTGTAGCCGAGGCCGGTCGTGCCGTACGCCCAGGGCACCACGTACTTGTTGCCCGGATCGGCGCCGGCGACGAGCGCCATCAGCGACGGGTCGAGGTACTTCAGGTTCGGCAGCTTCGATTTGTCGAGCGGCTCGAAGATCCCCGCGGCGATCTGCTTGCCCGCGTAGTTGCTGGTCGGCACGACGATGTCGTAGCCCGAATTGCCGGTAAGCAGCTTCGCCTGCAGCGTGTCGTCGCTGTCGTAGTTGTCGTACTTGACCTGGACGCCGGTCTGCTTGGTGAAGTTCGGGATCGTGTCCTTCGCGATGTAGTCGGACCAGTTATACACATTGAGCTGCGTATCCTTCGCAGCGGCCGTCAACCACGGCGCCGCGCACAAGACCAGCGCCGCCACATGCCCCACTATCCGTTTGTTCATCCCGTTCTCCGATCCCGTCGTCACTCAAGCCGCGCCCTCGCGTGCACGACCCCCTGAAAACCCCGAAAACTACCACCAATTATTGCCCGCTCCAAAAAAAACCCGGAGCTGTCGCGCAAACGGTACAGGCTATGGCCGCACCCTTGCAAAATCGGCGCAATTTTAACGGGTTATCGGCGCGTGTCCACCGAAAAATACGCGAGCCGCGGCGGCGCTTTATTCGCGCTGAGTACAGTCCGCAGGGGTTTCGTCGCGACGCTGTTATCTGGTTGTCAGGTCGGTGTCGGCTCGCACCTGGGCGGTGCGCCGCTCTGGTCCACGCGGGTGCCCGACGTTGCTTGCCGGTGCACGGCCGCGGTGGTGTGCGGCGCACCTTTCATGCGCGGCGGCGCCGACATGACGGCTCGAATGCTCCTATCATGATCTTTTGATGCGTGTTGCGCGACGCCGTCGCGCGACGGGCCGCCAACCGCTGCGCGCGTGCAATGGGCATGTGCCTTGCAACAGGATGCGTTTCCCGGAATCTCCGGCACGATGAACACCAATCCTTTCGCGATGCGTCCCAACCGGCGTCGGCGTCTGCCGGGCGAGCCGACGCGTCCGGCGCACTGGTTCTCGTACCTCGGCGCCGGCGCGCTGATCGCGGTCGGCTATATCGATCCGGGCAACTGGGCGACCGCGCTCGGCGCTGGCGCGGGTTACGGCTATCGCCTGCTCGGCATCGTGCTGCTGGCGAGCCTGATGGGGATGCTGATGCAATGGCTGTCGTCGCGCCTCGGCGTCGTGACCGGGCGCGATCTCGCGCAGCTGTGCCGCGAGCGCAATGACCGGCGCGCGACGCTGTTTCTGTGGCTGACGAGCGAAGTTGCGATCATCGCCTGCGACGTCGCCGAGGTGGTCGGCAGTGCGGTCGCGCTGCAGCTGCTGCTCGGCGTGTCGCTGACAGTCGGCGTGCTGATGTCGGCGGTCTGCACGTTCGCGCTGCTCGCGCTTCAGCAGAAAGGCGGCCGCAGACTGGAGGCGGTGATCGCCGCGCTGATCGGCTTCGTCGGCCTGTGCTTCGTCGTGCAGCTCGCGCTCGCGCGGCCCGACTGGCACGCGGCGCTGGCCGGCACCGCGCCGAGCCTGGAGCTGATCAGAAGCGCGGGCATGCTGTGGCTTGCGGCGGGCATCGTCGGTGCGACGGTCATGCCTCACAACCTGTATCTGCATTCGGCACTCGTCAAGCATCACGCACCCGACAGCAGCGACGCGCAGATCAAGGCCGCGCTGCATGTGGTCAATATCGATACCTTCGGCTCGCTTGCTTTCGCGTTCGTGATCAACGCGGCGCTGCTGATCGTCGCGGCCGCGGTGTTCTATGCGAGCGGCCATCGCGACGTGACCGATCTGGCCGACGCGCATCGGCTGATCGCGCCGCTCGTCGGCAGCCGCTGGGCCGGCATCCTGTTCGCGGCGGCGCTGCTCGCGTGCGGACTCAGCGCGACCGTCACCGGCACGCTGGCCGGCCAGACCGTGATGGAGGGCTTCCTGCGGCTACGCTTGCCGCGCTGGAAACGCGCGCTGCTCACGCGTGCGCTCGCGATCGGGCCGGCCCTGCTCGCGGTGGGCATGTTCGGACAGCATGGCTCCAATCAGTTGCTGGTCGCGAGCCAGGTCGTGCTGAGCCTGCAATTGCCGCTCGCGGTCGTGCCGCTGATCCGCTGCGCGTCCGATGCGACGCTGATGCGCGGCTGGCGCGTGCACGGCGTGCCGCTCGTGCTGTCGTGGCTGTCGGCGGCGTTCATCGTTGCACTCAATGGCGCGCTGTTGTGGCAACTGGCGACTGGGGCGTGACGGCAGCCGCAGACGTCGGCGCGGCTATCGTGAACTTCGCATGACGCCGGGCGCCGCGTACAAGGCGCGCGTCGCGCATCGGTTAACATAGCGGGACTTTGCCTCCCCCGCCCCAAGGTTTCCGATGACTTCGAATCTCCACGATCTTCCCGATAGCCCGTGCATCGGCGTGTGCTCCACGCTCTTCGACGAGGTCTGCAAAGGCTGCGGCCGCACCGCGACCGAAGTGTCGAACTGGGTGTTCCTCAGCGACGAGGAAAAGCGCGCGATCTGGGTCCGGATCGAACGGGAAGGCACGGCGATGCGGTTTCAGAACGACAAGGTGTGAGCCTGTTCGTTACGCGCATCGCGGGCTGAAGTCGCTCGCCACCATCGAGAATCCCGGAACTCCGGAAAGGCTTCGCAAAACTTCGTCGCCATGACCACCGCCAGGGACTTCGTTCAGAGCGTTGCACAATGGCGCCGAATGGCCCACGTGTTCAATCCATGGTCCGAAACCGATGAGCGCGATCAGCCCGGCGTCAATGCGCCGCTGATTCGCCAGAGACAGCTTACGGCCTACCTGCAAGCCCGCCAGACGAGCGTCAAGGTGATCCTGATTGCGGAGGCGCTGAGCTGCCGAGGCGGGCGTTTCACGGGCATCGCGATGACCTCCGAGCGGATTCTGCTCGGCAACGATGCAAAGCTCAACGACGTCGCCGTGGGATCGGACCGCGGCCCGCCGCCGGACTACCTCCCGGGGCCGGCAACCCGCACCAGCAGCGTCGCCGCGTTGTCTCGAACGACTGACCGCGAATACGGTGTCTACGAGAGAACCGCGTCAATCGTCTGGCAGACGATGCTCGCCAATGGATTCGGACCGGCGGAGTTTGCGCTTTGGAACGCGTTCCCGTTTCATCCGTTCGCGGACGAAGATACCCAGAGCAACCGCCGCCCGTCGACTCACGAACTACTTGAGACCGGCCAGATTCTGACCGACTTCATCAGTCTGTTCCCTCGATCCGTGAGATTCGTTGCGCTTGGCCGGGAAGCGGAAAGCGCGTTGCGAAGTTATTCGATGGACCCACCCCATCAACTCGCGAGGCACCCGACGGCGAGAGCGGCGCGGCCTGCAAACGGAACGATTCAAGGGAAGGCTCGCCCGATGGGCAAGCTGGACGAAGTCATTCGACGGCTCGCGCTGAACCGGCGATAGTCCAGCGCTCATCGCGCCCGGCATCGGTGGCTGCTCGCGATGCCTTGACGCAGATCAACCGATCCACCGCTCAGTGCGACAGCCCGCCTCAGGTATGCGTTCGGCTGGGTCGGTAGAGTGACCCCATCAGCTAAAGAAATGGGGAACCGATATGTCCTGCCTGCAAATCCTGATCGCTCTGGCGCCGCTTTGGATCGTTCTGCTTGGCGTCTCGTGCACGTGCGCTTACCTGCTCTTTGTCCGCAAAGTGATCGAGTAGGCTGGCATTTTCGGGGATCCGGTCTGCACAGCTGAGTTGGCGTGCGCATCACGTTTGGCCTGGGTAAAACAAAAGGCCCACCTGGGTACGAACCTGGGTGGGCCATCTGGGTACATCAGGTCTTGGGTACGACCCGGCGCTTACTGCACGCCCTGACTCGTCAGGAAGTCCTCGTAGTTGCCGCCGAAGTCGTTCAGCGTGCCATTGGTCTTCACTTCGATGATCCGGTTCGCGAGGCCGCTCACGAACTCGCGGTCGTGCGAGACGAAAATCAGCGTGCCATCGAACTTGTCCAGCGCGATCTGCAGCGACTCGATCGACTCCATGTCCATGTGGTTGGTCGGCTCGTCCATCAGCAGCACGTTGTGGCGGCCGAGCATCAGCTTGCCCCAGATCATGCGGCCCTTCTCGCCGCCCGACAGCACCTTGACCGACTTGCGGATGTCGTCCGCGTTGAACAACAGGCGGCCGAGCGTGCCGCGCACCATCTGCTCGTCGTCGCCTTCCTTGCGGTACTGGTCGATCCAGTCCATCAGCGTGACGTCGCCCGGGAACTCTTCGTACGTGTCCTGCGGCATATAGCCGATGTTGGCGTTTTCCGCCCACTTCACCTTGCCGTGATCGAGTTGCAGATTGCCGAGCAGCGAGCGCAGCAGCGTGGTCTTGCCCGCGCCGTTCTCGCCGATGATCGCAATACGCTCGCCCGGTTGCACACTGATGCTGAAGTTATTGAAGATCGAGCGTTCGTATTTCTTCGAAATGCTCTCAGCGACCACCGCGATGTTGTGCAGCTTCTTCTCGTACTCGAAGCGGATGAACGGGTTCTGACGCGACGACGGCTTGAATTCCTCGATCTTGATCTTGTCGATCATCTTCAGACGGCTGGTGGCCTGACGCGCCTTCGACTTGTTCGCCGAGAAGCGGCGCACGAAGTCCTGCAGATCGGCCACGCGCTCCTTCGCCTTCGCGTTGGCGGCCTGCTGACGCTCGCGCGCCTGCGTGCTCGCGAGCATGTAGTCGTCGTAGTTGCCCGGGTAGACCTTCAGCGTGCCGTAGTCCATGTCGGCCATGTGCGTGCACACCTGGTTCAGGAAGTGCCGGTCGTGCGAGATGATGATCATCGTCGAGTTGTACTGGTTCAGAATATCTTCCAGCCAACGGATCGAGTTGATGTCCAGGTTGTTGGTCGGCTCGTCGAGCAGCAGCACGTCCGGCTTCGAGAACAGCGCTTGCGCGAGCAGCACGCGCAGTTTCCAGCCGGGCGCCACGTTGCTCATCGGCCCGTTGTGGTCTTCGATCGCGATGCCGATCCCGAGCAGCAGTTCGCCCGCGCGCGCTTCGGCCGTGTAGCCGTCGTACTCGGCGAACTTTGCTTCGAGCTCGGCCGCGTGCATGTAGTCGTCGTCGGTCGCGTCGGGGTTCGCGTAGATCGCGTCGCGCTCGGTCATCGCGGCCCACATTTCGGTGTGGCCCATCATCACGACGTCGAGCACGCGCACGTCTTCGTACGCGAACTGGTCCTGGCGCAGCTTGCCGAGGCGCACGTTCGGCTCGAGCATCACGTTGCCCGAACTCGGCTCGAGATCCGAACCGAGAATCTTCATGAAAGTGGATTTACCGCAGCCGTTCGCACCGATCAGGCCATAGCGGTTCCCTTCCCCGAATTTGACCGAAATGTTCTCGAAGAGGGGCTTCGGCCCGAATTGCATGGTGATATTGGCAGTAGACAGCACGGCGCGTCCCTTTGAATGTGATATCGGCGAAAAACCCAATATTTTAGCAGGTTTAGAGATTTCAACCCGACAGTTCGTCCGGCCCGGCCCGCCTCACCCGTTCGAGCCGCCGCGCGGCGTCTGCAAAATGTCGATGAAGGCCGAAAAATCCGCATCGGCGAACCCCATCGCGGCACCCAGTCGCAGCAATTGCTGGACCGTCGACGCAACCGGCATCGGCGTGCCGGTCTCGTAGGCGGTTGCCGCGACCGTGTCGACGTCCTTCTGAAACGTGCGCAACGCGCCGATCGGCGCGAGGCCGCTTTGCGTCATGCGCGGCACGAAGGTCCGCAGCAGCACCGAATCGGCCCAGCCGCCGGCGAGCGCCTCGCTCAGCTTCGCGGCGTCGATGCCGCTGCGCTGCGCGAGGCTCACCGCCTCGGCGATCGCGGCGACGGTCGCGGTGACGATCGCCTGATTGCACAGCTTCGCGGTTTGCCCCGCGCCGACCTCGCCCATGTGCGTGACGCGGGCGGCATAGGCGTCGAGCAAGGGGCGCACCGCGGCGAGATCGCTGGCCGCGCCGCCGGCCATGATCGCGAGCGTGCCCGCTGTGGCACCGGCGACACCGCCCGAAACCGGCGCGTCGATCCAGCCGATCGAAGTCGCGTGCTCGAGCGCGCCTGCGCCAGCCGCGCTGCCCGGCTCGCCGAAATCCGCCACGCGGCGCGCCAGCGCGCGCGTCGCGGCGGGCGGAATGCTCGAATGATCGACGATCCAGCGCAGGCGGTGCGGCGCCGCCGGAGCGCCGGCCGCCGGAGCGCCATCGAGCAGCCCGTCCGGCCCGAACACGGTCTGTTCGACCGCCGCCGCGTCGGCGACGCACAGCAGCACCGCATCGCAGCGCGCAGCCAGCTCACGTGGCGTATCGACGACGTGCGCACCCTCGGCCCGCAAGGCCTCGGCCTTGGCCCGCGTGCGATTCCATACATGCACGGTATGCCCCGCGCGCAACAGGTGCCGGATCATCGGCGCGCCCATCAGACCGGGGCCGCAGAAACCAGTTTCCACGTTCGAACCTCGTCGGCTATCAGATTGCAGGGATTATGTTGCGTGCACATGATAACGGCCGCCCCGGGCGGTGAGCTCGCGCGATACCGGGCATGCGGCGTGCGGCATCGATGGTTCGGGCGGCGACATCCGATCCGCCACGCAGGCAATGACGCTCGCGCGGACGTCGGCGAGAACGCATATGCCCCTCAGACTGCGCGAACCGTTGCCTATACTTTTTTCCATGCGCTTTTTTCCATGCGCGTTTCCGAGCAGCGTTTCACCGACCCGCGGCGCACACCAAGGAGGACACTCATGTCAGAACACGTTTACAAGAAGATCGAACTGACCGGCTCGTCGAAGAAATCGATCGACGACGCGATCACCACCGCGATTGCCAAAGCGTCGATAACGCTGCGCAATCTGCACTGGTTCGAGGTCACGGAAACGCGCGGCCAGATCGAGGACGGCAAGGTCGCGTACTGGCAGGTCACGCTGAAGGTCGGCCTGCGCATCGAGGACTGAGCGGCGGCTACGCGATGCGCTTGCGCGCCATCGCGCAAAGCCGCAAACAAAAAAGCTGCGTCCAACCCGAAGCCGGGTTGGGCGCAGCTTTTTCAACAGGAGGCTGCCCGTGGCGGCGAACACCACGGGCGAGGGTCACGGCCCGCTTTACTTCGGCAGCGACCCGTCGACACCCTCCACGTACCAGTTCAGGCGCTGCAGTTCCGCATCGGTCAGCGTCTTGCCCTCGGGCACCTTCACCGTGCCCGACTGATCCTTGATCGGACCCGTGAACACGTCGCGCTTGCCGCTCGCGAGTTCGTCGCGCTTGACGGCCACCTGCTTCTGCCCATCGGCCGGAATCGCCGACGTGTTCAGGTCCTCGAGGTTGACGGCCTTCTGCGGAATGCCCCACCACACCGGATCGTTCTTCCACTTGCCGTCGAGCACCTGCTGGATCACCGCGCTGTAGTACACGCCCCAGTGCGCGACCACCGAGCCCAGATGCGCGTCAGGACCGAACTTCTTCATGTCCGAATCCCAGCCGAACGCGTGCACGTGCTTCTCCGACGCGGTCGCGAGCGTCGCGCTCGAATCGGTGTTCTGCAGCAGCACGTCGGCGCCCTGGCCGATCAGCGTTTCGGCGGCCTGCTTTTCCTTGCCCGGATCGAACCAGCTGTTGATCCAGATCACCTTCGTGTGCACCTTCGGGTTCACCGAGCGCGCGCCGAGCGTGAATGCGTTGATGTTGCGCACCACCTCAGGAATCGGCACCGACGCGACGAAGCCGAGCGTGTTGCTCTTCGTCACGTAGCCCGCGGCGACGCCCGCCAGATACGCGCCCTGGTACATGCGCACGTCGTAGGTGCCGAAGTTCGGCGCCTTCTTGTAACCGGTCGCGTGCAGGAACACGGTGTCCGGGAAGTCCTTCGCGACCTTCAGCTGGAAGTCCTGGAAGCCGAAGCTCGTGCCGAAGATGATCTTGTTGCCCTTGTTCGCGAGATCGCGGAACACGCGCTCGGAATCGGCCGATTCGGGCACGTTCTCGACGCGCGTGATCTTGATCCGGTTGCCGAACTTCGCTTCGGCTTCCTTCGAGCCCTGATCGTGCGCGAAGGTCCAGCCGGCATCGCCCGGATTGCCGAGATAGACGAACGCGACGCCCGGCACGTCGGCGGCCTGCGCGGTTTGCGCGAGCGGTGCGGCGAGCGCGAGCGACGCCGCGCCCCACGCGAAAGCGGTCAGCAGATTTCTTCTCTTCATGTTTTATCCCCTGTCGTGATGAGCGAATAGTATTGAGCGGATCGATAAAAAACCTGGGTCGCAGTCAACCCGCCGAGAAAAACGGCTTGCCGAGCGACGCGGGCGCATTCAGGCGAATCGTATTCGGATTGCGCGAGATCAGCGCGAGCACGACGATCGTCGCGACGTACGGCAACATTGCGAGGAACTGCGTCGGCACCGGCACGCCGATCGCCTGTGCGTAGAACTGCAGCCCCGTCACCGCGCCGAACAGCAGCGAGCCGATCAGGAGGCGTCCGGGTCGCCACGTCGCGAACACCACGAGCGCGAGCGCGATCCAGCCGCGGCCCGACGTCAGGTTCTCCTGCCACAGGTGCAGATTGACGATCGAATAGTAGCCGCCCGCGAGCCCCGCCATGCCGCCGCCGAACGCGACCGCGCCATAGCGCACGCCGACCACCGGAAAGCCGACCGAGTGCGCGACCTGTGGCGATTCGCCGACCGAGCGCAGCACGAGCCCCGCGCGCGTGCGATACAGGAACCAGCCGATCACCGCGAACATGAGGAACGCGAGGTAATCGAGCGGCGTCAGGGTGAACAGTGCCGGGCCGAGCACCGGGATTTTCGACAGGCCGGGAATCGTCCACGTATCGATCGTCGCGCGCACCGCGGCCGACGTGTAGGGCTTGCCGACGTACGCGGACAGACCGATGCCGAAGATCGTCAGCGACAGGCCGGTCGCGACCTGGTTGGCGAGCATCGTCAGCGTGAGGAACGCGAACAGCAGCGACATCGCGAGACCGGCGCCGATCGCGGCGAGCACGCCGAGCCACGGGCTGCCGGTGATCGACGTGACCGCGTAGCCGCTGACGGCGCCCATCAGCATCATCCCTTCCACGCCAAGGTTGAGCACGCCCGATTTTTCGGCGACGAGTTCGCCGGCACCCGCGAACATCAGCGGGATCGACGCGGTGATCGCGCTCGACGTGAGCGCGCTGGCTTGCTGGATATCCATATCGAATCTGAGAGCGGATTGGCGAGCTGATTGGCAAACTTAATGACCCACTGCCACGGCCGAACGGCGCCGCACGCGGTAGTTCACGAACAGGTCGGCGCCGAGCAGGCAAAACAGCAGCAGGCCCTGGAAGACGCCCGAGAGCGCCTGAGGCAATTGCATCGAGGTTTGCACCGCTTCGCCGCCCAGATAGAGCAGCGCCATCAGCAGACTCGCGAGCACGATGCCTAGCGGATGCAAGCGTCCGACGAACACGACGATGATCGCGGTGAACCCGTAGCCCGGCGACCACGTCGCCTGCAACTGGCCGATCGGACCGGCGATCTCGCCCATGCCGGCGAGGCCGGCGAGACCGCCGCTGATGAGCAGCGAGGTCCAGATGGTTTTCTTGTCGGAGAAGCCCGCGTAACGCGCGGCAAGCGGTGCGAGTCCGCCGACGTTCATCCGGTAGCCCGCGAAGCTCTTGCGCATGAACAGCCAGACGAGCGGAATCGCGATCAGCGTGAGGAACACGGACGCGTTCAGGCGCGTGCCACGCAGAAATTTCCAGTGCCAGTCGCCGTACAGCGTCGGAAACAACGCATCGCCGCTGAACATTTCAGACAGCGGGAAGTTCATGCCCTGCGGATCGCGCCACGGGCCGCTGACGAGGTAGATCAGCAGTTGCGTCGCGACGTAGGTGAGCATCAGGCTCACGAGAATCTCGTTGGTATTGAAGCGGCTCTTCAGAAACGCGGGGATCGCGGCCCACGCCATGCCGCCGAGGATACCGGCGAGCATCATCGTCGGCAGGATCCACCAGCCGCTCGCCTGATCGAAATAGATCGCGACGCCGCTCGCCGCGATGCCGCCGAGCAGCATCTGCCCTTCGGCGCCGATGTTCCACACGTTCGCGCGATAACCGATCGCGAGGCCAAGGCCGATCAGGCACAACGGCGACGCCTTCAGCACCAGCTCGGACCAGCCGTTGATGCTCGACAGCGGTTCGATGAAAAACGCGTGCATCGCCTGCAGCGGGTCGCGGCCGACGAGGCCGAAAATCAGGAAGCCGATCGCGAGCGTCAGCAACGCGGCGATCAGCGGCACGGCGAGCTGCATCGTGCGCGAGGGCGTCGTGCGGGCTTCGAGTCGATAGGGAAGCATCATGGGTAGCGTGTGTTTGTTCGGGTTCTGTTCTTCAGGGTCCGCAGCGGCTGCGTGATGAGCTTGTTAGCGTGGTTGGCGGCGCAAGCCTCGCGTCACGCATGCGCCGGCTGGTCCGCCGAGGGTGCCGCGCCCTCGCGGTCGCCGAACAGCCCCGCCATCCAGCGGCCGATTTCCTCGGCGTTGGTCGCACCGGTCGCCCGCACCGGCGAAAGCCGCCCGCCCGCGAGCACCGCGATGCGATCGCAGATATCGAACAGCTCTTCCAGTTCCTCGGAGATCACCAGAATCGCGACGCCGCGCGCGGACAGATCGAGCAGTTGCTGACGGATGAACGCGGACGCACCGACATCGACGCCCCACGTCGGCTGCGCGACCACCAGCACCTTCGGCGCCTGCAAAATCTCGCGGCCCATGATGTATTTCTGCAGATTGCCGCCCGACAGACTTTGCGCGAGCGCGTCGGCGCCGCCGCAGCGCACGTCGAACGCGTCGATGCAGCGCTTCGCGAACGCGTGCATCGCGCCCGTCCTGATCCAGCCCGAGCTGACCATGCCCTGCCGATGCGCGGTCAAGAGCGCATTGTCGGCGAGGCTCATCGCCGGCACCGCGCCGCGGCCGAGCCGCTCCTCGGGCACGAAGCCGAAGCCGAGCGCGCGCCGCCCGCCGGCGCCGAGGCGCGCGGCCGGCTTGCCGCAAATCGTGATCGCGTCGGCCGGCAGGCTGCGTTTTTCAGCGCGCTTTTCTCCGGACAGCGCCGCGAGCAGTTCCGCCTGGCCGTTGCCCGACACCCCGGCAATGCTGAAGATCTCGCCCGCGTGCACGCTGAACGACACGTCGCGCAACGAGGTGCCGAACGGATCGTCGCTCGCGACCGACAACTGCTTGACGTCGAGCAGCACCGCGCCCGGCTTGTGCTCGCGGCGCGTGTAATCGGGCAGCGAATGACCGACCATCAACTGCGCGAGCGACGCATGCGTTTCGTTCTTCGGCGTCACATGGCCGGTCACGCGACCGCCGCGCATCACGGTCGCGGTGTCGCACAACTCCTGGATTTCATCGAGCTTGTGGCTGATGTACAGGATGCTGCAGCCTTCGGCCGCGAGCCGGCGCAGCGTCGTGAAGAGCTTGCGGACCGCCTGCGGCGTCAGCACCGAGGTCGGCTCGTCCATGATCAACAGACGCGGATTCTGCAGCAGGCAGCGCACGATTTCGACGCGCTGCCGCTCGCCGACGGTGAGGCTGTGCACGTGCCGCTGCGGATCGATGTCGAGCCCGTAGTCGGCCGACACCTCGCGAATGCGTTTGGACAGGGACTTCAGATCGAACGGCTCGTCGAGCGCGAGCGCGATGTTTTCGCCTACCGTCAGCGTCTCAAACAGCGAGAAGTGCTGGAACACCATGCCGACCCCGAGCTTGCGCGCAGCCGCCGGACTCGCGATGTCGACCGTCTCGCCTTCCCAACGGATCTCGCCGGCGTCGGGTCGCACCGCGCCGTAGATGATCTTCATCAGCGTGCTTTTGCCCGCGCCGTTCTCGCCGAGCACCGCGTGGATTTCGCCGGGGGCGACGACCAGCGTGACATCGTCGTTGGCGCGCACGGCCGGGTACTGCTTCGTGATGCCCGTGAGCGCGAGCCGGGGCACCGCCTGACCGGTGAGTTGCGCGCCGTCGCTAAATGGAGTGTCGCTCATGAGTTTCCGTAGTGCGTTCGTGACGCTGCCTGGCATGTGCTTGCAGCCTGCTTGCCGCCTGTTTTTTTGCCGCCGGGTTGCCGCCGGGTTGCGGACGATCGGTCCGCCCTGTCGACGGGCGATCCGTCACCACAACCGGATGACAATACCTAATTCGCCCCACTCAGTCGAGTTGACAAAATTCCCGCAAACCCCCGCCACTACAAGCTCTGCGGGTATGCCACCCTTGACGCCGCTTTTCGTTCATATTAAAACGCATATACCCCCACGTTCGTTCGATCAGCCAGCACATATATTTCGGAGAGTCCATGAGCCAGCAACGCGAGGCGATCGACACGTACCTGTTGCGCGTGTTGCACACGTTACTGATGGAGCGCAGCGTCACCCGCGCCGCCGTCAAACTGAACCAGTCCCAACCCGCGATCAGCGCGGCGCTGCGCCGTCTGCGCGACATCACCGGCGACCCGCTGCTGGTGCGCGGCAAGTCCGGCATGGTGCCGACCGAGTACGGCCTGCGCCTGCTCGAACCAGTGCAGAACGCGCTGCGCGAAATCGAGCGCATCAAGTTCCAGCAGCACAACTTCGATCCGGCCACGTCAATCCGCTGCTACCGGATCGGCTGTCCCGACTACCTGAACGTACTGTTCGTGCCGACGGTCGTCGAACGGTTCCGCCAGGCCGCGCCGAACGCGACGCTCGAATTCCATTCGCTCGGCCCCGCGTTCGACTACGAACTCGCGCTCGAGGACGGCAAGCTCGACATCGTGGTCGGCAACTGGCCCGAGCCGCCCGAGCAGTTGCATCTGTCGAACCTGTTCGTCGATCAGATCGTCTGCCTGATGAGCAACACGCATCCGTTCGCCAAACGCGGCGGCCTCACGCTCGACCAGTACCTGAACGCGCCGCATCTCGCGCCGACGCCGTACTCGGTCGGCCAGCGCGGCGCGATCGACGTGCATCTCGCGCGCGAGCGGTTGAAGCGCCACGTGGTCGTCACGCTGCCCTACTTCAATCTCGCGCCTTACGTGCTGATCAAATCGGATCTGATCTTCACGACGACGCGCCTTTTTGCCGACTACTACGCGAAGTTCCTGCCGCTGACCGTGGTACCCGCGCCGCTCGACTTCCCGCCGATGCAGTACTACCAGCTGTGGCACGAGCGCGTGCATTACTCCGACGAAGTGCGCTGGCTGCGCGGTCTGGTTGGCGAGGCCACCCGAACGTTGATCGCCAAGCCCTGACGCCGCGGCGCCGATCGCACTGGCGGCGCCGCTCAGGTATCGAGGACTCGCGGCATCCGCGCATCACCGCGCCGATGCCGCCCCTTCCGCTCAATCTCAAGCTCAAGCTCAATCTCAAGCCGCCGCCTCATAAAGCTGCCGCGCGAGCCGGTTATGGCGCTCGATCACCGGCCCGAGTTCGAGCGTCGCCAACTGCCCCTCCTTCACCACCACCTTGCCGTCGATCACGCTATAGCTGACCTGCGACGGCGCGCAGAACACCAGTGCGGCCACCGGATCGTGCAGCGCGCCGGCAAAGTGCGGCTGGCGCAGATCGAACGCGACGAAATCGGCGGCCATACCGGGCGCGAGCGCGCCGATGTCGTCGCGATTGAGCACGCGCGCGCCGCCCACGGTCGCGATTTCGAGTGCCTCGCGCGCGGTCATCGCATCGGGCCCGAAACCGACGCGCTGCAGCAGCAGCGCCTGGCGCACTTCGGCGACCATCTGCGCACCGTCGTTCGACGCCGAGCCGTCGACGCCGAGCCCAACCGGCACGCCCGCGAGCCGCATGCGCCTGACCGGCGCGATGCCCGACGCGAGCCGCATGTTCGAGCACGGACAGTGCGCGACGCCGGTGCCGGTGCGCGCGAACAGCGCGATGCCCGCGTCGTCGAGTTGCACGCAGTGCGCATGCCATACGTCGTGGCCGACCCAGCCGAGATCGTGCGCATACTCGGCCGGCGTCATGCCGAACTTCTCGCGGCTGTACTCGACGTCGTTGACGTTTTCCGCCAGATGCGTGTGCAGCGACACGCCGTACTGGCGCGCGAGCACCGCCGATTCGCGCATCAGGTCGCGGCTCACCGAAAACGGCGAGCACGGCGCCACGACGACGCGCAGCATCGCGTAGCGCCCATCGTCGTGATACGTCTCGATCAGACGCTGCGTGTCCTTCAGGATGTCCGCTTCGCGCTCGACCACCGAATCGGGCGGCAGGCCGCCGTCTTTGCGTCCCACGCTCATGCTGCCGCGCGCCGCATGAAAGCGCATGCCGATGCGGCGCGCCGCGGCGATGCTGTCGTCGAGACGGCTGCCGTTCGGATAGATATACAGATGGTCGCTCGAGGTCGTGCAGCCCGACAGCAGCAGCTCGGCCATCGCGGTCAGCGTCGACACTTCGATCATGTCGGGCGTCAGGTTCGCCCATACCTTGTACAGATTCGTGAGCCAGCCGAACAACTCGGCGTTCTGCGCGGCGGGAATCGCGCGCGTGAGGCTCTGGTACATGTGGTGATGCGTGTTGACGAGCCCCGGAATCACCAGGTGGCCGCGCAGGTCGAGCACTTCGTCGGCCGTTTGCGGCAGTTGCGCGGTCGGTCCGACCGCGACGATCCGGTTGTCCTCGATATACAGCCCGGCGTCGCGTAGTTCGCGCCGCTCGCCATCCATCGTGACGAGCACGTCCGCGTGCTTCACGAGCATCGTTTTACCGGGTTGTTTCAGTGCTTCGTTCATCGTCATTCGTCTGTCCGCCTGGTTGCCTGCATGCAAAGCCGTTCGAACGCGATGCGGCGGCACGCCACCGTGCCGCCGCGTTCGGTTGAACGCCGTTGGCCCGGTTACCCAGCGTGAATCGCCGTCTTCGGGGTTTTCCGTGCCAAAGGACTGCCTTCGCACGGGTGTTTCGCGCCGCCGCCTTGCGCGAACCGCATCGGGTTCGCGTCGAGCGCGTCGCACAGCGCTTACCTTCGGTAGCCAAAATCCGGCTGGCAACCCGCCTGGTTGCGATACCCGGGTTCACACCGCCAATATAGTGGCGCTTTTTTGGCGCCGGTACGATCGGCCGATGAGCCGGCGCGGCTTTCGACTGGCCGTCCATCATGCGCGAACTATTATCTTTCTTATCGCTCGCGCGCTGAACGGTACAACCTTTTTACAATGGCTGCCACGGCGCTCGCTTCAATTCGCCGACGGGTATGTAGCCACTGACGTGGAGCCTCGATCCGCCGCAAACGTAATGGATCGGGCCGCCGCCGACACCTCGCATTCACACAAGGACAATTGCGAATGGGCAAGCTCACTACCCACGTGCTCGACACCGCGAACGGCCGTCCCGGCGCAGGCATCAAGGTCGAACTCTTCGCGCTCGCTGGAGACACGCGCCGCGCACTAAAAACCACACTCACGAATCACGACGGCCGCTGCGACGAGCCGCTACTCGAAGGCGACGCGCTCGTCGCGGGCGAGTACGAGCTCGTGTTCGGCGCGGGCGACTACTTCGCGTCGCTCGGCACGAAGGTGCCGGAACCGCGCTTCGTCGATCGCGTCGTGCTGCGCTTCGGCGTTGCCGATGCTGGCGCGCACTATCACGTGCCGCTGCTGGTGTCGCCGTTTTCGTACAGCACGTATCGGGGCAGCTAGCCCGGCTGGATGCGAGCCCCGTCCGAATAGGCACGAACCCGCACCAACGAACACAAGCGCCCCGCGATACCCATAACAACCCGCGCTGCGTCTTTTACCCCGCAGTCGGCGCGATGACCGGCGACATCGACCGTCATCGCGCGCACAACGAATCAGAAGTGGAGGAGTTTCATGGAAGGCTTTATCACCGACTGGTTGAACCTCGCGATTCGCTGGTTCCACGTCATCGCCGCCATCGCATGGATCGGCGAATCGTTCTATTTCGTCGCGCTCGACAACAGCCTGAAACCGCCGACCGATCCGAACCAGCGCCGTCGCGGCGTATTCGGCGAGTTGTGGCACGTCCACGGCGGCGGCTTCTACAACATGCAGAAGTACACGGTCGCGCCGCCCGAAATGCCCGACGACCTGCACTGGTCCAAGTGGCCGTCGTACACGACGTGGATGTCGGGCTTCGGTCTCTTCACCGTGCTGTATCTGTTCTCGCCGAGCACTTACCTGATCGACAAGAACGTGCTCGACATGGGGCCGGTGGTCGCCGTCGCGTCCGCGATCGGTTTCCTCGCGGCCGGCTGGATCGTCTACGACTCGCTGTGCCGCATTCTCGGCACCCGCGACAAGCTGCTCGGCGCCTGCGTCGGCGCCTACGTGCTGATCGCGGCGTATCTCGCCTGTCATATCTTCGCGGGCCGCGCCGCGTACCTGATCATGGGCGCGATGCTCGCGACGATTATGTCGGCCAACGTGTTCTTCGTGATCATTCCGGGCCAGCGCAAGATGGTCGACGCGATGCTCAAGGGCGACACGCCGAACCCGATCTACGGCAAGCGCGGCAAGCAGCGCTCGGTGCACAACACGTATTTCACGCTGCCGGTCGTGTTCGCGATGCTGTCGAACCACTACGCGATGACCTACACCCATCCGTACAACTGGGCGGTGCTCGTCGTCATCATGCTGGCCGGTGCGCTGATCCGTCAGTTCTTCGTGATGCGCCATCGCGGTCAGGTGTTGTGGTATCTGCCGCTCGTCGGCGTCGCGCTGATGTGCACGGCGCTCGTGTGGACCATGCCGCGTCCGGTGGTGCCGACGGCGCAGGCCGCCAACGCGCCAACGCTGAAGGTCGCCGACATCGCGCCGGTGCTGCAACAGCGCTGCGTGGCCTGCCACTCCGCGCATCCGACGATGATGGGCAGCGCGCCCGCCGGCGTGCTGATGGATACGCCCGACGAAATCTCGCAGAACGCGCAGCGCATTTATCAGCAGGCGGTCACGTTGAAGGCGATGCCGCTCGGCAACGTCACGCACATGACCGACGACGAGCGGATGAAGATCGCCGCGTGGTTCGAAGGCGGCGCGGCGAAGTAAGGACGTCGTTCCGGATCACGGATCCGGTGCCGAAGTAGAGGCAGGAATGTGAAGCGGGCTTGTCGCGAGAGCGGCAAGCCCGTTGTCGTTTGGGGATCGCGGCGGGTGCAGTCGGCGGTATCGACAGATCATCCTGTAGCCTTAAGGCTACAAAAATTGGCCAAAATGCATGAAATGTAGCCCTAGAGGCACAAACACAAATAATTTTATTGTGCCTGTTGGGCTACAATAAATGTCATATTCGCTGAATTTGACGCCTTGGGGCTACAAATGACCAACCTCGCCGATGTCTCGGACATGCTCAAAGCCGTACGACGCGACAGCAAACTCTCGCAGGAAGAACTCGCACGCCGCGCGGGCGTGGCCCGCACGACCGTCGCGCGGATGGAGACGCTCGCCAGGCACGATATGAGCGTTTCGGTGCTCGTGCGCCTGCTCGAGGCTGCCGGCTACGACCTCAAGTTCGTCGCGCATGGACATGGCCGCACGCTGGAAGACATCCTCGCTGAACAGCGCAGCCCGGACGCGCAGCCATGAAGCTCGACGTTCAGGTGCTAGGCAGGAACGTTGCCACGCTGTTTCGCGAGCGTGACGACTATGTCCTCAAATACAACCGCGATGCGAGCGCGGCCGACTTCGTCAGTCTGACGATGCCGGTGCGCGAAGAGGCCTGGCGCTGGCCGCGCGACCTGCATCCGTTTTTCCGGCAGAACCTGCCCGAAGGCTATCTGCTGAATCTGATCCGCGAGCAGTTCGGGCCCTTGCTCGACGGAACCGATCTGTCACTGCTCGCCGTCGTCGGCTCGATGGGGATCGGCCGGGTCACCGTGACGCCTGAAGGTGTAGCGCCGGGCACCGAGCTGCAGCCGCTCGATGTCCAGCACATCCTGCACGGCGACAACACCGCCGAACATTTCGCCCGACTCGTACGTGAATATGCGCGAGCGGCCATTTCGGGCGTCGTGCCGAAGTTCATCGCGCCGCAGCAGCAGCCGTCTTCCGCGTCGACACCGTTGCAGCTCGGCAAGCCGACGATTCGGACGAGCCGTCACATCGTCAAAGGCTCGGACGACAACACCCCCTTTCTCGGCTTCAACGAGTTCTATTCGATGCGGGTGCTGGAGCGGCTGCGGGTGGCGCCTGTTGCGCGCACGCAGATGTCGGACGATGGTCGGGCCCTGATCGTCGAGCGCTTCGATGTCGACGCAAAAGGACTGCCGGCGTACGGCGTCGAAGACCTGTGCGGCCTGCTCGGTTTGCCGCCGCACGAAAAATACAATTCGACCAGCGAGAAAATGCTCAACGCGGCGAGAGCGTATCTGCTCGATCGCGACACCATGCGCCTGCAGCTCCAGCAGCTCGGCTGGCATCTGCTGACCAACTACGTCGTGCGCAATGCGGACTGCCACACCAAGAACGTCGCGCTGTTCTATACGTCGGTCGACGACGTTGCGTTCACGCCCGTCTACGATGTGGTGACGACGCAGGCTTATCCGCGCTTCGCAGCCAATCCGCCGGGTCTGGCCGTTGACGGCCGTAAAACCTGGGCAGCGGGTAAAACGCTCGAACGATTTTTCAACACGCGCATGGGCATCGCTCCGCGGCAATATGCGCAGATGGTCGAAGCGCTGTGCGACTCGGCTGTCGATGTCGGCCACGAGTTGATCGAGGCAGCGCGCAACGAACCGCAGTGGCGCACGGTCGCCAAGCAGATGCTGCACGCGTGGGACGACGGCATGACCTCGCTGCGCTCGCCAAGGAAGAGCCTGCAATTCAGGGGGCTGAAGCCGGCCATCGAAGCGGCGGGATTTTCGGCGCCCGAGCCGCCCGAGCGGTCACGGGAGGTCATCGGGCATTCGCCGCTGCTTGGCAGGCGCAAGTGAAACGCGCACGCCGGTGTTGGCGTGGCGCCGTTCGTCTCGCCAATGGCCGCGGATGAAAAAAGCCCGCGACGCAGCATACGTCGCGGGCTTGCACTTCAAACCAGAACAGAACGCTACCGGTGAGCCGGCAGCTGCATTGCCATCAAACCGCCACCGCGCTCAACGCATCTTCCGTGAGCCACAGCGACTCCGCCAGATCCTGCTCGTTCAGATTGAGCCCCTCGCCGCCACGATCGACGACGATGAAGTCGCTCACCTCGCCCAACGCGATCAGCGGATGGTGCCACACCCCTTTCGCGTAGTTGACGCCCTGCCAGCCGCTCGTGACGAACGCGCGGATCTGCGTCTCATCGAGATCGCCCGCGGGCGCGACGACGACCAGGTACGGCTTGTCGTTGAGCGGCACGAACGCCTGGCTGCCGAGCGGATGGCGCTCCAGCATCTTCACTTCGAACGGCAGCGTGCGCGGCTGACCACGAAACAGATTGACCAGCGTGCGGCCTTGCTCGTCGGTCACGTCGACTTTCGCGAGGTCGTGATAACGGATCGTCGTGCCGAGGTTGATCGGAATCTGCTTCGCGCCTTCGAGCTCGATCACGTCGCCGAATGCGGCGAACGCCTCTTTCGTCAGCGGTTCGATAGCGAGCGTTTTCATTCGAGCGTACCCCACAGACGCAGACGCGATACGCCGCCGTCCGGATAGATGTTGAAGCGCACATGCGTGACGGGCCCGAGAGCCGCGATCTCGCTCTCGAAGAAATGCTGCTTGTCCATCTGCAGCTTCTGTTCGCCGAGCAGCACCGGCCAGAACATCGCCTGCGTGACCAGCGAGCTGTCGGTGCCGCCCTTCACGTACGCGGCCTGGATCGAGCAGCGATCCGGATAATTGCCTTTGAAGTGCGCGGTGTCGACTTCGATCTTGCGGATCACGCCCGGCTGCGCGAGCGCGATGATCGCCCAGTCGTTGCCCGGCTCGCGGCGACGACGCGTTTCCCAACCGTCACCCATGTTCACGCCGCGGCCCGGCATCAGCAGCGTCGAGGCCGCGCCGAAGTGCTGGTTGTTCGCGCCGACCAGATACGCGCCGTTTTCCATCGCCGCGAGATCGAACTGCTCGGTGCGGCTCGCGCCCGCCCAGTCCACCTGCGGCTGACCGTACACCCGCAGACGCGCGATGCCGCCGTCCGGATAGATGTTCACGCGCAGATGCGTGTACGCGTTCGCGTCGCCGACCTCGAGGTAGTGGTGGCTATTGCCCTGCAGGGTGGTCGACGGCACGATCTCGGTCCATTGCGTCGCCTGGTTCGGCTCGCCATCGACGACCCGCGCCGCTTCCACCGACGCCGCCGGCGGGAAGTTGCCCGTGAAGTGGCTAGTGTCGAGATCGAGTCCCTTGATCACGCCGGGCCGCGCGAGCTTGACGATGCACCAGTCGTAGCCGGTCGTGCGCTTGCGGCGCGTTTCCCAGCCGTCCATCCATTTGCCGTTGTTGTCGTACTTACCCGGAATGAAGACGGCCGGTTCCGGATTCAGCATGCGGTCTTTAGACGCGAAGAATTCGTCGCTGGCCTCGAGCGCCTGCGCGCCCAGACGCGGGTCCGCCAGATTCACGTAACGGCGCGTGAATTCCGGTGCGTTGGGGTCGAGAATCGGAAGTGCCATCTTTGTCGTCCTTGATATCGATTGGTGCGGAAAAAACGTTGCGGCTCGCTGCGTGACGCGATGCGCGTCACGCACTGATCAGTTCGTTGAGCCGGAAACGTGCAATGCGATAGATCTGATCGAGGCTCGCGCGCATTTCGTCGGCGCGGCTATTGTTCACGCGCGATTCGAAGTTCGCGATGATGCCGTGGCGGTCGTAGCCGCGCACCGCGAGAATGAACGGAAAACCGAATTTCTCGCGGTACGCGTGGTTGAGCGCCAGCAGCTTGTCGAATTCTTCCTGCGTGCATTGCGCGAGGCCCGCGCCGCTTTGCTCGCGCGTCGATTCTGCCGTCAGCTCGCCGCGCACGGCGGCCTTGCCGGCCAGCTCCGGGTGCGCGTTGATCAGCGCGAGCTGCCTGTCTTCGCCCGAGGTTTCGACGATCTGCGACATCCTGCGATGCACCTCGTCGATGCTCGCGAACGGCCGCTCCCGCGCCGCAATCTCCGCGACCCACGGCGAGTGCTCGAAGATGCCCGACAGCGCCGCGACGAAGGCGTCGGTCGAGATGCGGTTGAGTTGGTCCAGGGTGTATTGCATCGCCTTCATGCCGCCGCCTCGCGGTTGTCTTGTTGGTAAGGATGAGTTTCGTGCCAGTGCCGGGCGATATCGACGCGCCGCGACACCCATACGCGATCGTGCTGTTCGATGTGATCGAGAAAGCGCTGCAGCGCGCGAAAACGTCCCGGCCGCCCGAGCAGCCGGCAGTGCATGCCGATCGACAGCATCTTCGGCGCTTCGTCGCCCTCTTCGTACAGCACGTCGAACGCGTCGCGCAGGTAGGTGAAGAAGTGGTCCGCGGTGTTGAAGCCTTGCGGGGTGGCGAAGCGCATGTCGTTGGTGTCGAGCGTGTACGGCACGATCAGTTGGGGCACGCTCTTGCCGCCCGATACTTCGACGTCCATCCAGAATGGCAGGTCGTCGCCGTAGTAATCGGAGTCGTACAGGAAGCCGCCATATTCGGCGACCAGCCGATGCGTGTTCGGACTGTCGCGGCCGGTGTACCAGCCGAGCGGCCGCACGCCGGTCACGCGCTCGATCGCCTGCATGCCGAGGCGCATGTGCTCCGCTTCCTTCTCCGGCGACATGTCCTGATAGTGAATCCAGCGATAGCCGTGGCAAGCGATCTCATGCCCGAGTTCGACGAACGCCTGCGCAACTTCCGGATGCCGTTCGATTGCCATGCCGACGCCGAATACCGTCAGCGGCAGCTTGCGCTTTTCGAATTCGCGCAGGATGCGCCACACGCCCGCGCGCGAGCCGTATTCGTAGATCGATTCCATGCTCATGTGCCGCGCCGGATACGACGCCGCGCCTACGATCTCCGACAGGAACTGCTCGGAACCGGAATCGCCGTGCAGCACGCAGTTTTCACCGCCCTCTTCGTAGTTGAGGACGAATTGCACCGCGACGCGCGCTCGGCCGGGCCAGTTCGCCTGCACCGGGTGGCGGCCGTAGCCGATCAGATCGCGTGGGTAGTTCGGGTCGAGTGGCATGGTTTGACGGATGCGTAGTGACGGGACCAGGAATTCGCGTGAAGCTCGGGCGGCTCGCACATTTGACGTGAGTACCGCCACGGCTCGAAACCCCGCGGCGGCGGCGGCGCGTTTTTGCTCACGCAAGCCGCTTGAACGGAGGCTTCAGCGGCAGCCGAAGCCGCCGCACCGAGTTGAGCCAGTGTAGCTAAAACACCCCGGCGCGCCCATACAGCGGGGCAGATAGTGCGTGTTACACCGAGTGTATGTGCGAGTCCGCCGACTCGGCGTTTACCCGCGGCGCAGCGCGCAGAGCTGCCGGATTACGTTCGGCTTGCGCGGCGATGGAGTCGTCCGCGCCCGGGCTGAACGAGGCGAGCGCGCCGTCGTAGCGCTTCGCGAGCGGGCGCGCGTAGTCGCCGCGCTTGGCCGTCGCGAGACGCAGCGCCACCAGCGCCTCGGTCCATTTGACGGCCGCCGTCACGCCTTCGATCACCGGCGCGCCGAGCGCGTCCTCGATCTCCGCACACAGCTCGGCCATGCCCGCACAACCGAGCACGATCGCATCCGAGCCGTCCTCGTCGAGCGCGCGGCGGCATTCGTCGAGGATGATGCGGCGCGCCGCCGAACCCGGCTTGTCGAGATCTAGCACGGCGACGTCGGTCGCCCGCACGTTGCGGCAAAAGCGCTTCATACCGTAGCGCTCGGCCAGATGCCAGGCCATGCCGCAAGTGCGCGCGAGCGTCGTCACGACTGAAAAGCCCGGCGCGAGCACGCTCGCCGCGTGCATCGCCGCCTCGGCGATGCCGATCACCGGGCCGCGGGCCAACTCGCGCGCCGCATAGAGACCGGGGTCGCCGAAGCACGCGATTACGTAGCCGTCGCAGCCTTCCAGTTCGCCCGCCGCGACTTCGGCGAGGAGACCCGGCGTGGCGAGCGCTTCGTCGTAGTAGCCCTCGATCGACGGCGGGCCCATCGTCGGATTGACGGCGATCACTTCGGTGCCGGGCGCGGCGACGTCGCGCGCGCAGCGCCCCATCGCCTCGGTCATGCGGTGGGTCGTGTTCGGATTGATCAGTTTGATACGCATGGCGACTCCTGTTCGACTCGTTGTTGCAGCGGCGAAAACCTGGCGCTCCATGAAGCTCAGCGGGCGAGGATCCGGTAAAACAGCGCAGCGAGTCCCGCGCCGATGAACCACGAGAAATTCGCGCAGCCGTCGAGCCCCGGCACCATCACGCAGATCACCGCGATCAGCGCGGCCGGCAGCAATGCGGCCACCGCGCGGTAGTTGACGCCGTTGTGATACCAGTACGAACCGTTCGGCGCGACCGTGTACAGATCGTCGAGCTTGATCTTCTGACGCTTGACGAGGTAGAAGTCGACGATCAGGACGCCGTACAAAGGTCCGATGAAGCTGCCGAGCACGTCGAGCGTGTAGTGGATCACGGCCGGATTGTTGAACAGGTTCCACGGCGTGATGAATATCGATGCGACCGCCGCGAGCATGCCGCCCGCGCGCCAGCTGATCAGACGCGGCGCGACGTTCGAGAAGTCGAAAGCCGGCGACACGAAGTTCGCGACGATGTTGATGCCGATCGTCGCGATCGTGAAGGTCAGCGCGCCGAGAATCACCGCCATCGGATAGTCGATGCGGCCCACCGTTTCGACCGGGTCCGTGATCAGTTCGCCGAACACCGGCAGCGTGGCCGCGGTCGTGATCACCGTCACCAGCGAGAACGCGAGGAAGTTGACCGGCAAGCCCCAGAAGTTGCCGCGCTTGACGCTGCGAAAGCTCTTGCCATAGCGCGAGAAGTCGCCGAAATTCAGCATCGGTCCGGAGAAGTACGACACCACCAGCGAGATCGCCGTGATCATCACCGGCACCACTTCCATGCCGTGATATTTGACGCCGCCCAGGTTGATACCGATGTTGTGCAAGCCTGCGCGATACACCATGTAGCCGGCGAGAATGAACATCACCACGTAGACGGCCGGCCCGGCGAAGTCGATGAACTTCTTGATGGTCTCCATGCCGTGCCAGAACACCAGCGCCTGCAGTACCCACAGCAGCATGAAGCCGGCCCAGCCAAGCGTCGACAGACCGAGCAGACCATGCCGATGCACGTCAGCATACGGCAGCAGTTGCGGCACGAACTTCAGCACGACGATCACGAGCGCGCTCGACGCCAGATAGGTCTGGATGCCATACCACGCGACCGCGATCAGGCCGCGGATCACCGCGGGAACATTCGCGCCGAGCACACCGAAGGTCGCGCGGCACGCGACCGGGTACGGCACGCCGTTCAGCTGGCTCGGCTTCGCGATCAGGTTGCACAGCACGTTCACCAGCGTGATGCCGATCAGTAGCGACACCAGTACCTGCCAGCTCGTCAGGCCGAGCGCGAAGAGACTTCCCGCGAATACATAGCCGCCGACACTATGCACGTCCGACATCCAGAACGCGAAGATGTTGTACGCGTTCCAGGTCTGCGCGTGCAGCGGTGCGAGGTCCTCGTTGTAGAGCCGCTCGCTGTAGCCGGCCGGTATCGACGAATCGGCTTGAGCCGTGCCGTCCGGATAGTTGGAGATGGGGTGACTGCCTGGCGCTGCACTGACTTGAGCCATGATTCCTCCTTTGGATAGGGACCGTCGATCGAGCATCGACGGACGTTGCATCGGCCATGCCAGTTGCTCGCTTCCCGCCCTGCATGGGTCGAAGAAGTCGGCGCCGTGGTCCCGGACCGTGCCGCGCGTGTCTCCGTACTGAAGTACTTGTGGTTGTCGCATCGCCAGCCGCCGCGGATTTCCGGCGATGCGTCACTACCCGAAACTCCGTCGTCTCGCGACGGACGTGCGTGTTCAGGCCGGCGGCGCTCACGCGAGGCCGCCCTGCCGTGCATCTATTGGTTCAGTTCAATTCAGTGCGGCGCGCACCACCAACGGGCGCTCGCCTGCCGCTTGCCTCAGCCTGGCGTGGAGCCGGCTTCGGCTGTCTACGTGGATGTTTCTTTCGGCGCGAGCGCGCCGAATACTTCATGCAGATCCGCTGCCCCGCGCGCGGGGCGTTCAAGCATCTTCAACTCGACGCTTTGCAGATGGCGCGACATCAGCGCCGCCGCCTGCTTCGCATCGCCGGCGTCGAGCGCGGCGAGAATCGCTTCGTGGTCCTCGAACGAGCACGGGCTGCGTCCGAGCGACTCGTACAGCGCGGAGATCAGCGTAGACCGCGCGACCAATCCGTTCAGGCAATCGCACAACACCGAGTTGCCGGTCAGGTTCGCGAGCTCCGTATGAAAGCCGCCTGACAATCGGATCCACGCCGGAAAATCCCGCGTTTCGAACGCCTTGCGTTCCCGGCCGATCATGCCGCCGATGTTCTTCAGGCGCCGCATGCCGTGTCCGCTACAGATCTTTTCGACGACGGCCAGCTCGATGATGCGGCGCATTTCGAACACTTCGTGCACTTCCTGCAACGACGGACTCGCGACGAACGCGCCACGATTCGGCTCGAGGTCGACGAGGCGCTCACCCGCCAGCTGCGACAGCGCCTGCCGGATCGGGCCGCGCTTCACACCGAATACTTCGCAGAGCTGAGCTTCGGTGAGCTTCGCGCCAGGTGCCAGCCGGTGCTCGAGGATCGCCGCGCGGATGCGCTCGGCGATTGCTTCGGGCTTCGAACTGTTCGCGGCGGATTCAATGTCGGACATGATTGGCGTCTCGGTATGTTGGTCATCATAGGACGGACACAAATATTGTCAACAATTTTTGCGTCGATTTTCGACAGTTTCGGTGCTGCATTGCGTCAGGGAAAGTCTGCAAGCCATGCTGCACGGGCGTCTGACGGGAATCTTACCCCGCTTTGACGAGGCCACGCCGATTGTTGGCGGCCAGTTTTTGTCAACAAAAACTGAAAACATTGGCGAAGGGTGTGGGTGGTGGTGAGGGTTGAAACGCCGACAGTTAGTTGCGTTGTTGGCTTGAAAAAAAACGGGCGATCCGCCCGCCTCTGCCCCGTCCGAGCCGCTTCAGGCAAGGCTCGGATAGCCCGACGCCGTCAGCCTGAAGCCATGCGCATTGGCGACCAGATGCGCGTTCGCGCCGACCGGCAGCGTCACCATGTTGTGCACGTGCCCGAACTGCAGCCCCGTCACGACCGGAATGCCGATCAGCGAGCGCACCTGCTCGACCATCGCGTGCAGGTCGTAGCCGTTGTCGTAGTCGTAAGGCTTGCCGCCCGTGAAATCGCCGAGCACGAGCGCCTTCTGCTGCGCGAGGATGCCGGCCAGGTGCAGCTGATAGATCATCCGCTCGATGCGGAACGGCTGCTCGTTGACGTCCTCGACGAACAGGATGCCGCCCTGCACCGGTGGCATATACGGCGTGCCGACCAACGACGCCACCACCGCCAGATTGCCGCCCCACAGCGTGCCCGTCACGTCGACGCTCTGCGCTTGCGGCGTGTTGCTCGCGACCGTGATGGTCGGCTGCGTCAACGCCGACCAGAAATGCCGCATCGTGAATTCGCTGAGTTCCTCGGCGCCGAAATCGCTCATCAGCATCGGGCCGCCGAAGGTCTTCAAGCCGGCGCGGGCGAGCAGCGCCAGTTGGATCGCGGTGAAGTCGCTGTGACCGACCAGCGCGATCGGCTGATCGGCGAGCCGCCGCTGCAGCCCTTCGTAGTCGAGACCATGCAGGATCCGCACCGCGCCGTAGCCGCCGCGCACGGCCAGCACGACGTCGGGCAACTCACGCGAGGGATCGGCGAGCCGGTTCAGATCGGCCGCGCGCTCGCCGTCGGTGCCGGCGAAGCGCTGGTAGCGCCGCTTTGCGGCCTCCTCGCCATCGACACGATGCCCCTGCGCACGCAGCCGATGCAACGCGCGATGCAGCACCTCCGGATCGTGCGGATAGCCGGATGGCGCAATCAGTTCGATGGTGCGATGAGCGGTCATGGCGAGACCCGTTGGGCGTTGTGGTTTTAGAGCGGCGTGGTTGGGGGCGGTTCGCTGCTGGGGGCTGTAGCGGCGTTGGTGGCAGTGTTCGTGGCGCTATTTGCGGCGATGCCGGCAGCCGCTTCCCCCGCTTCACCCGTTTCACCCGCTTCACCCGGTGCAACTGTTTCAACTGCTTCACCGCGCGCCGCCGCGCGCGCTTCCCGGCTCGCCCGACGCCGCTCGGCGAAAAACGATCTGAGCGCGGCACCGCATTCGGCTTCGAGGACGCCGCCGCTGACCGTCGTGTGATGGTTCAGCTGAGGATTCGCGAACGCATCGACCACGCTGCCGCACGCGCCGGTTTTTGGATCGCGCGCGCCGAACACGACACGTGCGATGCGCGCGTGCATGATCGCGCCGGCACACATCAGGCAAGGCTCGAGCGTCACATAGAGTTCGCACCCCGGCAGGCGGTAGTTTTCGAGCGACTGCGCGGCGGCGCGCAGCGCGACCATTTCGGCGTGCGCGGACGGATCGTGCGCGCCGATCGGATGATTGAAGCCCGAGGCGATGACTTCGTCGCCACGCACGAGCACCGCGCCGACCGGTACTTCGCCGGCTGCGCGCGCCTGTTCGGCGGCGGCCTGAGCAAGCGCCATGAAGCGCAGGTCGCGTTCGGAAATGATGGAGGACTCGGGAGTTCTGGAAGGGATGGCGGGAGCGGGCGCAGGGTGATCCGCCGTCGGCCCGGAGACCGCGCCGACGCTAGCACCAGCGGATCTTTCGCCGTCCTCGGCTTGCGCCGTAAAGCCGCTCGACGCGGCACACACGAGCGGCTCGTTCACTGCGAACCCACGCCGGCCACGTCGACATTGCCCACGCGCTCAGACAGACGCTCGGCGATGCGGCGGCAATACTCGCGCGGCAGGACCATCGGGCCGCCGCGCAGCGATTCGAGCGCCATATCGAGCGCAAGCATGCGCGCCTGAAGACGGCAACGGGTCGCCTGATCACTCACGGCATTCAGCTCCGTTTGCAGGTCGCGCAACGCGCGAAGCTGCTCGACGGCGGGCGGCACGAAGCCCGCGTTTTTCAGAATGCGGTTGGCGACGCGCACCTCTTCCGGCACCAACGCATCGTCTTCGAGGGGTAGCGGCGCGCCCGCGCCAGGTAAATCGTCGAACTCTCCGCGCGCGGCAGCGGCGGCAATACGCTGTTCGACAAGCGCATCAAGCAATTTCATCTGCAATCCACAACGTTGCGGCCCGAGCATTCTATCAGGGAGCGCACGGGCGTTCAGCGCTCACTTGACGGCATAAATGCGCCGATTTGCCGGTTGTTCGGCATTTGACGGTGCTTCCGCGTGGACTTAGAGTAGGTCGTCAAGTCGCCCAACCCGCGCGGCATTTAGCCGGCGCGCCGTGCGGGTGTGTTCCCGCCATCGAAGTCGATGCCGCGATGCCATTCAATCCGATCGGCCACTCCAGTACTTTTCCCGTCGCGAATCCGCGTTCGGACTGGGCCGCGCGGCCCCAGCGAACGGGCCCGCACGAGTCGCGGCGCATCGGCGTGCGCACCGCGTTAGCCGCGCTTGCGGCGGCCGCGCTGCTTTCCGGATGCGGCGTCTTTTGCGCTGGCGCCGCGGCGAGCGGCGGTGGCTATGCCGGGGGTTGCGGGACGAGCGTGCGGTTCTAACCCGCTTCGTCACGAAACGGCGGCGATTCCGACATCGTGCGTGTCGACGCGCCCCCCCTGCCCCTCAGCTCTACCCCACCAACGGCCACCGCGCGACGACGAGATGCCGGGTTCGTCCCAGCAGGCTGTGCATCAGCGCAAACTCCCGTACATTCCAGCACGCCGGCTCGGCCGGGCGGCGTTCGATCCACGGCATCCCATATGCCAGCGTCACGTGCGGCGTAAAACGCGTGTCAGGCTCGATGCCGTCGTCCCGCAAGCCCGCTTCGAGCGCATCGTGAAGCGCCTGCAGCCCGCGCACCCCGTGCTCGCCGACCAGCACCGCCGGCCCGAGCCGCGGCCTTTTCGCGAAGCTGGCGACCGCGTCGAATTCGACCGTAAACGGCGCCATGCTGACCGCTCCGGCCGCCCGCTTTGCCGCCTCGACCACATCCGCCGGCAAACCGCCCGCGAAATTGCCGAGATGCCTCAGCGTCACGTGCAAGCGGTTCGCCGCGAGCGGCTTACCGCGCACGCCGCTGCGCCCACGCACCTCCGCACAGACCTGCTGTGCGAACTTCGCCATACCGGCTGCGGAGTTGGCATCGGGATAAACCGCGAAAAAGAGCCCGTCGGTGGGCGGGGGCGGCGCCTCGAGCCCGGGCAACCACAGTTGTTCAGGCATCGCGCCTCGTCCCCTCGCTGATTCATTCTGCCGATTCACACACCGCCGCACGTGCGGGTCCATTGCGGCCATGATACTGTATATTCATACAGTACGACAGCTCGCGCGTAATGGCGGCGCGCTACAGTTCGGCCGGCTTGCCGATACGTTTGTACCAAAGCTCGATGAAGGACTCGGCCGCCGGCGACAGCGAATGCTCGGCGCGTCGGATCAGATTCACGTCGCGCGTGACGAGCGGAGCTTCGAGCCTGCGCGCGACCAGATCGCGATGCGGAAACGAGCCGAGCAGAATGCCCGGAAAAACCGCGATCCCGAGACCGGCCTGCACCATCGACAGCCCGGTCGTCATATACGACACCTCGTACTCGACCGCTTTGCGCGCGCCGAGCGTGAAGAGTGTTTCGTCGATCAGCTTGCGGATGCCGCTGGTCGACTTGATGCCGATCCACGGATACTGCAGCGCATCCTTCCAGCTCACCCGCCGCTTCTTCGCGAGCGCCGAATCCTTTCGGCAGATCGCGCACAGGTTGTCGCGCGCAAGGCATTGCAGCGTGATGCCCTCGGGCCGCTCGCTGATCGTGCCGATGCCGAACTCGACGTCGCCCGTCAGCGTCGACGCGGTCAGGCGATCGGGCGCGGCGTCGTCGACCGAGACCTCGATGTTTGGGTACAGCGCGCGATATTCGGCGACCAGTTTCGGCACGATTGCCGCCGCGATCGACGGCGTCGCCGCGAAGCGCAACTGACCGCGCTCGCGCCCGGCGAGCTCCTTCACGCTCGACTGGATCGACTCGAGATCGCGCAGCATCCGCTCGACGGTCGGCAGAATTTCGTGCGCGGCCGCGGTCGGCCGCAGCGAGCGCGACGTACGGTCGAACAGACGCAGGCCGAGCGCCTCTTCCATTTGCCGGATCAATACGCTGACCGCGGGCTGGGTGATGAACATTTCGTCGGCCGCGCGCGTCAGCACGCCGAAGCGGCAGACGAGCGCGAACGCGCGCAACTGCTTGATGGTTGGGGTCATGAAAGCGGAATCATAAAGTTACTTTATGGAGCCATTGATTTTGTTCGATTGTTTTCATGCGGACAGTACCCTACATTGCTTTCCTACGCAGCGCACAGCCGTTCAAAAAACGACAGGAGACAGTCGTGACAGCAATCGATTCGCGCAAACGCTGGGTCGGCGCAATGGCGTCGACGCTTGGCAATGTGCTCGAGTGGTACGACTTCGTGGTGTTCGGCTTTCTGTCGATCATCATCGCGAAGCAGTTCTTCCCGAGCGACAGCGAATACGCCGCGTTGATGCTCACCACCGCAACGTTCGGCGCGGGCTTCGTGGTACGGCCGCTCGGCGGCATTCTGCTGGGCATGTACGCGGACCGCAAAGGCCGCAAGGCCGGCCTCACGCTCGTCATCGCGATGATGACGGTCGCCGCCGCGATGATCGCACTCACCCCCGGCTTTCACCAGATCGGCCTGATCGCACCAGCGATCGTGCTATGCGCGCGCCTGTTGCAGGGCATCTCGGCCGGCGGTGAATTCGGCACCGCGACCGCGATGTTGATCGAATACGCGCCGAAAGCGCGGCGCAATCTGTATGGCAGCTGGCAGATGTTCGCGCAGGCCCTGGGCGCGCTGCTCGCGGTCGCGATGGGCAGCGCGCTCACGCATCTGTTCACGCACGAGGCGCTCGAGTCGTGGGCGTGGCGCATTCCGTTCCTGCTCGGTCTGCTGATCGGCCCGGTCGGCTTTTATATCCGCCGCAATCTGCCCGAAACCGAGGCGTTCCAGAAGTTGGGTCCGCGCGTGAAGGTGCCGTTCTCGCAGGTCATCGCGCTCTATCCACGCGAACTGTTCGTCGCCACCGCGCTGTCCGCCGCCCTCAACGTGATGGCCTATGTGATCATCACCTATCTGCCGATCTACGCGGTGCAGAACCTGCACATGCCGGTGACGCTGCCGTTTTCCGTGCTGCTTGCAAGCGTGCTGCTGCGCGTGGTGACGATCCCGCTGTTCGGTCATCTGGCGGATCGGATCGGCGGCGAACGCATGATTCGCGTCGCGCTGGCGCTGTTTCTCGTCGTGCTGTACCCCGCTTACTACTGGATCGTCAGCGCGCCGTCGTTCGCGTCGATCATGACGGTCGAGCTAGGCTTCGCGCTCCTGATCAGCGCGTCGAACGCGCCGATTCCGACCGCGCTCGCCGGCCTGTTCCCGACCGAAGTCCGCTCGACCGGCCTCGCGATCTCGTACAACATCGGCGCAGCCGTCTTCGGCGGCTTCTCGCCGATGCTGCTCACGTGGCTGCTGCACGTCACCGCCAACAACATGATGCCCGCGCATTTCTGCGCGGTGTTCTTCGCGCTCGGCCTGATCGGTGCGTTCATGCTGAAGCGTCGCGCGGCGCCGATGAACGAATTCGCCGCCCAGTAGCCCGCTCCGTTTTCACCTCACCCGCAGGGCGACCCGAATCGGTCAGTAGATCGAGTCGACCGCCCGCCACTGAAGACGCGCGCCGCGGCTTCATTCCATGACTCTTTCTTCCGGAGATCCCGCATGCCTGTGATTGACGTTCATACGCACATCTTCACGCACAAATGGCTCGAGCTGCTGCGGCAGCGCGGCGGTGCGTACAACATCCAGACGCGCCCCGACGGTCAGCAGGAAGTGTTTCGCGGCAACACGCCGGTCGTGATTCCGCAGAAAGGCCACTTCGATTTCGACATGCGGATTCGCCAGATGGATGAATCGGGCATCGATATTTCGGTCGTGTCGCTGACCTGCCCGAACGTGTACTGGGGCGATCAGGCAACCAGTTGCCTCGCCGCGCGCGAATCGAACGACACCATCGCCGAAGCGCAGGCCAAATATCCCGGGCGCATCCGCTGGTTCACGTCGCTGCCGTGGGAGTATCCGGAAGCGGCGCTCGAAGAACTGCGCCGCACCTGCGAGAACGGCGCGAGCGGCGTGATGGTGCTCGCGAACATCGCCGGGCGCAGCCTCACCGATCCGCTGTTCGCGCCGATCTGGGCCGAGATCGACCGACGCGCGCTGCCGGTGCTCGTACATCCGACCGACCCTCCCGGCGTCGATCTGATGGATATGACGAAGTTCGATCTGAGCTGGGCAGTCGGCTTCATGTTCGACACGACGCTCGCCATCACGCGGATGATCTTCGAAGGCTTCTTCGATCAATATCCGAATCTGAAGCTCATCGCGTCGCATGCGGGCGGTGCGTTGCCTTATCTCGCCGGCCGCTTCGAAAAAGGCAACGAGGTCGAGATCCCTCAGCGTCGCAAGATGAAGCGCAAGCCGATCGATTATCTGCGCCATATTTACTACGACTGCATCACGTATAGCCCGGCGTCGTTCGACTTTCTTGTATCGGTGGTCGGCGCGGATCGCGTGATGTTCGGCACCGACTGGCCGCATCAGGTGTACGACATTCGCGGCGCGTTCGCCAACACCGCCCGTTTGCCGAAGGAGCAATGCGACGCGATCCGCGGCAACAACGCGTTGCGGGTGTTCGGGTTCTGAGCCGCGTCGCGGCGAACGCGGGGACGTGATGCGCCGGATACACCGGCACCTCTGCCCTTGCGTCGTGCGCGACGACTACCGCGGCGCTCGGGCGAGCAGATCGTCGAGCAGCGCCGCGTAGGTGGCAACCAGCTGATGGTTATCCGGCAGGTAGCGCGCGATCTCCGTGCGCTGCTTCTCGCGGTACCACGACGTATGCGCGTCGTGGCAGTCCATCGCCTCGATGGTCTGACGCGCACCTTCTTCGACGTCGTTGTCCCGATAGTAGTAACCGACGTCCGCGCACAGATGCGCGTTATGCACCAGCGGATAGCCCTGCCAACATACCTCCAGGTAGAAGTAATTTAGCGGGTTTTCCAGTTGATGCGAGATCACGATGTCCGTGTTGCCAGCCAGAAACGCCGGCGTTTCGTGTCGCCCGAGAAACACCGCCTTGTGATTGCGCACGATATCGAGCTGGTTCATCAGCGCGATGAATTCCTTGCTTTCATGCGCGATACTCTCTGCGTTCGTGACCTGCAGCAGCGCGACGCTGTCCGCTCGCTGGCGGTACACCAGCTCCGCGATCAGCGTCGGATAGAGACAAAACTTCACGACGTTTATATTCGGCTCCATCACGGAGAGCCGCTTCGCGCCGCCGTGCGGCTGATAGACCCCGCCGCCCGGCACGTTCCTGACCCGCTCGTCAAGAAACATTGGACTCCAGACGAACGGCACCACGCGCGCGGTTTGCCGGCGCAGCACCTCGAAATACGAGCGGCTGATATGGTCGACCTGCGGGATCATCCAGATATCGTCGTAGCGCTGATTGACGAACAGATTCCCGCCCCACGCCGGCTTGCGGAACAGCACCGATTCCATCGCGTGGATGTATTCGAATCCGCAGCAATACGACACGAGCCGCACGCCGCGTTGCTTCAGATAGTCGGTCTGTTCCGCGTTGATCTGACCGCCCAGTTCGATCAGCACGTCGAGCGCGTCTTTCGCGGCATCGAACGTCACCGTCGGAAAACGCTTCTGGTCCCACGGCAATGCGAGCGTGATCGGCACCGCGGTCGTATTGACGAGCGTCACCGACGCCACGTTCGGACAATGGCGCAATGCATCGGCAAGAAACGCAGCGTTCTGCTTGATGCCGTTATTCCACAGCGTTTCATCCGGCTGATGCAAGCCGATGGTGATACCGATACGCAACCCGTGCATGATCTGATTTTTCCAGTTTCGCGCCGACCGTGTGCCGGGTCTCGCGATGCTATTCGCGTGCTGCTTCGAAAAGCGCGGCGATCGCCCGGGAATAGCTGCCGACGTTGGCATCGCTTTCGGGATCCAGTTGTGCAAT
Source organism: Paraburkholderia sp. HD33-4 (assembly GCF_021390635.1). Classification (NCBI taxonomy): domain Bacteria; kingdom Pseudomonadati; phylum Pseudomonadota; class Betaproteobacteria; order Burkholderiales; family Burkholderiaceae; genus Paraburkholderia; species Paraburkholderia sp. HD33-4. The sequence goes on along the minus strand of NZ_JAJEJS010000001.1, from coordinate 1,725,575 downwards.
GAAGGCGTTCGCAGTGCGCTGGTAAGCAGCGAGATTCGCGTCGTGCTCCGCATACGCGAGTTGCAACGCGCGGCCACCCTCCTCGCAATCGAAGTCGCGATAGAGATACCCGCAAGCGCCGATCAGATGCGAGTTGTGGATCAGCGGATAGCCGCCATACAGCGCCTCGTAGTACACATAGTTCTGCGCGTTTTCCCATTGATGGCTGACGATCACATCGACGTCGCCGGCCACCACCTGGCAAAACGGAAAACGCCCCTCGAACGATGCGAGGCCGTGATGCACGAGATCGAGGCTGCGCGCGAAGCCGTTGAAGCTCACGTGCTCCTTCAGATGAAACGTGTTGTACGCGAACACGTGATCGAGCATGTCCGGGTTGTCGCGATGCGCGGCTTCGCAAGCCAGCAGCGGGATATAGCTCGTCTTCACCATGCAGATGTTCGGCTCGAAGATACCCGCGCGCCAACGCCTGCGGCCGGGCCGATAACCGAAGCGCCGGTCTTGCGGCAAATTCGCGGCTTCGCGCTCGAGCACCATCGGGCTCCACAGATGCGGCATCAAACGCACAGGGCAGCGGAACAGGCTCTCGAAATACGGCGCGCAACTCGCCTCATACTCGGGCAGCGTCCAGATCTCGTGATACGGCGCGCCGGTTATCAACAGTCCATGTGATTTGTCGAACACCATGCGTTCGATGTCGATCACATAGTCGTTGCCGACCCGCATCGACACGATCTTGCCGCCGCGCCCCCGGAACGCGACGACCCATTCGCGCGACAGTTGCGCGCTCATCTCGATCATCAGGTCGAGCGTCGCCGCCGCTTCGTTCATGTCGATCAGCGGCACGGGCGAATCGGCGAGAAACTTCGTCGCGTCGGCAGGTCCGCCGTCACCGCCGCCGGCCACCAGATAAGTCGCCTCGATGAGCGGCGAGCGCATCAGCAGCATCACCAGAAAAATGCAGTTCTGGTAAATGCCGTTCTCCCATAGCGACTGCTCGCCTTTGCGCACAAAAATCGACACGCCGACCCGCAGTTTGCGGCCGCCGGACAATGGACTGGTTGCAGTGTTCATGAACGGCCCGGGCGGTTGGCAAGGAAATTCGCGTCGCGACACAGATGCAGCAGCCTTGCCGCATAGGCATCGAGGTTGTGCTGTGCAAATGGATCGACCGCGTGGAATACCCGCTGGGTGCGCGCCCGATAGTCGTCGAGTTGCGCCGCGTGCTGATCGGCCGCATGCCGTAGTTGCGCGGCCCCCTGCCGGATTTCGAAGGCCGCATAGTAGTAGCCCGCATCCTTTAGCCACGCGGAGTTGTGGATCAGCGGATAGTCGCCGTACAGCGCGTCGAGGTAACTATAGTTCTGCTCGTTGCGCCACTGATGCGACACCACCGCATCCGCATGCTGCACCATGAAGCCGACGATATCGTGACGCCCGTGAAACACCGCCTTGTGTTCGCGCACCAGATTCATCGAGTTCGCGAAGTGCAGCATGGTCGCGTGGTCCTTCATGTGCAGCGTATTCAGTACGTGCATCATGCGCAACGAGGCGGGATCGGCGCGGTAGGTTTCCTCGCAGATCAGCATCGGTATGCTCGACGTCTTCACGACCGAGATGTTCGGCTCGAAGATCGCGACGCGCAGACCGCGCGCGGCGTCCGTCGCCGCGTCGTTTGTCCGGACGCCCGCCTGAAAACCGTAGCGCAGCCCCGTGAGGTCCACGACCTCCTGGGTACGCCGCTCGATAAATTGCGGATGCCAGATGAACGGCGTCTGATGGACGTCGCAGCGGTGCAATACCCGCAGCATCGGCGCGAATGCCGCGTCTTTCGGCAGATGCCAGACTTCGTCGCAGCGATCAGGGCGCGACGCATGCGTCGGCTTGTTGAACACGGCCGGCTCGGCCAACCCGGCGAACGGTTGCCCGCAGCAATGGAACACGACCTTCTTGCCGCGCGCGCGCATCAGATCGAGCCACTGAACGTCGAGCGCGCCGCCCATTTCGACGATCACGTCGACCTGATCGGTCGCCTCGGCGGTCTTGATCACGCGCAGCGCTTTCGCGTTCGTGTCGACCTGTGGCGGCATCGCGAACTGGTCGCCGACATCGATCAGGACAACCGATTGGACGAAAGGCAGACGTTGAAAAAGTTCGGCGAGAAAAATCACGTTCTGCCCCAGACCGTTCTGCCAGATGTTCTGGCCGGCATGAGTGACGACGGAAATTCCGATACGCATGTTCAGGTCAGCACCAACAATTGTTAAACGGCGTCCAGGCGAGCGTTGCTTTCACAAGAGCCCGCCTCGCTTCTGAACTTGACGATGGTGTAGCCGCTGTCGCGAGCACTGGCGCCAACCCATCTTCCATCGCAACACGCGGCGCAACCGCTGCTCGCGAAGCTGGCGACATTCTGCTGCACGACCTGAATTCACGCAACATTTGCCGCAACAGCAGCAGTGTATTCGGCAATGCTTGCGTGGATGTGAACTAATGTGAACAAATTGCTGAATCGTCTTTCGAACTGATCGTGCTGGCTGCCGCTGAGCGCGTCGGTGCTCGTCGCGCCGAACGCGCCTGCGGCGACGCTCGTCAGTCCGACACCCGATGGATATCAGCAGGAATACTGACCATCCAGCCGGGTGACGCGAAGTCGAACCGAGACGCGATCGACGCACCAAGTCAAGGCGACAACGATGGGCAGCCGGCGCTTGTGCATATCGTTGAATTAAAGAGGTGCTTCGTCTGAAGTCAGGCCCTAAACTATGCACGCACCTGAAGCCTGCTTTCATTATCTGAACACTCGCCTTACGCATCGAGCCGACTTGTTATCCGAGGCTTTCATCAGGTCTACGAACGGCGGATGGAACCTTTCGCCCCGGTTCTCGCGTAGCCCGTTGGCCTTGGGTTAACCGTCATTGCGGACCTGCCAGATTCATTGCATGGTACGTGCAGCACCGCACCGAATGCCACGCACGACCACCCCGGGAGAGTACGCTCGATCGTCAATCCGACTCATGGGATTCAAAGAATTGCAATCGACACAGCAACATACTGTCGATACCATCGCCCCTCGCCTGCCGACGTCATCCTCCGGATATGAATAACCCATGAACAACATCCAAACCATGCAGGCATCGCCCTCCTCGCATCGCGCGACTGGAACCGCCGCACTCGCACTCTCCGCGCTCGGCATCGTGTTCGGCGACCTCGGCACGAGTCCGTTGTACGCATTGCAGGCCGCATTCAACGGTTCGCTCGGCGTCGCGCCGACCCACGCGAACGTGATCGGGATCGTCTCGTTGTTCCTGTGGTCGCTGCTGCTAATGGTCAGCGGCAAGTACGTGCTGGTGCTGATGCAAGCCGACAACCGCGGCGAAGGCGGGCTGCTTGCGCTTCTCGCGCTGCTGGTCGGTGAACGTACCGGACGCGTAACCCGCGCCGGCGCGTTGCGCTGGGTGTTCATGGCGATGTTCGGCACCGCGATGCTGTATGGCGACGGCGTCATCACGCCCGCGATCTCGGTGCTGAGCGCGATCGAAGGGATCGAAGTAGCGACGCCCGCCTTCGCGCATTACACGGTGCCGATCACCGTTGTGATCCTGGTGGTGCTCTTCGCGGTGCAACCTCTGGGATCCGGCCGCGTGGGCGTCGCGTTCGGTCCGATTCTCACGGTCTGGTTCATCGTCATCTTCGGATTGGGGCTGGTGTCACTCGTGCAGACGCCGGCCATTCTCGCCGCGTTCAATCCGCTGAACGGTATCGAGTTCTTCGCGCACAACGGCTTCAAGGGTTTCGTCGCGTTGGGCGCGGTCGTGTTGTGTCTGACCGGCGGCGAAGCGCTGTACGCCGACATGGGCCACTTCGGCGCGCGGCCGATCCGTCTCGCGTGGTATGGGCTCGCGTTGCCCGCGCTGACCGTCAACTATCTGGGTCAGGGCGCCTTGCTGCTGCGCGATGCCAGCGCGGCGGCCCGGCCGTTCTACACGACGGTGCCGTCCTGGGGCCTGTATCCGATGGTGGTGCTGGCCACGCTGGCGACGATCGTCGCGTCGCAGGCGCTGATTTCCGCGGTGTTCTCGTTGACCCGCCAGGCGGCGCAACTGGGCCTGTCGCCGCGCGTGACAGTCAAGCACACATCGTCGAGCACCGAGGGGCAGATCTATCTGCCGGGCCTGAACTGGGTGCTGATGGTCGCGACCATCGCGGTAGTGCTCGGCTTCCGCACCTCGGACAGCCTCGCGGCCGCTTTCGGTATCGCCGTATCGACGACGATGCTGATCACGACCATGCTATTCGCCGCATTCGCGCGCGTGCGCTGGAACTGGCCGATCTGGCGCGTCGCGCTCGTGGCCGGACTCTTCATGGTGGTGGACGTGGCGTTCGTCGCGGCTAACGCGATGAAGTTTGCCGACGGCGGCTGGCTGCCGCTCACCATCGGTACGCTAACCTTTCTCGTCTCGACGTCGTGGCTGATCGGACTGCGCGCGCTGACTCGCGCACGCCTCGACACGCAACTGCCGCTGGACGCATTCGTTGCAAGTCTCGCCGTGTCGCCACCGCACCGCGTGCATGGTACGGGCGTATTTCTGATGGGCGCCGGCAACTCGGTGCCGACTACCCTGCTGCATCATCTGAAGCACAATCAGGTGCTGCATCAGCAGGTGGTGCTGCTGACCTTGCTGACCGAAGAGACGCCGCGCGTCGATGCAGGCGAGCGCTTCACGGTGCAGTGTCTCGACCAGGGCTTCGTGCGCGTCGTCGGCCGTTACGGCTACCTGGAAATGCTTGACGTACCGCAACTTCTCGAACAGGCGTTGCGGCACTCGGGATGCACGGCCTACGAGCCGATGACGACGACGTTTTACCTCGGGCGCGAATCGCTGTCGGTGCAAACAAAGCGGCGTCCGGGACGCTATGTGCTGCTCAGTCTGTTCTCGCTGCTGCGCAAGAACGAGCTGAACGCGACGGCTCACCTCGGCTTGCCGCCGAATCGCGTCGTCGAGATGGGAGCGCGGCTCGATCTCGTTTGAAGGGCTGGACGCGCCGGCGAAATCCGCCGCACAAGGGTAAGAGTCCGAGCAGCCGTAGAGGCCGGCAGGCGCGCCGGGCTGATCGAGCGGATAGCGTTGCACTACAGAACCTGGAAGGCGGCGAATGCGCCGCCCACGAACACTTGCTGGGAGAAGATCTGCCAAAGGCCGCCCACTCGCACGCCAATCATGCACATGTATTGGAGTGGATTTGCGCCTACGCCCGCCACCGGGTAGCCATTTGGAAATCCGGCGATGTTGCTGTGCCCCGCGCCATAGACCATGAAAGGAGCGGCGCCTGCATGATTCGCGAAATCGCCGGCGCCAACGTTAGGATTCGTTCCGCAGAGCTGCTGGGCCATGGTAGTGCCGACGTGCGGGTTCGGATGCCCCGGAATGCTGGGCGAAATATGAGCGCCATAGATCACCCCGCCCACGTCCTTCATGCAAAAACTGCAGCCGGTAAACTGCGTCGTGACCATCACGTTGGAGCCATCGAGACGTGTACCGTCGATGGCGGCAAAGCTGGCACCGCCCGGCGGTGGCCCCGGAATCGCCACGACTCCTCTACCGGGCACGGCGGTCCAGTGCACGGCGCGCACGCTTGCTGCTGAAAAGCCATACGCGCCCGCAGGAACCGGAACCCCCGCGACAGGCACGAACATGTAGCGATCCTGGGCCGGGTCGTAGGTGAAGTAAAAGTTCACGAGATTGCGGTCTAGCGCATCCGGCGCATAGGCCGTCGAACCGTAAACCATGATCTTGTTGTCTGTAAGAAACTGCAGTGGCGCGGCCGGGATTACGGTCGTCAGCAGATTTCTGCTGCCGTGGTCGCGCGCATGATTTGCATCCTCTACTATCCTGGCTTTCTGCAACAGGCGGCGATACTCAGCTGCCAGCAATCCGGAACCGAGCGTCGTGGCCCGATTGGCAAGCGCGTTGTTTCCAATGGCATGCCACAGGAGATAAATGACGCGTCGCATTTCGCGCTGAGCCTCGTTACCCGCGTTGTGCAGATTCCGCATCGACATCCCATTCGAGAAATTCACGTAGCCGGCCTGGTGCGCGTTGGCCGGCGGATAGTGGTTCTGAATATAGGAATTGGCCAGAGCGTGCGCGCAGGCCTTCTCGGCGAAGGTCCCGATTGCCGAGGTCATAATGGATCCAAGCGTGTCGTTGATCCTGACAGTCACGTCTTTCATGGCTATTCCCAAAGTGTCGTGTGCCGCAGCAATGATCTCGCACCGATCCGTCCGCCCTCCCGCATCTTTGAAGCGGGTGGCGTAACAGCCCGACTCCTCTTGAACCCAAGAACCACGAGATCGTTGCTATCGACTTCTCATCTCGATGTGGTCTTCGCGTCCAGATCGATCGGGCAAAGGATGACTAATCCGGGACGCATAGCGCGACCTTCGCGGATCCTCATGTAATCTTGCGTGCCTGGGCGCCACGGTGATTCAAACCACGCGAGTGAAATCCAGATACTTGTCCTGGACGTGAAGATGATCGCTCGGGGTCTGGATGTCTTCTGTCACGGCGATCATCATCCCGTCCCTCCCCTCTCGCTTGTAGTTTTCTTTAACGGCGTCGCCGTCACTGGCGGTAATGTTCACCTTCGATGACCGCTTGATCCCGATGGTGGGATTCCGCTTGCCGGTATGAAACGCAAAAGTGCACAGATCGGAGGTTGTGCTGGGGGTGAAGACTTTCCCCTTTCGCGCCTGGAAAGCCTGCTGGTTGACCAGATCCCCGCTGTGTTTGTTTTTGATGATGACGTCAGCGTTGTGGTAGTTGAGCACGTAGGTCGGCACATCGGCGCATTTCAGCGCATTCTGAATCTGACTGATGTCGTGATATTCCTCGCTTCCCACGTTCCAGCCGGCGATATAGAGCTCGTAGACCTTGTCCCCACCGATCAACGCGACGGCGCGCGCGAACAAAGTGTTGGTGCTGCTGCGCCAACCCTGGGTTTTGTGGACGCCCACGAGCCGGTCGGCGAGTACGCAGATAATTGCGGAACAGGTCGACATCGTGGGAAATGCGAGCGCTGTACCCTCCCCCGTCTGATCATCGTGAATCGACATCACGGTCCTGGTAACCGGCATGACATTCTCCTGGATTCCCGCTGCTGTCTTCGATATCCGACCGGCCGGTGATCTCGCGTAGCCCGGGCTACTGGCGCTCCGGCAGATGCCACGGCCTGCTCCCGTCACTCATGCCACGCCCCCAACGCATGCTGAAGCAGCCTCTGTCAGGCTTGCATCGCCGCGGGGCCGCTCGCTGCGTCAATCAGACTTCTCTTCCGCCTCGATCCAGGCTTTGGTGGGTCTCTTCGGGTTATCCGTCACCACTACACCCACGCATTTGAACTTGCTGTTATCACGTTCGAGGCAATTCTGCAGATTTTCGGCGTCCGTCGTCTTCGCATCGACCAGCATGCCGGGCGGGATACAGCCACTCAGATCCTTATCCACGGATTTCAGGGCGTCGTAGATGAGGCTGTAGCGGTTTTCCTTTTTCAAGGCCACGAAATTTTGCGGGCCCAACAGAAAGTTCTTCGCCGCCTCGGATTGCAGGGACATGTTGTGCAGCGCTGTGTGCAGGCTCGCTGCCTGAAAACAGTACGTGACGAACTGCGAGCAGCTGATTCCCTTGCGATTGGAAAGCTTCGCGCCCGTCATCCCGCGGTGCCATGCTCGCACCGCGCGGACCAAAGAGGTGCCAGTCCAGGCTTCTTGGGTCTGGTATTCATCTCCGCGCCGTCCGAACGGAACGGTCGCCTTCACGACCTGTTTTTTCGTTTCGGCAAATTTCACCATCCCAACCACCATGGGATCGTCGCTGCGCGTGGCCCATCTTGCGGCAAACGCCGCTGCCGCGTCGGCCACGGCCGAGTTCTCGTAACGATAGACGAGGTACTTGATGTCGTCGTCGGTGACCGCCAGCGCGCCGACGGACTGCTGCACGACTCCCTGCAGGTTCCCGACGTCCTTGCTGTGGATGACGGTCTTTCCCTTGGCGTCAAGCACCCAGATCAGCGCATGCTTCGCTTCGTCGGTACTGTCGTCGTACTCGATAATGATGTCGCCGGCGGAAAATTCCATATCTCGATCGGCTGATCAGAGCGGCCGTTGCTGTTGCGGAATTGTGTGCCTGAACTGGGTACCTGAATTGCAGAGGCATCGTCATCGTATGCAGAGATCGGCCTTGACCAGAATCGCCGGATTGATCCCGCCACTCTGGACGATCTGAACCACGATTGCACGCCCCTGCCCCGCCTCCGACGAATATTCAACGGGCTCCTCCACGACGGCCCCGTCGCTAGCATTGATACTGTGCCGAAAGCTCACCGCCTTGCCTACCTTGGTGGTGGTCACCTTGAATTTTCCGTTACCTATATCTTCTACGGAGTGAGTAATCTGAAATCCTGAGCATGGCGCAACCGTCCACGGTTTCCAACCATAGACGAATACCTGGTATAGAACCATTTCACCCGGGCCGTTTAGTGCCATCTGGGCAGGAAAGCCGTGCTCATCGTTGCTTACTCCCAGGTATGTATTCACCTGGCTGGAAACATGGAAACCTACATTGGCGAAACAGCCTGTGGCCACTATCGGCGCGGATATGAGCTCGTTGCTGTATACCCCCACGAGGTGCGAACGATCGCCATCGGCAGACTCCCAAACCATCTTCACATCCATTCCGCATTTATCCTTGATCAACGTAAGCGGCACAAAGTGTTCAAAACTGTAGTTGCAGGGATAACTGAAGACTGTCTTTGGAATGCTGATGGTTAGCCCAAGTTTGTTGGGTGTTGACATGTCCGCCCCTTCCGCTGAGTAGCACACGGGCCGCAGTTGAGCCCGGATAAAAGGATAGGTAAACCGCACCGCCCAATCAACAAGATCAGACGTTTGGATCTCGTCGATTCCAAAGGCCGACGGCGAGTTCGAATGGTCGCCGCTTGAAGAGCCGGAAGCATCAGCATGGGCCCCACAAGCCGCGAGACTCATCCGGTGCCCTCAAGAAGGGCAAAAAATATCGTGCCAATAAAATAATCCTTCTTAACTCGCTCCGGCCGACTGGTTGATATTGAAGTTCGAACTCAAGAGATATGCTCACGCGTCTTGACCAGTTGGGTCGGCGTCTGGACGCTCGCCTTTGGATTATTAGTAATTCAGCCATCCAGCATATTCCGCTAGCGTCAATGTGCGCGGTGCGCGGTGCCGTTGCGGTGGTTCGATGTCGGCCTCTGCTTCATTTGCAACACCTCCGCTGCTCACGCAGACTCTAGTGTGTTGCATCGACCGGTTGAATCCGCAACCCACTCCGGCCATTGGTGCCCAGGGAAAGCGCACAGCCAGGGAACTCACTCCATGCCTATCGCAGCACGGACATCGTGTGTTATGTGCGGCGCGGCAGACGTACCGCAAATGTGGTCCCTACCTGATCCGAACGCGCTTCGATTGCACCGTGATGGGCCTTGGCGATTTCGCTCGCGATATAGAGACCGAGTCCAAGGCTGCTGTTGCCTCCGCCCTGCCTGTTCTCCCGCTCCGGGCCGCGTCTGAGGGGATCAAAAATGTGCTCCAGCGTCATACTGTCGATGGCGGGTCCGCTATTCCTGACCTCGAACCGGACCTCCGCCTCGTCGCTAGTGATCAACACGCGCACGGGCGTGTCCTGCGCCCCGTAATTGATCGCATTCAGAACCAGATTGCCCAGCAACTGCTGCAGACGCGGGCCATCCCAGACGCCCTGCGTGTTGCCCTGCAACTCCAGGTCGATCTGCCTGTCTGGATAAACTACGCGCAGCTGATCCAGTTCATCGGCGAACACATCCGCGAGATCGACACGGGTGGGCGTAATGTTGATACCGAGACCCAGCGTGGTCCGATTGAAATCGCAAAGATCATCAAGAAGCGCCTGCATGCGTACGCCGCTTCGTATCAGACGGGCCGCAGCTCCCGACACGCGTTCACCGGCATTCAGGGCTGCCAGATAGGAGGCCGTCACCTTCACCGTCTGAAGCGGGCTGCGCATGTCGTGCCCGAGCATCCCAAGGAACAGATTGCGAGACTAATCGACCTGTTCGCTGAAAAACCCGACTGATTCGGCGAGCGCCTGATCGATGGCCTCATTGAAGCGGATGATGTCATCCATATGCGGCGCGTCGGGTTGACAGTCGTCGATCCACAATCGAAGCACACTGGCGCGCAGCGCACGGTACTCGGCGGCCAGCTGCTTAATATTGAAGCCGCCTCGCGCTCTCAGAACGGCATGCGTTTGCGCAGCTGTTTCCGTCGCATCGATCAGGTTCGGGCCCCGGCCCAATGATTTTTCACGTTGCGCTTGCGCGGTCTGTGGGGTCTGCAAGTCCTTGGCCACGGCTTCAAGAATCTGCTGCGCGTGGTCGCGCAAGGCCAGCGATTCCATGCTGGCTGCAGCGGGAAGCAGGGTAGCTGCAAACACCTCCCATTGCTGCACGATGGCTTCCATGTCTCGTAAGATGAAGTCGGCTAGTCGCATGGCTGCTCCTGAAGAACAAAAACGAGAGCTGGGGGAGGCGTCGACGAAAATCGGCCACAACAATAGTACGCGTGAATTCGTGACAGGATTTCAACGGGTTTACGCTACACCGACTGGCGGCTTCAGGCGCCACCGACGACTGACCGGAACTGGCCGAACCCGGTCCAAGGTTGATCAACTGGGGGTGAGACGCCGCTGCCCAATCCTCATCGGACAGCAGTTGACCCGTTACTGTCTTTCGACCAACGCAAGGGCTATGGCCGGTTGCCAACTTCTACTCGCGAAGAAAGCGGAAACGTCGAGATACGTGCGGGAGCGCACATTCGTCACAAATGCAAAACGGCGTCAGGGACCCGGAGAGACTCTGTCGCCTGGTACGCTGGCATGCGGAACTGCGCGCTGCCGGATCTAGCGAGGGCTATCGTATATGACTCGCCATCACATGGCCGCGCGCCCATCTCCTACCCGGGATCCAAAAACTCTCTCCACGGACAATCTGCGCCGACCACCGGCTCATAAGCCTGCGTGACCTCCGCTTGAACCGTCCCCCAACATGATATTGGCAAGGCCGGGCGTGGAAACGCGTCAGGTTAGAGTTCGTTTTGTGGTTAGCTGACGCGGCTTTCCCCAGGCTCCAGGTGTTCAAACCTGACAACCTCCACCGCTAACGTACACGTACGAAAAAGTTCGAATCTTGGGGGCACCTTGATTCCTGCAAGCTTTCGACCATTGTCATCCGGCGCGGTCTCCGGGCGAAGGCGAGCACACGAGCGGCCGCCCCCGCTGGCCTCTGTCACTCGACGGCGTCAGTAAGCGTTTCGGCTTCCGGCAGGCCTAAAGGGTCGCCGTAACACCTCCGTCGACATACAGAACGTGGCCATTGACGAAGTTCGACGCATTGCTCGCGAGAAATACCGCCGCGCCAACGAGATCTTCAACATCACCCCAGCGACGCGAAGGCGTACGGCCAATCAACCACCCGCTGAACTTCTCGTCCTTCACGAGAGCGTCCGTCAGCTCAGTCTTGAAGTACCCCGGCCCGAGACCGTTGACCTGAATGCCGTGCTGTCCCCAGTCGATCGCCATGCCCTTGGTCAGCATCTTCACCGCTCCTTTGCTGGCGGTATACGCGGCGATGCTCGGACGCCCGAGCTCGCTCTGGACCGAGCAGATGTTGATGATCTTGCCGCGCTTGCGCTCGATCATGCGGCGGGCCACAGCTTGCCCGACAAGGAACACGCTCTCGACGTTGGTCTTCATTAATTCTTCCCAGTGTTCATGTGAGAACTGTTCGAGGGGCACGCGGCGCTGCATGCCAGCATTGTTGACGAGGATATCGATAGCACCGACACCCTGCTCGATGCGCGCGACAGCCGCTTCGACTTCGTCTGGCGACGTGACATCGAAACTCGCTGCGTGGACCGTGGCGCCTTCGTCGCGCAAACGCGCGACGGCTTCGGCCAGGCGAGTTTCGTTACGCGCGTTCAGCACGATTTCGGCACCTGCGCCGGCGAGGCCTTTCGCGAGCGCAAGCCCGATTCCCGTACTCGATCCAGTAACAAGAGCACGGCGGCCCGTGAGATCAAACATCTCCAGATTGCTTTTCAATTCCACTCCTTGTTCATTCGATGCCTTCAATCTATTGCCTCTGCGTGCGAATCCATTCGATCGCTTCCTCAACGTTGCGCTCGACTGTCTGCCCAGCGCTCAGGCACAACACGCGCTCCTCGCCCGCCGGCGATTCCAGCGCAGCAAACTGATCTGCCACCAACGCCGTGGGGAACTCATGCCCGCGCCGTTGCGACACGCGCTCGATCGCTTCAGGCAAGCCGATATCGAGGTACACGAACATCAAGCCGTGCACACTGCCGCGCAGGCGCGCCCGATAACTCCGCTTTAACGCGGAGCACGACAGGACGGTCGTGCCCGCGCTCGCACCGAGGCAGTCCGATAACCGGTCCAGCCACGGTTCGCGGTCGCGATCGGACAGCGCGATACCGCGCCGCATCTTGTCCTGGCTTTCCATCGAGTGATGTTCGTCCCCTTCGATGAAACTGCCGCCCAGCGCATGAGCGAGCCGCAGCGCAAAGGTCGACTTGCCCGATCCCGACACACCCATTACCACCACTCTATGTGCCACGTCATACCGTCCGGCTCAGGACACAGGTGTGAACTTGAGCTGGGTGATCGGCGTCACCTTCTCGGTACGCGTGAGCCCGTACGGCGTTTTCGGTCCCAGCCATTTGTCGAAGATGCTGCTCATCTCGCCGCTCTGCTCCATCGCGCCGAGGGCCTTGTTGACCGCCGCCAGCATTGCCGGTTCGTTCTGCCGCAGGCCCACCGCGATCGGCTCAACCAGCATCGGCTCCGCGGCGATCGCCACCGCGCCGTCCGTGCCCTCCACCTGTTTCGCGATCTTCGTGGCCGTCATCTGGTTCGTGACAAAGCCCTTCACCTTGTTCTGCTCGAGCGCGAGGAACGCCGAACTGGTGTCGTGAAAGGTCACGGCCTGGCCGCCCTTGATCGAGATCGGAATCGATTGCGCCGATGTCGAGCCGTCCGCCGCACTGATCTTCTGCCCGGCGAAATCGGCGAGCTTCTTGCCCGCGTCGGCCTTCTTGACGATCAGCACCTCCCTGGTCGAATAGTATGAGTCGCTGAAGTCGATCTGCGTCGAGCGAGTCTTCGTATAGGCCAGATTCGCGATGACGATATCGACTCGCCCAAGCTTCAGTTGAGGAATGCGCGCCTCGACAGCCAGCGGTTCGAGTTTGGGCTTCACACCAAGGTGCTTTGCAACGGCGTTGCAAAGATCGACGTCCATGCCCTCCAGTTGCCGCGTCTGCGCGTTGGGATACGAGAACGGCTCGACGTTCGAGTAGACACCGCAGGTCAGTTCCCCGCGACTCTTGATGTCCGCCAGTTGATCGGCATGAGCGGGCACCATCCACACGAAAATGCCGAACGCCATCACCATCCCGGCATAAAGCTTCTTTACCTGCATTGCGAGACTCCTCAAGTTTATGTAGTGCGGTGAGCGATCGATCAACCGGTCAACCACGCTAAAGTGAACCCTGCTCTTCACGGGCCGCCGCGCCCCCTAATGTGTGCGCAGATCCGACAGGAATCGTTGCGCACGCTCATGCTTTGGACGCGAAAAGAACTCGTCGGGCTCGGCGGTTTCGAGAATCTTGCCGGCGTCCATGAACCACACACGATCCGCGACTTCGCGCGCGAAACCCATCTCGTGCGTGACGCACATCATCGTCATGCCATCCTGCGCGAGGCTTTTCATTACATTCAACACTTCCCCCACCATTTCCGGATCGAGCGCGCTGGTAGGCTCGTCGAACAGCATGGCGGGCGGATCCATCGCCAGCGCCCGCGCGATCGCCACGCGCTGCTGCTGCCCGCCCGACAATTGCGCGGGGAATGCATTCGCCTTGGCCGACAGACCGACGCGCGACAACAGGTCATTGGCTTTGCGTTCCGCTTCGGCGCGCTTGAGTCCGTTCACGCGTATCGGCGACAGCGTGATGTTGTCGAGCACGGACAGGTGCGGAAACAGGTTGAACTGCTGGAACACGAAACCGATGCGACTGCGAAACGCGTTCAATCCGAGCTTTTTGTCGTGAATGTCTTGCCCGTCGAAGAAAATCTGCCCACGATTGATTTCTTCGAGCCGGTTGACGGTGCGAATCAATGTCGACTTGCCCGACCCCGACGGCCCGCATACGACGACCACTTCGCCCTTACGCACTTCGGCATTCACTTCCACGAGCGCGTGATACTCGCCGTACCACTTGTTGACGCCAGAGAATTTGATCATGCGATACACCTCGAATGGAATAAGCGCCTAGTTCCGGGTAGGCAGAGGTTCGGACAGCGCGACGGCGCTCGCCTTCGCGTTCGATGCAGCGGCGCCAGCCCGCTTGCGCGTCACGCGCCGCTCCAGCCATTGCGCGAGTTGCGTGAGCGCGTAGCACAACGCGAAATAGCTCAGCGCGAGGATCAGGTAGACGGGGAATGGCTTGGTGAGCAAGCGGTTATTGATCTGGTCGGCTGCGAACGAGATTTCCTGAACGTTGATGATGTAGCCGAGCGAGGTCTCCTTGATCGTCGAAACGAACTGCGTGACCATGCTGGGCACGACGTTATACAGCGCCTGCGGCAGCACCACCGCGCGCATCGTCTTCATATAGCTCAGGCCAAGCGCGCGCGACGCTTCCGTTTGCCCGCGCGGCAAACCCTCGATGCCGGCGCGGATGATTTCACCGAGGTAAGCCGAGTCGTAGACCACTAGCGCGCACAACATCGTGACGAATCCGGTAACCGGATAACCGGTGAGGACAGGCACGAGGAAGTAGACCCAGAAAATCACCATCAGCAGCGGCACACCGCGCACCATATAGACGAGACCCGTGGCCGGCGCGCGCAGCACCGCATACGGGCTGGTACGCGCAAGCGCGACGAGGATGCCCAGCGGAAACGCAATGACGAGAGCAGACAAAGACAGGAGGATGGTCAGTACGATGCCGCCGATCGGGCCATGCGGATACTGCCCGATGAGCAGAAGCGTCCAGTTCTCGCGCAGGATTTCGAACATGATCACTTGACTCCTGGAATCCGGAAGTGCGTCGCGAGCCGCGCGCCGCAGAGCATGATGACGAGCGAGATGCCGAGGTACGCCACCGTGGCGACGAAGTACGATTCGAACGACAGGAAGGTCTCGTTTTCGATCTGACGCGTGACGTAAGTCAGTTCCGCCGCACCGATCGCCATTGCGAGACTCGTGTTCTTGAACAGCAGCACGGTGTGATTGATCATCGGCGGCATGGCCTTGCGCAGTGCCTGCGGCAAGATCACGTGGCGCATCGTCCCGAGGAAATTCAAGCCGAGCGCGCGCGACGCTTCGAACTGGCCGTAGGGAATCGCGCGTAGACCACTGCGAATATCCTCTGATAGATACGCCGCACTGCACAGGCCAATCGCGATCACGGCAAAGACGAACTGGCCGTTGAAGTTGTTCAGCAATGCCTGGACTTCTTGCGGCAGGATGTTCGAAATGCCGAAGTACCAGAACAGGATCTGAACCAGCATCGGGACATTACGGTGATAGGCAACGAAACTCGCCACGAAAGCCGTCGCCGGACGGAAGCCCGTCATGCGAATGATCGTCAGAAGAATCCCGACGATCATCGAAAACACCCACGCCAGCGCGGTCATCGCAAGCGTGAGTTCGAGACCGTGGAGAAACAGCGCCCCATAGTCGCCTTGCAGCACCGTTGCGAGGTCAAAATGAAGTTTCATGTTGCACGTCCCTAAAATTCAGATCCGGGTGTCATCCGGTCCCGTAGCGCCTCGTCATCCAGGACCTCGCTGCGGTTGAACGAGGTCGATGGCTGCAGGGGTTGAATCGATACTAGCTCGCAAAAAAAAGCCCTTGCAGATGGCTTTCCTCTGGTGCGATAAGTTTCGGGAATGATGAGTCGCGCGGGCGTGCAGCCGGGCTTCGAGCAGAGTCGTGCATGAGATATGTCTCCTGTGCGGACGCCTCTTCGGGCGCCGCATCGTTGATTTTTACTGCTTGTGCGCTCCTGACAGGAACGCACACGTCCAGTTTCATCGAGGGCGACGAACCCCTCGTATCACATCGAAAAGGCGGCTCAACGCACTTCGAGCGCGCCAGACAATACCTGCGGATTCACTGGCGTCGGCGGTTTGCCCGCCGTCGGACCATGGCCCAATGCGGCAATCAGGTTGTCCGCGCAAAGCGATGCCATCGCCCGCCGCGTCGCAACCGATGCACTGCCGATATGCGGCGTGAGCACGACATTTTTCTGGTCCAGCAGTCCGGGATGCACGCCCGGTTCGCCTTCGAACACGTCGAGGCCCGCCGCCGCGATGCTGCCTTCCTTGAGCGCGACCGCAAGCGCCGCATCGTCGATCACGCCGCCGCGCGCGATATTGGTGAGCGTCGCCGATGACTTCATCTGCTTGAGTTCGGCCGCGCCAATCGCATGATGAGAGCTCGCCGAATACGGCACGACCGCGATCAGATGATCGGACTCGCGCAACAGCGTGGCCTTGTCGACGTAGTGTGCGCGGCAGCTTTCTTCGACCTCCGCGGGCAACGGCGAGCGGTTGTGATAGATCACCCGCATTCCGAAGCCGAATGCACCACGCCGCGCGATCGCCTGCCCGATGCGTCCCATGCCGAGGATGCCAAGCGTCGAACCATGCACATCGCCGCCGACGAACATGTCGTAGCGTCCCGTTTTGGTCCAGAGGCCGCCGCGCAGATAGTGCTCCGACTCCGCGATGCGACGCGCGGTGGCCATCATCAACGCAAAGCCGAAGTCCGCGGTCGTTTCGGTGAGCACGTCTGGCGTATTGGTCACGATCACGCCGCGTGCCGTGCATGCGTCCACATCGATGTTGTTGTAACCGACGCCGATGTTGCACACCGCCTTCAGTTGCGGGCACGCATCGAGCAGCATGGCATCGATACGGTCGCTGCCGGCCGTCATCGCGCCGACCTTGCCTTGCAGCCGCGCGATCAGTTCCGCTTGCGTCCAGATCACGTCGTCCGGATTGTCGGTGACATCGAATTCCGCCCGCAGGCGATCGACGATGTCGGGGAACGAAGCGCGGGTCACGAGTACCGGTACACGCATGAAATATCTCCTTCTCAATCTCGGTTCAATTGAAAGCGGTCCCGGTTCGCGCGCGATTTCGCCATTGCTGCGCTGACGAAGGCAAAGTTACGCGAGACGGCCAGGGCCGCGACATCCAGCAAGCGGCTACCCGAAGGCGCCGACCTCGTGTGTGACCGCTGCGGAAATTTCGCGTATGCAGTCGTACATTCGCGACATCGGCGTAAAGACTTCGGCGTGCTCGCGTGCATACGCGCGCGTCGCCCTCGGTGCAGGCGCCTCGGCGTAATCGAGCTCTGTCGATTCGTCGCCATGCTCGGGGAAAATCGTGGCCAGTTGCCGCAGGACGGTGCCCAGTTCGAGTCCGATGACCGCCTGATGTAGTCCTTCCGCCGTTACACCCGGCCGCGCCGCGAACACCGGGATCAGCGTCGCCGCGAGCCAGATGCGCTGGATCAGCGCAAGCCGCAAAGCGTGCAGCAAGGTCTCGCGATGACTCATCCGCGCGCGGTCCGGCCAGGTGGTGCGCAACGCGAGATCGTCGGCCAGCGCGCGACGAAACATCGTCTGCAACGATGCCGGCCCGCCCATGCGATCGAGCGTCGCGGCGACCCCGAGCAATGCGTCACGGTGAGCGTCGTCGCTCGCGTGTAGCGCGCGATCGAGCCACATGCCCGGGTCCAGCGTCGACACGACGGCCCGCAATACCTCGATA
Organism: Paraburkholderia sp. HD33-4; assembly: GCF_021390635.1. Taxonomy (NCBI): domain Bacteria; kingdom Pseudomonadati; phylum Pseudomonadota; class Betaproteobacteria; order Burkholderiales; family Burkholderiaceae; genus Paraburkholderia; species Paraburkholderia sp. HD33-4. The sequence goes on along the minus strand of NZ_JAJEJS010000001.1, from coordinate 1,707,642 downwards.
TCGGAATGCGCGAGCGCGTTGTCCGCGAAATCGAGCGCCCGCCGAAATCGCCGGCTGTGCGCACGCAACTGGGTAAATGCTTCGGGCTGACGGGACGCCGCCGCGCCCATGCCGTACAGCGTGTTGGCGAACCAGCCCAACTGCTGAAGGATCGCGTTGTTCGGAATCGCCCGCAGCTCACGCGGATGAAGGACGCGGGTGCGCGCCGCCGAGCCGTCGACCTGGCGTGCCGCCGGGCGTGAACCCGTGCGCTCGAGCAGCCCCGGCCCGAACGCGCCGAGCAGCGTCGTGTAGCCCGCGTCGTCGACGAGTTCGGTCATGGCCGCGCGGATCGATCCGAAGAAGTCGGCCGCGAAGTCGGGATCGGCGTAGATCGGGTCTTCGACAGGACCGACAGGCCGATGGAATGCGTGTTCCGCGAGCCGCGCCACCGTCGCGTGAGCGAGTTCGCGCGTGCCGAACAGCAAATACCCGTCGCCCCCTGGAATGCACTCTCTTCCCGCACGGGCAGCCCTGCATCATTGAGCGCGTGTCGCGACGCAGTGGGGGACAGATATTTCAGACGGTCCGCGAGGGAACCCGGATGCGCACCGCGGCCGATACTCTCGCCATGCGTATCGAACAGCACGACCTCGACCCCGTCGAGGCCATGCCTCTCCAGGGTTTGCGCGATCTTCAGGCGTAGACGCTCGATCAGAAAACTGGCGGCCAACTGCCCAACGTAGCGCCCCGAGTCCGAATAGCCGAACTGCAATGCGATCCGCCCGTGCAATTGCAGATACGCGCGATAGTGAGGACTGTTCAGCGCTTCGTCGAGCACGTGGGCGCCATGTTCGAGCGCGCTTTCCGTTTCGAAGAGCGGGCTGATTTCGACGTACCGCTCGACGCCGAAGAGCTTCGCCAGCCACAACGCGCAGAGCAGCGAATAGCCGCTCTCGGTCTCCGCGATCAGAAAGCGCACAGGGGTGGAACTGTCGATATGCTTCACGAGCTGCGCGATCGTCATCATCATGCGCACGGCCGTCGCCTGCTCGGCTAGCAGCGCACCGAAGTCGACTGGCACAGGTGCGACGTCGCTCAAGGCGGCATTGATCGCGGCGAGCAACGCGCGCCGGCGCGCAGGTGCTTCAAGCGGATCGGTGATGTTCAGCCGATGACGCGCCGCATTGTGAAGTTGCGTCGCATTGAGCCGCACGTGCGTGTGTGCGAGCGCGAGTCCATGGGCGGCCAGGCCGGCGCGCGCCACGCACAACGCGAGCCGTTCATGCGCGGGCGCACCGGAAATCACCTCGTCGAACAGCTCGAGCAGCGTCGTCGAGGACACACACGCCGCCTCGCGGCTTCCCACCAGTTCCTGGGCGAACCACGCCACTGCCGATGCATCCGCTGCGGCCGGGCACGCGGCGATCTGCCGGTCGAGCGCTTCGATTGCCGTATCGATACGATCCGCCAGACGCCGTGCGCATGCGATCGTCTCCACCTGCCCACGAACTCGCGCAAGTTGCAGGCGCTTGATTCGCAGGCGCAAGCGCAGCGTGTCCCACCAGCCGATATCCGTTCTGCCGTCGGTGTCGTAACCGACCCACGTCGATACGACCAGCGGCTTCGGCACCAGCGTCGTCCAGCGCTCGGGCCAGCGCTCGCGCGCGGCTTCGAGCAATGCGCCATTGAAGCGATCCAGCGCGTCGCGTGCATTGGCGATGGCCGTGGCCGCCTGGTCGAATTCGTCGACGAGCGTGGTGGGTGCCGGACGATGCGAGGCGTAGCTCACACGCGAAGCGCCACATGCATGTTCCGCCAGTTGCCTGCCGATCTCGGGCGGCAGCGCGAAGGTCGGATGACCCGTAAAGACCGCGGCATAGCGCGTGCGCTCGACGCGTGCGCGGAACGCATTCCAGTCTGGCGCTGCCGTTGCGCCTTCAGCATGCAGCAGATTGCGGGCGACCTCGGCGAACGCGCGATCGTTCGCGTCGAGATCGACGCCCCCAACATAGGATGCGATCCGCGCGGCCCGATCCGAAAATGCCCGGTCGCGCAGATGGCGGATCAGTTCGAGTGTCCGGTCGTCGTCGAGTTCGCCGGATTCCATCTGACGCATCAACTCGAAGGCGATCGTGAGAACAGGATTGCCGAACGGATCGCCACTCGTCTTCTCGCGTGTTCGCTCGACGAGCGCCAACAGCCGCTCAACCAGCTCGGGAGGATGAGACATGATGTCGACCGCCTTAGTCAGCCTGCCCGGCGGGCTCCCGCTTGATCGTCGTGAGTCCTCCCGGCACTTGCAGCGTCGGCAGGATCTCCATGTTGCTGATGTTCACCGCGAGCGGAGCCGCGATGGCGAACGCGATCGCATCGGCGATATCGGTCGGTGTCGGCAGTTCGAAGCCTTCGATGAACTGCTTGCGCGCCTCTTCGATGTTGCCGTGGACGTGGCCGAAGATATCCGTCGCGACGCGCCCGGGACAGATCTCCGTCACACGCACGCGCTTGCCCGTCGCATCGACGCGCAACTGCCGCGAGAGCGCATGAATCGCGGCCTTGGTCGCGTGATAGATCGAATTCCCGTTGAAGTTGTAGATGGCGGCAATCGAGCTGATATTGACGATATGTCCACGATCCCGAGCCACCATGCCCGGCATCGTCAGCCGAACGATATGCAACACGGCCTGCAGGTTCACTTCCACCTGCACGTCGATGTCCTCGACGCCCGCATCCAGGATCGAGCCCTTGCGCGACACGCCAGCATTGTTGACGACGATATCGAACGGGACTTCCTGCGTCAGCTTCGTCACGGCAGCCAGATCGCTGACGTCGATCGCGTGTGGAATGCAGCCGGTGCGTTGCGCCAATTCCCGCAGACGATCGGCGCTGCGCGCGAGCGCGTGCACCTCGAGTCCTTCGCGGCAGAAGCGCTCGACGATCGCCGCGCCCATACCCGTGGAAGCGCCCGTCACGAGCGCGGTCTTATAGTCGGAAAACGGCATGAATCACCTCTGTATCAAGTTTCGGGTATCCCCAGGCAAAGCGGGCGATACGTCTGTTATCAATGTATATGTCGTGCTTGCAGCGGGCAAAGACGGATTGGCTTTGGAGCAATAAGGCTCGCTTATGACGGTCCGATGGCCTGCCGATGTTCGTTTGCCGCGCTGCGCGCTAGCGAACCAGCTTCGACACAGGCACCACCCGTCCGCCCGCGGCTTCGATCGCGCCGCGCACCGCGCGCGCTAGTTCGACGGCGCCTGGTGTATCGCCATGCAGAAGGATCGACTGCACCTTGACCTTGAGCCTGTTGCCGGTGATGGTCGTGATCGTGCCGTCTTCGAGCAGCGCCTGAACGCGGGCCATTACGGCCGCACGGTCCTTGATGACGGCACCTTCGAGCTTGCGCGACACCAGCGCGCCTTGATCGTCATAGGCGCGGTCGGCGAGAAAGGTATTGGCCGTGCGAATGCCGATGCGCTCGGCGGCGCGTTCGATCTCCGTGTTGGTGGAGACGCTGATGATCAGGTCGCGATCGAACTCCGCGACGGCCCGCACCAGCGGCTCGGCCAGTTCATACGAGGCCGCCGCCATGTTGCCGAGCGCGCCGTGAAAGCTCATATGGGTGACGCGATGGCCCGCCCGCTTCGCAATGCCGGCCAGCGCGCCCATCTGATACACGACGTAGTTCGCGAGTTCCAGCGGATCGGCCTGCATCGGCCGGCGCCCGAAACCCAACAGATCGGGAAAGCCGACATGCGCGCCGACCTCGATCTGGCGCGCGAGCGCGAGCCGCACCGTCCTGTCCATGATGACCGGATCGCCCGCGTGAAAACCGCACGCGACGTTAGCCGAGGAGACGACGTCGAGCATCGCTTCGTCCTCACCCATCCGGTAAGGGCCGAAGCCTTCGCCGAGGTCTGCGTTGAGATCTATTTGCACTCTTTACTCTCCGTTCTGTAGTCCGCTGTGCGGCGTCGCGCGATGGGCATCATGAGTCGGCAAGATGCCGAACAACACCGTGCCATAGCCCACCATCGCACCATGCGCGACGAGCGGTTGCGCGACCACGCCCGCGGCCGGCGCGACCACGGGCACACATAGATGCGCGATTTGCAGCAGCCCGATCACATCGCCCTGCCCCACCTGAGCGCCTGCTTCGACGAACGGCGTTGCGCGCGCCGGGTGTGCCGCGAGAAAGACGCCCACCGTCTTGGCTGTTACGGTGACTGCCTGCGGGCCGCAATGCGACGCATCGGCCGCCCGCGACGACGATGCGGACGCGCCCGGCGCTGGCGGCGCGCGCACCGTGTCCTTGCCGCCGCGCTCTTCGTCGTCGATCTTCAGACGCACCGTGACACCAGGCCTGCTGATTTCGATGGAGCCGATATCGGTCGCGGCGAGCCACGCTGTGATCTGCCGGATCTCCGCGAGATCCACTTCGATTTTGTCGGTCATTTTTCAGTGTCTGACGGAACGATAGAGCCCGACGAGATGGCGGACCTTCGTGAGGTAGCGATCGAGTTCTTCCAGCGCGGCGACGGCTTCGTGATACGTCGTCTGGACAAACCGGATCTTCGTCCCGATGCGGGCCTGAGCAAGCCGCCAGAGGTCCGCTTCGATCACCGTGCCGATCTTCGGATAGCCGCCCGAGGGCTGCGCATCGCGCAACTGGATGATCGGTTGCCCGCTATGCGGCACCTGGATCACGCCCGGCACGATGCCGTGCGAACGCTTTTCGATGTGACGTATCGGCTCCAACGTCGGACCCGCCAGCCGATAGCCGTAGCGGTCGCTCTGTGGCGTGACTTTCCATCCTTCACGCCAGAACGCATCGATCGATTCCGGCTGGTAGCAGTCGTATTCGGCTGCGGGCAGCACGCGCACCACGGTGTCGCCGGCTTGCGCACACGGCGTCGGGACCGGCGCCGGCAGCGCATGTTCGGGCGGCACGGTGCCGAAGCCGGCGCCGTGCGATGCTCCGCCGTCTCCCGCGTGGTCCGCGACGCCGACCGCCTTGAGCACGTCGCCCTTCTGCAGCTGGCGCCCCTCGTGGCCGCCGAACTGGCCGCGTAACTGCGTGCTGCGCGAACCCAGCACGACAGGGACATCCACGCCGCCCGCGAGCGACAGATAACAACGCGTGCCGCTGACTGGCACACCAATGGTCAATACGTCGCCCTTTCTCGCATGCGTGGTCCACCATGGCAACACGGGGCGCTCGCCCAGCCGGGCCGCGCAGTCCGCGCCCGTGATCGCGAAGGCGAGATCTTCCAGAAAGCGGATGCGAAACGGGAACATCGGGATTTCGATGCTGGCCGCGTCGTCGGGGTTGCCGAGCAGCAGATTGCCGACCGCGAGCGCGAGCCGGTCCATCGCGCCGGCGGTACCGACGCCATACCGCAGATAGCCGTCGCGCCCCTGGTCCTGCACAGTGGCCAGCGCGGACGAAGACAATATCTCGATCATCGGATAATCCTCTCGACGCAAAAGCGGATCATGTCGCCGGGGGCGAGCGTCGCCGGGTCGTCCCGCGAGGGATCGAAAAACACCATCGATGTGTGGCCGATCGTGTTCCAGCCGCTCGGTCCCGTCGATGCCGATACGCCCGTTTGCACACCGCCGATCGACACGGCGCCGCCCGGCAGGCCCAGCACCGGCACCTTGCGGCGCGGCGTGGCGATGCGCGGGTCCATGCCGCCGAGGTAGCAATAGCCCGGGTGGCTGCCCAACGCGTAGACGGTATAGAGCGGCGCGCAATGCAGGCGCACGACCTCGTCGACGGACAATCCCGTATGCTCGACGACATCCGCCAGATGCGGCCCGAACTCACCGCCATAGACCACGGGCAGCTCGACCACCCTGCCTTCGATATTCAGCTCGTCCGCCCGCTCCCATGCGTCGCGCAGCGCGCGGGCGAGCGCCTTGGCATCGGCGGGCGGGCGCACGAACGTCAGCATCAGATTCGTGACGCCGGGCACCGCCTCCCGCACGTCCGGCCACGTCGCGCATTCACGTGCGAGCGACCAGATGCGCCGCTGCGCGGACAGATCTAGTGCGCCTGGCGCTTCGAACAGCATCGCCGTCGTGCCCAGCATGCTGATGGTCAACTGCTGTACTGGTTCGTCTCGTTTCATCGTGGCCACGGTCCCCCTCGCGTCGCGTTGACGCTCACCGGATGTGGCCGCGTCACTGATCGACGCGTGCTCAATGGTCAGCGTCATACGTCCTTCCTTTCTGCGAGCCAGCGCTCCAGATGATGGATGTCCACCGCGCCGGCCTGAAAGCCCGCGTCGCCTAGCACGGCCCGATGCAGCGGCACGTTGGTGCGGATACCTTCGACGCGCAGTTCCGAGAGCGCGACGCGCATGCGCGTCAACGCCTCTTCGCGCGTGTCGCCGTGCGTGATGACCTTGGCGATCAGCGAGTCGTAATAAGGCGGCACGACAGAGCCGCTGCTCATATGCGAATCGACCCGCACGCCGTTGCCGCCAGGCAGTTCCCACACGTCGATCCGGCCAGGGCAAGGCAGGAACGAAAACGGGTCTTCCGCGTTGATCCGGCATTCCAGCGCATGCCCTTGCGTGCGGATGTCCTGCTGCTTCACGCTCAACACGTGACCTTGCGCAATGCGAATCTGTTCGCGCACGATGTCGATGCCGGAGGTCATCTCCGTCACCGGGTGCTCGACCTGCAGACGCGTATTCATTTCGATGAAATAGAAGCGGCCATCTTCGAACAGAAATTCGAACGTGCCCGCGCCGCGATAGCCGATCTGTCGGCATGCCTGTGCGCAGCGTTCACCGACATGTCGAATCAGCTCCGCATCGATGCCCGGCGCGGGCGCCTCCTCGAGCACCTTCTGATGCCGCCGTTGCAGCGAGCAGTCGCGCGAGCCGAGCCAGAGGGCATTGCCATGCGTATCGCAAAGCACCTGGATTTCGACGTGGCGTGGGTGTTCAAGGAATTTCTCGACATACAGTTCCGGCTTGCCGAATGCGCGGCGCGCTTCCTCGCGCGTCACGCTGACCGCTTCGAGAAGTTGCTCGGGCTCGCGCACGACGCGCATCCCACGTCCGCCGCCGCCGCCGGATGCTTTCACGATCACGGGAAAGCCGATCTCCCCGGCGATCCGCATGATCGCGTCGGGATCGTCCGGCAGGCCGCCATCGGGTCCCGGCACACACGGCACGCCGGCGGCGCGCATCGCGCGCTTGGCGGCGACCTTGTCGCCCATGGTTCGGATCGAGTCCGGCGCCGGGCCGATGAAGGTCAGACCCGCGGCTTCGACGCTCGCCGCAAACTCCGCGTTCTCCGAGAGAAAGCCGTAACCGGGATGAACCGCTTGCGCGCCGCTCACGTGAGCCGCAAACAGAATCGCGGCGTGATTCAGATAGCTTTGACCGGGCGCCGCGGGACCGATGCACAGCGCCTCGTCGGCAAGACGCACATAGCGCGCATCGGCGTCCGGCTCGGAATAGATCGCGACCGTCTGAAGGCCCAGTTCGCGACACGCGCGCTGGATACGAAGGGCGATTTCGCCGCGATTGGCAATCAATACCTTGTTGAACATGATCGATCAGCCGATTCGAAACAGCGCTTGACCCGATTCGACTTCGCTGCCGGGCGCCACCAGCACTTCGCTGATCGTGCCGCGGCAATCGCACTCGATCGCGTTGAACATCTTCATCGCTTCGATCGTGCACAGCACGTCGCCCTCGTCGACCGTGTCGCCCACCTGCACGAACGGCGCCTCGCCCGGCGCCGGCGTCAGATGAACGATGCCGAACATCGGTGCGAGAACGAGTCGCGCGGGGGGCGCTGCCGTTGAGTTCGCTGAGGCGGCGGCGCTGCTCGCCGTGCGCGTTGCGTCGGACGGGGCTGCCGCGAGGTCGAACGGCTGGCCGGAATCCTGTCCCGTTGCCGGGAGCGGCACGGCGGCGCGATGCTCGCTGCCTTGCGCGCCGCGGCGCTTTGCCTTGACGAGCTTGACGCGCTCCTCGCCCTCGATCACCTCGAGCCTGGCTAGCGGTGACTCCGCCAGCAGGTCAATCAGCGCTTTTATCTTCTGAAGATCCATCTTGAGTCCGTAGCCGGTTGGGCGCGCGCCTCGAGACTGGCGCACACGAAACACCGTGGCTGCACGACACCCGTGATGCGGGCCCGTTTGTGTTGCCAGCTCGACGGCGTGCCGGGTCGCACCGGCTCACTGCATGCCGGGCGACTGCCGATGGACTCAATGTATCCGGCGCAGAAAAATTGCGCCAAGACGGTTTGGCTTTGTAGCGATAAGGCGCGCTTATGTATCGGCTTGAGGCGCCGTGCGCACGCCGAGCGCGAGGTCGCCGGCCAGTTCCAGCAGGATGTCCTTGATGGCGGAGGCCGGCTCGGAAAGCGGCAGATGGTCGGATAGACAGACCGACAGCGGAATCTTGATGACGGGCGACACGATACGCGATTGCACGATGTCGCCGGCCGCCGCCACCACCCGCGCGGTCGACTCGGGCAGGATGGTCGCGCCGATCCCCGCGCTGACAGCCGCCGACAAGGTCGACGCGGACTCGATCTCGGCGACGACGTTCGGCATCATCTGCACGCTGGCGAAGCCTTCGTCGACGTATTTGCGCAGGTAGTTGTACGGCCGGGGCAGCAGCAGCGGCACGTCGCGCAAGTCGGCGACGGCGATCTTCTCCTGCACGATGCCCATGCTGCGCGGCGCGACGAGAAACATCTCCTCGTTCATCAGCAGCTGGAACGACAGGCCGTGCACCGGCTTGTCGCCATACAGCACGGCCATATCCATGCGGCCGTTCATGATGAGTTCGCTGAGCGTCGTGCCGAAGTTTTCGTTGATATAGAGCAGGATGTTCGGGTGCCGGGCGCGCACGGTACGCAGCAACGGCAGCGACAGCGCCGACGCGCCCGTGCCGGGTGCGAGCCCGACGGAAACCTGCCCGGACAAGGTCTGCCCGGCGCTTTTCACATCGGCCTGCGCCTGTTCGTACTGGCGCAGAATCAGTTGCGCGTGGCGATACAGCGTGGCGCCCGCCTCCGTCGCGGTCACGCCGCGCTTCGTGCGGACGAGCAACTGCTGCTGGAATTCGTCTTCGAGCGTGATCAGTTGCTGGCTCAGGGCGGGCTGCGCGATATGCAGCACCTCGGCGGCCTGGGTCAGACTGCCGATGTCGACGATCTTCACGAAATACTTCAAACGCCGCAGGTTCACGGTAGTGGCATATCGGTGTTAGTGGAATGCAACAATGATAGGGCAAGCTCCGATATACGGACAGTCCTCAAAATCCCTCTTTCCCCCTCATGCAGCAGAGCTGGTTACTGCGCCCGCCGCAGCCACGGCCGGCTTTCTGCAGCCCGTTTGCCGGCATCCCGCCAACCCGGTACGTCGCGGCGCGTCATAAGTGGATGTTATTGCACCAGCGGAAAGTCATCTTGGCTTGAACTTTTTCTCACGCTTAATGTGAAGCCTCATCAAACGCCGTTGAGGAGTCAAGTGTGAGTGCATCGCGCATCGCCGCCCGCGTCCAGCGGATCAAACCATCGCCGAGCAGCGCAGCCGCCGACCGTGCCGCGGAATTGAAACGGCAGGGAAAACACATCGTCAATCTGGTGGTCGGCGAACCTGATTTCGACACGCCCGCGCATATCCGCCAGGCCGCCTTCGAAGCGATGGAGCGCGGCGAAACGCGTTACACGCCGACTGCCGGCACGCCGGCGCTGCGCGCCGCGATCGCCGCAAAGCTGCAGCGCGAGAACGGTCTCACGTACGATCCGAAGCACATCATCGTGACCTGCGGCGCGAAGCATGCGATCTTCAACGCGCTCGCCGTCACTGTCGAAGCCGGCGACGAAGTGCTGATCCCCGCACCGTACTGGGTCTCCTACCCGGATATGGTGCTTGCGTGCGATGGGGTTCCTGTCGTCGTGCCCTGCACCGAAGACACCGGCTTCAAGCTCACGCCCGCCATACTCGAGCGCTCGATCACCGCGCGCACCCGCTGGCTGATCATCAACTCTCCGACCAATCCGACGGGCGCGACCTATACGGCGCAGGAACTGCGCGCCCTCGCCGATGTGCTGCTGCGTCATCCGCACGTGCTGGTCATGATGGACGACATCTACGAGCACATCCGCTTCGATGGCGACGCCGCGCAGCATCTGCTCGCGATCGAACCTGAACTGGCATCGCGCACGCTGGTCGTCAACGGCGTGTCGAAGACCTACGCGATGACGGGCTGGCGCATCGGTTACGTGGCAGGTCCCGCGGACCTCATCGCCGCGCTCGACACACTGCAATCGCAGTCGACCAGCAATGCCTGCTCCATCAGTCAGGCTGCCGCGCTCGCTGCGCTGAACGGCGACCAGAGCTTCGTGCAGGAGTCGGTAAGAACCTATAGGCAACGTCGCGATCACGCGCTCGAAGCCATCAACGCCATTGCCGGCCTCAGTTGCAAGACGCCTGGCGGCGCGTTCTATCTATACGTCAACTGCAGTGGCCTGATCGGACGCACGACACCGCAAGGTAAGCGTCTCCAGGGCGATACCGATGTCGTCCTGTATCTGCTCGAACAGGCGGGCGTCGCGCTGGTCGCCGGGTCCGCGTATGGCGTCTCACCGTTCTTCCGGATGTCGATCGCGACGAGCGTCGACATCATCGACGAAGGCTGCCGGAACATCGCGGCGGCCGTCGCCGCCCTCGACTGAGAGCGATGCGACGGCACCTCCCGCGGAAGCCGTCTCACGATCAGAAAGACATGCCGCGCCGCCAGGACGCGACAGTCGGACTAGTGCGTTTTCTTTTTAATTGACAAGCAAGGGGATCGATTCGTGAAGAGAATACTATTAGGAAGCCTAATATCAACATCATTGCTTGCTTCCGGTGCCGCTTATGCACAATCGAGCGTCACGTTGTACGGCATCATCGATGAAGCGGTACGTTTCAATACCCATCAGAACAAGGCTGGCGACTCTCTCTTCACGATGGGCAGTGGCGGCGAGATTCAGGGCAGCCGCTGGGGCCTGCAGGGCACCGAAGATCTGGGCGGCGGCCTCGCCGCGATCTTTCAATTGGAAAGCGGCTTTACACCGAATACGGGCGCGACACAGCAATCGACGCCGTCCGGCGCGCCGCGCCTGTTCGGTCGAACGGCAATGGTCGGATTGAGCAGCCCGTATGGCACGGTGACCATGGGACGCCAATACACGCTCGTGCATGAAACTGGCTGGACACATGACATCTATGCGTTCGCCAACTACACCGGCACCATCGGTTTTCAGGGTGCCGGGCTGACCGGTGGTGGCCGCCTCGACAATACCGTTCGCTACACGTCCCCGACGATGGCGGGCTTTACGGTCAAGGGCGCCTATACGTTCGGCGGGGTGGCGGGCAATATGCATCAGAACTCGTCGCCCGCCGTGAGCGCCTCGTACGACAACGGCCACTTGAATATCGGCGCGGCCTATCAGATCGTCAACAATATCGGCGGGCTGAATCCCGCTACCACGGCGTATGGCAGCACCTACTTCGGCATCACCATACCCGACAGCTCGCAGAAGATCTTCACGGCAGGCGCGACCTACACGTTCGGTCCCGCGAAGCTCTACGGCTCGTATATCTACAGCCACGTCTATCCGGCCGACTATCGGAACGACTCGTTCTCGACCGCTGTCCAGTACTACATCACACCAGCGTTCGTCCTCGATCTGCCGCTCTACGTCGACTTGCTTCATCACGCAGGCCAGAGCGGCACGCGCATCACGGGCGGCCCGACCTTCGACTATCTGCTCAGCAAGCGCACCGATGTCTATGTCGGCGTGAACTACAACCACCTGACAGGTGCATGGACGAAACTGGCGGCGCTTCCCGGCTCGAATCAGCCGTTCTTTGGCTTCAACTCGCTGTTCGAAGCGGCAATCGGGCTGCGTCACAAGTTCTGAGCTCGCTGGCGTCGAAGAGCGACTCTCGCGCGGCGCCAGTTCATTTCCCCATCCGGGCGCTCACGTCGGGACCCAGCCCGTGTCCCCGTCGCGCCCGTGCGTCATTCGACAGGATGGCGGATTTCGCCCGTCATTCACGTCGACCTATTTCAGGAGTAAGCCCACATGAAAATCGGCATTCCCGCCGAGATTCGCGCCGGAGAGACTCGCGTCGCCGGCACACCCGACACGGTCAGGAAGCTCCTCGCGCAAGGCCATCAGGTCATGGTCGAAAAAAACGCAGGCGAGCGGGCCCGTTTCAACGACGCCGCGTACGCCGACGCGGGCGCGACACTCGCCGACACGGCTGAGGTGTGGGACGCGGAACTCATACTGAAGGTGCAGGCGCCGACCGACGCCGAACTCGCGCACCTCAGGCGCGGCACCCTGCTCGTCGGCATGCTCAATCCGTTCGATGCCGTCCACGCCGCTCGCATCGCCGCCAAAGGCGTTCGCGCGTTCGCGCTCGAAGCCATTCCGCGCACCACTCGCGCTCAAAGCATGGACGTGCTGTCCTCGCAAGCGAACATCGCCGGCTACAAGGCGGTCCTGCTGGCCGCAACGCTCTATCAGCGCTTCTTTCCGATGCTGATGACGGCAGCGGGCACCGTCAAGGCCGCGCGCGTACTCGTGCTCGGCGCTGGCGTCGCGGGCTTGCAGGCCATCGCGACCGCGAAGCGTCTCGGCGCCGTGATCGAGGCATCGGATGTGCGCCCGGCGGTCAAGGAACAGATCGAATCGCTCGGCGCGAAATTCCTCGATGTGCCCTACGAGACCGACGAAGAGCGCGATGCCGCCCAGGGCACCGGCGGCTATGCTCGCCCGATGCCTGCAACGTGGCTAGCGCGCCAGAGCGCGTTGGTGCGCGAGCGAGCCCGCCAGGCCGACATCGTCATCACGACGGCGCTGATACCCGGCCGCACCGCGCCGACACTGCTCGACGAGGACACGGTCCGCGCGATGAAGCCCGGTTCCGTGATCGTCGATCTCGCCGCAGGACGTGGCGCGCTGACCGATGGCCGAAACGGCGGTAACTGCACGCTCACCGTCGTCGATGAAGTCGTCGAGCGCCATGGCGTGCATATCGCCGGCTACAGCAATCTTCCGGCCATGGTCGCGACTGAAGCATCGTCGCTCTATGCCCGCAACGTACTCGACTTCCTGAAGCTGATCATCGATGCCGAAGGCCGGCCCCGAATCGATACGGCGGACGACATCATCGCCGCGACCTTGTTGAGCCACGACGCTTCGGTGCTGCAAACCGCCTGAGGAAAACACGATGGAACTCATTGCTCATACCACCACCAATCTGATCACGTTCGTGCTCGCCATCTACGTGGGCTATCACGTCGTCTGGAACGTGACGCCGGCGCTTCACACGCCGCTGATGGCCGTCACCAACGCGATCTCGGCAATCGTCATCGTCGGCGCGATGCTCGCGGCGGGCCTGACGGTCGGCACAGCGGGCAAGGCATTCGGCGCGATCGCGGTCGCCCTCGCCGCTGTCAACGTGTTTGGCGGCTTCCTCGTGACGCGCCGGATGCTCGAGATGTTCAGGAAGAAAGACAGCAGCAAGCCTGCTATCAACACCGTCAATGGAGCCTCCCGATGAGCATGGACGTGGTTACATTGTTGTATCTGATCGCCTCCGTGTGCTTCATTCAGGCGCTCAAGGGACTGTCGCATCCGAAAAGCGCGCGGCTCGGCAACGCCTTCGGGATGACCGGCATGGCACTCGCGATCCTGACGACCGTCGCGCTCATCACGAAGCAGGCCTCCGCGCTGGGCTCAGATCTAACGGTCGGACTTGCCGTGCTTGCAGTCGCATTGATCGTCGGCGGATCGATCGGCGCGGTGATCGCCGCGCGCGTCGAAATGACCAAAATGCCCGAGTTGATTGCGGCGATGCATTCGCTGATCGGCCTCGCGGCGGTCTGCATTGCCTACGCCGTGGTCATCGAGCCGTCCGCCTTCGGGCTCGCCGCTGCCGACGGACTGCTTCCCCATGGCAACCGGGTTGAACTGTCGATCGGCGCGTTCATCGGGGCGGTGACGTTCTCCGGATCGGTCATCGCCTTCGGCAAGCTCTCCGGCAAATACCGTTTCCGGCTTTTCCAGGGCACGCCCGTCGTGTACAGCGGCCAGCATCTGCTCAATCTTGCTCTCGCTGTGGCGGCGCTCGGCTTTGCCGTCGCGTTCGTCGTCACGCAGTCGTGGTTGCCGTTCGTCATCGTGACGGCCATTGCGTTCCTGCTCGGCGTGCTGATCATCATTCCGATCGGCGGTGCGGACATGCCAGTGGTCGTCTCGATGCTCAACTCGTATTCCGGCTGGGCTGCGGCTGGAATCGGTTTTTCGCTGAACAACCCGATGCTCATCATCGCGGGCTCGCTCGTCGGTTCGTCGGGCGCGATCCTCTCGTACATCATGTGCCGTGCGATGAACCGCTCGTTCTTCAGTGTGCTGCTCGGTGGCTTCGGCGCGGAATCGGCGGCGAGCGGCACCGCCGCGCGCGAACAACGCCCCGTCAAATCGGGCTCCGCCGACGATGCCGCGTTTCTGCTCGGCAATGCGGAATCGGTAGTGATCGTGCCCGGCTATGGACTCGCCGTTGCCCGGGCCCAGCATGCGCTCAAAGAGTTGACCGACAAACTGACAGACAAGGGCATCGGCGTGCGCTACGCGATTCATCCGGTGGCGGGCCGCATGCCCGGTCACATGAACGTGCTGCTCGCCGAAGCCGAAGTGCCGTACGAGCAGGTCTACGAAATGGACGACATCAACGCCGAATTCGGCCAGACCGATGTCGTGCTCGTGCTCGGTGCAAACGACGTCGTCAATCCCGCCGCCAGGACGGACCCGTCGTCGCCGATTGCGGGCATGCCGATTCTCGATGCGTATAAGGCGCGTACCATTATCGTCAACAAGCGGTCGATGGCATCGGGCTATGCCGGTCTCGACAACGATCTGTTCTACATGGACAAGACGATGATGGTGTTTTCGGATGCGAAAAAAGTCATCGAAAGCATGTGCAAGGCACTCGACTGACAACCCATAAGCGGCGACTATCGGCCCATACGGTTTTGATCTTTGTCACCGGGCCGGTTCGCCGCTATCGTTTGAGAACTGGCCCGGCGACGTCGTGGCCTTCACCACTACAGGCAACCACCATGCACGCACTTGTTATTCATGCGCCGTTGGATCTGCGCATCGAGGACGTTCCCACCCCGGAACCCGAGGCCAACCAGTTGCTGGTCCGGGTTCGGGCAGGCGGCATCTGCGGCTCCGATCTCCACTATTTCAATCATGGCGGATTCGGCACTGTCCGGATTCGCGAACCGATGGTGCTGGGCCATGAGGTGTCAGGCGTCGTAGCACGCCTCGGGCCGGACGTCACCGACATGCCGGCGGGTACACGCATCGCGATCAGCCCGAGCCGTCCGTGCGGGCTGTGTCAGTACTGTCAGCAAGGTCTGCAGAATCACTGCCTCGACATGCGCTACTACGGCAGCGCAATGCGCACGCCACACGTGCAAGGCGCGTTCCGCCAGGAGATCGTGATCGACCGCTCGCAGGCGCATGTCGTGGCGGACTCGTTGAGCGACGCCGAAGCCGCAATGGCCGAGCCGCTTTCGGTCGCACTGCACGCCGTGCGCCGCGCGGGGCCGATGCTCGGCAAGCGCGTCCTCGTCACCGGCTGCGGCCCGATCGGCGCGTTGATCGTCGCCGCCGCGCGGCGCGCGGGCGCGGCCTCGATCGTGGTGACGGACGTGAATGCACTGCCGCTCGCGAGCGCTCTGAAAGTCGGCGCGGACCACGCGTTCAATATCGCCGAAACGCCCGACGCGCTTCAACCGTTCGCGGTCGACAAAGGCAGCTTCGACGTGCTGTTCGAGGCAAGCGGCAACGCAACCGCACTGCGCGGCGCATTCGACGTACTCAAGCCGCGCGGCGTGATCGTTCAGGTCGGGCTGGGCGGCGACATCGCATTGCCGATGAACGTCATCGTCGCGAAAGAATTCGATTTGCGCGGCGCATTTCGCTTCCACGAAGAGTTCGCCGTGGCAGTTGAACTGCTCAACAAAGGGCTCATCGACGTCAAACCGCTGATTTCCGGTGTATTTCCGTATCAGGAATCCGTGAAGGCGTTTCAAACGGCGGGGGATCGGTCGAAAGCGATGAAAGTGCTGATGACATTCGATTGATTGACGTTTCGGGCGTGAGCGCATCGCGTGCGCTCACGCCACAACGAAATTACGACTGACAAGACTGACAAGGGCCGGCATTGCATCGCAACGCCGGCCCTTCGTTGTTCGGGGATGTCGTACCAGCTCAGATGTTCAATTATTGCATCGCGCTTCGAGCGCATCGACAAACGCGCGGTCCCAGCGCCCTTCTCTCATCGCCCGCATCGTTTCCGCTTCGGCCTTGAGTACCGCAAGCGCTTTCTCGATGACGAACTCGACGTCGACCTGCGCAATGGCAAGCAGTCCATCCTGGTCTCCGACGACGATATCGCCAGGATTGACGACCATCCCACCGACCGACACCGGCACATTGATTTCGCCGGGACCATCCTTGTACGGACCACGATGCGTGACCCCTCGCGCATAGACCGGAAACTCACGTTCGCGGATTTCCGCGACATCGCGGATTGCACCGTCGATCACCAGTCCGGCCACGCCCACGCTCGCCGCGTAAAACGAAAGAATGCCCCCCACGACGGCATTGTTGAGATCGCCGCCCGCGTCGATCACAAGCACGTCGCCGGGCCGGCAAAAGTCCAGCGCGCGCAGGTAAGTCAGATTGTCGCCGCCGCGCGAGCGCATCGTGACAGCGGTGCCTGCCATCGTCCGCTTGATGGGGCGGTGGTAGGGTTGGAGTCCAACCGTGCCCGTGTTTCGATGCATGTTGTCGCTCAGTGCGGACACCGGAATGTCACGCAATGCCTGAAGCATTGCCTCTGAAGCTTGAGGAGCGGAAGGATTTTTTCTGATCGCTTTGAACATGGTCAGGACTTGTCTCGCGGTGAGAATGTGTGAGGGGTCTCGCTATAAACATCCGGTGACGTAGTAAGCGCCATCTAAATCTGACGATCCATGCCGGACATCACGTCTATAACGGTATGTTTTCCTGCGTAATGACGCAAAGACCGAATTGCTCTGGCACGATACGAAAGTGTTATGGGTGAGCGACACAACCATCGCCTAACTGCACACCATATCCCGGCGACGTGACAGCGATGTTCAACTTCCTCAGGCAATACCACAACTGCGCGGCATTGCTGGTGATGACCGGGCGCTTCGGGTCGCGAGTACTCATTCACTCGCATCGCAACTGACATTCGAGGCTACGACGGCGCGAAAGGCGGCAAAGCTTGCTTGCGTCAAAAACGCCCGGCCTTCGACCGGCAGCATGGCGGCGGCAATCTCGACGCGTCTATCGGATAAGGCGCTTTCGAGCTGGTTGGCACCGTACTCGGCGATATGGAGCGCAATACCTGGGTAGCGGTGTGGCCAGCATGACGCTCACTGCCGGTCCGGCGAGCTATGTCAGTCCGGCGCACGCGTTCCAGCCGGATCCGATTTTTTCGTCTGTAGCGCCGCTCCGGGGCTTGTCCTCGTGGCGCACGTTGTTCATTTTTTGGCATCGTCTGCCGTCTATCGTCTATGGGCACTCGTATTGCCACAGTGCCCGATAGACCACTATGAGGGGGCCATCATGAAGTCGCCTAACCAGGCAGTTGCGAAAACTGTCGCTTACCTTATGGTCGCATGCTCAGCATCGCTGGCTGCGCCTGCTTTCGCAGGCGCCTACGTACCTTGTCGCTCCGGTAGCGCAGCGACAGCAACGCAAAGCGGTAAAACGATGCCGTTGCACCACGCCAGCGTGGTTCACAAGAACAATGGCGGCGTCAACGGCGGCGTGCCGACCCCGTCGCAGTCCGGAAAACGCATCCCCGGGGACGACTCCATCGATCCCATGTATCGAGGAGGTTGACGTGCGTGAGGCAACACCCGAGAAAACCGGCACGCGGATCAGATCTTTCCGAAGCACGCTACGGCCGGGAACGGTGATCGTGCGTTCGTGAGGAGGTCGTATGCGCAAGTTCAAACCCATAGTTGCGCTCACACTCGTCGCAGTGCTGCTGGGAGTCGGTCTGGCGAGTTATGTCAGTCCGGCACACGACTGGCCACCAGACCCGATTTTCGTCAGCAACGCCGAGCCGGGGCCTGTCCTGATAAAGGACGTTCTTGATTTTCTGGTCATCGTCCATGGACACCCGCATCGCCGCAGTGCCGGATAGACAACTGTGAGGAGGTGCATCGTGAAGTCGCTTTTGCAGGCAGTAGAGCTTGCGGCTGCGATCGTCGCGCCGATCGCTGGCTCGGCCACCGCTGTTGCGTCCGCGATTGCGATCTGTGTATGGTGCCTCCGCTCACCGCGGCAATCGTCATGCTGAGCGGCATTACCGGCGCAACCCTGAGTAGCGCGATTCTGGATACCGTTGGCGTGCGGCGTGCGGCGTGCGGCGTGCGGCGTACGGCGTGCGCGGCTTTGCGATGGGTGTTGCTTCCCACGGCATAGGTACCGCCAGGGCTTTTCAGGTCAGTGAAGAAGCCGGCGCCTACTCAGAACTGGGAATGGCGATGAGCGGCACTCTGTCGGCGTTCGTTCTCCCGGTGCTTCTGCCCATCCTCTTGCAGATCGATGCGGGGGCCTTCGGCGTCTGGTGACTACTTCCTCGATCCAGGCCCGATCGTCCAACTCAGATCGCCGATCCTGATTCGCCAGGTTCTCTTTGCCCCGGGGCTCTCATTCCCTGTCGTGCGGCAGTTGTGAGCGGTTGAACGGCAGCAGACCTTTTAGGACGGAAAACGGCGAGCGGCCGCATTGGCCGAAGCAGCCCGCTTCATGGCGCCACCTTTGTGTGGAGCGTGAGTTTGTCGAGGATGGCGCTTGCCAGCAGGTCCTCCGCGATCACGACTTCGGAGGCGCCGGCGGTCTTCAGCAGAGTCTTTCTCAAGTCGTTCTCGCCGGGCACGATGATCGTCAACGACGGGTTCATTGTGCGCGCCATCAGCGTGATCACGAGGTTGTCGTTCGCGTCGGGCGACGTCACGATCACGGCTTTTGCGCGTTCGAGCTGCGCACGCCTCATCACGTCGTCGAAGACGTCTCGCGCGCCGAGCAGGACGAGGTGGCCGCGGTCCGAGGCCCGGTTAGCGGCGGCTTCATCCACAGCAAGAACGAGGACGGTCTCGCCCGCCGCCCGCAAGCGCTCTGCGATCGTCTCGCCGAGGCCGTGGAAACCGACCACGACGACATGGTCGGATAGTCGCTCGAGTTTCCGTTCCATCGCTCTGTTCTCCCGATATACCATCACGTCGTCGCCCGAAAGCAGCCCCGTGAGCATAGAAATGGCGAAGGCTGCGACCAGCATCGTCGCCAGCATGGCGGCGAGCATGAAGAACTTTTGGCGCTCGTCGAAATCGGAAAAATCGCCGAGCGTGGTGACAAGGTTCACGCCGTCCCACAGCGCATGGAACACCTTCGTCGGCAGCGGCGCCTTCGAGTCATCGAGCAGCGTCAGCCCCGTGGCGACAACTGTCAGCAGTAGGAGAAGCAGGGCGAGCGCATGCCGGGCGCGGTGCCGCCATTCGCGTACACGCAATGCCCCTAGCCGAGGTTCATCCACACGGTAGATCTGCATATCGCCTCCGGACTACCACCAGCGAAAATCCAGGCAAGGCGCCCGCATCGATTGAACTTGGGCCGTGCAGGATTGCGCTGGCTGGGCGACCCGGCCTCGAACGAGAATGGCCAACCTGGTCACGAGTGCCGCTGACTGCGGACCGCCAACGGCGCCATCCAGCCGGATCATCATTTGTCAGAAGACCGGGCGTCTTGCATGACACGCTGAGTACGGGTTCGCAGCCAGACCCAAAGATTTCTTTTTTATGACACCTCTAATCGGCGCCGGGTGAGTTGATGCAGATCAAAAAGCTGCCCATCGGGCACTGCTGCTGAGGTGTTCGGAAACGGACGCCGCTGAGAATCAAGAACCTCCGTACATTCCAAAAGGGTTGGCGGCAAGATTTGAGGGTTCACCCAAGACGGGAAGAGATCCCGCCCCGGCGTAAGAAGTTCTCTGTCGTCGTGCGACTATGTTGCGTTTATCTTGCGTTGCCAATTGCAGCGGTACTTACTACGCTTGCCGATGCTGCTGATCGTCATCCCAGTGCAGATACCGGGTATGTTGCGCGGCGTTGCGGGGAGCGGGAGTGCCGTAGACCTCGGCGGGCGCCCCTACTGTTCGCCTTTTACTGGCAAACGTCCACCACGTTGCAGCTTTTGTTCGCCGTGAGGACGCACCAGATTCGGCGACGAATCACGGGACGCGTTGCTCACGACCGCCGAGTTGAACGTCAGCGTTGGCCGATCAGTTGCCAAACACCACCCTTCCCGCTTCCGCACGCGGCACCCGTTCCCTGACGTTTACCGTGATAAGGCGCGGGTTACCGTGGCTAGCTGGTCATTGCGGCCGATCGAAGCGAACTCAATCCCGACACCTTCGGCTCGCGGGTGACGGTTATCGCGCACGCGCCCGTGGAAAACGAAGCGATCGCACTGGTCGATCCGATGAAAGCCCGGTTCGAGGCATGTCCTCAAGTACAGCAATGCTATTACGTCATCCGTGACGTCGATTTCATTCTGATTCTCTGCACCCTTGACATGGCTGAGCACACGGCGCTCACACGCCCGCTGTTTTTTTCGAGGCCGGAAACGTTCCCAGCTTCCTGACATGAGTCGCGAGGGAGGCGCCAACGCGACGCGAGACTTGCCCGTCGCTCGCCATTGATCTGTACGCGCGAATCGCGCGAATACGCATCAGCCGCAGTCTCGCGCGAACTTGCCGATGGACGGGACCACCAGACCATCACTTGCCGGCCACAGAACAACGGCGAGAGGCTATTGCATTGGAATAAATATCCATTATACTGGAACCATGAACATCGACGCCCTGATTGCCAACCGTGTTCGCGATCTGCGCAAAGTCCGCGGCTACACACTGGACGAACTGGCTGAGTCGAGCGGAGTCAGCCGCTCGATGATTTCGTTGATTGAACGTCAGGAAACCAGCCCGACGGCCGCCGTGCTCGCGAAGCTGGCAGACGCTCTGAACGTCACGCTGGCCACCCTGTTTTCGGATGAGTCCGGAAGCGCGGCGGCAGAACCGCTTGCGCGCCTGTCGCAACAACACGTCTGGAAAGATCCTGCGTCCGGCTACGTTCGCCGGCATGTGTCGCCAGGTGGATATGCATCGCCAATCGAACTGGTCGAGGTCATCTTCCCGCCGGGCAAAAGCGTCGCGTTCGAGAACGTGATGCGCAGCCTGGTGACGCATCAGCAGGTTTGGATGCTGGAAGGGGAAATGGAAGTCACCTTGGGAGACAGGACCTGGCAGTTACAGACGGGCGACTGCCTTGCCATGGTGCTGGATCAACCCCTCGTTTTTCGCAACTCGAGTCGGAAGCAGGCGCGCTATGCGGTAGCCCTGACGACCCGTCCAACCAATTCAAGGAAAGCGTGATGAGCGACCACTCCATCGTGCCCTGCACCTTCGATCGGCACGCCGATGAAATTCTGGATATCTTCAACGACGCGATCCTCAATTCCACCGCGCTCTACGAGTACAAGCCCCGGACCATGCAGACCATGGCCGGCTGGTTCGATGCCAAAAAGGCAGGTGGTTTTCCGGTTATCGGTGTTGAGGATAACGATGGAAAACTGCTGGCTTTCGGCAGTTACGGCTCGTTTCGGCCGTTCCCGGCCAACAAGTATACGGTCGAACATTCCGTCTACGTGCAGAAGGACCAGCGTGGCCGGGGGCTGGGGCGCGTGGTGATGCAGGAAATCGTCGCCGCGGCTCGACAGAACGATCTGCATGCGTTGATCGGCGGCATCGATTCGACCAATGCCGGAAGCATCGCCCTGCATGAACGGCTTGGCTTCCGGCACGTTGGCACGCTACCCCACGTCGGCTTCAAGTTCGGCCGCTGGCTCGACCTGGCGTTCTATCAATTGCTGCTGGATACGCCCGCTCATCCGGTTGACGGCTAGACGCACTGCCGCCGGCAGAAGTGGAGGCAAGCTCACGGCTGACCGTGCCCGCTTGACCCGTGCATCGATCACACAGGACCCATCCGGTGAACACCTATTTCACGATCGCCCTTCTGGTCGCGGCGGGAATCGCTGTCGTCGTGCAGAACGTCCTGATGGTACGCATCACCGAAACCGTGTCGACGGTGTTGATCACCCTGGTGATCAACTCGAGCATCGGCCTCGCGCTCCTTCTGACTACGCTGTTGATGCGAAGCGGGCTGAACGGAATCCTGGAAGCCGTTAGCGCGGTTCGCCCGTGGGCTATCCTGCCGGGTCTGTTCGGATCGTTCTTCGTCTTTGCCGGGATCATCGGCTACCAGAAAGTCGGCGCGGCAGCGACCATTGCCGTCATTGTGGCGAGCCAACTCGTCGCAGGCCTGCTCTTCGATACCTTCAAGACGGCTACGCTCGAGGCGCCACGAATTAGTGTTCCCTCGGTGCTTGGGGTCGGCTTTCTCGTCCTGGGGGCCGTGTTGATAGCACATCGGCGCATGTGAAGACACGGCTGCGCCAGAGCGAAACTCACGCTCCAAAACCAGCTTTCAAAGCCTGCGCCAGATCTTCCCGCAGATCGTCGGCACTCTCCAGACCAATCGAAAAGCGGACCAGGTGACCTTCATAGCACGCGTTGCCGCTGCGAATGCATGGAAGTTCGTACGGCATCACGAGACTCATCGGACCGCCCCACGAAAGCCCGATTCCGAACAGATCAAGGTGGTCGCAAAACGTATCGACCTGTGCCGGCGTGTAGGTGCTGTCGAACAGCACAGAAAAGAGTCCCGCTGCAAGGCTGCAATGTGAAGCCCAGTGTTCGTGCCCTGGGCTCGATTCAAGCGCCGGATGAAGCACCTGCCGCACAGCCGGTTGCCCGGCCATCCATGAGGCCAGGTCGCGAGTGGTCGCGTCATGCAGGCGGTAGCGCGCCTCGAGAGTCGGGAGGCCGCGCAGCACGAGTTCAACATCGTTCGCGCCGACCCCCATGCCCAGATCCAGATACGTCACGCGAAGCCGCTCATGGAGCGCATCGTCATTGGTTGTCACCGAACCCATCAGGACATCGGCGCCGCCCGAAGGGTATTTCGTCAGCGCGTGGATGCTGATGTCCACACCGATTTCGAATGGTTTGAACGCAACCCCCGCTCCCCAGGTATTGTCAAGCGCGACGACTGCGCCCTGTTCTTTCGCGATCGCCACCAGCTTGCGAAGATCGGGAAACTCCATGGTGATCGAACCTGGTGCTTCGACCCAGACCAGCTTCGTTCGCGGCCCCAGCTTGCGGGCAAGGTCGATGGCATCCATCGGGTCATAACACTGGTGCGTGATGCCGAGGGGCGGTAACGTGGTACGTGCATGACGCAAGGCAGGCCCATACACGTTGGAAGGCAGCAACAGCTCGTCGCCGGTTGCGAGCAGGCCAAGATTGACCAGCGCGATCGCCGCCTGCCCGCTGGGCCCCAGCAGGCAATGGCGCGCCCCTTCCAGTGCGCACAGGCGCTGTTCGAGCGTATAGGTCGTCGGAGTACCGTACAGACCGTAGCTGTATCCGTCCCGCAAGCCAAAAGCCTTTACGCGTTCGCGCACGGTAGCGGCATCCGGAAACAGGACCGTGGACCCTTTGAACACACCGGGCGGAACGGCTCGATAACCGGCGGGCGGAACGTAGTCATCGTGAATGAGTCTGGTGCTGAGATCTTTTGGCATGTGCGTGTTCGCGGTTAAACGTCAAAACTGACAGCCGACACGAGAGGACGGACGCGGGCGTCGAGCTCAAACGGCACGGACGACAATCGAATGAACTTCGTTTCGCGCGGATGCTGCCGGTTGTCCGGCACCCTGCGCATCGAAGCATCGGCACGACAGCCGATGCTCGCCGGCGGCGGGAGTCCATGAAAGCGTGAAGCGTTGCCAGCCGAAATCGCGCCGCGCCTCGAGCTCGGCTGCAGCCCACTTTCGAGCGCCGTCGACACTGATTTCCACCCGTGTCACACCGGCGTCCGCCCAGGCCCAACCTTCGATGTCGGGTCTCTGTCCAGCGGGCACGAGGCCGTTGTCGGCCGGTGACACCATCACGCTTTCCGGCGCGATCGCCCACACCGGTCGCGGCCCGGCTGGCGTGAGATCGTTGTAAAAGCGGGTGGTATACGGGCCCGGCGCGCGCGTGTCCGACAACGTGATCTTGCCCACCCATTTCACGGAGTTCGTGCCATACCATCCCGGTACGACGAGTCGAACCGGGCCGCCGCGCTCGGCTCCCAACGGCTTGCCGTTCATGGCCACGGCGAGCAGCACTTCGGGTGCAAGGGCCTTCTCCAACGGAAGATCCTTTACGAACGGCTCATCCCTGATACCCGCGAACTCTCCCCACTCCAGGCCTTCGCTCCAGACATATGAAGAGCCCGCCTGAACGCCACAGAGATCGAGGACGTCGGACAGACGCGGGCCGCTCCAGATCACGTTGCCCACTCGCCGCCTGGCCTCTTTCGGCGTAAGCGGGCTGCCCGCGCATTCATGCACCGACACCACGTCGTGCTGGGGCAAAGCCAGTATCCGGTCGAGCGAAATCGCGCATGGGTTACCGACCATGCCGCCGATCTGCAGAGACCACGCGCCAGGGTCGACGTCGATCAGCGCCATGTGCGTGACGACAAACAGCGTGTCGTCGTCGGTCACATAGTCGGTCAGCGCGTGAACCCCACGATCGGGTATCCGCAGGAAGTATCCGGCATGGGTGATTCGTACTGCGTCAGTCGCTTTCATGATTCGTGTGATCGGCTTCGGCTGGCGTGCCTGCGGCGACGCGCTCGCGCCACGTGACCGGCTCCTGACGCGTACGATCCACGGTCAGCGCGAATACGTCATAGCGGTTGTAGTAGCCGACGACATCGTGAAACTGTTTCGGCTCGATGCAGCGGTTCAGATCGAACTCCGCATACGCAACGCCCTCCTCGTCGCACAGCGCATCGCCAAGCGGTGCACCCGTCGGATCGACGAACAGGGTCGCCGCGCGAGGTGAGCTATCGAGCACCACGGCGGCTGCGGTGTCGCGGTCGACCAGAAAATCACGCATCGCGGCGTCCATGTAGCCCGCGCAGCCCCTGTGCTGATGCTATCGACGCAGCCGCGCCTTCTCCGAGATCCCACCACACGCCCGCCATCAGTGCGATTGCTTCACGAGCGACCGACGCAAGCATGTGTTCGTTCGGAGCATGTTGCGAACAGGCGGGATAGGAATGTGGAATCCATAGTGTCGGCAAGCCGAGCGTCTCTGCGAATATGGCGTTAGGCACGGTCCCGCCGAGATTGGGGATGAGAGCGGGACGCTTGCCACTGGTGTGCTCGATCGATGTCATCGCCCAGTTCACCCAGGGATGATTGACGTCGAGGCGCGTCGCTTTGGATACCGACGTCACTGTCACCTGAACATCCTTGATACCGCATTTTTCCAGGTGACTCGCAAGGTGTTGCCCGGCATTTTTCCAGTCCGTTCCGACGACGAACCGCATCTGGCAAAAAGCCTTGGCAACAGGGGGAATGGCGCCGACGGGAGCCTCGGGATTGCCGGCGGTGAATGCCAGGACTTCGATCGTGTTCCATGCGAGAACCCGTTGCGCAATCGTCAGGTCCGGCTGTCCCCAGGCAGGGTCGATGTAAGGCGCATTGCTGTCCTCGCCAATCCGGATGTCGGCAATAGCATCGCGTACGGCGTCCGGTATGGGCGGAGGCAGAAGCTCCTTGACCGACAGCCGTCCGTTGTGATCGACGATCGACGAAATGGCGCTCGCCAGCACCGTCGCAGGATTTCGAAGGATGCCGCCCCAGTTCCCCGAGTGATGGCCACCTTCGCGTAACGCGACCGTCAGTTCAAAGTTCAACTCGCCTCGCGACCCGAGGAAGACCGTCGGACGCTCGGCCGACACGCGTGGCCCATCAGACGCGATGAACAGGTCCCCTGCGAGAAATTCGCGTTCGGCGGCACACAACGCGTCGAGGCCCGGCGAATCAATCTCTTCACCGGTTTCAAAGATCATTTTCACGTTGTAGCCGAGCTTGCCGCGCCGTGCTTCGATCACCGCTGCAAGGGCGGCCAGATTGATCGAGTGCTGCCCTTTGTTGTCCGCGGTCCCCCGGCCGTACCAGCGATCGCCTTCGACCACGACGCGCCAGGGCTCCAGCCCGGGGCGCCATTGCGCATCGTAGCCTCGCACCACGTCGCCATGCGCGTACGTGACGACCGTGGGCAGTGAATCGCTCTCCCAGCGCGAGGCGAGGAGCATGGGCGCTTCCACATCGGAAGGATTGCGCACGCATCGCGTCTCGAAGCCGAGCCGCTGGAGTGTCGGCGCGATATCCTCCGAGAGATAAGAAAGCAGCGTCGGCACACGCGCGGGATCCTGGCTTTCTGTCCGGTATGCCACGCGTCGTTCGAGGTCGTGGAGAAACTCGCCGGAGTCGAAAGCCGCTTCTGCCAGTCTGATGGCTGCCTGCCGATCGCCTGTTTCGTTCATCGTGTCTTCAGAGCCAATTTACAGTTGCATGGACCGCGGCGGGCGCTTACTCGCCGGCAAGCGCTACCCGGGAGACTTCCGCGAAGTAACGCGCACCCGTATCGAGAATGTCGTCGTTGAAGTCATAGGTGGCGTTGTGCAACGGGACATTGCCGCGTTGCGACGAATCACCGTTACCGATGAAAATGAAGTTGCCCGGGACAACCTGAAGGAAGGCGCCGAAGTCCTCGGAAATCATCATCGGTTGCACATTGGCGTCGACTTTTTCAGCACCGGCGACGTTGATCGCCGCCGTCACCGCGGTCTCCACGAACTCGGCGCTGTTGACGGTCGGGGCGAACTCATGGGTATAGCTGAACTCGCACTCGATGCCGTTCGTCCGGCAGATACCTTCACTGATCTCGCGCATCCGTGTTTCGAGAAGGCGTTGCACCTCGGGAAGATAGCTACGCGTGTCTCCTTTGATCGTTACCGTCGATGGAACGACGTTGCGCAATCCATCTGTGATGAACTCGGTGCAGGAGATAACGGCCGAAAGACTCGGATCGAGGTTACGCGAAACGACCGTCTGGAGAGCAAGGACGATCTGGGATGCGACGACGATTGGATCGACTCCCATATGGGGACGCGCGGCGTGCGTGCCTCGCCCTTTGACGACAATGACGAAGTTGTCCTCGCTCGCCATGATCCCGCCTCGACGGGTCGCGAAAGTCCCGGCAGCCATTCCGGGCATGTTGTGCGCGCCGAAGATGGCATCGACTGGAAAGCGTTCGAACAGACCATCCGCCATCATTGCCTTCGCACCACGACCGTGCTCTTCGCCGGGCTGAAAGATGAATCGGACGGTGCCGTCGAAGTCCTTGCGCTCGGCGAGCAGACGCGCGGCCCCGAGAACCATGGCCATGTGCCCGTCATGACCGCATGCGTGCATTTTTCCCGGAGTGCAAGAAGCATAGGTCCGGCCAGGCGCTTTCTCCGCGATCTCCAGAGCATCCATGTCGGCACGTATGCCGATGGCCCGGGCGCCGTTGCCGACCTTCAGATTTGCAACCAGCCCGGTCCCGCCGATATTGCGATGCACCTCGAGGCCGAGCGCCGAAAGAATCCGCGCGACATAGTCGGAGGTTCGGACCTCTTCGAAACCCGTCTCCGGATTCTGGTGGAGGTGATGTCTCCAACTGCGCAAACTGTCCTGCAACGGGCGATCCAGCTCGTGACCTGTTTCAATAGTGGCGTTCATCGTCATCACCGTACGGTGCAGCCTTGCATCCACTCATGCTGGCGCGCCAGCACGGATTGAGCGGACTCTCCAACGAGTTCGGAATAGGTGTTGGGTGCCGTGGCGCCTTCCGTGCTGATGACCAGCACCCGAGACTCCGGCGTCAGCCCGACTGCGCGAGCCTGCTCCGGGTTTCGCGCCAATAGCGTCAGGCCGGCGAACCCCGCCGCTCCGGACTCGCCGACGACCAGCGGCGCATCCCTTTCGGTGCCTCGTGCGAGTGTCTGCATCGCCTTCACCGCGTCATCATCTGAAATCGTCATGAAATAGTCGACGCACGGCTGAAGGAACTTCCACGCGAGCGGAGACGTTTCACCGCAGGCCAGACCTGCCATCACGGAGTCGACCGACCCGGTGGCCGTCGTCGCGTAGCCTTTGATCGCGCTCTGATAGAGGCAATCCGCCTGTTGAGGCTCGACCACGATGAAAGTGGGGCGTTGAACGCCATAGTGCTCCCACAGATACGTGGCGATCCCGGCCGCGAGACCGCCCACGCCGCCCTGCAGGAAAACATGCGTGAACGGGGCTTTCGACGGCGAGCTTTCGAGTTGAGCCACAACTTCGTCGGGAATGACACCATAGCCTTGCATCACATCGCGTGGGATCTCTTCGTAACCTTCGTAAGAGGTGTCGGATACCACATGCCACCCGTTCGTCTGCGCGAGATGCGCTGCATGCTCGACCGATTCATCGTAGTTGCCCGAAATCCGAATGATCTCGGCGTCGTATGCCGCAATCGATTTTTCACGCTCGACGCTCACGTTGGCGTGCAGCACGATCACACAGCGACATCCGATGGCCTGCGCGGCTGCCGCAAGCGACTTTCCGTGATTGCCATCAGTTGCGCTGATCACAGTGAGACCCTCCAGCAAGCCAGAGTAGCCGCCATTGATCAATACGCGCGGATCGAACGAAGCTTCCGAACCCCAGAGGCGAGCGATGAGGCGCATCAACGCGACCGGTGCGCCGAGCGCCTTGAAGCTGCCAAGAGGCGAGCGGACCGATTCGTCCTTGAGACACAACTGTGCAATCCCGACAGTTTCCGCTGCGTCCGGAAGATCCCACAGCGGCGTCGCTGACCTGCTGATCTGATCCCAGTGCGAGAGCCAGATACCGCTTTCCTGTGCCGACTTGATGTTCAAGACTTCGCGCAGGTCTTCTGGATAGGCGCTGCGGGACGCCTGGGGATTTTTCATCAGCATGGCTGCGTTTTACTCCAAATGAGGTGCCGTCAAAGGCACGCGATGATCCTTGGTTTGCCGAATAAATAGCGTGTGCAAACAACGCACGTCAGACACAATAATATTTCAGCAGGCCGGCAATAACGTCTCTATTTTCGCCCTGTAAACGAGAGATTTTCTCGACGTTTCAACAGGCTTCGATTCACATGGCCGTCTCTCACCGCTCGAAGAGAACGCGCGGGGAACGCGTCAATCGTTCTCCACCCTCCTCCCTGACGACGACCGTCTCGCTTAGCGCGATCCCTGCCGCTGAGGTGTAGACATGAAACACCATGCCTGCTTCGAGTTTCCAGTCAGCCTTCGGCGTGAAGCAACGATGAAGATCGCTGGTCCGCTGAGTAGTGATCGGCGTCAGGCCAAGCGTGTATCCGGTGATGTTCTCGTAGGATTCACGCAGGCCGGCTTCGACGACGCCCCGGCGGACGATGCTGTCTACTTCGGAAGCAACCGCTCCCGGCTGCATCGCCTCGATTTGCCGATCCTGGATCTCGGCAAGCAGCTTCGTTATCCGCCTTTGATCGGAACTGGCGCCGCCCACGGCCACGCACCGCATGATGCGAGCGGAGTATCCCCGCAGACGCGGCAACAGTTCGATATGAACCAGGTCCCCGGATTTCAAAGGCCGCTCGGGCATGAATCCGTGCAGCGAATCCCAACCCGTCGCGACGGTAATCGGGCCGATGAATCCGTCGTCGAAACCCAGCCTGTACACTTGCGCTGCCGTCTCAGCTGCCACGATGCGAGGAAGCACACCCTCAGCAATAGAAGAAACCGCATGTTCCAGCGCCTGATCGACGAGCGCGGAAGCTCGCCGCATCAGTGCGATTTCTTCTTCGGATTTGCAACGGCGCAGATCCCAGAGCGAGCGGTTTAGATCATGAATATCCGAGTGCGGAAGTAGCGCGCGCAGGTCTCTCATCCTTGCCACTGTGAACGAGTGCGACTGAAAGTCGACAGCCACACGTTCCAGCGCGAAACCCAGCGATCGGGCTGTACCAACCAGAAGCGGCAGCGGATCTTCCCAGTCGAGAAAGCCGACGATGTGCTTGAACCAGCTCCGCTCCCTGGCGGGCGCCATATCCAGTCTTCTCACGAGCAGAACGGGCTCGCCGGTCGCCGGAACTGCGCATGCGCGCCACAGGTTTTCAGTCGTCCAGTAGCCGGACAGCCAGCCCATCATTTCCGGCTCGTCCAGAATCGCGACGTCGATCTCCCGAGCTCGCAGTTCTCGCTGAACCAGTTCGAGCCTGGTGCGGTATTCGTCGATAGTGAAAGTAAGGTCCGTCATGGTTCTTCTCGCGTCGTGATGCTCAATTGATGGTCCACATCTCGCGTGGCGCGCGAACGGTGAGGACTTCGGCGAAGCCGTCTTCCGTAATGGCGATGTTCTCTTCATGGACGATCATCTTTCCCAGCGCGTACTCCATGCCGGGTTCGATCGTGATGACCATACCGGGCTCGAGCACAGCCTCGTCCGCTGCACTGTGCGATGGAGGCTCGGTGACTTGCAGTCCGAGTCCGTGACCGAGCCGTCCGACGCTGTTTCCGCGCATACCTGCCGCTTCGAGAACGTCCATCATTGCCTTCCAGAGATCCCGGACCCGGGTGCCGGCTCTGGCCGCGTTGATCCCGACTTCGGTTGCGACCCAGACTGCATCGTGAACCCGGCGAGCATCGTCGGAGATTTTTCCCACCGCGTAGTTGCGGTCGAAATCGCAGAAATATCCGTCGATGGTGGCGCCGACGTCGATGATCAGCACGTCGCCGTCCTGCAACTCTCGCCGGCTTCCGCGCGCGATGATCTGATCGTATCCGCCGGGCCCCGATGCACACGCCATGTACGGAACCGTGTGAGCGCCTCCCTGAAGAATATTCACCGTCAGATCGCGGGCTATCTGCGCCTCGGTCATCCCTCGCCTCGCGGACTCCGTGACGGATGCGAAGGAGCGGCTGACGATCCGACCGGCTTCGCGGATCTTCCCGATTTCAGCTTGTGACTTGATGTTGCGCACTTCCCAGATGCACGGCGATCCGTCGACGGCCTCGGATTTCAACAGGTCACGCAGCCGCAGAAAGTCGAGAACCGGCATGCGTAACGCAAACTCCCGACCCAGCTCGAATCCGACCTTTCCGAAGCGCCTTGGCAGATCGTTCAGTGCAGAGGCCAGCAGGGAAACGCCTTCATCCTCGGGTCGAGGCGAAGGCCAACTGATGACGCTGCCGGCCACACACTGTTGCACGACGACTTCTGCAATAGACGGGACGACTGCGAGGGTCGGGCCGGCGGCCGGAACGATCAGGAACCACGGGCGCGTGGGGCTTTCCCAGAACTGGCTGTCCAGCCCCGTGAAATACCGGAAGTTCGCGGGCGTGGTCAGCACTAACGCATCCATTTCGGCCTTCCGCATTGCAGCCTGCGTCCGCTCCAGGCGAGCATCGAACTCGCTTATCGGGAAGGGCAAAGAAGTCATCATGTCTATTCCTGTCGAAGCTGATGGGGCCGTGATCAGGCCGTGGCCGTGAGCTGCTCTTCGCGGCATCCGTTCAGGAACCGGCCCACGCGGGATTCGCGCGGCATGGCCCGGTACTGCGCGGGCGTCATGTCGTGAGCGACGACGCCTCCCTCCATGAAGAGAATGCGGTCGGACACTTTCATTGCGAAGTCAATTTCATGCGTGACGATGATCATCGTCATGCCTTCCCGGGCGAGGTCTTCGATGACGCGCAACACTTCGCCCACCAGCTCGGGATCGAGGGCCGACGTAGGCTCGTCGAACAATACGATGGAAGGCTCCATTGCCAGAGCACGTGCGATGGCGACCCGCTGTTGCTGGCCTCCCGAGAGCTGGTGCGGATACTTGTACGCATGCGCACCCATGCCGACCTTGTTGAGCAGCTTCAAGCCGTGGCGCTCCAGCATCTCGCCTTTGAGGCGCGAGTGATACTGAGGGGCGAGCGTGACATTCTCCAGGACGGTCCGGTGAGGAAAGAGATTGAAGCTCTGGAACACCATGCCGATGTGCAGAATCCCCTCGTGATACGCGGCGCGCGATTGATGAGAGATCTTGTGATTCGAGAGAAACGGCTTGCTGTTCATCCGGACTTCTCCGTCGTCGATCAATTCAAGTCCGTTGAGTGTCCGAATGAGCGACGTCTTGCCCGATCCCGACGGCCCAATCACCGAAATCACTTCGCCAGTCATCACCTTCAGATCGATTCCCTTCAGTACGTGGTGGTTGCCGTAGTGCTTATGGATATTGGTTGCCTCGATAGCAGGCATCGGCTTCCGGTCGGACGCGACAATCGGGACGACCTTGTCCGAGACGGCCGCGTTGCCGGCGTGGACGTCTCCGCTTCGGCGCGTGAAATCCAGATGCTTCTCGACGTAGCTGAGCAGGAATCCGAAGACCGTCACGATGAAGACGTAGTAGATCGCCACTGCGAGCATGGTCTCCAGAACCTTGAAGTTCTGGGTATACAGACGCTCGCCGACCAGCAAGATCTCTTCGAGCGAGATGACGGACACCAGCGACGTCAGCTTGACCATGCTGATGTACTCGTTGATGAGCGCCGGAAGGGCCACTCGGAATGCCTGCGGCAGGACGACGAGCCGCTGCAGCCCGAGGTAGCCGATTCCGAGCGCTTTCCCGGCCTCGAGCTGACCCTTTTGCACCCCGGCCAGGCCACCTCGATGAATCTCCGCGACATACGCAGTCTCGCTGAGTGACATGGCTATGAGCCCCGCCCAGAATGCGTTGGAGAAGAACGAGCCGGTCCACGGGAAGATCTGCGGGAGGTTGTAGACGAAGATCAGCAGCACGAGCAACGGCAAGCTGCGGAAAAACCAGACGTAGCTACGGCACAACCATGCGACTGGTCGCCATGTGGACTGCTTCCCGAGCGCGAGAAGGAAGCCTGCCACGATGCTGATGAGCCACGAAGCCAGGCTCAGTTTGATGACCAGCCACACGGCATTCCAGAAATCCGTGTAGGTCAGTAGCGAGAGCGCGTAATGCCAGTCGAAAACCATGGGTGTCTCCTGCGATGTAAGCCGATTGCTGTTCCGAGACTCTGACTACTGAGCGGTTCCCAGTGCTTTGGCGACTTCGGCCTCGGTCGGTGCAACGACGTTGTACTTCTTCAGAAGCGCCTGGTATTCACCCTTCGCCTTCATTTGAGCGATCGCCGACTCGATTTGCGACTTCAGTTCGGTGTTGCCTTTCTTCATCGCGAGGCCGCAGACGACAGGATCGAGCGGGCCGTTCGAGGTGATCTTCAGCCGTCCGCCAGAACGTTCGACGATAAGACCGGCGATCGAAACGTCTTCGTACTGTGCGTCGATACCTTGCGAAAGAATGGCCTGAGCAGTCTCAGCGGAGGTTTCGTACTCTCGCATCTGAACGGGCGGTTTGCCTTGCGCGACACAAGCCTTGTCCGATGCCGCGTTGATGTACTTGATCCATGCCGCACCCTTGATCGAGCCGATTCGCTTTCCGCACAGGTCGCCAACGGTCTTCGGGTTCAGCCCGCCGGATGAACTCACCATGAGTGAGCCGCCCGTCATGAAATACGGCACGAAATCGACGACCTTGTTGCGTTCCGGCGTGACATAGAGCGCCGATGCAACGATGTCGTAACGCGCGCCGGTGACACCCAGAATCAGATTGGCAAAGCGCGTATCGACGAACTTCGTCGTGTCGTTCATGTATGACGCGACCCGGCCGACGAATTCCGGATCGAAGCCCGCCGGCTTGCCGTGGTCGAGATACGTGTGGGGCGGCAGCGTCATGTCACTGCCGACGGACAGAACGCCGGGAGTCAGCGTAGCTGAGGCGTTGGCGGCGCCGCACGCCAGGGTGGCCGCTGCCGAGACGGCGGCCAGTTTCAGACAGGCTGCAAACGAACGATGCTTCATGCTGGACTCCATGTGTGTCGCGTGGAAAAGCAAGCGCTGCCGTATCACGTTGAAGCTGGAGAGAGAATCTGTCGTGGCCCGACCGGTGTGATATAACGCTTGTTGAAGAAAGTTTATTTCGACATTGCATTTAAAAGTTATCTATTATTGATGTTCAAACGAGAAAATTTCTCATGCCTATCCGTCGGCCCAATTTCGAGCTGGATGACTTCGATCTGAAGATTCTGGAGATCGTGCAGCGGAACAATCAGACGCCACACCGGGAAATTGGCCAGCAGATCAATCTCTCGGTGCCTTCGGTCGCGCGACGTCTGCAACGCTTGCGCAGTACTGGCGTGATTGCGTCCGACCGCAGTGTCCTGAACCCTGACGCGTTAGGAGCGCGGATCACGGTCATTGCGCACGTGTCCGCCGAGAATGAAGCGATCGAGCTACTGGATGAGATGCGAGCGAGATTTGAAGCGTGCGAACAGGTTCAACAGTGCTACTACGTAACCGGCGACGTCGACTTCATTCTGATTCTTTGCTGTCGGGATATGGCCGAGTACACAGCTTTGACCCGCTCGCTGTTTTTCGCTGAAGGTAACGTCAAGAGCTTCCGCACCTTTGTTGCGATGGAGCGGGTCAAGATAACGCTCAATGTTCCGATCGAGTAGGCGTCGTGGCCGGGTCAGCCGGACTCGTCGATCTCGGCTCGAGGACTGCAGAGCCGACGCGCCCTGGTTTCATGGCTGTGGTTGCCCCTGACAGCCCACTCGTCGAGCACGTCCGCCCAGTCCTGCAACATGGCTGTGCGCTGCTCATGGCAACCTTGCCTGGCGCGCGCCCAGCCGGGCTGTGCGTTCATGCAGCATGGCGGATCTGCGCGGCGACGCATCTGCGCGGCGAGCATGGTGCGGCGGCGTTCTGGCGATGCTCAGGCGCGACCGACGGCCGCAAAAGTCAAGGCGCCTTGGGATTGTCGGACTGAGCGGGTCGGTTGCCCGCAAGAACAGACTCCGGCAGTGCGCGTGAGTCAATCGTGCGCTGTTGTCATGGCATCGGTAGTCGCCTTGGTGCTGCACTGGTAGAAGTTCGGCCAGGGAATTCACCAAGTTTTCGAACGAAGCCCGCCGTGCGACTCTTCGTCACATTGCCATTCCTTATGGAGCCCGGCATGCAGGCAGAGACGCTCAAAAAAGCAAGGGTAGTTGAACGCTTCCTGAAGTGGACGGCATTGGTCTTGCTGCTGCTGCCGGTCGCCTTCTTCCTCTGGGCCGCCCCGGCCTACTCGATGCAGGATGCGGTCTGGATTTGCTTCTCCCTGGCAATCTATATCTGGCCGGTAGCTGGCGTCCTCTTTGTCATCTCGGCCGGATTCCACTACAGCGCCACGCATCAACGACCCAAAAGCGGCAGCGCCGGATTTAGACCTGCGCACGGGCACTAGCCCCTCTGCCTTCCCGACGTTCGCTCTGCGGTAGCCGCGTGACCCGCGGTGCCGGCGACCCGGCGAGCGCTTACGAAGCCTGGTGGCGGGACCGCTCGGGCCAGAACGTGGCACCCGCTACCAGCTCGCGAAGGCCCGCGAAATCGGTGATACGGATTTCCTTGGCGCTGGCTTCGACCAGGTCAAGCTTGCGCAGCCGCGACATCGCGCGGCTCACCGTTTCCAGGGTGATCCCCAGATAGCTGCCCATCTGCTCACGCGTGAAGAACGCAACGCAGTCGACTCGACGTGATAATCGCTCCCGGCCTTGCCTGGCGGACCTCTCGCGCATTTATGCCGCTAGCGGCATCTGTGATCACGGCTAGCAGTAATTGCGAACACCAACACCAAGACCGGCAATCTGCTCTTCTCTGATGCGATCGACGAGGTGAACGTACCCGTCTGGTGGGTGACCATACGCGTCTGCGCAAGACGCCCACTGCAGAACGGACGGTCTACCTGGAGGCGCCCTGCAAGTGCTTCCTCGAGAACCAAGCAGAGCGCACCTCCAAGCTGCGCAATGTAGCCCAGGTCGAGCGGGCTTCAGCGAGGAGACTGTCAAGGCGGCCATCTCGACATCGTCCGTGCCTGCGAGAATCGCCCACATAGCATGACGGCACGTTACGGCCTACAGAAATCTTTCATACACAAAACGCTCAAGCAATTAAACATCCGCTGGCGACAGGGTGTCGCGCTGGGCACGCGGATAAACCATATATAGTGCACTGCACAAGGCCCGTTCGATCGGCAGCTTCGATCTGACGACCGTGTTATAGTGCACTGCACAAGCCCCGTCCGATCGGTAAGTGCGATCTGACGACCGTGTCCGGCGTTGCCCGGTTGCGGACAGACATGCCGCTGAAGGTGATTCGATACGCCTGTCAGCTTCGCCAGTTCCTGCTTAACCATCAAAAAGAGGTCTCTGTGAAATACCTTCCCTGCATCGCCGCGTCTGGCGCACTCCTGGTCGTCGCTCTCGGCGTCGTCACGTTCGCCCAGATCAAGTTCGCTCCGCAGTCCGCCGAGGCCAACCCGGTCGCACGGATCGTCCTGAACGTCGAGTCGCAACTGAACGGCTGAGCGACTCCACCGCTGTATGTAGCCCGCGCCGCGCAGGCAAAGAAAAACCCGCCAGGCTCCGAAGAGTACTGGCGGGTTTAAGCTACCGATTTCGGATTCACATGCCAGGCGATGGTAACGGAGTTGACGCCTGCTCAGCCTCCTCCAGCGAGCAGTCAGCCTCCATGTCCACGGCATCCAACACCTTGGCCAGGTCACCAATCGCCAATTCGAGACCCTTCATCGTGGCCTCGTGAGACAGGCAATCTTCCCCCTTCGACGTTTCGATCATCAGAAACTTGAAGAGCGTGTCGCCACACTGATCCAGCGCAGCCCGAAAAAGCCTCGAGGGTCGGACATTCCCGCACGTACGCAAACTCACCATCGGCATACTTTCTGGCAATCGTCACCTGCGACGGTGTCAGTTCAGGCTTTAACGCGGGCACGTCCTGAGCGGCTTGCCCAGCCTTGCGTGCCGCCATATAGGAGCGCGTGGTGTCACTCGCTTCATCGAGCGCTTCCTGAATCAGGCCATCGTCGTCCGGGAACATACCCGTCATCTGCTCAACCTGCGTTTCGGGGTATTCGTTCGCTCCGTGCAAAACCTGGCACCGACGGTGTGAGAAGCCATTTGTAGTAAGGCTTGGCGACCTCACGGACTTTCGCGACTTGCCGGGATTTCAACTCATTGATCTCTAAGCGATTTTTCGTGCAATCCGCCAGAAAATGCACGGAAAGTACGCTTACCCCGACTTCGAAGGCGTTTGCGACCTGCACTGCCGAAAGAGTCGACCCTCCGGGTTCATCCGAATGCGCCCTGGACCAGGTCTTTCTCAAATTCAACTGTCCACGCGGTGCAGTGTCCGGTCTGGTACTCCCGTTCCCGGAGTGACGACGTGCGAATGACGGTGACACTGCCCCGAAGAGGATAGACCTCGTCCACGACATCGGTCGCCCCGGTCTCCTGAAGGATGAAGTCGGTTTCGGCGAGGTGGTGCCGACGCAGGACGGCGAGAAAGTCCGCCCTTTCGTCGGGTGCGATCACTGACATTCGGCGCCTCCCTCTGCGCTGAGTCTAAGACTCTTCAAAGCCTGCGATGCATCCAGCTCATGTGGTGCGCGTCTGGCAGTGCGCGTCTGGCAGTGCGCGTCTGGCGGTGCGCGTCTGGCGCCGCAGGGCGGCGGCTCGCACAGTGCCTTCACATGGGGCGTGCTTGACCGTCTGCTGGCCCCCATCGCCCGGGGTCGGACTCGATGGCATGTGTGATTTTCGCGGACGCCCTGGACTAAAAGGTTGGCAGCGTCGCTGCCGCCGATTTATTCCTTGGGGTGCTTCATGTTTTCCGAGTCGATGGCCGCATGCCATTCCTCGCTCGCCTCAAACGGTTCCATCGCCTCGTCAATGGACGCGCTCGCGCGCTCGGCGGTCGCCCTTGCTTCGTCTGCCTCGACTTCAGGTTCCTCGTCGATGGCCTCGGGGGGCCGGATCATCTCCTTGAGCATCGCGTCCAGCTCGGGCGTGTCCCATGGAAGGTGACGCTGCGTTTGCACCTTGATGTAGTGCCTCACTTCCGCATCCTGCTCAGCAGTCAGAGGCAATCCCCGGAATGTGCTTTCCGGGCCGATGTCAGTCATGGCGCCCTCCTGTTGCTAAGGCCTGCTATCTAGCAGTGTAACCCCGGCATCATGACGCTGCCCGCTTCCTCCGAGGCTTCGCAGTTGGCCTCGCACGCGTTGTTGCCGCCGCGGCCACCTTCGATGACGTCCGTCCGTCAGGACAAAAAGACACGTTAGCCAACGGCGCCGTGCCGCTGATGTCGCTGCCCACCGCCAAAGGCTACACAGCGCCTGTGGTTAGCTGCTGCCGGTCAGCGTGGTTGGAGGCGATCGGCAAAAAAACCTCATTCACGGTTTCCTGCTTGCGTGTCGGATTCCACCACGGTTTTCATAACGCCAGGATGCATCGCCGACCGAAGCCAAAGTCGCAAGGAACCGTTTGTTGAAAGTCGGATGACCGGGCGTCCGGGATCCATCGGTCGTCGCAGACATAAGAACCACGATCCAGTCAGTGACTTTATTTGGCAATCCTTTGTTTCTTGACCGATCAAACGCAAGGGCTCGACCCTCGTTGAATTCTGCAGCCCTGCAGCCCATTGCACTGCCCCGCGTCCGCGAGCTTCGCACGCGCGACCGTGATTGCATCGGTGAGGCCGGGGTCCGCATGCGCGCCACCCGACGCGCCACCCATCAGGCTGGCCGCCGCTACCAGCCATTTGAAGCGATGGCGCGACTGCCCTCGCGCCCGCCGTTCACCTCTCCCAATCCGCCGTTGGTCGTACCGCCCAGTATCAGTAACCGTTTAGATTGACGGTGAATACCTACCGATCGCTCAGGCCGCGATCGGCAACAGCAGATCCTGCGTTGGCGCGCAGCGCGCCAACGCTTCTCCGTGACTATCGAATACATGCAGCGCAGCCGACGGTAGCGTCGCCGCCACGCGCTGCCCAGAGCTCGCGTGCGCATGTCCTGGCGCTTTTGCGACGAGCGGTGTCTTGCCACCGCCATCAAGATAAAGGTATGTTGATTCGCCGAGGCGTTCCTGCCATTGCACCTCACGCACCACATGCTGCGACGCGCTCCCGAGCTCGATGTGCTCGGGACGGATGCCAATCGTCATGGCTTCTCCGGACTGCAACGCGTCCGCATTCACAAGCGCCTCGATCGTCTCGCCCGTGCGAAGCCGCATGACTGCGCGATCCGCGTGTCCTTCAACCAGGGTCGCGGGGAGGAAATTCATCTTCGGCGAGCCGATAAACCCGGCCACGAAAAGATTGCGCGGATGGTGATAGAGTTCAAGCGGCGATCCGCACTGCGCAACGCTTCCCTCGCGAGCAACTGCTTCACCGGTATTGAGCAGCAGGATCCGGTCGGCGAGCGTCATCGCCTCGACCTGATCGTGCGTCACGTATACGGTGCTCGCCTGCCCGAACTCACGGTGGATCTTTGCGATCTGGAAACGCGTCTGCACGCGCAATGCCGCATCGAGGTTCGATAACGGTTCATCAAACAGGAATACGCCTGGT
The DNA here is from genome assembly GCF_021390635.1 of Paraburkholderia sp. HD33-4. Classification (NCBI taxonomy): domain Bacteria; kingdom Pseudomonadati; phylum Pseudomonadota; class Betaproteobacteria; order Burkholderiales; family Burkholderiaceae; genus Paraburkholderia; species Paraburkholderia sp. HD33-4. Next base: position 1,667,955 of record NZ_JAJEJS010000001.1, on the reverse strand, counting down.
TCGCGCACAATCGCGCGGCCGATCGCGACGCGTTGCCGTTGCCCCCCCGACAGCTGCTTAGGCTTGCGCTCGAGCAGATGCTCAAGCTGCAACATACTGGCCGCCGCCTGGACCCGTTGGCGAGTCTGGGCTTTGTCGCACTTTGCCAGTGTCATGCCGAACGCGAGGTTCTCGTACACCGTCAGATGCGGAAACAGCGCATAGCTCTGAAATACCATAGCCACGCCCCGACGAGCAGGTGGCACGTCATTCATGCGGGTGCCGTCAATCAGCAATGAGCCGTCGCTGATGTCCTCGAGGCCTGCAATCATTCGCAGCAACGTCGACTTGCCGCAACCTGACGGACCGACAAACACACAGAATTCTCCCTGAGCAATGTTCAGGTCGACGTCGCGAATCACCGGCGCGTTAGCGCCATAAGCCTTAGACACCTGCCTCAGTTCGATGCTTGCCATGGTGCGCCTCCGTTAGTCCCGGACGAGTTGATTGACCTGCGCGTTTGCGGCCTTCATGGTCGACGCGGCATCAGCCTTGCCCATCAACACCGACGTGACCGCGTTGCTGATGACCTGATCGACCTGAGCGCCGTTGTCGCCGATCGGTGGCAGGAACGTTTTCGATTTCGCCATTGTCAGGAACGCGGACGAATCAACACCTTGCGCCTTCTGCGCGTCGACTGTCTTCTCCGCCATCCCCTTGAGTGACGGGAACACGACGCCTCGAGAGGCGACCCTATTCTGGCACTCGGCCGATCCCATGTATTTCACCCATTGCCACGCCTGATCTTTGACTTTCGAGCCCGACCAGATCGAATCCGCGAGTCCATTGAACATCGTTGCTCGCGTGCCGAGCGGACCGGTGGGCAGCGGCACCCAGGCAGTCGGGAACTTCGCGTTCTGCTTGAAGTACGTGATCATCCACGATCCCTCGGGCACCATCGCAACCTTTCGGGCAACGAACATCGCGTCGGAACCGAGCGCTTTCGTATTCTGGATGCTGTCTGACAGCCCCTTTGCTGGGAGACTGGCAAGATATCGAAGCGTGTCGGCGAGCTTCGGATCGTCGTAGGCGTACTTCGCGTCCCACGGCTTCGGCTGCAACTGCAACCCGTCTGACACTGCGAAGAAGCTCCAGGTGGTCTGCCCCGTCATGTTGATGTCGGCCGGCGTCTGATAGCCGTACACGGCAACCCTGGTCTTGTCGAATTTCGGATCGAGCGCGCTCACACCGTTCCTGTCGACCGTCAGCTTGCGCACGATGCCTTCGAAGCTTCCGCCGTCCTTCGGATTCCAGGTCATGTTCTGCAGATCGGTCAGCGTCACGCCCGCCTTCGTCGCTGCGTCCATGTTGACGATGAAGCCGATCGTGTCCCAGTCCTTTGGCAATCCGTACTGTTTTCCATCTCGCCCCCATATCTGGTAGAGGCCGTTCGCGTAGGCGCTGGGGTCGACCTTATCACGCTGAATGTAAGACGTGAGATCGACGATCTGACCGTTCTTCGCAAACTCGGGGTATTTGGCGAGATGGTTGGTAAACACATCGGGTGCAGTCCCTGACACGAAGCCGGTCGCCAGCGTCGTCCAGTAGTCGGACCAGCCGATCTGGCTAAACTTGATCGTGATGTCCGGGTGTTGTTTGTGGAAATCAGCCGCGCATTGCTGATACGCGGGCATCTGGTTCGAATCCCAGAGCGCATAGCGGACGTCGACCGCCGAGGCACTCGCGGCCGTGAAACCCAGCGCGGCAGCAACGGCGCAGATCATGGCGTGACGATGAAAGGACATGGTTTGTCTCCGGTACTGACTTTTGAAGGAAGGGCAGGCATCACTTGCCGCCGCTGAATTGCACCGATTCGACCACGCGCCGGCCGAAGGCGACGAGCAGCACAATGGTCGGCATGATCGAAATCACCGTGGCCGCCATCAGTCCGGTCCAGTCCGGCTGGCCCTGCGGCGTCTGGGATTTGAACGCCTGCAGCGCGACGGGAATGACTTGATGAGCGTCGTCCTTCGCGACCAGGTACGGCCAGAAGAACTCGTTCCACATGTTGATGCCGGTCAGCATCGCGATCGTGACGATCGGCGTCAGGCTCAACGGCAGCACGATGCGCACGAAGATGTAGAAATGTGATGCGCCGTCCAGCAATGCGGCCTCTTCGAGATCGCGAGGAATCGACAGAAAGAACTGCCGCAGGAAGAACACCGAGAATCCCTGCATCAGACAGAACGGAGCGACCATGCCGGTCATGGTGTTGAGCCAACCCAGCTCCTTCATCAGAATGAAGTTCGGAATGAAGGTCACGACCGTCGGCACCATCATCGAGCCGATGAACAGTCCGAACAGCACGCTGCGCCCCGGAAAGCGAAGCCGCGCGAATGCGTAGGCAGCCATCGCGCTGCAGGTGATCTGCATGACCACGATGATCGTGGTGAACAGAACCGAATTGCCCAGCGCCTTCAGAAAATCGATGTCGGCACCCGAGCCGCCCGCGGCAAGGCTCTCGTCGACACTCATCAACCCCAGCACACGCTTGAAGTTCGCCAGCGTCGAAGACCCGGGCAGAAGGTTCGATGATTGGCTGAAGAGATCAGCCGGTGGCGTGAGCGCGGTCTTGATGGCCATCCAGACCGGCGTCACCGTAATCACAAGCATGATTGCGAGCAGCATCCACGCGATCACACGCCCAGGTGACACCGTGAAGCGCGCGCGGGTCGGGGCGGATATTGGCATTGCGACTTGATTCATTGCGTCCTCTTTCAAGAGTCGTGCAGGCACTCAGGCCAGATCGTTCTCAGCCGCGCGCATCACGCGCATCTGAACCACCGTGTACAGGAGCATCAGCACACACAGCGCCATCGACATCGCGGATGCGTAGCCCATCTTGTAGTACGTGAATGCGTTCTGGACGATGTAGTAGACGAGCACACGCGTCGAGTCGAGCGGCCCGCCCTGGGTTGTGACGGCGATCGTGTCGAAGATCTGGAACGAACCGGTGACGCTCGTGACCAGTACGAACACCATCACGGGCCGCAGCAGCGGCAGCGTGATCCGGCGGAAGATCCGCCACTCGCTCGCGCCTTCCAGCGCCGCCGCTTCGTACAGGTCGCGTGGGATGTTCTGAAGACCGGCCAGAAACAGCATCGCGGTCAATCCCATATGACGCCAGATGTTGACGGCGGCCACCGTGACGAGCGCCTGGCCGGCATCGCCGAAGAACGGCTGGCGACCGAGTCCGATCGTGTCGAGCGCTGCGTTGACGACACCGAGCATCGGGTCGAGCATCCACAGCCAAAGCATCGCAACCAGCACGTTCGACAGCAGATACGGGAGCAGAACGATGGATTTGACAAACACGGACTTCGTCAGGCGATCCATCGCAACCGCCAGAAACAGGCCGAGCACCGTCTGCATCGGGATGTTCAGCGCGACGTAATACGCCGACAGCTTCATTCCGTTCCAGAACTGGCCGTCCGACAGCATCTCCGTGTAGTTCGCGAGGCCGACGAAATGCGGCGCGCGCATCAGATTCCAGTCCGTGAAGCTGATCTCGATCGCACGCAGCGTCGGCCACGCATAGAAAACGAGAAATCCGGTCAGTGCGGGCAATATGAGGGCCCAGGCGGTCCACATTTCGGCACGGCGCATTCGGCCGCTAGACCAGGTCCGGCGCAACGTGCCTGACCGGTGCTCGACGAGGGGCTCCGAGAGCGAATTCATGCGGTCTGTCTCCTGAGAAGGGGCCGTCGGCGAGACGATGAAGAATGGGCCTGTCAATCGCCGAACTAACCCGCGTTAGTGCCGCTACTTTGCTGGATCCGCGATCGGTGGAACAATGCGTGAAAACCCCTGGCTAACGCGCTTTAGTTTTACGACCTTTACGCCTAGAATCCGCAATTGTTCGTGTGCCGTTTCGCCCGGGGCTGGCTGTGCGCGAAGCTCGCCGCCCGAGTCCCATACCACCCTTTTTCGAGTCCTCCATGAAATCACGTCGTCTTAAAATCGCGCTGATCGGCGCCGGCAGCATCGTCTTCGCCCGCAACCTGCTCGGCGACATCCTTTCCTACCCGGAGCTCGCCGATTGCGAAATCGCGCTGCATGACATTGACGAACACCGGCTTCGCCTCGCGGAAAAAGTCGCGCATCGGCTTGCCGGCGTACTGGGGGTCAAGCCGCTGATCACAGCGACGGTCGATCGCCGCAGGGCGCTTGACGGTGCGCGCTTTGCGATCAACATGATCCAGGTTGGCGGATATCGCCCGGCGACGGTGATCGACTTCGAGATTCCGAAGAAATTCGGTCTGGAACAGACGATCGGCGACACACTCGGCATCGGCGGGATCATGCGTGCGCTGCGTACGATTCCGGTGCAACTCGAGATGCTGCGGGACATGGAGCAGGTGTGCGACGACGGTGCTGTCCACCTGAACTACGTGAATCCGATGGCGATGATCACGTGGGCGCTGAACCGGTCGTCAGCCCGCGTGCCAACGATCGGGCTTTGCCATAGCGTGCAGCACACGGCGCATGAACTCGCGGATGACCTCGGTATCCCAGCCGACGAGATCGAGTATCGCTGCGCGGGCATCAATCACATGTCGTTCTATCTGAAGTTCGAGCGTAATGGCGAGGACCTGATCCCGAGGCTCAAGCAGATTCATCGCGATGGCACGATGCCGGACTGGAACCGCGTCCGCTATGAAATGCTCGCGCAGCTGGGTTACTTCCCGACTGAATCGAGCGAACACTTCAGCGAGTACGTACCCTGGTTCATCAAGAAGGACCGCGCGGAACTGCTGAAGAAGTACAACATCCCGCTCGACGAATATCCGGGCCGCTGCCAGATCTTCGAGCACGCATGGCCGTATATCGAGCAGGAACTCGAACGCCCCGGTTCACAGGATGCGGACACGCTCGTGGCCGAACTGGCGGCTGCGCAGATTCATGTGATGCCTCGGGAGCGTGAGAACGCATCGCGCCTGCTCGAAGGTCTCCACACCGTCAGGCGCTCGGTCGAATACGGCAGCGGCATCATCCATTCGATCGTTACCGGTACACCCCGCGTCGTGTATGGCAACGTGCTCAATCAACACCTGATCGACAACCTGCCGCAAGGCTGTGCAGTCGAAGTACCCTGCCTTGTCGACGCGAACGGTGTGCAGCCGACCCGCGTCGGCAAGCTACCGCCGCAACTCGCTGCACTGATGCGCACCAACGTCAACGTCCAGGAACTCGTTGTAGAAGCGATCCTCAGCCAGAATCGCGAGCACGTGTATCATGCGGCCATGTTGGACCCCCATACTGCGGCGGTGCTCGATCTGGAGCAGATCCACGCGATGGTGGACGAGTTGCTCCTCGCGCACGCCGACTACCTGCCGGCGTATCTGCACTCATGAAACGGACTGATGGCTGAAATCAGCAAGCACCGCCCCACTGCCGCCGAAGTGGCACGCCTCGCCGGCGTGTCACGCACGGCGGTTTCGTTCGTCCTCAACAACGTGACCGATCAGGGAATCAGCGCCGCGACCCGTGAGCGGGTATTGCAAGTCGCGCGAGACATAGGGTACGAGCCAAACGCTGCCGCCCGGATGCTCGCAAGCGGCACGACCGGCACGGTCGCATTGGTGATACCGAAGGCATCGCATCTGTACGTGGACGCGTTTCTTGCGCAACTGGTCGCCAGCATCAACGAAGAATGCCATCGCCGTGGGTTGAAGCTGCTGATTGAATCGACCGGAGACGAGGGGCGCGAGCCCGGCGCGTTCGTCAACCTGGTCAAAACGCGCAGCATTGACGGACTGATCGTCGTCAATCCGCGCACCGGCGAGCATGAGCACCTGCAGCGGATACACGACGCCGGCATTCCGCTCGTGGTATTCGGTCGTGCAACGGCCCATCTGGAACATTTTCAGACCATGGGTAACGACACGGGGCGTTCCGCCCGGATCGCCACGGAGCACCTGCTGCATCTGGGCCACGAGCGCATCGCGTACGTCAGCTTCGCGCCGCGCGAATACCATGCCGTCAGCGAACGCGAGCAGGGTTGGCGCGACGCGCTCGAGGCACACGATATTCATCCTGGTTCGACGTGGATCGAATATGCGGACATCGACGCGCAGAGCGGCTATGTCGCAACCCAGCGCCTGCTCGCAAGTCAACTCGACTTCACAGCGCTGTTCGCCGGTAACGACACGATCGCTTTCGGTGCCATCAAGGCGCTGAACGAGGCGGGTATTCGCGTGCCGCACGACGTGGCGCTCATCGGTTACGACGATATTCCGCTCGCCGCATTCGCCAGTCCCCCGCTCACCACCATGCGCTCCGATCCGATCGAGCACGGCAAGGAAGCCATGCAGATGTTGCTCGACCAGATGGAACAACGCACGCGCCGCCGGTCAGGACATCGGGTGGAACGCGTGGCGAAGCTGATCGTTCGCGAATCCTGTGGTGCAACGCTACGCACTGCGTGAACATCCGGAATCTGGTCAACGGACGCGTTGTATCTCGTTTGGCTGTTACGGACCAGATGCATCGTTACCCCGGGACGGTGCCGCGCGCGACTGCGATCCGATCAGGCAATGCCGTACGCGAGAACGACGGATCTGAACCGCGGACACCGCGTGTGTGGATCTGAAAGCGTCACGCGTACTGCAGGATGCGCTCGCCGTGCGCCGCGGCCTCGTCCGCCACGGCGACCGGTCTCACGTCTAGGCAGCCTCCCCCCTCTGCCGCACAACGCGTGTCGATTTTGGTGACAACGCGAAGTACACGACGCCACCCACCAGCATCCCCGCGACCGCTTCGGGAAACCACGGCGCTATCTCATGCACGCAGATCGCGACGATCGCCCCGCAAGCCCAAGCCACGAAAGCACTGCCTCGGAAGTTCGGCACTTCCTCGTCGGACGAGTAGTGCCGGACCATCAACTGATCGACGATGATTACTGCACCGATCGGCGGAACGAACACGCCGAGCAAGTTCAGCCAGTTCAGGATCAGGTGCCACACTCCGGCCACCGCAAATACCCCGCCGAGCAGGCCAAGTGCGATGGTCATCGTGCGCATTCTTCGCTTCGCGATGCGCCCCCAACCTACGGCACCGTTGTAAAGGCAATGCGTGCACACCGAACCTAGATTGACGAATACGAACACGAGCGCGATCACCGACAGCACGCCGCCATGACTCGTCAGCACCGACATGAAATCGCCACCGCTCGTCGCAGGCGCGGACGCTGCGCCCGCGCAGACAATCAACATGCCGACCAGTTGCGCAATCATGTTCGCGAACGGAAACGCGGTCAGCGTCGCATAGACCGCGCTCCTGCCATCCTTGGACCAGCGCGTGAAATCGGCCGTCATGGTGCCTGAATCGGCGAAGGTAGCGACCACGAGCGTCACCGCGCCCCCGAACGACATCACGCTGCCGGCGCCCGCGCCGTCGTACTTGAGTACCGACAGGAGCGGATGGTCGGCGCCGATCGTGACGAGCGCGACAATTGCAAGGATCACATACATCGGCGCCGCGATCATGCCGACGATCGACAGCGCGCGGATGCCCATAAAAGTCACTGCTGTGAAGAGTAAAGTCGCGCCAATGATGGTCGCCGTTTCGTTCCAGCCAAACGACTCGTGCACCGTCGTGCCGGCGAGCCCCGTCTGAAACGCGTACCAACCGACGACGACCGTCGCGAGAAAGCCCGACGTGATCACATAGCCTTTTCTGCCGAACGTGCGTTCCGCCTGAAGCGCGAAGCTTCGGCCGGTGTTGCCCGCGATATAACTGAGCGTACCGACGTATGTGAGCAGGATCGCGTTGCCGATCGAAATGGCGATCAGCGCGCGCAAAAAGCCGAGGTTGTAGGCGATGATGCCGCCGAATACGGCATTCGTGATGATCATCGGGAAACCGAACCAAACTGCGGCCACCGATGTCAGCGAACGGCGATGCGAGAGCGGGACGGGTTGATTCTCGAACTCTTCGTCGAAACCGTGTTGCTCGATCAGATTGCTCATGATTTGCCCCTTGTCTGTGTGAATCGTTTCACTGTGCGAGCCCGAGTTCCTTCAGCAACGGGGGGCATGCTTGACGCCATGGCCGCGCCTTCTCAAATGCCGCGGAAGCACGCAGTACGAGTGGGTCGTCCAGATGCCGGCCGACGATCTGCAGGCCGACAGGCAAGCCGTCGCTCGTGAATCCCGCCGGCACCGATGCGGCCGGCTGTCCGGTCAGATTGATCGGATAGGTGAACGACAGCCACTGCGTCGTCGCGACCATCCGGCCCTCGATGATTTCCGGGCCCTGCATGTGCACGGGAAACGGCGGCACGGCCAATGTCGGCGTGAGCAGCAGGTCGTAGTTCGCCATGAAGCGCCACATCTTGTTGACGAGCGCCTTGCGCGTCATGTTCGCGTTGGTGAAGTCTTCCGCGGTCCACGGATGGTTCAGGAATGCGACCAGATGCGGCGACATCTGCTTGCCGTATTGCTCGACCATGGCGCGCATTCCCTTGAGATCGGTGTCCATCGCGACGATGGCCCAGAACGCGTCGAACGGATCGCTCCAACCCGGGTGAGCGACTTCGACCGTGCAGCCGAGGTCGCGCTCGAACACGCGCACGGCCTCATCCACCACCTTGCGCACTTGCGGATCGACTGCCGCGTAACCCCAGTCCGGACTATAGGCAACGCGCAATCCCTTGAGGTCGCCGTCGAGCGCCTTCATCCAGTCGAACTCGACGCGCGGAAGAGAGTGGCGGTCTCGCGAATCGGGACCGGCGATCACTGACAGCATCAGCGCGCTGTCGACAACCGTGCGGCTCATCGGGCCGAGGTGCTCCAGGCTCTCCCAGCTCGACACACCGGGATAGCGCTCGTCGCGGCAGCCGGGATAAAGCGGCACGCGGCCCATCGACGGCTTGATGCCGTAGATGCCCGAGTGCGCGGACGGAATGCGGATCGAGCCGCCGCCATCGCTGCCGATTGCGAACGGCACTTCTCCGCTCGCCACGGCCGCACCGGAGCCAGCGCTGGAACCGCCCGGCGTCATCGCCGTATTCCAGGGATTGCGCGTGGTATCGAAGACGGGGTTATGGCCGACGCCGCTATAGCCAAACTCCGGCACGTTGGTCTTTCCGACGATGATGGCGTCGGCTTTCTTCAGACGTTCGACCACGACATCGTCTTCGTCAGGCACGAAGTCTTTGTAGGCCGGTGACCCGGAGGCGGTGCGGATGCCCGCCGTGCACACGAGATCCTTGATGCCGACCGGCACACCCGCGAGCGGGCCGACTTCGTCTCCCCGCGAGAGGCGCGCATCAACCTCGCGCGCCGCGTCCCGGGCGCTTTGCGCCGTTACAGTGCAGAACGCATGAATCGACGGCTCGACTGCGTCCATGCGCGCAAGATGCGCATCGACGACTTCCACCGCCGAAAGCTCCCTTGTTCGTACCAGCCGTGCAAGCGCGACCGCGTCCATGCCACAGATTTGCTTTTGCAGGTCCATCTCCATCTCCTGTTGAAGTGTCTCCGATGGCTTCACTATCCGGCGATCATGTGAACGCGTCTGCTATGCCAATTGAACAAGCTATGGCGGTTTGTTAAAATTTGTGAACAGCGAGCGTCAAGGCGCTGCATGGATGCAGCGGATCGCGAATGCAGCGACGTCGCGCAGGCAGAACCTTGGGGAGAAATCACATGCAGCGGACGAAAAGCGGCGAACGTATCGCCGTGGTGGACGACGACCCGTCCATCCGCGAAACGCTGGAAGGCTTCCTGGAAAGCGAGGGATACGAGATCGATTGCGCAGCCGACGCCGACGAACTCGATCGCGTGATGCGCATGAAGCCCGTGGACCTGGTTCTGCTCGATATCCGCTTGCCGGGACGCGATGGCCTTTCGCTCACCCGCGAGCTGCGAGCCAAATCCGAGATGGGCATCATCCTGATCACCGGGCGCAACGACAAGGTCGACCGCATACTCGGTCTCGAATACGGCGCGGACGATTACATCGCCAAGCCCGTCGACGAACGCGAGTTGCTGCCCCGCGTGCGCAACCTCCTGCGTCGCGTCGGCCATAGCCACAGCGCATCGCTGAGCGCGTCGTCGACGCTGTCGTTCGGACAGTTTCTGCTCGATACGCGCTCGCGCATCCTGAGCGATGGCGGTGGCCGGACCGTGCCGCTAACCACAGCCGAATTCAACCTGCTTGCCGTACTGGTACGCAACGCTGGGCAGGTCATGTCGCGTGAACGGCTCATCTCAGCGACGCGGCGCAGGCGTTTCGAGTCGATGGACCGCACGATCGACACGCTCGTGCGCCGGCTGCGTCGCAAGATTGAAACGGACCCCGACAATCCTCATCTGATCAAGACCGTTCACGGCACCGGATATTTGTTCGCCGGATCGGCCGGAGACGACGACAAAGAGGCGCGCACATACCGCTCCACGTCGCGGTAGAGCGCCACGACTGTCGACGCGGCATCCGCGATCTCCAGCGCGCCGCCTCCCTGCGCGATGCGCTCGAGTTCTGCCGCGGCATCTGCGAGTTGCGTGAACCGCAGATTCGATGCGGCGCCCGCCAGCTTGTGCGCACGCTCGAGGACGTCGGCGAAGTTGCCGTGTGCGCAGCCTGTTGCGATGCCTTCCAATGCGTCGCGGGCTGTCTGCGCGAAAGCGCGAACGATTCGCACGGTGCGCTCGTCGCCGAGAGACTGACGCAATTCGCGGATGCGCGCCGGTTCGGTCACGTCCGCCGCTTGCGCCGGCTGCGCGACCGCTCGCAACGCCGCGCGCAGCTTGTCCACGTCGACGGGTTTATCGATCACCCCATCGAGGCCGCGCAACAGATAAAGCGGCCGCTCCGTCGGCAAGGGGTTCGCGGTCAAGCCGACAATGGGGACCGCGTGCCCGCGCGAGCCTTCCTTCGTGCGGATGGCGGCGGTCACGGCGAGGCCGTCCATTACCGGCATGCGAATGTCCATCAGGATGAGATCGAACTGCTTCGTCTCGAGAACCTCCAGCGCTTCCTTACCGGACGCCGCCGACGTGACGCTGCATCCCTCGGCGCTCAACAACTCGGCCACGATGTCGCGATTGAGCGCGACGTCGTCGACCACAAGCACGCGCAAGGCGAGCTCCGCTGGCGAGCTCCTCTCTTCCGCCTGCGCTAGTGTGAACGGCAACCGCACGACGAACGTCGAGCCGTGTCCGACTTCACTGCGTACGGAGATCGTGCCGCCCATCGCTTCGGCGAGCCCCTTGCTGATCGCCAGTCCCAGTCCGGTGCCGGGGAAGCGCCTCTCGCGACCGGTTTTCGCCTGCGAGAAAGGTTGAAACAATCGCGGGATGATCTCCGGCGCAATCCCGATGCCGGTATCCGAAACTTCGATGACGATGTCGGCGGTATCGTCGCGGTGGTCCGCCACATCGATCTTCACTTCGATCTGTCCGGCTTCCGTGAACTTGATGCCGTTGCTGACCAGATTGATGACGATCTGCTGCAAGCGCGCCGGATCGCCATAGACGGCGGGCGGCAGCGGAGCAAGCGTGGTGACGCGGACCAGCAGTCCCTTCTCTTCAGCGGCGGCGCTCGCCAGCGTCGCGGCGCCCGTGAGCGTCTCGCGAATGTCGAACGAGCGCTGCTCGAGACGAACCTGCCGCACCTCCAGCAACGCGAGATCGACTATATCGTTAATGATCGCCGCAAGCGTCCGGCCCGCCTGAATCATGCGACGCACGATCTGCGCGGCGCCGTCGGGCAGGTCGTAGCGCTCCAGCAATTGCGCGAGACCGAGGACGCCGTTGACGGGCGTTTTGAGTTCGTGACTTATCATCGCAAGCGATTCTGACTTCATCCGCGCGAGTGCTTCAGCCGCGTTTTTCGCTTCGAGGAGTGCCGTCTGCGCCTGGTTGCGCACGGTGACATCGGCCACGCTCGCAATGATCACGCGTTTTGATCGCACCAGCAGCGATTGCCTCGAGACCAACAAGTGGCGAACGGCATTCGGACGGCCGCCGATTTCGAACTCAGTCGTTTCAATCGCACCGGCCGTGTCTTGCCCGGACGTGAGCCAGGCATACAGCTGCGCCTCCCGCCGCAATGCGCTCTCGAGTTCGCTCAGCGAGCCCGGCGCTTCGTCGACGAAGAGTTCGAGCGCCTGACGGTTCGCGAATTCGATATGCCCTTTTGCATCGCTCAATAGCAGCGGGACCGGCGATGCATCCAGCAACCTGTGCACGGAGTAGTCACTTAGCCGGCTCTCGCGCACAAGCAGCAGCAGACAGGCAAGGAAGAAAACGCCCACGATGTCCATTGACAGGCGGCCCGGCAAGCCTGTCGCCAAGGTTGCCAGCGGCGCGGTGGAGACTACGGCGATGCCGTTCCCCTGAATCGACGCAAACAGTCTGCCCGCGCGGATCACGAACCGCCCCTTCGTATCCTCGAGGCTCGCCTTGCCATCAGTCATGTCGCGACAACGCGAATCCTGAGCGCATTCAGCGGGTGAGCGCATTACAACCGTCGTTTGAAGCGGCCATGCAGCGATACCCGCGATTGCGTGACCTGACCGAGGCTCGCCCAAATCGAGCCACTGTGCTGCGCCTGATGGCACGTCCCCGCGGCCCGCAGCCCTCTCGAACTGGATCGCTAGCCGTGCCTCGTGGCGTAGCAGATTGTCGAGCGCGTCCTTGCGCGCCTGAAACAGCAGAAAGGCCAGAGACGATATCAGTACGATCACGACCATCGCCGTGCGGGCCTCGGCGGGCGGCCGTGGCGTGAGCGTTCGTGGGCGCAGCCCGAACATGCGCATCAGTCCAGCGCTTCCGCGCCGGCGGTCGCGCGACCGAGATCGGCGCCGAGCCGATGCGGCGCCAGACTAGCGAACAGCAGGTAAAGACAGCCGGCCACAGGGGCGCTGACCAGAGGCGTTACCGCGCCGGGCGCCAGGCGCTCGCACGCAAAGGAGACGCCGATCCCCGCTGCCGCGGCGAGCAGTGCGGCAGCGTTGACCAGCGCAGCGCGCGTGCGCGAGAACCCGATCCGCACGCGCAGCACGTAGAAGTCAGCGATGATCACGCCTCCGATGGGCGCGGCAAGCGCGGTCAACAGGAGCGTCCAACTGGACACATCGCCAACTGTATTCGTCACGGCGAGCAGGATCCCTAGCAGCATCGCCGACACGGACACCACGGCCCAGCTCAGGCGTGGGAAAGCGCTATTGAACGTCACGCCGGCGTTGGTCAGACAAGCATCGGAAGTCGTCCAGTTCGAAACGACCACAAGCAACAGCAACACCCGAGCGAGCACGTTGTTCGGCTCGAAAAGTTCGATGACGCGGATGCCTGCGGCCGCGATGAAAACGCCGAGAAGGAGGAACGGCAGATTGGACAGCAGAAATCCGTACGCGGTGGCTTGCACGGCTTCATTGCCGGTACGACAGTAACGCACGATATCGCCCGTCATGGTGCCGCTGACGACGAACGTGCCGAACGCGATGCACACGCCGGTGCCGAAGGGCAATGCGCCGCCGATGGGACCGTCGAGCAGCACGGTGAATTTCGGCACGAGAAGGTGCGTGAAAACGAGGACAGCGAACAGCGTCATCGCCGGTATGGCCATTGCGGTCATATTGAAGCCATGACTCACGCGCACGATCGCCGGAACCGCGAAGAGTACGCCGACGATGCAGATGGCGAAGGTCAGGCTCATTGGCACATGCAGCGCGGCGAAGAATATGGCGGCCGTGAGCGCGACATGAAACGCGTACCAGCCGGTCACGAGCGTTCCGAGCAGCGCGCCCGGAACCACTGCGCCCCAGCGGCCGAACACGGCTTCGAGGACGAGTTGCGAGCTTAGGCCCCAACGGCCGGCGGCAAAACCGATCGCAGCCGAGTAAATGAACAGAATCCAATTGCCAAGGACAGCGGCGAAGAGCGCGTCGAGCGTGCCGAGCGAGGCTTGCAGATAGCCGCCGACGATGATCGACGCAAACGCCGAAGAAAAGCCGGACCACGCTATTGCCGGGAAAATCAATCCGCGGCGGCGTGGCAGAGGAATAGGCCGGGCGCTGCCGTCGTTCGCTCCGCGCAGAGGCTTCATGTGCTGTTGGTCCTTCCTGGTCACGCGAATCATCGGACCGAGACCGGTCTGGACGGGAACCCGCGCCGCGCGCTTCGATCGACTCTATCGGTTCGCGTGACTGGGCGCGATGCCCAGCCCACGGCCAACGGTCGCTCGCCGCCCCCGCTAGCGTCGATCACCGCCCAAATCCCCGATCGCTTGAGCATGATACATCGCCAGTGCTTACTATCGCCGGATACTGGCGACCGACGGCGACATGGAACGCGTGGCTATACCTGCACGCACCTCTGCAGTCTCCGGCATGGGAGCACGCACGAGATCTGCGATGGCTTCATTGCCGGCTCTTGGCGTTGTACTGCTGAGGCTTGCTGTGCCCCAGAAAGCCTGGCCGGGACGCCATGATATGGTCCATCAGTGCCTTCTGAAATTGCGACAGCACTTTGTCACGACGGTGAATGAGGAAAAGGGGAACCGACATATCGAGCCCAGGCGTCCGGACAACGGACAGTTCACCGCGTTCAATGTCTGCCCGGATTGCGGACTCGAGAAAGAAACACAAGGCCAGGTCGCGTTTGACAGCGTGCTTCTGTGATTCCGGATGGCCAAACTCGAGGACCACGTTGCGCGTATCGATCCCATGTGCGCGCAACTGCGCGTCTTCGAGTTCGCGACGCACGATACGGCGTGGCGCGCTGACGAATGGCAGCCCGGCCAGTTGCCGCGGCAGCGCGACGGCGCCGATCAGTTTGCTGTCTGGCGCGCTTGCCAGCAGCAACGCTTCTTCCCACAGCGTGTGAACGGTGAGATCGTCACGATTCTCGGACGGATGCATGACGAGCACCGCAAAATCGCACGCGCCGGTGCGTACCGCATCCAGCGCCGCCTGAGGGTTTGAGCTCTCGATGCTAACCAACCCCTCGGGATGAACCGCATGGAAGTCGGAGACGAGAGCAGGCAGCAGATAGGAGCCTGGCGTCATTGACGCGGCAATGACTGCACTCCCGGCGGGGCCTTCTTCGAGCCCCGACAACTCGCGCTCCATCTCGCGCGTGCGCGTAAGGACGTCATTCGCCCACTTGTACACGCGCTCCCCTGCATCAGTGAGACCGATGTTGCGGCCGACGCGCTTGACGAGCGAGACGCCGAGTTTTGTCTCCAGCCCCCGCAGATGAGCGGTGACGACCGGCTGCGCCACGCACAGCCGGTCGGCCGCGCGCGTCACGCTCTGCAGTTCCGCGACGAGGCAAAACACTTCGAGCTTTTGCAACGTGAAATAGGGGTCGAAGGTACGCATTCCACAGGCCTCCCAATCATAGCCATGCGACTATGGGACATAGCCGTTATTTGTATTGGAAGTATATATTGGCGAATCCTATGATTCACGCACTCAGTGACGTCTATCGTAGCGTGATCATTTTGGGGAATGCATGGATCGGATGGCCAGTGTCACCTCCTTTGTCCGCGTCGTCGAGAGCGGAGGCTTTACCGCGGCGGCGCGCCGCCTCGACCTGTCGACAACGACGGTCAGCAATCACGTCCAGGCGCTCGAAGAGAGCCTTGGCGTGCGTCTGCTGAACCGCACCACGCGCCGGGTGGGTCTAACGGAGATCGGCCGCGAGTATTACGAGCGCTGCTCACAGATCCTGCAGAAGCTGGCCGAAGCGGACGAGATTACCAGCGCGCTGCAGGTCACTCCGCGCGGACGGCTCCGGGTTCGATGCCATCAGACACTGGAGCGGTCGATCGCGCCTGTCGCTGCCCGTTTCGCGGGCGATTACCCGGAAGTCTCGCTGGATTTCCAGACCGATGCGGTGACCGGCCCGGTCGATCCCGCGCAAGAGGCATTCGACCTTTCGATCATGCCGGCATCACCTCCAGATTCGAGCCTCGTCAGACGAACTCTCGCGAAATGGCGCTACGTACTATGTTGCGCACCGGCTTATCTCGAAGCGCACGCGACACCTGATCATCCGGCCGACCTGGCTGACCACAACTGCCTGCTTTACGCTCATTCAATTTATCGCGATGAGTTTCATTTCGTCGATCCCACCGGAAATCCCACGAGCACTCGCGTGTCGGGCAACATTGTCACTGCCAGCATCACTGTACTGCGCGCGGCTGCAGCGGCCGGACTCGGATTGTGTCTATGTCCCCCGTTCGTCGTCTCCGATCTTCTCGTCTCCGGCGTGCTGATGCCGTTGCTGCCCGACTACCGAACCCAGGAACTGGAGATCGTCGCGCTCTACCCACATCGGCGCCAGTTGAGCACCAAGGTCCGGCTGCTCCTCGACATGCTGGTCGAGCGGTTTGCCGAAGAGCAGCAGTGGCTCGGCGCCACGGCTGACTGGTAAGACTGGAATAATCGCCACGCCTTCTGCGTGCTCAGGTGTCTGCCGCGTTTGCACAGGTCGGCGAATAGTGGCGAATAGTGATGCAGCGGCGCTGCGCGGTTCAGTCACAGCGCCGCCGCCCATCACGCGGCAGCCTTCGCCATATCCTCGATCACCTTCTTGGCGTCGCCGAATACCATCATCGTCTTGTCCATGTAGAAGAGGTCGTTGTCGAGACCGGCGTAACCCGCCGCCATCGAGCGCTTGTTCACGATGATCGTGCGCGCCTTGTACGCCTCGATGATCGGCATGCCTGCGATCGGTGACTTCGGATCGTTTTTCGCCGCCGGATTCACCACGTCGTTCGCGCCAAGCACGAGCACCACGTCGGTCTGGCCGAACTCGTTGTTGATGTCCTCCATCTCGTACACGAGGTCGTAGGGCACTTCGGCTTCGGCGAGCAGCACGTTCATGTGGCCCGGCATGCGGCCCGCCACCGGGTGGATCGCATAGCGCACGTCCACGCCCTTTTCGACGAGCTTGTCGGTGAGCTCTTTCAAAGCATGCTGTGCACGAGCAACAGCAAGGCCGTAGCCCGGCACGATCACGACACTCTCGGCATTGCCGAGCATGAATGCAGCGTCATCCGCAGAACCCGACTTCACCGGACGCTGCTCCTGCGTACCGCCCGCCGCGTCCGCGCCCGGCTCGTTGCCGAAGCCGCCGAGAATCACGTTGAAGAACGAGCGGTTCATCGCCTTACACATGATGTACGACAGGATCGCACCCGACGAACCCACCAGCGAGCCGGCGATGATCAGCATCGGATTGTTCAGCGAAAAGCCGATGCCCGCCGCCGCCCAGCCCGAGTACGAGTTCAGCATCGACACGACCACGGGCATGTCCGCGCCGCCGATCGGAATGATGATCAGCACGCCGAGCACGAACGCGATGATCGTCATGATGATGAACGGCAGCCACGACTGCGTGAGGAAGAACAGCACACCGAAGCCGAGCATCGCTAGCGCGAGCATCAGGTTGATCAGATGCTGGCCCGCATAGAGCACGGGTGCGCCCTGAAAGAGCCTGAACCTGTATTTGCCGGAGAGCTTGCCGAAGGCGATCACGGAACCTGAGAACGTAATCGCGCCCACGAACGTGCCGATGAAAAGCTCAATGCGATTGCCATGTGGCAGGAAGCCCGGATACGGCGCAGCCTCGGTGACCAGCCCGAACGCAGCCGGCTCCGAGACCACCGCATAGGCAATGCACACCGCCGCAAGACCGATCAGCGAGTGCATGGCCGCGACAAGTTCGGGCATCTTCGTCATCTCGACGCGCGCCGCGACATAGGCGCCCAGACTACCGCCCACCACGAGCGCCGCGAAGAGCAGCGCGAGGCCGAGCCCGAGGTCGGAGCCGAACTGCGAGGACTCGTTTACGATCAGCGCGAGGGTCGTGAGAACGGCAATCGCCATGCCGACCATGCCGAACACGGCGCCCGCGCGCGCGCTTTTCGGATTCGACAGGCCCTTGAGCGCCTGGATGAAGCACACCGACGCCACCAGATAAAGCAGCGTAACCACATTCATACCCATTTATGCGCCCTCCTTCAAGGCGGCTTTCTTCGATTCTTTCTTGCGGAACATTTCGAGCATGCGCCACGTGACGCGGAACCCGCCCGCCACATTGACCGCCGCGAGCAGCACGGCACTCGTGCCGAATACCTTGCCCGGAACCCCGACGGTGAGTCCCGTCGCGAGCATCGCGCCTACGATCACGATGGCAGAGATTGCATTGGTCACGGCCATGAGCGGCGTATGCAACGCGGGCGTGACATTCCAGACCACGTGATAGCCGACGTACACCGCAAGAACGAAGATGATCAGATCGATGACTGTATGGTTGACGATTTCCATCGCCGTTCTCCTTTATCGCTCGACCTCGCACGCCACTTCGGTGTGGCGCGTGAGGAGGGTAGCCGCAACGATGTCGTCGGCCGTGTCGATGTTCAATGCGCCTTCCTTAGTGACGATCAGCTTCAGGAAGTCGAGCAGGTTGCGCGCGTAGAGCGCCGAAGCGTCGGCGGGCACCATCGACGCCAGGTTCTTGTAGCCGACGATCGTCACGCCGTGCCGAACGACCACCTTGTCGGGCTCGGTCAGCGGGCAGTTGCCGCCGCGCCGCCCGGTTGCGGGATCGGCGACGAGTCCACGCCCCGCCGCAAGATCAACCACCACCGAGCCCGGCTTCATCGCCTGTACCGTTTCGGCGGGCAGCAGCGTGGGCGCCTCGCGGCCCGGAATCAGCGCGGTCGAAATAACGATGTCGGCCTGCTTCGCCCGCTCGTGCACGAGCGCGGACTGCCGAGCGAGCCACGAAGGCGGCATGGGCCGCGCGTAGCCGCCCACGCCACCCGCCGCTTCGCGTTCTTCATGGGTTTCGAAAGGCACGTCGAGAAACTTCGCGCCTAGCGATTCGATCTGCTCTTTCACCGCCGGACGCACGTCAGAAGCCTCGATCACAGCTCCGAGGCGTCTGGCTGTCGCGATTGCCTGCAAGCCCGCCACGCCCGCGCCTAGAATCAGCACGCGCGCCGCCTTCACGGTGCCGGCGGCCGTCATGAGCATCGGCATGAAGCGCGGATACAAGTTCGAGGCCACCAGTACCGCCTTGTAACCCGCGATGTTGGCCTGCGAAGAGAGCACGTCGAGGCTCTGCGCGCGTGTGGTGCGCGGCGCGGCTTCCAGCGCGAACGCGGTCACACTTGCGTCGGCAAGCCTGCGCGTGTTTTCCGCATTGAACGGATCGAGCATGCCCACCAGCACCGCGCCGCGCCTCATGAGCGCCAGTTCGCCGGCTGCGGGCGAATGCACCTTGAGCACAAGGCCCGCGCCGAAAGCCGCCTGAGCGTCGGCAAGCTCCGCGCCAACCGCCTCATATGCCTCGTCGGGAAAGCTCGCGGCCGCGCCGGCGCCTCGCTGGACCGTGACGCGATGCCCGTGCGAGACGTACTTCTTGACCGTCTCCGGAGTCGCGGCCACACGGGTTTCGTTTGCCTGTGTTTCGGCGGGTATTCCGATGTGCATTTTTCGAATTTATTCCGTTAGGTTGACGAAGCATCTGCCAATCCGGATGACGCCTATGCTCGCACTCACCCGGTGCCTTGATGACCGATGCGTAGTTACGACTTCCGGGGCGCGTTCGTGTGGGCTCGGTGGTCATTTGCATGACATTGGAGGTAGTGCTGGCGCAGCAGGTCCTTGCCATAATCTTTGCCGTTCGGCGTCCGCACGAGTGTATGGATGTGATCGCGGGACGGCTTGTCGTTGTCGAACACGATGCCGGGTTGATGGTCGAACTCCACAAGGATCACGGGACTCAAGATGCGGTAGTAAAACGGGCTCGTATCGTCGAATGGCCCGATCCACGCGAAATGCGTATCGACCAGATGACGCCTGGCCTCGGCCCAGCGCAGTTCGGAATGTCCGGGGCGGATCTGCCCGATATAGGTAGCCAGCAGCGCTTCGACGCGCTCGCGGCCTTCCGGCGGGAGGTCGTCGTAACGGATACCGCCCGGCTCGAAATGGCGGTTGTCGTTGTATGCACCGGCGAACACCTCCCACGGCAGGTCAGTGCCAATGGTCGCCTGCTGCCGCGCCTCGGCCGAAAGTGCGCGCATCAGTGCATGGCCCTGCTCCTCTTCGGCGGCAAACACGCGCACACCGCTATATTTGCCGAAGCGCGCCAGCACCGGCTCCGATCCCATCAGGATTGGCGTCATGACTAGCTGATCGCCGAGCACGAAGCAATTGATGTTGAGGTGATGGCCGTCGATCTGCCAGCCCCAGGGTTCATTCGGCGACGGCGTCCCGAAAATGCTGATCCAGTAGTACCACTCGCTGTATTCATCGGTCTTGCCCGTGATTTCGAGGGCATGCTCGTTGAGCCGCATGACGTCGCGCGCGGTTCGGTAGCCCGCCTCGCTCATCGTCTCGCGCATCAACGCCAACGCCGCCTCGCGCTGACTTTCGCCTAGATCGGCGAGGCAGATCCCATTGCGAGGGATTAGCCACGGATGGAAGTTGGACCATTGCCGCCACGCCTCGTCATCGATTGCGAGGCATGCGCTGCGCCGCTGCGTGGGGTCCAGACTCGCGACAAAGGCGCGCGCCGCATTCAAAACAGGGGCGACGGAAACTTCGCCGGCCGCGGGCGGGACGAAGCTGTCGGCGAGCGAGCCCGGGTGGCTGATTCCGCGGAACGGCTCGGCCAGGCCGGACAGCGCCATCTCGACCAGCTTCTGCTGCCGAGCCGTCCGCTCGAATGGCCGGGTCGCCGGCGCAGGCGGCCAGTTTCGCAATCCAAAGTTTTTCGTCTCTCCTGCCATGGCATCTCCTCCCGTTGTTTGGGCCGCCACCTGTGGCGCGCCCGGATCAGATCGATCGAGGTCTCGCTGGGCCCCCTCGACTTGCTTACCTATCGAAGTTCGTGGATTCGACAGCGTCGGGCCAACGCTAGCGCCGGCGAACCTCTTGGGCGTCGGCATCGAGCATGCATTCAGCCGCGCCGCCCGCGAGCCCCTTGTAGTAGACATGCACGCCGATGGCGAGCGAATCGTTGCGGATCTCTTGCAGCACGCGCCATGCTTTCGCGGGATTGCGAAATAACAGATAGCGGGACTTTTCGGCAATGAGGCGGGCAACCTGATGCATGCTGTGGCGGTTCAGCGCCTCCACCAGTGCGTCGAGACTCGCGTGCGTGCGCGCGTCGGTGTGCGGATACAACATATGCAGGACCGCTACGGCCTGAGGGGCCAGCGCCGCGGACAGCCCCGTTACGATGTCCTTGTGCGTGATGGACGTTGCCACACGCTCGGCGCCGTCTACTGAATCCACAAAGAGCATTTCAATGTCGATCGTCATGCAAGCGGCTCCTGCGCCTCGTCAAGGAAGCGTTGACGCTTTGTTAGGCAACGTCTGGCGACACGTCCGTTACTGCGAAGGTGATCCGCCGTTTATTCTTCAGGCGTTCATTCCATGACATCCCCGTCAGAACGAACACCCGCCCGAATGAATCAGAGCTTCACTAAAAGGCGATCACACTCGATCCTTTGGTTTTTCTGCTTTCGACGTCTTTGTGAGCCCGAACGATGTCGTCGATCTTGTAGGTTTGCCCAATGGGCACATTCAGGCCCTCCCGTATTTTTTCGAAAAAGGCCGTGGCATAGCGCAACAGGTCGGATCTCGCGCGCGTGTAGTGAATGAATCTCGGTCGCGTCAGATAGACCGAGCCGACCTCGGCCAGGTCGCCAACGGGAACGGGCGATGGGTCTCCGGACGCGGAACCAAAGCTCACGAGCATGCCTCGAAAAGCGAGGCTGTTCAGAGAAGATTCAAACGTGTCCGCACCCACGGAATCGTATGCCACGTTCACGCCTCGGCCGCCGGTAATAGCACGCACGCGCTCCGCGACATTCTCGAGCGTGGAAACAATAACGTGGTCGCAGCCATGTGCGAGAGCGTGGGAGACTTTTTCGCGATTACCTACCGTACCGATGACAGTGGCTCCAATAGCTTTCGCCCATTGGCAAAGAATCGTGCCCACTCCGCCAGCCGCGGCGTGAACGAGCACGAGATCCCCGCGCGCGACGTGGAAAACATCTTTAATCAGGAATGCGGCTGTAATTCCGTGCTGGAGAGCGGCGGCGGCAACGGCAGGCTCGATGTCGGGCGGCAGTTTCACGAGTCGATCCGCCGGGACAACCCTCTGCTCCGCGTAGCTGCCCGGTGGAATGCCCGCATAAGCGACCAGATCGCCCACGGCCAGCTCCGAGCTGTCCGATCTTATCTCTCGAATAACACCGCAACCAGCGACCCCCAGGCCGGTCGGCAAGGGTAATGGATAGTGCCCCTGCCGATGCATGACGTCGAGATAGTTCAGCCCGACCGCGATGTGCTCGATCCGCGCCTCTCCGTCCCTGACAGCGGCGTTTTCTTCTTCGGTAATCACCATGACCTCGGCATCGCCGAAGTGATTGATCTTGACGACTTTTGGCATGATTTACGTCCTGGCAAGCAAGTTGAATTTGGCTCTCGTGCAAACGAGGCGTGGCTAATGAAGCGTGCGGGACACTAGAGCACCCCTGCGGAATAGCCGTCCGGGCGGATCAGCACGGCCGCGGCGCCCTCGAAGAATTTCGGCGGGCGCGCAGCGCTGCGCACCTGAATGACCGACTCTGCGCGTAGTGCGTCCACGAGCGAAACGCTCGCCCCCGTTCCGAACGACAGATGAACCCATCGGCCAGAAGAAAGGAGTTGGTACACCGTGATTTCCGAGCCGTCTTCCCGACTAACCCTGCAATCGGGCGCGCGGATGCCTGCCCCCGCGGTGCGGCTCGTAGTGTGCGTGTCGGAGAAGCCACGCAATGGCCCCGCATCTTCATAGCCGACACTGAAACCCGAGATTTGTCCGGCGATCCTCTCGTTGACGTCCGGAAACGCCAGGCAATCTGAGACCATTTTGCGCAGACCAAGACCTCCCCGGCTGAACGCCGTCATGAGCACGTTTTGGGTCAAGGTGCTGTCGTTGAGCTGCTTGCCGACCGGCCGACGCTCCGCCTCGTAGCTATCGAGCAGCGCCTCATCGGCCTCGCCCTTGATGACGGCGGCGAGCTTCCACCCCAGATTGAACGCATCCTGCAAGCCGACATTCAACCCCTGCCCGCCAAATGGAGCGTGGATGTGCGAGGCGTCGCCAGCGAGGAATATCCGGCCGCTCCGGTAGCGCTCCGCGAGCCGGGTCTCGTTCGAAAAGCGCGAAAGCCAGAACGGGTCGCGCATGTTGTAGTCGGTGCCGAGAATCTTCCGGGTGATGCGGGCCAGTTCGTCCAGCGTCGGCGCCTGCCTGAACAGCGCCGGATCGGTTTCGTCGGGCGTCGTCACCACGATCCGGCTCCGGCCGTCCTCGCCGGGTGGCGCAATGAGGAGGCCGCCGTGCTCGTTGTATTTCGTCATCGGCGTGCCCTCCGGCAGATCGAGCCGGACATCGCCCAGAAGCCAGCCGTGTGTGCCCTCGTGCCCGAGGAACGCGATGCCCGCCTGATGGCGAGTGAGACTGCGTGCCCCGTCGCAGCCGGCCAGGTAGCGTCCGTGCAACTCAAACGGGCCGTTGTCCGTAACGCCTTCGACCGTCACGCCCGAGTGATCTTGCCGAATCGTTTCGGCCTGGTGTCCGGCGAGATATACGACACCAAGTTCTGTTGCGCGCTCCCGGATCAGTTTCTCGGTCGTCGCCTGGGAAATCCTCAGCGTTTGGGGAAAGCGGCTGTCGAGACGCGAATAGTCGAGTTGCGTGTCGAGCATCCCGTAATGCCATTCCGGCTGATGCTTCCCAGCCGCGAGAAACCTGCCGGCGAGACCGCGCAGGTCGAACATCTCAAGCGTGCGGCTGTGCATTGTCCCCGCACGAGATTGAAGCACGCTGTCCTGGCGCCGCTCGATCACCGCCACGCTCGGACCGGCCAGCCTCACTTCGCAGGCCAGCCAAAGGCCGACCGGGCCTCCGCCGACGATGAGGATATCGAAGGAATCCGTCATATCAAACTCCCGTAGCAATCAATGATTACATGGCGAGTCTTCCTCGGCTCGCCAGCGATACGACCGGTTACTCCGCTGTATATGACGCGAAACTGCTTGCGTATGCAGCAAATATTCCACATTCGCCATCACGCCATCGTGTAGGCCGTCTTGACCGTGGTGTAGTGCTCCCTCGCGTACGTCCCTTGCTCACGAGAGCCATAGCTCGACCCCTTGCGGCCGCCGAACGGCACGTGATAGTCGACACCGGCTGTCGGCACATTGACCATCACCATGCCCGCCTCGCTGTTGCGTTTGAAATGCGTCGCATATTTCAGTGAAGTCGTACAGATACCGGAGGACAGGCCGAACTCGGTGTCATTGGCCACCGCGAGTGCTTCGTCGTAATCCTTGACTCGCACGATGTTGGCCACCGGGCCGAAGACCTCCTCGCGCGAGATTCGCATGCTATTGGTTGTTTCCGTGAAAAGCGCCGGCTGCAGATAGAATCCGGGCGTCTCACGCTTGAGGAGTTCGCCGCCGAATACGAGCTCGCCTCCCTCCTCTTTCGCGATCTGGATGTATCTGAGGTCCTGTTCCAGCTGGCTCTGGTCAACGACCGGGCCTATGTGGGTGCCTTGCTTGAGCGCATCGTCGACCACGATTGCCTTTAGCCGCTCGATGCAGGCCTTGACGAAACGGTCATGAATGCCGGCCTGTACGATCAGGCGCGAAGACGCCGTGCAACGCTGGCCGGTCGAAAAGAATGCGCCGTTGACGGCCACTTCGACCGCCGTGTCGAGGTCCGCGTCGTCGAGCACGACCAGCGGGTTCTTGCCGCCCATCTCGAGCTGGACCTTTTTCATCGGATTCGAAGCGATGCAAGAGGCAGCAACCTTGCGACCGGTCGCGACCGACCCCGTGAAAGAGATCGCATGCACGTCCTTGTGTTTGAGCAGCGCCTCGCCAACCACCGAGCCGCGGCCCATGACGAGATTCAGCACGCCTCGCGGCAGGCCGGCGCGCTGGATGATGTCCACGAGCGCCCAGGCGGAGCCCGGCACGAGGTCGGCAGGCTTAATGACCACGCAGTTGCCCCACGCGAGCGCCGGCGCGATCTTCCACGCCGGGATTGCGATCGGGAAGTTCCAGGGCGTGATCATCCCGACTACGCCTATCGGCTCGCGGGTGATCTCCACGCCGACGCCGGGGCGCACGGACGGAATCGCCTCACCACCTGTGCGCAGGCATTCGCCGGCGACGAAGGCGAAAATCTGCCCGGCGCGCACCACTTCGCCTATCCCCTCGGTGAGCGTCTTGCCCTCCTCGCGCGCGAGAAGCCGGCCCAGCTCGCCCTTACGGGCCAGGATCTCATCGGAGGTCTTCTTCAAAATATCAAAGCGTTGTTGTGGCGTTGAACGGCTCCAGGCCGGGAAGGCGCCCTTCGCCGCGTCCACCGCGTCGTTCACGTCCGCCACGGCCCCCTGGGCGTACTCGCCGACAACATCATTCGTATCCGATGGATTGATGTTGCGAGCGACACCAGAGCCCGATGCAAATTCTCCGCCGATAAGATTCAAATAAATTCCCGGCATGGTTTCCTCAATACGCAGTGTCGAGTCGGGCCTTGCTCTCGGCCTCGGCCAGCTGGGCGATGATCTCCGCCCCGCGGTTTGCGCAGGGAATCCCGCCATAGAGGTAAGCGAGACTCACGACGGCTTGCATCTCTTCCCACGTGGCGCCGGCTCGACGCGCAGCGCGGGCATGCAACGTGGCCGCGTCGAGTAATCTTGCGAGCAGCAGGCCGAACACGATGAGCTGCGCGGTCTTCGTATCGAAGCACGCCGGATATAAAGCGTGATGACGCACCTCCTCTTGCAGGCGAAGGAGTTCGGGATCGATCGCACCCGTCACGGCCAGTCGGGCGGCGATACGTGGCGGCACGAACCCGACCAGGTCCTTGTAGGCCTGCTCGCGATCCGAGAGAGCCGTTTGTTTGTCTGCATACTCACCGATTTCATTTCTAACCGCATCCATGTCCACTTTTACGTGTGCCATCGACATGTTCCTTTCTTTTTGGACTTCGTTGTACTTATCGTCGTAACGACTATCCGCCGGCATTCGAATTCAGCTTCAGGACGCCGGCGGCGCTTCGCCTCAGGCCATCAAAACCAGCGAACCGGTCGTCTTGCGGGATTCCAGGCTGCGATGCGCGTCCGCTGCATCCTTGAGCGCAAAGCGCTGATTGATATGGACCTTCACCGCACCTGACTGGACCACGTCGAACACCTCCCGCGCACCCTCTTCGACCTTGGCGCGCGTCGGCAGATACGCGTTCTGCGTGGGACGGGTCAGGTACAACGAGCCCTTCTTGTCGAGGATACTGAGGTCGAACGGCGGCACCGGGCCGGAGGACTGCCCGAAGAGCACCATCAGACCGCGCGGCCTGAGACAATCGAGCGACTTCATGAAGGTATCTTTACCAATCGAGTCGTAGACGACCGGAACGCCGACGCCGCCCGTGATCTCCTTCACCGCCTCCACGAAGTCGTCCTTGCCGTGCACCAGCGCGTGGACGCAGCCGTGGGCCTTCACGAGTTCCGCTTTCTCTTCGGTCGACACGGTGCCGATGACCGTCGCGCCCAGATGCCGCGCCCACTGGCAGAGCACGAGGCCCACGCCGCCCGCGGCGGCGTGCACGAGGATCGTGTCGCCCTTGCCGACCCGGTAGGTCTGACGGCACAGGAACTGGGCAGTCATACCCTTTTGCATCACCGCGGCACCCACATCGTCGCTGATGCCATCCGGCACCTTGACCAGCCGATCTGCCGGCACGAGCCGCACCTGGGCATAGGCGCCTTGCACGCCGCTATAGACGACCCGGTCGCCGGGCTTGAGCGAAGTGACGTCAGGGCCGACAGCATCGACCACGCCAACGGCCTCGCGCCCGGGAATGAAGGGCATAGGCTGCTCATAAAGGCCGGCGCGAAAATAGATGTCGATGAAGTTGACGCCGACAGCCGTCTGGCGAAGGCGCGCTTGCCCGGGGCCGGGGTCGCCGACGGCGATCTCCTCCCAGACGAGCTTTTCGGGTCCGCCGGTCTCACGAACGCGGATGGCATAGGGCATCTGTGTCTCCTTCAGTTGGTTGGGACAATCAGGTTTCGTAGAGCTCGAGTGAAGATACCCACGCCGGGCGCCCAAATAAACATGTTGCGGCGGGAAAGACTCTCAGGCGCTGCTGGATAATCACGCTTGCTTCTTGCACAGGGGATCAGCTCAACCCGATCTCGACTACGTGCTTGCGGAAGGCCTCACGTTTGCAAAGCAGGTCGTACCACCGCTTTACGTTAGGCAGGTTCGGGCGTTCCACGGGGAGCGTTAGCCAGCGGTACGCCAACGGCCCGACCGCGATATCGGCAATCGAAAAGGACGCGCCTCCCAGATATTCCGATCGCTCGAGATATCCGTCGACTAATCCGAAAAGTTTCGCATTCTGGTCACGTGCCTCGTCAATGGCGTCCGGACGACGCTGTTCAGGCGGTGTTCGCACGATTCTCTGAAAGAGCGATCTGTTTGCCGGCCCCAGGGAGGACAACTGCCAGTCCATCCAGCGATCGACCCACGAACGCCCGACCGGATCGGTGGGATATAGCCCTACCGTATGAAAACGATTGGCGAGATATCGCAGTATCGAGTTGGATTCCCAAACCACGACGTCTCCATGAATCAACGTGGGCACGACGCCATTGGGATTCTTTGCCAGATAGTCGGCGGCCTTGTTGCCACCGAACTCGCCGCCCACGTCTATACGCACGCACGGCTGCTCTATTTCGTCAAGCAACCACATGACCTTCTGCACGTTGGAGGAATCGCTCCTCCCTAGCACCGTCAGAGCAAAACTATTCGTCATGACGAGATCTCCATACCTCGCTGTACAGCGGGCCTCGAGCCTATCGAATCGTACCAACGCTTGACATTCGGAATGTCTTCCCACGCGATCTGATGTAATTCAAAACGCGCGACCCACGGGTAGATTGCGATGTCCGCAATGGAGTATTCATTACCCGCGACGTATTCCGACTTGCCGAGGCGTCCGTCCAATACCTTGTATAGCCTGTGCGTCTCGGCCGTATACCGCTTGAGGCCATATGTTTCCTCTGGCGCATAGCGGCGGAAATGATGCGTCTGCCCGAACATCGGGCCGATCCCACCCATCTGAAACATTAACCACTGAATCGTCTCGTGACGTTCCACGCCCGATGACGCCAACAATTTCCCTGTCTTGTCGGCCAGGTAGATAAGAATCGCCCCGGATTCGCACAACGTGATCTTGTTCCCTTGCGGCCCTTCAGGATCGACAATCACCGGGATCTTGTTGTTCGGATTCATTGCGAGGAAGCTGTTCTCGAATTGCTCGCCTTTGGTGATATCCACCATGTGCACTTTGAATGGAATCCGAAGTTCTTCCAACGCTATGGAGACTTTCCTTCCGTTGGGTGTCCCCCACGTATATAAATCAATCATCTCTTTGCCCTCCTGCGATGTATCTTCTTACCTTCGCTCAAGACTCCTGCCGCGTTGAATATCTCGCCTTTTTCAACGTGACGAACTCCTCCGCCACGCTCGGATGGACACCGAGTGTGGCGTCGAAGTCCGCCTTCGTTGCCCCCGCCTTGAGTGCGATGGCGATGCCTTGAATGATCTCGGCGGCGTCCGCGGCTACGACGTGTGCACCCACAATGCGATCGGTCGCCGCTTGCGCAATGAGTTTCACCAGAACGCGCTCGTTTCGACCGGACAGCGTGGCGCGCATTGGGCCAAAACCGCTGCTGTACACTCGGACAGCGCCGTGCCTCTCACGGGCTTCCTCTTCGGTGAGACCCACCGCGGCGACCTGCGGCTGACTGAATACGGCGAACGGAACGCCATCGTGGTCTGTTCGACGGGGCTTGTTACCGAAGACGGTATCCGCGAAAGCATGGCCTTCCTGGATCGCGACAGGCGTCAGGTTGAGGCGGTTTGTAACGTCTCCCACCGCGTAGAGGTGATCGCACGACGTGCGCGAATAACCGTCCACGGGAACCGCGCCGCGTGCGTCGACCTGAACGCCGACACGTTCGAGGCCTAGACCGTCTGTGTTCGGTCGTCGTCCCGTGGCAGCCATCACGAGGTCGACCTCCAGAATCTCTCCAGATTCGAGGTAAAGCTGATAGGCGTCCTGTTTTCGCCCGACTGCGACGACCGTGCTGGCGAGCCGCATCTGGATATCGTTGGCGGCCAGTTCACTGCCAATATGCTCCCGCACCTCTTCGTCGAATCCGCGTAGCAGCCTTCGGCCTCGATGGACCATCCACACGCGTGATCCCAGCCCCTTGAAAATGCCAGCGAATTCGCACGCGATATATCCACCGCCAACGATTGCGATCCGCTTTGGCGCGTGTTCCATGGCCAGGATGTCGTTGGACGTCACCATCAGCTCGGCGCCGGGAATTCGAGGCATCTCTGGCTTCGATCCACTGGCGACCAATATGTGATCTGCCGTGAAGCTCATCTCGTTCACGCAAACCTCATGTGGACCAACAATCGTTGCTTTCCCCTTTATCACCTTGACACCGGCACTGCCGAGCAATCCCTCGTATACGTGCTCCAGACGGTCCACCTCTGCGTCCTTCGCGCGAATCAGGCTTTCCCATTCGTGTGACGCTTGCGGAACCTGCCAACCGAATCCCTTGCTGTCCTCAAGCGCCATTCCAAATTGCGACGCGTACATCAGGAGTTTTTTGGGCACGCACCCACGAATCACGCAAGTACCGCCGAGCCTGTACTCCTCGGCGACAGCGACCTTTGCGCCGTATCCCGCCGCGATGCGACTTGCCCGGACGCCACCGGACCCGCCGCCTATGACGAAGAGGTCAAAATCGTATGCATTCATGGAGCGTTCCCGGGTGCCGTTAAATGAACGAGGGCTGCCCCTATCTCTTGTCCGGATTGCCGGTCCCCCAATCCCAAGGCCTGATTGCGACCTCGGCAAATATATCCGCCTTGCTGTAGGGGTCGTTCGCCGAAAACCGTTCGGCAGTCGCGAGGTCCGCCGCCTCGACCACGAGCAGCGAGCCGATCGCCGACGTGCCGTCAGGCGCCATGAGCGGGCCGCCCAGCCTGTAAGTCACGCCATGAGGCGGGGCTTTCAGGTATTCGCGGTGGGCCGGACGCGTCGCGGCTCTAAGTTCGGCGACTCCGGGGCGGTCTATTGCGACGATAGCGAAGTACATTGAAACTCCTTGGTATTGGGAGATTTTCGTCTTTGAATCAGGCTAGCGAACGGTCCGTAGTTGCACGGTCTTAACGAGCGCGGCCTCCGCCGTCGCCTCGATTTCCGCAACGATTTTGGCCACCGGCTTTACATCGTGAATGAGTTCGACGGCCGCACTCGCATAGAGTGGACTGGCCTCCCAATCGCCCTCCATGGCGTCCCAGGCGGCGGCGGCGTTATAGCGGTAAAGGGGCTTTCCATTCGGGAAGCTCGATATACGGTCGCCTTCCCCGGGCCGGTGACCGATAGGTGGGCAACCGGCCTCCTCCCATTTGGTGAACGTCGAATTGCGTATCACCCAATGCGGACACTCCTGCCCAACCGGATCGAAGATCTCGGTTTCCACAAGGTCTGTCGCGCGAGCCGCGGCAACCCGCGCCTTGTAACCGCGATGGTTTGCCGACTCCTCGCTCGCGACAAACCGCGTTCCCATCCAGACCCCGCATGCACCTAAAGCCATTGCGGCGATGAGGCCGCGCCCGTCTGCAATACCGCCCGCGGCTACCACGGGCACCCCTCTCGCGGCGTCAACGATAGACGGCAAAAGCGACATCGTAGGCGCGCTTCCCACGAAATGCCCGCCCGCCTCTCTCCCCTGGGAAACAATGAAGTCGACACCGATATCCTTCGCTCGCGCCGCGTCTTCCGGGCTTCCCACAGTCCAGAACACGAGCCCGCCCGCATCCTTGATGATGCGAACATAGGGTTCAATTTCGCCCTGCCACACGGAGAACACCCGGACCCCGGCATCCAATGCCGCGGCGAGCCGCTTGCGCTGGTCAACGACCAAGGTCAGGTTCGCGCCGAACCGGCCGTTCGTGGCTCGATGCATTTTCGCAAGCTCGTCGCTTACGGTGTCTTCCGGCATATGCGCCAGTGCAGTAAAGCCAAAGCTCCCGCTATCGGCTACCGCCGCGAGAAATTCTGCGCTAGTGCCTCGTCCGAGAGGGGCGGCCAGCACCGGAACGCGCAAATCGAGAGCTTTCGTCAACGCTGTTTCGAAAGGCATATCAGCATTTCTCCACGCTCGGATCGAGCGCCTAATGTGTCATCTGTGTCCACGCGACTTCGCCTGCTTTCTTTCAGATTCGAAGGTTCGACGCCGTGGAGTCGTTGGTATCCCGCTTGCATTGACTGCAAGATAAACCTCTTTTCTCGCGGGATAACTGCCCTCAAACTTGATAGATCTTCAGGCGATTCGAAATAATCGTGGGCGTTCCTGAGGCGATTTGGTCGCGTAGAAGTTCACAGCGAGCAAGGATTTGTGGAGCAGCCTGAGGCGCTACTCGAAGGCCAAATCGACGCGAACGATCTGGGCGTTCAGGCCGACGATTGGCTGGCTGGGCTAGATCGGTGTTTCGTCCGGCGAGCGGAAAATTGGAGGACACCGCTGCCGCGCAAAAAGGCAATGCGCCCGATGACGCTTTGAGCCGAAAGTATGTCAATGTGCTGACGAGCGATGTCGTTTTCGCACTGCCTGCTAGTCAAGGCACCTTCGATGAAATCCGGCTGCGAGCATTTCCGCACAGGACGGCATTGCCGACTCATCGTCTCGCGATCGAACCCGGAATCAGTGTCACGCCCGGCCCGCTCTTATGCGCGTCATGTGCATTCAACAATTGAGTGGCTCAACTACGGCCAACCATGGTGGCCGCGCATCGATGAGGCGATTCCCACGCTCGGTGAACTGCCCGTTCATCCCGACGCGTGCGCTCAATCGCGATCAATCGATGCGCGCGGCGCCAACCCATACCAACCTTAACTTCCAAAGAACAGATTGCAGAAGCTCGCCGGGCCCACACAGGCATTGGGGTCCCTTGCCGGCGTCGTAGTCCGATGCCGCCGCGCGTGATACGTATCCTCCCGGGACGCATTCGCCGAGGACGTAGTCACGTCGGCCGTTTGTTGAACATCCGCATGCGCGGGAGCGAGGGGTTCTGCGTGGACAGCGAAGCTGGCCGACAGCGAACATGCAAAAAGGACAGCAGTAAGCAATTTCATTTCAATCTCTCTAGCAAGGTGATGGAGGCGAAGCCTCCGGGAAACAGCCTGGCCAGATTAATCACTTTCAATCGCCAAGAGAATCCCATAGTCGCGGGAATGATCCTTCCATTCCATGGGAGTATCGGGAGGCGGGCTTGCGCTGAGCGCGCAAGCAGCGCGTGGTTTGTATCGCAATGTATCGAGGCGCCGCTGCTATACAAATCCTTGCAGAAACACGCGGTCTCCAACACAAACGCGATACATACCGCTGTTGTAATACGACCCAACGAGTGATGCATAGGAGCAGCGAATGAGCGGTCGGATACGCCATCACTCTCCTTGTGATATCGCGTGCGATTTACTCGCTAGCGATTTACACAGAATCATCTTCACCCGTCTTAATCGCATGCGACACCATCGATTACGATTTTACTCCGATTCAACGGAAGTACCCGTTGCGCCGAACCGGCTTCACCCTCGTATTCCTCTTCATACTTCAAGGAGATCATTATGAAGAACACCCGCGCGGCCCTTGCGGCCACCTTCGCGCTTTCGCTGACTGCGCTTGCCACCGGCGCACATGCCGACACCAGCCCCGCGCACACGCCGCAGGAAAAATGCTTCGGCGTCGCCCTGGCTGGCAAAAACGATTGCGCAGCGGGCGCCGGTACATCGTGCGCGGCCACGTCGAAGGTCGACTATCAGGGCAATGCGTTCATCCTCGTCGACAAGGGAACCTGCACACATATCAAGACCCCCAAGGGATACGGCTCCCTGAAGGCGACATCATGATGTCCGCGCCCCGACAACCTGCGGCTCGCGCCGAGAGCCTGCGCGCGACGACCTCGCCCGGCACAGCCGCCGATATGTTGCAGCGGCTCCTGCCACCCGCGCTGCAGTTGCTGGTTGCGCGCCTCGGCATTGCCTCGATCTTCTTTCTATCCGGGCGAACCAAGGTCCAGGGGCTATTGACGATCAAGGCGTCGACCTACGAACTGTTTCGCAGCGAGTACGCATTGCCGCTGATTCCGCCCGAGATCGCCGCACATCTTGCGGCATATACGGAGCACCTATGTCCGATTCTGCTCGTGCTCGGACTCTTCACGCGGTCTGCCGCGGCAACGTTGCTCGGCATGACAGCCGTGATCGAAATATTCGTCTATCCGGATGCATGGCCAACGCACCTGAGCTGGGCCGGCCTGCTTCTCCCGTTGATCGTCCAGGGTGGCGGCGCATGGTCGCTCGACTCGCTGCGGCGCCGGGGACAAACACTTACGCGGTAATTTCAGACTGATCGAGTATGACGCCTCACTCGGCATTTGATCAGCAATCCTGCTTTTATTGACTCACCACTCATCAGATCGAGGCCGCTCCGGCCTCTGGAGATACGCAATGCGAATTCTGTCGACCCTGACACTCGCCGCAGCGGCACTGGCCGCCCCTATGCTCGCGTCCGCCGCCACGCCGCAAGCGCCAGCGGGCGTCAAAAACATCGTCGTCGTTCATGACGCCTTTACCGACGGCTCTGGCTGGCGCGTCGTTTTCGACATCCTGAGCCACAAGGGCTACAACGTCACCGTGGTTCAGGAACCACTCACCACACTCGACGAGGACGTGGCCGCCACCCGCAGCGCGATCGTGTCGGCCAACGGCCCGGTGATCCTGGTGGGCGACGGTTACGGCGGCTCGGTCATTACCGTAGCGGGTACGCGGCCCAAAGTGAAAGCGCTCGTGTATGTCGCGGCGTTCCAGCCCGACGTTGGGGAGAGCGTTACGCAACTCTCAGCGTCCGTCCCTGAGCCGACCAACGACATTCATACCACCCGCGACGGGCATCTGTTCTTCGATTCCGCGAAGTTTTCCGCCGACTATGCGGGCGATCTGATCGCCAATCGCACCAACTTCATGGCGGCCTCGCAAATGCCCGCGACCGCGGCCGCATTCGGCGCACAGACGCCCGATGCGGCGTGGCACGACAAACCGAGCTACGCCATCGTCGCGACCCAGGACCGCGTGCTGAGCCCGGACCTGCAGCGCTCGATGTACCAACGCGCGGGGTCCAAGCTCACCGAGGTT
Organism: Paraburkholderia sp. HD33-4; assembly: GCF_021390635.1. Lineage (NCBI taxonomy): Bacteria > Pseudomonadati > Pseudomonadota > Betaproteobacteria > Burkholderiales > Burkholderiaceae > Paraburkholderia > Paraburkholderia sp. HD33-4. Next base: position 1,633,600 of record NZ_JAJEJS010000001.1, on the reverse strand, counting down.
GCCGCAAGCCACGCCATCGTCATCTCTCAACCCGAGGCGGTCGCACAGGTGATCGAAGACGCCGCGCTCCACGCGAATTAAGCGCATGCGCGTTACTGAAACGCTGTACCGGCGGCTTGCATTGAGCCGTCTCCCTTTGTTGGTCCTTTCTTGGCCCTTTCCTGCCACTTTGGAGAACTCATGAACCTCAACCTCAAATCCCGCGCCAGCCTGGCCGCGGCAGCAGCCCTCATCGCCGTGGCCACCGCATCGGCCGCAAGTGTCGCCAATGCGGCGGGCGCCGAGCAGCCCGGGCGCTGCTATGGCGTCAATTCGTGCAAGGGCCAAGGCCTCTGCGCAACTGCGAAGAACGATTGCAAGGGCCTCAACACGTGCAAGGGCAAGGGCGTGATCGTCAAGGCGCCTACCGAGTGCCGTGCGCTGGGCGGCACGTTGACGGAACCGAAGTAATCCCGCTGCTGGCCCGTCCTCGGCGGGCGGGCCGGCCGCAACCCGTATTCATTGGCGGAGTCCGCTCGATGCCTGCACCCAACCCACCCTTCTTCGGCTATGGCCTCGGCCTGCGCAGGGAACATTATCGCGACTTCCTCGAGACGGCCGTGCCGGTCGATTTCGTCGAAGTCATATCCGAGAACTTTATGGTCGAAGGCGGTCAGCCACGCGACATCCTGCGCCGGGTACGCGAGCGGCACCCCGTCGCCTTGCACGGCGTGTCGATGTCGATTGGCTCGGCAGACGACCTCGACCGCGACTATCTGCGGCGCCTGAAGGCACTCGTCGACGAGATCGACCCGCTCTTCGTTTCCGATCACTTGAGCTGGTCGCGCATCGGGCGCTTCAACTCACACGATCTGCTGCCTGTTCCCTACACCGAGGAAGCGCTCGACGTGGTCTGCGCGCACATCTCGACGGCACAGGACGCATTGGGCCGCACCATGCTGATCGAAAATCCGTCGAGCTATCTCGCCTTCGACGATGCACCCATGACCGAATGGGAGTTCATCGCGCGCATGACGAAGCGCACCGGCTGCGAGTTGCTGCTCGACGTGAACAACGTCTTCGTGAGCGCTACGAATCACGGCTTCGACCCCATCGCATTTCTGGAAGGCATGCCTGCCGAACGCGTGCGCCAGATCCATTTAGCGGGACATTCGCAGGGTGACGGGCTGCTCATCGACACGCACGACAGCTCCGTATGTGCCGACGTGTGGTCACTCTATGCGAATGCGATCTCGCGGCTGGGACCGGTCGCGACGATGATCGAGCGCGATGCCGATATTCCGCCGCTCGCCGACCTGCTCGCCGAGCTCTCGCATGCGCGAGCGCTCGGCTCGAAGCACGCGCCATTGCGCATCGCGGAGGCTGCATGAGACTCGCCGAGTGGCAGCTGCATTTTCAGGCCTGGCTCGCGGACGGCTCGGACGACGCGGCGCACAGCCTTGGCGACCCGGCCGCGCGCGGGCTCGCGGTCTATCAAAACAATTACCGCAGCCAGCTTGTCGACTGCCTGCAGCAGTCGTTCGCACAGGTACGCAAATGGATGGGGGACGAAGCCTTCCTGCCCGCAGCGCTCACGCACATCAATCGCCATCCTCCGCATACATGGACGCTCGACGCTTACCCGCACGCGTTCGGCGAAACGCTCGCTTCGCTCTACCCGGACCACCCCGATCTGCATGAACTCGCATGGATCGAGCGCGCGCTCGACGAAGCGTTCGTCGCGCGAGATGCCGCTTGCGTTCCCGCCTCGACGCTTGCCGCAATCGACTGGGAATCCGCCAGCCTGCAATTCACCCCTTCGCTCAAGGTCCGTGCCGCCACGACCAACGCGGACGATATCTGGACGGCGCTGTGCGACGAAGCATCGCCGCCCGAGGGTGAGATGCTCGCCGAGCCGGGCGGCTTGCTCGTCTGGCGCCGCGGCTTGACCTGCAGCCTCAAGCGCGTGGATGCCGTCGAATACGAAGCCTTGCTGCATGTGTTGCGCAACCGCAGCTTCGCGTCGCTTTGCGACAAGCTGGCCGCCCGCCTCGGCGAGGCGGACGGCATCGCACGGGCCGGTGCGCTGCTCGCCACCTGGTTTGCGAGCGAACTCATTACCGGCGTCAAACACAGTCAACTCGATGTTTGATTTTGTTCAGTCTGCCTAACTTTTAAACGCCGCGACCGTTGCGGCGCATGGAGATGATCATGACAACCACTCTGCCCAATCCCCTTTCAAACCGTGCCCCTGTGCAGCGTCTGCACGTGGCGTCGTACACCGACGGCCTGCTCGGCCCCAGCCAACCCATGCTGGGTCCGCTCGCCGACGGCGGCACGCTGATCGCCGGCACGCCGCCGGGCTGCTGGGGACCGATGATTACGCCGGCATTTCAGGGCGGCCATGAAGTGACCCAGCCGGTCGCCATTGCCGGCGCGGAAGTGGGCGACGCCGTCGCGCTGAAAATCGAGCGCATGCGCGTCACGTCGCTGGCGACGTCTTCCGGCGTCATGCAGTTCGTGGAGGGGCGCTACCACGGCGACCCGTTCGTCGCCAAGTTTTGCCCGGCATGCGGCACCGAACATCCGGCGAGTCACCTCGAAGGAATCGGTGCTGACGCGGTTCGCTGCGATCATTGCGGTGCGCAGGCCAACGCGTTCCGCTTCAGGCACGGCTATGTGATCGTGTTCGATCACGAAAACCAGGTCAGCCTCACCGTCAACCAGAGCGTGGCCGATCGCCTGGCAGCCGATGCCTCGCGGATGTCGGCACTGCCCGAGCTTGCGGCCCAGCACTCCATCCTCTCGCTCGCGCGCGCCGACATGCCGGGCGTGGCGGCCCACATGCGCCCCTTCCTTGGCAACATCGGCACGACGCCATCCCAGGACCTGCCCGATTCGCACAACTGCGCCGATTTCGGTCAGTACCTGGTTGGCGCGCCGCACCGTTACGCAATGAGCGAAGAGGTGCTCCACGCCGCGAAAACCGACGGCCACATGGACACCAATTCGGTGCGCGAGGGATGTATCGTGATCTGTCCGGTCAAGGTGCCGGGCGCCGGCGTTTATCTCGGCGACATGCATGCGCAGCAAGGCAACGGAGAGATCGCAGGGCACGCCACTGACGTCTCGGGCGAGACGCAGCTGAGCGTCGAGGTGATCAAGCAACTCACGCTCGACGGGCCGATCCTGTTGCAAAACGTGGAAGATCTCCCGCCCATGGCGCGCCCCATGAGCGCCGCGCAACGCCGTTGTGTCGCGGAACTCGGCGCCCGTTGGGGGCAACACGAGGTCGAGCAAAGCGGGCCGGTCACCTTCATCGGCAGTGGCGTCAATCTCAACGAAGCCACCGAAATCGGCTTGCGCCGCGCAGCGTCCGTGACCGGCTTGTCGTATGAAGAAGTGCTCAACCGCGCAACCATCACCGGGTCGATTGAAATCAGCCGCCTGCCGGGCACGGTGCGTGTCACCATCCTGTGCCCGCTGGCGATTCTCGACCGGATCGGGATCGGCCATCTGGTGCGCGAGAAGTATCAGCTTTCGTAGGCTTCTTTACATTCCGGTCAGGTCCAAACGAGTCGGCTCAAAGCTGACGCATGGTTGCCCGAAGGGAACAATTGAATTGCCACGGACCGTGATGTTTTCGCGTCGAAACTCGTCCAGAATCCAATCCATCCCCTACGGCCGCGAGCGCGTGCTCAACGGCCATCTGATCCCCTGGTTCGCAGAGCGCCCGGCCAATTTCGGCTGTTCGAGCTGTTTCGAAACTGGTCTTTTTGAACGGTTGCCGTCGACAAATCATCAATTTCGACAGCAACTTCCCGGGGCGGTGTCCTACACCCTGGATAAACGCCAACGGAGCAAGCAAATGAGCAGGTTCAGCGGCTACGAGTACAGGAATCAACCCGGATTCGATATGAATACCTTCGAGGGCGCGAATCAGGCCATCCCGATGAAGACACTTGTGATCCACTGTCTCGATCCTCGGGCTGTCGAAATCCCACAGGCGGTCGCCGAGTATTTTGGCGACGAGGTCTACCCGGGGGAAATCATCACCGACGAAAATGGCGTTCGAGTCGGATCCACCCGAACACTGTTTGCCGCGACCAACGCGGGTGGGCGCGCCGCCTTCGCCCTGCAGTCCGTGGCCGCTATGGACTACATATTTGACGTCGAAAACGTCGTTGTCGTTCACCACTCACTCTGCGGCCTGACGACCTTGACCCCCGAGTTGATGATCGAAGAGTTTCGTGATCATCATCACGCTGATATCTCGACGTTGTTTGATCACGAGAGCCTCGCCATCATGGATTTTGAGGCGTCGCTTAGCTATGACATCAAGTTGCTTCGTTCCAGCCCGGCAGTGCCGAAGCACGTCAAGCTCTACGGCTTCTTTTACGAAATCAGTTCCGGCAAGTTGACCGAGGTGGTGCGGGACCTTCCTGGGTAGATCACGATGTGAACGTGTGAAGCTACGGCGCGACAAACGTTGCGCCGGTGCCATCTCGCATGGAGGCCCGATATTGTCTGACGGGGGTTCGACAGCTTGCTGAATCAGTATGAGAATACCAGTGCTTACTGGCCGGAATCGTCTCCTGGCGACGATCAAGGCTGGATGTCACTCGTATCTTTGAAGGCCTCCCATGTTTAATATCCTCCTTGTTCCTCTCGACGGCTCGCCCCAGAGTTCCCACGTCATCGATCTGGCCAACCGCGTGGCAGCGGCAGGTACGGCGACCGTACACCTTCTATGCATCGTCGACCCATCCTACGCATTGCCTTCCGGCTGCGAGAGCGGTGTCGCGCCCGATGGGCTGACCTATCCTTTCGCCCACGCGCAGACATCTTTCGCACAATCTGTCCTGGCTGCCGCAGCTGCCCGGCTCGCCGACCAGAATCTCATCGTGGAACAGCACTTCTGCGCCGGAAATCCGGCCGACGTTGTCGTCGAACAGGCCCGGCTGCTGAACGCGGAGGTCATTGTGATGGGGCACCACCACTTGTCACGGCTACGGCGCTGGGCCAACCCGTCGACATGCGGCATTGTCATCGACAAGTCGCCATGTCCAGTACTGATTCAAACTCGTGAGAAGTGAGAACCGCATTTTCCCAAAGCCTGAATGCAGTCGCTAGAGATCGGATTCCGTAGCAGGACATTCACAGCAGGCAAACATGACTCAGATCCACCGTGCGGCGATAAACGTTTCTGTTGAGCCATGAAACAAAGGTGTATTCGTCATAGGCAGTACTGCCTACGAATATCCAGGTGTGCAAAACGTAAGACATAGCCACCTCCACAAATCATGCCCGCCATTGCGGGCCTGGCCTCTGCCTGTTTATTTGGGGTCGCGAGCGCCCTTTTCGCAAATACGGCGCGAAGGGGCGGAGTACGAACACGGCATCACGAAATCATCGTGAGATCTTCGTCTCGCACGACCGGTTGCGGCAGACGTATCACGTCACCGGCACCCGCCTTCGCTGGCGCCCGAAAGAACTCCGTACAAAAGTCGACGAACATCCTGAGCCGTGCCGGGATCAGTTCCCGGTGGGCATAGAAAAGGCATATTTCAACGGTGCTATCCGGTGCCGTGCATTCCGGCAGGACGTGCACGAGATCTCCCATATCGATGTCGTCGCGAACCATGGTTTCAGGCAGCGTGGCAATGCCGGTGCCGTCGAGCGCCGCCGCGCGAAGCAGCACCTCGTTGCCCTCCATCGACGACATGGGCGAAATGCTCACGTTCCGGCCGCCCTCATGCAGAACGATGAATTCCCCACCCTTCCTTCTCGTTTCCGGATCGATCAGCAGAAAATGATTGGCAAGATCCGCAGCGGATTGCGGTGCGCCATATTGCTCGAGATACGCGGAGGCGGCCACGAGAATGCGAGGCGCCCGCGATAGCGTCCGGCGAATCACGGTGGACTGCTCGACCAGCTGAGGCGGAAGAATGGCGATATCGAAACGGCCATCGAACAGGTTGGTGGCGTGATCCTGTACGAAAACCATCAGACTCACATGAGGCGCGATGGCGCGATAGCGCCGTACCAACCGTGAGAACGCCCCGTTCACCAGCATGGGGTGCACGACAAGGCGCAGCTTTCCGCCATTGACCTCATGCTCCAGCGCGATGCGCCGGTTCGCCTCGTCGAGCTCATCGAGCAAACGGCAGCAGATCAGGTAGTACGATTGCGCTGCGTCCGTCAAGGAAACGGACCTCGTGGTCCTGAGCAGGACTCTCGTCTGGACGCACTCTTCGAGCCTCGCGATCGCCTTCGACACGGACCCGGTCGTCACATTCAACGATTCGGCGGCCTTGCTGAAACTCTGATACCGCGCAGCGGCGACGAATGCGCGCAACATGTAAAGCTGATCCATCTCGCACCTCACAGGTGATTTGCTCTGGCCGACGGTTCAAGCGTAAGCGCGTAGGCCGCGCGACGGTATCGTCCGATGTGATGTGATGCCTGATGCAGGCGCGTGCGCGTCTAATACATCCGGATGGCCTGAACGAGCGGGCAGCATAGCGGCAACTCGTCAGGCCCGGCAGCGCCGGAATTTCGGACCTTTGCTCGCGTCAGTTTTTCAATAGCTCACTAACCAGTGCGAGAAGTCCTGCGTCATCCACGGGCTTCGGGAAGAAGCCCGCGGCGCCGTCACGTTTTGCGCGCTCGTGCACTTCCCGGCTCGCGTACGCAGTAATGAAAATGACGGGGATCGGACGCTTCCACAGCTTGATCGACTCGAGCAGCGCAAAGCCGTCCATGCCCGGCATCTGGATATCGGCGACGACGAGCTTCAGTTCCGAGCGGCGCGTATCGCCCAGCAGATGGTGCGCGCACGCGTAGTCGATGACGTTCCAGCGCGCCGAACGCAGCGAACTGGACAGCGCCATCCGCACGGATTCATCGTCGTCCACCAAGGCGATCGTTGCAGGCGAACGCGCTGGTTTTATCTGAGGTCCGGTGGCCATTGAAATGATGCAGAGAGGTGGAATCTTTCTGCAAAATACAAGCGCGCCGAAGGGGCAGCAATCACACCTTCGGATGATTCTTCCGACAGTCCGTATTAGCGGGGCGAGATCCGCGCGCTGAGGCGGGCAGCCATGGCGCAGCGAATGGGCGATTGCCTATCTGGCGCTCTGAGGAGCCGGTTGCACCTGCTGCAACTTCTTGATGAGCTCAGCCACGGAGCGCGCGTTGAGCTTGTGCATGGCCTGGGCCCGATGGATCTTGACCGTGACCTCGCTAAGGCACAGGAGGTCGGCAATCTGTTTGTTCAACAGGCCTTCCGCCACCCTCCCGATCACTTCGCGCTCGCGCGCGGTCAGCGAATCGTACGCTTGACGAACGCCCGCAACGAGCCTCGCCTGGCGCCGCAATTCGCCATCGCGCTTCAGCGCCGCGGCGATCGTATCGAGCAGATCCTGATCCTTGAATGGCTTTGTCATGAAATCGAAAGCACCCGCTTTCATTGCCTTGACGGTCATGCCAATGTCGCCATGCCCCGTCAGGAAGACGATAGGAAATCGAATGCTCTCCTTAAAGGCTTCCTGCTGAAGCGTGAGGCCGCTCTCGCCTCGTAGTCGAATATCGAGAATGAGACAGCTCGGCACGTCCGGCATTTTCACGGCAAGAAAATCGTCAGCCGACGCGAACGCGCGAACCTCGATACCCACTGACATCAGCAGACTCGTTAGCGCACCTCGGATAGACTCGTCGTCGTCGATCACGTACACGAGCGAGTCCGGTAGTTGTTCACTTCGCGTCCCAACGCTATCGTGGTTCATCGCTCGATCTTCGAAATGTTCGTGATGGCGGAAAGTGCCGATGCACGCCATATGGTAAGCAATCGCAAGACTTATCGCCACCGCTTGCACACTGTGAGCACTGCTTTCCTTTGAAGCAGGCGCCCCCATAAATCATGCTCTTCGTCCTGGTCCCTTTTGACGCACCACGCCTGAGAACTACGCGGGTCATACCGGCGTATTAGGGACCGCATGCCGGCAAGATGCAGCTTCAGCCATTCGGAGAATGGTCAGCCTTGCGCTGCACGCCTATGCTTTCTTCAGCGGGTCATCGGGCTATCGTGATCATCGGTCAGGTTGGGTGCGCAACATGAAAGTCGCTATCGTGGTGCTTGATGGTGTACAGGCCATGGATATGGCTGGCCTGCTCGATGTGTTCTCCGAAGCGAACCGTTTGCTCAGCGAGTCGCGCCACTATCAGGTTTCCCTCGTAGGAGAGCACGCAGGCTGGGTTGCCTGTTCGAACGCCATGCAGCTGTGCGTGCCGTGGGCCTACGCGGACTTCCGCGCAAACATCGATGTTCTGCTGGTGACAGCCGCCTCTCACGCAACCCACGTCCGGCCGAAGCAGGAGTTTCTGGACTGGTTGCGGCGACGCGCACTCGAGTCGAAGCGATACGGCTGCATTTGCAACGGCGCATGGCTGCTCGGGCGCACAGGTCTGCTCGACGGCAAGGAGATTGCCGCGAACTGGACCGACGCGAGCCAGATGGCCGGCGAATTCCCCCGCGCCCGGATTCGTCCCGACAAAAACCTGATCCGCGATGGACGCCTGATTTCATCTGCCGGCGCGACTGCCGGACTCGACCTTGGTCTGTCGTTCATCGCGCAAGACTGGGGTCAGAAGCTCGCCGAACAGGTGGCAAGACGTCTTGGCGCCAATCTGCAGAGCGAGCCCTACGAACGCAATCCTTGCGTTGCGACGCCAAACGATGAAAGTTCGATTATCGGAAAAGTACAACGCCATATCGACGATCATCTTTCCGATGTGCTTTCCATAGAGCAACTCGCCGACGCGGTCTACGTAAGCCGGCGCACGCTATCAAGGATCTTCGCGAAGCATCTCCAAACGACCCCTTCCGCCTTCGTGGATCAGGTCCGTGTCGGTGCGGCAAAGAAGCTATTGGAGGAACGCAACATTCCAATGAAAACCGTCGCATTCGACTGCGGCTTTCATAACGCCGCTCACATGCGCATGGTGTTTCAAAGGCGCCTGAAGCTCACTCCCCGGCAATACCGCCAGCAGTCCCACACGACCGAGGTCGCCGCCTGAGTAATCGCCGCGTGCGCGGCCTCGCCACCCCGCCGCGATTTGTTCTCACGACGCAAGACTCTTTGTCCATGATGTGTGTTCGGATTCGCAACCGATGCGCCTAGGATGCTTGTGCATCGGATCCATCGATTCGAACGGCCGCCCGGCCGGCTTACCCATACTGCGAGATACACAATGAGCACTTCCAAGGTCGTCATCGTCACCGGAGCATCGCAAGGCATCGGCGCCGAAACCGTCAAGGCCTTCCGCGCGCAGGGCCACCGCGTGGTCGCCACGGCCCGTTCCATCGCACCGGCCGCTGAGGCCGACTATGTCGCCGTGGCCGGCGACATCGGGGACGCCGCCACGGCTCGCCGCGTGGTGAACGCCGCCATCGAGCACTTCGGCCGGGTCGATACGCTCGTCAACAACGCGGGCATTTTCATTGCGAAGCCGTTCACGCAGTACACGGCCGACGACTACGCCGCGATCCTGAACGTCAACCTGAACGGCTTCTTCCATATCACGCAATATGCGATCGAAGCGATGCAGAAACACGGCAGCGGTCACGTGGTGAACGTCACCACCACGCTTGCCGACAAGGCGAACAGCAAAGTCCCGTCCGTGCTTGCGTCGCTCACCAAGGGCGGTCTGAACGCTGCGACGCGGTCGCTCGCAATCGAGTATGCGAGCGCGGGAATCCGTGCCAACGCGGTTTCGCCTGGGGTGATCAAGTCGCCGATGCATGCTCCAGAAACGCACGCCACGCTCGGCGCGATGCATCCGGTCGGTCGCATGGGCGAAATGAGCGACATCGTCAATGCGATTCTGTATCTCGACTCGGCACCATTCGTGACGGGCGAGATCCTGCACGTGGACGGCGGCCAGAGCGCGGGTCAATAAGCGCTCGAGCATCGCCCGCGCCCCGGACCTGGATGGCTCGTCGGGGCACGGGCGCACGAGAGCCGCTTATGCGTCGTTGGTTAGCGTCTTCGTAATGACGAGCCATTTGTCGCGCTGGCGCATGATCGAAAAATAATTGTAGTAATTGAAACCCAGCATGCGTACGTGCAGTTTCGCCGTCGCGACGTTTTTCTGAACATCGAGCATCAGCAGTTCCGTTTCGACCTGCTCGCCCAGCTCGGCCGGCGATTGCCTGTCTCCGACACCCGCAAGATACTCGTCGATCGTCTTGTAGTACGGCTGACCATTCACCTCCCCCGCCACGATCGCGCGCGCATCGAACACCGTCCTCAATTGCTCCACGTCGCCTCGCCAGGTGGCGTCGAAATAACGCTGGACGAGTTCGACGATTTCGTTTTTATCGTTCATTGCATCACACTCCTTATTGATTTTCGCCTCGATCGGGGAATTCGAAACCGGCTGCGCAATCGCTTGCGCGGCCGGTTTCGAACCACCAGGGACCAAACACGATCAGGCAAGCAGCCCCTCGATCTCTTTGCAGGGTGGCGGCTCGACTCGACAAACGCAGTAGCCAGAACTTCTTTTGTTACATGGCGGAAAGACGAAATGCGCGTCACGAGCAAACCGGCGCGCTGGTACTGGCTTAGAACATGTCCGAAGCCGGTTGATGACCTGCACGCGTAACCCCCGACTCGTCGCCGTCCCTCGACGGGATGAACGGCCCGGTGATCATTTCCGAGTAGCTCATGCCTGGTCCGACCATCGGAAACACATCGGCATCCTGATCGATCATGACTTCGAGGAACGCCGGACCGTCAAATGCCACGAAAGCGCGGAGTTTTTCCTCGACGTCGCTCAGTGCCTCGACGCGCTGCGCAAACTCGAAGCCGTCGGCGCGCGCCGCCATGACAAAGTCCTTTCGATGCAGCGACTTGTCGCTCACGCACAATCGCCCGTCGTAAAAGAGGCGCTGCCACTGCCTGATCATTCCGTCACCGACATTGTTGAACAGCAGCACTTTGACCGGCACGCCATAGGTTGTCGCGGTCTCCAGATCGCCGATATTCATACGCATGCTGCCGTCACCGTCGATGTCGATCACGAGGGCATCCGGGCGGCCCATCTGGGCGCCGATCGCAGCGGGCAAGCCAAAGCCCATCGTCCCCATGCTGCCCGAGGTGAGAAAGCTGCGCGGCTCGACGAAGTCGAAGAACTGCGCGGCCCACATCTGGTGCTGGCCCACGCCTGTGGTAACGATAGCGCGCCCGCCAGTAATCTCGCTCAACTTTTCCACCACGAACTGCGGCTGAATGAGCGGGCTCGCGCGGTCATAGTTCATGCCGTAGCGCTGCTTCAGCTCCTTGATGTGGTCGAGCCACGCCGAAGGGGCCTGCACGTGCGTTTCGTGTTGCATCAGCGAAACCAGGGTGTCCTTCGCGTCGCCCACGTGGCTCCAGTGCGCGCGCTTCACCTTGTTGATCTCCGCTTCGTCGATGTCGATATGCGCGACGTAGCGCGCTCGCGGCGCAAACGCGTGGGGGCGGCCGCCGGCGACGCGATCGTCGAACCGTGCACCCACCGCGATCAGAAAATCGCAATCTTCCACCGCATAGTTCGCGCAGGCCGCGCCGTGCATGCCCAGCATGCCGAGCCCCAGCTCGTGCTTCACGGATATCGAGCCGAGCCCCATCAACGTGTTCACCACGGGAATCCGGTAGCGCTCGGCGAACTGGCGCAGTTCCGCCGTGGCGCCGGCCGTCATGATGCCCCCACCCGCGTACAGCAGCGGGCGCTTGCTTTGCGCCAGCAGATCGAAGAATTCGTGGCGCTCGCTCTCTTCGAGACGCGCTCCCTTCGCCACCTTGTGAAGACGGTCGGTGTAGCCGCGAAACGCCAGCGTGCCGTGCCCCTGCCAGCTGCCGGTCCAGTTCTGGATGTCTTTGGGCACATCCACCACGACCGGCCCGGGACGACCGGTGCGCGCGACTTCGAATGCGGTGCGCAGCGTTGCTTCGAGCTTGTCCGGGTCGGTAACCAGAAACACCTGCTTCGCGCACGCCGACATGATGTTGAACACGGGCGCTTCCTGGAAAGCGTCGCTGCCGATCGCGGCACGCGGCACCTGCCCGCAGATGAGGACCACCGGGACCGAATCGCCATTGCAATCGGCAATCGGTGTCACCGCATTGGTCGCGCCGGGACCGGACGTGACCATGAACACGCCGACCTTTCCGCTCGCGCGCGCGTACCCCGCGGCCATGAAACCGGCGGTCTGTTCGTTGGCGGGAACGACGAGGTTGATCTGACGCTCGGGCTCATCGGCGTACAGTTCGTTGAAACGAAACACCGCGTCGTAGGTCGGCAGGATCGCGCCGCCGCTATAGCCGAACACGGTATCGACACCCTGTTCGCTAAGTACGCGCAAGATGATGTCGGCGCCTGACATCGGTTCGCCGGGAAGCGGCGCTTTCTGGGAGCTCTCTGGAGCAATTTTCGGGTTCTGGTTCATACTTGACTCGCACGGAAACGGGCGCTGATGCGATCAGCCGCCAAACACAACGGATCATTTCCCTTCCGACTCAAGAACAGCGTATGTCCCCTACCAGCTCGTGGACGACGGCGTCAGCGGGTTCTCCGCACGAAGCACAGTCCACCCGGCACTCTTTTGACGTGCGCCTGGAAATACCGTGGGAAAGGGTTCCAATAATTCTGACAACGATTGAAGCGGTGTGCGTCAGCAATTAGGTCGTCTATGGGCCAGAATGAGTTGCATCCGGGCCACCGGCGGCTGACCGTCGGCTGCTCCTACCATTCGGCAATGCCCACGTCCATGTCCTCGTCGTAAAACGCCACGAGAAACTCTTCGGGCATCAACCACGAATCGACGCTCACGGTTTGTGCGCCAACATCGACATCGACCTTCGCGTCGGCATCCACGGACTTCATCGCATGCACGATCGTCGCAAGATCGTCCTTGCGGATTTCAGTTTTCATCGCGAACTTCATTTTCCACCTCTCTCTATGTGTAACCAGTCTGAACAACTATAGGATCAACGCCGACTGCGTCCAACCAGGGCCGCCTCAATTCACTCTTTACATGGCGTAACCAAAGCCGCCGGCTCGACGCGATCATCAAACCTGGTCGAGCACGTCTACCGCTTCGGTGAACGCCAGGACCGCTTCGCGCACGCCTGCGACACCGAGGCCATTCAAGCGGAGCAGTTCGGAACGCTCGCCGTGCGGGACGAACGCGTCGGGAAGTCCGAGCCGCAGCATCCGTACGGCCCACCCTTCAGCCGCAATCCGTTCGGCACATGCGGCACCCGCTCCGCCCAGCACGGTGCCTTCTTCGAGTGTCACGATCACCTCGTGCTCGTTTGCAACCGTCAGCAATAAATCTTCATCGAGCGGCTTGACGAAGCGCATATCGACCGCGGTCGCATCGATCTCCTTTGCGACTTCCATCGCGACCGAGAGCAACGGGCCAAACGCCAGGAACGCCACCCGTGCGCCGCGCCGCTTGCCGGACACCCGGCAAATCACGCCCCGCCCGAGCGGCAGCGTCTCTTTTGTCTGGGCAATGACTTCAGATCCGGTCGTCGCCCGCGGGTATCGCACGGCGCACGGTCCAGGCCACGCAAGCCCGGTGTTCAGCATGCGATAACATTCCTGCTCATCGGACGGGGTCATCACCACCATGTTCGGGACGCAACGCAGGGCCGCAATGTCGAACGCACCCAGATGCGTGGCACCATCGCCCCCGGCAATCCCCGCGCGATCCAGCGCGAACAGGACCGGCAGATTCTGCAGGGCGACATCGTGAATGAGCTGGTCATACCCGCGCTGAAGAAACGTCGAGTAGATGGCGACAACGGGCTTCATCCCCTCAGCGGCGAGGCCGGCCGCCAGCGTGACAGCGTGCTGTTCCGCGATCCCCACGTCGATGTAGCGATCCGGATAGCGACGCCCGAATTCGCTCAGACACGAGCCTTCGCTCATCGCGGGCGTGATGCCGAAGATTCGGTCATCCGACGCAGCCGCGTCACACAGCCATTGGCCAAATATCTGGCTATAGGTCAGCTTGCCGCCGCTCGGGCGCGCGAGCCCTGTCCCGGGATTGAACGGACTGGGCCCGTGGTAGGCAACGGGCTCCAGTTCCGCAGGTCGATAACCGTTGCCTTTCTTCGTCACCACGTGAACGACGTGCGGGCGTTTGCGTGTCTTCGCGTCCCGCAACGCGGCGAGAAGCTTCGGAATATCGTGGCCATCGACGGGACCGACGTAGTCCAGACCCAGCGTTTCGAATAGCGTGGATAAAGGCACATTCGTTTCGTCGCGCCAACTGGTCACCAGCGCCTCGAGATGATCATTCAGTGCGCCCACCGCAGGTGAAATCGACATGCGGTTATCGTTCAGGACGATGGTCAGCGGCAGCGCCTCGCAGGCCCCTGCGTGATTCAGCGCTTCATACGCCATACCGGCAGACAGAGCGCCGTCGCCGATCACCGCAACGACGCGGGCGTCTCGACCGCGCAGCCCCAAGGCCATGCCGAGCGCAGCCGAAATGGACGTACCGGCGTGCCCGACACCGAACGCGTCGTAAGGCGACTCTTCGCGCGCGGGAAAACCGGCCATCCCGCCCACCTTCCGCACGCTTGCCATTCGCGACTTTCGGCCGGTCAATATCTTGTGCGGGTAGGATTGATGCCCCACGTCCCACACCAGCCGATCGCGCGGCGTATCGAATACATAGTGAAGCGCAACGGACAACTCCACCACACCGAGGTTCGATGCCAGGTGACCGCCGCTACTCGACACACTTTCAATCACGAATTCCCGAATCTCGTCCGCGAGGCGCTGAAGCTCACTCTCTTCCAGATCGCGCAACTTGCCCGGAGAATCGATCAAGTCAAGCAGGTTCATGACGTTTCAATCCTTGATGGTTTGAGTTCAGCCGGCTTTCAGGTCATCCGTGGTCCAGCCGCCGCCGAGTGCGTGAATGAGATCGACGTTCGCATCCAGTTGCCGCGTGCGAAGCGCGATTACGCTGCGTTGCGCTTCAAGGTCGGCGGATTGCGCCTGCACCACGTCCAGGTAGCTCACCGCGCCCCGTTGATAGCGCGCGAGCGCCAGGTTGAGCGCGGTTTGGGCTGCACTGGCAGCGTCCTGCTGCTGATTCGTTGCGGTGCCCAGATCGTCGAGCAAGGTGAGGTTGTCTTCCACCTGCCTGAACGACGCCAGCACCACGCTGCGATAGCGCGCGCCTGCTTCGGCCGTGGCCTCTTTCGCGGAATCCACCTGCGCCCGGCGCTTGCCGCCGTCCAGCAGATACACCCCCAAAGACGGTCCGATCGCCCAATACGAACTGGACAGGCTCAGCAGGTTCCCGAGCACCGAGCTTTGCACGCCACCTTGCGCGCTCAGTGTGAGTGTTGGGAAGTACGCCGCGCGTGCCACGCCAATATTGGAATTCGCCGCCGCGATGCGCCGCTCGGCCGCGGCGACGTCAGGCCGCCTTTGCAACAACGTCGACGGTACGCCGACCGGAATGACAGGCAACGCGATGGAATCGGTGCTCGGCGCGAGCTGGAACTCCGAAGGCGACGCGCCGACCAGCACCGCCACCGCGTGTTCGAGCAACGCACGCCTCGCCCTGACCTGCGTGAGTTCGGACTGCACCGATGACAACTGGTTGGTGGCGCGCGCCACGTCGAGACCCGACACGATGCCTGCGCCATGCCGGTTGCGGGTCAAGTCGAGCGCCTTCTGGTACGCCTCCTGAGTCCCCTCGGTGAGTTGAATCTGCTGGTCGAGACCGCGTAGGTCGATATAGCTTCGGGCCAGCTCGATTTCCAGGCTCAGCTGCGTCGACGCGAGATCCGCTTTCGAGGCCTGCCCTTCGTCCTTGCTTGCGGCAACCGAATCACGCACGCGTCCCCAAAGGTCCACTTCGTAGTCGACTTCGACACCCAGCGTGGCCGAGTTGTAATCGGTCGGCCCGGTCGGACTGCGCAGCGGCCGCGTGTCCGACTCCCGGTCGCGCTGGACATTGCCGACAGCGGAAACCTGGGGGTACATCTGCGACTTGACCTGCCTGATGTACGCCTGCGACTGCTCATAGTGAAACAGCGCCGCGCTCAGGTCGGGGTTATTCGCGATCAGCCGTTGCTCGAGGTCGTCGAGTTCGGGCTCCTTGTACAGCTTCCACCATCCCGCGCGATCGAGCTGGTCGGCGGGACTCGCCACGGTCCACGGCCCCTGGGTCTGGTACTGCGCCGCAACGGGTGTTTCGGGGACCTCGTAGTGCGGCGCGAGCGAGCACGCGGCGAGCGCCACGGCGCTCACCAGCGTCGCGAATTTCAGATGCTTAATCATGCTTGCCACCTTTGTCCGTGGGCACGATCACCTGAACATGGTCGCCTTCGACCAGTCCATCCGGCGGCGCATCGATCACGCGATCGCTTTGCGCCAGCCCCGAGCCGATATCGACCGCGTTTCCGAGGTCCTGCACGATCGAAACGGGTTTGAAGTGGACGGTGTCGCCGCGATCGACGGTAGCGAGCCGCAGCCCGCGGTTGTCGAAAATGAGCGCGCTGGCCGGCACCCGCAACGCGTCGGCGCGTGCCGGCAGCGCGAAGTGCAGGTTCACGAAGTCGCCCGGCAACAGCAAATGACCGGGGTTATCGACCATCAGCTGGACGAGCGAGGTACCCGATGCGGCATTGACCGAGTCGGCCAGACCCACGACCGTGGCGGTGAAGGTCTTGCCGGGATACTCGGGCACGGTGAAGGTGCCGGTTCCACCCGGCTTGACCGCCGGCACATATTCCTGCGGCACGCGCACGTACACGCGTAGCTTGTCCACGCTCGATACCGAGAAGAGCTGCGGCCCCGTCCCACCGCCCGCATTGATCAATGCGCCGACGTCGGTGTTGCGCGCGGTGATCACGCCGTCGAACGGAGCGGTGATCCGCGCGAAGCTCTTGGTCGCCACGAGCCGGCCCAGATTGGCCTGTGCCGCCGCGACGCGAGCCTGCTTCGCCACATAGTCCTGGGTGCGGTCATCGACCTCCTGGCGCGACACTGAATCGGTATCCAGAAGACTTTGCCAGCGTGCGGCGGACGTTTTCGCGAGTGCGGCATCGGCTTGTGCGCTCGTGAGTTCGGCCCTCGCCTGAATCAACTGCTGATCGAGTTCAGGCGTCTCGACCTCGGCGAGCGTTTGGCCGGCCGTCACCGGGGTGCCGATGTCCACGCTCCATGATTTCAGGTAGCCGCTGACACGGGCGTAGATCGGAGCGCTTTTGAAGGCTTCCAGTCTGCCGGGAAGGTCGAGCGAGCCGCCGGGGGCCTCTTCGGCAGGCACGACGACATTCACGGACGGCACTGCCTGTGCTTCAGTCCAGTCTTTGAGCTGGTGTTCATGCTTCACGCGAAGCGAGACGCCACCAACCACGATAAGAAGAGCGAGGGCACCGCCGACGAAGCCCGTCAACGAAAGCTGGCGTTGTGGGAGTGCGGCGCGGGTTGTGGGTTCAGAGGACATGGATCGAATCTCCGGAAAGCTGCGCGGCCGTCGATGTACGACCCCGACGCGAGTGGATCATGCAAAAAATAGCGGGCACGAGAAAGAGCGTCGCGGCAGTTGCGAACAGCAGTCCGCCGATCACCGCTCGGCCCAACGGCGCGTTTTGCTCTCCGCCCTCGCCAAGACTCAATGCCATCGGCGCCATGCCGATGATCATCGAAAGCGCCGTCATGAGGACCGGCCGAAACCGGGTGGTGCCGGCTTCCAACGCTGCCTTGAAAGCATCGCCGTGCACGTCCAGACGTTCGCGGCAGAAACTCACCACCAGAATGGAATTGGCCGTGGCCACCCCCATGCACATGATTGCGCCGGTCAGCGCGGGCACCGAGAGCGTGGTATCCGTCGCAAACAGCATCCAGACGATGCCGGCCAACGCGCCAGGCAGTGCCGCGACGATCACGAGCGGATCGGACCACGACTGGAAGTTGACGACGATGAGCAGGTAAATCAAAACCACAGCGCCCAGAATCCCGAACGACAAACCACTGAAGGCGTTGTTCATGGTCTGCGCCTGGCCGAGAAGAACGACCTTCGCACCCTTGGGCGCATGCCCGGCATTGGCCGACACGATGTGCCGTATATCGGCGGCGACGGCACCGAGATCGCGGCCCTGGGTCGTGGCGAACACCTCGACCATCGGCTGCACGTTGTAGTTGCTCACCACTTCGTTGCTCGCCGTGCGGTGAATGCTCGCCACCCCGCCAAGGATCTGCCCATCGTTGGCCTCGGTCCCGCCGCTCATGGGCAGATTCACCAGCGAAGAGAGTGAATCCACGCTGTATTGCGGCGTCTGCAGCACAATTGAATACTCCACCCCATTGGCCGCATTGAGCCAGTAAGTCGGGTTGATCTGGCTCGAACCCGCCATGTGCACCACAAGGCTATTGGTCACATCGCGTTCGGTCAGGCCCTGCAGCGACGCGCGGTCGCGATCGACGTCGATATTGAATTGCGGATTGGCCTGCGATTGCTCGATGCGCGCATCGACAACGCCGGGCACGTGCCGGATCTGACGCAGCAGCGAGTTTGCGTAGACAAAGTCTGCCGGCAGATCGTTGCCGCGAATCTGCAAGTCGATCGGCGCGGGCGAGCCGAAGTTCAGGATCTGGCTCACGATGTCCGCGGGCGGGAACGAGAACATCACGCCGGGGAACGCTCGCGGCAACGATTCGCGCAACTTGCGCACGTATGCGGCCGTGGGCCGATGGCCTTCTTTCAGCGAGATCTGGATGTCGCCGTCCTGCGAGCCGATCGTGCCCGTGTTGTTGTAGGCCGTATTGATGGAACTGGTGGACAGTCCGATGTTGTCCACCACGGTGCCCAGTTCGGCAGGTGGAATCGTCGCGCGAACCTGGGTTTCCACTTCGGCGAAAATCTCGGCGGTTCGCTCCACGCGCGTACCCACGGGCGCACGCACGTGCAGCAGGATCTGGCCTGCGTCGACGTCCGGGAAGAAGTTGCGCCCAAGCAGCGGCATCAACGCGAACGACACCACGACGAATGCAAAGAAGCCAACCACGAACGTGCTGCGACGTTCCAGCACCCGTTCGAGCATCGCGGCGTAGTTCGCGCGCACGCGCTCGAAGCGCCGCTCGAAACCACCGTGAAAGCGCGACCACATGCTGGAAGACTCGTGACGGTCCTGTTCATGCGCATGCGACTTCAGCAGGTATTTCGCCATTGTCGGCACGAGCGTGCGCGACAGAATGAACGAGGAAATCATCGCGAAGATCACCGACTCGGCCATCGGCACGAACAGGAACTTCGCCACGCCGTTCAGGAAGAACATCGGCACGAATACGATGCAGATGCAAAGCAACGAGACGAACGCGGGCGTCACGATTTGCGCCGCACCATCGAGAATCGCGCTTTCGACGTCCTTGCCCTGCTCCAGGTGCCAGTTGATGTTCTCGATCGTGACGGTGGCGTCGTCCACCAGAATGCCCACCGCCAGCGCGAGCCCGCCCAGCGTCATGATATTGAGCGTTTCGCCGAGCACCGAGAGCACGGCAATCGACCCGAGAATCGCCAGCGGAATGGAAGTCGCGATGATGATCGTCGAGCGCCAGCTACCCAGAAACAGCAGGATCATCACGCTCGTGAGCAAGGCGGCAATCAGGCCCTCGCGCGCCACGCCCTTGATCGCCGAGCGAACGAAGATCGACTGGTCGCCGATCGCATCGATCTGAAGCGCGTCGGGCAACGAGCCCTTCGCATCGGCAACCTTTTGACGAATACCGCCGATGATCGACAAGGTGGATGCCGAACCGTTCTTGAACACCGTGAGCAGCACCGAGCGCTTGCCTTCCACGTGAACGATATTGGGCTGCGGTGGGCTGCCGTCGGTCACGTCCGCGACGTCGCGCATGTGCACGACCGTGCCGTTGGCCGACTTGATCGGCAGATTCGCAATGGCCGCGATCGTCGCCGGCGCGTCGTTCAACTGCAGCGTGTACTCGTAATTGCCGATCTTTTCCGTGCCGACCGGCGTCACGAGGTTCTGCGCGCTCAGCGCATTGAGCACGTCCTCGGCCGACAAGGAGCGCGCTTCGAGCTCGGACGGCTTGATGTTGATCTGAACCTGGCGGTCCTTGCCGCCAAACGGAAACGGGATCGCAGCGCCGTTCACCGTCGCGAGAATCGGCCGCAACTGATTCTTGCCGAGGTCCGCCAGATTCTGTTCCGAGAGCCCCTTGCCCGACAGCGCGAGCTGAATGATCGGAACGGTCGAAGCGTTGTAGTTGATGATGAACGGCGGTGTCGCCGAAGGCGGCAACTGCTTCAGGATCTCCTGCGAAATGGCCGTCACCTGCGCATTCGCGGTACCGATATTGGTGCCCGGCTGAAAGAAGATCTTGACGATGCCATAGCCGGTCAGAGACGTGCCTTCGATGTGTTGAACCCCGTTCACCGTGGTCGTCAACACCCGCTCGTACGGAGCCATCACGCGACCTTCCATCTGGTCGGGCGAAAGCCCCGTGTACTGCCATACCACGCTAATCACCGGGATATTGATCCGGGGAAAAATATCCGTAGGGGTACGAAACGCCGACAGAACGCCAACGATCAGGATAAACACGGCCAGCACAACGAATGTATAAGGCCGTTTCAGCGCAATGCGCACGATGCCAATCATGATAATTCCAGTATTGAAGCTGGCATCGCCCCTAACCGCGGCGGATTCCAGCAAGCAGATTCTCGATGCCTTGAATCAATCCGCGTTTGATGGGAGCTGGCCCGCGGGCTCGCGAGGCGCACCGATCCAGTGGATGGCTGAAGCGATGATTCCGAGCGCGACACCGAAGGCGACGATGCCCGACCAGCCGAAACGGCTCATGAGCCAGCCGCTCACAGTCGCACCGACTGCGCCGCCGAAAAAGGTGGCCGTCATGTAGAGGCTGTTGATTCGGCCTTGTGCTTTCGGATCGACTGCGAAAGCGCGGGTCTGGTTGGAAACGAGACCGGACTGCACGCCGATATCGAGCACGATCACACCCACGATCAGCAGCGTGAGCGAGCTCGCCGCGCCGGACAGAATCAGGTACGCGAGCGTCGCGATGCCGATGCTCGCGCCGATGACCTTGCGGAAACCCACGCGGTCGGTGGCGTTGCCGCCCAGCGATGCGGCGAATGCGCCGGCCGCGCCGATGATGCCGAAGCCGCCTGCCCAGGCGCTGCCGAGGTGCCACGGTCCGCTCTTGAGCAGCGCGGCGAGGTTGACCCAGAAGGCGTTGAAACAGGCCCACAGCAACGCCTGGATAATCATCGATTCGCGAATCGGACGATTGTCGCGAACGAGCGGCCACAGCGATGCGAGCAGACGCCCATAGGAGAGATTCGTAGAGGGCACGCCCTTGGGCAAAAGCGCAGCGGCGGCGATGAAGACCGGCACCATGAACGCGGCTTCCGCGCCGTACACCGCGCGCCAACCCCACGCCGCGCCGATCACACCCGCGATCGTGCGGCCGACCAGGATGCCGACCATGATGCCGCTCACGACGGTGCCGACGTTACGGCCCCGCTCGCTCGGCAACGACATGACAGCAGCGAAGGGCACGAGCTGCTGTGGCACGCAGCTCACGATGCCAAGCGCAAACGAAGCCGCGATCAGCGCCCAGATACCGGGCGCAACCGCCGCCGTCGCCGCAAAAACGAGTGCGAGGGCGATCTGCGCGAGCACGAGCTTGCGCCGGTCGA
Source organism: Paraburkholderia sp. HD33-4 (assembly GCF_021390635.1). Taxonomy (NCBI): domain Bacteria; kingdom Pseudomonadati; phylum Pseudomonadota; class Betaproteobacteria; order Burkholderiales; family Burkholderiaceae; genus Paraburkholderia; species Paraburkholderia sp. HD33-4. The sequence continues at coordinate 1,611,855 of NZ_JAJEJS010000001.1, read as the reverse complement.
AGCGGTCGCCAAGCGGCAACAGCAGCGCGAGGCCGGTCGAGAAGCCGAGCAGCGCCGCTCCTGCGACGAAATCGACGGCCGTGATGTTGACTCGCAGACCCGCTGCGATCAACGGCAGGATCGGCTGCGTGCAATAGATGTTGGTGATCACTGCGCCTGCGATGATCGCCATCATGACGATCTTGGCGCGCGATGCGACGGCGGGTGTAGCTGGGCTTGCGGGTGAGTTGGGTGCGGCGCTCAAGACAACCTCCTTATTCGTTGAATTTCTCCGGGGTTTGCAGCGAAATGCCGCGATCCAGGTTGAGGTCGAACGTTACGCGCTTGCATTTACGAAGAGAATCCCTCACGATCAAGATTCATCCTTCCACTATTTGATAGGGTCCATGAATCGCCTCGAAGCCATGGCCATCCTCGTTTCGGTTGCCGACGCGGGCAGTCTCTCGGCGGCCGCGAGGCGCCTCGACATGCCGCTCGCCACGGTCAGCCGCAAAGTGGGGGAACTCGAATCGCACCTGAAGACGCGTCTGTTTCACCGCACGACGCGACAGCTTTCATTGACGGAAGCCGGCGGCGCATACGTGGCCGCCTGCCGGCGCATTCTCGAAGACATCGGCGAAGCCGAGCGCGCCGCCACGGGCGAATACGCCGCGCCCAAGGGCGAGCTCGTGGTCACTGCGTCCGTTGCGTTCGGCCGCTTGCACGTGGTGCCGGTGGTGGCGGAATTCCTCGCGCACTATCCGGAGATCGACATCAATCTCGTGCTGACCGATCGCGTCGTTCATCTGATGGATGAGCACGCGGACGTCGCGGTCCGCATTGGCGAGCTGCCCGATAGCACGTTGATCGCGACGCGCGTGGGCATGGTGCGCCGGGTCATTTGCGCGAGCCCCGCCTATCTCGAGAAGCATGGCGTGCCCGCCGAGCCCGCGGACCTCGCCGGCCATCAATGCATTACCTTCGAGGCGCTCGCGTCGCTGCGCGCCTGGGCTTTCGGCTCCGGCAAGTCGGAGCAGTCCGTGCCCGTTCATTCGCGGCTTGCCGTGAATACGGCGGACGCCGCGATCGAAGCCGCGATGCTCGGCGTGGGGCTGATACGCGTGCTGTCTTACCAGGTCGCGCACGCCGTTCGCGCCAACCAGCTGCGCGTCGTGCTCGACGCTTTCGAAGCGGCGCCGCTGCCCGTCAATCTCGTGCATGCGGGGCAAGCGCCCCTGCCGTTGAAGCTGCGCGCGTTCCTCGACTTCGTGTCGCCGCGCCTGCGCGAGCGCACGGCGGGCGAACTCGTCAACGCCGCTCGCGCGTGAGCGCCTGAGCCGCCCGCGTAAAGGCGCTGCGCGCTCGCGCCGGAAGAGAATCCGCTAACATCGGGAATCTCCCTTCCAGTTATCGAGAAGACCATGGACCGTCTCGAAGGAATGTCCATCCTGGTCGCCGTCGTCGATGCAGGCAGTTTGTCAGCCGCGGCCCGCCAGCTCGGCCAGCCGCTGGCGACAGTCAGCCGCAAGGTCGGCGATCTCGAAGCACACCTGAAGACCCGCCTGCTCCATCGCACCACGCGGCACCTCTCGCTGACCGAGGCCGGCGAAGCCTATGTCGCGTCGTGCCGGCGCATTCTCGAGGACATCGGCGAAATCGAACGCGCCGTGACCGGCGAATATGCGGCGCCGAAAGGCTCGCTCGTGGCCACGGCACCCGTGGTGTTCGGACGGCTGCACGTCGTCCCTGTCATGGCGGCCTTTCTCGCGCACTACCCGGAGATCGACGCGCGCCTCGTGCTGACCGATCGCAACGTCAATTTTCTCGAGGATCATGTGGATGTCGCGGTGCGCATCGGCCAGTTGCCGGACAGCAGCCTCGTTGCGATACGCCTCGGCGAAACGCGGCCCGTCGTGTGCGCGAGCCCCGCGTATCTGGCCGAGCGCGGCACGCCGCAAGACCCGGCCGATCTCGCCAATCACGCGTGCATCGGTTTCGAGGGAATCAATTCGTCGCGCGCGTGGGCCTTTGCCGGCGGAAAATCGGAGCAGAGCGTGCCCATCCACGCGCGGCTCGTGACGAACACGGCGGAATCGGCCGTCGATGCCGCAACGCTCGGGACCGGTTTGACGCGGGTTCTGTGCTATCAGGTCGCGAGCGCCGTGCATGAAGGCCGGCTGCAGGTGGTTCTGAAGACCTACGAACTGGCGCCGATGCCGATCCATCTCGTCCATGCCGGCCAGACGCCGCTGCCGCTCAAGCTGCGCGCGTTTCTCGACTTCATGTCGCCGCGCCTCAAGGCACGCATGTCCGCCGCTTGAATTCGCCGCGTTATTGCGCGCGAGTATCAACTGTTGTTCATCGCAGGCGGTTTCTGTCAGCGTCGTTCATGCGTAGCCTTGGCTCGCAATAGGGAAAACGCAAGGCGAAACGCAATGGATATGTCAGCCATCACCGCAATCAAGGCTTCCGCGCCCATCGAACCCGCGCTTTCGGAGCAGCCCGCGTGGCGCCGCGTGTTTCGCGAGGGCGCGCTCACGGTGGGACTCATCCTGCCGCTCGAAACGCATCCGGACTCGCCCTTCCCGAGCATGCGCGATCATGTCGCCATGGCGCAGCGCGCCGAGTCGATGGGCGTGGCCGCGCTGTGGATGCGCGACATCCCGTTCTACGACCCCGCCTATGGCGACGCCGGCCAGATTTTCGAACCGCTGGTGTATATCGCGAGCCTCGCGGCGGTGACGAGCGAGATCGCGCTCGGCACGACAGGCATCGTCTTGCCGATGCGCGACCCGCTCATGCTGGCCAAGCAGGTGAATTCGCTCGACCGGTTGACGAATGGAAGGCTGCTGTTAGGCATGTCGTCGGGAGATCGGCCCTCTGAGTATCCGGTCTTCGGCATCGACTTCGATACGCGCGGCGAGCGGTTTCGCGACGCCTTCCAGACCTATCGCACGGTCAGCGAGCAGCCCTTTCCGGTGTTCTCCTCGCCCCGCTTCGGCAAATCGGACGGCACGCTCGACATGCTGCCCAAGCCGCCGTACGGACGCACCCCGGCGATTGCGGTTGGGCGGGCGCAGCAGAGTCTTGAATGGATCGCGGCGCATATGGACGGTTATCTCGGCTTCGTGCCCGGGCCCGATGCGCTTGATGCATTCGTGCGCGGCTGGAACGAGCGGGTCGCTCAGTCGATGGGCCGCGCAGCCTTCAAGCCGATCGCGTTTGGCGGCTACCTCTATCTGCACCCGAGGCCTGACTACCCGTTCCGCGCCATCAAGGGCGGATTCGCCATCGGCAGCCGCTCGCTCAGATACTTTCTCGAGCAGGCACGGGAAGCGGGCGTCGGCCACGTCGCGCTGAATCCGAAAGTCACGCCGCGCCCGTTTGCCGACGTATTGGACGAATTGCACAGCGAAGTGCTACCGTACTTTATCCCGGAGGTTTCTCATGGAACACGCGAACATACGTGAAGCGCTGGATGCGCACTGGCAAGCGTCGGCGGACGGCGATCTCGAAGCCGAACATGACATCTACGCCGACGACGCCATCTGCGACTATCCCCAATCGGGTGAACGCATCCACGGGCGCAGGAATTTGCAGGCCCTTCGCGGACATCATCCCGACAGGCCGTCCGGCTTCGAAGTCAGACGAATGCAGGGCGAAGGCAATCTCTGGGTGACCGAGTACACCATCGCGTACCAGGGGCGATCTGCTTTCACCGTGAGCATCATGAGATTCCATGACGGCAAGGTCGTGCACGAAACTCAATATTTCTCGGATCCCTTTGAGGCGCCTGATTGGCGCAGCCAATGGGTTCAGAAGATCACACCCAGTTAGCCGCTAGCCAACCTGGCTTTAGCCTCTCGACGCCTGCCAATGGCCCAGGGGTGCACGCGTACAAAAGCGAGTGATAGCCGGCCATGCCCGGCCGGCCAACTTCGAGCGCGCGGCGTATTCACGCCGCGCTTCGCTTACTTCGACGCGGGCATGGCGAATTCCGCGCCCTTGTCGATGCTGTCCGGCCAGCGCTGCGTCACGCTCTTGTAGCGCGTGTAGAAGCGCACGGCTTCCTCGCCGTAGGCGTGATGATCGCCGAACAGCGAGCGCTTCCAGCCTCCGAACGAATGCCACGCCGACGGCACCGGACTCGGCACGTTGATGCCCACCATGCCGATTTGAATCTTCCTCGTGAACGTGCGCGCCGCTGCGCCATCCGCTGTAAACAGGGTGACGCAATTGCCCAGTTCGTGCGCATTGACAAGTTCAATTGCACTGGCGAGATCCGGGACGCGCACCACCGAAAGCACCGGCCCGAAGATCTCTTCCCGGTAGATTTTCATATCCGGCTGCACGTTGTCGAACAGCGAGCCGGCGAGGAAGAAGCCCTCTTCGTGCCCCGCCACGGTATGGCCGCGGCCGTCCACGACGAGCTTCGCGCCAGCCTCGACGCCCGCATCGATATAACCCCGCACCTTGGTGCTATGCGCGGCGCTGATGAGCGGCCCCATGTCCAGATCGGGCTCCATGCCCGAACCGATGCGCAGCGCGCGCACGCGCGTGGCGAGACGCTCGACCAGTTCGTCGCCGATGCGCCCTACCGCCACCGCGACCGAAGTCGCCATGCACCGTTCGCCCGCTGAGCCGTACGCCGAGTTGATCAGCGCATCGACGGCTTGATCGAGATTCGCGTCGGGCATCACGACGAGATGATTCTTCGCGCTGCCCAGCGCCTGCACGCGCTTGCCGCGTTTGGCGCCCTCCGCGTAGATATATTCGGCCACCGGCGTGGAGGCGACGACGGACATCGCTGCTACGTCGGGATGCTGAATCAGCGCATCGACGGTGCCCTTGTCGCCATTCACCACGTTGAAAACACCTTTGGGAAAACCCGCCTCGATGAAGAGTTCCGCCAGCCGGATCGACGACGACGGCGTGCGCTCCGAAGGCTTGAGGATGAATGTATTGCCGGTCGCGGCGGCCATGACGAACATCCAGCACGGCACCACCACCGGAAAATTGAACGGTGTGACGCCCGCAATCACGCCCAGGGGCTGACGCAAATTCCAGCTGTCGACGCCGCTGCTGCTTTGATCGGTGAAATCGGTCTTGAGCAGGTTCGGAATGCCGCACGCGAATTCGACGATTTCGATGCCGCGCATCACCTCGCCCCTGGCGTCCGAAAGCAGCTTGCCGTGGTCGCGTGTAATGAGTTCGGCGATTTCGTCCAGGTGTGCCTCCAGCAGCTCCTTGAACTTGAACATCAAGCGTGCGCGCTTGAGCGGCGGGGTTTCGCTCCAGGCCCCAAACGCGGTCTTTGCGGCCGCGACAGCGGCGGCAACTTCAGTGGTATTGGCAACCGGCACGCGCGCCGAAACGCGGCCTTGGGCCGGATCGTAGACGTCGTTGAATCGGCCGCTCACGCCAGCGGTATATTGACCGTCGATGAAATGTTTCAGTTGGCGCACCGCGCCCTGGTTTGCTTCGCTCATACGTCCATCCTTTACAGGTCCAGCGCTGCGCATGGATCGAAAGGAGTCCGCATTGCAGCGCGCATCAAGTCAAGTGGCCGGGCATCTCCATGCCTGCCCGCCGGGATCGACAGTCATTGACCACCGACGAGAAGAGTCTACGTTTTACGGCTGCCGGCTGAGGCGCTAGCTGCGACGGTTTCGGGACATTCCCGGCTCGTTTCCGGCCAGGGCGACCGGGCGGGAAGTCTCCGCTATCCGAAGAGTCGAATGGCTCGGCGATGCGGCGCTAAACACGGGCTGGCAGCGAGGCGTTGCCTTGTGCGGGAAGCGTGAAATGAAAGCGGGCGCCAACGGGGTCGTTCGGTGTCACCCATAAGCGCCCGCCGTGGCTTTGCACGATCGAGCGGCAAATGGGCAACCCCATGCCAAGACCGTCGGACTTGGTGGTGAAAAAAGCCTCGAATACGCCCTCCGGATTGCCGGCGTCGAGTCCCGGCCCGGAATCCTGCACGGTAATGCAAAGTTCGCTTTCGTCGGTCCTGTGCGTGCGGATCAGTAGCGTGCGCTCGCCGGTTTTCATTTCGCTCATCGCTTCGAGGGCGTTGATCATCAGATTGAGCATGACCTGCTGCAGTTGCACCCGGTCGCCCTGAACGCGCGGCAACCCCTCGGCAAGCTCCACCGTGAGTTCAACCCTGGACTTGCCGGCTTCGCCGCGCACGAGCGCGATCAGTTCCCGAATCATGTCGTTGACATCGAGCCCATCCGTGCGCATCGGCTCTTTCTTGAAGTAAGCGCGGGTCCTGTCGACAATGCCATTGGCGCGCTCGCTATCCGCCACGATCCGGGTCAGCGCGAGACGCGCTTCGTCGAAATTCGGCGGGCGGGCCGCGAGCCAGCGCAAGGCCGCGCTCGCATACGCCGCGATCGCGGTGATCGGCTGCTTCACTTCATGCGCGATCGACGCCGATAGCTGACCCATCGTCGCCACGCGGTTCGAATGCGCCAGCACCGTCTGCAGTTCGCGGTAGCGTCGTTCGCTGTCGCGCACATCCTGTTGCGCGCGCTTCTGCCCGCTCAGGTCCAGGATGAACGCGACGCCCTGCCCCTCGCGGTCGCCGAATGCCGCCGCGCCAACCATGACGGACACCCGGCTGCCGTCCTTGCGAAAATATTCCTTCTCGAAGGGTTTGGCGCTACCGGTGGCCGTCAATTCGGCCCTCACATGTTCATCGCGTTCGTGCCATTCCGGCGGAGTGAGGTCCGGCCAGCGAATCTGCCCGGATCGGAGGTCTTCGGCGGTGTAACCCACGATGCGCAGAAACGCATCATTGGCGTCGACGACATTGCCTTCGAAGTCCCAGATGTGGATGCCGATGATATTGGAATCCACCAGACGCCGCACCTTTGCTTCGCGTTCCTGAAGATCGGCATACAGGCGAGTGTTCTCCAGAGAAATGGCGGCCTGCGACGCGAGCAAATCGAGCAGTGCGGAGCGGCGTGCGGTGAACACGTGCGAAGTCTCGGTGTTCTCCAGATACAGCAGCCCAGTGAGTTTTCCCTGTCTGACGAGCGGCAGGCAGAAGACGGACCGCGTGGCCCCGCTCGCCAGATACCCGTCTTCAGGAAAAAGACCGGATGTCACGGCATCGTCGATGATGACGCGCTTGCCCGTGTGCATGACGTAACGCAGCAGCGCGGCGGGTGTCGCGCAGCCGCTATCCGGCAAACGCTTCACCTCGAGCCCGTTGCCGTCGATACGCGCTTGCGCCTCGACGCGGTAGCCGTCTGGCTGCTCGGGCACGATCAGCAGACCACGGTCGGCGCCTGCGGTTTCCAGCGCGATCGTCATCAGGCGCTCGACCAGGCTCTTCAGTTCGATCTCGCTGGAGAGCGCGTGGGATGCCTTGAGCAGCGTTGCGGCGTCGAACTGGCGCCAATCGAAGCTGAGCGTCGAGCTCAGCGTGCTGCCTTCCAGATCGGCCAGGCGCGGGAATTCGCTGTCGAGTTGCACGATCTTGCTTTGCGCGCCCCAAGCGACGAAGCACCGGCGCGCATTGCGCAAATGGCCTTCGGCGCTGGTCGCGAGGCCCATGCGCAAGTAGAAGCGGCCAGCAAGTTCGCTGGCCACGCCTTCGTGATGCGCAAAGCCATTCTCGCGGGCGGAGCGAATGGCCTGCTCGTACAGGCGCATCGCGTCGAGATCGCGCCCCTCCAGACGCGCGAGTTCCGCGCCGAGCAACGCATGGCGGTTCTGATAGTTCTCCGGACAATGTCCGGCCCAGATTTCAAACTTATCGAGTGCCTCGGCTAGCGTGCGCTTGTAAATCCTCTGCTGCTCGGCGGAGGACTCAGGATAAAGCGCCGTCAACGTCAGCATATGAAAAAAGTGAAAGGTCGGTTCGATCGCCAGCGCCATCACCGAACTCAGTACTGCCTGTGCCTGCTGCGCGGCCTTCAGCGCATCGGCGTAACGGCCTTCGAGAAACGCGAGAATGACTTTGATGATTCGATAGACGCCAATGGCACAACCGAAATTCGACTTGATGATCGCCTCGAAACAGACGGTTTCGTCGAAGGTCTCGTCATTCAGATCGAAAGGTTTGGCGGTCCCGCCCCGCAGACTGATGACGCATTGCCGTTCAACCCGAATCAGTTCGTAGACCGCGTCGTTGTGGCTCTGCCGCATGAGCGCCGCGTACTTTTCGGCTATCGCCTGCACGTCTGCGAGCGCGGCCCCGCTCTCGAGCGCCTGCCAAACCGCGTTGAACGCCACGTTGCCGGCAAAAACGAAATCGCCAGCTTCCATACATTCGGCTGTCGCCCGTTCCAGCACCGGGAGATTCTCGGCGATGTGGCGGCGCCAGAAATTGACGTGAGCGCCATACAGGTGCAGCAGTTTCCCATTGAGGTGCCGATTGTCGAACTTCTCATTGAGCTTCAGCGACATCTCCGAAACCTGAACCGCCGTGGGAATATCGCCGATCAGCGAAACCAGCATGAGCGCGTAATTGCCGAACGCAAAACTGGAGTTGTCGGTATTGCCGTGCTGCAAGGACAGATTGACCGCCTTGAGCGTGATGAGCGGATAGAACGCGGGCCGCGCCGCAAAAGCGCAGTTCATCGCCTGCAGGAGAAGATTGACGATCGCGTGGATCGCAGGGTCCGTCGCCACCGGCGCCTCAACCAGTTCGCCGGTGGAGCGGCCGGCCTGATTGACGCGAACGTCGTGCAGGGCGGTTTGGAACGCCGCCTGAATCTCCTCGTCGGTTTCAGGAAAGCAGACACCGAAGCCGCGAAGCGCGACGAGCGCGACCGCGAAGCTTTCGTCATATCTTCCGGCTAGCTGATACAACTCGATGCGCAAGCTGTAAATCTTTGCGCGGTCAAGACTGGAGTGCGCCGCGGCGAGCATCATGTCCGCCAGGGCATCCGCTTTTGCAAAATCGCCCACCAGATATTCGCACTCCGCAAACGCGAGATAGAGTTCGAACGTGCTCTCGTAGCGCCGCGTCCACGCATCGGGCGACAGCAACGCCACGGCTTGCGCCAGATAGCCGCGCGCGGCCACGTGGGCCGTCGAACGCATGGCCCGCCTGCCCGCGATGAGGTTCAAGGCAACGGCCTGCTCACGCTCCGTTTCGTCCGCGATCAGCGCCGCGCCGCGATTGAGATGATTGACGATATCGAAAATCGCATCCTCGAGTGCGTCCGGCGGCGTGCGCGACACCAGCGCACGGCCTATGCGCAGTTGCGCGGCGGCACGCTCGTCGGCGGGAATGAGCGCGTACGCTGCCTCCTGCACCCGATCGTGCGCGAATACATAGACATTGGCCTCGCGAAACACCAGGCCCGCTCGCACGGCTTCCCACAGGTCAGCGTGCATCTTCTCTTCGGAGCCGCCTTGAACCCAGGTCAGCGCGGCGACTTCGGCAACATTGCCCAGGCACGCCAACTGGCCTAATGCGTCGCGCGCGGCGGGCGGTAGCCGGCTCAACTTGGTCGCCATCAGATCGGCGACGTTCTCGGTGTAGCCTTTCGCGCGAATGCGCGGCAGTTCCCAACGCCACTTCGCGGCGCGCGGGTCGAATGTGAGCAGGTCTTCATCGGCGAGCGCGGTCAGAAACTGGATCGTGAAGAACGGATTGCCGCCGCTCTTCTCATGCGCCAGTTGCGCGAGCGGTGCGGCGTTCGTGCGGTCACAGTGAAGCGCATCCGCCACGAGTTGCGCCACGCTGTCCCTCGTGAGCGGTGTGAGCTCGATTTGCTGCACTCTGCCTTCGGCCCGGGCAATCGACTCGAGCGTGCGGGCAAATGGGTGCGAAGCGTCGACCTCATTGTCCCGATAGGCGCCGACCAGCAGAACGTGCCGCACGTCCGGATGCGTGGCGAGATGCGCGAGCAGATCGAGCGTCGCCGTATCCACCCATTGCAGATCGTCGATAAACAAGGCGAGCGGATGCTCTGGCCGCGCAAATACGCCGAGAAAACGTCGAAATACGATCTGGAAGCGATTTTGCGCGTCTTGAGGCGGCAGCGTCGGTGCGGCCGGCTGCTCACCGATGATGAGCGCTAGCTCGGGGATCAGATTCACGATGAGCTGCCCGTTGGGCCCGAGCGCTTCCATCAGTGCGCGCCGCCACGGCTCGACCTCGGCTTCCCGCTTGCTCAGCAGGTTGCGCACGAGGCTCTGGAAGGCTTGCGCGAAAGGCACGTACGGAATGCCGCGCCGGTACTGGTCGAACTTGCCGGACGCGAAGAGACCGCGCGGCGGGACCAACACCCTGTGCAGCTCGTTCACGACCGACGACTTGCCGATGCCCGGATAGCCCGAGATCAGCACCAGTTCGACCGACCCGCTGCCCACCACGCGATCGAACGCGGTGGTCAGTGCCTCGATTTGCGCCTCACGCCCGTACAGCTTCTCGGGAATCAGCAACTGGTCGGACGCGTCGTGCTCCCCCAGCGGGAATGGGTCGATGCGATGCTGCGCTTCCCATGCCGTGAGGCATGAGCGCAGATCGGCCTCCAATCCAGCCGCAGTCTGATACCGGTCCTCGGCGGCCTTCGCGAGCAGCTTCAGCACGATGCCCTCGAGCGCCTGCGGAATCGCGTCGCGCAGCGCCCGGGGCGGCGTGGGCTTGCGCGCGATATGGCAATGAATCCACTCCATCGCGTCCGAGGCCTTGAACGGCAGCGACCCGGTGAGCATTTCGTACAGCGTGACGCCGAACGAATAGAGATCGCTGCGCGTGTCGATTGAACGGTTCATGCGGCCGGTCTGCTCAGGCGCCATATACGCGAAGCTTCCGGCAACGATCTCGGGCGGCGCGGGCGGCTGATGTTCGTGCGGCAGTTGCGAAGCAATGCCGAAGCCGGTGAGCCGCACGTTGGCGCTGCTGTCGACGAGCACGTTCGCCGGCTTGATGTCTTTGTGAACGAGGCCGCATCGATGCACGTGGCCCACCACCTTCGCCAGATTGACCGCGATGCGCAACAGGCGCGCGAGTTCGAACGGGCCCGCAAGCGAGCGATCGAGCGGCTCGCCGCCGTCGTCGTCGAGCACGAGCATGGGCGGCTCTCTGTGCCGGTAGAACGCGAGAGGCCGCGCCGCCCAGCTCGAATCGAGCAGCGCGGCGAACCCGTATTCGCGCTCGAGGCGCTTCACGCCCGCCAGGTCCGCACGCGTGGCGACCAGCGCGAGCACCGAGACGGGATGGCTGGGTTTGCGGGCGCGATACAGTGAAAAATCGCCGTCGTCGCGCAGCGGCTCCAGCTCATATCCGGCGAGATCCACGGCCCACGCTCCTGTCATGATGCGATTTTCATTCGCACATGATTTTGCGCGCGCGCCCGTCTTTGCGCCATCGCCGGCGCAGCGAAGTCATCGATTGCCCTGAACAATGGCCATTCGAGCTATGGATTACCCGCCATAAGTCGACTCCCATCCCCCTCCCAGCGCTTTACAAAGCGTAATGAGATTCGTGGCCGCCGTGGCTCTGCTTTGTTCGAGATTGCTTTGTGCTTCGAGCAACTGCTTCTGCACGTTCAATACGTCGAGATAATCGAGCGCCCCGGCCTTGTACCGCTCCCGCGCAACGGAGAGCGCGCGCTCGTTCATGGTCACGGCCTGCGCCAGCCGGTCGCGGCGGCGCTGTTCGGCGTCGTAGGTGACGAGCGCGTCGTCCACCTCCTGCCACGCGCGCAGCACTGTCTGCTTGTAGGCAATCGCAGCCTCCTGTTGTTGCGCCTCACGCAACTGCAGCGTTCCTTTCAGGCGACCGCCTTCGAAGATGGGAAACGTAATGGAAGGGCCTACGACGAACTGCCCGGACGCCCAACTGGCCAGACTCGAGAGTTGGAGACTCTGAAAGCCCGCACTTCCGTTGAGCATGATGCGCGGATAAAAATCGGCCTTCGCCACGCCGATCGACGCCGTCGCCGCGTGCAATTGGGCTTCCGCCCTGCGGATATCCGGCCGGCGTTGCACGAGTTCGGAAGGAAAACCGATCGGGACCTGCGCGGGCAGCACGGGCACCTCCTGCGCTGCAGCGAGCGTCTGCCGCAGCGCGCCGGGCTCTTCACCGAGCAACAGGCCGATCGCATTGATCGTCGTTTCGGCGTGTGATTCGAGCGTGGGAAGCAGGCTTTCGATGTTCTCCACCTGCGCCGAAGCGTTCGAGACATCGAGATCCGTGGTGACGCCTTCATGCGCGCGCACCTGCGTGAGCTTCAGCGCGTCGTGGGCGATGTCCAGGTTTTGATGCGCGATCCGCAGCAGATCCTGTGTGCCACGCAGGTCGATATAGTCTCGCGCAAGCTCCGCGCGAGCGCTCAGCAAGACCGCGTTCCGGTCCTCGTAAGAGGCATCGGAAAGCGCCGTCGCCTCTTCCACGGTGCGTCGCACGTGGCCCCAGATATCGACCTCCCAGGAGGCGTCGAAGCCGGCCTGATACAAATTATAGGCAGGCGAACCCTTGGAGCCCGGCATGGCCGCCACGCCGAGAGGCGCGCTGCCGGAGGCCGACAGCGGCTGAGTTTGCGACGGCGTCACGCCGAGCAGCGAGAGAATGCCGTTCTCACTGCCGCGCTCGCGGTAGTACGATGCGGCGCCGTCGAGGGTCGGATATTCGGCTGCGCCCGCCACGCGGCGTTCGGCCCGGCTCTGCAGCAGGCGCGCGGAGGCGGCCGCCACGTCCAGGTTGGCATCGGCGAGTTGCTTTTCCAAACCGTTCAACACCGGATCGTTGAAGAGCGTCCACCACTCCGAACCGAACTGGCCTTCCACGGCTTTGCTCGGCGCCTGCGCCGTCTGCGTGCGATTGAAGACCTCCGGCGTAGGCGACTTTGGCGGTTCGAAGTTGGGACCCACCGTGCAACCCGTTATTGCCAGGCACGCGAGAACCGTAAGGAGGATCGCGCGCAGAGAATCTTTGCTCGGGTTCATTTTCTTTCCGCTCCTTGGGCCGTCGCTTCCGCGCCCCGGCCAAGGGCCACTTCGGCTTCCACCGAGAGCCCGACGCTCAATGCCGCTGCGGCAGACTGCCCTGGATCGATCGTGATCTTGACTGGCACGCGCTGCACCACCTTCGTAAAGTTGCCCGTTGCGTTGTCGGGTGCGATCGGCGCGAAGCTCACGCCGGTCGCCGGCGCCAGACTGTCGATGTGGCCGTGAATGACCACGTCGGGAAGGCTGTCGACCGTCACGCGCACGCTTTCGCCGGGCCGCATATGGGTGATCTGGCTCTCCTGGAAGTTGGCGACGACATACGCATCCGAAAGCGGGACGATTGCCAGCACCGGGGCGCCGGGCGTCACGAATGCGCCGACCCGAGCCGACCGGCGTCCCACCTTGCCGTCGACGGGAGCGCGGATTTCCGTGTAGGAGAGGTTGAGCTTGGCCTGTTCGAGCATCGCCTCCGCGTGTCGAAGCGCGCCGGCGGCCTTGTCACGCTCGGTGCGCAGGACGTCGAGATTCTGCTCGGTGGCCAACAGCACCGCCTGGTCGTGCGACTGCTGCGCAAGCTGCTCGGCGAGCGTGCTCGAAGCCTGTTGTTGCTCCTGCGTGGTCCCCGCGCCCGCTACGGAAAGGTTCTGGTAGCGCGCAGCGTTGGCCCGGGCGAAGCCGATCGCCGCGTCGTCGGAGCGCAGCGTGGCGCGCGCCTGATTGACGAGCGAGGGTTGGCGCGCGATCTCCGCCTCGAAGTTCGCCACCGACGCCTTCGCGCCCACCACCTCCGCCTCGGCGCTCATCAACGCGGCGTGATAGTCGCGGTCGTCGATTCGCACCAGCAGCTGACCCGCCTTCACGTCCTCGTTGTCGTTCACCAGTACGTCCGCGATCTGTCCCGCGACGCGCGGCGCGACGAGCGTGAAATCCGCGGTGACGTAGGCGTCGTTGGTGGATTCCGAACTGGAGTGAGACAGGAGCTTCGTGCCGGCCCACGCAGCGACGCCGGCGACGACGACGATCGCCGCAATACGAAGCCATTTCAATCTGGACGGTGTGGGAGTGGGTTTGGTCGATGACATGAAAACGTACCTCATTTCGAAGCGGGCGGCGTAGTGCTCCACGGCGGATAGATACGCACCGGCAGCACGGGAACAAGAAGAAGCAGAGCGAGCGCAACGCACGCCATCACCCGATAGAGATCGGCGGAAGTCAGCACGACGGCCTGCTCGTGAATACGGTGCGCGAGTTGCCCCAGCGCGTAGGATGTGTCGAGGCCCGGGCCTGCCACCAGCGCGCGGTTTCCGAGCTGGTCGACGAGCATGCTCGAATGGAAATGCTCGCGCGCGGTGCCCACACCCTCGATCAGACCCGTCGCCAGTGCGGCGGAGAACGTCTTGACCGTATTGAACATCGCCGAAGCGAACGGGCCTTCCGTCGGGGGCAACCCCGTCGTTACGCCCATCAGGATCGACATGATCACCAGGGGCTGCGCGATGATCTGCAGCGCCTGCAGCAAATAGAAGTTGTCGCGAATCCACTCGGACGTCATGAAGCTGCCGAGCGCGCACGTCGTGAACATCAGCGACAGACCCGTCGCGATCACCCAGCGATGATCGGCGCGCCGCGTATTCAATAAAGCGGCGCTCAAAGGCAGCGTAATCAGCAACGGAATAGCAAGCAACAGTGAGAGCGGCGCCGTCTGCAGCGGCCGGTACGCGTGAACTTTGGCGAGAAATTGCCCGGGTATCGCCGCGACGCCCACCAGCAGGATCACGGTGCCGAGCAAGGTCGAGAGTCCATGCGTGAAATTTCTGCGTTCGAGCAACTGGAGCTTGAAAAACGGCACGGGCCGAAACCATTCGTTGACGAGGAAGACAACGAGCAACAAGCCACCGCCGTAGAACATCACGCGGATGAATTCCGATTCGAACCAGTCGAGACGGTCTCCTTGCAAAAACCCGGTCACGAGCATCGCAAACGCGGGGAAGCCCGTCATCAATCCGATCCAGTTGAACGTACGAAAGCGTTCGAGCTTGACCGGATCGGCGGGAAGCCCCTGCTGAATCGCGATGCAGCACAGCACGCCGAGCGGAATGATTTGCCAGAACGCCATGCGCCAGCTCACGAACTCCGTCCACAACGCGGCGAGCGGTGTGCCGAGCGCCGGCCCGAAGGTCGCCGTGAGCGCATAGCCGGCGAGCCCGTACAGCTTGAATTTGGGCGGCAGATAACGCAGCGCCACGATGATCAGCATCGGCGGCAGACACCCGCCCGCGATTCCCTGGAAGATACGCAAGACATAGAGCGTGGCCAGATTCGGCGCGAACGGGCACAGCAATCCGAAGAACATGGTGGCCAGCACGGCGCCGATCGTGAAGCGCTTGAGCGTAAAGGTGATGCCGAACCAGGGTGCGAATACCATCGTCGCGACGTTGGCGGCTTCGAAGAGCGAAGTCAGCCATGTCCCGTCGTCATGGCCGATCAAGAACGCGCCCTGGATATCGGCCATCGCCGCCGCGGTCACCTGTTCGTTGAGGATGGCCAGCAGCGAAGCGAACAACATGCCGAGCAAGCCCACGACAATGCGCCCCGTAAACTCCACTTGCGCGGGGGCAGGCTGCGCCGGTGGCGCAGCTTCGCGCACAGGGCCTGGCTCCGGCGTCCGCAGGGCCGTTGCCGCTTCCGTTCCAGTCGTCGAAGGGTTCGCAGTCGTCATGGGGATCGGCAACTTCTCTGGTTTCGTTAGCTGTACTGTTTGATGTGGCTATTTCACTGTGAGGCAATTCGGTGCCCTGCGTCCTCACGCGATGCGATGACCACACCATCGGTTTCGCCGCGCATTGTTGCCGTTCACTGAGGCCTTTATTGTCCGGGATGAACCCAATTCCTTAAAGTCCTGGCTGGTCTGATTTTGGGCCATCTAGTACGAGATTTTTGCCAGGCCGTCCGGTCATGACCCGGCAGCGAGTGTGCGCGGCGTCAACGCAAACCTCACTGATTGCGGATGGGTCATTTCTGCGCTGTTTTGAGCCAACCCTGATTTTGAGGCGATACCGGACGGGACACGATGCCTACAATCGCCCCATAGGCAAACAGGCCGCGGGTTGGTCGATTGGGAAGTCAAGATGGACAGATTACGTGAGATGGAGGTTTTTGTAGCCATCGTCGAACGCGGCAGCTTCAGTGCCGCATCCGAAAAATTCGGCATGTCGCGAGCGGCGGTTTCGCGGGCGGTCAACTCGCTCGAAACCCGCCTGGGCGCCCAGTTGCTCGCGCGTACGACCCGCTCGGTCCGGCCGACGGACGTGGGCGTCGCTTACCTCGACGCCTGCCGCAAGCTGCTGCATGGCATCAACGACGCGGAGTCGCATATCGCCGTGGATCCGGCGAACCCTGTGGGCACGCTCACGATTACCGCGCCGGTCCAGCTCGGCCAGCGCTTCATCTCTCCGCTCGTCAACGCCTACACGCTGCGCTATCCCAACGTCAGCGTGAACGCTGTTTACCTCGATCGTCCCACGCGCCTGCTCGAAGAAGGCGTGGATATCGCCATACGTATCGGTCATCTCGAAGATTCGTCGACATTCGCGGTGCGGTTGGGATCGGTGCGGCGGCAAACCTTCGCCTCCCCCGCTTATCTCGCCGGGCATGGAGAACCCATGCATCCGCGAGACCTGGTCAGCCACCATTGCATTTCCTTTACCGGAGTTTCCCAACCGCTCGAGTGGACCTTTTACGAAAATGACTCAAAGATTCCCGTACGGCTTCGGCCGCGCCTGATCGTCAATCTGGCGCCCGCCGCCATTTCGGCGGCGCAAGACGGCGTGGGTATCACGCAGTTACTGTCTTACCAGGCCGCAACCGAAGTGTCCTCCGGAAATCTGGTGCCCATTTTGCGGGCATACGAGCCCGAATCAACGCCGGTCAACCTGCTTCATGTCGAACGACGCGGGACGAGCGGAAAGATTCGCTCCTTCATGGCGTTCGTTACAGAAGCGCTGCGAAACAATGCGCATCTTCAATGTGCGAGCGGCGTGACGACCGAAGGCGAATGCACGCCAAGCGAGGGCGATGGTGAACTCGCAAGGCATTCCGAAGAGCCCGCCCAATATCTACAGCCGCTTATTCATTCACTCGACAACCCAGCCGTCATACCAAGGTGAAATAGGCGTCATTCGTATGACCTTATTCGCCGCGTGTCATCGCGCCCGGCTTGCTGCGATTTGTTCCTGTGACTCACAACTGTTTGTCCGCGTCCCGTATTCCAACCGGAGGCCCGGATGCGTAAATTGATCGCCACCGGAGCAGCAAGCCCGATCAGAAAGATAGTTCAACTTACTTCGAGGTTTATATGAGTCAATCCCCCAAAGTCGTCGTGATCACCGGCGCATCGCAAGGTATCGGCGCCGAAACGGCCAAGGCATTCCGCGCACTCGGCTACAAGGTGGTCGCGACGTCGCGCAACATCAAGCAGACTGACGACAGCGATCTCGTCGCAGTACCCGGCGATATCGCCGACCCGGCCACGGCTCGCCGTGTCATCGAAACGGCCGTCTCGCGCTTTGGCCGCGTCGATACGCTCATCAACAACGCCGGCATTTTCGTGGCGAAGCCGTTCACGCAATACACCGCGGAAGACTATGCGGCGATCAAGGGCATCAACCTCGACGGTTTCTTTCATATCACGCAGCTCGCCATCGCGGAGATGGAAAAGCACGAGAGCGGCCACGTCGTCACGATCACGACGACGCTCGTCGATCACGCGATCGACGGCGTGCCGTCGGTGCTGGCCTCGCTGAGCAAGGGCGGTCTCGCCGCCGCAACGCGCTCGCTGGCTATCGAGTACGCCAAGCGCGGCATCCGCGCCAACGCGGTGTCTCCCGGCATCATCAAGTCGCCGATGCACGCGCCAGAAACCCACGCGGCGCTCGGCGCGCTGCATCCGATGGGGCATATGGGCGAGATGAGCGACATCGTGAACGCCATCCTCTATCTCGACTCGGCGCCCTTCGTGACGGGCGAAATCCTCCACGTTGACGGCGGTCAGGTCGCCGGCCACTAAGGGGCGCCGCGCTCCACCGGCTCCACCGGGCCGACGGGGAGCGCCGCTCGCCGGCGCTCCTTGCAACGATCATCATCAAGGAAAGCGAAATGCCGATCGTCACAATTCAGGTTACGCGCGAGGGCACACGGCCCGGCACGGATTCCGTCACGGCGGAAGAAAAGGCCCAGCTCATCAAGGGTGTGAGCCAGCTCTTGCTCGACGTGCTGAACAAACCGCTGGAGGCGACTTTCGTCGTCATCGAAGAAGTGCCAACGGAAAACTGGGGATGGGGTGGCCTGCCTACCGACGTCTATCGACGCCAGAAGGGACTCATCAAGTAAGCGCGCGCGGCCCGCGCGGGGGCGGGCCGCGCGCGCCATTGCACCGGTTGCATCGTGGCGCTATCAATCTTCATCTGAGGCCTCGCATGAACACGGACGAAGTACTTCGAACACGGTCGCGCAATAGCCGCGCGAACGCGGCGGCAACGGCCGGCAATCAACACGCCTCACGCCCGGACCCATGGGAGCAGACACTCCTGCTACTCGACAGGCTTGGCGCGACGGACCCACGCGCACCGAGCCCGAATTCCACCGAACTGGCACCGGCTGCGCGCATCGCCGGGCCACATCGCAACGACGGAAGGTGCCGAAAAGGGGGCGACGCGACAATCGACGCACCGTGCGCTGCCGTCGTCACGCTCCTCGAGCGCCTCTCCCCGCGAACCGTTGTGTTGCGCTGGTGCTCCGCCTCGTGCCACTACGGCTATCAAATCTGGGTCTGCGCAAAGGCACGCCGGGCCGGCATGTGCGCGGTGAGCGGCAAAGCGATCCGTCGCGGCGATATCATCTACCGGCCCTCTACCCGAACGCCTGTCCTTCCCGTCAACTTGAACGCCATGATTCATCTTGCTGCTTTGGACTGATGGCGGTTCGGTAATCTGATTCGGCACGCCAAGGGCGTCGACCGGAATTCTCTGCAACCGGAAGTTGTGAGAACGTACTCAAGGAGAACATGATGAAGATTCTGATGGTTTTGACTTCGCACGACGAACTGGGCAATACGGGACGCAAGACCGGGTTCTGGCTCGAGGAACTCGCCGCGCCCTACTACGTGTTCAAGGACGCCGGCGTGCAGATCGTGCTCGCGTCGCCCAAGGGCGGCAAACCTCCGCTAGACCCCAAAAGCAACGAGCCGGACTTTCAGACCGACCTGACACGTCGCTTCGAAGCCGACCCGGCTGCAATGGCGGATCTGGGCAACACGGCGAAGCTCAAGGATGTCGCCCATGACGAATTCGACGCCGTCTTCTACCCCGGCGGCCACGGTCCGCTGTGGGATCTCGCCGAAGACCCTGACTCGATTGGCCTGATCGAGCGCACGATCGCAGCCGGAAAGCCCGTCGATCTCGTCTGCCATGCGCCCGGGGTTCTACGACACGTGAAGGGTGCCGATGGCAAGCCGCTCGTCAATGGCAAGTCGGTCACCGGCTTTACGAATAGCGAAGAGGAAGCGGTCGGGCTGACCAAGGTGGTCCCGTTCCTCGTTGAAGACGAGCTCAAGGCGAAGGGCGGAAACTTTTCGAAG
Organism: Paraburkholderia sp. HD33-4; assembly: GCF_021390635.1. NCBI lineage: Bacteria > Pseudomonadati > Pseudomonadota > Betaproteobacteria > Burkholderiales > Burkholderiaceae > Paraburkholderia > Paraburkholderia sp. HD33-4. Next base: position 1,592,321 of record NZ_JAJEJS010000001.1, on the reverse strand, counting down.
GGCCCCGACTGGCAGCCTTATGTGCTCGAAGACGGGCTGCTGCTCACCGGGCAGAATCCCGCGTCGTCGGGGCCGGCCGCAAAGGCATTGCTGGAGAAATTGAGCAAGCGTCACTGAGACTCAGCCCTCGCGCCGGAAAGTGGCGGCTGCCCGGCGCGGGCGCCACCCCAACTCGTCATGGCAAACCGTCATCGACGGAGCGTTGCAGTACCGGGTCGTGAAATGCACGGTAGACCACGAATGCCATCCACAAGGCCAGCACCCCGAAGCTCCACCACCGCAGAAATATTCCCCACCCCCAAATGAGCGTACCGAACGCGGAAAGGGTCAGTCCGCGCCTGGCCGCGAGCACCTCGCTCAACGCGTGATGAGGCTTGAATGCGGCGTCTGCGTTTGCATGAGCGACCACCAGCTCCGTCACGGTGTGCTCGAGATAGCGGCGCGACGCCAGCAAAAGCCCCGTGATGGTGATGACCGATCCGGACCGCTCGAACAGGTCCCAACGTGCCGAAACCTGCGCAAAGTGGGCGCACACGATCGCCGGAGAAACCGCCAGTCCGATCATTGCGATGCTGCGAAAAATATAGCCCCACGGCGTCCGCAAGGTTTTCTCGCACAGGCGGCCCACAGCGCGGCCAAAGGGCTCCTTACTCACGATACGCTCTCTGCAGCCGGTTCGCGCGCTTCGATCGCCAACCCGTCATCGACGATTTTTCGTTCTTCCGCGAGCGGAAATATGCGCGCGTCACGATCACCTTGCGGCACGGAACCGGGCAAGCGATGCACGTCGTGCGTCACGAAGCCCTGCTCGCGGCTCGGCACGTCGAACCACCCGCGATGCGAAAACGAATCGCGAATGTCCTCGAGGCCACTGTCCCAATGCTCCCGCATCGTGTCGACGCTGAATTCGTAGTCCTTGTAGTGACCTTCATAGGGCTTGTTCTTGTAGATGAGGTGCACCACATTGATCGCGCTGCCGTGGGCCGCCTCTTCGGCGAGACGGAAAAGCGGATCGGTCTCGCGCAGACCGGCGGGAATGTGCGCGAGCAACTCCTTGATAAAGCGGGCGTGCTTCTGACGATCCGCCAGCATGCTGGTCACCGCGCGCGTGCGGCTCGAATACTGGATGTCCTTGGCACGCGCGGAAATGTCGAAGAAGTCGCCGGGCGCATTGCCGCTCGCGCTCCAGAGGTCGACCTGAAACACCAGCGCGTCCTTATGGTCCGCATCGCGCAGCACCTCGGTCAACGGCGTGTTCGACACGAGACCGCCGTCCCAGTAATACTCGCCGTCGATCTCGACCGCCGGAAAACCGGGCGGCAACGCCCCCGACGCCATGAAATGCTCGGGCTTCAAATGCATATTCGTGTTGTCGAAGTACACCAGGTTGCCGGTCCGCACGTTCACCGCCCCCACCGAAACACGGACGTCGCCGCCGTTGATCCGGTCGAAGTCGGCGAACTCGAGCAGCGTTTCCTTCAACGCGGCCGTGTCGTAGTAGCTGACCACGTTGGGGTTTTGCTTGCCGAACCCTGCTAACGGCAACGGCACGCGCGCCGAGAAAAAACCCGGCTGACCCTCGCTCAAAGCGCGCCCGGCCGCCCACGCACTGGCCCACTTGCGCGAGAAATCCTGCAGACCGAACATGGGTGGCATCCAGGCACCCAGACCACCGAACCAGTCGCGCGGATGGCAGATCCGGTTCCAGAATCCACGCAACGCCGCCACGCGGTTTTCCGGCGCATTGCCCGCGATGATGGCGGTGTTGAGCGCGCCGATCGAAATGCCGGAGATCGTGTCCGGATGCACGCCCATCTCGGCCAGGCCCTCGTATACGCCGGCCTGGTACGAACCGAGCGCGCCACCGCCCTGAAGCACGAGAGCGACTTCGTCGTAGTGCGGCAGCACGAACGCATCGGGCTGTCGCTTGGATTGACTCGTTCTGCTGCGCATCACGGCTCCTTATTGCATGGTCCAGCCGTGGCTGACGATCAGCGACTGCCCGGTGAGTGCCGACGATTCGAAACCCGCCAGGAACGCCACCGTATCGGCAACGTCCTCGAGCGTGGTGAATTCGCCGTCGACGGTTTCCTTGAGCATGACGTTCCTGACGACTTCGGCTTCGGAGATGCCAAGCGCCCTGGCCTGCTCGGGAATCTGCTTGTCGACGAGCGGCGTGCGGACATAGCCCGGACACACGACATTCGCGCGCACGCCGCGCGGCCCGCCCTCCTTCGCGACCACCCGGGCCAGTCCCAGCAGACCATGCTTGGCCGTCACATAGGCCGACTTCAGCTTCGATGCCTCGTGCGAATGGACCGAACCCATATAAACGATCGAGCCGCCCTTGCCGCGCGCGTACATTTGTTTGAGCGCCGCTTTCGTCGTAAGGAAGGCGCCGTCCAGATGGATCGCCAGCATCTTCTTCCAGTCGGAGAACGAATACTCCTCGACAGGCGCGACGATCTGGATGCCCGCGTTCGACACGAGCACGTCGATGCCGCCGAACGCCTCGACCGCACGCTCGATGCCGCTGTTGACCGCTTCTTCGCTGGTGACGTCCATGGCGACAGCCAGCGCCTTGCCGCCCGCCGCGACGATGCTGCTCGCGACCTTCTGGGCGTTCTCGAGATTGAGATCGGCGATGACCACCGCTGCGCCGAGACTTGCGAGTTTTCGTGCGCACTGCTCACCAATACCGCTTGCCGCCCCGGTCACGAGCGCGACTTTGTTGTGCAAAGACATGTTGCTTTCCTTTGCGTGGATCCACGCAAACTTATTCGTTGACCGCGAGCTTCACGGTTTCGCTTTGAGCCAGATAGTCGAGCGCGACCTCGCCGATATCCAGCGTGAGATTGGCAATCAGATGCCGCGCGCCGACCACCCGTTTCAGCGGCAAATCGGCCACGGGCGCCAACGCATGCGGATGCAGTTCGAGCGCCGCCGGACCCGTCCACGCCCCGAGCACGCTCACGTCGCGCAGATAGAAACGCACGAGTTCGCAGACGCGCGGCGAACCGTCGACATGCGGGATGACCTTCAGCAAATAATTGGGTGTTTCCGCCAGCTTCTTGCGTTCGGCGTCGATATCGAGCGGCAGGTGCTTGTAGCCCATCGTGCCGGTTGCGACGCGTTGGGTGCCGTAGTCGAGTGTGCCGAGCAGCGTGTCGTTGCCATCGATGCTTAAGGTCGGTCTCGCCAGCTTCTTCGGAAAACCCCAGATTTCCCGGCCGCCGGCGATCGGGCCTTCGTCGTCGAGGTACATCGAATGCGTGTAGTTGCCAAGACGCCCTTGCTGATCGCGCACCGTGATGACCTGACCGGTTTCCGTGTAGTCACCGAAGCCCGAGGAATCCGGCATGCGAATAAATTCGTAGTGCACGAGATTGTTCTCCGGACGCAAGGGCTCCGGCACGATGGCTTGCAGCGCGTCGAAATCCGTCTCGTAGGTAATGATGAAATATTCCCGGTTGATAAAGCGGTACGGCGGCCGGGGATAGGCGGGGTTGTGGACAGGCATCGCAAAGGCGTCTTTGCGAATCGAAGCCAGATTCAGGCGGTTCATGACGTTCTCTCTTCGAGATTGAATTGCATCGCAACAGATGCTACTCACTCACGAATCGCGAGAGAATCCATCGATATCAGGAATCTATCTTCCAGATATCGGGAAGGTATTGAGGTGAGGGAACCGCTTCGTGCTTCCAGGCGATACCGGCCGGGGCTCTGACCGAAATCGGAAAGCGGGTCCATGAAAATTTGTACGATTCAATAGGAAATTTGGCCGATCGATTATGGATTGATTGGTCGCTGCGAGCAAGAATGGCTGCTTCGCCGACGTTCACAACCGCCATGTCCAACATGTCCGAGACTCTATTCACCAATCAAAGAGACGAACTTGTCTCCCGTTTGATTCCGTTTCTGCACGAGGTCAAGGACATGACCGCGAGCATCGAGCTGGAGCAATGGCTGAATGCGAAATATGGAGTGGAAAGCGAGTTGTACAAAGACCTCGCGCGACTGATCACCCTCGGCGTGAAGGACGGCTGGGCGGCCGCCGCCGAAGTCGCCGGCCCGCGCTACCGTCGCTCGCTACTCGTGGCGCCCTGTGAAGAGACGCTTTTTTTCAGCGTCACGGCAGTGCTAATGGACAGCACGGATAATTCCCAGAACAACCCTGAAGGAAGCTTTCGCGGCGGCTTTCATTCGCACCCGTACGGCGAGATCAATCTGGTCGTGCCGCTCAATGAAGGCGCCGCGCTTGCAGGTCCGCACGGGTGGCGGCATGGCGGCTGGACCGCACCCGGGCCAGGCAGCCGCCACTTTCCGGAAGTCAAGGGCGGTGCCGTCATCTCGCTCACTTTTCTCCCCGCGGGGCGGATTGCTTTCGACGTAAAACCGCCGCGGGATTGAAGCGCACAGGCATGCCCATAAAAGGCCTCCTCACCAGTTTTCGCCGGCGAGGCGAAATACCTGCACGGCATCTTCCAGCGTGCACGCCTGTTCCTGCATGCTGGCCGCGTGCGCACCTCGGAGGCGACGACCGCAAAGCCGCGGCCTTGGTCGCCCGTAGAAGAGTGTGAACCAAACCGTGGGAGGTCAGCTCACGCTGCTCGACGCGCACTCCGCGAGTTTGCAACTGCAGATGTGGTGGTCAACACTGCGAGTTTCTCAACCGAAAATTCTTCGTTGAGAACAGCAACTCTGACCTGTGCCAGGCAGTGCGCTCCCCCGAACGTCAGAAAGGCCCCCCAATAGCAAAAGCATACGGACGCAGCAGCACGGGGCGAGTCAGCTCCACCGACGCGCGCCCGCGCATCACATCCGACTGTCCCACCGTCTCCTCATCACTGATGAACGCGTCGAGACACGCGTCCCCCCCACTCAGCGTCAGCCGCACTGTACGCGCGCGGTCAGTCAGGTTCGCTACCACGATTCGAATGCGCCCTTGCGCGTCTCGCGCGGCGACGCATGCGATGGCGGACCGTTCCGCCCCCGCGACGCTGACAGCAAGCCTGTCCGATCCCGACATCGCGGCGAGCGCGCGAGCCACTGCATACATCGGATACCGCGTCACCCCATCGCTGACATCGGCGAGACCTCGATCTCCTGTCAACGCACCAAGCGTCAACGTGTCGATCTGCGCACCCTGCAGCGCCGCCGCGTAACCGGCGAGCCACGCGCCCCCGAACAGCGCGGTCTGGCGCGGATCGAAGCCGGCCATCGCAATTCGCTCGCGGTGCGGGTTGGGCATCACGCGCGAACCGTACGGATTCTGGCGCATGCCGATCGACACCGGCCCGATCGAGTATGGCTGCGTCCCGATCAGCGAGCGACATGATCGGGCGATGTGTGGAATCGCTTCGAGCGTCTGCATCACGCTACGATCGTCGGCCGCATGGACGATCGGACAGGTCGCGTGGGTGACCCAGTCCACGAGTTCCAGCGGCGGACGCTTGCGATTGAGTTCGGTGAAATAGCTGAGCATGCCGCCGCCGATCCTGAGTCCCGGAAAGGCCGCGCGCGCAGCGCGATAGACGTCGTCGAGCGCGGGACACGGCGGGCTCACGCTGCCCGGCGGGTTCGACTGCCGATGCACGGACGGGCTCACGACGATGCCGGCGATCTGCAAGCTGGCCGCCTCGATCAGCGCGGCCAGCGCATCCATTTCTCGCCGCGGTTCATCGACGCCCGGCAGTGCGTATTCGAGCACGGCCGCGACACCCGCGCGCCGCTGCAATGCCGCGAACCGCGTCAGTTCGGCCAGCCCCTGGCCAGCTACCGGATCGAAGCTCAACGTGATTCGTTGCGGGGCCAGCTCGGCAAGCAGTTCGGGATGCGCGAGCGCAGCGTCGACCTCGCTTGCGGCAATCGCGATGCCCAGCGCCGGCATCCTCTCGAGCGCTGCCCCGCCGACGTCGAGCGTGATCGTCGCGAGGTCGTGCTGCGCGGGATTCGACGGTGCGCATGCCTCGCGCGGCCACGCCCCGCTGCGCTCCGTGACGCTCAGCGTCACGCTCTGGCGCTGCGTGGCCCCCGCTTCGAGCGTATAAGGCCAAGGCAACGCGAGCGGTCGCGAGTACGTCTTGAACGAGGCATCGGACCAATTACGCTGGTCCTCCATCTCGAACACGTCGCCGGTGAATGCGCAGCGCACCGTGAGCCCGCACGCGAGATCGTGCTCGATCGCGCAAATGTCCTTGAACGGCTGCCATGGATCGATCAGTTCCGGAAACGCGGATTCCTGCCGGGTTCCGTCTCCATGTTCGACGCGTGCGGGCGCGCCCGCCACGCCGTCGATCGGATGCAGCACGCAGAAGCCGCAGCGGGCCGTCAGGAAAGCATCGAGCGCGCTCACGCATGCGTCGAAGCGCAGCGCGCCGTCCGCCGCGCAGTCGATGCTCAAATCGTAGTTCAACACCTGTCCATCAGGATTCGCACACTGCGCCCGATGGGCGATCCGAAAGCCGTGCTCGCCCTCGTCCAGTTCGACACCCTGCAGCAGCGGACGACAGGTGCCCCAGTCCTTGTCGCGAACGAGAAACGCGACCGAGCGGATCACTTCGACGCCGCGATAACGGATCTCGCGCAACGCGCCGTCGACCAGCAGGGCCGACCACGGGCCCGCCAGTACGCACCGCGGCTGCTCCTCGGCCTGCTTCGTGCCGTAGCGGGCGATCGAGAGGTCCACGCTCATCGGGCCCCCTGCGTGTCAGCGCCGGCCATCTCCGACATCTCGATGCTACGTCCTTGCCGCGCCGACAGGTAGGTCGCTTCGACGAGCGCGAGCGTCGCGAGGTTGTCGCGCCCGCTGGTCGCCGGCTCGACGCCGCGCCGCAGGCAGTCGATCCAGTGCGACTGAATGCTGGCCACGCTGCCCTGAATTGCTTGCCACGGCGCGCTCGCCCACGACAATGCCGGCGGCGTCACATCGCGTATGTCGGTTCCCGCAGCGTTGTGAATCTGCAACCGGTAGTCCGCGAACAGGCGCAGTGTGCCGCTGGAGCCATCCACCTCGATCAGCGTTTGCGGAAACAGTTCGCGCGGCAACCGCGTCGCATAACTGCAGTCGACGATACTGTTCACGCCCTGCTGATGACTCAGCATGATCGTCGCGACGTCCTCGCCGTTGATCGCCGGATTCACGCGCGAGACGCTTGCATACAGCCGCTTCACGTCGCCGAACAGAAACCGCGCGATATCGAGCACATGAATGCCCAGATCCTCGACGATGAAGCGCTCGCCTTCGGCCAGATACGGTTGACCGCTGAACACGTCGAACCCCGAGCGGAACGACACCCGCCCCCAGAACGGCTGGCCTATCTCGCCGCGATGCAAGGCTGCGCCCACCGCCTGAATCGCGCTTTGCCAGCGGAAGTTCTCGTGAACCATTAGCGGCACGCCAGCCTCGTTGCACGCGTCGACCATCGCGCGCGCATCGTCGAGCGTGCGCGCGAATGGCTTCTGGCAGATCACCGCGACCTTGGCTCGCGCGGCGAGTTCGACGAGCGCCCGATGGCTCGCCACCGTGGTCGCGATATCGACGAAATCCAGCTGCTCTGCTGCCAGCATCGCCGCCGCATCGGTGTAAAGACGCTCGATGCCGAACTCGCGGCCGGCCGCCTGAAGCCGCGTTTCGTCCGCGTCGCACAGCGCGACGATGCGCACGTCGCCGATGTCGCGCCACCCATTCAGATGATTGCGCGAGAAAAACCCGCAGCCGATCAGCGCGCCTTTGAACACATTCCGCTCTCCGCTGGAAATGGTTTGCATGCTTGCCACGCTCATCGCTCAGGCCCCCGTCGCCGCCTGCTTCTGCAACGCGAAGCGCTGCTGCACACGCCGCTGGACCTGATCGACGACGACTGCCGCGACGATCACGACGCCCTTGATCACGGTCTGCCAGAACGCGCTGACGCCCATCATCACGAGCCCGTCCGACAGAATTCCGATCACGAACGCGCCGATGATCGTGCCGCCGATCTTGCCGCGCCCGCCGGACATCGAGGTGCCGCCGAGCACGGCCGCCGCGATCGCATTCAGTTCGAAGGTTTCGCCGCTCATCGGATGCGAGGCGACCAGTTCCGACGCGATGATCAGGCCGACGATCGCCGCGCACAGTCCCGAGAACATACGGACGAACATCTTCACGCGATTGACGCGCACGCCTGACAACTGCGCCGCGCGCTCGTTGCTGCCGACCGCATAGATCTGACGGCCGAGCGGCGTGCGCCCGGCGATATAGGCGGCGAGCGCGCCGACCGCGACCAGCAGCCAGATCGTCAATGGAATCCCCACAATAGTCGCCGAGCCGAGGATCGGAAAGCCGGTGGTGCCATAGTCCGGATCGCCGGTCAGATTCGGAAACGTCTCGCCATTCGACGACAGCAGCGCGGCGCCGCGCGCGATATACAGTGTGCCGAGCGTCGCGATGAACGGCGCGACGTTCAGCCGCGTGATCAGCAGCCCGTTGATCGCGCCGACTGCGACGCCGCTCAGCAGCGCGACGACGATCACCTCGGGCACGCTCAGGTACAACGTGTATTCGTCGCCGAGCGGAATGCCGTGCAGGATCAGGCCACCCGCCACCATGCCCGACAGGCCGACGATCGACCCAACCGACAGATCGATGCCGCCCGCGACGATCACGAAGGTCATGCCGATCGCGAGAAAGGCATTGAGCGCGACGTGGCGCGACATGATCAGCAGGTTTCCCCAACTGAGGAAGTTGTGCGCCGCGAACGAAAAGAAAATCACCACCGCGAACAACGCGATGAACGTGCGCAACTTGAGCAGCAATAGCAGCGGCGCTTCGCTCAGGCTCGCGCCCGGTGCCTCACCCTTCAAGATGATTGCCATCCGGTTCTCCCTCATGCAGTGATTGTGTCGGTGGATGCGCCTGGCAGCGCCGTGCGATGCCCGATCGCCGACGCGGCGACGAGCGCGTGCTGGGTCGCCTCGGCGGCGTCGAACTCGGCGGTCAGGCGCCCGTTCGACATCACCAGAATGCGATCGGACAGCGCCATCACCTCTTCCAGATCCGACGTGACGAATAGAATGCCGAGCCCTTTCACGGCCAGGTCGCGCATCACCTTGAAAATGTCCGCTTTCGCGCCGACGTCGATGCCACGGCTCGGCTCGTCCATCAGCAGCACGGTCGGCGTGATCATCAGCGCCCGCGCGATCACGACCTTCTGCTGATTGCCCCCCGACAGCGAGCTGACCGGCAGCCGCCAGTCCGCGACCTTGATCGCGAGTTCGCGGATGTACTGGCCGATCGAGCGCTGCTCGCGCGCGCAACTGAGGTGAAAGCCGCGCGCGAATTCGGCGAGGCTCGCGATCGTCATGTTCTCGCCGATCGACAGCACCGGTAGCAGTGCATCGGTCTTGCGGTCCTCGGGAATCAGTGCGATGCCCGCCGCGACCCGGGCCGCCACCGGCTTACCGTGCAGCGGCTTGCCATTGAGCACGACCTCGCCGCTCGCCTGGCGGTGACAGCCGAGAATGCACTCGAACAACTCGGAGCGCCCCGCGCCCATCAGCCCGTAAATGCCGACGATTTCCCCGGCATGCAGCGTCAGCGATACATGATCGACGGTGAAACCATGGGTCTTGCCCGGCAGCGACACGTCGCGCACGCACAGCACCTCGCCGCCGCGCGCATGACCGATCGGCCGCGAGAAATCCTTGGTGTCGCGGCCCACCATCTGACGCACGATCCACGGCACGTCGACCTGCGCCATCGGTTGATGGCCGGTGATCCGGCCATCGCGCAGCACCGTGATGTAGTCGCCGATGCGGATCAGCTCCTCCAGCCGGTGCGAGATGTAGACGATCGCCACGCCCTGCGCCTTCAGCTCGGCGATCACCCGGAACAGCACGTCGACCTCGGCCGCACTGAGCGCCGAAGTCGGTTCGTCGAGGATCAGCACGCGCGCGTCATACGCGAGCGCCTTGGCGATTTCGACGAGTTGCTGCTGGCCGATGCGCAGATCCTCGACCAGCGTGTCCGGACTCAGATCGAGTTCGAGACGCGCGAGCAGCTCACGCACACGCTGGCGTTGCGCGTCGATGTCGATGTGGACACCGGCACGCGTGATTTCGTGCGCGATGAAGACGTTTTCGGCAATCGACAGATTCGGAAACAGATTCAGTTCCTGATAGACGATGCCGATGCCTTGCCGCAAGGCGTGCGCGCTGTTGTCGAGTTCGATCGGCGCGCCGTCGAGCGTCAGCCGTCCCGAGGTGGGCTTCTCGGCGCCGGCGATGATCTTCATCAGCGTGGACTTGCCCGCGCCGTTTTCGCCGACCAGCACGTTGACGGCCGCGCGCCGCACCGCGAAGTTCACCTCCTTCAGCGCGATCGTGCCCGGATAGACCTTGGTTACCGCCTCGACCTGCAGAATCACCTGGTCCTGTACAGGTGTCGCGCTCATGGTTTGTCTCCCACCGCGATCGCGAGCGGCACCACTTCCGGCTGTTCGGCCGACGAGTCGTACGAGAACGCACCGGTCACGGTGATTTCCCTGCCTTTCAGAGCGTCGCGCGGCAGCGGCTTCATCACATGCGTCGCCGCGTAGCTGTTCAGCGCGGTGCCGAACTGCGCATACTCGATCTGATTGCGAAAGCTTTCGAACGAAATGAAATCGAGCGTGTCGCGCAGCGTGGTGCCGAGCACCGTGGGGCCGATATCGACGATCACGTCGACCTTTCCGCCGCCATCGACATCCACACCGACCGTGCCCTGGCTCGACTGCGTATCCACTTCGACGATCTTGCCGTGCAGTTTGGTCGGGAAATTCCACGGCGCGCTGTCATCCTTGCCGCGATAGCCGTACTTGCGGCCCGCCGCGTCCGGGTCCGCCTTGATCGCGTCGCGTAACGCCGGGTAGTCGGTCGCGCGTTTCTCGACGTCGGGCACGATCTTCGTGGCCCACATCGACGCGACCATCGCGTTTGGATCGTAGCCCGCGGATGCGTACGCATCGCGCGAATGTTTCGACGCCTGCGCGTCATGCTTGACCAGCTTGCAGCCGGTCAGGGCCGCGCTCATTGCAATGACGATGAGCGCGCCGCCAATGCCACCTCTCATGGTTCACCTCATGCCACACCGATGGAACAGCATGTCGCGCCGCGAGGATGCACCCCGGCATTCTCGCGGCGTACGGCGTTTCAGCGCAGCGCGAACATGTCGAGCTTACCGGCGTTCGCCTTGGTGATCAGCGAGCAGTTGATGAGCTGCTTTTCGGGCTTGCCGGTCGCGCCCGTCTTCAGATACTTGTCGGCCTGTTCGACCGCTTCGTTAGCCGCCAGCGCGGCGGGTTGCAGCACGGTCGCGCGGATTTCGTCGCGCTTGATCGCGTCGCGCACGTCGTTGCTGCCGTCGAAGCCGACCACGATCACGTCCGGCCGCTTGGCCGCTTTCAGCGCGGCCGATGCGCCCATCGCCATCGTGTCGTTGCCGGCGATCACACCCTTGATGTCCGGATGGCTTTGCAGGATCGTCTCCATCACCTGAAACGCCTCGGTCTGACTCCAGTTCGCCGATTGCCGCTCGACCATCTTCATGTTCGGGAACTGATCGATCACGTCGTGATAGCCCTTCGAGCGGATGCCCGCATTGATATCGGACTCGCGTCCCACCAGCTCGACGTAGTTGCCCTTCTCGCCGAGAGCCTTGACGAACGCGCGGCCGCCGAGTTGCGCGCCCTGATAGTTGTTCGACACGATCTGCGCGACCGCGATGCCGGTCGCGTTGATTTCGCGGTCGATCAGGAACGCCGGAATGCCCGCGTCCTTCGCTTTCTTGACCGCCGAGATCGACGCCTCCGAACCTGCGTTATCCAGCACGATGGCCTTCGCGCCGCGCGCAATCGCGGTGTCGACCAGTTGCGACTGCTTGTTCGCGTCGTCGTCGTGAACCAGCACGATGGTGCTGTAGCCGAGCGCCTTCGCGCGGGCGTCCGCGGTATCGGCTTCGGCCTTGAAGAACGGATTGTCGTGCGACGGGGTGATGATGGCGATCAGGCCGGCCGCCTGTGCGCCCGTCGTACCGACGAGCGCCAAGGTGGTCAACGCGAGGGCGAACAACTGCTTCGATGCTTTCATGGTCTGTCTCCTGTGTGATTCGTTATTGAGTACAGCTACATCAAGCACTGCATCCTGCTCATCGGCTCATCGGCTCATTTCCAGAATTTCAGCGCACCGGCCAGCGCGCGGCTGCGCTCGGCATGACGCTCGATCGGCACGCCTTCCATCGCCGCGATCCACGCTTCGCGCAATGCCTCGACGCCCGCGGCCACGCCCTGCGGATGCCCGAAGATGCCGCCACCCGCCGTATGGATCAGATCCGCGCAGCCGATTGCCGCATACGTGTCCGCCGCTTGCAATCCGGTCTGCCCTGAACTGAACACCGGCATCGCGCGCATCGGCGCTGCGTCCATCGCCGGCGCGAGCACCGCGCGCGCGGCCGCGATCACGCTGTCGTCCGGTTCGCTGAACTTGTTGCGCAGGCCGTTCACGTGCAGATGGTCCGCGCCCGCGAGACGCCATAGCTTTTGCCACGGCGCGTAGTCCCAGCCCAACGCTTCGCAGCGGGTCAGATAACCCCAGCCTGCGCGATGCGCATGAATCGGCAACTGGCTATGGCGGCGCAATTCATGCAGCCCGACGAGGCCGATCGAGTTGAGCACCGCCATCACACAGGTGCCGCCCTGTTCGACGACCAGATCGTGACGGCGCTTCATCTGGTCGAGTTCGCCGGTCACGTTGAACGCGACCATCACCTTCTTGCCGGTGCGCTCCGCGTGCTCGTTGACGACGCGCATCACCGCGCGCACGCGTTCGTCGAACGGGCAATGCGGACCATCGCCCTGCAGTTCGTCGTCCTTGATGAAATCGATGCCGCCCGCGACCAGCTCCTTCACCTGCTCGGCGGTTTCCTGCGGCGACAGGCCGACGCTCGGCTTGATGATCGTGCCGATCAGCGGGCCGCGCGTGACCCCCGACAGCCGGCGCGTACCGTCGATGCCGAACGCGGGCCCCGGATAGGCGGCCGCGAACGACGCCGGCAGTTGCAGATCCTTGAGCCGCAAGCCCGACACCTGACGCAGCTCGAACAGGTTGCCCGCAATCGTCGACATCAGATTCGGCAGCGAGGCGCCGAAGTTTTCGATCGGCCACGACAATTCGAGCGTGCACTGCGTATAGCGTTTCGCCTGCACGCCGCCGGAAAGACTCGGGGTGTCGCTGTGACCGAGCACCTCCAGCCGCTCGACCCGCGCGCCGGCGCGCGCCTTCAGTTCCGGCGTCTCGTTGGGCAGCGCGATAAAGGTGCCGCTCGACTGCTCGCCGGCAATCACGTCGGCGGCCTGCTGCGGGTCGACGCCGGTTTCCAGCCAGTAGGTCGCGTGGATGCGTTCGGTCACGATGTACTCCTTGATGATTCGTGTTCGGATGAAGCGGCGGGTCTGCGTGCCCCGGTGACAGGCAGCCGCACCGCATAGAGCGAGGTGGTCGCGCAAATGAAAAGCTGATTGTGTTGCGGGCCGCCGAACGCGACGTTCGCGACGGGTTCGGGCGTCAGGATCTTGCCGAGCAGCGTGCCGTCCGGGTGGTAGCAATGCACGCCGTCGGCCGCGCCGGCCCACAGCCGTCCCGCGCTGTCGACCCGCAAGCCGTCGAAGATGCCGTTCGTGCAGCTCGCGAACACCTCGCCGCCGCGCAGTGCGTGCCCGCTGACGTCGAACGCGCGGATGTGGCGCGGACCGTCCTTCACATGGGTCACGCCGCTGTCGACGATATAGAGGCGCTGTTCGTCCGGGCTAAAGGCGAGACCGTTCGGGCGGATGAAGTCATCGGCGACGATCTCGCAATCGCCGCTGTGCGCATCGATCCGGTACACGTGGCACGCGCCGATTTCCGACTCCGCGGCATGGCCTTCGAAGTCGTCGTCGATGCCGTAGGCCGGATCGGAGAACCAGATCGAACCGTCCGACTTCACGACCACGTCGTTCGGGCTGTTCAGCCGCTTGCCCTGATGGTGGGACGCGAGCGTCGTTACGCTGCCGTCGTGCTCGGTGCGTGTGAGCGAGCGCGAGCCGTGTTCGCAGCGCAGGACCCGGCCTTCGCGATCGAGCGTGTGGCCGTTCGCATAGCGTGCCGGCGTGAGGAATACGCTGACGCTGCCGTCGGTTTCGTCCCAGCGCAACACGCGATCGTTCGGGATATCGCTCCACAGCAGATAGCGGCCGGCCGGCACGTACACCGGTCCTTCGGCCCAACGGCAGCCGGTGTATAGCCGGTGCACGTTCTCGCTGCGCCGCACGCAGCGGCTGAAGCGTTCGTCGAGTTCGAGAAAGTCACGCTCTGACATAGCCTGGTCGCCCCGTTGTGCCGCTCAAGCCGCCGGCCGCGTCGCGCCGCCGCTCGCTGGCGGCGTGGCCGAGCGAGCTTTGCGCACCGAGCGGCGCAGCGCGCCGCCGCCCGCCAGCGCGAGCACGGTGATGATCACGACGCCCTGCACCACATCCTGGATGCCCGGCGGCAGGCCCGCGATCTGCATCGTCGTGACGACCAGCACCAGCAGCATGCTGCCGATCAGTGTGCCGAGCGGCGTCGCCGAGCCGCCGAAGATCAGCGTGCCGCCGAGCACCACCGCGCCGAGCGATTGCAGCAGATAGGGCTGGCCCATTTCAAGGAACGCGCCGCCCACATAGCCGCCCAGCAGCAGACCCGCTACCGCCGCCAGCACCGAGCTCGTGACGAACGCGCTCGCGGTCACCCGCGCCGTGCGTACGCCGGCAAGCCGCGCCGCGCGCACGTTCTGTCCGACCGCGGACAACATGCGGCCGTACGCGGTGTAGCGCAGAGTCACGCAGAACAGTGCGGTCACGCCGATCGCGACCAGCACGATCACCGGCATCCCACCGATCCGGCCAGTCGCGATGAAGTGAATCGCGGGCGCGACCTTGAAGCCGGGGATCGCGCGATTGGCGAGCAGCGTCGCGGTCGCGAGGATGTAGCCGGTGGCCAGCGTCGCGATGATCGCCGGAATCCGGCATAGCACGACCAGCGCCGCGTTCACCGCGCCGACCGCGAGACCGAGTCCGAGCGTCGCCGCGACGCCTGCCACGAGCCGCGCGTCGCTGCCGCCGATCACGATCAGCGCGAGATAGGCTGACAGCGTCATCACGCTCGCGATCGACAGATCGATGTTGCCGCGCCCCGTGGTCACCACCGCCATCTGGCCGAGCGCGCACAGCGCGAGAAACGAACTCGACACCGCGACGCCCGACAGCGAGCTGACGCTGAAATTCCGGGTCACGACCGACAGCGTCAGCCACAGCAGCACGACGGCCAGCGCGGCCCATGCCCAGCGGTTGCGCGCGGTCCAGTCCGCCAGTCGTTTCGAAGTCGAATGTTTCATTCTTCACTCCCGTTGCGGTTGACCAGCGCACGCAGCGCGAGAATCACGACCAGCAGCGCCCCCTGCACGGCCGCGTTGAAATCGGAGCTGACGTTCAGCGTGCCGAGCAGCGCGCCGATCAACGCGAGCGCGACCGAGCCGGCCACCACGCCGGCCGGCGAGATGCGTCCGCCCATCAGGCTGCAGCCGCCGATCACGACACCCGCGACGCCGAGCAGCGTATAGCTCGACCCGGCATTGACGTCGCTCGCGGTGTTGATCGCGGTGAGCGCGAGACCCGCGGTGACGATGAACGCGGCGGCGAGCACGTAACGCACGGCCGCATAGCGCGGCGCGGACCAGCCCGCGCGCGCCATCGCGACCGGGTTGTTGCCGAACGCGCGCAACGTGACGCCGAGCGGCGAACGGTCGAGCATCCAGGCGGCGAAACCGGCGATGACGATCAGCACCAGCGAAGTCGGCACGCCCGGCACCTGCCACGTGAACAGCGCCGACAGCCATGCGGGGCTCGCGCCACCGGGCGTCGGTTGCAGCGTATGGCCGATGCCCATCCAGATGAACGACGCGCCGAGCGTGATCACGATGGCCGGAATGCGCCGCGCCTGGATCAGCCAACCGAGCGCGCTGTAGGTCGCCATCGCGGCGACGAGGCTCACCAGGCCGAGCGCCGGCTGGTCGAACAGCAGCGTTGCGCTCAATACGTTGACGAGCCCCGCGAACGCACCCGCGCCGAGGTCGATCTCACTGCCGCCGACTACGAACATCTGCCCGAGCGCGACCAGCACCAGCGGCAACGCCGGGCCGAGCAGCAGATCGAGGCCGAACACACTGGCGGTGGCCGGGTTCGCGAGCATCATCGCGGCGAACACGAGCGCGAGACTGATGAACGGCGCCATCTGCACGACGCGGCGGGCGAACGCACCGGTGCCCACCCGCGAGGTGGCGGACGCCGCGGCCGTGCCGGACGGCTGCACGAACGACGCATCGACGATGGCCTGCTCGCTGATGCCCGTGCCGTCCAGCTCGCACACCACGCGGCCGCCGGCGAACACGAGCACCCGGTCGCATTCGAGAAATTCGAGGTCTTCGGTCGAATGCCACAGCACCAGCCGGCCCGAGCGCGCGACCTCGGCGACGAGGCGGTAGAAGTCGCGCTTGGCCGCGATGTCGACACCGCGGGTCGGATCGTCTAGCAGCACGATCGGTGCATCGGAAACCAGCGCGCGGGCCATCAGCGCCTTCTGCTGATTGCCGCCGCTCAAATCGAGGATGCCCGACGCGAGACGGCTCGCATCGAGCCGCAACTGCGCCGCCGCATCAGCTGCGATATCGCGCTCGCCCGCCGGCGTGACGAGGCGAAACGGCGAGCCCGCCGCGAGACTGCCAATAGAAATGTTGGAGAGCACCGTCCACAGCGGAAACACACCCTCGCGCTGGCGGTCGCCCGAGACGAAGCTGACCGCGCCGATGCGCTCGACCTTCAGCGCATCGCGTCGCGCCGCCGCGAAAATCTGGTGCAGCACCTCTTTCTGGCCGCTGCCTTCGAGACCCGCGAGCCCGACGATCTGGCCGCGCCGCAGCTCGATCGTGTTGCTGCCGGCCGCGCCGCCGGCGAGACGCAGGCAGACATCGGCGCTCGTACCCGTCTTGCCCTCGGCAATCGGCGCCTCGCTCGCCTCGCGCAGCGCGGCGGCGGCTTCGCCGCCCATCAGGCGCACGAGCACCGGCACCGAGGCATCGGCGACCGGGCCTTGCCATTCGAGCCGACCATTGCGCAACAGCACCACGCGCGTCGCCACGTCGACGATCTCGTGCAGCTTGTGGCTGATGAAAATGAACGCGAGTCCTTCGACCGCCTTCGCATGAATGTAGGCACGCAGTTGCCGGCTGCGCTCCAGTCCGAGCGACGAGGTCGGTTCGTCGAGGATCACCAGCTTCACGCGAGGCGCGGCGACCGTGCGGGCGATCTCGACCATCTGCCGCTCGCCGATCGGCAATTGCCCCGCCTCGGCGTCCACGTCGATGCCGTGGCCGGGAAACACCGCGTCGAGCGCGGCGCGCGCGCGCTCACGATAAACGCGGCGCCAGCCAGGCCGCGGCCGCGCATCCGGCGCTTCCAGATAGAAGTTCTCGGCGACCGACAGGTTCGAGCACAGCGACAACTCCTGATGCACGATGCGGATTCCGCGCTGCTGCGCGATTCCCGCGTCATAGGCGCTGCCCGCCGGCGCATCGTCACCGAAGTCGATCGTGCCCGAGTCGGGCGGCGTGGTGCCGCACAGCATGCGCATCAGCGTGCTCTTGCCGGCACCGTTGCCGCCGACGAGACCGATCACGTCGCCGCAGGTCACCGCGAGCGAAATGTCGTCGTTAGCGCGCGTCGGGCCATACACCTTGGTCAGATTGCTGGCGCGCACGATGAGCCGCGCGCGGTTCTCCAACTGCACCGTATCCTCGCGGTTCATCACACGCCCTCCGCGTTACTTGCTGGCCAGCAGATTCTTGTCGACCCAGACCTGGGTGTAGGTCGGGCTGATGATCATCCCCGACGGGTTGTTCACGTAGTCCTTCAGGTTGTCCTGGGTGACGGTGGCCACCGGCATGATCATCTTCTTCGGCGGCGTCGCACCCTTCACGAGCGACAGGCTCAGATAGAACGCCGCCGCGCCGATGCCGGGCGTCGTGTTCATCGAGATCGTCGTGTAGCCGTTCTTCTTGTTCTGCGTGTCCCACCATTTGATGAAGTCGGTGCTGCCGCCGCCTTCGATCACCGGCATCTTGTCCTTGTACTGGCCGCCGTATTGCTCGAATGCCTGGGCGATACCGAAGTCGTCGCTGCCGCCCTGGCCGAGCACCGCATCGACGTGCGGCAGGCTCGGCAGCACGTTGGCGATCGCCGACTGCGCGACCGACGCGGTGGCCTGCCCGTACACGGTCGCGACCACCTTCACGTCCGGATAGTGCTTCAGCACCTCGACCTGCGCGTTGTACATGTCGTTGTCCGGAGCCGAGCCCTTCACGCCGCGCACCTGGATCACGTTGCCCTTGCCGCCGATCTTCTTCATCACCCACTCGGCTTCCTGCTTCTTGTAGCCGGTGAAATCGAAGTTCAGCTGGTAGTTGCACGGCGCGCTCGCGACCGAGTCGAACGACACGACCTTGATGCCGGCCTGACAGGCCTTCTGGATCATCCCGTTCATCGCGGTCTCGGAGGCCGCGTCGACGGCGATCGCATCGACTTTCTTGAGGATCAGTTCGGCGATCTGACTGTTCTGCTGCGCGACCGAGCCGTCGCCGTTGACGACGATGTAGTCGGCGATCTTGCCTTCCTGTTTCGCCTGCTTCGCGGCCGCGTCGAACGAGTCGACCATCTGATGCCGCCAGGTGTTGCCGTAGTAGGCGTTGGCCAGCGCGATCACCGGTTTGTCCGGAGATGCGACGGCGTTTGGCGCGAGTGTCGACACGAGCGCGAGTGCGCCGAGCGAGGCGGCGAGGGTTCTGAGTTGCATGTCTGTCTCCTGATTTCGGAGCCGTCGCCGATGCCCGGCGAGGGCTGTTCGAATGTCTGTATTCGTCTTGTTTGTGAATGCACTTTAGTCACGCGGGAACCGCGGAACAATCGATTTGTTCTCGGCAAGCTGTGAGAAAATCTCATACGGGACAGAGAAAACCCGTACACGGGTTCCGTGCCGACAGGGCTTTCCTCGACGGACAAGGAGACATTCATGCACACCCCGCGCCCCTCCCTGAACGCGTTGCGCGCGTTCGAAGCCGTTGCCCGGCTGCGCAGCATGACGCTGGCCGCGCACGAGCTGTGCGTGACGCATGGCGCGATCAGCCGGCAGGTCAAAACGCTGGAAGAAACGCTCGGCCTCACGCTGATCGTGCGCTCCGCGCAAGCATCCGATCCGACTCCCGAAGGCGCGCGCCTCGCCGAGGGGCTGAGCGCCGCGTTCAATCTGATCGATGCGAGCATCGAGCAGTTGAAGCCCGAACCATTGACGCTGTCGTGCTCGGCGTCGGTGATGATGTACTGGCTGATTCCGCGCATTGCGGGCTTCCATCAGCGTTATCCGCAGACGGAATTGCAGTTCAACATGAACTACGACCAGATCGATTTCGTGCGAGACAAGATCAGCGTGGCAATCCGCGCGAACACGATCGAACCGCCGAAAGACGCGATCACGCGGCAATTGATGGACGAATGGATCGGCCCGGTCTGCTCGCCCGCGTATGCGAAGGAGCACGGCCTCGTGATGCCGCGCGATCTCGAACGAGCGGCGCTGCTGTCGACCCGAACGCGCCCCGAAGCGTGGTCCGACTGGTTCAGCGCGACCGGGCTCGACGCGGTGCCGCAAGAATCGGCCGGCGCATACGATCACTTTTATCTGCTGATTCAGGCGGCCGTGTGCGGCCTCGGCATCGCGCTGGTGCCGCAGATGCTGGTGATGAACGACCTGGTCTCCGGCAAGTTGTGCGCGCCCTTCGGCTTTGTGCGCGGGCCGCGTCAGCTGGTGCTATGGGTCGCGCCGCATCTGCGCGCGCATGCCGAGGTCAAGCAGCTGGAGCAATGGCTGACCGCGGAAATGAACGAGAGTCTGAAAGAGATGACCGCATTTCTGGCGACCACAGACAACGCTGACGCGCGAGCCGCCGCGCATTTGCACGCGCCAGGTTGAGCGTCGGACTGCCGCGCCGCTGAGTGGGCGTGCGTTACGTGCGTTACGACAGGATCAGCTTGCCGTACAACGCGTTGGCGCGGCTCAGATGGGCGTGCATCGCCTGGGCGGCGGCCTCGCCGTCATGACGCGCGATGGCCTCGACGATACGTTCGTGCTCCGCCAGCGTCAGTTGCTCGGCGCCGGGCGCGCGCACCATCGGCCGATAGTATTCGGCGGCCCAGCGGAAGATCGATTCGACGATGGACGGATAGATCGGATTGCCGCTAATCGACGCGATCTCGCGATGAAACGCCATATCGCATTCAACGAACGCGTCGCGATCCGCGAGCTGCGCGCGTTGTTCCCGTACCTTGTCGCGCAGGCATTCGATATCGGCGTCGCTCGCGCGCTCGGCGGCCATCCTGGCGGTGCCGGTTTCGAGAAAGAGCCGCGCTGATTTCAGATGATCGAGCATGTCCGGCTGCGTGCGCAGCAGATGCATCGTGCCGACCGCGATCTGCGCGATCAGACTTTGCGCGGTAGGCACGACGACCCGCGCACGCTCGCCATGCGCGATTTCGACGATGCCCGCGCGTTCGAGCGTTTGCAGCGCCTCGCGAATTGCCGGCCTGCCCACGCCGTAGGTTTCCATCAGCTCGCGCTCCGATGGCAGTTGCTCGCCGGGCGCGACCTGGCCCGACCGGATGCGCTCCATCAGCCGGTCCAGCACTTCCTGATATAGCTTGCGCCGCTGAATCGTTTCGGCCATTACCGTTGCTCGCGTCGATGACTCGCGTCGAATAAACCAACATTATTCCAGAAGCCGCCCCGCGCGCACTGAGCCGAAGAACGACGCCGCGCCGACCTGGCCGCCCTTCAGCGCGATTTCGAGCCCATCGCGCGCCGGATCGTCCGACCATGCACGGCACAACGGTGAGCCGGGCGCCATGCCCGCGGCGACGCTCAGCGCCGAGATGCCGAGCCGGCTCGCCACTTCGCCCGAGCTGTCGCCGCCCGCCACCACCACACGGGGCACCGCCGCGCGTTCGAGCGTGCGCAGCATCACGTCGGCGAGCGCCTCGCCGACGCGGCGCGCGGCCTGCGCGCGGGTCAGCGATACGCGTGCGGCGAGCTCGTCGAAGCCGAGCACGTCGGGGTCGTCCGGCCCTTCCGCGCTGAACACCAGCGAGCTCTGAGCGCGCGATAGCGCGTCGATGCTCACCTGCACCGCGCGCTCGACTTCGGCCTCGCGCGTGTCCGGATCCAGCGCGCGCCGCAGATCGAGCCGCTCGACGCGAAAGCCGTTATTGCGTGCCCAGCGGATCTGCCCGGCCGTCACCGGCGAACAACTGCCGCTGACCGCGGCGATCGCTTCCACTGGACCGGCCACGGGCAAACCCGGCTTTGCGGGCACGAGTCCGAGCGAGCGCCAGTGTGCGGTCAACGCATACTGCAAGCCCGACGACGACGCACTGAACACGCCGGCGCCACGTTGTTCCCAGACCAGCCGTCCGGCGGCGGCGAGCGACGCTTCGTCGAGCACGTCGATCAGCACGACGGCGGGATCGTCGCGCATCAGCGTTTGCAACTTCGCGGCGGCATCGGGCGCGGCGAGCTGCACGAAATCGATCAGCGCGATCTCGCGTCGCGTTTGCCGCGCCAGATGCACGCGCAGGTCCGCCTCGTTCATCGGCGTGACCGGATGGCGCGACATCGTCGGATGACGATCGAGCCGATAGCCGGTGCCGTCGACCGCCGCGAACAGGTTGCCGAACGCCTGATAGCGTTTCAGACGCGGCGCGCCGATCACCATCGGCGACCACGCGCCCGGCATCTGCCGCACGCCGATATCGATCGCGCGGCCGATCGAGCCGGTTTCCGGCGACGAATCGAAGGTCGAGCAGACCTTGTATTGCAGGATCGGCGCACCGAGCGCGGCCAAGCTAGCGAACGCGCGCGGCAACTCGTCGTCCATCCATTGCGGACTGCGCCCGCGCGACGATCCGGCGAGGCCCACGCAACGCACGCCCGGAAAGCGCGCGAGCAACTCGGGCGTCGGTGCGTCCAGACACAGCAGCGTGGGCACGCCGGCCGCGCTCATGGCTTCCATCGCGTCGGTCGAGCCGGTGAAATCGTCGCCGTAATAGGCGAGCAGCAGGCCGTCTGGCCAGCGGGCGGGCGTGGCTTCGCTCATGTCGGTTAGCACTCCAGCGCGTTTCACGTAATGCGGCGAATGCTCTCGGCGATTTCGGCGCGCTCGAACACGTTCTTCCAGTCATCGCGCATCAGACGCGGTTTGCCGAATTCGATCGCCTTGTTGCATGCATCAGAGAACGCGCCGGGAATCTCGTTGAAGATCACCGCGGCCAGAATGTTCATGTGGCCGAGCAGGAAGTCGCGCGCGGCTTGCTCCGGCACGCCACGTTTGACGGTTTCGTCCATCGCCTCGCGCATCACGTGTAGCAGCGTCGCGCAAATCGTTTCCGACAGACCAGGCTCGAGAATCGCCATCTGATCGACGCTCAAGCGATACGAACGCAGAATCGGCGCATAGATCACCTTCGCGACCGCTTCGCCGAGATCGAACGCCTCGTCCGGCCCTTGCATCAGCGCGCTGACGACCGACTGCTTCGCGTGTGCGCCGCCGAAGTGGTCGTGTCGCGACTTTTCGTCGGTGTCGTAGTTGAAGATGATCGGATGGCACGGATGCGCGACGAAGTAGGTCAGATCCTTGCGATCCGGCAGATGGCCGGCGAATGGCGCGGCCGCGTCGAGCGTCATGACCATCGTGCCGGGCCGCAGCTTAGGCGCGATTTCATGGCTCAGCTTGCCGATCAGCGTATCGGGCACCGCGAGAATCACGACATCGGCGCCGTCTAGCGCGGCATCCGCCGACACCACGTCGATGCCGAGTTCGTCCTTCAAACGCTTCTGTCCCGCCGCGCCTGGCTCGACGTGCGCAACACGGTAGTCCGACTTCAGCAGGTTGCTCGACAGGCGCACGCCCATCTTGCCGCCTGCGCCGAACAATGCGATTTTCTCCTTCATGCCAACTCTCCTTCAGCAGTCGATGTAAGCCGGAACGCGTGGCTCCGGCAACGTGGATCGGTGAATCCCAATGGATCGAGCGTCAGTGCGCCTGCGCCGGCTCGAGCGACGCGCGGCTACTCGTGCGACCGATTGCCAGCGCGAGCACGGCGGACATCAGCATCATCGCGCCGACGATCAGCATCGGCAGTTGATACGAGCCGCTGAGGTCCTTCGCGACGCCCGTGATGTACGGCGCGACGAAGCCCGCGATATTGCCGACCGTGTTGATCAGCGCGATGCCCGCCGCGGCCGCCGCGCCCGACAGGAAGCGCGCGGGCAGTGCCCAGAAATTTGGCAGCGCGGCGAAGATCGCGCAGGCGGTGACGGTGATGATTGCGATGCTCGCGCTCGGCGAGCCCATCTGCAGCGCGAGTGGCACGCTCACGGCGCCGATCAGCGACGGCACCGAGATGTGCCACGAGCGCACGCCGCGCCGGGTCGCGTCGCGGCTCCACAGGAACAGCACGAGCGCCGCCGGCAGATACGGAATCGCGGTGATCAAGCCCTTCTGGAACACGTTGAAGTGGCTGCCGAAGCGCGTCTCGAAGCCGCCGATGATGGTCGGCAGGAAGAACGCCAGCGCATACAGGCCATAGACCAGGCCGAAGTACATCAGCGAGAACATCCACACGCGGCCGTTGGTCAACGCGGCGAGCGGACTGCCGTGCTGCGCGAGCGTGGCGCCTGAGCCCTTGCGCTGTTCCTCGGCTTCGAGTTCCGTGCTGAGCCAGTCGCGCTCGGCGGCGCTCAGCCAGCTAGCCTGCGACGGCTTGTCGGTCAGATAGAACCAGGCGACCACGCCGATCAGAATCGCGGGGATCGCGACGCCGAAGAACATGATGCGCCAGCCGGCCAGCCCGAACAGACCGTGCGCACCGATCAGCAATGCGGCGACCGGCGCGCCGATCACGATAGTCAGCGGCTGCGCCAGATAGAACAGCGCGAGGATATGGCTGCGGTGCCTCGCCGGCACCCACATGCTCAGAAACAGGATCGCGCCCGGGAAGAAGCCCGCTTCGGCCACGCCGAGCAGAAAGCGCAGCGCATATAGACCGCTCACGCTGCTGACCCACGTGAACAGCAACGACACGATGCCCCAGGTGACCATGATGCGGGCGAGCCAGCGCCGGGCGCCGAATTTGTGCAGAGCGAGATTGCTGGGAATCTCCAGCACGATATAGCCGATGAAGAACACGCCCGCCGCGAGACCGAACTGCGCGGCACTGAGGCCGAGATCCTTGCTCATCCCGTTGGGTCCGGCGAACGAGATCGCGGTCCGGTCGAGAAAGTTGATGAAGAACATCAGAGCGACGAACGGCACGAGTCGCCACGACACCTTTCGAATGGCCGACCGTTCGACGGCCGCCGGATCTGCAACGCTCACGTGTCCTCCCGCTGTGCTGGATGGTCAAACTGGTGTGATGAGTAGACCATCGTGAACGGGAGCGACGACATAGGCGTAAACACCCGGTCACTGCGATTTTTTCTCACAGCGCGGTGACAAAAGCTCCAGCAGCAGCCGCATGCGCCGCCGCGTCGCGATCAGAACTTGTGACGAATCCCGACGCGAACGGCCGTCTGCACATCGGTTCCGGATGGGGACCCCAACGCCGCTTGTGCCTGCGCACTAAAGCCGTGGTCATGGGCCAGCGTGCCGACCAGGTAGACGTCCGTGCGCTTGGACACAAAGTAGTCGGCGCTGAGTATCAGTTGATTTGCGCTGCCGACGTCATTGTTACGGCTTTGATATTGCAGCCCGCCGCCGAGCGACAATGCCGGCGTCAACTGATAGCTGGCGCCACCTTCGAACGTTGTCGCGCGGGGCCTGTTCCCGCTCGATAGCTGCACATCGGTCACATAGCCAAACAGGCGCGCCTTGCCGATGTTATAGGCGGCGCCCGCTGCATATTCGACCGAGTTGTCGGAAGGCGTCACATCATGAATCGACATATAAGCCAGTGCCGCGCTGAACGGTCCGTTGGCATAGCCCACATAGAAGTTGCTCGAGCTGTTTTGGCCCATCGACCCTGCGACATTGCCGAATCCGTACATCGCGCCGAACGTAAAGCCTCCGATAACCGGAGACTCATATTTGACCGCGTTGTTGACAAGGTCACCCCACACCCGGTTATCGAGCGCATACCCGCCCGACGCGTAGGTCGGCAGGCTCCAGCCGAGCAATCCGGCCGGAGTATTGGCAGCAATGGCATACGCAGGGAAATAGTAGCCAATGAAGTCGTACTGACGCCCCAGAGTGACGGTTCCCCAGTTCCCCGCCAAACCAACGAACGATTGCAGACCAAACTCCGCGCCACCGGCCAGCAACGCGCCGGTACCCACGTCGAACTCACTTTCCAGAGTGAATATCGCTTTTAGACCGCCGCCGAGATCTTCTACTCCGCGCATTCCCCATCGGCTCGATTGCGCCACCCCTGACTGAAATTGAATAGCCGCTCCCTTGCCCGATGAAGAATCCACACGATTGGTATAAGTCACACCCGCGTCAATCAATCCGTACAGCGTGACGGAGGATTGTGCCCATACGGCCCCGCAGCCAAATGTGGAGAGCATTGCAATCACTATCTTTTTCATTATGTACTCCTGCTTTATAAAAATAAGAAGAAACGCTGATCTTTTTGCGGCGAACTGCGATTCACCTGTGTCTCGTTCAACGGGAAGATCGGCAGCGGGTAGAAAGATCTTTCGGCCAGCTTGGCCGCCGAAGCACGCCACCCGGCTTCACGTTCGTCGTCAACGCGCTTCGACGAAGCGTCGTACGTAGTCGTTTGCCGGTGCGTTGCAGATTTGCTCAGGCGTTCCCACCTGGATCACCACGCCATCCTTCATGATTGCGATTCGTGAGCCGATCTTCATCGCTTCGTCCAGATCGTGTGTAATGAACACGATCGTGCGCCGCAACTCGGCCTGCATTTCCAGCAAAATGTCCTGCATTTCTCCGCGGATCAATGGGTCCAGCGCACTGAACGCCTCGTCCATCAGCAGCACGTCAGGCTCGGATACGAGCGCCCTCGCAAGCCCGACGCGCTGCCGCATGCCGCCCGAGAGCTCATCCGGATATTTGCGCTCATAGCCGTTGAGACCGAGCCGGCCATTGATCCACTCCCGCGCCACGTTTTCCGACTCGGCTTTCGGGTCGCCACGTATCCAGCGGCCAAACACCACGTTCTCGAGCACGGTCTTGTGTGGCAGCAGTGCGAAGCTCTGAAATACCATGCCGATGTGATTGCGTCGCATCTCGCGCAAAGCACGCGATCCAAGACGCAATACATCAGTGCCACGAAACAGCAGTTCACCCGAATCCGGCTCGATGAGACGGTTGAAGTGGCGCACAAGCGTGGATTTTCCTGATCCTGACAACCCCATGATCACGAAGATTTCACCTTCGCGAATAGATAGCGACACGTCGCGCACGGCTACATTGCAAGCAGTCCGCTGCAGGATTTCATCTTTCGGCATGCCAGCGCGAGCCAGTTCGATCGCCTCCGAGGTGCGCCGTCGGTGGGGACTAAAGACCTTATATAAATGGCGCAATTCGAGGATCGGCACCCCCGCCTCGTTTTCAAGCGCTGCGCGGCAGCCGCCGGTTTCGACAAAAGCGGCTGAATCCGCACGGGACGCAAGGTCCGGCGCCGCTTCGAGTGACGGATTGATCTTGCCAAGAGTAGAGGATGTCATCTGTCTATTTCCGAACTTGACGGCGGGCACGTTTGCTTACACCGAAAGACTGAGTGATGCGATCGAACACAATGGCGAGAATGACGATTGCCGCGCCGGCCAGAATGCCCTGCCCCATGTCGAGATTGTTGATGCCGGACAACACGTCCTCACCGAGCCCGCGGGCACCGATCATCGACGCGATCACGACCATCGCGAGCGACATCATCACCGCCTGGTTCACACCTGTCATGATCGACGGCATCGCGAGCGGCAGTTCGACCGCGATAAGTTGCTGCCATGAGGTCGCCCCGAACGAACGCGAAGCTTCGACGACATCTTCCGGTACCTGACGCAGACCGAGATCGGTCAGTCGAACCAGCGGAGGGAGCGCATAGATCATCGTCGCGAAGATCGCCGGTACTCGGCCCAGGCCGAATAGCATCACGACCGGAATCAGGTACACGAACGACGGCAGCGTCTGCATCATGTCGAGCACAGGATTGAAGACGCGAGCCAGTACCTGGCTGCGAGAAATGGCGATGCCGGACGGAACGCCGATAATCGTGGTCAGGATCAACGCCGTCACCATGATCGCGCAGGTCGCCATCAGTTTGTCCCAGAGCCCCAGGCAGCCGATCACGTACGTCAGTGCCATCAGCAAAACCGCGAGGCCCACGCGGCGGCCCCCCAGCCACGCGATTGCGCCAATGAGCCCGATGATCACGATTGGCGGCGCCGCCTTCAGCGTTGCTTCCACCGGATTCAGCGCGTACGTCAGTAGCACCGCGCTGACACGGTGAAACACGTCGCCATACCGGGCAACGACACCGGTAAAGAATTGATTGATCGCGTCGCCCAGATCGAGCGTATAGAAAATGCCGTTCACTGCGTTTCCCTTCACTGTCAGAGCCCGCCCTCGACGGAACCTCGCGTTGCCGTCGCACCTGCGCCACGACGACCGTCGGTGAGCCCGGATTAGATAAGCCCGCAGCGCGAGTCCGCTGCGGGTTGCGCGTCACTTGAGACTTGCCTCGACCCGCTGTGCAGTCGCGGCGGGCACCCAATCGGCAACCACCGACGGATTGGCCTTCAGGAAGTCCACCGCGGCCTGGCGGGGCTCAACCTTTGCGGTCGCCATTCGCGCAATGGCGGTGTTGAGTGTGCTCAGCGAAAACTGCATCTTCTGGAACAGAGACAGCAGCGCCGGATCGGTGTCCGCCAGCGAATTGGAAACGACCACGCGCAAGGACGTCGGCGGCGAAGCGGAACCGCACGGGTTCAGCTCCTTGCTTCCGTTGATGGTCTTCCAGCAGGCAGCGTTGTACGCTGGCTCTTCGAGCTTGACTGCGTGGAAACGACCGAGGATGGTCGACGGCTCCCAGTAGTAGAACAGGATCGGCTTGCCCCGCGTATAGGCCGATTCGATTGCCGCGTCGAGCGCCGGCCCCGACCCTGGATGGAAGTCGGTGAAGTCCGCGCCGATCTTGTAGGCCTTCATCTTCTGCTCGGTATCGGACTCGCATTGCCAGCCAATTGGACA
This sequence comes from Paraburkholderia sp. HD33-4, assembly GCF_021390635.1. Taxonomy (NCBI): domain Bacteria; kingdom Pseudomonadati; phylum Pseudomonadota; class Betaproteobacteria; order Burkholderiales; family Burkholderiaceae; genus Paraburkholderia; species Paraburkholderia sp. HD33-4. The sequence continues at coordinate 1,563,928 of NZ_JAJEJS010000001.1, read as the reverse complement.
GTTATACAGTCGCCCGTGAGACGGATCTTCCGGATCGGCAAACACCGACTTGTAGCGCGGCAAATCGGCGATGCTCTTCAGATCTGGCGCGACCGCCTTGATCCCGCGCGCGGCATCGCCTTTGATCACATAGTCCGGGACGTAATAACCCTCCACGCTGCCGCCATTGACCAGAGAGCCGACGATTTTCACCCGCCCCTGCTGTGCCGCTTTCTCGAATGCCGGTGTACGCCCTGCCCAGTACTCGACCATTACGTTCAGGTCGCCGGTGGTAATGGCCTGCAATGCGATCGCATTCGTCGCTGTCATCAGCTCGGTCTGGCAGCCGTAGCCCTTCTCGAGAACATAACGAACCACCTCGGTCATGAACTTCGCGCTGTCCCAGCCCATTTCCGCGAACTTGACCGGTTTGGCGCCCGTACACCAGGAGGACTGGGTAAGGTCCGCTGCGTGCGCGTGCGCGCCCATCACTCCACTCGCCGCGATAGCACAGGCGGCAAGCGTACGCGCCACGTTTGATGGGAGAATCCGTTTGAACATGTTCCACTCCGCCCAATGATTGACCTGGATTCCCGGCTGTGTCTTTCCTGTCAGAGACGCGGCCGGAGAAAGATCTTTTAATGATTGTCAGTCGCTATAGAAAACCGGGCTGACACCTTTACTGCTGCACGCAGGTCTGATTTCATGACGACATAAAGAACCAGACAAACCACTATTTCTGGTTCGTTGCATGACAATTGGAATGCAAACAGCGTCTGGAGTGCGCAACCCTTTGGTGTCAAGGACAATGCCTGAGCAGGCCGTTTGAGAGCTTGCTTCCAAGGCCTCCAAACAAGGGTAAGCACCTAATTGGCCACATTGTTCTTTGGGCCGCAATTTTTCAATTGCGCGTTGGCAAGCGAGCGGCGTGTGCACCGCTTCTTCCTGGGTGAGAGATGGAGAGCGCTAGAATCGCCGAAGAACGAGCGTCTGTCTCCGGGTGTGAGCCACTGTCACCGAAGGACCGTCGGGGTGGCGTATATGGAGTGATCGGATCGCGCTCGCAATCATGCATTGACGCGCGCGCAATCCGAAGAAGTCGATAAAGAAGTCGATAAAGAAGTGAAGCAGGACCGTGATGCGATGGCCGCGCGCAGTTCAGGAGCCGTGCGCGGACGCTCCTGACAATTGCGTCGAAACGCTATTGGAATCCTCGGAACGCATGTAGCGTGCGGCAAGATAAAAATGCCACGCGGCCCACAGACCTGTCAGGGACACCATCACCAGCACATAGCGGAGGGACTCGGTGGGATTTCTCATATGTGCGGCGATGGTATCCGATAGAAACCCGACAGCCTGCGGTGCAATCACGAGATTCGCAACGTTCGTCACGAACACGATGATGCCGACGACCTGTCCTCGCATGGCCGCAGGCGTCAAATTTTGAGCCATCGAAGCAGAAGGACCGATATACACGTAGATGGTGGGTATAAAAATCCAGAGCATCATGTGGGTCAAACCAAGTGACGGCGACGCGTACGCAACGAATGAAGGTATCGTTGCAAGTGCAGTGACCAATGCTACGAGCTTCGCCTGAGCAAACCCCGACGCCGCCCGAGGCCGACTCAGCACCAATGCGGTACAAAGCATCGCAAGCCCCCCTCCGATACCGTGGATCGCACCAAGCATTCCCCCAGCATCGCCTACAGTCAGATGAAAACTTCGAGCCAGAAACGACGGAGTCCACCAGACCAGACCCCATCCCCAGAAGGTAAGAATCGTGGTTCCCGTGATGACATGAAATAGCGCCTTGCAGTCATGGATGTGGCGCAAGGTTTCCTTCAGACCGGCACGACCAACTTCGCTTTCGGGCTTATCGAACACTCCGCGACGAGGCTCTCTGAAACCGAGCATCAGTATGACCGCCAGCGGAACGCCAAGACACCCGAATACGAGCAGGACTGCGCGCCATCCGTGGTGGTCGGCAATCCATCCCCCGCCCGCCGACCCCATTAGCGCACCTACGGCGGCGCCAACGGAAAACAGGCTCATCGCAGTGCCACGCATCGACGGAGCAAATTTGTCCGCCAATAATGAAACCGCGCACGGCATACAACCCGCTTCGCCGATCCCCACGCCGAGCCGCGACAAAAAGAACGTGAGAGCGCTGCCGCTCGCGCCGGACAAAACCGTGAAGCCAGACCAGACCGCTAATGCGACGCTGATCATGCGCTTGCGGCTGACTCGATCCGCGAGCAGTCCCAACGGCAGGCTGAGCGTGACGTAGAACAAGGCAATGGCAGTGCCGGTCATGAAGCCGACTTCGCTGTCGCTCAGACCGAACTCGTGTTTGATAGGCTCGATCAATGTCGATACGACATAGCGGTCCGCAATGTTGACCGTGTAGACCAGCGTGAGAAGAAAGAGCACCCACCATTTCGTGGCTCCACGTTCGCGCTGGGTCTGTGCTGTTTGATGCTGCGTCTCGCTCTTCATGTCTATTTGATGTCTCACTGTGTACTCTGCTACTTCTCTGAGCGGCCCTTCCACTTCTGGGCAGCGAGATAGGTTCTCACACCGACGTCCAGGAATGGACGTCGCGGCAGAAGGTCTGGCGAACCCAGTACCATCATGTCACTGATCAATGGATGCCCTGTATCGCAGGCCAGTTCGGCGACCAGCGCGCCGGCGGTGGTTTGCTTTGCGATACCCACTCCATTGCAATTGACCGCCGCATAGATATGTTTCGACAGTTGCCCCCAACCCGGCGCGCCATTTTGGCTCAACGAAAGGTACCCGGCCCAAAAATGCTCGAGCGCGACCTGTTCCAGCATCGGAAAACGCGCTTTGAACAGCACCTGGTGAGTCCGCTTCATGCGCTCACGCAGCGACGCCGGGCAACGTAGCGTCGGCGCGAACTGGAACCCGTATCGGAACAGAATCCGAAAGTCCTTCGTGTAGCGTATGGTCGCCCCCGCGATGCCATGGGCCGGCGTAATCCCCCAATCGGTAGTCCCGCCAAGCCGTGCTCGCTCTTCCTGTGTCAAGGGTTGTGAGAGACTCGCAAACAGCACAAATGGAAGCAGTTGCCTTTCGAAATACTTGAAGCGATTGATGAACGCATTGTTGGTCAGCACCGCATTTCGCGCCGAGAACCGCACGCCGCCGGGCAACATCGCCACGACTGTCGGCCCGGATTCGAGATCAAGTACCGGAGAGTTCTCGAACAACTGCACGTTCGAAGGAAGCGAGTCCGCCAGACCCCGCGACAAGGCAGCAGGATTGAGCAGCCGTGTGCCCGGCGTGTAGATCGCGGAGTCGTAGTATCGGGTGCCCAGGCGTTCGTGGAGCGCGTCGCCACGTATGAATTCATACGGCTCCTCCAGTGCGTCGAGTTCCGCAGCCGTCGCGCCGAGAAGCGTGCGAGAAATTTCAGGCGAGACGGCGCAGTCGTAACGTCCTCGTTTGCTCCACTGGCAATTTATATTGTGTGCACGGACCAATTCATCGAGGGACTCGATCCCGTAGCGACTCAGCCGCATGTATCGATGACCCTTGTCGGTGTTGCCCGGGTCGTGATCACCGTTGTGCGGAAGGTCGATGGCGAAGCCGGCGTTGCGGCCATGCGCGCCTTCGCCGACCTGCTGGGCATCGACGACAGCGATGGAGTGGGATGGGTTCAGAGTCGCCAGGCGTCTGGCCGCCGACAACCCCGCATACCCTGCTCCGACTACCAGCCAGTCAAAGCTGGCTGACTTTCTCGCGGGTTGACAGGGCACACGCGTGGGCAGGATCGCTGACCAGCCGTTGGTATTGTCATCCGCGGGAAGCAATCTATCCGATGATACTGAAGCGTTCATGCTGCAATCCGTTTGGTAGGTCCTGTGTCTGCGTCAGGGCGCCGTTACAACGAAAAAGAACTCCGCGTCCGTGCCGGAATAGACGACGGCCGACCCTCTGCTCAGCGAGATCACATCGCCCGCGCGAGCAACAAGCTGTCCGCCGTCGCAGCTAACACTGAGTGTCCCCTTGAGGACATGAATCACCTCGTCGTAGTCCAGCGTCTTCGGCGGTGTCTGGCCGGCCTTCAACCGACCAAAGCCGGACGCGAGCGCGTTTCCGGTTGAACGCAGCGCCCAGGCGATGCCCCCGCCGTTAGCTTCGGCACCGCCCCTTAGCTCCCATGCAGCGTCGCCGGCACGAGTCAACGCGGTAGTTCCCGAGTCATTCATATGCAAGTCAAAAATATGGCCATTGGAATCACATTCTAGAAACACGCTATCGCGACCCGAAAGCGGAAATATCACATGCTATGCATGCGCAAACGCGGGGTGCGAACCGACCGCCACGTACGCAACGATCTCGATCAGCATGTCGGCGTGAACGAAATCCTTCACTACGACACTCGACCGATTCGGATAAGGCATTTGAAAGAAATCCCGGTAAACACGGTCGATAGCGCGCATGTGACTAGCATCCTTCATATAAATCAACACTTGCGCGACATCCGACATGACGGCTCGCGCAGCGGCCACGGCCCGCTGCAGGTTTGAAAAAGTCAATCTGGCCTGGTCTTCAATATCGCCCGCGCAGATTTCCCCGTTCATTTTCACTGGCCCGTGGGCAGTAAAAAGCAGTCCGCCCGCCCGGGTAGCCCAGGAAAACGGCTGATTCAGCGCGGGAAGGCCTGTGTCGATGGTTTCGCGGATCATAAGAAATAAACTCAATGAAGGAGCCAGACCTGCTCGGCTCCGTAATGTCAGGTCAAAGGCTAGCCTGTCGCTTGATGGCGTCGGCGATGGCTTCCCCGACGTAACCAACGTTGCTGTCGTTCAATCCCGCGACGCAAATCCGTCCGGATTGAACGAGGTAGATCGCTTTGCGCTCGCGCAAAGCGTCGACCTGCGCCCCGCTCAATCCGGTGTAGCTGAACATGCCGCGCTGATCCGTCAGATAGCTCGCATCGACATCCGGCACGAGCGTCTCGAGCGTCGAACGTAGTTTGCGTCGCATGTCCTTCATGCGTTGGCGCATCTTTGCGAGCTCCTGATGCCAGTGACGCGTCGTCTCCGGATCACTCAGAATCGTGCTGACCAGCTGAGCGCCAAAAGCTGGCGGACTCGAGTACACCTGCCTGACCGTCGCTTTGAGTTGACCCAGCACTCGACATGCGGTCTGCGCATCCGGACAGACGATCGACAGAGCGCCGGCGCGCTCGCCATAGAGCGAGAAATTCTTCGAGAACGAATTGGTCACGATGACCTGCAGACCTGCTTCCACCATTTTGCGGATCGGAGCCGCATCGTCGTCGAGCCCATCTCCAAAGCCCTGATAGGCCATATCCACGAACGGCAACAGGTGACGGCGTTTCAACAGGTCTATGACGGTCGCGAACTGTTGCGCCGACAGGTCCGCGCCGGTCGGGTTCTGACAGGACGGCTGCAGCAGCACGACGCTGCGCTCGGGCAATGTATCCAGCAACGAAATCATCGCGTCGAAATCGATGCAATTCTTCCCGGTGTCGAAGTATGGATACGTATTGACCTTCAGACGTGCCGACTCGAGGAGCGCGCGGTGGTTATCCCATGTGGGGTCGCTAATCCATACACTGCTGTCGGGCAAATAGGCTTTGATGAATCGAGCCGCGATGTGAATCGATCCGGAGCCGCCAATCGAATGAACGGTAGCAATACGGGCGGATTTCACAGCCTCGGCATCTTCGCCGAAGACGAGTCGCTGGACGGCCGCCCGGTATCTCGCATCACCTTCCATGGGCAGATAGGTGTGGGGCCTGGACGCCCGCTGAATCGTCGCGGTTGCCTGCTTGACGGATTCGAGGACAGGTATCTTTCCGGCCTCGTCATAGTAGAGACCGATACCGAGGTTCGTCTTTTCCGGCCGCTGGTCGGTTAAATACGCTTCCATCAGCGAAAGAATCGGGTCGCCGGGGTAAGCTTCTACGTGCTCGAACATTGCAGTAATCCAGTGAATATTTTTTGGCAGGTCGTGGAACCGTCAAGGGAAACTCAAAGATTGGTCCGGAGCTGCCAGAGCTCCGGGAACAGCACCACATCCAGCATCTTCCTCAGGTATCCGATGCCTTCAGTGCCACCCGTTCCACGTTTGAATCCGATCACACGTTCCACAGTCGTCAGGTGGCGAAACCGCCATTGCCGGAACGAGTCTTCGATATCCACGAGTTTCTCGGCCAACTGATAAAGATCCCAGTACTCTTTCGGATCGCGATACACCCGCAGCCATGCTTCGGCTACTGATGCGTTGTAGCGTGTGGGCAAAGTCCAGTCCGCGTTGAGCCGATCGGGTTCGACGAACAGCCCGGCGCGCGCCAGCAACTTGATGCTCTCGTCGTAGAGGGACGGACGCTCCAGCACCTCTCGCAGGCGCTGGAGGTTTTCGGGCAGATGCTCATGAGGGCGCAGCATCGTTGCGTTCTTGTTGCCCAGAAGAAACTCGATCTCCCGGTACTGACCGGACTGGAAACCCGACGACAGGCCAAGGTAGGGCCTCATCGCCGTGTATTCGGCTGGAGTCATCGTCGCGAGGACGCTCCAGGCCTGCACGAGCTGGTCCATGATCCGGGAAACACGCGCGAGCATCTTGAAGACCGGCTGCAGTTCGCCAGCACGAATACCCGTTCTCGCCGCGCGCAATTCCTGAAGCATCAGTTTCATCCAAAGCTCGGATGTCTGATGCTGAACGATAAACAGCATCTCGTTGTGATCGGGAGACAGCGGATGCTGTGCGTCAAGGACTTTATCGAGGTGAAGGTAATCGCCGTAGCTCATCGAACTGGAAAAATCCAGTTGCGCGTTATGCCAACTTCCATCGACAGCAGAGTCGCTTTTGGCTTCAATTCCTGAGAACGGGCAACTCATTGATATTGCCCCTGCACCCGTCCAACCGGCGCCCGTCCGGGCTCCACATAAACCACTCCACGATTTCCTGACATGACGCCTCCCAGTCTGTTCTCGCTACGAACCGGGTGCAGTCTGTGTCATGACTGCCCGGACTCGCCGCTGTTGCCAAAGCCGCCCGTTGTGAGCGATGTCCGGCAATCATCCGAGCGGGAGACCTGCGCGTCAAAGCAGTTTTTCTGATTTATCGCATGCGGATTTGCATTCAAACGCCCGCAGCCCGATGGCAGCCGGTTTGCGCGGCAGCGGGCACGTTGGCTTGCCCCCGCGATCCATCCAAACGCGAGCGGCATCAATGGCTGACTATCAAAAATTCATGCAAACCATCAGTTTTCATGGCTTGCAAGCGCTTCGTCCGGCAGGTCAAATCGGCACGTGAACATCTCTTTTGATGCAATTCAACCTAACCGAACATCATCATGCTGCCGAACAGTCAACTCATCTCCCTGATTGAATCACGCGTGAGCGGGCGATCGCTGCCGCAACCGTTCTACACCGACGAAGCGGTGTTCGAGCGCGACCTCGAACTGATCTGGGAACGTCAATGGATTCTCGCGGGCGTGGCGGCCCAGATTCCGAAACCGGGCAACTGGTTCACGCTCGAAGTGGGAGCGAGTTCTATCGTCGTGATCCGTGATCGCAGTAAAGCGATTCGGGCGTTCTACAATACTTGCCGCCATCGAGGCTCCAGAATCTGCGCTGGCGAGAAAGGGTCGTCCGGTACGCTCGTCTGTCCGTATCATCAATGGACCTATGGCCTGGACGGCAAACTGCTGTTCACCAAGGAGATGGGCGAAGAATTCGATGCATCGCAACACTCGCTCAAGCCTGTGCATTGCGAAGCAGTCGAAGGCTACATCTTTATTTCGCTTGCAGTGACACCGGCGCCATTCGATGAATTTCGCAAGCAGGTCTCCCCATACATCAAGCCTCACGGACTAGACAACGCAAAGATTGCGTTCGAGCAGACCATTGTCGAAAAAGGCAACTGGAAGCTCGTACTCGAAAACAATCGTGAGTGCTATCACTGCACAGCAAGCCACCCCGAACTTCTGCGCACGATCTCCGAGTTTGACGGGCCCACCGACCCCAGATTCGGAGGCGAATACGCTGAAAAATGCGAGAAGGACGAGGCGCGCTGGACTGCGTCCGGACTGCCCTTCAAGCCAATCGAAACCGATGACGGATACCGGATGGCGCGCGTTGCAATGGAGCGTGGACTCTCCTTTACGATGTCCGGCGAACTCGCCTGCAAGAAGCTGCTGGGCACCAACGAGGACGAGGACGTCGGCTCCTTGCGTTTGCTGCGGTTCCCCAATACGTGGAACCACGTTCTTTCGGATCATGCCATTGCCTTCAGGCTGCTGCCGCTCAGCGCGACCGAAACGCAAGTGACGACGTGGTGGCTGGTCAACGGGGACGCCGTGGAAGGCGAAGACTACGACATCGACGATCTCACGTCGGTCTGGAAGGCCACGAACGCCCAGGACCAGCGACTCGTCGAAGCGAATCAGCAAGGCATCAATTCGAAGGGCTATCAACCTGGCCCCTACTCCCCGCTCGTCGAGCGTGGCGTCACGGAGTTCATCGACTGGTATCTGAACACATTGAAGACCGAGTTGAAAGGCACTCCGAAAACAATCCCATTGGAGTGCATTTCAGAATGACTGCAACCGCTTTCACTGAGGCCATTTGCGTCGGCGTCACAGGCGAGAACTGGAACGTCAAGACCTTCCGTTTTTCGCTTGCTCAACCCGACGAGTCTTTCAGGTTCGAGGCCGGGCAGTATGTGACGCTAAGCGTGGACACCGGCAAGGAAACACTTTTCCGGTGCTACACCATTTCTTCGGCACCAGACAGTCGAGGCACTAGCACGTTCGACATTACGGTCAAACGTTCACCCACCGGTGCGATCTCAATATGGCTTCACGACCGGATGACCGTCGGTGAAAGTCTGCATGTGTCCCGCCCCGCCGGCGACTTCATACTGCCTCGCGACCGTCGGGAGTCGCTGCTTTTTATAGCCGGTGGCGTGGGCATCACACCGCTCATGGCGATGGCGCGAGCCATTTACGCTGAAGGCAAAAGCGCCGACATTCAGTTTCTGCAATTCGCGCGGACGCCTGCCGATATCCTCTTCCATCAGGAATTGCAGCGGATAGCCGGCTCGTGCTGTGGGATCACCGCGCACTTCTACACGTCGGACGAAGAGAACACGGAATTCTCCTTCGGGCTTCTTTCCAAAGAAGTACTCGACGAGGCAGTTCCGGACTGGACCGCGAGGCAAGTGCTGTGTTGCGGACCGGACGCGTTCATGTCAATCATGCGCGATCTGTTTGTTGAGAACGGAGGCAGTGCGTCCCGCTTCCACCAGGAAAGGTTCCAACTGCCGGAACAAGCTCCGGTGCAGGTGCCGGATGGCGTGGGTGTATCGAGAATCCGATTATCGCAGTCGCTGATGGAATTCGACTGCCAACCCGGCACCACGATTCTGGATGCGCTCCACGCGCTGCCGAATGGCCCCAAAATTCCCAATGCGTGTCGCAGCGGCTTATGCGGAACTTGCAAGCTTCGCAAACTGGATGGGCAAGTCGAGATGAATCACAACGGCGGAATTACGGACGAAGAAATTGACGAAGGATACGTGCTGCCGTGCTGCTCTTTACCGCTATCGGACGTCACCCTCGAGTACTAGGCAATCAACGCGGTTATGCCCAGACACTTTGATTGGCGAAATCAATCAGCCAGTCGAGAAAAACCTTGGCGGGCGCACTGAGTTCTTCATTGTCTGCGTAAACAATATATTCACACAGCCCGGTTTTGATCGATACATCGAGCGGCCGGACGAGGAGTGCCTCCCGATCTTCCCGCGGAACACCGTAGGCCCACGCGAGCGCCACCCCCTTTCCGCTGCAGGCCGCGCGATAGACGAGATCGTAATTGGACAGCGTCAGGATCTTTCTGACCGCACCAAGCTGAAAGCCCGCGCTTTCAAGCCACGTGTCCCACGAATTGGAGTCCGCGCTATCGGAGTCGTACTCGATGAGCTCGCACTCCAGCAAATCCCGCGCATGCGTTATTTTGTGGCTGCCCTGATAAGACGGAGAGCAAACCGGAAAAATCTCTTCTTCGAAAAGCTTGACCTTCGTCAGGTTTGGCCAATGTCCGTCGCCATACCGGATGGCGAGGTCAATGGGTTCGTGCCACGGGTCAACCGGCGTATTGCTCGCCAGCACGCGAATATCGATGTTCGGGTGTTGGCTTCGGAATTCGAAGATCGCGGGCATCAACCAGAAGTTGGCCATTGCATTGCTTGCCGCGATGGTGACGGTACTGGTGTCGAGCGCTTCGATCATCGTCACGGCTCGACGAATGGTATTCAGGCTCTGCGCAATCGCTTGCTGAAAGATCAGCCCGGCGCGCGTCAGCTGAATCTCTTTGTGCCTTCGAGTGAACAGCGGCACACCCATGCGCTCCTCGAGCACCTGAATCTGCCTGCTGACGGCCCCCTGTGAAAGGTGCAACTCTTCGGCTGCCTTGGTGAAGCTCATCAGTCTCGCCGATGCCTCGAAAGCGGAAATCGTGTTCAGCGGCGGCAGCCGCTTGCGTGGGGTGGGCAACTTGCAGTCTCCGGATATTGCGTACACACACTTCAGGCTCAACGGCCTTAGCGAGGCACTGTACTGCATTCGAAATCGGTGGACTAGAGAATTGAGCCAGCGCTCGGCCAGGACATACCCCAGGGCCGGCTAAACCGCCTGATATATATCGGCCGGCGCCTCAACATCGATTCCAAAAACGAACGGATAACCGCTTCTTGCATCAGTAATCGCATGCAAAGTCCGTTTGCGCGAGTGCAGATCGACTCGGCCAACGAACTCCGCTTCGGGTGAACCCTTATTGCGACAGCGTGGTCCGACGCCTATCGTTCTAGATCATACGTATGACCTAGAGAGAGTTCGATGGCAACCCTACACCGCCAGGTTCTGAATCGCGTGGGCGAACAGATCTGCTCCGGCCAGTTCGCGCCAGGCGAGATTCTGCCCTCCGAGGACGAGCTCGCCGAGCAGTTGCAGGTAAGTCGCATCACGATCCGCGAGACGATGAAATCGCTGTCCGCGAAGGGCATGCTGCAGGTGCGCCGTCGCTACGGCACGGTCGTGCTGCCCCGCTCGCAGTGGCAGTTGTTCGATCCGGACGTCATCAACTGGCGAGCGCGCGCCGGCGCGACCGATGACGGCCTGATTCAGGACTTGATGGAACTGCGTCTGATCATCGAGCCGAACGCGGCCCGACTGGCCGCGAAGCGTGCAACCGACGAGGATCGCGTCGCGATACGGCGTGCTTTCGAGGCGATGGAACGCGCGGTCGGCGGCCACGGCGAATATGTGCCCGCCGATCTTGCGTTTCATGGCGCGATCCTGACCGCCTGCCACAACCAGTTCGTGCAGCAGATGCAGAACGCGCTGTCGGCGATCCTGCGCACCAGTTTCGAGCTCAGCTCGGAGATCGCGGGCGGCCCAGCCCGTTCGCTGCCGATGCACGAAGCGCTTTGCGTGGCGATCGAGACCGGCGACGAGGCGGGAGCGGAACAGGCGGTGCTCACGCTGATCAAGCGCGCGGAACAGGACTTCGAAGATCGCGCCGAATTGAATCGCGCAGATACCGGCAAGCCAGCCTGAGGCGCGGCGGACGCGGATTCGATGCGCATTCGTTGCGCATTCGTTGCGCATTACGCGTTAGCCAGCAATTCGTTATCGACATCATCGCGACCGGGAAAGCGGTCGCGAGGGGCGCACTCGTGCCTCGTTTCCGACTATGAAGAGAGGTAGCAACCCATGACTTCACTATTCGATCTGAGCGGCCGCACCGCGCTCATCACCGGCTCGGCACGCGGCATCGGCTTTGCGCTGGCCGAGGGCCTGGCGCTGGCAGGCGCGCGCGTGATCCTGAACGGAACGCGCGACGATACGGTTGCCGCCGCCGCCAGGCGTCTCGCCGACCAGGGACTCGACGCACGAGGCCGCGCGTTCGACGTGACGGACGAACAGGCCGTCGCCGCCGCCTTCGCGCAGTGGGATCACGACGGCGTGCAGATCGATATCGTGATCAACAACGCCGGCATCCAGTTTCGCAAGCCGCTGGTTGAACTTCAACTGAGCGACTGGCAGCGCGTGATCGACACCAATCTGACCAGCGCATTCATCGTCGCGCGAGAGGCTGCGCGGCGCATGATCGCGCGCGGCACCGGCGGCAAGATCATCAACATCGGCTCGCTGACGAGCGAAGCGGCACGCGCGACAGTCGGCCCGTACACGGCGGCCAAGGGCGGCATCAAGATGCTGACCCGGGCGATGAGCGCCGAATGGGCGGCGTCGAACATTCAGGCGAATGCGATCGGTCCCGGTTACATCCTGACCGACATGAACCAGCCGCTCGTCGACAACCTGACCTTCGACGCGTGGGTCAGGAGCAGCAATCCCTCGCAACGCTGGGGCAAGCCTGAAGAACTCGTCGGCACCGCGGTCTATCTTGCCTCCGCGGCATCGAGCTATGTGAACGGCCAGATCATCTACGTCGACGGCGGCTGGCTGGCCGTCCTTTGAATGCAGGTTCGCGCGGCGTACAGCACAACGACAGCGCGCCGCCGGACCAACACCCCTACGCCCTTCCTATCCGGAGACATCATGGAAAGCGTCAAACCCGTTGCGCCTCAAAGATGGTGGTATCTGATGCCCATCATCTTCATCACTTACAGCCTCGCGTATCTCGACCGCGCGAATTACGGCTTCGCCGCGGCGGCCGGAATCGACAAAGACCTCGGCATCACGCACGGCACGTCGTCGCTGATCGGTTCGCTGTTCTTTCTCGGCTACTGCCTGTTTCAGGTGCCCGGCGCGATTTACGCGCAGCGCAATAGCGTGAAGAAGCTGATCTTCTTCAGCCTGATTCTGTGGGGCCTCTGCGCCGCCGCGACCGGCATGGTCAGCAACATTCCGATGCTGATGGTGCTGCGCTTCGTGCTCGGCGTGGTCGAGGCCGCGGTCATGCCGTCGATGCTGCTGTATATCAGCCGCTGGTTCACCCGCAGCGAACGATCGCGGGCGAACACGTACCTGATTCTTGGCAATCCGGTGACGGTGCTGTGGATGTCGGTGGTGTCAGGCTATCTGGTCCACAGCTTCGGCTGGCGCGAGATGTTCGTCTTCGAAGGGCTCCCCGCTCTGGTGTGGGCAGTGGTCTGGTGGTTCACGGTCCAGGACCGACCGGCCGACGCACCGTGGATGACCGATGCCGAAAAGGCCGAACTCGCGGCGCGCCTGAAGGCCGAGCAGGCCCATATCGCGCCTGTGCGCGACTACAAGGCTGCATTCCGTTCGTCGCTCGTGCTGAAGTTCTGCTCGATTCACGCACTGTGGAGTATCGGCGTGTACGGCTTCATCATGTGGCTGCCGTCTATTTTGAAGGCCGCTTCGACGATCGACATCGTCTCGGTCGGCTGGCTCGCGGCGGTTCCCTATTTGGCGGCGATCATTCTGATGCTGCTCGCGTCATGGCTGTCGGATAAAACCCGCAATCGCAAACTGTTCGTCTGGCCGCTGCTGCTGATCGGCACCATTGCGTTCGTTGCGTCATATCTGCTCGGCGGGTCGCACTTCTGGATCTCGTTCGCGTTGCTGGTCGTGGCAGGTGCGACGATGTACGCGCCGTACGGACCGTTCTTCGCGCTCGTGCCGGAGCTGATTCCGAGCAACGTACTGGGTGGCGCGATCGGCATGATCAACGCCTGCGGCGCGCTGGGTGCGTTCCTCGGCTCGTGGGTGGTCGGTTACCTGAACGGCGCGACCGGCAGCCCCGCGGCGTCCTACGTGTTCATGGCGGCGGCCCTGCTGCTGTCGGTCATCGTGATGATCACGGTCCCCGAGCGTGCCGGGCAGCGCCCGGCAGACGAGCAGCCGCTTTCGTTGCGTCGCACGTGACGCGACGCAAGCGTGGGTTCCGCTTCAACGATTCGATTCTGGCAGACAACACATGGCAACCCTGATTACCGATGTAAAGGTCATCCTCACCGCGCCGGAAGGCATCAATCTGATCGTCGTCAAGGTCGAGACCAACCAGCCCGGTTTATACGGTCTCGGCTGCGCGACATTTGCGTACCGGCATCTCGCGGTCAAATGCCTGATCGACGAGTATCTGCGGCCACTGCTGATCGGACGCGACGCCGAGGCGATCGAGGAACTGTGGCAGCTGATGCACCAGAATGCCTACTGGCGCAACGGTCCGATCGAGAACAACGCAATTTCCGGCGTCGACATGGCGTTGTGGGACATCAAGGGCAAGCAGGCCAACATGCCGCTCTTTCAGCTGTTCGGCGGCAAATGCCGCGAAGGCGTGCCGGTCTATCGGCATGCGGATGGCCGCGATCTGGGCGAGCTGTGCGAAAACATCCACCGCTACCGCGAGCAAGGCATCACGCACATCCGCTGCCAGAGCGGCGGCTACGGCGGCAACGGTTACGCGGGGGCGCCCGCAAGCGCGCCGCGCGGCGCGGCGGATGGCGTGTATCTCGACAGCAAAAAATACATGCGCGAAACGCTCAAGCTGTTCGAGGGCATTCGCAGCAAGGTCGGCTTCGATGTCGCGCTGTGCCACGACGTGCATGAACGCCTGAAGCCGGTCGAAGCAATTCGCTTCGCCTGTGAGCTGGAGCCGTACGACCTGTTCTTTCTCGAAGATGCGATCGCGCTCGAGGAAGGCGAATGGCTCCGTCAATTGCGGCAGAAGACGACCACGCCGCTCGCGCAGGGCGAACTTTTCAATAATCCGTATGAATGGCGCTTTCTGATCACAGAGCGGTTGATCGATTTCGTTCGCGTTCATCTGAGCCAGATCGGCGGCATTACGGCCGGGCGCAAGCTACAGATCTTCGCCGAGCAGTTCGGCGTGCGGACCGCGTGGCACGGCCCGGGCGACATGTCGCCACTGGCGCACGCAGCCAATATCCATATCGATCTGGCGTCCCGCAATTTCGGTGTGCAGGAATGGTCCGGCACCGAGCCGCCGAACTTCGTGATCCAGGAGCTCAAAGGGCCCAGAGCGGCATTGCTGGACGTGTTTCCCGGCCTGCCCGAATTCCGCAATGGATATGTGTATGCCAACGACAGACCCGGCCTCGGCGTAGACATCGATGAAGCCGAGGCAGCGAAATATCCGTGCGAAAACGCGGTTACCACGTGGACGCAGACGCGACTGAAGGACGGCACGTTGCAGACGCCGTAAGGTCGTCGATCCGATGGCAAGGCCGACATCCGCGTCGGCCATCCCTTCATCTGAATGCGCTATGGTTGTCGTCACTGCGTTCGATGCGGGACATCGTCAGGGAACGGATACGGTGCACAGGTTGCGCCGCGATGGCGTGCGCACCGTCATGCGCACGAGGGCGAAAATGTCGCAACCCGCTCGGGGCGCTTCCCGGTTGGCTCGCTGGAAGACGCGAGCGGCTCGCTCATCCGGAACACCGCGACCGCGCTGTCGAGCGCGCCCGCCTGCTCCTGCAGCGACGCCGCGGCAGCCGCAGCCTGCTCGACGAGCGCGGCATTCTGCTGGGTCGCGCGGTCCATGTGCGTGACCGCACGACTGATCTGCTCGATGCCCCGTGACTGTTCCTCCGAAGCGACGCTGATTTCGCTGACGATACCGGCCACGTTGCGCGCGGCACCAACGATGTCCGACATGGTCGCGCCGGCGCGAATCGCCAGTTCGGAGCCGTTCTCGACCTTCGTCACCGAACTGACGATCAGTTCCCTGATCTCTTTCGCCGCGGCCGCCGAGCGCTGCGCCAAAGCACGCACTTCACCCGCCACCACCGCGAATCCACGTCCTTCGTCGCCGGCGCGCGCGGCTTCCACGGCGGCATTCAGTGCAAGTATGTTGGTTTGAAAAGCGATACCTTCGATCGCACCAATAATGTCGACGATCCGGTTCGAGCCCGCCGACATGTCGGCGATCAGGTCGATCACCTGATCGACCACTTCGCCGCCACGCGCCGCGGTTTTCGACGCGTTTTCAGCGAGCGTATTGGCCTCGCGCGCGTTGTCGGCGTTCTGCCTGACCGTCGCAGTCAATTCCTCCATGCTCGCGGCGGTCTGCTCCAGCGTCGCCGCCTGCTGTTCGGTGCGCGCCGACAGATCGGCATTGCCGCTCGCGATCTCGCGCACACCCTGCGCGATCGCCGCCGTGCCAAAACGGACCTGACTGACCGCGGCAACGAGACTCTGCTGCATACGGGCCAGCGCGCCCATCAGGCGACCCATTTCGTTTCGGCGCACGCCGGCGATCTGCCCCGTGAGGTCGCCGGCCGCGATTCGTTCGAAGTGCTGGATTACCGCGTCGATCGGTCGAAGAATCGCCGCTTTCACGATGAAGCGCGTGCAGAGGCCAAGCACCAGCGCGACCAGCCCGATTGCGGCGAACACCCAGCACAGCAGACGAAAGTGCTGCTGCGCCGACGTAAAGCGTGCTTCCTCGTGCTGCATCTGGAACTTCTCGAGCGCGGCTTCGGCATGTTTATAGTCGCTGAACACCGCATCGGGTGCCTGCCGTTCCGTGGTCCGGAACGTGATGAAATCGTTCTGATCGAGCGCCGTGACTTCGGGCACAAGCACCTGTTTCAACAACTGCCCGCGTTTTGCGCGCAGCGCGTCGGTCAGCGCCTTCTCGTCGTCGTCCGACGCAGGCTGCGCGAGATAGGCCGCCAGTTCGCGATCGCTGTCCGCAAGCCCAGCATGGACGCGAGCGAGCACCGCATCGGTGGGCTTTCCCTGCGCCACGAGCGTTTCATACGCGCCGAGATCGACTCGCACGTTCAGGAGCGCCTCGCTGCTCGCGGCGATGTGGCGCATCGCAACGGTCTCTTCGGTGTACATCTTCTCGAGCGCCGCGTTGGTGGTCTTCAAACCAGCGACGGATATCGCGATCACGAACATCAACGCGGCTGTGTAGCCGGCGATGGTCACCGTGAGCGCGGTTCTGATAGTCGTGTTGCTGAACATGCCTCTCCCTCGCCTGCTGAAATGAAAAAGCGGCCGCGGAAAAGTCCGCGGCCGCAAGCTGGAGAACATCGTTGAAACAGATGCGCTGCGAGGCTGTATTCCCGATCAGAATCGGGTACGCACACCCGTGGTCAGCTCCAGCTGGTTGGTCGCGCCGAAGGTGGTGCCGACCGTGTAGCCGCCATGCAACCTCATATAGTCGCCGGCCAGATACACTTCGGTGCGCTTGGACAGGTGATAGAACGTGGACCAGTACAGCGTTTCCTTCCAACCGTTGTGCAAGCCTGAGGTCGGGTCGAACGCGCCGATGTTCGCGTTCGGAATATCGCCGTCGGTGTTGTACGCGGCATTCTTTACACGCATCTGCTGATAGCCGAGCTCGTAATCGAGCGGACCCTTCGGCGACAGTTTGAACGACACGGTCCACGCGTTATCCTGGCGCTGACCCAGCGCGCCCTGATTGCCGAGGTAACGGAAGTAGCCGGCGTTGGCGCGCAGAATACCAAACACATAGTTGCCGCCGACCGAGAACGACTGGTTCGTGTTGCCATCGCGGTTTACGTGGCTGTAGAAGCCCGACGCACTGAACGGGCCGCCGTTATAGCCCAGTGCGACCTGATAATTCGCGTTGTTACCGAAACTGGTCTGGTTGCCGAACGCGTAACCCGCGCTCGCGAAGATGCCGTTGTCGAACAGCTTCTTCCACGCGACGCCATTTTCGTAGCGCGTGCCGGTTGCGCTGGCCGCGTAGAAAATCATCTGCTTGAAGTTGTTCGCGTTCGTCCAGCCGCCCTCTTCGGTCGTCAGGCGTGCGTTGCCGTACGGGTCGCCGTAGATCGCCGCTGCATCGCGTGCGATGGTGTTCTGGAAGCCCGCCGTGATCTTGCCGAACGTGTCGTTCTCGATACCGACCCACGCGTCACGATCGAAGAGCTGACCCGGATCTTCCATCTGACCGTTGGCGACAACGTATTCGCTTTCCAGTCGGAAGATGATCTTCGAACCGCCGCCAATGTCTTCGGCGCCGCGCAGGCCCCAGCGGCTGCCGCTAAACCACGGCTCGCCACCGATGCCCATGCCGATCACATGGTTCCCGTTCGCATCCGCGTGCGACTGGTAAGTCGGCACGCTCAGGTCCATCAAGCCGTAAAGCTGCACGCTCGACTGCGCGTGTGCGCCGCCTGCCCCGAGTGCGCTGACCGCGACAGCCAGCGAAAGATACTTCTTCTTCAAGATCGTCTCCTCAGACAACTGCGTTGAAATTGTGTCTTCTCTACTCACGGCCGCCTCCGCCTCAAGGTCCCGGCAACCGCTTCGGTCTACGAATGCTTGCCATGCTAGTTACCCGAATCCTTCACGCTCCTTTCCTGTGTCATTTGTGCAACTCAGTAACTCTACTGATATGCGCAATGACGCCTGGGCCAATGATTCGGAGTACTTTTTTGCCAGAAACTGGCTTGAGGATTGACGCCTGGACCGTTATCGACCACCGCAGCACACACTTACTTACGCCTCTGCGGACGAACGCGGTAACGCGTCGGGCTGCCACGACTCATTTCGAGCTGACAAACTCGTTCGTATAGGTTTTGCCCAACTCCACATGCTTGCCCTTGACCGACGGATTGAACGCCGACAGCACCTTGAGCACCGTGGTCGGACCGTCGGCCGGCATCTTGCCGTCCGCTGTGTACATCGGCAGCGACGCCTTCAGCGCGCTTACGTAGAGCGGCTTGTCTTTCTGATAATCGTCGGGCATCTTCGCGGCGATTTCTTCCGCGCTATGCGTGTGGATGAACTGCATCGTGCGAACGAATGCATGCGCGAGCCTGGTGGCTTCGGCCTTGTGCGAATCGGCCCATGCGGCCTGCACGTACAGACTAGACGCCGGATAGGTACCGCCCAGCGCCGCCCTCGTGCCTTCGACCGAGCGCATGTCGACGAGCACCTTGGCGTCGCCTGACTTCTGCAGTGCCGACGCGGTCGGCTCAGTCGTCATGCCGGCGTCGATGCGGCCTTGCTTGATCGCCGCGATGAAGCTGGCGTCAGCGCCCACCGGCAGCATCGTGTATTCAGTGGACTGAATACCGTGCTGTCCGGCAAGGTATTGCGTCAGAAAACTTGTTGAAGAACCGAGGCCAGTCACACCAAGCGTCTTGCCCTTCACGTCCGCCATCGATTTGACCGTTTCAGACGCCTTGGTCGAGACCATTTCGACCTCGCCCGGCACTTGCCCGAACACGACGATTGCCTCGACGTCCTTGCCCTTGGTTTGCAGATCGATCGTATGGTCGTAGAACCCGACCACAGCCTGAACGGCACCGGCCAGAAGTTCGTTTTCAGCATCGACGCCGGCTGGCTGCGACAGCAGTTCAACGTCGAGTCCCTCGTCCTTGAAGTACCCGAGCTGTTCAGTCAGGCGAGCCGGCAAGTAGATCAGCTTCGTGATGCCGCCCACCATGATCGTGATCTTGCCGCTATCCGCGGCTGCCGCATGCTGCGAGGCCAGGCTAAACAACAGGCTGGAAGCAACAGCAATGTGACGAAACCCACTGCACTTCGGTTGCATCGATAGTCTCCGTTATTGTCGGCGGCGAAAGGCTGCCTGTCTGCATCGATGGCGCGATTGTCGGAGTGCGAATCCTTCCCCCGGCTTTCACGGCGAGGACCGGCGTTTAGGGGATTTCCATGAAAGGGCCTGCGAGACAGCTGATTCAGCGGCCGCCGGATCTGCTTATGGAAAACCCCCATCGGAACGTGCAGTGGCTGAAAGCGTTCAGAAGGTTCAACTCACCTAGAATCGCATCGTCGATTGCAGTGATCCCATCGTGCTTTCAACGCCGACCATCAGTGCAATCTCGCTCGACTCTGCAAGGCGACGTCTTTCGGACGGAACGCGCTGCTGGGCGAGCCGACGCAATGACAATGCGTACACCTGCTACCTGACGACGCGCATGCCGCGATAGCCGCAACATGACTAACGATGGCATTGGCCACTACCTGATCCGCGGCGTGACGTCGCAGTGCAAGCCCTTCCGGCCAGGCGACTGGGCCGAGCGCCTGACGGGAGTCGTCGCACTGTTCGTGGCCGAACGCTGCCACGGCAACGCTATCGCCAGCACACGGCTTGCGATGCCGGTTGTCGAGCAGGACATCAAATGCCTACGCATCTCGAACGAATTGCGACGTATCTGTCCTGACGCATTTGATTTTGTGATGCGCTTCGCCAGCGACAACGACCTGACGGTCGATCCCTGCCGCGCGCTGGACGATAAGCGTGGACGATATCCGCAACCTGAGCGGCAGACGTCCGGAAGCAAGGCAAAGGATCGGATGGATGAGTTGCCGGTTCCAACTTCCGCTGCCGTTGCTACAGAGTCGAGCGGCTGATGCGAGCGCCAGGAGAAGGCTGATGGATACACACACTGAAGTGAGTTACACCTACGCATGCGCGGCATGCGGATACCATGGGCGCGCAGTTCGTCCGGACGAGTCATACGCTAGAAAGCTGGCCATTTGCGAGCGATGCGACGGACAGGTGTGGCTCAGCGTCGATAACGCAACCGCCGAAGAGGAAGCTTCGGCGGTCTTTTCAGCCCAAAGATCACCAGCAGACCTAAGCCGCGGATGATGAAGAAGCTCTGCATCGCGAACAATTCATACCGACCGTACCAGGCAGCCAATCCGTAGCCGTTAGTGAGTGCAGTTTTCCTAACCAGTGCGATAATTCTCGACTTCTGGGCAGCAGCGTCGGCAACGAGAAGAGTCCGAATCAACTGGCTGCATGTCCTGCTGCATTGGTTTTTAGCCACCCGAGCAGAGGAACAGCGAGCATCAGAACATAGAGCAAGCGATGGACTGCGCCTTCTGCGAAATATGCCGGCGTACCGGTTTTGTTGACGGAAGGCGGCGCAAGCCACTGAGAGAGTGCTGCGCCGAGGCCAGCGATGCCGGCAGCGATCAGCAACGTCCCTGAAGCACCGATGTGAGTCATCGACCATGGCAGAAGGAACGTGCCGAGACCCGCTCCAATTCGGCATACCCGGCCTGGTTATGCACCCGCACGTCCTGAGGCGCCATACCATAGGCGCGTCTAAATGCACGTGTGAAGTCGGATGCGCTTGTAAAGCCGTGGGCATACACGACGTCCTTGACAGGCACTCCCGGCCACGCGACCAGTTCGCGGGCGGCAGCGCGCAGGCGGACGTGTCTGATGTAAGCGGCGAGGCCGCCGTCATGCTGAAAAAGCCGATACACCGTTGGTCTGGAAAGACCAAGCGATTCCACGACGCTGTCGGGCGAGAGGCTGTCATCATGCAGGTTCTCGCGTACGTAGCGCCGCGCCTGATCGAATGCGATCGCGCGTCCAAGCGACGGCTTGCTGCCTTTCAACCCCGCATGGTCAGCGAACGCATCCGCAATCAGCAGCACCAGTTCCCGCAGTGCGCGGTGCGCATCGCCTGCAGCCATGTGGCGGATCCGCGCAGCGAGTGACATGACGCTGTCCGTGAGAAAGCGCACGACCGGCAGGAGGGGCGAGAGCATGCGCCCATGTAGCGCCGATGGGTCCGGAAACACGTCGCACAGCAACAGGCCTGGAAGGAAAATCGTCACGTGCCGGCAGGCGGCTCGCCTGAACTGCACCGGCTGGTCGAGGTCAATGGCGAAGATGCCGCCTTCGAGCGCCGGGTCCGTGCGCTTTTTACCCGCGTAGATAAGCTCGTTGTCGGGCGCGCGGTCGAAGAATATGTGGAACACGATACTGCGAGCGTCGTCCCTGGAAATTCTCGCGATCGTGCGGTCCTGCGTGATGCGATCAGTGTAGCAGTCCGCGAAAAGGAATTCGCCCACGGCATAGCGGTCGATCCGGCCGCGAAACGGCTGTCCACGTCCATCGCGCGTTGTTAGCAGGTCGACGACACCGATCATTCGATCGCACCATGCGCCGAGTTGCTGATGAGCGGGCAGCACGCATACATCGAACCGCTGATGTGCAATCTCGAGTTGGTGACCTGGCTCCAGTACAACAGGCAGGTCCAGATAATGTGTCTTCACGGTGGACATGAACAAGTCTCAGTACGTCAGTGGAGGCGCCCCGCAATCGCTGCCGCGCGCGGTCATGCAGAGTATCGCGCGACAAGTTGGGTAGTGGCCAAAATGTCCGCGTGTGGACTGCGTCCTGCTCAACGGCCGCGGAGCGAAAAACTGAACGTCTGCCGGCGACGACGTCGATATTTGTCGACGTCGTTGGGGTGAACGTACTTTTGAGCTCCGTGCTGCATGAGGTTGTGGCGGCTTTGTTAATCGTATAGCCGGCCTCGCCCGTTCCGGTAGAACGGCCCAGGCAGCCGGCGAGCACAAGGGACTAACGAATTGCGGACTCAGATAGGCAACTTGCCGAGCCGTAATGTCCATCGGGAACGCGCGACAGCCTTCGCCACGTGCTCCCGTATCAGTCGTCAGCCAGCGGTTCGCGCGCTGTTTCCCGGCTTGCGAGCATGGCAATCAACGCGACCCCGGCAGCGCCGACCAGGTACCAGGCCGGCGCAAGCTTGTTGCCCGTGACACCAATGAGCCATGTCGCAACGAACGGTGCCGTCCCGCCGAACAGCGCATTCGCCGCATTAAAACAGAACGCAAAGCCGCTATAGCGCACCCGGGTCGGAAAGATCTCTGACAGGAAGCATGGCAATGTGCCGTCGTTCATTGTTAGCAACGCGCCAAATGCAATCTGGATCAGCACGATCGTCGCGAAGCTCGCACCGACGAGCCCCTTGAACAGCGGTACGGTCAGTGCGGCAAACAGGATTGACGCGCCAATCAGCATAGTCTTGCGGCCCACGCGATCCGATAGCGAGCCCATCAGGAAAATGAGACCGATGTACGCGACAAGCGAAATCGTCGCCGCGACGAACGAAGCGGTTTCGCTCATGCCCATCTCGGTCGACAGATACGTCGGCATATAGCTCAGTACGAGATAGAACGCTACCGCGTTCAGGCATGTCACGCCAAATGCGATCACCATTCTACCGCGGTGTGCGCTCAGCAATTCCGTTACCGGCGCTCGGGCAACATGGTGCGAGCCTTCGAGCGCCGTGAACTTCGGCGTGTCCTCCAGTCGCACACGGATGTAACGGCCGATCAAACCGAACGGGGCCGCGAGCAGGAACGGCAACCGCCAACCGAAAGACTGGATCTGCTCGGTTGTCAGCACGGCGTGCAGTACCGCAACGAAGATGGAGCCGAACAGCAGGCCTGCCGCAGTGCTGGCTGGGACGATGCTGGTATAGACGCCGCGCTTGCCATCTGGCGCGTACTCGGCAAGGAACGCAGATGCCCCCGCATATTCACCGGAAGCCGAGAAGCCTTGTACCACACGGACCAACAGCAGCAGCACCGGGGCCAGCATGCCTACCTGTGCGTAAGTCGGCAGGAAGGCGATCACGAACGTCGAGCATGACATGATCAGGATTGACAGCGACAACGCGGTTCTGCGCCCGAACTTGTCGCCGAAGTGCCCCCAGACAATGCCGCCGATCGGGCGCACGAAAAACGAGATTGCGAACACGCCATACGCCGCGAGTAGTCCGGTAGTCGAATTGGTTTTCGGAAAGAAGACCACGGCGATGATGGTGGCGAGATAACCATACGACGCGTAATCGAACCACTCGACGAAATTGCCAATGAAGCTCGCCACCGCGGCGCGTTTCAGCAGTTGCCGTTCCACCGAGGGAGAGGACGGTGCATTGTCGGATGGATACGAAGACGACCTGTCGCCTGGCGAGATGGAGCCGTCGACTGCGGCCCCGACCAAACCTGCATTTCTGGTGCTCATTGCTGTCTCCAAACATGAATGATGCGAAGGCTGTGCACGGGTGGCGACTCTCGCGGTTGCCTGTCCGATCGATTCGTTGCACGGCGTGATGCGTGGCCCCTTGGAGCAAATGGTAGAAGCTGGACCGATCCAAAGATTTCCCGTAGCGACGAAACCCTTTCTGGTTTCGACATCAAGGGCTAACACCGGCACGCGATATTCGTGGCAGCGCTCAGCGTCTCCTGCCACATTACGAGAGACCTGCGGCCGCAGCCGCAGGCGGGTTGGAACGCGGCCCGATCAGGCTTTGATGATGTTGTGCTCCGGACCGTATGGGAAGCCAGTGATGTTCGTCGCGTCCTCCCTGCCGACAACGAGGATGTCATGCTCGCGGTAGCCGCCCGCGCCGGGCAGGCCTTCCGGCAACATGATCATCGGCTCCATCGAGACCACCATGTTCGGTTCCAGGACCGTATCAATGTCCTCCCGCAGCTCGAGTCCGGCTTCGCGGCCATAGTAGTGCGACAGCACGCCAAACGAATGGCCATAGCCGAACGTGCGGTACCGCAGCAGGCCGTATTCGGCGTAGATCTTATTGAGCTCCTGGGCGATATCGCAGCAGCGCGCGCCCGGCTTGATCAACTTGAGCCCGGCCTCATGTACCTCGACGTTGACCTTCCACAGGCGCAGGTGCTCATCTGAGCAGTGGTC
This sequence comes from Paraburkholderia sp. HD33-4, assembly GCF_021390635.1. Lineage (NCBI taxonomy): Bacteria > Pseudomonadati > Pseudomonadota > Betaproteobacteria > Burkholderiales > Burkholderiaceae > Paraburkholderia > Paraburkholderia sp. HD33-4. The sequence continues at coordinate 1,539,440 of NZ_JAJEJS010000001.1, read as the reverse complement.
GAAGAACATCGTGCGCTCGAGTGCCGTGTAGTAGCCGGCGATCATCGAGAAGCAGTTCAGGCTCAGGATGTCGCCCTTCTGCACTTTGCGTGTAGTGACCGGATTATGGGCGCCGTCGGTGTTGATGCCGGACTGGAACCACGTCCAGGTGTCCATCAGCTCGGAGTCGGGAAAGCGGCGCGCGATTTCGCGCACCATCGCCTGCGTCGAGGCAAGCGCAACTTCGTGCTCAGGCACGCCTTCGTGGACCGCGGCGGCAAGCGCGGCTCCTCCCACATCGCAGACGTTCGCGCCGTGCCTGATGACCTCGATTTCTTCCGCCGACTTGATCATGCGCATGCGCATGGTCTGCACGCCGATATCGACGAATTCGACAGACGGCAGGGCTGCCTTCAGCTTCGCAAGGACCTCGACCGGCACCTGGTCAAACTCGACCCCTACGCGCCCCTTGTTGTCGATTTCGCCTTGCACGGCGCGGAAGAAGTTGTCGCGCTGCCAGTCGGTATAGACCACGTTGTAGTCACCAACCGTACGACGCCACGGCTGCCCGCCGTCGATATTCGCGGAGATCGACACCACTTTCTTCGGCGTGACGACGAGCCCGTACTTGCGGCCAAACGAGCAATACAGGAAGTCCGCGTAGTAGTTGATGTTGTGATACGACGTGAACAGCACGGCATCGATGTTCTCGCGCGCCATCAGGTCACGCAGCTTGCCCTGGCGGTTCGCGTACTCCGCGTCCGAGAACGTATGCTTCACTTTTTCGCCGTTCTCGATGCGGATCAGATTCTCCATTTTCATTCGCTCACTCCTTAGTGAAAAAGCCTCGGTTGGTAGAGCGAATGGTAGAAGTTCAGCGATTTCGAATATTTCCCAATCCGTCGAAATACTTTCCCATTCCGACGTTCAGGGTTAACCTCGACAGAGGAATCCCGCGCTGCGGCTTGCGCGGCGAGGATCAATGGAGAGCCCGTTGCAGTCCACGCCTCGCGAATCGGATTGACGTGGACATCTCCATGCAAGGTCTGTCATCTATGCGACAGCGCGAGCACAGACGGCGTCTGGGCCCTAGAGTGCGTTCTGGTAGCGGCGGCGATCAGCGCTCGGTGAGATCTGGAATTGCGCCTTGTAGCATGTGGCGAAATGTGTCATCGACACGAAGCCCGTACTTGTACCGACCTCTTCGAGCGGCTTGGCGGTCCGGTAAAGCAGTTGCCGGGCGCGCAGAAGCCGGATTTCCAGATAAGCCTGTGCCGGGGTCTTGCCAAGCCGCTCATGAAACCAGCGCTCGAGCTGTCGTTGCGAAACGTGCAGGTACGACGCGATCTCGGTAACGGAAAGCGTCTCCTCGACATTGCTTTCCATGATCTGTAACGCTTCGTCGAGCTTTGCGTGTTCGGCACCCATGTACTGGCGCAGCGATGTGCGCTGCCGCTGTTCGTGGCTGCGCCGTTCGGCGACAAGCAGTTCCAGCACCCGCGCGGCGAGCGAACGACTGCCCGGCGGCCTTCCAAGAAGGTGCACCATCAGGTCAAGGGGTGCCACGCCGCCGCTGCACGTATAGCGGTCACGATCGGCCTCATAGAGGCGGTTCGACACCGTCAGCTTCGGGAACTGCTCCGTCAGGATGTCATGGTCTTCCCAGTGAATCGTGCAACGATACCCATTGAGCAAGCCGGCACGCGCGAGGAAAAAGCTTCCTGTATCGAGACCGCCCAACGCCGTGCCGTGGCGCGCCTGCAATCGCAGCCAGTCGAGGACCCATCCGATGCCTCTGCGCGGAATCGGGTTGGGGCCGACCACGAACACGGCGTCGAAATGGCCGCTGTCGGCAATTGTGAGATCCGGCAGCACACGTATGCCGTCGCTTGACTGCACGACATCCGCACCGCGCGCAACCAATTGATAGTCGTATACGCGCCGTCCCACAACCATGTTCGCAATCCTCAACGGATCGACGGCTGCGCCAAGTGCGATCAGTGAAAAACCGTCGAGGAGCAGGAACCCATACCTCGTAATGCGCAGGTCATGAAGGCCATCCGGTCGCGGCCTGTCCGCCTTCGGTGAATTGGTTTGCATAGTCGACTGGTAGGTCAGGTCATGTGGGTCGAGCCATGTGGAGCTCGTCCCCGCTTTCGAACTTACGACTAACCGCCACGATGCTTGACCTCATCATCGGCTTGACCTCGCGGCGTCAGGCAACACCGTTGAGGTGTTACACAGACGCGAACTGGTTTGAAAGTGTCACCGGTCAACGCGGCCCATGTCAACCGAGCGGTTCGCCCGCACGGTTGACATGGGACGGATCTCGGACTCACACGCAGATCGGCGCCGGTCATCGAAGATGGGCGCGTTGGCGAGCGCCCACACAACTGCCTAAACTTGTAATCATTATTCGCGCTCTCGAACCTCGCCTACGCGCCCAGCTTTTCGATGCTGCTCGCCGCGCGCGCGTTCTCCGGCTTTATGGGCGGCGTGCTTGGCTCGATCCTGATGCCAATCGTCACCGATGTGATCCCAGTCACACGCCGCGGCGCCGCGACTGGCGTCATCATGACGGCGTTCTCACTCGCCGCGATCGCTGGTGTGCCAGCCGGCATCGAACCAGGCGCTCGCTTCGGTTGTAGCGCGCCCATTCTGGCTGCTCGTCGCGATGTCCGTGCTGACCTGGCTCGCCGCCTTGCGTGTCGTGCCGGCGCTCGGCGCGAATCTCGCGCACCAGACGCTCCCGCTTGCGGATATCGTGCCCGCGCTGTGGCGGCCTCTCAGCTTTCCGCGACATCTGAAGGCGTATGCGCTCACGGTCTTGACGATGCTGTCGCACATGTTTGTGATCCCGTTCATGTCGCCGGTTCTCGCGGCCAACGGCCTACAGAAATCTTTCATACACAAAACGCTCAAGCAATTAAACATCCGCTGGCGACAGGGTGTCGCGCTGGGCACGCGGATAAACCATATATAGTGCACTGCACAAGCCCCGTTCGATCGACAGCGTCGATCTGACGACCGTGTTATAGTGCACTGCACAAGCCCCGTCCGATCGGTAAGTGCGATCTGACGACCGTGTCCGGCGTTGCCCGGTTGCGGACAGATATGCCGCTGAAGGTGATTCGATACGCCTGTCAGCTTCGCCAGTTCCTGCTTAACCATCAAAAAGAGGTCTCTGTGAAATACCTTCCCCGCATCGCCGCGTCTGGCGCACTCCTGGTCGTCGCTCTCGGCGTCGTCACGTTCGCCCAGATCAAGTTCGCTCCGCAGTCCGCCGAGGCCAACCCGGTCGCACGGATCGTCCTGAACGTCGAGTCGCAACTGAACGGCTGAGCGACTCCACCGCTGTATGTAGCCCGCGCCGCGCAGGCAAAGAAAAACCCGCCAGGCTCCGAAGAGTACTGGCGGGTTTAAGCTACTGATTTCGGATTCACATGCCAGGCGATGGTAACGGAGTTGACGCCTGCTCAGGCTCCTCCAGCGACCAGTCAGCCTCCATGTCCACGGCATCCAACACCTTGGTCAGGTCACCAATCGCCAATTCGAGACCCTTCATCGTGACCTCGTGAGACAGGCAATCTTCCCCCTTCGACGTTTCGATCATCAGAAACTTGAAGAGCGTGTCGCCGCACTGATCCAGCGCAGCCCGAAAAAGCCTCGTGGGTCGGACATTCCAGCACGTACGCAAACACACCATCGGCATACTTTCTGGCAATCGTCACCTGCGACGGTGTCAGTTCAAGCTTTGACGCGGGCACGTCCTGAGCGGCTTGTTCAGCCTTGCGTGCCGCCATATAGGGGCGCGTGGCGTCACTCGCTTCATCGAGCGCTTCCTGAATCAGGTCATCGTCGTCCGGGAACATACCCTTCATCTGCTCAACCTGCGTTTCGAGCGAATCGACCGCGCCATACAGCTCCCCGGTCACTTCCTTCCAGTTCATCGAGATCGCGCATCGAGCCTTCAGCTCATCGCCTGTGCTGACTTCCGCATCGACTGGCAGCAGATAGTTTCGCCAATCGAGCTGCACACCGTGCCTCGCGTAATAGAACACGGCGAGCTTGGTGCCGCTGCGCTCTATGTTGCCGCCAAAACGCTGAATGGCTTCGCGGAACGCGTGCTGCGTCACTTCCAGCTGGATATCCACACTGAAGCCAGCTGATGCCAACAGGTCGCTTACAGCCCGAGCGTCGTTCACGGAATTGCGCAGTTGCATGCGAGGGTATGCGCTGTTTCCGATGACCAGCCCCACCTTGAATGCGCTTTCGCGCCGACGACTGACTTTACTTTTTGTCTACGACTGCCGGCGAATTATGCTCTTTCGACATAACCCTTATGCGTAATTGGCATTGGACGGCGATGTGTCATTTCGAGAATATCGCGCACTCGTTCGATGACCATAGGTGAATCAACGGCACCTCGCGCAGCACACATTGCGATAGCGGCCTCGCGCTGCTTTCGAATTACAAGGAAAGCCGGAACTTTGAACGTCACGCATGAAGACGCCTGACAGTTCCGTGCATCTGAAAATTTGGGGACGACAATTGAATCAATCTATTCAACGGCACATCGGTCCGTTCGCACTGCTTTTGACCGGACTCGGCTCGATCATCGGATCGGGCTGGCTGTTCGGTGCATGGAGAGCCGCCAAGATCGCGGGTCCCGCAGCGCTGTGCGCATGGGTGATCGGCGCGGTGGTGATCCTCGCAATCGCGTTGACTTACGCTGAACTCGGGGCGATGTTCCCGGAATCGGGTGGCATGGTGCGTTACGCACGCTATTCGCACGGCGCCCTGGTGGGCTTCGTCAGCGCATGGGCCAACTGGATCGCGATCGTGTCGGTGATTCCAATCGAAGCCGAAGCATCGATCCAATACATGAGCACGTGGCCATATGAATGGGCACACAACCTGTTCGTCAGCGGCTCACTGACCACGCCAGGCCTGCTGCTCTCGGCGGTGCTGGTGGTCATCTACTTCATGCTCAACTACTGGGGCGTCAAGGTGTTTGCCCGTGCCAATACGGCCATCACGATCTTCAAGTTCATCATCCCCGGCCTGACGATTTTCGGCCTGATGATGACCGGCGTCCATACCGAGAACTTCGGCCAGACGACGACGTTCGCCCCCTACGGGTGGTCGGCGGTGCTGACCGCGGTCGCCACGAGCGGCATCGTGTTCGCGTTCAATGGCTTCCAGAGCCCGATCAACCTGGCCGGAGAGGCGCGCAACCCCGCGAAGAGCGTGCCGTTCGCGGTGATCGGCTCGATCGTGCTCGCGCTTGTGATCTACGTGCTGCTGCAGATCGCGTATATCGGCGCGGTGAACCCGGCTGATGTCATGAAAGGCTGGAATCTGCTCAACTTCAAGTCGCCGTTCGCGGAACTGGCGATCGCGCTGAACCTGAACTGGTTGGCGATCCTGCTCTACGTCGATGCATTCGTGAGCCCGAGCGGCACCGGCACGACCTACATGGCGACGACCACACGCATGATCTATGCGATGGAGCGCAACAACACAATGCCGAAGATCTTCGGCAGCGTGCATCCGCTGTATGGCGTGCCGCGTCCGGCGATGTGGTTCAACCTGTTCGTGTCGTTCATCTTCCTGTTCTTCTTTCGCGGCTGGAGTTCACTGGCAGCGGTGATCTCGGTCGCGACGGTGATCTCGTACCTGACCGGCCCGATCAGCCTGATGTCGCTGCGTCGCGCGGCAACCGATCTCGACCGCCCGCTGCGCATCGCCGGTATGAAAGTGATCGCGCCGTTCGCGTTCGTCTGCGCGTCTCTGATCCTGTACTGGGCGAAGTGGCCGCTGACGGGCGAGATCATTCTGCTGATGATCGTTGCGTTGCCGGTGTTCTTCTACTTCCAGGCAAAGGCGGGCTTCACGGGCTTCAATCAGGATCTGAAGGCCGCCTGGTGGCTGGTCGCGTATCTGCCGATCATGGCGATCCTGTCGCTGATCGGTAGCAAGGAATTCGGCGGCTACGGCATCCTGCCGTACGGCTGGGACATGCTGGTCGTGATCGCCTTCTCGCTGGTGTTCTACTTCTGGGGCGTGAACAGCGGCTATCGCTCGGCGTATCTCGACGAGCGCGAGACGGTTCACGGCGAGAAGACCGACGAGTACGCAACGAGCGGTCTTTCGGGCGAGGAGTGGATGTCGGCTCGCTAACGCGCTCGATACTGCTGAAGCACATGCGCCACCCGAATTGTTTCCAGTGCAGAATAACGCCGGTCATCCGACTACGTGGCGCAAAACATGCAAAGCGGTTCGCGCTTGCCGGGATTCGCTTCGCGTTGTGTATCCCGGCTCCCACTCATCCGTTTCACCGCCATCACCTGATGACGCTCGATGGACTATTCACGCATCCTCGAAACGATCCACGCCGACCTGCAGCCCTGGCTCGATAAGGGACGCGTCGCCGATTACATCCCCGAACTCGCGGGAGTCCCGCCGAACAGCTTCGGCATGGCGGTCGTGACGACGGCGGGCGACGTGTTTCGCGTCGGAGAAGCCGATACACGATTTTCGATTCAAAGCATCTCCAAGCTGTTCGCATGCACGATGGCATTCAGGCTGCTGGGCGATGCGTTGTGGGAGCGGGTCGGCCGTGAACCATCGGGCACTGCCTTCAATTCACTCGTGCAACTCGAAGCCGAGCAGGGCAAGCCGCGCAATCCGTTCATCAACGCAGGCGCGCTCGTCGTCACCGATGTGCTGTGCCGCCGCTTCGTCAAGGCGGAGACCGCGCTGGTCGAATTCATGCGGCGTCTGACAAACGAATCCGCAATCCGAGTTGCAGCACGCACATCGCAATCGCGCGATGGCGCATTTCATGGCGAGCTTCGGCAACATGGAGATGCCCGCGGAGGCTGTCGTCGATGCGTATTGCCGTCAATGCGCGATTTCGATGAGTTGCGTCGAGTTGGCAAATGCGGCGCTCTTTCTGAGCAACGGCGGCGTCGTACCGTCGACGGGCGAGCGCATTCTCGATGCAAGTTCAACCAAGCGGCTGTCGGCGTTGATGCTGACGTGCGGCACATACGACGCAGCGGGCGATTTCGTCTATCGGGTCGGCTTGCCGGCAAAAAGCGGCGTGGGCGGCGGCATCGTCGCCGTGCTGCCGGGAGAGATGGCGGTTTGCGTCTGGTCACCGCGGTTGGACAGCAACGGCAATTCGCTAGCGGGCGTCCTCGCGCTGGAGTGGCTGACCACGCTTACAGGTCAGTCGATTTTCTAACTGCGGAAGCGTTTGGAGAAAAGCTGGGCCGAACCCTGTCCGATGTCTGGCACGGTCAAAATTGCCACGCCGGCGCCATCCATAAACGAGACCACGATCAATTTTGCAACCCGGCCTCGCGTATAGCCATACGGCTGGCAGCGTGTCACAAACCGGGCAGGCGCCGCATTATCAGGTAACCGATGCGAGTGTGGACTATCTGCTCTCGAAACGTACCGACGTCTAAGCCAGCGCGACGTACATGCGCGCTGGCGGCGGAGCAGTAGCGGACCTCGGACCGGTGCTCGCAGCATCGAGTTCGCCGAACCAGGCCACGTTGCGGATCGGCATGCGCCAGAAGTTCTGAGTTTCAGGCGACGCCTGCGGCGTGGGCAAATCGTACTGGCGATCATAATGAACGAGAGACCGGTCATGCCACTGGCCGCCGTCTCAATCGCTGCGTCCGGGTGCCCGGCCACTCGAATGGCTCGACTGCCCGCTTTAACGCGGGCCTGTCGCTATCCAGCAGTTCGTCGCAGGCGCTTACTGCCCCGCCGCTATCCGCATGCGCTCGCCCGCTCTGCTTCGCGCCGACGCGATCGACATACCGAGGCCAAGCAAGGTCAGGCAGACGACGGGCACCAGCATCGGCGGAAATTGACGATCATCTGTTGATGTTCACGCAGAATTGACCCACTAAGGGGCGTAATTTTCATCGAATTTTGACCCACGTGATTGAATGTCCTGCTCAATCTTTGAGCAGGGGATACAGAGGTGATCACGGTGGGCATATTGGCCAAGATCAGGCGGATGTATTTCCGCGAGCAGGTCCCGCTGCGCGAGATTGCGAGGCGTACGGGCCTGTCCCGAAACACGGTGCGCAGCTGGCTGCGGCAGACCGATTCTGTCGAGCCGAAGTATCCAAAGCGCGTCAGTCCGAGCGTTGTTGACGAGTGGGCCGCACAGCTGACGGGCTGGCTGCGGGCGGACAGTCATCGCCCGAAGCGCGACCGGCGCACCGCGCGATTCATGTTCGAGGCGATCCGCGGCGAGGGTTACGCGGGCAGCTACGGCCGCGTCAGCGCGTTCGTGAGGCGCTGGCATGAGGAACAGGCCGAAGCGCCGCGCAGAAAGGCCTACGTGCCGCTCGCCTTCGAGCCCGGCGAAGCCTTCCAGTTCGACTGGAGCTGCGAATACGCCTTCATCGGCGGGCTGCGGCGGCGCCTCGAGGTTGCCCACGTCAAACTCAACGCCAGCCGCGCGTTCTGGCTCGTCGCCTATCCCACCCAGAGTCACGAGATGCTGTTCGACGCGCACGCCCGCGCATTCGCCGCATTCGGCGGTGTGCCCAGGCGCGGCATCTACGACAACATGAAGACCGCCGTGGACAAGGTTGGCCGCGGCAAGGAGCGCGCGGTCAACGCACGCTTCGAAGCGATGTGCAGCCACTATCTGTTCGAGCCAGAGTTCTGCAACCGGGCGGCAGGCTGGGAGAAAGGCATCGTCGAAAAGAATGTTCAGGACCGCCGACGGCAGATCTGGCACGAAGCGGCGCTACGGCGCTGGGAGACGCTGGAGATTCTGAACGAATGGGTCGCCGGCCAGTGTCGCGAAGCCTGGCACATGCGGCACCCGCAATGGCCCGAGCTGACAGTCGAGGACGTGTTGCAGGACGAGCGCACCCGGCTGATGCCCAACCCACGGCCGTTCGACGGCTACGTCGAGCAGACCCTGCGGGTTTCGTCGACCAGCCTGATCCACGTCCAGCGCAACCGCTACAGCGTGCCTACCGAGTACACGAACCAGCTGGTGAGCGTGCGCTGCTATCCGGCGTATCTCAGCGTCGTCGCCGACGCGCACGAGATCGCCCGCCACGAACGCAGCTTCGAGCGGCACATGACCTTTTACGACTGGCGACACTACATCACGCTGGTCGAGCGCAAACCCGGCGCACTGCGCAACGGTGCGCCCTTCATCACGATGCCGCAACCGCTGCAGCTATTGCAGCGGCACCTGCTCAAACACCCGGGCGGCGATCGCATCATGACGCAGGTGCTCGCCGCGGTGCGCGAACACGGACTCGATGCTGTGCTGCTCGCTGTGCAGGCTGCGCTGGATTCAGGGCGCCCCAGTGGGGAGCATGTCCTGAACGTGCTGAGCCGGCTGAAGGCGCCTGTCACGAGTGCCAGTCTCGCCACCACGAAACTCCAGCTCAAGGAAGAACCGGCGGCTGACGTGAATCGCTACGAGACGCTACGCGCCAACCCACCGGAGGATCGTCATGTCTAACGACATCATTGCCCAGCTCAAGGGCCTCAAACTGCACGGCATGGCGAGTACCTGGCCGGAGCTACTGGCACAGGCGCGTCACACTGACTTCGAGCCGGAGCGCTTCATGAAGCAGCTGTTGATGGCGGAAACCGCCGAACGGCAGGTCCGCTCGATCGCTTACCAGATGACCGCCGCACGCTTCCCGGCTCACCGCGACCTGAAAGGCTTCGACTTCGCACAGGCACAAGTTGATGAAGCGCTGATTCGTGAACTCAGCGAACTGTCGTTTCTCGCAAGCGCACACAACGTCGTGTTCATCGGCGGCCCCGGGCACGAGACATAATGCTCACCTCCCTATGTCATTGAAGATCAATGGATAATTGATTTGAGTTATCTGATTGCGGACGGTCCGCAGCTCGTCGCTCCAGATAATTGTCGACGTCCACCTGCTGGATGATCCATGGCGCACCCAGACAAGCCTGTGACGCCGGCAACCTCCCGACTCGAATCAGGCGGATGACGGTTGGCGCACTGATACCCAGCAGGGTGGCTACTTCTGTAACCGTCAGTTCGCGGCGCTCCTGCCGTTCGCCTTCGCGATATGCAGGGATTCGATGGTCCTTCCGCAGCGTGCAGATTCGCGCGGCGGTCCAGGTGTGGCCCTTCGCCGTCCGTTTGCCTAGTCGATTGATGACCGCCGCTACGCCTTGATCTGCCAACGTTCTCGCCAACGCGCGAACGATGTCTATCGTTGCGACATCGGTGGCCCAGCGATGCTCACCTGTGTGGTTCTTCTCGAACACGATCTCGGTGTGATCGCCTCCTTGCCAATGCACGAGTGCACGAATCGTGTCGTCCTGCTTTGTGGCAACGATCTCCTTGACGACCGTCCTAAGAATGCGTTTCTTGATCTCGACCGAACTGGCCGGGTGGTGCCATAGCCGGGGCAGGTCTTCACCGAGTCGCAGAAGTTCATCACGCGCGCCCGCACTCAGCGCCCTCGATGACTGTTCGCGCAGGAGGTCGAGTTCGGTCTGTATTTGCACCTGCGTCTTCAGCGTTTCATTCCACCGTCGCTCAAGTTCCGCCGCAACCAGCCGGTTCTCAGGATCAATCGCATCGTATTGCCGACGTGCTCGCGCAGCTTCATACCGCGCCTGTTCAAGTGCCAGCTCCTTGTGCCGCACGCGTTCGTCCTGCTCTGTTCGTGTACGTTCAATGGCCTCGAGTGATGCACGAATACCTAACGGTTGAAGTTGGCGCAAAACTTCTTCAGTAACGCGTTGATCAACACGAACCGCACCAAACGAAATGCAGCGAGGGCCACCATGATTGATCATGCTGCCCTGACAGTTGTACCGCGCGACGGTGCCTTTGGTGCCGGAATACGCAACGTGCAGCTTGCGCCCGCAGTGACCGCAACGAAGCAGTCCCGCCAGAAGCGAGCTCCCGCGCTTGACAGCGCCGCGGACCATGCTGCCCTTCATGTTCGCGTTATTGGTAATCAATTTGCGGTTCGCCTCGTACTCGTCCCAGCTAATGTAGCCCGCGTGGTGCTCGATGATCAAGGCCTGCCATTCCTCGCGCTGAAGGGGGTTGCCCGCAAACACTCGCTTGCGTCCGTTCACAATGCGAGCAATAGTCCGGGTCTTGCCAAACGCGTATGCGCCGCCATAAGTCGGATTCGTCAGGATGTGCAGAAGGGTGTTATAGACGGGAAGCTTCCATACAATGTGGCGACCGTCCGGGCCGTAGTTCACCGCGGGTAGCTCAATGCATTCCTGTCGAATCCATAGGAGGACCTGCCTGACGCTACCAAACTCGCGAAACTTCCGGAACGCCAGATCGAGCGCTTCCCGGACGCGGGTATCAGGATCCTTCTCGATACGATTTCCTTGTGCACGCACATAACCGATTGGCACCGACGTGAACAGTTCACCGCGTTTGGCTTTCTGATCAAGAGCCGCCTGTGAGCGTTGGCGAAACGTCGAAAGCTCCATCTCGGAAAGCGTGCCCTTCATGCCTAACAGGAGGCGATCGTTAGGCTGTCTCGGATCGTAAATTCCATCTTCGTCAATCAGCAGGCATCCTACAAGACGGCAGAATTCCAGAAGCGTGTGCCAGTCACGACCATTGCGCGCAAGACGCGAGGCTTCGATGCAGAATACGGCACCCACTTCGCCGCTGCACAGTGCCACCAATAGGCGCTCGAATCCGGGACGATGATTGCCAGAGCCGGAGCGACCCAGGTCGTCATCGATAACCGTCGCATCTGGCCAGCCAAGTCCGCGTGCGCGATCGGCAAGCCCGTATTGGCGCAACTGGCTCTCGCGATTGTGGTGGACCTGATCCAGCGTTGACTGACGGACGTACACGTATGCACGACGGGAAAGGTGTTCAGCGCCGATCTTGCTCATCACGCGCCTCCGCTTCGATGACGTCGATCAACGCGAACATCAGCAGCGCCAGTTGCGTCACCAGCTCGGCTTGCATCTCCTCTGATACTAACGCCTCCGGCACAGTTTCCTCGAACAGATCCTTCTGCCTCGTCATCTGGTTGCGCATCTTTGCCTCCCTCAGGTGTTACCGCCGCAAAGCACGATAACGCCGTGTCGACCAGGCGCAGAAGTTCGATCAGCACCGCATGAGGCAACTCCGGCTGGACGACGACAGACATGCGGGCAGCATCCTCGCCTGCCATCCACGGCGGAAGATGCGTCAGAGTGCCATCGGGCTGCCTGATAGTCAGATACGACTCGCCCCGGTAATTGTTCATCCCGATGACGGTTATCCGTTCACCGCAGCGAGGGTGAAACGGATAGCGGATGATCACATCATCGCAATGATGATGGGCAGTGTGTAGTGGGTTCGCCGGGCACTGGCAAGACGCACCTTGCCTCGGCAATCGGAATCGAGGCCGTACAGCGCCACGGCAAGCGTGTGCGTTACTTCTCAACTGTCGAGCTGACCAACGCCCTGGAGCAGGAGAAATCGGCGGGCAAACAAGGCCAGATCGCACACAAGCTGATGTACGTCGATCTGGTGATTCTCGATGAACTTGGCTATCTGCCGTTCAGCCAGACCGGTGGCGCATTGCTGTTCCACCTGCTGTCAAAGCTGTACGAGCATACGAGTGTCGCGATCACCACCAATCTCAGCTTCGGCGAGTGGGCAACGGTGTTCGGGGATGCAAAGATGACGACAGCGCTGCTGGACCGGGTTACGCATCATTGCCACATCGTCGAGACTGGCAACGAATCGTGGCGCTTCAGGACCAGTTCTGCCAAAGCGAAGGCAACGAGAAAAAGGGCAGCAAAACCGGCTGGAAACGAAGAGTTATCCACACCGGAATAGATGTACTACGCTGTCTCGAGGTGGGTCAAATTTAGATGAAAACGGTGGGTTAAGACTCCGTGAAAATCAACAGGCTGGGTACGAAGTCAATTTCATTTTCCCCTCCGGCGGCCATGACCGGAGGTCTAGGTTGCCACGTCCGGAACGCTGAAGCTTTAACGCTCCCGTGGTACCGAGCTGGGGCTTAACCACCGTACACGTCGAAGTCGAAGTACTTCTGCTCGATCTTCTTGTAGGTACCATCCTTGATCATGTCGGCGATCGCCTTGTCGACCTTCACCTTCAGATCAGTGTCTTCCTTGCGCATCCCGATGCCGACGCCGGTACCAAGGATTTTGGGATCGTCGAGTTCCTTGCCGGCGAACGCAAAGCCCGCGCCTCGCGGCGTGTTCAGGAAGCCTTGATTAGCCTGCACTGCGTCCTGCATGGTTGCGTCGAGGCGGCCCGACACCAGGTCGGCGTAGACCTGGTCCTGATTCTGGTACGACACGACCTTCGTGCCAGTCGGTTCCCAGTAGGCCTTTGCAAAGGTTTCCTCAGTCGAGCCCTGTTCTACGCCGACCGTCTTGCCCTTCAGCGATTCAGCGGTCGGCAGGATGCCCGAGCCCTGCTTCGCGACCAGGCGCTCCGGCGTTTTGAACAGCTTCGTCGAGAAGGCGATCTGCTCAGCGCGTTGCGGCGTCATCGACATCGACGACAGCACGCCGTCAAACTTCTTCGCCTTCAGTGCCGGAATCATGCCGTCGAAGTCCTGCTCGATCCAGACGCATTTCGCATTCAGACGGTGGCAGATTTCGTTGCCGAGGTCGATGTCGAAGCCGACAAGCGTGCCATCAGGCGATTTGGATTCAAACGGCGCGTAGCTCGCATCCACACCAAAGCGGACCGTGGACCACTCTTTAGCAAAGGCACCCACGGCGGCCAGAGTAAGGGGAAGTGCGAGGGCGAGGGAAAAGGCAACCTTCTTCATAAAGTCTCCAGAATGGATGTCCAACGTGAAAATCTGGTCAATGGCGGCCAAGGCTCCGCGGCGCGGAACTTGGCATGTTTTTATGCAGCGATACTTACTTCGACATCCTAATTTGTATAGACAAATTTATGCGATCGGATAACTGGCGGCAATCAGGTTAACTTCCTACTTGGTACTTCTATTGCACTCCGAAACATCTTTGCAGACGGGCGTAACAGGTCGACTGAAGGAGACGCAGCCCGATCCGGCAAATATCCACGCGCTAGTCCACGATCGATCATGTACATACAACCTTGTCGAACGACGACAATCTAATTGAGTGTGTGGCTGCGAATCGAGCGGCCCACGCCGCCGATGGGAAGGGGGCAAATAGATGACATCTTCTCCATTGCACAGACTAAAAATCAGACGCGGGTGAGGTCGGTCGGAACCGGTTGACGCCAATGGGTTGGACAACGACGTTGTGCCCTGTCCTAACCGTGTGAACAACTTCGGTCTCCAAAAAATACCATTCACAAATGTGTCCTGTCGCATTCCCACCGGTCCAGATCAGAGCGGTGATGCGAGCGCATTGCGCAATCAACTCGCCGAAGTGAATCTGAAGTCCTGGATCGAACGGGCTGCGCGTCATACCGGCTTCACCCTGGTAACGTCGATAACAACGAGCCACTCCGAGCGCCCGCGCCTCTGCACGACGATACCGACCAAAGTCAGAAATACATCCTTCAGCTTCCGGCCTTTCATGTTGGAGACAGCCCCACGGTAATGCGGATCGATGATATACGCCTCGGAATATTGCTTGAATATCGACCTCACATCTCGACTCGAGGCCTACGGGTGTCCATAAACCAAACGACCGTCGAAATCTGCGCAGACAAGTTTCGCACCCGATGCGCAAGCGTACTGTCGAACTGGAAGCTGTCACCTTCCCGGATCCGTTCGACGTGGCCGCCGACCATCAATTCAACCTCACCGGAAAGCACCATGCCCGCCTTCTCCCCGGCGCCCATTAACACGTCTGAGGAGCTTGCTCCCGGATCGAAATGGATGAGCATGAACTGTAGATCGTGCTGCCCTTCAGGGGTTAGAAGTTCCTTTCGCAGACCTGTCGCTTGCACGGCAAACTGCGGCCGCGATTCGCGGCGCCGGACGAAGCTGACTTCCTTCACAACTCCTGGCAGTTCCTCGCGTGGCTCGCCTTCATCGTTGAACAGGTCGGTAAGCGAAATGTCGAGTGCTGTGCGAAGGCGTTCCAACGTCTTTACGGAGGGACTGCTAATGCCGCGTTCAATCTGGCTGATCATGCCCGTTGACACGGACGACCTGGACGCAAGTTCGCTCACGCTGAGGCCTTTTTTTGCGCGAATATCGCGAAGACGCCGACTGACGACCGATTTGCCGTTCTCAGAGTCAGTTGCTGCATCTTCGCGTTCAGTGCCCGCATTTTCTTTAGTTAAGTTCATTATTCGCCGGTCGATCGATCTTCAAAATCCGTGAGAACACTTTTCTCTCGTTGCGCCGCTTCAAAAGTTTGATGTCCCAAGTCCTTGCCGACACCCGACCCCTTAAATCCTCCGGTCGGGATGATCAGGTCCTTGCTGCGGCCGTAGCGGTTGATCCAGATCGTCCCTGCAGCAATTCTGCGCATGGCCCGCAATGCCTGGCCGATATCACTGGTATGCACGCCTGCAGCCAACCCATATGAAGGGTGGTCCGCGAGGAGCAAGCCCTCCTCCTCATACTCAAACGTCTGCACCGTCAGAACTGGACCAAACACCTCTTCCTGCACCACGGGCATTCCGGCATCTACCCGGCTAATGACCGTCGGACGATAGAAAAAGCGTCCAGCCTCGTCATCGAACGAAGACCCGCCGCACAACACGTCGGCGCCCGCTTCTCGCGATGCCCGTACCTTCGCGTCGATTTGACTCAACTGGGCGGCGCTGATGATAGGCGAAAAACGCGTTGACATCTCCCAAGTAAGCCCGGGTTTCAACAGTGAGACTGTTCTCACTACGCCTTCAACAAGTTCGTTGACCACGCTGCGGTGGGCAATGAGCCGGGTGCCCGCCACGCACGCCTGACCACCATTGGCGGCGAACCCGCGGCTCACGAACTCAATGAGCTTCGCATGTTCGGCACTTTCTCGACCACGAGTTGCGGGCACTTACCGCCCAACTCGAGCGTGACGGGTTTGATGCTCGTGGCAGCCATCCCCAAAATCGCTTTGCCTGTACGCGTCGAACCAGTGAAGCTTACCTTGGAGATGCCGGGATGCGAGACCAGCGCACCGCCCGCCTCTGCGCCGAATCCGTTGACCACGTTGAATATTCCGGGGGGGACGCCCGCGTCCACGGCCAATTGGGCAAGCCGCAGCGTCGAGAACGGTGTCAGCTCGGAAGGTTTCAGTACCACGGCGTTACCCGCTGCCAGAGCGGGTCCACACTTCCACGAAGCCATGGAGAGTGGAAAATTCCACGGCGTGATTGCCGCGATGACACCCAACGGCTCCCTCACTGTCATTCCTAAACTCTGAGCCTGCGTATTGGCAACCTCACCACCGGACTTGTCTGCGAACTCCGCAAAGAACCGAATGGCGTCGGCAGTAAACGGAATGTCCGAGGCCTTCGCATCCGCGATCGGCCGGGTCGAGCCAATTGCTTCAAGTTGCGGCAGCAATGGATCAGCGTCGATAAGATCGGCCCGGCGACGAAGCACTCGTGCCCTCTCGCGCGGCGCGCAACTAGCCCAACCGGTAGCGCGGAGTGCCCGCTGCGCGCTTCGTATGGCAAGGTCCACGGTGGACGCCGTTCCTGCCGAAGTGGCGCCCAAGGCGACTCCGTCTGACGGGCGCACGACTTCGATGTCAGATTCGCCGTCAAAGACGCAAATCCTTTCAATAAAGTGACCGCGCGGGAAATGTGAGCTGTCGAGAATCGTAGTCATATTGAGTCGTGCTTGTTATTTCGTGGCCGCGCTCCAGCGACCCACATTTGTGTCTGATGTGCCATCAACTCACATCGCATCCAGTGCTGAAGCCGATATCACCCGACAGTTCAGAATTGCCCTTCCCTCGCGTTTTGTCGCGCACGTAGATCCCATCACCCCAAGCCGGAACGACCTCAAAGAAATCGTTGATCTCTCACGCTTCCAGTCGACGTGAGGCGACTAAGGTCGAGCCGGTGATCGCATCGACGTTCAATCGATAGTTCATGATAATGAACACACAACATAACTGCAATAAAAAGTTGCGCCACTTAAAGACGATGATATTAGCCCGGCATTGAGCGCATTTGAATGTGAACTATGTGACATTTAGACGATTTTTCGCGTCGGCGACAAACTGGCACTCGGGAAAACTACTGATAAGATTTTTTTTGACACGCAACCAGCGTTCACTATATTGTGTAAAAACGCGTTGTCGGCCAGACTATCTTCGTTGCCGAGGGCGAAAGGGAATCACAATTGAAATCGCTTTTGCTCTGCACTGCTCATCAGCAAATGATGGCTCTTACTGCTCGTGGCGAGAGGCCACTAATGCAACTAATGCAGAAGGGGCTATCGCGATGGACATCCTGCGTCAACAGGATTGTTGAAAGCGGCAAGTTGAAGCCGCTCCATCGCATGGAATAGGGGCGACTACACGCTTACCGGCAAGCTTTACTGCTTCAAGCCTTCAGAATGCGCTCTCCACCATCGCGGCTAAATCAAAAGGCCTGGTGGATTGGCCGATGCGCACATGAGTTTGATCAATCATGAACCGGAACGCCTACCGGAGTGGTAAGCGGTATGCGAGAGACGTGTATGCCGCAAAGATTATTGAAGAGGTGCCGACCGGCCAGGTGTCAGGCGATTTCCGGGAAGATCGGACCCACGAGTTTCTGAAACGACGTCTATGAGTGACAAACAAACATGATGCAACAAGATGAATATTCGGTAAGAACGATGACGGCGCTCGATTTGCAGCAATGTCATGACCTCACCAGACGTCTCCGGTGGGCTCATCGCGGCGAAGATTGGGCCCAGGCATTTCGCGTATCAAAAGGATTGGTCCTCGAGTTTGAAGGGAACGTGGTCGGAACGGCGATCGCATGCGTAAAGGGCGATTACTCAAGCATCGGTTTGATTACGATTGACCCCTGCTTTCAAGGTCGGGGTCTCGGCCGTGAGCTCACCAACAGAGTGTTGGGTGTTGCAACGAAAAACGTTTCACTTGTCTCAACAGCGGAGGGCCGCAGGCTGTACGAGAGTCTGGGCTTTGAGGAGAATGGAGTGGTGTACCAACTCACGGCGTCACCAGACGACCGTTCAGTTGCCGCAAACCATGAGCCTGCAAGAGCTGTGCGCATGGCCCGCGCTCAAGATTTCGAAGATATCTATCAGCTTTATCGAAGCGCCACAGGCGTTTTCAGCAAGGTGCTTCTTGACGATCTTCTTTCCACTGCCGACGCTGTATTCGTCGCAGCACAAGCTAACAATGTCGTTGGTTTTTGCATCGTTCGTCCATTCGGGCAAGGCGCTGTGGTTGGACCGATCGTCGCGGATTCCGTGGAGCTTGCCGTCGACCTGGTGGCTGAGTCCACAAGGTGCTTTCGCGACACGACACTGCGCATCGACGTCAATGACAGCGACGCGTTCGCACAAGCGTTAGTGCCCCTCGGATTCCGCGCAGTCAGCCGCGCTCCAAAAATGTTTCTCGGGGCGGTACCATCGACCGATTCTGCGCTTTGCCAATACTCTCTTGCTAGCCAGGCGCTTTTGTAGGTCATTCGATCTCGCAGCCGTGACGGGCGTTGTCGAGGCGTCGCGTGATGTTTGACCCTATTCTTGCCCTTGTTGGGCCCAGGTAAATGACGGAAGTCTGCAATGCTTAGAGTCGAAGAGGTTTACGACACCCAGGAATTCTCGGGCGTCGCCGATGTGGTCGTCATCGGAGCCGGGATCATTGGAACATCGACTGCCTACGAATTGGCTCGGCGTGGTGTGTCGGTCGCGCTGGTCGACAAAGGCATCGTCGGTGGCGAGCAATCGGGTCGCAATTGGGGATGGGTCCGCCAGCAGAATCGCGACCTGTTTGAGCTGCCGCTGGCCATGCGTAGCCTTCACCGCTGGGGCCAGCTGCGGGACGAAATTCAGATTGACCTGGGCTTCCGTCGGGAAGGTATCCTTTACGCCAGCAACGACGCAAAAACTATCGCCCTTTGGGAGTCATGGGGCAAGCAGGCGCGCGAGATCGGTTTCGTCAGCCATGTGCTGGGCGCCGCCGAGATAGCCGCCCATGCTCCACGTGGTGGTCCGCGGTATGCGGGCGGTGTCTGGTCGCCCGACGATGGACGCGCGGAGCCTTCACGCGCGACGCCCGCACTTGCCGAAGGGGCGAAACGCCACGGCGCTCAACTCTACCAAAACTGCGCAGCGCGCGGCCTGGAACTCAGCGCAGGGCGTGTCAGCGGCGTGTGGACAGAGCGCGGTCTGATCAAGGCGGGCGCAGTGGTCAGCGCTGGCGGTGCATGGAGTTCACGTTTCTGTCTGCGCCACGGCATCGAGGTCCCAACCGTGAACGTTGTTGGGACTGCCATGCGTACGTCTGTCGCACCGAACGTCGTCAATGGTTGCTTTAGCGGTCCCGACTTTGCACTGCGCCGTCGGCTCGACGGCTCGTATACGCTAGCGATTCCGGGCGTTGGACGGATCGACCTGGCGCCGCTTGGCCTAAGGAACGCGCTGAAGTATTACCGCAATTACCGGAACGACATCGGCAAAAAGCTGAAGTATCGCCTCTCGAAGCGTTGGTTCCAAGGTGCCGAGGCATCGGCATCCTGGGACTTCGACCAGGTATCGCCGTTTGAACGCTGCCGCGTGCTGGACCCGAATCCCGATCTCGAACTCGTAAGGGCTGCGCTCGACAACGTCAAACGTGCCATCCCGGAGTTCTCGGACATGCGTATCGTGCATGCCTGGGGTGGCGCCATTGATACGACTCCCGATCTTATTCCGGTGATTTCCGACGTCGGAACACTTCCAGGTTTCTACGTCGCCAGTGGATTCAGTGGTCATGGCTTTGCGTTGGGCCCGGCGGCGGGAGAACTCGTCGCCGATATGGTGACGGGAGCTAAGCCAATGATGGATGTTGCACCTTACCGCCTAGGCCGTTTCAGTGACGGCACTTCTCTAAAGGTGCCGGAAATGATGTGAGAGACGGATCGTCAGGATCCAGCGAGCGAGTGAGATTCAGATAGATTCACGCTACGTCCTCATCGGGAAACCGTGGTCACTACCCGTCAGCGGCCTTTCGCATCGTCGGATTCAACTTAATGAAATTAAGTGGCCTGTTGGTGCGTCGTTTCGCGTCAATGGCGCGTCCCAAGAAACGCCTATTTGAGCAGATCACGGCAAAATCCGCTACTTCGCATCGGGCACGGGAGAGGATTACTCGGATGCATCGACGAACTTGATATCTTCAAAGAGATGAGACTTTAGGACGACGACACAGACATCGAATATGGCGTTGTGGTGGATTGAATTTTGGCCGGGTTTCAAAGACTATCTGATTCTTAAGTCGCAAGAAGCTACCGGTTTGGTAACGCACTCTCGCGTCGCAGAGAGCTGCATACCAATGGAAAAGTCGCCCAATACAATCGCGAAAAAGCAACGTCCAACTGCTCGTGAATATCAGCGAGCCCAGAGGCTCGGCTTAATAGCTGACGACGCCTTACATAAGATCTTCGAGTAATGACATCTGGAAAGATAGAACAGGGTATCGGTTACGCGCAGGTTAGAATTTTCATGAAATACTAATAAGGAGCAGAAAATGACATTGCAAGACGCGATTAGGGACCCATCCGGGGCTCTGAATTGGGAGCGCGTTCGAGAGTTGTACGCTGATCAGCACCCGCTACTGAACCTTAACAATGCTGCCGTGAGCCCACCGCCGATGACGGTTGAGCGTGCTGTGTTAGATGCGCTGCATTTCATCTCCCAAAATCCTGATGTAAACATGTGGAGCAGCCTCGATAAGCGGTTGCCTGATGTGAAGCGTCACTTAGCAAGCATTGCAGACTGCGAGCCGGAAGAGATCGCATTAAATCGTAATGCATCGGAATCTCTGAGCACTGCCATCTTCGGTATCCCTCTGAAGGCAGGCGATCATGTGCTGATGTCTGAATGGGACTATCCGATTGCAGGTATGGGTTGGGCGCAACGGCGGCAACGCGAAAACATTGAAGTTGAGCAGGTTCATTTTGACCGTTTTGTTGACGACGATGCAATTGTCCGGGCCTATGTAAGTGCCATTCGCCCGCAAACGCGCGTCATCTATATCACTCACATGCTACATTGGACCGGCAAAGTTCTTCCTTCCGAACGCATATGTGCGATTGCTCGCGAGAAGGGTGTTCTCACGGTAGTTGACGCAGCGCAGTCGTTCGCACAGATGCCAATAAGCTTTCGCGACATGGGCTGCGACTACTTCATCACTAGCTTACACAAGTGGCTTGGCGCTCCGGTCGGTAATGGTATGCTCATTGTCAATAAGGAGCGGATTGCAACCACTTGGCCGTTGCTCGCTCCATTCGACAATGATCCTGGTTCAATAGGCAAGTTTGATCACTGGAACTTGGGCACATACAATTCGGCTTTACAGGCTGGCATCGAACCTGCAATCAATCTACATGAGGCAATTGGTGTAAAGAGCATCCACGAGCGTCTTCAACATCTGACGCGATACTGGATCAACCTGGCCCGGGATATAGCAGGCTTCGAAATTCACACGGATATTGAAACGGATAAACTTGGCGCAGTGAGCCTATTTTCAGTCAAGGGAGTCGATTCTCAAATCCTTGAGCAGACGCTACGTGACAGGTATAAAGTCAATAGTAAATACAGAAAGGTACTCAACCTTGAAGGTATTCGGATATCTCCGCACATCTACATGAGAGAAAGTGAACTCGATATTTTTGTAGATTCTTTGCGTGACGCGGTGGTCAGAATTCGCTAGCCTTCGTTGCACGGCCGGCGGGCAGAGACACTGTTGGGCAAACTTCGGCTTGTCACTTCTTACGAGGGTTATACGGCGAACGAAGAACGGAAGTGCTGGTGCATCGCGCTGGCACGTACTTCGCCGTCTGATCCTGCATTGCCTGCGCGCCGACGCGGCGACAGACCCATCCGAAGTCTTGTCGAGTGCGCCCGGCCTACATGCGATGCCTGGAGTAACGCACCGGCCGCCTCGCCGACTGGACCCGCGCGCTTCTGACGCGACGCCACTCAAACGTGGCGGCATGCGCGCCGGCCAATAAATTGGCTCGCACCGCTTGGGCGGTCGTTGCCCGTCATACCACCTTTGATCCGGGATTCGCGGCAGTGCTGGCTTGAACCAACGCGGACTTACCAACAACCTCTCTGCTTTTGCGACGACTGAAACCCGATGACGTGAACGGCACAACGGCCTGTGGAACACCCCGGCAAGTAAAGAGGCTCCAGAAGCCGCCCAACTTTATGGGGAACGCGGGCGCCAACTTCATCGTGGCGCGGGGAGCAGCCCCACAGAGACGCCGGATAGATTTGAGCGAGCCTCCATGACACCAAGGATCAAGGGTTAGCGACGACGCTTGCAAAACAAAAGTTGTCAGCATTGCGGTGCGATGCAGAATTCGTTGCGCATGGCCGCCACCCAAAGACTAAGGGTCGTTTTGCAACTCAATTAAAGCCCCCGGTTTCTTGAAACCTGAGGTTTTAGTTGAAATCTAGCTACAACTTCAGTTGTGTGAACGACTCTATCAAGATAAGTTTTCTTCTGCTTATAGCCCACAGCAGACCTTTCACGCGCGACACGGGAACGCCAACTGTTTTGACGACCCTATCGTCGCTGATATGAAAACCAGGACCTTATCAACGAATTTACCTGGCAATCCTCCATTTCTTGATCGAGTGCGCGTAAGGTTCGACATTGATGTCTGCGATCGAGAACGTCTCGCTATTTAAGGTCTTCGAATCGAATGGCCGATGAGGAAGTGTTCGACGCGACGGCGATGGCCTATCGCTACCTGAAGCTTGTCCTGGAACCTGCCGGCGCCGCCCCCTGGCTGCGGTGATTCGGTGCAAGGTCGACTTCGAAGGGAAGACAGTTGCGCTTCTTCTCTCCGGTGGCAATGTTGATCCCTCTGTTTTCGTGCGAGCACTCCATGCACCCTGAAGCCCGTCTTGCCGCGCACGGCCTGACATTGCAGAGCGCGATTCCGCCCTCCGAACATCACGTGCTCTTCCGGACTGCCGGCAATCTGCTGTGTCTATCGGGCCATTGTAGTCAATCCTGAACGTGACAACTCCGCCGGGATTGACTGCAGCGTACAGGCTGTCCCCGGTCAATGACCTTATACAGCCTGTCCTGGACTTAAGGTTCCTGAGCTTCGTATCGGTCAGCACGGGCGCAAACGCGACTTGTGCCTTTGCGTATACCGTCAAACTACATACCATCAACAGAACCGTGCAGCGCCCGGCCGGGCAAGGATTTCAGCGAAAAAATACCGTCTCGGGATGCTCGCACAGCTGACGGTATACGAATTTCTCGAAAGATGTGCTTTTCGAAATACCGTCAAATCTACCGTCAGAAATTGGCGTCTGCTGCCGATAGATGGCGAATCCCAGAAACCAGCAAACGCCGCGCTGGGCGCGGCTTTCGCTGATTTTCCCGATCGAACCCGATAGCAGCCGATAGTATCCGATAGTCCCCGTCACTCCCACTCTATTATCTTTTGCAGTGGAAGATCATTGAATTTACAGGTTTTTTCTGAGTCAGTCTGACGCGATACCGTCGGGTATACCGTCACCGCGGAAGCGCTGAAAAAATCTCCCACTCCACCTGGCTGTCGGAGTGTTTCTCGCTTGTCCAAAGCCCCTCCCGCAGCAGAGTTTTGCCATATCCCTTCATGTCAGATCGTGTGTGCCGTCCTTGCGGAGCGGGCCTCGTTGGCGAGCGGAGCACGACTTACGTTCCGTGCCATCAGAACGGCAGTTTCTCCGGCTTGAATATCTCGCTGCGCGTCCTATACTCAAAACGAGCCGCGCGGAAGCCGGCCCCTGATGCAGAAGCGGACGAGGAATCGTCCATTGGGGCGCGGTAGCGGGGCCACGGAAACGCCTGCGTGAATTAAGCGCGGGCGTTTTCTTTTGCGGCACTGATGCTGCGCCGTGACTGCCGGGTCTTTCACCAGCACAGATATGTGCGAAGGCTCCGCATAAAGTGGGAGCCCGCACTCTACCCTGGTTACGTGCCGCGCAAGCAGGCTGATGCCATGCCTTGTCACGCCCGTTGCTCAGCGGGATGTCAACTTGCTTAGAGTGAGACGGCACGGCGGCAGATACGACTTCTGGTCAGAAAGCAGTCGACGGATTTTGGGCGAGTTCGGCGAATTCACGCCGTGCAACGAAGCGGGCTGCGCGTTGTTTCCGATAGAGGGAAGCGGAGTCTACGTTGCGCAGTTCGGCGCGCTCGACGAGATTGTTTCCCGAATAAGGAATTAGCACAGCGCGAACACGGACCGTCACGAGCAACGGCCCGTCTGATTGTTTGGGTCAAACTCAGGTGTCGGAACCCGCCGCCTGTGCCGGTACGATCAACTCGCCATCGACAAGGCGCCAAACACCCAGCGGATTGGCTTCCTTTACCGCATCCGGAAGCAGAGAATCGGGCAGATCCTGGTAGCAGACGGGACGAAGGAAACGATCGATAGCCGTCGCACCCACTGATGTGAACATCGAATTCGACGTCGATGGATACGGACCGCCGTGAACCATTGCGTGGCAAACCTCTACACCCGTCGGAAAGCCGTTTGCCAGAATCCGGCCAGCCTTGCGTTCGAGAATAGGCAGCAGACGCCGCACGTCGGCATGATCTGTCGCATCAATCTGCAGGGTGACCGTCAGTTGCCCTTCGATGTGTTCGGCAACCTTTAGCAGCTCATCAAGATCTCGCACCCGAACGACGACAGAGGCCGGCCCGAACATCTCCGCTTCAAGCTCCTGTGTGTCGAGCAGACGTTGTGCGTCAGTCACATAGAGTGACGCCTGCGCGGCATTGGGGCGCTCACCGGCCGCCTCGCCCTGTGCAATCTTCGTCACACCCTTTAGTGCGTCGACGCTTTTCGTACCCGCACAATAGGCATCGAAAATCCCCGGAGTCAACATGGTCTGTGCCGGCTTGATGGCCAGCGCATCCGCGGCTGCTTCGACGAATCGTTTAAGGTCGGGGCCATCAATAGCGAGAACGAGACCGGGGTTAGTGCAGAACTGACCTGCGCCCATCGTCAGCGAATCGGCGAACGTCTTGCCGATTGCTTCGGCTCGGGTTGCGAGAGCACCCGGGAACAGGAACACCGGGTTGATACTGCTCATTTCGGCGTAGACGGGAATCGGCTCCGGCCGGGCGTTGGCGGTGCGCACCAGTGCGAGACCACCTTGACGCGACCCGGTGAAGCCGACGGCCTTGATTGCAGGATGCGCGACGAGCGCTTCGCCCAGCTTGCGGCCAGCACCGAAAAGCAACGAGAACACTCCTTCAGGCAAGCCCTGCTCCCTCACGGCCTTCTGGATTGCCCGGCCGACCAGCTCCGAAGTACCGAGATGCGCGCCATGCGCCTTTACGATTACGGGAGCTCCGGCAGCGAGCGCTGATGCGGTGTCGCAGCCGGCAACCGAGAAGGCTAGCGGAAAGTTGCTTGCGCTGAATACGGCGACCGGCCCGACAGGCACTTTCGCGAGACGAAGGTCTGCGCGTGGCAACGGTTGACGCTCGGGCTGTGCATGGTCGATCGTCGAGCTGAGAAAGTGACCATCCCGTACGACCTTTGCAAACAGACGCAACTGCCCAACGGTGCGTGCCCGCTCTCCCTGCAGGCGCTGTATGGGCAATCCAGTTTCTGCATGTGCCCGCTCGATCAGCTCATCCCCAATGGTGACGATATTATCTGCAATGGCCTCAAGAAACCCGGCACGCTTTGCAAGCGGGACATTGCGGTAAACGTCAAAAGCATGGGCGGCCATCAATGCCGCGCGCTCGACTTCCGCGGCGCCACCCATTCCAAAATGCGGTTCCGCGATTTCCGAATTGGTCGCAGGATTGAACGCGCGTTGGCTGCCTTCGGTGCCTCGCACTGCGGAAAAGCCAATAATCATTTCGCCGGTCAGGGACATGTCTTTATCCTCAAAATGGGTTAAAAGGAGAAGCATCTCGCTACAACGTCGCGACAATGCATACTCGAAACGACGGCCCTTCAAGTCCGATGATTGACGCTTCGCCTTCCGCTCCATCGATATGTTTCGTCCAGCTGACGGCGTTGGGAATCCTAGGACTGAGCATGTCGAGCACAGAATCCAGACCGGCCCGTTTATGTGCGAAAAAGCGGGAGCACCTGCAGTCTCGCGCAAAGATCTGTGCTGTAGCCTGCGCGACGCCACGGAGGACCGAAGCCGCGCGATGGCTTCGGTCCGAACGGCTGCCTAGTAGCCGAGCGCCTTGAGGTCGGCGAGGGTCTTGCGTGTGATGGCGATAGTGCTTTCACGCTCTTCGCCAATCAGATCTAGGCGCGGAGGTTTCACGGTTTCAGCTGAGCCAGTGATGATGTGCTCGGCGAGCTTGATGTGCTGAACGAGCTTGACAACTGTATCCAGGTGGAACAGCGGCGTCAGTGCACCGTACAGTTTGCGCGCCTTTTCGAAATTGCCATCGAGGGCAAGGTTCAGCAATGCGACCGACTCCTTCGGCAGCGCATTTGCCATTCCCGACACCCACGCCTTGACGCCTAGCGCAGCACTTTCGAGGATCAGGTCGTCCACGCCGCAGACAACTGCGAGGCGCTTCTCAAACCGGTTGATCAGGTCCGTGACACGCGTCGTCTCGTACGACTCTTCCTTGATCGCCACGATCGTCGGCTGTTCCAGCAACTGCTCGACCACGTCTGGCGTGAGATCCACACCGTAACCACGCGGATTGTTGTAGAGCAGGATTTCCAGCTTCGAAGCCTGCGCGACCGTCTTGTAGAATGCGACCGTCTCGCGGGTGTCCGACTTGTAGGTCAGGCCCGGGAAGACCATCAGGCCGTCGATACCGATCTTTTCCGCTTCCCGGGCGTACGCCACGGCTTTCTCGGTGTTCGTCTCCGCCAGACCCGAGATGATCGGCACGCGGCCATTGATCACCTCTTTCGCAGTACGCAACACTGTGAGCTTTTCTTCCGGCGTAAGCTGAGCGTTCTCACCCACCATACCCATCATCACCACGCCACTGACGCCATTCGCGATCAGGCGTTCGAGGCTGGCACGGATAGCATCGACGTCTAGCGAAAAGTCGGATTTCAGTTTGGTGGTAACTGCGGGGAAGACGCCTTGCCAATTGATAGCCATGATCCATTCCTTCTCTAAAGTCGAGGGGTCGGCGACGCCTCGCGCGACAAATGTATATTGGATCCAAAACTGCCACAGAAAACAAAAGCCGCCGTTCCGAGGCAGCTCGTTTTGCGATTTGGTATCCTGGATCCAATATGCAGAATTAAACCACAGAACGAAGCGCACACATCCCTGGGTTTTCCCTATTCCCACAACTGGATCACCTTCCGCGCTCGGAATTGCGCCACAGCCTCAGCCAGATCGGCCGCTTGTGACTGGAGTGCGAATCGAAATTTCGCCTGGTCCGCATCGAGACCCAGGCAGATTTCGGACTTGCGGGAAGAAGGGAGTTGTCGAGAACATCGCACGTCGCTGAAGCCACGCGCGGCGCTAGCCGCAATACCTGTGAAGCTAGCGCGAAGGGAAGACCAGGAGCGATACGTGCCCACGCGCGGACGACGCGCGTAAGGGGGCGGATGTTGGACGCGCGATCAGCGCGACACCACCGCTTCCACGACCGACATGATTTGCTGTGCGGCCGTTTTCACGTGATGTTCGAGCAGTTTTGCGCCAAGCTTCGCGTCCCGCTTTCGGCAGGCTTCGACGAGTGCCATGTGCTCATCGTGAGATTGCTCGCGAATGGGTACCTGCACCGCCTGGAATCGAAAATAGCGGTCGCTACGATCATGCAGTACCCGCAACATCTGCAGTGTGATGTCACGCTGCGCCGGCAGATAAAGCGTTTCGTGCAGACGCCAGTTAAGCTGGCCCCAGATCCCTGAATCCGCCTTATCCATGTCCTTGATAATCCGCTCAGCCTTAGCCATCTCGGCCTCGGTGATGCGCGGAATCGCCTCCGAGAAGATCCAGGGTTCGAGACGCAGCCGGATATCGAACGTCTCCTTCACCTCTTCGATCGACAACTCCGCGACATACGCGCCCTTATGCGGAATATTGGTCAGCAGTCCTTCCGCGGTGAGGCGCGTAATTGCCTCGCGGATCGGAACACGGCTCACGCCCAGTTCCTCGGCAAGCGCCTCCTGACGCACGACCTCGCCCGGAGCGAGTTCACCACTCAGAATGCGTTGGCGCACTGCGGTGGTCACCAGTTCGACCGTGGTTGGCCGGACGATCTTGCGCGTGCTTTCGTCCGCGATTACTTCGCTCATCGTGGACGCCTGTTTGGTTCGACGTTTGGCGGCTACCGGGGACATGATCAGGTCCATTAAGGATTCAGGATACAGTGAACATGCTATCACGATGTTGGCTTTCGGATACAAAATCCACCGGCCGCAACCTGCGTTACAGCAAGTTCTCGCGTACCCACACGCCGTTTTTCATGACGCCAGCGATGCGCTCCCCCTGTCCTGTCAGTACGCCGATGTCCTTCAGCGGATCCCCGTCGACGACGAGCAGGTCCGCGTAAGCCCCTGCCGACACTACACCAAGCCGTCCCTGTTGTCCGACGATCTCCGCGCCAACGGCCGTGGCCTGGCAGATGGCTTCGAACGCGCCGAGAATGTCAGCCCGAATCGTCAGTTCGTCGCTCTGATACTGATGCATGTCGCCGAGCAGGTCTGTGCCGAGCCCCATTTTTACGCCGGTACGTTTGAGCAGTTCGAGCGCCTTCAGGCCCTGAATGCGAACCTTTTCGTTTTTCGCGAGCGCGCTTTCCGACATGCCTGCCTTGGCGCCGACCTTGCTCATTG
This sequence comes from Paraburkholderia sp. HD33-4, assembly GCF_021390635.1. Classification (NCBI taxonomy): domain Bacteria; kingdom Pseudomonadati; phylum Pseudomonadota; class Betaproteobacteria; order Burkholderiales; family Burkholderiaceae; genus Paraburkholderia; species Paraburkholderia sp. HD33-4. Next base: position 1,510,546 of record NZ_JAJEJS010000001.1, on the reverse strand, counting down.
CGTCGTACGTCACGAGCGTGGGCACCGCGAACGCCCCATACTCGGCCATGTCCGCCGCCGCTTCCTCGTCGATGAGATTGCCGTGCTCGATCGTGCGCACGCCGAGTTTGACCACGCGCGAGATGGCCTTGCCCGTGTAGGCATGCGCCATCACGTAGGTCTGGTGCGAGGCCGCTTCTTCCACGATGGCCTTGACCTCGTCGACCGAGAACTGCAGATTGCCGATCGGATCGGTCGGCGAAGCGACACCGCCCGACGCCATGATCTTGATGTGGTGCGCACCCGCGCGCATCTCTTCACGGACAGCCTTGCGCACCTCGTCCACGCCGTCCACGATGCGCCCGATAGCACCGAGGTTGCGATGGCATCCGCACGGATCAGGATCGGAATTGTCGAAGCGCTCGCGGAAGTCGCCATGACCGCCCGTTTGTGACAGCGCCTTGCCTGCAACGAACAGCCGAGGCCCGGCAATCACACCGTCTTCGATCGCGCGCGACAACGCATAGTCCGCGCCTCCCGCATCCCTTACGGTCGTGAAACCCCGGTTGAGCATGCCGCTCAGGATCGGCACCGCGCGCAATACTGCAAAGGTGTTAGGCAGGCGGCCGTTATTGCCCAGGTGAGCAACCGATGCAATGACATGCGCATGGCAATCGATCATGCCGGGCATGACCGTCTTGCCACTCACGTCGATGACCTGCGCGCCTTCGATCGACACCGGCTCGCGGGTCACTTCCTTGATCATGTCACCGTCCACGACAATCGAGTACGGAGTCGTGTCGTTTTCGTGATTCACATCCAGGATGCGTGCGTTTTTCAGGATCAGCATTTGGATTCCCCATCTGGTTGGTCGCGGCTCGCTAGACCTCGGCAGATCACTTCAGCAAGAAGCCCCTGGCAAGCGGATCCCGATCGTCTACGAAGATCGTGTTATGCCCGGTCACTCGGGCCCAGCCTTCGATGCTCGGAATGATGGCGTCGAACTCGCCGACTTTGGTCGCTTCCACAGGGACGCCGTTGAAGAGCGTTCCGATAATGCTTTCGTGCACAAACCGCTCGCCGATCTTCAGCTTTCCCTTGCCAACAAGATGGGCCATGCGGGCGGACGTTCCCGTGCCGCAGGGCGAGCGGTCAATTGCTTTGTCGCCATAGAAGACCGCGTTGCGCGCGCTTGCTCCATCGACCGTCGGGTCGCCCGTCCACATCACATGGCTTAGCCCACGGATTTCGGCCTTCTCCGGATGAACGAACCGATACTTCTCATTCGCCTTCTGGCGAAGAATCGGACTTAGTCGCTGAATGTCCGAAGGCTTGAGCGTGTGCAGGCCACCGTAGTTCTCCTGCGGCTCGATGATCGCGTAGAAGTTGCCTCCATAGGCGACGTCGAAGCGGATCTCGCCCAGCCCATCGACATCGACAGTCAGATCCGTCGAGTGGAGGAACGATGGAACATTGATCAGCTGCACGGAATCGACGTTGTCACCATCCATCTTGTAGCTCGCGACCACGAGGCCTGCAGGTGTATCCAGGCGCAACACGCCCGGCTCGCGCGGTCGTACCAGACCATGTTCGATAGCAGTCGTCACGGTACCGATCGTGCCGTGGCCACACATGGGAAGGCAGCCGCTCACCTCGATAAACAGGATCGCAACATCACAGTCGGGGCGGGTCGGTGGGTAAAGAATGCTGCCCGACATCACTTCATGTCCACGCGGCTCGAACATGAGCGAAGTGCGGATCCAGTCGAATTCGCGCTCAAAGTGCGCTCGCCGCTCGATCATGTTTGCGCCCTCGAGACGAGGTGCGCCTCCCGCGACGACGCGGACCGGATTACCACACGTGTGTCCGTCGATGCAAAAGAATGTCGATTTCATAGCCCTGCTCCATCCAGAATTTCATGCCAAAAAAGTAGCCGTTCGATCGGCTGCCTGTCTCATTCACCGAGATACGCGGCCCGCACCTTCGGATCGTCGAGCATCTGCTTCGCGTCGCCCGACATCGTGATCAGACCGGAGTCCATCACGTAGCCGCGATTGGCCGCCTGCAGCGCAAGACGCGCGTTCTGCTCGACGAGCAGAACCGTCATGCCTTCGGACGAAATCGAGCGCACCACTTCGAAGATCTTCTCGACCATGATCGGCGACAGACCCATCGACGGCTCATCGAGCAGCAGCAGCTTGGGCCGCGAGATGATCGCGCGCGCCATCGCGAGCATCTGCTGCTCGCCGCCCGAGAGCGTGCCCGCATATTGCGAGGCGCGCTCCTTCAGACGCGGGAAGAAGCCGAACATGCGCTCGACGTCCTTCTGGATGCCGTCGTTGTCGTTGCGCAGATATGCGCCCATCTGCATGTTCTCGACGATCGACATGCGCGCGAAGATGCCGCGCCCTTCCGGCACCATCGCGAGACCGCGCTTGAGCAACTCATGCGCGGGCAGGCCCTTGATCGACTGACCCATGTACTCGATGTCGCCGGCCGCGTATGCCTTCAGGCCCGTGATCGCCTTCATCGTCGTGGTCTTGCCCGCGCCGTTCGCGCCGATCAGCGTGACGAGTTCGCCCTGCCCGACCTCGAGGTCGACACCCTTGACCGCCTGGATGCCGCCGTAGTTGACCTGCAGGCCCTTGATTTTCAACATTGCTTGCGTCGTGGACATCAGTGGACCCCCGCACCCAGATAAGCTTCGATCACCTTCGCATCCTTCTGCACGTCCTGCGGCAGACCTTGCGCAATCACCTTGCCGTAGTCGAGCACCGTCATCTGGTTGCACAGGCCCATCACGAGTTTCACGTCGTGTTCGATCAGCAGGATCGTCTTGCCGTCCGAGCGGATCTTGTCGAGCAGCTTGGTCAGCTCGACCTTCTCCGTGGCGTTCATGCCCGCCGCCGGTTCGTCGAGCGCGAGCAGCTTCGGATCGGTCGCCAGCGCGCGCGCGATTTCCAGACGACGCTGGTGACCATACGACAGGTTGCGCGACGTGTAGTCCGCGTACTGCGTGATGCCGACGTAGTCGAGAAGCTCGAGCGCACGCTCCTTGATCTCGCGCTCTTCCTTGCGTTCCGCCGGGGTCTGGAACACCGCGCCGAGCAAACCATGCTTGGTGCGCACGTGGCGCCCGACCATCACGTTTTCGAGCGCGGTCATGCCGCCGAATAGCCGGATGTTCTGGAACGTGCGGGCGATGCCCGCCTTCGCGACCTGATAGACCGCGGTCGGCGTGTAGTTCTCGCCATCGAGCTTGAATTCGCCCGAATCCGGTGTGTACAGACCCGTGATCACGTTGAAGAAGGTCGTCTTGCCGGCGCCGTTCGGACCGATCAGACCGTAGATCTCGCCCGCGCGGATCTGCAGGCCGACTTCGGAAAGCGCCTGCAGGCCGCCGAAGCGCTTGTTGACGCCCTTCACGGACAGACGGATCGCCGCGTTGTTGCTTACGTTATCGCTCATGTCTTTTTCTCCACCGGACCTTATGCGCGCACCGGCTTCTTGCCGCTACGCTTCGCCAGCTTCGCAATCTTGTCTTCGTGCTTCGGCGCGGGCCACAGGCCTTCCGAGCGATACAGCATGATCACGACCATCGCGAGACCGTACAGCAGCTGACGGATCACTTCGGTATCGACGATTTCATGGCCGAAGATCATGTTCTGCAGCGGCCCCATCGTGGAGCGCAGGAACTCGGGGAACACCGCGAGCAGCACCGCGCCGAGGATCACGCCCGGAATGTGGCCCATGCCGCCCAGCACCACGCAGGCGAGCACCACGACCGATTCCCAGAACGTGAACGATTCCGGCGACACGAAGCCCTGGAACGAGCCGAACATCGCGCCCGACAGGCCGCCGAACGACGCGCCCATCGCGAACGCGAGCAGCTTGACGTTACGGGTGTTGATGCCCATCGCCTTGGCGGCGATTTCGTCTTCGCGAATCGCGGCCCATGCGCGGCCGATACGCGAATGCTGCAGACGCGTACACGTCCAGATCACGAACAGCGCGCACAGCACGAACAGGTAGTAGTACAGGTACACCGACGGGAACTGCATGCCGAACAGCGAGTGCGACTGCGCGAGGCTGAAGCCGCCGATCTGCACCGGCGCGATCCCGGTGATCCCCTTCGGGCCGTTGGTGATGTTCACCGGACGGTCGAGGTTGTTCATGAAGATCCGCACGATTTCCCCGAAACCGAGGGTCACGATCGCGAGGTAGTCGCCGCGCAGACGCAGTGTCGGCGCACCGAGCAGAATCCCGAACATCGCGGCGAGCGCCATCGCGATCGGCACGATGATCCAGATCGGCACGTTCAGACCGTGCGGCGCGAGCGCCGCGATCCACTCGAATTGCGTCGAGAGGTGAGGTGAGCTGAGCAGCGCGGCCGTGTAGGCGCCGATCGCGTAGAACGCGATATAGCCCAGGTCCAGCAGGCCGGCAAAACCCACCACCACGTTCAGGCCCAGCGCGAGCATCACGTACAGCATCGCGAAGTCGAGGACGCGAACCCAGTAGTTGCCACCCGCGGCGCCGATCACCATCGGCGCGGCGATCACGAAGATCGCCGTGAGGATGCCGATGGTCAGCGTCTTCGTGCGGTTCTTTTCGGGGATGAGCGTCGTGGACGGCTCGATCGGTTGAATTGAGGTCATGATTGTTGACTCCTTGTGGCCCGGGATCAGGCGCGATCCGCGACACGTTCGCCGAGCAGACCCGACGGACGGAACACCAGCACGATGATCAGCACGATGAAGGCGAACACGTCCTGATAGTTACTGCCGAACACGCCGCCGGTGAGGTTGCCGATATAGCCGGCGCCCAGCTGTTCAATCAGGCCGAGGAGCACGCCGCCGACCATCGCTCCGCCGAGATTGCCGATACCGCCGAGCACCGCCGCGGTAAAGGCCTTCAGGCCAGGGATGAAGCCCATGTAGAAGTGCGCGTTGCCGTATTCGGACGCGATCATCACGCCGGCGAGCGCAGCCAGTGCCGAGCCGATCATGAAGGTCGCCGAAATCACGAAGTTCGGGCTCACGCCCATCAGGCTCGCGACGTTCGGGTTCTCGGCAATCGCGCGCATTGCACGGCCGAGCTTGGTCTTGTGCACGAGCAGCAGCAGGCCGCCCATCACGAGGAACGCCACCACGATGATCACGATTTCAGTCATCGAGATCACGGCGCCGGGCGTCGTGTCGGTGGCCTTGATCACGTTGATCGGATCGGTGGGCAACAGTTGCGGGAACGGCAGCGGATTGCGCGACCAGATCATCATCGCGAGCGTCTGCAGCAGAATCGACACACCGATCGCGGTGATCAGCGGCGCGAGACGCGGTGCGCGCCGCAACGGCCGGTAGGCCACGCGCTCGATCGTGTAGCCGACCACCGAGCAGACCGCCGCTGCGATGATCAACGCGATGACGAGCGTCAGCACATTGCCGAGGCCGGGGAAGTGGTTCTGCAGCACACCTATGGCGGAGAGCGCAACCATCGCGCCCACCATCAATACATCGCCGTGAGCGAAGTTGATGATGCCCAGAATGCCGTAAACCATCGTGTAGCCTAGTGCGATGATGGCGTAGACACTGCCAAGCACCAGTCCATTGAGAATCTGCTGAACGAAAATGTCCACTACCTGCTCCTGATATGTGGTGCTTTTTTCTTATCGGAATGTCGCTTGATGATCGGTGAGCGATGGGCGGTCTCAACCTTGGCGCGCTTGACCTGGCTCTGGTGTTTGACGCGACGACGGAACTTGACGTGTTCCACCGCCGGCAGAATGAACGACTGTCTTCACGATTCGCAACGCGGAGCTGGCCGTACCCGCTGGCACGACCAGATCTCATCACGTCACTTCGACAGCGCGCGGACGTCCGCGAGTGTCTTCTTCACGATTGCGATTACTTTCTCGCGCTCTTCGCCTTCAAGTTGCAGGCGCGGTGCTTTCACCGTTTCCGAGTAGCCGGCCGTGATGTTTTCGGCCAGCTTGATGTACTGCACCAGTTTCACATGGGTATCCAGATGGAACAGATCGATCAGCGCACCGTACAGTTTGCGGGCCGACGCAAAGTCACCCGTGACCGCCAGATTCAGCAGTTCGACCGATTCCTTCGGTACGGCGTTTGCCATGCCCGAGACCCAGCACGTTACCCCTAGCGCAACCGACTCAAGCACCAGATCGTCGACGCCGCACACTATGGCAAGGCGATCGCCAAAACGGTTGATCAGATCAGTGACACGGGTGGTGTCATACGATTCTTCTTTGATGGCCTCAATCGTCGGCTCATCGACCAACTGTGCCACGACATCCGGCGTCAGGTCCACGCCATACCCGCGCGGATTGTTATAGAGCAGGATGGCAAGACTGGATGCCTGTGCGACTGTCTTGTAGTACGCGACGGTCTCGCGGGCATCGGACTTGTACGTCAGGCCCGGGAAGACCATCAGACCCTGGACGCCCAGCGCCTCCGCATCCTTCGCATACTGGACCGCACTCGCCGTATTGGTTTCGGCGAGACCGGCAATGACCGGCACCCGGCCATTTACGGTTTCCACCGCCAGCCTGATTACCGTACGCCTTTCTTCCTGAGTGAGCTGTGCGCTCTCGCCCACCATACCCATCATGACGACACCACCCACACCGCTGTCGATGAGCCGATTCAGGCCGGCCTTGATGGCGTCGTGATCGAGCGAACCATCGTGCTTAAGCTTCGTCGTGACGGCAGGGAAAACACCTTTCCAGTTGACTTTCATGGCTACACCTTTTTAAAAAAGATCAATAGAGGCGGGAAATCCCGCAGGACAATCGAGGTCGCGGGGGCCTCGTCAATTCCGGAAGCGGCTGATCGAATACGGTTCAAGGCCGATTCCAGGTGTTCGGTTGGCAAGCAGGTCCGCCACCAGCGCCCCTGTCGTTGCCGACTGCGTCAGGCCGAGATGGCCGTGGCCGAACGCATAGATGACGGATGGAGCGCGCGGCGAGCGGCCAATGACGGGCAGCGAATCCGGCGTAGCGGGACGATGACCCATCCACTTCACCGCTCCGGAATCGTTGATACCCGGCAGGAACCGCTTGCCCAGCGCGAGAAGCGCATCACTGCGTTTGTAGTTTGGAGGAGCCTTCAGGCCGGCGAACTCCGCGGCCCCGCCGATACGCACGCCGATGTCCAGCGGTGTCGCGACGAATTTTCGCTCGGCAAAGATCACCTCCCTGGACAGGCTGATCCCATGCGCAGGCAGCGTCGTGTTGTAGCCCCGCTCGCTGTCGAGCAGGACGCGATCCCCGATCGATGCAGCGAGTGAAGCTGACCATGCGCCCGTGGCAACCACGACGCGGCGCCCCTTCACACGCTCGCCCGTTTCAGTGACTGCTGAGGGTGCGACTGCGTCAGACAGATCGAGCGCCTTCACCGTGCCGCTGACCAAAGCCGCACCGAGCTGCTTCACCCGTTCACGCAGTTGTGTGACCAGCCGCTTCGGATCTCCGATGTGCGACCAGTCATCGAGAAAGATGCCGTGACGGAAGACAGGGGCTAGTGACGGTTCGCATTCGCGAATCTCTTCCGCAGACATGACGCGCCAGCGCACGCCCAGTTCACGCTTGAACGCCCATTCGTGCTGGTCAGCCTTGAACCCTTCGTCGGATTCATAAACCGTCAGTGCACCGCGGCGGTAGAAGCTGTCCATGGCCCCAACGTCCTGGAACATCGGAACGATATCGTCGTAGACGCGATTGTTCAGTTCGGCAAGCGCCAGGGAAATCTCCCTGAACCGAGCCTTGTTTCCCGCGCGCTGAAACGCCAGGAACCAGGGCAGTGCAGCCGGCACATGTTTCCAGTCAAGGGCAAGGGGACCAAGGGGATCGAAAAGCCACTTCAAGGCCTTCGTATACAAGCCGTTCACTGAAATGGGCGTGCTCTCCGTCACGGCGATACCACCGGCGTTTCCATGCGAGGTACGGTCACCTTCGAAGTCGCGATCGATGATGGTGACGGTAGCGCCGTCTCGCAACGCAGACCATGCGCAGGCGAGGCCGACTATTCCGCCGCCGATAACCACAACGTCGGGGATTGTCTGGGAGGTTTGAGCTTGCTGGGTCATTTCAGGGAGTCGAGAAATACGCGGGAGGACGGCAGACTGCCGTCCACCGCAGCTTCAGTTACTTGGATCCGAGGACCGTCACCGGTTTCCACTGCCCCCCTTCGCATTTGTAGACCGTGATGATGGCGTCGCGAAGGTCGCCGTACTGGTCGTAGGCAAAGTGATCGCTCGTGACGCCCTTCATGTCGGTCTTCGCGAGCACAGGCAGGTAGACGGACGGGTCAGAGGAATTGGCTTTCTGCATGGCTTCCATCATGGCCATGGCGCCGTCGTACGTGTAGGGGGCGTACGTCGTCGGCTCAGTGCCAAACTTTGCCTTGTAGCGCTGCGTGAATCCCGCACCTCCCGGCATCTTCTCGAGAGGCAGCCCGGCCAGCGAAACGATCGTGCCATCCGCCGAGGGGCCGGCGATCTTGATGAAGTCCTCTGTCTTCGACATTTCGCCCGACGCGAACATCGCCTTCATCGCGAGCGAGCGAGCCTGCTTCACCATGGGCGCAGATTGCGCGTCCGCACCCGCGTAGTAGATGAAGTCCGGATTCTTCGACTTGATACCGGTCAGGATCGCCTTGAAGTCGACCGCCTTGTCGGAAGTGAACTGGTGATCGATGATGTTGCCACCCGCTGCCTTCGCCGCCGTTTCGAACTGTTCGGCGAGCCCCTGACCGTATGCCGTGCGATCATCAATGATGGCAATACGCTTCGCGTGCAGCGTATCGACGACGTATTTGCCCATCACGCTGCCCTGCTGCGTGTCGGAGGTCATCATCCGGAACGTCGTTTTGAAACCCTGGCGCGTATAGGCTGGTGCCGTCGCCGTCGAAATCTGCGGAATGCCCGCGCGCGAGTAGATTGCCGAAGCGGGAATCGTCACACCCGAGTTGAAGTGGCCGAGCATGCCCTTGATGCCATCGTCGACCAGCTTTTGCGCGACGACCGTGCCCGTCTTTGGGTCGGCCTGATCGTCGAGCGCTTCGAGCACGAACTTCGTTTCCTTGCCGTCGATCTTTGGCTTCGTGGCATTGAAATCGTCGATGGCGAGTTGCACGCCAGACTCGAAATCCTTGCCGTACTGAGCCTGCGCGCCCGTCATGGGAGCGGCCAGACCCAGTTTGACCGTCTGGACCTCAGCAGCCTGTACGCCAACCGACGACAGAACCAGTAACGCTGACGCAGCGGCCGCAATAGCGGTAATCTGAATTTTCATACCAGTCTCCTTGCTACACGTAAAAACCGCGTCGGGCTGCATCGAAACATTATATTGGATCCAATATCCACATGTTTCGCGTATCATGCATCCCATCGGCGGGTCTGTCAAATGAGAGCGACAAATTGGTGGGAGTGCGGTGCTCTGCCTCTCCACCCAAGGTCCTACACCTGTTCCATACGATCAGGGTCCGCGAGCCCGCGTATCCGGTCGACCTGATCTTCGAGAGGCGACACGGCCAGTTGGGCGAATACAAGCGCAACGGCAATGTCAGCGTGGTCGTATAGTCCTGCTTCACCGAGCAGATTCATCGTGCCGAGCGTGACGCCGTTCTTGCGCACGGGAATGTTCAGTACGCTCTCACACCCGATCGACCACAGCACCTCGTACTCCGAAAAGACTGCCTTGATATCCTCGCGGGTCGATCCGACATGGATCTCTCCGCGACGAAGAAGCTGATCCGACCAACGGCTTTGCGTCACCCGTTTGAGCCCGCCCACCGGATTGATATCGAGACGGTTGCTATGCAGGCGCCCCAGCCGGCTGGTCGCCTCGTCATACGCGAGCACCGTGAACAACCGCTGGCCGAATACCTCCGTGAGCGACCGCTCGAATTCGATCCAGATGAGCTCGGCGTTCTCGCTCCCCTGCTGCACGCGCGCGACACGCTCGATCGCACGCAACATCAGTCCATGGTTTGTGCTTCTCACGAAAGCTCCTTATTTCGCAGTTCGCAGGACGGCGCTCTGTGACTCGGGCCGCGCACCGTACTCGGTTTCGGTAATCTCCTCCAATGTCCTTCCGGCCGTCGAAACGCCGAGGAAAATCACCGCGAGAGCGCCGATCAGCAGAATGACCGTGGTCATGCCGAACACGCCGGCGAACCCCCACAACGGGTAGATAAAGCCCACCAGCATCGGCGAACAGATTGCGCCAATACGTCCAAACGCGGATGCCGTTCCCATGCCAGTTGCGCGCAAGTGGGTCGGAAAGACCTCCGGCGTGTATGCGTACTCGCCGGCATTGACGCCATTCATTGCGAAGGACATGAAGATCGATGCAAGGACGATCGACGTATCGCTGCCCGCGTTGGCGAGCCAGATACCCGCACCACAGGCCAGCGCCATGTAGGTGACAATCGTTGCCTTGCGGCCCAGCTTCTCGCAGAAGTAGGCCGACGAGTAGTAACCCGGAATCTGCGCAACATAGATCAGGATCGACACAGAGAAACTCTTCGTGATGGTCATGCCATGCTGCACGAGCAGGCCCGGAATCCAGACGAAGAATGCATACGAGCAGAACGTCACGGACAGCCAGAGGCACCAGGTCATCAATGTCGTCCTGGCGAGCGGCGGCTTCCAGAGCAGCTTCAGGTTGCCGAAAAACGAACCCGTGCGGGCGTGGCCGCTTCCACTGGCCGTGACCGGCATTATGGCAGGCAGCGTCACGCCGGTTCGCTCCACCTGCTGCTCAATATCCGTCACGACGGCGTCGGCTTCCGCATGACGGCCACGAATCTCCAGCCAGCGCGGCGACTCGTGCAGCGAGCGTCGCCACCAGAGCAGCACGGCAACAGGAAGCGACACGATGACCAGCGCGATGCGCCAGCCTTCCGGATTCATTGGGATCACGAAGTAGCCGATCAGCGCGGCCGCCACGAAACCAAACGAGAAGAAGCCTGCCAGCGAGCCGGTAAAGGCACCGCGATAGCGGTTGCTGACGAACTCGGCCAGAAACGGGGCGATGATCGCGCCCTCCGCGCCCATCCCGATACCGGCGATGGCCCGCAGAAGCGCGAACGTGTGCCAGTCGTTGACAAAGGCGTTGGCGAAGGTCATCACCGAGAAGAACGTCAGCGCCCACATCATCACGACGCGTCGACCGAAACGGTCCCCGAGCAGACCGGCAAAGAGCGCGCCGACCAGAAAACCCACATAAGTGCTGCTGCCAAGCAGTCCTGTCTCAAAGCTCGTCAGATGCCACTTCGTACGAACGACGGGCAGGATGAACGCGATGATGGCCGCGTCGATAGCTTCGAACATGAAACCCAGGCCGCCCATGATAAGCAGCTTGAAGTGAAAACGACTGAACGGCAGGCGCTCAAGCCGGGCTGCAACGGTCGACATGCGGTAGCTCCCAGGAGGAGGAATTGACCGGTCCGGAACACGCCAGATCGGATGATGGTTTCAATATCCTGGATCCAAAATCCACAGTCAAGATCGGGTAAACCTTGCGTGCATGCAATTGCGGGGATTACGTTAGTGAAAAGCTTAAAACGTATGCAGGATGCCGGCGCGCGCAGCTACCTGACTGTCCGTTGACGCGGGTGTCAGGAACGACAAAGCCGCGACTGGGGCCCTTTGATGTTGAGTCGGTGCCGGTGGGACCTGTCAATAATGTTGGGAAGCTTCACAGGGCCGACGGATTATTCCCGGATAAGCGCCGTTACGTCGCGGTAGAGTTGGGCACTCACCTCCACGCCCTGCGCTTCGCTTCGGGCTCGGGCCTCGAATCGCCGTTGGGACGGCAGGCGCGCTCCTTGCCCGACAATTGCATCGAACATTGCTTCAGCGTACTGATTACCTTCAGCACGTTTGCCTGCCGCGAAAATCTCCGGATTGAAGGCAAGTACGAGTTCGCCGTGACATGGGGTGGCGCCCACGCCTTCATCGAATTTCTGGGACTCCAGGCTCGTTAGGTCGCCAAGCAGCGGACCTGCGAGCAGTTCGACCATGGCGGACAGTGCCGAACCCTTATGGCCCCCGAAGGTTAACATTGCGCCCCGCATGGCAGCCGCGGCATCGGTCGTTGGCTGCCCCACCTCGTCGACAGCCCAGCCCAAGGGAATTTCCTTGCCCGTGCGCCTGTGGAGTTCAATATCGCCGCGCGCAATGGCGCTCGTCGCGAAGTCGAACACGAATGGATGCGTTGCCGGACGGGGCCACGCGAACGCGATGGGGTTCGTACCGAACACCGGTTGACTGCCTCCCGCCGGCGCGACCCAACTGTGGCTCGGCGTCATCGCAAGCGCCGCAAGTCCTTCGGCCGCAATCGCCTCGACTTCGGGCCACAGCGCAGAAAAATGAAAGCAGTTGTTAATCGAGAGTGCGGCGATGCCAAGTGTGCGTGCCTTCTGAACAAGTATTTTGCTGCCCAGTTCGAACGCCAGTTGCGAGTATCCGAAGCGGGCGTCCACACGGACGATTGCTGGGGAAAGCTCGCTGATTTCGGGGCGCGCGCCCCCCGCCAATTTGCCTTCACGCAGCGAGCGCACGCATACCAGCAGCCGGTATATTCCGTGCGAATGGCATTCGTCCCGCTGCCCCGCGGTGATGACCCGGGCAATGGCGCGCGCGTGATCCTCGGCCATGCCATTTGACAGCAGGACGCGTAGTGCAAGTTGGTTGACTTCGTCTAGGCTGAGACGGACAGTTTCCATGAGTTGATTTCCGCCTTTTTTGGATACAATATTCAAACTACCAAGGATAGTGGCTGTTATCAATACCGTCAAACCAGAAGCTTAAACACGTCAGGACTTATCGAATGAACACCGTGTGGATTGTTGACGGAACTTATCTGAGCAGTGTGCTGCAAGGTCACGATTCGCTCGAATTCATCACTAGGATGCAGCGTGCGCTAACGGCTGAAGGTGGCCCGATCAAGCGCGCGATCTATTTCGACGTATCGACAGACGTGGATCGCGACCTCTCGGGACCATTCTTTGCCGGGCTGCGATCTGGAACATTGGGTTTCCCATGCGATGTCCGCTTCATTCCGTTAGATACAACTGACGACCATGCGCGCCAGACGGCCCAGCGGCTGCTCGCCGTTGAAACAGCGGTCGAGTTGGTCCAGATCGCGTCTGAAGATGATTTTGACCGTCTTGTTCTCACGGCCGCTGATGCAGCGCTGGAATCCGCAGTCTCGGTGTTTCGCGTCAAACACTCAAAGGAGGTCTGGCTCAGCATATCGCGTACTGCGCGCACGCCGGTGCTCGAATCATTCGCCGACCATGTCGTTTGGCTCGAACACTGAACTACGCCTGTACCGGTCGTGTCACGTCTACCGCGAGCGGAAATTGCGACGATCAAAATCGTGACGACGTCGCAGACGTGGACAAATACGCGCAAATTCGGCACACGGGTGGATTCACCGGGAGGACTTATCGGCTGACCCATGTGCTATGGATCTGCTCGACGACGGTTCAGCACTGAGCATTGCGGCCAACGTGCGCAATCCCTGTACTCAGGCGCACTCAAGGTAGCGTCGATCGGAAGCTTCGTTGCAAATCTTCCTGTCGTCGCATAGCAAACGACGAGTTCTGGGCTACAACAGTCAGACCGGCAGCGGCCCAATCAAAAGCCGAGCCGCCGTTTTCGTAACACAAACTGCGAAGTCAGCCGACGCCACCGGTTTCCCGTTGCGTCGCAGGCCACAATGACCCGAGCGGCCTGCTTAAGGACGTCCATCGCAACCATGGCGCTACAGGTTTCTGACGCTCCCGCCGAAGCGTCACCATGACTGACGCCACTCACGAAGCGCTGTACGGCGCCGTGCGCCAGTACCCGGTCATTCGCAAGAAGCTGAAGATCGATGCGCTCGCTCCCCCTGTCGCTGTCATGCATAACGCCCACCATGCTAGGATGGTTTCCGCTCGTTGCGCCGGGAGGTTGTATGGCAGTCCATGACTTTACCGAGTTTTCATGGGACGAACAGGAAGACGTCAAAGCCGTGCTGGTCAGCCGGGGACTCGATCTACGTGACTTCAGGATCACTGACAATGACAGCCATCCGGCGAGCGCCAGGAAGGCGGTGAGCCGGCGGATCTCCGTAACACGGATCACCAACGGGAAGACGGCAACCTACGACACCGATCACTTCGCTACCTGGCTCACGGATTTCGCTGAAGCACTCGAGGCGGGTGAGTTCGACGACTGAGACCGCGGCGTTCACAGGGCTGTCCGACGACTGTTTGCAGAGGTTGGCCCGCCCGTCATGGTGTCTCGCATTCGAATGCTGACGGTTACGGTTTGAAACAAGCACAGATACATTTGACATGCTGACGGTGCGCATTTTTTCGCAGGAAGGTCATGATGTCAGCGCTGCTCGGTGTCAGCAACCATCTGCCGTCCTTCGCCCCGGTCCACTTATTTTCCGTCGCAATTCGTCGCACATCCATGGCAACGACCAGCGGTTCTCCGGATACAACGCCCGGACGCTCGAGGACAGCCCTATCCTGAGCGTTGTGGACTCACCAACGTAGGTCCAGTGGCGCAACCGCACTGATTCGCTAGCGCAGTTGAATACCTGAGCCTAGACTCTCAGAAGAATTGGCGAGCGCGACTTATAAGGAGACCGTCGTGGAGCGCACTAGATTCCTCGCAGCCTCCCGACAACTGGCAGCCGCCGCCGAAATTCTAGCCAAGGCTGGTCCTCAAGACGGGCGGATTTATGCGTTCGAAATGCTCGCGTTCTTTCGCCAATTCGACCAGCGCGGCCTCGGTTTGAATGCGGTCGAGACGTCCGACGACGAGCTCTTCGCGCGCACCAGTGACGCCGCTTTAACTATGGCTGGACGTAACGAGTTTGCCGCGTCGCATGCGCTTCTCAAACAGGCACGGTCGCTCCTGCAAGTTACATGAAAAGGCATGTGTCAAGTTTTCCCGGGAAATGTGAAACGTAATCAAGCTATTGAGATAAGTTTTGTTCTGCTTATAGCCCACAGCAGACCTTTCACGCGCGACACGTGAACGCCAACTGTTTGGACGACCCTATCGTCGCTGATATGAAAACCATGACCCTATCAACGAATTTACCTGGCAATCCTCCATTTCTTGATCGAGTGCGCGTAAGGCTCGACATTGATGTCCACGATCGAGAACGTCTCGCTATTACAGGTCTTCGAATCGAATGACGACGGCGATGGCCTATCGCTACCTGAAGCTTGTCCGGGAACCTGCCGGCGCCGCCCCCTGGCTGCGGTGCTTCGGTGCAAGGTCGACTTCGAAGGGAAGACAGTTGCGCTTCTTCTCTCCGGTGGCAATGTTGATCCCTCTGTTTTCGTGCGAGCACTCCATGCACCCTGAAGCCCGTCTTGCCGCGCACGGCCTGACTTTGCAGAGCGCGATTCCGCTCTCCGAACATCACGTGCCCTTCCGGACTGCCGGCAATCTGCTGTGTCTGTCGGGCCATGGTAGTCAATCCTGAACGTGACGACTCCGCCGGGATTGACTGCAGCGTACAGGCTGTCCCCGGTCAATGACCTTATACAGCCTGTCCTGGACTTAAGTCTCCTGAGCTTCGTATCGGTCAGCACGGGCGCAAGCGCTACTTTTGCCTTTGCGTATACCGTCAAACTCCATACCGTCAACAGAACCGTGCAGCGCCCGGCCGGGCAAGGATTTCAGCGAAAAAATACCGTCTCGGGATGCTCGCACAGCTGACGGTATACGAATTTCTCGAAAGATGTGCTTTTCGAAATACCGTCAAATCTACCGTCAAAAATTCGCGGCTGCGGCCGATAGATGGCGAATCCCAAAAACCAGCAAACGCCGCGCTGGGCGCGGCATTCGCTGATTTTCCCGATCGCCCCCGATAGCAGCCGATAGTCTCCGATAGTCCCCGTCACTCCCACTCGATCGTCGCAGGCGGCTTCCCCGAGATGTCATAGACGACCCGGTTAATCCCGCGCACTTCGTTGATGATCCGGTTCGACACATGACCGAGCAGCTCGTGCGGCAGATGCGCCCAATGCGCGGTCATGAAGTCGAGCGTCTGCACCGCGCGCAACGCAACGACGTACTCGTAAGTACGGCCATCGCCCATCACGCCGACGCTCTTCACCGGCAGGAACACCGCGAACGCCTGGCTCGTCAGGTCGTACCACGACTTGCCGGTTTCCTTGTCGATCGTATTGCGCAGCGTCTCGATGAAAATCGCGTCCGCGCGGCGCAGCAGGTCAGCGAAATCGCGCTTCACTTCGCCGAGAATCCGCACGCCCAGACCGGGACCCGGGAACGGATGGCGATACACCATCGAGTGCGGCAGACCGAGCTTCACGCCCAGCTCGCGCACTTCGTCCTTGAACAGTTCGCGCAGCGGTTCGAGCAGCTTCAGGTTCAGCGTCTCAGGCAGACCACCGACGTTGTGGTGGCTCTTGATGGTTTGCGCGCCCTTCTTGCCCTTGCCCGCCGATTCGATCACGTCCGGATAGATCGTGCCTTGCGCCAGCCACTTCGCATCCGTCAACTTGCCGGCTTCGGCCTGGAACACTTCGACGAACTCCGCGCCGATGATCTTGCGCTTCGCTTCGGGATCGGTCACCCCGGCGAGCTTGCCGAGGAATGCTTCGCTCGCGTCGACGTGAATCACCTTGACGCCGAGGTGATCGGCGAACAGCGCCATCACCTGCTCGGCTTCGTTCAGACGCAGCAGACCATGATCGACGAACACGCAGGTCAGCTGATCGCCGATCGCGCGATGCAGCAGCGCCGCCGCCACCGACGAATCCACGCCGCCCGACAAGCCCAGAATGACATGCTCGTTACCGACCTGCTCGCGAATCTTCGCGACGGCTTCGTCGATGTAGTGGCCCATTTCCCAATCGGCCTTCGCGCCGCAGATCTGCAGCACGAAGCGCTCGAGCATCGCGCGGCCCTGCACGGTGTGGGTGACTTCCGGATGCCATTGCAGGCCGTAGAAGCGGCGCTGTTCGTCGGCCATCGCGGCGATCGGGCACGATTCCGTCGATGCCATCAGCGCGAAACCCGGCGGCATTTCCAGCACCTTGTCGCCGTGGCTCATCCACACCTTCAGCATGCCGTGGCCTTCGGACGTGGTGAAGTCGCTGATGCCTTCGAGCAGGCTCGTATGGTTGCGCGCGCGCACTTCGGCGTAGCCGAACTCGCGCAGATGACCGATGTCGACCTTGCCGCCGAGTTGCTGCGCCATCGCCTGCATGCCGTAGCAGATGCCGAGCACCGGCACGCCGAGTTCGAACACGGCTTGCGGCACGCGCGGCGTGTCTTCCTCGGTGACCGAGCTCGGGCCGCCCGACAGAATCACGCCCTTCGGCGCGAAGTCGCGGATGAACGACGCGTCGACGTCGTACGGATGAATTTCTGAATACACGTTGGCTTCGCGAACGCGACGTGCAATCAGTTGGGTGACTTGTGAACCAAAGTCGAGAATCAGGATCTTGTCATGCATGGCAGCGGACGGAATCAGAAGTGAGCGGATACGGAATGTCGCGCACGAGGCGCGGCGTCGAATTCAAAGCGGTCCACGCGGCACCGGTCTCGGCGCGGCGCGAACAGCCGACATTACGATGAAGCACAAGGGCGCGACCAACTGTGAAGCTTGCCGCCCGCGCTGCGCGCGAACGAAACCTCGGCAATCGGTCTGGCGCGCGGCGCGTCAACCATGAAACGGCGGGCGCGGTGCGCCGGGCACGTCGTTGCTGGTGTCGCGCGCGGCGCGTTCGGACTCGCTGAGACCGGGCTCGCTTGCGGCCGGATGAAGCGGCGCGGCAGGCGCAACAGCAGCCGCGGCAGCCGGATTGACCGGCCGTGTGACCGGCACGACGGGCTCTGGCACCGGCTCGGCGTGATAGACCGGAAAGCCCGCAGTGACACGTGGCTCGCGCGCGCTGTCGCGATCGAGTTCACGCTGCCGTGCGGCATCCTTTTCGGTTTCTTTCGCGGCACGCTTGTCAGCCCGGCTGTCGGCCTTGCTCGACGAGGGCTTGACCACGCTCCCCTTCTCGCGCCGCCGTACCGCCCCCGACAGGCGCACGCCGCCGAGCCCGATCACCACCAACACCACACCAGCCAGCACCGCCACCATCTGCCCGAAACCGGTCAGCGAAGGCGTATGCAGCCCCAGCAGCCAGACCAGCATCAGCACGCCGATCAGCCAGTGCACATGACCGACGACCTTCGCGACCTTCGAGGTCAGCGCCCCGTCGAACGACGCATGCACCGCGAGCCACGCGAGCCCGATCAGCGCGACACCGAACGCCTGGCCGACCAGCTTCGGCTCCGTGGGCACCAGTTGCAACGCGTCGTACAGCGAGGTCCACGGCGTCAGCACGAACAGCAGGCCAAACGCCAGCAGCAACAACGCATCGAGGATCAGTACAACGCGCAGCAGTGGCTTCATGGGCGTTTAGTCCACGTGGTAGTTGGGCGCTTCCTTGGTGATTTGCACGTCATGCACATGCGACTCGCGCAGGCCCGCGCCGGTGATCTGCACGAACTCGGCCTTCTCGTTCATCTCGGCAATGGTGCGGCAGCCGCAGTAGCCCATGCTCGCGCGCACGCCGCCGGTCAGCTGGAACACGATCGCGTTGACCGAACCCTTGTACGCGACGCGACCTTCGATGCCTTCCGGCACGAGCTTGTCGATGTTTGCCGAGTTGTCCTGGAAGTAGCGGTCCGCCGCGCCGTCCTTCATCGCGCCGACCGATCCCATGCCGCGGTACGACTTGTACTGGCGGCCCTGGTACAGGAACACTTCGCCCGGCGATTCTTCGGTGCCGGCGAACATGCTGCCCATCATGACCGCGCTCGCGCCCGCAGCGAGCGCCTTGCTGACGTCGCCCGAGAAGCGCACACCGCCGTCGGCGATGACCGGCACGCCGGTGCCCCGCAGCGCTTCGGACACGTTGGAGATCGCGGTGACCTGCGGCACGCCGACACCGGCGACGATCCGCGTCGTGCAGATCGAGCCCGGGCCGATACCGACCTTGACGCCGTCCGCGCCGTATTCGACGAGCGCCTTGGCAGCCGCGGCGGTTGCGATGTTGCCGCCGATCACCTCGACGTGCGGGAAGTTCTGCTTGACCCACTTGACGCGCTCGAGCACGCCCTTGCTGTGGCCATGCGCGGTATCGACGACGATCACGTCGACGCCCGCCTGCACGAGCAGCTCGACGCGCTCTTCGTTATCCGCGCCGACGCCGACCGCCGCGCCCGCGCGCAGCTTGCCGTGCTCGTCCTTGCACGCGTCCGGGTGCTCGGTCTGCTTGGTGATGTCTTTGACCGTCATCAGGCCGCGCAGCTCGAAGGAGTCGTTGATGACCAGCACGCGCTCGAGACGGTGGCTGTGCATCAGCGCCTTCGCTGCGGCGAGCGGCGTGCCTTCCTTGACGGTGACGAGTCGCTCGCGCGGCGTCATGATGTTGCGGACCGGCTCTTCCAGACGCTCTTCGAAGCGCAGGTCGCGGTTGGTCACGATGCCGACGAGCTGCGAGCCCTCGACGACCGGAAAGCCGGAAATGCCATGCTGGCGCGACAGTGCGATCACGTCTCGCACTTTCATCTGCGGCGGCACGGTGATCGGATCGAGCACGACACCCGACTCGAAACGCTTGACCTTCGCAACTTCACCCGCCTGCTCGGCCGGCGTGAAGTTCTTGTGGATGATGCCGACGCCGCCCATTTGCGCCATGGCGATTGCCAGACGTGCTTCAGTGACCGTGTCCATCGCGGCGGACACGAGCGGCATGTTGAGGGAGATGTTGCGGGTCAGCCGGGTCTTGAGGCTGGTGTCGCGCGGCAGAACATCGGAGAAGGCCGGGACGAGGAGCACGTCATCGAACGTGAGTGCTGTTTGGATCAGACGCATGGCAAATCCTATAGGCGCAAAAGCGAATTATACGCGATACCACCCCGGTTTTCACTGCGCGAACAGCAGCTTAGCGAATTTCAGACGATTTTTTACCGGTCCGGCACGGGCCGATTTCGCTTGGCTTTTCGCGTCGGGTTCGATCGGGTTTCGTTTGCGCGTTCGCAGGCAAACACGGGAACCGGCCGGCGGCCATCCACGACGAACCCCTGGGTCGAGCGACGCCGGAACCCACCCGATTGCAGGATCGAACAAGACGCCCCGACCGCAAAACCGCTATTCTGCCGGCCATTCCAGTTTATCCAGCAGGGGCAGTCGATGCAGCGCGGTGTCGTATATGGGGTCATGGCCGGAGCCTTGTGGGGCATGGTGTTTCTGGTGCCGCGGGTGCTGCCCGATTTCTCCCCGCTCCTGCTCGTCGCGGGCCGCTACTCGATGTACGGCGTCGTGTCGCTCGCCGCGGCGCTGCCGATCGCGCGTTCGCTCGCCAAACGCCTGAGCCGCGAGGATCTGATCGCCCTCGTCAAGCTCGCGCTGGCCGGCAACATCGTGTATTACCTGCTGCTGACGGCCGCCGTGCACCTGATCGGGATCGCGCCAGCCTCGCTGATCGTCGGCGTGCTGCCGGTCACGGTCACGCTGGTTGGCCGGCGCGATCACGGCGCCGTGCCGCTCGCGCGCCTCGCATGGCCGCTCGCGACCGTGATGGCGGGCATCGTCTGCATCAATATCGACGTATTTACGGTGGCCGGCGCGGCGCCGGCGAGCATCGCGACGCGCCTGCTCGGCGTGGCCTGCGCGGTGGGCGCGCTGCTTTGCTGGACCTGGTTCGCGGTCGAAAACGCCCGCTACCTGCAGCGTCAGACGCATTTCAGCGGCAACGAGTGGTCGGTGCTGTGGGGCGTCGTGACGGGCGCGCTCGGGGGCGCGTTGTGGCTCCTGGTCGCGGTGCTGCCCGCGGGCGGTCCGCAGGGCGAACTGGCCGATGCACGGTGGCACACGTTCTGGCTACTCAATCTGGCGCTCGCGATCGGCGCGTCGTGGCTCGGCAACGGCTTGTGGAATGCCGCTGCAAAACGGCTGCCGCTAACGCTGTCCGGCCAGATGATCGTGTTCGAGACGCTGTTCGCGCTGCTTTATGCGTTCATTTACGACGAGCGCCTGCCGCGCCCGCTCGAACTCGCGGCGATCCTGCTGCTGGTCGCGGGGGTCTGGTGGTCGGTGCGCCGGCATTCGGACGACGAATCGTCGGGTGCCGCACGCATCGAGGGCATGGAAGACAAGGCGCAGACGTCGGCGCCATGATGTGATGTGCGGTGATGATGCAAGACTGGCGGCGGGCGGAGCGCAAGCCGCCACCGCAAGCTTCGCCGCCTAGCGCGAATCCTTGTTCAACCAGCGCCGCCCCTCGATCGACCCCGCCTTGCGCGTCTTTTCGACGCGGCGTTGGCGCGACACCTTCGGATCCACCAATAAAGGCCGGTAAATCTCGACGCGATCATGATCGGCGAGCACCGTATCGAGCGGCTTGAGCTTGCCGAACACGCCCACCTTCTGCGTGCTCAGATCGATCGATGGAAAACGCTGCAGAATCCCGCTTGCGTCGATTGCCTGTTGCAGCGTCGCCCCCGCGGGCAACTCGAGCGCAATCAACGCCTGCTCGCCGGCGAGCGCATAGCAGACCTCAACTGATAGCCGCGTGCTCATGACTGACCATAGCGCTGATTGGCGCGCTTCACGAAAGATTCGACGAAAGTATTGGCGATGTGATTGAACACCGGCCCGATGATCTTCTCGAGCAGGATGCTGGTGAACTCGTAGTGCAGCGCGAATTCGATCTTGCACGCGTCCGCGCGCAGCGGTGTGAAGACCCAGAACCCGGTGAACTTGCGAAACGGGCCGTCGGCGAATTCCATGTCGATGCGCGTCGGGCGCTCCATCGAGTTGCGCGTCGCGAAATGCTGTTTGATGCCCTTGAAGTTGATATCGATCCTCGCCTCCATGCTGGTGTCGTCCCGGTGGCGAATTTCGATGCCCCCGCACCATGGCAGGAAGTTGGGGTAATCGTCGACGTCGGTGACGAGGTCGAACATCTGCTCCGCCGAATGGCGAATCAACACGGTTTTCTGGACATCTGCCATAAATTGAACAGCGCGTGGCAAGGGTGGACGAGCGCCGCGGGCTTTCCTTGCCCCGCTTTGCTAAAATCGTGATTTTAAACGAGTTGGGCACTTTCCATTCATGAGCATCATCGACAACAGAAAAGCTTTCTACGACTACTCGGTCGAGGAACGCTATGAGGCAGGCCTCGTGCTCGAAGGATGGGAGGTCAAGGCGTTACGCGCGGGCCGCGGCCAGATCAAGGAAGGCTACGTGGTGATCCGCAACGGCGAGCTGTTCCTGATCGGCACGCACATCAGCCCGCTGCCCGAAGCGTCGACGCACATCCATCCCGATCCGGTGCGCACGCGCAAGCTGCTGCTGCACAGCGAGGAGATCAGCAAGCTGATCGGCAAGGTCGAGCAGCGCGGCTACACGCTCGTGCCGCTGAATTTTCACTACAAGAACGGTCGCGTCAAATGCGAGATCGGCCTCGCGAAGGGCAAGAAGATGCACGACAAGCGCGAGACCGAGAAGAAGCGCGATTGGGAGCGCGAAAAGGCGCGCCTGATGCGCTCGCCGACGTAAGCGGGATTTCTGAGCGCGATTCGTTTCCCGCTCATGCAAAAATGGCCCGCACATCGATGTGCGGGCCATTTGCTTTTGCGTCACTCGTTTCTGGCGCGTTCATTGCGCGCTCGTTGTTCAGTTCTTCAGCGCGCGTCGGCTCGCGGCGGCTCCGCTCCCGTCCTGCTCCTGTTCACGATCGTCAGCGCCGAGGCGATCATCGAACTCATGTTCGACATGTCGCCCGGAACGATCAGTGTCGTGCCCTGCTTCGCGAGGTTCGAGAACGCGTTCACGTACTGTTCGGCCACCTTCAGATTCACCGCGTCCATGCCGCCGTTCAGCTGGATCGCCGCGGCGATCTTCTGGATCGCCTGCGCGTTCGCCTCGGCCACCGCCAGAATCGCCGCGGCTTGCCCCTGCGCCTGGTTGATCGCCGCCTGACGCTCGCCCTCGGACTTCTGGATCGCCGCCTCGCGTCCGCCCGATGCGATATTGATCTGCTCCTGCTTACGCCCTTCCGATGCCGCAATCAACGCGCGCTTCTCGCGCTCGGCGGTGATCTGCGCCTGCATCGCGTGAAGGATTTCCTTCGGCGGCGTGAGGTCCTTGATCTCGTAGCGCAGCACCTTTACGCCCCAGTTCGCGGCCGCTTCGTCGAGCGCGGAGACGATGCTGTGATTGATGAAATCGCGCTCCTCGAAGGTCCGGTCGAGCTCCAGCTTGCCGATGACCGAGCGCAACGTGGTCTGCGACAGCTGCGTGATCGCGAACACGAAGTTGCTCGATCCGTACGATGCCTTCATCGGATCGGTGACCTGGAAATACAGCACACCGTCGACCTGCAGCTGCGTGTTGTCGCGCGTGATACAGACCTGGCTCGGCACTTCGAGAGGAATCTCCTTCAGCACATGCTTGTAGGCGACCCGGTCGACGAACGGAAACGCGAAGCTCAGGCCCGGCGTCAGCGTCGCGTGATAACGGCCGAGGCGCTCGAGCACCCACGCATGCTGCTGCGGCACGATCTTGATGGTCTGCGCCGCGAGCACGATCACGACGATCAGCAGCACTGCCCCGACGATGGTTGAATCCATATCGCTACCCTCCGATTCTGATTCGAATTGTTGTGCGCAGGTTGGTCGGGCCTGCGTGTTCAGCTTAGGCTCTGGTGCTTCGCTTAGGGAAGGGATATCGATGGGCGCGTGTGGCGAACACCGCACCCAACGCTCACGCTCGGGTCGTCAGCTCGCGCTCGCGCGGGCCTTCGGCTGCCGGCTCGCGACGACGACGAGACAACTGCCGCGCAACTCCCTGATCTCGTAGACCTGCGCGTCTTCGGGTTCGCCCGCGGCCAACTCGACGTCCCACGCCGCGCCACGATAGTTCGCGCGTGCTTTGCGCCCCTGCCAGCTCGCCACGCTCAGCGTCTGCCCGATATCCAGATTGACGTCCGGATTGCGCGACGCCTGCTCGCGCTTGCGGCGCCCAAAGCGCGAGCGTCTGAGTAACACGACCGCCGCGAGCGCGACCAGCGCCGCCACCACGAACTGCAAGTCGGTCCCGGCGCCGGCAATGCGCGCAAGCGCGGCCGCGACGAAGCCGAACGCGACCATCAACAGATAGAAGGTGCCGCTCATCAGCTCCAGCACGACAAGCACACCCGCCCCGATCCACCAGAACAGTCCACCAGGCGCCACGTCGACCTCCACAAAGCAAAACACCCCGGATCTACCGGGGTGTTTATAGCACGAAGCGCACGTGCTTTTAACGCGTGGTGAATGCCGCCTGCGCAGCGGCAGGCGGCACCTCGCGAGTTACTGCCTCGACTTTGCCAGCTGCTGCCACGTATCGATGATCGTGTCGGGGTTCAGCGAGATCGACTTGATGCCTTCGTCCGTCAGCCATTGCGCGAAGTCCGGATGATCCGACGGCCCCTGGCCGCAGATACCGACGTACTTGTCCAGACGCAGACAGGTTTCGATCGCGCGCTTCAACATGAACTTGACCGCCGGATCGCGCTCGTCGAAATCGACAGCGAGCAATTCCATGCCAGAGTCGCGGTCGAGGCCGAGCGTGAGCTGCGTCAGGTCGTTCGAGCCGATCGAGAAACCATCGAAGAACTGCAGGAACTCTTCAGCGAGGATCGCGTTCGACGGCACTTCGCACATCATGATCAGACGCAGGCCCTTCTCGCCACGCTTCAGGCCGAACTTCGCGAGCAGCCCGACCACGCGCTCCGCCTGCTTCAGCGTACGCACGAACGGCACCATGATCTCGACGTTGTCGAGGCCCATCTCTTCACGCACCTTCTTCAGCGCGACGCATTCCATCTGGAATGCCTCGGCGAAGTCTTCCGCGATATAGCGCGAGGCGCCGCGGAAGCCGAGCATCGGGTTTTCTTCGTCCGGCTCGTAGCGCGAACCGCCGATCAGCTTCTTGTACTCGTTCGACTTGAAGTCCGACATACGCACGATGACGGGCTTCGGATAGAACGCCGCCGCGATCGTCGCGATGCCTTCGGTCAGCTTGTCGACGTAGAACGCGCGCGGCGACGCGTGACCGCGCGCGACGCTTTCGACCGCCTTCTTCAGGTCCTGATCGACGTTCGGGTACTCGAGAATCGCCTTCGGGTGCACGCCGATGTTGTTGTTGATGATGAACTCGAGGCGCGCGAGACCCACACCTGCGTTCGGCAGTTGCGAGAAGTCGAACGCGAGCTGCGGGTTACCGACGTTCATCATGATCTTCACCGGAATGGCCGGCAGTTCGCCGCGCTGCACTTCGGTCACTTCGGTTTCGAGCAGGCCGTCGTAGATCTTGCCTTCGTCGCCTTCCGCGCACGACACGGTGACGAGCGCGCCGTCCTTCAGCACGTCGGTCGCGTCGCCGCAGCCGACCACGGCCGGCACGCCCAGCTCACGCGCGATGATCGCCGCGTGGCAGGTGCGCCCGCCGCGGTTCGTGACGATCGCCGACGCACGCTTCATGACCGGCTCCCAGTTCGGGTCGGTCATGTCTGCGACGAGCACGTCGCCCGGCTGCACGCGGTCCATTTCCGACGGATCGTGAATCACGCGCACCGGACCCGCGCCGATCTTCTGGCCGATCGCGCGGCCGGTGACGATCACGTTCGACTGGCCCTTCAGCTTGAAGCGCTGTTCGGCCTTGCCGCCGCCCTGGCTCTTCACCGTTTCCGGACGCGCCTGCAGGATGAAGATCTTGCCGTCGCGACCATCCTTGCCCCACTCGATGTCCATCGGACGCTGGTAGTGCTTCTCGATGATGACCGCGTACTTCGCAAGTTCGATCACGTCTTCGTCGGTGATCGAGAAACGGTTGCGCTGCTCGTGCGCGACGTCGACGGTCTTCACGCGGCCCGGCTCGCCCGGCTTCGTGAATTCCATCTTGATCAGCTTCGAGCCGATCGAGCGGCGGATGATCGGGTACTTGCCCTGCGCGAGCGTGGTCTTGAAGACGTAGAACTCGTCCGGATTCACCGCGCCCTGCACGACGGTCTCGCCGAGGCCATAGCTCGACGTGATGAAGACGGCGTCCTTGAAGCCCGATTCGGTGTCCAGCGTGAACATCACGCCCGCGGCGCCGACGTCCGAGCGCACCATGCGCTGCACGCCCGCCGACAACGCGACTTCAGCATGCGTGAAGCCCTTGTGGACGCGATAGGAGATGGCGCGGTCGTTGTACAGCGACGCGAACACGTGCTTCATGCGATCGAGCACGTCGTCGATGCCGACCACGTTCAGGTAGCTTTCCTGCTGACCGGCGAACGATGCATCGGGCAAGTCTTCGGCGGTCGCGGACGAACGCACGGCAAACGACAGCTCTTCGGGCGAGCTCTTTTGCAGCGTGTCGAACCCCGCGCGAATGTCAGCCTCGAGCTGCGGCTGCAGCGGCGCGTCGACGATCCATTGACGGATCTCCTTGCCCGCTTCGGCGAGCGCCTTCACGTCGTCGACGTCGAGCGTCTCGAGACGTTTGGCGATGCGTTCGGTCAGATTGTTGTGCTGCAGGAAGTCACGGAACGCGAGCGCGGTGGTCGCGAAGCCGGTCGGCACGCGCACGCCGGCTTGCGCGAGCTGGCTGATCATCTCGCCCAGCGACGCGTTCTTGCCGCCGACGATTTCCACGTCGGTCATCCGCAACTGCTCGAACGGAACTACATACGCCTTGTCCTTTGCGACGGTAACTGCGTTAGTCATACAAGCCCCTAAGTGTGAAAGAAATTCACGGCTGTGCAAGTGGGCTTGAACACGGGCAGCCCATTGGAAGCTCGACCCCGTGTCTTGCAAAACCTGTTAGATAAGCAATCGCCGTCAACGCAGACATGCGTTGCATGGGTGCGCCGGCCGTACGCGTGACCGAAACGGCGGCGAAGAACGCCGATGACCGCAGTTACCGCTCGATCTCTTGCGTTCGACGCACATTGACGTCAGATGACGGGACGTTGGCCGACCTTTCGCGGTAAATAAGCGGCCAATCGCCCGCAATTGCTTATCCAACAGGTTGCCGCTATTCTACCGTGCCGACTCTCCAAATGTGGCAGTCGGTCGAGAATTGCGCCTCGAATCCGCGGCCCGATCCAGCCAGCGGGCTGTTGCGAGGCCGCCCGGGCGCAAGGGTCGCGCCAACGGCACGCCGCATCGACGCCGCCGTCTCCGGACAACCGCCGGAGCTCGTCCGCCGCCGCGCGGTTTGATTCGAGCGCGTTTTAGCACTCGCGTTTTTCCGGCTCATTTGCCTTTCACGTTCACAGCCCCACTAATGCCGCCCACCGTATTCATCGTCTCAGACGGTACCGGGATTACTGCCGAAACCTTCGCGCATTCGATCCTCTCCCAGTTCGACCAGAAATTCCGTCTGGTTCGCGTGCCATTCGTCGACTCGACCGAGAAGGCCTACGCGACGCTCGAAAAGATCAACGAAGCGGTCGTGCAGGACGGCCGTCGTCCGATCGTATTCACCACGCTCGTCGATAGCTCGTCGAACCAGATCGTGAAGGATTCGAACGCGCTCGTGCTCGACATGTTCCAGACCTTCGTCGAGCCGCTCGAACAGGAACTGGAGCTGAAATCGAGCCACGCGATGGGCCGTGGCCACCAGAACGCGGACACCGAGGAGTACAAGAACCGGATCGAGGCGATCAATTTCTCGCTCGCGCACGACGACGGTCAATCGAACCGCAATCTCGCGGACGCCGACGTGATCCTCGTCGGCGTGTCGCGCAGCGGCAAGACCCCGACGAGCCTCTATCTGGCGATGCAGTACGGCGTGAAAGCGGCGAACTATCCGCTGATCCCCGAAGATTTCGAACGCGGCAAGCTGCCGACGCCGCTGCTCGAGCATCGGCAGAAGATGTTCGGGTTGTCGATCGATCCGCAGCGGCTGTCGGAGATCCGCAACGAGCGGCGGCCAGGCAGCAAATACGCGGCGCTGGAAAACTGCCGCTATGAGATCAACGAAGCGGAAGCGATGATGCGGCGCGAGGGGATCAAGTGGCTGTCGTCGACGCACAAGTCGATCGAGGAGATCGCGACGACGATCCTGCAGGAGATCAAGCTGGATCGGCCGTCGTATTGAGGGACCGCCGGGCAGGCGTTGCGCTGCCCGAGCAGAGCCCGCGCAACGCCACCCAAGTCTACTTCTTGCGCCCGCGCTGCTGCCGGCACTGCTCGAACACGCAGACCGCCGCGGCAGCCGCCACGTTCAGCGACTCCATGCCGCCGGGCTGCGGAATCGTCACGCGCAACGACACGGCATCGCGCCACACTTGCGACACGCCCGCACCTTCGTTGCCGAACACCCACGCGAGCGGCCTGCTCAGGTCGCAATCGTAGATCGCTTCGGCGCCGTGCGAGTCGGTGATCACGATCGGCATCGCGAGGCGCTCGATCAGCGCGCTCGCTTCGACGTCTTCATGAATCTGCAACAGGAAGTGCGCGCCCATCCCCGAGCGCAGCACCTTCGACGACCACGCGTACGCGGTGCCCGGCGCACAGAACACATGCTCGATACCCGCGGCCGCCGCGCTGCGCAGAATCGAGCCGACGTTGCCCGCGTCCTGCACGCCGTCGAGCACGAGACAGTTTTGCTCGACGCGCTCGGGCAACGGCGCATCGAGCTTCTCGACGAGCAGCAGAATCCCGACCCCATGCACGACATTCGACAACTGCCCGAACAGCGCATCGGGCAGCGTCACGAGCCGATGCTCGTCGATGCGCGACACGATCGCCTGCGCTTCGTCGTGACGCAGCGCGCCGTCGGTGACCACGCATAGCTCCGGCTGACCGGCCACGTCGAGATAAGCGCTCGCGAGATGGAAGCCCTCGAGCAGCGCATGGCCGCTGCGGCGCTGTTGATGCGTCGAGCCGGCCAGTGCCTTCAGGCGCTTGTAGAGCGGATTGTCCCGCGAGGTAATGGCTTTCACAGGCAGCGAAGGCGGTGAGAAATGGAAAGGGAATCAGTGGCGAATCAACGGTACTCGAGCGCGCTCCGCGCTCGAGCCGCGCTGATGGGCTCGGTCACGCGAGGCCGGTTTCGCCGAACGCATCGCCGTCGAGCAGCAGCGCGTCGGCCACGATGACGGCGTCCGCCGCCGGCACCGGCACACCTGTGCCGAACCGCAGATGCGCTTCGCGCACCGGCGCGAACGAGCGCCGATGATGCTCGCACGGCCCATGCTCGCGCAGCGCTGCCAGATGCTGCGGCGTGCCGTAACCCGCGTGCGCGTCGAAGCCGTACATCGGATAGGCCTGGTGCAGCTCGACCAGCATACGGTCGCGCGTAACCTTCGCGAGAATCGACGCCGCCGAAATGCTCTTCACGAGCGCGTCGCCGCCGATCACCGCCTCGCTACGGATGCTGAGCGTCGGGCAGCGGTTGCCGTCGACTTTCACGAGAGTCGGCACGACCGACAGGCCCTCGACCGCGCGCTTCATCGCGAGCATGGTGGCGTGCAGGATGTTCAGCGAATCGATTTCCTCGACTGTCGCCGACGCAATGCAGTATGCGAGTGCGCGCTCGACGATCTTGTCGTACAGCGCTTCACGCTTGAGTGCGGTGAGCACCTTCGAATCGTCGAGGCCGCGGATCATCGGTTTGGCCGGATCGAAGATCACCGCCGCCGCGACGACCGGACCGGCCAGCGGTCCGCGTCCTGCTTCGTCGACACCGCAGACGATGTCTTCGGCGCTCTCGAAGTTCAGGCCGGCTTGCGCCACCACCCGAACCGCGGCCGCGGTCTTGCGGCGAGGCGCGCGCGCACCGGTCATGGCCGCCCCGCCCGCTGCTCGACGACGCCCGCCACGACTTCGGCCGCGCGCTGTGCGGTGTTCTGCTTCAGCACGTGATGCATCTCCGTGAAGATTTCCTTCAGCGTGCGCCGGTTCGCCTCGTCGCGCAACTGTTTCAGCGTCGCCTCGGCGAGCGCCTGCGGCGTCGCGAAGTGCTGCAGGATCTCGGGCACCACGAAGCGCCCGGCCAGGATGTTCGGCAGGCCGACGTACGGCAGATAGCCCTGGCGGCGCATGATCTGGCCGGTCAGCCAGGGCACCTTGTACGAAATCACCATCGGCTTTTTCAGCAGCGCGGCTTCGAGCGTGACGGTACCGCTCTTCACGAGAATCGCGTCGGCGGCGGTCATCGCGAGTTGCGACTGGCCTTCGGTGATGGTCAGCGCGAGGCCCGGATGCGAGTCGACGAGCGGCTGCAGCAGCGCGCGCAACGCGGGCGTCGCCGCCGGCATCACGAAGCGCACACTGGGCTCCTGATGCTGCATCATCTCCATCGCCGCGAAGAAGGTCGGGCCGATCAGGTCGATCTCGGAGCGCCGGCTGCCCGGCAGCACCGCGATCACCGGCCCGGTTTCCGCGAGACCGAGCGCGCGGCGCGCGCCGAGGGTGTCGGGTTCGAGCGGGATCTGGTCGGCCAGCGGATGCCCGACGTACGACGCCGCGACCCCTGCCTTTTCGAGCAGCGCGGTTTCGAACGGGAACACGCACAACATGTGGTCGACCGCCTTCGCGATCTTCTTGATGCGGCCGCCGCGCCACGCCCAGATGGACGGGCACACGAAGTGCACGGTCGGAATGCCGGCGTCGCGCAGCGCGTGCTCGAGCCCGAAATTGAAATCGGGTGCGTCGACGCCGACGAACACCGACGGCGGCTCGGCGAGCAGCTGACGCTTCAGCTCGTTGCGGATACCGAGAATTTCGGGGATGTGCCGCAGTGCTTCGACATAGCCGCGCACCGTCAGCTTTTCCATCGGCCAGTGGGCGTCGAAGCCCGCGGCGATCATGCGCGGACCGCCGATGCCGTAGTACTGCGTGGCGGCCGGCAGCCGGCCGGCGAGACCGTCGAGCAGCGACGCGGCGAGCAGGTCGCCGGACGGCTCGCCGGCCACCATCGCGACGCGCAGCGGACTGGGTTGCAACGTCATCGGTTAGCGGATGATGCCGCGCTGCGACGCTTCGACGAACGCGAGCAGCGTCTGCACGGGCGCGTCGCCGTCGCCGCCGGCCGAACCGAGTTCCTTCAATTGCACCTTCGCTTCTTCGAGCGACAGGCCGTTCTTGTACAGCACGCGATACGCGGTGCGCAGCACCGAGATCGCATCGGCCGAGAAGCCGCGGCGGCGCAGCCCTTCGACGTTGATGCCATGCGGCTCGGCCTTGTTGCCCGCGGCGATCACGTAGGGCGGCACGTCCTGCACGAGCGCCGACGCGCCACCGAGCATCGCATGCGCGCCGATGCGCACGAACTGATGCACGCCCGACATGCCGCCGATGATCGCGTGGTCGCCGATCGTCACGTGACCGGCCATCTGCGCGTTGCTCGACAGGATCACGTTGCTGCCGACGTGGCAATCGTGACCGATGTGCACGTAGGCCATGATCCAGTTGTCGTCGCCGAGCGTGGTGACGCCCGCGTCCTGCACCGTGCCGGTGTGGATCGTCGTGAACTCGCGGATCGTGTTGCGGTTGCCGATCACGAGCTTCGTCGGCTCGTCCCGGTACTTCATGTCTTGCGGACGGCCGCCGACCGATGCGTAATGGCCGATGCGGTTGTCTTCGCCGATCGTGGTATAGCCTTCGATCACGCTGTGCGAGCCGACCGTGCTGCGCGCACCGATCGTCACGTGTGCGCCGATCACCGCATAGGGGCCGACTTCGACGGATTCGTCGAGCTGCGCGCCCGCTTCGATGATCGCGGTGGGATGGATCCTGCTCATGCGTCCTCGCTTCTGATTCTGTTGCGTTGTCTGGATGGCCTTGACGCCGGGGCCGCCGCGCGCGTGCCGTGACGCGCCGCGACCTGCCCGGACGCCGGCTTTACGCGTCTTTGTCCGTGTGGCGCACCGCGCACATCAGATCGGCTTCGGCCGCGACGACGCCATCCACTTCGGCGCGCGCCTTGAACTTCCAGATGCCGCGCATGTGACGCTCGAACGTGCAGTTCAGGATCAGCTGGTCGCCCGGCTCCACCACGCGCTTGAAACGCGCGTTGTCGATGCCGACGAACAGGTACAGCGTGTTCGACGGATCGCTCGGCTCTTCCGAGAACGTCAGCAGCGCCGCGGTCTGCGCGAGCGCTTCGAGGATCAGCACGCCTGGCATCACCGGCCGCGTCGGGAAATGTCCCTGGAAATACGGCTCATTGATCGACACGTTCTTCAACGCTTTGATGCTCTTGTGCGGTTCGAGTTCGAGCACCCGGTCGACCAGCAGGATCGGATAACGATGCGGCAGCAGCGTGAGAATCTTATGAATGTCGAGATTGATTTTTTCGGTGCTCATGGTGTTTCTGCTCACGCATTGACTGCGCGATGATGACTGCGGATGCTGGTGCAGGTGGGTTGATAACGCGCGCGACCGACGCCTCGCACGACCAGTGGCCGTGCCACCCGGTCACGGCCACCGGCTTTGCTTCCTGATGCTCGACCGCTATTTTACGCGGTGCCGGTGGGCCGCCGTGATAACTGTCAGATCTTGTTGCCTGCGGGTTGACCTGCGGCGCCGTCGGTGGCATTGCCGGCCTTGTCGACGGTGGCATTCTCCAGCGCCTTGATGCGATCGCGCAGCTTGTCGATGTTGCGCAGCAGCGCGGCGCTTTTGTTCCAGTCCGCGTGGTTCACGGCCGGGAACGCACTCGTGTACATGCCGGGCTTCAGCAGCGACTTCGACACGCCCGACTTCGCGGTGACGATCACGTGATCGGCGAGCGTCACGTGCCCGGCAATGCCAACTGCGCCGCCGATCATGCAATGACGGCCGATCGTCGTGCTGCCCGCGATACCCGCGCAGCCCGCGATCACCGTGTACGCGCCGACCTTGCAGTTATGGCCGATCTGCACGAGGTTGTCGATCTTCACGCACTCCTCGATGATCGTGTCGGCCATCGCGCCGCGGTCGATCGTGGTGTTAGCGCCGATTTCGACGTCGTTGGCGATCGACACGCCGCCGACCTGCGGAATCTTCACCCAGCTGCCGGTGCGCGCGTCGCCCTCGCCGACGAAGTCGGGTGCGAAGCCGAAACCGTCCGAGCCGATCACCGCGCCGGCGTGCACGATCACGCGCTCGCCGAGCTTGCAGCCGTGGTACACGGTCACGTTCGGATACAGATGCGTGTTCGCGCCGACATGCGTACCGCGGCCGATCACGACGTTGGCGTCGAGCTGCGCATGCTCGCCGATCACCGCGCCCGCTTCCACGGTGACACGCGGACCGATCACCGCGCTCGCGGCGACCTGCGCGGAAGGATCGATGGTTGCGCTCGGATGCACGCCGGGAACCGCCTTCGGCGCGGCGAGGTCGATGAAGGTTTGCGCGATGCGCGCAAAGTAAGCGTAGGGATTCGGCGTGACGATGAAGTTTCGACCTTCGCGCGAGGCGAGCTTCGCGAGGTCGCCGGCATTGATCAGCACCGCGCCGGCGCGGGTCGTGTCGACCTGCGACAGATACTTCGGATTGGCGAGGAACGCCAACTGGTCCGGGCCTGCCTGGTCGAGCGGCGCGAGGCTGCTCACGCGCTGCGACCCGTTACCGACCACCTCACCGCCGAACCGCTGGACGATGTCCTCGAGCGTAAATGCCATGCCTATCCTGTCTCCAACTGTTCAATCATTGCGAGGGCGCGCGCCGACGCGCGCGGGGCGACCGTGCGTCGCCCCCAGTCGCCCTTAGTTGCCCGACGCGGCCAGCGCCTTCAGCACCTGGTCGGTGATATCGATGCGCGGGCTCACGTACACCGCTTCCTGCACGATCAGATCGTAGTGCTGCGTTTCCGCGATCTGCTTGATGACCTTGTTCGCGCGATCGAGCACCGCCGCGAGCTCCTCGTTACGGCGCTGGTTCAGGTCTTCGCGGAACTCACGCTGCTTGCGCTGGAAATCCGAGTCGAGCTGGGACAGGTCGCGCTGCTTCTGCGCGCGATCGGTCGCCGACATTGTCGCGCCATTCTTGTCGAGCGCATCGGACATCGACTTGAGCTTTTGCGCCATGTCGGCAAGATCCTTGTCGCGCTTCGCGAATTCGGCCTCGAGCTTCAGCTGCGCGGCTTTCGCCGCCGCCGATTCGCGCAGGATGCGGTCGGAATTCACCGCGGCTATCCTCGCCTCCTGCGCGTGCGCCATGCCGACCCCGAGGGTCATTGCCAGTGCCAATGCGCACGCTACACGTTTCGAAAACATACCGGTTAGCAAAGTCATCCTCTCGATACTGTAGTTTGGCCGCGCCCGCCGCAACCGGCCGCCGGGAACACCGATCGCCGGGAACGCCCGCCGCCACAGCCGGCCGGCCCGATCAGAACGCCGTCCCGATCTGGAACTGGAACTTCTGGTACTGGTCGCCCGTGTGCTTGGTGAGCGGGAAGCCAAGGCTCAACTTGAGCGGGCCGATCGGCGAGATCCACGCGAGACCGACACCGTAGCCGTAACGCAGGCCGTTCGCGCCGATGCTGTTACCTTCCGTGCCCCACACGTTACCCGCGTCGAGGAAGGTAAACACACGCAGCGTGCGGTCGTAGCCCGTGCCCGGCAGCGGGAACGTGAGCTCGATATTGCCGACGAGCAGCTTCGAGCCGCCGATCGGGTCGCCGGTCTTCGCGTCGCGCGGACCGAGCGAGCTCGGCTCGTAGCCGCGGACCGAACCGATACCGCCGGCGAAGTAGTTCTTGAAGATCGGGTAAGGCTTGCCGCCGAGGCCGTTACCGTAGCCGCCCTGGAAGTTGAAGCCCAGCACGAAGCCGCGCGCGAACGAGTAATAGTACTGCGCGTTGATGTCGGCCTTGTAGTACTGCGTGCCGCCGATCGGCGTGCCGTACTCGGCGTTCGCCTGCGCGAAGTAGCCGCGGCTCGGCACCAGTGCGCTGTCACGCGCGTCGCGCGACCAGCCGACCGTCAGCGGGACGTTGTTCGACACCCGGCCAAACTCGTTCACGTAGTCGATATAGCTTTGCGGCGTGTTCGCGTCGATGTCGAGCTGGTTCTGCTCGAAGCCGACGCCGAAGTACACGGTATCGACTTCGGAGAACGGGATGCCGAACTTCAGATCGCCGCCCATCGTGACGATCTTGAAGCTCGAATCCGTCGAGTAGTACAGCGGCTGGTACGTGCGGTAGTAGACGTCGGTGATCCGCTTGATGCCGTCCACCGTGAAGTACGGGTCGACCTGGGTGACCGTCAGCGTACGGTACGTCTTCGCGGTATTCACGTTGACCGACAGGCTCGTGCCGGAGCCGAACACGTTGTCCTGCGAGATACCCGCCGACAGCACCACCTTGTCCGTCGACGAAAAGCCCGCGCCGAGCGTGATCGCGCCGGTCGGCTTTTCGGCGACCTTCACGTCGATGTCGACCTGGTCGGGCGTACCTTCCACGGGAATGGTGGTCACGTCGACGTCGGTGAAGTAGCCGAGACGGTTGATACGGTCTTTCGACAGCGCGAGGCGGTTCGAATCGAACCACGAGCTTTCGAGCTGGCGCATTTCACGGCGCACCACTTCGTCGCGTGTGCGTGTGTTGCCGACCACGTTGATGCGGCGCACGTACACGCGGCGGCTCGGGTCGACCTGCAATGTCAGATCGACCGTGTGGTTGTTCTGGTCGATCTGCGGCTGCGCGTTGACGGTCGCGAATGCGTAACCGTACTCGCCAAGCTTGTCGACGATCGCCTTCGTGGTGGCCTGGAGCTTTTCGGCCGAGAAGCGGTCGCCCGGCTTGATCTTGATCAGCTTCTTGAGCTCCGCTTCGCGGTCGAGCAGATTGCCGGCGAGGCGGATATTCGAAATCGTGTACGGCTGGCCTTCATGCAGCGTGACCGTCAGGTACATGTCCTTCTTGTCCGGCGAAATCGACACCTGGGTCGATTCGATGCTGAACTCGAGGTAGCCGCGGTTCAGGTAGTACGAGCGGACGTTCTCGAGGTCGCCGGTGAGCTTGTCTTTCGCGTACAGGTCGTTCTTCGTGTACCACGAGAACCAGTTCGGCGTGGACAGCTGCATTTCGTCACGCAGCGTGCCGGTGCTGAACGTGTTGTTGCCGATGAAGTTGATCTGGCGGATCTTCGCGCTCGGACCTTCGGCCACCGAGAACAGGATGCCGACGCGGTTGCGGTCGATCGGCGTGATCGTGGTGGTGACTTCGGCTGCGTAGTAGCCGCGCGTAAGATACTGACGCTTCAGTTCCTGCTCGGCCTTGTCGACCAGCGCCTTGTCGTAGTAACGGCCTTGCGACAGCCCGACCGCGCGCAGCGCCTTGGTCAGATTGTCCTTGTCGAACTCGTGGATGCCGGCGAAGTCGATCGTGCCGATGGCCGGACGCTCCTGCACCTGCACGACCACCACGTTGCCTTCGGTCGCGATCTTGACGTCATTGAAGAAGCCCGTCGCGTACAGCGCGCGAATCGCTTCGGACGCCTTGTCGTCGGAGAAGGTATCGCCTTGCTTGATGGGCAGGTACGCGAACACGGTACCCGGCTCGACGCGTTGCAGTCCCTCAATGCGAATGTCTTGCACCACGAAGGGCGTCGTTGCGTGAGCAACCAGCCCATGCGCGGCGAACGCCGCGGCTATAACCGTCTTTGGACCAAAGCGATGAGGTTTGAACAACGTGCTTCCCCAGTGTGTATAGCTGCATCAGGCCTGGCGGCCGCCCTCGAGAACGCCGCCGGACACTTTAAAAATGGATTAAACGAGCCAGATCGTTGAACAGCGCAATCGCCGACAACGCGACGATGCAGGCAAGACCCGCCCTCTGAAAAACGAGTTGCCAGCGATCGGAGACAACTTTACCGGTCACAGCTTCAACCAAATAATATAACAGATGACCCCCGTCCAATACCGGAATTGGTAGCAGGTTCAGCACGCCGAGGCTAATACTGACAAGGGCCAGGAACGACAGAAACGCGGAAGGACCCAGACGTGCGCTCTTTCCCGCGTAGTCGGCGATCGTCACCGGACCAGACAGGTTCTTCAGCGACGCCTCGCCGACGATCATCCGGCCAAACATCCTTACCGAGTACACCGCGAGGTCCCACGTGCGGCGCGCGCCGAGGCGCAGGCTGTCGAGCGGCCCATAGCGCACGTCGATCAACGGCACCTGGGTCGCCAGCTCCGCGCCGATGCGGCCGATCTGCTGTCCGCTCGCCGCATCGCGCTGCAGTTGCGGCACGATCGTGATCTCTTCGAGCGTGCCCGCCGCGTGCCCGCCCTGGCCGCCGCGCTCTACCCGCAGCGTGACCGGCACGCCGGCGTGCGATTTTACATAGGCGATGAAGGCCGCCGCGTTATCGGTCGGCGCGCCGTTGATCGCACGCAGCCGGTCACCGGCGACAAGGCCCGCCTTCTGCGCGGCGCTGCCCGCCTGCACGCCCGCCACCGTCAGCTTGCCGCCACCCGGCTCGAAGCCGAGGTGCGACATCAGATCGTCGTCGACGTCTTTCTCGCCGAGGCCGCGCAGGTCCATCGGAAAATCGGAGGTGCCGTGCGCGTCCTTTGCACTGAGCACGATGCGCTGCTGATCGAACGCGGCGCCGAGCAGCTTCCAGCGCAGATCCGACCACGACCGCACCGGCTCGGTCTCGTCGCTATGGCCGGTGCGCACACCGACGATCGTCTCGCCGCCCTCGAAGCCCGCCAGCGCGGCCGGTGTGTTCGGCGCGGGCGTCGCGATGACGGCCGCCGGTTCGGTCACGCCAGTCGCGAACACGAGCGCGAACAGCACGATCGCAAGCAGGAAATTCGCGACCGGACCGGCCGCGACGATCGCGAAGCGTCGCCACACCGACTGGCGGTTGAACGCATGCGGCAGATCCGCGTCGGGAATCGAGCCGGGGCCGGTCTCGCGCTCGTCGAGCATCTTCACGTAGCCGCCGAGCGGTAGCGCCGCAATCGTCCACTCGGTGCCCGTCTTCGGACTGACCCACTGGACGAGCGGCTTGCCGAAGCCGATCGAAAAGCGCAGCACCTTCACGCCGCATAGACGCGCGACGCTGTAGTGCCCGTACTCGTGGACCACCACGAGTACGCCAATCGCAACCGCGAAAGCGAGCAGTTCGATCAGCAGATTCATAAGCGCCTCACTGGACGGCGCGTTCCGTACGACGGGCGCCGTCGGGCAGACGCGCGATGAATTCGGTCGCGGCGCGGCGCGCGGCGGCGTCCGCTTCGATGACGTCGTCGAGCGCATGCGCGCTGCGATTCGGCAACGCGTTCAGCACCGAGTCGACCACCTGGGCGATCGCCATGAAGCCGATGCGCCGCGCGAGGAATGCCTCCACCGCGATCTCGTTTGCCGCGTTCAGCGCCGCGCTCGCAACGCCGCCCTCGGCAAGCGCCTTCATTGCGAGCGCGAGGCACGGGAAGCGCGCGTAATCGGGTTTTTCGAACGACAGCGACGCAATCTCCGCGAGATCGAGCTGTGCGACACCGGAGTCGACGCGATCCGGAAACGCGAGTGCGTGCGCGATCGGCGTGCGCATGTCGGGGTTGCCGAGTTGCGCGAGCACCGAGCCGTCCGCGTACGACACCAGCGAATGGATCACGCTCTGCGGATGAATCAGCACGTCGATGCGCTCGCCGGGCAGGTTGAACAGCCAATGCGCCTCGATCACCTCGAGGCCCTTGTTCATCATCGTGGCCGAGTCGACCGAGATCTTGCGGCCCATCACCCAGTTCGGATGCTTGCAGGCTTCGTCAGGCGTCACGTCGACGAGCGTGGCCGGTTCGCGTGTGCGGAACGGGCCGCCCGAGGCGGTCAGGATGATCTTCGAGACGCCGCCATGCAGCGATGCTTCGCGCGGCAGGCATTGGA
This sequence comes from Paraburkholderia sp. HD33-4, assembly GCF_021390635.1. NCBI lineage: Bacteria > Pseudomonadati > Pseudomonadota > Betaproteobacteria > Burkholderiales > Burkholderiaceae > Paraburkholderia > Paraburkholderia sp. HD33-4. Next base: position 1,471,644 of record NZ_JAJEJS010000001.1, on the reverse strand, counting down.
AAATCGCGTTGTGTTCGCTGTCGACCGGAAGCAGCACCGCGCCGTTGTCGCGCACCGCGTCCATGAAGATCGCGCCGGACATCACCAGCGCTTCCTTGTTCGCGAGCAGGATGCGTTTGCCGGAGCGAGCCGCGGCAAGGCTCGGCGCGAGACCGGCCGCGCCCACGATCGCCGCGACCACCGTGTCGCAACCTTCGCTCCTCGCGACGTCGACGAGCGCCTGCGGCCCGTACGTGACCTCGGTCTTGCTGCCCGCGTCGCGCAGCTTCGCGGCGACCTTCGCGGCCGTGTCGGCGTCGCCGACCACCGCGACTTCGGGCGCAAAGCGCAGGCATTGCTCGACGAGCTTGTCGCCGTTGCGATGCGCGCTCAGCGCATAAATCGAAAAACGCTCGGGATGGCGCGCGACCACGTCGAGCGTACTGTCTCCAATCGAGCCCGTGGAACCGAGCAATGTCAGACGTTTTTGCATATCTCTTTCTCTAGCCGAGCAGCAGCATGGCGAGCGGCAGCACCGGCAGCAACGCGTCGATGCGATCGAGCACGCCGCCGTGCCCCGGCAACAGGCCGCTCGAGTCTTTGACGCCGGCCTGGCGTTTCATCATCGATTCGAACAGATCACCGACCACGCTGAAAACCACCAGCAGGGTCAGCGCGAGCACCGTGCGCAGCGCGCCCAGTTGCGCCAGTAGCGCAGAATACAGGGTCGGCTCGAACGCGTGCAAAAAGACCGCCGCCGCCGCGACGATCATGACCAGCAGCCAGCCGCCGATCGCGCCCTCCCAGGTCTTACCCGGACTGATGGCGGGTGCCAGCTTATGCTTGCCAAACGCTTTCCCCGAGAAGTATGCGCCGATATCGGCGAGCCATACCAACAGGAGCAGCGACAGCACGAACGGCACACCCTGCATGCGCGCGGCGACGAGAGCATGCCAGCACGCGATGAAACCGACGATCCCGGCAAGAAACAGAAAGGCGCGCCACGCGCCCTGCGCGAGCACGGGCTTGCGCAGCAGCACGAACGGACCCGCGATCACCCAGAAAATCGCCGCTGCCTGGAAGAACGGCCGCGCATGCTCGGTGCCGACGCCCACGCGCGTACTGGCGACGAGCCCGAGCGCCGCGACCAGCGCATAGAGCACCGGCCCCGCCCCGCCGAGCTTCAGCAGGCGCGCCCACTCCCACGCGGCGAACACGACGACGAATGCGATCAGCGCGCCGAACGCGCCGACCGGCGCGAACAGCGTAACAGGCAGGAACACTGCCAGCAGCACGATCGCCGTGATGACACGGGTCTTTAGCATGGAAGCGAATCGACGTTCTGCGATTGCGGCTCGAGCTGAGCACTGGTGCGGCCGAAGCGGCGTTCCCGCTCGGCGTACGAGGTGATGGCATGACCGAGCGCGTCGGCGTCGAAATCCGGCCAGAACGTGTCGGTGAAATAGAACTCGGTGTAGGCGAGCTGCCACAGCAGGAAGTTGCTGACGCGACGCTCGCCGCCGGTGCGGATGAACAGGTCGGGCTCGGGCGCGTAAGCCATCGACAGATGCTCGGCGAACGCGTCCTCGCTGACCTCGACCGGCTTGCCGGTCGTCGCCGCCTGCTCGACGAGCTTGCGGGTGGCCTGCATGATGTCCCAGCGGCCGCCGTAGTTAGCGGCGATGGTCAGCGTAAGACGGGTGTTGCGCGCGGTCTTGGTTTCCGCGCGCTTGATCAGGTCGCGGATCTTGTCGTCGAAACGCTCGAGATCGCCGACCACGCGCAAACGGATACCGTTCGCGTGAAGCTTGCCGATCTCACGCTCGAGCGCGGTGACGAAGAGGCGCATCAGGAACGACACCTCCTCGTTCGGACGGCGCCAGTTCTCCGAGCTGAACGCGAACAGCGTCAGATATTCGACGCCCTGCCGCGCGCACGCCTCGACGGCCGCCCGCACCGCGTCGACGCCGCGCGTATGGCCAGCCACGCGCGGCAGACGCCGCTGGGTGGCCCAACGGCCGTTGCCATCCATGATGATCGCGATATGTCGCGGCACCGCGGCGACTTCAGGCACGCGCACGGTTGAGCTGGTATAGGTCATGGCCGTCGGGACAGTAATGCCAGTAAAGAAGTGGAAATCAGAAGGTGCTGAGCCGAACGGCGTCAGACCGTCATGATCTCGGCTTCTTTCGTCGTGACGAGCTTGTCGATTTCAGCGACGAACTTGTCCGTCAGCTTCTGGACGTCGTCGCCGGCACGGCGCTCGTCGTCTTCCGAGATTTCCTTGTCCTTGACGAGCTTCTTCAGTTGCTCATTGGCGTCGCGGCGCAGATTGCGCACGGCCACCTTGGCCGTTTCGGCTTCGCTACGCACGACCTTGGTCAGCTCGCGGCGGCGCTCTTCGGTCAGCGCGGGCATCGGCACGCGGATCACGTCGCCGTGCGTGGCCGGGTTCAGACCGAGGTCCGACTCGCGGATCGCCTTTTCGACGACCTGGACCATCTTCTTTTCCCACGGCTGCACGCCGATCGTGCGCGCGTCGATCAGCGTCAGGTTCGCGACCTGCGAAATCGGTACCGGCGAGCCGTAGTAGTCGCACTGGATATGATCGAGCAGGCCCGTGTGCGCACGGCCCGTGCGGATCTTCGACAGGTCGTTCTTGAACGCGTCGATGGAGCGCTGCATCTTCTGTTCAGCGCCCTTCCTGATATCAGCCACAGACATTTTTAAACCTCCGAACCTTCAAAACGGTGCGAGCCGCCCGGCACCCGCGATGCGGCGGCCCGGGCTCGCGTCAAAGCCCACGTAATGTAAACGAAGTTTACACGTGGACGAGGGTGCCCTCGTCCTCACCTAGCACGATGCGCTTGAGCGCACCGGGTTTGACGATCGAAAACACGCGGATCGGCAGCTTCTGGTCGCGGCACAGCGCAAAGGCCGTCGCGTCCATCACCTGCAGATTGCGGCCGATTGCCTCGTCGAAGCTGATCGTGGTGTAACGGGTCGCGCTCGAGTCCTTCTTTGGATCGGCCGAATAGACGCCGTCCACCTTGGTCGCCTTCAGCACCACTTCCGCGCCGATTTCCGAGCCGCGCAATGCAGCCGCAGTATCAGTCGTGAAGAACGGGTTGCCGGTGCCGGCGGCGAAGATCACGACCTTGCCTTCCTCGAGCTGGCGGATCGCGCGCGGCCGGATGTACGGCTCGACGACCTGGTCCATGCGCAGCGCCGATTGCACGCGCGCCTCGATGCCGGCGTGGCGCATCGCGTCCTGCAGCGCCAGCGCGTTCATCATCGTGGCGAGCATACCCATGTAGTCGGCCGTCGCACGGTCCATACCCGCCGCGCCGCCCGCGACGCCGCGGAAAATATTGCCGCCGCCGATCACCACGGCCAGCTGCGTTCCGAGACGGACCACTTCGGCCACGTCCGCCACCATTCGTTCGATGGTCGCGCGATTGATGCCAAAGGCATCGTCGCCCATCAGAGCTTCACCGGAGAGTTTGAGCAGGACGCGTTTATAGGCAGTGGGCATAGGGATATCCAGATCGCGCAGAACAGGGCAACAACAAGGGACTAATGTAGGGGTGAAATGCTGATTCGGGCAAGCGCCGCCAAATTGGCGAACCCTCGAGTTCGCCAGCGGCGGCCGCGCGGCGAGGGTCAACCCGTGCGCGGCCTTGCGGTGCTGCCGACCGCGGCGAGGTCTTGCCTCGCCGCGGGTCCAAACGGTACGGCTTTGAAGCTTAGCTAACGCTTATTGTTGCTTTGCAGCAGCGACCTGAGCGGCCACTTCCGCAGCGAAGTCGTCCTGCTTCTTCTCGATGCCTTCGCCGACCACGAACAGTGCGAACTTCTGCACGCTCGAGCTGGCCGCCTTCAGCATCTGCTCGATCGTCTGCTTGTCGTTCTTAACGAACGTCTGGTTCAGCAGCGACACTTCCTTCAGGTACTTCTGCACGCTGCCGTCGACCATCTTCGCGACGATTTCAGCCGGCTTGCCCGATTCGGCAGCCTTCTGTTCAGCGATGCTGCGCTCCTTGGCGATCAGGTCTGCCGGCACGTCGTCCGACGACAGCGAAACCGGCTTCATCGCGGCGATATGCATTGCCACGTCCTTGCCGACCTGCTCGTCCGCGCCGGTGTACTCGACCAGCACGCCGATGCGCGTGCCGTGCAGGTACGCCGCCAGCTTGTTCGCGGTGTCGAAGCGCACGAAACGGCGGATCGACAGGTTTTCACCGATCTTGCCGACCAGCGCGAGGCGCACTGCGTCGACGGTCTGGCCGTCGAGCGGCAGAGCCGACAGCGCAGCGACGTCAGCCGGGTTTTGCGTGGCGACGAGCTCGGCAATCTTCTTCGAGAACGCGAGGAAGTCGTCGTTCTTCGAGACGAAGTCGGTTTCGCAGTTCAGCTCGACGAGCGAACCAGCGTTGCCGTTGATGAACGATGCGACGACGCCTTCAGCCGTCACGCGCGATGCCGCCTTGCTAGCCTTGTTGCCGAGCTTCACGCGCAGCAGTTCTTCAGCGCGTGCCAGATCGCCGTCCGCCTCCGTCAGCGCCTTCTTGCATTCCATCATCGGCGCGTCGGTCTTCGCGCGCAGTTCTGCAACCATGCTTGCGGTAATTGCCGCCATCATTTGCTCCTTGGGTTCTGTCTGTCACACGCCGCCCGCACTTCGATGCCGGCGGCAGGAATTCGTTTCAGCGTTTTCGCGTATTTTTTACGAGCGACGCGCGTCGCGTCGTCTCGAACACTCTGCCAGATGCCTATTACAACACCCGCTACAAGCGTCGCGACTTAAAAAAAGGGGGCCTGTAGAAAGCCCCCTTTTTTGTCGGACACTGGGCAGCCTTACGCTTCCGGGTTGACCTCGACGAACTCGTCGCCGTCGCCACCACGTGCAGCCTGGACCACTTCGTTGACCGCGTTGGCACGGCCTTCGAGGATCGCGTCGGCCACGCCTGCCGCGTACAGAGCGACTGCCTTGCTGGCGTCGTCGTTACCCGGAATCACGTAGTCCACACCTTCCGGCGAGTGGTTCGTATCGACCACGGCGATGACCGGAATGCCGAGCTTGTTCGCTTCGGTCACGGCAATCTTGTGGTAGCCGACGTCAACCACGAAGATCGCGTCCGGAATGCCGCCCATGTCCTTCACGCCGCCGATCGACTTCTGCAGCTTGGCCATTTCGCGTTCGAACAGCAGCGCTTCCTTCTTGCTCATGCGCTCGGTTTCACCGGCTTCCAGCGCCGCTTCCATGTCCTTCAGGCGCTTGATCGAAACCTTCAGTGTCTTGAAGTTGGTCAGCATGCCGCCGAGCCAGCGTGCGTTGACGAACGGCATACCAGCGCGCTGCGCTTCCTGAGCGATCGTGTCGCGCGATTGACGCTTCGTACCGACGAACAGAATCGTGCCGCGGTTCGATGCCAGCTGACGCGCGTACTTCAGCGCGTCGTTGTACATCGGCAGCGTCTTTTCGAGGTTGATGATGTGAATCTTGTTGCGATGACCGAAAATGAAGGGCGCCATCTTCGGGTTCCAGAAGCGGGTCTGGTGACCGAAGTGGACACCTGCTTCCAGCATTTGACGCATCGTAACTGCCATGAAATTCTCCACAAGGGTTGGGTCTTAAGCCGGCTGCCGCATCGACCGCGCCGCCTCTATTTCGGCTGGAACGCGGTGACACCCTGGGTGCGCCGGCTTGCGAATTGGTTGCCTGACCTTTCTCTAACTCGCGACGCCAGCAACCGGAGTGCCGCGAGAAGCCGTTCCGCCGAACTGCAATGCGCGAATTTGCAACGAATTTGCGAATGCGCGAATAAATGCAGACCAAGACCGACTTAGCCAAAGAGTATAGCACGCGACTCCTGACCGACTCAACCGGCCCGACCACCGGCCGCTAGTCCTGCGCATGGGACAGCGCAGCCCGGCCCGGAGCCGGGCCGGGCGCCCGCTGCGCCGTCAATTGCCCGATTTTGGTCGCTTTTAGCCCATTGCCGCCCGATCCGGCGCAACGACCCGGCCCCCACTGCTGTAAAATGGCTCGATTCCGCCTCGCGCGAGGGATCGTTCCCGATCGACCGGCATTTCGTGCCGGGAAGACGCCCGCCGCCAGGCCACCGCAACACCCAGCAAGCCTTATCCAGCAAGGCTTCCGAGGAAACCATGGCTATCACCATCAAAAACCAGGACGATATCGCGAAGATGCGCGTCGCCTGCCGGCTCGCGAGCGAAGTGCTCGACTACATCACGCCGTTCGTCAAGGCTGGCGTCACCACGGGCGAGCTCGACCGTCTGTGCCACGAATACATGCTGAAAGATCAGGGCACGGTCCCCGCGCCGCTGAATTACCAGCCGCCGGGCTATCCGCCCTATCCGAAGGCCACCTGCATTTCCGTCAACGACGTGATCTGCCACGGCATCCCGGGCGACAAGGCCCTCAAGAACGGCGACGCACTGAACATCGACATCACCGTCATCAAGGACGGCTACTTCGGCGACACGAGCCGCATGTTCATCGTCGGCGAAGGGTCGATCATGGCAAAGCGCCTCGTGCAGGCCACCTTCGAATGCATGTGGCTCGGCATCGACCAGGTGCGCCCCGGCGCGCATCTCGGCGACATCGGCTACGCGATCCAGAAGCACGCCGAAGGCCTTGGCTACAGCGTGGTGCGAGAATATTGCGGCCATGGCATCGGCACCGTATTCCACGAAGATCCGCAGATCCTGCACTATGGCCGCCCCGGCACCGGGCTCGAATTGCAGGCCGGCATGATCTTCACGATCGAGCCGATGATCAACGCCGGCCGCCGCGACATCCGCACGATGCCCGACCAGTGGACCGTCAAAACCAAGGACCGCAGCCTGTCGGCGCAGTGGGAGCACACGGTGCTCGTCACGGAGAGCGGCTACGACGTGCTGACCGTATCGGCCGGTACGCCCGCGCGTCCGCCCGCGCATCCGCCCACTATCGCGGCCACCGCCTGACCGACTCCGACCTCACCGCCCGCCTGCCAATGAGTAGCGTTCCAGCCGTCGCCCCCTCCCATGCCTCGTCGCTCAAGGCGGACTATAAAGTGGCCAAAGCCCAATTGCTGGAACGCTTTCGAACGGCCACCAACGTCGACGTATTGATGGCCGCCCTCGCGCGCGCCACGGACCATTCGTTGCGCGCCGCCTGGGACACCTGCGAGCTGCCCGACGACCTCGCGCTCGTCGCGGTCGGCGGCTATGGGCGCGGCGAACTCGCGCCACACTCCGACATCGACATCCTGGTGCTGTTGCCCGACGCGCGGCTCGAGCATCTGGAGGCGCGCATCGAGCGCTTCATCAGCCTCGCATGGGATCTCGGGCTGGAACTCGGCAGCAGCGTGCGCAGCGTGTCGCAATGCCTCGAAGAAGCAGCCAACGACGTCACGGTGCGTACCTCCCTGCTGGAAGCACGCTGCATCACCGGCAGTACCGCGCTGTTCGACGATTTCGCGCGGCGCTACCGCGCGGCGCTCGACCCGAAGGCGTTCTTCCAGGCGAAAGTGCTGGAAATGCGCCAGCGTCACGCGAAGTTTCAGGACACGCCGTACGCGCTCGAGCCGAACATCAAGGAAAGCCCGGGCGGGCTGCGCGACCTGCAGCTGATCCTGTGGATCACCCAGGCGGCCGACTTCGGCAGCAGCTGGCGCGAACTCGAAGCGCGCGGCCTCATCACCGAGCGCGAGGCGCGCGAGCTGCGCCACAACGAAGGCTTCCTCAAGTCGCTGCGCGCGCGGCTGCACGTGATCGCCGGGCGCCGCCAGGACATTCTGGTGTTCGACCTGCAGACGCCGGTCGCGGAAAGCTTCGGCTTCAAGCCGACCGCGACCAAGCGCGCGAGCGAGCAGCTGATGCGCCGCTACTACTGGGCCGCGAAAGCGGTCACGCAGCTCGCGACGATCCTGATCCAGAACATCGAGGCGCAGCTGTTTCCGAGCACGAGCGGGATCACGCGCGTGCTGTCGGATCGCTTCGTCGAAAAGCAGGGCATGCTCGAAATCGCGTCCGACGACGTGTTCCAGCGCGAACCGAACGCGATCCTCGAAGCGTTCCTGCTGTACGAGCGCACCCCCGGCGTGAAGGGCCTGTCGGCGCGCACGCTGCGCGCGATCTACAATGCCCGCGACGTGATGGACCAGCATTGGCGGCGCGATCCGGAAAACCGCCGGCTCTTCATGGAAATCCTGAAGCAGCCGGCCGGCATCACGCATGCGTTCCGGCTGATGAACCAGACCAGCGTGCTCGGGCGTTATCTGCTGAATTTCCGGCGCATCGTCGGGCAGATGCAGCACGATCTGTATCACGTGTACACGGTCGATCAGCACATCCTGATGGTGCTGCGCAATCTGCGCCGCTTCGCGATCGCCGAGCATGCGCACGAATACCCGTTCTGCAGCCAGTTGATCGCCAACTTCGACCGGCCGTGGGTGCTGTACGCGGCCGCGCTATTTCATGACATCGCGAAGGGCCGCGGCGGCGATCACTCCACGCTGGGCATGGCCGACGCGCGGCGCTTCTGCCGGCAGCACGGCATCGAGGGCGAAGACGGCGAGCTGGTCGTGTGGCTCGTGCAGCAGCATCTGACGATGAGCCAGGTTGCGCAAAAGCAGGACACGAGCGACCCCGAAGTGATCAAGCGCTTCGCCGAGCTGGTCGGCACCGAACGCCGTCTGACCGCGCTCTATCTGCTGACCGTCGCCGACATCCGCGGCACCAGCCCGAAGGTCTGGAACACGTGGAAAGGCAAGCTGCTCGAAGATCTCTACCGCACCACGCTCGCCGTGCTGGGCGGTGCCGAGCCGGACGAGCATTCGGAGCTGAAGTCACGCAAGGAAGAGGCGCTCGCGCTGCTGCGTCTCGAAACCGTGCCGGAAGGCGCGCAACGGGCGCTGTGGGACAAGCTCGACGTCGGCTATTTCCTGCGCCACGACGCGGCGGACATCGCGTGGCAGACGCGTGTGCTGTATCGCCACGTCGAAACCCCGACGCCGCTCGTGCGGGCGCGGCCGTCGCCGATCGGCGAGGCGCTGCAGGTGCTCGTCTACGTGAAGGACCAGCCCGATTTGTTCGCGGGCATCTGCGCGTATTTCGACCGCAACGGCCTGTCGGTGCTCGATGCGCGCGTCAGCACGACGCGCCACGGCTATGCGCTCGACAACTTCCTCGTCGCGCACACCGAAGAGGACGTGCACTATCGCGACATCGCCAATCTGGTCGAGCAGGAGCTGACCGCGCGGCTCGCGGGCCACGGCACGCTCCTGCCGGGACCGTCGAAGGGCCGGCTGTCAAGGCTGTCGCGCACCTTTCCGATTACGCCGCGCGTCGACCTGCGGGCCGACGAGCGCGGCCAATACTACATCCTGTCCGTGTCCGCGAACGACCGGCCGGGCCTTCTTTATTCGATCGCGCGCGTGCTGGCCGAGCATCGGGTCGGCGTCGCCTCGGCGCGGATCAACACGCTCGGCGAACGCGTCGAGGACGTGTTCCTGCTCGAAGGACACAGCCTGTCGGACAACCGCCTGCAAATTCAGGTCGAGACAGAACTGCTGCGCGCGATCGCAGTGTGAGATTTCATGAGAACCAAATTAACAGCGAAGCATCCGCGGCCAACGTCGTCCGAACGCGCCCCTGTCCGCTCCGGCAGCGCGTCGGCGCGTAAGCCGACCCGCCCAGCGCGACCGAAGCAATTCGAGGCCGAAGCCGGCGTGAAGCGTGAAGGCACGACATCGGCGGGTGGCGCCGCGAAGCGGCCGGTCGGTGCGAAGCCGGCGGGCGCCGGTGCGCGCGCGCCGCGTGCCGAAGGGTCGGTCGCGCGAGAACGGGGCGCGGCTGCCGCGGGCGCACCGCGTCGCTCCGAAGGCGGCGCCGAGCGTGGCGAACGTGCACCCCGGCGCGAATTCGGCGAGCGCGCTGAACGCGCGCCGCGTCGCTTCGAAGGCGGCTCTGAGCGTAGCGAACGCGCACCCCCGCGTGAATTCGGTGAGCGTGCTGAACGCGCGCCGCGTCGCTTCGAAGGCAGCGCTGAGCGTGGCGAACGCGCACCGCGACGCGAATTCGGCGACCGGGCAGAACGCGCGCCGCGTCGCTTCGAGGGCAATGCGGAGCGTGGCGAGCGCGCACCGCGACGCGAATTCGGCGACCGTGCAGAACGCGCACCCCGTCGCTTCGAAGGCAGCGCTGAGCGTGGCGAGCGCGCACCGCGACGCGAATTCGGCGACCGTGCAGAACGCGCACCCCATCGCTTCGAAGGCAGCGCTGAGCGTGGCGAGCGCGCGCCGCGACGTGAATTCGGTGAGCGGGCTGAACGCGCACCCCGTCGCTTCGAGGGCAATGCGGAGCGCGGCGAGCGTGCGCCGCGACGCGAATTCGGCGACCGTGCAGAACGCGCACCGCGTCGCTTCGAGGGCAATGCGGAGCGTGGCGAGCGCGCACCGCGACGCGAATTCGGCGACCGCGCAGAACGTGCACCCCGTCGCTTCGAAGGCAATGCGGAGCGTGGCGAGCGCGCACCGCGACGCGAATTCGGCGACCGTGCAGAACGCGCACCCCGTCGCTTCGAGGGCAATGCGGAGCGCGGCGAGCGCGCACCGCGCCGCGACGACGGCGAACGCCGTCCGTTCAGCGGTCCGCGCGCAGGCGCGGGCAGACCGTCGGAAAGCGGCGCGCGTGGCGACCGTCCGGTGCGCCGCGAGCGCGACGCCGCCGACCGCCCGCGCTTCGCTGGCGATCGCGGCGAGCGCAGCGTCGCGAAGCCGGTAAAAGGCGGGTTCGGCGAACGTACCGAGCGTGCGCCCCGCACAACGCGTGAGGATCGCGGCGAGCGCGGCGACTGGACCTCCTCCCGCCGCGAGTCCGGCGAACATCCCGCACGCGGCGCTGAACGCGGCGAGCGTCGCGAGCGCCCTGCGCGCAGCTTCGACGACGAGCGGCCAGCCCGCGCCGCCAAGCCGCGAACCTCGGCATCTGCAACGGCCCAACCCGTCGACACTGCCGTCGACACCTCCCACCCGCCCCGCCGCGATCGCGAAGACGCGCCGGGCATGCTGCGTCTGTCCAAGCTGATGTCCAAGCTCGGCCTGTGCTCGCGCCGCGAGGCCGACGAATGGATCGAGAAAGGCTGGGTCATGGTCGACGGCGAGCGCGTCGATACGCTCGGCACGAAGGTGTTCCCGGATCAGCGCATCGACATCGACCCGGCCGCCGAAGCCTTCCAGTCGAGCCAGGTGACCGTGATCGTCCACAAGCCGGTCGGCCTCGTGTCGGGCCAGGCGGAAGACGGCTACCAGCCGGCCATCACGCTCGTCACGCCTGAGAATCGCTGGGAAGGCGACCGCTCGGGCATCCGCTTCTCGGTGTCGCATCTGCGCCAGCTCGCACCGGCCGGTCGTCTCGACATCGATTCGACGGGCCTGCTCGTGCTGACGCAGGACGGCCGCATCGCGAAGCAACTGATCGGCGGTCACTCGGACGTGGACAAGGAGTATCTGGTGCGGGTCGCCTACGGTGAGCACACCGTCGACGTCGAAAGCCAATTCCCGGCCGAAAAACTCGCACTGCTGTGCCACGGCCTGTCGCTCGACGACGTCGCGCTGAAGCCCGCCCAGGTCAGCTGGCAGAACGGCGAGCAGTTGCGTTTCGTGCTGCGCGAAGGCAAGAAGCGTCAGATTCGCCGCATGTGCGAACTGGTCGGTCTCGAAGTGGTGGGCCTGAAGCGCGTGCGCATGGGCCAGGTGATGCTCGGCGCGCTGCCGCCGGGACAGTGGCGCTATCTGTCGGAAGACGAGTCGTTCTGAGGCCGGTCCGCCGCGCGCCTGCTTGCTGTAAGCAGGCGCATCCATCGGGGCAATAAAAAACCCACGCACCTAAGGCGTGGGTTTTTTTATTGGCGACAGCCAAGGTTTAGTCGTCGCTGTTCGGATCGAGATCCGGAAACAGGATCTCGGTAAAGCCGAACTTCGAGAAATCGGTAATCCGCATCGGATACAGCTTGCCGATCAGATGATCGCATTCGTGCTGCACGACCCGCGCGTGAAAGCCCTCGGCGACCCGATCGATCGGATTGCCGAACTGATCGAAGCCGTGATAGCGGATCATCGAAAACCGGCTCACCACGCCGCGCAGCCCCGGCACCGACAGGCAGCCCTCCCAGCTCTCCTCCATATCCTGCGACACCGGCGTGACGGTCGGGTTGATCAGCACCGTTTCCGGCACCGGCGGCGCGTCCGGATAGCGCTCGTTCGAGCCGAAGCCGAAGATCACCACCTGCAGATCGACGCCGATCTGCGGCGCGGCAAGACCGGCGCCGTTCGCCGCGTGCATGGTCTCGAACATGTCTTCCACGAGCCGGTGCAGCTCGGGCGTGTCGAAGCGGTCGACGGGCTCGGCGATTCGCAGCAGGCGCGGATCGCCCATCTTCAGAATGTCGTGAATCATCAGTGCCCCTCCAGGAGGTTGCGCATACCATCTTCGTCGAGTACGGGGATGCCGAGTTCCTCGGCCTTCGCGAGTTTGCTGCCAGCGTCGGCGCCCGCCACCACGTAACTGGTTTTCTTCGATACCGACCCCGCCACCTTCGCGCCGGCCGCCTCGAGCATTTCCTTCGCGTCCTCGCGTGACAGGTTCGGCAGCGTGCCGGTCAACACGACCGTCTGGCCGGCCAGCACGCCCTGCGGCGCCTTCGGCGCGGGCGGCCCCTCGGACCAGCTGACCCTGCCCGGCGCGCGCAGCTGTTCGATCACCGTGCGGTTGTGGTCTTCGGCGAAGAACTGGTGGATCGATTCGGCGACGACCGGCCCCACGTCGTTGACTTCGAGCAGCGCTTCCAGCGACGCATCCATGATCGGATCGAGCGAGCCGAAGTGCTTGGCGAGATCCTTCGCGGTCGATTCGCCGACATGGCGAATCCCCAGCGCGTAGATGAAGCGCGCGAGCGTCGTGTGCTTGGCTTTTTCGAGCGAGTCGAGGAGGTTCTGCGCGGATTTTTCGGCGAAGCGGTCGAGCTCCGCGAGCGTCGCGAAGCCGAGGTTGAACAGATCGGCCGGCGTGCGCACGAGATTCTGTTCGACCAGTTGATCGATGATCTTCTCGCCAAGGCCGTCGATATCGAGCGCGCGCCGCTGTGCGAAGTGCCACAACGCCTGCTTGCGCTGCGCCGGACAGAACAGGCCACCGGTGCAGCGCGCGATCGCCTCGTCGGGCAGCCGCTCGATCGCCGAGCCGCACACCGGGCATTGCGTCGGCATCACGAACTCACGCGCATCGGCCGGACGACGGTCGAGCAGCGCGCTGACCACCTCGGGAATCACGTCGCCGGCGCGCCGCACGATCACCGTGTCGCCGATGCGGATGTCCTTGCGGCGCACCTCATCTTCGTTGTGCAAGGTCGCATTGGTGACCGTCGCGCCGCCGACGAACACCGGCTCCAGCCGCGCGACCGGCGTGATCGCGCCAGTACGGCCGACCTGCACGTCGATGGCGACGAGCTTCGTCAGCGCTTCCTGCGCGGGGAATTTATGCGCGAGCGCGAAGCGTGGCGCGCGCGACACGAAGCCGAGCCTCTCCTGCTCGTCGAGCCGGTTGACCTTGTAGACCACGCCGTCGATGTCGTACGGCAGCCTTTCACGCTTCTCGCCGACCGCGTGGAAGAAGCCGAGCAGGCCTTGCGCACCCTGCACGACCGCGCGCTCGCTATTGACCGGCAAGCCCATCTCCTTGTACCAGTCGAGCAGTTCACCATGGGTGGCCGGCATCTCGATGCCTTCGAGCACGCCGATGCCATACGCGAAAAACGACAGCGGCCGCTGCGCGGTGATCTTCGAATCGAGCTGCCGCAAACTGCCCGCCGCCGCGTTGCGCGGGTTCGCGAATTCACGCTGCTCGGCGGCGCGCTGACGTTCGTTCAGGCGCTCGAAATCGCGCTTGAACATCAGCACTTCGCCGCGCACGTCGAGCATGTGCGGCACGCGCTTGCCCTTCAGCTTCAGCGGAATCGAGCGAATGGTGCGGACGTTTTCGGTGACGTTCTCGCCAGTCGTGCCGTCGCCGCGCGTGGACGCCTGCACGAACACGCCGTCGACGTAACGCAGCGAGATCGCGAGACCGTCGAATTTCAGTTCGGCCGCGTAGTCGACCGGCACCGGGGGCTCGCTCGCATTGTTGCCGAGCGCGTCGCCGATGCGCTTGTCGAACGCGACGATGTCTTCATCGGCGAAACCGTTGTTCAGCGACAGCATCGGCTGATCGTGCACGACCTGCTCGAAACCGCTCGCGGCCTCGCCGCCGACGCGCTGCGTCGGCGAGTCCGACACGATCAGGTCCGGATGCTCGGCCTCGATGCGCTCCAGCTCCTTGAACAGCTTGTCGTACTCGGCATCCGGCAGGTCCGGTTGGTCGAGCACGTAGTACGCGTAGTTCGCGCGTTCGAGTTCCGCGCGCAGCCACGCGGCCCGCTCGGACGGAGCGCTGGATGCAGAAGGAGAGACGGGGGATCGGGCCATGCTGTCGGAGGCTTCTCGAGGTGAAAGTCGGACATCGGATTATCGCAGGAAGCGTGCCCCTTTACATCGATGAATCGGGGCGCGCCACGCCGCAATACAAGCCGGAAACGACGACGGCCGCACATCGTGCGGCCGTCGTCAAAACACGTAGAGCGCTGAAAAACGCTTACTGGCTAAACAGCCGCCGCGTCGCCGGCGAACCCGCCGGAATACCCGCCTGTTCGAGCTTCGCGTACAGCGTCATCAACTGTTTTTCGATCGCGAGCAGCGCGCTTTCCGGCAGCGGCCGGCGACCGTCGTCGACCACGCGTCCGCCGATGCGCTCGGCCAGCGACTTCGCGTAATCGCACATCAGACGAAACGGCAGGATGTCTTCGTCGGCGACCGGCACGTCGAGCACCAGCGTGATCATCTCGCCGCCCTTGTAGGTGAGGTCGTCGCGCAGGAAGTTGGTGTCGCCGAACTGCAGCATGAACACCGGGCTTTGCCGCGAGTCGAGCTTGACGAAGCGCGTGCCGTCGCGCGACAGCAGCAAACCGTCCTGCGACGCGACCGCCTGCACGTAGTTGGCCGACCACGGCGCGCCGTCCGACAGCACGTTGATCGACAACTGCGCGTCGCACTGGGCGGCGAAGCCGTCGAGCTCGCGCGCCATCGCGACGGTTTCGAGCATGTCGGGGAATTCCGGCGCCGCGTCGAGCGCGTCGGCGAACTGCTGCACGCCGGTGACGAACTCGGAGAATTCGAGCTCGTTGAGCGCGCCACTGCGGTTCGCGAGCTGCGCGGCCGCGCGCAGTTCTTCGTAGCGCGTGCCGTTCTGCAGCAGCTCCCACGCGCCGCCGCCTTCGGGCTTGCCTTCGATATGCACCGGCTTGCTGCCCGCGCGACGCAGGCGCTGCGCGAGCGGCAGCACCTTGTCGCCGGCCACGGGGCCGTTCAGCCGGATCGGCACGATACAGTCGATGCGCCGATCGACGATCGCGGGCGGCGCCGACGAAATCGTCGTGGCAGCCGGCAAGATGGGTTCGACGCGCTCGTGCTCGGCGGACGCGGGCTGGGCTGCGGGCGCTTCGGCCGCGGGCCGCTCTGCGTCAGCGCCCGGCGCCGCCGCATGCTCGCCTGCGCCCACGGTGTCGGCATCCGCCGACGGATAGCCGTTCGGCGACGTCATCTCGGCCTGGATATCGGCCGGTGTATCGAGCGGCGCGGCGCCCATGGCGGCGCCCGCGCCGAAGGTCGGCTCGACGCGCACCGCGCTCGGGTCCGCGGCCGCCTCGGCGCTCACGCTCGGCTCGCGGCGCGTGGTCGGCCGGGCCGGCTCGATGAACGGGCTTTGCTCCTCATGCTCGTCCCGGGCAAAGCTCTCGGCGGTGTCGGCCGGCATCGGCCGCGGCATCTTGCGGCGCACCTTCGCGCCCTGCCATGCGTTGTACACGACCACGCCCCCGACCACCACGGCACCCGCGCCGATCAAACCGAGTGTCAACTCGTCCATGCATGCTCCATCAGCAATTCTTTTATCCGCGCGGGCCTCTGATCCGCTCCACGTACCGCGCGGCACTCATCGAAGCCGCTGCGCTGGATGCGGATGCCCGCGAAGGCGTTAACTCAAACGATATTCTGGGCGAAACCCGCCGCCGTTTCCATGTCGACCGCGACGATCCGCGAGACGCCCTGCTCCTGCATCGTCACGCCGATCAGTTGCTGTGCCATTTCCATCGCGATCTTGTTGTGCGAGATGAACAGGAACTGGGTTTTGTCCGACATCGCCCGAACCAGATTCGCGAAGCGCTCGGTGTTGGCGTCGTCGAGCGGCGCGTCCACTTCGTCGAGCAGACAGAACGGCGCCGGATTCAGCTGGAACATCGCGAACACCAGCGCGGTTGCGGTCAGCGCTTTCTCGCCGCCCGACAACAGGTGAATCGTCGAATTCTTCTTGCCCGGCGGCTGCGCCATGACCTGCACACCGGCGTCGAGAATTTCGTCGCCGGTCATGATCAGCTTCGCCTGGCCGCCGCCGAACAGACGCGGGAACAGCTCGCCGAAATGACGGTTCACTTCGTCGAACGTGCTTTGCAGCAGCGTGCGCGTTTCGCCGTCGATCTTGCGGATCGCGTCTTCGAGCGTTTCGATTGCGCTCGTCAGGTCGGCCGACTGCGAATCGAGGAAACTCTTGCGCTCGGTCGCGGCCTTCAGCTCGTCGAGCGCGGCCATGTTGACCGGCCCGAGCGCGATGATCGCGTTGTTGATGCGCGTGACTTCGCCCTGCAGGTACGACGGCTTCATGTCCGGCGTCAGCTTGGCTTGCAGCTCGGTTTCATCGACACCGGCCGCGGCCAGCTGCTCGACGAACTGCTCGCCGTTGATGCGCGCGGCCTGCTCCTTCAACTGCAACTCGTTGATGCGGTCGCGCAGCGGCTGCAGCGCGCGCTCGGCGGTGAGGCGCGTTTCGTCGGCCGCGCGCAGCTTCGCGGTCAGGTCGTCGAGTTCGACGCGCGCGGCGCGCAGCGCCTCTTCCTTGACGGCGCGGATGTCGAGCGCGTCCTGCAGACCGGTGTGCGCGGTCTGCTCGTTGATCGTTTCGAGTTCGGCGCGCGCGTCTTCGAGTGAGCCAGCGACGCGCTCGCTCTGCTCGTGTGCGACCTGGATGCTGCGCTTCAACTCGTCGATCCGGTTCGCCATGTTGCGCGCGGCGAAACGCGCGTCGGTGGCGGCGCGGTCCAGATCGCGCACTTCACCGCGGGCGCTCGTCAGTTCTTCGTCGAGCGCTTCGAACGCGAGCTGATGGTCTTCGAAGCGCGCCTGCAGTTCGGCGAGCTCGCCGTCGTGACGCTCGAAGTTCGCTTCCGATTCCGTGCGCAGCGCACGTTGCTCGTCGATCTGCGCGGCGATCTCTTCGAGTTCCTCGCGAATCTGCGTGCTGCGCTGCGTGTAGCGCTCGTGCGCCTGGGTGAGCTTCAGCACGTCCATCTGCAACGCGTGCACCCGCTGCGTCGCGCGTTCGGCCTGCTGGCGCATCTCGGCGAGCGCCTGCGCGGCTTGCGTATGCGCGGCTTCGGCGCGGATCGCGGCGGCCTTCGCCTCGTCGGCGAGCAAGGCCTGCGCGCGCACCTGGCGGCCGAGGTTTTCGATTTCCTGCTGACGCGCGAGCATGCCCGCCTGTTCGGAATCGGCCGCATACAGCTGCACGCCGACGCGCGTGACCACGTGCCCCGCCTTCACGACGAACGTGCCGCCTTCGGGCAACTGTGCGCGCATGGCAAGCGCCTGCTGCAAATCGTCGGCGACGTAGGCGAGGCCGAGCCAGTCGTTCAGCACCGCGCGGATGCCCGCGTCCTCGATGCGCACGAGCGACAGCAACGAGCGCAGCGCGCCCGCCGCCGGAGCCGGCTGACCGGCCGCGGGCGGCGCGTAGAACGCGAGCTTGGCCGGTGGCGCGTCGGTGGCGAACGCCTTGACCCAGTCGAGGTTCGACACTTCGAGCGCGGCGAGCCGCTCGCGCAGCACCGCTTCGAGCGCGGTTTCCCAACCGGCCTCGACGTGCAGCTTCTTCCACAGACGCGGCAGGCTGCCGAGCTCGTGCTTGTCGAGCCACGGCTGGATCTTGCCTTCGGTCTGCACGTTTTCCTGCAACTGCTTGAGCGCGGCGAGGCGCGCGTCGAGCTGATGGATCTGCGCGCTTTCGGCCTGCACGCGCTCCTGCGCGGCGCGGCGTTCGCCGTCGAGCCGCGGCAGCGTTTCCTGCGCGTCGGCGAGGCGTCCCTGCGCGTCGTGAAGGATTTCTTCGTGCTCCGCGAGCTGCATGCGCAACTCTTCGAGCTGTGCTTCGTCGGGCGCGTCGAGGCCGCCTTCTTCCGATTTCAGCCGCTCATGGCGCTGCTGCAGCTGCTGCAACTGCTGATCGGCATTGCGCTGATGCGCGGCTTCGAGCTTCAGCGCCTGCTCGGTCTGCGCGATACCGCCGCGCTCGGTGTTCAGCTCGGCCTGGGCGTCGCGCCAGCGCGCTTCGAGCGCGGGCAGCGCGTCGTGCTTCGCGGCGGCGTCCTCTTCGGCGAGCACGGCTTTTTCTTCGGCGACGGCCAGTTGCTCTTCGGCGTCGGCGATATCGTCCTGCGCCTTGTCGGCCTGCGACTGCCACTGCTCACGCTGCGCCGTGAGCGCGGCGATCTGCGCCTGCACGCGGTTGCGCGATTCGACGATGAAGCGGATCTCGGCTTCCAGCCGGCTCACTTCCGCGTTCGCTTCGTACAGCGCGCCCTGTGCGCCCTGCATCGCGTCGCTCGCCGAGTAATGCGCGACGCGCAGCGTTTCGAGTTCCGCCTCGACTTCGCGCAGCTTCGCGGTTTGCGCCTCGAGGTCGATCTGCGCCTGCTCGATCGCGCGTTGCTGGCGCTGCTGCTCGCCGGCCGCCTCGTTCTTGCGCAGCAGCCACAGCAGACGCTGCTTTTCCTCGCCGTCGCCTTGCAGCTCGCGATAGCGTGTCGCGACGACCGCCTGCCCTTCCAGCTTCTCGAGATTCGAGCCGAGCTCGCGAACGATGTCCTCGACGCGCGTCAGGTTCTCGCGCGTGTCGTGCAAGCGGTTCTCGGTCTCGCGGCGGCGCTCCTTGTACTTCGACACGCCGGCGGCTTCTTCGAGGAACACGCGCAGCTCTTCGGGCTTCGCCTCGATCAGCCGCGCGATCATGCCCTGCCCGATGATCGCGTACGCGCGCGGACCCAGGCCGGTGCCGAGGAAAATGTCCTGGATGTCGCGGCGCCGCGCCGGCAGGTTGTTGATGTAGTAGCTCGAGGTGCCGTCGCGCGTCAGCACGCGCTTCACGGCGATCTCCGCATACTGGCCCCACTGGCCGGCGGCGCGGCCGTCCGCATTGTCGAACACGAGTTCGACGCTCGCGCGGCTGCCGGGCTTGCGGGCGGTCGAGCCGTTGAAGATCACGTCCTGCATCGACTCGCCGCGCAACTCAGAGGCGCGCGATTCGCCGAGCACCCAGCGCACGGCGTCGATGATGTTGGATTTGCCGCACCCGTTCGGTCCGACCACGCCAACCAACTGGCCGGGGACCTGGAAATGAGTGGGATCGACGAAGGATTTGAAGCCAGCGAGTTTGATCGAGGTGAGCCGCACGGCGATTTCGCTGTTTGAAAAGAGAGTGTGATAGGTGGCTCGCGAGGTTGCGCCAGTCGTTCTCCGCCGTGGCGGGACGGCCCCACGCAACCTCGCGAGCCTTCGCAATTTGGTCGCCGGCTGCATGCGCTCATGCACACCTCTTGCACATCTGACGCACCCGCAGGTGCGCACGCGCCGGCTAATGAGGGGGAATCATACCATCGCGCGTGGACGATTCTTACCGCCCTTTCGGTGCTCGTCACCGTCGCCGTCGCGGCCGTGTCCGCTACCTTGTTCGCCGTCGCCGCCATTGCGCTCGCCGGGCGGGTCCGTCTCGCCGATGGCGGGATCGGGCGGCGCCGTCTTCGTGCGATGCACCCAGCTCGACAATGCCGATGCGAGCACGATGCACGCGCCGCCGGCCCATTCGCGCGACCCGGGTACTTCGCCGGCGAACAGCCACGCCGACAACGCCGTCACGACGAGCTCGAACAGCATGATGATCGACGCGCGATTGGCCGGCACACGCGAAAGCCCGTACTGCACGAGCATGTTGTTCGACGCGAGCAGCAGGCCGAGGCCCAGCACCAGCAGCGCCGCGGTACCCAGGTGCGCGCCGATGGGCGGCGCGGGCATCGGCTCGAACAGCGACGCGAGCGCGCCGAACAGCGCCGCACCGCCGAAGATCACGCCGGTGCGCATTTCGGGCTTCATGTCCGGCAGCACGCGGCTCGTCTTCAGGATCAGCACATTGCTCATCGCGAAGCCCATGCCGCCGGCCAGACCGGCCCATTCGGCGGGATTGCCGGGCACCGGTAGCCCCAACTGCGGCGACCACAGCATCGTCATCGCCCCCGCGAGCGACAGCGCGGCCAGCGCCGCGCCCGACCAGGTGAGCCGCTCGTGCAGGATGAAATGCGCGAACAGCGCGGTCCACGCCGGAGTCAGATAGAACAGCAGCAGCACGCGCATCACCTGACCGTGGATCGCGCCCCACACGAAGCCGAGATTGGTGACACCCGCGGCGAGCGCGAGCGCCGGCAGCAGCCAGTGCCACCGTACGGTCTTCAGCGCGCGATGCCGCACGAGCAGCACGAACAGGCAGCCGGTGCCGCTCGTGAGCGCGCTCGCGGCTGTGCCGCTCACGCCTAGCGCGGCGAGCATGCGTAACGGATACCAGACCATCCCCCAGACCGACGCGCCCAGCATGATCGCGAGCGTCGGCCAGCCGTTGCGAAGCCAGTTGGTCATGGGGCTGGCCTCCGGGCGGTGTCGTGGGTGGGTCGCGTGAGGGCGTGGCCGCCTGGGTCGTGCGCTGCGTCGGCGCTCGCCGCGGCCAAGCCGCCGACTGCACGGATCGTCGTCCGCCTCGTGATGCCGTCCGCCGCCTTCGCACTGGCGTGGGCGCTTGTCTCCTGAACTGCTGCGTGCATTGCTGTTCCTGCCTATTCTTTTACGCGCCCCGTGATGGGTCCGCGCCATTCCCGCTGCGACGCATCGGTGCGCCGCCTGGCGGGTTGCTCCCGCGCCGCGCGTCGAGCTCCGGTATTGTCCGCGGGCCGCCGCGCCTCAAGCGTGCCACGCTATAATCGTCCGTTCGCCGCCGCTGGTGGCCGGCTCGACGCCGGCCAGTTCATCGCGCGCAGGGACGCCGGTTCATTCATGTTTGATGCACCGCCGCCCGCCGGCGCGCGTGCCCGGTTGTCCCGCCTTTCATTCGCGTCCATTCCGATCAGGCCATTTCGTCCGTGAATCCGCTACTCGACTCCCTTCAGCCCTATCCGTTCGAAAAGCTGCGCCTGCTTTTCAAGGACGTTACGCCGCCGGCCGGCCTTGCGCATATCAGCTTCGGCATCGGCGAGCCGAAACATCCGACCCCGCCGCTGATCCGCGACGCCGTGATCGATTCGCTCGGCGGCCTCGCCGCGTATCCGGCCACGCTCGGCTCGGCGCCGCTGCGCGAGTCGATCGCGAAATGGGTCACGCAACGCTACAACCTGCCGCCGCTCGATCCGCTGACCGAAGTGCTGCCGGTGGCGGGCTCGCGCGAGGCGCTGTTCGCGCTCGCGCAAACGGTGCTGAACCCGCGCCGCGATGCTGACGGCGAGCCTGCGATCGTACTCTGTCCGAACCCGTTCTACCAAATCTACGAGGGCGCGGCGCTGCTCGGCGGCGCCCAGCCGTACTTCGTCAACAGCGACCCGGCGCGCAACTTCGCGTGCGACTACTCGGCGGTGCCCGCCGACGTCTGGGCGCGCACGCAACTGCTGTACGTGTGCTCGCCGGGCAACCCGACCGGCGCCGTGCTCACGCTCGACGACTGGCGCGAGCTGTTCGCACTATCGGACCGCTACGGCTTCGTGATCGCATCGGACGAGTGCTACTCGGAAATCTATTTCGACGAGTCGAAGCCGCCGCTCGGCGGTCTCGAAGCGGCGCACAGGCTCGGGCGCGGCTTCGAGCGCCTCGTGATGCTGTCGAGCCTGTCGAAGCGCTCGAACGTGCCGGGCATGCGCTCGGGCTTCGTCGCCGGCGACGCCTCGATTCTCAAGGCATTCCTGCTGTACCGCACGTATCACGGCACGGCGCTCTCGACCGTGTTCCAGAGCGCGAGCGTGGTCGCGTGGAGCGACGAGACGCACGTGCGCGAGAACCGCGCGAAGTACCTGCAGAAGTTCACGACCGTCACGCCGATGCTCGCCGACGTGCTCGACGTGCGCCTGCCCGACGCCGCGTTCTATCTGTGGGCCAACGTCGAGCGCACCGGGCTCACGGACACCGAGTTCGCCCAGCGCCTCTACGCCGACTATAATGTGACGGTTCTGCCGGGCTCGTTCCTCGCGCGCACTGCGCACGGCGTGAACCCCGGCCGCAATTTCGTCCGCCTCGCGCTCGTCGCCGACGTCGACGAATGCACGCAAGGCGCGCAGCGGATCGTCGAATTCTGCCGCTCGCTCGGTGGCAAACCGAGGGCAGCCTAAGCCTCGCCTGAACCACCCGGCATCCCCTTCTTCAGACTTCAACCCTTCAGAAAATCACGCATATGTCGCAACAACTTCAGAGCATCATCGATACCGCCTGGGACAACCGCGCCGAACTGTCGCCGAAGGCCGCGCCGGCCGAAGTGCGCGAAGCCGTCGCCCACGCGATCGAGCAACTCGATAAAGGCGCGCTGCGCGTCGCCGAAAAGAAGGACGGCGACTGGGTCGTCAACCAGTGGCTGAAGAAGGCCGTGCTGCTGTCGTTCCGTCTGGAAGACAACGCGCCGATGCCGGCCGGCGGCTACAGCCAGTTCTACGACAAGGTTCCGTCGAAGTTCGCGAACTACACCGCTGAAGACTTCGCCGCCGGCGGCTTCCGCGTGGTGCCGCCCGCGATCGCGCGCCGCGGCTCGTTCATCGCGAAGAACGTCGTGCTGATGCCGTCGTACACCAACATCGGCGCATACGTCGACGAAGGCACGATGGTCGACACGTGGGCCACCGTCGGCTCGTGCGCGCAGATCGGCAAGAACGTGCACCTGTCGGGCGGCGTCGGCATCGGCGGCGTGCTGGAGCCGCTGCAGGCGAACCCCGTCATCATCGAAGACAACTGCTTCATCGGCGCGCGCTCGGAAGTCGTCGAAGGCGTGATCGTCGAAGAGAACTCGGTGATCTCGATGGGCGTGTATCTCGGCCAGAGCACCAAGATTTACGACCGCGAAACCGGCGAAGTCACGTACGGCCGCATTCCGGCGGGCTCGGTGGTGGTGGCGGGCAACCTGCCGTCGAAGGACGGCTCGCACAGCCTGTACTGCGCGGTCATCGTCAAGAAGGTCGACGCGAAGACGCGCGCGAAGGTCGGTCTGAACGAGTTGCTGCGAGGCGACTGATGGCGCGCGGCACCAAAACCGTCGTCTACGGCATTCCGAACTGCGACACCGTGAAGAAGGCCCGTGTGTGGCTCGAAGAGCACGGCGTCGAGTTCGAGTTTCACGACTTCAAGAAGGCCGGCGTGACCGAGCCGCTCGTGCAGGACTGGCTCAAGGACGTCAAGCTCGACGCGCTGCTGAACCGCCGCGGCACGACGTGGCGCGCGCTGTCCGACGACATGAAGGCGGCCGCGGAAACGCAGCCGGGCGCGATCGCGCTGATGATCCACAAGCCGTCGGTGATCAAGCGGCCGGTGCTGGTCGTCAACGGGCGCGTGAAGTCGCTCGGCTTTTCCGCGGACGAGTACGCGGCGCTGTTCGCCTGAGCGCAAGGTAGCAAAGGGCGCGGCCTCGCGCCGCGTCGTTCGAAGGCTGTTGCCGGCTGCGGTGGCTTACCGCGAGCCGGCATTTTTTCATTTCAAAGTGGCTTGTACTGAATCCATGTCCGGCACCCTCGCCCTTACCGAACAACTGATCGCGCGCGCGTCCGTCACGCCCGACGACCAGCATTGCCAGCGTCTCCTGATCGAGCGCCTGGCCGCGCTCGGCTTCGAGCACGAGACGATCGAATCCAACGGCGTGACCAACCTGTGGGCCGTCAAGCGCGGCGTCGACGGCTCGCAAGGCAAGCTGCTCGCGTTCGCCGGCCACACCGACGTGGTGCCGACCGGCCCGCTCGAACAGTGGCGCTCGGCGCCGTTCGAGCCGACCCAGTGCGACGGCAAGCTGTACGGCCGCGGCGCGGCGGACATGAAGGCGTCGATCGCCGGCTTCGTCGTCGCGAGCGAGGAGTTCGTCGCGGCCAACCCGAAGCATCGCGGCTCGATCGCGTTCCTGATCACGAGCGACGAGGAAGGCCCCGCCACCGACGGCACCGTCAAGGTCGTCGAAGCGCTGCAACAGCGCGGCGAGCGCATGGACTACTGCATCGTCGGCGAACCGACCTCGAGCGAGCGTTTCGGCGACATGGTCAAGAACGGCCGGCGCGGCTCGATGTCGGGCAAGCTGATCGTCAAGGGCGTGCAAGGCCATATCGCTTATCCGCATCTGGCGAAGAATCCGGTGCACCTGCTCGCGCCGGCGCTCGCGGAACTCGTCGCCGAGCGCTGGGACGACGGCAACGAATATTTCCCGCCGACCACCTGGCAAGTGTCGAACATCCACAGCGGTGCCGGCGCGACCAACGTGATCCCCGGCCATGCGGACGTGATGTTCAACTTCCGCTTCTCGACCGCGAGCACCGTCGAAGGCCTGCAACAGCGCGTGCACGCGATTCTCGACAAACACGGCCTCGAATACGACCTGCAATGGACCGTGAGCGGCCTGCCGTTTCTCACCCCGCGCGGCGAGCTGTCGAGCGCGCTCGCGCAGGCGATCAAGGACGAGACCGGTGTGGACACCGCGCTGTCGACCACCGGCGGCACCTCGGACGGCCGCTTCATCGCGCGCATCTGCAAGCAGGTGATCGAGTTCGGCCCGCTGAACGCGAGCATCCACAAGATCGACGAACATATCGAAGTCGCCCATATCGAGCCGCTGAAAAACGTGTATCGCCGCGTGCTCGAACAACTGATCGCGTAACCAGGAACTTTGCGATGACGCTTCCTTTTTGCACCGTCCGCGACCTGCTGCGTTATGCAGTATCGCGTTTTAGCGAGGCCAAACTGTCGTTCGGCCACGGCTCGGCCAATGCCTACGACGAAGCCGCCTACCTGATCCTGCACACGCTGCATCTGCCGCTCGACCTGCTCGAGCCGTTTCTCGACGCGCGCCTGAGCACGGCCGAAATCGAGGCGGTGCTGAACGTGATCGAGCGACGCGCCGCCGAACGCGTGCCGGCCGCGTACATCACGCAGGAAGCGTGGATGCACGGCTATCGCTTTTACGTCGACGAACGCGTGATCGTGCCGCGCTCGTTCATCGGCGAGCTGCTGCAGGACGGCCTGCAGCCGTACGTCGAGGACCCCGAGCAGGTCGGCGCGGTGCTTGAACTATGCACCGGCTCCGGCTGCCTCGCGATCCTCGCCGCGCACGCGTTCCAGAACGCCGACGTCGACGCGGTCGATCTGTCTGCGCCCGCGCTCGAAGTCGCGACGCGCAACGTGCTGGACTACCACCTCGACGACCGCATCGCGCTGTTTGAAGGTGATCTGTACGCGCCGCTCGCCGAGCGCCGCTACGACGTGATCATCAGCAATCCGCCGTACGTGAATGCGACGTCGATGCAGGAGCTGCCGGCAGAGTACAAGCACGAGCCGGAGATGGCGCTCGCCGGTGGCGCGGACGGCATGGACATCGTGCGCCGGATCATCGCCGACGCGCGCAACTGGCTGACCGAAGACGGTGTGCTCGTCATCGAGATCGGTAACGAACGCGAGCACGTCGAGGCGGCATTCGGCGGTCTCGACCTCGTGTGGCTGTCGACCAGCGCCGGCGACGACAACGTGTTCCTGATCCAGGCCAGCGACCTGCCGGTCTGAGTCCGGCATGCTTGCCGTTTGAGCGCGCGGCGTGCGCGGCGCCGCTTGCCGCCGCTCGCAGCGGATCTCGCAAGGGACGCGCACGCCGCGCGCGGTCCGACGCACAGTTTATTGATACGAGTTTTTGCGCTATTTTTTTAGCGCGCATTTTCAGCACGATTTTTTGGCGCTTTATTTGGGTGCGTTACATAGCGCGGCTTCAAGCCATGGTTTCAAGCGCGGTTCTCAGGCAGGGTTGCGAACCATCGCCGCCACGGCGCAGGTGATGTCCGCAGCCGCAGTCTGAAGCCGTAGTCCGACGCGTTCGCCGCAGACCACGAAGCGAGCCTGTGCCCGCCTCCGTTTCCTGAACACGGCGCTTCGCCAACTGTTCGCGAGCTTATGACATTCGACCTGCTTCACGTCGGCCCGCTGGTCCTCCTTGCCCATATTCTCGGCATCATCGCGGCCGCTCACGCGATTCTCCATACCCGCACCTCGCAAGGCGCGATTGCATGGGCCGTGTCGCTGGTCGCGATGCCTTATCTGACACTCGTACCCTACCTGTTCCTCGGCCGCAGTAAATTCGCCGGCTACGCGGACGCGCGTCGCGTCGAGAACGAGCTATTGCGCACGCGCGCGCATCCGCAGGTGTGGGACACGCAGGCGTCGTCGGCCGGGGTGCCGACGCAGCAACTCGGCTCGCGGCTCGTGCAGTCGCTGACGCGCCTCGGCGGCATGCCGTTCCTGCCCGGCAATACCGTGCGGACGCTGGTCAACGGCACGGCGACTTTCGAGGCGATCTTCGACGCGATCCAGAATGCGCGCCGCTATGTGATCGTGCAGTTCTTCATCGTGCGCGACGACGCGCTCGGCGACATGCTGAAAGACGCGCTGATCGCGAAAGCGCAACAAGGCGTGCGGGTGTACTTCCTGTACGACAGCATCGGCAGCTTCGATCTGCCGCACCGCTACGTCGCGGCGCTGCGCGCGGCCGGCATCGACATGCATCCGTTCGCGACGAACCGCCGGTTCGTCAACCGCCTGCAGCTGAACTTCCGCAATCATCGCAAGATCGTGTCGGTCGACGGCGAGCGTGCGTTCGTTGGCGGTCATAACGTCGGCGTCGAATATCTGGGCGCAAAGCCGCCACTGTCGCCGTGGCGCGATACGCACATCGAGGTGCGCGGCCCAGCGGTCGCGAGCATCCAGTTCGTGTTTATCGAAGACTGGTACTGGGCCACGCAGCAGCTGCCCGAGTTCGACGTGCCGCCCGCCGATTCAGCCGGCCAGGTTGTCGCCCCGCAAGGCGAGCACGGCGCGAACGAACGCGCCGCCAACAACATGCACTGCCTCGTGCTGCCGAGCGGCCCGGCCGACAAACAGGAGACCTGCTCGCTGTTTTTCGTCGAAGCGATCAACGCGGCGCGCGAACGCATCTGGATCACGACGCCCTACCTCGTACCCGACGAAGCGGTGTTCGCCGCACTCCGGCTTGCGGCGCTGCGCGGCGTCGACGTGCGCATCCTGATTCCGAGCCGGCGCGATCACCTGGTGGTGTTCGCGGCATCGAAGCTGTATGCGTACGACTCGCTGCGCGCGGGCATTCGCATCTTCCGCTATCAGCCGGGTTTCCTGCATCAGAAGGTCGTGCTGATCGACAGCAGCGCGGCCGCGATCGGCAGCGCCAATCTCGACAACCGCTCGTTTCGCCTGAACTTCGAGATCATGGTGCTGACCGTCGACCGCGGCTTTGCGCTCGAAGTCGAAACGATGCTGCTCGACGACTTCGCCCAGTCGCGCGAAATCGACCGCGACGAGTACCGCAAGTCGAACGCACTGCGACGCATGCTGATGCACGTCGCGCGACTTTTTTCGCCGATCCTGTAGGCGCGCCTCGCGCGTTGCACGCGCTCGCCCCTCCTACAGCAGCGCTTCGATATCCGCGGTGATCGCCTCGGGCTTGGTCAGCGGCGCATAGCGCTTGACGACGTTGCCGTCGCGGCCGATCAGAAACTTTGTGAAATTCCACTTGATCGCCTCGAGGCCGAGCAGCCCGGGCGCCTCGATGGTCAGATAGCGGAACAGCGGATGCGCGTTCGGGCCGTTCACGTCGATCTTGTCGAACATCGGAAACGTCACGCCGTAGTTCTTCTCGCAGAAGCTGCCGATCTGCGCGGCGTCGCCCGGCTCCTGTTTGCCGAACTGGTTGCACGGAAAACCGAGCACCGCGAGCCCGCGCGCCGCGTACTCGTCATACAGCTTCTGCAAGCCCGCGTATTGCGGCGTGAACCCGCATTCGCTCGCGGTATTGACGATCAGCATAACCTTGCCTTGGTACTTCGTGAGACTCGCTTCCTCGCCGCCGAGCGTGCGCGCCGAAAACGAATAGATCGATGTCATGTGCCCTCCCGTGAAAGCCGTCAGTCTATGCCAAAAGCGCTGCCGATACAGTCGGCCGGATGGCCGATGGCGGCTGCGCGCGAAGTGACAGCCGGGCAATCGGCGCCGCGCGCCCGGCAACGCGCCGGGCAGTCTAAAATAGCGGTTTTCTTCAGCCGGCCACGTCGTGATCCGCTTCAATCAGTTCAGCCTCGCGCGCGGCACCAAGCCGCTTTTCGACAACACCACGTTCACGTTGAACCCCGGTGAAAAAGCCGGCCTCATCGGGGCGAACGGAGCGGGCAAGTCGACGCTGTTCGCCGTGCTGCTCGGCGAATTGCACGCGGACGGCGGCGATTTCTCGATCCCGCCGACCTGGCGCATCGCCCACGTCGCGCAGGAAACGCCCGCCGTCGGCAAAACCGCGCTCGCCTACACGCTCGACGGCGACGCCGCGCTGCGCGACATCGAAGCGCGCATCGCGGCCGCCTCCGCGGCGCACGACGGCGCGGCCGAAGCCGAAGCGCACGCCGCGTTCGCCGACGCCGACGGCTACACCGCGCCGGCGCGCGCCGAAGCGTTGCTGCTCGGCCTCGGCTTTACGCTCGATCAGACCCGCGAGCCGGTCAGCAGCTTCTCGGGCGGTTGGCGCATGCGGCTGAATCTCGCGCAGGCGCTGATGTGCCGCTCCGACCTGCTGCTGCTCGACGAACCGACCAACCACCTCGACCTCGACGCGATCGTCTGGCTCGAAGACTGGCTCAATCGCTATGCGGGCACGCTGATCGTGATTTCGCACGACCGCGAATTTCTCGATTCCGTCTGCAACGTCACGCTACATCTCGAGAACCAGCAGATCAAACGTTACGGCGGCAACTACTCGCAATTCGAAGTGCTGCGCGCGCAGCAGCTTGCGCTGCAACAGAGCGCGTACGAAAAGCAGCAGCGCACCGTCGCGCATCTGCAGAGCTACATCAACCGCTTCAAGGCGCAGGCCACCAAGGCGCGTCAGGCGCAAAGCCGGGTGAAGGCGCTCGAGAAGATGGAGCTGATCGCCCCTGCGCATATCGCGTCCCCGTTCACGTTCGAGTTCCGCACCCCCGACTCCGCGCCGAATCCGATGATGGTGATGGAAGACGTGCGCTGCGGCTACCACGCGGAAGACGGCAGCGAGATTCCGATCGTCGAGCGCGTGATGCTGTCGATCCAGAACGGTCAGCGCATCGGCCTGCTCGGCGCGAACGGCCAGGGCAAGTCGACGCTGATCAAGACGCTCGCGGGCACGCTCGAACCGTTGAGCGGCCACGTGCGTGAAGGCAAGGGTCTGCGCATCGGCTACTTCGCGCAGCATCAGCTCGAAACGCTGCGCCCCGACGACACCCCATTGCAGCACCTCGCACGCCTCGCGCCCGATACGCGCGAGCAGGAACTGCGCGACTTCCTCGGCAGCTTCAACTTTTCCGGCGACATGGCGACCGCGAAGATCGCGCCATTCTCGGGCGGCGAGAAAGCACGCCTCGCGCTCGCGCTGATCATCTGGCAGAAGCCGAACCTGCTGCTGCTCGACGAGCCGACCAACCACCTCGACCTCGAAACGCGCCACGCGCTGACGATGGCACTCGCGCAATTCGAAGGCACGCTGATCCTGGTGTCGCACGACCGGCATCTGCTGCGCGCGACGACCGATCAGTTCATGCTGGTCGCGAAGCATCGCCTGCAGGAATTCGACGGCGATCTCGACGACTATCGCGACTGGCTGCTGCAGCACGCGGCCGAACAGCGCGCGGCGCTGAAAGCGAATGCTTCCGGGGCGGCAGACGCGGCATCGAACGGCGCGGCAAATGGCGACAGCAACGTCAATCGCAAGGAACAGCGCCGCCTCGAAGCGGAAACGCGGCAGAAGCTCGCGCATCTGAAGAAGCCGCTGCAAAGCCGCATCGCGAAGATCGAAAAGGAAATGGACGCGCTCAACGCGGAGAAAGCGACGCTCGATGCATTCGTCGTCGATCCCGCGAGTTACGAGCCGGAGCAGAAGAGCAAACTGACGGAAGCGATCCGCCGTCAGGCAGACGTGAACGCGCGCCTCGACACGCTCGAAGCCGAATGGCTCGAGACGCACGAGGAACTCGAACAGATCGGCTAGCGGCACGCCACAACCGGGCCGCGCCGGCATCCACGGGAGCTTGGCTTTGTCATTTGCGAACTCGTCGTTCGGCTCGTCGGGCTCAGAATCGGCCTCAAAATCGGCCTCAGAATCGGCCCCAGAATCCGCGGCCGCACCGGCCACGGAGGTACCCCCGCCGTTGCAGGGATTGCGCGTGCTCGACCTCACGCGCCTGCTGCCGGGTCCGGTGGCCGCGCTGCGCCTCGCCGAGCTCGGCGCCGACGTGCTGAAGATCGAAGCGCCCGGCGCGGGCGATCCGACGCGCACGATGATGCAGTCGTCGAGCGACCGTGTCGCGGGCCGGCCCGGCGCGTTCTACCGGATGGTCAATCGCGGCAAGCGCGAGACCCGCCTCGACCTCAAATCCGAAGCGGGACGCCACGTGCTGCGCGCGCTCGCGGCCGAAGCCGATGTGCTGATCGAGAGCTTTCGGCCCGGCGTGATGGAGCGGCTCGGCCTCGGCTACGCGACGCTCAGCGCGGCCAATCCGCGGCTCGTCTATTGCGCGATCAGTGGATATGGTGCGAGCGGTCCGTTCGCGGACCATGCCGGTCACGATCTGAACTACATCGGCTATGCGGGCGTGCTCGATCAACTGGCGAGTCGCGACGGTGCGCCGATCCTGCCCAACTTCCAGATCGCCGATCTGCTCGGTGGCGCATTGAGCGCGGTCACGCAGATTCTCGCCGCGCTCTGGCACGTCGCGCGTGGCGGCGCGGGCCGTTTCGTCGATGTATCGATGACGCACACGAGCTATGCGCACAACTTCGTCGCGCAGGTGTCGCTGCTCAACGAAGGGGCGGCGCCTGCCGCGGGCGGTGGTCTGTTGAACGGCGGCGTGCCCTGCTACAACCTGTATCGCACGAGCGACGAGCGCTGGCTCGCGGTCGGCGCGCTCGAATTGAAGTTCTGGGAAACGCTGTGCATGGCGCTCGATCGGCCCGAATGGGCGACGCGTCACTGGAGCCTGGGTCAGGCGATCGGCGGTCCCGATGCGCTGGCGCTCATTCAGGAAGTTGCCAATGTGATCGCGACGCGCACGCTCGGCGAATGGGTGGAACTGCTGGAATCGCTCGATTGCTGCGTGTCGCCGGTGTTGACGCCCGCTGAAGCGGCGCGGCATCCGCTGTTCAATCCGCAAGCGTATGCGGCGGTGGCCGCGAGCGCCGCCGGATCAGACGACGACGGGGCCTAACGCGCGCGGCGCGGCCGCGGCCGGGGGAGCTTTGAAGATCAAGATCCGGTTATCGAAGCTCAACGCCCGTCAGCGCCGGGTCGCGGTCTGCCTCGGCAGCGTTTGACGCGGCGACTTCTCGTCGTCGTACAGCAGGTGTTTGCGGCCTTCCACATGACGGCTGATCGTGGCACGCACTTCGGCGGCCGTCACGTCTTCCGCCACCACCCGCCGCGAGATCTGCCCCGCGGTGTCGATCCACTCGACGATCCGGCAAGCGCCGCCCCACGGCTGATGAATCGGTGCGGAGACCCGGCAGCCGCGCACCTGGATGTGATGGTCGGCAGCGGTTTCGTGTGACTGTTTCAAGGCGCGATCCTTTTTCGGGCATCAGAAGGGATGCATATCGTTACAGCTTAGGAAAAAGGTATGGCGGCCAGGTTACAGCCAATATGGAGATATTTACCGCGCATTACGGGACCGCAAGGGTACAAAGTACTGGCGAGCGGTCCCAGACCCCGTCTATTCGAGCGTACGGACGCGGTCGATGGCCTGTTCGATACGTTCGACCGCAACGACCTGTAAGCCTTCGATCGGCTGTTTCGGCGCATTGGCCTTCGGAATCACCGCGACCGAGAAGCCGAGCTTGGCCGCTTCCTTCAGTCGTTCCTGGCCGCGCGGCGACGGCCGGATCTCGCCGGCAAGGCCGACTTCGCCGAACACGACGAGTCCCTTCGGCAGCGGCTTGTTGCGCATCGACGAATGAATCGCGAGCAATACCGAGAGGTCGGCGGCGGGCTCGGAGATCTTCACGCCGCCCACCGCGTTCAGGAACACGTCCTGATCGAAACAGGCGATGCCCGCATGCCGATGCAGCACCGCGAGCAGCATCGCGAGCCGGTTCTGTTCGAGGCCGACTGCGAGGCGGCGCGGATTCGGCGCGTTGGCCGCATCGACGAGCGCCTGCACTTCGACGAGCAGCGGCCGCGTGCCCTCCTGCGTGACCAGCACGCACGAACCCGGCACCGACTGCTCATGCTGCGATAAAAATAATGCCGACGGATTCGCGACGCCGCGCAAGCCGCGCTCGGTCATCGCGAACACGCCGAGTTCGTTGACCGCGCCGAAGCGGTTCTTGATCGCGCGCACCAGACGGTACGACGAGTGCGTGTCGCCCTCGAAATAGAGCACCGTATCGACGATATGTTCGAGCACGCGCGGACCCGCGAGCGCGCCCTCTTTCGTCACGTGCCCGACCATGATGATCGTCGTGCCCGATTGCTTGGCGATGCGCGTCAGTTGCGCCGCGCACTCGCGCACCTGCGCGACCGAGCCCGGCGCGGACGTCAAAGCATCCGAATAGACGGTCTGGATCGAATCGATCACGGCAACTTCCGGCCGTTGCTCGGTAATCGTCGCCTGAATCTTTTCGAGCTGGATCTCCGCGAGCAATTGCAGCTCGCTCGCCTTCGAGCCGGGTTCGAGCAGCGCCAGCCGTTGCGCACGCAACGCGATCTGCGCGCCCGATTCTTCGCCGCTGATATAGAGCGCGCGTTTGTCCGCGGCGATTTCCGCGAGCGACTGCAGCAGCAGCGTCGATTTACCGATGCCCGGATCGCCGCCGATCAGCACCACGCCGCCCGGCACGAGGCCGCCGCCGAGCACGCGGTCGAATTCGCTGACGCCGGTCGAAAAGCGCGGCACGTCCGACGCGTCGATGTCGGCGAGGCGCCGTACCGGCGTGCTCTTCGCGAGTGACTGGAAACGGTGCGTGGACGGCGCCTCGGCGACCGATTCGACCAGCGTGTTCCACGCGAGACAGGACGGGCATTGACCGGACCACTTCGGCGACTGTCCGCCGCACTCCCCGCAGATGTACAACGTCTTCGCCTTCGCCACGCGTTACTCCGCCCGAACCGGCACACGCGGCGCGACCGCGCACATCAGCTCGTAGCCGATCGTGCCGCAGGCCTGCGCGACGTCGTCGATGGGCAGTGCGGTGCCCCACAGTTCCACGCGCGAGCCGACGTTGGCGGTCGGCACCGGCGTCAGGTCGACGGTCAGCATGTCCATCGACACGCGTCCGACGATTCGCGTGCGCACGCCATCGACGATCACCGGCGTGCCTTCCGGCGCGACACGCGGATAGCCGTCCGCGTAACCGCATGCGACCACGCCGATGCGCATCGGCGCACGCGCGGTGAACGTCGAACCGTAGCCGACCGAGCTGCCTTCGCCGATCGTTTGTACGGCGATCAGTTCCGACGCGAGCGTCATCGCGGGCTGCAGACCCGTGCCGTCGATCGCGGCCGTCACACCCGACGGCGACGCGCCATACAGCATGATGCCTGGGCGCACCCAGTCGAAATGCGCTTGCGGATGCCACAGCGTCGCAGCCGAATTCGACAGACTGCGCGCACCGGCGATGCCCTGCGCGCCACGTTCGAACGCCTCCATCTGATGCGCGATGCCGCGCTCGGCATCGGCATCGGAAAAATGCGTCATCAGCGTGATCTGGCCCACGCCCTGGCAGGCGCGCGCACGCTCCCATGCGGCACGGAATTTTTCGACCGTATAGCCGAGCCGGTTCATGCCGGTGTTCATCTTCAACTGAATATTGACCGGTTTCGACAGACGCGCCATTTCGAGCATGCGCAGCTGCTCGTCCGAATGCAGCGCCGTGGTCAAACTGTAGCGGTCGATCACGTCGATATCGGTCGGCCGGAAAAAGCCTTCCAGTAGAAGAATCGGGCCCGCCCAGCCCAATTCACGCAACTTCACCGCTTCTTCGAGGTCCAGCAATCCAAAGCCGTCGGTGGCGCGCAAGCCGGGAAACACGCGCGCGAGGCCATGCCCGTAGGCATTAGCCTTGACGACGGCCCAGATCTTCGATTTCGGCGCATAGCGCCGCGCAACAGCGAGGTTATTGGCGAGAGCAGCGGTATGAATCGTGGCGGAAAGGGGGCGCGGCATGGGATATTTTCGTAAAGACACTTGCGAATCAGCGGCTTACAGGGCGTTTTCAGCGCTCGGCGGCCCGCTGGGCGGTGCGATCAAGGATTCTGCTAGTCCGAATCCAGCTATTTTCATGATATAAAGCCGTGCGCACAACCCATTTCGATCGGCATAAGCCCGGACGCATGACAAACGGCCGGGGCGGACAGACCGCAGCGAGGACAGCATCGCATCAGATGAAAAAAGGTTTTTACACCATCATGGCCGCGCAGTTTTTTTCGTCGCTGGCCGACAATGCGCTTCTGATCGCTGCTATCGCACTGCTGAAAGATCTTCATGCTCCGAACTGGATGACGCCGCTGCTCAAGCTGTTTTTTGTGCTGTCGTACGTCGTTCTTGCCGCCTTCGTGGGCGCCTTCGCCGACTCCCGTCCGAAAGGACGCGTGATGTTCATCACCAATACGATCAAGGTGGTCGGCTGTGTGACGATGCTGGTCGGCGCGCATCCGCTGATTGCGTACGGCATCGTCGGCTTCGGTGCGGCAGCCTACTCTCCCGCCAAATACGGCATTCTCACCGAACTGTTGCCGCCTGACCGGCTCGTCGCCGCGAACGGCTGGATCGAAGGCACCACGGTCGGCTCGATCATTCTCGGCACCGTGCTCGGCGGCGCGCTGATCAGCCCGCATATCGCCGCGCCGATTCTCAAGTGGCATCTCCCCACCGTGAACACGCCCGCGGAAGCCGCGATGCTCGTGATCATGGGCATCTACGTGATCGCCGCGCTGTTCAATCTGCGCATTCCCGACACCGGCGCACGCTATCCGCGCCAGGAGCATGGGCCGATCCGCCTGATCACCGATTTCGCCGACTGTTTTCTCGTGCTGTGGCGTGACAAGCTCGGACAGATTTCACTCGCCGTGACGACGCTGTTCTGGGGTGCGGGCGCGACGCTGCAATTCATCGTGCTGAAGTGGGCCGAGGTGTCGCTGGGCATGTCGTTGTCCGAGGCGGCGATCCTGCAGGCGGTGGTCGCGGTCGGCGTCGCTGGCGGTGCGATTTTCGCGGCCTCGCGCGTACCATTGAAGAAGTCGCTGTCGGTATTGCCGGTCGGCATCATGATGGGTATCTCCGTGATGCTGATGGCGTTCTATACGCGCGATCTGTTTCCCCCGCACTGGGGCGTTTATTTCGGCCGCATGCACGTGTCGGGCTATCTGATTTTCGCGTACATCTTCCTGATGTTCGTGGGTGGCCTGTCGGGCTTTTTCGTCGTGCCGATGAATGCGCTGCTACAGCATCGCGGGCACGTACTGCTGTCGGCGGGTCATTCGATCGCCGTGCAGAACTTCAACGAGAACCTGTCCGTGCTCGTCATGCTGTGCCTGTACGCGGTGCTCGTGTGGCTCGACGTGCCGGTCAGCGCGGTGATCGTGCTGTTCGGCACCTTCGTCTGCCTGATGATGTGGCTCGTGATGCGGCGCCACCAGGCGAATCAGCGCGCGTTCGATTCGGTCGCGCTGATCGGCGAAGCCAAGCACTGATCCGCTGCGGCGGGCCGGCCGCGACACGCACGAGCGCACTCTCCTTCTTCCTCGCTCGACCATGACTCAATCGATTCCCAATGTGCTGACGATCGCCGGTTCCGATTCCGGCGGCGGCGCCGGCATCCAGGCCGATCTGAAGGCCTTCTCCGCGCTCGGCGCCTACGGCGCGAGCGTGATCACCGCGCTGACCGCGCAGAACACGCGCGGCGTCACCGCGATTCACGCGCCGGACCCGGGCTTCATCACCGCGCAGCTCGACGCGGTGTTCGACGACATCCGCATCGACGCGGTGAAGATCGGCATGCTCGCGAATGCGCCGATCGCGCGCGCAGTTGCGGACGCGCTACGCCGCCATCAGCCCAAACACATCGTGCTCGACACGGTGATGATCTCGAAGAGCAATCACGCGCTATTGCTGCCCGACGCGGTCGCGGTGGTGCGTGACGAACTGCTGCCGCTCGCCGATCTGCTGACGCCGAATCTGCCGGAAGCGGCCGCGCTGCTCGGCACGCAGGCCGCCACCGACGAAGCCGGCATGGTCGAGCAAGGCGAAGCGCTGCGCGCACTCGGCGCGCGTGCGGTGCTGATGAAGGGCGGCCATCTGAGCGCGACCGATAGCCCCGACTGGCTCGTGCAGGAAAGCGGCACGCTGCGTCTCGGCGGTCCGCGCGTGCCGGTGAAGAACACGCACGGAACGGGCTGCACGTTGTCGTCGGCGATTGCGGCATTGATTGCGCAGCGCGACGACCTCGCCAGCGCCGTGGCCGACGCGAAGGTTTATCTAACCGGTGCGCTGCAGGCGAGCGAGCGGCTCGACGTCGGCCATGGTGTGGGGCCGGTGCATCACTTTCATCGGTGGTGGTGAGCGACGTTATTGCTTCGCGTAACGCCGCGCGTGCTCGGGCCAGTCGTCGGGCACGATGAAGCCGCGCGAGCGTTCACGCAGATGGTCCGCGTTGTCGTCGATGAATGCCGCGACCATCGTCGGGCCGTGTTGAAGTGACGTGTGTGCGGCGAGCGTGTTGGCGTCGACGTAGCAGGTGTCGTCCGCATCGGCTCGCGTTCGATATCGCGGCGCGAGCCATTC
The DNA here is from genome assembly GCF_021390635.1 of Paraburkholderia sp. HD33-4. NCBI lineage: Bacteria > Pseudomonadati > Pseudomonadota > Betaproteobacteria > Burkholderiales > Burkholderiaceae > Paraburkholderia > Paraburkholderia sp. HD33-4. The sequence continues at coordinate 1,434,347 of NZ_JAJEJS010000001.1, read as the reverse complement.
GAGTCGCGGCAGCACCCGCCACCTGTGCGCATGTACGCACGCAAAATCCTGCCAGTCGCGACGCGTGATCCACCAGCCGCGACCATGCGCGGGATCGAGTTCGGCAGGATCGTTGGGCGTCTCGCCATGCCTGTAAAACAGCCATCCCTTGACGAACATCTGCGGCGTCCATGCGCCCGCATAGCCCGTCGATGCGAATTCCTCGCGCGCGCTGAGCGGCAACTGATGATCGAGCAGATGCGCGAGCTTCAGATCGAAGCGGTCCTTCAGATTGGGGCCGACATAATCGGCGAGACTTGCCACCTCTGCCCCATTCGCATCACCCGCATGCAGATAGCACTTCACCGCGAGTTCCCAATGCAGTCTCGCGCCCTGGCGCGTGCGCACGAGAAAGTCGCATTCGCCGAGCGTGAGGCCCGCGTGCCGTAGCGGCACACCCGCTGCGATCAGTTGCGCCGCTGGCCCATAACGAAGGAAAAAGCCCAGCAGACGTTCGGCGTAGCGACCAAGACGCGTGATACGGGTTGCCGCGAGATCCTGATGCAGAAGCTCCGGCGCGGCGTCGAGCGCGCGCAACCAGTCGAGCGTGGCCTGCAATTCCTGCGGTGTGTCGAAGGGATCGGCAAGTGCGCCTGTCGGAGGCTGGGGGCGCAACAGGTCGGGACTCAGCAGCAGCCACGCGAGATCGCGCACGGCGGGATCGCGCAGCGCCTCGACTGAAGTAGCGTCGCGCCAACCCAGCAACGCATCGAGTAGCGCCGCGCGGCTGACGGACGCGGCGGACAAGCGCGCCGCCGGTCCCTCGGGCAGCGTCACTTTGATTCGTTCGACGGCGCACCGCCGTTGGCGAGCCACGTCTCGCGCGCGAGGCACAGGTCCGCCCAGGCCTTGGCCTTGTCGGGTAGGCTACGCAGCAGATAGGCCGGGTGATAGGTGACGATCACCGGCACGCCCTCGTAGGTATGCACGCGGCCGCGCAGCGACGAAATGCTCGCCTCGGTCTTGAGCAGACTTTGCGCGGCGAAACGGCCGAGCGCGACGATCAGCTTCGGCTTCACGAGCGACACCTGACGCTGCAGATAAGGTTCGCAACGCGCGACTTCGTCCGGTTGCGGATTGCGGTTGCCAGGCGGGCGGCACTTGATCACGTTCGCGATATACACGTTGGTGCCGCGCGCGAGCGCGAGCGAGTGCAGCATGTTGTCGAGCAGCTTGCCGGCCTGGCCGACGAATGGCTCGCCTTGACGGTCCTCGTTCTCGCCGGGCGCCTCGCCGATCAGCATCCAGTCGGCCTCGCGATCGCCGACGCCGAACACCGTGTTCGTGCGCGTCTCGCACAGCCGGCACGCCTCGCATCCGGCGACACGTTCGGCGAGCGCGTCCCAGTCGAGTGTGTGGACAGCCGGCAGCGCGGGCGCGTCGCGGCGCGTTTCGGCGGGTGCGGGAGCCGATGCGGCTGGTTCGTCGAACCACGCGAAGTCGTCGTCCGGTGGGGCGTCGAAAGCCGGCGGGGCTGAAACGTCGGGTTGCGGCTGTGACGTTTCGCGCCGCGTCGCGGTTTCGTCGATACGCGGCGCGGACTCACGCTGCGCTTGCGGCGATCGCATATTCGCGGACGCGCGCATCGGTTCGCGCGAGGTTTGCGGCAGAGGCTGCGCGCGACGCTCGTCGTTTGCGTCTTCACGCAGCGATTCCAACGGCTCGTCCGCTCGCTTCAGCGCCGCGCGATCGCCAGAGCGCTGAGTTGCGTGATCCGCTATCGCCGCGTCGTCACGCAACGGCGCACTTCGATCGCCGCGTGTTTGCGCCGCCACGGCATCACCCTGCCCAGCCTCCCCGTCCCGCGCCGCGAGTCCGCGACGCACCCACAGCGGCGAGAGTCCGAATTCTTCGAGCACCGATTCATGCAGCGCCATCTGCGCCCTCCATGGCAAACGACAGACGCATCACGATCGCGTCCTCCCGGGCGCGATGGCGCGCCGGATAATAATTTTTGCGCCGGCCGATCGACGCGAAGCCGAAGCGCTCGTACAACCGGATCGCCCGATGATTCGACGGCCGCACTTCGAGCAGCAGCCCCTCGAGCTTCTCCGCATGCGTGATGCGCACCGCCTCGCGCAGCAGCGCGAGGCCCGCGCCCGCGCCTTGCGCTTGCGGCGTGACGCACAGATTCAGCAGATGCATTTCATCGACGACCGGCATCAGCACGCAATAGCCGATCAGCGTCCCCGTCACGTGACGCAGACAGATGCCGAAATAGCCATTGCGCAGCGAGTCGCCGAAGTTGCCGCGGCTCCACGGAAACTCATACGCCAGCTTCTCGATCGCGGCGACTTCGTCCAGGTCGCTTTCGGTCATCGGCGACATGTAGCGGTCCGTGAGCAGCACGCCGCTCATCGGCGCGCCTCGCCGTGGGACGGCTGGCCGGACGGCTCGTCGGGCGTGCGCTGCGCGGACTGCTCGGCGGCATGTGCCGCGCTGGCTGTTTTCGCCGCTTTGTCGGCCATGCGCTCGGCGGTGGTCTGCGCGACCTTGTCGCGCACGTACTCGGGCGCGGCCTGATCGGCGGGTACCGTGCGGCCCGCATGAAACGCGCGCAGCGCCGCATAGGCGAGCGGCAACGCATGCGGCAACGCTTCACCATCGACGCGGCGCGCGGCCGCGACCGCGGGCAACCGCTCGCCGAACGCGGCCGCTGCGTTGCCGGCGAGTGTGAACGGCACGTCGGGCAGCACGAGCCGCCCGGGGGCATCGAGCGATGCCGTCTGCACGGTGCGCCATTCGTGCTGAGCGTCGTCCCACGCGTAGTCGGCCCAGTAGATTTCGTCCATGCGCGCGTCGAGCGCCGCGAGCACACGCGTCGTCGACGGATCGCGCAGGCGGGCGCTTTCCGCGCACACGAGCAGCGTGCCGATCGGCACGACCGGCAGATTCAGGCCAAACGCGAGGCCTTGGGCGACACCGGTCGCCGTGCGCAGTCCGGTGAAAGAACCCGGACCCGAGCCGAACGCGATCGCGTCGCAGTCCGCCAAAGTGAGGCCGGCTTCGTCGAACAGCTCGCGGATCGCAGGCAGCAGGCGGGTACTGGACACCGCGCCGGTTTGTTCGTGACGAACCCAGACACGCGGTTCGGCGCTGGGCTGACCGGCGGCATCGACGGACGCGGACACGAGCGCCGCCGAACAGAATTCGGTCGATGTATCGAGAGCAAGGAGCACTGTTTGAGTCATGGACCGTATTGTATCGGCGCGCTGCGCGTGAATGGTGGTTTGCGCGGCCGCGCTGTCCGGCTTCACGGCCGCCACCGTTTGGAATAAGCCCTCGGCCCCGCCGCGGCGGGCAATTGTTATGATTTTCGGCCGATCTCATCTATCCCGCCACGCGGGCCAAACGACCATGACCGACATCAACTCCCAGTTCGAGCAAGCCCAGCAAGACGTCAAGCAACTGCCCGAGCGTCCGGGCAATCTAACGCTGCTGCGTCTCTATGCGCTGTTCAAGCAGGCGAGCGAAGGCGACGTGCACGGCGACAAGCCTGGCTTCACCGACATCGTCGGCAGATACAAGTACGATGCGTGGGCGGCGCTCAAGGGCACCGCGCAAGACGCTGCGAAGCAGCAATACGTCGAACTCGTCGAATCGCTGAAAAGCGGCGCTGCGGCCTGAGCCTCGCGCGCGCTAATCATCTGCGGAAATGACCGTCCAGCGACGCTGCGACGGCCGCGCGGCGGTTTTGGACACGATGCTCCGGGCCGCCGCCCTCACTTCCCTACGTCATTCCGGCACTTTTTTCTGTCGGAATTGCCCGAATAGTGGCGCAGTGCAGCAAATGTCGCTATAATGCCGCCTGCGCTTCACTGCTTTGGCCGTTTTTCCAGCGGTCCTCGCGGCGCAGCGTCACATAGCGTTTGCTCCAATCCAGTTTAGAACCTGTCCCCTTCTGCCTAGCCCCCTACGGGCTCAAGTCCCAGGCTGGCGACTCGCCATGTTGGCACGTCGCATCCGATACAGCTTCTAACGAAAAACTCGCCTTCATTGTCGCGAGTTGCCCCCGTTTTTCGATTTGCTCGCTGCTTTTTTGCTCGCTGAATCCGACGACTTGGGTATGCCGATTGGCGTTGACGTTTTCATCCGATGAACCACCCAGGATCGTTTTCAAGGATTCACATGACTTTGAGCAATACCCCCAGCAGCCCGTTGAACGCCATCGCCGACGAAGCACTTGGTCTTGCGCCCGCCGCTCCCGAAGCCGCCGCGCAAGCTGACGACAAGCCGAGCTTCGCGTCGCTCGGCCTGTCCGCGGAAGTCGTCTCCGCGCTGACTGCCGCTGGCTACGAGCACCCGACGCCGGTGCAGCAACGTGCGGTGCCGGCTGGTATCGCCGGCCGCGATCTGCTGGTTTCGAGCCCGACCGGTTCGGGCAAGACGGCAGCCTTCATGCTGCCCGCGATCGAGCGTTTCGCGCAGCTGCAAAAAACCCAGGCGAGCCAGCCGCGCGAACCGCGTCCGGCCGACGGTGGCCGCGGCCGCCGTCCGCAGCCGGTCGCGCGTCCGACCATGCTGGTGCTGACCCCGACCCGTGAACTCGCGATGCAGGTCACGACCGCCGCCGCGACGTACGGCAAGCACCTGAAGCGCCTGCGCACCGTCAGCATTCTCGGCGGCGTCGCCTATGGCCAGCAGCTGATGCTGCTCGCGAAGAACCCCGAAATCCTCGTCGCGACGCCGGGCCGTCTGATCGACCACCTCGAGCGCGGCCGCATCGATCTGTCGCAACTGCAGATCCTCGTGCTCGACGAAGCCGACCGCATGCTCGACATGGGCTTCATCGACGACATCGACACGATCGTCGCCGAAACGCCGGCTACGCGTCAGACCATGCTGTTCTCGGCCACGCTCGACGGCAAGATCGGCTCGCTGACCGGCCGTCTGTTGAAGGACCCGGAGCGTATCGAGATCATCCAGCGCATGGAGCAGCGCACCAACATCGCGCAAACCGTCCACTACGTCGACGACCGCGATCACAAGGACCGTCTGCTCGACCATCTGCTGCGCGACGACGGCCTCGACCAGGCCATCGTCTTCACGGCAACCAAGATGGACGCCGACCAGCTGGCTGGCCGTCTGGCCGACGCCGGTTTCGAATCGGCCGCGCTGCACGGCGACCTGCCGCAAGGCGCGCGTAACCGCACGATTCGCGCGCTGCGCGAGCGCCGCGTGCGCGTGCTGGTTGCAACCGACGTCGCCGCTCGCGGTATCGACATTCCGGGCATCACGCACGTGTTCAACTACGACCTGCCGAAGTTCGCCGAAGACTACGTGCACCGCATCGGCCGTACGGGCCGCGCGGGCCGCTCGGGTATCGCGGTGAGCCTCGTGCATCACGCTGAACAGGGCGCGCTGAAGCGCATCGAGCGCTTCGTGCGCACGCCGCTGCCGGTCAACGTCGTCGAAGGCTTCGAGCCGCGCAAGGCACCGCCTTCGGGCAATGGGCGCCCTGGCTTTGGCGGCCGCGGCCGTCCGGGCGGCGGTAACGGCCGTCGCTTCGGCAGCGGCTCCGGCAAGCCGGGCGGCTACGGCGGCTCGCGCAGCGGTAGCGGCAATGGCAATAGCAACGGCAACAGCTGGGGCAACAAGTCGGCCGGCGGTTCGCGTGATGGCTACGGCTCGCGCGAAAGCCAAGGCGGTTCGCGTGACGGCTATGGTTCGCGCGAGGGCTTCGGCGGTGGTTCGCGTGACGGGTACGGTTCGCGCGACGGCTACGGCGCGCGCCGCAACGACGGCCCCCGTTCGGCACGTCGCGGCAGCTAATCGCTACCCCACCTGACGCAACGGACGGTTTCTCGCCGTCCGTGACAGCAGCAGAAAACCGGTGCTCAGGCGCCGGTTTTTTTTCGCCTATTCTTCGGCGCCCCAAATTTCACCATGTGAAAAATTTTTTTGCGTCGTAAAAAATGATGCTGCAAGGCACAAGAATCGCAATTGCAGCAGGGAAAATATCGTTTCTTATTGCGAAATGTAGGATTCAACCTATTGATTTAATATAAAAATAAATATTGGAAAAACGCTTTGCGGCGTCTATTGCGCGCCCATCGATTTGCCTAGACTCTTATATAAGACTTCACGAAACAGAACGCCTCCCCGGGCCCCTCGCTTCGAGAAGACAGAGTCACCCATCTTCCGTAACTGGCATCGAAGGAGCACATCATGACCATGACGCGCGAACAGCAAGTGCAGCAACTCAAGCAGCAATGGGAAACGGACCCGCGCTGGAAGGGTGTCAAGCGCACCTACTCGGCCGAAGACGTGGTGCGTCTGCGCGGCTCGGTGCAACCCGAGCACACGCTCGCGAAGCGCGGCGCGGAAAAGCTGTGGGCCGCCGTGAACAACGAGCCGTTCGTCAACTCGCTCGGCGCGCTGACCGGCAACCAGGCGATGCAGCAGGTGAAGGCGGGTCTGAAGGCAATCTATCTGTCCGGCTGGCAGGTCGCGGGCGATGCGAATGTGGCCGGTGAAATGTACCCGGACCAGTCGCTGTATCCGGCCAACTCGGTGCCGCTCGTCGTCAAGCGCATCAACAACACGCTGACGCGCGCCGACCAGATCCAGTGGTCGGAAGGCAAGAACCCGGGCGATGAAGGCTACGTCGACTACTTCGCGCCGATCGTGGCCGACGCGGAAGCCGGTTTCGGCGGCGTGCTGAACGCATTCGAACTCATGAAGGCAATGATCGAAGCGGGCGCGTCGGGCGTGCACTTCGAAGACCAGCTCGCCTCGGTCAAGAAGTGCGGCCACATGGGCGGCAAGGTGCTCGTGCCGACCCGCGAAGCCGTCGCGAAGCTGACCGCCGCGCGTCTTGCCGCCGACGTGTCGGGCGTGCCGACCGTGCTGCTCGCCCGCACCGACGCGGAAGCCGCCGACCTCGTGACCTCGGACGTCGACGACAACGACCGTCCGTTCCTGACCGGCGAGCGCACCGTCGAAGGCTTCTACCGCACGAAGCCGGGTCTCGGGCAGGCGATCTCGCGCGGCCTCGCGTATGCGCCGTTCGCCGACATGATCTGGTGCGAAACCGGCAAGCCCGACCTCGAGTTCGCGAAGAAATTCGCCGACGCGATCCACAAGGAGTACCCGGATCAGCTGCTGTCGTACAACTGCTCGCCGTCGTTTAACTGGAAGAAGAACCTCGACGACGCGACGATTGCGAAGTTCCAGCGCGAACTGGGCGCGATGGGCTACAAGTTCCAGTTCATCACGCTGGCCGGCTTCCACGCGTTGAACTACTCGATGTTCAACCTCGCGTACGGCTATGCGCGCAACCAGATGACCGCGTTCGTCGAAATGCAGCAGGCCGAGTTCGCGGCGGCCGAAAAGGGCTTCACCGCGGTCAAGCATCAGCGCGAAGTCGGCACCGGCTACTTCGATGCCGTCACGCAGACGGTCGAGCGCGAAGCATCGACGACCGCGCTGCACGGTTCGACGGAAAACGAGCAGTTCTTCGACAAGAAGGTCGCCTGAGATCGGCCCGCCGGGTTATGTAGTCCCGTGGCCTGAGCGCAGCAACGATCGGCAAACGTCGAGCGGCACCGCCAGAGTGCCGCCGACCAGGGAGGGCCGTGCCGTCCAGAATTGGCAGGAGCGTGCGCGCGAATGCCGACGGCCGGAGAGTCTGAAAGAAGCCAGCACGCGGCAAGCGTGCGGCGAAGCTGAACGCGCCGGCAGCGTGCCGCCGGCGCGTTTTTTTTCGAAGCCGCCGCGCGCCGGCAAGCGGCCGGCAGTGCGCGAAGCTTCAACGATAGACGATCACGGGAATCTTCGTATGCGTGAGCACGCGCTGCGTTTCACTGCCGATCAGCAGGCTGCCGAGCCCGCGCCGCCCATGCGAGGCCATGAAGATCACGTCGCAGCCGCCCTGCTCGGCCGCTTCGATGATGCCGAGATAAGGCGCGGGATGCACGCTCGTACGGCTCTCGACACTGACGCCGACGCGGTGCGCCGCATGCTCGACTTCGCGCAGATGCACGCGCGCTTCGCGCTCGCTGCGCTGCAGGAACTCGCCGGGCGGTTCGACCGCGACATCGGAAAACGGCGAGTACGGATATTGCGGCAGACATGCATACGCGGTAACGCGGGCGCCCACGGCCTGAGCGAGGTCGATCGCACCCGCTATGGCCTTGCGTGACAGGTCTGAACCATCGGTCGGAACCAGGATGTGCGTGAACATCATGCCCTCCGTCGCCGGCTGTGCGCAGCACGGCGTCAGCGTCCAACAAAGCCCAGGGTGCAGGCTGCTCGAAACGATTGTAATGCGTATGAATGTGGGTAATCGCGTCTGTCTGAAGATCGGCGCATCAGTCCCAGTAACCGGGTTCGCCGTACGTATGCTTGAGAAAGTCCAGAAACAGCCTCACCCGCAACGGCAGATGACGGCGCTGCGGGAACACCGCGTGGATGCCGATCGGCGGCGCGGCGAATTCGTCGAGCACGGTGACGAGGCGGCCCGTCGCAATCTCCGCGCCGATCTCCCACCACGAGCGCCACGCGAGCCCGTGTCCGGCGAGACACCATTCGTGCAGCACCGCGCCGTCCGAGCATTCCATCGTGCCGGACACCTTGATCGACACGACCTTGCCGTCGTGCTGGAACATCCAGCCGCGCTGCTGGTTCGCGCTCGCGCCGAGCGCAAGGCAGTTGTGGCGCGCGAGATCAGCGAGGCTGTGCGGCGCGCCGCGCCGGCTCAGATACGCGGGCGAAGCGACGCACACGCGCCGGTTCTCCGCGAGCTTCAGCGACACCAGCGACGAATCGGGCAACTCGCCGAGCCGCACCGCGCAATCGAAACCTTCGTTGACGAGGTCGACGAGACGATCGGACAGATCGAGCGTGATCGACACGTCCGGATGCGCGACCGTGAACGCCGGCACGAGTGGCGCCACATGCCGGCGCCCGAAGCCGGCCGGCGCCGACAGCCGCAGATGGCCGCTCGCCTTCACCCCGCCCGCCGATACGCTCGCCTCGGCATTCTGCATGTCGTGAAGAATGCGCTGGCAATCTTCGAGAAACGCCGAGCCTTCGAAGGTCAGCGTGATCTTGCGCGTCGTGCGCACGAGCAGCTTGACGCCGAGGCGCTCCTCGAGCGCGTCGATACGCCGGCCGATGATCGCGGGCGCGACGCCCTCGGCGAGCGCCGCCGCGGACAGGCTCCCTTTGGTTGCGACAGTGGCAAAGGTCTCGATCTGTTTGAAACGGTCCATGAACGATACGCGCTGCGCCAATCAATGAAATCGGCGCAAAAGTGAAGTTGCGTGTGAGATTAGGCATATGAAAGTAAAAGATCAAGTGATCTTTAGCCTATTTTTTAGCACCTAAGGTCACCAATACAATCGATCCCGACCTCTGACAGGAGCGCATGGCAATGTCGGCCACAACGACACCTTTCCCGCGAGCAGTGATTTTCGACGCCTACGGCACGTTGTTCGACGTGCATTCGGTGATCGCCGCCGCGGAGCAACTGTTCCCGGGCCACGGCGACGCGCTGTCGCAGCTGTGGCGCCAGAAGCAGATCGAATACACGCAACTGCGCACGCTGGCCGCGCGCAGCGACGCCCCCGGCGAACACTACCGCCCGTTCTGGGACATCACGCTCGACGCGCTGCGCTTCGCTGCGAAACGACTGCAGCTCACGCTGGGCCGCACGGCCGAAAAACGTCTGATGGACGAATACGCATGCCTGTCCGCGTTTCCCGACGCGGTGCCGGTGCTGCGCGCGCTGCGCGAGTCCGCAGCCGCCCCGCGTGTCGGACTCGCGATTCTGTCGAACGGCAATCCGCAAATGCTCGACGTCGCGGTCAAGAGCGCCGGCATGAGCACCCTGTTTGATCACGTGCTGTCGGTCGACGCGGTGCGCGCCTACAAACCTTCGCCCGCCGCGTACGCGCTCGGTCCCGACGCGTTCGGCGTGGCCGCGCGCGAGATCGTGTTCGTGTCGTCGAACGGCTGGGACGTGGCGGGCGCGACATGGTTCGGCTTCACGACGTTCTGGCTGAACCGGCAGAACCTGCCCGTCGAAGAACTCGGCGTGACGCCGCATGGCACCGGAGGTGGCATGAACGACCTGCCGGGCTTTCTGCAGACACTCGCGACGTCGTCACGCCCGGCCGGCAGCCGTCAAATGAAAACTCATGGCAGTGGCAACCGCAAGCGCGCCAGCCCGCGCGAATGACGCCGCCACTTGCATCGGCAATCCACTCACCCCTTTTCAACCTTCACATTTTTGCAGTCTGACCGACCAAGGAGAAAACATGGCTAATTCACTGTCGCTGCCTCAGGGCATGGAAATCACCGGTGAGATCAAGCCCGGCTTTGAAGCGATCCTCACCCGCGAAGCGCTGGAACTCGTCGCGGCCTTGCACCGTACCTTCGAGCCGCGCCGTCAGCAGTTGCTGCAGGCGCGCGTCGAGCGCACCAAGCGGCTCGACGATGGCGAGCGGCCCGACTTCCTCGCGGCCACGAAGAGCGTGCGCGAAGGCGACTGGAAGATCGCGCCGCTGCCGCAGGATCTGCAGTGCCGGCGCGTCGAGATCACCGGTCCCGTCGAGCGCAAGATGATCATCAATGCGCTCAATTCAGGCGCCGACTCCTACATGACCGACTTCGAGGATTCGAATGCGCCGAGCTGGGACAACCAGATCACCGGTCATATCAATCTGAAGGATGCGGTGCGCCGCACGATCTCGCTCGAACAGAACGGCAAGACGTACCGCCTCAACGACAAGACCGCGACGCTGATCGTACGTCCGCGCGGCTGGCATCTCGACGAGAAGCATGTGAAGGTCGACGGCAAGCGCGTGTCGGGCGGCATCTTCGATTTCGCGCTGTACATGGTGCACAACGCGAAGGAGCTGATCGCGCGCGGCTCGGGCCCGTACTTCTATCTGCCGAAGATGGAGAGCTATCTCGAAGCGCGCCTGTGGAACGATATCTTCGTCGCGGCGCAGGAAGCGGTCGGCGTGCCGCGCGGCACGATTCGCGCGACCGTGCTGATCGAGACGATCGTCGCCGCGTTTGAAATGGACGAGATCCTGTACGAGCTGCGCGAACATAGCTCGGGCCTGAACGCGGGCCGCTGGGACTACATCTTCTCCGCGATCAAGAAGTTCAAGAGCGACCGCGACTTCTGCCTCGCCGATCGCTCGCAGATCACGATGACCGCGCCGTTCATGCGCGCGTATGCGCTGCTGTTGCTGAAGACCTGCCATCGCCGCAACGCGCCGGCGATCGGCGGCATGAGCGCGCTGATTCCGATCAAGAACGATGCGGCCGCGAATGACAAGGCGATGGCCGGCGTGCGCTCGGACAAGGCGCGCGACGCGGGCGACGGCTACGATGGCGGCTGGGTCGCGCATCCGGGTCTGGTGCCGGTCGCGATGGAAGAGTTCGTCAAGGTGCTCGGCGACCGGCCGAACCAGATCGGCAAGCAGCGCATCGACGTGCTCGTGACCGCGACCGACCTGCTCGACTTCCGCCCGGAAACGCCGATCACCGAAGCGGGTCTGCGCAACAACATCAACGTCGGCATTCACTACCTGGGTTCGTGGCTCGCGGGCAATGGCTGCGTGCCGATTCACAACCTGATGGAAGACGCGGCCACCGCCGAGATTTCGCGCTCGCAGGTGTGGCAATGGATCCGCTCGCCGAAGGGCAAACTCGACGACGGCCGCAAGGTGACGGTCGAACTGGTGCGCGAGCTCGCGGGCCAGGAACTCGACAAGGTCAAACAGTCAGTGGGTGGAGATACGAAGCCGTATGAGCGCGCCGCGCAGATCTTCGAGCAGATGTCGACCGCGGAGCAGTTCACCGATTTTCTGACGCTGCCGCTTTACGAAGAGATTTGATGGTCGATGATGCGGACCTGAGCCTTGGGTCTTGGGCTCGCTCGAGCCAGGTGAGCGCATCAGCTTGAATCACGGCGCGCCGCGAAGATCGTGGCGCGCCGTTTTTTTTGTCCGCTTTCCCGGACCGGCTCAGCGGGTGCGCCGATGTTCGACCCAATCTCCCGAACGGATTTCGGGCAGCCCTTTTACCGCGTTCGGCGCGACCGGATAAAAGCGGCAATTGACCACGTTGCCGTCCACTTTGACCATCACCTCGCGCGCCAGAAAACGATCCTCGACGCCCGGATAGACGGCTTCGATTTCGTCGAGCACTGCGACGAGTTCATCGTCGATTTCGTAGACGTCGCCGATCACGTCGACGCCCGCCTCGTCGACGACGAGACCCGGATAGTTGCCAAAATCGAACAGATGACCGCGCACAGTGGCGCTGCCGAGCAGGCTCGGCGCGGGGAGGTCGTTGCGCGCGGCGGCTTCGCTGATATCGTTCGTTTCACCGGCACGCAGCGTGCCATAGACAAAGACGGTCTGCATCGTGGTTGAGTCTCCGTAGTCAGAGGTGAGGTCGGTGGCTCGGGGCCATCGGGACATTATGCAACGGCAGCCCGTCGGCAACAGCAACTGGGGACGCTCTACAATGCTTGAAGCCCGCGACGGTGACTGGCCTCGACCGCGCCTCGCCTTCGCCGGCTCCGCTCTCCGAACCGACCTTGCCATGACCTCGTCCACCGACTCCAACCTGTTGAGCCGCGTGCGTTTCGCCGACATACCGCCCGAGTTCGCGCCGAACGACATGCATCCGATTCGCGTGCGCTCGCGGCCGATGCCGGCGGGCTGGCATATCGCGCGTCATACGCATGCGTGGGCGCAGGTTGCGTATGCGTCGCGCGGCGTGCTGCGGGTCGCGACGACAGGCACGACATGGATGGTGCCGCCATCGCGCGCGATCTGGTTGCCGCCGCATGTGACGCACGAAGTGGTCGCCGTCGAGGATGCGTTCCTGCGCACGCTTTACATCACCGAGAGTACGGTGCCGGCCGGGCTCGATACGCCGCGCGTCGTCGAAGTATCGAACCTGTTGCGCGAGGTGATTGCCGCGCTCGATATGCCGGGTCTGTCCGCCGCGCGCGAGCAACTGCTCGGCGCGCTCGCGCTCGATGAACTGACGCGCTCCGAACCGTTGCCGCTGTCGGTGCCGATGCCCAGCGAAAAGCGCCTGCGTGCGCTGTGCGAGGCCGTGATCGCCGACCCGATGCATGGCGAGTCGCTCGAACAATGGGCATCGACGGTGGGCGCGAGCACGCGCACGATCGCGCGGCTGTTCCGCCAGGAGCTCGGGGTGAGTTTTTCGCAGTGGCGTCAGCAGGCGATTCTCGCGCGCGCCATTCCATTGTTGAGCCAGGGACGGCCGCTGTCGCACGTCGCGCAGGAATTGGGCTATCAGAGCCAGAGCGCGTTCTCGGCGATGTTCCGGCGCGCGTTCGGTGCGAGTCCGCGCGCGTTCATCGAGCGAGGCGCCGAGCATCGCGCGGGCAACGGCGAGCATGTCGATGCGCAAACGGATGATGAAACGGCACAGGATCGAGCCGGCTCGGCCGACGTTGCTGAGCGGTGAACGGCGATGCCTGGCGGTGCGCGTTGGCCGTCCACGCAGGCCGCGGCGGCCCGGCTCAAACCCGCCGCGCCAGATGACGGATCGCACCTAGCTGCGCGAGCCGCGGCCCGGCGAGCTTGTAGCCCTTGCGCTGATAGAGCCGCGCCGCCGGATTATCGACGAACACGCGCAGTTGCAACTCGTGCAGCCCACGCTCGCGCGCCCATTGATGCGAGATGTCGAGCAGAAACGTACCGGCGCCGAGCCGCCGATAGCCTTCGGCAATCTGCACGTCGCGGATATGCAGCGAATCACCTTCCTCGGTGATACGCAGCACGCCCATCGGCACGCCATCCACTTCGAGAATGAAATTCTCCGATTCGCGCCAGCTGCCGAGAAACAGATCGCTGCGCCACATCAGATGATGCCGGCGATAGTAGCCGCCCATGTTGTTGCGGGTCAGCGCCTCGGCAAACTCGAAATCATCCATGCTGGCCGCACGCAGATGAAACGGTGACGGGGCTTCGGTGGGATCGAACATGGCAGGACCGCGAGGATGAGTCGGATCAACGTTAAAACAGGCCACGCGTGCTGGCAATGGCTGTTTGTCCCGAGCTTTCCGGGTGGCGGCCAGCAATGGGCAGTAAAAATAAAAAAAGCCCACTTCTTGCGAAGTGGGCTTTCTCAAATCTGGCGGAGCGGACGGGACTCGAACCCGCGACCCCCGGCGTGACAGGCCGGTATTCTAACCAACTGAACTACCGCTCCAGATTTTGTATCGCAGCCTGCGAGTCATGCTCTCAGCCTGCTGCACCGTTCAAACTTCCAACCGAACGACGCCGATGTTCTGGCGTCCCCTAGGGGATTCGAACCCCTGTACTCACCGTGAAAGGGTGATGTCCTAGGCCTCTAGACGAAGGGGACAACGTACTGCTTACACCTTTAATGAAAAAGCCCGTTCAGGTATGTGTGAACGGGCTTTGTCTGGCGGAGTGGACGGGACTCGAACCCGCGACCCCCGGCGTGACAGGCCGGTATTCTAACCGACTGAACTACCACTCCAGTCTTTACACCCTGCTCGCGAGCGTCGGTTAATTCTCTGCAAGCTGCGCTGCTTTACTACTACTCGAATACTAAAGCGACGCTGATGTTTGGCGTCCCCTAGGGGATTCGAACCCCTGTACTCACCGTGAAAGGGTGATGTCCTAGGCCTCTAGACGAAGGGGACAAAATCTTTTCAGATCCGTCTTAATTCGCTTTCGACTTTGATCAACTTGCGCTAACTTTTCAGTTAATTCGCCAAGCCATTTTCTCGTCAACTGCGAAGACCGCTATTTTAACTACATTTTAGCGATTTGTGAAGTCTTTTTTCTACAACTTTCAGACTTCTTAACCACTTTAACTTCTCTGCTCTGTTGGTGGAGGTAAGCGGGATCGAACCGCTGACCTCTTGCATGCCATGCAAGCGCTCTCCCAGCTGAGCTATACCCCCGCGCACATCAGAGAAACGAGATTCTAGAGGGCGATCTGCGCTTTGTAAATACCCTTTGAGCAATTACATGCGATTTTTTTCCGGCTGCATGCAAATCTTCTCATGCGCGCCGGAAACGAATCAGCCGAGCGCTTTTTCAATACGACTAACGACGACATCCCGACCGAACAGCATCAGCACGCTATCGATCGACGGCGTATGCGTCGTCCCCGCCACCAGCAGACGCACCGGCATCGCGAGCAGTGGCATCTTCAGCTTGTGGGCGCCCAGCGTGGCCTTCAGCGCGGCGGCGATCGCCTCCTTGGTCCACTCCACCGTCTTCAACGCCGCGGCCAGATCAGCGAGTGCAGGACGAACCGCGTCGGTCACGTGCTGTGCGAGCGACTCGGCATCGGGGGCCGGCGTGCGATAGAACATCGCGGCGTTTTGCGCGATCTCCTTCACGGTCGACGCACGATCCTTCATCAGGCCTACCACTCCCGTCAAATCCGGACCTTGCGCGAGAGTGGCTTCGTCGATGCCGAGCTCCGCGAAGAACGGTTTTGCCAGCTCGGCGAGGCGTGCGTTGTCGGCTTCCTTGATGTAGTGCGCGTTGAGCCAGTTCAGCTTGTCATGGTCATACTGCGCCGGCGACTTGCCGAGGTGCTCGAGATCGAACCACTCGACGAACTGCTCGCGCGTAAAAATCTCCGCGTCACCATGTGACCAGCCGAGGCGCGCCAGATAGTTGACGACCGCTTCCGGCAAATACCCCGCATCGCGATAACCCATGACGCTCATCGCGCCGTGGCGCTTGCTCATCTTCTCGCCCTGCTCGTTCAGAACGGTCGGCAGGTGCGCATACACCGGTGGCTCGCCGCCAAGCGCGCGCAGAATGTTGATCTGACGCGGCGTGTTGTTGACGTGATCGTCGCCGCGGATCACGTGCGTGATGCGCATGTCGAGATCGTCGACGACGACGCAGAAGTTATACGTCGGCGTGCCGTCAGGACGGGCGATCACGAGGTCGTCGAGTTCTTCGTTCGAGATTTCGATGCGCCCTTTCACCGCGTCGTCCCACGCGACCACGCCGCTCAGCGGATTGCGAAAGCGCATCACGGGCTGCACGCCCGCGGGCGGCTGCGGCAACACCTTACCCGGCTCAGGGCGCCAGGTGCCGTCGTAGCGCGGCTTTTCGCCCGCTTCGCGCTGGCGCTCGCGCAGCGCGTCGAGCTCTTCGGTCGACATGTAGCACGGGTAGACGAGCTCCGCCTCCTGCATCTGCTTCAGCACTTCGCGGTAGCGGTCCATGCGATGCATCTGGTAGAACGGGCCTTCGTCGTAATCGAGGCCGAGCCATGCCATGCCTTCGAGAATCGCGTCGACAGACTCGCTCGTGGAACGCTCGAGGTCGGTGTCCTCGACCCGCAGCACGAAGACCCCTTTCATCTTGCGCGCGAACGCCCATGGATACAGGGCGGAGCGGATGTTGCCCAGGTGGATGAAGCCGGTGGGACTCGGTGCGAAACGGGTACGAACGGAGGTGGTCATTAGCGGTTACTCGGAAAACGGGCGCCGGCGCGAACGTGATTGCGAAGCGCGGCAGCGAAGCGTGCCCATGCTGCGCGCGAGGTCGCGCACGGCCACGAGGGAAATAAGTGCAAGAGTCGAATTATACCGTCCGCACGCGCGATGCCGCCCTCGTCCGAACGGCGTAAGACGCTTGCGCGAGCGACGTCGGGACACCAGCGCCCCCCTACCTGCGCTCGCCGAACCCATCTTGAAAAGACGCCGCGCCAGTTCCGAATACTTCCTCTGCAACGTTTCATTACAGCGGACCGCGCGGACCGATCGTTTGCATTAAGATGTGCGCGCGCTGCGATGGGGGCTTAATGCAGATCGCTCCAATACGGAGTGAACACCTCCGCAGCGTGCGGAATCGCCGTCGGCGATCCGCCTGGCCTGACCTCAGCCTGATCGCGGTACGTGCGACGCCGCCTGCGTCGCCCGCGCCGTTGCTGGAGAACTCGTTGAAACCCTCATCCCCCAGTTTGAGCCGCCGCAGCTTTTCGCTGGCGGCCGCATCCGCGGTGCTTGCCGCCTGCACCACGACCGCCGGCAAACTCGAAGGCACGCCGATCACCGCGACGCCGACCGTCCCGCCGCCAGAAAAAGCGCAACAGAAACCGGTTCGCGTCGCACTCGCTCTCGGCGGCGGCGCCGCGCGCGGCTTTGCGCACATCGGCGTCATCAAGGCGCTCGAGGCACGCAATATCCAGATCGATCTGGTCGCCGGCACGAGCGCCGGCTCCGTAGTCGGTGCGCTGTACGCGTCGGGCATGAACGGCTTCGCGCTGAACAAGCTCGCGCTCTCCATGGACGAAGCGTCGATCAGCGACTGGGCGATGCCGTTTCGTACGCGCGGCTTCCTGCAGGGCGTCGCTCTGCAGAACTACCTGAACACGACGCTGAACAATCGCCCCATCGAGAAGATGGCGAGGCCGCTCGGTGTGGTCGCGACCGATCTGCAAACCGGCCAGCCGATCCTGTTCCAGCGCGGCAACACCGGCATCGCGGTGCGCGCGTCGTGCAGCGTGCCGTCGATTTTCGAGCCGGTGAAGATCGGCGGTCACGAGTATGTCGATGGCGGTCTCGTGAGCCCGGTACCGGCGTCGTTCGCGCGCAAGATGGGCGCGGATTTCGTGATTGCCGTCGATATCTCGCAGCGACCGGAGACCGGCGTCACCGCAAGCTCGTTCGATGTGCTGATGCAGACCTTCACGATAATGGGCCAGACGATCAAGGCCTACGAACTCGACAAGTACGCCGACGTGGTGATCCGACCGAATCTCGCGGCGATGAGCGGCAGCGATTTCTCACAGCGCAACGCGGCAATTCTCGCCGGGGAAGAAGCGGTCGCGAAGATGATGCCGGAGTTGCAGCGCAGGCTCGCCGCGCGGCGAATGAGCGCCTGAAGGCGGTCGGGGTGCTGCACGGCCGCTGTGCGCCACCCAGGCAAAACTACCCGCATCAAATGCAAAAAGCCTGCTTCGGACGAAGCAGGCTTTTTTTGTCGCCGGGCTCAGCGTGGAATCAGTTATTCCCGCCGATCGTCGCGCTCACGCGCTGGCGCAGATCGTCGGCCTGATACGAGGTCTCGATCCGACGCGCACCCGTGAAGCGTTTTTCCCAGTAGCCATCATCCATGTCGTCGACACGGATCGTGCTGCCGGTGGACGGTGAGTGCACGAACTTGTTGTCGCCGATATAGATGCCGACGTGCGAGAACGTGCGGCGCATCGTATTGAAGAACACCAGATCGCCCGGCTTCAGGTCGCTTACGCGCACCTTCTCGCCCATGCGGCTCATTTCCTCGGCACGACGCGGCAGCGCCAGACCGAGCGTGTCCTGGAACACGTAGCGCACGAAACCGCTGCAATCGAGCCCCGAATCGGGCGTATTGCCACCCCAACGGTAGCGAACGCCGATCATGTTCAGCGCGCCGACCACCACGTCGCCAGCCTTGCCGGCCATGCCGGAAAGGAATGACTTGGCGCTGCCACTATTGCTATCGGGCGCCTTGGGTTGCGGAGTGAGGAGGGAGAGAGGATCCGAGCCGTTGGTGGTCGGATACGAGGCATTCTGATTGAAACTGCTGACTTCGTCGGCGAACGCGCCGGGAGCTGCTGCCATCAAGACGCCAATGAACATCCCGGCGACGACGCGCGTGCAAGCCTGGGTGAAGTTTCTGTGCTGCATTGGTCGGTAGTTTTTGCCAAAAAATCAGGGGTCTACGAAAAAAAGTTTGCTCGATACTAGCCAGTAAGTATTTGCGTGTCAAAAGGAATAGGAAAAATCAATCGACATACGCACTCAATTGGGGAAAGGGTGAAAAATCAACGATCAAGCGCCGCTTTCAGCAGCTTTCGAGTGTAAGGATGCGCGGGCGCCGCAAAAATCTTCTCGACTTCGCCCGTCTCGACGATCGATCCGTTTTGCATCACCACGACGCGATGCGCCATCGCCCCGATCACCTCCAGATCGTGGCTGATGAACACGAAGCCGAGGTTGTATTTGTGCTGCAAGCCGGTGAGCAGCTTAAGCACCTGCTGCTGAATCGAGACGTCGAGCGCGCTGGTCGGTTCGTCCAGGATCAGCACGCGCGGCTCCAGCACCAGCGCGCGCGCGATCGCGATGCGCTGCCGCTGCCCACCCGAAAATTCGTGCGGATACCGATACAGCGCCGTACGGTCGATGCCGACTTCGCGCAGCACCGCGAGCACTTTGTCGCGCCGCGCCTGCGGGGTCATCTGCGGCCGATGCAGCGCGAGCCCCTCGCCGACGATCCGCTCGATCGTCTGTCGCGGCGAAAGCGAACTAAAAGGATCCTGAAAGACGACCTGCATATTCGAGCGCAACGCGGTCTTTTCGGCGCCGCGATAGCTCCCGAGCGCCCTGCCCTGAAACTCGATCTCGCCGTGCGCGGTGCGCTGCAGACCGAGCAGTGCCATCGCGAGCGTCGACTTGCCCGAACCCGACTCGCCGACGATCCCGAGCGTCTCGCCCTGGCGCACCGACACGTTCGCCTCGTTGACCGCGCGAAACCGCCCCGACCCCAACCAGCCACGCAGGCCCGGCAGCTTCGTTTTGAAGTCGACCGACACGTCGCGCGCTTCGAGCAGCACCGGCGAGATCGGCAGCACGGGCACGACCTCCCGCTGCGGCCGGCTCGCGAGCAACCGCTGCGTATACGGATGACGCGGCGCCTCGAACACCTGCTCGACCGTGCCGGTTTCAACCAGCACGCCCCGCTCCATCACCGCGACGCGCTGCGCGAAGTGGCGCACGAGGTTCAGGTCGTGCGTGATCAGCAGCACGGCCATGCCTCTTTTTTGCGCTTCGTCGCGCTGCAGTTCCAGCAGCAGCTCGACGATCTGAGCGCGGATCGTCACGTCGAGCGCGGTGGTCGGCTCGTCGGCGAGCAGCAGGCGCGGCCGGCAGGCGAGCGCCATCGCGATCATCGCGCGCTGCCGCTGGCCGCCCGACAGCTGATGCGGGTAGCTGTTCACGCGCTTCTGCGGCTCGGCGATGCCGGTGCGCGCAAGCAATGCGACCGCGCGCTTCGCCGCCTCGTTCGCGCTGACGCCATCGTGCACGACGATCGTCTCGGTAATCTGGTCGCCGATCGTGTACAGCGGGTTGAGCGCGGTCATCGGCTCCTGGAAGATCATCGCGATGTCGGAGCCACGCAGGCCGCGCATCGAGCGCTCGCTCTTCGCGAGCAGGTCTTCGCCATCGAAGCGGATCGCGCCGCTCACCTGCGCGTCGTTCAGCAGGCGCAGCACCGACAGCGCGGTCACGCTCTTGCCCGAGCCCGACTCGCCGACCAGCGCGACGCGTTCACCTCGCGCGATCGCGAGCGTGACGTCGTCGACGGCCACCGTGTCGCCGAACGCGACGCGCAGATGGTCGAGTTCGAGCAGCGGCGTATCCGTCGAGCGCGGATCGCTTTGCGGCAGCGCGCTCATTGACCACCTCCGGCGTGCATGGCATCGGAGATGCGCGTGTCGAGCGCGTTGCGCAGCGCGTCGCCCATGAAGGTCAACAGCAGCAGCATTGCCACCAGCACGCCGAAGGTCGACACCGAGATCCACCACGCGTCGAGGTTCGCCTTGCCCTGCGCGAGCAGCTCGCCCAGGCTCGGCGTCGGCGGCGGTACGCCGAGGCCGAGAAAGTCGAGACTCGTCAGCGCGAGAATCGCGCTGCTCATGCTGAACGGCAGGAACGTGATGACCGGCGTCAGGCTGTTGGGCAACACGTGGCGCCACATGATCTGCCAGTGCGACAGACCCATCGCGCGCGCGGCGCGCACATAGTCTTGCTGGCGATTGCGCAGGAACTCGGCGCGCACGTAATCGGACAGGCCAATCCAGTTGAACAGCGACAGCAGCACGATCAGCAACGCGAAGCTGCGCTCGAAGATCGACGAAAAGATGATCAGCAGATAGAGCTGCGGCATCGCGTTCCAGATCTCGATCAGACGCTGCCCGACGATATCGGTACGGCCTCCGAAGTAACCTTGCACCGCCCCCGCGACGATGCCGACGATCGTGCTGATCACAGTCAGCACGAGGCCGAACGCGACCGACACGCCGAAGCCGTACAGCAGGCGCGCGAACAGATCGCGGCCGCGGTCGTCGGTGCCGAGCCAATTCTCGCGCGACGGCGGCGCCGGGTTGGGCGCCTTCGAGAAGTAATTGAGCGTGTCGTAGTAGTAATGATTCGGCGGATACAGCGCGAAGTTGCCCGGCGCATCGAAGCGGTGACGGATGTACGGATCGAGATAGTCGGTCGGCGTCGGGAAGTCGCCACCGAAGGTGGTCTCGGCGTAGGTCTTGACGAGCGGGAAATACAGATGCCCGTCATAGCGCACGACGACCGGCTTGTCGTTCGACCACAGCGGTCCCGCGACGCTTGCCGCGAACGCCACGACGAAAATGATCAGGCTCCAGTAGCCGAGCCGCTGCTGGCGAAAACGCCGCCACACGCGACGCGCCGGCGACGGCGACATCAGTGCGCGCGCGGGTTCGGTGCGCGCCGCCGCATCGGCGGAAAGGCGGGCTCGATTCATCAGCGCTCCAGTTGTTCGAATTGGATGCGGGGATCGACCCACACGTAGCAAAGATCGGAGATCAGCCGCGTGACGAGGCCGATCAGCGTAAACAGGTACAGCGTGCCGAGCACGACCGGATAGTCGCGCCGCATCACCGATTCGTACGACAGCAAGCCGAGCCCGTCGAGCGAGAACAGCGTTTCGATCAGCAGGCTGCCGGTGAAGAACGCGCCGATGAACGCGCCCGGGAAATTGACGATCAGCGGCAGGAGCGCATTGCGAAATACGTGCTTCCACAGTACGCGCCGCTCGGACAAACCTTTGGCGCGCGCGGTCAGCACGTACTGCTTGCGGATTTCGTCGAGGAACGCGTTTTTCGTCAGCATCGTGACGACCGCGAAGCTGCCCACCACCGACGCGGTAATCGGCAACGTGATATGCCACAGATAGTCGAGAATCTTGCCAAACAAGCTTAGCTGGTCCCAGTTGTCGGAAGTGAGGTTGCGCAGCGGAAACAACTGCAGGAACGTGCCGCCGCCAAACAGCACGAGCAGCAGCACGCCGAGCACGAAACCGGGAATCGCGTAGCCGACCAGCACGACGAGGCTCGTCGCGATATCGAAGTGCGAACCGTTGCGCACCGCCTTCGCGATGCCGAGCGGCACGGATATCAGATAAGTGAGAAAGAACGTCCACAGGCCGATGCTGATCGACACCGGCAGCTTCGACACGATCAGCGACCACACGCTCTGATGACGGAAATAGCTCTGGCCGAGATCGAAGGTCGCGAAGCGCTTGAGCATCAGCACGTAGCGTTCGAGCGGCGGCTTGTCGAAGCCGTATAGCTGCTTCAGTTGCGCGATCTGTTGCGCGTCGACGCCGCTATGCGAGCGCAACCCGAACGGCGAAGCGCCCTCCGCGCCCTTGCGCAACTCGTGCGTCATTTGCTCGACGGGACCGCCCGGCACGAACTGGATCACGACGAAGGTCAGCGTCAGCACGCCGAGCAGCGTCGGAATCATCAGCAGCAGACGTTTGAGGATGTAGCTCCACATAGGCGGTGTTCCAGTGCGAACGCGTTGGTGAGGGCGATGGGTCTGCGGATCAGTCGGCGGTGCCGGTGTGCGTGCGCGCCTGCGGATCCTCGTACCACCACATCGTCGTGATCCAGCCCTCCGCGCCATAGTACAGCGGCAAAGTCTTCGGCCACGCGAGCCCGCGCTTGAACGCGACGCGGTGCGTGCCGCTGTACCAGTGCGGCACCACATAGTAGCCATGCGTCAGCAGACGGTCGAGCGCGTGAGCGGCATCGGTCAGCTGCTCGCGCGTTTGCGCATGCACCAGCGCGTTCAGCACCGCGTCGACGGC
Source organism: Paraburkholderia sp. HD33-4 (assembly GCF_021390635.1). NCBI lineage: Bacteria > Pseudomonadati > Pseudomonadota > Betaproteobacteria > Burkholderiales > Burkholderiaceae > Paraburkholderia > Paraburkholderia sp. HD33-4. The sequence continues at coordinate 1,411,410 of NZ_JAJEJS010000001.1, read as the reverse complement.
CGGCGACTTCAGGCCGATCGCGTTGTCCGAGCCGGGGGTATCGGCGGCCTTGCTGCCGAACCGGGTGATCTGCTCGGAGCCCGGCACCTGCACGTCGGGCATGCGAATCGTGGTCACGTCGAAGTCGAATGCGTCGAGCCGTTTCTGATAGACCGCGAAGTCCGTGGTGCGGAAGTTCGCGGTGATGCCGAGCTTTTGCAGGTTGCGCGTGAAGGTCGCGATGATCGGCTCCATCGACGAAGCCGAACCCGAGTCGTCGAGTATCTCGAACTGGAACGGCTCACCCTTCGCGTTGCGCAGCGCGCCGTCACGATAGGTCCAGCCGGCCTGCTGCAGCAGATCGCGCGCCTCCAGCAGGTTCGCGCGCAGCGAGCCGGGCGGATCGGTATCGGGCTGCTTCGGGATCGGCCCGAATACCGCCGGGTCGAGCTGCGAGCGAAACGGCTCGAGCAGCGCGAGCTCGCCCGGCGAGGGCAGCCCCTTCGCCTGCCATTCGGTGTTGGCGAAATAGCTATCGATGCGCGTGTACTGGCTGAAAAACAGCTGTCGGTTCAGCCATTGAAAGTCGAGCGCGAGATCGAGCGCCTTGCGCACCCGTACGTCCTGAAACAGCGGCCGGCGTATGTTCAGGAAAAAGCCCTGCATGCCGGTGCCGTTGTGCTGCGGGAACTCGCGCTTGATCAACTCGCCGCTGTCGAACTTCTTGCCGACGTCGCGCCGCACCCAGTTGCGCGCGATGTATTCGACGAGCGCGTCGTACTCGCCGGCCTTGAACGCCTCGAGCCGCGCGGTGCTATCCGCGTACAGCTTGTAGACGATGCGATCGAAGTTGTTCATGCCGATGCGCACCGGCAGATCGGCGCCCCAGTAGTGCGGGTCGCGTTTGAACGTGATCGTGCGGCCGTTGTCGTAGCTGTCGATCAGATACGGCCCGCTGCCGATCGGCTTCTCGAACGCAAGCTGATCGAACGGAATGCGGCTGCCGTCCGGCTTGATCCCCCACTTGCGCGAGAACACCGGCATGCTGCCCGCGAGCAGCGGCAACTCGCGATTGCGCTCGCCAAACTCGAAGCGCACCGTGGCCGGATCGACGACGACCGCACGCTTGATCTCGCTGAAAAGCGATGCGAACTGCGGCGCGGCTTGCGGGCTCTTCAGCGTGTCGAGCGAGAACTTGACGTCGTCGGCGGTGACGGGCTCGCCGTTCGAAAAGCGCGCGCGCGGATTGATGTGGAACGTGACCGACAGGCCATCGGGTGCGACGACGATGTCGTCGGCGAGCAGCCCGTAGGCCGACGCGACTTCGTCGCTGCTGCCGATCGTCAGGCTCTCGAACATCAATTCGAGGCCAGGCGCCGCGTTGCCGCGCAGCGTGAACGGATTGAACTTGTCGAAGCTCGTGAGACGGCTCGGGTTCGCGAGCACGAGCGTGCCGCCTTTCGGCGCGTCGGGATTGACGTAATCGAAGTGCTTGAAGCCGGCCGGATATTTCGGCTCGCCATATTGCGCGATCGCATGCGCGGCATGAGCGTGCGGTGCGACGAGCAGACTCGCGCACAGCAGCGCGACGGCGAACGCGGCGCGCAAGGGTCCGTGGATCACGTTGTGCCGAAGTCCCTCAGGCGTTTGAACCCGTCGCGAGCCGGTTGTCATGGAGTCGTGCTGGTAAGTGGGCAGTGACGATGTGGGGGATTCTACCCAATTAGCTTGCGCGATCTGGCAGGCACCTGCGACGAAATGCGTCAGCTATCGAATGTCTTCAGCGAAAAAACAAAAACCGCCCTCGAAGGGCGGTTCTGTTGTCGATGCGGCCGGTTGGCGCGCTTCAGGGCTCACGCAGCGCCGGCTCAGTGCCAGCCGCGATGCTCGTCGTAATGACCGCGCGCATAGTCGCCGTGGCCCGGCGGATGGTGGCGATACCAGTCGTCACGCGCCCAGTAGCGGCGGCCGTCCCAGTAACGGTCGCCATGCCAGCCCACCACGATTTGCGGACCGCCGTAGTACACGGGAGCCGGCTGATAGATGACGGGCGGCGGAGGCGGCGGAGGCGGCGCGTAGACCGGAGCCGGCGCGACGTAGACCGGCGCGGGAATGCCGATATTGACCCCGATGTTGAGCCCCGCTGCCATCGCGGCACCCGATGTAGCCAACGTCAACACCCCGAGCATTAGCGGAACAAGACGAGCGGACTTCATTGATCACCTTTGTAGGAACATGTTTTGTTGGCGGAAATATAGCGCAAGGCAGCAACCCGCGTATTTCAACTTTGTAATAACTGATGCTGAAAATCGCCGCGCCGTCCGCGGCGTAACGTCTGGTTACATCCGCCAGACGGCCGTGAAAAAACGCCGCCCGCGCGGCCAGCGCTTCCTCGCCTCGCCGAACTCCCGAAAACGAACATTTAAATGTTCGAAAGAACATGTGTGTTCGATATTTTTCGACGTAGTCATCCGACCACTCCTAAGAATTCAAGCGAAAATTATTAAATTTTGCCGAAAAATCAAGGAAACAGACGACAACAACTATGGTTTTCCCGGATACCTAGGTAGTTTCCAAGTGGTAGGATGACTGCCATTGAAAACCAATAAATGTTCGAATTCGCGCATACCTGAGCACTGCTTCGAAAGCAACCGCTCGATGCGCCACGGAGACTGATTTTGAAAACGATCAAGGGATTGCGCTGGTGGATCATCGCCCTCGTTTGCGTTGGGACGATCGTCAACTATCTGTCGCGTAACGCACTCGGCGTGATGGCGCCCGAACTGATGAAGCTGCTGCACATGAGCACGCGGCAGTACTCCTACGTGGTCGGTGCGTTCCAGGTCGGCTATACGGTGATGCAGCCGGTCTGCGGCCTGATCATCGATCTGATCGGGCTGCGCCTTGGCTTCGCGCTGTTTGCGTGCCTGTGGTCGTTGACCGGTGTGTTCCACGGTTTCGCCGGCAGCTGGTTTTCGCTCGCGGCATTGCGCGGCTTCATGGGCCTGTCCGAAGCGGTCGCGATTCCCGCCGGCATGAAGGTCGTCGCCGAATGGTTTCCCGATCGTGAGAAGTCTGTCGCGGTCGGCTATTTCAATGCGGGCACCTCGCTCGGCTCGCTGCTCGCGCCGCCGCTCGTCGTGTTCCTGTCGCTGCGCTACGGCTGGCAGAGCGCATTCGCGGTGACCGGCGCACTTGGCTTCTTCTGGGCCGCCGCATGGTTCGTGCTGTACCGCTCGCCCGCCGAGCACAAGCGCGTGAGCGACGCCGAGCGCAGCGCGATCGTCGAAGGCCAGGCACCGCCCGCGGCGCGCCGCGCGAGCGTGCGTGAAGTGCTGCGCACGCGCCGCTTCTGGGCAATCGCGCAGGCGCGCTTTTTCGCCGAGCCCGCGTGGCAAACGTTCAGCTTCTGGATTCCGCTTTATCTCGCCACGCAGCGTCATATGGATCTGAAACAGATCGCCATGTTCGCGTGGCTGCCGTTTCTCGCCGCGGACCTGGGCGGCCTGTTCGGCGGCTATCTGTCGCCGTTCCTGATGAAGCGTTTTCGCGTGCCGCTGATCTGGTCGCGCATCTCGGGCGTCGTGCTCGGCGCCGTGATGATGCTCGGACCGGCGTCGATCGGTCTCGTCGCCTCGCCGTACCAGGCCATCGCCCTCTTCTGCGTCGGCGGCTTCGCGCACCAGATGATCTCGGCGCTCGTCAACACCCTCGCCGCCGACGTCTTCGATCCGGGCGAAGTCGGCACCGTCGCGGGCTTCGCGGGCATGGCCGCGTGGATCGGCGGCCTCGGCTTCTCGCTGATGGTCGGTGCGCTCGCCGATTCGATCGGTTACACGCCGCTGTTCGGTGCGCTCGGCGCGTTCGACATCATCGGCGCGACGCTGCTGATCATCCTGATGCGCGGTGTGCCGCGCCATGGCCGCGCACGCCGCGCCGACCTGAGCGTCAACCCTGCCGCCTGACCTCTCTCGAAGACTCATCATGCATTCACAGATCAATCTCAAACATCCGCCGCGCTTCGCGCTCGCTCCCCACGCCGGCAACTCCGCGCGCAACCCGGTCGTGCTGAGCGCGCAGCCGAATTGCCGCATCGAGCTGTTCGTGCTCGCCGAAGACATCATCCGTGTGCTCGTGCTGCCGGACGGCGAAACGCACGGTCCGCGCACGTGGGCGATCGCGCCCGGCGCCGACGACGTGCCGCTCGAAGGCCGCGAGCGCCGCGACCTGCGCGGCTTCACACCGCCGCCGTTCACGGTGAGCGAACAGGCTGGCCACGTCGTGATCGAAACGGCCCGTGTACGCGTGAGCGTCGCGCTCGAAGGCGGCGCCTGCGCGTGGGACATCCTGCGCGAAGGCACGTGGCATCGCGTGATGAGCGATCGCAAAACCCAGGCGTACAACTTCGGCTGGTGGGACTCGCGCGTCTATCACTACGTCGAACGGCGCCACGACGAAATGTATGTGGGCCTCGGCGAGCGTGCCGGCTCGCTCGATCGTGCGCAGCAAAGCTACGAGATGCGCAATATCGACGCAATGGGCTACAGCGCGCGCACCACGGACCCGCTGTACAAACACATCCCGTTCTACGTGACGTGGCAGCCGCAGACGTCGACGGGCTTCGGCCTGTTCTACGACACGCTCGCCGATTGCCGCTTCGACATGGGCCGCGAGCTCGACAACTATCACGGTCACTATCGGCATTTCATCGCCGAGCATGGCGATCTCGACTACTACTTCATTGCGTCGCCGGGCTCGCCGCTCGACGCGGTGCGCCGCTTCACGTGGCTCACCGGGCGTCCCGCGTGGATGCCGAAGTGGGGCCTCGGCTACTCGGGCTCGACGATGAGTTACACCGACGCGCCCAACGCGCAGCAGCAGATGGGCGAATTCATCGAGCGCTGCCGCGAGCACGACGTGCTGTGCGATTCGTTCCATCTGTCGTCGGGCTATACGTCCATCGGGCCGAAGCGTTACGTGTTCAACTGGAATCACGAGAAGTTTCCGGACATCCACGGCTTCGTGCAGAGCTATCTCGATCACGGCGTGCGTCTGTGCGCGAACATCAAGCCGTGTCTGCTGCAGGACCACCCGGCGTTCGACGACGTCGCCCGGGCCGGGCTGCTGATCGAAGCGCCCGATGGCGAGCCCGCATGGGTCCAGTTCTGGGACGAAGTCGGCGCGTATCTCGACTTCACGAATCCCGCGACGATCGACTGGTGGAAAGCGCGCGTGAAGGACGCACTGCTCAAATACGGCATCGCGGCCACCTGGAACGACAACAACGAGTTCGAGATCTGGTCGCCGCATGCGATTGCACGCGGCTTCGGCAAGCCGTATCCGGCACACCAGGCGAAGGTGCTGCAAACGCAGCTGATGATGCGCGCGTCGCACGACGCGCAGCGCGAGCACGCGCCCGACAAGCGCCCGTTCCTCGTGTCGCGCTCGGGCGGCGTCGGCATGCATCGGTATGTACAAACGTGGTCGGGCGACAACTACACGTCGTGGGAAACGCTGCGCTTCAACCTGAAGATGGGGCTCGGGCTCGCGATGTCGGGCGTGTCGAACAGCGGCCACGACATCGGCGGCTTCTCGGGTCCGGCGCCGGAGCCGGAACTGTTCGCGCGCTGGGTCGCGTTCGGCATCTTCCTGCCGCGCTTTTCGATTCACTCATGGAACGACGACGGCACCGTCAACGAACCGTGGATGCATCCCGAAGTCACGCGGCACGTGGCGAATCTGATCAAGCTGCGCTATCGACTGATCCCCTACCTGTACGAATTGCTGTGGCAATCGCATAGCGCGTACGAGCCGGTGCTGCGGCCGCTGTTCGCGGAGTTTCCGCACGATCCGCGCTGCCTCGTCGATGGCGACGACATGATGCTCGGCGCGTCGATGCTGGTCGCGCCGGTGGTCGATCCGGGCCAGAGCACGCGCGACGTGTACCTGCCGGCCGGTTCGCGCTGGGTGTCGTACTGGAGCGGCGAAGCGTTCGACGGCGGCCAGACCGTCACGCTGCCCGCCCCGTTCGAGCGACCGGTGTTCCTGCTGCGCGAAGGCAGCGTGATTCCGCTGAACATCGCCGAGCAGCATTTCGGCCGTCCCGCCGACGAACGCGCGTTCCTCGCGGTGCCGTACGCCGGCGCGGGCACCGCGCAAGGCGGCTCGATCGAGGACGACGGCGAGACCGAAGCCTGGCGCAACGGCGAGCAAGGCCGCTGGAACGTCACGCTGACCGGCGACACGAACACCCTGCGCGTGACGCTCGAGCGTGCGCAATGGACGCGTCACGCGCAGCCGCAGGTGCGCGTGTTCGTGCCGATGCACGAGACACGCGCGATCGTCTGCACGAACGGCACGCTCGAGGCCGATCACACCGCGGACGGCTGGCGCTGCCTGACGATTGCGCTGCCGCACTGAGTCAGCGCACAAAGGCACAAGAGCCCTGACTCGCACTACTAGGCACTGAACAACAAACCGCACCGGCCTGAGGGATCAGGCCGTCCATTCAGTCTGGAGACATCCCAATCATGAAAATAAACCAGCGCGCGCGCACCCGCGCGTTCGTCCTCTGCTGCCTGCCGTTTGCGGGTGCCGCATGGTCGATCAGCGCGTCGGCGCAAAGCAGCGTCACGCTATACGGCGTCGTCGACAACGCGTTCGCCTACTCAAGCAACCAGAAGGGACATTCGAACTTCTACATGAGCCAGGGCAACCTGCAGGCGAGTAAGTTCGGCTTCCTCGGCGCCGAAGATCTCGGCGGCGGCACGAAGGCGATCTTCCGGCTGGAAAGCGGCTTCAATTCGCTGACCGGCGCGCAAAGCACCGCCGGCTACCTGTTCAACCGCCAGGCTTATGTCGGCCTCGCGAACGACCACTACGGCACCGTCACGCTCGGCCGCCAGTACACGCCCTACTTCAATATGGTCGGCGCTCTCGGACCGACCGGCGTGCTGACCGGCGCGACCGGCGCGCATCCGGGCGATCTCGACGCCCTCGACACGACGCTGCGCTTCAATAATTCGGTAACCTACCTATCACCGACGATCGCGGGCCTGCAGGCAAGCGCGCAGTACGGTCTCGGCGGCGTGCCCGGCAGCGTCGCGAACGGCGGCCTGTTCAGCGCGGCGTTGCGCTACGACTTCCAGCCGATCTCGCTCGCGGCAGGCTACGTGAAGCTGAAGGACATCGCAACGAGCCCGGCCCTCGGCAGCTTCGCGATCAACTCGCCGGTCAATAACGGCTACGCGAGCGCGCGCAGCACGCAGATGATCGCCGCAGCGGGCCGCTATACGTGGCACGATCTGATGCTCGGCCTCAACTACTCGAATGTGCAGTACGCGCCGGGCCACGGCTCGCTGTTCTTCGACAAGGCCGTGTTCAACACGTACGGCGCGATCGCAACCTACCGGATCACGCCGAGCGTGACCGTCGGCGGCGGCTATAGCTTCACGCAGGCGAGCCAGGCGAACGGCATCACCGATCCGGCCCACTATCACCAGATCTCGCTGGAACAAACCTACAACCTGTCGACGCGCACCACGCTGTACGCGCTGGAGGCCTATCAGCATGCAAGCGGCAAGTCGCTGATCGCATCGGGCAGCGGCGTGACCATCGCCGACGCGGTTGCGGTGGTCGGCGACTCGCAGAACACGACGCCGTCATCGGGTCCATCGCAGTTCGTCGGCATGGTGGGGTTGCGGCACGCGTTCTAGGCGATGCGGTTTTGGTCGGCGGCACGACCGGTTCAATCAGTCGGAGTCTTTGCCCGTCGCGCTGAACCTGGCGTCCCCCGACCGATGGCCGCGCAGTGGTCGCGGCCGCTTCGTCGACGTGGCACGTGTTTACTGATATGACATGGTGAATGTCGCGACGCCTTTCGCACTTCCAATGGTCATCGTATTACTGGTTTTCACGTAACGCCCGCCAAAGGGCAAACTGACCACGGAGCCGCTGCCCGCGCTGGCACCAACAAATATCTGATGCAAATTGCCCGCCGCCGACGAGTCCGGTCCAAACGAGACCGGACTGCCATCTTTGACGATCTGAATACCGACGCCGCTCGCGCTCGACCCCGCCGCCAACGATAGAGCGTTCGAATGATTCGCGGGATCGTTGTTGTCCGTAAAGGTGACGTAGTAATTCGTCGTCACCCCGGAGCAATTCAACCCGATCTGAAAAGGGACCGTATCCGACGACGATCCCACCGCCTGGAATCGACTGAGCGGTACGTTTCCCAGAGACACGCCGATTGAAGGCGTCGTGACGGTACAGGTCTGATTCGCGATCTGCACAGGGCTCGCCAATGACACTGTGCTGGCGTTGAGGCCGCCCACCGTCGTCGAAAAATACTGGCCGGGCGGAAGCGTCTGGCTGCTGACGAGCGGCGACAGCTTGATCAACTGCATCGTGATGGTCGGCCCCAGATACGCGTAGCACCTTCCGCCCGCCACCTGACTGCACGACGCCGGCTCGAAGAGCGAGACCGGCAACTTTCGGGCACCGCTGGGAAAGTATTGCCCGTTCGCCTGCAGCGTATAGCCGATACCCGTCGAGCCAATCGGCATCACGCTGTTCGAGCCGGACGAGCCTCCTCCCTGCAGGTTCGTGTAGACCGCCGACGCGTCCGTCGTGCAATGCACGCCGAATGGTGCCGCGCTATTGAAGGTGACCGTCGCGGTACCCTGGCCGATCACGCTGCCCACCGCTGCGTCACGCGCAACGGTGATCGGCGACGCGATCGAGATCGTCAGACTCGGCGCGCCAGCCGAGCCTTGCGTGCATTGGGCATGCGCGGTGCCCGGCAGCAGCATCGTCAGGATCAACGCGCATGCCGATGACAGCCCTTTGGTCGCGACGGCTGCGGGATGAACAAATCTGCGGATGGGTTTCATCAATTTTCTTCCTGTAAGCGCGCGACCGTGCGCGTCAATGCGCAGGCGGCAACGGCACGAAACCGACGCCGTGGCCGCCACGCTTGCCCGCGCTATTGCCAGCGCCATAGGCCGACTGGGTCGCCGACGCGCCGGAAGGACCCGGTGCGCCGCCCGTCGATACATGATGGTTGCGCCAGTCTCCATGCGCCCGGTTCGGCGCGGCAACCGCAGGATTACCTGCAATGCCCTGTGAACGAACCCTCTGCGGGTGGGCCGATAACACCGGCACGGTGGTGAGCGCGAACAGCCAGACGGCCAGTAAATGACGGGTTTTCAATTGAGCGCTCCCTTTGAGCGTTGATTGAATGGATGCGCGGGCGGATGGACATCGGGGCACAACCTGCGTTTCAGTCCTGGTATGCGTCAGCGGTGGAGCCTGGATCCGGGTCGTCGAGCGTACGCTGCGGCGTCGGCATCTGTGCGCTGGCGGTCACGTTCGCCGCTGCCTGCATCTGCCGCACGTTCGCGCTCACATCGCAGACAGCCTCGGCATGCGCGAACCTGCCTTTGTCCTCGTCGCGCGACGGCAGCTGATAGTGCAGCAGACACTCCTCGTCAGCGGCATTGCCCCACTTGACGGACAGCGTGCCCGCGTCGTCGATGCCCCGCGCGAAAATGCGACTACCTTGTCCGATCACGCCGATGTCGCGGCCCCGCGCATCGTGCACGCTCGCGCCGAACGGCAGCGGCGCGCCGTTCGGACGATGCGCGGTGATCACAGCGGCACGGCCCGTGACGGTATCGAAATGGATCATCACGACCGAGTTCGCGCGCGGTGTCACCTGTCGCGTCGTCGACTTGAATTCGACGTCGAGCGGCAAGCCCTTCGGATCGATGTCGACCGTGTTGGTCCGGTACGGCATCAGATATGGAATCACCGCATAGCCGCGACTATCGATACGGACCCCCGGCGAATTCGTCACGCGTGCGCCGTTGCTCCCCTTCGCTTCGACGATGCCGACCGTCTCGCCGAGATCGTTCGCGAAGGTAACGCCGCCCGGATGCGCGACGAGCGCGCCCGACATGCCACCCGACACCTGCGAGTAGCCCGAACCCGTGCTCGCGCCGGCGAGGAAGGTCGCGTACGGGCTGCGGTACTGCCCATTGACGCCGCCCACCGTCGAGCCCGGCGCATGATTCACGTTCACACCGTAGCTGAACTCGTTGTCCGCGCCCGCGATGCCCGTCAGCATCGCCTGCTCGGACCAGCCGCTGATGTTGTCGTGGGCGACGCTGGTCGCGAGGGACGGAGCGTGCTGCGATTTGCCGAGCGGCACGGACACGTTGAGGAACAGCTGGTTGTTCATCTGGCCGCTCAGCGTATCGAGCTGCCGCGACAGCGACAGGTTGTAGCTGAAGATCGTGCGCAGCGCGCGCACGATGTTGTTGTAGCCGAGCTGGAATTGCGTCGTCGTGCCCGCGCGGTTCCAGTAGTCCAGCGTCGAGCCAACCGCGTAAGCGTTGCCCCAGCCGTCGCCAAAGCCCTGGTTCATCGTCAGCTGGACCTGATTGCGTTGCCGGTCGATCGCGGTCGGCGACTGGCCGGCGTCGAGCGCGTTGCGCGCGAACATCGCATCGCGCAGCGCCCAGAAGCCGCTCGACGAATAGCGATACGCGGCGACCGCGAAGTTCGTGTCGGTCGACGACACCAGCTTGCTGTAGCTGATCCGCACGCTCTGGCCCGACGTGTTCGCCGCGCCGCGGATGCTCGCGCTCGCCTGTGTCACGTCGAGCGCGAGCGCGCCGAGCGGCGTATTGAACGCCGCGCCGACCAGCCCCGCCGCGTAGCCCTGCGCCGCGATTACGCCGGCGTAGCCGGTGACCACGTTGTTGATGCCGTACTGGAAGGTGCCCTGCAGCAGGTTCGGGTGGTGGTCCAGCTCGGCGTCGCGGATCTGGCCGAGCACGAAGTTAAAGCGCGGCACGCCAGGGCGCAGCAACTGCACCACTGATGCATACGGCACCGTAAAGCCGCGCTGGCTGCCGTCGGCTTCGGTGATCGTCACCAGCAGGTTGCCCCCGTAACCGGTCGCGTATAGATCTTCGATCTCGAAGGCGCCGGGCGCGACCGTGGTCTCGTATAGACGGCTGCCGTTCTGCGTGACCGTCACGCGCGCATTGGTCAGCGCGACGCCGCGAATCACCGGTGCGTAGCCGCGCTGCGAATCGGGCAACATGCGATCGTCGGTGCCGAGTTGCACGCCGCGGATGCCGATGCTGTCGAACACCGCGCCGTCGGTGAATGCATCGCCGAGCGTCAACTGGCTGCGCGTGCCGGGCAGATCGTGCTGCGCGTAGGTTGCGATGTTCTGATACGAACGCGGGCCGTTCGACTGCCAGTTCAACGCCGAATTCTGCCGCAGATGCCAGCTGCCGATATTGACCCCGCCGTTCAGACCGAGGTAGGTCTGCGTGCTGCCGTAACCGGAGCCCATCACGCGAAACGAGTTCAGGTTGTAGCCGAGCGTGGCGGACGGCACGCCCGCATCCCAGAATTCCGGGCTCACATAGCCTTGCGGATTGCGCGACAGCGCGATTTGCGGAATGCTCACATCGAGCCGCAGATCGGACAGATCGAACGATGCCGACGCGCCCTCGACGATCTTGCCCAGATTCAGGCACTCACCCCCGCGCGCCAGCACTGCGCGCGCTTCATCGGACAGTTTCGTCTGATTCAGCCCGAGGCGCGCGACGAGCGACTTGTCGAAGCACGGCGTCGCGCTGTCGAAGCCCTCCTGTCTACGGAAGTTCACGGCGGGATGGCCGTTCCAGTTGCCGTTCACAAACAGATCGACCGTATATTCGCCGGGCACCACCGGATTGCCACGCTCGAAACGCGACACGTCGACGCTCTGATTGCCCGGCTTCATCAGAAACTCGTCGTCGAACCGAACCTGGGCGACTACCGCCCGATCAGCATGCGCAATGGAGGGGACCCACGTTGCGAGAGCACCGAGGATCACGAGATGGCTACGCAACGGCGCGGGCGATCTGCCCGCGCGGCGGATCGGTTGATCCTGCTGTCGGATACGCATGAAAACCGTTCTTTGGATACTGGACGCGCGTGCTTGACGCGAGATGACTCGAGCGGGTGCGACGCCCGTGCCGGTCGCGGCATAGATGGGTTGCCGCAGGCGACTTTGCTTAAGGCTCTGCCACGGGCGGAGGTGCCGGCCGCTCCTGATATTGCCCGGGTATGCCGGCGCCATAGTCGTTCAGGAATTTGTAGTCGACCTGCAGCGGCGCCCCCGACAGCGACGTGACATTGCCGACGTCGTAGTCTCGCGTCGCGCGCGGTTCGAGCATGCCGCCGTTGCCGTCGGTCCACGTGCCGCCGCCCGCCTTCGCAACAATCTGCGTGAACGTGACGTGATACGGCGTCGGATTGGTGGCCTCGAGGACATAGCCACCGCCATGCTGTTTCGGCACGAACTTCCAGCTGACTTTCGCGGGTGCTTCATCCGCCCGGCCGGCGAGTCCGGTCGGACGAAAGAACAGCTTGATGCGTGAGCGCAATGCCAGACGCAGCAGGTTGCGCTCGGCGCTATCGACCGGCGCGGCACTGGGAGGCACCTCGAGCAGGTTGAACCAGAACAGCGACTCCCTGTCTTGCGGCAGCGCGTCCTGCGTATAGATCAGCCGCGCACTTTGGCCTTTTTTCGGATCGAGCCGGAACAGTGGCGGCGACAGCGTGAACGGAACCTGAATTTCATCCGGCAGCGACTTCGGGTTGCCGGTATCGAGCCAGACCTGCACGAGCGCCGGATCGTTGCCGACATTGTCCATCTTGACCGTGATCTCACGGTCGCTCGCGCCGTACACCAGACGCGTTCCATTGATGACGACACTCGCGTCGGCGACGCCTGAACACAACGACAAGGCGGCCGCTGCCGCCAACACATTTCTACGTATTGCCATCTTCACGCCCCACTTACCCGGCAAGCCCGCATCGCCGCTGAAAATCATGGCAGCAGCCAGCGCCGGAGAGACGCCAGCTGCCGTTTCACCACATCAGATACGGCCGATGACCACTCCGTACCGCTTACTGATAGGCGATCGAATAGAACGCGCTGGTCCTGACCGAACCCGCACTTGCCGGGCCGTCCGTCGCGACGTATTCCGCAAAATAGTCCAGCGTCGCGCTGCCGTCCGTGATCGTGGCCGACTGCGAGTTCTGTCCGCTTTGCGCGACGCCCAGTTGAATGATGCTGCGGTCCTTATTGCGCAAACGGACCTCGACATTCGATGCGCTGCCCCTGTTGTTCTGCAGCCGGCCGGTTGTAACATTGACGTCGGTGTTAGGCTCGAAGTACGTCGACGCGGTACCCGAATCGGGCGAGCAGTTGGTTAGCGTGATGTTGAATGGCGTATTGCCGGCCACCGCTCCACTGGTGGACAACTCAGAACTCGACACCGACGGCAGTGTCACCACGAAGCTCTTGTTGCCGCCGTCCCCGCTGATCGTGCAGGTCTGCGCGGTGATGTTGCCGTTGAACACGATCATGCCGTCGGCTGCGAACGCTGCGCACGGCATGCCGATCGCCGCCGCGACTGCCGCACATGCGAGTGAAGGTGCAAGTTTCATTTTGTTCCCTTTCAAATTGGATATCGAATCAAAAATCGCCCTGAATAAAAAATCAGCGCGCACTGATAATTCGGCATGACACACGCGATGCCAAGAAAATTCTAAATCCATCCCAAATTAGTCGGGATCTACTTACTACTATTTTTTGGAATAGCTTGATCCAAGCGCCCGGACCAATGGTTTGCGCTGTTCGCTCGCCGAAAAACTAGCGCCGCACGGGCAACATGTATTCAAACAGCTCACGATCGTTGGTAAAGCCGAGCTTTTTCATGCCCTGTTTGCGCTGCGTACTGACGGTCTGCAGGCTCCGATGTCTTAATGCCGCGATTTCACTGATACTCATGCCGCTGACGTACAATCGCAGCACCTCTCCTTCACGCGCCGACAGATGTCCGATCTTCCTTGCTTCGAATTCTTCGCAATGGTTAATACCGGTGATGCGTCGCACTGACGGTGCAATATAGAATTGGCCGCGTGAAACGGAACGCACCGCGCTAATCACCTCTTCCGGCGAGTCGTTTTTGAGCAGTACGCCATGCGCCCGCGAATTGATGACTGCTCTCAATAACAAGGGATTGATGAGCGTGGTGACGAAGATGACCTTGGTGGAAGGATAGGTCCGGCGCAACAGTGCCATCAGAGAGCCCCCGTCCCTGTACATCTCCCCGCGGATCTCGAAATCACTCAGCAGTACGTCGACCTCTTTTTCCCGAAGCAACTCAATGATTGCCGTGGAGTTTTCCGCCTCACCGACCACTCGCAAGCCTGCTTGCCTTCCGAAAATGCACCGCATTCCTATTCGCAGAATCGAATTGCCGTCCGCGATAGCAATCTTAGTAAGCAAAACCCACCTCCAAACGATGGTTATCTATCACCACTGCATCAGTGAAAACCGATTTTTATGATTTTCTCAAAATCTAAAACGTCTTTTCCTCCATAGAAACAAAGATCGACCACGCAGCCAAAAAAGCATCTTGTTTAGATTATTGGAATTCAAGACAAATTCATAAAACTAGCGCCAACCGTGACCGCTCTTTACGTCGCTGGATGACTCCAGAAAAGGTGGCAACTACCGTCTGCGGCGCCTTATTATCACGTATTGTGGGCACCATTCACCAAAACGCGAAATAGTATAAAAACCAAATATTTGTCAATTAATGCAAATGCCGAGTAGATCTTTATTGATACGCAGACACAATTCGCATCATGTTTTTAATATTAAATTCGTTCTGGATCGTATATTAAGAATTATCCGAAATTTGACAGAGCTTACGGGTAGCCGCATCGCGGCCACACCGACTCCGCGCAAAGCGCCACAAGGTCGATATGGGGCACGTTGTGAGCTGCGGCCGTTGCTGCTGTCCACTGAGTCGTCTGTGGGCCGGCGCGGGCATCAACGGCGCCAGACATTCATCAGGAGACCTGCATATCGACGACGGACGTCGTCATGCGCTGGCGGATCGGGCGCTACCTGCCACCAGACGATTCGATGCCCGACCGGCCTCCACCGCGCCAGCGCGCACCGCCTGCAGCGAGCTAACGGAACAATCGGCGAGAGGTATCGAGCGAGATCGAAATCGAAATCGAATAGACCCGCGGAAAAACAAAAACCCCGCAGAGCCTAGACTCTGCGGGGTTTCGCCACCATTACTGGCGGAGACGGAGGGATTCGAACCCTCGATCCAGGTTTTGGCCCAGATGCTCCCTTAGCAGGGGAGTGCCTTCGACCTCTCGGCCACGTCTCCCAAACTTTCTGTCGCACAGGGAGTCAGTGCGACGAAGCCAAGATAATAGCGGGACGGGCCGATAAGGTCAATGTCTGACGAACATTATTTGTGCCAACGTGGCGTCTCGCGACGCAATTCATTCACATGAACGCCACAAAACAAACGGGGCGCTCTGGAGCGCCCCGTTTTTTCCGCCATTTATGCCTGATCGAGTTCGAAGGCCTTATGCAGCGCGCGCACCGCGAGCTCCATGTACTTTTCGTCGATCAACACCGAAATCTTGATTTCGGACGTCGAGATCATCTGGATGTTGATGCCCTCTTCCGACAGCGTGCGGAACATCTTGCTGGCGATGCCGACGTGCGAGCGCATGCCCACGCCGACCACCGACACCTTCGACACCTTCGGGTCGCCCAGCACCTGCTCGGCCTGCACGTGCGCCTTCACCGTGCCGGTGAGGATCTCCATTGCACGCGCATAGTCGCCGCGGCCAACGGTGAACGTGAACGCCGTCTTGCCCTCGACGCTCTGATTCTGGATGATCATGTCGACGTCGATATTCGCGTCCGCCACCGGGCCGAGAATCTGATACGCGATGCCCGGCTTGTCGGGCACGCCCATCACGGCGATACGAGCTTCGTCGCGCTGGAACGCGATGCCCGAGATGACTGCTTTTTCCATGGTCTCGTCTTCTTCAAAAGTAATCAGGGTGCCCGACTTCATTTCTTCGTCGAGCGGCATCAGCGGATCGGTCAGGCTCGACAGCACGCGCGTCTTCACCTGATATTTGCCGGCGAATTCCACCGAGCGGATCTGCAGCACCTTCGAACCCAGGCTGGCCATTTCCAGCATTTCTTCGAACGTCACGCGGTCGAGCCGGCGCGCTTCTTCGACGACGCGCGGGTCGGTCGTATACACACCGTCGACGTCCGTGTAGATCAGGCACTCGTCGGCCTTCAGCGCGGCCGCTACCGCGACCGCCGACGTGTCCGAGCCGCCGCGGCCGAGCGTCGTGATGTGGCCTTCGGGGTCGATACCCTGGAAGCCGGTGATCACGACCACCTTGCCGGCTGCGAGGTCTTGCATGACACGCTCGCCGTCGATGTCGCTGATGCGCGCTTTCGTGAACGCGCTGTCCGTTTTGACCGGCACCTGCCAGCCTGCGTAGCTGACCGCCTCGACGCCGGCTTCCTGCAGAGCGATCGCGAGCAGACCCGAGCTGACCTGCTCGCCGGTGGCGGCGATCATGTCGAGCTCACGCGGGCTCGGTTGAGTCGTGATTTCTTTCGCGAGGCCAAGCAGGCGATTGGTTTCGCCGGACATTGCCGACGGCACGACGACCATCTGATGGCCAGCCTTGTGCCATTTCGCGACGCGCCTGGCGACGTTCTTGATGCGCTCGACCGAGCCCATCGAGGTGCCGCCGTATTTATGTACGATGAGTGCCATTGTCGTTCTGAACTTGAAGAGAAACCGCGCTGGCGCGCTGGAGACGACCGCACAGGAAGCACAGGGGCGCAACGTCTCGTGAACGGCGGCAAAGTGTGTGGCGGCGTAGATGCAGCACGCGTGCAGCACGCGCGGATTTGCCCGGGATGAGATCGCAAATGGCTGATCGGATTTGAACGGCGGCGACGGATCACGCTCGCCTACCGGCACTAACGACCGAGAGCGACAAAAGCGACGGCGAAATCGGGTCGGGCAAACAAGCTAAAGTACCTGATTAGGCACAAAAAGACAAGACGCAACGAGCGTTCAAATGCGTCAAATCGGGCCTGCAATGGCCTGTTTTGTCGTTGATTTGCGCCCTATTTCACGATTTCGACATTCGTGAGCGCGGCTTGCGTGACTGTCCGTTGGCCGGTCAGGCAATCAGCAGATCCTCGCGCCAGACGATTTTGGCGCGCGCTTCGCGCTCCGGGGATGCGTCGCGCACAGTTCCCCGATTCACCCCGATCAGCGGCACGAACAGCAGTTCATCGCCAACGTAAAGCAGTGGCACGTCGCGCTTCCATGCGGGAATGCCGCGTTCCTGAAACAGGTTCTTCAGCGTGCGGCTCGGCGTACCCGGCGCACCGATGCGCATGCGTTCGCCGCCGCGGCGCGCCCGCACGCTTAGCGAGGCTCGTTGCAGGACGCTGACGGGAACGGTGTGGAATGCTTCGTCGCGTTGCGCTTCGTCAGATGCGTCGGTTGCGTCGGATGCAGCGGCTGGATCCACCACCGCGAACACGAACGTGCCCCGCCATTGCGGCAAATGCCAGACCTCTTGTCCCTGCCACGCAAGTTCGCTGATCTCGCGCTCGACGAGCGCGGTTTCGTCGGCTGGCGCGCTGCTATCGCCGGCCTCCCAGTAGACGAGACCGCGATAGCTGCGCAACGCATGCCCCGCGTGATCGATGCGCAAACGATGTCCGTCCTCACCCGCACCGACTTCACGCAACTGCCGCAGCGCATCCGCTACACGCGCGCTCGATGCCGCGACGAAGCCGAGCGTACGCATCCAGTAGCGCAGCAGATTCAGTGCGCGATCGTCGTCCAGTGCAAGCAGCGCGGCGTGCGCGAGTGCGCGTCCTTCATCGCGTGACGCGCTCTCCATGTCCGCGCGCGCGAGCGTATCGAGCAGGCGCTGCGCCGATCCCGCATGCGCGGCCGTGCGCGCGAGCGCGTCGCGAAAGCCCGGGAAGTGCACCGCGAGCACCGGCATCACCTGATGGCGCAATGCGTTGCGCGCGTAACGCATGTCCGCGTTCGATTCGTCGTCGATCCAGCGCAGCTTGCGCGCACTCGCATAGTGTTCGAGTTGCGCGCGCAGCAGATGCAACAGCGGTCGCACACGGGTCGTCGACGCACCCGCCGGCAGCGAGCCGGGCGCCATCGCAGCGAGACCCGCCAGCCCCGCGCCGCGCAGCAGTTGCAGCAGCACGGTCTCGGCCTGATCGTCGGCATGCTGCGCGAGCCATAGCGTGCGAATGCCGTGCGTTGCGCACATCGCGTCGAGCGCGCGATAACGCGCGTCGCGCGCCGCGGCCTCGATGCTAACGCCCGGCGCGCGCGAAACGTCCACGCGTCGCGCGTCGAATTCGACGCCACGTTCGCGCGCGAAAGCCTCGCAATGGGCGAGCCATGCATCGGCATTCGGACTCAAACCATGATGAACGTGTAGCGCGATACAACGCGACGCACCCGCGACGCGCGCCGCCGCATCGAGCAGCACGCTCGAATCGACGCCGCCGCTGAATGCGACCGCAATGCGCGCGTTCGGATCGAGCCCGGACAACGCCGCGCCGAGCGCCTCGATCACGAGGCGCTCGGCGGATGAGTCTGCGGTGGTGGTCACGTCGTTAGCGCGCAAAGCGCCGGTGGACGATAGAGACAGGCCAACGCGCGGGCTTATGCGCCCGGCGTCGTTTCCTTGAATTTGCCGTACGCCATCAGCCGTTCGAAACGGCGTTCGCGCAGGTCGTTGGTGCTCATGCCCTGGAACTGGCGCAGCGAATCGGCGAGCGCACGGCGCAGCATCGCGGCCATACCCTTCGGATCACGATGCGCGCCACCGAGCGGCTCGTTGACGATCTTGTCGATCAGACCGAGCGCCTTCAGACGATGCGCGGTCAGGCCAAGCGCTTCCGCTGCTTCCGGCGCTTTCGCGGCGCTCTTCCACAGGATCGACGCGCAGCCTTCCGGCGAAATCACCGAGTAGGTCGAGAACTGCAGCATCAGCACGCTGTCGCCCACCGCGATCGCGAGTGCGCCGCCCGAGCCGCCCTCGCCGATGATCGTCGCGATCAGCGGGGTCTTCAGCTCGGCCATCACGTACAGATTGCGCCCGATCGCTTCGGACTGGCCGCGCTCTTCCGCGCCGATGCCGGGGTACGCACCCGGCGTGTCGATGAACGTGAAGATCGGCAGGCCGAACTTCTCGGCGAGGCGCATCAGACGCTCGGCCTTGCGATAGCCTTCCGGACGCGGCATGCCGAAGTTACGCAGCGCGCGCTCTTTCGTGTCGCGGCCCTTCTGATGACCGATCACCATGCACGCCTGACCGTTGAAACGCGCGAGACCGCCGACGATCGACAGATCGTCCGCGAAGTTGCGGTCGCCGTGCAGTTCGTGGAAGTCTGTGAACAGCTCGCTCACGTAGTCGAACGTGTACGGACGCTGCGGATGACGCGCGATTTGCGAAACCTGCCACGGTGTGAGGTTCGCGTACAGATCTTTGGTCAGCTGCTGGCTCTTCTTGGACAGCCGCTCGATCTCTTCCGAAATATCGACGGCCGAGTCGTCCTGCACGAAGCGCAATTCTTCGATCTTCGCTTCGAGTTCAGCGATCGGCTGTTCGAAATCCAGAAACGTGGTCTTCATTGGTTTTAATCCTTGGACTTACCGGGCAGCGCGTATTCTAACCGCGCGCGCCGATGTCAAAACCATTTCTCAACTATCGACATCATATACGCGATAGTCTTTGAAACGGCTTCGTTTCCTGTTCTTCTTCAGTAGTCGACCGGCAACGGATCGAGACTACGCCACATGTACCACGTCGCCACCGTGCGCCACGGCTCCCAGTTCGCGGCAACCTCGCGCGCTTCGCTGCGCGTGACGGGTTCGCCGCTGAAATAGTTGACGCTGATCGCGCGGATCAGGCCGAGGTCGTCGAGCGGCAGCACGTCGGGACGCGACAGGTTGAAGATCAGGAACATCTCCGCGGTCCAGCGGCCGATGCCGCGAATCTGCGTGAGTTCGGCGATCACCGCCTCGTCGTCCATCGACGTCCACTTGCCGACGTGCAACGCACCCGATACGAAGTGCTGCGCGAGATCGAGTACGTACTCGGCCTTGCGTTTCGACAGGCCGCACGCGGTCAGCTTCTCGAGACCGAGCTTGATGAACTGCTGCGGCACGAGCTTCGGACAGGCCGCTTCGACCTTCGCCCACACCGCCTGCGCCGACGCTACCGAAATCTGCTGGCCGACCACCGAGCGCGCAAGCGTGACGAACGGATCGCCACGACTCAGCAGATGCACGGGCCCGAACTTCGGAATCAGCTTCTTCAGGATGCGATCGCGCTTGACGAGATCCGCGCACGCCTTGTCCCAATACGCGGGACGCGTAACTTCGGGCGCGAGACCGCCGATCTGCACCGGCACCGCGACTTCGTTCGCGAGCGATGCGACGCCGGCCGCTTCGCCGCCCGCGCTGACCGTGCTCGCCGAGGCGGCCGATACACGCGTCTTGCGCACGACTTCGCCCGCGTTCGTGTCGCGAGCGAGCTCCTGCACGTCACGTGCGAGTTCGCCTGCGAGTTTGGCCGGCACCGCGCCGTTGCCCTTCGCACGCGAGGCCGTGCCTGCGCGTTTCGCAGGCGCATGCGCGACATCAGTGACCGCGCCGCCCGCGCCATTGAGCGAACGTTTGGCCGCGCTCTTCTTCGCCGCCGCCGAGCCGGCTTTCAACGCCGCCCCGCCCGCTTTCGACGGCGCTTTGTCTACCGCGCCGCCGCCCGCGCGAGTCGACGCACGCGTCGATTTAACTGCGGCAGCCGTTGCTGCGGTAGCCGTCGCTGCGGCTGCCGCACTGGTTTGAGACGTCGCGCGTTTAGCCGGCGTCTTCGTGGCCGTTGCCATCCTGCCTCCTGCCTGGCGAGTCGTTCAGAGGGAAGTACGAGGTGCGCTCACACGCGCCGCCACTCGGTCAACCCGCCGGGTTTGTCTTCAAGGGCAACGCCGGCATCGAGCAATTCAGCCCGGATCCGGTCTGCTGCCGCATAGTCCTTTGCCTTCTTGGCGGCGATGCGCGCGGCGATCTTCGCTTCGATCGCGGCGGGCTCGAGCGCGCCTTCGGCTGCAGCACCCGCTGCCTGCTGCAGGTATGCACGCGGTTCGCGACCGAGCAGCCCGAGCACCGCGCCAAGCGCGCGCAATTGACGGGCCAGCGCGGGATCGCGCGTGCGGTTCACTTCAGTGGCCAGTTCGAACAGCACCGACACGGCCACCGGCGTGTTGAAGTCGTCATTCATCGCGGCCCGGAAACGCTGCGCGTACGCTTCGTTCCAGTCGAGCGCGGCGCTATCGGGCGTAACGTCTTTCAACGCCGTGTACAAACGCGCGAGTGCATTGCGCGCGTCGTCGATATGCACGTCGCTGTAGTTCAGCGGCGAGCGGTAATGCGCGCGCGCGATGAAGAAGCGCACCACCTCTGCATCGTACTGCGCGAGCACTTCACGAATCGTAAAAAAATTGTTCAACGACTTCGACATCTTCTCATTGTCGATCTGTACGTAGCCGTTGTGCATCCAGTAATTGACGAATGTTTGTCCGGTCGCGGCCTCACTTTGCGCGATCTCGTTTTCGTGGTGCGGAAACTGCAGATCCTGGCCGCCACCATGAATGTCGAACTGTTCGCCGAGCAGCGTGCAGCCCATCGCCGAGCACTCGATGTGCCAGCCGGGACGACCGCGCCCGTACTTCGAATCCCAGCCGGTATCGGCCGGCTCCTCGGGCTTGGCCTGCTTCCACAGCACGAAGTCGAGCGGGTCCTGTTTCGCGTCGTTGGCCGCGACGCGTTCGCCCGCGCGCAGATCTTCGAGCGACTTGCCCGACAGCTTGCCGTAGCCTTCGAATTTGCGTACCGCGTAGTTGACGTCGCCATCGCTCGCCTGGTACGCGTAGCCGTTTTTCTCGAGCGTTTCGATCATGCCGAGCATCTGCGGAATGAAGTCGGTCGCGCGCGGCTCGATGTCCGGACGCTCGATGCCCAGCGCGTCCGCGTCTTCGTGCAGCGCGGCGATGAAGCGATTCGTCAGCGATTTGATGGTTTCACCATTCTCGACTGCGCGCTTGATGATCTTGTCGTCGATATCGGTAATGTTGCGCACGTAGGTCACGTCGTAGCCGAGCGTGCGCAACCAGCGCTGCACGACGTCGAACACGACCATCACCCTCGCATGACCGACGTGACAATAGTCATACACGGTCATCCCGCAGACGTACATCCGCACGATACCTTCGCGCAGCGGCACGAAAGTCTGTTTGTCACGCGCGAGCGTGTTGTAGATGCGCAGAGATTCCATAGAGAGCGGTGCGTGGGCCGAAAGAAGTCCGCATTGTGCTTCATGCGCGCCGTGACCCGCGATACGAACAGGACAACGGGTGCATCGCATACAGCTTAAACCGGCGCACCTCGTGCGGCGATCAGACTGCAGACGACGCTGCGAACCGGGCGGGGACGGCCACGAGTGGCGAAAAGACAGTCGGCGGTTCGACGGAACGCGCAGACCTTTTGTTAGAATGGCTCGGAGTATAACATCCAGACCTGAGCCTATGAAACACTCCAGCGGCCGCGCGCGCAGCGCTGCGACCCTCGCCGCGACTGCGTTTGGCGACGTTGTCGGCGGCGTTGTTGGCGGCGTTACTTTCGAAGCGGCGCGCGCCCTCGCATGGCGCGTCACCGTCGTTGCCGCGCTTGCCGCGGTGCCGGTCGCGAGCGCTTATGCGCAGAAGGCCGCGGTGATGCCGCAAGGCCCCGCCGTGCGCGACAATACGCCGGAAATCGACGCGTCGATCGCGCAGAAAAACTGGCAAGCCGCACTGACCCAACTCGATGCGCGCGTCGCCGCGAATCCTCGCGACGCACAAGCGAAGTTCAAACGCGCAAACGTGCTCGTGCATCTGAATCGCGACGACGAAGCGATCGCCGCGTTCACCGAACTCACGCAGTTGTATCCCGAGTTGCCCGAGCCGTACAACAACCTCGCCACGCTCTTCGCGAGGCAAGGCCGCCTGAGCGAAGCGCGCGCCGCGCTCGAGATGGCCACCCAGGTGAATCCGAACTACGGCCTCGCGTTCGAAAACCTTGGCGACCTCTATCTGCGCCTCGCCGATTCCGCTTACCGTCGCGCCGAGAGCCTCGGCAAGGCGAGCCCAAGGACCGCACAGCGTCTCGCGGACATCCAGAAGGTGGTGTCGCCGGCGGTTCCCGCTGCTGCGTCGCAGCCCGCCGCCGCAGGGATCACCGCGCCCGCCGCGCACCCCACGTCGAACATCACGGACAGCCCGAGCTTCCAGTTCGGCGGCCCGAATGGCTCGCTTGCCATGCCGCCGTACATGGCGCCGTCGCGCTAGGCGCCCGGCTCGTTGCCGGCCGCACGTTTTCTCCAACCCCGAGGATTTTCATGAAATGGTTGATGTTGGCGCTCGGCAGCGCCGCCCTGATCGCAAACGCACCCGCCTTTGCGCAGTCCGGTTCGCAGGCCGTTCATCCTTCCGTGCTGCTGAAGACGTCGGAGGGTGACATCCGCGTCGAACTCTATCCCGAGAAAGCGCCAAAGACAGTCGCGAATTTCCTCGACTACGTGAAAGCGGGCCAATATAGCGGCACGATCTTTCATCGCGTAATTCCGGGCTTCATGATCCAGGGCGGCGGCTACACGCAGAGCTTCGTCGAGAAGCCGACGCGCGCACCGATTCCGCTCGAGAGCCGCAACGGTCTGAAGAACACCACGGGCACGCTCGCGATGGCGCGCACGAGCGACCCGAATTCGGCCACCGCACAGTTCTTCATCAACACGGTGGACAATGCCAATCTCGACTACCCGAATCCGGACGGCAATGGCTACGCGGTGTTCGGCAAGGTCACGGGCGGCATGGACGTCGTGAAGCGCATCGAAGGTACGCCCACCACCACGCGCGGCCCGATGAGCGACGTGCCGCAGAAGCCGATCGTGATCCAGTCGGCGACGGTGGTGAGCAAGTAACAACGAACAAGCGAGCGCACGAGCAAGCGAACCCGCGCGGCCGCAGCCCGGCCCCAACCAACGCCCCGGCGCGGCCTGTCGTCAGCGCATGACGACGCGCCGCGCCTTTTATCCACCTGTTCATCAAAGGATTCCATCATGGTTGAACTGCATACGAACCACGGCGTCATCAAACTCGAGCTGAACGCCGAAAAGGCGCCGAAGTCGGTCGAGAACTTCCTGAACTACGTGAAGGCCGGACACTACGACAACACGGTGTTTCACCGCGTGATCGACGGCTTCATGATCCAGGGCGGCGGCTTCGAACCCGGCATGAAGCAGAAGCCGACGGCCGAGCCGATCACCAACGAAGCGAACAACGGTCTGAAGAACGAGAACGGCTCGATCGCGATGGCGCGTACCAACGACCCGCATTCGGCGACCGCGCAATTCTTCATCAACGTGAACGACAACGACTTCCTGAACCACTCGTCGCCGACGCCGCAAGGCTGGGGCTACGCGGTGTTCGGCAAGGTCGTCGACGGCATGGACGTGGTCGAGAAGATCCGCAAGGTCAAGACCGGCTCGAAGGGCTTCCATCAGGACGTGCCGGTCGATGACGTCGTGATCGAAAAGGCTGTCGTCGTCGGCTAAACCGTGAGTGAGTCGCGCCCCACGCGGGCGTCGACTCGTTTGAACTGAAATCAGGCACCTTCAATGCTGCAAGAGACGCCGCTGCGAAGCGTCGCCGCGGGCGTGCCTGGCGAGGGCCAACGCCCGCACGCCGCGCGCCCTTTTTTCTTCCTCTCCGATCTGCATCTGAGCGAGGCGATTCCGCGCACGGTCGCCGCGTTCGAGCATTTCATCCGTGTGAACGCGGAAGCGGCCGATTCGGTGTTCATCCTCGGCGACCTGTTCGAGTACTGGGTCGGCGACGACATGCTGAGCGAGCCGTTCGTCGCGCATATTGCGACGCTGTTGCACACGCTGTCCGAGCGCGGCATCGCGCTCTACATCATGCACGGCAACCGCGACTTTCTGCTGGGCAAGCGCTTCATGAAAGCGGCCGGCGCGATCTGGCTGCCCGATCCGTTCGTGATCACCGCGTTCGGCACGCGCATTGCGCTCGCCCATGGCGACGGCCTGTGCACCGCGGATCGCGGCTATCAGTTGTTCAGGCGTTTCGCGCGCAATCGGCTCGCGCAGACACTGTTTCTCGCGTGGCCGTTTCGCTGGCGTCGCAAGCTCGCCGAGAACATGCGCTCGAAGAGCGAGCATGGTCGCACGCGACCGATGTCGATCAAATATAACGTGACCCCGGCAGGGGTCGCCGCACTGTTCAGGAAATCGAAGACCGCGACGATCATTCATGGGCATACGCATCTGCCCGCGCGGCATCGCGAGCCGGGCGGCACGCGCTGGGTTCTGCCGGACTGGGATCTCGATCACGGCGAGCGCCGCGGCGGCTATCTGAAGATCGATGCAGACGGGATTCGAGCGTTACCGCTGGATTGACCAGGTTTGACCCGCAGGTCTGGCGTGCGCTTCGCGCCGCCGGGGCGCCGAAAGCTAGCGCTCCGCCGCCCCCTCCACCTTCCCCGCGATCGCCGCCGACAGCCGCCGCAAATCGAGCAACGCCGCATCCGCGCCTTGCAGCCCTTCGAGGCTCGTGCCGAGTCGCTCGAGCGCATCGACGATTTCATCGATACGCCGCGCCTGGGTAGCCGCATGATCGATCAGCCCGTGAATTGCAAGGGATACCGGATCGTCCGCATTGGGCGTGATGCCGTATGCGCAAAACGCGCTGATTTCGCTGCCGCGCTTTGCGTCACGCGCGGCGTTGTTCGCATTCGTGTTCGCGCCGTTCGCGTTCGCGGCGACCGACGCCGCCGGCACGATGATCCGCGCCGGATTGCCGACCGCCGTGCCCCGCGCGGGTACCGGCTTCGTCACCACCGCGTTCGAGCCGATCTTCGCGTCCGCGCCGACCGTGAAGCCGCCAAGCACCTTCGCACCCGCACCGACGATCACACCACGCTCGAGCGTCGGATGCCGCTTCGCGCCGCGCGTAAGCGACGTGCCACCGAGCGTGACACCCTGATAGATCGTGCAGTCGTCGCCGATCTGCGCGGTCTCGCCGATCACGACACCCATGCCATGATCGATGAACACGCGCCGGCCGACAGTTGCGCCCGGATGGATCTCGATGCCGGTCATGAAGCGCGCCATCTGCGACACGAACCGCGCGAGCCAGCGGCGCTTCGCGCGCCAGCACGCGTGCGCGATCCGATGCAGCACGAGCGCGTGCAGTCCCGGATAACACGTGAGCACTTCCCATGCGCTGCGGGCGGCGGGATCGCGCTCGCGGATCGTGGCGATATCTTCGCGAAGTCTCGTGAACATGGCAGGGACTGTGTTGTTTGGGGAAAAGCCGTCTGCGTGAGCGGCTCCGCGCGCCTGGCGCTTGCGCGCCACACATGACGGCATTGCCGCCGCTTAGCACGCCGGCGGCTTTGCTTCTGACGTTTCGTGGATTGTAGGTTGATTGCGCGAAACCTGCCGGAAGTCCCCGTCACCTGCAAGGTTGTCGTCAGATGAAGGCGGCGCATCAGGCGTGCCGTGATGGGCCTTAAACGCAGCTCAGCCGGTCCGTCTGGTTTTGAGCAGGATGTGCTTGGCGATGCCGCGCACGATGTTGACCTCCTCACGCTCGAGCCCCGAGCGCGCGAAGAGCCGCCGCAAGCGCGACATCAACTTCTTCGGATTGGCCGGATCGAGAAACTCGAGCGCGACCAGTGCGCTTTCCAGATGCGCGAACATGCTTTCGATCTCGTCGCTGGCCGCCATCTGCGCGCGCGTACTGGCTGATTCGGCCTGCGCTGCGCCTGTTGCTGCCGCGGCGGGCCCGCCGTCGGTCGTTTCATCCGCGCCGAGGTACGCGGTGCGCAACTCATAGGCGAGCACCTGCACCGCTTGCGCGAGATTGAGCGAGCTGTAGGCCGGATTGGCCGGAATATGCGCGATCGCGCTGCATCGCTCGACGTCCTCGTTCGACAAACCCGTGCGCTCGTTGCCGAACACCAGCGCGATCTCGCCATGCGTCGCCTCTCCGTGCGCGGCGGCGGCCGCCGCGCGCGGCGTCCATTGCGGCGGACCGTATTCGCGCAGCCGCGCGGTCAGCGCAATCGACCAGTGCACGCCAGTCAGCGCGTCGGCGAGCGACGGCACTACGTGCACGGAGGCGAGCACGTCGTCGGCGCCGCTCGCCATCGCGATCGCTTCGGGATCGTTCTGCACGTTCGGCACGCGCGGCGACACGAGCACGAGCCGAGAAAAACCCATGGTTTTCAACGCGCGCGCCGCGGCGCCGACATTGCCAGGATGGCTGGGCTCGACCAGCACGAAACGCGTCGATGTGAAGCCGCCGCGCAAATCGGCCACGGCGGGGTCGGAGGAATGGTGGGTGTGATCCACGATGAAACTCGATTGGCTAGGACTCAAGACGCGTATGGTAGCGCCAACGAGCGCCTATGCCGAATCAGACGTACGCGCGAGCCACGCGCGCGTACGAGGGTGCAGCGTCTGATCGGCAGCGGCGGGCGGCCGCACGGCCGGGCGGCACATCGGCTGTACGCGAGCGAGCGCCTGCGCGAGGGCGCCCGGACTCAGGTAAAATACCGCTTTTCGCGCCCGGCGCCGACGTCTGCTGAAAGCTTTCCGTCGAACCGGCCGCACCGTTCTTATTCAATTCGTCTCCGTCGACGGAAGGCGCTCCGGTTTGATAGCCGGTTCGCCGTTCCGTGCTGTTTTTGCGTCGTTGCGGCGCCCGTCAATGCGGGTTTCGCGCTCATTTACCGGCCGGCAGCCTTGCTGCCCCGGCACAAGGATCAGTTTATGCATCCCATGCTCAATATCGCTGTGAAGGCCGCGCGCCGCGCAGCTCAGATCATCAATCGCGCATCGCTCGATCTCGACCTGATTCAGGTCAGCAAAAAGCAGCACAACGATTTCGTCACGGAGGTCGACAAAGCGTCCGAAGCGGCGATCATCGAAACGCTGAAGACCGCCTATCCCGATCACGCCATCCTCGCCGAAGAGTCGGGCAAGTCGGACGAAGATTCCGAATACCAGTGGATCATCGATCCGCTCGACGGCACCACCAACTTCATCCACGGCTTCCCGTACTACTGCGTGTCGATTGCGCTCGCGCACAAGGGTATCGTCACGCAGGCCGTCGTCTACGATCCGAACCACAACGATCTGTTCACCGCATCGCGCGGCCGTGGCGCGTTCCTCAACGATCGGCGCCTGCGCGTCGCCAAGCGCGACCGCCTCGCCGACGGCCTGATCGGCACCGGTTTCCCGTTCCGCCAGTCGGACAACCTCGAATCGTACGGCCGCCAGTTCGCCGAGATGACCGAAGCCTGCGCGGGCCTGCGCCGTCCGGGCGCCGCCGCGCTCGATCTGGCCTACGTCGCGGCCGGCCGCATGGACGGCTTCTTCGAGCAGGGCCTGAACGCATGGGACGTCGCGGCAGGCAGCCTGCTGATCACGGAAGCCGGCGGTCTGGTCGGCAACTACACTGGTGATTCGGATTTCCTGCACGTCGGCGAAGTGCTCGCGGGCAACCCGAAGATCTACGCGCAGATGATCCCGATCCTGTCGCGCTACAGCCGTACGCGTCAGCAGTCGGCGTAAGGTGCGCCGCCGCGGCCGGTCCGCGGCATCGCAAAACGCTTGTGCAGAAAAGCGGCTTCGGCCGCTTTTTTTGTTGGCGGCGCCGCAGTGCGTGGTGCTCCGTGCTAAAAGGCGGGGAGTTTTTCACGGCGGGGCTCGACCGGGACCGTTCCCTGCTTCCTGCCGCTTTGACCCTGCCCGACTTCCACCCCGCGCGCAGCCTCCAACCTGCCCATGAAAAAAGGCTTCCACACGATCATCGCGGCACAGTTCATTTCGTCGCTGGCCGACAATGCACTGTTGATTGCTGCCATCGCCCTGCTTTCCGTGATTCGCTCGGCCGCGTGGGTCACGCCGCTGCTGCAGATTTTCTTCACGATCTCGTACGTGCTGCTCGCGCCGTTCGTCGGCGCGTTCGCCGATTCGATGCAGAAGCGCCACGTGATGTTCATCTCCAACGCACTGAAGGCGAGCGGTTGCCTGATGATGATCCTCGGCGTTCATCCGATGATCGCCTACGGCGTGGTCGGCTTCGGCGCGGCCGCCTATTCGCCCGCCAAGTACGGCATCCTCACCGAGTTGCTGCCCGCGGAAAAGCTCGTGCAGGCGAACGCGTGGCTCGAATCGGCGACGGTGCTGTCGACGATCGTCGGCACGATGCTCGGCGGTGCGTTGATCAGCACGGTCGTCGAGCATTTCGTCACGCGTGTGCATGTGCCGCTGATCCGCTCGGCGGCCGATCTCGCGATGGGCGCGGTCATGCTCACCTACGCGATCGCCGCCGCGATCAACGTCTTCATTCCGGATACCGGCGCGCGCTATCCGAACCGGCTGACCGAGCCGAAGAAGCTGCTCGGCGATTTCCATCACTGCTTTCACGTGCTGTGGGCCGACAAGCTCGCGCAGATCGCGCTGTGGGTGACCACGCTGATGTGGGGCGGCGCGGTGACGATGCAGCTGCTGGTGCTCAAATGGGCGAACGTGAACCTCGGGCTGTCGTTGTCGAAAGCAGCGGTGATGCAGGGCGTAACCGGCTTCGGCATAGCAATCGGCGCGGCGGGCGCGGCCGCGCTGATTCCGCTCGCCCGCTCGCTGAAGGTGTTGCCGGTCGGCGTGCTGACGGGCGCGGTGGCGATCGCGATGGCTTTCTACAACAAGGACCTGTTCCCGGCCGGCGCGGGCCTGCGCTTCGGCACGCACGTCGCGCCCTACTACATTCTGCTGGCCTATCCGCTGATGATCGTGCTCGGCGCGTTGTCGGGCTTTTTCATCGTGCCGATGAACGCGATCCTGCAGCATCGCGGCGCGACGCTGCTGTCGGCCGGTCACTCGATCGCCGTGCAGAATTTCAACCAGAATCTCGCGGTGCTGCTGATGCTCGGCGTGTACGCGCTGCTGCTCACGGCGAAGATGCCCGCGCAGTGGATCATCGTCGTGTTCGGTAGCTTCATCACGCTGCTGATGTGGCTCGCAAAACGCCGCAGCGCCGCGAACGAACGCAGGGTGGACATGCGCGCGATGATCGGGGAATGAATGCATCACAAGGCTCCGGCAATGACCGCAAGAGATGCGGCTCGACGGCGCAACGCACCGCGACGGCGTGAAACGTGCGCTTCGATCGAATCGGACATGCTGCCATCCGGCTGCCGGGTTGGGCATCGTCCGTTCGGCCAGGGTCCGCTCGCCGCGCCGGCGGGTTAAACTCACGCCCTGAGCATCTACCGCAAGAAGACACTAAGGATGGGCATTCAAACCGCAGCGGCCAACGACGTCGCACAACACACGCCGATGATGCAGCAGTACCTGCGCATCAAGGCGGAGCATCCGGGCACGCTGGTGTTCTACCGGATGGGCGACTTCTACGAACTCTTTTTCGACGACGCGGAGAAAGCCGCGCGTCTGCTCGATCTGACGCTCACGCAGCGCGGCGCGTCGGCGGGCAATCCGATCAAGATGGCCGGCGTGCCGCATCACTCCGTCGAACAGTATCTGGCCAAGCTCGTGAAGCTCGGCGAATCGGTCGCGATCTGCGAACAGATCGGCGACCCGGCTACGTCGAAAGGTCCGGTCGAGCGCAAGGTCATGCGCGTGGTCACACCCGGCACGCTGACCGACGCGGCGCTGCTGTCCGACAAGAGCGACGTCTATCTGCTCGCGCTGTGCGTCGCGCACAATCGCCGCGGCATCGCGACGAGCGTCGGTCTCGCCTGGCTCAATCTCGCGAGCGGTGCGCTGCGCCTCGCCGAAGTCGCGCCCGATCAGGTCGCCGCCGCGCTCGAGCGCATCCGTCCCGCGGAAATTCTGGTAGCCGATGCCACCGCCGATTCGACCAGTTGGGCACCGCCTGTCAACGCGAGCGCGCTCACGCGCGTGCCGGCCTGGCACTTCGATATCACGTCGGGCACGAAGCGCCTGTGCGATCAGCTCGAAGTCGCGAGCCTCGACGGCTTCGGCGCGCATTCGCTCGGTTGCGCGTGCGGCGCGGCCGGGGCGTTGCTGCTGTACGCGGCGTCCACGCAAGGCCAGCAACTGCGTCATGTGCGCAGCCTGAAGGTCGAATCCGAATCCGAATACATCGGCCTCGATCCGGCCACGCGCCGCAACCTCGAACTCACGGAAACCCTGCGCGGCACCGAATCGCCGACGCTATGCTCGCTGCTCGACACCTGCTGCACGACGATGGGCAGCCGACTGCTGCGTCATTGGCTGCATCATCCGCCGCGCGATTCGGCGGTGGCGCAGGCGCGTCAACAGGCGATCGGCGCCTTGCTCGACGCGCCGCCCGGCACCGATCTCGATACGTTGCGCGGCGCATTGCGGCAGATCTCGGACATCGAACGTATCACCGGACGTCTTGCGCTGCTGTCGGCGCGACCGCGCGATCTGTCGAGCCTGCGCGATACCTTCATCGCGCTCCCCGCTTTGCGCGCGCAGCTTGCGGCGGTGGCATCGAACGCGGATTCGCTCGCGCGCATCGACGCGGCGCTCGAACCGCCGCACGCGTGCGTCGATTTGCTCAAGCTCGCGGTCGCGCAGGAGCCGGCCGCGATGGTGCGCGATGGCGGCGTCATCGCGCGTGGCTATGACGCTGAGCTCGACGAGCTGCGCGATATTTCGGAGAACTGCGGACAGTTCCTGATCGATCTCGAAACACGCGAACGCGCGCGCACCGGCATCAACAATCTGCGCGTCGAGTACAACAAGGTGCACGGCTTCTATATCGAAGTCACACGCGGCCAGACCGACAAGGTGCCGGACGACTATCGCCGCCGGCAAACGCTGAAGAACGCCGAGCGCTACATCACGCCCGAGCTGAAAACCTTCGAGGACAAGGCGCTGTCCGCGCAGGAACGCGCGCTTGCGCGCGAACGCGCACTGTACGACGCTTTGCTGCAATCGCTGCTGCCGTTCATTCCCGACTGTCAGCGCGTCGCGCTCGCGCTCGCCGAGCTCGATCTGCTGGCCGCGTTCGGCGAACGCGCTCGCGCACTCGACTGGGTTGCACCGACGTTCTCGGTGAACGCGGGCATCGACATCGAGCAGGGTCGTCATCCGGTGGTCGAGGCGCAGGTCGAGCAGTTCATCGCCAACGATTGCTCACTCACGACCGAGCGCAAGCTGCTGTTGATCACCGGTCCGAACATGGGCGGCAAGTCGACTTTCATGCGCCAGACCGCGCTGATTGCGCTGCTCGCTTACGTGGGCAGCTACGTGCCGGCGCGGCGCGCGGCCTTCGGGCCGATCGACCGCATCTTCACGCGCATCGGCGCGGCCGACGACCTCGCCGGCGGCCGCTCTACCTTCATGGTCGAGATGACCGAAGCCGCCGCGATCCTCAACGACGCGACGCCGCAAAGTCTCGTGCTGATGGACGAGATCGGCCGCGGTACGTCGACGTTCGACGGCCTCGCGCTCGCGTGGGCGATCGCACGCCACCTGCTATCCCACAATGGCTGCTACACGCTGTTCGCGACGCACTATTTCGAGCTGACGCAACTACCCGCGGAGTTTCCGCACGCGGCCAACGTGCATCTGTCGGCGGTCGAGCATGGGCACGGCATCGTGTTCCTGCACGCAGTCAACGAAGGGCCCGCCAATCAGAGCTACGGTCTGCAGGTCGCGCAACTCGCTGGCGTGCCGAACGCGGTGATCCGCGCGGCGCGCAAGCATCTCGCGCATCTGGAGCAGCAATCGGCCGCGCAGCCCGCGCCGCAACTCGATCTGTTTGCGACACAGCCCGCGATGCTCGCCGAAGATGCGGACGACGACCACGAGGCGGTGAGCAACACAGCGCCTGCGTCGCCCGCGATGCAGACACTCGTCGAGCGTCTGCGAGGCATCGATCCGAACGATCTGCGTCCGCGCGAAGCGCTCGATCTGCTGTACGAACTGCACGAACTGGCCGTCGCGCCGGATGCGGACCACTGACACGCCGAGCCCCCTGCCACACCCGCGCGGGCTTCGCGCGGCGCTGCGCCACGTGCTCGTACCGACAGGCGGTATCGTCGTGCTCGCGGCAGTGTGCGCATGGGGCGCGCCGGCGCACGCCGAAGCCTCACATTTCGCGTTCGCGGTGATTTCCGGCACCATGCAAAGCCCCGCCGACGAAGCCGCCACGCAACGGCTGCTCGAGGCGATCGGCCGCGAGCGCGACGTGCGCTTCATCGTCTATGACGGCAATCTGAAGGGGCCGAAGGAGGTTTGCCGCGACGCGCTGTTCGAACGCCGCCACGCGCTGCTCGACAACTCTCGCGCTGCCCTCTTCTTCATCCCCGGCCAGCATGACTGGGTCGACTGCGGCACGGCGGAAGCGGGCAGCTTCGATCCGGTCGAGCGGCTCGACCAGTTGCGGCAAACGTTGTTCGCCGATCCAACGTCGATGGGACAGAACCCGATCGCGCTGACACGCGAGAGCGAGGTATCGCGCTTCCGTCCGTTCCGCGAAAACGTGCGCTGGGTGGTCAATGAAAAAGCGAACGACAAAGCGAACACCAAAGCCGGCGACATCGTCTTCATCGGCCTGAACGCGCCGGGTCCGAACAATCACTATCTGAGCGCGGGCGGCCGCAACGGCGAGTTCGAAGATCGCGTGATCGCCAACGCATTCTGGCTCGAACACGCGGCCGAATACGCAAAGCGCCGCGACGCTCGCGCGATCGTCGTGTTCATTCAGGGGGACTTCGATCCGGAACGCTACGAGCGACCCGAACGATTCGCCTGGCTGCACTTCGCGCACAGTGCGCGCCGCGACGGCTTTCTCGAATTCAAGCGCAGTCTGGTCAAGCTCGCGCAAGTGTTCCCCGGACCCGTGGTCGTCATTCACGCAGACGACGAACGGCCGGCCGGCGGTTTCGTCATCGATCAGCCGCTACGCAACGACAAAGGGATAGTCGTGACGAACCTCACGCGCATCGCATTTGCGCCGCGTGATCGTCTCAACCAATGGATTCAGATAGAAGCAGATTTCGGCAGGAAGCCGCCGTTCAGGGTCAGCGTGCGCGACGTGCCGAAGCAGATGCCGCTGCCCACCACACCGCCGGTCTTGCCACCCGTATCGCCACGCGACGAATCCGGCGCGTCGATGCCCAGTGCGCCGGAGATGCCGAATGTGGAAGGGTTCGGGCCGGCTTCGGAAGTGCCGCCCGCATTGCAGACGCCTGGAGAATCGCAGGACCAGCAGCCGCGCATCCCGTCCGACCAGGGCGGCGGCGACTACGGGCCCGCAATCTCGATGCCGCCGGGGTCGATACTGCCGGCCTCGCCGGCGCTGCCCGCATCGGTGCCGCCTGCCCCCGCGGCGACACCGCGCATACCCGCAAGCTCAGTGCAGGGTCGGTTTTGAGTTGTCTTCTTCGTCCTCGTCTTCATCGTCGTCGAGAACTTCGAGGCCGTCCGCGCCATGCGCGTGCTCGTGCTGGATTTCGTCTTCAGTAGCCGGACGCACGTCTTTGACGGTCAACGCGAAACGCAGCGCCATGCCGGCGAGCGGATGGTTGCCATCGAGCACGACCTTGTCTTCAGCGACGTCGGTCACCACGTAGACCAGCGCATCGATTTCCTCGTCGCCATCTTCCGGGGTGCCTTCGAACTGCATGCCGACTTCGAGCGGTTCCGGGAAGCGATCGCGCGGCTCGATCTTCACAAGCTCGGGATCGTATTCGCCGAACGCGTCTTGCGGTTCGAGCTGGATCTGCGTCTCGAAGCCGGCCTCGTGGCCGTCGAGCTCTTCCTCGATCTTGGGGAACGTGCCATCATAGCCGCCGTGAAGATAGACCATCGGCTCTTCGCTTTCCTCTATCAGATTGCCCTGCGCATCCGACAGCTTGTAGGCGACCGACACGACGGTGTTCTTTGCGATTTTCATTCGATTCTCCAGAATACAACTCACATTATACGATGCCCAGGCGGCCCACTCACCTACCTGCCGATGCAGGTTCGGCAAGCAATTCGCCGTCTGCTGCAAAGCCGGCCGCGCAACCCGTTCTTCCGCCCTCGCCCGACATTCCGACCGCTCTGCTCAACCATCTGAGCCCGTCGCAATTCATGCGCCGCTACTGGCAGAAAAAGCCCCTGCTGATTCGCCAGGCGATTCCGGACATCGAAGCGCCGCTGTCGCGCGACGAACTGTTCGAACTGGCCGATCAGGACGACGTCGAAGCCCGGCTGATCACGCACTTCCGCAACAAATGGCAGCTGGAGCACGGCCCGTTCGCGCCCGACGAACTGCCGTCCGTCAAACAGCGCGCATGGACGCTGCTCGTGCAGGGCGTGGACCTGCATGACGACCGCGCGCGCGCGTTGCTCGACCGTTTCCGTTTCGTGCCGGACGCGCGTCTCGACGACCTGATGATTTCGTATGCGACCGATGGCGGCGGCGTCGGCCCGCATTTCGATTCCTACGATGTGTTTCTTTTGCAAGTAAAAGGCAAGCGCCGTTGGCGCATTAGCGCGCAGAAAGACCTGACCCTGCAGCCCGGCTTGCCTTTGAAAGTTTTACAGAACTTCGAGCACGAACAGGAGTGGGTGCTGGAGCCGGGCGACATGCTGTACCTGCCGCCGCACATCGCGCACGACGGCATCGCCGACGGCGAATGCATGACCTGCTCGATCGGTTTTCGCGCGCCGTCCGAGAGCGAACTTACCGCGCAGTTCCTCTACCACCTGGCCGAGCGCGGCGAGGCCGCGGGCAAGGCCGGCGCGCTCTATCGCGATCCGCAGCAGTCCGCCGTCGAGCGGCCGGCCGAGTTGCCCGCGGCGCTCGTGGAACGGGTGGGCGCGATGCTTGCTAAAGTGCGATGGAATGAGCAGGACATTGCGTCGTTCCTTGGCACGTACCTCAGCGAACCGAAGCCGAGCGTCGTCTTTGATCCGCCGCAACGGCCGCTCAACGAAGCCCGTTTCATCGGCGCGGCATCGAAATCCGGTCTGCGGCTCGATCGCAAGACTAACCTGTTGTATGAACGTCGTTTTTTCTTCGTAAATGGAGAACAAATGACATGGGACGGCGCTAAAAAATGGCTGTTTGAACTCGCAAATCTACGCTGCATGAGTGCGAAACGCTTTGTAACACTATCGCACGATTCATCGGTGACAGCACTGCTACACGAGTGGTATCGTGCGGGCTGGATACAGGTGGGCGAGCTTGCTTAACTCTGCCCGCGTGCTATACCGTACAGTGAAATTTTGTATTAGAAAGACAACGTATTGACCCCGGATTTATCGACTGTCAGTACGAAAGTGCATATAATTTCCGCCCAAGCCGTAGGGAAGATTCCAGCTCGTCAAAAGAGCTTCTCCACCAGCGGCCCAGGTCGGTGTTGGAGCACATTACCGGTTTTATTTTGCGCTGTTGCTTACCTTTAAACCATAAAAGGACGTGATCATGAAGAAATCCCTCCTCGTAGCATCCCTGTTGGCAGCTGTGGCACTGGCTGCATGCAACAAGAGCAACGATCAAGCCGCTGCACCGGCTAGCGACGCAGCTGCTGCTTCGGCACCGGCTGCTGCCGCTTCGGACGCAGCAACGGCTGCTTCGGGTGCTGCTGCTGCTGCGAGCGACGCTGCTGCTTCGGCTACGGCTGCTGCTTCGGACGCTGGCGCTGCCGCTTCGGACGCAGGCGCTGCTGCTTCGGCTGCAGCTCCGGCTTCGGGCGCAAGCCAGTAAGCTGTCGCGTAGGGTTCGCCTCTGGGCGAAAACTGTTTCGGGAAATCGTTGCGATTTCCCGGGCAGTCAGGCAAAACGCCACGGATTCATCTCCGTGGCGTTTTGCTTTTTGGCGCGCGATTTATCGAGGTGGCCGCGCAGGTAATTGTCTCGTCATCTAAAAAACAAAACGCCGCATTTTATATGCGGCGTTTTGTTTTCAACGCAGAACCTCAGCGGTTCTATCGGGCCGTTGCCCCGGGCACCGCATTTTCTTCGAAGAATTCGCGGACCACGTCGATCTCGCGGGTACGCTTGAACGGCGGCAGACTCTGCCAGATGCGGCGGCCATAAGGCTTATCGACGAGACGCGTATCGCAGATCATCAGCACGCCACGATCGGTCTCCGCGCGAATCAGCCGGCCCGCGCCCTGCTTCAGCGTGATCACGGCCTGCGGCAGCTGATGCACGGCGAACGGGCTCAAGCCCTTCTTCGTCAGCGCGTCGAGCCGCGCGGCCAGCACGGGATCGTCCGGCGGCGCAAACGGCAGCTTGTCGATCACGACCAGCGACAGCGCGTCGCCGCGCACGTCCACCCCT
Organism: Paraburkholderia sp. HD33-4; assembly: GCF_021390635.1. Classification (NCBI taxonomy): domain Bacteria; kingdom Pseudomonadati; phylum Pseudomonadota; class Betaproteobacteria; order Burkholderiales; family Burkholderiaceae; genus Paraburkholderia; species Paraburkholderia sp. HD33-4. Next base: position 1,374,032 of record NZ_JAJEJS010000001.1, on the reverse strand, counting down.
TCCCAGAAGCTCTGACTGCCGACCAGAATCGCGTTGCCGTACGCGCGAAAGCGGTCGAGCAGTTCGGTGCGGCTCGCGTCTCCCTGCACGAGCAGCGGATAGTCCCAGCCACGCGACTCGATCGCGTCGCGCAGCTTCGTCGAGATGCGGTCCACCGCGCGCAGCGTCGTGCACAGCATGAAGACGCCGCCGCCCGATGCTTCGATCGCGGGCAACGCGGCATCGAACACGGCGTCGGTGAACATCGGCGATGACGGCTGCGGCAGATTGCGCGGCACGTACAGAAGCCCTTGCGATGGATAGTCGAACGGGCTCGGCAAGGTCATCGAGCGCTTCGAGTTCAAGCCCATCTGCGCCGCATAGTGCGTGAAGTCGCCGCGCACCGACAGAGTCGCCGATGTGAAGATCCACGCGCGCGGCACGCCGGCGCGCTGCTTGGCGAAAATCGGCGCGACCGACAGCGGCGTTTCGTGCAGCTGGACCGTGTGCGAGAACACCTCGATCCAGCGCACCTTTTCATTCGGATCGGCGCGCTCAGCGGTGGCGTCACCTTCGCGTGTAGCGACCGCGTTGCGTTCGGTGCTCGTGGGTGGCGTGGTCCAGCCGCTCAGCACGTCCTGCAACTCGCGCGCGCGACGCAGACACGCGCCCAGCGATTCGGCTCGCTCGGCCTGACCCGCCAACGCCGAGGCCAGCGCATCGAGCTCGGTTTCGAGCGTCTCGAGCGCGGCAAACAGCGGATGATCGTCGGGCAGCTGGCCGATCGACAGCCGCACCGAATCTTCCTTGAACGCGAGCCGCACGTCACGCGCCGCGCGCTCGAGGGTCGCGCCGAGTTTCACCCAGTCGATCGCATCGCGTGCGTGACCGAGGCCCTCGGCCACCGAATCGCGTGCGAGTTCGAGAAACTGCGCGGTCGATAGTGTCTCGCCGAAAAACAGCGTCGCGGTTTCGGGTAGCTGATGCGCTTCGTCGAAGACGACGGTGTTCGCGGTCGGCAGCAGTTCCGCCATGCCGGTATCGCGCAGCATGATGTCGGCGAAAAACAGATGATGGTTGACCACCACGATATCGGCCTGCTGCGCTTCGCGGCGCGCCTGCATGACGAAGCAGTCCTTGTAGTGCGGACACTCCTGGCCGAGGCAGTTGTCGCGCGTCGACGTGACCATCGACCACACTTGCGCCGTCTCCGGCACGCTCGCGAGTTCGGCCTTGTCGCCGGTGCGCGTGATCTTCGCGAAGCGCACGATGTCCTGCAGATACGAGGTTTCCTGGCGCGACGGCAGACGGCCGTTGTCGGCGGTGCGTTGCAGGTAGTAATGGCACAGGTAGTTCGCGCGGCCCTTCAGCATCGCGACCGACACCGGCACCGCGAGCGCGTCGCGCACGGTCGGAATATCGCGCTGGAATAGCTGATCCTGCAGATGCTTGGTGCCGGTCGAGACGATCACCTTGCCGCCCCACAGCATGGCCGGCACGAGGTACGCATAGGTCTTGCCGGTGCCGGTCCCGGCCTCGACGATCAGCGTGTTCTCACCAGCATCGACGCCATCGGCGTGGGCGTTGCCGTCGGTCGACTCGGAAGCCGAATCCGTGCCGGTCTGCTGCAGGCGCCGCGCCGGGCGCTTCTGCGTGTCGAACATCGCGGGCTCGGGCATGGCGCGGCCCGACGCTTCCATCGCCGCGGCGACCGCGCGTGCCATCTCGATCTGCGACGCACGCGGCCGATAACCGTCGATCTGCCGCGCGAGCAGACCGTTGTCGGCGAAGATGTCGTCGAGCTCGCTCGCGCGGCGCCGACTCAGCGACACGCCCGGCACCGACGCCGCCGCGCGTGCCTCCAGCGTGCCCGGAGCAGATGCGTTCTCCGGCGTGGCCCGGGATGAAGTGTCATGCGGTGAATTCAAGGCAAGCGTTCCTGCTAAGTCCGGCTCGCGCGCTGCGCGCCCGGCGCCTGCCAGGCCGCGAACTCAGGCGCGCGCGTCCGGTTCGAGCTGCAATTGCAGCAAGATGATGGTGTCCTTGACTTTGAGTTTGCGCTTTTTCAGGCGCTGTAACTCGAAGTCGTCGATGCCGGGCTCATCCGACATCCGGTCGATCAACCGGTCGAGTCCACTATGCTCCGATTCCAGTTGCAGAATGCGGTCGCGAAGTGTGTTTGCGTCGATGGCGTGATGACGATCGCGCATGCTCGCCTCCTCTAGTCGGCGGCACGAACCGCTTGCGCGCGGCCCGATGCCTGAGGTTGCTGTCCGGCTCAAAACGCATTACGGCGACTACGGCGGTCCTGGCTACGACCGCCACGGCTCACTCTACGGCACAGCCACTACAGCACGCTTACTGTTGCTCCTGTTGCTGCTTTTGCTGCTCTTCGAGCTGTTGTTGCTGCTTCAAGTCGTCCTGACGCTTCTGCTCGGCCTTCTCGGCGGCCTGCTTCTGACGCGCCTCGACATCGAGCTTGTGCTGCGCGGCGTCGGCCTGCTTCCGCTCGAAATTCTCCTGCTTCTGCTGGCGCTCCGCGGCCTTTTGCGCGCCCTGCTGACGCGCTTGCTCGAGCTGGCGCTGGTAGTCGCTCTGCTTCTGGTTGGAGGCCTTCTGATTGGCCGCCGACTGCGCTGGCGCGACACCACGCTGCGCCTGGTCGAGCGCGTGCTGGCGCTGCTTCTGATCGTAGGCCTGAGCGTTGGCTTCATGCTGCGGCGCCGCGGCGTTGCGCTGCGCCTGGTCGAGCGCGTGCTGATGCTGCTTGTCCTGGTAGGCCTGCGCGTTGGCTTCGCGCTGCGGTGCCTCGGCGTTGCGCTGCGCCTGATCGAGCGCGTGCTGACGCTGCTTTTCCTGATACGCCTGCTCGTTGCGCGTGTCTTCGGCGGCACGTTGCGGCGCTTCCGCCTCGTTTTGCGCACGGCGCAATGCCGTGCGTTCGTCGCGCTCGCGGGCGCGCTGCACACGCTGCTCGGCGTCGAGTGCGAGCTGTTCCTTGCGGATGTCCGCCTGCACGCTGCGCATCGCGTCGCGCGCGCGGTTCAGACAGTGATTGACGAAGAAGCGGCTGTAGCAGTTGTGCTGCGCGACCGCGAATTGATAATTGTTGTCGTCGGTGCGCTGATTGAGCACCTGTTGCCGCTCGTCGAACGACTTGTCCAGCGCGGCTGCGTCACTTGCGCTTTGGGGGCTGTCGGCCGTTGCGGCGGCTTGCGGGCCAGATGCCGCGACAGGCGCCGCAGCTTCCGCGGGCGTCACGCTCTGCGCTGCGGCCGACACCGGCACGGCAAGCGCAGCGGCGATCACGCACGACGCGGCGACCGTTACAAGCGACGGACCGATCCAGCGCAATGAAACCAGCGGCAATTGACACGAACCCCGAGACGAACCCGGCAGCGAATCCGGCAGTGAACCCGGCAGTGAACCTGACGCCAGCGAAGAGACCAGGCGGTTGAGGGACAAGGAGATTGGCAACGTCGTAGAGGGTCAACGGAACATGCCCGAAATTCTAACACCCCGCGGTTGAGCCCTTTGGCATTTATGGCAAAATGCCCCGCTCTAGCAGCCTGGTCGCGGCGCACGCCCGGCCTGTCCCGATTTGCCGCCCGCGCGCGGCCCATCACTGAGTCCGCAGGAACACCAAGACCTTATGACGGAAACCGTAGCACTCAAGATCGTCCAGCGCATCGCCACCGAACTGTCCGTCCAGCCGCGCCAGGTCGCGGCCGCGGTGGAACTACTCGACGAAGGCGCGACCGTTCCGTTCATCGCCCGTTACCGCAAGGAAGTGACCGGTAATCTCGATGACACGCAACTGCGCAATCTCGAGGAACGCCTGCTGTATCTGCGCGAGCTGGAAGACCGGCGCGCGGCGATCATCGCGAGCATCGACGAACAGGGCAAGCTCACCGACGAACTGCGCGCAGCGATCGAAGGCGCCGACAGCAAACAGGTGCTGGAAGACCTTTATCTGCCGTACAAGCCGAAGCGCCGCACGCGTGCGCAGATCGCGCGCGAAGCCGGTTTGCAGCCGCTCGCCGACGCGCTGCTCGGCAATCCGCTGCTCGATCCGCAGACCGAAGCCGCCGCTTACGTGGACGCGGAGAAAGGCGTCGCCGATGTGAAGGCCGCGCTCGACGGCGCGCGCGACATCCTGTCCGAACAGTTCGGCGAGACCGCCGAGCTGCTCGGCAAGCTGCGCGACTATCTGTTCAACCAGGGCGTGGTGTCGTCGAAGGTCGTGGAAGGCAAGGAAACCGCGGAAGAAGAGAAATTCCGCGATTACTACGACTACGCCGAAACGATCCGCACGGTGCCGTCGCATCGCGCGCTCGCGCTGTTCCGCGGCCGCAATGCCGGCGTGCTGATGATCAAGCTCGGTCTCGGCGAAGAGCTCGACGCGCAGATACCGCATCCGGGCGAAGCGCTGATCGCGCGGCATTTCGGCGTCGCCAATCAGAACCGCCCCGCCGACAAGTGGCTCTCCGACGTGTGCCGCTGGTGCTGGCGCGTGAAGGTGCAGCCGCACCTCGAAAACGAGCTGCTGACCAATCTGCGCGACGAAGCCGAGCATGAGGCCATTCGCGTGTTCGCGCGCAATCTGAAGGACCTGCTACTCGCGGCGCCCGCTGGTCCGAAGGCCGTGATCGGTCTCGATCCGGGCTTGCGCACCGGCGTCAAGGTGGCGGTGGTCGACCGCACCGGCAAGGTCCTCGCGACCGACACGATCTACCCGCACGAGCCGCGCCGCGACTGGGACGGCTCGCTCGCCAAGCTCGCGCGAATCGCCGCGCAGACCCAGGCCGAGCTGATCAGCATCGGCAACGGCACCGCGTCGCGTGAGACGGACAAGCTCGCGAGCGAACTGATTGCGCGTCATCCGGAGCTGAAACTGCAGAAGATCGTCGTGTCGGAAGCGGGCGCGTCGGTGTACTCGGCGTCCGAGCTCGCCGCGAAAGAATTCCCCGACATGGACGTGTCGCTGCGCGGCGCGGTGTCGATCGCGCGACGTCTGCAGGACCCGCTCGCCGAGCTCGTGAAGATCGAGCCGAAGGCGATTGGCGTCGGCCAGTATCAGCATGACGTGAACCAGCGCGAACTCGCGCGCTCGCTCGACGCGGTCGTCGAAGACTGCGTGAACGCGGTCGGCGTCGATGCGAACACCGCGTCGGTCGCACTGCTCGCGCGGGTGTCGGGTCTCAATGCAACGCTCGCGCGCAACATCGTCGACTATCGCGATGCGAACGGGCCGTTCCCGTCGCGCGATCATCTGCGCAAAGTACCGCGCCTCGGCGACAAGACCTTCGAGCAGGCCGCCGGCTTCCTGCGCATCAACAACGGCGAGAATCCGCTCGACCGTTCGTCGGTGCACCCGGAAGCGTATCCGGTGGTCCAGCGTATTCTCGCGAAGATCAGCAAGCAGGTCGGCGAAGTGCTCGGCAATCGCGACGCGTTGCGCGGACTGTCACCCGCTGAATTCGTCGACGAACGTTTCGGTCTGCCGACCGTGCGCGACATCCTGGTCGAACTCGAAAAGCCGGGCCGCGATCCGCGCCCCGAATTCAAGACCGCGACGTTCCGCGAAGGCGTCGAGAAGGTCAGCGACCTGATCCCGGGCATGGTGCTCGAAGGCGTCGTGACGAACGTCGCGGCGTTCGGCGCGTTCGTCGACGTCGGCGTGCATCAGGACGGTCTCGTGCACGTGTCGGCGCTGTCGACGAAGTTCGTGAAGGACCCGCACGAAGTCGTGAAGGCCGGTCAGATCGTCAAGGTCAAGGTGCTCGAAGTCGACGTGAAGCGCCAGCGAATTGCACTGACGATGCGTCTCGACGACGAACCCGGCGCGGCGGCCGCGCGCAGCGGCGGTGGTGCGCAACAGGACCGCGCTGGCGCGGGAGGCTTCAACCGCGGCGCAGCGGGACGCGGCGCGCCGCAGCGCTCGCGCGAACCGGAGCCGGGCGGCGCGATGGCGGCAGCGTTTGCGAAGCTCAAACAGAAGTGAGCGTATCGGACCGGTGCACTACGTTGTACGTGCACCGGTCCGTGCATGACTGCGTCGCGCGCCAGGCCGTTTGCGAGCGCATAAACAAAAAGCCCACGCATTGCGTGGGCTTTTTGTTTGCACTCCCTCCCGCACGTCACGCGCGGGCCGTCAAATCTCGATCTTCGTCCCCAGTTCCACGACCCGGTTAGCCGGGATGCTGAAGAAGTCAGTCGGCTTCGCGGCGTTCTGATGCATCCACGCGAACACACGCTCACGCCATACCGACATGCCCGGCAATTGCGTCGGCACCACCGTTTCGCGCGCGAGGAAGAACGACGTGTCCATCAATTCGAAGGTCATGTCGTGCGTGCGTCCGACTTCGAGCAGCACCGCCTTCACGTCCGGCGTTTCGTTGAAGCCGTAGGCCGCCTTCACCAGCCACAGGCCACCGTTCATGTCCTTCACGGTCACACGATCGGCGTCCTTCACGTACGGAATGTCGCGCGTGACGAAGGTCAGGAAGATCGTGCGCTCGTGCAGCACCTTGTTGTGCTTCAGATTGTGCAGCAGGCTCACCGGCACCAGCGAATCGCTGCCGGTCAGATAGATCGCGGTACCCGACACGCGATGCGGCGGATGCGCGAGCAGGCCTTGCAGGAACGGCATCAGCGGAATACCGTCTGCGGCCGTGCGTTCCTTCACGATCATCCTGCCTTTGAACCACGTCATCAGCAGGAAGAACAGCAGGCCGCCGATGCACAACGGCAACCAGCCGCCCTCTTCGACCTTCAGCAGGTTCGCGCCGAAAAAGCCCAGATCGACGACCATGAACACGCCGATGATGAGCCCGACCAGCAGCTTGTTCCAGTTCCACACTTTCACCATCACGACGCAGGCGAGGATCGTGGTGATCACCATCGTTGCCGTCACCGCGATACCGTACGCGGCCGCCAGATTGTCGGAACTCTTGAACGCGATCACGATGCACAGGATGATGAACAGCAGCATCCAGTTGACGACCGGCACATAGATCTGCCCGATCGCGAGTTCGGACGTGTGCAGGACCTTCATACGCGGCACGTAGCCGAGCTGGATCGCCTGGCTCGTCAGCGAGTAAGCGCCCGAAATCACCGCCTGCGACGCGATCACCGTCGCCACCGTCGACAGCACGACGAGCGGCAACAGCGCCCAGTCCGGAGCGAGCAGGAAGAACGGATTTTCGATCGCCTTCGAGTCGCGCATCAGCAGCGCGCCCTGGCCGAAGTAGTTCAGCACCAGCGACGGCATCACAAGCACGTACCACGCCATGCGGATCGGTTGCGCGCCGAAGTGACCCATGTCTGCGTACAGCGCTTCCGCACCGGTCAGCACCAGCACCACCGAGCCGAGCACCACGTAGGCCTGCAGCACGTGGGCGGCCATGAAGGTGTACGCGTAGTACGGATTGAGCGCCTGAATCACGTTCGGCGATTGCATGATGTGCCACAGGCCGAGCACGGCGAGCACGAGGAACCACAGCGTCATGATCGGCCCGAACAGACGGCCGACCGTTGCTGTGCCGTGCCGCTGGATCCAGAACAGCACGATCAGGATCACGATGGTCAGCGGAATGACCAGATGCGCCAGATGCGGCGCGGCGATTTCGAGGCCTTCGACCGCCGAGATCACCGAGATCGCCGGCGTGATCACCGCGTCGCCGTAGAACATGCAGGCGCCGAAGATGCCGAGCATCATCAGAACGCCGCCCATTTTCGTTTTCTGATCGACCGAGCGCATCGCCAGAGCCATCAGCGCGAGGACGCCGCCTTCGCCGTTGTTGTCGGCGCGCATCACGAACAGCACGTACTTGATGCCGACCACGATCACGATCGCCCAGAACAACAGCGAGATCACGCCAAGAATCGACTGATCGGTCAACGGGATACCGTGCGATGGGCTGAAGGCTTCCTTCAGCGAGTACAACGGGCTCGTACCGATGTCGCCGAACACCACTCCGATCGCGGCAATCGCAAGAGAAGGCAGCGGCTGTTTGTGTACGTGATTGTTATCTGTCATGGACGCGAGGAAATCCGTTCCCGGGCGGAAAAAACGACCGCTATTCTAAACTGCCCATCCGGCACCGCCCGGCTTGTTGTGGATACGCCACGTGGATGTCCGCGCAGTTTAGCACTGCGATATGGCCGCGTCTGCCGCCGTACGGGCGTTCCGACGCGGCGTTCGACGCAAAAAAAAGAGCCCGACTGGGCTCCTTTTTGTGACACGGCGATGACGCGCGAGATCCGATGCGGCGAAGCATGACGCGCGCGGCTTCGCGTCAATTGCCCGACGCCTCCCCGGCCTGGGCAATGCCGCGCTTGATCCACGCGCCGAGGTTATGCGGACGCACCGTGTCCCACTCCTCGAACGGCTGATGAATCCACGGGTTGGTCGGCAGATACTGCACGTGGTAGTCGGGCTTCACTTTCGAGCAGCCCTTGTACCACAGCACCGCCGAGCGCACCGCGGTGATCGCCGGATAGCGTTCCTTCAGATGCTGCTGCACGCGCGCGAGCGTGACGCCCGAATCGACGAGGTCGTCGACGAGCAGCACGTTGCCGTGCAGTTCGCCGCGCGTCATCGTGATGTATTGCGCGATGTCTAGTTCACCCTGCTCCGTGCCGGCCGCCTCGCGATACGAGCTCGTTGCGAGAATGGCCAGCGGCAGATCGTAGATGCGCGACAGCTGGTCGCCGACGCGCAGACCGCCGCGCGCGAGGCACAGGATCTTGTCGAACTTCCAGCCCGATTCGTGCACGGCAAGTGCGAGCACCTCGATCAGCCGGTGATATTCGTCCCAGCCGACCCACAGGTTCTTGTCGTCGTTGCGCGGATCTTTCATCGCGATCATTGGTACACCTTGCATCGCTTAAACCTTGAACGGATGACGCAGCAAAATCGTTTCGTCGCGATCCGGACCGGTAGACACCATGTCGATCGGAATGCCCGCGACTTCCTGCACGCGCGTCAAATATGCACGCGCGTTAGCGGGCAGCTTGTCCCATTCCTTGATGCCGACCGTGCTTTCCTTCCAGCCCGCGAAGGTTTCGTAGACCGGTTCGCAGCGCGCGACTTCCGTCGCGCCGCGCGGCAGCAGATCGACGTTCTGGCCGTCGACCGTGTAGCCGACGCACAGCTTCACTTCGTCGAGACCGTCGAGCACGTCGAGCTTGGTCATGCACAGACCCGTCACGCCGTTGATCTGGATCGAGCGGCGCAGCGCGGCGACGTCGAGCCAGCCGGTGCGGCGCGGACGGCCGGTGACCGAACCGAATTCCTTGCCGACGGTGGCGAGTTCGAGGCCGATCGGGTTCTGGCGCGACGCGTTGTCCGCATCGTACAGTTCGCTCGGGAACGGGCCCGAACCGACACGCGTGCAGTACGCCTTCGTGATGCCGAGGATGTAGTTGAGCTTTTGCGGACCGACACCCGCGCCCGCCGTCGCGGCACCCGCGACGCAATTGCTCGACGTGACGAACGGATAGGTGCCGTGGTCGATGTCGAGCAGCGTGCCCTGCGCGCCCTCGAACAGCAGATTGCCGCCGTTCGCGTTGACGTCGTACAGACGCCGCGACACGTCGGTGACCATCGGCTTCAGACGGTCGGCATAGCTCAGCATCGTGTCGAGCGTTTGCTGAAAGTCGACCGCGGCAGCGCCGAGGTACTGCGTGAGCACGAAGTTGTGATAGTCGAGGTTTTCGCGCAGACGCTCGGCGAAGGCCGGCGCGTCGAACAGGTCCTGCACGCGCAGGCCGCGGCGCGCGACCTTGTCTTCATAGGCCGGGCCGATGCCACGGCCAGTCGTGCCGATCTTGCCCGCGCCACGGCGGGCTTCGCGGCCCTGGTCGATCGCGATGTGGTACGGCAGGATCAGTGTGGTGGCTTCGGAAATGAACAGACGCTTCTGGACGTCGACGCCGGCGGCTTCGAGTTCGCCGATTTCCTTGAACAGAGCTTCCGGCGACAACACGACGCCATTGCCGATATAGCACGCGACGCCGGGATGCATGATGCCCGACGGAATCAGACGCAAGATGGTTTTCTTGCCGCCGATGATGAGCGTGTGGCCGGCATTGTGACCGCCCTGGAAGCGAACGACGCCCTGAGCGTGGTCCGTCAGCCAGTCGACGATCTTGCCCTTGCCCTCATCACCCCATTGGGTACCCACGACGACGACGTTGCGCCCGGGGTTCACATTCACTGCGCTGGCAGACATGTTGTTTCGTAAGCTGGTTAAAAACGTATTTTACCTAGGTTCGCGGAAGCTTCCGGAATTTTTCCGTTTCCGCTCAACGGTATGCACGTTATGTTGAGTATTGCGAGGGATGCGCGGCCGCGAAGAGTCGCTCGTCCGCGCGCGGTTCGGGCAGCGCTTGCGCCGCCCCGTGGCGAGCGCCGGGCACACATCCCCGGCCGAGTTGATCGGAACGCGCGGCTCAGGCGCGCGGTTCGACCACCCATGCGCCATTGCGCTCGACCAGCACCCGGTCGAACGCGAATTCATCGAGATCGTGCTTGTGGCCGGGCAGTGCCTGGATCACCACTTCGCCGCCATCGCGCAATGCCGCTACCGCGACGCGCAGACCTTCGTCGTGCCGCCACGGCGCGAGGATCGCGCTGCTGCGCGCTTCGACCGGCGAAATACGCGCGACTTCGCGCAAATCCAGCGAAAAGCCGGTTGCCGCGCGCGCGCGACCGTAGGCCTGGCCGACATGGTCGTAGCGGCCGCCACGCGCGACCGCGTTCGGCACGCCGTCCACGTACGCGGAGAACATCACGCCGCTGTGGTACGCGTAGCCGCGCAGATCGGCGAGGTCGATCATGACTTCGGCGCCGTCGACCTGGCTCGCGAGGAACGCGAGGTCGTCGAGCGCGCGGGCGATCGCCGGCGAATTCGGCAGACGCGCGCGGGCCTCTTCGAGCACCGATGCGTCGCCGTACAGCGTGGGCAGCGCGCGCAGCGCATCGCGAATCACCGGAGAGAATTGCGCGGTCATCTCGACGAGGCGCGGCACGTCCTTGCCGGCAAGCGCGTCGTAGAGCGCCTCGCCGAGTTCCTCGGCGGCTGGCTCCGCTTCGATCAGCGCCGCCAGCACGCCGGCGTGACACAGGTCCAGACGCACCTTCGCGAGGCCGGCGAGACGCAGCGCGTCGAGCATCAGTTGCTGGATTTCGAGATCCGCTTCGAGGCCCGCGTGGCCGTAGATTTCCGCACCGATCTGGATCTGCTCACGCGTCGCATGCAGGCCGCGCGGGCGCGTATGCGCGACGTTGCCCGCGTAGCAAAGACGCGTGACGCCCTGGCGGTTCAGCAAATGCGCGTCGATGCGCGCGACCTGCGGCGTGATGTCGGCGCGCAGACCGAGCGTGCGGCCCGACAGTTGATCGACGAGCTTGAAGGTACGCAGGTTCAGGTCGTGCCCACCGCCCGACAGCAGCGACTCGAGGTATTCGAGCAGCGGCGGCATCACCATCTCGTAGCCGTACGAGCGGAAACGGTCCAGCAAATGACGCCGCAATTCTTCGATCTTGCGGGCCTCCGACGGCAGCACGTCGGCGATATTCTCAGGAAGCAACCAGGTCGACATCGATACAGTCCTACGGCGTTGAACACGGCGGCTTGAAGCGCCGATGATGAGTGTGAATGGCGTACAGCGGCTTGATTCTGGCGGGTGACACAGACGCTCGGGCGGCGACTAGCGGCTTGCGCGCCACGCGCCACGCGCCACGCGTCACGCGCCGCAGCCTGACCGGACATGCGGCGTTTTGCTCGAGCGGGCGGAACACGCCGCAACCAGCGGCGTTCGTCGGACAAGCCAGCCCGCTTCAGGTCACGATGAACAGCAGAATCAGCCCGAGCAACATCACGATGAGCCCGCCGACACGAATCTGATGCGGCGGCCGTTCCGCTATTTTACGGAAGGTGTCGCGCCAGGCGCTCGGAAAAACGAACGGAAACATCCCCTCGATGATCAGCATCAGCGCGATCGCGAGCAATAACGAACCAGCTATGTCCATGCGAGTGAAGCGGCCGCGATGCGAATGCCGCGGCCTTCGGTAATCAGCGTTTGCGCGCGGCAGGCGCGGGAGCGTCCGGGGCGACGCCGCCGGTCGGGCTACGCATGAAGCGGAAGAACTCGCTACTGGAGTCGACCACGATCAGATCGCCCGGTTTGAAGGTCTTCCGGTACGCCTGCATGCTTTGATAAAACTGATAGAACTGCGGGTCCTTGCCGAACGCTTCGGCTGCGATTTCCGCGGCCTTCGCATCGCCTTCGCCGCGAATGCCCTGCGCCTGCGCGAGGCCGTCGGCGAGCACGGCCTGCTGCTTCGCGAGCGCGTCCGCGCGGATCTGGTTCGCTTCGGCGGCGCCCTTCGCGCGCTCGTCCGCCGCGGCCTGCTGGCGCGCGGCGATCATGCGCTTGAATACCGAGTCGGCCACCGCGGCCGGGAAATCGACACGCGTGAGTTGCACATCCACGACCGACACGCCGAGCGATGCCGCGCCCTTGTCCATCGCGCCGCGTGCCTCTTCGGCGACGGCCTGCTGTTTGGCGAGCGCGTCGGACAGCGTGAACTTGCCGAACGCATCGCCGAGCGCACCGCGCGACAGCAGCGCGAGCCGGTCCGGCAGGCTTTGCGGATCACCCTTCGTTTCGGCGATCAGCTTCAGCGGATCGGTCACGCGGAACTTGATGACCGGGTTGACCAGCAGATCGGTCTTGTCGGACGTGACGTAATGATCCTCGTCGGGTGCGTCGAGCGACTGGATGCGATTGTCGACCAGCGTGACGGTTTGCAGCGGCGGCGGCAGCTTCACGTGCAGCCCCGGGCCGAGCAGCGTGGGCGTCGCGTCGCCGCGCGCGGACAGCACGGCCATATGACGTTGATCGACGACGAACACCATCGACGATGCCGCAAACACTACGATGACGACGGCGACGACGAGCGCAATGATTCGGTTCATATTCTTGTGCGCTCCTTATTGAACGTCATCTTCGCGCAGGCGATTACGGAACGCTTCGCGCGAGCGCAGCGACGCGGCGCTCGGCCGGCTCGCCGGCGCAGGCGCGGAAGCAGCGGAACCGGATGCGCCATCGGCGGCGGAGCCTGCCGCGGCCCCGGTCTCAGCGGCCGATGTGGCCGACGGCGCAGCCGCACTCGCCGCTTGCGGCGCCGCCGCGACAGCAGGACCCGAAGCGGCGGCGCCCGCCGCCGCGGCCTGACGCTCGCGGTTCTGCTCGACGAGCCTGTCGAGCGGCAGATACAGCACGTTGTTGCCGTTCTTCGCGTCGACGAAGACCTTGGTTGCGTTCGCGTAAATCTGCTGCATGGTTTCCATGTACAGGCGGAAGCGCACGACGGCCGGCGCCTTCGCATACTGCACGTAGACCTGATTGAAGCGCTCGGCCTCGGCCTGCGCCTGCGCGACCGTGGTCTGGCTGTAGGTTTTGGCGTCCTGCACCTGACGATCGACGTCGGCTTGCGCACGCGGCAGAAGTTCGGCCGCATAAGCCTGCGCGTCGCGCTTCGCGCGTTCGTTTTCGTCGTGCACCTTGGCGGCGTCGTCGAACGCGGGTCGCACCTGCTCGGGCACCTGCACGCTCTGGATCGTCACGCCCGTGACCCCCAGGCCGGACTGGTACTGGTCGAGCGATTGCTGGATCGCCGCAATCAGCTGCTGGCGCAATGTTTCGTGATCCTGATCGAGAATATCGCTGGTGCTGTGCGCGCCGACGATGCCGCGCACCGCGGCCTGCGCGGCATGCATCACGCTCTGATCGGGATCGACGCTGCGGAACAGAAAGTCGTTGGGCTTACGCACCTGGTACTGCACGGCGAAGCGCACGTCGACGATGTCGCCGTCGTGCGTGAGCATCGCTGCTTCCTTCACGTTCGCGAGACGCACCACATTGCTGCGGCCGATCTCGACCTGGCGGATCTGCCCGACGTTGACGAACTCGTGGGACTCGAACGGATACGGCAGACGCCAATGCACGCCCTGCGCCGCGGTATAGCGATACTTGCCGAACTGCAGCACGACGGCCTCCTGGCCATCCTGCACGACGAACACGCCACTGCCGAGATAGATCGCGATCAGCACGCCGATCACGATGCCGACGCCGATGCGCGCGCCGCGGCCGTTGTCCGGACGGCCGCCGCCGACACCGCCGCCACCCTTGCGCCCGAAAACCCGCGACAGACGGCGATTGAAATCACGCCACATTTCGTCGAGATCGGGCGGACCTTCACCATCGCGCGCCGGTCGCTTCGGATCGTTCGGCCGTTGCCGGTCGCCGTTGCCGTCGCCCCGGCCCCAACGCGGATCGTTCAGTGAAAGCAAGGCGCGCATGCGCAGCCAGATACTCCGCTCGTTGTAATCGTTCACCTGTGTTCGTTCACCAGAGTAGACAGCGGGTCAGTGCAATTGGAACGGGTCAGTGCCCGAGTTCTGGAACCTTGTGGTCGTCGCGCAGTTGCGCCGTACGGTCATCTTGCGACGCATCGAGCGGCATGTCGGCAAGCGGTTCGGCTGTAGCGATTTCAGCGATGGCAGCGCGCAACGCATCCAGCCCCTGCCCGGTGCGCGCGCTCAAAAAGACGCGCGAAATATTACCATACTCGTCCCGCTCGACCGCGTCGCCACGGGCCGCCAGCTCTGGCACCGCATCGATCTTGTTGAACACCAGCACCTGACGGATCGTGTCCGCGCCGATCGCGTGCAACACCTCGTTGACCTGATCGATCTGGTCGAGCCGCACCGCGCTCGATGCATCGACGACATGCAGCAGCAGGTCCGCGTGAATGGTTTCCTCGAGCGTCGCGCGAAACGCGGCGACGAGCTGGTGCGGCAGTTCGCGAATGAAACCGACGGTATCGGACACCACCACCTGCCCCGCTTCGTCGCCCAGATACACGCGCCGCGAGGTGGTATCGAGCGTGGCGAACAACTGGTCAGCCGCATAGGCCTGCGCCTTGGTCAGCGCGTTGAAAAGCGTCGATTTACCCGCGTTCGTATAGCCGACGAGCGACACCGACATCGTCTGGTTGCGACTACGCGCGCGGCGCTGCGTGCCATGCTGGCGACGCAGCTTGTCGAGGCGGATCTTGAGCGCCTTGATGCGCTCGCCGATCAGCCGGCGGTCGGTTTCGAGCTGCGTTTCACCTGGACCGCGCAGACCGATACCGCCCTTCTGACGTTCGAGGTGGGTCCATGCGCGAATCAGCCGGGTCGACAGGTATTGCAACTGCGCGAGCTCGACCTGCAGCTTGCCTTCATGGCTGCGTGCGCGCTGCGCGAAAATGTCGAGGATCAGACTGGTGCGATCGACTACGCGCCGATTAAGCGCCCGCTCCAGATTGCGCTGCTGCGCAGGCGCCAGAGCATGGTTGAAGATCACGAGTTCGATGTCGTTCGCTTCGCAAGCAAGGCGCAATTCTTCGGCCTTGCCGCTACCGACGAACATCTTCGCGTCGGGGCTGGAACGGCGTCCGGTGACGGTGACTACGGGATTCGCACCCGCGCTTTGCGCGAGCAGGCTGAGTTCTTCGAGACTGGCTTCGAAATCGATCTTGCCGAAGTCGATGCCAACAAGCGCTGCATTGATCAAATTGGAGGGTATCAAAATGACGCGGCCGGGAATGATCGCCAACGGGCGACGCTGTGCCGGCCGCGGCGAGGGTTAGGACTGTTCGGAATCCGGGTGGAAATTCACCGGACGGGCAGGCACGACCGTCGAAATGGCATGCTTGTAGACCATCTGGGTGACCGTATTCCGGAGCAACACGACGTACTGGTCGAACGATTCGATGTTCCCTTGAAGCTTGATGCCGTTGACCAGGTAGATCGACACCGGCACATGCTCTTTACGCAGTGCGTTCAAAAACGGGTCTTGTAACAATTGCCCTTTGTTGCTCATAGCAAACTCCGTATTTTTTTGCAGGTTGACTGAATTGACGGCGAAGAAAAAGAGATCCGCCGCCAACCGCTACACTATAGCTGATTTTCATTTCGACGCGCGGGCCCGGGACCCCCGGCCAAACCCAGCGTACACGCGGGTTTCAGCCCAGGTTTAAGACCAGCGTCAGCCAGCTTCAGCCTTTATCCGCGTAAGGGTTCGTCGACGATCTGAACTCTATTCGCAATGGAGTCCCCGTCAGCTTGAAAGTTTCCCGGAAGCGATTTTCGAGGTACCGCTTATACGTGTCGGTGATCGCGTCGAGTGCATTGCCGTGAATCACGATAATCGGCGGATTCTGCCCGCCCTGGTGTGCGTAACGCAGCTTCGGACGTACCGGACCGCGACGGCGCGGCTGCTGGAACTCGACCGCCTCGATCAGCGCGCGGGTCAGTTTCGGCGTCGGCAGCTTCGACATTGCGGCCGAGTACGCGTCGTCGACCGAACGCATCAGCGGCCCGATTCCGGTTTTTTCCGCGGCGGAAATGAAATGGAATTTGGCGAAGTCCAGAAATTTTAGTTTGCGTTCGAGGTCGGCTTTGGTGCGCTCGCGCACATGCGGATCGAGACCGTCCCATTTGTTCACGCCAACCACCAGCGCCCGCCCCTGCTCGACGACGAAGCCGGCGATGTGCGCATCCTGATCCGAGATGTCCTGACGCGCGTCGAGCAGCAGGATCACGACGTTCGCATCCGATATCGACTGCAGCGTCTTCACGACCGAAAACTTTTCGATCGCCTCGAACACCTTGCCGCGGCGGCGCAGGCCGGCCGTGTCGATCAGCGTGTACGGTTTGCCGTTGCGCTCGAAATCGACGTAGATCGAGTCGCGCGTGGTGCCCGGCATGTCGAACGCGATCACGCGCTCTTCGCCGACCAGCGCATTGATCAGCGTCGACTTGCCGACGTTCGGCCGGCCGACGATCGCGATCTTCACGCCGCGCGCTTCCTTGTCTTCCTCGCTCTCTTCCGGCTGCCCGGCATACGCGACTTCGAGCGCCTCGTTGATCATGTCGGTGACGCCGTCGCCGTGCGCGGCCGAGATCGCGCGCGGGTCGCCGAGGCCCAGTTCGTAGAAGTCGGCCGCGACGTTGCTGTACTTCATGCCCTCGGCCTTGTTGACGACGAGGAAGATCGGCCGGCCGACCTTGCGCAGATAGTCGGCGATCGACTTGTCCTGCGGCGCGAGACCATTGCGGCCATCGACGATGAACACGACGACGTCCGATTCCTCGACCGCCTGGCGGGTCTGGCGCGCCATCTCGTGCAGGATGCCGTCCTTCGCGACGGGCTCGAAGCCACCGGTATCGACGACCAGATACGGCCGCTCGCCGGTGCGGCCTTCGCCGTAATGGCGATCGCGCGTGAGACCGGGCAGGTCGGCAACCAGCGCGTCACGCGAGCGCGTGAGACGGTTGAAAAGCGTGGATTTCCCCACATTGGGGCGCCCAACGAGGGCAATAACGGGTTTCATCTGATGTTGTTCACGGTGAAACGCGGGATCGCAATCGATCGCGCGCGTAGCGACGCCAGGCGGCCGCGACGCGGCGGCGTTTTGACGAAATTATCACGAATTCGGCCTGCTCCGGATGCGCGATCGATATGCGCATCCAGGCGGACGGGAGTGGGCTGCACAGACGCCACCGGGGTCGCCTGCTTCAGATCGGGCTGCTCGACGGCTGACCCGCTCGTGTTCGAGCGTGTCCTGGGTCTGCAAAGCCGCCGACGAAGCGCACGCGCCTCCTTGCATACCGGCGGGCACAGCCTCGATCCGACTTGCCGGACCAGCCCGTCCGGCGATTTCTTCTATTGAGCCTGCCCGATCTCAGGCGGCGCAGCGTGGCAACCCGAGGCTGGCGTCCCACGCCTTGGCCGACCCAGACTTCAATTTAAAAGGCGCGCGGCCGGCAAAGCCGGCCTGCGCGCCTGACACCATCTGTAGCGTCAGCGCGGACGATAACCGAACAGGCCGCCGTCGCGCGTCTGTACGACCAGCGTGTCGCCGGCCAGCACCGGCGCCGCGGTAATCGCGCTGCCGTCGGTCTTCACCCGCGCGACGAGCGTGCCGTCGGTGGTCGACAGAAAATGCACGAAGCCCTGATAGTCGCCGAACACGGCCGCGCGGCCGAGCAGCATCGGCACGCTCAGGTCGCGGTTCTTCAGCGTCTCATTCTTCCACAGTGCCGAGCCGTTGTTCACGTCGAATGCGGACACGACCGACCAGTCGTCGGCGGCGACCACGCTGCGCTCATCCTGCGCGAGGCCGCTCGTGCTCGAAAACGCCTTGCCCCACAGCGCGCGGCCCGAGTTCGCGTCGAAACAGCCAATCTGGCCCTGGAACGTCACCGCGCAAGTCTCCGACCCGACCAGCGTGGGCGGCCCGGTCACGTCGTTGATACGCTCGACTTCGGTCACACCTTTCGGATACGACACCGGAGTCTGCCAGTAGGCGTCGCCCGTCTGCAGATTGATCGCCGCGAACGAGCCGCCCGGGAAGCCGGCCAGCACGGCCGCGTCGCCCGCGAACGTCATGCCCGACGAGACGCGCAGATTCAGCGGAACCGCGCGGTTGCGGAAGTTCCACTTCTGCTCGCCGGTTTGCGCGTTGAAGGCGACGATCTGGCCGTCGATCGTGCGCACGACCACGAGGCCGTTGCCGACGAGCGGCGGCGTAATGAGCTCGCCCGGCGCCTTCGCGGTCCACAGCTGCTTGCCGTCCGCGCCGAGCACGTACACGTCGCCCTTCAGCCCGCCGACCGCGGTCAGCGTGCCATCGCTGCCGACACCCGCCGACAGATCGTCATGCAGCTTGACGCGCCACAGGTCCTTGCCAGTTTGTGCGTCGATCTTGGCGACCGTGCCGTTGGTGCCGGCAGCGTACACGGCATTGCCGACCGCAACCGGCGAGAACAGGTAGCGGCCCGCCTTGCCGACGCTCGCCGACCAGGACTGCTGCACGTCGAGCACGGGTTTGAACTCGGTGAGCGGCGTCGGCACACGGCGCTCGTCTTTCGTGGATGAGCAAGCCGCCAGCGTGAGAACGGTCATCGCACAGATAACGGGCACGGCGTAACGTTTCAGCAGATTCATCGGTGGACGAAGCATTCAGGAAATGGATTAAAGGAGACCGCCTTGCGGTCGTGGCTCGCGGCGCGCCGCGCGGGACGTTCAGCCGCCAAGCGCATCCAGCTTGAACTGGATCAGTTGGCGTGCCGAACTGTCGCTCTTCGACAGCGAGTCGAGCGCGAGCTTATAGGCCGCGCGCGCGTCGTCGCGCTTGCCCTGGGCGGCGAGCAGGTCGCCGCGGCGGTCCGCCACGACGCCCTTGAAGGCATTGGATTGCGGCTCGGCCAGCAGCGCGAGGCCCTGGTCGTAGGCCTTGTCGTCGAGCAGCAGCGATGCCATGCGCAGCTTCGCGATCTGCTTGAACTCGTCGTCCTTCGCGTGATCGATCGTCCACTGCAACTGCGCTTTGGCGCCGGCTTCATCGCCAGCGGCGTAGAGCGCCTTGGCTGCGCCGAGCGCGGTCATCTGCGCGTAGGCGGTGCGGCCGAACTTGTCTTCCATGTCGGCGGCGACGCGCGCGATCTGCGCCTTGTCGCCGCTTGCCGCGGCCTGTTGAACCTGGTCATAGAGCACCGCGGCTTCCGCGGCCTGGCGACGCTGCCAGAAATTCCAGCCATTCCAGCTCGCGCCTGCCAACAACACCACCAGCACAATCCACGTGGTCGCATTGCCCCACTGCTGCCACCATGCCTTCAGACTTTCAATCGATTCTTGTTCGTCGTGGTAACTCATCGCCCGGCGATTTCCTCTTTCTTGCTACGTGTGCGTGTCGAGCCAGCCGGCCCAACGACATCGCGATCAGTCGTCGCCGTCTTCGGCGGATGCAACCATCGCATTGATTAGATATTCGGTCAAGTCTTCGGCGGGCACGTTCTGTTGCTCGCTCTTACCGCCGTTGGCTTGCGTATCGCGCAGCGGTTTCACGCCGACCGTGCCGTTGGCGATCTCGTCTTCGCCGAGCACCACAGCAAACGCGGCGCCGCTCGCGTCGGCGCGCTTCATCTGCGACTTGAAGCTGGCCGACTGACCGTCCGCGCTGCAATGCAGGATCACGTCGAGACCGGTATCGCGCAGACGCTCGGCGATGATGAACGCCTGCTCGCGCGCCGCGTCGCCCTGATGAACCACATACACGTCGCAGCCTTCGTCTTCGGGCACGAGCTGCTCTTCTTTCAGCAGCTCGAGAATCCGCTCGACACCCATCGCCCACCCGCAAGCAGCCGTCGGCTTGCCGCCGAGCTGCTCGATCAGCGGGTCATAGCGCCCGCCCGCTGCGACCGTGCCTTGCGCGCCGAGCTTGTCGGTAACCCACTCAAACACGGTCAGATTGTAGTAATCGAGACCACGCACGAGACGCGGATTGATCGTGAACGGAAGGTTGTTCGCCTTCAGCAGACGTTGCAGGCCTTCGAAATGCGCGAGCGATTCTGCGCCGAGAAAATCGATCAGCTTCGGCGCGTTCTGCGCGACTTCCTGCAGCGCGGGATTCTTCGTATCGAGCACGCGCAGCGGGTTCGTATAGAGACGGCGCTTCGCGTCTTCGTCGAGCACGTCCATGTGCTTTTCGAGGTATGCGATCAGTTCGACGCGATGCGCGGCGCGCTCTTCAGCGAGGCCTAGCGAGTTGATTTCGAGCTTGATGCCAGTCAGTCCGAGGTCGTCCCACAGGCGCTGGCACATCATGATGATTTCCGCGTCCGCATCCGGACCCGCGAAGCCAAGGGCCTCGACGCCGACCTGGTGGAACTGGCGATAGCGGCCGCGCTGCGGACGCTCATGACGGAACATCGGGCCGACGTACCACAGGCGCTTCGGGCCGTCGTACAGCATGTTGTGCTCGATCGACGCGCGCACTACGGCCGCCGTGTTTTCCGGGCGCATCGTCAGGTTTTCGCCGTTCAATGCGTCGGTGAAGCTGTACATCTCTTTTTCGACGATGTCGGTCACTTCGCCGATGCCGCGCGTGAACAGCTGCGTATGCTCGACGATCGGCGTGCGGATATTCTGGTATCCGTACGAACGCAGCATCGACTTGACGGTGGTTTCGAAAAATTCCCAGAGCCCGGCTTCCTGCGGAAGGATGTCGTTCATGCCCTTCACGCCGGACAGCTTCTCGAGCTTTTTCTTCTGTTCAGTCATCTGTGTTTCGATAGCCGCTATTTAGTTGAGCGCGTCGGCGCGGCCATAGCGGCGCTCGACGTAGTCGCTCACGATTTGCTGGAATTCTTGCGCGATGTTCTCGCCGCGCAGCGTCTTCACTTTCTCGCCGTCGATGAACACCGGCGCGGCCGGGTTCTCGCCCGAGCCCGGCAGGCTGATACCGATGTTGGCCTGCTTCGACTCGCCTGGCCCGTTGACGATGCAGCCCATCACCGCGACGTGCATCGTTTCGACGCCAGGATACTGGTCGCGCCACATCGGCATCTGCTGACGCAGATAGGTCTGGATCTGCGACGCGAGTTCCTGGAACAGCGTGCTCGTGGTGCGGCCGCAGCCCGGGCACGCGATCACCATCGGCGTGAACGAGCGCAGGCCCATGGTCTGCAGGATTTCCTGTCCGACGATCACTTCGCCGGTGCGCGATGCGCCCGGTTCCGGCGTCAGCGAAATACGGATCGTGTCACCGATGCCCTGCTGCAGAAGAACCGAAAGAGCCGCGGTCGACGCAACGATGCCCTTCGAGCCCATGCCTGCTTCCGTGAGGCCAAGATGCAGCGCGAAGTCGCAACGGCGCGCGAGTTCGCGGTACACCGCGATCAGATCCTGCACGCCGCTGACCTTACACGACAGGATGATCTGGTCGCGCCCGAGGCCGAGTTCGACCGCGCGCTCAGCCGAGCCGATCGCCGACTGGATCAGCGCTTCGTACATCACGCTTTGTGCTTCCCACGGGGTAGCGCGCGACGCATTCTCGTCCATCATCTTCGCGAGCAAGTCCTGGTCGAGACTGCCCCAGTTCACGCCGATGCGCACCGGCTTGTCGTACTTGACCGCCGCCTCGATCATCTGCGCGAACTGCGTGTCGCGCTTCGCGCCGTGCCCGACGTTGCCCGGATTGATCCGGTACTTCGACAGCGATTCCGCGCAGCCCGGAAAGTCGCGCAGCAGCAGGTGTCCGTTGTAATGGAAGTCGCCGACGAGCGGCACCGTCACGCCCATGCGGTCGAGTTGCTCACGGACTGCCGGCACAGCCGCCGCCGCTTCCGGCGTATTCACGGTGATACGCACCAGCTCGGAACCGGCTTGCGCCAGCTCCTTGATCTGGATGGCGGTGCCGATTGCGTCGGCGGTGTCGGTGTTGGTCATCGACTGCACGCGCACCGGCGCATCGCCGCCGATCGTCACGAGCTGGCCGCCCCAGCGGACGTTGACCGCATGCGACTTGCGCCGCGTCGCCGGCCCCCCGAACACTGGCTCGTCTGAAACGATCTTGCTACAGGATTGGGATTGAGCTTCGGTTTGCATCGAAAAACCCATTTACGCCGCACGCGCTATGCAAAAACGCAGCGCCTGAATTGAAAAAGCGCCGCGGACCGGTTGGCCGCGGCGCGTACCATGTCTATCAAGGCAGCGCGAAGCGCGCCACATTGCCCTTGGCTGCCGAATATTTCGACGGATCGACCGGCTGGCCGTCGAGCGTCACCGATTCGAGACCTGCCTTGTTGCCGACCGTAACCTTGAACGGACCGACGCCCGTCACTTCCTTCGGGTCGCCCGCATGCACGAGCCCGGAGAACAGTTCCTTGCCGCTCTTGTCGCGCACGCTGAACCAGCTGTCCTGAGTCACGCGCAGTGCGACGACCGCCTCGCCGGGTGCTGGCGTGACCGCCGGTGCCGACGCGTTCGCCACGACCACCGGTGCACTCGCGGTATCCGTCGCGACCTGAGCCTGAGCCTGCGAGCCAGCCTTCGGTGCCACTGCCGTCGGTGCTGGAGTTGCCGCCGCTGGATTCGCTGCCGGCGCCGAGCCCGGCGCGGCGCCGGTGGCAAGCGGCGCAGGCATCGGCGTTGCCGACGCGGACGCCGCATTATCCGCGCTCGCCGCGTTATCCGCTGTGGCCGCCGCGTCCGTCGCCGATGCGCCTTCCGCTGCCGATGTCGCTGGACCTTGCGCAACCGCGCCCGACGCCGCCGTGTCGCTGCTTGTCGAACTATTCGCGCTTGCCTTCAGGCGCGCGAGCCACGCGGACGAATCGCCGCCATTGGTACGCCACATGCCGAGCGCGATGACCGCGACGATGATCGCCGCAACGCCCCATAGCCACGAACGGCTCTTGTGCCCGCTGTCGCCGAGCGATAGCGAAACCTTGCCGCGCGGCAGATCCTTGCCCGATGACGCCGGCATCGACAGATTCGGCGCCGGCACACCCTTCTCGCGCCGCAGCGCCGCCGTAAAAGGCGCCGGATCGGCGCCAAGCATTTTCGCGTAGCTGCGCACGACCCCGAGTGCGAACGTCGTGTCCGGCAGATGGCTGACGTCGCCCGCCTCGAGCGCGCTCAGCTTGACGACCGACACCTTCAGCCGCGCCGACACGTCCTCGATCGTCCAGCCTTTCGACTCGCGCAACTGGGTCAAGCGCGCGCCAACCGCCGCCAACGAATCGAGTGCCGGTTGCACGACAGGCTGGACCACCGCCCGTGCAATCGGTGCCGGATGGCCATCGTTCGTGTCTGTCTCGTGCGGCTGCGGGTGCTGCGGCTCACTCATCCCAAATCCTTTCGCGTCGATTCTTTTAATCGTGCGACTGGACGGGCTCGAGCCTCACGTCCAAATCGCAGACCGTTTATAACAAAATGTGCGGCTTTGTGTGCCGCTCCCGATCGATTCTGCAAACTTTCTTTTCAATCGCCGGTGGCATAGGAGCACTTTTTGCGCTCGCGACACCTTCCGCCATGCCCTGCCGCCCCGCGCGATTACACGGCGCGAACTTCGATCACCTTCGCCGCCTTCCCGGTGCGCTCAGCAAGACGCGTGCGGTCTTTCACCGCGCCGGCCAGCTGACCGCAGGCAGCATCGATATCGTCGCCGCGGGTCTTGCGCACGGTGGTGACGACGCCAGCGTCCATCAACACCTGCGCAAACCGCTTGATCCGTTCCGGCTTCGAGCGGATGAGGCCCGATTCGGGGAACGGATTGAACGGAATCAGATTGAACTTGCACGGCACGTTGCGCGTGACGGCGAGCAGCTCGCGCGCGTGCGCCTCGCTGTCGTTCACGCCATCGAGCATGCAATATTCGAATGTAATGAAATCGCGCGGCGCGACCTTCAGATAGCGTTCGCACGCCGCCATCAGCTCGCGCAACGGATACTTTTTATTCAACGGCACCAATTCGTCGCGCAACGCATCGTTCGACGCATGCAGCGACACCGCGAGCGCCACAGGCAGATCGGCGCCGAGCCGGTCCATCATCGGTACGACGCCCGAGGTGGACAGCGTCACGCGCCGGCGCGACAGGCCGTACGCGTTGTCGTCCAGCATCAGGCGCATGGCCGGCACGACCGCGTCGTAATTGAGGAGCGGCTCGCCCATGCCCATCATCACGACGTTCGTGACGACGCGTTCACCCTTGCCGTCGCCGCCCATCGCGCGGCCACCCGCATCGCCGCGAGACGCGCGCAGCGCGAACTCCGCCATGCGCAACTGGCCGATGATTTCACCGGTGGTGAGATTGCGGGAGAACCCCTGCTTGCCGGTCGAGCAGAACCGGCAGTTGACCGCGCACCCGGCCTGCGACGAGACACACAGCGTGCCGCGCGTTTCTTCGGGGATGTACACGGTTTCAACAGCATTGCCGTTACCGACGTCGATCAGCCACTTGCGTGTGCCGTCCGACGAAACATGGTCGCTGACGATGCCCGGCATCGCGATCGTGGCGCGCCCTTTGAGCTTTTCGCGCAAGGACTTCGCGAGATCGGTCATGCCGTCGAAGTCGGCAGCGTTGTATTGGTGAATCCAGCGCTGCAATTGCTTGGCGCGAAACGGTTTCTCGCCCAGGCTGTCGCAGTAGGCGACAAGCCCTTGGGCGTCGAGGTCGAGAAGGTTGACGGAGGGACTGCTCGTCATATCGAATCCTGCCATTTCAGTGCGAGACTACGTTCATGCAACAAGCTGCATGAACGCCATGCCGTTCGCGCCCATTCCTGCTGCTTTTACCTTACTACTTTGCCGTGCACCGCGCGCGATTCATGCGATAAAACAATTCGGCCGCACGAACGCGCTACGCAAAAGACGGCTTGCGATACGCGGCCAAGATCAGTACCTGACCTCAGCGCGAGGCGCTCAACGCGAGTAGACGTTGACTTGGGGGAAGAAGAACGCGATTTCGACCGCGGCCGTTTCCGCTGCGTCCGAGCCGTGCACCGCGTTGGCGTCGATGCTGTCGGCGAAGTCGGCGCGGATCGTGCCCTTCTCTGCCTTCTTCGGGTCCGTCGCACCCATCAGGTCACGGTGCTTCAGGATCGCGTTTTCGCCTTCCAGCGCTTGCACGACCACCGGACCCGAGATCATGAATTCGACGAGGTCCTTGAAGAACGGTCGTGCTGCGTGCACGGCGTAGAACTTCTCGGCGTCAGCACGCGACAGATGAACCATGCGCGATGCCACGATCTTCAGACCAGCGTTTTCGAAACGGGTGTAGATCTGGCCGATCACGTTCTTGGCCACTGCGTCCGGCTTGATAATCGACAGGGTGCGTTCGATCGCCATAAAAACTCCAAAAAATTAAGAGGTTACAGATTCAAATGAATCCGCAATTGTAGCATGTTCCGGTGTATCATTGCGATTGAACCCTTACAACGCTGAAAGAATCAAAGCAAAGGGCGCGAAATACTGGTAGCGTAGGTCATGTAGGCGACCGGAGGGTATTGAAACTCCGTGCCGCCGCGCTAATCTTACGGATGAACGGTGCGCCCGCCGGCGCTTCGCAGATTGCCGTATCACCATCACGAAACACGCTTTCGAGGTAAGGAGAGACCATGAACGAACATCCGTATATGTTTGGCCGCAACGGCGCGGTCAGCACGGTCGAAACACGCAACCGCGTGCTACGGAACACCTACTGGCTGCTCGCGCTGTCCATGATTCCGACCGTGCTCGGCGCGTGGGTCGGCCTTGCCACCGGCTTCTCGCTGTTCGCGGCCACCAGCCCCGCCATGAGCATGCTGGCGTTCTTCGCGATCGCCTTCGGCTTCATGTTCGCGATCCAGCGCACCAAGGACAGCGCCGTCGGCGTCTTCGTACTGCTCGGCTTCACGTTCTTCATGGGGCTGATGCTGTCGCGCATTCTCGCGTTCGTGCTCGGCTTCTCGAACGGCCCGTCGCTGATCATGCTCGCGTTTGGTGGCACTGGTGTGATCTTCGCGGCCATGGCGACCATCGCTACGGTCAGCAAGCGCGACTTCTCGGGTCTGGGCAAGTGGCTCTTCATGGGCGTGATCGTGATCCTGCTCGCTTCGGTCGCGAACGTATTCCTGCAACTGCCGGCACTGATGCTGACGGTTTCGGTCATGGCAATCGTGATCTTTTCCGCCTACATCATGTTCGACGTGCAGCGCGTCGTGAACGGCGGCGAGACGAACTACATCACCGCGACGCTCGCGATCTACCTGGACCTGTATAACGTGTTCGTCAACCTGCTTGCGCTGCTCGGCATTTTCGGCGGCAACCGCAATTAAGCCTGGCCGGTCGCGCGGCGTACTCCACGCCGCGCTCGACACTCAATGCAAAAGCCCATAACGATTACTCGTTATGGGCTTTTTTCATTACATTGACCAGCTGATGCGCGCCGCGCGGCGCGCCCGGAAGTCAACGCGGCGCGACAGTCACAGCGTCAACCATTCGAACCCTTCGCTCTGCGACGCAACCACCACCTCCGTGGGAGCCGCGCCAAGCACGCCCGCCAGCGCCGCCCGTGCGAGTTCCGGCAGATTGTTCTGCTGGCTCAGATGCGCGGCGACCAGATGCCGCAAACGCGAGCGGTCGAGCGACGCCAGGATTTCAGCTGCCGCGTCATTGTTCAGATGCCCGTGATTGCCGCCGATACGCGCCTTCAGCGACGGCGGGTAACGACTGCCCGCGAGCATCTGCACGTCGTGATTGCATTCGAGCACGAGCGCGTCGCAGCCGCTTAGCACCGCGCTGATATGCGGCGTGGACGTGCCCACGTCGGTGAGCACGCCGAGTCGGCTCGCCCCGTTCGAGAACACGTATTGCAGCGGTTCGCGGGCGTCGTGCGGAACGGTATAAGGAAGGACGCTGAGCTCGCCGATCGCTACCGTCTCGTCGCCCCACAGCACCTGCAGGTCGACATCAGCTTCGTCAGCGCCCACCGCGCGCGCGGTGCCCCAGCTCATGTACAGCGGAATCGACCACTTGCGCGCCAGCGTCAATGCGCTGCCGATGTGGTCGCTATGTTCATGCGTAATCAGGATTGCGTCGAGGTGCTCGGCGCTCGCGCCGAGCCGGGCGAGACGCCGCTCGACTTCGCGCGCGGAAAAACCGCAATCGAGCAGCACCCGCGTGGTGACCGCACCGCTGTGCGCCTCCACCAGCAGCGCGTTGCCTTCGCTGCCGCTGCCGAGACTTGCGAAACGCACGCCCCGCCTAGTTCAGTTGCGCGTGCAGCAGCGACACGATGCGCTGTGCGTCCGACGATGTGTCGATCTGCCCATTCGCGTCGACGACCGCAACCTGCGTCACCGCGTCGCCCTTCGCGCGCACGTTGACGAGAAATTCCTGGCCCGGCTTGCGCGTCGAATTGCCGCTGTAGAACAGTTTGCCGAACAGGCCTTCCTTCTTCAGCTCCTGCATCGAATCCGCGTAGCGCACGTAGTAGATGCCCTTCTCGCGATCGCGGTTGTCGACCGTGAAGTTGGTGCGATCGAGCGCGAGGCCCACACGCAGCCAGGCGCGGTCGAACGACTCTTGCAGATCCAGTGTCGACGCGCCAGCGCTCTGCTCGATCGTGGCCGGCGCGACGGCCGGGCGTGCGTCAGTCAGCAATTGCTTCGACTGCGCGTCGGTCAGGCCGAACTTCTGCATCAGCTTGGCGAGGAATAGCGCCTCCAGCGCCGGGTCGCGCGGACGCTCTTCCCAGCGCGAAGATGTCTTGTCCTGACCGGTCATCACTTCTTCCATCGCGCTATGCGTGATCGAGATATCGGTCGCGTTGTCCGGACCGCGCGACACCAGCGTGCGGAAACTGTCGCGAGTGCCCGACGAGTAGGCAAAGTCGATGACCTTGCCGACCGTGCGGCGGAACCAGTCGTCCGGAATGTTCGCGCGATTCTCCGCCCAGTCGGTCGTCATGATGCCGGTGGCCGGTGCGTCGGTCTTCAGCACGAAGCCGTTCTCCTGCCAGAACTCCTGCAGCTGCGGCCACAGCTGTTCCGGCGAGCGGCCGTCCACCACGAGCCAGCGGCGGTCGCCGTCGCGCTCGATATGCATACCGAGCGGATCCTGCGCGGTCGGCTGGCCTTCGGTCGCGTTGCCGGCGGCCGTGACAGCGCGCGTCGGCGCGCCGCCGAGCGCCAGATTGGCGGGCGGCGCCACATAGCGCTGGTCGTTCGGCGACGTGCTCAGATCGCTCGGCACGGCGAGCGGCGGCGCAATCGGAGTGGCCTTGTAGTCGACGCGGTCCGACGAGAACCAGTCATTCAGCGTGTCACAGCCGGCGAGCGTCGACAGGGCAAGCGCCAGCGCCGCCATGCGGGTTGCGTGGAGGGAAAGTGCGGAACGTTTCATGAGGTCCTTCGTGATGCTGGAACGCGATGCCTCGTTCGGTCTGCCGGGAACGTGGGCTGAAGCGACGTCGGTTAATGAAATGCCGGTGGCGGTCTTGCGTGAGCGGCTGGACGGGCGGGCCGTTCAGCCGAGCAGGCCCGCTTCGCGCAGCGCGCCGCGCACCACTTCGTGGTATTGCGCGTCGAGCGGAGTGAGCGGCAGGCGGATGCCGCCCTGCACACGCCCCAGTTGCTGCAGCGCCCACTTCGCCGGAATCGGATTCGCTTCGGCAAACAGGTATTTGTGCAGCGACAGGAGTTTCAGATGAATGTCGCGCGCGGTTTTCACGTCCGCGGCGAGCGCGGCCTTGCACAGCTCGCTCATGGCTCGCGGCGCGACATTCGCGGTGACCGAGATATTGCCGTGGCCGCCCAGCAGCATCAGCGCGATCGCGGTGGGATCGTCGCCGCTATAGATGCCGAAGTTCGCCGGCGCCGACTTGATCAGATGCGCCGCGCGGTCGATGTTGCCCGTGGCTTCCTTCACGCCGACGATCCCCGGCACCTGCGCGCAGCGCAGGATGGTCTCGTTGCTCATATCGGCGACGGTACGGCCCGGCACGTTGTACAGGATCACCGGCAGATCGACGCTTTCGGCGATCTTCGTGAAATGGCGGTAGATGCCTTCCTGGGTCGGCTTGTTGTAGTACGGCACGACCTGCAGCGTGGCATCCGCGCCGACGTCCTTCGCGTGCTGCGTGAGTTCGATCGCTTCAGCGGTGGAGTTGGCACCCGCGCCCGCGATGACCGGAATCCGGCCAGCGGTGTGCTCGACCGCGGTCTTGACCATCAGCACGTGTTCTTCGACCGACAGCGTGGCTGACTCGCCGCTCGTGCCGACCACGACGAGCGCATTCGTGCCTTCCTCGACGTGCCAGTCGATCAGCTTGCGAAACGCCGGCAGATCGAGGCTGCCGTCTTCGAGCATCGGGGTGATGATGGCAGGAATGCTGCCGCGGATCTGAACGCCGTCCTGGTGACCGCTGTGGTTGCCGTTAGTCATGAAACGCCATGAATTTGATCAGGTAAACCGCGATTGTAGCGGATTAGCCAGCCAACTCGTAACAAGGTGGCGCTGTTGTACTTGCGCGATCGTCCGCCCGGGTCCCTTCCCGAACCGAGCAGATGCGCTGAACGTACGCCGGACGCGGCTCGGCGAGAAATCCGTCCTGAAATGCAATCACCCGTAGCTGGCCCCGGACGGTGTCGAGCAGCTCGCCAGGCGCGAGCAAAAACGCCGGATTGGAGGGTTTGCCGACGCTTTCGTTTCCTTGCGCGAAGGTCTCGTAAACCAGTACGCCGCCGGGCGCGAGCGCGCGCAGCAACTGCGGAAAAAGCGGCCGGTGCAGATAATTGGTGACCACGACGGCGGCGAACACCGCATCACCCGGCAAAGGCCACGGCGCGCCTTCGAGATCGGCCAGTAGCGGCGTGACGAGCGGAGTGTCACGCAGCAGGTCGAGGGCAGCCGCGTCGCGATCGATTGCGGTGACCGGATGGCCGAGCGACGCAAAAAAGCGCGCGTGCCGTCCGGCCCCCGACGCAACGTCGAGCACCGCGCCGCCCGGCGCGATCAGGTGCGCCCAGTGACGCACCCAACCCGACGGTTCACCCAGGCCATGCAAGCCACTGGTCAAGGGCGAGTTCATCGTTGCGGTACGGCGCCTCGAGTGCGCATTAGTTGTACGACAGCCCCATCGCCTCGCGGACGTCGCGCATCGTTTCGGTCGCGAAGCGGCGTGCCTTGTCGCAGCCGTCGGCGACGATCGCGCGCAACAGCGACGGGTCGTCCATGTACTTCTGCGCG
Organism: Paraburkholderia sp. HD33-4; assembly: GCF_021390635.1. Lineage (NCBI taxonomy): Bacteria > Pseudomonadati > Pseudomonadota > Betaproteobacteria > Burkholderiales > Burkholderiaceae > Paraburkholderia > Paraburkholderia sp. HD33-4. The sequence continues at coordinate 1,343,417 of NZ_JAJEJS010000001.1, read as the reverse complement.
CGCTCGAGCATCGGCTGCTGCTCACGCAGAATCCCTTCGATGACCGGCTGCTTGCAATCGAGACAGCCGATGCCCGCCGAGCGGCAGCCCTTTTGCACCCACTCGTGGGTCGCTTCGTCGGTATAGACCTGATGCAGTTGCCACACCGGGCACTTGTCCGGATCGCCCGGATCGGTGCGGCGCACGCGCGCGGGGTCGGTCGGCATCGTGCGAACCTTCTTCGTGATCGTTTCCGCGTCTTCGCGCAGGCCGATCGTGTTGCCGTACGACTTCGACATCTTCTGGCCATCCAGACCCGGCATGCGCGACGCCTCGGTCAGCATCGCCTGCGGCTCGACGAGAATGATCTTGCGCGAACCTTCGAGATAACCGAACAGGCGCTCGCGATCGCTCATCGACAGGCTTTGCGATTCCTGCAGCATCGCCCGCGCGCGTTCGAGCGCTTCGTCGTCGCCTTCCTGCTGATACGCGTTGCGCAGCTCGTGATAGAGCTTCGAGCGCTTGCCGCCGAGCTTCTTCGCGGCTTCGTTCGCCTTCTCCTCGAAGCCCGGCTCGCGGCCGTACAGGTAGTTGAAACGGCGCGCGATTTCGCGCGTCATCTCGACGTGCGGCACCTGGTCCTCACCGACCGGCACGAGCGAGCCGCGATAAAGGAGAATGTCCGCCGCCATCAGCACCGGATAGCCGAGGAAGCCGTAGGTGGACAGGTCCCTGTCCTTCAGCTTTTCCATCTGCTCCTTGTAGGTCGGCACGCGTTCGAGCCAGCCGAGCGGCGTGCTCATGCCGAGCAGCAGCGCGAGCTCCGCATGCTCGGGCACCTTGCTCTGGATGAACAGCGTCGCCTGGGCCGGATCGATGCCGGAAGCAAGCCAGTCGATCAGCACGTCCCACACGTTCTTTTCGATCACTTCGGGCGTTTCGTAGTGCGTCGTCAGCGCGTGCCAGTCGACCACGCAGAAGAAGCATGGATACTCGGACTGCAGCCGCACCCAGTTTTTCAGCACGCCGTGATAGTGGCCGAGGTGCAGCGACCCGGTGGGCCGCATGCCGGAGAAGATACGGTCTGGGAACATGGTTATTTAGAAAAGCGAAACAAGTGGAGTCAGAATTGCGGTCATCGCGCTATAGCCGAGCGTAACGAGAGGCTTCAACCAGAAACGCGTGAGCGTACCCGTCATAACGAGCGCCATCACGATGAAAAAGCCGTACGGCTCGAGCCGCGACAACGCGATCGATTGCTTCGGCGGCAACAGCGCCATCACCACGCGGCCGCCATCGAGCGGCGGCAGCGGAAACAGGTTCAGCACGCCGAGTACGAGATTGACGCCGACGCCCGCGCCCGCCATGCGCGTGAAAAACGGTTCGTTGACATTGAACACCGCGAGCGCAACGCCGAACACGCCCCAGAGCAGCGCCTGGACGAAATTGCACGCCGGCCCGGCCGCCGCGACCCATAGGCTGCCCCAGCGCGGATTGCGCAGATTGCCGAACGCGACCGGCACCGGCTTCGCATAGCCGAACATGAACGCGCCGCTCGTCGCGAAGTACAGCAGCAACGGAATGGCGATCGTGCCGAGCGGATCGATGTGCCGCATAGGGTTGAGCGACACGCGGCCGAGCACGTACGCGGTGTTGTCGCCGAGCCAGCGCGCGACGTAGCCGTGCGCGGCCTCGTGCAGCGTGATCGCGAAGATCACCGGCAGCGCGTACACCGCAATCGTCTGTATCAGGGAAGAATCCATAACTCGCTATTGTAACAACGCGCTCGCGGGCGTTTGTCCGCTTTCGCTCAAGCTGTTTCCTCGAGGCCGAACGGCTCGAGCGGGCCGCGCCCTGCCCGCACCAGCACCGGCTCCGAACCGGTCAGATCGATCACGGTGGACGGCTCGCACACGCACGCGCCGCCGTCGATCACCAGATCGAGCTGCTTTTCGAGCCGCGCGCGGATTTCCTCGGGGTCGTTCAGCGGCTCGGTTTCGCCGGGCATGATCAGCGTCGAGCCGAGCAGCGGCTGACCGAGCTCCTCGAGAATCGCGAGCGTGATCGTATGATCCGGCACACGCAGGCCGATCGTCTTGCGCGACGGATGCGACACGCGCCGCGGCACTTCCTTGGTGGCCTGCAACACGAACACGTACGGCCCCGGGGTCACCGATTTAAGCAGCCGATACTGCCAGTTGTCCACCACCGCAAAATTGGCGAGCTCCGACAGATCGCGCACGAGCAGCGACAGCAGCTGCTTTTCATCGAGTCCGCGGATACGCCGCAGACGCTCGACCGCATCCTTGTCGTCGAGACGGCAGGCGAGCGCGTAGGTCGAATCGGTCGGCAATGCGACCACGCCGCCGTCGTTGATGATCTGCGCGGCCTGCTTGACGAGGCGCGGCTGCGGATTGTCGGGATGAAGCCGAAAGTATTGGGACATGGAGACTCACGATGGCGGCAGACGAACTGCGGCGGATGGGCCGCGGCGAACAGAGCGCGTGCCGCATCCAGCCGGCCCCGCGCGCGCAACGTGCCGTACCGGCACGGCGGCGGTCACAGCCAGCGTTCCCAGACGGGCTTCAGATCGGCGGGTAGCGGCGGCAGCGCGCCCAGTTCGATGCGGCCTTCGCCAGGCGCATGAAAGTCGGATCCGCGCGAGGCCTCGAACCCGTAACGGCGCGCGACGTCCGCATATTCGCGGTACTGGTCGGGCGTGTGGCTGCCGGTCACGACCTCGATCGCCTTGCCGCCGAGGTCGATGAATTCACCAAAGAATGCGTCGAATTCGAGTTGCGAATAAGCGTAGCGGCCCGGATGCGCGACGATCGCGACGCCTCCCGCGGCCTGGATCCAGCCGAGCGCGTCGGCCAGTTTGGCCCAGCGGTGCGCGATGTACCCCGGCTTGCCGTCGCCGAGGTAACGGTCGAACACTTCTTGCGTGGTCGCGCAGTGGCCATGCTCGACCATGAAGCGCGCGAAATGTGTGCGCGACATCATGTCGGGATTCGACACGTATTGCAGCGCGCCCTCGTATGCATCCGGCACGCCGAGCGTGGCCAGTTGCTCGCCGATCGCTTCGGCGCGCGCGGCGCGGCCGTCGCGAGTGCGGGCGAGGCCGTCGATCAGGATCTGGCTGGTCGGATCGATGCCGAGGCCGACGATATGCACGGTTCGCCCCGCCCACGTGACCGAAATCTCGACGCCGCTCAGGTAGTTCATGCCGAGAGCCGCGGCCGTGGTGCGCGCCTCGTGCTGGCCGCTCACTTCGTCGTGATCGGTGAGCGCCCACAGCGTCACGCCGTTCGCGTGCGCGCGGCGCGCGACGTCGGCCGGCGCGAACTGGCCGTCGGAAACGGTGGAGTGGCAGTGAAGATCGGCGTTCATCGTGGTCCTGGAAGGGTTCTGCGGTCATTTTACTGCAATGCAGTAAGGGTCCGCAGGGGTATCTCGCGACGCCGGCTCCGGTTGCCCGCGTGCCGCGAAGTCAGGACCGGAGCGGCGCCGAGGCCGACGTCCGGGCGACGTCCGGGCGACGCCCCAGCGCCGTTTCGAACGTAGCTTCAGGCGCGGGGTTCAGGCGCAGAAACCCTCGATCAGCGCGGCGATCTGCTCCGGCTGGTCGTGATGCACCATGTGCCCCGCGCCATCGATGATCTTCTCGCGCCAATCGGGAAACGCCTGGAAGCGCGCCTTGAATTCGTCGAGCGGGATTTCGCCGGCGATCTGCGCGAGCGTCGGCGAGCCGGCGGCCTCGACGTGCAACACCTTCGCGCTGACCTTGCGCCACACCGCCATTACCTCGTCGAGGCGATACAGCGTCGGGCCGCGGACCTTGTGCGCCGGATCGGCGAGCAGCATGAAGCGCCCTTCGCCATCCGGCTTCGACCAGTGCTGCGCGAGAAACTGCGCACGCCGCGGATCGAGGCGCGGATTGGTCTTGATCAGGCGCGCGGCGACGTCGTCGAGCGATGCGTAGCGCTTCAGCTGCGGGGGATCGCGCAATTCGTCGAGCCAGTTGAGCAGGCGCTTCGGCGCCTGTGCCGGATGCGATGGCGCGAGCCCGAAACCCTCCAGATCGACCACGCGCCGCACTCGCTGCGGCCGCACCCCCGCATACAGGCACACGACATTCGCCCCCATGCTGTGACCCACGAGGTTGACCTCGCCTTGGGGCGCGTAGTGGTCGAGAAGCGCATCGAGATCGCCGAGATAGTCCTGTATCCAGTAGCTGCCGCCGCCGCGCTCGGCGACCGGCCAGTCGGATAGGCCGAAGCCGCGCATGTCGGGCGCGATCACCTGCCAGTCGCCGCCGAGCGCATCGACGACGAACTGGAACGACGCGCCGACGTCCATCCAGCCGTGCAGCATGAACAGCATCGGCGCGTCGGGACGACCCCAGCGCCGCACATGCAGACGGACGCCGCGCACGGCAACGAATTCAGAGCGGGAGGTATTCATGAACGGCGCAACCGTAAAAAAGAATGGTCGTTCGATTATAGGGACAGCGGCGCAAGAAGTGGTAACGGATTATTGAGGCGATGCTCGGTCACCCGTTTCCCGCGTGGCTTCCTGCGCATCCTGACTCGCGAGCGCGGCGAGTTCGGCATCGTCGAAACCAGCGTCGCGGCGCGCTTCGAAGTTGAACGGGCCGCGCAGTTTCGGCGCGTGATACTGGTCGGCGAGGCGCAGATAGGTGTGGTGCGGATCGAGGCCCTCCGCGTCGCACAGGTGACGAAACCAGCGGTTGCCGATCAGCACGTGGCCGATTTCATCGCGCAGGATCACGTCGAGAATCGCCGCCGATTCGTGATCGCCGGCCTGCTGCAGACGCGCTCGGATCGGCGGGGACGCGTCGAGGCCGCGCGCTTCGAGCGTACGCGGCACGAGCGCCATGCGCGCGAGCACGTCGCCGCGGGTGCGCTCGCACATGTCCCACAGGCCGCCGTGCGCCGGGAAATCGCCGTACGCGTGGCCGTATTCGGCAAGACGCGCGGCCAGCAGCGAGTAGTGATACGCCTCTTCCGCGGCGACTTTGAGCCAGTCGGTATAGAACGCGGCGGGCATGCGGGCGAACCGCCAGACGGCGTCGAGCGCCAGATTGATCGCGTTGAACTCGATGTGCGCGAGCGCGTGGAGCAGCACCGCGCGCCCCTGCGGCGACTGCATGCTGCGTCTGCCAAGCTGGCGCGGCTCGACCAGTTCTGGCCGCTCTGGGCGGCCCGGCAGGCCCGCCGGCTCCGCGAGTTCGAGACCGGCGTCACAGAGGGCGCGACCGTCGAGTACCGCAGCATACAGTTCGCGAGCCGCCGCGGCCGTCGCGGCTGGATCGCGCTCGCGCAACGCGGCGAGTGCGGCTCGGCGCGCGCACGACGGCTCGTCGTGAGAGTTCGATGCGGGAGCAGTAACGGAAACAGTCGAAGCGGCGGACGTCATGACGATGCGGATCAGCGATGGAAGCGGTAAAGGCGACGGAATCGACAGCGGGTGGGTCAAGCAAGCGCACACCAAGGGACATACGCGGCCGGTCGAGCACAATGATGCAGCAATCGGATGTGCTCGGCTCGGCCACAAGCCGGCTCGGCCACGGTACGCTTTCCCGCAAACCTCCCGCCTGTCCGGCCAGCGCGCGCGATCCAGCAAAAACCGCCGCCAAGCGGCTCAATCACACAACCGTTTACAATACCCGATTCGACCATCCGGTGCGCCTTGGACACGCCCGTCAGTTGGCAACGCAGGACCGCCAACTTCGCACCGCGCCGCGCGCACGCCACCCTGCTCGCGCGCGTCGACCGATCAGACAACCATCGTGCACGTGTCGGAGTCCCTCAAAGCCCGGCTCCGGCCAACAAGGAGACATTGTGACGATTTACAAGCTGGGCGAAGCCGCCCCGATCATTCATGAAAGCGTGTTCGTCGCGGATTCGGCGAACATCATCGGCAACGTGACGCTCGAGGAGAATGCGAGCGTGTGGTTCGGCGCGACGCTGCGCGGCGACAACGAGCCGATCACGATCGGCGCCGGCAGCAACGTGCAGGAAAGCGCGGTGCTGCACACCGACCCCGGCTACCCGCTGACGGTCGAGTCGAACGTGACGATCGGCCATCAGGCGATGCTACACGGCTGCACGATCAAGCAAGGCTCGTTGATCGGAATTCAGGCGGTGGTCTTGAATGGCGCGGTGATCGGCCGCAACTGTCTGGTCGGAGCGGGTGCCATCGTCACCGAGGGCAAGGTGTTTCCCGACAATACGCTGATCCTGGGCGCGCCCGCGAAGGCGGTGCGCGAACTGACGGAAGCGGATATCGCCAACATGCAGCGCGGCGCGGCAAGCTATGCCGGGCGCCGCGAGTATTTCAAGGCGCAGCTCGTACGCATCGGCTAGACGGCCGGCGCGCGGCGCGCCAAGGCGCGGCATCACGCCGCGTCATCCACCGAGGAAAAGTTGTGAGCGACCAGTTGCAAAAATTCATGTTCAACGCGGCGCCGGTGCGCGGCGAGATCGTTTCCCTGCGCAATACCTGGCAGGACGTGCTGACGCGCCGCGATTATCCGGCGCCCGTGCGAACGATTCTGGGCGAAATGATGGCCGCGTGCGCGCTGCTGTCGGCGAACCTGAAATTCGACGGCACGCTCGTCATGCAGATCTTCGGCGATGGCCCGGTCAAGATGCTGGTCGTGCAGTGCAGCTCCAATCTGACGATGCGCGCCACCGCGAAGCTGTCCGGCGAAGCCGCCCACACGATCGACGACACGACCTCGCTAATCGATCTGGTGAACGCGAGCGGCCACGGCCGCTGTGTGATCACGCTCGACCCGACCAGCAAGCAACCCGGCCAGCAGCCGTACCAGAGTATCGTGCCGCTGTCGGGCGTGGACGGGCCGCTGAAGTCGATCTCAGAAGTGCTCGAGCACTACATGCATCACTCCGAGCAACTCGACACGCGCATGTGGCTCGCGGCGAACACCGAGCGCGCGGTCGGCATGCTGCTGCAGAAGCTGCCCGGCGACGGCGGCATCGTCCCGCATCCGGGCGAACTCGACGCGGATACGTGGGAGCGCGTGTGCACGCTCGGCGGCACGCTGTCGCAGGACGAGCTGCTGAAGGAAGAACCGGAGACGGTGTTCCGGCGCCTGTTCTGGCAGGAAAACGTCCAGCATTTCGAGCCGGTCGTCGCGCGCTTCGAATGCACGTGCTCGCGCGAAAAAGTCGGGGCGATGCTGAAGATGCTCGGCCGCGATGAAATCGACGGGGTGATCGAGGAACGCGGCCACGTCGAAATTCACTGCGAGTTCTGCAATCAGCGCTACGAGTTCGACCCGGTCGACGTCGCGCAACTTTTCGTGGCCGGCGGACTCTCACAAGGTGTGACGCCGGCGGCCGCGCAGCGGCACTAAACGCGCTTTCGCCGCAGCGGACTCCGTGCCGGCGAACTGATCGCGCTTTTCGACGGACGTCCTTACCGCGCCGCCCCATGCCTCGTCACGGCTCGGGCGGCGCGTTGTTTTTGAGCGCGGCGCTACATCGGAACGATGCGGCGCCGCGCGTCGGCAGAGCCTGTTCGAGCCTCGCACCGATGGAGATTCGACCATGAAGCACATGCTTTCGTTGATACTCGCCGTCGTCGCGGGCAGCGCGGCGCTGGCCGGCTGCTCGATCGATCCGCCGGGCCCCGCGCCAATTCTGAGCCGTCTGCCGCCCGATCAGGCGGAGGCCATCAATCACACACAGACGCTGACACCCGAGGAACTCGCGCGCTATGACGCGATCGAGCAACAGGTCATGTTCGAACAGGATCAGACGATGGCAGCGGACGCCGCCGCGCAGGCCTGGTCGCGCTATTACTCGCGCTCGCCGCCCGTGAGGTTTTCCGCGGGCTTCTCGAGCGGCGGCTGGGGACGTGGCTGGGGAACCGGGATCGGCGTCGGATTCGGGCCGTACTGGGGCTGGTAGCAGCGAACACGGCAGCGCAAAAACGAAAAAGCGCGGTTCAAGATGAACCGCGCTTTGTTTCGTTCTCCATACCAGGCCGATGCGTGCTATCGAACCTCAGTGGGCCGGCTTCTTCTCCTTCGCAACGACCGCCTTCCCGCCATGCTTGCGATCGGGCTTCGCGCGCGACTCCGGATTCGGCACCACGTGCAGCGGCGCCGCCGACACTTCCCCGCGCGTCGAGGTATCCGCCGACTGTGCGTTCGCCGCCGGCAATGGCTGGTTCGGCGACACGAACTGCACGAACACTTCGCCGTCCTTGACCATGCCCATTTCGTAACGCGCCCGCTCTTCGACGGCGGCGGTGCCGTTCTGCAGATCCTGGACTTCGCCCTGGATGCGCTCGTTACGCAGCTTCGAGTCGGCATTCTTCTGCAGTTGCTGCGCGAGTTGGCCCTGCAACTCATGCACGCGCAGCCAGCCGCCGTGCCCCCACCAGAGCGGGTACTGGATCAAGGCCAGCAGAACGATCAGGACAGCAGTGACAAGCCGCATGAAGTAAGCACAATAAATACGCGCCGCCCTGCGCTATACGCAGGGCGGCGAGGTCAATCAGAAACGAAGGATAACCAGTTCATCGATCGGCGTGAACAATCTGGCGAAAACGCTTAGCGCAGATTGTAGAACGCCGACTTGCCCGGGTAGCTGGCGATATCGCCGAGATCTTCCTCAATACGCAGCAGCTGGTTGTATTTCGAAATGCGGTCCGAACGCGACAGCGAACCGGTCTTGATCTGGCCGGCGTTCAGACCGACGGCGATGTCCGCGATCGTCGAGTCTTCGGTTTCGCCCGAGCGGTGTGAAATCACGGCCGTGTAGCCCGCGCGCTTGGCCATTTCGATCGCCGCGAAAGTTTCCGTCAGCGTACCGATCTGGTTGATCTTGATCAGGATCGAGTTCGCGATGCCCTTCTCGATGCCTTCCTTCAGGATGCGCGTGTTGGTCACGAACAGGTCGTCGCCGACCAGCTGGACCTTGTCGCCGAGCTTGTCGGTCAACGTCTTCCAGCCTTCCCAGTCGCCTTCGTGCATGCCGTCTTCGATCGACACGATCGGGAACTTGTCGGCGAGGTTCGCGAGGTAGTCCGCGAATTCCGTCGACGACAGCTGCAGGCCTTCGCCCGCGAGCTGGTACTTGCCGTCGTGGTAGAACTCGCTCGCCGCGCAGTCGAGCGCGAGCAGCACGTCTTCACCGGCGCGGTAGCCTGCTTTCTCGATGGCCTGCAGGATGGTGGACAGGCATTCCTCGTTGCTGCCGAAGTTCGGCGCGAAGCCGCCTTCGTCGCCGACTGCCGTGCTCATGCCGCGATCCGACAGGATCTTCTTCAGCGCGTGGAACACTTCGGCGCCGCAGCGCAGCGCTTCGCGGAAGGTCGGCTGGCTGACCGGCACGATCATGAATTCCTGGATGTCCAGGCTGTTGTTCGCATGCGCGCCGCCGTTGACGATGTTCATCATCGGCACCGGCAGTTGCATCGCGCCCGAGCCGCCGAAGTAGCGGTACAGCGGCAGGCCGGCTTCTTCAGCCGCGGCCTTCGCGACGGCCATCGACACGGCCAGCATCGCGTTCGCGCCGAGGCGCGACTTGTTGTCGGTGCCGTCGAGCTCGAGCAGCGTCTTGTCGAGGAAAGCCTGCTCGGAAGCGTCGAGACCCATGATCGCTTCGGAGATTTCAGTGTTGATGTGCTCGACGGCCTTCAGCACGCCCTTGCCGCCGTAGCGGCCGGCTTCGCCGTCGCGCAGTTCGATCGCTTCGCGCGAGCCGGTCGACGCGCCCGACGGGACCGCTGCGCGGCCCATCGTGCCCGACTCGAGCAGCACGTCGCATTCGACGGTGGGGTTGCCTCGCGAATCGAGAATCTCTCGACCGATGATGTCTACGATAGCACTCATGGTTTCCTCAAAGGATGACGTTGAATTCTTTACTGCGACACTGTATTGCGCTGTCGATCCGGAGTTGGCGCTTTAGCGCCTACTCGGGTCCCATGCAACGCACCTGCCGGTCTCCCCGACAGACAACTCCCGCGCCGATACGTTCGACCACCATTGTGCGAAAACGCCGCTTGCCGATTATCGAGAGCAATCGTGACACGCGGCACACGCCTGAATCAGTTGAAATCGCTTTCGAGGAACGGCCCGCGCTTGACGGCCTGGTCGAGCGTGACGAGCGTCTCGAGCAGGTCGGCCATGCGGTTGAGCGGCACCGCGTTCGGCCCGTCCGACTTCGCCTGCGCCGGATTCGGGTGCGTTTCCATGAACAGACCGGCGACGCCGACCGCGACCGCGGCACGCGCGAGCACCGGTACGAATTCGCGCTGGCCGCCCGAACTCGTACCCTGACCACCCGGCAACTGCACCGAGTGCGTCGCGTCGAACACGACCGGCGCGTTGGTCTCGCGCATGATCGCCAACGACCGCATGTCCGACACGAGGTTGTTATAGCCGAACGACACGCCGCGCTCGCACGCCATGAAGCGGTCTTCCGACAGACCCGCTTCACGCGCGGCGTCGCGCGCCTTGTCGATCACGTTCTTCATGTCGTGCGGCGCGAGAAACTGGCCCTTCTTGATGTTGACCGGCTTGCCCGAGCGCGCGCACGCGTGGATGAAGTCGGTCTGACGGCACAGGAACGCGGGCGTTTGCAGCACGTCGACGACCGACGCGACCTGCTCGATCTCGTGCTCGGCGTGCACGTCGGTCAGCACCGGCAGACCGAGCTGGCGCTTGACTTCCGACAGGATGCGCAGGCCTTCGTCCATGCCCAGACCGCGGAATGACTTGCCGCTGCTGCGGTTGGCCTTGTCGTACGACGATTTGTAGATGAACGGAATGTTCAGCTTCGCGCAAATTTCCTTCAGGCGGCCGGCCGTGTCGATCGTCATCTGTTCGGATTCGACGACACAGGTACCGGCGATCAGGAAAAACGGCTTGTCGAGCCCGATTTCGAAATCGCCCAGTTTCATGCTTTCTCCTCGACCCTCGACTGCTGATGCGCGAGCGCCGCTTCGACGAACGACTTGAACAGCGGATGACCGTCACGCGGCGTGGACGTGAATTCCGGGTGGAACTGCACGCCGACGAACCACGGGTGCATGCTGCGCGGCAGTTCCATCATTTCCGGCAGATCCTCGCTCGGGGTACGGGCGCTAATGATGAGGCCACCGCCTTCGAGCTGGGGCACGAATCGGTTATTCACCTCATAACGGTGACGATGACGCTCGTTCACATCCGTGCCATAGATCTCTTCGGCGAGCGTGCCGGGCTTGATCGGGCAGCGCTGCGAGCCGAGGCGCATCGTGCCGCCGAGGTCCGACTCTTCGGTGCGCTTCTCGACACGGCCTTCACGGTCGTACCACTCGGTGATCAACGCGACCACGCGGTTCTTCGTTTCCTGATCGAACTCGGTGCTGTTCGCGTCCTTCAGGCCGACCACATCGCGCGCGAATTCGATCACGGCGAGCTGCATGCCGAGGCAGATGCCGAGATACGGCACCTTCGCTTCGCGGGCATAGCGGATCGCGGCAATCTTGCCTTCGGTGCCGCGACGGCCGAAGCCGCCCGGCACGAGCACCGCGTCGAGATGCTTGAGGCTTTCGACGCCTTGCGTCTCGATCTCTTCGGAGTCGATGTACTCGATGTTCACGCGCGTCGACGTATGCATCGACGCATGACGCAGCGCTTCGATCAGCGACTTGTACGACTCGGTCAGATCGACGTACTTGCCGACCATGCCGATCGTCACTTCGTGCTTCGGGTTCTGCAGCTTCTCGACGAGGTCGGACCACATCGTGAGGTCCGCCGCCTTCGGCGTGAGCTTCAACTCTTCGCAGATGATCGCGTCGAGACCCTGATCGTGCAGCATCTGCGGAATCTTGTAGATGCTATCGGCGTCCCACACGGAAATCACCGCGTCTTCGGGCACGTTCGAGAACAGCGAGATCTTCGCGCGCTCGTCGTCCGGAATGCGGCGATCGGCGCGGCACAGCAACACGTGCGGCGAGATGCCGATTTCGCGCAGCTTCTGCACGCTGTGCTGCGTGGGCTTGGTTTTGAGTTCGCCGGCCGTGGCAACCCAGGGCACCAGCGTCAGGTGCACGAAGCACGCGCTGTTGCGGCCGAGGCGCAGGCTCATCTGACGCGCGGCTTCGAGGAACGGCAGCGATTCGATGTCACCCACCGTGCCACCCACTTCGACGATCGCGACATCCGGTTCGCCGCACGTCGCGGAAGCCGCGCCGCGTTCGACGAATGCCTGGATTTCGTTCGTGATGTGCGGAATGACCTGCACGGTCTTGCCGAGATAATCGCCACGGCGTTCCTTGCGGATCACCGACTCGTAAATCTGGCCCGTGGTGAAGTTGTTGGCCTTGCGCATCTTCGTGCTGATGAAGCGCTCGTAGTGGCCGAGGTCGAGGTCGGTTTCCGCTCCGTCTTCCGTCACGAACACTTCGCCGTGCTGAAACGGGCTCATCGTGCCGGGGTCGACGTTGATGTACGGATCGAGTTTGAGGAGGGTGACTTTAAGACCGCGCGATTCGAGGATCGCGGCGAGGGAAGCGGCGGCAATACCCTTGCCGAGGGAAGATACTACGCCGCCGGTGACGAAAACATATTTGGTCATCGCTGGATGCTCGCGGGAAAAACGGATTATACCGTAAAGGATGGTCCCGACCCAGCAAAAAACGACCGGCCCGCCGCGCGCCGATACCGCCTCGCGTCGCAGCCGGCGCAGCAGTTTGTGCCCGCCTCGCGCCCGCTGCGAGTCAGGCGGTTCGCTCCAGTTCGCGCAACATGCGCTGCACCGCGCGCGCGGTTTCGATCGGCTTTTCCATCGGATACAGATGGCTGCCCTCGATCCATTCGACATGCCCGCCGGTCGCGCGCCGCGTCGCGTCGAGACCGGCCTGGCGGATTTCCTTCGAGCGCGTCCCGGCGATGAACCCGACCGGCACCGGCGCGCCGCGCGCGAGCCGCGCGCCGAGCGTATGCGGCAGCGTCCGGTAGATCTGGTATTCGGTGCGACGATCGAACGCGAGCATGCGGGTGCCGTCGGGCGAGCCCTGCGGGATGCCGAAGTCGATGTAGTCGGACAGCATGCGCTCGTCCCAGCGAGCGAACGCAGGCTTCGAATGGAAGTGCCGCCATGCTTCGTCGCGGCTCGTCCATTGCGTGCGGCGCTTGCGCGTCGCGGCGGCGGGCGACAGCCGCTCGTCGAGCCCGGTCCATTGCGACACGCGCAGCATGCTGCTGCGCCAGCCGGCGATCACCGGCGAGTCGAGCATCACGACGCCCCTCACCCACTGCGGCTTTTTCAGCGCTGCCATCAGCGACAGATAACCGCCGAGCGAATGCCCGACGAGCCACACCGGCTGCTCGTACTTGCGGGCGATGTCGTCGAGCAGTTGCTCGACCAGATGAGGCCAATCCTGCGTGACAGGAAAGCGCGGATCATGGCCGATCCGCTCGATCGAGCGCACGTCGTAGTCGTCGGAGAGCTCGGCGAAGATCGTCCGGTAAGTCGAGGCCGGAAAGCCGTTCGCGTGCGAGAAATGGATGATGTTTTTCAAATGCGGCGATCTCCGTTGTGTTTTTTACGCGTGGGCGGGTGCTTTGCCTGGGCCGCTGCTTTTGCCGCTGCTTTTGCCGCTGCTTTTGCCACTGCTTTTGCCACTGTTTATATCGCTGCTTGCGCCTGTTGTGCGCGCCGTTGCGCTCAGCGAGCCGCGGCGCGCTCAGGGCTCCATCCAGTAGCGGCGTTGCGTGTCGCGATAGCGCTCGAGCGTCAGCGCGGCGCCCTCCTCACCGCGCGCGGCCGGGTCGACGTCGACCTTGACGGCACCATCGCGATCGCTGCGCCCGAGCTCGATATGACGCGCCACATAGCGCGCGAACACGCCCGCATTGGGATGATGAAAGCGATTCTCATAGCCTACCTGAAATAGCGCGATGGACGGATCGATAGAGTCGAGGAACGGCTCGGTAGACGAGGTCTTGCTGCCATGATGCGGCACCACCAACACTTGCGCGCGCAGCAAGTCGCGATCGCGCGCGACCAGCACGCGTTCGGTCGGCGCTTCGATGTCGGCGGTCAGCAGGGCCGCGAAACGCGACGCTGTGGCACCGGCGTGCGTCGCCGCCTCGCTTGCGGCGGCACTCTGCAAGGTGCTGACCCTGAGCACGCAGCAATGCTCGTTCGCCTTGCCGGTTAGCGCCCCAGCGTCCGGCCACAGTACCGCGAACTCGACACCGTCCCACTGCCAGCGCTGCCCCGCCACACACGGCAGCGTTTGCGCGCCGAGGTGCTGCGCCTTCGGCCACAGCGCATCGGCCGGCTCCAGTCCGGCCACCAGCTGACGCACCTCGATCGCATCGAGCACGGCCGGCGCGCCGCCCGCGTGATCCGAATCGGCGTGACTGATCATCAGCGTATCGAGCGTCGTCACGCCTTGAGCCTGCAGGAACGGCACCACCACGCGCTCGCCAGCGTGCGTCGATTCCGGGCCGGGACCCGCATCGAACAACAACGCGTGATGTGCGGTCTGCACGAGTACCGACGTGCCCTGCCCGACATCGAGCGCAGTCAGGCGGAATGCGCCTGATGGCTCGGCGAGTGCGCCGTTTGCGCCGGGCATCAGTAGCGGCAGCCACGTCAGCGGCGCCGCCCAGCGCAGCGGCCAGCCACGCGGCGCGAGGCACCACAGCACACCGAACGCCGCCGCGGCGAGCGCCCACGCTTGCGGCTGCGGCAACCACCACAGCGTCCAGCGCGGTCCCGACACCAGTTGCAGGCAGCCCACCAGACTATCGAGCAGCGTGTGCGCGGCACGCCATGCAAACGCGTCGAGTGGCGCGGGCAACGCAACGCCCGCGAGCACTGCCGGCGTGACGAGCAGGCTCATCCACGGTATCGCGAACGCATTCGCGAGCGGACCGACGAGCGGAATCTGCGCGAACCAGTAGGCGGTCAGCGGCGCAAGCGCGAGCGTCACCGCGACCTGCACGTGCGCGGCGCTGCGCAACCGTTCGGCGAGTCCGCGCAGTCGCCGGATCAACGCGGCACGCAGCGCCTGCCACCCGCCTCGCGCCGCGCCGCCCTGCTCGCCCTCATCATGACGGGACGCCTGAAGATGCCGCACTCGCGGCAGTCCCGACATCGCAAACAGGATCGCGCCGACCGCGCAAAAGGACAGCCAGAAGCCGGCCGACACGACCGCCCACGGATCGACCAGCAGCACGAGCCCGAGTGCCCACGCGAGCACGGTGGAGCGAGCGAACTGACGGCCGCCGACGAATCCCAGCGCAACGAGCGCGGCCATCCACAGCGCGCGTTGCGCCGGCACGTTGAAGCCCGCGAGCGCGGCATGCAGCGCGGCGAACGTCGCACCGGCCGTCACGCCGAAGAGCTGCGCCGGCCAGCGCAACGGCCAGTTGCGGCCGAGCCAGGCCGACCGCCGCCAGATTGCTGCCGCGAGCCAGCCCGTCAGCCCCGCGACGAAGCCGATATGCAAGCCCGAAATAGCCACCAGATGACTCGTGCCGGTGCCGCGCATCAATTGCCAGTCGGCGCGGCTCACTTCGTCCTGCGCGCCGATCGCGAGCGCGACGACGATGCCGCGATGCGGCGCATCGGCAAGCACCTCGTCGATACGCGCACGCAACGCGGCGCGCCAGCGGTCGATCAGTACGGCGAGCCCGCGTGCGTGACCGGCGAGCCGCTGCGCACGATCCGGCACGCTCACATAGCCGGTCGCGCGGACGTTGCGCGCGAGCAGACTCGCCTCGGCATCGCGCACGCCGAAATTCGCATTGCCGTGCGGGCGTTTCAGGCGCACGGTCAGACGCCAGCGTTCGCCCGGTTCGAGCGACGGCGCCGGGGCGTCGCGCGCGATCCAGGCTAGCTGGATCACGCGTGGGAAAGGGGCAAGCTGCGCATCGTTCGCGTCGACGTCGAACAGGAAGCGCGCGCCTTTGTCCTCGCGCGCCGGCAATCCCTTGATAGTACCGACGACCTCGATGTCGCGCCCTTCCCACTCATGCGGCAGGCTCACCGCGAGCCGCGTTTGAGCACGCATGGCCGCATAGCCGAAGCCGACGCAGATCGCTGCGCACCATACGGCGACCCAGCCGGCCACCCGCCGTATGCGAGCGTCGCGCCATGCCCGGCGAGCGAGCTGGGGTGAGAAGCGTCGCTCGTGTTCGCGCTCGTGCGCCGGACCTGCCGTACGTGCCACGCTTGCCGCACACACCGCACTTGACGCATCCGCCGAACCAGCTGAACCAGCCACATCAACTGCACCGCCACGCAACCCCCACACGGCAACGCCCACCGCCGCGCAGCCGGCCAGCACCCACGCCCACCACCCGCCCGTATCCGGCAACACCGCCTGCCGCTGCAGCCAGATCACCCCCAACGCAAACCCACTCCAGACTGCTCGCATCCGCCCTCCGCGCCGCTGGCGCCAGGCGAGCTCACGCGCCGGCGACAGGCAGCAGCGCACCCGCCGGGCGTGGGCGTCGCCCGGCGCGAACCCTTTCGATCAACGAAATCGATTATGCAGAGGAAAGCGCGAGTCGAGGCAGCGCGGCGAGCGCGTTAGCCGTTGTGCCAAGGGCGGCTGCGTCGGAAGTGACACCGCGCAGTTGCGCGAGGCTCGCGCCGATCGCCGGAATCTGCTCGGGCGAATTGCGCTGCCTGTACATCCACGACGGCGCGATATCGGGCGCGTCGGTCTCGACGACGAGCGCGTCGAACGGCAGTTGTTCGGCGAGCCGCCGGATCTGCCGCGCGCGCTCGAACGTCAGGTTGCCGCCGAAACCGAGATGCATGCCCTGATCGATGTACGCCTGAGCCTGCTGGAAACTGCCGTTGAACGCGTGCGCGATGCCGCGATGAATCTGATGCCGCCGCAGTCCCGCGATCACCTGATCCTGCGATTTGCGCACATGGCAGATCACCGGCAGATCGAATTCGCGCGCGAGCTGCAACTGGCCGTTGTAGAAGAACTGCTGGCGCGCATCGTCGAGACCGTCGACGAAATAGTCGAGCCCGATCTCGCCAATGCCGACGAAGCGAGGATCGTCGAGACTCGCCTCGATCTCCATGCGCAGCAGGTCGAGGTCGGAATCGACCGCGCGAGGCGTGTACATTGGATGAATGCCGAGCGCGTACGCGCCGCCGGCGACGCGGTGCGCGAGCTCGCGCACCGCCGCGAAGTTCTGTCGCCCGATCGCCGGAATCACGATGCGCGACACGCCCGCATGGCGCGCGGACGCCGCGACCGCATCACGGTCGGCGTCGAACTCCGAAGCGTCGAGATGGCAGTGCGTATCGATCCACATGGAATGTCTCACTGGCAATGGGACCGGACCGAAGGCAGCCCGGCGGTTCGCGGCGACGCTCAATCATCCGCGACCCGCAACGACCGTGCCGGCCGGCACTCAGACCGGAACCGGCGGTTCCTCGTGCAGCACGCCGTCGCGCAGCCGCATGATGCGGTCGCAGCGGCCCGCCAGTTCCGGGTCGTGTGTGACGATCACGAAGCTCGTCTCGAGCGTGCGCGACAGTTCGAGCATGAGGTTGAACACCGTGTCGGCGGTGCCGCCGTCGAGGTTGCCGGTCGGCTCGTCCGCGAGCACGCACGCGGGCTTCGTGACCAGCGCGCGCGCGATCGCGACGCGCTGACGCTCGCCGCCTGACAGCTCGCCCGGCCGATGCTTCGCGCGATGCCCCATGCCGACGCGCTCGAGCACCGCCATGGCCTCTCGGCGCGCGACTTCGGTGGTCTCGCGACGAATCCGCAGCGGCATCGCGACGTTGTCGAGCGCGGTAAATTCCGGCAGCAGATGGTGGAACTGATAGACGAAGCCGAGCGCGCGATTGCGCAGGTCGTTGCGCTCGCGCTCGGAGAGCTTCGTGAACGGCTTGCCGAGCACCGACACCTCGCCCGCGCTCGGATCGTCGAGACCGCCGAGCACGTGCAGCAGTGTGCTCTTGCCGGAGCCCGACGCACCGACGATCGCGAGCTTCTCGCCGCGCCGCACGGCGAGTTGCGCGTCGTTGAGCACCTGCACGTTCAGGCCGCCCTGCACGAACGATTTGGAAATGCCGGTGGCTTCGAGCACGAACGGATACGACGCGGGGTCCTGAGCGGTCATGGATGAATCGGTGGAAGGATGGACGAGGCGGTCATTCATAGCGCAGCGCCTCCGCCGGACGGACTTTCGCGCCGCGCCAGCTCGGATAGAGCGTCGCAAGCGCCGACAGCAAGAAAGCGATGATGCCGATGCGCGCGACATCGCCCGGAACCAGCTCGGACGGCAGCTCGCTGATGAAATACACCGACGGCGGCAGGAACTGCACGCCGAGCAGATGCTCGATCATCGGCACGAGCCAGGGAATGCTCCACGCGATCAGGCAGCCGAGCACGACGCCGGTCGCCGTGCCGATGAAGCCGATCGTCACGCCCTGTACGACGAAGATCTTCATGATCGAGCCGGGCTGCGCGCCGAGCGTGCGCAGGATCGCGATATCCGCCTGCTTGTTGGTCACCGTCATCACCAGCGACGAAACCAGATTGAACGCGGCCACCGCGATGATCAGCGTCAGGATGATGAACATCATGCGCTTCTCGATCTGCACCGCCGAGAACCAGGTCTTGTTCTGCTGCGTCCAGTCGCGAATGTACAGATCGCCCGACAGCGTGCGCGCGAGCTGATGCGCGACTTCCGGCGCGCGCTGCATGTCGGTGAGGCGCAGCCGCACGCCGGTCGGCGCGGGCAGCCGGAACAGCGCCTGCGCGTCCTTGATGTTGATCAGCGCGAGCGTGCTGTCGTATTCGTAGTGGCCCGACTGGAAGATGCCGACCACCGTGAACTGTTTCAGGCGCGGCAGCATGCCGGCCGGCGTAATCGTGCCTTCGGGCGCGACCAGCGTGATCTTGTCGTTCAGTTGCACGCCGAGACTGGCGGCGAGATCCGCGCCGAGCACGATGCCGAAGTCGCCGGGCACGAGGTCGGTCAGCTTGCCGCCCTTCATTTCCTTGCCGATGTCGGACACTTCGGGCTCGAGCGTCGGCTCGACGCCGCGCAACGCGACGCCGCTCACCGCGTCCTGGCGCGTGAGCAGCGCCTGGGCCTCGACATAAGGCGCCGCGCCGATCACCTGCTTGTTCTGGCGCGCTTCCTTCGCGGTCAGCTGCCAGTCTGGCATTGAACCGGTCGGCGAAAAGATTTCGACGTGCGCGAGCACCGACAGCATGCGGTCGCGCACGTCCTTCTGAAAACCGTTCATCACCGACAGCACGACGATCAGCGCCGCGACGCCGAGCGCGATACCCGACATCGACACCAGCGCGATGAACGAAATGAAGCCGTTACCGGTCGTGCGTTTGCCGGCGCGTGTGTAGCGCCAGCCAATCTGCCATTCGTAGGGAAATTTCAAGCGAATCCTTTTGTGCGTTCTTCGACTGTATGTCGGGACCGGCGGACATCGAGCGTGCGCCGTGCGGCCCGAGCGTCGTGATCGTTGGGCTCGCGGCGGCGCGGATCGTTCCGCGCTCGCCCGGCTGCCGTGCAGCCGCGCCAGTGCGCAGAGGAGAGGCACGGTGCGCGACCCCGCCGCGCCCGGCGTCGGGTCCGGCGTGCCACGTCCAGCGATCAAGCGCGAAGTTTGCCACACAATCCCGCCGGCTCGCGCAAAGGGCGTGCCTCGGCCGCGCCATCGACAAACCGGCCGTCCTTCATCGAAATACTCACACCGTTTGCCCTACAATGCGCAGCATCATGCCTGCCGACCGCCTCCATCTTCTGCTGCCTTTCGCGCTGCCCGCCGCGGCCGACGCCTCCACCGCGCTTCACGACATCCAGAGTCCCGCCCTCGACAGGCTGATCGCGCGCGCGACGCTCGTCGAACGCGTGATCGGCGAGGATTTTCAACGCACGCTGCCGCACGAGCGCTGGGTCGCGCGGCAGTTCGGCGCGCTGCCTGTTGGCACCCCGGGCACCCCGGGCGCCTCGGCCGCCGCCGACGAAGCCCCGCTCGCGCCCTACATGCTGCGTGCCGACGGCGGCGAACCCGGCAGCGCGACGTGGGCCTGCGTGCAGCCGGTGCACGTGCACATCGCGCACGACCACCTGGTGCTGATCGATCCCGCGTCGCTGGAGTTGTCGGACGATGAAGCGAGCACGCTGCTCGCGCTTGCGCGTCCGCTGATCGAGGAACTCGGCGTGCGCATCGAGGCGCCGAAGCCGACCCGCTGGTATCTGTCGAGCGACGCGTTCGGCACGCTCGCGGGCGCGTCGCCGCTGCGCGCGAGCGGACACAACATCGAAATCTGGCTGCCGCACGAAGCGCACTCCGGCGAACGCTCGCGCGCATGGATGAAGCTGCAGAACGAAGTGCAGATGGCGTGGTTCGAGCATCCGGTCAACGAAGCGCGCGAGGCACGCGGGCTGCCGGCCGTCAACTCGATCTGGTTTCACGCGCAAGGCGTCGCGCGGCCGGTGCGCAGTCCGTTCGCGCAGGTGCTGTCCGATGCGGCCGCCACGCGCGGTCTCGCGCTCAGCGCGGGGGTCGCGACAGGCGCGCCGCCGGCGTCGTACAGCGAGCTGCCGGCGGCGCGCCGCCGTGCGACCAGCGGTGTGACGAACGGTGCGACAAACGCTGCTTCGAACGGCGGCCATGCGACAAACGCAAGCGCCGCGCCAAACGGCACAGGCGCAACGCTCGTCGAACTCGATCCGTTCTCCGCGCCCTACATCGAGCAGGACTGGGCGCGTTGGAACCAGGCATTCGCCGAACTGCAGACCGACTGGTTCGAGCCCGCGCTCGCGGCGCTGCAGTCGGGCGAGCTCGCCGAACTCGCCCTCACGCTGTGCGGCGACACCGGCTCGGTGACGCTGACGGTCACGCGCGGCGATCTGCGCAAATTCTGGCGGCGGCGCGTGCTGGCCTCGCTTTTCATCGAATGATCCACGGCCCTTCCGCATGACCCGAATCGTTACGCGCCCCTGCTCCCCCGTCGACGCCGAAGTGCTGACCCGCTGCGGCATGCATCCGGTGCTCGCGCGCCTTTACGCATCGCGCGGCGTGTGCCTGCCCGAAGACGTCGAAACCGGCCTCGCGCGGCTCGTGCCGCCCGCCGAACTGAAGGGCTGCGACGCCGCCGCCGCGCTACTCGCCGACGCGCTCCAGCAACAGCGCCGCATGCTGGTCGTCGCCGACTATGACTGCGACGGCGCGACCGCCTGCGCGGTCGCGGTGCGCGGGCTGCGCATGTTCGGCGCGCGCATCGACTATCTGGTGCCGAACCGCATGGAGCACGGCTACGGGCTCACGCCGGACATCGTCGAGCTGGCGGCGCGCAGCGCGGCCGGCAAGCCCGATCTGCTGATCACCGTCGACAACGGCATCGCCAGCGTCGACGGCGTCGCGGCAGCCAACGCGCTCGGCATCGACGTGCTCGTCACCGACCACCACCTGCCCGGCGACGAACTGCCCGCCGCGCGCGCGATGGTCAATCCGAACCAGCCGGGCTGCACGTTCCCGAGCAAGTGCCTCGCCGGCGTGGGCGTGATGTTCTACGTGCTGCTCGCGCTGCGCGCGGAACTGCGCCGTCGTGGCGCGTTCGGCGACGCGCTGCCCGAGCCGCGCCTCGACGGCCTGCTCGATCTGGTCGCGCTCGGCACCGTCGCCGATGTCGTCAAGCTCGACGGCAACAACCGCGTGCTGGTCGCGCAAGGTCTGCAGCGCATCCGCCACGGCCGCATGCAGCCGGGCATCGCCGCCCTCTTTCGCGCCGCCGCGCGCGATGCGCGCAACGCGTCCGGCTTCGATCTCGGCTTCGCGCTGGGACCGCGCCTGAACGCGGCGGGACGGCTGTCGGACATGTCGCTTGGCATCGAATGCCTGACCACCGACGACGTCGGCCGCGCGTGGGAACTCGCGCAGCAGCTCGACACGATGAACCGCGAACGCCGCGAAATCGAGGCCGGCATGCAGCAGCAGGCGCTCGATGACCTGTCGACGGTCGACCCCGACGGCTCGACCACGATCACGCTGTTCAATCCGGGTTGGCATCAGGGCGTGATCGGCATCGTCGCGGGACGGCTGAAGGAGAAGTTCCACCGCCCGTCGTTCACCTTCGCGCCCGCCGACGATACCGGCGTGCTCGTCAAGGGCTCGGGACGCTCGATCGCGGGCTTCCATCTGCGCGACGCGCTCGATCTGATCTCGAAGCGCGAACCGGACCTGATCGTCAAATTCGGCGGCCACGCGATGGCCGCGGGCCTGACGATCGCCGCCGCCGACGTGCCGCGCTTCACGGCCGCGTTCGAGGCGGTCGGCCGCGAATGGCTGTCGGCGGAAGCGCTCGCGCGCACGGTCGAAACCGATGGCGAACTTGAAGACGCGTACTTCACGCCGCAATTCGTCGAAATGCTCGACGCGGCCGTGTGGGGCCAGGGCTTTCCGGCGCCGGTGTTCTCGGGCGAATTCGAGGTCGCGTCGCAGGCGCTCGTGAAGGACAAGCACCTGAAGCTGCAACTGCTGCGCGGCCGTCAGCGCTTCAACGCGATCTGGTTCAACCACACGGATACGCTGCCCGCGCGCACCACCGTCGCCTACCGGCTCGCGAGCGACACATGGAACGGCGTGTCGCGCGTGCAACTGATCGTCGAGCACGCGCTCAGCTGAAATCTTCCGCAAAATCAATCGCGAACACGCGCCGGATCGCCCGCGAGGCTCCGGCGCGGCATGCCGATCGGCTATAATTTCTCCCTTTTCACGAAGCAATAGAAGATCGACATGGAAGCGGAACGTCTCAACGCGATCGAAGCCTCTCTGGCCGACCTGCGCAAGCGCGCGGACGACCTACGGGGGTATCTTTGACTACGACGACAAAGCACTGCGTCTAATCGAAGTCAACCGGGAACTCGAAGACCCGGACGTCTGGAACGACTCGAAGCACGCCCAGGCACTCGGTAAGGAAAAAAAGCTGCTCGACGACACGGTCGGCAAGCTTACGTCGCTCACGAATGACGTGAACGACGCGCAAGACCTGTTCGACATGGCGCGCGAAGAAGCCGACGACGAGACGTTGCTCGCCTGCGAAGCCGATGCCCAGGCCATCGAAGTGCGCGTCGCCGACATGGAATTCCGCCGGATGTTCGCGAACCCGGCCGACCCGAACAACGCCTTTCTCGACATCCAGGCCGGCGCCGGCGGCACCGAAGCGTGCGACTGGGCGTCGATGCTGCTGCGTCAGTATCTGCGTTATTGCGAGCGCAAGGGCTTCAAGACCGAAGTGCTCGAGCAGACCGAAGGCGACGTCGCCGGCATCAAGAACGCGACGATCAAGATCGAAGGCGAATACGCGTACGGCTTCCTGCGCACCGAAACCGGCGTGCACCGCCTCGTGCGCAAGTCGCCGTTCGACTCGTCGGGCGGACGTCACACGTCGTTCTCGTCGGTGTTCGTGTACCCGGAAATCGACGACTCGATCGAAGTCGAAATCAACCCGGCCGATCTGCGCATCGACACGTACCGTGCTTCGGGCGCGGGCGGTCAGCACATCAACAAGACCGACTCCGCGGTGCGTATCACGCACATGCCGTCGGGCATCGTCGTGCAGTGCCAGAACGACCGCTCGCAGCACCGTAACCGCGCCGAAGCAATGGCGATGCTGAAATCGCGCCTGTACGAAGCGGAAATCCGCAAGCGTCAGGCCGAGCAGGACAAGCTCGAAGCCGGCAAGACCGATGTGGGTTGGGGTCATCAGATCCGCTCGTACGTGCTCGACAACAGCCGGATCAAGGATCTGCGCACCAACGTCGAAATCAGCAACACGAAGAGCGTGCTCGACGGCGATCTCGATCCGTTCATCAGCGAAAGCCTGAAACAGGGCGTCTAAGCGCGCACGGCGCGGCTCCGTTCACCGAGCGGGACCGCGCTTCGCTGGCTGCTGTTTCCACGTTGTTTCCGCGCCGTTTTTCCAGTACCGCCTGAGGTTTTTACACTGACTGGCTTCCCGCCCATGGAGCACTCCGCGGCGGGCCACCGAATACCAAATCATCATGACCGAACCGACCCAGCCGAATGCGGCCCAGCCGACTGTCGTGCCCGAAGTGGACGACAACAAGATCATCGCCGAGCGCCGCGAAAAGCTGCGCGAGTTGCGTGAGCAAGGCGTCGCCTATCCGAACGATTTCCGTCCCACGCATCACGCCGAAGATCTGCAGGCGCAATACGAGCACACCGACAAGGAAGCGCTCGAAGCGAATCCGCTCGAAGTCGCGATCGCCGGCCGCATGATGCTGAAACGCGTGATGGGCAAGGCGAGCTTCGCGACCGTGCGCGACGGCTCGGGTCAGATCCAGTTCTTCATCACGCCGGCCGACGTCGGTCAGGAAACCTACGACGCGTTCAAGAAGTGGGACATGGGCGACATCGTCGCCGCGCGCGGCGTGCTGTTCCGCACCAACAAGGGCGAGCTGTCGGTGCGCTGCACGGAGCTGCGCCTGCTGTCGAAGTCGCTGCGTCCGCTGCCCGACAAGTTCCATGGTCTCGCCGACCAGGAAATGAAGTACCGCCAGCGCTACGTCGATCTGATCGTCACGCCGGAGACGCGCCGCACGTTCGTCGCGCGTACGAAGGCGATTGCGTCGGTTCGCAATTTCATGGCCAAGGCCGACTTCATGGAAGTCGAAACGCCGATGCTGCACCCGATTCCGGGCGGCGCGGCGGCCAAGCCGTTCTCGACGCACCACAACGCGCTCGACATGCAGATGTTCCTGCGCATCGCGCCGGAGCTGTATCTGAAGCGTCTGGTGGTGGGCGGCTTCGAACGCGTGTTCGAGATCAATCGTAACTTCCGCAACGAGGGCGTGTCCGTGCGCCACAACCCGGAATTCACGATGATCGAGTTCTACGCCGCCTACACCGACTACAAGTGGCTGATGGACTTCACCGAGCAACTGATTCGCCAGGCTGCGATCGATGCGCTCGGCACGGCCACCATCAGTTATCAGGGTCGCGAGCTCGATCTGTCGAAGCCGTTCCATCGGCTCACGATCACGCAGGCGATCCAGAAGTACGCGCCGCAATACACGAACGAGCAGCTCGCCGACGGCACGTTCCTGCGCGCCGAGCTGAAGAAGTTCGGCGTCGATGCGTCGCAGCCGCAGTTCCTGAACGCGGGCGTCGGCTCGCTGCAACTGGCGCTGTTCGAAGAGACCGCCGAGTCGCAACTGTGGGAGCCGACCTACATCATCGACTACCCGATCGAGGTGTCGCCGCTCGCGCGTGCGTCGGACCAGGTGGCGGGCATCACCGAGCGTTTCGAGCTGTTCATCACGGGCCGCGAAATCGCCAACGGTTTCTCGGAGCTGAACGATCCGGAAGATCAGGCCGCCCGCTTCAAAAAGCAGGTCGACCAGAAAGACGCCGGTGACGAGGAAGCGATGTTCTACGACGCGGACTACATCCGTGCGCTCGAATACGGCATGCCGCCGGCGGGCGGCTGCGGTATCGGCATCGACCGTCTGGTGATGATGCTGACCGATAGCCCGAGCATTCGCGACGTTATTCTGTTCCCGCATCTGCGTCGCGAGGATTGAGCGGCGCTGAACGCGCAATGAAAAAGTCGTGAAGAACGCCCGGTTGACGCCGGGCGTTTTCTTATGTGCTCGTTCTCGCCCTGCGGGACCGTTTTCTGCTTCTGATCGTTTGTAACCAGCGGTAAAAGCTGCACGATTGCGCGCAAGTCTCCGTGGTCGCGATCGTCTTGAAAGCTTGCCGATACTACGGCGCGCCACGTAAAGGCCGCCGACCAACACTGCAGAACGTCACCGCGCCGGTTACAAATAGAAACGCTGCCCGGATCGATTTGCCCGACACTCAGTCTCACGAGAAGTCGGCTCTGTCAGAAACGGAGGCCACACATGGACACCCCTACTCATCAACCCGCCCAGCAACGTCGTCTTCATCCGTTGATCGCGGTCGCCGCCGGCGCCGTGCTCGTCGCGAGTCTCGTCGCCACCGCGGCGATCACCGGCGTGTTCCCGAAGGCGTCGGGCAACGGCGCACAGAACGATCAGACGCAAGCCGCGCAAGTCGGCACGCAACCGCCGGGCGTCGTCGATTCGGCCGCGCCGGTCAATCCGGCGGCGCAACAGCAGCAGGTTCAGGTTCAGCAAACCGCGCCGGCCGCTCCAGCCGCGGTTCCCGCTCCGGTGCAGCAACAGCAATACGCGCAGCAACAGCAGGCGCAGGCCGCGCCGCAGTCGCAGTACGCGCAACCACCCGAGCCGCAAGCGGCGCCGCAGTATGCGCAGCAGCCCGCGCCGCAAGGCGCTTACTGCTCGACTTGCGGCACCGTCGCGGCGATCTCGGCGGTTCGGCATGAAGGACACGGCACGGGCATTGGCGCGGTCGGCGGCGCGGTGGCCGGTGGCGTGGTCGGTAACCAGTTCGGGGCCGGCGGCGGCCGTACCGCGATGACGCTGCTCGGCGCGCTCGGCGGCGGGCTCGCCGGCAACTCGGTCGAAAAACATCTACGCAGCACGACGTCGTATTCGGTGCGCGTGCACATGGAAGACGGCAAGACACGCTACTTCACCTATCAAGCGGCGCCACCGTTCCACGATGGCGAGCGCGTCCGCGTCCAGAACGGCACCCTCGTCGCCGACTAGGCTCGACGCTCTGCGTTTTCCGCCGCGGCAATGAAAAAAGGCGATTCCGATGGAATCGCCTTTCCTTTTCTTTGGAGTTCGGCGCGCAAGCGCCAACAGACACTCAATAATCCGCGTCTTCGATCCACGCCGCCTGAATCGCTTCGAGAATCTTTTCGTTCGAACGGTTCGGATCGTCGTCGAAGCCTTCGAGCTCGGTCACCCAGCGATGCAGGTCGGTGAAACGCACCTGCTGCGGATCGACGTCCTGATGCTTGTCCGTCAGAGCCATCGCGATGTCCTGCGTATCGGTCCACTTCATGGCGGCGCCCTCCTGTTAGTGGTTTTCCTTCGCGTGATTGATCGAGTAACGCGGAATTTCTACTACCAGATCCTGCTCGTCCGGCATGATCGCCTGACACGACAGGCGCGACGCCGGTTCGAGCCCCCACGCCTTGTCCAGCAGATCGTCCTCGTCTTCCTCGGACGGCGTCAAGGCGGCGAAACCCTCACGCACGATCACGTGACAGGTCGTGCACGCGCACGACTTCTCGCACGCATGCTCGATTTCGATACCGTGTTCGAGCAGGTTGTCGCAGATGCTCTTGCCGGGAACGGCGTCGATCACCGCGCCTTCCGGGCACAGTTCGACGTGAGGCAGCACAACGATTTGAGGCATACAGTTTCCGTTTGGGTCTGAGGCACGGCGGCTGCCAGCAATGCCGCGTGCAGGCTCCGTACCATTTTACTGGCGCCGCGCGGACTTTTTAAGTCTACGCGGCGCGCTCCGGTGGTTCGAGGGATGTTCGCCGTTCGTCCGTTGACCAGGCGGGCGCGTAGACCGTTCGCTCACGCGACGCGCGTGCCGCGTGCGCGCGGCCTTCGCGATGTTCGCCCGTTCAGATCTCGTCGAGCTTGCGGCCCGACAGCGCGCGGCGAATTCCCTTGTTCATGCGGCGCGCGGCGAATTCGTCGGTGCCTTCGGCGAGCGCCTTCGTCGCAGCTTCGATCGCGCCGACGTCCTCGCCCGGCGCGACGTTGCGCAATGCCGCGAGCAGCGCGTCGAGTTCGGCGCGTTCGCTGTCGCCGAGCAACTCGGCGTCGGCGGCAAGCGCCGCGTCGGTCGCTTCGGCCAGACGCTGCGCTTCGACCTGCGCCTCGCGCAGGGCGCGCGCCCGCATGTCGATTTCAGCGGTCGAAAAACTGTCTTCGAGCATGCGCGCGATGTCGTCGTCGGCGAGGCCATACGAAGGCTTCACGACGACCGATGCCTCCACGCCCGACGCGAGCTCGCGTGCGAATACGGACAGCAGGCCGTCAGCGTCGACCTGATAGGTCACGCGAATGCGTGCGGCGCCGGCGGCCATCGGCGGGATGCCGCGCAGCTCGAAGCGCGCGAGCGAACGGCAATCGCTGACGAGCTCGCGCTCGCCTTGCACGACGTGAATCGCCATCGCGGTCTGGCCGTCCTTGAAGGTCGTGAAATCCTGCGCGCGCGCGACCGGAATGGTCGAGTTACGCGGAATGATCTTCTCGGTGAGACCACCCATCGTCTCGACGCCGAGCGACAACGGAATCACGTCGAGCAGCAGCCACTCGTCGCCTTCCGCGCCGCGGTTGCCGGCCAGCAGATCGGCCTGAATCGCAGCGCCGAGCGCGACGACCTGGTCCGGATCGAGATTGACGAGCGGCGGCTGGCCGAAGAACGCCTCGACCGCGCGGCGGATCACCGGCATGCGCGTTGCGCCGCCGACCAGCACGACGCCCTTGATCTCCTTCGTGGTGACCTTCGCGTCTCGCAGCGCCTTTTTCGTCGGGCCCAGCGTGCGCTGCACCAGCGCGGCCGTGATGGTCTCGAACATGGCTTCGTCGATCGTCAGATCGAGCGCGGTGCCGTTGGCAAGCGTGAGCTTGAGGGTAGCCTGCGGCGCGCTCGACAATGCCTCCTTGGCCTCGCGCACGCCATCGAGCAGCAGACGCACATCGTGCGGCGCGAGCGTCCGCGGCGCGATGCCGGCCTGTTCGAGCACGTGGCGGTACAGCGCATGGTCGAAGTCGTCACCACCTAGCGCGGAATCGCCGCCGGCCGCGAGTACCTCGAATACGCCCTTGGTGAGCTTCAGGATCGACAGGTCGAAGGTGCCGCCGCCGAGGTCGTAGACCGCGTACAGACCTTCGGCGCCGTTGTCGAGACCGTAGGCGATCGCGGCCGCGGTCGGCTCGTTGAGCAGACGCAGCACGTTCAGGCCCGCGAGGCGCGCGGCGTCCTTGGTCGCCTGGCGCTGCGCTTCGTCGAAGTAAGCGGGCACCGTGATCACCGCGCCGACCAGCTCGTCGCCGAGCGTGTCTTCGGCGCGCTGGCGCAGCGTTGCGAGAATTTCAGCCGATACCTCGACCGGGCTTTTCACGCCGTCGACGGTGCGAATCTGCACCATGCCGGGCGCGTCGACGAAATCGTACGGCGCGTTTTCGGCGCCCTCCACCTCGGCCTTGCCGCGGCCCATGAAGCGCTTGACCGACACGATCGTGTTGCGCGGGTCGCTCGCGGCCTCGGCCTTCGCCCGGCGGCCGATGCGACGGCCGCCCTGCTCCAGGTAACGCACCACCGACGGCAACAGCACGTGCCCGTCTTCGTCGGGCAGCACGTCGGGCAGGCCGCTGCGCACGGCGGCGACGAGGGAGTTGGTGGTGCCGAGATCGATACCGACCGCCAGACGCCGCTGGTGAGGCGCCGGCGCCATGCCGGGTTCGGAGATTTGCAGTAAGGCCATCTGGATCTTCTCGGGGACGTTGTGCCCCGTCCTGAATATTCGCGTTGCTGGGGGTGATGCCGCGGCGCGCGGCCGCTCTGGTTTTTGTTCGTCGCTTGCTACGTTGCTGCCTACCGTTGCTGCTTCGGCGCGTTGGTACTTGCCGGCCCCGCGCTTGTTGCGCGGGTCGCCCAAGACTGCGCTAGCCTTCGAGCCGCTCGATCTGCGCGTCGATTTCCGACGCGACGCGCTCGATGAACATCAGCTGCCGCACCGCATCGCCCGCCGCCTGATTCGCGCCGCTATCGAGCGATGCGCCGAGCTTGTCGAAGCGCTGACGTTCTTCGTCGCGCAACTCGACGAGCAACGCGTCGAGCGCGTCGACGTTCTTCGCCGCCGCCGCGTCCTCGATGTTCTCGCGCCACTCCATCTGCTGCATCAGGAACGCGGGCTCCATCGCCGTGTTGTTCTCCACGCCGACGTTGATCCCGCGCAACGACAGCAGATAGGTTGCGCGCTTGAGCGGATCGCGCAGCGTCTGATACGCCTCGTTCGCGCGCGTCGCCCATTGCATCGCGATACGCTTTTGCGCGTCGCCGGCCGCCGCGAAGCGATCCGGGTGCACCTGCGCCTGCACGGTGCGGTACGCGTGATCGAGCGTGCCCGCGTCGAGCGCGAATTGCGCCGGCAGACCAAACAGATCGAAGTGGCTATCGTTCAGCGAGGCCATCGAATTAAAGTCCGTTGATGAAAACGTGGTGTGGGAACGTTGGGCCGTGTCAGGAGTGAGCGCTTCAGTCGAGCGCGGATCAAACTAAAAAGGCGGCCCGCGCCGCCTTTGATCCGCCGCACGCGGAAAGTATCGAACCTAGACGCGGAACGACTCGCCGCAACCGCATTCGTCTTTCACGTTCGGGTTGTTGAACTTGAACCCTTCGTTCAACCCTTCGCGCGCGAAGTCGAGCTCCGTGCCGTCGATATACGCGAGACTCTTCGGGTCGACGACGACCTTCACGCCGCTCGTCTCGAACACCTGATCTTCCGGTGCGACTTCGTCCACGTACTCGAGCTTGTAGGCGAGGCCCGAGCAACCAGTGGTGCGCACGCCGACGCGCAACCCGATGCCTTTACCGCGGCGGGTCAGATACTTCTGGACGTGCTGTGCTGCCTTTTCGGTCAACGTAATTGCCATAACGTTTCTCAGTTGCCAGCGTGCGCGGCGCGCGTGTTCGCGCCGCGCTCACCGGTTGCTTGCTTCTTACCCTGTTGCTCAGGCGGCGTTGCCGTCTTCGGCAACCGCTGCTTCGCCGTGGCGCTGCTTGTAGTCGGCGACCGCTGCCTTGATCGCGTCTTCCGCCAGAATCGAGCAGTGGATCTTCACCGGCGGCAATGCCAGTTCTTCGGCGATCTGGGTGTTCTTGATCGACATCGCCTGGTCGAGCGTCTTGCCCTTCACCCATTCGGTGACGAGCGAGCTCGATGCGATGGCCGAGCCGCAGCCGTACGTCTTGAACTTCGCGTCTTCGATGATGCCGTCCGCGCCAACGCGGATCTGCAGCTTCATCACGTCGCCGCAGGCCGGCGCGCCGACCATGCCGGTACCGACCGCGTCGTCGTCCTTCGAGAAGGAACCGACGTTGCGCGGGTTTTCGTAGTGGTCGAGGACCTTGTCGCTATAAGCCATGATTACACTCCTTGATTCGTTTCAACCTGCAATCCGATGAACGTTCGATGTCCGCTTGGTCCAGCCGGCGCGTCAGTGCGCGGCCCACTGGATGGTCGACAGATCGATCCCGTCCTTGTGCATTTCCCACAGCGGCGACAGATCGCGCAGCTTGGAAATCTTCGTCTTCAGCAGGTTGATCACGTAATCGACTTCCTGCTCGGTCGTGAAGCGTCCCACCGTGAAGCGGATCGAGCTGTGCGCCAGTTCGTCGTTGCGGCCAAGCGCGCGCAGCACGTATGACGGCTCCAGCGATGCCGACGTGCACGCGGAGCCCGACGACACCGCGACGTCCTTCACCGCCATGATCAGCGATTCGCCTTCCACGAAATTGAAGCTGATGTTCAGGTTGTGCGGCACACGCTTTTCCATGTCGCCGTTCACATACACTTCCTCGATTTCCGACAGGCCTTTCAGCAGCCGGTCACGCAGCATGCGGATGCGCTCGTTTTCGGTCGCCATCTCCTCGCGCGCGATACGGAACGCTTCGCCCATGCCGACGATCTGGTGCGTGGCCAGCGTGCCCGAACGCATGCCGCGCTCGTGACCGCCGCCGTGCATCTGCGCCTCGATACGGATACGCGGCTTGCGGCGCACGTACAGCGCGCCGATGCCCTTCGGGCCATAGGTCTTGTGCGCCGAGAACGACATCAGGTCGACCTTCAGCTTCTGCAGATCGATCTGGATCTTGCCGGTGGCCTGCGCCGCGTCGACGTGGAAAATGATGCCCTTTTCACGCGTGATCTCGCCGATCGCCTCGACATCCTGAATGACGCCGATCTCGTTGTTGACCGACATCACCGACACCAGAATCGTGTCCGGACGCAGTGCCGCCTTGAACGCGTCGAGGTCGATCAGACCATCGTCCCTGACGTCCAGATAAGTGACTTCGAAGCCTTCGCGCTCGAGCTCGCGGCAGGTGTCCAGCACCGCCTTGTGCTCGGTCTTCACGGTGATGATGTGCTTGCCCTTGCTCTTGTAGAAATGCGCGGCACCTTTCAGAGCGAGGTTGTCCGACTCCGTTGCACCCGAGGTCCAGATGATTTCGCGCGGATCGGCGTTCACGAGCGCGGCGACCTGCTCGCGCGCTTCCTCGACCGCGCGCTCGGCGGTCCAGCCATAGGCGTGGCTACGCGACGCAGGGTTGCCGAACTGCTCGCGCAGATACGGAATCATCTTGTCCACCACACGCGGATCGATCGGCGTCGTGGCGCTGTAGTCCATGTAGATGGGCAGATGGAGAGAGTCGTTGTTCATCAATTGCTCCGGGGACGTCATGTGCTCTGGCTTCTGGGTTCGATCTGGGGCTTCGGCGAAGGGTTTCTATTGCGTGCCGCGCTTCACGAACCGGCCATGTTGAATACGGAATTGGGGCCTTTCGGCGCCACGCGGACGGGTTCGACCGCCGGCGCGTCGTTGCGCCTGTCGCGCAGCACCGCCGGCGCGCCTTCGCGCGAGCGCTGCTGATCGACCAGATCCTTGAGCGAAACCGAATCGAGGTATTCGACCATTTTCTGGTTCAGCGTCGACCACAGCTCATGGGTCATGCAGTGGCCGTCGTGCTGCTTGGTACCTTCGCACGTGCCCTTG
The DNA here is from genome assembly GCF_021390635.1 of Paraburkholderia sp. HD33-4. Taxonomy (NCBI): domain Bacteria; kingdom Pseudomonadati; phylum Pseudomonadota; class Betaproteobacteria; order Burkholderiales; family Burkholderiaceae; genus Paraburkholderia; species Paraburkholderia sp. HD33-4. Next base: position 1,310,713 of record NZ_JAJEJS010000001.1, on the reverse strand, counting down.
CCGCCGCACTGGGTTGCGTCGAGCGGTTCGTCGACCGCGATGATGATGTCGGCCACCGTCACCTCTTCGGCACGGCGCGCGAGATTGTAGCCACCGCCCGGTCCGCGCACGGACTCGACGATTTCATGACGACGCAGCTTGCCAAACAGCTGCTCGAGATACGACAGGGAGATGTGTTGGCGCTGGCTGATACCCGCAAGCGTCACCGGGCCCTGCTCCTGGCGCAGCGCCAGGTCGATCATCGCCGTGACGGCGAAACGGCCTTTCGTGGTGAGTCTCATATGATGTGGGAACCGCAATTCTCGACAAGTTTTGTCAAGTATAAATACATGAGCGATTTAGTCAAGTATGGGCGGTAAATTTTGTGTCATTCGCTTAATTGATCGGCATACTGCGGCGCCCCGCCTGCGTCGTGGCGCCTACGGGATGGGCCTCGTTCCGCCCAGGGTACGTCGCCCACGCAGCTCGCCTGCCTTCGTCGCCCGATCTCTACACGAGCAACTGCGGACGCAGCGCGGCAATCAGCCCACGGCAGGCGGCTTCGCACTGATCGAGCACCAACTCGAAGCCTTCTGCGCCGCCGAAATACGGATCGACGACCTCACGCGCGCCGCTCCAGCGGCCATCCGACTCCGGCACGAACTCCATGAGCAGACGGATCTTGTCACGCTGCGCGGGCGGGCACAGTTGGCGCAACGCGGCGACGTTGCGGTCGTCCATTGCGATCAGTAGATCGAAGCGCTCAAAGTCTGCGACCGTGACCTGGCGGCCGCGCAGCGCATCGAGCGCATAGCCGCGCTGACGTGCCGCGAGTTGCGCACGTTCGTCGGGCGCCGCGCCGATATGCCAATCGCCGGTACCGGCCGAATCGATCAGAATGCGGTCCGCGAGCCGCGCCTCGTCGACCAGATGACGCATCACGCCTTCCGCCGTCGGTGAACGGCAGATATTGCCGAGGCAAACGAAACAGACGGAAACAGTTTTCATCAGGAATTCTTCGACGCATGAGGCGCCGCGCGTGGGGTCGGCAGACAGTCAGCGGACTGCGCCGCGATTATACAAAGCTCGACGGATTCGCGCCGGCCGTGCCACAGCCGCGCGAGCGCACCGGGGCTCGCACCGACGCCGCCCGTCGCGCCTGCTTACGACGCCTCGGTAACCGGCGCCGCGGTGGCGGCGCGCATCGGCTTGGCCGGCAACGCCGACGCGCTGTCGATCATGCCGTACGACACCGCGCGTGCGAGTTCGGCGGTCAGATGATTGGCGTCGAGCGGCATCTGCGAAGCGCGCGACGCGGTTTGGCCGTTGACGTGCAGATAGGCGAGCACCGCGAGCGGTACAACGATGGCCAGAGGCCAGTACACCGATATTGTCTTTTTCATGATGTGTTTTCCAATTAGGGGCGCATGAGCTCGCGGCGCACTATGCCCAGCCGAAATGCTATAGGAATTCACAATCAGGAAAAACCCGCCCGAGCGAGATAGTTCGTTGCTCGAAATGGAACAGTGAATTGACTGCGCCTTCGGGAGCGATAGCAGAATCGCTGGCACGAAAAAGAAAAGCTTACAAACACATACAAAGCCGCCGCGACGGACGGCGATAATGATGGTCTTATTCTTACACCTATATTTCTTTGCACTTGCAAACGGCCCCAAAAGATGAAACGCATTACATCTCTCGCTGGCCTCGTGGCCGCCGCTCTGCTCGGCGGCTGCGCGGTCTATCCGGACGGCACGCCGATGTACGGCAACGGCTACGGCGCCTATAGCGGCTACGACGGTTATGACGGTTCCGCGTACGCGCCGGGCGCCGCGGTCGTGCCGCAAACCAATGTTTACCTCGGCTACAGCGATTACGGTCCGGGCCGCTACTACGGCCCCGCGCCGGGCCCCGGCTATCGCGGCTATCCGGATCGCGGCCATCCAAACGACAACGACTGGCACCACGGCGACAACGGCGACCACGGCAACGGCCATGGCAACAACGCAGGCGGCCCTGGACAACCGCACGGCGGCCCGCCGCCGCAGGGCGCCGCGGGCGGTCCGCGCGGCCCTGGCGGCGACAGTGGCGGCCCGCACCCCGGCGCAGGCGGCCCGCCGCCGGCGCAGCCGCAAGCCGGCAACGGCGGCTGGCGTGGCAACGACGGGGCGAGAAATCCATCCGCGCGTCAGCCTGGCCAGATGACTGAACATTGAGGTCGGAGCGGCGCCGAACTATCCCGCCTGCTTCTTCACGCACCCCGAAGGCTGCGCGAGCGGCGCGCAGCCTTCAAATCCTTTCCAATGCCGCCCGCTCAGCCAAGATGGCTGCGCTGCGCGGCATACAACTCCCGGAACGTACGGCCCACCGGCGCCGGCATGTCGCGCGTAGCGGTCCAACCCGCGCCGCCGAGCGGCAGTTTGGCGATCGACCGGTCGCGGCCACCCATGCGCTCCAGCACGCGCACGGCGAGTTTGGTAAAGAGCGCATAGGCATCGGGATGCAGCGCGAGCCAGCCCCACAGCGCCAACCCGGCGCGCTCCTTCCAAGGCCGCAGGTGTCGCTCCGTCTGCTTTTCGCGCAGCTTACGAAGCAGATCGGACAGCGGGATACCGACTGGGCACACACTATTGCACTCGCCGCACAACGTCGCCGCTTGCGGCAGATCGAGCGCCTTGTCGATGCCGACATAGCTCGGCGTCAGCACCGACCCCATCGGTCCCGGATAGACCCAGCCATACGCGTGGCCGCCGACCTTCTGATACACCGGGCAATGGTTCATGCACGCGCCGCAGCGGATGCAGCGCAGCATCTCCTGAAAGTCGCCGCCGAGCAGCCCTGTGCGCCCACCGTCGACGAGCACCACGTACATATGCTCAGGCCCGTCCTGATCGCCCGCGCCACGCGGCCCGGTCAGCATCGAAAAATAGTTCGAGGTGGCCTGGCCCGTTGCCGAACGCGGCAGCAGGCGCATCGCAGTCGCGAGATCCTCGAGCGTCGGCAGCACCTTCTCGATGCCCGTGACGGCGACATGCACGCGCGGCATCACCGTGCACATACCTTCGTTGCCCTCGTTGGTCACGACCGCGACCGAACCCGTTTCCGCGATGATGAAATTGCCGCCCGTCACGCCCATGTCGGCACTCAGAAAATGCGGCCGCAGCATCTCGCGCGCTTCGCGCGTCATGTCGGGAATCTCGGTGAGCCGCGGCCGGCCGTGCGTTTTCGCGAACAGATCGGCGATCTCGTCCTTATCCTTGTGAACGACCGGCGCGATGATGTGGCTCGGCGGCTCGTTGTCGTTGATCTGCAGGATGTATTCGCCGAGATCGGTTTCGATCGACTGCACGCCCATCTGCCCGAGCACCTCGTTCAGGCGCATTTCCTCGGTGACCATCGACTTGGTCTTGATCACCTTCTTCACGTCATGCTTGCGCGCGATGTCACCGACGAGTCGCGCAGCCTCCTGCGTGGTCTCCGCGAACAGCACCGTCACGCCGCGCCGGGTCGCCTCGCGCTCGAAGGTTTCGAGCCATACGTCGAGATTTTCGAGCGCGCGATTGCGGCGCTCCTTGAGCGCCTCACGCGTGGCGGGGAAGTCGATCGCGGTCATCGCGCTCGCGCGCGCCGACACGAACTTCGTGGACAGCTTGGTCAGGTTCTGCTGCAGACGCTGGTCGGCGAGTTTCTGACCGGCGCGAGCCTTGAACAGCATCGATTGGACTTGCATGGCGGCCCTGATGAGATCGGATTGAAACGCGCGCTGCATTCTCGCGCGACGCAATGCGTGACGGACAAAAAGGAACGCGACGCGAACGATGGCCCGAGTTCCCCGCGCGGGACTACACGTCGCCGGCCAGCACCTGCGCGATATGCAGCACGCGCGTCGTCGAGTCGCCGTTGCGGCGCAGCCGCCCCTCGATATTCAACATGCAGCCGAGGTCGCCGAGCACCACCGTACCCGCGCCGCTCGCCGCGATGTTGGCGCACTTTTCGTCGACGATCGCGGTCGAGATATCGCCGTACTTGACCGCGAAGGTGCCGCCGAAGCCGCAGCAATGCTCGCAGCCTTTCATCTCGGTGACCGCGACGCCGACCTGCGCGAGCAGTTCGCGCGGCTGTGCCTTGACGCCCAGTTCGCGCAAGCCCGAACACGAGTCGTGATAAGTCACCTGTCCGGTGAATTCACCCGGTTCCAACTGCACTCTCGCGACGTTGACGAGAAAATCCGTCAGCTCGAACACCTTGCCGCGCAGGCGACCGAAACGGTTCATCAATTCGGGATCGTCGCGGAACAGGTCACCGTAGTGCGCGCGGATCATGCCGCCGCACGAGCCCGACGGCACCACCACGTAGTCGAACTGTTCAAATTCGCGCAGCGTTTTCTCGGCGAGTTCACGCGCGAGCCGGCGGTCTCCGGAGTTATACGCGGGTTGCCCGCAACAGGTTTGCGCGGGCGGCACCACGACCTCGAAACCGGCGCCCTCGATCAGCTTGATGGCCGAAAAACCGATTTCGGGACGCATCAGGTCGATCAGGCACGTGACGAACAATCCGACTCGCATGAGCCCTCCTTTCGGGGAAACGTCCCTGATTATCCGCTGTTTGGCGGTGCAATACCAACGACCGGAAGGCATAGGAAGCACGCCGCGCCGGATTGGAAGCGCGCTTCGAAGCGCGTTCGCTTTTTTCACCATACGGGATACAATCAGTTTTCGCTGTTTGACGCATCCACCGATTCTCATATGAGCGATACCAATCCGGACCCCAAAACTTCGATCCAGGTGATCGAACGCATGATGCGCCTGCTCGACGCACTGGCGTCGCATACCGACCCGGTCAGCCTGAAAGAACTGGCCCTGCGCACGGAGCTGCACCCGTCCACCGCGCACCGCATCCTGAACGATATGGTGATGTGCCGGCTGGTCGACCGTTCGGACCCAGGCACCTACCGCCTCGGCATGCGCCTGCTCGAACTCGGCAATCTCGTCAAGGCGCGCCTGTCGGTGCGCGACGCGGCGCTCACGCCGATGCGCGAACTGCACCGCCAGACCGGCCAAACCGTGAATCTGTCGGTACGTCAGGGCGACGAAATCGTCTATATCGAACGCGCGTATTCGGAGCGCTCGGGCATGCAGGTGGTCCGGGCGATCGGCGGGCGCGCGCCGCTTCATCTGACCTCGGTCGGCAAGCTGTTTCTCGCCGCCGACGAAGCCACCCGCGTGCGCGCCTACGCCACACGCACCGGTCTGTCGGGTCACACGCAGAACAGCATCACCGATCTGGCGAAACTCGAGCGCGAGCTGTCGCACGTGCGCCAGCAGGCCTGCGCGCGCGACAACGAGGAACTGGAGTTGGGCGTGCGCTGCATCGCCGCCGGCATCTACGACGATACGGGCAAACTGGTCGCGGGCCTGTCGCTGTCGGCGCCCGCCGATCGTTTGCAGGATTCGTGGCTCGGACAATTGAGCCAGACCGCGTTGATGATTTCGGAGTCGCTTGGCTACCGGCCGCAACCGCAGCAGGACCATTCGCACGGCTCTCACGGCTCTCACAGTTCCCACGGCCAGCATTCGTAGGTGAGGCAGCGGCCGTCTGGTCGCCGTTGCATCCTTCGCCGCCGTGCCCGCGCCGGCACCAATAAAAAAAGCCTCGCATCCGCGAGGCTTTTTTATTGCCCGATGGCTGCAGCCGGCCTGAATACGATCGGCTGCGGAATCGTTCCGCCTTCAGGTACCCGGACCGCCGGCATCGGCGCTCGTGATGCGCGGCTGGTCGCCGCCGTTGTCGAGCCACGTGCGCAGACGCGTCGCGTCCGCGAAACGCGAGTACTTGCCCGACGAGTCGAGCAGCACCAGAATCATCGGCCGGCCGTGGATGGTCGCCTGCATCACGAGACACTCGCCTGCTTCGTTGATGAAGCCGGTCTTCTGCAGACCGATGTCCCACGTCGGGTTGCGCACCAGCGCGTTCGTGCTGTTGTACGCGAGCGTGCGCTTGCCGGTGTACACCTCGTAGCTGTGATCGGTCGAGAACTTGCGGATCAGCGGGTACTGATACGCCGCGTTGACCATCTTCACGAGATCGCGCGCGCTCGACACGTTCATGCTCGTCAGACCGGTCGGGTTCTCGAAGTGCGTGTCGTTCATGCCGAGCTGCTTCGCCTTCGCGTTCATCGCCGCGAGGAAGGCCGGACGGCCGCCCGGGTAGTAACGCGACAACGCCGCCGCCGCGCGGTTTTCCGACGCCATCAGCGCGATGTGCAGCATGTCCTCGCGCGACAGCACCGAGCCCACCGACAGACGCGAACCCGTGTTCTTCTCGTAGTCGCGGTCTTCGTCGGTGACTTCGATCTGGTCGGTCATCGGCTCTTTCGAATCGAGCACCACCATCGCGGTCATCAGCTTGCTGATCGACGCGATCGGTACCACGGCACGCGAGTTCTTGTCGAACAGCGACTCGCCGCTGTTCTGGTCGATCACGTACGCGACGCTCGAGCGCAGCATCAGCGCGTCCGGGGTCTCGTGCAGACCAAAGGCCTGGCCGACGCTCGGCTGGCGCGGCTCGTACGCCACGCGTCGCATCGCCGAATGGTGCCGGCCGTTCGCCGTGAACGTCACGCGCTTGCGTTTGACGCCGGCGTGCGGCGCATCTTCGTCAGCAGCGACGGCTTTCACGGTCTCGCCCTTGCCGGCTTTCGCCGCACGGCTCGAGACCTTTTCGGTGGCGGCCGGCTGCGCCGGCTTTTTGGCCGCTTTGGCGTGTTTGGAAGTTTTTGCGGTTGCAGCAGACGTGGCTGCAAAAGTGCTGACAGGCGTAGCGAACGCCGCCGCGACGGCCAGCGAGACGGCCACCGACAGAGCGGTGCTGCGCGCCGCGCCGTGGAGCACTTTTAGCGACGAAAACATGTCGGTTTTCATGTGTGTTCGATAGGGAGCGGCGAGAGGTTTCCGCAAGTGTAGTAAAGCAACGAAAAATTAGCAATTTGAAGCACTTATACGCGCTCCTTAAACCGGCTTGTCAGCTCCGATCGCAAAAACGCAAATAAGTGCCGCGCCTCGATCGAAAAAAACGATCGTCGCCAGTAAGCCTCGCCATTGCCGCCGCCCAGCTCAATCGAGCAGATCCTTCCAGGATAACGGCAATTTTGAGACAACCTTGATTCGGGGAAATACTGTCAGAGCAGCGGCGAAACTACTGCGCCGCGCCATGAAGGCGTTGCGAGCGTGCGACAGACTATTAAGTGCCTGACGAAAGTCGCCAACGCGCGTTCGACTGCCATCGCTCTTTAACGTTCCTTGTCACCTTGTGGTTTACATCGAAATCGTGATGATCGGTTTTTGACGGCAGGGATCGCCGTCGAGCAGCCCCGCTGCGGCCCGTATACAGGCTTTGAGGGGGAAAAATCATTTCCCGACCGCGTTGCCGAAGGGTGCTTTATCTCGCACCAGCAAGGTGCATCCACTCGATCGTTCCGCGTCATCTTAATGTCATGCCTACTGCATAAGCTACTGTTTTATCGGCATTTTCTTAACATTGTGCGACGCACAAAAAACGCTTGACATTCTTTGCAGCCATCCTAAAATGGGAACCATTGCTGCGATGCACAATACATCGCGGTCCGGGCAGACGATCAACTTGCGTCTTGCCACCCACCCAATGCGGTCCGCACAGACCGGCCGCGATCCAGGAGCGTAAACCATGACTCTGCTGACCCCTGAGCAATTCGCCGCAGCCCAGAAAGCCAACTTCGAAACCCTGTTCGGCCTGACGACCAAAGCATTTGAAGGCGTCGAAAAGCTGGTTGAGCTGAACCTGCAAGTTGTGAAGTCGACGCTCGCCGAAAGCCAGGAAAATGCCCAACGCGCGCTGTCCGTGAAGGACGCGCAGGAACTGCTGGCACTGCAAGCAAGCCTCGCGCAGCCGGTGGCTGAAAAGGCGCTGTCGTATGGCCGCCACGTGTACGAAATCGTTTCGGCAACGCAGGGTGAATTCACCCGCGTCGCGGAAGCGCAATTCGAAGAGCAAAACCGCAAGGTTCAGGCGCTCGTCGAAAACGTCGCCAAGAACGCGCCGGCTGGTTCGGAAACCGCTGTCGCCGTGATGAAGTCGGCTATCACCGCCGCCAACACCACGTACGAAACGGTCCACAAGGCAACCCGCCAGGCTGTCGAAATCGCCGAAAGCAACTTCAATGCAGCTGCAACGGCCGCTTCGAAGGCAGCTTCGCAAGCCGCTGCGCAAGCATCGCGCGCTGCTGCCAAGAAGGCAGTCTAAGCTTCACGCTTGAACACGCCAGGCTTCACGCCTGGCGTCGACTTTCACGCCGGCCCAGCCTACGCGCTGCGCCGGCGTTATCGTTAGCAACAGCGTCGCGCCGTTGCCGCTCATACGGTTTGATTGGCCGGACGCTCCGATACGTTGCAATGGCGTATCGTTTGCCCGGCCGCCAAGCCGGGATTTTTTTGCCCGCATAGCGGCCGTCGCCAAAACAGAAACGGCGCGCTCCGACATGGAGCGCGCCGTTTTTCTTTTGCCGCGCGGCTTGACCCGCTTCGCCGCGCCCGCATGTCACCATGCAGGCACGGCGTATCGCCTTATTTCTTCTTGACCGGCGGCAGATCCGTACAGACGCCTTCATACAACTCAGCGGCCATACCGACCGATTCGCCGAGCGTCGGATGCGGATGGATCGTCTTGCCGATATCCGTCGCGTCCGCGCCCATTTCGATCGCGAGACAGACTTCGCTGATCAGGTCGCCCGCATTCAGACCGACGATACCGCCGCCGATCACGCGATGCGTTTCCTCATCGAACAGCAGCTTCGTGAAGCCTTCGTCGCGGCCGTTGGCGATTGCGCGGCCCGACGCGGCCCACGGGAACACCGCCTTGCCGAACTTGACGCCTTCGGCCTTCAACTGCTCTTCCGTCTTGCCGGCCCATGCCACTTCCGGATCGGTGTAAGCCACCGACGGAATCTGCATCGCGTCGAAGTACGCCTTCTCGCCATGCGCGGCTTCCGCCGCCACGTGGCCTTCGTGCACGGCCTTGTGCGCGAGCATCGGCTGACCGACGATATCGCCGATCGCGAAGATGTGCGGCACGTTGGTGCGCTGCTGGTTATCGACGTCGATGAAGCCGCGATCCGTCACCGCGACCCCTGCCTTCTCCGCGCCGATCCGCTTGCCGTTCGGCGAGCGGCCCACGGCCACCAGCACGAGGTCATAGCGTTGCGGCTCGGCCGGCGCCTTCTCGCCCTCGAACGACACGTAGATACCGTCGTCCTTCGCTTCGGCCGCGGTGGTCTTGGTCTTCAGCATCACGTTCGCGAAACGCTTGCTGTTGTACTTCTCCCAGACCTTGACCAGATCGCGGTCCGCGCCCGTCATCAGGCCTTCGAGCATTTCGACGACGTCGATCTGCGCGCCGAGCGTCGAGTACACGGTCGCCATTTCGAGGCCGATGATGCCGCCGCCGATCACGAGCATGCGCTGCGGAATCTGTCGCAGTTCGAGCGCGCCGGTCGAATCGACGACCCGCGGATCCTCCGGAATGAACGGCAGCTTCACCGCTTCCGAGCCCGCGGCGATGATCGCCTGCTTGAACCTGACGACCTTCTTGCCGCCCTCGGTCTGCACTTCCATGTGGTTCGGATCGACGAACGCGCCGGTACCGACCACCACTTCGACCTTGCGCGCTTTCGCCATGCCGGCGAGACCGCCGGTCAACTTCTTGACCACGCCCGACTTGAAATCGCGCAACTTGTCGAGATCGATCTGCGGCTTGCCGAACGTGATGCCGTGCGACGCGAGGTCAGCCGCCTCGTCGATGACGAGCGCGGTGTGCAGCAGCGCCTTCGACGGGATACAGCCGACGTTCAGACACACACCGCCGAGCGTCGGATACCGCTCGACCAGCACGGTCTTCATGCCGAGGTCGGCGGAGCGGAACGCGGCCGAGTAGCCGCCGGGGCCCGAACCGAGCACCAGCATGTCGCACTCGATGTCCGCGCTGCCCGAATAGCTGCCGGCTTGCGGAGCCGGCGCGGCGGCCTTCGATGCCGCAGCGGCAGGCGCCGGCGCGGGAGCGGCCTTTTCCGGTTCCTTGGCCGCCGGTGCGGCTGCGGCCGCGCCGTTCACCGCTGCCTCGACGAGCGCGATGACCGTGCCCTGCGAAACCTTGTCGCCCGGCTTGATGCGTACTTCCTTGACGGTACCGGCGGTATCGCTCGGCACCTCCATCGACGCCTTGTCGGACTCGAGCGTCAGCAGCGACTGCTCCTGCTCGATGACGTCACCCGGCTTGATGTTGACTTCGATGACGTCGACGTCCTTGAAGTCACCGATGTCCGGCACTTTTACTTCGACGAGACTCATGGTGTCCCCTTCTCTTATTGATCGGTGATGAGCGGCGCGCTCGACGCGCACGGCACGCGAACGCGCGGACGGCGCGACGCGGATCAGTCGAAACTATCCGCGCCCGCGCCGGCGGACCTCAACAGCCGGTCAAAGAATCACACGCCGGAAATCGGCAAGAATCGAACCGAGGTACGCGTTGAAGCGCGCGGCTGCCGCTCCATCGATCACGCGATGGTCGTACGACAGCGACAGCGGCATGGTCAGGCGCGGCACGAACTGCTTGCCGTCCCACACCGGCTTCATCGCGCTGCGCGACAGGCCGAGAATCGCGACTTCAGGCGCATTGATGATCGGCGTGAAATGCGTGCCGCCGATACCGCCCAGCGACGAGATCGAGAAGCAACCGCCCTGCATCTGGTCCGGCTTCAGCTTGCCGTCGCGCGCGGCCTTCGACAGATCCGCCATTTCCTTCGCGATCTCGACGAGGCCCTTCTTGTCCGCGTCGCGAATCACCGGAACGACGAGGCCGTTCGGCGTGTCCGCGGCAAAACCGATGTGGTAGTACTGCTTGAACACCAGGTTGTCGCCGTCGAGGCTCGCGTTGAAGGTCGGGAACTTCTGCAGCGCCGCCACGCAGGCCTTGATCACGAACGCGAGCATCGTGAACTTGACGCCCGCTTTTTCGTGTTCCTTGTTCAGCGCCACGCGCAGCGCTTCGAGCTCGGTGATGTCCGCTTCGTCGTTGTTCGTGACGTGCGGAATCATGACCCAGTTGCGATGCAGGTTCGCGCCCGAGATCTTCTTGATGCGCGACAGCGGCTTCGATTCGATCGGGCCGAACTTCGTGAAGTCGACCTTCGGCCACGGCAGCAGATTCAGCTCGCCACCGCCGCCAGCCGGCGCGGCTGCACCAGCCGGCGCCGCGCGCTGGCCGGTCATCACGCCCTTCACGAACGCGGTCACGTCGGCCTGCGTAATGCGGCCCTTCGGACCCGTGCCCTTCACCTGGCCGACGTCGACGCCGAGTTCGCGCGCGAACTTGCGCACCGACGGCGACGCATGGCTCGGATGACGCGAACCGCCTTCGCCAGCCGGGATCAGCGGCGCCTGCGCGAGCGCGGACGGCGCGGCCGGTGCGGGGCTCGGCGTGGCCGGCGCGTCGGACGGCTTTTCGACCGGCGCCTTCGCGGCCGGTGCCGGCGCGGGTGCCGCGGCAGCGCCGCCTTCCGCTTCGATCACGACGATCACCGAGCCTTCCGACACGGCATCGCCGACCTTGACCTTCACTTCCTTGACGACACCGGCGGCCGAGCTCGGCACGTCCATCGTCGCCTTGTCGGATTCGAGCGTGACGAGCGACTGCTCCTTCTCGACGCGATCGCCGACCTTCACCGCGATCTCGATCACGGGAACGTCTTTGTAGTCGCCGATATCCGGCACCTTGATTTCCTGCACACCGCCGCCTGCCGCAGCGGGTGCGGGCGCGGGCGCCGGGGCGGGAGCCGCCGTCGGTGCAGGTGCGGCGGCCGGTGCAGCAGCAGCCGGCGCCGCAGCGGCAGCGTTGGCGCCTTCGAGCACGATGATCAGCGTGCCTTCGGACACCGCATCGCCCACCTTGACCTTCACTTCCTTGACGACGCCGTCAGCCGAGCTCGGCACGTCCATCGTCGCCTTGTCGGACTCCAGCGTAACGAGCGATTGCTCTTTTTCGACGGTGTCACCCGCCTTCACCAGCACCTCGATCACAGGGACGTCCTTGTAATCGCCGATGTCCGGCACCTTGACTTCGATCGCTTGACTCATTGTTAGTGTCTCCTGGGCCGCGCACGCCGCCTGCCCCTCGCGATGAGGAGCAGGCACGTGCATCGTGGCACACGGGTGATGCCTTAGACGGTCATCGGGTTGGGTTTGGCGGGATCAAGGTTGTACTTCTTGAGCGCCTCGGCGACCACCTTGCGTTCGATCGTGCCTTCGTCCGCCAGCGCGTTGAGCGCGGCGACCGTGACCCAGTAGCGATCGACTTCGAAGAAGTGACGCAGCTTCTCGCGCGTGTCCGAGCGGCCATAGCCGTCGGTGCCCAGCACGACGAACTTCTGCGGCACGAACGCGCGGATCTGCTCGGTCAGCGCACGCACGTAGTCGGTCGATGCGATGACCGGACCCGGTGCATCCTTCAGCAGCTTCTCGACGTGCGACAACTTCTTCTCTTCGCTCGGGTGCAGCAGGTTCCAGCGCTGCACTTCGTGACCTTCGCGCGCGAGCTCGGTGAAGCTCGGCACGCTCCACAGGTCGGCGTTGACGCCCCAGTCGCTCTTCAGCAGGTCGGCCGCGGCGATCACTTCGTTGAAGATCGTGCCCGCGCCCATCAGCTGCACGTGCGGCGCCTTCTTATCAGCAGCGGTCTTGCTGAACGAGTACATGCCCTTGATGATGTCCTCAGCCACGGTCTCGCCCTGCGGGATCGCCGGGTGCTCGTAGTTCTCGTTCATCACCGTGATGTAGTAATACACATCTTCCTGGTCGGCGACCATGCGGCGCAGACCGTCCTGCACGATGACCGCGAGTTCGTAGCCGAACGTCGGGTCGTAGCTGATGCAGTTCGGCACCGAAGCGGCCCACAGCAGCGAGTGGCCGTCTTCGTGTTGCAGACCTTCGCCGTTCAGCGTCGTGCGGCCCGCCGTGCCGCCCAGCAGGAAGCCGCGCGAGCGCATGTCGCCAGCGGCCCATGCGAGGTCGCCGATGCGCTGGAAGCCGAACATCGAGTAGAAGATGTAGAACGGGATCGTGATCTCGCCGTGCGTCGAGTACGACGTCGCGGCTGCGATCCAGTCGGCCATGCCGCCGGCTTCGTTGATGCCTTCCTGCAGGATCTGACCGGTTTCCGACTCACGGTAGAACATCAGCTGGTCGGAATCTTCCGGCACGTACTTCTGGCCGTCCTGATTCCAGATGCCGATCTGGCGGAACAGGCCTTCCATACCGAAGGTACGCGACTCGTCCGGCACGATCGGCACGACGCGCTTGCCGAGCGCCTTGTCCTTCAGCAGGATGTTCAGGATCCGCACGAACGCCATCGTCGTGGAGATCTCGCGGCCTTCGCCCGTGCCCTTCAGCAGCGGATCGAATGCCGACAGTTCCGGCACCGGCAGCGACTGGGCCTTCTGACGACGCGCCGGCAGATAGCCGCCGAGGTCCATGCGCTTCTGGCGCATGTATTCGAGTTCCTTCGAGCCTTCCTCGAACGTCAGGTACGGCACGTCGACGATCTGCTCGTCGGTGATCGGCAGGCGGAACTGGTCGCGGAATTTCTTCAGCTGCTCCACCTGCATCTTCTTCTGCTGGTGGGTGATGTTCATCGCCTGGCCGGCTTCGCCCATGCCGTAGCCCTTGATCGTCTTCGCGAGGATGACGGTCGGCTGGCCCTTCGAATTGGTCGCTTCCGTGAACGCCGCGTAGATCTTGTGCGGATCATGGCCGCCGCGGTTCAGATTCCAGATGTCGTCGTCGGACCAGTCGGCGACCAGCGCCTTCAGTTCCGGCGTGTTGAAGAAGTGCTCGCGCACGAACGCGCCCGACTCCGACTTGTACGTCTGGTACTCGCCGTCGACCACTTCCATCATGCGGCGCATCAGCGCGCCCGACTTGTCGCGCGCGAAGAGGGCATCCCAGCGGCTGCCCCAGATGACCTTGATCACGTTCCAGCCGGCGCCGCGGAATTCGCTTTCGAGTTCCTGGATGATCTTGCCGTTGCCGCGCACCGGACCGTCGAGGCGCTGCAGGTTGCAGTTGATCACGAACACGAGGTTGTCCAGACGCTCGCGGCCGGCCATGCCGATCGCGCCGAGCGATTCCGGCTCGTCCGTTTCGCCGTCGCCGAGGAAGGCCCAGACCTTGCGGCCGTCGGTCTTCGCGATGCCACGCGCCTGCAGGTACTTCATGAAGCGCGCCTGGTAGATCGCCATGATCGGGCCGAGGCCCATCGACACGGTCGGGAACTGCCAGAAGTCCGGCATCAGCCACGGGTGCGGGTACGACGAGATGCCCTCGCCGCCGACTTCCTGGCGGAAGTTGTCGAGCTGCTTGTCTGTCAGGCGGCCGAGCAGGAACGCGCGCGAGTAGACGCCCGGCGACGAGTGGCCCTGCACGAACACGAGGTCACCGCCGTGCTCGGCCGACGGTGCGTGCCAGAAGTGGTTGTAGCCGACGTCGTACAGCGTGGCGGCCGACGCGAACGACGCGATGTGGCCGCCGACGTTGGTTTCCTTGCCGGCGCGCAGCACCATCGCCATCGCGTTCCAGCGGGTGTACGAGCGGATGCGGTGTTCGACGTCCTGGTCGCCGGGGTTTTTGGCCTGGCGCGCGACCGGAATCGTGTTGATGTAAGGCGTATTGGCGGAGAACGGCAGATGTTCGCCATGCACGCGTGCGAACTCGATCTGCTTCTCGATCAGGTAGTGGGCACGGTCAGGGCCTACAGCAGAAATCACGCCATCCAGCGCTTCCAGCCATTCGCCGGTTTCCTGGGGATCGTCGTCTTTATCGGCGGCGACATATTTCATGACTTCGTCGGGTACAGCGGACATGCTCGTCTCCTGGGTATGGGGAACGCACTTTGAACAGACGACGCGGACGCAGGAACGCCGCGGCAGCTCCGGCCGATTGTAATAAGGGTCCCGACGTCAGCGCAACCAAATTTTCAAATTACGAGATCAATTCTCATAATGCGGAAAATTGCTGCAACGCAACCTGGTTTGACTGCCGTTCGACCGATCCGTCGGCTAGTTTGCGCCGATTAACTACACTTTCCGCGCTTTTTTGCGTCATTTGTCGAGGACGTGCTGAGCTACAATGCCACGCATGTTGACCGAACGGCTTTTCTCTCGCTCGGCGCGCACCGCGGGTTCGCCGGCGGATTCGTCGCCGTCCACGCGCTGGCACCACGGACCCTGGTGGTCCAACTCCTATTTGCTGACGCCGCTGCTGTCGATCCTGGTATTCCTGGTCGTCATGAGCCTGATTCTGTGGAGTCTGAACCGGCGCGAGCAGCAGCAGCAGGAAGACACGTTGTACCGCAACGTCGCGTGGGCGCAGCAGCAGATCCGCCTGTCGATGACGGGCGCGCAGGAGCAGATTCAGGCGCTCGCGCGCGACCTCGCCGCCGGCCACGCCGACGAGCATTCGTTCCAGGTGACCACCACGGACATCATGCAGGGGCATCCTGAGATCCTCTACATGAACTGGTACACGGGCCAGCAGCAGCCGCGCTGGCCCAATGCCGCACCGCCGGTGCTCGGCCAGCGGCTCGCGCGGCCGAACGACGCGCAGATGGACGAAGCGGTCAAAGCCGGTTTCGCCGAGGCGCGCAACACGCGCCGCCAGGTGTACTCGCCGCTCATCTACGACGACCTCGGCAACGGCTTCATCACGCTGCAGACGCCGATCTTCCGCGACCGCGATTTCCTCGGCACGATCGCCGCGGTGTTCTCGGTGGAAGGCATTCTGAAGCGCGACATCCCGCCCGAGCTGTCGGCCAAATACAAGATCTCGATCATCGACGTGAACAACCGCGAGTTGACCACCACGTCGACCCGCCCGCGCCTGCCGCGCGACATGTTTTACGACCTGCCGCTCGACCCTCCGGGCCAGGGCATCTCGGTGCGCGTGTATGCGTTCCCGCAGATCACCAACTTCACGAACAACACGCTGGTATGGCTGGTGGCGGGCCTCTCCTGCTTCGTGCTGTGGAGCCTGTGGAGTCTGTGGAAGCACACGCGCCAGCGCTTCGAGGCGCAGCAGGCGCTGTACGCCGAAGCGTTTTTCCGCCGCGCGATGGAAAACTCGGTGCTGATCGGCATGCGCGTGCTCGACATGCACGGCCGCATCACGCACGTGAACCCGGCGTTCTGCCGCATGACCGGCTGGGACGAAAGCGACCTCGTCGGCAAGAGCGCGCCGTTCGCCTACTGGCCGCGCGACGCGTACCCCGAGATGCAGCGCCAGCTCGACATGACGCTGCGCGGCAAGGCGCCTTCGTCCGGCTTCGAGCTGCGCGTGCGGCGCAAGGACAGCTCGACGTTCCACGCGCGGCTCTACGTGTCGCCGCTGATCGACAGCTCGGGCCGCCAGACCGGCTGGATGTCGTCGATGACCGACATCACCGAGCCCAAGCGCGCGCGCGAAGAACTCGCCGCCGCCCACGAACGCTTCACGACCGTGCTCGAAAGCCTCGACGCGGCGGTCTCGGTGCTCGCCGCCGACGAAGCCGAGCTGCTGTTCGCGAACCGCTACTACCGGCATCTGTTCGGCATCCGCCCGGACGGCCATCTCGAACTCGCGGGCGGCGGCTTCGACAGCTCGCAGGCGTCGTCCGATTCGATCGACATGGTCGATACCTTCGTTGGCCTGCCCGCCGCCGCGCTGACCGAAAGCACCGCCGACGCGCAGGAAATCTACATCCCCGGCATCCAGAAGTGGTTCGAGGTGCGCCGCCAGTACATCCAGTGGGTCGACGGCCATCTCGCGCAGATGCAGATCGCGACCGACATCACGACCCGCAAGCGCGCGCAGGAACTGGCGCGCCAGCAGGACGAGAAGCTGCAGTTCACGAGCCGCCTGATGACGATGGGCGAAATGGCCTCGTCGCTCGCGCACGAACTGAATCAGCCGCTCGCCGCGATCAATAACTATTGCTCTGGAACCGTCGCACTGGTTAAATCCGGTCGGACGACGCCTGACAACTTGCTACCGGTGCTCGAAAAGACCGCGCAGCAGGCGGTGCGCGCCGGCATGATCATCAAGCGCATCCGCGAGTTCGTGAAGCGCAGCGAGCCGAAGCGTCAGGCCACGCGGGTCGCGGACATCGTCGCGGACGCGGTCGGGCTCGCCGAAATCGAGGCGAGGAAGCGGCGCATTCGCATCGTGACCGATCTGCGCTCGCGGTTGCCGGTGATTTTCGTCGACCCGGTGCTGATCGAGCAGGTGCTGGTGAACTTGCTGAAGAACGGCGCCGAGGCGATGGCCGAAGCGCGCCCGAACGCGGTCGACCCGGTGATCCGCGTGGTCGTACGACTCGAGAGCGGATTCGTCTGCATCAGCGTCGTCGATCAGGGGCCGGGTGTCGACGAAGCGACCGCCGAGCGTCTGTTCGAACCGTTTTACAGCACCAAGTCCGATGGCATGGGCATGGGGCTGAACATTTGCCGTTCGATTATCGAATCGCACCGCGGCCGTCTGTGGGTGGTCAACAACGTCGAGTCCGACGGCCACATCACGGGCGCCACGTTCCACTGCAGTCTGCCTATTGGGGAGCCTGACGGCCCGAGCAACGGCGGGTCCGAGGCGCCGACACCACAAACCGTTACGGGAGAGCTATGAACAGCCCAGTCACCACACAGGAAACCGTCTTTGTCGTCGACGACGACGAGGCCGTGCGAGATTCGCTGCGCTGGCTGCTGGAGGCGAACGGCTACCGCGTTCAGTGCTTCTCGAGCGCCGAGCAGTTCATCGACGCATGGCAGCCGCACCAGCATCCGGGCCAGATCGCGTGTCTGATCCTCGATGTGCGGATGTCCGGCATGAGCGGGCTCGAGTTGCAGGAGCGCCTGATCGCCGACAACGCGTCGCTGCCGATCATCTTCGTGACGGGCCACGGCGATGTGCCGATGGCGGTGTCGACGATGAAAAAAGGCGCGATGGACTTCATCGAAAAGCCGTTCGACGAAGCCGAGTTGCGCAAGCTCGTCGAGCGCATGCTTGACAAGGCGCGCAGCGAAAGCACCAGCGTGCAGCAGCAGCGCGCCGCGGCCGAGCGCCTCGGCAAGCTGACCGCGCGTGAGCATCAGGTGCTCGAGCGGATCATCGCCGGCCGCCTGAACAAGCAGATCGCCGACGACCTCGGCATCAGCATCAAGACGGTCGAAGCGCATCGCGCGAACATCATGGAAAAGCTGAACGTCAACACGGTCGCCGACCTGCTGCGACTCGCGCTGTCGAACAAGCCGCAAACGGCGCAGTAATAGCCGCACGCGCGGTCATATGCGGCTCTTCGCTCGAAGGGCCGTCAGCGTGACCATTCCGCGACTGCCGGATCGCTGTCAGGCGGTCCGGCCCATAGGTCGCTCGTGAGCCGGCGATGAGGTGCTGTCCGCGCATCTCCAACGCATCGACCCCGCACTTCGCTCTTCCGCTCTTCCGCTCAATCGTCGCCGCGCGCGATTCGCCACGCATTGCCATTCGCCGGCGCGCTTCAAACGTCGCGTGTGACCACGCGGTTTGACAAGCGCGTCCGCGCCTCCTAACTTATACAAAGCTCGATAACGGGGTCGCTGATGCGCGACCGATAGCGGCCTCACGTGCGGCATCATGGCGCCCGTTGTGGTCGGGCGAAGCCGGCCAGTGTGATCGACCGGATGCCGCCGCCATCGCCCCATTCGCTGCGAGTACCCCCGCAGCGCCGGCGCGCTTCTCCCCTGCCCCACCAGCTTTTGTCTTGCCGCAAACCGTATCGCTGGCTGTCTCACCGCTTGTGCTTTCCCTGATTCCTGCGTGACGCGTCGTGGCGGCACGTGCCGCGCGTCGGCGCCTCGCGAGTCACCCCGAGTGTCATCCCGAGTGTCACCCAACCGGGAGGAGGTCATCGTGAAACGATCCGGAGTGCGCCGCCCGCGAGTGTGGCTGCGAGTGTGGCCGATCTGCGCCGCGCTGGCGGGCGCGCCCGTCGTCGCCAGTCTCGGCCTGCTGGGCGCATCCAGCATCGCGCATGCGCAAGCCCCCGCGAAAGTCTCGAACCAGCAGCTCGATTCCCTGACAGCGCCGATCGCGCTCTACCCCGACGCGCTGCTCGCACAGGTGCTGATGGCCACGACGTTTCCGCAGCAGGTGCAAGACGCGGCCGCGTGGTCGAAGGCGAATCCGAACCAGCAAGGCGACGCCGCCGTCAAGGCGGTGGCCAGCGAGCCGTGGGACCCGAGCGTGCAGTCGCTCGTCGCGTTTCCGCAGGTGCTCGCGACGATGTCCGCGAAGCCCGACTGGGTCACGCAAATCGGCAACGCATTTCTCGCCCAGCCGAACGACGTGATGGACTCGGTGCAGCGTCTGCGCAAGCAGGCGCAGTCGGCCGGCAATCTGAAGACCACCGAGCAGCAGAAGGTCGTCGTCGAGCAAAGCACGATCCAGATCGTGCCGGCCAATCCGCAAGTAGTGTACGTACCGACCTACAACCCGACGGTCGTCTACGGCACATGGCCGTACCCCGCGTATCCGCCCGTTTATATGCCGCCGCCTCCGGGCTATGCGCTCGCGGGCGGCCTCGCCGCGGGGCTCGCGTTCGGCACCGGCGTCGCGATCGCGAATTCGCTGTGGGGCGGCTTCAACTGGAACACGCACGACGTCAACGTCAACGTCAATCGCTACAACAACATCAACGTGAACAACAGGATCAACGCCAACGGCGGCACGACGAACTGGAACCGCAACACCAACGTCAACACCGCGAACCTGAATCGCAACGTCAACAACGCCAACCTGAACAACGCCAACCTCAACGCGCAGCGCGATGCCTACCGCGGGCGCGACCAGGAGCGCGCCCAGGCCCAGCAGACACTGCAGAACCGCACCGGGCAGAACCTCGGCGGCAGCGCGAGCCAGCGTGTGCAAGGAATCCAGCAGGGCGGCGTCGAGAATCAGAATCTGCAGAATCGCGCGCAGAACGTCAATCGCGACAACGCGCTGCGCGGCGCCGGCGACGGCAATGCCTCGCGCGAGGACATGCAGCGCGGCCAGGCGAGCCGCGAGTCGTACGCGCAGCATCAGGGCGGACAAATGGGCGCGAATGGCGGCGGCATGCAAGCCTCTCGGGGCGGCAACCTCGGGGCGAACGGTGGCGGCATGCAGCACGGCGGCGGGTTCCAGGGCGGGGGTGGCGGGTTCGGCGGCGGGGGTGGCGGTGGTGGCGGCCAGCCTCACTTCGGTGGCCGTCGTCGTTGAACGCGTCGAACGTCGAGGAGGAGTCTCTGATGAAGCGCTTATTTGCAAAGGGCGCGACGGGCGCCCGCGTTCAGGCCTTGGCTGATGCGTCCGGTCGCCGTGACCGCTCGCGCGTTTGGCTTCGCTACATGGATCGTCCCGGCGGCCCCTCGGCGCGCGCACTGCTCGCCGCGCCGATCCTGCTCGCCGTCGCCGGCCTCGTTCACGCGCAGGCCGTCTATCCGAGCGCGGACGCGGCCGCCAATGCGTTCGTCGACGCGCTCGCGAGCAACGACGAACCCGCGATCAAGCACGTGCTCGGCAACGATTTCCGCCGCTTCATCCCGGCCGAGGACATCGGCCAGGAAGACATCGACCAGTTCCTTGGCGCATGGGCGAAGGGTCACCAGATCGTCGCGGATCCGGCGAGCGGCGACGCTCGGGCGAGCGCGCATCTTGCCGTCGGCGACAGCGGCTGGACGCTGCCGATTCCGCTCGTGCAGGTCGCGCACGGCTGGCGTTTCGATCCGCCGGCCGCGCAGGGCGAAATGCTGACGCGGCGCATCGGCCGCAACGAACGCGCGGCGATCCTGACCTCGCTCGCGTACGTCGACGCGCAGAACGACTATCGCAACCTCACGCAGCACTACGCACAGCGCTTCGTCAGCACGCCGGGCACGCACGACGGCCTCTACTGGCGAACCGCGCCCGCCGAAGCCGAGAGCCCGCTCGGACCGCTGGCCGCGGCGATGCCCCCGAATACCCGCCCGCAGGAGGCCTATCACGGCTATCACTACCGGATCCTGACCGCGCAGGGACCGCATGCGCAGGGCGGTGCGCACAACTACGTCGACGCCGGCGTCATGAGCGGCGGCTTCGCGCTGATCGCATCGCCGGCCGACTACGGCAAGACCGGCGTGATGAGCTTCATCGTCAATCAGGACGGCCAGGTGTACGAGAAGAACCTCGGCGCGCAGACCACGCGCGCGGCCGCGGCGATCCGGTCGTTCGATCCGGACGGGAGCTGGCGCCCCACACAGCCGTAGCCAACCGTCGAGGCGAGCCTCAGGTCCCGACCGATGGCTCGTATCCACTGCGGAAGCGCTCCCGCGCGCCGGTATAATGTCGCACTTTGCAGCGGCGCCTTGCCCGAATGGGCAGCGCGCCTGTCGCAGGGCGACCGGCTCCGCCAACCGGCCGAAGCTCGCCGTCGCGCGCCCCCTCCGCGCGAGCGCTTCGCCCCGCCTGCCAAACCGCCTGTCCCGACCTGATTCCCGATCCCAACCTCGACCCAACGTTCGACCGACCATGACTGCCAAACTGATCGACGGCCTCGCCCTCTCCAAGACCCTGCGCGCCGACGTCGCCGCGCGCGCCGCCGCCCTGACCGCTCGCGGCCATCAGCCGGGCCTCGCCGTGATTCTGGTCGGCGACAATCCGGCCAGCGAAGTGTATGTGCGCAACAAGGTGAAGGCCTGCCACGACAACGGCCTCGGCTCGTCGTTCGACCGCTATCCGGCCGACCTGCCGGAAGCCGACCTGCTCGCGCGTATCGACGAGCTGAACCGCGATCCGGCCGTCCACGGCATTCTCGTGCAACTGCCGCTGCCGAAGCACATCGACAGCCACAAGGTGATCGAGGCGATCGCGCCGGAGAAGGACGTCGACGGTTTTCACGTCGCCAATGCAGGCGCGCTGATGACCGGTCAGCCGTTGTTCCGTCCGTGCACGCCGTACGGCGTGATGAAGATGTTCGAGGCCTACGGCATCGATCTGAAGGGCGCGAACGCGGTGGTGATCGGCCGCTCGAACATCGTCGGCAAGCCGATGGCGCTGCTGCTGCTCGAAGCGGGTGCGACCGTCACGATCTGCCACAGCAAGACGCGCGATCTGGCCGCGCATACGCGCAACGCCGACGTCGTGGTCGCCGCGACCGGCCTGCGCAACATCCTGACCGCGGAGATGGTGAAGCCGGGCGCGACGGTGATCGACGTCGGCATGAATCGCGACGACGCCGGCAAGCTGTGCGGCGACGTCGACTTCGCGGGTGTCAAGGAAGTGGCTGGCCATATCACGCCGGTGCCTGGCGGCGTCGGCCCGATGACGATCACGATGCTGCTGGTCAACACGATCGAAGCGGCCGAGCGCGAGGCGAACGCGGCAAAGGCGTGATAGCCGGGCGGTGAGTGTGAGGCGCAGTGAGGCGGAGTGAGACGACTCATCCGTCTTGCAATCGCCCGCTCGCCCGCTCGCCCTCCCCCCCTCCGCCCGTCCTCCGCTCCCCTCTCCCACCGAACCACCATCTCATCACCCCGCCGCCGGAATTCGCGGCCCACGTCCCGCCCCAACGCGCCCAGCGCACCGCAACATCTGTTAATTTGTCAGCCGATGGATTGGAATCGGCGCTCCCCGCCCCAATAATGTCCGTACCCGGTGCCGCCGAGCGCCGTGCGCCGATCGTCGAGTAACACATCACGAGACGGCACGCGCGAGCGCCGCCGCGCCGGCCCCTTCACCCGCGTCAGACAGGAAGCCTTATGTCCACTACCGCCACACCTCAAGACAACCCGCTCCTCGATTTTTCCGATCTGCCGCGCTTTGGCTCCATCCGACCCGAACACGTGACCCCTGCCCTCGACGTGCTGCTCGCCGACGCGGCGGCCGCCGTCGAGCGTGCCGCGCTGCCGGTCACGCCGGCGTCGTGGGCCGACGTCGTCGAACCGGTCGAGCGCGCCACCGAGCCGCTGTCGCGCGCGTGGAGCGTGGTCGGCCATCTGAATGCCGTCGCCGATACGCCCGAGTTGCGCGCCGCGTACGGCGACAACCTGCCGCGCGTGACCGAGTTCTGGTCGAGCGTCGGCCAGAATCTCGCGCTCTACGAGAAGTACAAGGCACTGAACGCGAGCGACGAATTCGCGTCGCTGAACGGCGAGCGCAAGAAGATCCTCAGCAACGCGCTGCGTGACTTCCGCCTGTCGGGCGCCGAGTTGCCCGAAGACCAGAAGCCGCGTTTCGCCGAATTGCAGGAGCGCCAGGCGGCGCTGTCCAAAGCGTTTTCGGATCACGTGCTCGATGCGACCAACGCGTACGCGTACCTCGTCGATGCGGGCAACGAGGCGCACCTGGCAGGGCTACCCGAAGACGTGATCGAGGCGGCCAAGGAAGCCGCCGAGCGCGACGGCAAGACCGGCTACAAATTCACGCTGCACTTCCCGTCGTATTTCCCGGTCATGCAGTATTCGGAAAACCGTTCGATGCGCGAAGCGATCTATCGCGCGTACGTGACGCGCGCGTCCGAACTCGGCGCGCAATACGGCAACGGCAAGACGGAGTGGGACAACACTCAGGTGCTCGCCGACGAACTGAAGCTGCGCGCCGAAGAAGCGCAGATGCTCGGCTACGGCAACTTCGCCGAAGTGTCGCTCGCACCGAAGATGGCCGAATCGCCGGCGCAGGTGATGGCCTTTCTCGAAGACCTCGCCACGCGCGCGCGTCCGCATGCGGAACAGGACTGGCAAGAGCTGCGCGAATTTGCCGCGAGCGAACTCGGCATGACCGATCTGCAGCCATGGGACATGACGTTCGCCGCCGAGCGTCTGCGTCAGAAGCGCTATTCGTTCTCGGAAAACGAAGTGAAGCAGTACTTCCCGGAAGACGCGGTATTCAAGGGCCTCTTCAAGGTCACCGAGACGCTGTTCGGCGTGCGCATCCGCCGCGACGAAGCGGCCGTCTGGCATCCGGACGTGCGCTTCTTCCGCGTCGAGAACCAGGACGGCGGCCTCGTCGCGCAGTTCTATCTCGACCTGTATGCACGCGAAGGCAAGCGCGGCGGCGCCTGGATGGACGACGCGCGCGGCCGTCACAAGCTCGCGCATGGCGCGGTGCAAACGCCGGTTGCGTATCTGACCTGCAATTTCTCGGCACCGGTGGGCGGCAAGCCCGCCTGCTTCACGCACGACGAAGTGATCACGCTGTTCCACGAGTTCGGCCACGGCTTGCATCACATGCTCACGCGCGTCGATGAGCTCGGCGTGTCGGGCATCAACGGCGTCGAATGGGATGCGGTCGAACTGCCGTCGCAGTTCATGGAGAACTTCTGCTGGGAATGGGACGTGCTGTCCGACATGACCTCGCACGTCGATACCGCAAAGCCGCTGCCGCGCGAACTGTTCGACAAGATGCTGGCCGCGAAGAACTTCCAGAGCGGCCTCGGCACGCTGCGGCAGATCGTGTTCTCGATGTTCGACATGCAACTGCATACGGGCTTCGACGCGAACGGCGCGAAGAGCGCCAACGACCTCGCGCGCGAAATCAACGAACGCTTCCATGTGGTGCCGCAAGCGCCGTTCTCGCGTTGGCCGAATACGTTCAGCCATATTTTCGCGGGCGGTTACGCGGCCGGCTACTACAGCTACAAGTGGGCGGAAGTGCTGTCGGCCGATGCGTACGCGGCGTTCGAGGAAGCCGCGCAAGCCGCGGGCAGTGTGCTCGATCAGTCGACCGGCATGCGCTATCGCCGCGAGATCCTCGAAGTGGGCGGCAGCCGTCCGGCGATGGAATCGTTCAAAGCGTTCCGTGGCCGCGAGCCGAATATCGATGCGCTGCTGCGGCACAACGGCATGGCGCCGGGTGCCGCGCACTGAGCGACGCACCGAGCGATTCAGGCGTCGCGATGATCGTTCGTTCGGTATGGATGGGATGGCGCTGAACGAACGATGCCGATAGGAAAACCGGCGGTCTGCGCGAGCAGGCCGCCGGTTTTGCATTCATGCGAGACACACGTCGCTACGCGCGATGCAGCTTGAAATCGACCTGCTCAGGCCGCCCTTCGAGCGATAACGTCGCGCTCGCGGCCGGCGCCCGGCTCACCACCCTGCCCCGGCTCACCACCGCGAGGCGCGCGGCACGCAGACGGATCGCCTCGAGCTCGTCGCGCGCATCGAGCAGGACGAGATTGGCCGCGCAGCCGGGCGCGATGCCATAGTCGTCCAGACCGAGAATACGCGCCGCATTCACGGTCACCGCGTCGAAACAGGCGTGCATGCCGTCGACGCTGGTCATCTGCGCGACATGCAGGCCCATCTGCGCGACTTCGAGCATGTCGGCCGAACCGAGGCTGTACCACGGGTCCATCACGCAGTCGTGGCCGAATGCGACCGTGATGCCCGCGGCCAGCATCTCCGGCACGCGCGTCATGCCGCGCCGTTTCGGGTACGTGTCGCTGCGCCCCTGCAGCGTGATGTTGATCAGCGGGTTCGCGATCGCCGCGACGCCCGATTCGCGCATCAGCGGCAACAGCTTGCTCACGTAGTAGTTGTCCATCGAATGCATCGACGTCAGGTGCGAACCGGCGACGCGTCCGTGCAGGCCGAGCCGGTGGGTTTCGGCCGCGAGCGTTTCGATGTGGCGCGACAGCGGATCGTCCGATTCGTCGCAATGCATGTCGACGCGCAGGCCCTGCTCGGCCGCGTACTCGCACAGCATGCGCACCGACTGCGCGCCGTCGGCCATCGTGCGCTCGAAATGCGGAATGCCGCCGACCACATCAACGCCCATGCCGATCGCGCGCTTCAGGTTGTCGAACGCACCGGCACTGCGCAGCAGACCGTCCTGAGGGAAAGCGACCAGTTGCAGATCCAGATACGGTGCGACGCGGCGCTTCACTTCGAGCAATGCCTCGACCGCGAGCAGACGTGGATCGCACACGTCGACGTGGCTGCGGATCGCGAGCAGGCCGCGAGCGACCGCCCAATCGCAATACTGCATCGCGCGTTCGATCAGCGCTTGCTGCGTGAGTTCGGGCTTCAACTCGCCCCATAGCGCGATGCCTTCGAGCAGCGTGCCCGACGCGTTCACGCGCGGCAAACCGTACGACAGCGTCGCGTCCATATGGAAATGCGGATCGACGAACGCCGGCGTGACGAGCGAACCTGCCGCGTCGATTTCGTCGTGCGCGCTCGCGGCCAGGTTCGGCTCGACCGCGACGATGCGCCCCCCGTCGATGCCGATATCGATCGGGGACCGGTGATGCGCAGACGGGTGATGTTGAGACAGCTGGGCGGCGCAGCGCGGCAGCGTCGCGCTGCGGATGATCAGATCCATGTATCGCTCCGGTTGATCGCGTTCGGACTGGTTACGATTCTATCGGCGCCAGAAAAATGCGGGCGCCTGTTGCGCGTGGCGTTGCCGATGCGTACCGGCCCGCGCGGCGCAATCCGTACCGGCGGCCAGCAATGCGACACGCCTATACTCGCCGTTTCGGCCATGCATTGACGGAGCGTACAGATGAAAACGATCGGCGTGATCGGCGGGATGAGCTGGGAGTCGTCCAGCGAGTATTACCGGCTGCTGAACCGCCACGCGAAGGCGCGGCTAGGCGGTCATCACAACGCGCGCAGTCTGCTGCTGACCGTCGATTTCGCATCCATCGAGGCGAACCAGCGCGCGGGCGACTGGCACGCGCTCGGCGAACAGATGGCCGACGCCGCGCGCCAGCTCGAACGCGGCGGCGCCGATCTCGTGATCCTTGCGACGAACACGATGCATCGCGTGTGCGAATCGATCGAGCGGGCAATCACGGTGCCGTTCCTGCACATCGCCGATCCGACCGGCGCGGCGCTGCGCGCGGCGGGCGTCGAGCGCGTGGGCCTGCTCGGCACGCGCTACACGATGGAGCAGACGTTCTATACGGGCCGGCTGCGCGAGCGCTATGGACTCGACACGCTCGTGCCCGATGACGACGAGCGCGCGGACGTGCACCGCATCATTTACGACGAGCTATGCCACGGCAACGTGAGCGACGGGTCGCGCAAGATCTATCAACGCGTGATCGAGCATCTGGCCGCGCGTGGGGCGCAGGCGGTGATACTCGGTTGCACGGAGATCACGCTGCTGATCAAGCCGGAAGATTCGGTACTGCCTGTGTTCGATACCACGGAGTTGCATGCGCACGCGGCAGTGGAGTGGGCGATTGGGGAACGGTGACGATGGGCTTCAGACATCGATAGCGAACGAATCTGTGCGCGCGGTGTGCGCGTATTCACGCGTACACCGCAACGTGCCGCGATGCGCCACGAGCAAAGTGAAGCGCTGAAAGTCAAAAAGCCCGCATGGCTTGCGCGATGCGGGCTTTCAACAATGCTTGGTTGCGGGGGTAGGATTTGAACCTACGACCTTCGGGTTATGAGCCCGACGAGCTGCCAGACTGCTCCACCCCGCGTCAGAGAAAAAAGATTATATAAGGTCGCTGACAAAACGTCAAACCCTTGCGCGAAACTTTTCTCAAACGACGTCGTCGCCAGGAGAAAATTGCAGCACGCTCCGGGCATGGTGTGATGAACAAGCTCGCTTCCCGATCCGCGCCACGGTGGAACTCGAGATTCGATAAGCGCGCACGAGCATGCGATGTGCGACACCGCATCTGCGCCATCTGTAAAGACCGTCCTGATCGGCCAGACACCCAACACAGCCTCGTATTCCACGCATTGCGCGAGACACTCAGCAAGTAAAATGTCGCATCTCCAGAGGCAGCTCCCCATCGCCACACTCAGGCTTGGACCACGCCCCAATCATCGCGGCCCCAACCACGAGACCTGAATTACCAATGCGACAACTAAAACAAAGCGCAGTCGTGTTTTTTGCGATCGTTATTCTCGGCGGCATTCTGTCGGCCATCATCCCGCCCATGCAATCGCCGGACGAGGGGGACCACCTGAAGCGCGCCTATCTGCTATCGATCGGGTCGCACGTGCACACACCGTCGGGTCAGTCCACCGGCGGCGACATCGACGATGGGCTCAAGGCGTTCATGTCGGCCTATCTGAACGCCGTAGCGAACAAGCCGCACACGACGTTGACACCCCAAACGATCCGCGACGCGAACGACATCCGCTGGTCAGGCACGCGAAGCTTCGACCCGATGCCGAACGCATCGCCCTACTTTCCGCTCGCGTATATTCCGCAGGCCATCGGTCTGCGAATCGGCCAGACATTCAATCTGCGCGTCGGCACTTCGTACCGCCTTGCGCGCGCCGCGTCGCTCGCGGCCATCGCCGCGTTGCTCGCGCTGTCGTTCCAGATCTTCCGGCCGAACGCACTCGTGATTTGCACGCTGGCACTGCCCATGACGATGTTCCAGATTGCCAGCGCTACCCAGGACGGCATCTCGATCGCATGGCTGATCCTGTCGGTGAGTCTGTTCCGGCGCGGACTCGAACGCGAGC
Organism: Paraburkholderia sp. HD33-4; assembly: GCF_021390635.1. NCBI lineage: Bacteria > Pseudomonadati > Pseudomonadota > Betaproteobacteria > Burkholderiales > Burkholderiaceae > Paraburkholderia > Paraburkholderia sp. HD33-4. The sequence continues at coordinate 1,282,191 of NZ_JAJEJS010000001.1, read as the reverse complement.
GGAGCTTTCCCACATGGATGGGCGTACTGCTGATCCTGTCGGCTTTCCTCGTGATGTCGAGTCGACCACAACTTTTCCCGATCGCGCTATTCCCCGCTTCCGTGTTCTGGGTGCGCCGTGACCGGCGCGCCCTGGTCGTGACCGCTATCGCCACGCTCGGCGCGCTCGCCTGGATCATCCACGGGCTCGGCGTCGTGAACATGGGCCACCCGCGCTCGATGACCACGGGACAGATCCTGTCGATGTACGCGCATCATCCGATGGAGCTGATTGCGGTGTTCGCGCGTACGCTCTCGGACCCCGGGTACCTGGCCTTCTACTGGCACTCGTTCGTCGGCATTCTCGGATGGCTCGATACGCCGATGCCGGCTTCGATCTATCTGTCGGCCGCCGTGGCGCTGATCGTCGCCGCGGCGATCTCGTTCTCGCGCGATGTGTCGCGCTGCGCGCGCTGGTTGCCGATTTTCTGCGCGGCCGCGGCACTCGGGCTCGCGTTCCTCGCAATGCTGATCACGTGGACGGATCAGCCAGCGCAATTCATCGTCGGTGTGCAGGGCCGCTACTTCACCGCGCCGGCATTGCTCGTCGCCTATGGACTCGGCAGCCAATCGACGAGCGAAAGGCGCGCGATGGCTCAGCTGGTCGTCTGTGGTGGCTTCCTTGCGATCAGTGCGTTCCTGACCGCGTCGACAGTGCTGTGGCGCTACTATCTCGGCATGTGAACGGCGCGGGCGACCTGGCAGGCGCCGGCTTTGGCCGGCGAGGCCCCCGCTATAATCGGCCTTGCTCTCATCACGCACGCATCGGATATCTTCGTGAAAATCGCCACCTGGAACGTCAACTCCCTCAAAGTCCGCCAGCAACACGTCATCGATTGGCTCGCGAGCAGCCGCACCGACGTGCTGTGCCTGCAGGAACTGAAGCTCCCCGACGAAAAATTTCCGCGCGCCGAACTCGAGGCGGCCGGCTATCGCAGCTGGTACGCGGGTCAGAAGACCTATAACGGTGTCGGCATTCTGGTACGCGAAGGTTTGAACGTCGATGAAAACAGCATCGTGCGCAACATCCCCGGATTCGAGGATCCGCAGCAGCGCGTGATCGCGGCGACCATCGACGGCGTGCGCATCGTCTCCGCGTATTTCCCGAACGGCCAGGCGCCCGGCACCGACAAGTTCGCGTACAAGCTGCGCTGGCTCGACGCGCTACACGACTGGCTCGCAACCGAGATGACGCTGCATCCGAAGCTCGCCTTGCTCGGCGACTACAACATCGCGCCCGAAGATCGCGACGTGCACGATCCGAAGGCATGGGAAGGTCAGAACCTGGTATCGCCGGAGGAACGCGCGGCGTTCGTGCGATTGATCGGCCTCGGTCTGCTCGACGCGTTCCGCCAGTTCGAGCAGCAGGAGAAAATCTATTCGTGGTGGGACTACCGGATGATGGCGTTCCGTCGCAACGCGGGGCTGCGGATCGATCACATCCTGCTTTCGAAGGCACTCGCCGACATCTGCTCGGCGTGCGACATCGACAAAGTGCCGCGCAAGTGGGAGCAGCCGTCGGATCACGCGCCGGTGTTCGCGCAGCTCGGTTGATCCCGGGTTGATTCTGAACGCAGCGACGAAGCGAGGCAGCTGCCTCGCTTGCGTATCGCTTCAAGCGCCGCCCAGCACACTCCACAAGAAGCCGAACACCATCGCATCATGCTCGGCCTGCTCCAGCTCATCGGAGCCGCCGTGTCCGCCCTCCGTATTCTCCCGATACCACACCTGCCGCGCGCCCAGTGCCTGCATGCGGGCGGCCATCTTGCGCGCGTGGCCGGGATGCACGCGATCGTCGGCGGTCGACGTCGCGAACAGCACCGGCGGATACATCACGCCTGCCGCGAGGTTGTGATACGGCGAATACGCGGCCAGCGCGCGCGCTTCGTCGGGCTCGTCAGGGTCGCCGTACTCGTCGATCCACGAAGCGCCCGCATGCAGCAGGTGATAGCGGCTCATATCGAGCAACGGCACCTCGCACACGACCGCGCCGAATAGCTGCGGCCGCTGCACCATGCAGGCGGCCACCAGCAGACCGCCGTTACTGCCGCCCTGAATGCCGAGCTGCGCGGCGCTGGTCACGCCGGTCGCGATCAGCGCTTCGGCGACCGCGATGAAATCATCGAATGCGCGCTGGCGATCCTCGCCCTGCGCCGCCGTGTGCCAGCGCGTGCCGAACTCGCCGCCGCCGCGAATATGCGCGACCACGTACACGCCGCCGCGTTCGAGCCAGCCGATGCCCTGCCCCGTCAGATAGCTCGGCAGCAGCGGAATCGCGAAGCCGCCGTAGCCGCTCAGCAGGCAAGGACGCGTCGGCTTTTCACCGCCCGGCGATGACGATGCTTGCGTCGGTCCAACCACCGTGTACGGCACACGCGTGCCATCGGCCGATACCGCATGTCCGCGCGTCACGGCAACCTGCGTCGCGTCGAACTGCGTCGGCCAACGGTCGAGCAACTCCCATTCGCCCGGCTCGTCGCGCGCGAGATCGGAGAGCCAGTAGGCGGGCGGTTGCAGATAATCGTCGGTGTCGACGAACACTTCGTCGTTCAGCGTCGACTCGACCGGCGACACATCGACCTGCGCCTCGCCGCGCGACGCGAACACGCGCTCGCGCCAGTGCCACGTGCCGTCTTCGCGCTGCGACGGCGTCCAGATCAGGGTCTTGCCGCGCACATCGTCGAGATACGACACGATCAGATGATGGCGCGTATGCGACCAGTCGCAGGCCGAGGTCAGCGGCGTCGGCGTGAAGAGCGGGGTCACGTCGCGCTCGCCGCGCAGAAACGCGTCCTCGCGAATCGCGAGCAGCGCGCCGCCCGGATAGCGCGCGAGCTTGCCGTCCCACTCGCATTCCCAGTCGAGCCGTGGCTCGAGCAGCAGCCAGCCCTGCCATGCACCCACCGCGACGTGCGACGGCACGTCGTAACGATGCCAGGCGTCGCTCACGGCGTCGAGGTAGTAGGTGTGCGAATCGAAAAAGTCGACGCCGCTCGTCACCGTATGCCGGCGATCGACCGGATCGTAATGCGCCTCCACGCCGATGTCGCCAAACTCGCCGCGAAACACGACGGGCGCATCGGCGAGCGCGGTGCCGCGGGTCCAGCGCCGCACGTCGCGCGGATAGCCGGAGCGCGTCAGCGTCTTGCGCCCGTTGTCCCAGCCGACGTAGAGCGTATCGCGATCGATCCACGACACCGTGTGCTTGCCCGCCTTCGCGATCGCGAAGCCAGCATCGACGAAACGCTGCGTGTCGAGATCGAACTCGCGCACGACGAGCGCATCGGAGCCGCCCGGGGACATCGTGATCAGCGCGCGGTCGCCGTCCGGATAGAGAATGTCGAGATCGACGCAGACCCACGGCTTGCCTTCGGCCGCGCCGAGCGCGTCGAAGTCGAGCAGGTTCTGCCACACCGGCGCGCCGCTGCGCCATGCGGCCCACGCGGTGCGTCGCCAGATACCGCGCGGATTGCGCTCGTCCTGCCACAGATCGTAAGCCCAGTCCTTCCAGCGATCCGGAATCACCGGACGCTCGCGCGGCAGATAGGCATCGGCGAGCCGGCGTCTGAGCGTGTCGAACGACGCGCCGCTGCACCACGCCGCGCGCGTGCGCGCGTTCTGCGCCTCGACCCATGCGAGCGCGTCGGCGTCGTACAGCTCTTCGAGCGACAGGAAGGGATCGGGGGAAAGCGGCCACTCGAACGGGGCGGGAGAGGCGGGAGGGGCGGGAGGAGCGGAAGAAGCTGGCATCGTCGGCTGTTGGATCGGAACAGCGATGATTATGCCTTGTGCGCTGTGCTTGCCGGTTTGCCACGAGGCGCGAGGCAAAAAACGACGAAGGCGGCCTGAGCCGCCCTCGCCTGCGATGCACGATCGCTCAGGACGAGCGCGTCAAGGCTCGAGATTCAGCTCCTGAATCTTGCGCGTAATCGTATTGCGCCCGATGCCGAGCCGCTCGGCCGCCTCGACCTTGCGGCCGCGCGTGAAGTCGAGCGCCTCGCGGATCACGGCCGCTTCGAAGCGGCGCGCTAGTTCGTCCATCACGTCGGCCGCGTTCTCGCGCAGCATGCGCGCGACCTCGGTGCGCAAACCGCCTTCCCATGCGCTTAGCGCCGCGGCGACCGACACCCCGGCCGCACCGCCCGGATGCACGAGCGTGTTGCCGTTCGTGCCCACGAGCGGCGCGCCGCTCGCGTATCCGGCATTGGCCGCGATGGCACCATCCGCCGTCGCGCCGGCAGCGGCAGCGGTACCAGGCTCGCTCCCGGCCCCGTGCGCGGGAACGAGATCGGGCGGCAGATCCTTGATCTCGATCGTCTGCGCGGGCGCCATCACGGTGAGCCAGTTCGCGAGGTTCTCGAGCTGCCGCACGTTGCCCGGAAACGGCAGCGACGCGAGATACGCGAGCGCCTCGTCGGACACGCGCTTCGATTCGACGCCGAGATCGCGCGCGCTCTTCTGCAGGAAATGACGTGTGAGCAGCGGGATGTCTTCGCTGCGCTCGCGCAACGCTGGCAAGCGCAGACGAATCACGTTCAGGCGGTGATACAGGTCCTCGCGAAACAGGCCCTGCCGCACACGCGATTCGAGGTTCTGGTGCGTCGCCGCGATCACACGCACGTTCGAGCGCAATGGATTGTGGCCACCCACGCGATAGAACTGCCCGTCCGACAGCACGCGCAACAGCCGCGTCTGCAGATCGAACGGCATGTCGCCGATTTCGTCGAGAAACAGCGTGCCGTTCTCGGCCTGCTCGAAGCGCCCCTGGCGCATCGCCTGCGCGCCGGTGAACGCGCCGCGCTCGTGACCGAACAGTTCGGACTCCAGCAGATCTTTCGGGATCGCGGCGGTGTTCAACGCGATGAAGGGGCCGTTCGCGCGTGGGCTATGCCGGTGCAACGCACGCGCGACCAGTTCCTTCCCGGTGCCTGATTCGCCGGTAATGAGCACGGTGGCCGCCGAATGCGACAGCCGGCCGATCGCGCGAAACATGTCCTGCATCGCGGGTGCCTGGCCGAGCATCTCGGGCGCTTCGGCGACGCGCTCGTCCCACGTCTGCTCGCCGCGCATGCTTTCGTCGACCGCGCGGCGAATCAGCTCGACGGCCTTGTCGACGTCGAACGGCTTCGCGAGATACTCGAACGCGCCGCCCTGGAATGCGGCGACCGCGCTATCGAGATCCGAGAACGCGGTCATGATGATGACCGGCAAGCCCGGCACCTTGTCGCGTACGGTTTGCAGCAACTCCAGCCCGGAGCCTCCGGGCATGCGGATATCGGAGACCAGCACCTGGGGGCTGTCGTGATCGAGCGCGGCCGACGCTTCGCGCACGTTCGCGAAGCTGCGCGTCGCGAAGTTCTCGCGCGCCAGCGCTTTTTCGAGCACCCAGCGAATTGATTGATCGTCGTCTACTATCCAGATCGGCTTCATATAGGTCGGTCAGAAGTCTTGAGGTGCTTGGTGGAATCTAGAGGTCGAGCGGCAGCAGAATCTGAAACTCGGTATGGCCCGGCCGGCTGTCCACCTCGATCAGCCCTTCATGCTGCTGCACGAAGGTCTGCGCGAGCGTGAGACCGAGACCGCTGCCGTCCTCGCGCCCCGACACGAGCGGATAGAAAATGCGGTCGCGAATCTCTTCGGGAATGCCTGGGCCGTTGTCGATGATATGCAAGTCCAATGCCAGCTTGCACAAGCGTTTTGAAATGGTGACCTTGCGCGCGATGCGCGTGCGCAACTCGATGCGCGCATCGCCCTGCGAGATCCGTTCGCGCAGCGCTTCGGCCGCATTGCGCACGATGTTCAGCAGCGCCTGGATCAGCTGCTCCTTGTCGCCGCGCAGGTCCGGCACGCTGACGTCGTAGTCGCGTTCGATCGTCAGACCGCGCGGAAACTCCGCGAGAATCACCTGCCGCACGCGTTCGCACACCTCGTGAATATTCACGTCACCGACGATATGCGGATGCCGGTGCGGTTCGAGCAAGCGGTCGACCAGCGTCTGCAGCCGGTCCGATTCCTTGATGATGACCTGGGTGTACTCGCGCAACTCGTCGCGCTCACGCTCGCCGAGTTCGAACTCGAGCAGCTGCGCGGCGCCGCGAATGCCGCCTAGCGGATTCTTGATTTCGTGCGCGAGATTGCGGATCAGATGCTTATTGACGGCTGTCAGGTCGTTGATGCGCTCTTCGCGGTCGGTGCGCAGATGCCGCTCGTTCTCGAACAGCTCGAGCAACACGTAGTCCTGCGCGCTTTCCAGAAAGCCGACGATCGCATGCACGTGCAGCGGTTCGTGGCCGGGTCGCTCGAGCACGGCGTCCAGATGCGTCGCGTGAAAACGGTGCGCGGCGATCGCGGTGATCGTCGCGACCAGTTCGTCCCCGTTCGAGAAGATGTCGGGCCACGCCATCTGCGTGAGTTGCTTGCGCGACAACTCCAGCATCGACTCCGCCGACGGATTCGCGAACGCGACGCGCAGCGTGCGCTTCTCGAGCACCAGCACGACGGTCGGCAGCGCCTCGAAGCCCGGCAGCAAGCCGGAACCCGCGAGCTGCATGTCGTCCGATAGCGTCTGCTCGTGTCCTTTCCTTGCCTTGATCAGATTCTTGAGAACCATCTTGCAGTCTGGCCGGTAGGAGATGGTGATAAATCAGGAGTGCTGCTTGTTGGTGCTTCGTCGAATTGCATATTTGCCCGCGCGCGGCCGGCCTAACGAAAAAGGGACGGCGCCGCCGTCCCTTCGTGACCGATCGCGAGCGTCGGGCAAAGCGCTTCGCCGGGTGAAGGGCGAAGCGCCATGGCCGCTTACAGCGAGTAGTACATTTCGAATTCGATCGGGTGCACCGACTGACGATAACGCTGCAGTTCCGTCGTCTTCAGTTCGATGTACGCGTCGAGCATCGCATCCGTGAACACGCCACCGCGCGTCAGGAATTCGCGGTCCGCGTCGAGCGAGTCGAGAGCCTGGTCGAGGCCGGCGCACACGGTCGGGATCTTTGCATCCTCTTCCGGCGGCAGGTCGTACAGGTTCTTGTCGGCGGCTTCGCCCGGGTGAATCTTGTTCTGCACGCCGTCCAGACCCGCCATCATCAGCGCGGAGAAGCACAGGTACGGATTCGCCAGCGGATCCGGGAAGCGCGTTTCGATACGGCGGCCCTTCGGGTTCGACACGTGCGGAATACGGATCGATGCCGAACGGTTGCGAGCCGAGTAAGCGAGCTTGACCGGCGCTTCGAAGTGCGGCACGAGACGCTTGTACGAGTTCGTGCCCGGGTTCGTGATCGCGTTCAGCGCACGAGCGTGCTTGATGATGCCGCCGATGTAGAACAGCGCGAATTCCGACAGACCTGCGTAGCCATTGCCCGCGAACAGGTTCTGGCCGTCCTTCCAGATCGACTGGTGAACGTGCATGCCCGAACCGTTATCGCCGACGACCGGCTTCGGCATGAACGTCGCCGTCTTGCCGTACGTGTGCGCGACGTTGTGGATGATGTACTTCATCTGCTGCAGCCAGTCCGCGCGCTGCACCAGCGTCGAGAACTTGGTGCCGATTTCGTTCTGGCCTTGACCTGCCACTTCGTGGTGGTGCACTTCGACCGGAATGCCGATCTGCTCGAGCAGCAGACACATTTCCGAGCGGATGTCCTGGAACGTGTCGACCGGCGCGACGGGGAAGTAGCCGCCCTTGGTGCCCGGACGATGGCCGGTGTTGCCGCCTTCGAATTCCTTCGCCGACGACCACGGTGCTTCTTCCGAGCCGATCTTGATGAAGCAGCCCGACTGGTCCGTGTTCCACTGGACCGAGTCGAAAATGAAGAATTCCGGTTCCGGACCGAAGTAAGCGGTGTCGCCGAGGCCCGAGCTCTTCAGGTACGCTTCGGCGCGCTTCGCGAGCGAGCGCGGATCGCGCTCGTAGCCCTTGCCGTCAGCCGGTTCGACGACGTCGCAGGTCAGCACGAGGGTCGATTCTTCGAAGAACGGGTCGATGAAGGCCGTGTTCGCGTCCGGGACCAGCAACATGTCCGATGCTTCGATGCCCTTCCAGCCGGCAATCGACGAACCGTCAAACGCATGGCCGCTTTCGAACTTGTCTTCATCGAATGCCGACACCGGCACCGAAACGTGTTGCTCCTTGCCGCGCGTGTCGGTGAAACGGAAGTCGACAAACTTGACGTCTTCGTCTTTGACGAGTTGAATGACGTCGGCCACGGATTTACTCATAACCTATCTCCTGATTAACAATTTCGGCGGATTCAGCCGCCGCCCAATCTAGCTGACCCGTCCCGGAACGTCCACCTATACGGCGTCGCAGGGCCGAAAATTCTGCCGGGACCAATCGATCGGCACCAATAAAGCAGATAGTGTGCCACCTCTTGGATCCGGATGTGCCAATCCGGCGCTTTCCCTTACTGTGCTTACGGTTGCGGGCCACGCCCGTAGCGCGAGCACAGTTGCGAGGAAATGAGCCGGGATCCTAACGCACCAATTTCGTGCATTCACCGCTTTGGAAATCACGATCTATTCCATTGTGGTGCATACAGGCCAAAATGCACCATGTTTGCGCATCGAGATTGGGGCGGTGTCCTATGACTGCCCGCAACCGTCCAGTCTACACAGGTCTGCGCGGTGTCTGCCGCGCGCTAGAATGATCATTTGGTCCGGAGGAGATTGACGCTCATGAGCACGCTCGAACAGCTTTACGCTAAGGCGGACGCCCGCCGCACCGAGAATCAACTGCCCTACGCAGGGGCGGTATCGCCGGCCGAGGCGTTCGAACTGCTGGAACTCGATCCGCGCACGCGTCTCGTCGACGTGCGTACCCGAGCCGAACTCGACTGGGTCGGCCGGCCGGTGATCGGTGATGGGCAATACGCGCATGTCGAATGGACGCGCTATCCGGGCGCGGTGCCCAATCAGGAGTTCATGCAGCAACTCGCGCAGGTGGCCTCGCCCGACACGCCGGTGCTGTTCCTGTGCCGTAGCGCCGCGCGCTCGAAGCTCGCCGCGATCGCCGCGACCCAGGCCGGCTTCACGAAGGCGTACGACCTGCTGGAAGGCTTCGAGGGCGACAAGGACGGCCAGGGGCATCGGAAGACGGTGTCGGGATGGTGTTTTCGCGGCTTGCCATGGATCGGCGCGTGATCGCGCGCGGGCCGCACCGCCCCAGCGGGGCAAGCCCGCGTAATGGTACTGAAGCAGGCTGATTGAAACGGGACGCGCCGACCACGCATTGATCGCATCGTCGGCGCGGGTTGTGACACTGCGATGTCGCGGCTCGCGCCAGGCTAACCCTCAGGCGCGGACCGCTTACGTGATCGGGCGCCGCGCGCGCGGCGCCCCATCGTGTTCAGGGCGCGGCCGAAATCCCGAACACGTGCAACTTGCCGGCGCTGACCTGCTTCGGCAGCGTGACGCTCGCCACGAGCTTGCCCGGTGTCAGCGGCACCGTCTGCGCGAACAGATAGGTCTTCACGCCATCGTTGCTGCCGTCGCCGGCATTGCGATAGGTCGTCGTCAACGCGATCGGGTCCACCGGCGCCGCACCGCCGCCATTCAATGTCCAGTCGTCGAACGTAAGCGTGAAAGGCGTGCTCGTGCCGTCCGCATAGGTGATGAGCGCGGCGCCCGAACTCGGGCCGTTGTTGGCCGAACCCAGCAGCACCAGTGAGCGGCCCATCGTGCCGGGCGGCAGCGCGATGGTCTGCCCCACCGCCACCGCGTTATCGAGCGGACCGCCGGACAATACGAAGCTCGCACCACCGAAGCTGAACGGTTTGCCCGGCGCCGCGCCCGCTGTCGTCAAGGCCTGCGACGAGTAGCTGTAGAGCGAGCCGTCGAAGTCCGCACCGAGACCATCGGTATCGGTGCTGCCGTCGCTGCCGATGCCATGGTTGTTGAATGCGTCGGCTACATTCCGCGCTAGCGGCACGCCATACGAAGGCGGCGCGTCCGCCGCGTTGGTCCCCCACTGCGACGGAGACGAACCCATCACGAAGTTCAGCGTGGCGCCATTGGACAGCGCATCGATGTCGAGCCACGAGGCATGATGGGCCGCGCCATTGACGCTCAGGCTCTGCACATACTTCGCGCTGGGCGCACCGGGCGCGTTGATACGCAGCGTCTTGCCATTGCCCAGATGAACCGTGATCGACGCAAACTGCGGACTGCCGATCGCGAGGCCGCCGACACCCGGTATCTCCGGATAAAGGCCCAACGCACCCCACACGTACCATCCCGACACCGCGCCGAGGTCGTCATTGCCGGGCAAACCATTCGGCCCGGTGCCGAAGGCGCTCGCCATGATCTGCTGCACCACGTTCTGCGTGCCCGACGGCGAACCCGCCCAGTTATACAGCCAGGGCACCTCGAAGGTCGGTTCGTTGCCCATATAGAAGTTGGGCAGACTCATCCCCGCATTCAACACGGTGAAGAACGTGTTCAGGCGCGACACCGCCGCCGTGTTGCCGCCCAGTTGCGCAAACAGTCCGACCGGGTTGAACGGCACCATCCACGTGTACTGCTCGGCATTGCCTTCGACGTAGTTGTCGGTACTGCTCTGTGTCTCCGCAATCCAGCTTCCGTCGGAGTTGCGCGCGGCGATCAGCGGCGGCGTCAGCGACGTGTTGAGCAGGTTCTGCCAGTAAGCCGAGCGGCTCAACAGCATCTTCTGGACCGTTGAATTGCCCAGTTGGCCGGCAAACTGCGAAATGGCGAAATCGCTGCTCGCGTATTCGAGCGTCGACGATGCCTGCCCCCATTCGCCGTTCGTGATGTAGCCGAACTGCAGATAACTGGCGCGTCCGCCGTTCGTCGTCACGCCGTTGCACGCGGTTCCAGGAACGTTGGCCATTTTGATCATGTGCTTCAGCGCGCCCGAGGTATCGAAAGCCCGTGCGCCGAATGCATAGGCGCCCGCCACGATCAACGAGCCGGCGTCGCCGGGCATCACGCCATCCTCGACGTTGTCGTTGACCCAATGCGGAATCGCGCCGCACTGATCGGCATCGTTGACGAGCGACTGCGCCATATCGCTGGTTTCCTGTGGAAACAGCGTGGCTTTGAGCGGAATCAGCGATCGATAGATGTCCCAGCCCGAAAAGCTGGTGTACTGCGCCGCGTGACCCGCGCTAACCGTGTGGACCTGCTGGTCGAAGCCGATATATTGGCCGTTGGAATCGCTGAATACGCTCGGCGCCCAAAGCGCGTGGTAGAACGCGGTATAAAACTTCGTCAGCGCAGTGGTGTCCTGACTACTCACCTGAATCGTATTGAGACGCTGATTCCATACCGCATCGGCCAGCGCCTTTACGCCGTCGAAATCCCAGGACGGATTTTCCTTGTCGAGATTACCCTTGGCATTGGCGACGCTGACGTATGAAATACCGATTTTCATCAGCACCTTGTTCGCCTTACCGAAATTCATCACGGCGCGGCCTTGGGTAAAAGAAGATGTCGCGGCAAATGGCTGACTGAATTGCGCATAAAAATACACCGGCACATTCGTCGAATTGCCGCAGAAATGTCCGCCGGTGGTACTGCCTGAAATCGTCCTCGCATCCACCTGCGTGACCGAGCCGGCCACACCCGTTTGCGTGTTCGTGTAGGTCGTATCGAGCACCAGCGTCGACGACTGCTGATTCGGATACGTGAAGCGGCCGAAGCCGGTGCGCAGCGTCGCCGTCAGCTCGACCTTGATCTGATTGTCCAGCAACACCGAATAAGCGCCCGCTACCGCCTTCTCGTTCGCGTGGTTGAACGTTTGCGCGAGCGGCTTTGTTGCATCGAGCGTCGGCATCACAGGAAATTCGCCGTCATTGCCGGAACAGCCCGCGCCACTCATGTGCGTGACACTGAAGCTCTGGATCGAGCCGATGTCGTAGTAGTAACCGGCCGGCGAACCCGGCTCCGCGCTGTTCGACGGAGCCGGCGTGGTGTTCGTATCGGGCGCCCATTGCACCATGCCGTTCGGCAGACCCGCCGCGGGCACCACGCTGCCGGCTTGACCCGCGGGCACCGGATTGGGCGAGTCGCTCGCCAGGGTGCCGATCAATGGATTGACGTATTGAGTCAGGCGCAGACTCGCGTTGCTGGCTGCGGCAGCATGCGCGTTATCGTTTGTTGCATCGGCGACGGCCCCGTTGGAGCCAGCGTTTGCACTGCTCTGCGCCGCGCCGCGAAGCTGGTCCGATGCCACCGCGGCAGAGCCGGCCTGACTGCCCGGACTATCTCCTCCACAACCCGTCAAAGCACCGCTAATAAGCAAAGCGACCGAAAGACGGCGTATATCTATCACGGCTGCCTCCTGAGTATTGTTTAGTCATCCGTTTAGTAACCCGCTTAGTCGTCCCAATTATCGTTCGACAATCGGGTCAATGACTGGAGGCCATGCTATAGGAGCGTTTAGAATTGCGTCAATCAATTATCCATTCCGATTTAAGTTTATTTAAATTTACTAAACAAACTAAAATTCGCGGCGAAATACCCAATTATTGGATTAATTGAGGCAATGGAATAGACCGGGTCTGGCGGCGCCCCCGATTATGCATAACGAGTTTGATTTAGAGAAAACGGGAAATTGACTTGAATGCCGACGATGAGTGGCATCGAGATGCATCCAGAAGAAGCGGCGGTTAGTTGCGCGGATCTGCCGGACCCGCAGTGTGCGCATGTCGCTGTCCGTTGCAGCGGCATACGCGCGCGCGGCGCCCGACACCTGATCTGTGTCGGTCGTACAGAACAGCGGCCCGGTGGACCGCTGCCCCACCCGCTCAGCTGCGCGGCTTACCCGAGGCTGCCGCCGCCGCTGCCGCGGCTTCAGGCTCGACGATATCGCCACCGAGCAGATGCACGCCCTCACGCAGCTTCACGAACGCCGCGGCGACCGCTTCCGGCTCACCCTTCACGCCAAGATCGATGTGATGCCGCGCATACACGCCGCCGCGCTCCGCATCCCCGACGCTCGGCAAGCTGAACACCCGCACACCTGGAAAATCGCGCTCGATTTTCTCCATCAGCGGCGTCACGCGAGACTCCGGCAACTCGAACACCAGCAGCGACTTTTCGGCGTGCGGCGTCGTGTGATGCAGATGTGCGTACTGGGTGTCGAGCACCCACTCGATCATCGGCCAGGCCATCACCGGAAAACCCGGCACGAAATGGTGCTGACGGATCGAAAAGCCCGGAATCTTGTTGTAGCCGTTCGGAATGATGCCGGCGCCCTGCGGGTACGTGCCCATATTCAGGCGATGGCGATTCTCGGGCGAGTTCAGATCGAGCGGCGCCGGCGAGTTCGCCGGATACATGTCGCGGATCCGCTCCTGGATCAGCTTCGCGGCCTCCGGATGCAGCTCGAGCGGCACGCCGAGCGCGGCCGCCGCGCACTGGCGCGTGTGGTCGTCCGGTGTCGCGCCGATGCCGCCCGTAGAGAAAACGATGTCACCCGACGCGAACGTGCGACGCAGCGTCGCCGTGATGCGCTCCGGATCGTCGCCGATATACTCCGCCCAGCCGAGCGACAGTCCGCGCGCGCCGAGCAGCTCGATGACTTTCGGCAGATGCTTGTCGACCCGCCTGCCGGACAGGATTTCATCGCCGATGATGATGACGCCAAATGCCATTGCCGCCTCTTTCGTTTAATCAATAGGGAACCGGCGCGACCTCTCGCGCGCCGCCGGGCGCTTCCGCCCGCATGCGCTGCAGCGCGCGCAGGCAGTAGTTGCCGAACCATAGCGCCGAGAACACGAGGATGAACGCGTAAATCCAGATCGTCACCGTCGTCATCACCGGGAACATCACGATCAGCCATACCGATGACGCCCACAACAGCGTCGGCACCGAACCTAGCAGGCCGCTCACGACGCCGATCAGCAGCAACGGCAACCGGTGGCGCCGCACGAGTTCGCGCCGCTCGTCGCGCGTCGCATGCAACGCGAGCGCGTCGTAGGTCATCACGCGATACGTGAGCCAACCCCACAGCAGCGGCGGAATCAGCGCGAAGAACGGCGGCACGAGCCACAGCGGCAACGTAACGATCAGCAGCACGAGACACAGCAGCGTAGTCCAGAGCGCCTGACCGAGGCTACCGTACCACGTTCCGCCGCGGCGCATCTCCAGCCCGGCGAACTGGCGCGCCGCGAGAAAGCGGATCACGGCCGGCATCGACAGCATGGCGATCAGCAGCAGCACCGTGACGACGATCAGCGGGATCGCCATCGCAATCACGATGAACGGCGCGATGACCGCGTGCAGCGTCGAGAAACCGAGCACGTCGAACAGATGATAAAGCGTGGCGGTGAAAGACCAGTCGTCTAGCCAGGTGCGGGTCGCGCCGGTCAGCGTCTGCCAGAAGAACCACAGGAGTACGCCCCAGCCGACCGTCGCGACGATAAACGGTTTGAAAGTCAGCCAGAGCATGCGCGGATGCAACGCGCTTGCAAGCGCGCGCCCGAACGAGCGCAACAGATCATTCATGCGAGCCAGTGCCTGCGAACGAAACGATGGACGGGAAATCGCGCCGCGCGCCGGCCAGGCATGCTGGGGTACTGGAGTGTGCGCACGAACGTGCACAGCATAAACCAACGGACGCGTCGCCGGCGGAAGTGGCTCACGCGGCAGAGTACGCGCTCGAATGGATCCGGAACGGACTCAGAACGGACTCCGGGCAGGCCCTGAGCGGGAATCAAACGGCAGCGGTGTCGTTGCCGGGTGCGTGGCGCTTCGGCACGAGGCGATGCGCGATTCGCACGAATGCGAACCAGTGCTGCGCCCAGAAGCCATCGCCATAGCGGCGGCCTTCGAGCTGATCGCTGATACCGGTCGGCTCCATGTCACGGCTCCAGGACACGCTGCGAAACAGCATGTCCCACCATGGGAACAGCACGCCGAAATTGCAGCCGTACTTGAGCCCTTCATGTCCGTAGCCAATCGCATGGTGACGGCGGTGGAACGTCGGGCTCACGAGCAGCCGCTCGCCGAGCCAGCCGTAATACAGGCGGATGTTCGCGTGCTGCACGCTTTGCGCGAGGTTCGTGATCGCGACCAGCACGACGAACTGCGACGGCGGCACGCCGATTGCGAGCGCGATCACTGCGAAGAACGACGCCTGCAGCAGATCGTCGAGCAGATGGTTGCGATCGTCGGACCACAGCGACATCTGCCGCTGACTATGGTGTACCGCATGCAGTTCCCACCATACGCCGATGCGGTGCTGCCAGCGGTGATACCAATAGCCGGCGAAATCGAGCACGAGCAGATACATGACGAACGTGACAAGCGGCTGCGTGGTCACGCCCGGCCACAGGTTGTCGAAGTTCAGGTTCGCGATGCCGTGCAGCCGCAGCCAGCCTTGCACGTTGTCGAAGAACGGTTGCAGCGCGAAGAAAAAGAACAGGTTCAGAATGCCGAGCTTGGCGATCCACGTGTACAGCACGTCGACGCGCACGGCCTTGCGGTTCTCCCACTGCTCGACCGGCCGCAGCGCCTCGAGCGGACGCAGGATCGCGTACATCGCGAGCACCTCGAGCACACCGACGATGACCCAGTACAGGCTGTCGTAGGTGTCCTCGTCGTAATCCATCAGATTGAACCGGAACAGCAGCGGCTGCACCACGTCGACGTACAGCCACGTCTGCACGGCTGAAACGAAGCTGTCGAGTGAAGAGAAAATCAGATGGAACATGATGCTGGCCTGTTACTTCATCCCTGATGGTTCGCGGCGCCCTAGCCCTGCTCCGTTGCCCTCAGGCACTCTCGAGCACGCCCGGGCACCCTGAGGCCCCTCAAGCACCGTTCGGCGCCGTGACCGGCGCGCGGTTGAAGAAATAGATGCCGTGCGGCGAGCGGCCCACCGCAATCGTCTGGATCAGCTTGCGCGTGTTGAGATCGATGATGCCGATGTGCTTCGCGAAGCGGAAGGTAACCCACAGATAGCGTTTGTCGGCGGAAAGTTCCATGTCGTCCGGCCCCGGCATCAGGCCGGTGATGTCGCCGACGTTGGTGAGCGTGTCTTCGTCGATGATGCTGATCGTGCTGGCTACGCGGTTCGACACCGCGACATGCTTGCCGTCGGCGAGCGAGCGGAAGTTGTGCGCGCCCTTGCCCGTATGAATCGTCTTGACGACCTTCTGGTTGCGCCAGTCCACGACCGCGACGTAGTCCTCGCCGGTCATGCCGACGAGCAGGTACTTTTCACCCGGCGTCATCCACAGACCCGCGGGCACCTTGCCGACCTTCATCTTCCATTTGACGGTTTGCGTGGGCAGGTCGATCGCGGCGAGTTCGCCCGATATCTGCAGCGTGACGAACACCGTCTTGCTGTCATTCGAGAACGCCATGTGGCTCGGCATTACCGCGAGCGGCAGCCGTGACGCTAGCGCCATCTGGTTCTTCTGGCCGTCGAAGTGATAGATGTCGAGGCGGTCGAGCCGCAGGCCCGTCGTGACGAGCCACTTGCGATCCGGCGAAAAACCGATTTGATAGGGATCTTCGATGTTCTCGACCCAGCGCTGCAACTGGCCCGTTTTCGGATCGACGAACATCAGGCTGTTCGACACCGAATTGGCGACGATCAGCGAGGAATTGTCCGGCGTGGCCATCAGGTGATGCGGTTCCTTGCCCGTGGGCACGGTGCCGATGACCTGGCGGCTGTTCTCGTCGATCAGACTCAGCGTGGCCTCGCCGGAATTGAGCACGATCACGTTATTGGCGTGCGCCGCCGGAGAAAAAAAGCCTGCGGCGGCAGCCAGCACCGCGGTCGCGGCGAACGTGGCGGTCAAGCCGGGAAGAAAAAATTTACGCATGAAAACTCGCTTCGGAGAACAACTGTCATTGTAGAACGTTTGCCGGTCCGAGCGGTTGACGTAAGTCATTCGACGACGACCGAAAAATCACGGGTGCGAAGAAGCGTGGCCGCGTGCGGGAGAGTTCGTCTTCGACGTCCGGTTTCCTGCTCGCGCCGCGCGTTTCCGAGTGAGAAATCAATGTGCCCTCCCTGTCAGTATCAATCATGCACCGGTCACACGTAAAAATCGCACGAATCATTATCGAAAACAATAGGAATACTCCTTTTCCCTTATCAACAAAAATCCCATCCGTATTAATATACTTTTTATCCCAATTGAAATTCGGAATTCGCTGATATCTGAATTGCGCGCAGACAACGGAGAATCCTCCTTACGCGCCCCCCGCCAGACCTTCTCCCGTGAAGGCCAAGCGTACACCGCCGGGCCGACGCGCGCACAACCAACGCTCGACCAACGCACGACCAAATATGGCAAGCCTCACCAATGGTCGGCGTTTTGTATTTTTAATAACCTCAAGGTCACCCAGACAATAACATCCCGTTAATGTCGAATTACGCGCCCCGCGCCGCAAAATACAATAATACGGAGGATTTTTAATTGATAAACAATAATATTTCAATAATTAGCCGCACCACGTCTCAAGTAAAACTTGCGACGACGCAAACCACCTGCCTGCAAACGCGCCGTGCTTGCGCGCGCCAGAAAAGCATCGCCCAGGCGGTTCGAAGTACGGCGGGTATTGCCATAGCCGCAGCGGCCCTATATGTCACGGAAGCGACCGGCGCCGGCGTCGATTCCGTCGAGGTAGGCACCGCCAGCGCGCCTGGCGACGTCGCGGTCGCGATAGGCGCACGGGCCACTGCAAGCGGCATCTCATCGCTGGCGGCCGGCTCGCAGGCGAGCGCGCAAGACGACGGTGCGATTGCGGTAGGGGCGAATGCCACGGCGCAGGGCAACAGCGCCGTCGCGATAGGTCCCTCCTCTTCCGCACAAGGCGAAGGCGCAAGCGCCTTCGGGCCCTATGCGAATGCACAAGCGGAACGCGCGACCGCAGTCGGTCTGAACGCGTCGGCGCTCGGCCTCGACTCGGTCGCAGCGGGCGCGGGTTCGATTGCGGCGAATCCGGCCGCCTCCGCGTTCGGCTCCCAGTCCACGGCAACCAGCGTCGGATCGACCGCGCTCGGCTATGTCGCGCAGGCCGGCGGCACCAACTCGCTCGCCGCCGGAGCATGGGCCTCGGCGCTGGCGGACTCGAGCGTCGCGCTTGGCAGCAATGCCCTCGTCAGCGGCATCGGCGCCACCGCACTCGGCGTAGCCGCGCAGGCGAGCGGCGCCTACGCCAGTGCAGTCGGCTTCGGCGCAACGGCCGCGGGAGCCGGCGCAATCGCGCTCGGCAACAACGCAAACGCGAGCGCCGACAATAGCGTCGCGCTGGGGGCCAATGCCAGCACCACGATGGATCTATCGCAAGGCGCGTTTACGCCCGGGGGAACGGGCGCCACCTCGATCGCGGCCTCCAGTGCGGCAGGCGAAGTCTCGCTCGGCTCGTCGAATAACGAGCGTCGCCTGACCCACGTCGCCGCGGGCGCCGCGCCCACAGACGCGGTCAACGTGAGCCAGTTGAGCGCGATCGACGGCAAAGTCGATGCACTCGCTCAAAGCAGCGCGCTGCATTACTTCAGCGCTGCCGACCCGGCCGACGGCACCAACGACGCGCTCGCCAATGGCGCGCACGCGCTCGCCGCGGGCAGCAGCGCCAGCGCCACGGGTACCAACGCAACCGCATTCGGCACGCGCGCCAGCGCGAGCGCAACCAGCTCGACCGCGATCGGCGCGGGCGCCGTCGCCGGCACGGCCGACGCAACCTCGCTGGGCGCGTCGGCGTCGGCCTACGGCTCCGGGGCGACGGCGCTCGGCGCCAACGCCACGGCGAACGGCGACGGCGCCCTCGCGCTCGGCACCGGTGCCAGCGCAGCCGCCGACTACGCACTTTCGCTCGGCCACGGCTCGAGCGCGCTCGCCGCAAACTCCGTCGCGCTCGGTCAGGGCTCGATCGCCGATCGCGCGGGTGCCGTGTCGGTCGGTTCTGCGGGCAACGAGCGCCAGATCACCTACGTCGCGGCTGGCACCGCCGACACCGACGCGGTCAACGTCGGCCAGCTGAAAGCGGTGAGCGACCAGAGCAGCGCGACCGCAGCGAAGCTCGATGGCGCGCTCATGTACGACACGAAGGCCGACGGCAGCATCAACCGGAACAGCGTTACGCTCGGCGGCGATACCCCCGAGGGCACCGTCATTCACCACGTTGCGGACGGCGTGCTGGCGTCCGACGCGGTCAACCTCGGTCAACTGAACGCGGCGCTCGAGGGCGCGATCAATAACGCCTCGATCGGCTCGGCCGGCGCATTGTTCAGTGCGGCAGGCGATAGCGCGACTGAAAGCGCGCAGGCGTCCGGCACGCACGCAATTGCGGCCGGCGCGAACGCGCAGGCGAGCGGTGCCAACGCCGTCGCCGAGGGCGCGAACGCGCAGGCGGCCGGCACGAACGCCATTGCCGTCGGAGCGAATGCACACGCAAGCGGCGCCAGCGCGGCAAGCATCGGAGCGGATGCCACCGCCAGCGGCAACAACGCCACGGCGGTCGGCACCGCAGCCAGCGCTAGCGCCGACAACTCGGTGGCGTTAGGCCAAGGCTCCGTCGCGGACCGCGCGAGCACAGTATCAGTTGGCGCGGCAGGCCTGGAACGCCAGATCACCAACGTCGCGGCAGGCGTGCGAGGCACCGACGCGGTCAACGTCAATCAGTTGCAGCAAAGCGTGAGCGGCGCGATCAGCGCGGCGAATCGTTATACCGACGACCAGATCCGCTCCGCCCGCCGGGATAGCTACGGAGGAACGGCATCGGCGCTCGCGATGGCGGGCTTGCCGCAAGCGGTCCTGCCGGGACACGGCATGGTCGCCATGGCAGGCGGCACGTACGGCGGTCAGTCTGCGCTAGCAATCAGCGTGTCGCAGTTGTCGGACACGGGCAAATGGATCTACAAGGTCCAAGGCAGCACCGACTCGCGCGGACAGCTCGGCGCATCGATCGGTGCGGGGATGCATTGGTGAAATCAGTTCGGGCGATCGTGTCGGACAGAGGCCAACCGCGACGGCGCGCAGTGGACGCTCGGTGTGCACCGCGCGCATCGGGGCGCCGGCCCGCCCGCCGGCTGCTCCAGCGTCCGCGAGCGAGCGCCTTCACGTTACCGCTGCATCGATTCCCACACCTTGTGCAGGCGCTTCACCGAAACCGGCATCGGGGTGCGCAACTCCTGCGCAAACAGCGAGATGCGCAACTCCTCGAGCAGCCAGCGGAATTCCGCAAGCCGCGGATCCAACACGCCGCCGCGCTGCGACACGGCGCGCTGATAGTGCTGCAGCAGCGGCTGGAGTTCGGCGAACTGCCGCGCGTCGCGGGAGGCGTCCGCGCGCAGCTTGTCGATACGCAGCGCCATCCCCTTCAGATAACGCGGGAAATGCGCGAGTTGGGCGTACGGCGTATCGACGACAAAACGCTTGCCGATCAGTGCGTCGAGCTGGTTCTGCAGATCGGCGTACGCGGCCGCGAACGGTTTCGCCTGCAGGAGCTTCTTCGTCAGGCTCGCGTATTCGCCGAGAATCTGGCCGACCAGCCGCGAGATTTCCTGCGCGAGCAACGTAAGACGGCTGCGCCCTTCGTCACGTCGGGTATGGAAGCTCGCATCGTCGTCGGGCAGGGAGTCCTGCAGACACGCCCGGTCGAGCGCCGTGTCGATCAGCTGGTCGCGCAGTTCTTCCTGCGTGCCGCGCGGCATGAACTGCATGGCCATTTCCCGCAGACCCGGCAAATTCTTCTCCAGATACTTGATCGGCTCTTTCAACTGCAGCGCGAAAAGCCGACGCAAGCCCGCCCGATGAATCCGCGCAGCTTCTTCCGGCGAATCGAACACCTCGACGTCGCAATGGGTGCCGCGATCCACGAGCGCCGGGTAGCCAAACAGCGTCTGACCGCCTCGGCGAATTTCGAGCAACTCGGGCAGCTTGCCGAAATTCCACGTGGTCAGGTTTTCATACAGCGCGGTGGCCGGTGCGCCATCCGGCGTCGCGGGCTGCGGCGCGATCGCGCCCTTGCCGCGCGCCGCGCCGCTCGCGGCCAGATCTGGGGACCGTGCAGGTGTCGCGACACCGCCGCCGCCCGCATCGGCCAAGGCGGCCCCCGCCGCGCCCGAAACGAGCTTCTGGAAATGCTGCTGCGCCTGACCGCCGAGTTCGGCGCGCAGTTGCGACAGATTGCGCCCCATCGCAAGCTGTCGCCCATGTTCGTCGATGACCTTGAAGTTCATGAACAGGTGCGCGGGCAGCGTCTCGAGCTTGAAGTCGGACTGCTTCATCGCAACCTGAGTCTGCTCGCGCACGTCGGCGATCAGCGCCTCGAGCAAGCCCCCTGCACCGAAGCGCTGCGCGCTGTGGCGTTCCGCGAAACCCGCCGCGTACTCGGGAAGCGGCACGCAATGCCGACGCAGCTTCTGCGGCAGCGATTTCAGCAGCAGCTGCGCCTTTTCCTTCAGCATGCCGGGCACGAGCCACTCACAGCGGCGCGCGTCGACCTGGTTCAGCGCAAAAAGCGGCACCGCGAGCGTCACGCCGTCGCGCGGAGTGCCCGGCTCGAAGTGATAAGTCAGCGCCATCTCGATGCCCGCCATCGTCAGCCGCTTCGGGAACAGATCGGTCGTGACACCGGCCGCTTCGTGCCGCATCAAATCGTCGCGCGACAGGTACAACAGCCGCAGCTTGTCCTCCGCCTGGCCGCTGTTTTTGACCTCGTCGCGATACCAGCGCTCGAACGAGGCGCCGGTATGGATGCCATCCGGCAACGCCTGATCGTAGAACCCGTAGATCAACTCGTCGTCGACCAGCACGTCCTGGCGGCGCGACTTGTGCTCGAGCTGTTCGATGTCGGCGAGCAGCTTGCGGTTGTGCGCGAAAAACGCAAGCTTCGTGTCGAACTCACCTTCGACGAGCGCGCCGCGAATGAACAGCTCGCGCGCCCGCGCGGGGTCCTGCTTACCGAACGCGACGCGCCGCCGGTGATAAATCGGCAGGCCGTACAACATCGCGCGCTCGAACGCGGATACCTGCGCCGCGCGCTTTTCCCAATGTGGCTCGGACAGAGACTTCTTCAGCAGATGCGCGCCTACCTTCTCGACCCACTCCGGCTCGATTTTCGCGATACAGCGCGCGTACAGCCGGCTCGTTTCGACGAGCTCGGCGGCCATCACCCACTTGCCCGCTTTTTTCACGAGCGCCGAACCGGGCCACAAATAGAACTTGATGCCGCGCGCGCCGAGATAGTACGGCTCATCGTCCGCTTTCAGACCGATGTTGCCGAGCAGACCGGTCAGCAGCGCAAGATGGATCTGCTCGAACGTCGCCTCCGCTTCGTTCAGCCGCCAGCCGTGCTCGCGCACCACCGTCAGCAGTTGCGAATGGACGTCGCGCCATTCGCGCAATCGCAGCTGCGACAGGAAGTTCTTTCGGCACTCGTCCTGCAACTGCCGGTTCGATTTCTTGTGCGCGATCGCTTCGTCGAACCAGTTCCAGATCTTCAGCCACTGCAGAAATTCGGAGCGCTCATCGGCGAAACGGCGATGCGCCTGGTCGGCCTGCTCCTGCGCTTCGATCGGGCGATCGCGCGGGTCCTGCACGGACAGTGCGCTCGCGATGATCAGCACTTCCTTCAGCGCCTGCTGGTCACGCGCGGCGAGGATCATGCGGCCGACGCGCGGATCCAGCGGCAGTCGCGCGAGTTCGCGGCCGAGCGGCGTCAAGTGGTTGTCGTCGTCGACGGCGCCGAGTTCGTTCAACAACTGGTAGCCGTCGGAAATCGCACGGCCCGGTGGCGGTTCGATAAACGGGAACGTTTCGATCGCCGTCAGATGCAACGACTTCATGCGCAGAATCACCGCAGCGAGCGACGAGCGCAGAATTTCCGGATCGGTGAAGCGCACGCGGCCCTGGAAGTCGCCTTCCTCGTACAAGCGAATGCAGATGCCATCGGCAACCCGGCCGCAACGCCCCGCGCGTTGGTTCGCGGCGGCTTGAGAAATCGACTCGACCTGCAGCTGCTCCACTTTGTTGCGATACGAGTAACGCTTCACGCGTGCGAGGCCGGTGTCGACCACATAGCGGATACCGGGTACCGTCAGCGAAGTTTCGGCAACGTTGGTGGCGAGCACGATGCGGCGCGCGTTCGACGCGCGGAACACACGCTCCTGCTCGGCGGCCGAGAGCCGCGCGAACAGCGGCAGAATCTCCGTATGCGGCGGGTGGTGTTTGCGCAGCGCCTCGGCAGCGTCGCGAATCTCACGCTCGCCGGGCAGGAACACCAACACGTCGCCGGGGCCTTCGCGGCACAGTTCGTCGACCGCGTCGACGATCGCCTCCATCAGATCGCGATCGGTCTCACGCTGCGTCTTCGGTCGCTCGCGGCCAGACGACGTTGCACCCGAAGTCCCTTGCGCCGCTTTGATCGCCGGGCTGTCCTCGACCACCGGACGGTAACGCACCTCGACCGGATAAAGTCGCCCGCTCACTTCGATCACCGGGGCGGGCTTGTCGTCGCTGCCGAAGTGCCGCGCGAAACGGTCGGCGTCGATCGTCGCCGAGGTCACGATCAGCTTCAGGTCGGGGCGCTTCGGAAGAATCTCCTTCAGATAGCCGAGCAGAAAATCGATGTTCAGGCTGCGCTCGTGCGCTTCATCGATGATCAGCGTGTCGTAGGCTTTCAGCAGCGGATCGGTCTGCGTTTCGGCAAGCAGAATGCCGTCGGTCATCAGCTTGACCGATGCGCCCGGCGCGAGGTTGTCGTTGAAGCGCACCTTGTAGCCGACCACTTCGCCGAACGGCGTGCCGAGTTCCTCGGCGATACGGCGCCCGGTCGCCGACGCGGCGATCCGGCGCGGCTGCGTATGGCCAATCAGACCCTTGCCGCCGGCGCCAAGACCTCGGCCGAGTGTGAGGCAGATTTTTGGCAGCTGCGTAGTCTTGCCCGAGCCGGTTTCGCCCGACACGATCACGACCTGATTTTCCGCGATCGCCCGCGCGATCTCGTCGCGGCGACCGGAGACAGGAAGCGCTTCAGGAAACGTGATCGGCGGAATCGGATTCGGCTCGACGACCCGCGCAGGCCGCGGTTCGCGCGGCGCGCGAGGTTCCTTGCGCGGCTCGCCCGATCTCTTGTCGCGCGATCGTTGGTCGCCCGATTGCGCGTCACCCGATTGCGCATCGCGCGAACCATCACGTTGCTCGCCGCGGCCAGAAGCGCGCTGCTCGTTACGTGGCCCGCGATCTTCCTGTCGATTGCGAGGCGCGCGACGCTGTTCCACACGAGGCGCCCCCGAGCGCGCGTCGCGGAATTCACTACGCTGCTCGCTTTGCCGCGCATCACCCCGCTCGTCGCGAGCCTGGCGTCCATCCTCACCGCGAGGCGCAGCCGAAGGCGTATGGCGGCGCTCGCCCGGCGACGCATTCCGCTGCTCGCTTTGGGGTTCACTGCCCTGCTGCTCACGGGCCGCGTTATGAATCGCAGTGCGGAATTGGCCAAGCTGCTCGCTCAACGAAGCGCCACGTTGCTCGCTACGAGCCCCGCCTTCCCGCTTTGCACCAGACACTTCCCCCGCTTCATCGTGAGATTCGCCGCGCCGTTCGTCACGTGCCGCACCTCGCGCGCGAGCGGTCTCTTCGCGACCTTCTCGACTTACATCGCCCCCTTCCGGCGGCACTTTTCGCGCAGACGCGCCCTCCCCCCGACGCGCGTCACGCGCCTGATCGGATCTCGCATCCTGCGCTGGGCGGCGCATCGTTTCGCCGGGGTTGGCCGGCTCGCCGGCCGACACCGGTTTCTCGTTCGCCCCAGCGGGACTTTTGGGTACATTCGACATGGGGGCGCATTATAATCCCCGGCATGAATTCCCAAACCGACCTCGTCCCCGCGCCCGCGAGCGTTCCGGCCCCCGCCGACTCGCCGGAAACCCTCGCCCAGCACGCGCAATTCGTCGACTGGATGCGTTCAGTCGCCCCGTATATCCACGCGTTCCGAAACAAGACGTTCGTCGTCGGTTTCGGCGGCGAAGTGGTGCATCAGGGGCTGCTGAATGCGCTGGTGTCGGACATCGCGCTGCTGCAGGCAATGGGCATCCAGATCGTGCTGGTGCATGGCTCGCGCCCGCAGGTCGAGGAGCAGATGAGCCTGCACGGTGTCGAATCGGAGTTTTCGCACGGCATGCGCATCACGGACGCCCGCGCGCTCGAGTCCGCGAAGGAAGCGGCCGGCGAAGTGCGTCTCGACATCGAGGCCGCAATCAGCCAGGGTCTGCCGAACACGCCGATGGCGCACGCGCACATCAGCGTCGTGTCGGGCAACTTCGTGACGGCGCGCCCGGTCGGCATTCTCGACGGCGTTGACTTCCAGCATACGGGCCTCGTGCGCAAGATCGACGCGGATTCGATCCGCCACTCGCTTGCGAGCCGCAAGCTCGTGCTGCTGTCGCCGCTCGGCTTCTCGCCCACCGGTGAAGCATTCAATCTGTCGATGGAAGACGTGGCCTCGGCCGCGGCGATCGCGCTGCGTGCCGACAAGATCGTGTTCCTGACCGAAACGCCGGGCCTGATGGAAGCCGGCGAAAGCGGCACCGAGCTGATCCGCGAACTGTCGCTCGACGACGCCTACAAGCTGCACGAAAGCGGCGAAGTCACCGGCGACGCCGCGTTCTACCTCAAGCATTCGATCCGTTCCTGCCGCGGCGGTGTGCCGCGCGCGCACATCATTCCGTACGCGCTCGACGGCAGCCTGCTGCTCGAATTGTTCCTGCACGACGGCGTCGGCACGATGATCTCGTACGAGAACCTCGAGAGCCTGCGCGAAGCGACGCCGGACGACGTCGGCGGCATTCTCGCGCTGATCGAACCGCTCGAAACGGACGGCACACTGGTGCGGCGCGGCCGTCACCAGATCGAACGCGACATCGACCACTTCTCGGTGATCGAGCACGACGGCGTGCTGTTCGGCTGCGCGGCGCTGTATCCATATTCGCAGGAACGCATCGGCGAAATGGCGTGCCTGACGGTCGCGCCTGAAGCGCAAGGCACCGGCGACGGCGAGCGTCTGCTCAAGCGCATCGAGCAGCGCGCGCGGGCACGTGGCCTCACTCGCATTTTCGTGCTCACCACGCGTACCGAACACTGGTTCCTGAAGCGCGGCTTCGTCAAGGCGACGGTCGACGACCTGCCCGAAGACCGCCGCCGACTCTATAACTGGCAGCGCAAGTCGCTCGTGCTGATGAAACAGCTTTGAGTAACCCGTTGATCGCCCCCATCTGATCAGAACAGGCGTCTGCCCGCCCCACATCGATACAGTAATCATTTTTCATGGGACCGGAGTAAGTGCCAAAGCACCTACCCCGGTCGACACAGGAGAAGCACAGCATGACTCGTATGGTTCAATGCGCGAAGCTCGGCAAGGAAGCCGAAGGCCTCGATTTCCCGCCGCTGCCGGGCGAACTCGGCAAGCGGATCTACGAAAGTATTTCCAAGGAAGCCTGGCAGGCGTGGTTGAAGCAGCAGACCATGCTGATCAACGAAAACCGCCTGAACATGGCCGATCCGCGCGCACGTCAGTATCTGATGAAGCAGACCGAAAAATTCTTCTTCGGCGAAGGCGCGGATACCGCATCGGGCTACGTGCCGCCGTCGGCCTGAGCGTGCGTCGTCGAGGCCGACACGACACAACGCGTCGCCCGTGCCGAACGAACATACGCCCAGGAATCCGCGCCGCGAGCGCGGATTTTTTTCGCCCCGACATAGGCCGCGTATCGCGCCCACCGTTCGCGTCGTCTTCGCCTCGAACATTGCCCCGAAAATGTTCTAAGCGGTCCGTTTTCCAATCTGGTCAGACCCCGCCAAATCCCCCGCCCCGTAATGGATTGAGCCGCATCGGCGGCCTCACTTCGCCCCGCAGGTTTGCACGATCCTCTGTCATCGTGCTAACATGTGCCTCGTTTCAGCAGCAATTCACCTTCATTCGCGTTCTTTTCAAGTTGGCTCGGCGTGCATTTTCCGCGCGTGCGTCATCCTGAATCGAGCTGTTTTTAAACAAGAAGGCTCGTCGGTCGTTTCCCCGCCTAAAGCGGATAAATTCAAGACCGGCCTTTTTCGTTTCAAGCCTTCAGTGGCGCATGGGTCAGCTTCCTGCCAACCCGGCGTCCTTCATGCATCTGCCCCCCTTCCACGGCCACGCAGGTGCAACAGTCAGCACGATCTAGACGAGTGTTTTTTCGCGAACTTATCGCGAGGCACGGGCGTTTGCATTTTTTCGCCAACTGTTCCGCCGCCGGCTAACCGGTGCCGCGGATACCCTCGCCTTGCTCACGAAATTGCACTTCCCAGCAACCGTGGCGGAACGCATCACGAGTTTCGTCGCAGTCATTGGAGTTTCAACCTTGACCGCTTCCAGCAACGGCTTCTGGCGACATCACAAACAGGAACAACGCCTTTCCCTCGACGACATCACCGTCGTCGATCACTCCCTCCTGAAACGGGCCGTCGGCGCAATGGCGCTCGGCAACGCGATGGAATGGTTCGATTTCGGCGTGTACAGTTACATCGCGGTCACGCTCGGCAAGGTGTTCTTCCCTTCGTCGAGTCCGTCGGCGCAGCTCATTGCAACCTTCGGCACGTTCGCCGCGGCGTTTCTCGTGCGGCCGATCGGCGGCATGGTGTTCGGGCCGCTCGGTGACCGTATCGGCCGTCAGCGCGTGCTGGCGATGACCATGATCATGATGGCCGCGGGCACCTTCGCGATCGGCCTGATCCCCAACTACGCGACGATCGGCATTCTCGCGCCGGCACTGTTGCTGCTCGCGCGTCTCGTGCAAGGTTTCTCGACCGGCGGCGAGTATGGCGGCGCCGCCACCTTCATCGCCGAATTCTCCACTGACAAGCGCCGCGGTTTCATGGGCAGCTTCCTCGAGTTCGGTACGCTGATCGGCTACGTGCTCGGCGCGGGCACGGTCGCGCTGCTGACGGCGACGCTGTCGAACGACGCTCTGCTGTCCTGGGGCTGGCGCGTGCCGTTCCTGATCGCCGGTCCGCTCGGCCTGGTGGGTCTCTACATCCGCATGAAGCTCGAGGAAACGCCCGCGTTCAAGAAGCAGGCCGAAGAGCGTGAAGCCGAGGACCGCGCGGTGCCGAAGCAGTCGTTCCGTCAGCTGCTCGCGCAGCAATGGAAGCCGCTCTTGCTGTGCATCGGCCTCGTGCTGATTTTCAACGTGACCGACTACATGGCGCTGTCGTATCTGCCGAGCTATCTGTCGGCGACGCTGCACTTCAACGAAACGCACGGCCTGTTCCTCGTGCTGCTCGTGATGATCCTGATGATGCCGATGACGCTCGCCGCCGGCCGTCTGTCCGACGCGATCGGCCGCAAGCCGGTGATGCTGCTCGGCTGCGTCGGTCTGTTCGCGCTGTCGATTCCGGCGCTGCTGCTGATCCGCATGGGCACGGTGCTGCCGGTGTTCGGCGGCCTGATGATTCTCGGCGTGCTGCTGTCGTGCTTCACCGGTGTGATGCCGTCGGCACTGCCGGCGCTGTTTCCCACCAAGATCCGCTACGGCGCGCTCGCGATCGGCTTCAATATCTCGGTGTCGCTGTTCGGCGGTACGACGCCGCTCGTGACCGCATGGCTCGTCGAGCGGACCGGCAATCTGATGATGCCCGCGTACTACCTGATGGGCGCATCCCTGATCGGCATCGTGTCGGTGCTCGCGCTGCGCGAAACCGCGCGCAAGCCGCTGCTCGGCTCGGGTCCGTGCGTCGCGACCCGCGCCGAAGCGCACGCGGTGCTGCGCGGCGAGCGCGAGGCCGAGGAGATGGATGAACGGTTCGCGGCCGCTGCGACCGCGCGTGCCTGATCCGCGCGGTCATCGAGCCAAGCGTAGTTTCTGAAGCGGGCCGGCGATATTCGCCGGCCCGCTTTTTTACGTCAGCAGCGAATCGAACGTCGCGCTAACCCGCTCGCCTTCGACGATCAGCTTGCCCGCGCAGACCGGCAGCTTGAAGCGGCGCGGCCCCGCACTGCCCGGATTGACGTACAGCACGCCGTCGCGCTCGGCGATCGACGGCTTGTGCGAGTGGCCGCTCACGACGACGCGAATGCCTTCGTGCTGCGGCACGCAGCCGAGCTCGGCGATATCGTGCACGACGAGGATCGTCACCTGCTGGATCGTCAGCCGCGCATGCGTCGGAATAGACGCGGCCCAGTCGCCGGTATCGTTGTTGCCGCGCACGGCGGTGAGCGGCGCGATCCGCGCGAGCGCGTCGAGCACGTCCGGGTTGCAGATATCACCCGCGTGAATGATCGCGTCGCAGCCGTCGAGATAGCGCAACGCTTCGGGACGCACGAGGTTGTGCGTATCGGAGATGAGCCCGATGCGGGCAGCGCTCGAAGGTGCGCGATGTGCATCCATCTTAGTTCTCACTCAGCCTGCGGCTGCGCCAACTCTCGCGCCGCCGCCCGAGCGCCGCGCTGCCCAGCCAGCATGCGCCGCGTCAAACCCTGCACGACGACCGACACGAGCGCCGCGCACACAAAGCCCGTCGCCACACCGTACTGCGGCAACAGCGTCGCCGTCACCGCGAAGAACGCCGCGAACGAGCCGCGCCCGACCACCATGCCGCGCATCAGCAGCGCGACGAAGTCCGCGCCATGCGCACGCTGCGCCGACACCGCGAGCACGATGCCGAGCAGCGGAAACACCGACAGCACGCCACTCCACGCCGCGCCCATCGATGCCGACGCCGTCGTTACCGCGAGCGTCAGCACGGCGCCCGCGAGCATCCGCACGAGCAGATCCGCGCGCCCGACGCGCGCCGCCGGCACATGACCCGTCGCGCGCGGCAAGCTGCTCTGCGACACCGCGACGGCCACGCCCGCCGCCGCCACCGCCCACCCAAGCGAGCCGGGCATCCGCACGATCAGCAGCGCAGCGCCGAGCCAGCCGGCCATCCCCGCGACCAGTGCGAGCGGCCAGTCGAAGCGTCGGCAGGTCCACCCATAAGCAAGATTGAACGCCTCGGACGCGGCGATCGCCGCCACCGACGCCGCCGACGCCTGCGCCGCGAACGCCGGCCCGCGCTCGAATGCGAGCAGCAGCACGATCGGTCCGGCGACGACCGGCAGCCCCGCGAGCCATCCCGCGACCGAGGGTCCCCACACGCGCGCGGCCGCCGTCAGCGCGGCGAGAAAGGCCGGCACCAGCACGAGCTTCAGTGCGAGCAGCATGCTCAAGCCTCCAGCACGTGTTCGATGCGCCGGTCCGGCACGAACCACCACGCGGCAGCGAGCGCGTACAGCGCGGCCGACGCCCATGGCATCACGAACGCGAGCCCGATGCCGCTCAGGTAAATGACGACGGAGACCTTGCCCTTGAAGTCGTTGCCGAGCGCCTTGGCCAGTGCCGAGTCGCCACCGTGCTGAGCAATCAGCGCGCGCGTCAGGATGAAATACGCGATCGCCGACATGAACAGCACGATGCCGTACATCGCGGTCGGCCACGCGGCCAGATGGTTTTCGCCGACCCAGTGCGTGACGGCCGGCAACAGCGACAGCCAGAACAGCAGATGCAGGTTCGCCCACAGCACCTTGCCGTTGACCTTCTGCACCGCATGAAACATGTGATGGTGATTGTTCCAGTAGATGCCGACGTAGACGAAGCTCAGCACATACGCGCAGAACACCGGCACGACCGGACGCAGCGCGGCAAGGTCGTGACCTTCGGGCACCTTCAGTTCGAGCACCATGATCGTGATGATGATGGCGATGACGCCATCGCTGAAGGCTTCGACGCGACTCTTGCCCATGCTGCGATGTCCCGAGAATGAATGCGGTGGAGCGCACAACCCGCCCGCGCCTTGCGCGCGGGCCGCGCCGCTGCCGATTATCGATGATGGTGTGAGGATTTGTCGATGCGCGGCAGCCGGCCGCGCGCATCGCTTTGTCCGCGTCGGCTCACGGGTAGTAGACGGCGAGCCATATGCTCGGCTCGGTACCGCTCGTCCATGCGACACGGTGGCGGCAATGGGCTTCGATCAGCACGTGATCGCCGGGCTCCATCGGATGCGGCTCGGGGTCGCCGTCGAATTCGAGCACTGCGGCGCCGCTGAGCAGCACGACCCATTCGGCGCGCGGGCTGTCGTACCAGAAGCCGCGCGGACTCGCCTGCCCGGTCGAGACGATCCGCTCGATCGTCACGCCGCCCTGCTCGACCAGTGCGTCGACCTGCTCATCGGACGTCGTCCCCAACTGCGCGACGGCGCCGAACAGGTTGCCGCCGCGACGCGCGGATTTGAGCGAGCTTGTCATCTGCGTGTCGCGCCAGCGTGATGGCAGTTCATTGCATCGGCTTGAGCCCGTCGAGCAGCGTCGGCACCAGCTCGCTGATGGTCGGATGCACGTGCATCGCGTATTGCAAAGTCGGATACGGCGCACCCGCGGTCATGATGTCGACGAACGTATGGATCGCCTCGTCGCCCTCGACGCCGTGAATCGCCGCGCCGAGTATCTGTTTGCTGTTCGCATCGACGAGCGCCTTCATGAAGCCGTCGGTTTCGCCACGCTCGCGCGCACGGCCCACGCGCGACATCGGCATCGTCGCGATCAGCGCTTCGCGGCCGCTCTTGCGGACCTCCTCCTCCGACATGCCGACGCGCGCGAGCGGCGGATCGACGAACACCGCGTACGTCATGATCCGCGTGTCGACGCTGCGCGCGCCGCCGTCGAGCAAGTTGGCCGCGACGATCTGGTAATCGTCCCAGGACGTATGCGTAAATGCGCCGCGGCCGTTCACGTCGCCGATCGCCCACACGCCCGGCACGCTGGTGCGCAACTGGCCGTCGACGATGATCGTGCCGTGCCGGTCGGTCTCGATGCCGGCGGCGTCGAGACCGAGGTCGTCGGTATTCGGCCTGCGACCGGTGGCCAACAGCAGGTGCGAGGCCTCCATGGCCGGGATGTTCTGCTCGAAACCGATGCACACGTCGTTCGCGCGATGCGGGTGCGGCTCGACACGGGTCGGCTGCACGCCGAAATGAAATTCGATGCCTTCGCGCGCGAGCACCTTCTGCACCGACTCCGCGAAATCGGCATCCTCGCGCGTCAGCACGCGCTCGCCGCGCACCAGCACGCTGACGCGGCTGCCGAAGCGGCGAAACACCTGCGCGAATTCGAGCGCGATATAACTGCCGCCGACGATCACCAGATGATCCGGCACCGCAGTCAGTTCGAGCAGCGTCGAGTTCGTGTAGTACGGAATCCGCTGGATGCCTTCGAGCGGCGGCACGACTGCGCGCGTCCCGGTGTTGATGAAGACTTCGAAGGCGCTGAGTTCGTCCAGCAGTTGGCCGTCGCGCCCGCTGATCGAGAGCGTACGCGCGCCGGTGAAGCGCGCGTGAGCGTTGAACACCGTGATGTTTTCCGTGCCGCGCAGCCATTTTTCGACGCCGCTGCGCGACTCTCCGATGATCCGGTCCTTGCGAGCCTTCACGGCTGCCATATCGACGCTGACCGAACCGACCTGCACACCGAGGTCCGCCGCGTGGCGCGCCACGTGCGCCGCGCGGGCGCTCGCCACATAAGATTTGGTCGGCGTGCAGCCAACGTTCACGCAGGTGCCGCCGAAGTCCGCCCGTTCGATCACCGCCGTGCGGCGTCCGCTTTGAGCGAGGCGCACGGCGAGCGGCGAACCGCCTTGTCCCGTACCGATCACGACTGCGTCGAAGTGCTGTGGCATGGCGACTCTCCCAAGGCTGGGTGCAGGTCGTAGCATCTTACGCCTCGTGCCACGTGCCGCGATGCCATGTCTGATTGTGCGGGCGCTTTGGCGACGGCCCGTCTGGCCAGACGCCGCGTGCGAGGCGGCGCCAATCAGCTTGAATTACTGCCTTTCCTCCGCGGGATTTCTCAGGCGTGGCAATGAACCGCGCAAATCAACTCGCGCGAACGTTGCAATGCGGCTTGCGCGCCGCGCGCCGCGAACACCCAGCCGACCTGGCCGAGATTGAAGTCCTGCGACACCATTACCTGCATCAGCGCGACCATCGGCAATAAGACTGCTGGGCGGTAAAACTGGTTTCTGATCAACTCCGACATGACGACCCCCATCGCGGGGCGCCGCTTCGGCACCACGCACCAATAACGTTTCGATGGGGGAATTCTAGGGAATGCGTCGCCGCCGATAAATAGCGGCAACGCGAAGTCACTTGTTCGGCATTCTGAACAATCGCATCAGGAAGCCTTCGCCATGCCGATCATCTGCGCGTCGTACAGCGTGCGCGCGTAGGCGCTCGCCCCGACCGGCCGGCTGTACAGATAGCCCTGCTGCTTGTCGCAATCGATCGCGCGCAGAAACGCCGCCTGCGCGGCGGTCTCGACGCCCTCGGCGGTGACGTTCATGCCGAGCGAGTGCGCCATCGCGACGACCGCCTGGGTGATCGCGATCGAGTCGCGATGATCCGGCAGTCCCGCGACGAACGACCGGTCGATCTTCAGGTTATGCAGTGGAAAGCGCTTCAGATACGACAGCGACGAGTAACCGGTGCCGAAATCGTCGACCGAGACGCGCACGCCCATCTCGTTCAGCGCGCTCAGCATCGGCAGCACGGTGTCGCTGTCGCTCATCAGCAGCCGCTCGGTGATCTCGAGTTCGAGCGCGGCCGGTTCGAGCCCGGATTGCGCAAGACACCGTTCGATGCGCTCGAGCAGCCCGTCGTTGAACTGCCGCGGCGACAGGTTCACCGCGACGATCAGATGCGGCGCCAACGTGCGCCGCCACTGCGCGACCTGCTCGCAGGCGTGTTCCAGCACCCAGTCGCCGATCTCGACGATCAGCCCGGCGTCCTCGGCGACCGGAATGAATTCGCCCGGCGAGACGTTGCCCAGTTCGCCGTTGTACCAGCGCAGCAGCGCTTCCGCGCCGATCGTGCGACCGCTCTGGCTGTCGACGATCGGCTGGTACACGAGGCTCAGCTCGTTGCCCGCGAGCGCGCGCCGCAGCGACTGCTCGATCGTGAAGCGCCGCTGCAGATGCTGGTTCAGCTCGGCGGTGAAGAACTGGAAGTTGTTACGGCCGCGCTGCTTCGCGTGATACATCGCCGAGTCGGCGTTGCGCATCAGCGTCGCGACGTCCTGGCCGTCTTCCGGAAACAGGCTGATGCCGATCGACGCGCCCAGGTAGTACTCGTTGCCCGCCACCGCGAACGGCACCGCGATCATGTCGAGAATGCGGTGCGCGAGGCCGATCAGCTCGCCGGTATTGCCATACGCGCTGGCGACGATCACGAACTCGTCGCCGCCGACGCGCGCGAGCGTGTCGCCGCGCCCGACGCAGGCCGACAGCCGCTCGGCGACGCTGCACAGCAACGCGTCGCCGGCTTCGTGACCGGCCGTATCGTTGACCTTCTTGAAGCCGTCGAGATCGACGAACAGCACGGCGACGCTGGCGAGCTCGCCGTCACGGT
Source organism: Paraburkholderia sp. HD33-4 (assembly GCF_021390635.1). NCBI lineage: Bacteria > Pseudomonadati > Pseudomonadota > Betaproteobacteria > Burkholderiales > Burkholderiaceae > Paraburkholderia > Paraburkholderia sp. HD33-4. Next base: position 1,247,771 of record NZ_JAJEJS010000001.1, on the reverse strand, counting down.
CGCCGGCGGCGCGCGGCGCGAACAGGTCGCGCATCCGCTCGGTCAGATAGGCGCGGTTGTACAGGCCCGTCAGCGAATCGCGGGTGGCGAGATACTTCAGCTGGCGCTGCGCCTCGCGCACCGGCCCGATGTCGGAAAACGAAATCAGCACGGAGTCCGGCTCGCTGTCGCCGGGCCGCAGGATCGGCACGACGTTTTCCGTGATCCACACGACTTCGCCGCTCATCAACTCGAGGCCGATCGTCACGCCGAGCATCGGTTTGCCGGTCGCAAAGACCTGGGTGACCGGACGGTTGGCGTCGCCGATCACCGAGCCGTCCTCGCCGAACGCGCGTGTCATCACGCTGCGCATGCTGCGGCCGACGACCTGCGGGCTCACGTGCAGCATGCGCTGCGCACTGGGATTGCAGGCGAGCACGATGCCGCTGCGCGACTGCACGACGATGCCCTCGCTCAGATGATCGACGACCAGCCGGTGCCGCTCCTCGCTATGCGCGAGGCGCTGCGCCATCTCGTCCTGATGGACCGCGAGGCCGACGCTGCTGCCGATGTCGCGCAGCATCGCCTCTTCCTCGGGGGTCGGACGGCGAGTGGTCCGGTAGTAGACGGCAAATGCGCCGAGCACGATGCCGGCGTCGTTTTCGAAGGGCACGGACCAGCATGCGCGCAAGCCGTGCGGCAACGCGAGGTCACGGAAGTTTTCCCAGAGCGGATCGGATTCGATGTCGTCGACGATCACCAGACGGCGCTCGAACATCGCCGTGCCGCACGAGCCGACGCGTGGACCGATCGCGGCACCTTCGATCGCCGCGCTGAACGCGGGCGGCAGCGACGGCGCGCCGCCGACGCGCACGTGCACGCCGTCGGGGTCGAGCAGCAGGATCGAGCAGCACGCGCCGTCGCCGAGCAGCGCCTCGGCGCGCCGGCAGACTTCATCGAGCAACTCGGGTAGCGGCGTATTGCGGGTGATCAGCCGCAACACGCTGCGCTCGGATGCGAGTACTTCCTCGGCCCGTTCCGGCCCATAGCGGGCGCCCTCCGGCGCGGCTGTCGTCGTGCCACGTGATGTCGCTTCGCAAATCATAGTTGCGCCCCCCAACCCAACATCGGCAAGTTAGTGTACGCGGCACACCGGGGTTTACGCTAAGCCCAGCGCGAAAATCTGCAATGGATCGCGTGCGGATGGTTGCTGGTGTGGCGTGCAAGCATCGGCTGACGCGAATACGACGGGCGACGGCGCTTCTGGCGCCGTCGGGTCGCGGCCAGAGCTCCGCGGCGGCTCGACCCCGGGCCCGCCGCTGCGGCACGCTGCGACGCCCCGTTGGCTTCATTGTCTTCAGCGCGGCGGCGGCGTCAATGCCTCAATTGTTGCCGCCGCCTCCGGGCGGACGTGTGCCGCCACCGCCACCGCCTTGGGGTCCGCCCTGCTGACCGCCTGGGGGACGATTGCCGCCACCCTGCTGGCCCCCGCCCGGCGGGCGATTACCGCCACCTTGCTGGCCGCCACCCGGCGGACGATTACCGCCACCTTGCTGGCCACCGCCCGGCGGGCGATTACCGCCACCTTGCTGGCCACCGCCCGGCGGACGATTGCCTGCGCCGCCTTGCGGTCCGCCGCCCGGTGGTCGGCCGCCTCCACCGCCCTGCTCTGCGCCGGGAGGACGGCCGCCGGCGTTGCCCGGTGGTCGGCCACCGTCGTTACCCGAAGGCCTTCCGCCCGCATTGCCCGGCGGCGGACCACCTGGCGGCCTCCCGCCCGCATTGCCCGGCGACGGCCCGCCCGGCGGACGCCCGCCGACATGCCCCGGCAACGGCCGCCAGTTCGGCGGCGGATGCCCGGCGCCCGGTCGCGGCGGCGGAGGTGGCGCATGACGCGACCAGCGTGATCGCTGGCCGTACCACGGCTGGCCGCGGTAATAGTTGCCCCAGTAATCGTTGATCGAGAACGCGAGGATCGGCAGGCCGAGCGCGGCGCCGTAGTTCAGCGGCATGCTGTAGCCCTGGTACGGCGAACTGAGCCGTGATGCATATACCCAGCCGCGCAGATTCGGCGTGGCGACGTCGCACCACTGGTAGTTGCTGAGGCACCCCATCACCGTCACCGGAACGCCGCCCGGTAGCTGCGCGACGATCGGGTAATCGGACGCCGGGCCTGCGCGCACGTTGGTCCCGCTGTTCGTATAGGCCTGCGACTGCGCGCTGGCCACACCGGGCACGGTCAGCAGGCCCACTGCCATGCAAAGACCGATCACGAGTTGTTTTTGCATCCGTTCTCCGTGGTTCGACGGCCGCTTTTGACCACGCCGGCCTAGGTGCCCGCTTCCACTATATCGACGTTGCGCCCACTTCATGACACGCGAACGTGTACGAGCGCCGACCCCAGCCTTCGTACCGCGGCAGCACCGCGCTCGCGCCCGCCGTGCTCATGCACGGCACATGCCAGCCGGCGGGCCGCGCGGCAACATCTGGTAACGACCCGTCCGAACTCCCGCGTTGTTCGAACGTCCACTAGGCGCGCGACCGGTCGATCATCGGCGGCATGATCAATCGATGCATCGCCGGGACTCTGATGACCCTCTTCCGCCCACTCCTGATCGCCGGGCTGCTGCTCGCGCATCCGTATGCCAACGCCACCAGCTTCGACTGCCAGCGCGGCCGCTCGCCCACCGAGCGCATGATTTGCGGCGACTCCGCGCTGTCGACGCTCGACGACACGTTGGGCCAACTCTACTGGAAAGCACGTCGACGAGTCGCCCAGCGCCGCGCGTTCATCGACGACAGCGACAGCAAGTGGGCCTGGCGCGAAGCGAACTGCCGCGACGCGGCGTGTTTGCGGACGTGGTATGCGACGCGCATCGACGAATTGCAGCGGCTGCTGGCGAGCCTGTCGAGCGGCGCGCGGCACGCGGTGTCCGTGGATGTGGATGGGCCAGCGCCCTCGGACCCGTCTACCCTGCAATGCACGGCCGCGAAGCCCGGTCTCGTCGTGAACGATCAGTGTGCAAGCGTGATCGGGCAGTCCGGCAAGCAGTGGAAGTATCAGCCGCGCGATGCCGACTGGTTCTGCGGCGTGGCCACGCTAGAGGCGCCGGACATTGCGCCATCGCACTCCCAATCGGCGACGGCGAGCGTGGCGCCGGCGCCGCTGCCGACGCAGTGGCAACCGCAGGTGCAGGCGAGCGCCGGGCAATGAAGCGGCGCCACACGCCGCCAACGCCGTCAGCCATCGCGCGCACCCGGTGAATGGCGCGCCGCTGGCAGTTGCGCCGGAAAGCTCAGTCGGCGGCGGACGGCTCGCTGCCCGCGTCCTTGTCGAACAGGTCCGCGCAAAGCTGAGCGCCAATTTCGCTCAGTGACGCGGCTCCGCTGCCATCGTCGTGGAAAGTCGTGTCGACGAGACCGCCCCCCGCGAGCGCCGTCAAGTGCCGCCGCAAGCTACTCATCGGCACGCCCGCCTGCTTCGACAGCTTCGCGAGCGACCACGCGCGCTGGGGCGTTTCGCGATGCGCGCGCCAAAGCTGCGCGAGTATCGCGACGAGTTGCGGGTCGACTTCGTCGTCGTTCATGCGGGTCTCCTTGTTGTGATGTGTAGTTTGCATCACCGCGGTACCGTTCATGCCATCGCCGTAGCCAGCTCACCGAGCGTCTTCAATGCCGCCTCGGCTTGCGCGGTCCACGGGTAGCTGTAGTTGAGCCGGATGAAGTGCCGAAAATCGTTGCGCGTCGAAAACATCATCCCCGGTCCGACCGTGATCCCACGTTCGAGAGCCAACTGATAAAGCCGCATCGAGTCGATCGCAACGGGCAGCTCGACCCACAGCACGTAGCCGCCCCGCGGCGTCGACACGCGCGTGCCGACCGGGAAAAAGCGCAGCACCAGCGCGCTCATGATGCTTGCCTGCTGCCGGTAGACGCGGCGCAGGTGCCGCAGATGCCGGTCGTAGCCATCCTGACGCAGATAATCGGCGACCGCGACCTGCGGCACCGACGGCGTCGTCAGCGTATTCAGGAACTTGAGCTTCTCGACCTGCGCGCGATAACGCCCCGGCAGTGCCCAGCCGATCCGGTACGACGCCGTCAGGCTTTTCGAAAACGACGCACAGTGCAGCACGAGCCCTTTGGTGTCGAAAGTCTTCAGCGTCGACGGCCGCGCGTCGCCGAAATAGAGCTCCTGGTAGACGTCGTTCTCGATCGCCGGAATCTCGTGCGCGGCCAGCAGTTCGACCAGTTGCCGCTTGCGCTCGTCCGACATGCAAAAACCGAGCGGATTCTGGAAATTCGGCATCACCATGCATGCGGCGATCTTTTGCCGCGCGATCACTTTCGCGAGCGCGTCGATGTCGATGCCATCGACCGGATGCGTCGCCACCTCGATCGCGCGCATGCCGAGGCGCTCGATCGCGTGCAGCATCGCGTAGTAGGTCGGCGATTCGACCGCGACGGTATCGCCCGGCTTCGCGACCGCCTGCAGGCTCAGATTGATCGCCTCGGTCGCACCGAGCGTGATCACGATTTCGCCCGGATCGACCGGCAGACCGTTTTCCGCGTAGCGCCGCGCGATCTGCCGGATCAGCTCGGGATTGCCCGGCGGCAGATCGTCGATCAGATTCCAGCTCGCGTGCCGCCGCGCGATCGCGTTGGCGTACTGGTTGATGCGCCGCCACGGGAACAGCGACGGATCGGGATACGGCGAGCCGAACGGCACGGCGTCGTGCGCGCGGATGCTGCGCAGCGTCGACAGCACGAGCCGGCTGACGTCGACCGTGGCGGGCACCGGAGGGGGCGCGGACTTGCGGCCCGCGCGTGGCGCGGCGGGCGCCGGCGCGAGCGCCCGCGCGGCCGCATCGCGCACGAAATAGCCGGACTGCGGCCGGCTCTCGACGATGCCGCGGCTCTCCAGCAGCGCATACGCGTGCAGCACGGTCTTGATGCTGACGCCGTGCTGCTGGCTCGCCTGACGCACCGACACGATCCGTTCGCCGGCTGCGAATACGCCGCGTCGCACGGCTTCGGTGATTTCGTCGGCGAGTTTCTCGTAGAGCTTCATCGCGCAACTGTACTCCTATTCTTTCCGTTTTTCTGTATCCGACGTGCCATGTGGAACACAGTACGCTGTGGGCATTGGTCTGCAAAGCCTGTCGAATCCGTCCATCGCCACGTCATGAAGAAGAACGAAGCACGCACCGAATCCATTCCTGAAGCCCGCATCGAGCCGTACAAGCACCCGGCTGCCGGGTGGGGCGCGCTGAAGTACGTCGCCATCAATCTGATCAAGGAAAAGGTCGCGGGCGGCAACTACCGCACGCTGCTCAAGCAGAACCAGCCCGACGGCTTCGACTGCCCCGGCTGCGCGTGGCCGGATCGCGAGCACGCATCGACCTTCGAGTTCTGCGAAAACGGCGTGAAGGCGGTGGCCGCCGAAGCTACGGCCAAGCGCGCGACGCCCGTGTTGTTCGAGCGGCACAGCGTCGCCGAGTTGATGACGCAATCGGACTTCGAGCTCGAACAGCACGGCCGCCTGACCGATCCGCTCGTCTACGACGCCGCGCGCGATCGCTATGTGCCGATCGGCTGGGACGACGCGTTCGCGCTGATCGCTAGCCATCTGAAGCGCCTCGACGATCCGGACCGCGCCGCGTTCTATACGTCGGGTCGCGCGAGCAACGAAGCCGCGTTCCTGTACCAGCTGTTCGTGCGCATGTACGGCACCAACAATTTTCCCGATTGCTCGAACATGTGCCACGAGGCGACCAGCCGTGGCCTGCCGCACACGGTCGGCATCGGCAAGGGCACGGTCACGCTCGACGACTTCGAACACGCGGACACGCTGCTGATCTTCGGCCAGAACCCGGCCACCAACCATCCGCGCATGCTCGGCGAGCTGCGCGAATGCGCGAAGCGCGGCGCCACGATCGTGTCGATCAATCCGCTGAAGGAACGCGGCCTCGAACGCTTCGCGAGTCCGCAGCATCCGGTCGAAATGCTGACGATGGGCAGCACGAAAATCAGCTCGGTGTTCATCCGTCCGAAGGTCGGCGGCGATTTCGCGCTGCTCAAGGGCGTCGCCAAACGCGTGCTCGAACTCGACGACGAAGCGCTCGCGTCGGGCCTCACGCGGGTGCTCGACGTCGACTTCATCGCCGCGCACACGGCCGGCTTCGCTGCGTTCGCCGACGATCTGCGCGCCGAGCGATGGGACACGATCGTCGCCGAAGCGGGCGTGCCGCTCGACGAGGTGCTGAAGCTCGCCGATATCTACGTGAAGGGTCGCGCGGTAATTTCGACGTGGGGCATGGGTCTCACGCAGCACAAGAATTCGGTCGCGACGGTGCAACTGCTGTCGAACCTGATGATGATGCGCGGCAATATCGGCCGGCGCGGCGCGGGGCTGTGCCCGGTGCGCGGCCACTCGAACGTGCAGGGCGACCGCACGGTGGGTATCGAGGAGAAGCCGACCGACGCGTTTCTCGACAAACTCGGCGCAGCCTACGATTTCGAGCCGCCGCGCGAGCACGGGCTCGATGTCGTCAACACGATTCAGGCGATGCTCGATGGCAAGGTCAAAGTGTTCATCGGCCTGGGCGGCAATTTCTCGATCGCGACGCCGGACACGCCGCGCACGTGGGACGCGATGCGCGCGTGCGATCTGACCGTGCACGTGACGACGAAGCTCAATCGCAGCCACCTCGTGCATGGCCGGGACGCGCTGATCCTGCCGACGCTCGGGCGCACCGAGATCGACCTTCAGAACGGCGTCGCGCAAGGCGTCAGCGTCGAGGATTCGATGAGCATGGTGCACATGTCGTACGGGATGAACAAGCCGGCATCGGACAATCTGCTGTCCGAAGTGGCGATCGTCGCGCGCATGGCGCATGCGACTTTGGGTAGCGGCAAGGTGGACTGGCTCGCGCATGCGGCCGACTACGCGTTGATTCGCGACGGCATCGCGAAGGTGATCGACGGCTTCGACGACTACAACGAGCGCCTGAAGAAACCCGGCGGTTTCCACCTCGGCGTCGCCTCGCGCGATCGCATCTGGAAAACGCCGAGCGGCAAGGCGCAGTTCATCGCGCACGCGATCGCGCTCGACACGCCGATTCATCAGGCCAGGAAGCTTCACGGCGAACGCCTGATGACGCTGATGACCACCCGCTCACATGATCAGTACAACACGACGATTTACGGTCTCGACGATCGCTACCGCGGCGTGTACGGCCAGCGGCGCGTGCTGTTCGCCAACAGGGACGATCTCGCGATGCTCGGATTTGCGGCCGGTCAGCGTGTGGATATCACCAGCGTGTGGGCCGATGCCGTCGAGCGACGCGTGGACGGCTTTCTGCTCGTCGAGTACGACATTCCGCGCGGCTGCCTCGGTGCTTACTACCCGGAGACGAATCCGCTGGTGCCGCTCTCCTCGGTCGCGGATGGCGCGGGTACGCCGACCTCGAAGTCGATTCCGGTGTTGTTGACGGCGTCGGTCACGGAGAATGCCGCGGAACTGGCGGCCTGATGAAGTCAGTTTTGTTTACCGCGCCTGTCGCGCGGCGTATCTCACACGGTCTTCTTCGCCAGATCGCGATGCGTCAGATATAGACGCAGATCGAATTCGATCTGGTGGTACCCCGGCTGCATGAACTCGCACAGACGATAAAACGCCTTGTTGTGATCGCTCTCTTTCAGATGGGCGAGTTCGTGCACGACGATCATCTTCAGAAACTCCGGCGCCGCGGCCTTGAATAGCGACGCGATGCGGATTTCCTTCTTCGCCTTCAGCTTGCCGCCCTGCACGCGCGAAATGCTCGTGTGCAGGCCGAGCGCGTGACGCATCACGTCGAGCTTGCTGTCGTAAGTGACCTTGTCGATCTGCTCGGCGTTGCGCAGGTGTTCGCGTTTGAGGTCCGCGCAGTAGTCATACAGCGCGCGGTCGGTTTGCACCTCGTGCGTGTTCGGGTACTTCTGCGCCAGATAGGAGCCGAGCTGATCGGCGTCGATCAGCGTTCTCACCTTGTCTAGCAGAGGTGCGGGATAGCCGGTCAGGTATTTGAGGGGGGACATGATCTTCGCATTCTGGCGTCCCGGAGAGTTTCGCCGCAACCAGCGCCAGAACAATAAACGTGGCGGGGAAACACCTGGTGCCGGGGATCGGACTCGAACCGACAAGCCGTGAGGCGGCGGATTTTAAGTCCGCTATGTTTACCAATTTCATCACCCCGGCAGGGGTCGCAATCGCGCGTGGTCGCGAATTCTACCATCGCTCACGGGAGCTCCCAAGAACGCCCGCCCCGCATTCATCCCCAAGTCACAAAGCTTGCCGATAATCCGCTCACGAAAACGATTACAGCGGACCGCAAACCGATGACGCCGACTATCAAGGATGTCGCCGCCCACGCGGGCTTTTCCATCGCCACGGTATCGCGCGCGATCAACGCGCCGCACACCGTGAACCCCATCACGCTCGACAAGGTACGTCAGTCGATCGACGCGCTGAACTTCCGCCCGAGCCCGCTCGGCCGGCAATTGCGCGGCGAGCGCACGCGCCTGATCGGCGTCGTTCTGCCGACGCTCGCGAACCCGGTGTTCGCCGAATGCCTGCAAGGCATCGACGATCTCGCGTCGGCGCAAGGCTATCGGCTGATGCTGATGACCACGCAGTACGACGTGGACCGCGAGCGTCACGCAATCGAAACGCTGCGCGAGCATCGCGTCGAAGGGCTGATCCTGACCGTCGCCGATGCCGACACCCATCCGCTGCTCGACGAACTCGACCGCGACGGCCTGCTCTACGTGCTGATGCACAACGACACAGTGCGCCGCCCGTCGGTGTCGGTCGACAATCGCCTCGCCGCCTACGACGGCGTGCGCCGGCTCATCGCCCACGGCCATCGCCGCATCCTGATGCTGGCCGGCTCGTTCGCCGCGTCGGATCGCGCGCGTCAACGGCATCTCGGCTACGCGCAGGCGATGCAGCAGGCCGGACTCACGGCCGCGCCGGCGCTCGAAGTCGATTTCAACGCCGACGAACTGGCGCCGTCCGTGCTCGCGCACCTGACGCACGGCGCAAACCGTCCGACCGCTCTCTTCTGCAGCAACGATCTGCTCGCGATGGTCGTGATGCGCGGCTTGCGCCGCGCGCGTCTGAAGATTCCGCAGGACATGTCGATTCTCGGCTTCGACGGCCTCGCCATGGGCGAACTGCTATCGCCGGCGCTCGCGAGCATCTGCGCGCCGAATCGCGAGATCGGCTGCGCGGCGTGGCAGCGTCTGCTCGCCCGCATCGGCGGCACGCGCGACGAGCGCGCATTCCCCGCCACCTCGCTCGCGTTGAGCTTGCCGCACAGCGTGCGCGAAGGCGCGACGATCGCGGCGCTCGGGTCGCGGACGGATCCCGACGAAGCGTGCCTCACCCATGAGCCGAGCGCCGCGGCAGCCACTCAAAAGCCGTTCGCATAAGAAGTGCAGGAAGGCTTGGGCATCGGTACGCCCAGCTGTCATAAAAAGCTCCCGCAACACATCCGACCGCAACCACGTTATGGGCTCGGAGTCGGTGCCAATGCACCGACTCCGATCGACACAGGAGATCCGCAGTGACCCGCTCACCCTCACGCTTCGCGTCCTCGCTCAAACCGCTCTGGCGGAAACTGTCGCGAGCCGCCGCGACCGCACTGCCGGCGAGCCTGCTCGTCGCGGGCGCGGCGCTCGTTACGCTCGCGCCGCAAGCCGCGCGCGCCGACGAAACCGCGATCTGCTACAACTGCCCGCCCGAATGGGCCGACTGGGCCAGCCAGATCAAGGCGATCCAGCAAAAGACCGGCATTCGCGTGCCGTTCGACAACAAGAACTCGGGCCAATCGATCGCACAGCTGATGGCCGAGCAGAAAAGCCCGGTCGCCGACGTCGTCTATCTCGGCGTGTCGTCGGCCTTCCAGGCGAAGGACAAGGGCGTGATCCAGCCGTACAAGCCCGCGCACTGGGACGACATTCCCGCCGGCCTGAAGGACCCGCAAGGCTACTGGTTCACGATCCACTCGGGCACGCTCGGCTTCTTCGTCAACAAGGACGCGCTCGAAGGCCGGCCAGTGCCGCGCTCGTGGGCCGACCTGCTGAAGCCCGAATACAAAGGCATGATCGGCTACCTCGATCCGTCGAGCGCGTTCGTCGGCTATGCGGGCGCGGTCGCGGTCAACCAGGCGCTCGGCGGCACGCTCGACAACTTCGAGCCGGGCCTCGACTGGTTCAGGAAGCTGAAGGCCAACGCGCCGATCGTGCCGAAGCAGACCGCGTACGCGCGCGTGCTGTCCGGCGAAATTCCGATCCTGCTCGACTACGACTTCGACGCGTATCGCGCGAAGTACAAGGATCACGCGAACGTCGAGTTCGTGATTCCGAAGGAAGGCACGATTTCGGTGCCGTACGTGATGAGCCTCGTGAAGGGCGCGCCGCACGAAGCGAACGGCAAGAAGGTGCTCGATTTCGTGCTGTCCGACGAAGGCCAGAAGCTGTGGGCGCAGGCGTATCTGCGACCGGTGCGCGCGAGCGCGATGAGCGCCGGGACCGCCGCCCAGTTCCTGCCCGCGAGCGAATACGCGCGTGCGAAACCGGTCGACTTCGCGAAGATGGCCGACAAGCAGTCGAGTTTCGGCGAGCGCTATCTGCAGGTGATGCATTGAACGACGTCACGTTCCCGCTGCGCTGGCGCATCGCGTTGCTCGCGCCCGCGCTCGCGGTATTCATCGCGTTCTGGCTGCTGCCGATGGGCGCGCTCGCGCAGCTCTCCGGCGGCGGTCATGCGTTCGCGACCTATCGCGCGATGCTGACGAATCCGCGCTATATGTCGAGCCTCGGCGCGACCGTCGTGCTGTCGGCGGCAGTCACGGCGGCCACGCTGGTGCTGTCGGTGATCGCGGGGCTGCTGCTCGCGCGCCGCGAGTTCGCGGGCAAGCGCACGCTGCTCGCGCTGCTGACGTTTCCGCTGGCGTTTCCGGGCGTCGTCGTGGGCTTCATGGTCATCATGCTCGCCGGACGCCAGGGACTGATCGGCGCGCTGTCGCTGAAACTCGCAGGCGATCGCTGGGTATTCGCGTATTCGATGAGCGGCCTGTTTCTCGGCTATCTGTACTTCTCGATTCCGCGCGTGATCGTCACCGTGATGGCATCGGCGAGCAAGCTCGATGCGTCGCTCGAAGAGGCCGCGCGCTCGCTCGGCGCATCGCCGTGGCGCATCATGCGCGACATCGTGCTGCCGGCGCTGTCGCCTGGACTGATCGCGGCGGGCGCCGTGTGCTTCGCGACCGCGATGGGCGCCTTCGGCACGGCCTTCACGCTCGCCACCGACATCGACGTGCTGCCGATGACCATCTATACCGAGTTCACGCTGAACGCGAACATGGTGACGGCCGCGGGCCTGTCGATCGTGCTCGGCATCGTCACGTGGGCGGTGCTCGCGATCGCGCGCAGCGCGAGCGGCTCGGGCGTGGCGGCGAGCGCATGAACGGCGCTTCGCCTGAACCCGGCGTGCGCGAACAGACCGACGACCTATCCATGAACTCAGTCACGGCTTCCTCGCCCTCCTCGCCATCGCAGCCGGCAGCGGGACCGCGCGCGCGACGCGCGTGGCCTTCCACGCGAACGTGGCTCGCCGCGGGTCAATGGCTCGTCACACTGCTACTGTGCGCGTTCCTGATCGTACCGGTCGTCATGTCGATCGTCGCGGGGCTGACGGTCAACTACTTCAAGGGCGTGTCGAGCGGACTCACATTGCGCTGGCTCGTCGAAGTGTGGACCCAGTATCACGCCTCGGTGTGGCTGTCGCTCGAAGTGGCCGCGGCGACGCTCGTCGTCACGCTCCTGACCGGCGTGCCCGCGGGCTACGTGCTCGCGCGCAGCAAGACGCGCTTCGCACGCATCGTCGAGGAGTTCCTGGTGCTGCCGATCGCGCTGCCGGGCCTCGCCTCGGCGCTCGCGCTGCTGGTGATCTACGGCGGCTTCACCGCGTTTCGGATGAGCGCGGCGTTCATCGTCGTCGGACATGTGGTGTTCACGCTGCCGTTCATGGTGCGCGCGGTCGCCGCGGTCTGCGCGAGCAGCGATCTGCGCACGCTCGAAGAAGGCGCGGCGAGCCTCGGCGCGGGCTTCTTCACGCGCTTCGTGACGATCGTGCTGCCGAACGCGCGGCCCGGCATCGTCGCGGGCGCGCTCGCGGTGCTGACGCTGTCGATCGGCGAATTCAACCTGACGTGGATGCTGCACACGCCCGACACGAAGACGCTGCCGGTCGGCCTCGCCGATACCTACGCGTCGATGCGCATCGAGATCGGCAGCGCCTACACGATCCTGTTTTTCATCATGACGATGCCGCTGCTCGTCGCGATGCAATGGCTCGGCGTCGATGCGACCGGCCAGCGCAGCGCGTCGAAGCAGCGCGCCGTTTCTTCCGCGAAGCCCACCGACACGCCATGAAACTGACCTCGGTTCCCATCACGCTCACGCAGTGCGCCAAAACGTTTCGCGGCACGCGCGTGCTCGAACCGCTCGACCTGTCGATCGGAGCGGGCGAGACCCTCGTGCTGCTCGGACCGTCGGGCTGCGGCAAGACGACGACGCTGCGCCTGATCGCCGGGCTCGAAAGCCCCGACACGGGCGGCCGCATCGCATTCGGCGACGACGATGTGACGACGTTGCCGATCGAAAAACGCGCGGTCGGCATGGTGTTTCAAAGCTACGCGCTGTTCCCGAATCTGACCGTGCGCGGCAACATCGGCTACGGTTTGAAGATCAAACGCGTGCCGGCCGCAGCCGCGCGTCAACGCGTCGACGAACTGCTCGGCATGATGCGGCTCACCGCGCACGCGGACAAACCGATCGATCAGCTTTCCGGCGGCCAGCGTCAGCGTGTGGCACTTGCTCGCGCGCTCGCGGTACAGCCGCGCGTGCTGCTGCTCGACGAACCGCTGACCGCGCTCGACGCGCGTCTGCGCGACGCATTGCGCACCGAGATGAACGCGCTGTTGCGCGAGCTCGGCATCACCACCGTCTACGTGACGCACGATCAGGCCGAAGCGATGGAGCTCGGCGATCGGATCGTCGTGATGAGCGCGGGACGCATCGAGCAGATCGGCTCGCCGCGCGACATCTACTATCGTCCGGCCAATCGCACGGTCGCGCAGTTCGTCGGCACGATCAACCGCGTCGCGGGCGAGCCGCGCGACGGCATGCTGACGACGACCGGCGGCGCCGTGCCCTTACCCGCGCATGGGCCGAATGCGCACGGCGCGCATGAAATCTTCTTTCGCCCCGAGGACGCCCGGCTCACCGACCCCGCGCTCGCGCAGCTGCGCGGTCAGATCGAAAGCACCGCGTTCCTCGGCGAACGAACGCGTCTGACGATTGGCGGCGCCGCGCCCGAGCCGCTCGTCGTCGATGTCGCGGGCCGTATCGAGCTTGCGCGCGGCACGCCGGTCGGCATCTCGATCGAGCCGGACGCACTGATTGCGCTATCGTAGGTAAAAGCGGCGCCACAGCCCGGCGCTCAACACGAAGAAACCCGAAGGACCTCTGTCATGCTGCTGGCTCAAATTAGCGACCTGCATATCAAGCAACCCGGCGCACTCGCGTATCGCCGCGTCGATACCGCCGCCTATCTCGCGCGCTGCGTCGACGCGCTCAACGCGCTCACGCCGCGCCCCGACGCGGTGCTGATGACCGGCGACCTCGTCGATCAGGGCGACCCGCAGCAGTACGCTCATCTGAAGACACTGCTCGCGCCGCTCGCGATCCCCTACTTCCTGATGGTCGGCAATCACGACGAACGCAACGCGTTGCGCGCGGCGTTTGCCGAGCGCGACGAATTGCAGAGTGGCGGAGAGTTCGTGCAATACGCGGTCGATGTCGGCCCGCTGCGCGTGATCGCGCTCGATTCGCTGGTGCCCGGTTCGAGCGCAGGCATGCTGTGCAGCACGCGGCTCGCGTGGCTCGCGCGGCAACTCGATGCCGCGCGCGGCAAGCCGGTCGTGGTCGCGTTGCATCATCCGCCCTTCGTTTGCGGCATCGGACATATGGACGAGATCCGCCTCGACCAGACGGCATCGGACCAGCTCGCGGCGCTGATCGCCCAGCATCCCAACGTCGAGCGCGTGCTTTGCGGGCACGTGCATCGGTCGATGTTCGTGCGCTTCGGCGGCACGATCGCGAGCGCGATTCCGGCGCCCGCGCACCAGGTGGCGCTCGATTTTCGCGAGGACGGACCGTCGGCGTTCGTGATGGAGCCGCCCGCGTACGCGCTGCATTACTACGATCCGGCAACGGGCATCGTCACGCATCATGCGTATGTCGAACCGGCCGACGGCCCCTATCCGTTCTACGACGCTGGCGCGTTGATCGACTGATCTGATCGACCGAACCGGTCGCCATACTTCGCCACAGTCTGCTACCGTATGCGCCGACGAGCCTCGCGCTCCGGCGCGGCGAGCGGCAAGCCACCATTGCCGGCTCGCGTCTGCGCTAGCGCTCGCGCGGGCCGCTGCCGGCCGTCGCGGCCGTCAGCAGGAACCCCGCCGCTCCGGTATGATCGGCACGCTTGAGGACCGCGCATGGGCCGGTCCGTCAATCCGCCTCCGTCATGTCCACTTCCGACGCCTCCACTTCCGCTTCCGCTTCCTCCGCCCGGTCGTTGCGCGGCCTGTTGCTGCTGCTCGCGACGATCGCCGGTATCTCGGTCGCGAACATCTATTTCAACCAGCCGCTGCTCGACAACTTCCGCCAGTCGTTTCCGGACAGCGCGTCATGGGTCGGCACGGTGCCGGCCGTCACGCAACTCGGCTACGCGGCCGGCATGCTGCTGCTCGCGCCGCTCGGCGACCGCTTCGACCGCCGCCTGTTGATCCTGCTGCAGATCGCCGGCATGTGCGTCGCGCTCGTCATCGCGGCGTCGGCGCCAACGCTCGCGGTGCTGATCGTTGCGAGTCTCGCGATCGGCGTGCTCGCGACGATCGCGCAACAGGCCGTGCCGTTCGCGGCCGAACTCGCGCCGCCGTCCGAGCGCGGCCACGCGGTCGGCACCGTGATGAGCGGCCTGCTGCTCGGCATCCTGCTCGCGCGGACCGCGTCGGGCATCGTCGCCCAGTACTTCGGCTGGCGCGCGGTGTTCGGCGCATCGGTCGTCGCGCTGCTCGCGCTCGCGGCCGTCATCATTGTGCGTCTGCCGAAGAGCCAGCCGACCTCGACGCTGCCGTACGGCAAGCTGCTCGTGTCGATGTGGCATCTGGTGAGCGAGCATCGCGCGCTGCGCGAGGCATCGCTAACGGGTGCGGCGTTGTTCGGGGCGTTCAGCATTTTCTGGTCGGTACTCGCGCTGCTGCTCGCGGGCGCGCCGTTTCATCTCGGGCCGCAAGCAGCGGGCCTGTTCGGTATCGTCGGCGCCGCCGGCGCGCTGGCCGCGCCGCTCGCCGGCAAGTTCGCCGACCGGCGTGGGCCGCGCGCGATCATCACCGTGTCGCTCGTGCTGGTCGTGATCGCGTTCGTGATTTTCGGCGCGTCGGCGAAGAGCATCGCGGGACTCGTGGTCGGCGTGATCATTCTGGATGTCGGCGTGCAGGCCGCGCAGATTTCGAATCAGTCGCGCATTTACGCGTTGAAGCCCGAAGCGCGCAGCCGCGTGAATACCGTGTACATGGTCGCGTATTTCATCGGGGGGGCACTGGGTTCCGGCGTCGGTGCGATCGTATGGCCGGTGTTCGGCTGGATCGGCGTCACTATCGCGGGCATCGTGTTCGCCGGGCTCGGTGCGTGGAATCATTTGCGCCTGCCGGCGCGGGCTGGGCATTGAGCGAGCGTTCAAACGCCGCCGCCCCGCCCCGACGCATACTCATGCAGCGCATCGAGCACGCGGTCGAACTCGAACGATTTGTCGTAAAAGTGCCGCACGCCATACTGCTCGCAGCGCGAGCGATACGCGGGCAAAGCGTGATTGGTCAGCACCGCCGCGAACATCGAATCGATCAGCCCCTCGCGCTGCAGATACGCGAGCACCGGCACGCCCGAGCCCTGCTTCAACTGCAGGTCGACGATCACCGCGTCGAACGCTTCGTCGCCGAGCAGCGCGATCGCCTGATCGGCGGAATCGGCATAAGCGGCCACCCGCAGCAGGCCCGACGCGTCGATCGCCTCGACGAGGCTGCGGCGAATCAGCGGCGAATCCTCGATCAGCAGCACGCGCAACGGCGCGCGGCTGGCTGATTCGGTAGCAGGATTCGGTTCGCTGTTCATCGGGATGTCTCGATCGTCCGTCATTCGATCAGGCCATTCTTGATCGCGTAATACGTGAGGTCCGCGTTGTTCGCGAGACGCATCTTCTCGAGCACCCGCGCGCGATACGTGCTCACCGTCTTGACCGACAGATGCAGCTCTTCGGCGATCTCGGTCGGCAACTGGCCGGCCGCGAGCTTGCAGAAGATCTGGAATTCGCGCTCCGACAGCGCTTCATGCGGACGCCCGGCGGCGGGCTTGTCGAGATTGTCGGCGAGCGTATCGGCGACCGCCTCCGACAGATAGCGATGCCCGCGTGCGACCGAGCGGATCGCGCGCACGATTTCCTCCGGCTCGCAGTCCTTGTTCAGATAGCCGTTCGCGCCCGCGCGCAGCAGATTGATCGCGTACTGGCTCTCGGGATAGCCCGACAAAATCAGCACGCCCTGCTCGGGACGCACCTGCTTGATCACCCGCAACGTATCGATGCCGTTCTTGTCCGGCATCGCGATGTCGAGCAGCACGACGTCGAAAGCCTGCTCGCGCACGAGGCCGATCGCTTCCTCGCCGGTGGCGGCCTCGGCGGCGACGCACATGTCCGGCTCGTCGGCGACGAACTGTCTGAAACCACCTCGTACGATCGCATGATCGTCAGCTATCAGCACTCGAATCATCGGTTGGGTGTCCGTGCAAAGGGAATCGCTTCGAAGCCGACATTGTAGTGACCCGGGGCCGCGGCTGAACGCGCAATGCGAAGGCGGCTTCGCACCGCAGCCGCCGGCATTGCCGAGTTCACTCGCGCCCGGTCCTTCGGCGCTTCCCTGTCACTCTCGCGCGTTACTCACGGCCCGTGAGCAGGTCCGCCATATCGTCGGCATGCTCTTCCTCGACCGCGAGAATTTCCTCGAACAGCCGGCGCGTGGTCACGTCCTTCTCGCCGAGATAGCGGACGATCTCGCGATACGTGTCGATCGCAATGCGCTCCGCGACCAGGTTCTCGCGAATCATGTCGGTCAGATCGGTGCCTTCCTTGTACTCCGAATGCGCGCGCGTCTTCAGGCCGTCCGGCGCGAAGTCCGGTTCGCCGCCAAGCTGCACGATGCGCTCGGCGATGCGATCGGCGTGTTCCTGCTCCTCGGTGGCGTGCTGGGCGAACTCCGCCGCGACCGCTTCGGAATTGATGCCCTTCGCCATGAAGTGGTGGCGCTTGTAGCGCAGCGTGCAGACGATCTCGGTGGCGAGCGCGTCGTTGAGCAGTTTGAGCACCGTGTCGCGATTCGCTGCGTAGGTCTGCGTTACAGGACCGTCTGACATATGCTTGCGCGCGTCCTCGCGGATCTTCTTGATGTCCATCACGAACGTGTCGCCAGATTGCTTCGTCATCGAACTTCTCCTTTATCCGGTATTGGGGGAATCGCGCATCGGCGCGAATCGCGCCTGATGCGCCGAGGTTGGAACAACGTATACGTATTGCGCACTTCGCTGCCTACCTCGTGTTGCGTTCATCCAGGCTCGCCCGGCTACGCTCGGAACACGCCGAGCAGCAACGTGACCACGAACACGACGAGGAAGATGTAGAACAGGATCTTCGCGATTTCGGCCGCGCCGGCCGCGATGCCCGTGAAGCCGAACACGGCCGCGATGATCGCAATCACGAAGAAAACGATCGCATAGTGAAGCATGGCATTTCTCCCTTTTGTTGGCCCTTGAATCGACTACGAGCGACTACAAGCAAACCGCTCGCCCGCTATGAAGGCGCGGCTTGCCGCTGTTGCGACGGCCGCGCTAATCGATCATTTTCTTCGTCACGACGAAACCCAGCACGAGGAACACCACGCACAGCACGACGAAGACGAAGAACAGGAACTTCGCGATCGCCGCCGCGCCGGCCGCGATGCCGGTAAAGCCGAGAAGACCCGCGATCACCGCGACGACCGCGAAGAACAGTGCCCACTTCAACATGATGGCTTCCTCCCGAAACATTGAATGAACGATCGAGTCCATCCTATCGAGGCGCGGCGCCGCGCGCATTCCGACGCTCGCCGTTTTTCGTGTGAGAATCCGCTTACATTGGATTACGACGACGTTACGCGCGCGGCTTCGCGCGATGCTGGAGTCGATGCCTGAATCTGAGTCGATGCCCCTTTCTGGAGCCGAAAGTGTCGAATCTGCAGAACCCGCCGGAACAACCGGGGGCGCGCGCCACGGCGCGGCTCGCCGACTGGATGCGCAATCGCAGTTGGGCGATCGCGATGACGGTGGCGATCGTGATCACGGTGGGCGGCCTCGTGATTCTGGAGACCGCGCGGCAGCGCATCACCGCCGAGTACGAAACCGCACTCGAAGCGCGCGACGTCACCGTGCGACTGAGCGCGCTCGCGAGCGATCTGTCGCGCCTCACCGCGCAACAAAACCAGTTTCTTCTGACGAAGGACGACGCGACCGCCCACGCGTTCTGCGCGAGCGCCGCGCGCATCCGCGATACCACGCGGCAGTTGGACCACTTCTATCGCGGCGGCCGCGCGGACAGCGCGGAGCTCGCGAGCTTCACGCAGATTCTCGCGCTGATCGACGCGCGCATCGGCGCGGGCGCCGCCGCGATGCAGCATGCGGCGCCGCACCCGCTCGATCTCGGCGCATGCGGGCCCGCGAGCGACGTCAACCCGGCGGACGCGTCGTTGATCGACAGCACGCTCACGCTGCTGCGCGACAACGAGGAGCGTCGCGCGCAGCATGCGCTGGCCGCGAGCCGCGCCGATCAGCGGCTGTCGACGCTGTGCGCGGCGGGTCTGTCGGCGCTGAATATCGTGCTGTTCATTCTGCTGTTTCGCAATCTCGGCATCCAGATCGACCGGCAGGCGCGCGCGCAGCGTCAGTTGATCACGCAGCAGGAGGAACTCGACCAGTTGGTGGGCGAGCGCACGCGCCAGCTCGAAGCGCTTGGCTGGCACCTGCAGGCGGTCAGCGAAAACGAAAAAACCCAGCTCGCGCGCGAGTTGCACGACGAACTCGGCGCGATTTTGACCGCATGCCGGATGGACGTCGCGTGGGCGCGCCGCAAGCTGAAGGACAGCGAGCCGGACATCGCCGACAAGCTGCAGCGCGCGCTCGCCAATCTCGACCAGGGCATCGCGTTGAAGCGGCGCATCATCGAGGACATGCGGCCGACCGTGCTCGCCAATTTCGGGCTCGTCACCGCGCTGCGCACGCTCGCCGACGAAGCCGCGCAGCGCAACAACTGGACGCTCGAGCTGCACCTGCCGGCCGACGACATCCAGCTCGACGAGCAGACCGAGATCGCGCTGTTTCGGGTCGCGCAGGAGTCGCTGACGAACGCCGCGAAGTACGCGCGGGCCTCGAAGGTCGGCATCGCGTTGCGGGTCGGCGACGGCGAGGTCGCGTTGCATATCGCGGACAACGGCGTCGGCATCATGCCCGCCGACATGACGCGCACACATACGCACGGCCTGCTCGGCATGCGCCAGCGCGTGGCCGCGCATGGCGGGCGCTTCGATATTCGCCGTGGCGCGCAAAGCGGCACCGACATCGACGTCGTGATGCCGAGCGCGAGCACCGCGACGCCTTCGGTCGATCTGCCGCCGGCGTCGGCCACGCCGTCCACTCCATCGCAAAGCCCCGTCTGACAGGGACTCGCCGCAGCGCCGCAAAGCCGTTGTAGGAGTGCGCCGACGCAAACACCGGAGCACGCCTACAACAAAATCGCGGCACGGCCGACAGCGCCGCCCCCACCCTTTTTTTACCATGCAATCAGGCCGGTTCGAAACCGGATCGAGACCTCATCGACTGGCATGGCCCCGGTCGGACGACATCACCCGATGCATTCTCGACAAGGAGAACTTTCATGACTCGACTGATCGCTTTGCTCGTGCTGGCTGGAACCGCCATGCTCGTCACCGGTTGCAACACGATGGCGGGCGCCGGCGAGGATATTTCGAAGGGCGGCAACGCCATCACGAATTCGGCGGAAAAGGCTAAATAAGCCGACACATGGCAGTTGGACTTGCAGTGCCCGTCGCGGGATGCCGCGGCGGGCTCTTTTTCGTGAGGGTTCGCTCGCTGGCTTTCGACGCGCTGCGTTTTCGGAACGCGATAGAACAGAACGGCGACCCACTGTCGTGGATCGCCGTGCCGTCCTCCCTTCCCGATCCTCCGGAGTCCCTGGTTGTTTGGCTAGCGCTTGCGGATCGTCACTGCTCGCGCTGCGCGAGGCTCATCCGGCGATCGGCGGCCCAGGTCATTGTCCGGTCAGCGTATTCGACAGTTCCACGCTCGGCGTGCCCGTGTTGCCGTTCTGCGCGATCAGCAGATGAATTTGCCCAGGAACCAGCTGGCTCAACGTACCCCCGATCGGCACCGACGTGATCAGCCAGTCGGCGTTGTTCGCGAGCGAGAACGAGTTCGACTGGAAGATCGGCGTCTTGCTGCCGGCCACGGTCGCGATCAGCACGTACTGGCCGCCGGACACGTAGATCGAATCCTGGCCGCTCGCCGGCACCGCGTTTTTGAACGACACGCCTGCAAGCGTCGGCGATACGCTCGTGATGCTGGTGGAGGTGGCCTGCACGAGGTAGAGGTCGAGGTCCGTCGCGTTCGCCGACGCATTGAAGCCGCGCACGCGCGCGTCATTGGTCAGCAGGCCCTTGTCGAACGGATCGTCGATCAGGCCGATGTCGGGCGCGGACAGACCCGGCAACGCGAGCACCGTGTACACGTGGCCCTTCGCGACATCGGGGAAGTTGCCGCTCGCGAGCGCGCTCTTCGTGCCGGTCGCCGCGTATGCGACGGTCGTCGAGCCCGTGTTGATATTGGTGAGATTGGTCACGCCTTTATACGAGACGTTGGTCTGCCCCGACGGCGCGCTGCCGTTGACGAGGAAGTCGACCGCGGGGCCGCCCGGAATCGCGTGAATGAAGTGGATCTCGGGATTGGTCAACCCGAGTTCCTTGCCGGCATCGCTGCCACCACTGCCGCCGCATGCGCTCAGTACCGCCGCGGCCGCAACGACCGCTGCCATCGTTCGGATCATTTTCATTGTGTTCACCTGTCTCGATGTCGGGCTTGACGCTCATCGCCCATTGAAACGTGGACGAGCGCGGCATACCTCGCGCTCGTCCCCCTCCCGTCCGTGCCGCACGGCGCGCCGGTTTTGCCGTGGGCGCGTCCATGTCGATGGACGCTCGCAATCAGCAATGGCTGTGCCGTGGCCCTAAAAATTGGCGTGAGACGACTGACCAATGTCTTGCTGATCAATGTTTGCGGAGATTTAGAATTTTTCTTCGGCGCTGCGGCCGGGACCGCGGTGTATCGTTCGTGCGGCCTCCCCACTTACACGGTCCCTGCATGTCTTACCAACACTTACTCGCCGAACTCGACCTGGGCTTCACACGTCTGCGCAATCGTGTCGTGATGGGTTCGATGCACACGGGCATGGAAGACCGCTTCTGGCATTACCCGCAACTGGCCGCGTATTTTCGCGAGCGCGCGAAAGGCGGCGTCGGCCTGATCATCACTGGCGGCATTTCGCCGAATCGTCAGGGCTGGCTGCTGCCGTTCGGCGGCACGCTGAACTCGGTGTTCGATCTGCGCAATCACCGGCTCGTGACCGAGGCCGTGCATGCGGAAGGCGGCAAGATCGCGCTGCAGATCCTGCATGCGGGACGTTACGGCTATCAACCGTTCGTGGTGTCGGCATCGGCGTTGAAGTCGCCGATCTCGAAGTTCAAGCCGCGCGCGCTGACGCTCGCCGGCATCGAGCGAACCGTGCGCGACTACGCGCGTTGCGCGCGGCTCGCGCAACGCGCAGGCTACGACGGCGTCGAGATCATGGGCAGCGAAGGCTATCTGCTGAACCAGTTCCTGTGCCCACGCACGAACCACCGCGCCGATCGGTACGGCGGCAGCCTCGAAAATCGCATGCGGCTCGCGTGCGAAATCGTCGAGCGGGTGCGTGCCGAATGCGGCGAGCGCTTCATCGTCGTGTACCGGCTGTCGCTGATCGATCTGGTCGAGGGCGGCAATACGTGGGAAGAAACCGTGCAGGTCGCGCAGGCGCTCGAAGCGGCCGGCGTGACGATCTTCAACACCGGCATCGGCTGGCACGAGGCACGCGTGCCGACCATCGTGACCTCGGTGCCGCGCGCGGCGTTCGCATCGCTGAGCGGGCGTCTGAAGGCCTCGGTCAACGTGCCGGTGATCGCATCGAACCGCATCAACACGCCCGAGGTGGCCGATGCGCTGATCGCCGACGGCACGGCGGATCTCGTGTCGATGGCGCGGCCGCTGCTCGCCGATCCCGACTTCGTGCTGAAGACCGCTGCGGACCGCGCGGACGAAATCAACACCTGCATCGCGTGCAATCAGGCCTGCCTCGATCACACGTTTAAGAACCAGCGCGCGAGCTGTCTCGTCAATCCGCGCGCGGGACGCGAAACCGAGCTCGTCTACCATCCGCTCGCGAGCGCGCAAGCCGTGCGCTCGATCGCGGTGGTCGGCGCCGGGCCGGCCGGCTTGTCGGCCGCGACAGTGGCGGCCTCGCGCGGGCATCGCGTAACGCTGTTCGAGGCGAGCGACAGGCTCGGCGGCCAGTTCAATCTGGCGATGCGCGTGCCGGGCAAGGAAGAGTTCAGCGAGACGATCCGCTATTTCCGCAGCCAGTTGCAGCGCCATCGCGTCGACGTGCGGCTCGGTACGCGCGTCGATGCGGCGCTGCTGGCGGCCGCCGCCTACGACGACGTGATCGTCGCGACCGGCATCGTGCCGCGGCGTCCGGCGATTGCCGGCATCGACGGGCCCAACGTGCTGTCGTATGTCGACGTGCTGCGCGGCGCGCCGGTCGGCGCGCGCGTCGCGGTGATCGGCGCGGGCGGCATCGGCTTCGACGTCAGCGAGTTTCTGCTGCATCGCGCGGGCGAGCCGCTGCCGGTGCCGCGCGATACCTGGCTCGACGAATGGGGCGTCGACCTCGCGGTGCGCGAACGCGGCGGCCTGAAGCCGCCTGCTCCCGCGCAACCGGTACGGCAGATCTGGCTATTGCAACGCAAGGCCGGCAGGCTCGGCGCGGGGCTCGGCAAGACGTCGGGCTGGGTGCATCGCGCGGCGCTCGCGAGGAATGACGTGCAGATGCTCGGCGGCATCGAGTATCGGGAGATCAGCGCGCGCGGTCTGAGGATCGCGCGAGACGGTGCCGACCAATGGCTCGACGTCGATACGATCGTCGTGTGCGCGGGGCAGGAGTCGTTGCGCGAGCTGTTGCCGTCGGCGGTCGATGGCAGCCACGGCAGCGGCGCTCCGCGCTTTCATGTGATCGGCGGCGCGAAGCTCGCGACCGAACTCGATGCGAAACGCGCGATCCGCGAGGGCGCGGAACTGGCGGCAAGGCTTTGACGGCGGGCACGCGGTTCGACGGGAACCGCGTCGCTATCAGGCGCTGCCCTTCTTGCGGTAATCGAACCAGAACGACAAGCCGACGCTGATCAGAATCACGACCGTCGCGATCACCGTCGAGCGCGTGACCGGCTCGCCGAGCAATAGCGCTCCCAGCACGACCGCGACCACCGGATTCACGTACATGCAGCTGCTCGCGATGATCGGGCTCGTATGGCGGATCAGAAAACCGTACGCGACATACGCGGCCATCGAGCCGATCAGCATCAGATACAGAAACGCGACGACCGGCAGAAAATGCAGCTCGAGCATCCGCTCGCCCGAGGCCAACGCGACCAGCGTCGACATCGCGCCGCCGAGGCAGATCTGTAGCGAGGTCGACAGAAACAGGTCCGACGGCAGCTTCAGCACCCCCGCCAGATGCGCGCCGCCGGCCCAGAACAGCGCGGCGCACAGGATCGCGAGGCTACCGCCCGCCGAGCCCGGCGTGCTGTCGCCGTGACTCAGAATCACGATGCCGGCGAACCCGAGCCCGACCGCGAACCATTCGCCGCGGCCGATCTTGCGCCCGGCGATGGCCGCGATCACGGTCGCGAACAGCGGCACGGTCGCGACCATCACGGCCGCGGTGCCGGTGCCGACCGTGCGCATGCCGTACGCGAGCATGCCGCTCGACAGACCCACCAGCATCGTGCCGACGAGGCCCGCGTTGCGGATTTCGGCGAGGCTCGGCCAGATCGGCTTACGTCGCGCGGCGAGCACGAATAGACCAATGCCGGCGAACAGGTTGCGCAAGCCTGACATCAGCAGCGGCGGAAACGAGCCGAGCGCGACGTGCACGCCGAGATACGTCGAGCCCCACACCAGATAAACGACGGCCAGCGCGAGCGCTATCTGCCCGTTGCGCGACTGCGGCAGACGCAGCGGCCAGCCACGCGGAGAAAAAGCGGAAGAGCGTTGCAGCGACATGCGTTCAGCCCGCCGTCGCCACTCGACCCGCGCGCTGCGCTCGATGCCCGCGAGGTGCCGAGCCTGCGTCGATGCTTTTCGGGCGGGATGGCGGGCACCGCATCGGCGATGCGGTCTGGGGGGCGAGGCTGGCGGACATGTCGGCGGAACGGTAAGACGATGGGCGGCGCAGAAAGCGCCAGAAACGGCTGTGGCGGCGGAATCGGTCAAAACGACACGATGCCGGAAGGCCGCTATGCGCGGCGGCTACGCTGGTGAAAGCCGCCGCGCGCACCGCATTATGCAGTAAGCGCCGAGTGCGCCGCGCGACAGAATCGTAACTTTTCGGCGTTCCTGCAACAGAAAAGCCGGGGACGCATCCCCGGCTTGCATTCGACCCGGAATCCCGCCGATGCGCCGCCGCGCATCGGCAGGATCGCTAAGCACCGTGGCCGTTGACTCAGTTGCCCATCGCGCCCGACGCCTCGTGCTTCATGCCCATCGCATCGCCGCCCTTTTTCGTCGAATCGTGTTTCATCGCGTCCTTTTTCATGCCGTCCTTCGACATGCTGTCTTTGGACATCGAATCTTTCGACATCGCGTCCTTCGACATCGCATCGTTGCCCATCGCGCCGCTCGCCTGCGCGAACGCCGTGCCTGCGCCCGCCAGCATCAGCAACGCGATCGTGGTGATTGCAATCTTCTTCATTGGATGACTCCGTTGGTGGTGAATCAATCGAAACCGGCTCGAGCCGGCGTGCTTCCGAAGCCGCTGCCGCAAGCGAGCGTGCGCCCGCATGCGTCAGGAGCCTCCGAACCAGTTGTAGCCCTGGTCGACCCAATAGCCGCCGGGATACGTGTTGGTGACGAATATCTCGACGATGTGCTTCGGATTCTTGTAGCCGAGCTTGGTCGGCATGCGCAGCTTCATCGGATAGCCGTATTTCGCGGGCAGCCGCTCGCCGTCGTAGGAAAACGTCAGCAGCGTTTGCGGATGCAAGGCGGTCGGCATGTCGATGCTTTCGTAGTAGTCGTCCGCGCATTTGAAGCCGACGTACTTCGCCGTCGTATCCGCGCCGACACGCCGCAAGAAATCGGCGAACGGCGTGCCGCCCCAGCGGCCGATCGCGCTCCAGCCTTCGACGCAGATATGCCGTGTGATCTGCTCGGCGTGCGGCAGCGCATACAGCTCGGGCAGCGTCCACACGCGCTGGCCGGTCACGAGGCCGCTCAGTTTCAGCTGGTAATCGGAGCCGTCGACGTGCGGCACGTCGTCGATGCCGTAGTACGCGTTGAACGGAAACGGCCGCGTGATCTGCGCTTCGGTGTAGGTCGGCGCGAGCTGCTTCGGATCGAACAGCGCGGCCTGCGCGCGATCGTTCAGCCGGGATACGGCGCTCAGGAAATGGTTCACTGAAGCGTCGTCGGTCAGCGAGCAGCCGGTCAGCATCGACAGGCCGCCGAGCGTCAATAGCTGCTTGCCGAACAGGCGCCGCGACGGCATCGCCAGTTCGCGCTTCGCATCGATCAGGATCGATGCGCGGTCGAGCGTGTGGCTAACGCGCGGCGCGGATTGGTCCGCTGGTTTGTCTGTCGGCTTGTTCATGATTCGGTATCCGTAAGGAATTCGCGTGGCGCCTGGTTGCGCGAGAGCTTGAGCATCAGCGTGGGCAGTTGCGCATCAACGTCCGCGCAGCATCGCGAGCAGCGAGCGCGGCACGAGTGCGACCATCGCCAGATGCACGGCCAGAAACGCGGCCAGTAGCGACATCGCGCTGAAGTGCACGACGCGCGCGTTGTCGTAGCCGCCCATCAGTTCGCGCAGCAGCGGAAACTGCACCGACTTCCAGATCGCGAGCCCCGACAGCACGAGCACGATCAGATCGGCGATCGCGAACAGGTAGGCGAATTTCTGCACCGCGTTGTAGACGCGCAGATCATCGTGCGACAGCTTCCCGCGCAACGCGGCGATGAAATCGCGCAACACCGCGCGCGGCGTCAACGGCAGGAACTTGCGCACGAAACGCCCGCTCGCGAGATTCAGCGCGATATACACGAGGCCGTTGAACACCAGCAGCCACATCGCCGCGAAGTGCCATTGCAGCGCGCCGCCGAGCCAGCCGCCCAGCGTGATCGCGGTCGGAAAGCTGAACGCCGGAAAGATCGGCGACGCGTCGTAGATGCGCCAGCCCGACAGCATCATCACGATCGCGGCGAGCGCGTTCAGCCAATGCGTGATGCGCAGCCACAGCGGATGAATCACGCCGCGCTTCGGTGCGGCGGGCGCGGCGGGCGCGTTGGGGCGCAAGGTATGGGGTGTGGCCATGGGGCTCTCCTCGAACGACGGTAGAGAATGCGGCGCGCGCGATGCCGGTCAACGGCACGCGGGAAGATCGGTCGCTTGCAGCACGTCGCCGCTCGCGTCGCTTTCGACGAACGCGACCACGCCGAAGCGCTCGGCGGCGGCGCCCGGATCGGCTTTCGCATCGCCCGTCGCATCGCGGACGTCGACCTCCTGATGAATCCGCGCGTGACCGGCGACGAGTGGCACGGGCCCGAACCACGCGCGCACGACGCGCTCGTGATGCAGCGTCGCGCCGCGGTTCTCGCCCGCGCCGACCTGCGACGTCAGCGCGTTTTCATAGACCGCGAGATAGGCGCTCAACGGACCCGTGGCGGCTGCCGCACTGCTGAACTGCGCATCGACATCGAACGCGCCAGGGGTATGCGGGCTCAGCGCGAGCGCGACGCTCGCCTGCGCGGGTTCGGCGACGAGCTCGTCGATGCGGCGCTCGAAACTGTCGCGTTGCGACCAGTCGCGCAGCTCGCGGCCCGCGACGAACACTTCCGGCGTATAGATCGTGTGCGCGCCCCCGAGACGCGTCAGAGTCTGCTGACGTTCGGTGAAGCGATGCTGGGAAAAGCGGTCGGTCCAACCGAGGCTGTTCCAGTAGTCGACGTGCAGCGCGAGCGGCACGATGCCGTGCGCGGCGCCGTCGCTTTTCCATTGACCGAGCCAGCGGTCGGCGGGCGGGCAGCTGTCGCACCCCTCGCTGCTGTACAGCTCGACGAGCGCGACCCGGTGCGCGGGGCTGTGCGTGGCGCACGAGGGCCCGGCCGCGTCGGCCGCGGCAATGCCAGAGCCGCTCAGCAGAAGAAGCGCGAGGCCGGCGGCGGCTGGCGAAAAAAACGTAAAGCGCTGAAGTATCGAGCGATTGTGCGCGGTCGACATGACGTGCTCCGATCGTAATCTGCACGTTTGTCGACCCGCGCGGCCGGTTATGACAAGCCTGTTTTAATTTTTTTTCCGGCGTGGGGTGAACCAGTCCAGGCTCGCCCGCGATTTAGTCGTAACTGACCACCACCGTCACGCGCGTGTCCCTATCGGTACGCTTCGCGTCCAGCGACAGCACGCCGCCCGTGCGATCGACGACGTAGTGGCCGTCACGGGCCCGCGTGACGCGCCCGGTCCCATCGACGAAGCGCGCCGCCACCAGATCGGGCGACTGCGTGCCGCCGTTCACTTCGAGCGCGACATCGGCCCCGCCGACGACGCCCGGCGGCGCGCTGAACGTCACCGTGCGCGAGAAGCGCTGAGCCGCCCCGCTCGCGCTATCGACAGCGACGCCAGTGGGCGCCATCGCCGTGCTGATCTGCATCGGCGGCGCGACGATCATCCCTACGAACCGGATCACCCCGCCCGTCACCGCCGGCGCCGCCGGCGCCGCCAGCGGCGCGGCGAGCAATGCCGCCACCGCGACCGTGCGACCGAAGGTTCGCCACCGCCTTGTTTCCGCTTTCATGTGCACCTCTTAGTCGATCGGCGCGAGTCGCCCCGCGCCACTCACGCGCCACTCACGCGCCATCCCGCGCAGCGCTTCGCTGGAGTGCGGCCTTCGCTGCACTTTCTTTAACGGCAATCTTCCGACTGGCTTGAACGTAAGGCGGATCAGGTCGTCTTCATCTGGCATCGCACAAAAGCGGCTTATCGGCGCGGCGCGACGTCGCCAGCGAAGGTGCGCGACGCAGCGTGCTACCATGAAACTTTGTCTCGCTGCTGCCGCGCGGCCTCAAGTTCTGTCGCGCGACACCTTCCGTTCGGTCTGCTGCCAACCTCTGGTCGTTTTGCCCGTGACTTCTTTGCGTCGTCCGACTTTCCGTGCTCTCGCCCGTTTGCGCCTGTGGCGCGCAAGCGGCGGCGCGCGTGCGAGTGTCGCGCGGCAAAGCGCCGGGGAGACGTCCCGAACGCTCCCGCTTCACGCCGCCCGGCGCCCTCGCTGACGCAGCCCGCCATACCTGGGCCGCGTCGCCGGGCTCCGGGCTTTCCCATTCGTTCATCCGCCGGCCACCCCGCTTGGGTCGTCGCACGCGGCCTTCCTGCAACGTTTATCCGGAGTCCTTGATGATGAAGAAGATCAACACCTGCTATCTGACCGAACTCGACGTGACCCGCCTCGAGAAACACGCGGCCACCGACGCGAAGCTGCAGCACATGCTCGACGACGTGCTCGAA
Source organism: Paraburkholderia sp. HD33-4 (assembly GCF_021390635.1). Lineage (NCBI taxonomy): Bacteria > Pseudomonadati > Pseudomonadota > Betaproteobacteria > Burkholderiales > Burkholderiaceae > Paraburkholderia > Paraburkholderia sp. HD33-4. Next base: position 1,218,667 of record NZ_JAJEJS010000001.1, on the reverse strand, counting down.
CGCGCGGTGATCGTCGACTCGCACGACGTCCCCGCCGACGTCGTCACGATGAACTCGCAAGCGACGCTGATCGACACAGCGAACGGCGAGCAGATGACGTGGACCGTCGTCTATCCGCCTAACGCCGATTTCGCGCACGGGCGCCTGAACGTGTTCTCGCCGGCCGGCCTCGCGCTACTCGGCGCGCGCCGCGGCGAGAGCATCCGCTTCACGCCACCGAGCGGCGATCACAAAGTGCTGAAGCTCGACAAAATCCTGTATCAGCCCGAAGCCGCCGACGATTTTTTGCTGTAAGCCGGCTGTTCCCTGGCTGTAAGTTGCCCTGTCTGATGCGATCTCGAATCAAGCATAGGAGATGTCTGGTTTCATCTGGACCAATTTTCTGAGTCGTTCGGACAGGTTGCCAAACCGCGGGCGGGCGGTGTATCGTGTGCGCTGCTAACGCGGGGGTCCTGCGTAGCGCGGAGCTGGAGGTCCGCGTTGCGTGGGTGAGAAATACCCTTTGAACCTGATCTGGATAATGCCAGCGCAGGGAAGCGTACGGAATTCGCACCCAGCCTCAACCGCCTCACTTCTCCGCGATTTCCGACCACTTCCATCTCGGTCTCCTGCTTAGCCGCCCCACTTTGTACGGAGACTTACATGAACGCCAATCCGAAGTTTATTTCCGCCGAAGCCCACGTGGACGAGGCGGCCGTCGCGCCGTTGCCGAATTCGCGCAAGGTCTACGTGACCGGCTCGCGCGCCGATATCCGCGTGCCGATGCGCGAAATCTCGCAGGCCGACACGCCCGACAGCTTCGGCGGCGAAAAGAATCCGCCGATCTACGTGTACGACACGTCGGGCCCCTACTCCGACCCGGACGCGAAGATCGACATCCGCGCGGGTCTGCCTGCGCTGCGCGAGGCGTGGATCGAAGAGCGCGGCGACACCGAGCCGCTGACCGGTCTGTCGAGCAGCTTCAGCCGCGAGCGCGCCGCCGATCCCGCCACCGCGCAGCTGCGCTTTCCGGGCCTGCATCGCACGCCGCGCCGCGCGGTCGCCGGCAAGAACGTCTCGCAGATGCACTATGCAAAGCAAGGCATCATCACGCCGGAAATGGAATACATCGCGATTCGCGAAAACCAGCGTCGCGCCGAGTATCTGGAAACGCTGAAGGCGAGCGGCCCGAACGGCACGAAGCTCGCCGCGATGATGGGCCGCCAGCATCCCGGCCAGGCATTCGGCGCGAGCGCGTTCGGTCCGAACGGCCTGACCGAAATCACCGCTGAGTTCGTGCGCGAGGAAATCGCGCGCGGCCGCGCGATCATCCCGAACAACATCAATCACCCGGAAAGCGAGCCGATGATCATCGGCCGCAACTTCCTCGTGAAGGTCAATGCGAACATCGGCAACTCGGCGGTGACCTCGTCGATCGGCGAGGAAGTCGACAAGATGACGTGGGCGATCCGCTGGGGCGGCGACACGGTGATGGATCTGTCGACCGGCAAGCACATTCATGAAACCCGCGAATGGATCATCCGCAACAGCCCGGTGCCGATCGGCACGGTGCCGATCTATCAGGCGCTCGAAAAGGTCAACGGCAAGGCCGAAGACCTGACGTGGGAAATCTTCCGCGACACGCTGATCGAGCAGGCTGAACAGGGCGTCGACTACTTCACGATCCACGCGGGCGTGCGTCTGCAATACGTGCCGCTCACGGCGAACCGGATGACCGGCATCGTGTCGCGCGGCGGCTCGATCATGGCGAAGTGGTGCCTCGCGCATCATAAGGAAAGCTTCCTGTACGAGCATTTCGAAGAGATCTGCGAAATCATGAAGGCCTACGACGTGGCCTTCTCGCTCGGCGACGGCCTGCGTCCCGGCTCGATCTACGACGCCAACGACGAAGCGCAACTGGGCGAGCTGAAGACGCTCGGCGAGCTCACGCAAATCGCGTGGAAGCACGACGTGCAGGTGATGATCGAAGGTCCGGGCCACGTGCCGATGCAACTGATCAAGGAGAACATGGACCTGCAGCTCGACTGGTGCGACGAAGCGCCGTTCTACACGCTCGGGCCGCTGACCACCGACATCGCGCCGGGCTACGATCACATCACGTCGGGCATCGGCGCGGCGATGATCGGCTGGTTCGGCACCGCGATGCTGTGCTACGTGACGCCGAAGGAACACCTCGGCCTGCCGAACAAGGACGACGTGAAGACCGGCATCATCACGTACAAGCTCGCCGCGCATGCGGCGGACCTCGCGAAGGGTCATCCGGGCGCGCAGGTACGCGACAACGCGCTGTCGAAGGCACGCTTCGAATTCCGCTGGGAAGATCAGTTCAATCTCGGTCTCGACCCGGACAAGGCGCGCGAATTCCACGACGAAACGCTGCCGAAGGATTCGGCCAAGGTCGCGCATTTCTGCTCGATGTGCGGCCCGCACTTCTGCTCGATGAAGATCACCCAGGACGTGCGCGAATTCGCCGCGCAACAAGGCGTCAGCGATAACGAAGCGCTGCAGAAGGGCATGGAAGTGAAGTCGATCGAGTTCATGAAGCAAGGCGCGGAGATTTATCAGCGGCAATAAACGGCTTGCGCGATTCGCGCGAAGCTCGCATCGCAGTATCGAAGCCCGCCGGCATGGCGGGCTTTTTTTTCGTTTCGTCGAGCAGGCACGCTGCGTGCTGAGGGTTGGAAACAATCGTTTCCAACAACGAACGGAGGCAGCATCATGAAATCGATCCGTCAATTCAGTGCCCGTCTGGGCACGGTCGCAGTCGCCATTTCGCTCGCCGCGGGTCTCGCGGCATGCGACGGCATGTCCCCACGCACACGCGATACTGCGATCGGCGCCGGCGTCGGCGGCGCGGCCGGCGCGGCGATCGGCGGCAGCGCGTTGTCGACGCTGGGCGGCGCTGCGGTAGGCGGCGTCATCGGCAACCAGGTCGGCAAGTGAGCGTTGCGTCCGATGCGTTGCGTCCGATGCGTTGCGTCCGATGCGTTGCGTCCGATGAACGCCTAAGCATTCAGACAGGATAACGAACGATATTTTCCGACCACGATCCTGGGCGAGGGGCGCGCATGCCGCGCCTTGGCGTCGACCAAGCGCGTGGAAACAGACTGAAATATGCGGTTGCGGTTTTGCCACAACGCTGCCGCGGCAAGAGCGTAAGCTCCTCATCATGATGTCGCGCGAAGCGGCATCGCTTCATCGAGGAGAGCGTTATGGAGTCCCGCGTCGTCAGCCATCTTCGCGCGGTGCGCCTGTCGACGCCCCGCGATTCGTCCCGCTTTTCCGCGATTTCCGCGCTCGCTTCGAGTCTGCTTTTAGCAGGCTGCTATTACCCCGCCGGCTACTATCCCACAGGCTATTACCCGGCTTACTACTCGACCGCGCCCGCGACCACGGCGGACCAATCCGCGCCGGCGACCGATCCACAGCAGCAGCCTCAAGCCCAGGCGCAAATGCAGGTCGCGCCGCAGAACGTGCCGCCCGGGTATGTAGCTGCCGCTCCCGTCTATGCGGCGCCGCCGGTTTATCCGGCCTACTATCCGCCACCGGCTTATCCTTACCCCGCTTATTACGGCTATCCCGCCTACTACGGACCGTCGATCGCGATCGGCATCGGCGGCTATTGGGGTGGCCATTGGGGCGGCCACTGGCATTGACCCGCCCTCTCCCGTCGTGAAGCGCGCTCGCGCCGGCACTTCGGCTACCGGCGCGCGCGTATCTTCATTAGTCGTTTTTCCTGCGCCTATCGGCCGCCACCGCGCAAACTGCGCCCGTACTTTCCCGGCTTGACGCGCCAATATGGCGCTCTATCCTTGGAAGGCTTCATGCAGTACGCGCTTAAATCAGGCGACGCCGCTTCGTCGAGACCACTTGCGAGCGTCCGCCGTGTCATAGCGACGCGCCGTCACGCGCATTCCCCCCGCGTCGAATTACACAACAACGAAGGAGACGTGATGTTTCACCAACTACTCACTCCGGTCGGCAATTCGCTTTTTCCGTCGTTCATCGTCGCCGCGCTGCCGATCATCGCCGTGCTCGCGCTGCTCGGCTGGGCGCGCAGGCCCGCGTGGCAAGCGTCGCTCGCGGGACTGATCATCGGTTTGATCGTGGCGATTTTCGTCTGGCAGTTTCCGGTCGGGCTCGCGTTCAACTCGGTCGCGGCCGGCGCCGTGTTCGCGTGCTGGCCGGTCATGTGGATCGTGTTCACCGCGATCCTGCTGTACAACATCGCGCAGCGCTCGGGGCGTTTCGCGGCCTTCCGCCTGTGGATGATCGACAACCTGCCGAACGACCGGCGCATCGTGCTCGTCGTGGTCGGCTTTTCGTTCGGTGCGCTGCTCGAGGGCATCTCCGGATTCGGCACGCCGGTCGCGATCACGAGTTCGCTGCTGATCATGCTCGGCTTTCCGACGCTCGAAGCGCTGACCTTCACGCTGATCTTCAACACCGCACCGGTCGCGTTCGGTGCGCTTGGCGTGCCGATCACAGTGCTCGGCGCGGTCACCCATCTGCCGTCTGACATGCTCGCGAAAATGGTCGGGCGGCAATTGCCTTTATTCGCGGTCATGCTGCCCTTCTATGTGATCGGCGTGTACGCGGGCTTTCGCAACATGCTGCGGATCTGGCCGGTGCTGCTGGTGTCGGGTGCGAGCTTCGCGCTGACCCAGTTCGTCGTCTCGAACTTCGTGAACTACAGCCTGACCGACGTGCTGTCTTCGCTGGTTTCGCTGATCCTCACCGTCGCGTTCCTGCGCGTCTGGAAGCCCGCCGTCGATCCGAAATTCGCGGTCAACGTCGACCGCATCAACGAGGTGCGCGGCAAGATCGGCGGCGTGCAGGGCTGGTACCCGTGGATCATCGTGTCGGTCGTCGTGATCATCTGGACCATCGCAAAGGTCTTCACGATCGGCGACGTCAAGGTGCCGTGGCCGGGTCTCGACAAGGCCGTGTTCATCACGCTGTACAACACGCCTTACGGCGCGATCTGGGACTTCCAGCCGCTCGCGACCGGCACCGCGATCCTCGTCGCGGCGCTCATCACCGCGTTCGTCGTGCGGCTCTCCCCGGCTGAATTTGGCAAGGCGATCGGCGATACGTGGGTGCAGACGCGCATCGCGATTCTGACCGTGGCGACGATCGTCGGCCTCGCATATCTGATGAACTACTCGGGGCTCACCTATACGCTCGGTCTCGGCGTTGCATCGGTCGGGCCGCTGTTTCCGCTCGTGTCGGCGTTCCTCGGCTGGGTCGCGGTGTTCCTGTCGGGCAGCGATACGTCGGGCAATGCGCTGTTCGGCAATCTGCAGGTGGTCGCGGCCAACCAGCTCAATCTGAATCCGGTGCTGATGGCGGCGACCAACTCGTCGGGCGGTGTGATGGGCAAGATGATCTCGCCGCAGAATATTTCGACCGGCGTCGCGACCACCGAGTTGAAGGGCAAGGAAGGCGTCGTGTTCGCCAAGACCTTCAAGCATTCGATTCTGCTGACGGTGCTGCTCGGCTTGCTCGTCTGGGCGCAGCAGAACTTCCTGCAGTGGATGATTCCGCATTGAGGTCGTGCCGCTAGCGGCGTAATGCAATTCACATCGTTTGGTACGGGCGCCCGCTTACGGCGGGCGCCTTTTACGATCCCATCCCCACCATCGTCCCGACGAGTCGCAATTTTTCTCACATAACCGTGAGAATTGCTCGTTTGGCACGCGCCACCCGCAACACTTACGATCGACATCACCGGACGCGGCCGTCTCCCGGATCTTGCCGTTTCATTCCGCACTGAAACGATTCGCGCGATCGCACTGCTACGATGTGCTGGCGTCCCGACTCAACCGCGCCCGGCGCCATTCCAATGAAAGCCAGAAACCTGTTGCAACTGCTGATTCTCGCCGCCCTGTGGGGCGCGTCGTTCCTGTTCATTCGCGTCGGCGTGACCGACTTCGGCGTCGCGCCGCTGATGGCGCTGCGTGTCGGCATCGGCGCCCTCTTTCTCGCGATCGTGCTGATCGCGCGACGACCCCTGCAACAATCCGCCACCGTGTTGCGCACGCGCGCGCTGCCGCTGCTCGTGGTCGGCATCCTCAACTCGGGGGCACCGTTCTGCCTGTTCGCGTATGCCGAGCTGACGTTGTCGGCGGGCGTCACGTCGGTGATCAATGCGTGCGCGCCGCTGTGGGGCGCATTGGTCGGCTTCGTGTGGCTGGGCGACCGGCTCAGCGGGCTGCGCACGCTCGGTCTCGTGGTCGGCTTTCTCGGCGTGCTGATGCTCGTGTGGGATCAGATCGCGTCGCCGGCCGGCTCGGCCACCTCGCCGCTGACCGTCGCGCTCGCGGCCGGCGCGGCGCTCGGCGCCACGCTGCTCTATGGCATCGCCGCCAACTACACGAAGCGTCACCTGACCGGCGTCGACGCGCTGACCGTCGCGACCGGCACGATGATCGGCGCGACGATCGTGCTGCTGCCGCTCGCGGTGATCTACTGGCCCGCCGCGCCGATCTCGCTGCGCGCGTGGAGCGCGGTGATCGCGCTCGGCGTCGCCTGTACCGGCGTCGCGTACATGCTGTTTTTCCATCTGATCGCGGTCGCCGGGCCGACGCGAGCGATCACCGTGACCTTCGTGATTCCGATCTTCGGCATCCTGTGGGGCGCGTTGTTTCTCGGCGAGACGGTGTCGCCCGGCATGCTCGAAGGCTGCGCGGTGATCCTGGTCGGTACCGCGCTGGCGACCGGCGTGGTCAAGCGCTTGCCGTGGATCGGGACGCGGCGCGCGGATACCTGAGTGCACGGAAACAGTTCGCAGCCGCGCGCGGTCGCGGCTCGCCGATCCGGCGTGTAGCTGGCAAACCGCAAACATGAAAAAACGGCTCGCGCTTCGTGGAGTGCTGGCTAGAAACCGTCGACCTGCGAGGCTAGGCGACGGGCCACCGAGGCCGCGCGCAACGCGCTGGAGTGCGGATCGAGGAAACGTGGGAAGAATGACGTCCCCGGGATAACGTCGCGTCACTCTGGCTCAGATGGGCACACCTCGCGCGTCGAAATGCCTGGTCGAAAAAAAACCGCCCGGATTTCTCCGGGCGGTTTCGTCGAACCGGCGGCGTAGGCCGCGAGGCTCTCGTATCAGTGCAGCTGGTCGACCATCAGGCTCATGATCTGCTTGGCCTGCGAGCTTTCGTCCAGTTGCCCCTTGTCGTCGACCACGGCCACGCGCGTCTGGTTCGGCGTCACCGCGCGCACGTTCACGCGATACTGCTTGGCGACCTTCTCCTTCCTGCCGTGGAAGACCTGGCTCCAGAAGCCCTGCTCGGCCGACGACATATCCTTCGGATCGACGTAGCGCACGAAATACAGGCCGCGGCTCACGTCGCGGTCGTCGACCGTGAAATTGCTGCGATCGAGCGCGAGGCCCACGCGCAGCCATGCGCGGTCATACGGCTCGCCGAGCGTGAGTTCGGTCGACGAGAGCTGCGCCGACGTGTTGTTGTTGGCCGAATCCGCGTCCGGCATCGGCGGCTGGGCAGAGAGCACGACGTTCTGCGCGGCCACGGCGGCCGTCGCCGACTTCGCACCCGCCGTCGCCGCGTTCGGCGCGGTCTGCGTGCCCGCAGGCGACAGTTCGGCGTTCTGCGTGCCAGCCGCAGTGGTACCCGAATCGGCCCGCGCGAGCGACGCCATCAGGCGCTTCAGATATTCCTGCTCGAGCGCCGGGTCGTTCGGCTTCGGTTGCCACTGGGTCGACTCGTTGTTCGTGCCGGCGATCGCTTCACGCATACCTTTCTGGCTGACGAACACATAGGTGCCGCCGTTCGGCGCCGCTTCGAGACGCGTGCGGAACTTGTTGCGCTCCGAGCTCACGTAGCTGTTGCCCATTGCCTTCGACAGCGTGTTGCGGATGAAGCCGTCGTTGATCTGCGCGTGGGTTTCGTTCCAGTCGGTTTCCATCACGCCCTTGTCGCGCTGGTCGACGACGAGCAGGAAACCCTGCTCCTGCCAGAAGCGGCGGATTTGCGGCCAGGCCTGATCGGGCGTTTTGTTGTCGAGCACGAGCCAGCTTTCCGTGCCGTCGCGCTGGATGTGGATGCCCTGCACGGGCGGCACGACCGCGACTGCGTCGCCGGCCGGCGCCTGCGACTGCACCTGTTTGAGCGTGGACAGCGAGGTTTCGCCGCCCTGCGGCGGCAGCGAGCGCTGATCGGCCGTCTCGTCGATCATGTTCGGCGGTACGGCAAGCGATGCCTGCTTCGAACGGGAGTCGCTCCTATAGTCGATTTTGGTCGGCGACGAGGTACCGCAGCCGGCGACCAGCCCGCCTGCCATGAGCATTACTGCAAACCGCTTGGTGAGACGAAAATCAATCATGTTCGGGGAATCCTTCCGCAACGCCACGGCAAGTTTCCGTGGATCAACCCAACATTTTACCGGTCCCGGCGAGGCGTGTGCAAAAACTGGGGTTTGCCCGCGAATCGCCCGGTGGAAAAGGGCATTCCGGCACCGAAAGACGGAGCTCAAATGTCCGGCGCCCGCGCGGTAGTCGCAACGGTGAGTCGCATGCCATGGCGACGAAGCGACAACGGGAAAAATGTCCGCGCCCTTCCCTCCTGTTTACCTGCTTATCAGGTAGATTTAACACTCAATAACACTTTCGGATTGACATCGGGAGTGTTCCTATCTTTTCCACCGGAGGCCTGTCGAATAAGGGTTTCCGGCCTGCATGCGGCTCATTTTTTCAACCTCGCGAGCGGTGCCAGCCGCCGCGGTATGCAAAGAACTGAAAAAACCGGTGCTACGTTAATCGCGTTATCTCAATAATAATCCGGCGCCAAACGAGGAAGGCCTCATGTCCAAGTCCTGCTGCAATCCATCCGCGCTCGCGTCGGCGATCGCCGTCGTCGCATGCTGCGCGAGCTTCGGCGCGCATGCCGAATTGGGCGGCACGATGCCGAGCCAGCCGGCGTCGGGCGCGAGCGCGCCGCGCACGCTGCTCAATGGCGCGCTGCGCGAGCGCACGTGGACCGATGCCGGCAATACGACCATCAACGAATACGCGACCAGCACCGGCCTGATCGTCGCCTACGCATGGCAAGGCCCGACGATGCCGGATCTGCACGCGCTGCTCGGCAAATACGGCGACTCGTACAAGACAGGCGCCGCGGCGGCGGCCGGCCGCGGCAATCTGCATGCGTCGCGGGTCACGCGCTCCGACGTGATCGTCGAGTCCGGCGGACCGATGCGTGGCTACGTCGGACGCGCCTGGCTGCCGGCGGCTTTGCCTGCCGGCGTCACCGCCGACGACATTCAGTGACGCGTGCGCCCCGCACGCGCCGCTCGCGCACCCTTCACGCCTGAGTTCCACCCGACCGACCGCCACGCCATGAAATCCGCCCTGCGTATCCATGCCCTGCTTCTGATCGTCTGCGCGGCCCTCGTCGGCTGCGGCGGCGGAGGCGGCAGTTCCTCGTCCGGCTCGTCCGGCCCGGGCTCGACGCCGTCCACGAGCACGCCGACCTCGCCCACCGCTCCCACCAGCGCGTCGAACACGAGCGCGACCGTGCCGCAATCGACCACGCCGAACGTGCAGCCGGTCACGGTCAGCGTATCGCCCGGCAATACGCCCAACATGCTGACGACGAGCGTCACCGTCTGCCAGGCCGGCACCAGCAACTGCGCGACGATCGACGACATCCAGGTCGACACCGGCTCGAACGGCCTGCGCATCCTCGCCTCGGCGCTGCCGACGACGCTGTCTCTGCCGGCCATCGCCGCGGGCAGCGGTACCAGCGCCGAATGCGCGGTGTTCGGCAGCGGCTACGCGTGGGGCTCGATCCGCAACGCGGACGTGCGCATGGCTGGCCAACAGGCGTCATCGATTCCGATCCAGGTGATCGCCGACAGCGCGCTGCCCGCCGCCCCCGCCGACTGCGCGAACTCCGGCGCGTCGCTGCTGACGGTGTCGAGCCTGCACTCGAACGGCATCCTCGGCGTGGGTCTGTTCCCGGTCGACTGTGGCGACGGCTGCTCGAACTCCGCATTGCCGCGCTGGTATTACAGCTGCACGACGAGCGGCTGCACCGCGACCGCGCAGCCGCTCGCGCAGCAGGTGACCAACCCGGTCAGCAGCTTCGCGCTCGACAACAACGGCGTCGTGATCGACCTGCCGGCCGTCGCCGAGGCGGGCGCGGCGAGCGTGTCGGGCTCGCTGATCTTCGGCATCGACACCCAGTCGAACAACACGCTGACGAGCACCAACGTGCTGAAGGCGAACTCGGCGACCGGCTACGTGACGACGAGCACGGGCGGCCAAACCTATGCGGTGAGCTATCTCGACAGCGGCTCGAATGGCCTGTTCTTCCATTCGACGCTGTTTCCGTTGTGCGGTGAGTGGTACTGCCCGACTTCGACGCAATCGGCGAACGCGTCGCTGACCGGCATCGATGGCGTGTCGAGCACGGTATCGTTCGACATCGGCGATGCGAATACGCTGTTCGCGTCGTCGAACAATGCGTTCGACAACCTCGCGGGCACTTCGAGTCAGGGCTTCGGCTGGGGCTTGCCGTTCTTTTACGGCAAACGCATTTACACGGCGATTGCGGCGCGCAATACGTCGGCCGGCCAGGGGCCGTATTACGCGTTCTGAGGTTGCCTGGGTTGGATGCGCAGTGAGGGCGCGGCGCGCGGGTGCGAACTCAGCCCGCCGCGCTAGCCGGTTGCGGAACCGGCGTGGCCAGCTTCGCCGGCGCGAGCCAGCGGAACACGTCCAGCTCTTCGCCGTGGAACGTGCACTCGGCGGCGGCCGGCGTGCTGACCTTCTTCGGCTCGACCGGCTTCGCGGCCACCTTGACTTCCGACGCCGCCTGCGACGCCGATGCCGCGAGCGGCGCGGAAGCCGCCACCGCGGAGGCGCTCACCACGTGCTCGATCGATCCCTCCACCACGACGCGCGAGCCGTGAATCGCGGCCGCGCGATGCGAGACCCGCAGCGTATCCGACGACATTCCCGGCGACGCCTCGGCCAGCTTGCTGCGCATCAATTGCTCGCATGCGCTCGAGTTGCGGGTGACGATCGTGCAGGCCGCCAGCAGTGTTGCCGCGCTCGCGATACAGGCGATAGAGAGAAGGCGAATCTTCATCGATGTTCCGTTGTTCCAGGCGTCGGCCATTGTAGCTTACGACCCCGCCGCCCGGTTTCGCGGCAGCCTGCCGCTTGACCTCGACGCGGCGCATCGACATCGTGTCGATCGGCCGCGCGCTTGGCCTCACCGCGCCGCCAAACCGAAGCCGCTTTCCTCAAGGTAACGACCTCACCTTCTTCATGCTCAGCCTCATCCTGCTCGCGATCGCCGCCTACACCGCGACCAATATGGACAACCTGTTCGTGCTGCTCGGGTTTCTGACCGAAACGGGCGCGCAACGCCACCGCGTCGTCGTGGGACAGTACGCGGGATCGCGGATTTCCGTCGCCGCGGCGCTCGTGCTAGCGGCCTGCTCACGCGCCTGCCGCCCGGCTGTGTGGGCCTGCTCGGCTTCCTGCCAATTGCGGTGGGCCTGCACAAGGCATGGCGGCGCTTCGGTCCCGGCCACGCGCAGCGCAACGACAGCGAGAGCAGCGACGCGCATGGTCATGCGCACGCCCCCCCTCTCGCAGCGCGCCGTGTCACCAGGCTGGCGGCCCGTGGCGGCTCATCGAGCTGGACCGTCGCCAGCGTCGCGATCTCCAACGGCTCGGACAACATCGCCCTCTACGTGCCGCTGTACGCGAGTCACACGGCCGCCCAGAACGCACTCATTTCGCTCGTGTTCATCGGAATGATCGGGCTGTGGTGCGCCGGTGCGCCATGGCTCGTCGACCATCCGCTGCTCGGCGCGCCGATCCGCCGCTACGGTTCGGCGCTGCTGCCGCTGATCCTGCTCGCGATCGGCGTATCGGTGATCGTGAGCAACGAAACGCTGCGGCTCGTGTTCGGGATGTGAGTGGCGCGGCGATTGGTCGAAGTGCGGCTCGGAAGCAGGAAAATACCGCGCGCCGCGCGGTGGCTTCAAGTCACCCCCTCAGCGCCGCGACCTCGTTTTTGCCGCTCCGGGCTCCGCAATCTCAATTCGCTGGCCGCTGCGGCTGCACGTAAGTCCGCACGCCCGCCAGCGGCGCGCCGTAGCCGCCCGCGCTCGCGTTGTTCGGCAAGCCGTTGACCAGCTGCGCGCGCGGATCGGTCGGATTCAGATTCAGCTCGCCCGCCTGCTGGTTGCCGTGCGTCGGATACTCGCTGCCAAGCGCCGCCTGCGGCATCAGACGCGTGCTGTTCTGTGGCGCGTTCATGTCGTTCTGCGCGCTGAGCCCCTGCGCACCCGCCTGGACGGCAAATCCGCCTGCCATCGCTGCAACCGCCGCGCATAGCACCAGCCGCGCGACGCCCGATGTATTCGCTACCTGTTCCATATCCGCCTCCTGCAAAGTGAAATGAGCGATGCCTCGCGACCGCCCACGCACGGAAAGCGCGAGCCGCCCGCCTGCCAGCCGCCACCCGTCCTGACTGATACGTACCGCCGCTGCGTCCGGATTCAACAAGCGGGCCCGCCATCCCGTCCGTCCTGCCGCAGGAAATGCCTGAGCCGCTCCAGGGGAATCCTTGACGCCCTCTCAATAATATGTTCCCATTGCGCACTATGTACCGCGCCCAGACCACCCTATCGCTACTACTAGCCCGCTCTACCGGGCTAGGTCTGCTGCTGCGCGCGTCCGCTTCTTTCTGATACACCGAAGCATCGCTTGAATCCCCAGTAACTGACCCAGCCCCGGTTTCCGACCGGCGGCCCAGTATCGCGTTTTCGTCGTCCGGTCGACACCCGTTCCACGGTCTCTCCCTCGGATGATGAAAATGTTGAAAAACCCCGCTACCAAGTACCGCTCGTTCAAGCCGATCAATTTGACGGATCGCCAGTGGCCGTCGCGCACCATCACGCGCGCGCCGATCTGGATGAGCACCGACCTGCGCGACGGCAACCAGGCACTGTTCGAGCCGATGAACGCCGAGCGCAAGATGCGCATGTTCAAGACGCTGGTGCAGATCGGCTTCAAGGAAATCGAAGTCGCGTTTCCGTCGGCGTCGCAGACCGATTTCAACTTCGTGCGCGAGCTGATCGAGGGCGGCCATATTCCCGATGACGTGACGATCGAAGTGCTCACGCAGGCTCGTGACGATCTGATCGAGCGTACCTTCGAATCGTTGCGCGGCGCGCCGCGCGCGATCGTCCATCTGTACAACGCGACCGCGCCGGAATTCCGCAAGATCGTATTCGGCCTCGAAAAGAGCGGCGTGATCGAACTCGCACAAAAGGCCGCACGCACGATGAAGCGCCTCGCCGACGCGCAGCCCGAAACCCACTTCACGCTGCAATACAGCCCGGAAGTCTTCAGCGGCACCGAGCTCGAATTCGCGAAGGAAGTCTGCGACGCGGTGTTCGATATCTGGCAACCGACGCCCGAGCACAAGGCGATCGTCAATCTGCCGGCCACCGTCGAGATGGCGACGCCGAACGTCTACGCGGATCAGATCGAGTGGATGCACCGCAACCTCAAGCGCCGCGACTCGCTGATCGTCTCCGTCCACCCGCATAACGACCGCGGCACGGCCGTCGCCGCCGCGGAACTCGCGGTGATGGCGGGCGCGGATCGTGTCGAAGGCTGCCTGTTCGGCAACGGCGAGCGCACCGGCAACGTCGACCTCGTCACGCTCGGGTTGAATCTGTACACGCAGGGCGTCGATCCGGAGCTCGATTTCTCGAACATCAACGAAGTCGCGCGCACGGCCGAGGAATGCACGCAGTTGCCGGTGCACCCGCGTCATCCGTATGTCGGCGATCTCGTCTTCACCGCGTTCTCGGGCTCGCACCAGGACGCGATCAAGAAGGGCTTCGCCGCGCAGAAGCCGGACGCGATCTGGGAGGTGCCGTACATGCCGATCGATCCGAGCGATCTCGGCCGCACTTACGACTCTGTGATTCGCGTGAACAGCCAGTCGGGCAAGGGCGGCATCGCGTATCTGCTCGAGCAGAGCTACGGCGTCGTGTTGCCGCGCCGTCTGCAAGTCGATTTCAGCTCGGCCGTGCAGCGCTTCACCGACGACAGCGGCCAGGAAGTCACGCCCGCGCAGATCTGGGAACTGTTCCAGCAGGAATACGTGCGCACGGCCGAACCGGTCCGCTACATCAGCCACAGCCTGTCCGAGCATGACGGCCGCGAGCACATCAAGCTCAACGTCGAAATCAACGGCACGCCGCGCGTGCTGATGGGTGCCGGCAACGGCCCGCTCGACGCGCTGATGCACGCGTTCGACGTGCCCGTGCGGATCCAGCACTACGAGGAACGCGCGCTCACTCAGGGCGCCGATGCGCGCGCGATCGCGATCGCCGAGATGGCCGGTGCCGATGTGGCCGGCAGCGCGTTCGGCGTGGGTGTCGATGCGAACCTGATCACCGCGTCGATTCGCGCGGTGATCAGCGGCGTGAACCGCGCGTATGCACGCGTGAACGCGGATGCGCAGGAACGCTTCTTCGACGCCGCGCTGAGCGACGCGACGGTGTGAGGCCGGGGTCTGCCACGTTGAACATGCGGTGCACCACAGGTTCAACGCGCTGACAGCAACGAAGAAGGGGCGTTTCGACGCCCCTTCTTTTTTAACGTGAATATATCCGCTTCAGCGTCGGCCGAGGTTCATTGGTACACGTCGCGGCCGAAGTACTTCAGCGAAATCCGCTGGTACGTACCGTCCTTTCTGATGCCCGCGAGCGCGTCGTCGATCGCCGCCCGCAGCTTCGGATTGCCCTTGCGGATCAGCACGGCCGACTTGTCGCTGCTATTGGGCGACGTATCGACCGCGACGACCTTGATCCGCGCGTCGGGCTCGCGCTTCTTGTAGTCGAGAAACGACAATGAATCGTTGACGGTCGCGTCGACGCGACCCGCGACGAGCAGATCGATCGATTCGTCGAAGCCCTGCGCCGGAATCACCTGCGCGCCGTGCGCGGCCGCGATCCTGCCGACGTTGCTGGTCAGTGTATTGGCCGACTTGCGGCCCTTCAGGTCATCGAAGGATTTGATCGTCGTGTTGTCCGACGCGACGATCAGCACCGCGTGCGACGTGATGTACGGGTCCGAGTAGTCGTATTTGAGCTTGCGCTCGTCGGTGATCGCGACCTCGTTGATCACCGCGTCGTAGCGATTGACGTCGAGACCGGCGATCAGCCCTTCCCATCTGGCTTCGATGAACTGCGGCTTGACGCCCAGACGCTGCGCGATCGCGCTGCCAAGCTCGACGTCGAAGCCGGTCAGCTTGCCGGCGTCGTCGTGATAGGTGAACGGTGCGTAGGTGCCTTCGGTGCCGATCCGGAACACGCGCGATGCCTTGATCTGCGCGAGATCGTCGGCGCTCGCCGGATGCGCCAATGCCGCCTGCAATAGCGCGATCATCGCGAGTGAACGAATCGGCTTCATCGGACGGCTCCGTCTGGGTGGCTGCGCAGGGGGCGGACTGCCGCGTTTGGCGGGCGTGCCGTCGCGCGGCCGGCTGCGTGGGCCGACTGTAGCAAAACCGTCCGCGAATTTCAAAGCGCTTCGCGCGTGGGCGCGTGGACACGCTCACGCGCGCCGGTGAGCCGCCGCGTTCGTCCGTCGACAACATGACACAGGCAAAAAGGCCCCGCAAGCGCTCATACTTTCACGAGCCTTTGCGGAGCCTTTTCGTGGAGCATTCGGTATGGGTGGCGCGTCGCCTCGCATTCGGTGCTTCAGTAAGTCTCCAGATGCAGCCGCCCTTCCCGCTTCAGCTTCGCCCACAACGCTTCCCAATCGAGCTGATGCTGCTCGCCGATGTCCTTGAGCGCCTGCAGCACGCCGTCTTCCATGCCTTTGAGCCCGCACACGTAGATATAGGTGTTGTCGTCCTTCAGCAGATTCGCAACGTCGGCTGAACGTTCGCGCATCGCGTCCTGCACGTAGCGCTTCGCCTGTCCCGGCGTGCGCGAAAACGCCAGCGTCGTGTCGATGAAATCCTTCGGCAGATTGGTCAGCGGTCCGAAGTACGGCAGCTCCTCCTTGGTGCGCGCGCCGAAGAACAGCATCAGCTTGCCGGTCGCGCCTTTCAGACGCTTGCGCCGGCGGTACTCGGTCATCGCGCGCATCGGCGCGGAACCGGTGCCCGTGCAGATCATCAGCAGATGCGAGTTCGGATGATTCGGCATCAGAAAGGTGCTGCCGAACGGGCCGATCACGTTGACCACGTCCCCTTTCTTCAGATCGCACAGATAGTTCGAGCAGACGCCGTCGATCGCGTCGCCGTGCTGCTGCGACACGCGCCTGACCGTCAGCGACACGTTGTTATAGCCGGGCCGCTCGCCATCGCGCGGACTCGCCACAGAGTACTGGCGCGCGTGATGCACGCGGCCATCGGCGGCAGCGCCCGGCGGCAGAATGCCGATCGACTGGCCTTCGAGTACCGGAAACGGCATCGAGCCGAAATCGAGCACGATGTGATGGATGTCGTTCGACGTCGCGCCGTCGGTGAGCCGGTAGTTGCCGACCACGGTCGCGGTGGTCGGCGCCTTGTGCGTGTACAGATTCACGTAAGGCTTCGCGGCCGACCACGGCGGCACGACCGCGCCGCGCACGGTGTCGACTTCAATGCCGTCCGCTTCGGCGGAGCCGTCGCCCGCAGCGGACGCCGCCGCCGTTTCTTCAGCCGGCACCGCCATCGTGTTCTGCTCCGGCAGCACCTCCCACGTGAACTGCTCGTCGATCGAATACGCGTCGGCCTTCAGCACCGTGCGCCAGTTGTCGATCGCGCCGGTCGGGCACGGCGGCACACAGGCCATGCAACCGTTACAGACATCGGCCTTCACGACGTAGTTGTTGTCGTCGTGCGTGATCGCATCGATCGGACAGGTCTCTTCGCAGGTATTGCAGCGAATGCAGATCTCCGGATCGATCAGATGCTGCCGCAGAACTTCGACCGATACTGCGCCGTTCATGACTACCTCCACCTGGTAATACGGCGTGCGCGCGGCGCGCCTTTCATGCTTCGGACACCTCAGTTGCTTCAGTTGAAGCGCACGTATTCGAAATCGACCGGCTGACGGTTCACGCCCATCGCGGGCGGCGCGATCCAGTTCGCGAACTTGCCCGGCTCGGCGACGCGGCCCATCAGCGACGCGACGAACGCGCGGTCTTCCGGCGTGGCGAGCCACTTCGCTTCGTTGGCGGCCCATTCGGCTTCGCTGATGATGCGGCCGTCGGGCGACACGCGCGTGCCCGCGAAGGTGCCGATCTGCCGGTTGAACGCCTTGTGCGGCACCGTCATGCGAAAGTCGATACCGGCCTTTTCGAGCACCTTGTTCCAGCGGCCCACACCCGACACCGAGTCCTTGATGTAGTCGTCGCGCAGCACTTCGTTCATCGCGTTGAGCATCGGCACTTCGCGCTCGACGAGCTTGCCGTCCTGCACGTCGAGCAGTTTGTAGCTGTGCTCGTTCAGGCGATGATCGTCGTCGCGCTTGCCTTCCTCGTAGCGGCCCTTCAGGCCCGAGCTATAGAACGTCGCCGCGTTCGACGAATGATCGGCGCCGAACAGGTCGATCGTGACCGAGTAATGGAAGTTCAGATAGCGCTGGATGGTGGGCAAATCGATCACACCGGCCGCGCGGATCTTCGCGACGTCGTCGGTGCCGAGTTCGTTCATCACCTGCGCGGTGCGCTGGATCACCCGCGACACGCCCGATTCGCCGACGAACATGTGATGCGCTTCCTCGGTCAGCATGAACTTCGTCGTGCGCGCGAGCGGATCGAAGCCCGACTCCGCGAGCGCGGACAACTGGAACTTGCCGTCGCGGTCGGTGAAGTACGTGAACATGTAGAACGCGAGCCAGTCCGGCGTTTTCTCGTTGAACGCGCCGAGAATGCGCGGATTGTCTTCGTCGCCCGAGCGCCGGCCAAGCAATGCTTCGGCTTCCTCTCGACCGTCGCGGCCGAAGTAGCGATGCAGCAGATACACCATCGCCCACAAATGGCGCCCTTCCTCGACGTTCACCTGGAACAGGTTGCGCAGATCGTACAGCGACGGCGCCGTCAGACCGAGGTGACGCTGCTGCTCGACCGAGGCCGGCTCCGTATCGCCCTGCGTGACGATGATGCGGCGCAGGTTGGCGCGATGCTCGCCGGGCACGTCCTGCCACGCGGCTTCACCCTTGTGCTCGCCGAAGTGGATCTTGCGGTCCTGCTCGCCGGGCGTGAGGAAAATGCCCCAGCGGTACTCGGGCATCTTCACGTAATCGAAGTGCGCCCAGCCTCCCGCATCGACGCTGACCGCGGTGCGCAGATACACGTCGTAGCCGTGCGAGCCTTCGGGGCCCATATCGCCCCACCACGACAGAAAGTTCGGCTGCCATTGCTCGAGCGCGCGCTGCAGCGCGCGGTCGTCTGCGAGGTTGACGTTGTTCGGAATCTTTTCGCTGTAGTTGATCGAGGACATGGTCGGTTCCCTGGGTCAATTCCCGGTTCGGAAGCTGCAGTGGCGAGAGGCGCGTATCGGCAGGCGGCGTCGTTTAGTCGGAATGAGCGCGGCGCGGATCACACGCGCGACACATCGAATTGCGCCTTGCTGCCTTTGCCGTACACCTTGAGCGCACCCTTGTCGCCCACAGCGTTCGGCCGGTTGAAGATCCAGTTCTGCCAGGCGGTGAGACGGCCGAAAATGCGCGTCTCCATCGTCTCCGGCCCGTTGAAGCGCAGATTCGCTTCGAGGCCAGTCAATGCGTCGGGCGACATCGCCGCACGCTCTTCGAGCGCGATGCGGATTTCGTCGGCCCAATCGATGTCGTCCGGCGACGCGGTGACGAGACCAAGGCGCTCGGCATCGAGCGCCTTGACCGGCTGGCCGATCAGCGCGCGCACCGCGTCGAGCGGCTCGGCTTCCTCGTAGAAGCGGCGCGCGAGCCGCGATTGATGCGTGACCATCGGATACAGACCGAAGTTGACTTCCGACAGCGTGATCGCCGGCTCCTCGTCCTCGTTCTCGGGTAGCGCGGCCATGTAGGTGCGATCGGCGGCGAACGCGAGTTCCGCGAACGTGCCCGCGAAGCACGAGCCCGGCTCGATCAGCGTAAAGATGGAGCGCGACGACACGTCGAGACGCGCGAGCGTGCGGCGCAGCATGCCGATCGTTTCGCGCACGAACCAGTGATCCCTGTGCTGCAGCAGCGTCGCGTCGACCGCCAGCAATTGGCGCGCGTCGCCTTCGGTCTTGAACACCCAGGTGCCGATGTCGAGCGCGTTGGTGCGCATCGACAGGATCGCGTCGTCGAGTTCGCGCGCGAATTGCAGCGGCCACCAGTTGGCGCCGGCCGCGACGATCGCTTCGATGTCAGTCGGTGGCTCGCTGTGCGGCGCACGCGCGGTGAAGGTCGCCACACGTTTGGTGCGATCGATCGACACGTCGACCGTCTGATAGCTGAGGCCGTCTTCGCGATCCGTGCGTTCGATGCGCGTGAGCGCGACGCCTGGCGCTCCGGCCGGACGATCGCTGTGCGCGCCGAGTTCGAGCGCGCGCGCCTGAATGGCCTGCTCGAACTGGTTCGGCTTCACGACTTCGTCGACGAGACGCCACGCCTTCGCGCGTTCGCCGCGCACGCCCTCGACCACCGTGCAGAAGATATCCGCGCGATCGTGGCGCACCTTGCGCTTATCGGTCACGCGCGTGAGACCGCCGGTGCCGGGCAGCACGCCCAGCAGCGGCACCTCCGGCAGCGACACCGAAGAGGAACGATCGTCGATCAGATAGATTTCGTCGCAGGCGAGCGCGAGTTCATACCCGCCGCCCGCACACGCACCGTTCACCGCGGCGAGAAACTTCAGCCCCGAATGGCGCGACGAATCTTCGAGCCCGTTGCGGGTTTCGTTCGTGAACTTGCAGAAGTTGACCTTCCACGCGTGCGACGACAGTCCCAACATGAAGATATTCGCGCCCGAGCAGAACACCCGGTCCTTCAGGCTCGTCACCACCACCGTGCGGACTTCCGGATGCTCGAAGCGAATGCGTTGGATCGCGTCGTGCAGTTCGATGTCGACGCCGAGATCGTACGAATTGAGCTTCAGCTTGTAGCCGTCGCGAATGCCGCCGTCCTCGGCGATGTCGATGCCGAGCGTCGCGACCGGACCGTTGCAGCTGAGCTTCCAGTGCTTGTACTGCGACGGCTCGGTGCGGTAGTCGACCGGCGCGGCCTGAGCAACGGCGGTGGGTGCTGTGGACATGGGGCGTCTCCTGACTGGACGATGCAATCTGTTTTTTTGAACAATAGTGCATCGTCATACCAGCGTAAAGCACTTTAGTGCATTTTTACGGGGAAACCCTGGCGCCCACGATTGGTCAGTTCACGCGCGCTTCGTCGGGCGCTTCCGCCGCGAGACGCGCGGCCAGGCGGTCGCGCAGTTGCAGATAGGCATCGGCCAGCGTCTTCTCGCTGGTGTCGAACGACATGTCCGCGCGCCCGTACAACTCGGCGCGCCCGGCGAGGATGCGCTTCAGGTCGTCCATCGCCTCGCGGTTGCCGGACATCGGCCGCAGATCGCCTTGCGCGACGACGCGGCGCATATGCTCGTCGGGCGTCGCCTGCAGCCATACGGTGAAGCAGTGCGACAGCAGCACGTTGAAGGTGCCCGATTCCGACACGAGCCCGCCCGGCGACGCGATCACCGCGCGCGGATGCTCGTGGATCACCGCCTCGAGCGCGCGCTGCTCGTAGCGTCGATACGCGCTCGCGCCGTACAGCGAATGGATCTCCGACGGCGGACAGCCCGCGAGCTGTTCGATCACGCGTGTGAGCTCGATGAACGGCACCTTGCGTTCCTGCGCGAGCATGCGCCCGAGCGTCGACTTGCCCGCGCCGCGCAGGCCGATCAGCGCGATGCGGTCCTTGCGGTGCGGGTCGCGCGGCGCCTGCGCGAACATCTCCGCGAGCGCGATGCGCGCACGCTGCAGCGCGTCCTGGTCGCGGCCCTGCAACAGTTCGCGGATCAGCAGCCATTCGGCGGACGCGGTGGTTTCGTCGCCGACCACCTCGGCAAGCGAGCAGTTCAGCGTGGCCGCGAGCTGCCGAAGCACCAGCACCGACGCATTGCCAACACCCGATTCGAGGTTCGCCAGATGCCGCTCCGACAAACCGGTTTCGGCCGCCAGCGTCTTGCGCGTCATGCCGCGGCGCGCGCGCAGCAGACGCACGCGCTCGCCCATCGCGGTCAGGAAAGGGTCGCGTTCTTCGCGCTCGATGCCACGTTCGGCCGTGCGTTCACCCGCGCGCCCGGTGGGTTCGGCGCGGGCCGCGTCGTCGTCGGTTTCATCCGACGGTGCGGGAGAGTACTTATGATTCATGTTTTGCGACCTCATGACTGCGATACATGTACTATAGTGCTTGACACGCACTACGTGAACGGTTTAATTTTCGCCAAAAGCTGATCCAATCACAAACACAGTCGCGCGCCGCCTTGGTATTCGGGCGGCGTCACGGAGACGGCGCCGCAATACGCATGCACCAAAGTTCCGGGGGCCGGCCATCCGGCGGCCGGCGCACCGGTGCTCGGCCGTCCGGCCTGCGTGAGCGCGCTTCTGGAGGCTCGCATGTCCCCACAGGAATTCCAGCGCCTGATCACAGGCGTCACTGGGCAACTCGCCGGGCGGCCGCTCGACGCTGCGCTCGCGGACTGGCTGAACGACACCTGGCCCGCCGACAGCCCCACCTTCCAGGAACTGGCGAACGCATGCCGCGGCGGCGTCGCCGAAGGCTGGCTGTGCAATCGCGAGGCCGGCGGCATCCGCTACGGCCGCATCTTCAAGGCGCTGCCCGACACGCACGGCTTTTCCGTCGACGTCGTCGACATGCAGGACATTGCCGGCCCGCACCACGTGCATCCGCACGGCGAGATCGATCTGATCATGCCGCTCACCGAAGGCGCGAGGTTCGACGGCCATCCGGCCGGCTGGTGCGTGTACGGCCCCGGCTCGGCGCATCGTCCGACCGTCGCGAACGGCCAGGCGCTGGTGCTGTATCTGCTGCCGCAAGGGGCGATCGAATTTACGCGCGCGTGAGCCGCGAGCGGGCAGCATCGAGCGGATCACGGGCATGCAAAAGCCGGACCGCGTCCACGGATGGAGGAGACATATGGAAGCCCTGCTGGAAACGAGTGCGCGCGAGCCGGTTGCGCCGCCGCCCCCGCTGTTCAACTTCGCAAGGCATCTATTCCAGTTGAACGAAGCGCGCGCGAGCAAAGTCGCTTATATCGACGACCACGGCGCGCTCACCTACGGCGAGCTCGAACATCGCGCGCGACGCTGCGCCAGCGCACTGCGCGCGCTCGGCGTGCATCCCGAGGAGCGCGTGCTGCTCGTGATGCTCGACACCGTCTCGCTGCCGGTCGCGTTTCTCGGCGCGCTGTACGCCGGCATCGTGCCGGTCGTCGCGAACACTTTGCTGAGCGCCGCCGACTATGCGTACATGCTGACGCACAGCCATGCGCGAGCGGTAATCGTGTCGGAACCGTTGTTACCTAACGTGACGCAGGCGCTGAGCGGCATCGACGACGACGGCTGTCAGCTGATCGTCTCCCAGCCTCGCTCGTCCACCGAAGCGCCGCTCGCGGCGCCCCGCTTCGAAACGCTGGTCGACACCGCATCACCGGCGCTCAAAGGCTGCGCCAGCAACGCGGACGACATCGCCTTCTGGCTGTATTCGTCGGGCTCGACCGGCAAGCCGAAAGGCACCGTCCACACGCACGCGAATCTGTACTGGACCGCCGAGCTGTATGCGAAGCCGGTGCTCGGCATCGTCGAGAGCGACGTGGTGTTTTCGGCGGCGAAGCTGTTCTTCGCGTATGGGCTCGGCAACGCGCTGACGTTCCCGCTGTCGGTCGGCGCGACCGCGATCCTGATGGCCGAGCGCCCGACCGCCGACGCGATTTTCGCGCGCCTCGTCGAGCATCGTCCGACCGTGTTCTATGGCGTGCCGACCTTGTACGCGAACATGCTGGTGTCGCCCAATCTGCCCGCGCGCGCCGACGTCGCGATCCGCGTGTGCGCGTCGGCAGGCGAGGCGTTGCCGCGCGACGTCGGCGAACGCTTCACCGCGCACTTTGGCGCCGAAATTCTCGATGGCATCGGCTCGACGGAAATGCTGCACATTTTCCTGTCGAATCGCGCGGGCGAAGTCGAATACGGCACGACCGGGCGCCCCGTGCCCGGCTACGAAATCGAGTTGCGCGACGAAGCCGGGCGGCCGGTACCCGACGGCGAAATCGGCGATCTGTTCATCAAGGGGCCGAGCGCGGCGCTGATGTACTGGAGCAATCGCGAGAAAACGCGCGCGACCTTTCTCGGCGAATGGATCAGGAGCGGCGACAAGTACCGGCGTCTCGCGAACGGCTGTTATGTTTACGCGGGCCGCAGCGACGACATGCTGAAAGTAAGCGGCCAGTACGTGTCGCCGGTCGAGGTCGAGATGGTGCTCGTCGCGCATCCGGCGGTGCTCGAAGCTGCGGTGGTCGGGGTCGATCATGGCGGACTCGTGAAAACGCGCGCGTTCGTCGTGCTCAAGCGCGACTTCAAGCCATCCGATCTGCTCGCGGATGAACTGAAGGCCTTCGTCAAGGAACGGCTCGCGCCGCACAAGTACCCGCGCGATATCGTGTTCACCGACGATCTGCCGAAAACCGCCACCGGTAAGATTCAACGCTTCAAGCTGCGCGAACTGTCATAGGTGATTCATTGATGCAGAACCGAGGTACCGCCTCTGCCACTTCCTCCGCGAGTGCCTCTGGCAGCTTCGCCGAGCTGCCGGCGACCGCGTCGCATGGGCCGCTGCGCATCGAGTATCGCTGGGTCAACGAGCACGCGAATACTGAAGCGAACGCTCAGCAGGACGATCCGCCGATCGCGGTATTCCTGCACGAAGGTCTCGGCTCGATCGCAATGTGGCGCGACTGGCCGCAGACGTTGTGCGAGCGGCTCGGCATGCGCGGGCTCGTCTATTCGCGGCCCGGCTACGGACTCTCGACACCGCGTGCGCCCGACGAGAAATGGCCGGTCGATTTCATGACCGCGCAGGCGCGCGACATCCTCCCCGCGCTGCTCGACGCGCTCGGGATCGATCCGCGGCAACGCCAGCGCATGTGGGTGATCGGCCATAGCGACGGCGGCTCGATCGCGCTTCTGTACGCGGCACTGTATCCCGATGCGCTCGCGGGTGCGGTCGTGATCGCGCCGCACGTGTTCGTCGAAGACATCTCGGTGCAAAGCATCGCCCAAACGAAGCAGCTTTACGAAACCACCGATCTGCGCGGGAAGCTCGCCCGCTATCACGCGGACGTCGATTCCGCGTTCTACGGCTGGAACGATATCTGGCTCGACCCGGCGTTCAGGCAGTGGTCGATCGTCGAGGCGCTCGCGCAGATCCGCCGAGCGCTGCTCGCGATCCAGGGCCACGACGACAATTACGGCACGATGGCGCAGATCGACACGATCGCCGAGCGCGTGCCGCACGCGCAACTCGTGAAGCTCGACGCCTGCGGACACTCGCCGCATCGCGACGCGCCCGCCGCGCTCAACGATGCGATCGCCGGGTTCGTTCGCGGCCAGGAATAAGCGGCGCCCCAACCTGTCACCGATACTTCATAAAAATTACACGGATCGGCGATTATGCTGCGGCATCGCTGACCTCGGCACCTCGATGGCGAGGCATCCCTTCCCCGCCCGGAGACCGTGCCATGCCCCTCGTGTCGAAGCCGAACCGTGCGCCGCGGTGCAAACGTTTGACGGGCGCCGTGGCTGTTATCGCGCTGTGCGCGCTAATGGGCGCATGCAGCGACGACGACCCACCCGCCGCCCCGAATACCATCAGTTCTACCGAGCATTCCGCCGCTGACCCCGGCGACCCACCGAGCGCCACGCCGCCGGCCGACTCCGCGCCGCCGACGCTGACGATCCAGACACCGGCGGCACCCGCATTCGAAGCCGGCACGGCGCTGTCCGCCGCCTCGCCGCCGCTTGCCAGCCCCGTCATCCATACCGTCGATTGAGAATCGCGCCGCGCGCGGCGGCGGGTTTGCCTTCGCGCGTCAGACGCAGCATCGCCGTATCAGTACCGCAATTCGCTGTCCCCGTGCCTTTTCCCCCACCGAAGATCAAAGCCACATCCGCCACAACCATGACCTCAAACAATCGCCGTGATTTTCTGCGCTCGGCCGCGCAAGCCGCCGGTTCCTTCACCGCGTTGAGCATGCTGCCGCCGGGCATCCGCAATGCGCTCGCGATTCCGGCCAACAACCGAACCGGCACGATCCACGATGTCGAGCACATCGTCGTGCTGATGCAGGAGAACCGCTCGTTCGACCACTACTTCGGCACGCTCAAAGGCGTGCGCGGCTTCGGCGACACGCGCGCGATCAAGCTCGCGAACGGCCAGCCGGTGTGGTATCAACCGCTCACCGCCGACACCGCCGGCGCCAGCTACGTGCTGCCGTTCCATCCCACCGCGCCGAATCTCGGCCTGCAATTCCTGCAGGATCTCGCGCACGACTGGGGCACCACGCATGCGGCATGGAACGGCGGCCGCAACGATCAGTGGGTGCCGTCGAAAGGCGCGACCACGATGGCCTACCTGACGCGCGACGACATTCCGTTCCACTATCAGCTCGCCGACGCATTCACGGTCTGCGACTCGTACCACTGCTCGCTGATGGGCCCGACCGACCCGAACCGCTACTACATGTGGAGCGGCTGGGTCGGCAACGACGGCAGCGGCGGCGGTCCGGTGATCGACAATTCGGAACTCGGCTACGGCTGGTCGACCTTCCCCGAAGTGCTGCAGAACGCCGGCATCTCGTGGAAGATCTATCAGGACATCGGCACCGGGCTCGATGCGAACGGTTCGTGGGGCTGGACGCAGAACGCGTACATCGGCAACTACGGCGACAACTCGCTGCTCTATTTCAACCAGTATCGCAACGCGCAGCCGGGCAACCCGCTGTACGATAACGCGCGCACCGGCACCAACGCGGCGAACGGCGACGGCTACTTCGACATCCTGAAGCGCGACGTGCAGAACGGCACGCTGCCGCAGGTGTCGTGGATCGTCGCGCCCGAAGCGTACTGCGAACATCCGAACTGGCCGACCAACTACGGCGCGTGGTACATCGACCAGGTGCTGCAGATCCTCACGTCGAACCCGGACGTGTGGAGCAAGACCGTGCTGCTGATCAACTACGACGAAAACGACGGCTTCTTCGATCACATCGCGGCGCCGTTCGCGGCTGCGTCGAGCGCGAACGGTCTGTCTACCGTCGACATCACGCACGACATCTATGCAGGCGATCCGAAGAACGTCGCCGGGCCGTACGGGCTCGGACCGCGCGTGCCGATGCTGGTGGTCTCGCCGTGGTCGAAGGGCGGCTACGTGTGCTCGGAAGTGTTCGACCATACCTCGGTGATCCGCTTCATCGAAAAGCGCTTCGGCCAGCACCACGATCTGCGCGAATCGAACATCACGCCGTGGCGCCGCGCGGTGTGCGGCGATCTGAGCTCGGCGTTCAACTTCGCGAATCCGAACGCGTCGGTACCGTCGCTGCCGAGCACGAGCGGCTACGTGCCGCCCGACCAGAACCGTCACCCGGACTACGTGCCGCAACCGCCGACGCTGCAGACGGTGCCGAAGCAGGAAGCGGGCGTGCGCCCGGCCCGCGCATTGCCGTATGAACTCTTCGTGCGTGTCGACGAAGGCTCGAACGGCAAGCTGACGATGCGCTTCGTCAACACGGGCCGCGCGGGCGCGGTGTTCCTCGTGTACGCGGCCAATAGCGCCGACGCGCCGCGCAGCTATACCGTCGAAGCAGGCAAGCATCTGCAGGACACGCTGCTCGTCAACGCCGATGGCAGCTACGACTTCAGCGTGCACGGACCGAACGGATTCCTGCGCCGCTTCGCGGGCAAGGTGGTCGCGAGGAACTGGTGGAATGGTTCGGACACCGCACGACCGGTGGTCGCCGAAGGCTACGATGTTGCGAACGGTAATCTGCAACTGCGGCTCGAGAATGTCGGCAGCGCGCGTTGCGAGTTCACGATCGTCAACGCGTACGACGCGAACCACGTAATCAGGCATTCGGTGCGCGGCGGCGACACCGACAATCTGTACCTCGATCTGCGCAACGCCTACGGCTGGTACGATCTCGCGATCACCGTCGATACGGACCCGACGTTCGCGCGCCGCATCGCCGGTCACGTGGAGACCGGCAGTAGCAGCATGAGCGATCCGGCGTTGGGCGGCTGAGCGTCGCCGCAACGCAACTCTGCAAAAGCGACGGCCGCTGGCTCCTCGAGCACAGCGGCCGCTTTTTTATCCAGCTCTGGAACGCAACCCCGCAAACGCGTGCCAGCGCTTACGACTCGAAATCGAGCCCGCCGATCAACGTAACCGGCTCCCCCTGCGTATGCGTGGAGAAATCGAGTTCGCGCGCCTGGGTCCACGCATTGAGCTTGCGCGGCAGCGCGGCCAGATATCTGGCGAAACGCAGCGCGCCCTGCTCGCCCATCAGTCTTTCGATTTCGTCGCTGTCCCAGGTCAGATACAGATTCAACGGATGCGGGTAGTGACCGAGCTCTTCGAGCGGCGTTGCGTGAATCCGCACGCGGGTGGGCTGCCCCTCTTCGCCATGCGGCAACACCTCGGTGTGCACGGTCTTCGCGAAACACGCGGTGATCGCCTCGGCGATGCGCGGCGCGAACTCCTGGTCAAAACGAATTGCACTCTCCGGGCGCATCCGGGCTCTCCGCTGTGATTCTGATCGTGGGTCGGTCATCGTAGCAGACTCAGTTTTTCGCCGGCGGCATCGCGTCCGGTTCGTGCGTGCCGGTCTCCTCCAGCGCCTCGCGCAGCGCCTTGCGGATCACCTTGCCGGTGGCCGTCATCGGCAGGCTTTCGACGAAGCGAATCTCGCGCGGATATTCATGCGCGGCCAGACGCGTCTTCACGTGCCGCTGGATCTCGCGAACGAGCGCATCGTCGCCGACGAAACCCGCTTTCAGCACGACGAACGCCGTCACGATTTCGGTGCGCTCGCGATCGGGCGCGCCGACCACGGCCGCCATCGCGACCGCTGGATGACGCAGCAGCGAGTCCTCGATCGACGCCGGCCCGATGCGGTAGCCCGCACTCGTGATCACGTCGTCGCCACGGCCGACGAAGCGAATGAAGCCGTCCGCGTCGCGCGTGCCGAGATCGCCGGTCAGCAGAAACTTGCCGCGGAATTTCTCGCTGGTGGCCGCGTCGTTGCGCCAGTAGCCGAGAAACATCACCGGATCGGGCGCGGCCACCGCGATATCGCCGATCGCGCCGGGCGGCAATTCGTTGCCGGCGGCATCGACGATCGCAACATGGTGGCCCGGCACCGCGCGCCCGATCGCGCCGAAGCACGGCTCGAACAGCGCCGCGCACGACGACACCACCACGTTGCACTCGGTCTGCCCGTAGAACTCGTTGATCGTCACGCCGAGCGCGTCGCGTCCCCAGCCGATCAGTTCCTCGCCGAGCGATTCGCCGCCGCTCGCGACCGATCGCAACGCAAGACGCAGATCAGCGGGCCGCTCGACGCCGCGCATCATCTTCAGCGCGGTCGGCGGAAGAAACGCATGGGAGACCGCGTGACGCGCGAGCAGATCGAACGCGGCATGGCCATCGAATTTCGCAAAACGGCGCGCCAGCACCGCGACGCCGTGATGCCACGATGGCAGCAGCACATCGAACAGACCGCCGATCCACGCCCAGTCCGCGGGCGTCCACATCAGCGTCGCGTGCGCGGGAAAGCCCTGCTGCGACATCTCGACGCCGGGCAGATGCCCGAGCAAAACGCGATGCCCGTGCAACGCGCCCTTCGGTTTGCCGGTCGTGCCCGATGTATAGATGATGATTGCCGGATCGTCCGCGGCGGTATCGGCCGGCGTGAACTCGGCTCGAGCGCCATTCAACGCCCGCCAGAACGAGCGCACGGGCGCGTCCGATGCTTCGTCGTCCTGCTCGATATCGACACTGAACACGTGTCGCAACTCGGGCAGTGCGCCGCGAATTTCGTCGATCTTTTGCACACCGGCGTGATCGGTGATCAGCGCGACCGCGCCGCTGTCGCCGAGCCGATGCTCGATCGCGTCCACGCCGAACAGCGCGAACAGCGGCACCGCGACCATGCCGGCCTTGTATGCCGCGAGATGCGCGATGGCCGTTTCGATCGATTGCGACAGGAAGATGCCGATGCGCTCGCCGCGCCGCGCGCCCGCCGCGAGCAGCGCGTTGGCGAAACGGTCGGACAGTGCCTTCAGTTCGTCGAACGTATAGCGGGTCGCGCGGCCGTCGGCGTCTTCATAGATCAGCGCGAGACGCCCCGAGCCATCGGCCCACTTGTCGCACGCGTCGACGCCGATGTTGTAGCGCGGCGGAATGCGCCACGTGAAATGGGTCGTGAGCGAATCGTAAGTCTCGCCGTCGAGGTTCATCGTGTCTCCGGATGCTGTATTTGTGTGCATGGGCGGTGTTCCGCAGTTTAGCCCACGACCCTGCGTCGGCGTGCCGATCGTCACGACGGCCAGCGCGCGCAGACTCGGCGCCCGAATTCGCAGCTTCAATGCGCGCCGCCCCTGCCCGAGCCCTGCGCCTGCTCCAGCACGAAGTCGATGAAGGTCGCCGCCGCGCGCGTGTGATGCCGGTTCGGCATGTACAGCATGTACATGTGCGTGCCGAAGATGCTGAGTCGCCACGCATCGAGCGCGCTCAGCACGGCGCCGCGCTTCAGATCGTCCTGCACCACGTAGTCGGGCACGAGTCCGACGCCGAGACCGGCCAGCACCGCCTGCCGCAAAAATAGAAAGTTTTCCGAAATGATCGTCGGCTCGAGCAGCACTTCATGACGCTCGTCGCGCAGATACGCGGCGAGCCGCAACTGCTTGCCGATCACGGCCGCGGTAATCAGCGGCGCGGTGCGCAGGTCGTCGAGCGTCGCGGGCATGCCGTGCGTGCGCGCGAATTCGGGAGATGCGCAAGCCACGTAGCGGACCGGGCCCATGTCCCGCGCGACGAGGTTTTGCGGCGGCTCCGACATCACGCGCACCGCGATGTCGATCTCGTCGCGCATCAGATCCTCGACGCGGTTCTCGAACATCACATCCAGCACGATGCCCGGATACAGCCGCTTGAACGCGATCAGCCAGTCGGACATCACGAGCTGGCCATAGCCGCTCGGCACGCTGAGCCGCACGCGCCCCTGCAGGCTCTGGCCGAGCGTCGTCACCGACTCGCGCGCGGCCAGCAGCGCGTTGCGGATCGTGCGGCCGTGCTCGTAGAGCCGCAGACCGATCTCGGTCGGCTCGACGCGGCGCGTGGTGCGTCGCACCAACTGCAGGCCGACCGAACGCTCCAACTGGTTCAGGTGATAGCTGACGTTCGCGCGGCTCATCTTGAGCCGGCGCGCCGCTTCGCTCAGATTGCCGGCGTCGAGGATGTCGACGAGCAGGGTCAGCGAGTTGACGTCCATCGCCATGCCTTTGTCAAAATAATTTTGACAGTCTGTCAATCAGCCATGTGATTGTCAATGAACGTTGACCGCTCCAGAATGGGACGATCAGACGCGCGCGCGTCGCCACCATCAAACGGAGACACCAGCATGACCCCTTCCCCCTCAGCCGACGTCGTCACCCGTGAATTGCGCGGCAAGGTACTGCTCGTCACGATCGATCACGCGCCGGTCAACGCACTATCCGCCGACGTGCGGCGCGGCCTGCTGGCCGCGATCGAAGCCGCCGACGCCGAGCGCGCGGTCGAAGCCGTGCTGATCGTCGGCGCGGGGCGCAACTTCATCGCCGGTGCCGATATCCGCGAGTTCGGCAAGCCGCCGGTGCCCCCTTCGCTGCCGGACGTGTGCAACCGCATCGAGGCCTGCGCGAAGCCCGTGATTGCCGCGCTGCACGGCGCCGCGCTCGGCGGCGGGCTCGAAGTGGCGCTCGCCGCGCATTACCGGATTGCCGTCGATGGCGCGAAGCTCGGCCTGCCCGAAGTGCAGCTCGGCCTGCTGCCCGGCGCGGGCGGCACGCAACGCACGCCGCGTCTGATCGGCGCGCCGGCCGCGCTCGATCTGATCTTGAGCGGCCGTCATGCGAGTGCGAAGGAAGCGCTCGCGCTCGGGCTGATCGACCGTCTCGGCGACAGCGGCGACATCCTCGCCGAAGGGCTCGCCTACGCGCACGAGTTGCTCGCCGCGCACGCGCCGGTGCGCCGCACGCGCGATGCCGCCGCGTTGAACGATCGCGCCGCGAGCCTCGCCGCAGTCGCGAAAGCGCGTGAGGAAACCGCGAAGAAAGCGCGCGGCCTGTTCTCGCCGCTGAAAATCGTCGACGCCGTCCAAGCCGCGATCGAACAGCCCTTCGACGAAGGCCTGAAGCTCGAACGCAAGCTGTTCCTGCAATGCCTCGACAGCCCGCAGCGCGCCGGCCTGATTCACGCGTTCTTCGCCGAGCGCGAAGTGCTGAAAGCGCCTGAAACGCGCGCTGCGAAACCGCGCGCGCTCGACGCGATCGGCGTGATCGGCGGCGGCACGATGGGCGCGGGCATTGCGGTCGCGGTGCTCGACGCGGGACTGCCCGTCACGATGATCGAACGCGACGAAGCATCGCTCGCGCGCGGCCGCGCGCATATCGACAAGGTCTACGACGCGCTGATCGCCAAAGGCCGCCTCACCGCGGAGAAGAAAGCCGCAACCATGGCGCGCTGGAGCGGCAGCACGTCGTACGATGCGCTTGCTAACGCCGACCTCGTGATCGAAGCCGTGTTCGAAGATCTCGACGTCAAAAAGGCCGTGTTTGCCGAGCTCGATCGCGTCTGCAAGCCCGGCGCGGTGCTCGCGACCAACACGTCGTATCTGGACATCGAAGCGATCGCGGCCAGCATCTCGCGTCCCGCCGACGTAATCGGCCTGCACTTCTTCTCGCCGGCCAACATCATGAAGCTGCTCGAAGTCGTGGTGCCGAAGCAGGTCAGCGCCGACGTCGTCGCGACCGCGTTCGAGCTCGCGAAGAAGCTGCGCAAGACGCCGGTGCGCGCGGGCGTATGCGACGGCTTCATCGGCAATCGGCTGCTCGCCGTGTATCGCGCCGCCGCCGACGCGCTGATGGAAGACGGCGCGTCGCCGTATCAGATCGACACGGCGGTGCGCGCGTTCGGCTTGCCGATGGGCCCGTTCCAGGTGGTCGACCTCGCGGGCGGCGACATCGGCTGGGCGGCGCGCAAACGCCGCGCGGCCACGCGCGATCCGAACGCGCGCTACGTGCAGATCGCCGACCGCCTGTGCGAGCGCGGCTGGTTCGGCCAGAAGACCGGCCGCGGATTCTATCTGTACCCCGAGGGATCGCGCGGCGGCATGCCCGATCCCGAAGTCGAGGCGATCATCGACGCCGAGCGCGTGCGCGCGGGCATCACGCCGCGCAGCTTCACCGACGAGCAGATCTTGCGCCGCTATCTGGCCGCGATGATCAACGAAGGCGCGAACGTCGTGCACGAAGGCATCGCGCTGCGCCCGCTCGACGTCGACGTGACATTGCTGTACGGCTACGGCTTTCCGCGTTACCGCGGCGGTCCGATGAAATACGCGGACAGCGTCGGGCTGGCGGCGATTCTCGCCGACATTCGCGAGTTCGCGAAGGAAGACCCGCTGTTCTGGCGGCCGTCGCCGCTGCTGATCGATCTGGTCGAGCGCGGCGCGGATTTCGCGAGCCTGAATACGACGGCCTGAGCCACCACGAACACTGACGGAACGACTGCGATGGATCTGAACTTCACCCCCGAAGAAGAAGCGTTTCGCGCCAGCGTGCAGGCGTTTCTGCGCGACAAGCTGCCGCAACGCCTTGCCGACAAGGTGCACGGCGGCCGGCGTCTGACGCGCGACGATATGGCCGAGTGGCACGCGATTCTGAACGCGCAAGGCTGGCTCGCGAACCACTGGCCGAAAGAGTACGGCGGCCCCGGCTGGAGCGCGGTGCAGAAGTTCATCTTCGAAAACGAATGCGCATTGGCCGGCGCACCGCGCGTGGTGCCGTTCGGCGTCAACATGCTCGGGCCCGTGCTGATCAGGTACGGCAGCGACGCGCAGAAACGCCACTGGCTGCCGCGCATACTCGATGGTTCCGACTGGTGGTGCCAGGGCTATTCGGAGCCCGGCGCGGGCTCCGATCTCGCGTCGGTCAAGACGACCGCGGTGCGCGGCACGGACGCCGAGGGCGAGCACTACATCGTCAATGGGCAGAAGACGTGGACCACGCTCGGTCATTACGCAAACATGATCTTCTGCCTCGTGCGCACCGCGACCGACGTACGCAAGCAGGAAGGCATCAGCTTTCTGCTGATCGACATGAACACGCCGGGCGTCGAGGTACGGCCGATCATCACGCTCGACGGCGAGCACGAAGTCAATGAAGTGTTTTTCACCGACGTGCGCGTGCCGGCCGGGAATCTCGTCGGCGAAGAGAACAAGGGCTGGACCTACGCGAAATATCTGCTCACGTATGAGCGCACGAATATCGCGGGCGTCGGCTTTTCGGTCGCCGCATTCAATCGTCTGCGCAAGATCGCCGCGAAACAGCTGCGCAATGGCCGGCCTCTCGCCGAGGATCCCGCGTTCGCGGCACGCATGGCGCGCGTCGAGATCGATCTCGAGAACATGAAGACGACCAACCTGCGCGTGATCGCGGCGGTGGCGGGCGGCGGCGTGCCCGGTGCCGAGAGTTCGATGCTGAAGATTCGCGGCACCGAGATCCGTCAGGAGATTTCGTCGCTGACGCGGCGCGCGATGGGCGCTTATGCGCAGCCGTTCGTCGAGGAAGCGCTGCACGAAGGCTTCGACGGCGTGCCGGTCGGCCCCGACGAAGCCGCGAGTGCCGCGTCGCAGTACTTCAACAATCGCAAGCTGTCGATCTTCGGCGGCTCGAACGAAATCCAGAAGAACATCATCTCCAAGATGATCCTCGGACTGTAAGAGGCGCACGTCATGAATTTCCAGCACACCGAAGACCGCCGCATGCTGGCGGATACGCTGAACCGCTTCATCAGCGAGCAGTACGGCTTCGCGACCCGCGACAAGATCGCGTGCTCGACGCAGGGCTTCAGCAGCGAATTGTGGGCGCGCTTCGCGGAGCTTGGCGTGATCGGCGCATTGTTCGATGAAGCGAGCGGCGGTTTTGGCGGCGGCGGATTCGATATTTCCGTCGTGTTCGAGAGTATCGGCCGCGGGCTCGTCGTCGAGCCGTTTCTCGATACGCTGATCGTCGGCCGGGCGATCGATCGCAGCGGCAGCGACGCGCAGAAAGCGGCGCTGACTTCGTTGATCGACGGCTCGCGGATCGTCGCGCTCGCGCATGGTGAGCCGGACAGTCATTACGAACTGGCTCGGGTCGCTGCGACGCGAGCGCTGCGCAGTGACAATAGGTGGACAGTGAACGGAGCGAAGGCTGTCGTTCAGTTTGGCGAGCATGCGCAAGTGTTCCTCGTCTCGGCACGCACGAGCGGCGAGGACGATGCGGAAGGCGGCATCACGCTGTTCCTGGTGCCGAAGGACGCTTCGGGGGTGAGCGTGCGCGGCTATCGCAAGATCGACGGCGGACGCGCGGCCGAAGTGACGTTCGACAACGTCACGCTCGGCGACGACAGCGTGCTCGGCTCAGTAGACGAGGGCTACGCGACGCTCGAATATGCGGTGAGTTGCGGCGTGCTCGCGCTGTGCGCGGAAGCGGTCGGCGCGATGGACGTCGCGAAAGACTACACGCTCGACTATCTGCGCACGCGCAAGCAATTCGGCGTGCCGATCGGCAGCTTCCAGGCGTTGCAGCATCGCATGGCCGATCTGCTGCTCGAAATCGAGCAGGCACGCTCGGCGGTGATCAACGCGGCGGCGGCGCTCGACGGCGAACGCAACGCGCGCGAGCGCGCGGTGTCGGCGGCGAAGTACAGCATCGGCCGGATCGGCGCGCGGGTCGCGGAGGAATGCATCCAGTTGCACGGCGGGATCGGCATGACGTGGGAGCTGCCGCTTGCGCACTACGCGAAGCGGCTCGTGATGATCGATCATCAGCTTGGGGATGAGGATCATCATCTGGAGCGGTTCGTGGCGTTGGGCTACGCTGAGCGAAAATCCAGTGCTGAGGCAACTCGCAGACAGACTTGATGTCCTCATAATCCCCGCGATCCGGCGACCATGACCGACCGACGACATTTCATCTTGCAGGCCACCACTGCCTGTCTCGCTGGCGCGTCGTTCGGCCTGGCGTCGGCGGCAAGCACTGCGCACAGGAATAGCGCCGGTTCCTTCCCGATCCCACCCGGCGCGTGCGACTGCCATGTGCATATCATCGGTCCGCAAAGCCGCTATCCGATGTTGCCTGATCGCGACTACACCCCTCCCGAAGCGAGTGTGGCCGCTTTGCGCGCACACCTCGCGCAGCTTGGCCTGTCCCGCGTCGTGCTCGTCCAGCCGAGCTTCTACGGCGCAGACAATGCATGCCTCGTCGATGCGCTACAGGTGCTCGGCGACATCGCGCGAGGGACTGCGGTGATCGATCCGTCTGCGCCCGATGAAACGCTCCAGGCGCTGGCAGCTAACAGGGTCAAAGGCGTGCGCGTCAATCTGGCGTCGATCGGTCAGCAGGACCCCGCCGCGGCCCGCGGCGTACTGAATTCGCTCGCACGCCGCATCGGGCCGCTTGGATGGCACGTAGAGATTTACGCAGCCTCGCAGGTGATTGCGGCATTGGCGGACGAAATCGGTGCGCTCGAGGTGCCGGTCGTCCTCGATCACTTCGCGATGATCGAGCCGTCAAAGGGTATGGCGCAGCCGGACTTACCGCCGATCGTCGAGCTTCTGCGAAGCGGCCATACCTATATCAAGCTGTCGGCGCCCTATCGCATCTCGCAACGCACGCCGGACTATGACGACGTGCGCCCGCTCGTGCGCCACCTGATCGAGGCAAATCCCGCGCGCATAGTCTGGGCGAGTGACTGGCCGCACACCCAGCACGAGCCGGGCGAAAAACCGACCGCCATCAGCCCGTTCCGTCACGTCGACGACGCGCGCGTGTTCTATCAACTCGCGCACTGGGTACCCGAACCGGAATTGCGACAGCGCATCCTCGTCACCAATCCAACCACGCTTTACGGCTTTTGATGACTTGTCCGGGCCCCGACGCTTTTATCAGAACCGGTACTTGACCCGGATCTGGCCGCCATTCTCGACCTCGTGCGCGGCAACCATGCCGTCATACTCCAGACGCACATCGAGACGTTTGGTCGTATAGACCTCTACCCCAGCGGAAAACTTGCCCGCGACGTGCGCATTGGTGAGCGTATTGGTGAAGGTGCCGAAACCCGGGGCAGCGGCGAACGACGCGTTGGTCGTGTAGCTATTGCCTGCAATGAAGCTCACCCCGGCGCCGACATAAGCGTCGACTGTCGCCGACCCGATCTGCGCGCGCGTGCCGATCCGCAAATTCGGCGTGCCGGTCGCAATGACGCTGTTCGCGCTATTCACCTTCAGGTTGAGCGCGCCCGCACCGCTCTCCGTGTAGCCCGGGAGATTGATGTAGTTCAGATCGCCGTCGAGCGCCGGTTCGAGGTAGAAGCGGCCGAACGGGATCTGATAGGCCGCGCGCAAGTGCAACCCGAGATTGTACGAATCGGGCGAGGCGGTCGCCACCGCATTGGCGGTCGGGATCACGCGCGAGCTGTTCAACCAGCCGTAGCTGGCGTCCACCGCTCCGGTGAAAGTCCACGGACCGACCTCGTGCTTGAGCGCGACGACGCCAAGAAGCGCATTGCCGTTGGCGCTCGTCAGGTTGTCGTTGCCGGTGAAACGGTCGGTCTCGTAGCCGATGGCGCCACCGAGGAACCAGCCGGGCTGCAGCTGGACCTGCCCGCCGACCTTCATCGTCGTACCTTGCCAGCCGAAACCCGGGAATGAAGCGTCGGCGCTACGGTTTTCCCACATGCCCGTGGCGCGGAACCACACGCAGGAGCCCTGCTTTCTGACGGTGGAGTCGTCGTCGCCGAACTCTGGGCAACTGAAGACGGAGCGCGAGAATGCCTGGCTGGACTGGTAGCGCGCAGCGGCCACGCCGAGCAACTCCTGCCCGGAGACGGCGGTCAGCGTCTGGGCATAGCCCGCCGAGCTAGCGGCGCTACCGAAGGCTCCAAAGATGGGCGAAAAGGTGGGATTGGCGCTGCTCCACAACCGGTCCAGGTTGGCCGCGACACTCTGCTGCGTGGCCGAAGTCCCCTTGCTCGCACCGACGAAATCCGCATCGGTTTTAATCGCGACGGTGTTGCCTTGCACCAGCGGCGTGAAGCGGTAGACCGGCGTAGAAGAACCCGCGAGCGTCGCATCCGGCTGAATGCCGCCGGCCGCCGACAGCACGGTGCTCGTGCTCTTCAGATAGCTCACCGGATCGGCCTGCACCTTGCCGGCAAGCGCGGCGGTACCGGTGATGTTGAGCAGATCGGACCGCTTGTTGGCGGGATCGATCTGGACGTTCAGCGTGCCAGTCGAAGTCTGCACGAGATTGCCGGTGAGAACCGTATTGCCGATCGACTTCGCGCCGCCGACTTTGAGCGTGCCGGCGTTGTTGACCGTGCCGCCTCCGACGTTCAGCGTGGTGGGTGTGTCGATCACGCCGCCGGGCAGATTGTTGACAACGCTGTTGCCGGGGCCACCAAGGTCGTAGATGTCACCGGTGATAGTGCCGGAGTTGTTGACCGTGGTGGTGGCGGACGCCTCGCCATACACCGTGGGGTCCACCAGGATCGCGTATTTGCCTAAGGTCTGGATGGTGCCCTGGTTGGTGATGATGTTGTTATTGCCGCCAATCAGACGGACGGCGGCAGCGTCGCGAAACTCCGGCTCCACCCCCCCCTTTAGGCCCGTCGCGAAATTGGGATCGGTCGTGCCGCCTATGACTTTCGACCCGGGCGCCAGGTGGATCGAGATTTGCCCGCCTTTCTGGCCGTCGCTTTGCGCCAGGATGCCGGCGGACCCGACGCCTGTGGCCATGACCGTGTCGTTATCCCTGACGTTGACGGCGACCATGCCGCCCACGCCGGCGCCACCCGCGCTGCCACGTGCCACATCATGCAGCGGGCCGAGTATGCTCGAGGGGTTGTTGGAAGCCACCAGACCACCGCCACCACCGATCGATTGCGCGAAGATCGCCGGCGCGTACCGGCCGGTCGTCACGACCTTCCCGCCGTTTACCACGATGACGTTGACGGCGCCGCCATTGCCGCTGTTGGCAAATACTTCGCCGCTCGTATTGTCACCGTAGTAGTTCGGGGCTGACGGGTCGCCGGCAAAACCCCCGCCACCGCCGATCGATTGTGCGACGATCCCATACGCACCGTCGCCGGTGGTAGAGACAGTGTGATTGGTGTCCACGACAAGAACGCTGCCGCCGTTGCCGCTCGCGCCGCCGGCGCCAACGGGCGTGTTCGTGTTGATCTGTCCGCCCGCCACGAACCCGCCCCCGCCGCCGATCGACTGCGCGACGATACCGTGCGCGTCAAGTCCGCTCGTCGTCACGTTGCCTTGCGTGTTGACAGTGACGCCGCTGCCATTTCCCGAACTGCCGTTCTGACCGCCGAAGCTCAGTGTCACCCCGTAGATGTCGGCGATGCGTCCCTGAGGATTGTTGACGGCTTTGGAGGGATCGAACGTCTCATCGCTGCTCGCGGTGGTCACGACACCGCCGCCGCCTCCGATACTTTGCGCGAGGATGCCGACGCTGTGCTTGCCAAGTGTCGTGACCGTGCCGGCGTTGCTGACGTTCACGGTGCCGCCGTTCCCGGCGCCTCCGCCATTGCCGCCCACGGCGATCGACAGGCTTTTCAGCGAACCGCTGATCGCCCCCGACATCGCACCGTTGCCGCCACCGCCGCCTACGCTCTGCGCGTACAAGCCAAACGCTTCCACCCCCTGCGTCTCGACTGCGCCAGTCGCCCCCTGCACGACACTCACCGCCCCGCCCGAGCCGGCCGCGCCACCGCTGCCGCCCACGGCGACCGCGGCCTGCACCTTCGAATCGTTGTTCGACTTGCCGACCGAACTCGCCGCACCGCCGCTGCCACCGCCGCCGCCAACGCTCTGCGCGAAGATGCCATGGGATTGCGCGCCATAGGTGCCGATCGCGCCGGTGTTAGTAGCGTTCACCGCACCGCCCACGCCACCCGCGCCGCCGCTGCCGCCGACCGACACGCCCACGCTGATCTGGTTCACGGTGCCCAGAACTTTCGATACCCCATCCGGCTGCGTGAGGAGCTTTTCCAGATCACCATAAGTCGCTTCGATTTTTTCGCCGAGCGCGCCGTCCTGCAGGATGTTGTTGCCCAGGTTCTGCACGTTCTGGTTCAGGCCGAGGCCGTTACCCAGAATGCCGAACAGGGTCTGGGCGTTGGAGTACGTGTCGAGGCCGCTGCTGCCGCCCGCTGCCGCCGCGCCCTTGCCGCCTTTGCCCCCGCCGCCGCCGACGCTTTGCGCGAAGATGCCGGTCGAGGCTGCGCCGCGGGTGACGATGTTGCCGTTGTTGGTCGTCGTCACCGTGTTGCCGTCGCCGCCGACGCCACCCTTGCCGCCAACTCCCACGGCGATCGCAGCCGAGCCGCCGCTGGCCGCAGCGGTACCACCGCCGCCTGCGCCGCCGCCGCCGCCCACGCTCTGGGCGAACACCGCATCGGCGCCGTCGCCGCGCGTCGCGATCGAACCGTCGTTGGTCAGGCCGACCGTGCCGCCCGTCCCCCCTGTTCCACCCGTTCCGCCCACCGCGATTGTCGCGCTGAAGCTGGTTTTGGCGTTAGTCGCCGTTGCCGAGGCATCGCCCGTGCCGCCATTGCCGCCGCCACCGCCAATTGACTGCGCGAACACGCCGTGGGCGTCCTGGCCCAGGGTTGCGATCAGCCCGGAGTTTTCCAGGTTGACGGCGCCGCCCGTGCCGCCGCTGCCGCCACTGCCGCCGAGAGCCACGGAGACCGACAGCGACGCCCCCTTGGCAGGTGACGCGGAGTAGGACGCGGCGGTTGCGTCGCCGCCCGTACCGCCGCCGCCACCGACGGACTGCGCGAACACAGCGGTTGCGCTGTCGCCCGCTGTGGTGATCAGACCGGAATTATCGAGCGTGACATTGCCGCCGGTGTTGCCGGTCCCGCCGGCGCCGCCGATAGCGGCGCTGACGCTGATTGAAGGAATGTTGGGGCTGCCCGATGCGGCCACGGCACGCGCCGTGGCACTGCCGCCGGAGCCGCCGCCGCCGCCGATGCTTTGCAGCACGACACCTTCGGCATCCGAACCATACGTAACGACCTGCCCCGTGTTGGTCAGCGACACCGCGCCGGCCGCGCCGCCTCCGCCGCCCTGCCCGCCAATGGCAACCGAGCTCGACAGCGGGCCGCCGACGGTAAACGCTGTAGCGTTGCCGCCATTGCCGCCACCGCCGCCGATCGACTGCTCCTTGATGCCGGCTGCGTGGTCGCCGTAGGTCGTGACGAGTGCGGCGTTGTCGACGCTAACCTGGCCGCCGTTGCCGCCACCGTGAGCATCCCCGCCGATCACCATGGTGATCAGCCCCCCGCCGCTCGACGTCGCGCTGCCGGCGTTGCCGCCGGAGCCGCCGATGCTTTGCGCGAGGATGCCGGCGCCACCGCTCTGGTCGAGGCTGCCAAACACGCTGTGCTGGCCCAGCGTCAGTTTCACCGCGCCGCCATTGCCACCCTGGCCGCCGTTGCCGCCAATCTCGAAGCCCGCGCCAGCGGTGGCGCCGCTGGCGTCGCCGCCGCTTCCGCCGCCACCGCCGATGCTTTGCGCGATCAGCGGGATGCTGCCTGTGCCTGCGCCTGACTGACTGCCGGCCGTGACATAGGCGTGGTCCGAATTCACCGTGACCGCGCCGCCATCGCCGCCCGCGGCACCTGCACCGCCCGAGCCGGCCAGCGCGAAGCTGACACTACCGCCATTGCCCCCGCCGCCGCCGACACTTTGCACCAGGGCGCCGTGGGTATATGGGCCGTTCGTTTTGATTGTCGCCGTGTTCTTCGCGTCTCCAAGGGTCAGCGAAGCGCTCCCGCCGGCGCCCGCCTTACCACCATTGCCGCCTTCACCCACGATAGGGCTCTGGACGCCGTCACCGCCGCCGCCGGCGCCGCCATTGGCCTGCACCAGCACCGCCTCACCCCCGATCAGCCCGGCAGCAGACTGCCCGGCCGGAGCATTCGCCGTGTAATCGACCGAACCCAGCACGGTAGCGCCGGCGCTGCCGCCATTCCCGCCGTTGCCGCCCGCCCCACCCTCGTTGCGGAATGCGCCGTCGGTGGCGGTGCCACCGGTCCCGCCTGCTCCGCCATTTGCCTTGGCGGTTACGCCGCTGCCCGGCTGATACCGACTGTTCGCCGATTGCATCTGATCGGAGAAAACGATCTGGCCACCGCTGCCGAGTTCCGCGCTGGCTGTGCCGCCGTTACCTCCGTTGCCGCCGGTCCCACCAAAACTGCCAATTCCACCGAGCGCGCCACCAGCGTCGCCGCCTCTACCGCCATCGGCGTCGGCCTGCATCGGAAAGATCTGGCCTGTAGAGGTGCCGGCGATCAGGCTGCCGTTCTGAAACGCAAGCGTCGCGGTACCGCCGTCGCCGCCGTCACCGCCCTTGCCTCCATAGCTTTGCACGGCAAGATCCACCGGCTTGGGCGCGTCGCCCCCCGTTCCGCCGCTTCCGCCCCTGGCGAACACTTGCAGGCCCTTACCATAGAACTGGATATTGCCGGAGGCGTTAAGCGCTGCCCGACCACCCCGCCCCCCCGCTCCGCCGTTGCCGCCGTAGAGCGCCTGTCTGCCTTGGGTATTGGAGTCGCGGCCCGCTCCGCCGGCGCCGCCATTGGCTTCCACGTCGAGCGCAACTTCCGGAAGGACACCTTTCGAGTCGGGGCCAACCGTGCCGCTGAACTGCACGGAGACCGCGCCGCCATTGCCGCCCGCTCCGCCGGCTCCCGTGTGGGCGGTGTTATTGTCGTTATAACCGCCCTGTCCGCCGACACCACCGTTACCACCGTTGACGGACCATTCCGCCCCCACCAGGGGGCTCATGACAAACGGCACGAAGCCTCCCTTCACCGTAATTCCGCTATTGACACTGTTAAAGGAACCACCCGACTGACCAGCGAAGCCATCCTGGCCCCGTCCGTTCCAGGAACCGTCGTCAGCGCCGTTGCATCCCTGCTGGCCCGGGGCGTTCAGGTAGTACTGGGGAAGCGGCGCTGAGCCGAACGTCTGATTGGAGAAGTTGGTCTGTGCCGGCGCCGCAGGCAGCGCGGGGTTGGCGCTGCTGTTGCACTGGGCACGAACCGCGACCGGAACCAGCAGCGTCGCCAGCGACGCCACGGCCGAGGCCAATGCAACTACGGTGCGACGCTTGCGGCCGCGGCAATCCTCCATACAAGGCACCGACGTCAGTGCCCGGGCAGACTCACAATGCGATGAATGCTTGAAGATATACACGATCTTTCCCATTTTGGTTTTGTCGCAATGACTGGCTTTCCTGGCGACCCGGCCCGATCGGACAAAATCCGATTTCTGAACACGACGAATGACCGGAAGCCCGCACTGGCAAGTAATGCGTACGAAATTGAGCCCTGCCCAGGAAGGTGATTAATTTCTAACTTTCGCCGGAATATTTCGGTGGAAGTTTTCCAACTTGATAAAGGCCTTCAGAATGGGCTGAGGCACCCTATGCGCGTTTGAAAAACATCAATCAATTGCGCTTAGGTTGCATAGTGCGCGTGATGACTTAGATATAAATTAGTAGGAGGGAACCACAGGTGCCGCTAGCCGGGCTTGGTTGAATGGAACAAAAATACGAAGATCCAGACGCTGAAGAGCGCAGCGCGAATTTCAAGCCTGGTACTGCACTTCCACGGCGGGCTTTGCACTACGGCAAGCCGGGATTCGATATTTGAATGGCCTCTGGCTGACCGACGCAGAACTACGTTTCTCTTCGGCGTCTCCGATCATCACAAGTACTCCGAAGATGAATATTTAGAATATTGATTCTATGTACGTCAACAAGCCTCAAGATCTGGATCTGTCTTTAAACCCGGAAAATTGACATCTGCGTCGTAAGGGAACGAGCAGCCGAGACGTGCCGTCACGCCTCGGGCGATTCGCCGAGCGTAACG
This sequence comes from Paraburkholderia sp. HD33-4, assembly GCF_021390635.1. Classification (NCBI taxonomy): domain Bacteria; kingdom Pseudomonadati; phylum Pseudomonadota; class Betaproteobacteria; order Burkholderiales; family Burkholderiaceae; genus Paraburkholderia; species Paraburkholderia sp. HD33-4. The sequence goes on along the minus strand of NZ_JAJEJS010000001.1, from coordinate 1,175,371 downwards.
GTCCAGCCGAGGCCACGCACGTTGCGAATCACAGACTGTCCGAACTTCTTCCGTACACCGTGGATGAGCACGTCGACCGCATTGCTCTCGACTTCCTTACCCCACCCATAAAGCTTCCCCTCGAGCTGATCTCGCGAGAGGATGGTACCGGGGCGCTCGAGGAACGCGAACATCAGTGCGAACTCGCGCGCCGACAGAACGGACGACACCCCGTTGCAGCATAGAGTTCGTTTGTCGAGATCGAGGTTCAGTGCGTCATTGCCAAGACGCGACGACGCAAAGCCCGCCCTGCGACGCAGCACGGCACGAATTCGCGCGAGCAGTTCGGGCAGGTGAAAGGGCTTGAGAACGTAGTCGTCAGCGCCGAAATCGAGCCCTTGGACCCGGGCGTCGAGGTCGTCACGTGCAGTCAGGATCAGAATGGGTACCTTGCTACCCTTCTCACGCGCCGTCTTCAGCAATTCGATGCCGCCCATGCCGGGCAAACCAAGATCGAGCAAGACCAGCGTATATTCAACGGCAGCGATGGCCGCACTGCCGGCATTGCCGTCGCGTACCCAGTCGACGCTGTACTCCGCATCCTGAAGCGCACGCAGCAAACTTTGACCGATCTGCAGGTCGTCTTCGACTATGAGCACTCGCATGGTGCATTGTCCACAGCAATGGAGCGTTGTCGTTGGGTGCAAGGCAAGGAACGTTCCTCCGCGGGCGCGTTGCGCGCCCGAGCGATTCGCGATTCATGCGTAATGCGCCGGTTATGTCTCATCAGTTCGGACGCTTCACATCAGGCGAATTGGCTCTCCCCGGGAAAAACTTTCCGAACCACTCGCGAATGCCGGAACTGGTGAAGCTGTATCGGCCGGGATTTATACAAGTGGCTGAACACGGACCCCATGAAGAATCGCTGTCCTCAGGATCGACGGGCAGGAAATAGACATTTAGCATGTGTCCCTCTCACGTAGAGACCATCTTGCGCCAGGGATTCGCTCGAAATAACTCCCGGAATCCACTCTCCATTGGCACTTTTCAGCCCGCCGATCCGCAATCTTCGTCTCAGGAAATATTCTAGGTGTTAAGAATGAGATTGGAATGAGAATCGACGGAACGGCCCTTGCAGCGCGCGAGCGTTCGAAAAGGAGCCGCCCGCCTGACAACAGGCGACCAATCTAACAGGTCGAACCTCGACTATCGGTTGATCCTTGTATTGTTCGGGAGGGCGTCTAATAAATGGGGTCGGTCGCGATGGGCGGCTGTGGATGACAAGAGATTTGAAACAAGGCAACAGGAGTATCGACGAACAGGCTTCGCGGCAGCTTCCTGTCAGGGACGCTTCGTCGTCTTGAGCAGATTGAGTGAGTTGACCGCTGCGGAGCATGTCGATTCAATCTGGAAGGGATTCGGGGAGAATTTGTAATTGCAGGCGTTGATGCCCTTGTTGTCGCTTACGAACATCTCGTAACGGCCCGCCCCATGGTTTGATCGCGGGTAGACAATGATCCCGTTATCCTGTGTTTGATAATCGGGAATACCTTGATAAGCGACCGTTTTCTGGATATTGACCAGGTTACCAGTCTGACTGTAATCGTGCGGATCGGCGCCCTGAGCCGGCCATTGGCCGGTCGTTACGCCCATATATGCGTCATTGTTCAGCTGCGTGAATGCCAGAGTTTTCTTCAATGGTTCGTCGTTATACTCGAAGTACACGGTGCCCACATTGTTCGCCTGTTGGGAACGGCTTACGACGATACCCCAAACGTAATTCCACCAATGCGGATTGAAGCCGTCGGTTTCGTTATCATGAGCCCCCATTTCGCTGATGAGAAACGGCTTATTGTATTTCTGCGTAAGCGCCGTGATCTGGTTGAACATCAAATTGTACGAGCCCGCAGACGATGGGTTGGACGCGTCGCCGCGATATCCAGAATTCACCGAAATAATATCAATGTTGTTCGGGCCAATGGCCTCGATTATTGGACTCTTGCCATTGGCGTCGAGAGTCCATTGACTCGGATTATCGACCGCCGAATACGTGATTCTGGCAGCCGGACACAGCTCCCGCACGACCCTGGCAGCAAGCTGGACGTTTTGGGCTACATTTCCAGTCGGATTGCCCAGAATCTCCTGGTCGAATTCGTTGCCAATGCTGTAAGCGAGCACCGCGTTGTGCAGTTGTCCAGCAGGACAGGTTTCCTGAACAATTGAAGTAATGATTCCTTTAGCAGTGTCAGGCGGCTGTTGCGACGCGTAGGTTGTAAGGACAGGATAAATGACCTTCATCTTCCGAGCGTCCAGTTCGTCAAGAAACGCCGTATGCGACTTGTTGTAGGTATTGATGTTATACAGACGAATTGTGTTGACCCCCATACTTTGCATGTCATCGAGATCGAGCTTCCACCGCTGCTTGAGCGCATTGTTATATTGAAGGTTTTTTCCGTCGCCACCCTCCGGTAGCAGTCCGGTCAGATCATCGTCGTAGCAGGGGCTCGTCCAGCTATTCTGATTGTCGATATGCGCGCCGGAGCACAGCCATGCTCCACCCTCGCCTGCCTTAATGTCGTATTGACTGTTGGTGGTGTACCAGCCGCGCGGTTCAGGTTGATACACCATGCCATTTACAAACCATGCCTGATCGTCGACATAGAGCTTGTTGTTCATGATGGTTGTCGCACCATGTGCGTTGAGTGCGGCAACTCCGGCAAATATCAGGAAGAGCGATCGTTTCATGGCCAAATCTCCAGATTCTTGAATAGGCATGAGTCGCGACGCAATCAGGCTTGAATCGACTACTTAAGGTGCCGCGACGACATGCTCTATTAGAACGTTCGCCGGATTAGCTTTCTATTAGTCGGAGGGTTTCTCACAGGGTAATTTGGCTAATGCATTCGGATGCCGAATTATTCGCCCTATTGAATAATTGGCAAGTTTGCCTTTGCCGCAAGTCGCTGCCGCAATCGCACTCCCTACATCATGCCGCGCGCCGGCAGAACGATAGTCGCGATGAGACCGCTGGGTCCATCGCTGCGGTTTTCAAGCGAAATAGTACCCCGGTACTTTGCCGCGACCGATTTGACGATGGAAAGCCCGAGACCACTCCCTTCCGAATCCTCCGCACGCAGACGGAAGAAGCGGTCAAACACCTGGTGCAGTGACGCTTCCGGAATGCCCGGTCCGTTGTCGGTCACGCGCACCACCACGTCGTCGGCACTTCGGAACAGATCGATGTCGACGGTCCCGCCGGGCGGTGTATAGCGCAGTGCGTTCTCGAGCAGATTGCGCACGGCCATACGCAGTTCTCCTTCACGTGCTTCAACTTGCGCGCTCTCGAACTTCCCTACGCCAAGATCGATCGAGCGTGCATCTGCAACCGGCAGAAAGTCTGCGACGAGCTTCTGAACCAACTGGGACAGGTCCACTGTCTCAATTGCCGTCGGATCGAGCTGTGCATCAGCTCGCGCTAGCGAGAGAAGCTGTCGGATCATCGTCGACGCTCGAGCGATGGCCTCGCGCAATTCGCGCAAACGCTCGGCGCGCGCCGCCTCGTCGGGAGCGTTGACGAGGTTGTCGACGCGGAGTTGCATCGCAGCGATAGGCGTGCGCAACTCATGCGCGGCATCGGCGACGAAGCGCTTTTCAGCGTCGATACCAACCTGAAGCCGGGCAATCATCCGATTGATCGACGCAGCGAACGGTCGTACTTCGTCCGGCACGCCCGATATATCGAGGGGCTTGAGGTGCCGAATGCCGACGAACTCCGACTGCGCCCCTGCACGCGACAGCGACGCGAACGCCGCGTTGACCACAAAGGGAATGGCGAGCCAGACGAGTGGAATCAGGATGAGCGTCGGTATCAGGCTTTCGATCGCGGCATGTCTTGCTGTTTGTTCGCGGAATTCGACCGGCTGTCCGACCTCGTACGTGTACTGGCCGTCGGCCTTTCTCAACGTGTAGATGCGATAGGGATGCTCGCCGATACGCTCGATCGAATATCCGTCCGGCGCATTGCGATCGAATAGCACTTCCGGATCGGTGTTATCAGTTGGCGCCGCGTCGCCGCGCTTCCAGATCTGCCCGACAAAGCCGTCTACGGAGTGCTGCGGCGGACCGTGTGAGCCTATCGCGCCGACATTGCCGGCGGACAGCCAGATAGCGGCGCCCTGCAAGTGCACGTCGAGTAGCTCCCCGATGTGCTTGCGCGACAGCCAATATGACGTATACGCATCGATGAGGCCGACTGCCGTGACCAGCACGATCAGCGTTATCGTAATCTGGTTTTTCAACGAGCCCATGCTATCGAATCCAGCGTGTATCAGCGGTTAGCGTCGCGGCCACACAATCTTCCAGACATGGTCCGCATCGACGACAGTGTAGTCGCCGCCCTCAAATTGGCCGGCGACCACGCCATCGACGAAACGCCGGAAAATGACGCTCGTGTCGATGATCACGCTAGCCGCGACGTTTCCGTGCCGGCGCGACGCGTCGGCCATCCAGCCGATCACGCGCACGCTCGGATGGCGCGCGGCCGCGACGATCACTGAGTCATTTGCATCGGCGACGACCACGTCGGCGCCGGCGTCGATCTGCTGCCCCGTCAACTGCTGCGTACGTCGACGGTTGTCCCAGTCGCCGACCCAATCTACCAAAACCGTTGCGTCTGGCACCTTGGCCAGTACGGCCTGCCTGAAGCTTTGCGCCTCCGTTCCGTCGACAGACTCTACGCCGCCGACGAAACCGACGGTCTTTGTCTTCGACACGTTCGCGGCAACAGCTCCCGCAAGCGCGCCACCGAGGCTCTTGCAGTCGAGACAAAAATTGACGACGTTGGGGCCATTCGCCGTTCCCGACAAGGTCGCGAAATAGGCTTGCGGGTATTGTGCTGCGGCCGTTGCGGTGACCGCGCTCAGCTCAGCGCCTGCCAGAATGAAACCGCGTACACCTGCCTTGTAGTGTCGGCCGATAATCGTAAGGATTCGCGCAGCACCCAGACTGTCGGCGTCGCGCACGACCGTGATCCGGTACCCGCTGCGGCGCACCTGGAGGTAGCCGCGATAGGCGGCCTCGCTGAATCCGAGATCGCTTCCGCCGTAGGGAATGAACAGCAACACTGGCCATGTGCTGACCGTGCCCGCAACGGACGCATGCGTTGCGCCTCGGAGTGCGGTCGGGGCGAACGCAGACAATGCGAGCAGCGAACAGACAAAGCGACGTCGCTCGTTGACGGGGTGCGGTTTCATTCGGACAGGATTGTTATGCGCTTCCTCAGATAGTCGAATGTTCTGAAGAACCAACCTGAATACGTCCAAAGTCTAGGCAGGCGCGGGAGATCACGTCAAGAGAGATTTGTCGCACCGACGCACTGCTTTCCATTCAGATAAGGTTTCCTCATTAATTCTCGCTGGGACGTTGCGCACGCTCCCACTCGTGCCCCTGTGCTCAGGCGTACGTGATACGGCCCACCCGTCACCACAAGACGCCGTTCTCGATCTGAACCGGTTTGAGTGCATGGGTCTCGCTCAACCCGTCAAGCAAATCTATTTCGATGGATCGAGTGAGCGTCGTCAACGGCACATCATTTTCCGTATTCGAGAATGGGTTTTGCATATCGTCTCCGATCTTCAATAACGCCAGGAACAGAAACCCTACTACCGTCGACCCTAGCAGGGTATACCATCCGAGGACTTCGACCAGTCCCAACGGAAGGAGTACGCAAAACAGATGCGTAAAGAAAACTGGATAATTTGCGTATTGCCTCGGCAACGGCGTGTTTTTAATGCGCTCCATGCCACCCTGCGCGTTGGAAAATTCAGTCATGGTTCGCTCCAGCGCAACCAATTTCACGCTGTCAAGACTGGGTTCTCGCGCAATCATTTCAGCCGTGCGGCTCAAGATCGCGTTCGGAACGTTAGCGACACGGCGCAAGTGGTGCAGTTCATCGTCGGACAGCCGAGCACCTAACTCTTGCCAAGGCGCTTCACGGCGCAGATGCAAACGTAGTGAATGAACGTACGCGACGTGGCGAAGGACCAGGTCTCGTTTCAAGTACGCGGCGTCCTGAGGCAGCAGCATCTTGATTTCGCGCGCGAAACTTCGCGAATTGTTGACCAGCATTCCCCATAGCGTACGCGCCTCCCACCAACGGGCGTAGGCTGTCGCATTGCGGAAGCTCAGATAAATCGCGACAACCGTGCCGAGCAACGACATCGGCAACGCTGGGAATTCAATCTTGTAGTGCCCACTCAGATATACCGCAGTGACCACCACATCCCAGGTAAACAGAAGCGCGAGCGGACGACCCACATAGTGGAGAATCTGACTCAAACGAACTCGCCCTGGAATAATCATCGCGCATCCTTCCAATTGAGCCGCGAAGTAGCGTTTCGCGGCAACTCAAATCTTTCCCCGATCCTTCTGAGCGCGTTGCACCGACTGGACGCAATGGAAAAAGAGCCGCTGACATGCCACACCAAGCTCAAGGCACAGGGCTCGGCAGACGCTGCGGAACGAATCCTACCCCTTGAGAATTAGGCTGGAATTAGATGGGCGAGAAGGCGCGCCGGCACCATCATCGTCGAGAAAATCGTCGCCAATGTGGCCGCCTCTGCCATCGAATGGCGCGGAATCGCTCGCCAGCGCACACGACAGTCCACCTCATTTCGCAGTCCTACTATTAAATCGTATATTTCCGCGCTTGACGACGCTCATCCCAACCCGTCCTGCCCAGATCAATCCCTTCGTGGCTGGACTAGATAGAGAGCGCTCACGTGAGCGCATGAGCGCGAGATGTCGTGCCCACGAACCGCTGGTATCGAGTCGTGGCTACCTGCTGATGTCGAAGTCCGCCAATCCTTCGCGCAACGCATGCCCCAAAACGTGAAGCGTTCACGTGAAATCAATTCGGGTATCTGCGTAGCCGTCGCTTCGGTCGAAAGTTCGGTGCCGGAACCGTCGAGCAACGACCGCAACAAGCCCCCGCGCTTGCGGCAGGCAAAGCGTTCCAGCATGAGCCATCCAACGTGTGGCGGCAAACGTGGCGGCAAAATCCCCAAAAACGAAAAAGGCCTTATGGACATAGATCCATAAGGCCTTGATTTCTTGGTCGGGGCGAGAGGATTTGAACCTCCGACCACCTGCACCCCATGCAGGTACGCTACCAGGCTGCGCTACGCCCCGAACAGAAGGAAAATTATAACAGACACTTCAGTCGATTAGAACTGCCCGCACGAACAAACCGAACCAGCCCATGAACTAGCGGTCCAGCAGATCGATCACGATCTGCAGATCCTTACGCAACTTTTCGACATCGACGGCAACCATTTCCGCCGATGTGGGCACTTGCCCCACTGCTGCGCTGGCGTCCTCTCCTTCCTCGATCATCGCATCCGGCCCACCGCCGCCATGCGAATCGAGCCGGTTGCGCGCCCCGTTGATCGTAAAACCCTGCTCGTACAGCAACTCTCGAATCCGCCGGATCAGCAGTACCTCGTGATGCTGATAATACCGACGATTGCCGCGCCGCTTGACCGGCCTCAACTGGGTGAACTCCTGCTCCCAGTAACGCAGCACGTGAGGCTTCACCCCGCAAAGTTCGCTGACCTCACCAATCGTGAAGTAGCGCTTCGCCGGGATCGGAGGCAAGACGACTTTTTCGATCGTCGCTGTCATCGTCAGTTAGCCGTGATGGGTTGCCCGAAAGCGCGCCAGTCGCTCAGCGCGCGAAGCTCGCTTCGGCGCCGTTTTCGACGAGCGCCTTCAGCTTTTGACTTGCATGAAACGTCACCACGCGACGCGCCGCAATTGGAATCGCCTCGCCCGTCTTCGGATTTCTGCCGGGACGCTGCGGCTTGTCGCGCAACTGGAAGTTGCCGAAGCCCGACAGCTTCACGCTGTCGCCGCTCTCGAGCGCATCGCGGATCACCTCGAAGAACGCCTCGACCATGTCCTTCGCTTCCCGCTTGTTGAGCCCGACATTGTCGAACAGCAACTCGGCAAGTTCCGCCTTGGTAAGCGTCGGCGTTTCATTGGAAACGACGGCGGGTGATGTCGGAATATCTCGAATCATGGCGCTGCGTTGCGCCGTAAGAAGGGCTTCGAAATCACTCGAGTTCATTTCATTCATATCTATCAAATGGCGCGCCAAGCGTAAAACAATGGATGCGGAAACAGCCGTGCAATTGTTAAATGCGGGTTATCCGCGCAACCGTGCGCCATAGACTCGAGCCAGACGTTCCACCAGAGTTTGAATAGCCAGATCGACCGTTTCATCCTGAAGGGTTCCGCCAGTATCTTGCAAGGTCACCCGGAACGCAAGGCTTTTCTCGTGCGCGGCCAGACCGCCGGAAGTGTTTGATTTTGGACGAAATTCGTCGAAAAGCGCAACCTTCTGGACAGCCTTGCAGGCCGGCTCGGACTGGGCCTTCTGAAGCTCGTCGAGCAGCGCCTGAACCTCGATTTTCTGATCGACGACCACCGCGATATCACGTCGTACCGGCTGAAATTTTGAAACTTCCGACGGAATCGGCAATACCCGTTGCATTAATGCTTCCGCTTCGATTTCAAACAGAATCGGCGCATGCGGCAAATCATATTTTTGCATCCAGCGCGGATGCAATTCGCCAATCCAGCCCACTGCGCGACCATTCAATTCGATACGCGCGCTGCGTCCCGGATGCAGAGCCGGATGCTCGGCCTTCACGTACCGCGCGACCGCCGGTGCGATCAGCGCATCGAGGTCGCTCTTCACGTCGAAGAAATCGATCGCACGTGTCGGCGCGCCCCATTGCTCGTCGAGCGCGGGACCATAAGCGAGCGCACCGAACATCTTCGGCTGCGCGAACCCTTCGACGGTCAACTCGCCAGCCTTGATCGACGGATCGTGCAGGAACACGCGGCCCGCTTCGAATACGCGCACGCGGTCCGCCGCGCGCCGGTTCAGGTTCGTGCGCAACACATGAATCAGGCTGCCGAACAGCGTTGTACGCATCACCGACAGCTGGCTCGCGATCGGGTTGATCAGACGCACCGGGTTGCTGTTGCCCGCGAAGTCCTGCTCCCATTCGGCGTCGACGAAGCTGAAGTTCACCGTTTCCGCGTAGTCGCGCGCGGCGAGCGCATGACGGATAGCGTGGATGGAGCGTTGCGTCTCGTTGGTCGCGCGCATTTCGCTGGTCGCGACCGGCGGGCGCGCCGGAATCTTTTCGAAGCCGTAGATACGCGCGACTTCTTCGATCAGGTCCTCTTCGATCTCGATATCGAAGCGGTACGACGGCGGCATCACCGAGAACGTATCGCCGTCACGTTCGAACGACAGGCCGAGGCGCGTGAAGATCTGCGCGATTTCATCGGTGCCGATCGCGACGCCGATGATGCGGTTCGCGCGCGAGACGCGCATCTTCACCGGCGAGCGCTTCGGCACGTTGACGATCTGATCGTCGACCGGACCCGCTTCACCGCCGCAGATGTCGAGGATCAGCTGGGTGATGCGCTCGATATGGTCGACGGTCGTCGCGTAGTCGACGCCACGCTCGAAGCGATGGCCCGCATCCGTCGAGAAGTTGTACTTGCGCGAGCGGCCACGAATGCTGTCGGGCCACCAGAACGCGGCTTCGAGATAGATGTGGGTGGTGTCGAGCGTGACCGCGGTGCTATCGCCGCCCATGATGCCCGCGAGGCTTTCGATATGCTGCTCGTCGGCGATCACGCCAACCGTCTCGTCGAGCTCGACCGTGTTGCCGTTCAGCAGCTTCAGCGTTTCGCCTTTGCGGCCCCAGCGCACGTCCATGCCGCCGTGGATCTTGTCGAGATCGAACACGTGCGACGGACGCCCCAGCTCGAGCATCACATAGTTCGAGATGTCGACGAGCGCGGAGATGCTGCGCTGGCCGGAGCGCTCAAGACGCTCGACCATCCATTGCGGCGACTTCGCGCACGCATTGACGCCGCGGATCACGCGGCCCGAGAAACGGCCGCACAGATCAGGCGCCGAGATTTTCACGGGCAATGTTTCGTTGAGCGTGACCAGAGCCGGCTTGATTTCGAGCGGACGCAGCGGCGCGCCGGTAATTGCCGACGTTTCGCGCGCGACACCGAATACCGACAGACAGTCGGCCTTGTTCGGCGTCAGCTTGATTTCAAAAACGGTGTCGTCGAGGTTGAGAGTCTCGCGGATGTCCTGGCCAATCGGCGTATCTTCCGGCAGGATCATCAGACCGCTGTGATCTTCAGAAAGCTTCAGCTCGCGCGCCGAGCACAGCATGCCCTGGCTTTCCACGCCGCGTAGCTTCGACAGCTTGATCGCGAACGGTGTGCCACCGTCTTCGGCCGGCGGCAGCTGCGCGCCGACGAGCGCGACCGGCACCTTGATGCCCGGCGCAACATTCGGCGCGCCGCACACGATGTTCAGCGTCGTGCCAGTGCCGGCGTTGACCTGACACACGTTGAGCTTGTCCGCATCCGGGTGCTTGACGACTTCCAGCACCTGGCCGACGACGATCTTCGAAGTCGGCGGCGCGGCCGGCCGCAGGTCTTCGACTTCGAGCCCCGCCATCGTCAACGCGTGCGACAGCTCGTCGGTGGACAGTTGCGGATCGACAAAAGTTCTGAGCCAGGATTCCGGAAATTGCATGGTTCTGTGTACGTTCTGATCAGGTTGGGTCCACGTCCGGCGGATGCTTCGTATAGCCCGGTGGTCTTGCGCCGGTGCAGCGAGCTCTGCCGGGGACGCTCGCGGCGCGCACCAGGTGCGCCACCGCGTTCTATGCTTTGTCGCGCTCGCGCGCGCCGGTTCACGCGAATTGACGCAGGAAACGCAGGTCGTTTTCGAAGAACAGGCGCAAGTCCTGCACGCCGTAACGTAGCATCGTGAGACGCTCGAGGCCGCTGCCAAACGCGAAACCAATGTAGCGCTCCGGGTCGAGACCCATGTTGCGGATCACGGTGGGGTGAACCTGGCCGGAGCCCGAAATTTCGAGCCACTTGCCCGCGTTCTTGCCCGTTTCGAACTGCATGTCGATCTCGGCCGACGGTTCGGTGAACGGGAAATACGACGGACGGAAGCGCACGAGAATGTCGTCGCGCTCGAAGAATTTTTTCAGGAAGTCGGTATAGACGCCCTTCAGGTCCGCGAAGCTGATGTTTTCGTCGATCCACAGGCCTTCAACCTGGTTGAACATCGGCGAATGCGTCGCGTCGCTGTCCACACGATAGGTGCGGCCCGGAACGATCACCTTGATCGGCGGCGTGTTGGTACGCGCGTAGCGCACCTGCATCGGGCTCGTATGGGTGCGCAGCAGCAGCGGGCGGCCGTCGGCATCCTTGCCGTCGACGTAGAAGGTGTCCTGCATCGAACGCGCCGGATGGTTCTCCGGACTGTTCAGCGAGGTGAAGTTGTACCAGTCGGTTTCGATCTCGGGACCGTCAGCCACGTCGAATCCGATCGTACGGAAAATCTGTTCGACCCGCTCCCAGGTGCGCATCACCGGGTGCAGGCTGCCTGCATTGGCGCCGCGGCCCGGCAACGTGACATCGATCGCTTCAGCTGCGAGACGCTGGTTCAGCAGGGCGTCGGCGAGCGCCTGACGACGTGCCGTCAGCGCGGCTTCGACCTGTTGCTTGACAAGGTTGATCCGTGCGCCTTCGGTCTTGCGCGTTTCGGGATCGAGTTTGCCAAGGCCCTTCAACAGCTCGGTCAGCGCACCCGCCTTACCGAGAAAGCGTGCTTTCTCGTTCTCGAGGGTGGTGACGTCGGGGGCTTCTGCGAAGGCTTTTTGCGCGTCGGCGACAATCTGGTCCAGATCCATTGATCCCATCATTTCAACGTCAGTGTTCTATCGAAACAAAACTGGTTCTACCAACAAAAACGGGGCTCGGTGAGGAGCCCCGTTTTTGTTGCAGCGTCACCGAGACTACCGGATGTTCGCTGCAACGAACCACGCAGTTTTAATTGCCAGAAGCGCAATCAGGCTGCAACGGCGGCTTTCACCTGCTGAACGATCGCAGCAAAAGCAGCCTTGTCGAACACAGCCATGTCGGCCAGCACCTTACGGTCCAGTTCGATCGACGCCTTCTTCAGGCCATTGATGAACACGCTGTACGTCATGTCGTGCTGACGCACCGCCGCGTTGATACGCGTGATCCACAAGGCGCGGAACACACGCTTCTTGTTGCGGCGATCGCGGTAGGCGTACTGGCCTGCACGCATGACCGCCTGCTTGGCGATGCGATAGACGTTATTGCGACGGCCGCGGTAACCCTTGGCCAGCTTGATGATCTTCTTGTGACGGGCCCGTGCGGTAACCCCACGTTTTACTCGAGGCATGTTTCGCTCCTATGAGTGTCGGTTAAGGGTTAAGCGAACGGCAGCATTGCGCGAACGGAGTTCAGATCGGAATCATGAACTGCCGTGGAGCCGCGCAGATGGCGTTTGTTCTTGGTGGTCTTCTTGGTAAGAATGTGACGCTTGAAGGCCTGACCGCGCTTGACGGTACCGCCCGGACGCACCACGAAGCGCTTTGCAGCGCTCTTCTTGGTCTTCATCTTCGGCATGACAACTCCATTATTAGATGGACATGGGTGTGCGGTCGGCCAGATGGCCATTTCCCGCCCTTCGAAACCCATTCCACTTGGTATGCAGACCGCCGATACCGCCAGCGGCCGCTTTTCGGGAACCACTACGCACTTGCATGCGCGCCGTTCCGAAACCTTCCGACGCCACGCCGGACACCCAGCACAGCATCAAACAAACTTGCGCCACCGGAGCGCGCGCCACATGGCGCGCCGCCGCTCCGGCCAACTGCTTCGCGCTTACTTCTTTTTCTTCGGAGCGAGCACCATGATCATCTGGCGCCCTTCCATTTTCGGCATCTGCTCGACCTGACCGACTTCGTCGAGGTCGGTGCGCAGGCGTTCGAGCATGCGCATGCCGATTTCCTGGTGAGCCATTTCGCGGCCACGGAAACGCAACGTGATTTTCGTCTTGTCGCCGTCTTCGAGGAAGCGGACGAGGTTGCGCAGCTTGACGTTGTAATCACCGTCGTCGGTACCTGGGCGGAATTTGACTTCCTTGACCTGGATGACCTTCTGCTTGAGCTTGGCCTCGTGTTGCTTCTTCGCTTCCTGGTACTTGAACTTGCCGTAGTCCATCAACCGGCAAACCGGCGGAACCGCTTGCGGAGCGATTTCGACCAGATCCACGTCCTGCTGTTCCGACATGCGGAACGCATCAGCGAGTTTCACGATGCCGAGCGGTTCGTTCTCGACGCCGACCAGTCGCACCTCGGGTGCTGTAATTTCACCGTTGATGCGGTGCGCAGACTTATCAGTAGCGATGTTACGTTTCCTCTAAAAATTAAAAAAAACGAGCCGGAGTACCGAGTGGTTTAGTTGAACGACTGCACGTCTTGGCGCAGACGCTCAATGAAGGCGTCAACAGGCATTACACCCATATCGACACCACCACGGGCACGCACGGCTACCGTTTGCGCTTCACGCTCCTTGTCGCCGACCACCAGCAGGTACGGGACCTTCTCCAGCGTGTGCTCGCGTATTTTATAGCTAATCTTCTCGTTGCGCAAATCGGCCTCGACTCTAACCCCTTGTTTTTGCAACGATTGGGCTAGCGACTGCGCATATTCGGCCTGACTTTCCGCGATATTCATCACGACGACCTGCATCGGCGCGAGCCAAGCGGGCATTGCACCAGCATGGTGCTCGATCAGAATCCCAAGGAAACGCTCCATTGATCCGACGATCGCCCGGTGCAGCATGATCGGGCGACGGCGACTATTGTCCTCAGCGACGTATTCGGCGCCCAGACGCTCGGGCAACACCATGTCGAGCTGCAGCGTACCGCACTGCCACGAGCGGCCGAGCGCGTCCTTGATGTGATATTCGACCTTCGGGCCATAGAACGCGCCCTCACCGGGGAGTTCTTCCCAGGTGACGCCGCAGGCCGTCAGCGCCTCGCGCAGACCCTGCTCCGCGCGATCCCAAGTTTCGTCGGTGCCAGCGCGCGCATCCGGGCGCAGCGACAGCTTGATCTCGACATTGTCGAAGCCGAAGTCGCGGTAGACGCTCATCGCCAAGGTGTTGAACGCGATCGATTCGCTGATGAACTGGCCTTCGGTACAGAAAATATGCGCGTCGTCCTGCACGAAACCGCGCACGCGCATCAGTCCGTGCAGCGCACCCGACGATTCGTTGCGATGGCACGAACCGAACTCCGCATAACGCAGCGGCAGATCGCGATAGGAGCGCAGACCATGATTGAACACCTGCACGTGACCGGGGCAGTTCATCGGCTTGATCGCGTAGTCACGCTTTTCCGACTCCGTCGTGAACATATTTTCACGATAGTTTTGCCAGTGGCCCGACGCTTCCCACAGCGAACGGTCCATGATCAACGGCGTCTTGATTTCGAGGTAGCCCGCGTCGTTCACGCGACGGCGCATGTATTGCTCGACCTGCTGCCACAACGTCCACCCGCGCGGATGCCAGAACACCATACCCGGCGACTCGTCCTGCATGTGGAACAGGTCGAGTTGCTTGCCGAGCTTGCGATGGTCGCGCTTTTCGGCCTCTTCGAGCATGTGCAGATACGCCTCCTGGTCTTCCTTCTTCGTCCAGGCCGTGCCGTAAATGCGCTGCAACTGCTCGTTCTTCGAGTCGCCACGCCAGTACGCGCCCGCGACCTTCATCAGCTTGAAGACCTTCAGCTTGCCGGTGGACGGCACGTGCGGGCCACGGCACAGGTCCGTGAAGCCGCCGTGCGAATACAGCTTGATTTCGTCGCTGGCCGGGATTGATTCGATGATCTCGGCCTTGTACTTTTCGCCGATGCTCTTGAAGTACTCGACCGCTTCGTCGCGCGACACCACGCGACGCGACACCGGCTCATCCTTCTTCGAGAGCTCCTGCATGCGCTTTTCGATCTTTTCGAGGTCTTCCGGCGTGAAAGGACGGTTGTACGAGAAGTCGTAATAGAAGCCGTTGTCGATCACCGGACCGATCGTGACCTGCGCTTCGGGGTACAGATCCTTCACCGCGTACGCGAGCAGGTGCGCCGTCGAGTGGCGGATGATATCGAGACCGTCTGCGTCCTTCTCCGTGACGATGGCGAGCGCCACGTCATGATTAATCAGAGTGGACGTATCGACCAACTCCCCGTCGATCTTGCCGCCGAGCGCGGCTTTCGCGAGGCCGGGGCCGATCGAGGCGGCCACTTCGGCGACGGTCACCGGATGCTCGTACTGTCGAACAGAACCGTCAGGCAAACGTATCGAAACCATTGCGTTCTCCGTGGTGCCGACCGGCGGCGGCACATACAACCAAGGTCAAAAAGACAAAAAAAATGCGGCCCCGCTTTCGAGGGGCCGCATTCACATTTTATGCAAACTTCACTCGCGAAAGTGGTCCTCGACTAGCGTCGCTCCGAAGTGATTTCGGTCAACGTTCGCGGTGTCATAACCGTATTCGCCTTTTTGCGCTCAAAGCGCTTACTGCAATCTACAAAACCCTGGCAGGACCAGAGTTTCATTTTCGTTGGTAGGCTCGATTGGACTCGAACCAACGACCCCCACCATGTCAAGGTGGTGCTCTAACCAGCTGAGCTACGAGCCTGAAGAAACGAGAGTATATGGGGTACAGCGAAGCTTGGCAAGTACTTTTATGCAGCGGCTTTAATTCGTCGCGTCGCCAGCAGGCCTTTTTGCAACCGCTCGCGCCTCAATTCTTGCGGGTTGCCCGCACCACACCCGTAATCTCCCCCAGCAGCGTGCATGCGCGCAGAATCTGCGCCGAACTCGACACCTCGACTGTAAATTGCATAAACGCGGCATTGCGGCGCGATTGCGTCTTCACGCCGATCACGTTCATCTTTTCCCGCGCGAACACTTCGGAGATATCGCGCAGCAAACCCTGTCGGTCCGTCGCTTCGATGCTGAGGTCGACTGGATAGACGGACTGGCCGCGGCCACTCATCACGTCCGCCGACCACGCGGTCTGCAGCACGCGCTCCGGCGCGCGCTCTGCCATGCGACGGAATGTAGCGCAATCGCTGCGATGCACCGACATGCCCTTGCCTCTCGTAATGAAGCCGCAGATCTCGTCAGGCGGCGCGGGCCGGCAGCAGCGCGCGAGCTGGGTGAGCAATGCATCGACGCCGACCACCAGCACGCCCGTGGACGCGCCGCGCGCGACGCTCGCGCCGCTGCTGCGCTTCTCGAATTTCTCCGGCGCATCGACCTCGGGTTCGGGTGGCGGTGCATCCTGCAGCGCCTGCTCGACGAGCCGCAGGCTGAACTCCTCCTTGCCGACCACGGAGAACAGGTCGTCGGTGGTCTTGAAACCGAGCCGCGCGGCCAGCTGATCGAGATTGACCGAGGTCTTGCCTTCGCGCTGCAGGGTTTTTTCAACCATGGCGCGACCGTTCGCGATGTGTTCCTGCAACTCGACCGCGTTGAACCACGCGCGCACCTTCTGCCGCGCGCGCGGGCTTTGCAGATAGCCGAGCTGCGGATTGAGCCAGTCGCGCGACGGACCGCCCTCCTTCACCGCCACGATCTCGACCGTCTGGCCGTTCTGCAGCGGCGTGTTGAGCGGCACCATCGCGCCGTCGACACGCGCGCCGCGGCAGCGATGCCCAAGCTCGCTGTGCAGGTGATACGCGAAGTCGATCGGCGTCGCGCCGTGCGGCAATGGAATCACGCGCGCCTGCGGTGTCAGCACGTAGATGTGATCGTCGTCGAGCGTGGCCTGGCGCAATTGCTCCCACGGCTGCGGCGCGCCCGCTTCGCCATGCTCGCTTTCGGACACCTCGTCCTTCCATGCGAGCAGTTGCCGCAGCCAGGCGATCTTCTCGTCGTATTTCTCGCTCGCGGTGAACGTGCCGCCATATCCGCGCGCGCCCGCTTCCTTGTAGCGCCAGTGCGCGGCCACGCCATACTCGGCGAAGCGATGCATTTCCTGCGTGCGGATCTGCACCTCGAACGCGCGGCCGTCGTCGCCGATCACGACCGTGTGCAGCGACTTGTAGCCGTTTGGCTTCGGCCTGGAGATGTAATCGTCGAACTCTTTCGGCACCGGCTGCCACAGGTTGTGCACGATGCCGAGCACGGTGTAACAGTCCTTGATGTCCGGCACGATCACGCGAAACGCGCGCACGTCGTACAGCTCGGCGAAGTCCAGCTCCTTGCCGCGCATCTTGCGCCAGATGCTGTAGATATGCTTTGGCCGACCGCTCACTTCAGCGCGGATATGTGCGGCGGCCAGCTCCTGCTGCAGGCGTTCGATCGCCTGCGCGACATAACTCTCACGTTCGACGCGCTTCTCGTCGAGCAGCTTCGCAATACGCTTGTAGGTGACCGGCTCCTGGAAGCGGAACGCGAGGTCCTCGAGCTCCCACTTCAATTGCCAGATACCGAGGCGGTTTGCGAGCGGCGCGTAGATATCGAGCGTTTCTCGCGCGACGTCGGGCGACGGCGTGATCTTCGCCGCCGCGTAATAGCGCAGCGTCTGGAGCCGGGACGCGAGGCGGATCAACACGACGCGAATGTCCTGCGCGAACGCGAGCAACATTTTGCGCAGCGCCTCGACCTGCGCGCGGCGCGCCGCCTGCGCGTCGCGCCCGGCTTCGGGCATCGCGTTTTGCGCCGCGCGCAGACTGACGGTGCCGAGGCGCAACAGCTTGCGTACGTCGCCGACCAGTTGCGCGACTTCTTCACCGAAGTTGTCGGCGATCACCCGCTCCGGATCGCGCAGATGCGGTGTCAGCGCAAATAGCGCCGCAGCCAGCACCGCCGGCGGATCGACGTTGAGCTTGCGGATGATCGACGCGGTGCCCGCCGCGTGATCCGCGAGCGATTCGCCCGACGACAGCCGCACCTCGCCGGCATGTTCGCGCACGAACGCCATCGCTTCGTCGAAGGAACGATGGGGATGAGGCGCGTTCGTAACGGTTTCGGTGTTCATGGTGCGACGGCCCGCCGGGCCAGACGATTCAACGGAAAATCAACAACGGTGCTGCCTGAGCGTGCTGCCTGAACGCCGCGACTCAGCTGCGCTGCGCCGCGATCACGACGATTTCGACGAGGCACTTCGGATTTGCGAGCTTGGCCTCGACTGTCGCGCGCGGCGGCGTGTCGCCCTGTGCGACCCACTCGTCCCACACGGCGTTCATGCCGGCGAAATGCACCATGTCCGAAATATAGATCTGCACCGACAGCAACTGCGACTTGTCGCTGTTCGCTTCCGCGAGCAGACGGTCGATATGGCCGAGCACTTCGCGCGTCTGGCCGGTGATGTCCTGATCGTCGTCTTCGGCGATCTGACCCGCGAGGTACACGGTGCCGTTGTGCACGGCCATTTCCGAGAGACGCTTGCCGACGTGATAACGAATGACTGCCATGGAAAGTCCTGAGCTGAGAGTTAATCGAACGACATGCCGCACGACACTACAGATGAAAACGTCGTGCGGAACTCGATATTATGACGCGTTCGAGGCCGAGCCGATGAAGAACTCCGTCGCGAGCGCGATCTGGTCCGCCGCCAGAAACGCCGGCGCATGCCCGACGCCCGCGATCTCCACGCTCGATGTGGCACGCCCGGTCGCCACCATCTTCGCGACCGTTTCACGCGACAGCAAATCCGACTGCTCGCCGCGCACCACGAGCACCGGCCCCTGAAACGACGCGAGCGAATGCCACAGCGCCGCCTCGCCGAGCTTCGCCGCTTCCTCGGTGACCGCGGCGAACGGCTGCGCGATGCGCGGGTCATAGCGCAGCACCCACGCGCCATCTTCCTCGCGCAGCAACGGCGTATTGATTTCGCGCCATTCGTCCGGTGTCAGCGGGCCGAAGCTCTGCGCGAGCTGGGCCGCGTAATCGACCCCCTGCTGCAACGTATCGAAGCGTGCGGGCTTGCCGAGGTAATCGCCGATGCGCTTGACCGCGACCGGCTCAAGGTGCGGCCCGACGTCGTTCAGCAGCAGCTTGCGGATCGGCGTGTCCGGCAGACCGGCGAGCCCCATGCCGATCAGGCCGCCCATCGAGGTGCCGAACCAGTCGACGGTGTCGACGTCGAGCCGCGCGATCAGCGTGACCATGTCGGCGACGTACTGGGGCACCGCGTACAAATTGGGGTTCGCGAGCCACGACGACAAGCCCCGCCCCACCACGTCCGGGCACACCACGCGATAGGTGTCGGCGAAGTCGGCGGCGAGACGGTCGAAATCGCGCCCCGAGCGCGTGAGTCCATGCACGCACAGCAACACGCGCGGATTGTCCGGGTCGCCCCACTCGGTATAGGCGACGCGATGCAGGCCGGCGGCGCTCGCGCACTGCACGAAACGTTGACGCGGCGCGGGGCGCCCGGTGGTGGAAGCGGAAGTCGTTGCGGTCATCTGGTGTCCTTGCAAAGACGTTGCGGATTGGCCTGCGAACGATTGTAAACCGCTTCGTCGCGCGGCAAGCATCGGCCAGAAGGCTTAGGAAGGTCGATCCAACCGTCCGGCGCATCGAGCGCCGCGCACAAAACAGAACGGGCGAGACTCACGTCTCGCCCGCCCGGAAAACACCGCCGCCGCCGCGCGGTCGCAACCGACCCGCGCAGCCGCGCGTCGAACCGCGTCAGATCACCGCGCTCACATCGAGTGGCGCGCCGGTTTTCGCCTTGATTTCGTCGACACTCACGCCCGGCGCGAGTTCGGTCACTTTCAAGCCGTTTTCGGTCACTTCGATCACGCCGAGATCGGTGATGATCTCGTCGACCACACCCACGCCCGTCAGCGGCAGCGTGCATTCTTCGAGAATCTTGTGCTGATCGCCCTTCGCGACGTGCTCCATCAGCACGATCACGCGCTTGACGCCCGCCACCAGGTCCATCGCGCCGCCCATGCCCTTGATCATCTTGCCCGGGATCATCCAATTCGCGAGATCGCCCTTCTTGCTGATCTGCATCGCGCCGAGAATCGCCAGATTGATGTGGCCGCCGCGAATCATCGCGAACGAATCCGCCGACGAGAATATCGACGAACCCGGCAGCGTCGTCACCGTCTGCTTGCCGGCGTTGATCAGGTCGGCGTCGACTTCGTCTTCCAGCGGCGACGGGCCGATGCCGAGCAGGCCGTTCTCCGACTGCAGCCACACTTCGACGCCCGCCGGCACGTGGTTCGCGACCAGCGTAGGCAGGCCGATGCCGAGGTTCACGTAAAAGCCGTCCTGCAGTTCCTTCGCCGCGCGCGCGGCCATTTCGTCACGAGTCCATGCCATGATCAGTCTCCTTTCGCGCGGACGACGCGTTGTTCGATGCGTTTTTCCGGATGCGCATTCAGCACGATGCGCTGCACGAAGATGCCAGGCGTGTGGATCGCGTCCGGATCGAGCTCGCCCACTTCGACGATCTCCTCGACTTCCGCGACGGTGATGCGGCCAGCCATCGCGCACATCGGATTGAAGTTGCGCGCGGTGCGGCGATAGATCAGGTTGCCGGACTTGTCGGCCTTCCATGCCTTGACGAGCGCGACGTCGGCGGTCAGCGAATGTTCGAGCACGTAGTGCTTATCGCCGAACTGGCGGGTTTCCTTGCCCTCAGCGATCTGCGTGCCGTAGCCCGTGTTCGTGAAAAACGCCGGGATGCCCGAGCCGCCCGCGCGCAGCTTCTCGGCGAGCGTGCCTTGCGGCGTGAATTCGAGCTCGAGTTCGCCGGCCAGGTACTGGCGCTCGAACTCCTTGTTCTCACCGACGTACGAAGAGATCATCTTCTTGATCTGGCGCGTCTCGAGCAGCAGGCCGAGGCCGAAACCGTCGACGCCCGCGTTGTTGCTGATGCAGGTGATGCCCTGCACCTTCGTATCGCGCAGCGCCGCGATCAGCGCCTCGGGAATGCCGCACAGGCCGAAGCCCCCGACGGCGAACGTCTGCCCGTCCTTGACGATGTCCTTCAGCGCCTCGGCGGCGCCTGGATAGACCTTGTTCATCTGTTTGTCCCTTCCTTTATGGAAACCCGAAACCTGTACGCAGGCCGCCGGATCGTTGCGGCTGATATCGCGGCTGGCGAACTTCACGTCGCCTCCCGATACCGCTACGTCATTCTAGTCATCCGCGGCATATGCCGCGTTGTCATCTGCCCGAAAGAGTACGCTGGGCCAGCCATGCGGCACAATACGCAAAAATACATAAGTACTTGCCGCCCGCCCATGCCCGCCCTGGATTACCGCACTGCGTTTCACCTCGCGCCGATCGGACTCGTGCTGTCCCGCGAGCGGACCATCGAAGACTGCAACGACGAGCTCGCGTCGATTTTCGGCTATGCGCGCGACGCGCTGATCGGTCAGTCCTTTCAGGTGTTGTATCCGTCGGCGGATGAATTCGAGCGGATCGGCGCGCGCATCCCGCCGATCATGACCGCGCAAGGCAGCTACGCGGACGACCGCATCATGAAGCGCGCGAACGGCGAGCTGTTCTGGTGTCACGTGACGGGCCGCGCGCAGCAGCGCACCGACCCGCACGCGGCGGGTGTCTGGACCTTCGAGGATCTGAGCGCGACCCGGCGGGTCGCGGTGGAACTGACGCCGCGCGAGCGCGAAATCGCCGCGCAACTGGTGACGGGCAAGACCAGCAAGCAGATCGGCCGCGTGCTCGACATCAGCCCGCGCACGGTCGACGTCTACCGTGCGCGGCTCATGCGCAAGTACGATACGGGCAATGCGACCGAGCTGTTGCAGCGGCTGCTCGGCGATTGACAGAGGAAATTTGAAGCGCGCGACGGTGTGGTCGAGCCGCGCGCTCAGGCGGCGTTGTCAGACGGCGTTGTCAGGCCGCCTTGACGAGCGCCGCGCTCTCGATGGCCGCGCGCAGTACGTCGGGCACCGGCACCGACTTGCCCGCCGCGTAGTCGATCCACACGCAGCGCGCGGCGCCCCGCGCGTAGAGCGCATCCGGCTCATCGGCGCGCAGGAGCTCGAAAGCCGTATCGAAGCTGCTGCGCCCCGGCGTGGCCACCGACATCCGGCCGATCACGTCACCCGGATAGTGGAGTTGCTTCAGAAACTCCATCGACGCATTGACGATCACCGGCCCCTGCCCGTCCTCGCGCTGGCCGAGAAAGTCCATGTGCTCGAACCAGGAAATCCGCACCTGCTCCATGTAGCGGAAATAAACCGTGTTGTTGACGTGACCGAAGGCGTCCATGTCGCCCCAGCGGATCGGCATCGTCATTTCGAAAACTGCATGAAAATCGCTCATTCTGTACTTCCGTTCTTCCTTTTTTTGCCTGACTGTTGAAACTTGGGACGGCCCGCTCACGCGAGCCCAAAGCCGTCGTCAGCGGCGATCACCGAGCCGTTGATGAACTGCGATTCGTCCGCGGCGAGCAGCAGCAGCAGCCCGTCGAGATCCTCCGGCTTGCCGACCCGATGGCGCGGCAGCATCGCCACGAGCTTCTGCCCCTGGTCGGTCGACCAGTGGTGATGGTTGATCTCGGTGTCGATATACCCGGGGCAGATCGCGTTCACATTGATGCCGTGCTTGCCCCACTCGAGCGCCATCGCCTTCGTCATGTGGACGACCGCGGCCTTGCTCATCGAATACAGGCCGATTTGCGGCAGCACGCGCAAGCCCGCCATCGACGCGATGTTGATGATCCGGTACGACGGCTTCTGCGCGCTGTTGCCGCGCATGATCATGCGCTTGGCGACTTCCTGCGCGACGAAAAACGCGCCGCGGGTATTCGTGTCGAACACGTATTCGAAGTCCGCCGGCGTGACCTCGGACAGCTTCTGCGTGGTCGACACGCCCGAGTTATTGACGAGGATATCGATCGTGCCGGCCTCGGTCTCCGCGTGCGCGACCGCCGACTTGATGCTCTGGTAGTCGGTCACGTCGAGCGACACGACGTGCGCGGCGCCGCCGGACGCCTCGATTTCCGCGCGCAGCTCTTTGAGCCGCTCGGTTCGTCGGCTCGCCAGCACGACCTTCGCGCCCGCCTGCGACAGCACCTGCGCGAAGCGCTTGCCCAACCCGCTCGAAGCGCCCGTGATCAGCGCGACCTTGCCTTCCAGATTGATCGAACGGCCCATTGTCTTTCCTTGTTCGGTTGTAATGACAACTGCGGTTGACGGGGTTCGGTAGGACCGCGACTAAGGGTCTATACCGTATCATGAAATAGTACGATCGTGCTAATCTGTGGCTTTTGGGTTGCGGCGCGAGAATCGATCGCCCACAATACGAACCCGAAAAAAGCATTCTAACGGTAAGAGGAGCATCAATGACCCCCGCAAGTCTCATTGAGCAGTACGGCCCGCGCGAGTCGATGGAGTACGACGTCGTCATCGTCGGCGGCGGCCCTGCGGGCCTGTCGGCTGCCATTCGTCTGAAGCAGCGCGCCGCCGAAAAGGGCGTCGAGCTTGGCGTGTGCGTACTCGAAAAAGGCTCTGAGATCGGGGCTCATATTCTGTCGGGCGCGGTGATGGATCCGCGCGCGCTGACCGAGCTGATTCCGGACTGGAAAGAAAAAGGCGCACCGCTGACGGTCGACGTGACCGAAGACCGCTTCCTGTTCCTGTCGGCAACGGGCGCGAAGAGCGTGCCGACATGGGCGTTACCGGACAATTTCAAGAACCACGGCAACTATGTGATCAGCCTCGCGAACGTGACGCGCTGGCTGGGTCAGCAGGCCGAGGCGCTCGGCGTCGAGATTTTCCCGGGCTTTCCGGCGGCCGAAGTGCTGTACAACGACGACGGCTCGGTCAAGGGCGTCGCCACGGGCAACCTCGGCATCGGCAAGGACGGCGAGCCGACCGGGAACTTCCAGCTCGGCATGGAGCTGCACGCGAAGTACACGCTGTTCTGCGAAGGCGCGCGCGGCCACCTCGGCCGCCAGCTGAACGAGAAGTTCAAGCTGCGCGACGGCGTCGATCCGCAGGTGTACGGCCTCGGCATCAAGGAGCTGTGGGAAATCGATCCCGCGAAACACAAGCCGGGTCTGGTGATGCACACGGCCGGCTGGCCGCTCGAAAACGACACGTACGGCGGCTCGTTCCTCTACCACATGGACAACAACCAGGTGGTGGTGGGCTTCGTGGTCGGCCTCGGCTATTCGAATCCGTATCTGTCGCCGTTCGAGGAATTCCAGCGCTACAAGACGCATCCGGCGATCCGCGCGATCCTCGAAGGCGGCAAGCGCGTGTCGTACGGCGCGCGCGCGATTACCGCGGGCGGCCTGCTGTCGCTGCCGAAGCTGGTGTTCCCGGGCGGTGCGCTGGTCGGCGACGACGCGGGCTTCCTGAACGCGTCGCGTATCAAGGGTTCGCACGCCGCGATCAAGACCGGCATGCTGGCCGCTGACGCCGCGTTCGACGCGGTGCAGGCCGGCCGTCAGTCGGACGAGCTGACCGCCTACCCGGCAACCTTCAAGACGTCGTGGCTCTACACCGAGCTGTATCGCGCGCGTAACTTCAAGCAGTGGATGAGCAAGGGTCTCTACCTCGGCACGCTGATGGTCGGTCTCGAGCAGAAGCTGCTCGGCGGCAACGTGCCCTGGACATTGCATCATCAGCATTCCGATCATGAGATGCTGAAGCCGGCTTCGCAGTGCAAGCCGATTCCCTATCCGAAGCCGGACGGCAAGCTGACGTTCGATCGGCTGTCCTCGGTGTTCATCTCGAACACGAATCACGAGGAAAATCAGCCGGCGCACCTGACGCTGAAAGATCCGACCGTGCCGGTCAACGTGAACTGGCAGACCTATGCGGGACCGGAGTCGCGTTACTGCCCGGCCGGCGTGTACGAGTTCGTGAAGAACGAGGAAGGCAACGAGCGGCTCGTGATCAATGCGCAGAACTGCGTGCACTGCAAGACCTGCGATATCAAGGACCCGACGCAGAATATCGTGTGGGTGACGCCGGAAGGCGGTGGCGGCCCGAACTATCCGAATATGTGATTGGTGTGCTGTTTGCCTTCGCCGCGCATTGCGACAGCTTTGCGCTGCGAAGGCAAGCCTCGACGGTGCGCTCGCACTGTCGCTCCCGTTTTTTACTCCCTCTTTCTTGACGTTGTGTGCGTGATTGCGCAGGCGAAGCCACGTTTCGCACGGGCTGTGTGCCCACGCGCGCAATCGCGGAAAAAGGAAGCGTTCAGGAAGCGCCGCTCATAGGCTGCGCGAGGTGGGGGAGAATCTCGAGAGCACGAGATTCTCAACGTGAAAGGACAGGTTACGGCGCGCTCGCCGCAATCTTCGGCGTGTCGACGGCCACATCGCCGCATTGCGCGCGATGACGCAACGCGTGATCGATCAGCACGAGCGCAAGCATCGACTCGGCGATCGGCGTCGCGCGAATGCCGACGCACGGGTCGTGCCGCCCGAAGGTTTCGACGACCACCGGCTTCCCCGCCTTGTCGATCGAACGGCGCGGCGTGCGAATGCTCGAGGTCGGCTTGATCGCGATCGACACCGTGATGTCCTGCCCCGTCGAAATACCGCCAAGCACACCACCCGCGTGATTGCCGACGAACCCCTCCGGCGTCAGCTCGTCGCCATGCACCGAGCCGCGTTGCGCGACGCTCGCGAAGCCCGCGCCGATCTCGACGCCCTTCACCGCGTTGATGCCCATCATCGCGTGCGCGATGTCAGCGTCGAGGCGGTCGAACAGCGGCTCACCGAGGCCGACCGGCACACCGGAGGCGACCACGTTGATGCGCGCACCGATCGAATCGCCGTCCTTGCGCAGCGCGTCCATATACGCTTCGAGTTGCGGAACGATCTCCGCATTCGGCACGAAGAACGGGTTCTCGCGAACCTGCGCCCAATCGACGAACGGCACGTCGATCTCGCCGAGCGCGGCCATATAGCCGCGAATCTCGGTGCCGAACTTCTCGCGCAGCCACTTCTTCGCGACCGCGCCCGCCGCCACCGTCGGCGCCGTCAGCCGTGCCGACGAGCGGCCGCCGCCGCGGTAATCGCGAATGCCGTACTTATGCCAGTAGGTGTAGTCGGCGTGGCCGGGGCGGAACGTCTCGGCGATGTTGCCGTAGTCCTTGCTGCGCTGGTCGGTGTTACGGATCAGGAGCGCGATCGGCGCGCCGGTGGTTTGACCTTCGAACACACCCGACAGAATCTCGACCTTGTCCTCTTCCTGGCGCTGCGTCACATGGCGCGACGTGCCCGGCTTGCGGCGATCGAGTTCGAACTGGATGTCGGCTTCGTTGAGCGCCATGCCCGGCGGGCAGCCGTCGATCACGCAGCCGATAGCGGGGCCGTGCGATTCGCCGAAGGTGGTGACAGTGAAAAGCGTACCGAGCGTGTTGCCGGACATGAGCGTCGTCCAAAGAAATACGGGGAGAACGCTATTATGCCAGCCCGCTCGCCTCCAGGCCGGGCGTGGCGACGACGATGGCCGACCGGCCAGGACGCCCGCGGCCGCACCGGGTGATACGGGCGAACGCGCCACCGGCGTCCGCCCACCGGCCCACGGCTACTTGCGCGCGCCGCGCAGCTCGGTCACGAGCTGCTGCAACTTCTCCGGCGTCGCGAGCGCCGGGTCGATCGGCTCGCCAACCGCGAGGCTCAGTCGGCTCATCACACCTTTGCTGATCGGCCGCGGCCAGTTCGCGTCCACCGCGCGCGAAAACACACTGCCCCACAGCCCGCGCAGCGCCATCGGAATCACCGGCGCCGGCGTCCGCCCGACGATTTCGGCGACGCCGTGGCGAAACGGATTCAACTCGCCGGTGCGGGTCAGCTTGCCTTCGGGAAAGATACAGACGAGTTCGCCGTCCGCGAGCGCCTGCGCGCACAGATCGTACGCACGGGCGAGCAGCGCCGCGTCCTGATGCGCGGGCGCGATCGGAATCGCCTTCGCGTGCCGGAACAGCCAGCCGACGAACGGCGAGCGGAAGATCTGATGGTCCATCACGAAGCGGATCGGCCGCGGGCTTTCGGCCATGATGACGATCGCATCGACGAAACTGACGTGGTTGCATACGAGCACCGCCGCGCCCTGCTCCGGAATCCGCTCCGCGTGCACGAGCCGGATCCGGTAAAACGTATGCACGAGCAGCCACGCGACGAAGCGCAGCAGGAACTCGGGCACGAGCGAATAGATGTAGCCCGCGACGACCACGTCCAGCAGCGCGGTGACGAGGAAGATCGCCGGAATGCCAAAACCTGCGGCGCTCAGGCCCATCGCCATCAGCGCCGACACGATCATGAACAGCGCATTGAGGATATTGTTCGCGGCGATGATACGCGCGCGATGGCTCGGCTGACTGCGGCTCTGGATCAGCGCATACAGCGGCACGCTGTAAAAGCCGCCGAACATCGCGAGCAGGAACAGATCGGCGAGCACGCGCCAATGCGCGAGCCGCCCGAGAAATTCGCCTACGCTCAGCAGATGCCCCGCCGGCGGCAACGCGTGGCTCGCGAAAAAAAGATCGATTGCGAACACGCTCATGCCGATCGAGCCGAGCGGCACGAGCCCGACCTCGATGCGCCGCTTCGACAGCCGTTCGCACAGCAGCGAGCCGATGCCGATGCCGATCGAAAACGTGGCGAGCAGCACGGTCACGACGTCGGGATCGGCGGACAGCACGTCCTTCGCGAAGTTGAAAAACGACGCGAGGAACGTCGCGCCGACGAACCATAGCCACGAAATGCCGAGCAGGCTCAGAAACACCGTGCGGTTTTCGTGCGCCAGCTTCAGATTGCGCCACGTTTCGCTGACCGGATTCCAGTTGATGCGCAATCCCGGCTGCGGCGCGGGCGTAGCCGGCACGAAGCCCGACACGGCGCGCCCAATCAGCGCGATCGCGATACACGCGCAAGCGAGCACCACCGCGCCATGCTCGGCGAACCCCGCGCCTGCGCCCCCGACGATCGTACCGATCAAAATCGCGACGAAGGTGCCCATCTCGACCATGCCGTTGCCGCCGACCAGTTCCGCCTTCGACAGATGTTGCGGCAGATACGAGTACTTGACCGGTCCGAATAC
The DNA here is from genome assembly GCF_021390635.1 of Paraburkholderia sp. HD33-4. NCBI lineage: Bacteria > Pseudomonadati > Pseudomonadota > Betaproteobacteria > Burkholderiales > Burkholderiaceae > Paraburkholderia > Paraburkholderia sp. HD33-4. The sequence goes on along the minus strand of NZ_JAJEJS010000001.1, from coordinate 1,147,401 downwards.
GGTCGAATGCACGCCCATCAGGAACGTGCACAGGTACAGCAATGGCGCGCTATGCAGCCAGAATCCCGCGCCGCCGACCAGCATCACCGCGATCTCGAACGTTTTGACGACGCGCGTGAGCAACGCCTTGTCGTACTTGTCGGCGATCTGGCCGGAAGTGGCCGAAAACAGCACGAACGGCAAAATGAAAATCGCGGAGATCAGGAACGCCGCGGTTTTCGGATCGACGCCCGAAAACCGCGCCGCCTGATACGTGACGAGCGACGTGAAGCCGATCTTGAACACGTTGTCGTTCATCGCACCGAGAAACTGCGTCCAGAAAAACGGCGCGAAACGGCGCTGGCGGAGCAGGCGGAACTGGGATTCGTGCGCTTCGCGCGCACGGGCGGCGCGGCGAGCGGCAGGCAACGGACGATCGTTCATGAAGTCGGAAGAACGGCGCGGAAAAATGGCAATGATACGTAACGCGCGGCCCGCAAACAGGCTGGCACGACGCGCACGCGGGTCTGCGCGTGACACCTGGTGTTACCGGCGATAGGGCTTTCAATCATTTCGGCGGCGAGGCCTCGCCCGGCGCGGTTCGCCTTGGAGCGGGCACGCACACTAGCGTCGCCCCGCCCGTTAGCGCTCCCGCGATCCTCCCGAGCCGGATCCGGACTCCGGGGGCCGGACACAAAAAAAGCGCCCGCTTGCGCGCGCGCCCTGTCGGCGGTTTCGCGCTCGCGGCGACGGCCGGAGCGCGACGTTCGAGCCACGCGCATCAACGCGCCGGCTGCTGGTCCTGTCCTTCCTGTTCTTCCGGCCAGTCGCGGATATAGGCTTTCAGCATGCGGTTTTCGAACCCCTGCTCCTCGACCACCGCCTTCGCGACGTCGTAAAACGAGATCACGCCCATCAGCGTGCGGCTTTCCATCACGGGCAGATAGCGCACGTGATGCTCGAGCATCATGCGGCGAACTTCGTTGACGTCGGTTTCGGGCGTGCAGGTGAGCGGATGGTCGTCCATCACCTTGCGGATCGTCGAAGTGCCGACGCTGCCGCCGTTCTCGCTCAAGGTCATGATGATTTCGCGAAACGTCAGCATGCCGACGAGGTCGCCGTACTCCATCACGACGAGCGAGCCGATGTCGTGCTCGGCCATGGTATTGACGGCGTCATGCAGCGTGGTATCCGGCGTGACCGTAAAAAGGGTGTTGCCCTTGACTTTAAGAATGTCGCTGACTCGCATGATCTATCTCCTGATACCGCCAATCGTGCAATGCATGAAATGTTTTTTCGATCCTATCGGAAAGGCCCATAAAAGGAAAGCGGCCCGCCAGCCGAGGCTCGGCGAGCTTTCGGGATCTCGAATTCATCTGACTTCCAGATCGCGAGCCTGTCCCGCTCCCGGCACGAGCCGCGCGAATCCACGATCAACCCGGCCACGAACCCACGGGAAAACCGCGCTTGAAGCGGCGCGCGCCGATGATAGGATGGCCGGCCCACCCTGACCTTTCGCGTGGCCCCGACGGCCCGCCGCTCACGATGTCCGCCAACCGTTTCGATACGCTTGCGCTGCATGCTGGCGCCGCTCCCGACCCCGCCACCGGCGCGCGCGCGACGCCGATCTACCAGACCACGTCGTTTTCATTCCGCGACTCGGATCACGCCGCCGCGCTGTTCAACATGGAGCGCGCCGGCCATGTCTACTCACGCATCTCGAATCCGACCGTCGCCGTGTTGGAAGAGCGCGTCGCCGCGCTCGAAAACGGCGCCGGCGCGATCGGCACCGCTAGCGGCCAGGCCGCGCTGCATCTTGCGATCGCGACGCTGATGGGCGCCGGCTCTCACATCGTCGCGTCGAGCGCGCTGTACGGCGGCTCGCACAATCTGCTGCATTACACGCTGCGGCGCTTCGGCATCGAGACGACCTTCGTGAAGCCCGGCGACCTCGGCGCGTGGCGCGCCGCGCTGCGCCCCAACACGCGCCTGCTATTCGGCGAAACGCTCGGCAATCCGGGCCTCGACGTGCTCGACATCGCCGCGCTCGCGCAGATCGCGCACGAGCACCGCGTGCCGTTGCTGGTCGACTCGACCTTCACGACGCCCTACCTGCTGCGCCCGTTCGAGCATGGCGCCGACTTCGTCTATCACTCGGCGACCAAGTTTCTCGGCGGCCACGGCACGACGATCGGCGGCGTGCTGGTCGACGGCGGCACGTTCGACTTCGAGGCTTCCGGCCGCTTTCCCGAATTCACCGAGCCGTACGACGGCTTCCACGGCATGGTGTTCGCCGAGGAAAGCACCGTCGCGCCGTTCCTGCTGCGCGCGCGGCGCGAAGGCTTGCGCGACTTCGGCGCGTGCCTGCATCCGCAAGCCGCGTGGCAACTGCTGCAAGGCATCGAGACCCTGCCGTTGCGCATGGAGCGACACGTCGCCAACACGCGGCGCGTGATCGACTTTCTCGCCAGTCATGCGATGGTCGAATCGGTCGCCTATCCCGAGCTACCGACGCATCCCGACCACGCGCTGGCCAAACGGCTGCTGCCGCGCGGCGCCGGCGCGGTGTTCAGCTTCAACCTGCGCGGCGACCGAGCGGCCGGGCGCGCCTTTATCGAAGCGCTCACGCTGTTCTCGCACCTCGCGAACGTCGGCGACGCGCGCTCGCTGGTGATCCATCCGGCGTCGACGACGCATTTCCGCATGGATGCCGCCGCGCTCGCCGCGGCCGGCATCACCGAAGGCACGATCCGTCTGTCGATCGGTCTTGAAGATCCGGATGACCTGATCGACGATCTCAAGCGCGCGCTGAAGGCCGCGCAAAAAGCCGCGCAACCGGCGCCCGGCGGTCGTCCCGCAACGCCAAACGGCAACCCAACACAGCAGAACGCCTCTGCCGCGTCCGCCACCACCAACGGCCCCGCCCGCCCGGAGTCCGCATGATCGTCACCGTTCAAGGCAAACCGGCCTACGCCTACACCGGCGGCAAACCGTTCGACGCGAGCCTGCCGACGGCAGTATTCATTCATGGCGCCGAGCACGATCACAGCGTGTGGGCGCTGCAAAGCCGCTACTTCGCGCATCACGGCTTCGGCGTGCTCGCGGTCGATCTTCCGGGCCATCGCCGCAGCGCCGGCCCCGCGCTCGTCAGCATCGCCGCGCTGGCCGACTGGCTCGCCGCGCTGCTCGACGCCGTGGGCGTCACCCGAGCGTTCGTCGCCGGTCACAGTATGGGCTCGCTGATCGCGCTCGACTTCGCCGGCCGCTATCCGCAGCGCGCCACGCATCTGGCGCTGCTCGCGACCGCGCAGCCGATGAGCGTCTCCGACGCGTTGCTCGACGCCGCGCTCAATCGCGAACCCGAGGCGATCGACATGGTCAACCAGTGGTCGCATTCGACGCTCGCCGCAAAGCCCTCGTGCCCCGGTCCCGGCTTCTGGCTGCACGGCATGAACCAGCGGCTGATGGAGCACGTGTCCGCCAGAGGGGAACCGCATCTGTTCCACACCGACTTCACCGCCTGCCACACCTATGCGGATGGCCTCGCTCGCGCGACGCAGGTGCGTTGCGCGACGCGCCTGATCGTCGGCCGGCGCGATGCGATGACGCCGCCGCGCGCGGCGAAAGCGCTTGCCGATGCGCTCGCGCAGGCGGGCGCCCCGGTCGATACCGTCACGCTCGATGCGGGCCACGCGCTGATGACCGAGCAACCCGACGCGACGCTCGATGCGCTGTTCAGTTTCGCTTCGCGGGCGCCGCACGAAGCGAGCTGAAGGGGCGTGCGATTTCGGCTCGTTGCGCAGTTCGGTGGTCCGCAGGCAGCCACCGGGAATGCTGTTGCGAATGGCCGCCGAGTCACCACGATACCCACGCCGAATCCGCCGCACTATCTGCCGAAAGGCCAGGTTGCGTTAGGCAAGCGATCGCCGGAGAATGATTGAAAAGCCGTCTTTTTCAGCCTCCGGAGGCCGTCATGGCTCATACCGCGCATACCGATCACTTCGCGAGCTTCGCGGAGTTTTATCCGTATTACCTGAGCGAGCATCGCAACATCGCGTCGCGGCGGTTGCATTTCGTCGGCTCGCTCGGCGTGATTGGCTGCCTCGCGATGGCGCTCGCCACCGGCGACTGGCTATGGTTGCCGGCGGCCGTGGTGTGCGGCTATGGCTTCGCGTGGGTCGGCCATTTCTTCTTCGAAAAGAACCGGCCGGCCACCTTCCGCCATCCGTTTTACAGCCTGATGGGCGACTGGGTGATGTTCAAGGACATCTGCGTGGGGAAGATTTCGTTGTAGTTCTAGCGGGGCGGCTTCAGGTCGAGCCGCTCTATCACGCCGCCTGCTGCGGCATCGAAGCCGCCGCGCGCTGCCCGTCTGCGGATCGCGCCGCCCGTGCCGCCGCGCGCGAGGCCAGCAACGCGGCGAGCGTCACCTTCAGCTGGTCGTTGTCGAGCGCGGCGAGCAGCATGCCGCCGTCCACGCGCGTGGAATCCAGTTCGAGCTGATACGTAAGCTCCGCGCGGTCGATCACGAACAGGTCGTACAGCCGCTGCACGGTCACCTGCGCCGGGTTGGCGAGCAGCACGAAGTGCGGGCCGGTATGGTCCTCCTCCAGCCGCGCGATCCACTCGATCTCCTCGAGACGCTGCAACAGCATCAGCGTCGTATCCTTGTCGCGGCGAAGCATGCGCGCAAGCTCGGGCATCGTGTAGCCGCGTCTGCCGCCCTCACGCGCTTCGCACAGCCGCGCCAGCAGTTCGAGCGAATCGAACAGATTGCTGCCATAGAACACGGGGCGGTGAAACTGACCGATGCGAATCGCCGGCAACGCCGATGCGATCATCGCGCCGGTCAGCGTGATGAACCAGCACAGGTACATCCACAGCAGGAACAGCGGCACCGCGGCGAACGCGCCGTACACCGCCGTATAGGTCGGAATACGGCGCACGTAGTAGCCGAAGCCGCGCTTGGCGAGCTCGAACGCGACCGCAGCGATCACGCCGCCGACCACCGCGTCGCGCCACTCGACACGACAGTTGGGCAAATAAACGTAAAGGATGGTGAACGCGAGCATGGTGAACGGCAGCGTGGCGCTCGCGAGCGCCCACTCGATCAGCGGTGTGATGCGCTGCGCGGCGCTGAACGACATCGATTGCGTGAACAGATACGACGAGATCGACAGACTCACGCCGATCAGGATCGGACCAAGCGTGATGATCGCCCAGTAGACGAGAATGCGCTGCGCGACGGGCCGCGCCTTGCGCACGCGCCAGATTACGTTGAACGCGGACTCGACGGTCATCATCGTCATCACCGCGGTGACGAACAGGATGATCATGCCGATCGTGGTCAGCCCTTTGGCCTTCGACGCGAACTGGTTCAGATACTTGAAGATCTGATCGTTCAGTTGCGCGGGCATCAGGTGGTCGGCAAGAAAAAACTGCAGCGACGCCTGGAACGAGCTGAAGATCGGAAACGCGGTGAACAGCGCAAACGCGACGGTGGCGAGCGGCACGAGCGCGAGCATCGTGGTGAACGTCAGGCTGCCCGCGACTTGCGGAATCCGATCCTCGCCGATGCGTTGCGCGGCGAATTGCGCGAGCCGTTTGAGCGTGTCGAGATCGAAACGCACCCTAACCAACAAACCTGCCTCCTTGCTTGCTGAACCGTCAGACCGGGACTGCGGGAACCCCGCGCGGCGTTGGGCCGAACCTGCTGGCCGAACGGCTATGAGTGGCCTGTGCAATGGACCGAACCCCTATAATACCCGTTCAATGATGAGGCCTATGAAAGACATTCTCGTGCTTTATTACAGCCGTCACGGCGCCACGCGCGAGCTCGCGCTGGCGATCGCGCACGGTGTCGACAGCGTCCCCGGCATGCAGGCGCGCGTGCGCACCGTGCCGGCGGTTTCCACGGTCTGCGAGGCGAGCGAGCCGGACATCCCCGCCGAAGGACCGCCGTACGTCGAACTGCGCGACCTCGAAGAATGCGCCGGCCTCGCGCTCGGCTCGCCGACCCGCTTCGGCAACATGGCGGCCGCGCTCAAATACTTTCTCGACGGCACCACGCCGCAGTGGCTATCCGGCGCCTTGTCGGGCAAGCCAGCCTGCGTGTTCACGTCGACCGGCAGTCTGCACGGCGGCCAGGAATCCACGCTGCTGTCGATGATGCTGCCGCTGCTCCATCACGGCATGCTGATCGTCGGCATTCCGTACACCGAGAGCACGCTGACCACCACGCAAACCGGCGGCACGCCATACGGCGCATCGCATTTCGCGCGCGCGGGCACGGCCAGCCAGGGCATCTCCGCCGACGAACGCACGCTGGCGACCGCGCTGGGTGCGCGCGTGGCGCGCACGGCGGCGTCGATGAGCGAAAGACCGTGAGCGTAAAGCCGTGAACCAACCGCATCCGCAACCGATCGAACGCGACACAGCCCTGCGGGACGCTCGCGGCGCTGAAGCTGCGATCACGAACTCCGACGACCATCCCAAGGCGGCAACCGTGAGCCTCGCGGCAAATGCAGCAAACGCGTCGGCCTCGGCACCCCTCGCGCCCGTGCAGCCCAAAGGCGCCGCCGCGCTCCTCGCCACTTTCACGCTCGTCGCGATGATCGTGCTTGCCGTCGCATGGGAATGGTGGCTCGCGCCGTTGCGCCCCGGCGGCTCGCTGCTCGTGCTGAAAGCGTTGCCGCTGCTCTCCGCGTTGCCGGGCGTGTGGCGACGCCGGCTCTATACGCTGCAGTGGGCGTCGATGCTGATTCTGCTGTATTTCGCCGAGGGCATTGTTCGAGGTTGGAGCGATCATGGCTTGAGCGCCCGGCTCGGCTGGCTGCAAGCGGCGCTTGCCGTGATCTTCTTCGCCTGCGCGCTCGCGTATGTCGGGCCATTCAAGCGCGCGGCGAAGCGAACCGCGAGACAGGCTGCAAATCAGGCTGCAAATCAGGCCGCAAACCAGGCGGCCCGGCAGGCTGCCGGCGAACCGCCGCCGCCCGCCTGACAGCCTCCACGCTCCGACACCGTGCCCGCACCTAACACCGCCAACCGCCCCACATGAACCACACCGCTTTTATCGCCGCCTGCCGCGACGCCATCGGCGCGGCCCACGTACTGACCGATCCGCACGACACCGCGCCCTTCCTGACAGACTGGCGCCGCCGCTACACCGGCGCGGCCTGCGCGGTGCTGTGCCCGGCCACGTCCACCGAAGCCGCTGCGCTCGTCAGGCTCGCGGTCGACCATCGCGTCGCGCTGGTGCCGCAGGGCGGCAACACCGGCCTCGCGGGCGGCGCGACACCCGACACGAGCGGCTCGCAGGCGGTCATCAGCCTACGTCGCCTGAACCGCGTGCGTGACATCGATCCGCACAACAACACGATCACCGTCGAAGCCGGCGTGATCCTCGCCGACGTGCAAAAGCACGCCGAAGCGGCCGGGCGTCTGTTTCCTCTGAGCCTCGCCGCCGAAGGCAGCTGCACGATCGGCGGCAATCTGTCGACCAACGCGGGGGGTACCGGTGTGCTGCGCTACGGCAACACGCGCGAGCTATGCCTGGGCCTCGAAGTGGTGACACCGCAAGGCGAACTGTGGGACGGCCTGCGCGGTCTGCGCAAGGACAACACCGGCTACGATCTGCGCGACCTGTTCATCGGCGCGGAAGGCACGCTCGGCCTGATCACCGCGGCCGTGCTGAAGCTGCATCCGCAGCCGGCCGCGCGCGTGACCGCGCTCGCCGCGCTCGCGTCGCCCCATGCGGCGCTCGATTTTCTCGCGCTCACCCAACGCGTCGCCGGGCCGCTGCTGACCGGCTTCGAGCTGATGTCGGATTTCTGTTTGCGCCTCGTCGGCCGGCATTTCGAGCAGATGCGTTATCCGTTCACCGAACCGCATGCGCAGGTCGTGCTGCTCGAACTGTCCGACAGCGAAAGCGAAGTGCACGCGCGCACGCTGTTCGAGGGGCTGATGGAAACCGCGCTCGAGCAGGGTCTGGTGGAAGATGCCGTGGTCGCGGAAAACCTCGCGCAGTCGCGCGCGTTCTGGAATCTGCGCGAGCACATTCCGCTCGCGCAGGCCGAGGAAGGCCTGAACATCAAGCACGACATCGCGGTGCCGATTTCACGCATTGGCCACTTCATCGAGTCGACCGATGCGGCGATTGCGCAAGCCGCGCCGGGCGCACGCATGGTCACGTTCGGCCATCTCGGCGACGGCAATCTGCACTACAACGTGCAGGCACCCGAGGGCGTCGATGCGAAGGCGTTCCTGCGGGAGTACCAGAGCCCGATCAACCGGATCGTCTACGACAGCGTGGATGCGCATCGCGGCAGCATCAGTGCGGAACACGGGCTTGGCCAACTGAAGATCGACGAGGCCGCGCACTACAAGCAGGACGTCGAGGTGCGGATGATGCGCGCAATCAAGCAGGCGCTCGATCCGTTGAACCTGATGAATCCGGGCAAGGTGCTACGCTAATGTCAGAAGCCTCCGCGATCCGGCGTGGAGGCGTTTCGCAGGAGTCGCGTCCGTGAAGATTCGCGTGCTGTCCGATCTGCATCTGGAAAACGACGAGCCTGAACTGATCCCGCATGCGCAGGCGGATCTGATCGTGCTGGCGGGCGACATCCACAACCATGCGGCGGGCCCGCGCTGGGCCGCGCAGGCGTTCGACGACACGGTGCCGGTCGTCTACGTGCCGGGCAATCACGAGTACTACGACGGCGAGTTCGGTGCGTTGGAGAGCGCCACGCTCGACGCGGCCGCGCAGGTCGACAACCTGCATGTGCTGAACAACGCCGCGTTCGTCGATCCAGAAGGCCGTTGGCGCGTGCTCGGCACGACGCTGTGGACCGACTTCGAACTGTACGGCGCAACGCCCGACGCAATCGAGGAGTCGATCGTCGCCGCGCGCAAGGTCATGCTCGATTATCGCGGACTGATCCAGATGAACTGGCCGCACGACCCGCGCGACGCCGCTCGCGACTTCACGCCTGCCGATTCGCTTGCGCTGCACCGGCATGCGCGCGCGTGGCTCGAAAGCGAGCTGGCCAAACCGTTCGCCGGCCAAACGATCGTGGTCACGCATCACGCGCCGCATCGGCTGAGTCTGGCCGAGCGCTTTGCCGAAGACCGCGTGTCGGCGGGCTTCGTCAATCATCTGCCGGAGTTGGTGCGCGCGCCTGTCGCGCTGTGGATTCATGGCCACACGCATACGTCGTTCGACTATGTGGTGAACGGCACGCGCGTCGTGTGCAATCCGCGCGGCTATTTCGACCGACGCACCCGCCAGTGGGAAAATCCGCAGTTTGCGTGGGACAAGGTCGTCGAGATCTAGAGGGTGCTAGTAGCGGATGCTAGCGGGCCGGCTGCATCGGATCGACCCGCTCGCGTTGCTCACTGCTCTCGCCGCTGCGCGTCCTGTGACTCGACCTCGACCGGCACGAGCTGTGGCTGCTGTTCGCGCATGCGGCGCAGCAGATCGCGTGACGCGGCGACGCCAATCAGTCCAAACATGACGGCCAAGCCGATCATCAGGTGCGTATCCATGGATGTGTCGTCCTTCAGTGGTTGCGAGATGCCGAACGGCGGCGGATCCAGCGCGTCCGACCAAAGCGGCGACGCGTGAACGACACGTTAACAAATCGACTGCGCGGTAGAAGTAAAGAAATGTTGCGACGCGGCGCGTGTGTAACAGGGTGTCACGCTGCGTGCCGCACACCGCGTGCCGCACTGCGTGTGCCGGACTGCGCGTCCCGCACTCCGCGTGCCGCACCAACGTCAACCCATGACGAGCAGACCGTTCAGGTCCGCGCGAACTGCCGCAACTCCGCCTGATCCGCGGCCAGCGTCGAGGGCAACTCGTCGCGCAGGAATTCGACCCACGTGCGGATCTTCGCATCCAGATACTGCCGTGACGGATAAAGCGCATACAGGTTCATCTGCTGCGACGTGTACTCGGGCAGCAGCCACACCAGTTCACCGCTGCGCAAACCGCTGATCGCCGAGTAGATCGGAATCAGCGCCACGCCCATGCCCTGGGCGACGGCCACGACCATCGCTTCGGCCACGTTCACCTGGAACTTCGTCGAGCCGAGCGACACGATTTCCTCGCCGTTCGGACCTTCGAAGGTCCATTTGTCCGACGGATACACCGGTGTGACCATCTGCAGGCAGTTGTGCTGCGCGAGGTCCGCCGGGGTTTGCGGCACGCCATGTCGCTCGAGATACGCCGGCGACGCGCACGCAATGCTGAATGCGCTGCCGATGCGCTGCGACACGAGCCCCGAATCCGGCAGGCCGGTCGCGAGCGTCAGCGACACGTCGAAGCCCTCGTCGAGCAGATCGGGCATGCGCTGCGCGAGCGTCAATTCGACATGCACGTCCGGGTAGCGCTCCTGGTATCGGCCCACGGCCGGCACCACGTAGTGCTGGCCGAAGCTCGTCATCGCGTGAACCTTCAGCTTGCCGGACGGGCGCGCGTGCGCGTCGCTCGCCTCGGCCTCCGCCTGATCCACGTACGCGAGAATCTGCTCGCAGCGCTGCAGATAGCGCTCGCCGGCCTCGGTCAGCGCGATGCGGCGCGTGGTCCGGTTCAAAAGCCGCGTGCGCAGATGCGCTTCCAGATCGGAAACCGCGCGCGACGCATAGGCCGTCGTCGTATTCAGATGTTGCGCGGCGCCCGTGAAGCTGCCCGCTTCGACGACGCGGACGAAAACGCGCATGTTTTGAAGCGTGTCCATACCTATCCTCTGTCGACCAGTGCTGGCGCTTTAGCCCCTACTCCGGTCCCATGCAACTCAATTGCGAATAATCGGCAGCGATTGTTACACGATCAGCAATGGCAATTATCTCATAAAGCGTAAAAATGCCTTGCATCTTTACCGGTTATTCCGCAATCGATCGAAAAATATAATTGCGCACAAGGTTCTATAGTCAAATTTGGAGGAAATCGTGCAGTCTCCGGTACCCAAAGGGATCGCCGCAACCGCGGTTCTTACGATCCTATTAACAATCGCCGGGTGCGCAAGTACCGGAGGCGTGGCGCCGCAAACGCACACGATCGATCCTTCGTCGCTCGACGCGGGCAACGCGATCCGCGCCGCCAATGCCGACGCACTGTGGCCTGCCGCCGACTGGTGGCGCGTCTATAACGATCCGCAGCTGAATCAGTGGATCGCGGACGCGCAGGCGGGCAATCCGAGTCTCGCGGTGGCCCAGGCGCGCGTGCGCGAGGCGGCGTCGATGGCCGGCGTCGCCCGCGCGGCGCTCGCGCCTCAAGTCAACGGCAGCCTGTCGATCCAGCGCGAGCAGTGGCCCGACAACGTCTTCTACGGTCCCGGGCCGCTCGCCGGCGAGCAGTCGTGGAACAACACCGGCACGCTCGCCCTCGCCTATCACCTCGATTTCTGGGGCAAGGACAAGAACGCCGCCGAGCGCGCGCTCGACCTCGCGCACGCCAGCGCCGCCGACGCGCGCGCCGCGCAGCTCGAACTGCAGGCGAATGTCGTGCGCACCTATATCGAGATGTCGATGAACTACGCGTTGCTCGACATCGCGAAGGCCACGCTGCAGCAACAGCAGCAGATCGTCGACCTCGCGAACCGGCGCCTGAAGGGCGGCATCGGCACGCAGCTCGAAGTGAGCCAGGCCGAAACGCCGATGCCCGAGTACGAGCGCCAGATCGACGCCATCGAGGAAAAGATCGCGCTCGGTCGCAACCAGTTGGCCGCGCTCGCGGGCAAGGGTCCGGGCGGCGGCGACGCGATCCAGCGTCCGACGCTGTCGCTCGCCGCGCCGGCCGGTCTGCCGGCCGCGCTGCCCGCGGCTCTGATTGGCCATCGTCCGGACGTGGTCGCGGCACGCTGGACGGTTGCCGCGCAGGCGCGCGGCATCGACGTCGCCAAGGCCGGGTTCTATCCGGACATCAACCTGCTCGCGTCGATCGGCGGCTATGCGGCGATGGGGCCGCTGTTCCAGTTTCTGAAGAGTCCGTCGCATAGCTGGAGCGTCGGTCCCGCGCTGACGCTGCCGATCTTCGACGGCGGCCGGCTGCGCTCGCAGCTCGGCGCCGCGTCGGCGGGCTACGACGAGGCGGTCGAGCGCTACAACCAGTCGATCGTGGGGGCGCTGAAGGACATCTCCGACCAGGTGATCCGCATCCGTTCGCTGGCCACTCAGGCCGACGACGCCGACCGCTCGGTCGCCGCCGCGCGCAGGAACTACGATCTGTCGCGCGAAGGTTACCGGCGCGGCTTGACCGACTATCTGAACGTGCTGGTCGCGCAAAACCAGTTGCTGCGCGCGCAGGAAGGCGTCGCCAAGGTGCAGGCCGAGCGTCTCGGCGCGCACGCGTCGCTGATGACGGCGCTCGGCGGCGGTCTCGACGATCCGGCCAACGGTCCGCGGGACAACGAGACGTTGCCGGCGCATGGCAAGGGCAAGAGCGGCGCGGCGACAGCGGATACGGATGCCAACGCCACCGCGAAGACGACCGCAGGCCTCACCACCACCACCGCCGCGCGCGCCCCGAACGCGCCCGCGGCCGAGTGAGCCAGGCCATGTCCGCCTCCCCCTCTTCCTCCAGCGCGCGCCCCGCGTCGTTCGCCGCGCTCTACGAAGCCGCCGCCCACTGGGCGCGCACCGACGGCCTCGTGTGGATCTATCTGTTCAAGTCGCTCGCCGCGTGCTTCCTCGCGCTCGGCATCGCGATGAAGCTCGATCTGCCGCAGCCGCGCACCGCGATGACCACCGTGTTCATCGTGATGCAGCCGCAAAGCGGCGCGGTGTTCGCCAAGAGCTTCTACCGGATCTGCGGCACGCTGGTCGGTCTCGTCGTGATGCTCGCGCTGATCGGCCTGTTCGCGCAGCAACCCGAGCTGTTTTTGATCTCGACCGCGATCTGGGTCGGCATCTGCACCGCCGGCGCCGCGCGCAATCGAAACTTCCGCTCGTACGGATTCGTGCTCGCGGGCTACACGGCCGCGCTGATCGGCATCCCCGCGTCGCAGCATCCGGACGGCGCGTTCCTGAGCGCGCTCACGCGGGTCGCGGAAGTGGTGATCGGCATCATTTGCGCGGGCGCGGTCAGCGGCCTCGTGTTTCCGCAGTTCGCCGGCCTGCAGATGCGCGGCACTGTGCGCGCGCGCTTCTCGGCGTTCGTCGAGTACGTGTCGGCGTCGCTCGCCGGACGCAACGACCGCGCGCAGATCGAGGCGACCAATGCGCGCTTCGTCGCCGATATCGTCGGCTTCGAGGCCGCGCGCAGCGTCGCCGTGTTCGAAGGCCCCGATTCGCGCATGCGCGGCGGGCGCCTCGCGCGTCTGAACAGCGAGTTCATGACCGCGTCGACGCGCTTTCACGCGCTGCATCAGCTGATGAACCGTCTGCGCGACAGCAGCACGCACGGCGCGTCGATTGCGATCGCCGCGCTCGAGCCGTACTTCAAGGAGATCGCGCCGTTGCTCGCGAAGTCGGGCGAGCCGGTGCTGAGCGCGGCCGACGCCGCGCACGCCGCCGCGCAACTTGATACGTACAAGGCCGAGTTGCCGAGGCGAGTACGCGCGACGCGCAGCGAGCTCGAAACGCACCCCGACGCGCCGCTGCTCGATTTCGACACGGCCGCCGAGTTGCTGTACCGCTTCATCGACGACCTGCACGCGTACGCGGCGACCTACGCGTCGCTCGCGGTCGACACGCACGCGCGCGAACGCTGGATCGAGCGCTACGAGCCGAAAACCAACGCGATCGCGGCCGGCGTCGCGGGCCTGCGCGCGACCATCGTGATGATGGTGCTCGGCGCGTTCTGGATCGCGACGGCCTGGCCGAGCGGCTCGACGTTGACGCTGAACGCGGCGGCCGTGTGCGCGCTCGCGTCGTCGTCGCCCGATCCGAAGCGCACCGCGTTCCAGATGGCCGGCGGCACGCTGCTCGCCACGCTGATGGGCATGATCGCGGTGTTCGGCGTGTATCCGCACATCGACGGCTTCGCGATGCTGTGCGTCGCGCTCGCGCCGTTCCTGCTGCTCGGCGTGTTCATGACCACGCGCGCGAAGCTCGCGGGCTACGGCGTCGGCTATAGCATCTTCTTCTGCTTTCTCGCCGGACCCGACAACGTGATGCACTACGACCCGAGCGCGTTCATGAACGATGCGCTCGCGCTGGTGCTGTCGATGCTGGTGTCGTCGATCGCATTCGCGGTGCTGCTGCCGCCGTCGACGCCGTGGCTGCGCAACCGCCTGCTCGTCGACCTGCGCCGCCAGGTGGTGCTGGCCGGCCGCGTGGGTCTGGCGCGCGTGCGCTCGCGCTTCGAAAGCGGCGCGCGCGATCTGATGTTCCAGATCAACGCGCTGTCGCAGAACGAGCCCGAGACGAAGCGCGACACGCTGCGCTGGCTGTTTTCGGTGCTGGAGGTCGGCAACGCGGTGATCGACTTGCGCCGCGAAATCGCGACGCTGCCCAACGAGCCGCGCTACCACAAAGCGGCAGCTTGGCGCGTCGCGATGCGCGTACTGCGCGATGCGCTCGCGGCGCTGTTCGAGCGCCCGCGCGAGCAGCACTTCGCGCGCGCGCTCGCGGCCACCGCCGATGCGATCGCGCAGGTGCAGCAGATGATGGCCGGTTTCACGCCGTCGCGCGAAGAACGCCATCAGCTGCTGCGCATCCTCAGTCAACTGCATTTCATCCGTACCGCGCTGCTCGATCCGCAGTCGCCGCTCGCCTCGGCGATCGGCGCGCGCGCGGACGCATCAGAAGAAGAAGGAGTTCCTCATGCCGCGTGATATCGCCGTGCTCGATGCCTATGTGCCGGCCGTTCTGCTGCTGTTCATCGCGGGTGCCGCGCTGACCTGGCTACTCGATCGCGTGATCGCCTATACGGGCCTGTATCGCGTGGTGTGGCACCCCTCCCTGTTCCGGGCCAGCTTGCTCGTGTCCGTGTGCGGCCTTCTCGGCCTCGCCGTTTATCGTTGATCAGAGTCGAAACATGACCATCCGAAATCTTCTGGGCTTCATCGCGACAGCCGTCATTTTCACCGTCGCGATCCTGATTGGCCGCGTGCTGTGGGTCCATTACATGGACGAACCGTGGACCCGCGACGGCCGCGTGCGTGCCGAGATCGTCAACGTCGCGCCGGACGTGTCGGGCGCGATCGTCGATTTGCCGGTCAAGGACAACCAGTTGGTGAAGAAGGGCGACCTGCTGATGCAGATCGACCCGTCGCACTACCAGATCGCGGTCGAGCAGGCGCAGGCCGCCGTTGCCGCGCGCCGCGCCGAATTGCAGATGAAGCGCGACGACGCGCAACGGCGTGCCGACATGGATTCGCAGGTGGTGTCGAAGGAAAGCCGCGAAAACGCGACGCATACCGCGTCCGCCGCCGATGCCGCCTATCAGCAGGCACTCGCCGCGCTCGATGCCGCGAAGCTGAACCTCGAGCGCACCCGCGTCGTGTCGCCGGTCGACGGCTACGTGACCAACCTCTCGGTGTTCCGCGGCGACTATGCGAGCGCCGGCGCCGCGAAGCTCGCGATCGTCGACAGTCACTCGTTCTGGGTGTATGGCTACTTCGAGGAAACCAAGCTGCCGCACGTGCGCGTCGGCGATCAGGCCGAAGTGCGGCTGATGAGCGGCGGCACGCTGCAAGGCCACGTGGAGAGCATCTCGCGCGGCATCTACGACCGCGACAATCCGCAAAGCCACGAGCTGCTCGCGGACGTGAATCCGACCTTCAACTGGGTGCGCCTCGCGCAGCGCGTGCCGGTGCGCGTGCGCATCGACTCGGTGCCCGCCGACGTGATGCTGGCCGCGGGCACGACCTGCACGGTAGTCGTGCGGCCGGGGACGGGCTCCGCCACGGCGTCGGCGTCCGGGTCGAACAAGGCGAGCTGAGGTCCGCGCCGCCGCTCGTTTTACAGCCTGAACTGTCCCACCATCGCCTTGAGCCCGCGCGCCTGATCGTCGAGCGAGCGGGCCGCGGCGGTGGCCTCTTCCACCAGCGCGGCGTTCTGCTGCGTGCCCGCGTCCATCTGCGTGACCGCGAGATTGATCGCCTCGATGCCGGCGCTCTGCTCGGACGACGCCGCCGAGATTTCGCCCATGATGTCGGTCACGCGCTTCACGGCCTTCACCACTTCGTCCATCGTCTGACCGGCGTCCGCGGCGAGCGTCGAGCCGTTGCCGACGCGCTCGACCGAAGTCTGGATCAAGCCCTTGATCTCCTTCGCGGCGGCCGCGCTGCGTTGCGCGAGGTTGCGCACTTCCGCCGCGACGACCGAAAAGCCCCGCCCCTCCTCGCCCGCTCGCGCCGCCTCGACGGCCGCGTTCAGCGCGAGAATGTTGGTCTGGAACGCGATCCCCTCGATCACCCCGATGATGTCGCCGATGCTGTGCGCGCTGTCGTTGATGTCGTTCATCGTCGCGACCACGCGGCTCACGACCGCGCCGCCCTGCTCGGCGATCTCCGACGCGTTGTTCGCAAGCGTGCTCGCCTGCTTCGCGTTGTCGGCGTTCTGACGCACCGTCGACGTCAGCTGTTCCATGCTGCTCGCGGTGCGCTCGAGCGCGAGCGCCTGCTGCTCGGTGCGTTGCGACAGGTCGAGATTGCCCATCGAAATCTGGCCAGACGCGGTCGCGATCGCATCGGCGCTCGACGCGATGTCGGCGACCGTCGTCGCGAGTCCGCTTTGCATGTCGGACAGCGCGAACAGCATACTCGAACGGTCCTTGCCGCCGAGCGCGATGCGGTTCGACAGATCGCCGGCGGCGATGCGGCGCGCGATCTCTTTCGCGTACGCGGGCTCGCCGCCGAGTTGCGCGGTGAGCCGTCGCACGACCCACGCGGCGATGCCGAACGCGAGCACGATCAGTGCAAGCGTCATCACCGCGATCATCACGAACGACGAGCGGTAGATGAAGCCGGACGCGTCGATCGTCGCCTTCGCGGCGGTGCCGCGCTCGGCGACGAGTTCGTCGACGAGCTTTTCGAGCTTGCCGGTTTCGACCAGCAGCGAAACGTCCTGGGTGCCGACCTGCCAGTTCATCTGCGACAGATCGAGCGGCTGCGCTTTCACGAGCGTGACGAAGTCGCGCAGATGGCTGCTCCATGCCGTGACCGCCGCGGCGAACGCCTTCTGCTCGCCGAGCGCTTTCGCATCCGATGTATCGACATACTGCTGGAGCGTGCGCAGTTGCTCGTTGAGACCAGCGAGGCCGCGCTCGATGTCGGCGCCGAGTTCGTCGCGCTCCTTCGCGGTGGTTGCGGTCAGCAGCATCTTTTGCGCGCGGCTCGCGCGCAACATGTGGCCGCGCGCCTCCTCGGCGGCGCGGCTCGCGACGTGGCCCTGATCGTAGATCGATTGCGTCGAGGCGTTGAGCCGACCGATCTGCAACAACGAAAACACGCCGATCAGCAGCGTGCCGGCGAGCAGGATCGCGAACGCGATCCGCAGCGTCGCCTTTACCGACAGGCCGTTGAACTTCGTTGCCGCTGCGCTGTGTGCCACTGCTTTCATCATCCCCATCCCCACGTGTCGACGCGCCGGCAAGGTCGGTTCCGGCTCTGCGCTTGTCTCTCCGGGTCTACGGCAGCCTGCTTCGCGATCTTGAATGTCGCTCGATCAGACGGCGGCGGGTCGTGCGCCGCTTGCCGTTCCCAGTCCCATGTTCGACGCGCCGCTTCGTGAGCCGCGCAATCGCGAGCGCTTTATACCGCAGACAAAAAACCGTCAAAAAAAACCTCGGCGGGTCGGAGCAGACGATTCGCCTTTCATCGCCGACAGCGAAGCCATCCGGCCCCATGTCCGATTCGCGACAAAACTTGTCCTTACAATTCGCTCCGGCCACATTAAACTTCGCTAAACACTCAAAAAAAGCCGATTGCCGCGACGAAATGCCGCGGAGCTTCGCGAAACGCGCCTACGAAGCGCGCTTCCCGCGCCGGCTCAACGCCGATTTTTCATCTCACCGTTTGCCTGATCTTTTTCTTCTAGCGTATGGAAACGAGCCTCGATAAAAGCGCCCTCGCCGGCGCATCCGCCACGGGGGCGAGCGCGTCCCCGGCCGCCGCCGCGCCGGCGGCCGCGAAGGTGCAGCGCACCGTGTATTCCGTGCTCGGTGCGATCAGCTTTTCGCATCTGCTCAACGACATGATCCAGTCGCTGATCCTCGCCATCTACCCGATGTTCAAGGACAACTTCTCGTTGTCGTTCGGGCAGATCGGTTTGATCACGCTGACCTACCAGATCACCGCATCGCTGTTGCAACCGCTCGTCGGCAGCTATACCGACAAGCATCCGAAGCCGTACTCGCTGCCGGTCGGCATGGGCTTTACGCTGTCCGGGCTGCTGCTGATGTCGATCGCGCCGAACTTCGGTGTGCTGCTGATCGCGGCGGCGCTGGTTGGCTGCGGGTCGTCGGTGTTCCATCCGGAGTCGTCGCGGGTCGCGCGGATGGCGTCGGGCGGCCGCCACGGTCTCGCGCAGTCGCTGTTCCAGGTCGGCGGCAATGCGGGTTCGTCGCTCGGGCCGCTGCTTGCGGCGCTGATCGTGATTCCGCATGGCCAGCGCAGCATTGCGTGGTTCTCGGCGGCGGCGCTCGTCGCGATCGTCGTGCTCACGCAGATCGGCCGCTGGTACAAGCGTCATCCGTCGGTCAAGAAAGCGCGCGGCCAGGTGGCGCACGCGGTGCTGCCGCGTAACAAGGTCATGATGGCGATGAGCGTGCTGGTGCTGCTGGTGTTCTCCAAGTACTTCTACCTTGCGAGCATCAACAGCTATTTCACGTTCTATCTGATCGACAGGTTCCATCTGTCGGTGCAGGCCGCGCAGATTCATCTGTTCGTGTTCCTCGCGGCGGTCGCGGCGGGGACGGTGATCGGCGGGCCGATCGGCGACAGGATCGGGCGTAAGTACGTGATCTGGGTGTCGATTCTTGGCGTCGCGCCTTTTACGCTGCTGCTGCCGTATGCGAATCTGTTCTGGACGGGGGTGCTGACTGTCGTCATCGGGGTGGTGCTCGCCTCGGCGTTCTCGGCGATTCTGGTTTATGCGCAGGAGTTGATTCCTGGGAAGGTGGGGATGGTGGCTGGGTTGTTCTTTGGTTTTGCTTTTGGGTTGGGTGGGGTTGGTGCCGCGGTGCTGGGGCAGCTCGCTGACGCGACGAGTATTGCGTTTGTGTATAAGGTTTGCTCGTTCTTGCCTTTGATTGGGGTGTTGACTGTGCTGTTGCCGGATGTTGAAGGCAAGCGGGTTAAGGGGTGAGGTTTTGTTTGGGGTTGGGCCGGTGCTCATACGGTGTTGGCCTTTCCTTGTTGTGTTATCGGTCTATTAGCGTGGCCCCCTGTGCGGGGCGGCGCTTTTTCGTTGTTCTGGCTTTCTTGGCCTTTCCTTGTTGTGTTGTCGGTCTATTGGCGTTGCCCCTGTGCGGGGCGGCGCTTTTTTCGTTGTTCTAGCGTTCTTGGCCTTTCCTTGCTGCGTTATCGGTCTATTAGCGTTGCCCCTGTGCGGGGCGGCACCTACTTTCTTTGCTGCTGCAAAGAAAGTAGGCAAAGAAGACAGCTCAAACCGCTAACTCTTAAGCGGGTCCCCCGGTCGGCATGAGGTAGTGGTGCATCTGGAATCCGTGCTCCCGCACATTCCGCACCAGTGACAAGGCCGTCATTCCTCCGGCGGCGCTGCGCGCGCCGAATCCCCGTTCAAAAACCACTGGTTGTTTTAGCGCATCGCCGGGCGAGCCGACGGCCCCGCTGCGCGGGCCAAACCGTTGGGTCTCCTCGCAGACCCGTCCGCGACGCACGCAGTGCGGAGTGGGAGGGATGATGGCTTTGTCACCGGAGCGGAATGTGCGAGGGCACGGATTCCAGATGCACCACTGCCCCTTCCGAGCCAGGGGCCCCGCTTATGAGCTGGCGGTTTGAGCTGTCTTCTTTGCCTACTTTCTTTGCAGCAGCAAAGAAAGTAGGTGCCGCCCCGCACAGGGGCAACGCTAATAGACCGATAAGACAGCAAGGAAAGGCCAACCACGCTAGAACAACGACAAAAGCCCCGGCCCCGCACAGGGGCCCAACAACAGGCCAACCAAGCCAGAACAACGAACAAAACAGGCCCCGCCAAGGCCCCCCCGTAATAAGAACTTCTCATGACTGTCACGCCGAAGTCACGCGCGCCCGGCCCAATACGGGCACCGCCACTCGACGCGTGAGCCATGGACCCCAATACGTCCGCGACTTCCCTGTTTCGTCAAACCGGTCCGAGCGTCGACTCCGTCGCGTTCCGGCCCGCCCCGGGTTCTACTCATCACGGCCTGCCGCTGCCAGCGACGCCATCTCTCGATGCCAACGCCGACCATCACGACGACGGCCACGACGATCCGCACCGCTATCGCACGATCTGGCTCTCGGACATCCACCTCGGTTCGAGCGGCTGCCAGGCAGGTTATCTGCTCGACTTCCTGCGCCACAACGAATCGGAGTACCTGTACCTCGTCGGCGACATCATCGACGGCTGGCAGTTGAAAAAAGGCTGGTACTGGCCGCAGGCGCACAACGACGTCGTGCAGAAAGTGCTGCGCAAAGCGCGCAAAGGCACGCAGGTCATCTACGTGCCCGGCAATCACGACGAAGCCGCGCGCCAGTTCTGCGACCTCGCGTTCGGCGACATTCACGTGCGCGGCGAAGCGTTCCACACGACGCTCGCCGGCAAGCGCCTGTGGATCGTGCACGGCGATCTGTTCGACGGCGTGATCCAGCACGCGAAATGGCTCGCGTATCTCGGCGACACGCTGTACACGATGATCCTCGTGCTGAACCGCTGGTTCAACCGCATTCGCAGCAAGCTCGGCTTCCCGTACTGGTCGTTGTCGCAATACCTGAAGCATCAGGTCAAGAACGCGGTCAACTTCATCTCGTCGTTCGAACGGGTGATGACCGACGAAGCGCGTCGCCGCGGTTGCGACGGTGTCGTCTGCGGACACATCCACAAGGCCGAGATGCGCGAGATCGACGGCGTGCTCTATTGCAACGATGGCGATTGGGTCGAGAGTCTGTCGGCGCTCGTCGAGACCTATGAGGGCGAGCTCAAGGTGATCTTCTGGACCGCGCTGCGCGCGCCCCAGGCGGGCACGCAAAAAGCCCGCGCCACTGCCTGAGCAGTTCCACTCTTTAATTCCAAAGGGCCCGCAGCGATGAACAACGCGATGAAGATCATGATCGTCACCGACGCATGGGAGCCGCAAGTCAACGGCGTCGTGCGCACGCTGAAGAACACCCGGCGCGAACTCACCGCGCTCGGCCATCAGGTCGATCTGCTGACACCGCTCGAATTTCGCACCATTCCGTGCCCGACGTATCCGGAGATACGCCTGTCGCTGCTGCCGCGCCGTCGGCTGCACGAGCGCATCGACCGTTTCGCGCCCGACGCGTTGCACATCGCGACCGAAGGTCCTCTCGGCATGGCCGCGCGCGCGTATGCGCTGAAGCACAAGCTGCCGTTCACGACCGCGTATCACACACGCTTTCCCGAGTACGTGCAGGCGCGCTTTCGCATCCCGCTCGCGGCAACCTACAAGTTTTTGCACTGGTTCCACGGGCCGTCGCTCGCGGTGATGGCGCCGACGCCCGTCGTCAAGCAGGACCTCGAAAAGTTCGGCTTCACCAACGTCGTGCTGTGGACGCGCGGCGTCGATCTCGAGATCTTCCGCCCGATGGACTCGAAGGTGCTCAACACCGCGCGGCCGATCTTCCTGTACGTGGGACGCGTGGCGGTCGAGAAAAACGTCGAGGCATTCCTGCAGCTCGATCTGCCCGGCTCGAAGTGGGTCGCGGGTGAAGGTCCGGCGCTCGCCGAACTGAAGTCGCGCTATCCGCAGGTCAACTATCTGGGCGTGCTGTCGCAGGCCGAACTCGCGAAGGTCTACGCGGCCGCCGACGTCTTCGTGTTTCCGAGCCGCACCGACACGTTCGGGCTCGTGCTGCTCGAAGCGCTCGCATGCGGCACGCCGGTGGCCGCCTATCCGGTCACCGGTCCGATCGACGTGCTCGGCGACGGCGGCGCCGGTGCGATGCACGAGGAACTGCGCGAAGCCTGTCTCGAAGCATTGAAGATCGATCGATCGCATGCGCGCGCGTGGGCCGAGCGCTTCTCGTGGGCGGCGGCGTCCGCACAATTCGCCGCGCATCTGAAGCCACTGCGCGGCCCGGCGTATCGTGAGGAAAGCGCCGCTGCGTGATGCGGCGCGCGGAGCTACCCATGCGAAGCAGTCGATCCAGCGCCGAAGGCGCGTCGAACGGCGCACTGCGCGCCGTCGAGTCCACCAGCGACAACACGAGCATCGAACCATTCGACGACGTCCGCGAGCCTGGTGTAACCGCGCACGCGGATACCGTGCGGCGGGTGAACGGGGCGAGGACCATGAACGGCGGCGCCAACGTCGCGGGCGGCGCGCAGCACGACGCAACCCGCGACGCCCCCCACGAGCCGCTCAGCCCCGACGACCCGCTCGCCCCGCTGCCCTTCAACCCCTACAAAGGCAACCGCGGCCTCACGCGAGCATGGCACGCGATGAAAAACTCGCTGGCCGGTTTTCGCGTTGCGATTCGCGAGGAGAGTGCGTTCCGGCAGGAACTCACGCTGGCCGCGATCCTGATCCCGTGCGGCCTCGTGGTGCCCGTCGACCCCGTGTCGCGCGTGCTGCTGCTCGGCTCGGTGCTGCTCGTGCTGATCGTCGAGCTGCTCAATTCGAGCGTCGAAGCGGCAATCGACCGGATCTCGCTCGAGCGTCACGAGCTGTCGCGTCGCGCGAAAGATCTCGGCAGCGCGGCCGTGATGGTCGCGCTCGGCATGTGTCTGATGACGTGGGGGGTGATCGTCGGTCCGCTGGTGGTCGGCTGGATTCGCGCGTGGCTTTGAGGTTCGACGCGGGTCGAAGCGCGCATATCAGCGCACGCTTCATGCGCGGCCAACGCGCTCGCTCCGCCACATCCCCCGGAATGAAAATCCGCACAGGCGGTTGGGTATTAGAACGCTCGGTTTATAATCGTTTGACGGTCTCACAGGAAAGCGCTCGCGCGAACGTAATCGCGCCTCGCGTCATCCTGCCCTTTCGGGGGGCCCGCCGCATCGCAGCGGGTTCGGGAGAGCTCAAAATACCAACCGCATCCGGGTGGAACACGCAGCAGCGGCACGCCGCCGCGCGCCCCAGCCCGGCATAACCAGGGCCGGACGACATGGAAGCCAAACCTCCCCGCCGCACGCGCGAACGGATTCTCGAACTGTCGTTGAAGCTGTTCAACGAAATCGGCGAGCCGAACGTCACGACGACGACGATCGCCGAGGAAATGGAAATCAGTCCAGGCAACCTGTACTACCACTTCCGCAACAAAGACGACATCATCAACAGCATCTTCAGCCAGTTCGAGCAGGAGATCGAGAAGCGTCTGCGTTTCCCCGACGACCATCGCGCGACCATCGACGAAATGTGGTCGTATCTGCAATACATGGTCGATTTCACGTGGCGCTACCGCTTCCTGTACCGCGACCTGAACGACCTGCTCGCGCGCAACCGCACGCTCGAGACGCACTTCAAGCAGATCATCAGCCACAAGGTGCGCTTCGCGAGCCAGTTCTGCGAGCAGCTCGTCGCCGACGGCGAAATGGTCGCGACGCCGCAGGAAATGCAGGTGATCGCGACCAACGTGGGCGTGATCGGCACCTACTGGCTGTCCTATCAGTTCGTGATGAATCCGCGCAAATACAACGAGCAGGAAGCGATCCGCGAAGAGCTGCATCAGGTGAGCGTGCAGATCGTCTCGCTGATGGCGCCCTACCTGCGCGGCCGCTCGCGGCAGCTGTTCGACGACCTCGTATCGGGCACGCTGCCCAAGCGCGAGTTCTACGACTACCTGCCGCCGCGTGAAGGCGCCGCGCCTCGCAACGAATCGAAGGACAGTTGAGCATGAAGTCGGTGTGTGTCTATTGCGGCTCCTCGATGGGAGCCAACCCGTTGTATGCGCAGGCGGCGCGCGCGTTCGGCCGCGCGCTGGTCGAGGCCGATCTCGCGCTCGTCTACGGCGGCGGCAAGGTGGGGCTGATGGGCGTGATCGCCGATACCGTGATGGCCGAAGGCGGCCGCGCGGTCGGCGTGATTCCCGAGCTGCTGGTCAGCAAGGAAGTCGGTCATAACGGCCTGACGGAGCTGCACGTGGTGCCCGACATGCATCATCGCAAGAAGATGATGGCTGAGCTGTCCGATGCGTTCGTCGCGATGCCGGGCGGCGCTGGCACGCTCGAGGAACTGTTCGAGGTCTTCACGTGGGCGCAGCTCGGCTACCACGGCAAACCGGTCGCACTCCTGAACACCGGCGGCTTCTACGAGCCACTGATCCGCCTGCTTCAGCATACGATCGACGAAGGCTTCTTGCGCAAGACCTATCTCGACATGCTGCAGATCGACGCCGATCCGCTCACGCTGATCGGCAAGCTGCAACGCTACGCGCCGCCCGCGCGCGACAAATGGGCGACAGTGCAAAGCGACGCGATCTGAAGGCCGGTCCGCCGAACCCGAGCGAGGCGCGCCGCGCGCGCCTCATCCCTACGATGAGGTTGCGATGACGAAAGCTGTTCTGATCACCGGCGGCAGCCGCGGCATTGGCCGCGCCACCGCGCTTCTGCTTGGCGCGCGCGGCTGGTGCGTCGGCGTGAACTATGTTCGCGACCTCGCCGCCGCGCAGCAAACCGTCGCCGAGGTCGAACGCGCGGGCGGCCGCGCAGTGCCGATCGCCGGCGATGTCGCGAACGAGGCCGACGTGACCGGCATGTTCGATACGCTGCAGCAAACCTTCGGCCGCATCGATGCGCTCGTCAACAACGCCGGCATCGTCGCGCCGTCGAGCCAGCTCGCCGACATGGACTTCGCGCGTCTGAAACGCATGTTCGACGTCAACGTGCTCGGAGCCTATCTGTGCGCGCGCGAAGCGGCGCGGCGCATGTCGACCCAGCGTGGCGGCGCGGGCGGCGCAATCGTCAATGTTTCGTCGGCGGCGGCGCGGCTCGGTTCGCCGAACGAATACGTCGACTATGCGGGCTCGAAAGGCGCAATCGACACGATGACGCTCGGCCTCGCGAAAGAGCTCGGCCCGCAGGGCGTGCGCGTGAACGCGGTGCGCCCGGGTCTGATCGACACCGAGATCCACGCGAGCGGCGGCAAGCCCGAGCGCGCCGCGCAACTGGGCGCCACCACGCCGCTCGGCCGCCCCGGCCGCGCCGACGAAGTCGCCGAGGCCATCGTGTGGCTGCTCAGCGACGCGTCGTCGTACGTGACGGGCGCGCTGCTCGACGTCGCCGGCGGCCGCTGAGCGAGCGTCGCGCACGCCGCGACGCAAGCCCTGAATGGAACGCGCGGCCGGCCACGGCAGCGGCTGTTTCGGCGCGCGCGCCCTCTGCTCTCGTCTCCTTCCACGAATCCCCGTCGATCCGTCGCAAATGCGACATAAATGCGCAGGGAATGCGCGCCTCTCTTCACCTGTAATCTTCAGTAATAATGGGGCGCTACAATCACCCGGATCGTATGCATCCGCAGGCGACGTAAGCAAAACATAAGTACGAGGCCAACGCCGCCGCGTACGCTGACCAGAGAGTTCGATGCAAGACAAGCAGTCCACGCGCTGGCGCGCGCACAATGCCAGCGCGGCGGCCTCGGCCGCTCCGGCAGGCGGCGCGCATGAGGCCGCGCTTTCCGCCAGCACCGCGCACCACTTTACCGACGCGCAGACCCATCCGGCGGCAGGGGATCCGGCTTCGGCCGCAGCGATACACAGCGTCGACACCGCCCACGCAACAGGCTCCGCCGTTGCTGCAGACCGCGCCATGCGCGGCCTGCAGCGTTGGCGCGCGCTCGCGGCGATCCGTCCGCTGCTGTGGCTCGTCGCGCTGGCGATCCTGTGCGCATGGCTGATGCCCGGCATTCTTGGCCACGAGCCGTGGAAGCAGGACGAAACTTACACGTTCGGTATCGTCCAGCACATGCTCGATACCGGCGACCTCGTCGTGCCGACCAATGCCGGCCAGCCCTTCGTCGAAAAGCCGCCGATCTACGACTGGGTCGCCGCCGGCCTCGCATGGATGTTCGGCCGCTATCTGCCGCTGCACGATGCGGCACGGCTCGCGAGCGCTCTGTTCGCGGGCCTGACGGTGTATTACACCGCGCGCGTCGCGCGTCGCGCGGTCGATACGTCGAGCTGGTTCGACCTGCGGGTGATCGGTACGCTCGCGCTGTTCGGCGGGACGCTCGTCGTCGTCAAGCACGTGCACGACATGATGACCGACGTCGCGCTGATGGCCGGCGCCGCGCTCGGCTTTTGCGGACTGTTCGAACTCGTGCTCGTGCATCTGCGTGACGACCCGCGCGCCGCGTCGTATCTGCCGATGCGCGCGCAGGCCGCCCGCCAGACCGAACCGCTCGATGCCCGCGCGCGGCGTCACGCGATCATCAGCGGCGCGACGATGTTCGGCGCGGGCATCGGCGTGTCGCTGCTCGCCAAGGGGCTGTTCGTGCCGCTCGTGTTCGGGGCCACCACCTGCGCAGCGCTGCTGCTCTATCCCGCATGTCGCAGCCGCAGCTTCGCCGGCGCGCTCTGCGTCGCCGCGCTCGTCTGCGCGCCGTTCGCGCTGATCTGGCCGATCTGCTTCTACCTGCGCTCCGAGGCACTCTTCAAGGTCTGGCTGTGGGACAACAACGTCGGGCGCTTCTTCGGTTTTTCGGTCGCCGAGCTCGGCTCCGAAAACGAGAGCCGCCTGTTCGTGCTGCGCACCGTTCTGAGCGTCGGCTTTCCGGTCGTGCCGCTCGCTCTGGCCGCGCTCGCAGGTGGTGCATGGCGGCGCTGGCGCGATCCGCGCGTCGCGTTGCCGCTGCTGTTCGCGGGCATCGGTTTCGCGGTGCTGCAGAGCTCGGCGACGGTCCGCGAGCTCTACATCCTGCCGTTCATCGCGCCGCTCGCGCTGGTCGCGATGCAGGGCGTCGAACGCTTGCCGGCGCGCCTGCATACCGGCTGGGATATGACGAGCCGCGTGCTGTTCGGCAGCGCGGCCGCGCTCGTGTGGATCGTCTGGTCGACCATGACGGGCCCCGCGAGCAACCATGCGTCGCTGCATCTGCTCGGCCGCTGGCTGCCGCTCGACTGGGTGCTGCCGATCTCGCCCGCGCTGATCGTCGGCGCGCTGCTGCTGACGATCGGCTGGCTGTGGCTGCTGCCGTCGTTCAAGCACGCAGGCAAATGGCGCGGCGCGCTCAGCTGGTGCGCGGGCGCGATGCTCGTCTGGGGGCTCGTCAGCACGCTGCTGCTGCCGTGGCTCGACTACGCGAAAAGCTACCGCTCGGTGTTCCGGGACCTCGGCGAGAAGATGAATATCGAATGGAACGACGGCGACTGCATGGCGAGTTCCGGACTCGGCGAATCCGAAGCGCCGATGCTCTTCTACTACACGGGCATCGTGCATCAGCCGAGCGAAGATCCGCGCACCACCGCCTGCACGTGGCTGATCCAGGAAAGCCGCCGCGACAACGCGCGGCCGCCGGCCGGCGAATGGCGGCTGTTCTGGTCCGGAGCGCGGCCGGGCGATTCGGATGAACTGTTGCGCGTATTCGTGCGCACGCCCGTGGCGGGCAAGACGCAAGGCGACGAGTAGAGCCGCGCCGCGCGCCGCGCCGGGCGAGTACCGCCCGCGCGCGTCCGCGTTGATTCAGAACGACGAACCAGGCTCGCGCAGAAACGCGATCTCTGCGTCGCTCGATTCACGTCCGAGCCAAACGTTACGATGTGGAAAGCGGCCAAACCGCTCGATCACTTTCGCGTGGAGCAGCGCGTACTGATAGTAGCCCTCGCCGCCAGGCTCCTGAGCGAGCCGTTCGAACAGACGCAGCGACTCCCGCTGGCTCGCGAGCGTTTCATCGTGCTCGAACGGCAGATACGCGAACGCCCGATGCTGCACGTTCGGCAACAACCGATCGGCGCCGCTCGCGATCATCCGTTGCGCGGTTTGCAGCGCCTTGCTGTCGCTCGCGAAGGCGCGCGCCGTACTGCGATGGCAGTTGCGCGAAAACTGGTCCAGCACGATGACGAGCGCCAACGCGCCCAACGGCGTGGCCTGCCACGCGTCGAGTTCACCCGCGTTCGCCGCATCGATCAGGTCACCGAAACGCTCGCGCAGCATCGTATCGACGGCGTCATCGCGCTTGAACCAGAGCTTGCGTTCCGTGCCGTGCTCCGCCGTGCCCGGTGCGCCGAACCAGCAGTCGAGAACCTCGCGCGCCCGCGGTGCGAGCGCCGCACGGTCGGCTTCGGGCGAGTACGGCGCCGACGTGGCGTGCTGCGGCATGTCAGCCATTGCGGTTGCGCATCCAGTCGGCGGTTTCGAAGAACGAGCCGAGCAGGCGCTCGCGCAGCGGCTCGGGCAAGCCGACATCCTCCATCGCCCAGGCCATGCATCTGAGCCACTGGTCGCGCTCGCTCGACGCGATCGCAAACGGCAGATGCCGCGCGCGCAGACGTGGATGGCCGAAGCGAGTGATGTAATGATCGGGGCCGCCGAGCCAGCCGCACAAAAACCAGAACAGCTTGTCGCGCGAACCTTCGAGCGACGCCGGATGCAGCGCGCGGATCCCGGCGAAATCCGCCTCGAGATCCATCAGGTCGTAAAACCGGTCGACCAGTTCGCGCACGCGCGCCTCGCCGCCCACCCGGTCGAAGGCCGTCGGCTTGTCCGAGGACGCTTCGTCGTTCAAATCGCTCATACCCTGCTCAACAGCAAAAAAGATCAGAAAGAAAACTCACGCGTCGCGCAGCGATTGCAGCGCGGGCCGCGCCAACACGTGCCGCAGACTCAGCCATCCGCCGACGCCCGCACAGGCGACCCCGGCGGCAATGCCAGCAGGCAGCACCCACGGATCGAAGTCCAGATAGAACTCGAACACGTGCGTGGCCAGCATCGAACCGACGATCTGCGCGCCCACCGCCGCCATCAGGCCAGCCAGCGCGCCGACCGCGACGAATTCGGCCACCTGCACCGAGCGCACCTGACGATGCGACGCGCCCAGCGCGCGCAGCAGCGCGGATTCTCGCATACGCTCGTCGCGCGTGCCGGCGAGCGCCGCGTACAGCACCAGCACGCCGGCCGCGAGCGTGAACGCGAACAGGAACTGCACCGCGCCGATCACCTGCTGCAACACGCGCTGCACCTGCGCGAGGATCGGACCGGTATCGATCGCGGTCAGATTGGGATACGCGGCGATCAGGCCGTCGATCGTCGACTGTTTGTCCGCCGGCAGATGGAAGCTCGTGATGAACGTCGCCGGAAAATCCTGCAGCGAGACCGGCGGCATCAGCACGAAGAAGTTGACCTTGAATGACCCCCAGTCGAGCTTGCGCACGCTCGTGACCGGCGCCTCGACGGTGAGCCCGGTCACGTCGAAGCGCAGCACGTCGCCGGGCTTCACGTTGATCAGCTTTGCGAGACCCTGCTCGATCGAGATCTGCGGCTTCGTCGTGTCGCCGAACCAGTTGCCCGCGGCGATCCGGTTGTCGTCTGGCAGTTGCGTCGTGTATGACAGGTTGAACTCGCGGTCCACCAGTCGCCGCGCGTCCTCGCCCTTGAACGAATCCGGGTTGACCGCGCGGCCGTTGATCGCGACGAGCCGCCCGCGCACCATCGGCGACAGCGCCGCGCCGGCGATGCCGTGCCCGTCCAGATACTGCGTGACCGCGTCGCGCTGATCGGGCTGGATGTCGATGATGAATTCGTTGGGCGCATCGGGCGGCGTCGATTTGCGCCAGCCCTGCACGAGGTCGTTACGCGTCATCGCGATCAGCAGCAGGCACATCAGGCCGATGCCGAGCGCGGTGATCTGCAGCGCGCTCGTGCTGCTGCGCCGCTCGAGCGACGCGAGCGCATAGCGCCAGCCGATGCCCGCATTGACGCGCTCGCTGCGCACCACGCGCGCCGCGCCCCATAACGCGAGCCGCGCGATGCCGGCGAACACCAGCAGCCCGCCCGCGAATCCACCCGCGACGATGCCGCCGAGCTTCAACTCCCCAGCGGCGAGAATCAGCAGCCCCGCGAACAGCGCGATGCCGAATGCATAGGCAGCCCATGCGGTGCGTCCCTCCTCGCCCCATTCACGCCGCAGCACGCGCACCGGCGGCACGCGCGTGAGCGGCAACAGCGGCGGCAGCGCGAAGCCGAGCAGCAGCACGAGGCCGGCCGCGACGCCTTCGAACGCGGGCCACGGCGTCGGCTGCGGCAGTACCACGTCGATCAGGCCGCCGAGCCACGTCAGCAGCGCGAGATGTCCGAGGTAGCCGAGCGCCACGCCGAACACGCCGCCGATCACGCCGAGCCCGACGAATTCGAGCGTGAACAGCGCGCGCAGCGCCGCGTGGCTCACGCCCAGGCAGCGCATCGCCGCGCAGCCGTCGAGATGCCGGCGCATGTAGCGGTGCGCGGCCATCGCGATCGCGACCGCCGCGAGCAGCGCGGTCAACAGCGACACCAGCGTCAGGAAATGGCCCGCGCGATCGAGCGTCTGACGCACCTGCGGCTGGCCGTCCTGCAGCGACTCGAGCGCGACGCCGCGCATCTTGCCGCCGTCGACGTGGTCATGCGCGAACTGTGCGAAGCGCGCGACCGCGTCGTCGGCGCCAGCGACCAGCAACCGGTACGTGACGCGGCTGCCGTACGTGATCAGGCCGGTCGACTGCACGTCGTCGGCGCGCAGCATCAGGCGCGGCGAAAAGTTGACGAACGAGAAGCCGCGATCGAGTTCGCGCGTGATCAGCGCGGCGACTGTGAAGTCGCGATTGCCGACCTTCACCGCATCGCCGATCTTCAGCTTCAGCGCGTCGAGTAATTCCTGGTCGACCCACACGGTGCCCGGCGCCGGAATCGAGGTCGCCGGATGATCGGACGCACCCGGCGCCGCCGCGATGCGCAACGCGCCGCGCAGCGGATAACCCGTCGACACCGCCTTGACGGCGGCGAGCCGCGACGCCGGCTGCGCGCCGGTCGAATTGATCATGCTGGGAAAGATTGCCGTGGTGGCGGTGCGCAGGCCCAGGGCATGCGCCTCGGCGGCGAATTGCGGGTCGACCGGATGATCGGCGCGCACGATGAAGTCGGCGGCGATCATGCGCCGCGCATCGCGCTCGAGCCCCTGATGCAGCCTATCGCCAAGAAAGCCGACGCTCGACAACGCCGCGACCGCCAGCACGAGCGCGAGCAGCAGCATCGTCAGTTCGCCCGCGCGCCAGTCGCGCGCCGTCATCCGCATGGCCTGGCGCACCAGATCGATGCCGCCGAGCCGACGCGCCGGTCTCGTGTCGGCGCGCGTTCTTGAACCCGCCTTGGATCCTGGTAGTGCTTCGCTCAATCGTGCCTGCTCCTCGCAAATCGCGACACCATGTGCGTGGCCATGCCGCGAAAACCGCCCTGCACGCCACGCCACAATCGCGGCAACGCCCATGCCGCGAGCAGCAGAAAGCCTACCATCAAGACCAGAAACGCGAGCGGCGCGAACAGCGAGAGCAGCACGCCACCGGTGACGAGACCGTCCTCGGCGGTCGACGTGACGACGTTCGACACCGGCTCCGGCGACAGGTTGATCAGCGCGCGGGTGCCCGCCTTCGTCAGATGCGCGGTGCCGGCGAGCGTGCCGCCCGCGAGCGCGGCGACGGTCAGCAACGCCGGATCGGCGTGGCCGAGCGCGCCGGCGGCCAGCACGGCGCCGGCCGGAATGCGGATGAAGGTATGGATCGCGTCCCACAGCGAATCGAACGCGGGGATCTTGTCGGCGAGGAATTCGGCCAGCGTCAGCACCGCCGCGGCGCCGATCACCCATGGCGACGACAGCGCGGACAACGTGTTCGGCAGGTGAATGAGGCCCAGACGTTCGAACACGCCGGCCAGCAGGACCGTCAGGTAGAGGCGCAGACCGCTGCCCCACGAAAGGCCCGCTGCAAGCGAAAGTGATTCAAGCATGGCCGCCTCCACGCGCTTTGTGCGTGCCGGGCGCCGCGGCGGGTACGAGCAAGCGTTCCGCGCCGAAGCCGTCAGGCTCGCCAGGCCGGCCGCGCCAGCCAGGCCGCGGACAATCTCAAGGTCGTTTCTGTCTCATTATAGCTACGTCAATTCGCAGAACGTAGAGCGGCGAAGCCTCGCTGTGGCTTTCCGGCAAAGGCCGTGGCTAGCTGAGCGGCTCCGGCCGCGAGGTCAATGCCCCGACGACAGTTTCAGCCCGACGAGACCGATCACGATCAGCGACGCA
This sequence comes from Paraburkholderia sp. HD33-4, assembly GCF_021390635.1. Lineage (NCBI taxonomy): Bacteria > Pseudomonadati > Pseudomonadota > Betaproteobacteria > Burkholderiales > Burkholderiaceae > Paraburkholderia > Paraburkholderia sp. HD33-4. The sequence continues at coordinate 1,115,123 of NZ_JAJEJS010000001.1, read as the reverse complement.
CTGGCGACGCGCGCGACCGTCAACGCCTCGCCCATCATCACGACACCGAAGATGAACGCACCGACCGCGCCGATCCCTGTCCATACAGCATAGGCCGTGCCGAGCGGCAACTGGCGCATCGCGAGCGCGAGCAGCACGAAGCTGCCGAGCGCGGTCACGATCGTGAAGACCGACGGCCAGAAGCGGGTGAAACTTTCGGAAGTTTTGAGACCGGCCGCCCACGCGACTTCGAGCAAACCGGCAATCAATAGAAGAAACCAGGACATCGAAACAGCTCCATGAAAAATGGGGCCGTCCCCGATGATTGATCCACGCGTAAGGTCGTCCTTACGACGGGAGATTATAGCGGAGCGGTATCGCGGACGCGCTCACACCGCGCCCACCAGCCGATAGCCGACGCCCGTCTCCGTAACGATGTGCTCGGGCTGCGCCGGATCGCGTTCGAGCTTGCCGCGCAGATGCGCCATGTAGATACGCAAATAGTGGTGACTCTCGACATGCGACGGCCCCCACACGTCGCGCAGCAACTGCCGATGCGTGAGCACGCGGCCGGCATGCCGCACGAGCGTTGCCAGCAGCCGGTATTCGATCGGCGTCAGATGGATCGCGGCGCCGTCGCGCGTGACCTGGCGCAGCGCGAGGTCGACGGTGACCGCGCCGAAGCGCACCTGCGGCGATTCGTTCGCGCCGCCGTGATTGCGCCGCCGCAGATGCGCGCGGATCCGCGCGAGCAACTCGGACACGCCGAACGGCTTGGTCAGGTAGTCGTCGGCGCCGGCGTCGAGCGCGGCGACCTTTTCGCTTTCCTGGGTGCGCGCCGACAGCACGATCACCGGCAACTCGCTCCAGCCGCGCAGCTCGCGGATCACGTCGAGGCCGTCGGTGTCGGGCAGGCCCAGATCGACGATCACGAGATCGGGCTTGCGCGTCGCCGCTTCGACGAGCCCCTGCTTGCCGGTCTCGGCGTCGTACACGGCGATGCCCTCGCCTTCGAGCGCCGTGCGCACGAAGCGGCGAATCTGCTTCTCATCTTCGATCAGAACGACGGTGATGCTCAGGTCACTCATGGGTGGGTCGGGTGAACGGGTTGAGGTCGGCGGCGGTGTCGGTGGCAGCGTTACCGGACTGGATGGGCGTATGCGGGTCGGAGGGCGCTGTGCCGGGTTGGGCGGGCTCGGCAACTCGCGACGACTCGACGCGCTGCGACGGCTCCCCGTCCGGATGCGGCTGCACCTCGGCCGCGCCTTCGTCTTCGAGCGTATCGAGCGTATCGAGCGCGTCGGGCGCCTCGGGCGGCGTCTTGACCGGCAGCGTGAACCAGAAGCGCGCGCCCTCGACGTGGCCATTCGCCCCAATCCGGTTGAGCGCGCCGATTGTACCGCCGTGTGCCTCGACGATCGCGCGGCAGATCGCGAGCCCAAGGCCAATGCCCGGTTTCGCCGACTCCTTCTCGCCGCGCGTGAACTTCTCGAACACGCGCGCTTCCATGCCGGCGGGCAGGCCCGGGCCGTTGTCGTCGATCGTGATGCGCACGAACGGCGCGCCGTCCGCATCGATCTGCTGCGCGCCGATCGCGAGCGGCGTGCCGGCCGCCGTGTATTTGGCCGCGTTCTCGAACAGGTTAGAGAACAGCCGCTCCATCAGCACCGCGTCGAGATGCAACAGCGGCAGATCGGCGGGCAGCGTGACCTGCACCGGACGATCGGCGAGCACGCGCTTGCACGCGCGCAGCGCGGCGCCGACGGTCTCCTCGAGCAGCGTCCATTGCTGGTTCAGTTGCAGGCTGCCGGCCTGCAGGCGCGCCATGTCGAGCAGGTTCGTGACGATGCCGGTCATGCGCAGCGCTTCTTCGTGGATTGCGTCGACGAGTTCGTCGTTACGGTGCGCGCTGGATTGCGCATCGGGTTGCACGTTCGAGGCCGCTTCGCTTCGTGCGGCGGCCTGCGCCGGGGTCTCGCCCTCCACCCGCGCCCTCTGCCGCCCCTGCGCGAGCATCGACGAAAACCCGACGATCGTCGTGAGCGGCGTGCGCAGATCGTGCGAAATCGCCGACAGCAGCGAATTGCGCAGCCGCTCCGACTCCATGTTGACGAGCGCATCGCGGGCGATATCGACGTAATGCACGCGTTCGAGCGCGAGCGCGATCTGCGCGGCGAACGCATCGAGCATGCGCCGCTGCTCGGGCACGGTCAGTTCGCGCTCGTCGCGTACCACCACCGCGAGCACGCCACGCGTGCGCATCGGCGCCTTCAGCGGCAGATACAGCGCCGCGGCGGCCGGCAGCGTGTCGGTGCCGTGCCCGGCCGGCTTCTGCTGATCGTAGACCCACTGGCCGACGTCGAGATCGAGCGCGTCGCCTTCGAGCGTGATCGCCGCGTCGGGGTCCTCGATCTTCTGTTTGACCTGATCGACGCTGTCGGGCAGCAGAATCGCGACGCGCGCGCCGAACACCTCGCTCACGTGCCGGCTGCCGATGCCGACGATCTGCTCGGTCGCGAGCGCCGCGGCAAGCTCGCGCGCCATCTCGTACATCGCGCCGGTGCGTTGTTCACGACGTTGCGCGACGCTCGCCTCGCGGCGCAGGCTCGACGTCAGATGGCTGATCACGAGCGACGTCAGCAGCATGCCGAAGAACGTCAGCAGGTACTGCGTGTCGGAGACCGACAGCGACATGCGCGGCGGCACGAAGAAAAAATCGAACGCGGCGACGCTCGCGAACGACAGCACGACACCCGGCCCGCGCCCGAGCTTCACCGCGGTGAAGATCACGCCGAGCAGATACAGCATCACGAGGTTGGTCAGATCGATGCGGTCGATCAGTTGGCTCGACAGCAGCGTGATCGCCGCGCCGATCGCGAGCGCGAACGCGTACGTGCGCGGCGGCGAACGACGCTCGCGCGCCGCGCTCAACGCCTCGCGCCACGCGTTCGCGGTCGTGTTCAGCAGCCGCCGCTGCTCGCCGCCGTCGCGCTCCGACGAGACGCGAATCAGCGTGAGATCGAGATCGCCGCTTTTCTCCGCGATGCGCTCGCCAAGCGGCCGGCGCAACCAGCGGCTCGCGCCCGCGCGCGACGATGCGCCCGCCACCAGCTTCGATACGTTACGGGCCTGCGCGTAACCGATCAATGCATCGAGCGCATCGGCAGCGGCGAGCGTCGCGGTCTCGGCGCCGAGTTCGGCGGCGAGTTTCAGCGCGTTCAGCGTGCGTTCGCGTCGTGCGTCGGGCAGGCGCTGCAACGCCGGCGTTTCGACATAGACCGCCAGCCAGTCGGCCTTCAGGCTCGCGGCGAGGCGCGCCGCCGAGCGCACCAGCGCCGGCGCTTCGGGACCCGGACCGACGCACACCAGCAGCCGCTCGCGCGCCTGCCAGATGCGCTGGATCGAACGATCGGCGCGGTACTCGCGCATCTGCGCGTCGACGCGATCGGCGGTGCGGCGCAGCGCCAGCTCGCGCAGCGCGATCAGGTTGCCCTTGCGAAAGAAGTTACGCACCGCGCGCTCGGCCTGCTGCGCCATGTACACCTTGCCGTCGCGCATGCGATCGAGCAGTTCCTCGGCCGGCAGATCGACGAGCGTGACTTCGTCGGCATGATCGAACACGCGATCGGGCACGGTCTCCCACACGCGGATGCCGGTGATCTGCCCGACCACGTCGTTCAGGCTCTCCAGGTGCTGCACGTTGACTGTCGTGTAGACGTCGATGCCCGCGTCGAGCAGTTCGTAGACGTCCTGCCAACGCTTCAGATGACGCGCGCCCTGCACGTTCGAATGCGCGAGTTCGTCGACGAGGATCAGTTGCGGCTTGCGCGCGAGCGCGGCGTCGAGATCGAACTCGCCGAGCTTGCGGCCGCGATACTCGATCTGCACGAGCGGCAGCACGTCGAGCCCCGCGAGCAGCGCGGCGGTTTCGCTGCGGCCGTGCGTTTCGGCGATGCCGACCAGCACGTCGACACCTTCGTCCAGGCGGCGGCGCGCGGCCTGCAGCATCGCATAGGTCTTGCCGACGCCGGCCGAAGCGCCGAAGAAAATTTTCAGCCGGCCGCGCTGGCGCTTTTCTTCGTCGCGCTGCAGCTTGTCGAGCAGTTCGTCAGGATCGGGGCGGTTCATGCTCAGTGATTGTCATGGTCGTGCGAGCGGCGGTGCCTGCATGGTGGCACGGCCCGCGCCAGTCCGCAAATGGCGGCGCGGCGCCACGCGGACGCCGCTGTTTATCGATGAACCGCAAGCGCGGCCGGAGCTTTGCCGTTGCGTTCAGTGTCAACCGCGCTTCATTTCATCGAGCGCCAGATTGAGCTTCAGCACATTCACGCGCGGCTCGCCGAGCACGCCGAACTGACGCCCCGTCGTGTAGCGCTCGACGAGCACCTGCACGTCGCTCGGCGCGAGGTGACGGGCCTGCGCGACCCGCGCGACCTGGTACGCGGCCGCTGCCGGACTGATCTCCGGATCGAGGCCGCTGCCCGACGACGTCACCAGATCGACCGGCACCGGCTTCGACATGTCGGTGCCGGCGGCCTTCAGCGCGTCGAGACGGCCCTTGATCTCGTCGAGCAGCGCCGGGTTGTTCGGCCCGAGGTTCGAGCCGCCCGAGTTCTGCGGGTTGTACGGCATCGGGCTCGTCGCCGACAGCCGGCCCCAGAAATACTGGGGCGCGTCGAACTGCTGGCCGATCAGCGTCGAGCCGACCACCTTGCCGTTCTGCTCGATCAGGCTGCCGTTGGCCTGTTGGTGAAACGCCGCCTGGCCGAACGCGGTCATCACGGCGGGATAAGCGAGTCCGGTGAGCGCGGTCAGCACCGCGAAGATCACGATCAGCGGACGGAACAGATTTTTCATGATGGGTCTCTTTCCCTATTCATCACTTCTGGTTACTGCGTAGCGACGCGCTTTGCGCTCACACCCAGCCGAACGCGGCCAGCACCATATCGATCAGCTTGATGCCGATGAACGGCACGATGATCCCGCCGAGGCCGTAGATCAGCAGATTGCGGCGCAGCAGGATCGCGGCGCCTAGCGCGCGATAGCGCACGCCCTTCAGCGCGAGCGGAATCAGCAGCACGATGATCAGCGCGTTGAAGATCACCGCCGACATGATCGCCGAGGTCGGCGTCGCCAGATGCATCACGTTCAGCGCATTCAACGCCGGATACGTCGACGCGAACGCGGCCGGGATGATCGCGAAGTACTTGGCGACGTCGTTGGCGATCGAGAACGTGGTCAGCGAGCCGCGCGTCATCAGCATCTGTTTGCCGATCTCGACGATCTCGATCAGCTTGGTCGGATTCGAATCGAGGTCGACCATGTTGCCGGCCTCTTTCGCCGCCTGCGTGCCGGTGTTCATCGCGACCGCGACGTCGGCCTGCGCGAGCGCGGGCGCGTCGTTAGTGCCGTCGCCGGTCATCGCGACCAGACGCCCTTCGGCCTGATGCGCGCGGATCGTCGCGAGCTTCGTTTCGGGCGTCGCTTCCGCGAGGAAGTCGTCGACGCCCGCTTCGGCCGCGATCGCGGCGGCGGTCAGGCGGTTGTCGCCCGTCACCATCACGGTCTTGATGCCCATCTTGCGCAACTCGGCGAAGCGCTCCTTGATGCCGCCCTTCACGACGTCCTTCAACTCGATCACGCCGAGCACGCGCGCGCCCTGCTCGCCCTTCTCGGCGACCACGAGCGGCGTGCTGCCGCGGCGCGCGACCTCGGCGACCGCATTGCTGACTTCGGTCGGGAAACGGCCGCCGTTCGCTTCGACGTATTGCTTGACCGCATCGGCCGCGCCCTTGCGGATTTCACGGCCATGCGTGCCGGCGGGGGTGCCCGGGGGAGACAGATCGACGCCGCTCATGCGGGTCTGAGCGGTAAACGCGAGAAACACCGCGTGCAACGAGCCCATATCACGCTGACGGATATTGAAGCGCTGCTTCGCGAGCACGACGATGCTGCGGCCTTCCGGCGTTTCGTCGGCGAGCGACGACAGTTGCGCGGCATCGGCCAGCGCTTCTTCGCTCAGACCCGGCGCGGGCAGGAACTGCGACGCCTGGCGGTTGCCGAGCGTGATCGTGCCGGTCTTGTCCAGCAGCAGCACGTCGACGTCGCCGGCCGCTTCGACCGCCCGGCCCGAGGTCGCGATCACGTTCGCCTGCATCATGCGGCTCATGCCGGCCACGCCGATCGCCGACAGCAGACCGCCGATCGTCGTCGGGATCAGGCACACGAGCAGCGCGGCGAGCGCGGTGATCGTCACCACGTGGCCCGCTTTCGCGGCTTCGACCGAGAAGATCGAGAACGGCAGCAGCGTCGCGGTGGCGAGCAACATCACGATCGTCAGCGCGACGAGCAGGATGGTCAGCGCGATTTCGTTCGGCGTCTTCTGACGCTTCGCGCCTTCGACCATCGCGATCATGCGGTCGAGGAACGCCTCGCCCGGATTCGCCGTCACACGCACGACGATCCAGTCCGACAGCACGCGCGTGCCGCCCGTCACCGACGAAAAGTCGCCGCCCGACTCGCGGATCACCGGCGCCGATTCACCGGTGATCGCCGACTCGTCGACCGACGCGACGCCGTCGATCACTTCGCCGTCGGCCGGAATCACGTCGCCGGTCTCGACCAGCACGACGTCGCCTTTGCGCAGATCGGTCGCGGTCGTGATGCGGATCGGCGACTTCGGATGCGGCTCGTTGAGCTTCTTGGCCATCACGTCTTTCTTCGCGCTGCGCAGCGACGCGGCCTGCGCTTTCGAGCGGCCTTCGGCGAGCGCCTCCGCGAAGTTCGCGAACAGCACCGTGAACCACAGCCAGAGCGTGACCGCGAGAATGAAGCCCGCGGGCGCCTCGGCCTGACCGCCGAGCGCGGCGATCCACAGAATGGTGGTCAGAATGCTGCCGACGTACACGCAGAACATCACCGGGTTGCGAAACTGCGTGCGCGGCGTCAGCTTTTTAAAGGAGTCCACGATCGCCGGGCGCAGCAGCGCCGGGTCGAACATGGACCGTGTAGCGTTATGTTCAGTCATTGAATCCTCGAATATCCGTGTGCGCTTGCAGGCGTGCCGCGTGCAAGCGCCGGTTCGGTCGTTGGCGTCGTTGATCGAGGCCGCGTCAATGCACGCCGATCATCATCAGATGCTCGACGCCGGGACCGAGCGCGAGCGCCGGGACGTAGGTCAGCGCGCCGACCAGCAGCACCGTGCCGAGCAGCAGCACGACGAACAGCGGTCCGTGCGTCGGCAGCGTGCCGCCGGTGACGCCGATACGCTTCTTCGCGGCGAGCGAGCCCGCGATCGCAAGCACCGGCACGATCGTGCCGAAGCGGCCGAACCACATCGCGATCGCGGTGAGCCAGTTGTAGAACGGCGTATTCACCGAGAGCCCCGCGAACGCGCTGCCGTTGTTGTTCGCGGCCGAGCTGAACGCGTAGAGGATCTCGGAGAAGCCGTGCGCGCCGGGGTTGGCGATGCCGGCCTTGCCCGCATCCGTGAGCACCGCGATCGAGGTGCCCACCAGCACGAGCAGCGGCGTGAGCAGCACCACGATCGACACCATCTTCATCTCGTAGGCCTCGATCTTCTTGCCGACATATTCAGGAGTCCGCCCGATCATCAGTCCCGCGACGAACACCGCGAGCAGCGCGAACACCAGCATCCCGTACATGCCGGAACCGACGCCGCCGAAGATCACTTCGCCGAGCTGCATCAGCAGCATCGGGTACAGGCCGCCGATCGGCGTCAGCGAGTCGTGCGTATTGACGACCGCGCCGCATGAAGCCGCCGTGGTCGCGACCGTGAAGATGCCCGACTGCGCGATACCGAAGCGCGTTTCCTTGCCTTCGGCATTGCCGCCCGCCTGCAGCGCGTTGGCCGACTGATCGACGTTGAGCGCCGTGAACGCCGGATTGCCGCTTTGCTCGGCGCTGATCTCGCCGAACACGCAGACACCGAATGCGATCGTCATCGCCGCGAGCACGGCCACGCCTTGCCGGCGGTCGCCGATCACGCGGCCGAACACGAGCGCGAGCGCGGCCGGGATGATCAGGATCGAGAAGATCTGCACGAAGTTCGAGAACGGCGTCGGGTTTTCGTACGGATGCGCGGAGTTGCCGTTGAAGAAGCCGCCGCCGTTGGTGCCGAGCATCTTGATCGCTTCCTGCGATGCGACCGGGCCCATTGCAATCGTCTGCGTCTTCACGGGCGTATCGACCGTCACCGGATTGCCCTTCACGTCCTTCACCGGATTGCCTTGCGCGTCGAGTTTCGGCGCGGCGTAGGTGGTGGTCTGCAGCGTCGGCACGTCCTGATATGCCTTGAAGTTCTGGATCACGCCCTGGCTCATCAGCAGCGCGGCGATGATCATCGACATCGGAATCAGCACATACATCGTCACGCGCGTGAGGTCGACCCAGAAGTTACCGATCGTCTGCGCGGTATGACGCGCGAAGCCGCGAATCAGCGCGATCACGACGACGATGCCGGTTGCCGCCGAAAGGAAGTTCTGCACGGTCAGGCCGAGCATCTGCGTCAGATAGCTGACCGTTTGCTCGGGCGTGTAGTCCTGCCAGTTCGTGTTGGTCACGAAACTGACCGCGGTGTTGAACGCGCTGTCGACCGACATCGCGCCGAACTGCTGCGGATTGCCCGGCAGCCAACCTTGCACACGCAGCAGCACATACAGGAATGTCATGCCGAACACATTGAACGCGACCGTGGCGATCGCGTAGTGCTTCCAGCCCATTTCCTGCGATGGATCGACGCCGGCGATGCGGTAAAGCAGCCGTTCGAGCGGCGCGCCGAAGCGCACCACGCGCGAGCTGCCGTCCATCACGGCGCCGAGATAGCTCGCCACCGGCACCGCGGCGGCCAGTAGCACGACGATAAAAAGGCTCGCCTGCAGGACATCGTTCGTGTTCATTCAATGTCCTCCGCGCGCAGCAGCGCATACACGAGATAAATGAACAGCAGCGCGGTGGACGCGCCGGCCAGCCATAGCATCCAGGTCATCAGCGTGCTCCCTGTCCGCGACGGAACTGCATCAGCTTCTCGCAGCCGCCAATCAGCCCAAAGGTCAGCACGGCGAACAGCGCCAGGCCCCCGACATACAGCACATCCATTTTTGTTCCCCATTTACGGATTTTGGATAGATGGAACGGTATGCCGATCCGCCTAAAGGGCTGGTCAAAGATCGCGGGGCGCGCGTAAAAATCGCGTAAACGGACAAGGCCGTTTCATCTCGCGATGAAACGGCCTTGACTTGAGGGAGGCGGCTAGCGCGGTCGGGGGCCGCGCTGTGATTTTTACGGCAGCAGGATCGTCGAGCCCGTCGTGCGGCGCCCTTCGAGGTCCGCATGGGCCTGCCCGACATCCGGCAGCGCATAGCGCTGATTGATGCTGGTCTTGACCTTGCCTGAACTCAGCACGTCGAACAGCTCGGCCGACATCGCCTCGTAGTCGCTGCGTTTGGCCATATAGGTGAAGAGCGTCGGGCGCGTAAAGAATAGCGAGCCGCGTCCCGCGAATTCCGACGAGTCGATCGGCGGCAGCGGACCCGACGCGTTGCCGAAGCTCACGAACAGGCCGAGCGGCGCAAGACAGTCGAGCGACTTTTCGAAGGTGTCCTTGCCGATCGAATCGTAGACGACCGGCACGCCCGCGCCGTTGGTGATCTCGCGTACGCGCTTCGTGAAGTTCTCGCGCGTATAGACGATCGCGTGGTCGCAGCCGTGCGCTTTCGCGATCTCGGCTTTTTCGTCGGAGCCGACCGTGCCGATCACCGTCGCGCCGAGCGCCTTCGCCCACTGGCACACGAGCAGACCGACGCCGCCCGCCGCGGCCTGAATCAGGATCGTGTCGCCGGCCTTCACCCGATACGTGCGGCGCAGCAGATACTGCGCGGTCAGGCCTTGCAGCATCACCGACGCGGCCTGCTCGTCGCTGATCGAATCGGGCAGCCTGACGACCTGCGCGGCCGGCAGCACGCGCTCCTGCGCATACGCGCCGGGCGGCCGCGCGACATAGGCGACCCGATCGCCCACCTTCAGACCGGTCACGCCCGAGCCGAGCGCGCTGACCTCGCCGGCCGCCTCCATGCCGAGACCACCCGGCAGCGGCAACGGATACAGACCGGTGCGGAAATACACGTCGATGTAGTTGAGGCCGACCGCCGTCTGGCGGATGCGGATCTCGCCCGCGCCGGGCTCGCCCACGTCGACGTCGACCCATTTCATGACTTCGGGGCCGCCGGTTTTGTCGAATCGGATTGCCTTGACCATCATGTCTCCTTGTTCTTTAGGGATGGGGGTGCGGCGAGCCGCGCGCTCACGCGTCACCGGACAGGCGCAGCCTCAGCGCGTCGAGCACCATGCGCGCGGTCGAAATGTTCGTCGCGCACGGAATGTTGTGCACGTCGCACGCGCGCACGAGCGCATTGATGTCCGGCTCGTGCGGCTGCGGCGTCATCGGGTCGCGCAGGAAGATCACCATGTCGACGCGCCCTTCGGCAAGCTGCGCGCCAATCTGCAGGTCGCCGCCGTGCGGGCCCGACAGCATGCGCTCGACCTTGAGGCCGTGCGCGTCGCTGATGCGTCCGCCGGTCGTGCCGGTCGCGACGATCTCGCAGCGCGCGAGCGTGTCGACGAATTCGCCGGCCAGTTTGACGATGTCGTCCTTCTTGTGATCGTGCGCGATCAGCGCAATGCGGGTGCTCATGACGTAAGACTCCTCAAGCCGTTGTGACTATCGTTGTTGTGATGTGACGCGTGCCGTCCGCGCGCGGCGGCTCGGTAGGTGCCCGCTCAGTACGTGCCCGGATAGGCGCCGCCGTCGATCAGCCAGTTCTGCCCGGTAATGTAGCCCGCGTGCGTGCTGCACAGGAACGCGCAGGCACGGCCGAATTCTTCGCGATTGCCGAAGCGCCCGGCGGGGATCGTCTTCATGCGCTGCTTGCGCGCTTCGTCGATCGAAATATTGTGCGTCTTCGCCTGCGCCTCGAACGTGACCGCGATGCGGTCGGTGTCGAACAGGCCCGGCAGCAGGTTGTTGATCGTCACGCCGGTCGGCGCGACCTTGCGCGCGAGACCCGCGACGAAACCGGTCAGCCCCGAGCGCGCGCCGTTCGACAGACCGAGCACGTCGATCGGCGCCTTCACCGCGGAGCTCGTGATGTTGACGATGCGTCCGAAGCCGCGCGCGCTCATCGTGTCGATGGTCTGACGGATCAGCTCGATCGGCGTCAGCATGTTGGCTTCCAGCGCGCGGATCCAGTCCTCGTGCGTGAAATTGCGGAAATCGCCCGGCGGCGGCCCGCCCGCGTTGTTGACGAGGATGTCCGGCTGCGGGCACGCGGCGAGCGCGGCGGCGCGCCCTTCGGGCGTGGTGATGTCGCATGCGACGGCCTTCACCTCGACGCCGCTTTGCTGGCGGATCGCCTCGGCGGTCGCTTCGAGCGTTTCGGCGGTGCGCGCGACGATCGTCAGGTTGACGCCCTCGGCGGCGAGCGCTTCCGCGCAGCCGCGTCCCAGACCCTTGCTGGCCGCGCAAACGAGCGCGGTACGTCCTGCGATTCCCAGATCCATGTGTATGCCCTCGTGGCGAAGTTTCCCCAGATTCTAGAAGAATCGGTGCCGGACTGTGGCGCGTCGCTGCAATCTCAGGTATCGCCGGGCGGCACTCTTTCGGTAAACTTGCGCGGTGGCGCGCTTTTCCTACCCTCCGCCCGGTTTCCCGGGGTGGACGAACCGACGGATGAGCGCGCCGAACCGATCCACCTTGCCGCCCCGCGCGAGCCCGCCATGACCCAGGACAGCCGTTTCCCCAATCTCTTCATCCTCGATCACCCGCTGATCCAGCACAAGCTGTCGCACATGCGCGACCGGGACACGTCGACGCGCACGTTCCGCGAACTGCTGCGCGAAATCACGCTGCTGATGGGCTACGAAATCACCCGCAACCTGCCGATGACCACACGCCGCATCACCACCCCGCTCGTCGAGATCGACGCGCCGGTGATCGCCGGCAAGAAGCTCGCGATCGTGCCGGTGCTGCGCGCGGGCGTCGGCATGTCGGACGGTCTGCTCGAGCTGGTGCCGTCGGCGCGGGTCGGCCACATCGGCGTGTATCGCGCGGAGGACCATCGGCCGGTCGAATATCTGGTGCGGCTGCCGGATCTCGAAGACCGCGTGTTCATCCTGTGCGATCCGATGGTCGCGACCGGCTACTCGGCCGTGCACGCCGTCGATGTGCTCAAGCGCCGCAACGTGGCCGCCGAGAACATCATGTTCCTCGCGCTCGTCGCCGCGCCCGAGGGCGTGCAGGTGTTCCAGGACGCGCACCCGGACGTCAAGCTGTTCGTCGCGTCGCTCGATTCCCATCTGAACGAGCATGCGTACATCGTGCCGGGTCTCGGCGACGCGGGCGACCGCCTGTTCGGCACCAAGAACTGATACGGCGCGGACCGCCCGGCGGGGCCGCGGCCCCAAAGCCGGCCCCGCCCGGGACCGCATCCGCCCCGTCCCGGCGACGCATCCGCGCCGCATCCATTTCAATTTCGCGTCGATTTCGCTGCATTTGCGGCCGGTTTCGCGCCGCGGCCCCCTCTGCCGCACCCACGCGGCGTGATAAAATTCGAATCCGCTCGACGAGCGCCTCGACCCGCACGATCACTCGCACCATTGTCTGCAATTTCGACTGGCGCCCCGCGCCTTCGCATCAGGTCATGCGGCGCCTGGCCGCGCAAGCTGACCGCCCCCCACCGCGCTGCCGCCCTGCGGCCCCGCCTGGGCCGCGGTCATGCATGAACCGGGACGAACGCCTGGCGGCGGGCAAGCGTGGAGCGACGCGCGGGAACGGCCAGACTGAGATTGGCGGCACGGGCGGCCGCCCCGACGGGCCCCGACGGGCCCACGCGAGCAACGAGCACGAGCGGCCGGCAGCCTTTCACCTGACGGTTTGGGATCGGGACACAACAGGCGAGGCGCAACACGCGAGGCGCCCGACATCGCAACGACAATTGCACTATGCGTGCGCCCCGCTGGCGCGCGCGACGGAGAAAAGTATGGCGGGTCATTCGAAATGGGCCAACATCAAGCATAAGAAAGCAGCGGCCGATGCCAAGCGTGGCAAGGTCTGGACGCGGCTCATCAAGGAAATCCAGGTTGCGGCCCGTCTGGGCGGCGGCGAAATCGACTCGAACCCGCGTCTGCGGCTCGCGGTCGACAAGGCGTACGACGCCAACATGCCGAAAGACAACATCAACCGCGCGATCCAGCGCGGTGTCGGCGGCGCGGACGGCGCGAACTACGAAGAAATCCGCTACGAAGGCTACGGCATCGGCGGTGCGGCGGTGATCGTCGACACGATGACCGACAACCGCACGCGCACCGTCGCGGAAGTGCGCCACGCGTTCTCGAAGAACGGCGGCAACATGGGCACGGACGGCTCGGTGTCGTTCATGTTCGATCACGTCGGCCAGTTCCTGTTCGCGCCCGGCACCGCCGAAGACGCGCTGATGGAAGCCGCGCTCGAAGCGGGCGCCGACGACGTCCAGACGAACGACGACGGCAGTATCGAAGTGCTGTGTCCGCCGCACGATTTTTCGAAGGTGAAGGCTGCGCTCGAAGCAGCGGGCTTCAAGGCCGAACTGGCCGAGGTCACGATGAAGCCGCAGACCGAAGTGGAATTCACCGGCGACGATGCCGTGAAAATGCAGAAGCTGCTCGACGCGCTGGAAAATCTGGACGACGTGCAGGAAGTCTATACAAACGCGTCGATCGCCGACGAATGATGGCGGTGGACGCGGGGCCGCTGGTCCTTGCTGTTGATGGTTTATTGCACGGCCGAGCACACCGCTCGGCCGTTTATGGTTTTTAAGTCTCGGGGATTCACATGAAGTTACTCGTCGTCGGTTCCGGCGGTCGCGAACATGCGCTCGCATGGAAGCTCGCGCAATCGCCGCGGGTCCAGCTCGTCTACGTCGCGCCGGGCAACGGCGGCACCGCTCAGGATGAGCGTCTGCTCAACATCGACATCACCGAGCCGGCCGCGCTCGCGGATTTCGTCGAAAAAGAACAGATCGCGTTCACGCTGGTCGGGCCGGAAGCGCCGCTCGCGGCAGGCATCGTCAATCTGTTCCGCTCGCGCGGTCTGAAAATCTTCGGGCCGACCAAAGAGGCCGCCCAGCTCGAAAGCTCGAAAGATTTCGCCAAGGCGTTCATGAAGCGCCATGGCATCCCGACCGCCGAATACGAAACCTTCGCCGACGTCGCCGCCGCGCACGCGTATCTGGACGCCAAGGGCGCGCCGATCGTGATCAAGGCCGACGGCCTCGCCGCCGGCAAGGGCGTGGTGGTCGCGCAAACGCTGGAAGAAGCGCACGCCGCGGTCGACATGATGCTGTCGGACAACAAGCTCGGCGACGCCGGCGCGCGCGTCGTGATCGAGGAATTCCTCGCCGGCGAGGAAGCGAGCTTCATAGTGATGGTCGACGGCAAGCACGTGCTCGCACTCGCGTCGAGCCAGGATCACAAGCGTCTGCTCGACGGCGACCAGGGCCCGAACACGGGCGGCATGGGCGCCTACTCGCCCGCGCCGATCGTCACGCCGCAGCTGCATGCGCGCGTGATGCGCGAAATCATCCTGCCGACCGTGCGCGGCATGGAGAAGGAAGGCATCCGCTACACCGGCTTCCTGTACGCCGGCCTGATGATCGACGCGCAAGGCAACCCGAAGACGCTCGAATTCAACTGCCGGATGGGCGACCCGGAAACGCAGCCGATCATGGCGCGCCTGAAGGGCGACTATTCGAAGGTGGTCGAACACGCGATCGCCGGCACGCTCGACACCGTCGAGCTCGAATGGGACCGCCGCACCGCGCTCGGCGTCGTGCTCGCCGCGCACAACTACCCGGACACGCCGAGGAAGGGCGACCGCATCAACGGCATCCCCGCCGAAACCGCGGATTCGGTCACGTTCCACGCCGGCACCACGCTGGCGGACGGCAAGCTGACCACTTCGGGCGGGCGCGTGCTGTGCGTCGTCGGTCTGGCGGATTCGGTGCGCAGTGCCCAATCGGCCGCGTACGGCACGATCAACCAGATCGCGTTCGACGGCATGCAGTATCGCCGCGACATCGGCTATCGCGCGCTCAATCGCAAGCACGACGGCAAGTAAGCGGCGCTTGCGCCGGCCGCCGCGCGAGCGGCGCGCGGCGCGCCGCGCGCCGCGGGCTGCGGGCTGCGCACTGACGGTGCCACAGGCACTGCAGTGCGGGTCCGCTGTACGACGCGCGCTACACTGAATCTTTCGCGCTCGTCGCGGCAGACGGGCCCGAAGCCCGCGAATCGACCGAAGCGGCACGCCGCCTCCCAAATTCGCCTTCGGCACCCACGCAATCCGAATGAGCGGTCCGGGCACGCAGGCAGCCAGCCTGACGCGAACGCGGCCATCGCCCTCTTTCGAAGAACCCGCGGCACGACGAGCGTGCCGCCCTCAGAACCTGCATTCATGAGCAATTCGAGCTACGACGCACAAGCCGTGCGCAGCTGGCTGCAAGGCCTGCAATCGCATATCGCGGACACGCTCGGCGCCTTCGACGGCACCGCGTTCGCGACCGACGCGTGGCAGCGCGCGCCCGGCGAGAAGCTGCGCGGCGGCGGCGTCACGCGGATTCTCGAAGGCGGTCAGTTCTTCGAGCGCGCGGGCATCGGCTTCTCCGACGTGGCCGGCGACGCGCTGCCGGGCTCGGCGAGCGCCGCGCGGCCGCAATTGGCCGGGCGCGGCTTCGAGGCGATGGGGGTGTCGCTCGTGCTGCACCCGCACAATCCGCACTGCCCGACCGTGCACATGAACGTGCGCCTGCTCGTCGCGACGAAGGAAGGCGAAGAGCCGGTGTTCTGGTTCGGCGGCGGCATGGACCTGACGCCCTACTATGGCTACGAAGAGGACGCGCGGCATTTCCATCAGGTGTGCCGCGACGCGCTCGCGCCGTACGGCGCGGACCTGTACCCGCGCTTCAAGCGCTGGTGCGACGAGTACTTCTTCCTGAAGCACCGCAACGAGCCGCGCGGCATCGGCGGGATTTTCTTCGACGATTTCTCGGCGCCGGGCTTCGACGAGTCGTTCGCGATGCTCAAAAGCGTCGGCGAGGGGTTTCTGAAAGCGTACATGCCGATCATCGAGCGGCGCCGCGACACGCCGTACGGCGAGGCCGAGCGCGCGTTCCAGGCCTACCGGCGCGGCCGCTACGTCGAGTTCAATCTGGTCTTCGACCGTGGCACACTGTTTGGACTGCAGAGCGGCGGACGCACCGAATCGATCCTGATGTCGATGCCGCCCGTGGTGAACTGGCGCTATGACTGGCAGCCCGAGCCGGGCACGCCGGAAGCGCGTTTGTACAGCGACTTCCTCGTGCCGCGCGAGTGGGTGTGACGCGCCGCCTGTCTTGCTTACGGTCACGACAAAGGATCCTCACCTGAAGCCGAACGCTCACCCTGTCGCCCTGCCTCGCCGGATCGGTCTGCTGGGCGGCACATTCGATCCGATCCACGACGGCCATCTCGCGCTCGCGCGGCGCTTCGCCGACGTGCTGCGGCTGACCGAACTGGTGCTGCTGCCGGCCGGCCAGCCGTGGCAGAAGACCGACGTGTCGCCCGCCGAGCATCGACTCGCGATGACGCGCGCGGCGGCCGCATCGCTCGCGATTCCCGGCGTGACGGTGCGCGTCGCGACCGACGAAATCGAGCACGAAGGTGCGACCTACACGGTCGACACGCTGCAACGCTGGCGCGAGCGCGAAGGCGACGACGCATCGATCACGCTGCTGATCGGCGCGGATCAACTGGTGCATCTCGACACATGGCGCGACTGGCGGCGCCTGTTCGAGCTCGCGCATATCGGCGCGGCCACGCGGCCCGGCTTCGACCTGGGGTCGGTCGCCCCCGAGGTTGCCAAGGAAATCGCCGCGCGTCGTGCCCGCGCCGATGTGCTGCAGGCTACGCCCTGCGGCCATCTGCTGATCGACACGACGCTCGCGTTCAACGTATCGGCCACCGACATTCGCGCGCATCTGCGCGAGCAGGTCAACCAGCGGCTCGCCCACGCGGGTGCGGGCAGCGCAACACAGCATCAGGCCGCGAGTCACGTCCCCGCCGCGGTGTGGGACTATATTCTTCAACATCATCTGTACCACCGGTAACTCCATGGATATTCGCAAACTGCAGCGCGTAATCGTCGACGCTCTCGAAGACGTCAAGGCGCAAGACATCAAGGTGTTCAACACCAGCCACCTCACCTCGCTGTTCGATCGCGTAATCGTCGCGAGCGGCACGTCGAACCGGCAAACCAAGGCGCTCGCGTCGAGCGTGCGCGAAGGCGTGAAGGAAGCCGGCGGCGAGATCATCAGCACCGAGGGCGAGGACATCGGCGAATGGGTGCTGGTCGATTGCGGCGACGCGATCGTCCACATCCTGCAGCCGGCACTGCGCCAGTACTACAACCTCGAGGAAATCTGGGGCGACAAGCCGGTGCGCATCAAGCTGTCGACGCCGAACCCGTTCGGCGGCGCGCACGCAAGCGAGCCCGACGACGAGGAAGAAGAGGAAGCGCCGGCCGCGAAGCCCGCGCGCAAGACCTCGGCACGCCGCAAGTAAGCGCGGCGTGTCAGCCACACCGCTTCTTTCCTCGCGATGAAACTGCATATCCTCGCCGTCGGCCACAAGATGCCGGACTGGATCGCGACCGGCTTCGACGAATACGCGAAGCGCATGCCGCCCGAGCTGCGCATCGAGCTGCGCGAGATCAAACCGGAGCAGCGCTCGTCAGGCCGTTCGGCCGAAAGCGTGATGGCCGCCGAGCGGCAGAAGATCGAAGCCGCGTTGCCGAAGAACGCACGCATCGTCGCGCTCGACGAACGCGGCAAGGACTGGACCACGATGCAGCTTGCTGGCGCGTTGCCGGGCTGGCAACAGGACGGCCGCGACGTGGCCTTTCTGATCGGCGGCGCGGACGGGCTCGATCCCGAGCTGAAGGCACGCGCCGATATGATGCTGCGCGTGTCGAGCCTCACGCTGCCGCACGCGATGGTGCGCGTGCTGCTGGCCGAACAGCTTTACCGCGCGTGGACCATCACGCAGAATCATCCGTATCATCGCGCGTGAGTGCTGGAGCCGGGCACGGCGACGCCTGGCATCCGTTCGTTGCTGAGGGCGCATCGCGGCTGCTCTGCTCGATGCGCGTGAACGTATCGCCGCCACTTCATGCGATGATGCGCCCCACGCGCTGTGCAATGCGCTGCATCCATTGACGGCATCGATGCGATCGCGTCGCCGGGTCGACATCGCCCTGCCCACTCTTCCACACCCGCCGCGTTCGCCGCCCCCACGCCATCCGTTTCCCGCTCGATCGAGACCCGTTCATGCCCACGCCCGCTGCTTCGCTGCATCCGTTCGTCTACCTCGCCTCGCAAAGTCCGCGCCGTCAGGAGCTGCTGCAACAACTCGGCGTGCGTTTCGAGTTGCTGCTGCCGCGCGCCGATGAAGACGCCGAAGCACTCGAAGCCGAACGGCCGGGCGAAGCCGCGCGCGACTACGTGCAGCGCGTGTGCGTCGCGAAGGCGCATGCGGCGCGCGCGCGACTCGTCGACGGCGGCCACGCGGTGCGCCCGATCCTCGTCGCCGACACCACCGTCACGATCGACGACGCGATTCTCGGCAAGCCAATCGATGCCGACGATGCGGTCGCCATGCTCACTCGCCTCGCGGGCCGCACGCACGAAGTGCTGACCGCGCTCGCCGTGATCGATGCCGATGGCGCGCTGCTGCCCGCGGCGTTGTCAGTCTCGAAGGTGCGTTTTGCTGCAGTGCACGCAGACGCGCTGCACCGCTACGCGGCGAGCGGCGAGCCGCTCGGCAAGGCGGGTGCTTATGGCGTGCAGGGACGCGCGGCGGAGTTTATCGAGCATATAGATGGGTCCTATTCGGGTATCATGGGTTTGCCGCTTTTTGAAACCGCTGCCCTCCTGCGTGCAGCGCGCATCGACTTCTAGAACAACACCATGAATGAAGAAATCCTGATCAATGTCACGCCGCAGGAAACGCGCGTCGCGCTCGTTCAACAGGGCGCCGTCCAGGAACTTCATGTCGAACGAACGCTGTCGCGCGGGCGCGTCGGCAATGTCTATCTCGGCAAGGTCGTGCGCGTGCTGCCGGGCATGCAATCGGCGTTCATCGACATCGGCCTCGAACGCGCCGCGTTCCTTCATGTCGCGGACATCTGGCATCCGCGCATCGCCGGCGAAGCGCCGCATCAAGCACCGCATCAGCCGATCGAAAAGATCGTTTTCGAAGGTCAGACGCTGATGGTTCAGGTCGTCAAAGACCCGATCGGCACGAAGGGCGCGCGACTGTCCACGCAAGTGAGCATTGCCGGGCGCACGCTCGTGTATCTGCCGCAGGAGCCGCACATCGGCATCTCGCAGAAGATCGAAAGCGAGGCCGAGCGCGAGGCCGTGCGCGCGCGACTGACCGCCGTGCTGCCCACCGATGAGAAAGGCGGCTATATCGTGCGCACGATCGCCGAGGATGCGACGAGCGAAGAGCTTGCGGCCGACGTCGCGTATCTGCGCAAGACGTGGGCGACGATTCTGTCGCAAGGGCAGCGCATGCCGCCCACCAGCCTGCTCTACCAGGATCTGAATCTCGCGCAGCGTGTGCTGCGCGATTTCGTCAACGATGAAACGTCGCGCATCCAGGTCGATTCGCGCGAGACGCATCAGATGCTCGCCGACTTCGCGGCCGAGTTCACGCCGGCGGTATCGTCGAAGCTGCACCACTACACCGGCGAGCGGCCGCTGTTCGATCTGTACAACATCGAGGCGGAAATTCAGCGTGCGCTGTCGCGTCGCGTGGACCTGAAGTCGGGCGGCTATCTCGTGATCGACCAGACCGAAGCGATGACGACGATCGATGTGAACACCGGCGGCTACGTCGGCGCGCGCAACTTCGACGACACGATCTTCAAGACCAACCTCGAAGCCGCGCACACGATCGCGCGGCAACTGAGGCTAAGGAATCTTGGCGGCGTGATCATCATCGATTTCATCGATATGGAAAACGTCGAGCATCGCGACCAGGTGCTCGGGGAACTGAAGAAGGCATTGTCGCGCGATCGCACGCGGGTGACCGTCAATGGCTTCTCGCAACTCGGGCTCGTGGAGATGACGCGCAAGCGTACGCGTGAGTCGCTCGCGCATGTGCTGTGCGAGCCATGCCCGGTTTGCCAGGGCAAGGGGCAAGTGAAGACCGCGCGCACGGTTTGCTATGACGTGTTGCGCGAGATTCTGCGCGAGTCGCGGCAGTTCAATCCGCGCGAGTTTCGCGTGGTCGCTTCGCAGCAGGTGATCGATCTGTTTCTGGAGGAAGAGTCTCAGCATCTGGCGATGCTGATCGATTTCATCGGCAAGCCGGTGTCGTTGCAGGTGGAGTCGAATTTGAGTCAGGAGCAGTACGACATCGTGCTGATGTAAGAATCGCGCCTGATCACGCCAGATTATCAATCGCCCCCAAACCACCGCGTGACGGGGCTTTTAGCAAAAAGCTGGATCATTCAGCATCATCCCGTTTCATGAAACTGCGCGCAGAGCTGACGGTCCGCCCGCAGACCGCCTATTCGCCGGAATCTCCTCGCTATTTAATCGTACCGCCCCGCATGAATCACTAGCGGGCGCGATACGGCGAGGGCTATACGTATCGCGCCGTTCTGTAGCGATACATGCCCGCAGCAACCCTTCCAGACGCCCTTGGGGCGTTCGACTCCCTCCCCGATTCGGCGCGCGTAGGTGTGCGTGTGGTGGCCGGCCTGTACGGCTGCGCAGTTCCGACCGTGTGGCGAAGTGCACGCGAGAAACGCATTCCCTCCCCTCGCAAGCAAGCCGCATCCCAAAAACATAGCCCGTCAACAATCTGTTAGGTTTACCCGCCACACCGGTCAGGCGCAGACAAAATGCCGAACTTGCAGTAGGGTTAGCGGCCCCTGTACACCCCTACTCCAAAAGCGGGCACCTACTGCGGTCTTCCGCTAGCGCAACGGGCAGACAAGCCGGCCGGGAGGTGCTGGGCCTGACCAGGCCGAGGACTGCACACAAGCATCTTGCGTTGTGCATAAGAACAACATCAACGCGAATAACAACTCATGCCAGAGTGTGAAAACCCCCGCTGTCCGATCTGTTATCCGAACTGGAAAGAAGAAGAGGCTGCCGAAAAAAAGCGGGCGGAAGATGACAAACAAGACTGTATCGACTGCTGGCGCTTCTACCAGAAGCAGGCCGAAGCGATTGTCGCAGTAGATGATCCGATCGCACGCAACCGCCGTATCAACCGGGCTTACGGGCAATTATGGCTGGACGATCGCCGCTTCCAGTGGGCCGGGCTCGCGGCCTTCGCATCAAAGCAGGTTGGCTGCGGCCTGCTCAATGCCGCCGAACTGATCAGCAAGTCAAACCGTCAGCGGGACGCCTACCAGCAGTGGGAAAAAACCGCATCGCCGCTTGAGCGTCTATCGCCCTTTGTATAGCCGCGTATGCCTGGACCGGATCAGGCGACCGGCGAAGGCGCAACCAAGGTCTATCAAATGTTGGCGAAGGGCAACACGGCGTTGTTTCTCGACATCTGGCCGCTGCACATGTTCTACAAGAAGTTCGGGCTCCAGCGGTTCGAGAAGTGCCTCGAGGAGCGCGCGCAATTACGGGGTTCCGTAATCTGGCCGATTGCGGATCGCGTGCAGTTCGCCAACGTCACGGAAGAAGTGCTTCGCGGGTTTCGCGCGATCGATGCAGGAGCCATCACGAGAGGTGTCACGCAGTTCGCACAGCATGAACAGATCAACATACTTCAACCTGCCATGTACGACGATCCGGCATTCGCCATGCTGATGCGCGCCAACCAGTTCGCGTGGGCGCTGAACATCCCAACCGGATCGGCGCGGGAAATCCAGTTGGCGCTCGTCAATCAATGCACCGTGACCGGAGCGAACGCGCGAATCGAGAGGTTTAGCAGGGAACCGCTCGCCAACCTCGCTGACCCACGCCAGCGGATGGCGTTCGTACTGCGCGCAGCGCAGCGTTTTGACGATCTGTTGCACCACCCGACCGATAAGTATTCAGTCGAAAACTCCATCTTTCTTATCGCGCACCCGAGGTAGTCATGCAGCGTCGAAATATCAGACGGCTCGGGTATCTCTCATGCGCATTAATTGGCTGCGCAGTCGCGTGGGGTCTCTACGCGATGACAAAGCCCGTCGATGAAGTTGTGCTGACGCTCGGTGAGCCTTACGAGAAGGTGCGCCAGCAATCCCGGTCAACGCTCCCACCACTCGAACCCGGTGCAGCCTGGAGCGGTGTTGTGATTCGGCCAGCCCGGCTGCGGTTCGCAGATCCCGCACATGGATTCGTGACGCCCGCATCGAAGTTCCTAAACGTGGGGTACGACGAACACGGAAACGTCTGGTCGGTGACGCTTTCGCCGCAGGTTGAAACCCTGCCGCTCGACCAGGCAATGGCGATCCTGCTGGATTTGCAGGAACAGTTACGGCGGAGCGACTGGCACCCCATACTGGCCAGCCGCTACCCGCCCATCATCAACACACCTGTGATGATCGAGAGCATCCGGCGAGGGGATGATCCGAAGACCTTCTGGCAGGTCGCGGGCAAGTATCAGGCAACGCTCGACATTCGCCGGTTCGTTCATGAAAACCGGCCGCAGGACGAGCGCTACCTGATTACACTGCAATTAAGCGGCCCTCCCCTGATGGGAAGCAGGCCGTGAATAGGCCGGTCCGAGGCTAGTGGCTCGACCCTCGCGCCCCGGCTATGTGATGCGCGCGGCGGCTTCGACGCCCAGTGGCCCGAGGAATGCAGCATGATGAGAGCTCGATTACGCCGCGCCATGAAGGAGCGCCGACGCTCGACGATGGATGGTCGACGGCTGGATCGAGATGCTGCTGGGCAGTTGGTGGCAGAAAGACAGGCCGCGTCGCCAGCAAGCAACCGCGCAGTTGTCGCAAGCGCAGGGCATGACGTGTCGAAAGCGAGATCCGATCCCCCATACGGTCGTACACGGCTCACTTGATGAGCGTTTTCTCTCTAAGCGCGGACAAGCGACGATGCATCAACGACAAGTGCCTCGCACGCGGCTCTCGCCCTGGCACCCGCCGCGCAACGTTGAACGCTTACCCTTCGGCCGGTAGCGCCGCCTGTCGCAGCTTGTCCGTCACTTGTCCCCGCGCACTACCTCTACAAATCGGCTGCCTTCCATTCATCGCTTTTCCGTTGAATCGCCTCGGCCTCTTCGATCATCAAAGCAGCGGCCTTCACTCGCTCCAGATCGCTCAAGTAGCTGACTATCAGGTATCGCACAGAACGTAAGGAAGTCCACCAGAAATTTAGACACCTGGGGCAAGGTTGCGTCGGATGCTTCGAACCGGCGAACTCTATAATGGGCGCTTCTAACAGGCATCTTCAGTTTGTGGAGGAGACGCTATGGAACGGGTCGAGAAAACGATTTTCATCAGCTACCGCCGCACCAATGCGCCGTGGGCGCTAGCGATTTTTCAGAATCTGACCCAGCACGGCTACGACGTCTTTTTCGACTTCACAGGTATCGCCGGCGGCGACTTCGAGAGCATCATTCTTGAAAACATCAGGGCCCGCGCGCACTTCCTGATCCTGCTCACGCCATCCGCGCTGGAGCGCTGTGGCGAGCCCAACGACTGGCTGCGCCGTGAGATCGAGGCTGCACTAGATAACCGCCGCAATATCGTGCCGCTGATGCTGGAGAGTTTCGACTTCGGTACCCCGGCAATAGCGAATCAACTCACCGGCAAGCTGGAAGCGCTCAAGCGCTACAACGCGTTGCGCGTGCCCGTGGAGTATTTCATGGAAGCCATGAACCGCCTGCGCGAAAAGCACTTGAATGTGGCGCTCACGGCTGTGATCCACCCGGCTTCGAGTTCCGCGCAAGAGGCCGCGAAAAAGGATCAGGTAGTAGCGGCCGCTGCGCCCGCGGTTGAAGAGAAGGAGCTCACGGCGCAGCAGTGGTTCGAGCAAGGCTTCAATGCAACCGATCTGGATGAAAAGTTGCGCTGCTACAGCGAAGCCATCCGCCTGCTGCCCGATGCCGATGCCGATGTTGCCGTCGCCTACAACAACCGCGGCAATGCACGCGGCGACAAGGGCGACCTCGACGGCGCACTGCGCGACTACGACGAAGCGATTCGCCGGAAGCCCGACTACGCCAACGTCTACAACAACCGCGGCATGACCCGCCAGGACAAGGGCGACCTCGACGGCGCACTGCGCGATTACGACGAAGCGATTCGCCTGAAGCCCGACAACGCCATCGCCTACAACAACCGCGGCAATGCGCGCGACGACAAGGGCGACCTCGACGGCGCACTGCGCGACTACGACGAAGCGATTCGCCTTAAGCCCGACTACGCCGACGCCTACAACAACCGCGGCATCACCCGCAAGGATAAGGGCGACCTCGACGGCGCACTGCGCGACTACGACGAAGCGATTCGCCTTAAGCCCGACTACGCCGACGCCTACAACAACCGCGGCAATGCCCGTAAGGCCAAGGGCGACCTCGGCGGCGCACTGCGCGACTACGACGAAGCGATTCGCCTGAAGCCCGACTACGCCGTCGCCTACAACAACCGCGGCATCACCCGTAAGGATAAGGGCGACCTCGACGGCGCACTGCGCGACTACGACGAAGCGATTCGCCTGAAGCCCGACTACGCCAACGCCTACAACAACCGCGGCATGACCCGTAAGGCCAAGGGCGACCTCGACGGCGCACTGCGCGACTACGACGAAGCGATTCGCCTGAAACCTGACTTCGCCAACGCCTACAACAACCGCGGCCTAGCCCGTAAGGCCAAGGGCCACCTCGACGACGCACTGCGCGACTACGACGAAGCGATTCGCCTGAACCCCGACGACGCCGACGCCTACAACAATCGCGGCAATGCGCGCGGCGACAAGGGCGACCTCGACGGTGCACTGGGCGAATACGACGAAGCGATTCGCCTGAAGCCCGACTACGCCAACGCCTACTACAACAGGGGCCGTGCGCATCGGAACCGGGGCGAATACCAAGCGGCCATTGCCGATTACCAAAAGTACCTCGATCTAGGCGGTGGTGCGCGCGATGGTGATCAGGCCGAGGTGGAAAAAATCATTCGTGATCTCATGAAAAGAGGATAGAGACGAGCACCAAGGGACGAACTTCGCACGTTCCTTCGCGCACGGCCCGGCGCGCAGCCCACGGGCCACTCTGCAGGAGCAAGTTGCGCGTATAAATTCAGCGCAAGTTCAACAGGAAGACATCCAATGCAGCTTCTCGACCACGTCTCGATCGGCGTACCCGACATCGATGCAGCACGCCGTTTCTACGACGCCATCATGACGGCCCTCGGCGCGAGCAAAGTCTACGACCGCCCCACCGCCATAGGCTATGGCGAGCGTTGTACGGGCGACGACACCTCGTCGACCTATCTGGCCGTGTATCTCGACCCAAGCGAAATAAACGAGAACAAGCGGCACTGGTGCTTCAAAGCGCCGTCCCGCGATCATGTCGATGCATTCTGCAAAGCGGGGCTCTCGACTGGTGGCAAATCCGACGGACAGCCTGGCCTGAGGCCTCACTATCACCCCGACTACTACGCGGCATTTCTGCGCGACCCGGCTGGCAATCGCGTCGAGGCCGTATGTCATGCCCCGCAACCCTAACCCCTAAGCCGCGACCTCACACCCCGCCTTCTCCAACACGACCTGCGCCCTCTGATGCAGGTCGCCGCCAGCCAACGACACATCCGGCGACCTGACCCACGCGGCGATCCGCAACGTCGCGCCACCATCCGCCGGATAATCCGCCACCGACACCACCGGTGCCAGCGTCGAGCCGCTCAGCACGCGTGGCTCGTCGGCCACGAGTTTCTGCAGTTGCCCGATAGCCGCATCCACGTCCTTGCGCTGCGCGAGTTCCAGTTCGACCTCGATGCGCTGCGTGCCGCCACAGCTGTAGTTGATCACCGGATTGCTCCAGATCTGACTGTTCGGCACGAACACGATGTTGCCGTCGCCGCGTTCGATCCGCGTCGTGAAGAGCCCCACCTCGCGCACGATGCCAGCCGCGGCGCCGCTGCCTTCGATCACGTCGCCGACGCGAAACGGCCGCAGCAACAGCAGCATCATGCCGGCCGCGATGTTCTGCAACGTACCTTGCAGCGCGAGGCCGATCGCGAGGCCAGCCGCACCGAGCACGGCCAACACGCTCGCGGTCGCGATGCCCACCTCACCGAGCGCCGCGATGAAGACGAGCACGCGCACGGCCCACGTGCCCATCGCGGCGAGCATCGGCGCGAGGGTCGGGTCCGCGTGGGTGCGCGCGAGCGCCTTGGCGAACATCGCGCCGACGCGGTTCGACAACCACCAGCCGATCGCGACGATCAGCACGGCAATGGCGATATGAACGACGTCGTGCGTCAGCGTGACGAGCAGCGACGGCTGAAGATGAAAGAGACGGTAGAGGGAGTCGTTCATCGGCGGCCTGATTCGTGTGGTTGATCCCAACGCGGATGAAGCACGACGCGTTCCCGTCCATCCGTTACCCAGCGCGGTACGCGACTTGCTTAGCGGATGTCGATATCGTCGCCGTCGCCCACGCTCCCGATGGACCCATCCCATGTCCGCTCATCTGAAACTTCACGATCGCGTCAGGTGGAACACGCCGCAAGGTGTCACGCACGGCCGGATCGTGCGTGTCATTTCTACGCGCGAGACAGTAGATGGCAGGACCGTCGCCGCATCGAAATCGCACCCGCGCTACGAAGTGGAAAGCGAGAAAAGCGGCATACGCGCGGTGCACCGCGGCGATGCGCTCGAGCGCCTGAACGATTGAAATGGTCGAACCGCACTGAAGCGCGGCGCGCGAGGAAATTACTACGGACAACTAGCCGACCACACCGCCCGCTACGGCTTCAACACATTGCGCAGCGTCGCAATCGTCAGCGGACGCGAGAACCAGAAGCCCTGCGCCTCATCGCAGCCCAGCGCTTCGAGTTGTGCCGCCTGTTCGGCCGTTTCGACGCCCTCGGCGGTCACGCGCAACTGCAACGCATGCGCCATCGCGATGATCGCCCCGACGAGCGCCGCGCTCTGCGGATCGCGCGACATGCCGGTCACAAACGAGCGGTCGATCTTCAGGCGATTGAGCGGAAAGCGCGTCAGATACGCGAGGCTCGAATAGCCGGTGCCGAAGTCGTCGACCGCGACTTCGACGCCGAGCGCGCGCAATGCATGCAGCGTCTGCAACGCCTGTTCGATGTCGCCGAGCAGCACGCCCTCGGTGATTTCGACCTCGAGATACGCCGGGTCGAGCGCGGCATCCTGCAGCGCGTCGCGGATCGTGTGGAACAGGTCCTGATGTGCGAACTGTTGCGGCGACACGTTGACCGCGAACCGCGGCAACGTGCCGACCTGTCGCAGCAGCTTGCCCGCGTCGCGGCACGCGGTGCGGATCACCCATTCGCCGATCCGTTCGATCAGCCCAGCCTCTTCCGCGATCGGCACGAACTCGACCGGACTGATCATGCCGCGCTGCGGATGATTCCAGCGAAGCAGCGCCTCGACCTGCGCGATGCGTCCGGTCGCGAGCGTGATCTGCGGTTGATACACGAGGTGGAGTTGCTGGCGCTCGAGCGCTTCGCGCAGCATCGTCTCGAGTTCGAAGCGGCGCGCGGCCTGTCCTTCGAGCGCGGTCGAAAAACGTCGCACCGCGTTGCCGCTCACCGCCGATGCCGCCGACAACGCGACGCCCGCGCGACGCATCAGCGTCGGCGCATCGGCGCCGTCGGCGGGATACGCGGCGAGACCGATGCTCGCGGCAAGGTTCAGCGACGTGCCGGCGTAATCGATCGCTTCGGCAAGGCGGCCGAGCGCTTCGGCGGCGAATGCATCGGCGCCCGCGCCGGTTTCATTGACGAGCAGCGCGAACTGCGTGCCGCCAATCGACGCGATCGTGCCATCGTGCGGAAACATGCCGCGCAGCCGTTCGCCGACGATCTGCAACACGAGCTCCGCCGCATGCAGCCCGAGCGCGTCGCGCAATTTGCGCAGGTGATCGAGCTCGACGATCAGCACGGCAAAGCCGCCGCCGCTGCGCTGACAGCGCGCGATCGTCAGTTCGAGACGTTCGATGAACAGGGTTTGATTCGGCAGACGCGTGACGCCATCGTGATGCGCGACGTACCACAGGCGCGCTTCGGATTGCGCATAGCGGGTCATGTCGACCGCGATGCCGACATAGCGCAGCGCAGGAAACGTCGCCTGCGCGCCTTCGGCGTTCAGCGGCGCGAGCGCAAACGCAACGCGCAGCGGCGAGCCGTTGCGCCGCAGATAAGTCCATTCGCCTTCGTAACGCGCGTTCAGGGCCGCGAGCGCCGGCAACTCCGCGCGACGTTTGACCAGTTCGGCGGGATCGTGCAGCGACTCGAACGAACGGATGCCGACCAGTTCTTGCGCGCTATAACCGGTCAGCTTTTCGAAAGCGGCGTTGACGGTCTCGAAGATGCCGTCCGCCGTGCAGATGAACATGCCGTACGGCGCGGCTGCCAGGGCGGCATCCCGCGTGCGCGCTTCGACGTGAATGGAATGATGCATCGCGCCGGCCTTTGTCCCCGGTGATCCAAGCGAATCCGCGTGTTCCCGACGCATGGCGCGCAGACGTCACAGCGGCGCATTGCGCTGCGCTTTCGTCGCGCGTGGCGAGTGTGCCGATGATATCGACTTTCGCTCGCGATCCGGCGGCCTGACGCGTGGAGAAAAGCCTCGAAACAAGCCGCGAAAACAGACAACGAACGAACGCGTCGCGGGCAAACGCCAACGACGCCGTGGGAGGTGCCCGGAGCGGTGTGCGGCGACCCTACACACCGCGCGGCAGCGCCGCCTCGATGAACGCCGCGCACAGAGCTTCCATGCCCTTCGCGTCCTCTTCGTCGAAGCGGGCGATGACCGGGCTGTCGACATCCCACACGCCGATCAGCGTGCCGTCGGGTGCGACGAGCGGCACCACGATTTCCGATTGCGACGCCGAATCGCACGCGATATGGCCGGGAAACTCGTGCACGTCGCGCACGACCTGGGTCTGACGGGTTTGCGCGGCCGTGCCGCAGACGCCCTTGCCGAGCGCAATGCGCACGCACGCGGGCTTGCCCTGGAACGGGCCGACCACCAGTTCGCGGCCATCGTGAAAGTAAAAGCCGGCCCAGTTCAGATCGCTCAACGAATGAAACACGAACGATGAAAAATTCGCCGCGTTGGCGATCCAGTCGGTTTCGCCGGCGAGCAGCGCGCGCGCCTGCGCGACCAGCTCTTCGTATTGCGCGGCTTTGGGCAGATGCGAGGTGGAGGAAACTTCGAACATGACGGCGTCCGTGATCAGAGCGGGATGGAATGCGAGAAGGGGTGCAGTGTAAAGCAAGCGCAATCCCCGCGCGCGCTTCGCGGAGATTCACGCGAGAGCCTGTTACTGATCGACACCGATAATCACGCTCGACGCCTTGAAAATCGCCGTCGCCGGCTTGCCGCTGGCGAGGCCGAGGCGCGCGACGCTATCGTTCGTGATGATCGCGGCGATCTGCGCGCTGCCCGCGCTGATCGTCACCTCCGAATTGACCGCGCCCTTCGTCACGGCCGCGACGGTCCCCTCGATGCAGTTGCGCGCCGATACCTGTTGCCTCGCGACGTCGACCATCACGATCACCGACGATGCCTTCACGAGCGCAAATGCCTGCTTGCCGGGCGCAAGCCCGAGCGACTTCGCGCTGCCGTGCGCGATGATCGCGACGATCTCGAGACCGTCCGACGTGCGCAGCGTGACTTCGTCGTTGACGGCACCGTGCGTGACGTCGGCAACTTCGCCGCTGAACTGATTGCGTGCGCTGGTTTTCATGGCTGACTCCGTGGCGATTGAAGCGCGTGCCGACGCGCGGGCGGACAGATAAAGCGAGTGTAATTGAAGCTGCGTGGGGCGCCGGCAAAATCCAGTGCGCCGTGGGCATCGCCGACACCGTATCATCGTGGCCTTGGACCACCTACGCCGGATCTTTATGCCCGTCGCCGTACTCTCCCGCCGTGCCTGCCGCGCCGTCTTACTGTGCGCCGCCGTCACGACGCTAGTCGCATGCAGCACGCCGTCGCCGCCGAGCGACACGCACGCGTTCGTCGACAACGTCACGCTGTTTCCGCTCGCCCATTACGACCAGAACGTCGATCACTGGCTCGATCCGAACAGCCCCGACTACGATCGGCCGTTTCTCAGCGCCGCCGAGCAGCGCGCGCATTTCGACGCGCTGTTCGCGCGCTACTTCGGCACGGGCGAGAACGCGCCGTCGCCGTGGAATCCCACGTGGGTCACCAGCCGCGTGTTTCGCGAACAGGGCGAGGACATTGCCGCACTGCAACAGCGCCGCATCGACAAGTTCGACAACACCGGCAAGCATGGCAGCGTCATCGGTTACGGCGAAAACTTCCGGCCGCACGACAAGGCGTGGATCGACGCGATCGCGCGCAACATCAACCTCGCGCAGTTCACCCAAACGCCGGTCTACCAGCCCGAGCGGCGCGCGATCGCGACCGGCAACCTGATGGTGCGCGAGCTGCCGACCACCGATCCGTCTTTTTACGACCATCATCTGGCCGGCGAAGGTTATCCGTTCGACAACCTGCAGATCTCGGCGGTGCGTCCGGGCACGCCGCTCTACGTGCTCGGCCGCAGCGTCGACGGCGCGTGGCATTACGTGCAGACGCCTGACGTGCAGGGCTGGGTGCGCAGCGACGGCGTCGCGTTCGCCGACGAGCGTTTCATCGATCAATGGCGCGCGGCGGCCGGAAAGTCGCTGGGGACGGTGATCGTCGCGTCGGCGGCGATCAGCGACAGCCATGGCGTGTTCCGCTTCGCCGCGCCGGCCGGGACGATGCTGCCGCTGGTGGCGGGTGCCTTGGCGTCACCGGCCACGGCCAGCACCAACCCGGTCACGCGCGAGCTCCTCGTTCCCGCGCGCGACGTCGACGGCCGCGCGCTGATCCGCAGCGCGTCGCTCGACCCCACACAGATCACGCCGATGCCGCTCGCCGCGACGCCGCGCCACCTCGCGATGCTATTGAAGGCGCTGATCGGCCGGCCGTACGGCTGGGGCAACAGCGGGCTCTACAACGACTGCTCGTCGGAACTGCAAAGCATCTTCGCCGCGTTCGGCGTGTGGCTGCCGCGCCATTCGTCGACGCAGATGAGCGCCGGCCGCATGGTCGATCTGTCGGACTCGACGCCCGCCGAGCGGCTCGACTATCTGGCGCGGCATGGGGTGCCGCTGCGCACGCTGATCTATATCGGCGGCCACGTGATGCTGTACCTCGGCAACACGACACGCGACGGCGTCACGGTTCCCGTCGTCTATCAGGACGTATGGGGCCTGCGTCCGGCCGACAACAGCCGGCGCGCGGTGATCGGCGGCTCGGTGATCCTGCCGCTCGACGAGCACGTCCCCGAAGACGCGACGCTGCAGTCGCTTGCCGCGACCCATACGTTCCAGATCAGCATCCTCGGCGCACCGGCGGGCAGCGCGGCGCCATCGTCCGCGCCGCCGGCGGACGAGGACAATCCAGCGGGGTGAATGGCGAGGGCCCTCGCCCTCGCCCTCGACCAAAAAATATTTTTCTCGGAGTGTCGATCCGACGGTCACAAACTCGTCGTAACGTTGAAGACCCAGCTCTCGCAGCCGGTCTTTCCACTGAGGAACCGTTACTTCAAGGAGTCACCGTCATGTCCAGCGCCGCTGTCAAACCGATCCCGGACGGGATGCACTCGCTCACGCCATACCTGATCTGCAAGAACGCCGCCGAAGCGATCGCGTTCTACACGAAAGCCTTCAACGCCGTCGAACAGATCCGTCTGCCGGGCCCGGACGGCAAGGTGATGCACGCGACCTTGAAAATCGGCGACTCGATGCTGATGCTGACCGACGAATGGCCCGAGCATCAGAGCTTCGGCCCCAACACGCTGAAGGGCACACCGGTCACGATTCACTACTACGTACCGGACGTCGACGCGAGTTTCAAACAGGCCGTCGACGCGGGCGCGACCGTCACGATGCCTGTCACCGACATGTTCTGGGGCGACCGCTACGGCCAGGTCAAGGACCCGTTCGGCCACAGCTGGTCGCTCGCGACGCACAAGCGCGACCTGAGCGCCGAGGAAATCCAGCAGGCGATGGCAGCAATGAACTGCGCGCCCGAAGAGAAGAAGTGAGAGGCCGGTGGGCGTCGGGCGAACGCACGCCCGCGCCCGCCGTCGGCAAATCACGAAGGAGCAACGTCATGCAGAAAATCGCGCCGTGCCTGTGGTTCGACGGCAACGCGGAAGAAGCCGCGGAGTTCTACACATCTGTGTTTCCGGCTTCGCGCATCGCCACCACGCTGCATTACACGGATGCCGGTCCAGGACCGGAAGGCGAAGTCCTGGCCATCACGTTCGAGATCGAGGGCCAGCAGTTCATGGCCCTGAACGGTGGCCCTCAATATAAATTCACGCCGGCGATCTCGCTGTTGGTGCACTGCGACTCGCAGGAAGAAGTCGACCGCTACTGGTCGAAGCTGCTGGACGGCGGCGGCGAGCCGGTGGCCTGCGGCTGGCTGCGGGACCGCTTCGGCGTGTCGTGGCAGATCACCCCCAGCGTGCTGCTGGAGATGGTGCTCGACCCGGATCGCAAGAAGGCTAGCCGCGTGATGGCGGCGATGATGAAGATGGTCAAGCTCGATATCGCGCTCCTCGAACAGGCGTATCGAGGCGAGTAAGACGGTGCACGGCGCGTGCGCGCGCCGCGCCCGCGCGATCTTTTGATAGGATCGGTCTCGACCCCAACACGGCGAGACAACCACGGTGCGCGTCAACCATCAGGCCTTCTTTTGCTCGCTGTTCATCGCGCGTCTCGCCGATCAGATCCTGCTCTTTCTGGTGCCGCTCGTCGTCTATCAAACGACGCGCCAGGTCTCGTGGTCGGGCCTCGCGTTCTTCATCGAAACGCTGCCGCGTTACCTCGTGTTCCCGTTCTTCGGCGCGCTCTGCGACCGCTTCCCGCCGCTGCGTCTGATGCGCCTGAGCCAGGCCGTGCGCGCGCTCGCATGCTTCGGTGGTATCGCCGCGTATGCGCTGTTCGGCGGCATCGGCTGGCTGATCGCGCTGTCGGCCGCGTGCGGCGTGCTGACGAGCCAGGGGCTCGTCGCGCGCGAGGTGATGCTGCCGCAGATCTTCAGCACGCAGCAGATCCAGAAGGTCCTCGCGTATTCGCAACTGGCCGATCAGCTCGGCTTCGTGCTCGGGCCGATGCTCGCCGCACTGCTGCTCGGTGTGTGGCGTTGGGAATGGGTGGTCGCCGCGACCGGCGTGCTGTTTCTGTGCGCCGACGCCGCGCTGTTCGTCTGGCAGCGACTGAGCGGTTTTCGCGCGCCCGCTCAAAGGTCCGCTGATTCATTCGTGCCCACCGCTCACTGGAGCACACCGCTGCGCATCGCGCTCAATCACGTGTGGACGCTGCCGGGACTGAAGAAGGTCATCATGCTCGCGGCCGCGGAGAACCTCGTGATCGGCGTCACGCTCGCGACATCGGCGGCGATGGTGACGGGCTTGCATGCGCAGTCGAACCGCTACTACGCGGGTCTGCAAACGGCCGGCGCGATCGCCACGGTGCTGGTGCTGCTGACGGTCGCGCGCGCCGGCTGGCCCGCGCGCGTGCTCGGTCTCGTCGCGTTCGTGACGATCTGCGCGGGCGGCGTGATCGCGGGCGCGAGCGCGTCGCCGTGGGGCTATGCGCTCGGCTTTCTGCTGATCGTCGGCTTCGACAAGATGTTCAACGTCTACATCCGCAGCGCGCGTTTGCAAATCATTCCGCCCGAGGACTACGGCAAGACGATCGGCGTCGCGATTCTGCTGAACAACCTGACGCAGCCGCTCGCCGGCCTGCTCGTCGGCGTGTTCTCCGCGCGCACGCAAACCGGCCCACTGATCGTCGCGCTGTCGCTGACGATGGGCGGCATCGGCGCGGCGGTATCGATCGGCTCGGCGCTGCTGCGCC
This sequence comes from Paraburkholderia sp. HD33-4, assembly GCF_021390635.1. Classification (NCBI taxonomy): domain Bacteria; kingdom Pseudomonadati; phylum Pseudomonadota; class Betaproteobacteria; order Burkholderiales; family Burkholderiaceae; genus Paraburkholderia; species Paraburkholderia sp. HD33-4. The sequence continues at coordinate 1,080,961 of NZ_JAJEJS010000001.1, read as the reverse complement.
GCAAGCGCGCGTGGGCGCTCGAAGACTGACGACGCTTCGATGCGCGACGCAGCGCAGCTCCTTGCGCGACGACACGCGCAAAGTTACCCACAGTTTTTGTTGGCAAATCTGTGCATAACTTTCCGGAAAAATCTGCAAGCCTTTGATACGGCTGTCGTTTTTCCGTCTGCATCGAAGGTGCGGCAGCGCACGGAGTTTTACCGGGGTTCATGCGCGGCCGGAAACTCGTAGATCGGCTTGCCGACGTAATGCCCCTGTGCGTAGATCGTCGGCAGCGTCGGCAGCGCCGCCAGCCACGCCAACTGCGCGGCGCTCTCCACGCCTTCGACGACCACGCGCATGCCGAGCCGCTCGACGATATCGATCACGCCGCGAATCACGCAGGCGGCGCGCGAATCGGCTTGCAGCGAACCATGACGAAAGAACTCGCGGGCGAGCTTCACCGCATCGACCCGCGCGCCGGCCAGTGTCGCGAGCGACGAATAGCCGGTGCCGAAGTCGTCGAGCGCGAGCTGCACGCCGAGCGAGCGCAGCGGCGCGGTGAACTCGCGCGTCGCGACGACAGCAAGCGTCTCCTCGTTCTCGACCAGTTCGAGTTCGATACGCGAAGCAGGCACGCCATCACGGCGTGTGAGCTCGTCGATCGTGCGCACGAGCGAGTCGTCCAACAGTTGGCACGGTTGAACGTTGATCGCAACGAGCGGCAGCGCGCCGCCGGTTCGCAGTGTGTCGCGCAGCCGCTGGCATGCGACGTCGAGCACGAAGCGCGTCGCCTCGTGCGCGACCGCCGGATCATGCAGGCCGACTCGAATGCGCCGGGCAGCAGCAACCCGTACTGCGGATGCCGCCAGCGCGACAGACACTCGACGCCAAACAGCGCGCGTGTTTGCGCATGCACGACCGGGGCAAACGCGACCGTGAACTCGCCCGCGCGCAGCCCAGCGATGATCCGCGCGCCGAGCAATGCGCGCTTGCGCGCTTCAACGTCTTTTTTTTCACCCACAGTCCGCCTCCTCGATGACCCGGCGAATAGTTTCATCAGGCTTCACACGCCCGTCAGCTAAACCCGGCACACTGCAATTCGTGACAAAAAGGCTGCGTTCGCTTGTGGCGCAATTAGCCGGATTTCATGAAAAGCATTCGTGAAAAAAATAATAGGCATACGCGTGGCGTAATTTTTTTGTATCCATGACAATGCGTCATCCCGCTCTGAAATGACTGAACGTACGCACCATCCTGGTGAATTCGACCCTGCTCAGCAATGGAGAAATTGGTTGAGCGAGTCGCTTCCGCTTAGGATAAACGTATTGCTTAAATCCGATTGGAACTCCGGTCTGATTTTCACCGAAAATAGCTAATTCAACAGACAGGAATTGTTAAATGTGATTTGTTAAATTCAACTTTTAAATCACATTTGTCAAATGCATTTCGGAGTATCGCGCATTTAACAAAAATGTTTCGCGAAAAACGAATACGGAAAAACAGGCCAATCATGACCAGCACGTCCGCTGTTGACCGACAGATCCTGAGCCAGGCGGCGCGTCTGCTGGTTCGGCTGAACTCGGCGCACGCGAGCGCGGCGGACCACGCGGCCGGCGAGCGTTGGCGCGAACAGAGCGACACGCATCGACGTGCCTGGGTGCTCGCTCAGCAATTGCGGCACGAGACTGGCACCCCGCCCGCTGACGGCGGCCCCGCACTACGCGAAGACGCGGGTAGCGCCGGCGTGTCGACGGGGCGACGGCGCGCGCTGAAAACGCTGTCGTGGCTCGCAATCGCCGCGCCCGCAGGCTGGCTCGCGAGCCGCCTGCCGTGGCGCACGTGGAGCGCCGACTTTCGCACCGCGACCGGTGAACTGCATGACGTGCTGCTTGCGGATGGCTCCCAGATCACGCTGGGCAGCGCGAGCGCGATCAACGTCGCGTTCGAGCCGAACGTTCGGCGCATTCATCTGCTCGCGGGGGAAATCATGGTGCGGCCCGTCAGCGACGTGCGGGGCCCAGCAGGCGCCGCAACGACTGCTACGCCTTTGCTCGTGCAGACGGCCGAAGGTGCCGTCGAAGCGCGCGGAGCACAGTTCAGCGTGAGGCAACGGGATGGTTTCACACGCGTGGCCGCGTTTCGCGGCGACGCGTTGGCGACGCCGGCGGAGGGCTCGGCGCTGATGCTGACGCAAGGCCAATGGTGCAGGCTCACACGCGACGGCATCGCGGCACCGCAAGCGCTCGACCCACGCGAGGCGATGTGGACGCGTGGCCTGCTCTACGCGAACGACATGCGTATCGCGGACCTCGTCGACGAACTCGCGCGCTATCACGCCGGCGTGTTGCGCTATGCCGACGACGTCGCCGATCTGCGCGTGTCCGGCATCTATCAGCTCACCGATACCGACGCGACGCTCGCGCTGCTGCAGCGGACCTATCCGATCCGCTTGCGCTCGATCACGCCGTACTGGACTCTCGTCGAAGCGCTGGACAGCGCGAGAATCTGACGCTCAGGCCGCCACGGCCTGCGGCAATGCGAACCCTTCGATGCCGTCTTGCTCGCCGCCCAGCGCATCGATCAGATCGCGCAGCATGCGGTCGAGCTCGGCCGTCATCAGTGCGACATCGGAATCGAAACGTTCGTCGTCGTTCTGCGCAGTCGGGTCGCTCGCTTCCTTGAGCACGTCGAGTGGCGTGATGCGCTTGATCGTCAGCGACGGCGTCAGCACGAACGACACGCGATCGTTCCACGTCATCGCAAGCCGCATGCATTGCTTGCCCGCCTCGATATGGCGGCGCATGTCTTCGGCGTCCAGTGCATGTCCGACATAGCGCACCGTCGCGTTGCCCTCGGCGGGTGAACGCAGCTCGGTGTCCTGATCGAGCGTGAATCCCGCCGGCCCATCGCCGTCGAGCAGCCAGCCGGTCATCGCCGCGACCGGCGACTGCGCGACGCGCACCGTCATCAGCGGCAACTGGTCGATCGACTTCGCGAGCAGACCGCGCACGTCGTCGGCGAGCGCCTGCGACGCCGCGTCGATCACGAGCCAGCCATTCGTGCAATCGATCCACACGCGCGTATCGCGGCGGATGCTGAACGCGCGCGGCCGCAGCTCGTCGGTGACCTGCTCCTTCAGGTCGCGCATCTGCTTGCGGCCCGGCTTGAAGCCCTGCTGATCTTCGAGCTCGGCCGCGCGCTCGCGCGTGACCTGGGTGACGACCGACGCGGGCAGCAGCTTCTTCTCGGCACGGAACGTCAGCAGCATCTGGCCGTTCATCGCGTAGACGAGCGAGTCGCCGTCGCGCGGCGGCGCCCAGCCTTGGGCTTGCATCTCGACGCTCTGGCCGGGCGCGAACGCGTACGGCGCGAGCCATTTCTGCATCTGTTCAGGGGTGACGGACCACGGAGCGGGCAGACGGTGCAGCTGAAGGTTTTTGAACCACATGAGCGAAGTCGGATTTAGGTAAAGCGCAGCATTTTATCCGACGAGAAGGGGTCGAGGCGTACTGGCAGACGCGATGCCGGCGACAATCTATTTTCAAAAATAAAATGAAAATCCTTCCAGCTTCAGGCTAATTATCAAATACAGCCGATGTCAGCAGAATGCGCTTCATCAACCACTTCGGAGGAGCGCATCATGAGCAACGCAACGATTTCCCGTCTTGCCCGCCAGGCTCTAGTCGCCGTCAGCCTCGCCGGCGCAATCGTCGCAAGCGGTGCACACGCCGCGGATTCCGCGCCAGCCGCGAACGACGCCGCGCTGCCCACGCCACACCATCTCGCTCTCGACAGCACCTCTGCGCAAGGCGCCGCGGTCGTGCTCGCCGCGCGCCGCTACGCCGGGTTCTGGAACACCGGCGACGAAGCGTACGCGCGGCTCGCGCTGTCACCCGCGTTCATCGACCGGACGCTGCCGGACGGCCGCCCGCAAGGCCCGAACGGTCCGCTGCAGGCGTCGAAGGGATTCCGCGCGGCGGTGCCCGACCTGCACGCGGACATCGACGATCTCGTCGTCGCCGGCGACCGCGCATCGGTGCATCTGCACTTTCATGGCCACTTCACCGGCCAGTTCCAGAACCTGAAGGGCAACGGCCAGACCGTCGACTTCCAGGCGTTCGACCTGTATCGCGTGGAGGACGGCCGGATCGTCGAAAACTGGCATCTCGAGGACAACCTGACGCTGCTGAAGCAACTCGGCGCGATCAAACCGTAGCCACGCGCCCGCGCGTTTTGGCGGCAAATCACCTAGACTTTTTGGACAGAACAGACCCAGACGGAGGCGGTCATGGCCGACGAAACCGCAAACTGGCAGACGGTGCAATACGAGGGCTTCGAGATTCACGTATCGCCTGTCCCGAAGGACCCGCCCGACCCGGCGCATGCCGCCGATCCGGCCGCGCAAAGCAGCCGCTATACGTACCGGGGCTACGTCTGCCATCCGGGGGCCAACCCCAATCTTCCGGGCCATGCTGTGCCGTTTCACGCGGACGGCGAGGAGAGCTTCGCGAGCCTCGACGACGCGCTATACGAAGCGGTGCACGTGGGGCGCAGCATCGTCGACGGCACGCATCCGGATCTGACGGTGCTGCCGCTCGTGACGGGCGGCGTTTGACAGGCGTTCGACACACGCCATGCGTCGAGCAAGCGCTTACGGCTCGACGCCCATCAGCCCAACGCGCGCTTGATGCGCGACTTCAGCAGCGCCCGACGCAGCCGGCCGGTGCGCTCGGGCTCGCTGACCGCGAGCGCGCCGTCGATCGCAGTGCCGCGGCGCAGGTAATAGCGGTCGAAGGTCGCCTGCGTCATCCCCCACTTGTTGAGGAACTGGCGGCGCCCGTCGTTCTTCACGATCTTGCCGGTGCTCTTCTGCTGGAAGTGATAGACGAGACTGTCGCCGACGCCGACGAACACGCGGCAGCCGGCGTCCCACAGTTTCATCGAGAAATCGTTGTCGCTGCTCATGCCGGGGCTCAACTCGCTGCTGTAGCCGCCCACCTTGAACCACCAGTCGCGATGCACAAGCGTCGGCGGCCATGTCGCGCCGCGCCAGTCGGCGCGCACGAGGCTGGGGGTTGCCGCGATCAGCTCGTCGGCGCGAAACACCTGCGCGTCGCGGCCGAAGTCGCGCACGACCACGCACGGATTGCCCGAATCGACCGGCTCGATCATCGTGCCCGACAGCATGAACAGGTTGTCGGCCGGCATTTGCGCGAGACGCTTGACGAGCGCTTCATCCCAGCCGGGACAGCAGTACATGTCATCGTTCATGTAGACGATATAGTCCTGCGTCGCGCGCGCCGCCGCGATATTGACCGCGTGGCAGATGCCGATATTGCCGGGCGACGCCGTATGCTCGATGCCCTCGTCGCGCACCCACGCGAGCGTGCCGTCCGAGCCGTCGTTGACGTGCACGATGATCTGGTGCGGATGCGTCGAATGACGTCGCAGGCTTTTGATCACGAGGCGCAGATAAGGCAGGTTGTTCCACGTCGGGATGATGATTGAGAACATCGAGTCGGTCCGTTGAGCTGGGCACGGGGCGCGGCATGCGCCGCGCGCCGGCCATGAATGTCGCGCGATTGTACCGCCCCCGCCTGCTCGCACGACAGCCGCCCCGGGTCGCATGCCGCTCGCCAGCGACACCTTACCGCGTGCGGCAGCAAGCATTTCGCAAGGAAGTGCATGGTTATAATCCGGATCGCTCTACCGTCTTGAAGGACTCGAATGGTCCGGCGCCCCCTGCAATTTTCACCACCGCAACGGTAGTGTGTTCATCGATAACGTAGACCTATGATTTTTGCTTCCAGTCTGGTCTGGCTCACGTCGGCTCTGCTGTTTCTCGCGCCCGCCGTCAATCTGACGTGGCGCGGCGGCACCGGCTACTGCTTTTTCGCGCTCGTCGCGCTCGCGCTCGGCGCGGCCATCGTCAACCGGCGCATGCCGGGCTATTTCTCCGCGTTGCGCACCTATCGCTGGTTCACGATCGGCATGCTCGCGTTCGTGGTCGGGATCGGCACGCAGCAGCTGGTGCTCGGCTACTGGCTGCCACGCGAGTTCGACAACGCGTCGCGTTTCGTGCTCGCGCTACTGGTGTTCCTGCTGCTGCGGCAATTGCCGTCGCGCAATCTGCGCATGATCGGCTGGGGCTGCGCGGCCGGCGCGCTCGCGGTCGGCGCATGGGCGATCATCACCCAGCCGCCCGGCGGCTGGACCGACGCGAACCGCCTGAACAACTCGTACACGAACGCGATTCCGTTCGGCGATACGGCGCTGCTGCTCGCGTTCCTGTCGGTGTTCACGCTCGGCTGGGACAATCCGCGCGACTGGCGGGTGCTCGTGCCGCGCGTGCTCGCGCTGGTGTCGGGCGGCTATGCGTCGTTTCTGTCGGGCTCGCGCGGCGGCTGGCTCGCGGTGCCGGTGTTCGTCGTGCTGCTCGGCATCCAGTACCGCTGGTTCTCGCAGAAGAAGCGCCTGCTGATCGCCACCCTCGCGATTCTGATCGTGGCGGGCGGGGTGCTGTCGACCGAGCGGGTGCAGAAGCGCTTTGCCGAGGTGCCGAACGACGTGTCGATGATGCACAAGGGCGAGGACGACACGGCCACCGGCCTGCGCCTGCAACTGTGGAACGCGTCGCGGATGATGTTCGAGCGGCATCCGGTTTGGGGCGTCGGCAAAGGCCATCTGGTCAACGAGCTCGGCGCGATGGCGAGGCGAGGCGAAGTGAAGGCCGAGATCGTCAACGAGCGCGCGCATAGCGACTTTTTCTCGACGCTCGCCGAGATGGGCACGATCGGTGTGATCTGCCTGCTGCTGTTCTACTACGGCATCACGGTGTATTTCTGGCGACACCGGCATGCGACCGATCCGGCGATTCGCGCCGCGTCGTACGCGGGCCTCGCGGTCGCGGCGAGCACGGTGATCTTCGGGCTCACGATCGACGTGCTGGTGCCGATGATGGTGACGGTGCTGCTCGCCTCGCTGTTGGCGACGCTGCTGGCGGTGATCGATGCGCGCAAACGCGAGTTGCGCGGTGAAGCGCGGGCTACGCCGACGTCAGCCGCGGTCGTGCGCGAGACGCAGCCGGGCGATTGATGCTGTTTTGACGGGAAGCGGCGCGCCGAGCGCGGACCGCCGCCGTCATCCTCGCGTGAACACCTCGTAAAGCGCCGCGACGTGCGCGTCGACGCTCGGGTCGTACACGAGGCTGTCGCGCGGCGCCGCGATGCGCGCGCCGCCGCTCTTCACGCGTTCGAGCGCCTGGCCGATCGCGCGCTCGAAACTACCCTCGGACTGCCGCGAGAACTCGATCTTCGCGGCGCCGGTCACGGTCTCCGCCGAGCCGACGTTGTCGGCGATCACGAGCGGCGTGCCGCACATCACCGACTCCACGCCGACCAGCCCGAACGGCTCGTACGCCGACGCGACGACCGTAAAATCGGCGGCCGCGAACAGCTTCTCGATGTCTTTGCTGTAACCCGCGTAACGAATTGTGTCGCCGGTTTTCGGCACCGGACGGCCCGCGACGACGAGGCAGACCGGCAGCGTCGTGCGCGAGAAAAACGCTTCGAGCAGCGGATAGCCCTTGCGCTCGTGACTCGTCGACGAGAACACGAACATCACGCGATCGTCGGGCACACCGAGCTGGCGGCGCACGGCCGCGCGCGCGGCGGCGTCGAGCGGCCTGAAGCGTTCGGTGTCGACCGGCGGGTAGAGCACGTCGATGCGCTCGGCCGGCACGCCGTAGAAACGCTGCAACTCGCGGCTCATCAATTGCGAATGCGCGACGATCGAGCGCGCCCGCGTGTAGACGCGCCGCTCGAGCTCGATCTGCCATGCGTCGCTGCGGCGCGGCGCGCGGCCCGCGGCTTCGAGCGAGCCCGGGTGCGTGCCGCCGCACAACGCGACGTCGGCATGCGTCGAGTGATTGATCGAGAACACGCAGTCCGGACGATGCCGCTTCAAACGCTGCTTCAGACGCCAGTCGAACGCGAGGTTGCGCAGCTTGCGCGGCGCCCAGCGCACATTGAGCGGCTGCGCATCGATCCACGCGGCCTCGGGCAGTGCGCGGTCGATCTCGCGCGCGAACAGCGTCGGGCGCAGTCCCAGCCGATGCAGGCCGGCGATCACGTCGCGCGTGTAGCGCTCGGCGCCGCCGCTGTTCTTCAGCGCCTGGGCGGTCAGCGCGAGGTCGGTGAGGGGACGGCGGCTCGGGTCGCGGGTTGGCTCTGACAAGGATTGGTCTCGGTGAGATGCACGCGCGGGTCAAGCCGTGGGCGCGCAGTTTCGGGGCAGCGGCAATTGTAAAGGATGGGTTTCGCGGAACTCAGGTCGCGGCGCTCCGATTTCGCGCGTGGGTCGAGCGGCGCGGCGCGCTCGTCAGCGGCTAGAATCTAGGCCAATCGCCTTCGCCCCGACTCCATGACCGATAGCTTGCCGCCCGCCGATACCACCCGCCCGCTCGTCTCGATGCTGGTGATCGCCTACAACCAGGCAGAGCAGATCGGCGACGCCGTGCGCAGCGCGCTCGCGCAAACCTATGAGCCGCTCGAAATCATCGTCTCCGACGACGCGTCCAGCGACGCGACCTACGCTGCGATCGAAGCGGCGCTTGCCGGCTACGCAGGGCCACATCGCGTGATCGCGCGGCGCAACACCGTGAACCAGGGTATCAGCGCGCACCTGTCGCAACTCGCGCAGCTCGCGCACGGCGAGCTGCTGTTCGTCGCCGCCGGCGACGACATGTCGGCACCCGAACGCTGCGCGCGCGTGGTCGACTGCTGGCTCGCGCATGGGCGCCGCCCCGACCTGATCGCGACCGATCTCGCCGACATGGACGAAACGGGTCACGTGCACGAGCGCGTGAGCCCGACCGAGCTCGACCGCTATCGCAGCTTCGACGACTGGCTCGTCGAGCGTCCGTGGCTGATCGGCGCGGCGCACACGTGGTCGCGACGCCTGATCGAGCGCTTCGGGCCGATGCTGCCGGGCGCCGCGGCCGAGGATCAGATCATGGTGCTGCGCGCGATCCTGTCGGGTGGCGCGATCAGTCTGCGCGAGCCGCTGGTGCGCTACCGGCGCGGCGGCCTTTCGCGCAAGCGCCGCTACCAGTCGGTCGACGAGCTGATCGCGCGGATGCGGCAGAGCAATCGCTACGGACTCGCGGAGCTCGCGCAGCTGCAGCGCGACGCCGAGATCGCCGGGGTCGGCGAACGCATGCGCTCGGCGATGGCGTCGAAGCTCGCGCGCGAGCAGTTCATCCACGCAATGTTCGAGGCAGGCAGCCTCGGCGAACGCATCGGGCTGGTGACGCGCAGCGCCGGTGTGAAACTCGGGCTGCGCATGCGGATGTTTGTGTATGCGAGTTGCCCGGTGGTCTATGCGCCGGGCATCTGGATCAAGCGGGTCGTGCGGCGCGGCAAGGCCTGAAGACGACGGTGCAATCTGGCGGTGCTTTGCGACCCGACACGGGTCACGAGAGTCTGCGCGACGCACCGCGCCGCTGCCGCAAGCGTCGTACGAGACTCGGCCGTCGCGTCTCGACGCCAAAGCTCAGCACGCTCGCGCGCAAGCGCCGCAGCATCTTCACCGAGCGCACGAACGTCTCGCCGGTGTGGCTGATCATCACGAACTCGAACGCGCCGCGCCAACTCGCGACGCCACGCGAAAACGCATGCATGTCGTGGCGCGCGTCGACGGGGAGCTCGGCGCCGAAGCGTCGCGCGAACACCCGCACCTGGTCCGCGATCGCTTCGATCTGCCGCCGCCGGCTCGCGCCGCGCCGGCGTGCCGCCTCGGCGCCGCATTCTTCGCGCGCCGCGCCGCGCTCGTTGGTCGCGCTCGCGCCGACCGCGTTGCTTTCGTGCTGCCGATATTTCAGATGCGGTGCCGCGACATGGCGAATCTCGCCGAACGATGCGACCACCATGGCGAGCCACCAGTCGTGCATCACGATGCCGGGCGGGAACGGCAGCGCGCGTTCGAGCGTCGCTCGATTGACGAGCATCGCGCAACCGGGCACATGGTTGCTCAGCAGAAAATCGCGCAGTCGCGTCGCGCAGCGCGACTTCGCGGTGATCTCGAACAACGAGCGCGACAGACAACACAGCGTCGAGTCGACGAGCTCGATGTCGCAGAATGCGAGCGCCGGCTTCGCGGCGCAGCCGCCGGCACTTTCCGCGCGCCGCAGCTCGCGCATCAGATCGGTGATTTTCTCGGGCGCCCAGACGTCGTCCTGGTCGGCGAGCGCGATGTAGTCGCCGCGGCAGCCGGCGAGCGCGCGCTCGAAATTGCCGACGATGCCGGCCCGCGTGCCATCGCCGACCAGCCGCACCGGCACGCGTCCCACATGGGACGCGAGCAGTTCGCGGGTGCCGTCGCTGGAGGCGTCGTCGGATACCACGACTTCGAGATGGGGCCAGCTCTGCGCGTCGAGCGAAGCCAGCAGCTCGGGCAGATAAGTGCGGCCGTTGTAGGTCGCGAGCGCGATGGAGACGAGCGGTTTGCTCGGATCGTCGTGAGACATGGGCAGTCGATTTCCGCAAGACGGACTGTCATTGCCCGCCAGCATGCTGTTAGTGCTGAAAGAGCGCAACAAATTGAGACTTAAACACAACACTGTCTCAAAAATGGGCCAAAAAAAACAAGGGCGGGGCCGCGGCGATACGCGCTAGCCCCTGCCCGCCACGCACCGGATCAAACCGCGCTTTGCTGGAACTGGATCCGATGCAGATGCGCGTACAGGCCGTCGTGCTCCAGCAACTCACGATGGCTGCCGCGCTCGACGATCCGCCCCGCTTCCATGACGAGGATGCGGTCAGCGCGCTCGATCGTCGACAGCCGGTGCGCGATCACGAGCGTGGTGCGGCCCTTCATCAGCGTTTCGAGCGCCGCCTGCACGTGGCGCTCGGACTCGGAATCGAGCGCCGAGGTCGCTTCGTCGAGAATCAGGATCGGCGCGTCCTTGTAGATCGCGCGCGCGATCGCGAGACGCTGGCGCTGGCCGCCCGAGAGCATCATGCCGTTGTCGCCGACGAGCGTCTCGATGCCCTGCGGCATCGCCTGCACGGTGTCCCACAGGTTCGCCGCGCGCAGCGCCGCCTTGACCTTTTCGGCATCGGCCGTCTGGCCGTAGGCGACATTGTTCGCGATCGTGTCGTTGAACAGCACGACGTCCTGGCTCACCATCGCGATCTGGCTGCGCAGCGCATGCAGGCCGTATTCGGGCAGCGCGACGCCGTCGACCAGAATCGCGCCGCCGGTCGGGTCGAAGAAGCGCGGCAGCAGGTTCACGAGCGTGGTCTTGCCGCTGCCCGACGGACCCGCGAGCGCGACCATCTCGCCCGGCGCAACCTTGAAGGACACCTGGTCGAGCGTGTGACGGTTGTGCGTGGAGTTGGTGCCGTAGGCGAACGACACGTCGCGGAACTCGACCTCGCCGCGCGCCCGCGCGAGCGGCTTGCCGCCGCCTTCCGGCTCGGCCGGCTCGTCGATCAGACCGAAGATCAGCTCGGCCGCGGTCATGCCGCGCTGCAACGGCTGGTTCACGTCCATCAGATGCTTGAGCGGCGAGATGATCAGCAGCATCGACGTGACGAACGCGACGAAGCCGCCGACCGTCGTCTGATCCGACGACGACTGCACCACCGCGATCGTGATCACGACCGCGAGCGCGATCGACGCGAGGAACTGCGTCAACGGCTGCGCGAGGCCGCCGGACACCGTCATGCGCATCGCGTAGCCGCGCAGGCGCCGGCTCATCTCGGTGAAGCGGTCCATCTCGTACTGCTCGCCGTTGTGCACCTTGACGACCTTGTAGCCGCCGACCGTCTCCTCGACGATGTACGACAGCTCGTTCGTCAGCAGTTGATGCTCGCGGTTCAGGCGCCGCAGCCGGCGGTTGATCTTGCCGACCAGCCAGCCGATGCCGGGCAGCAGCACCGCGACGATCAGCGTCAGGCGCCAGTTCAGATAGAACAGATAGCCGAGCAGGAAAATCACCGTCAGCGAATCGCGCACGAGCGTGACCATCACGCTCAGCAACACGTTCAGGATCTGGTTGACCTCGAAGACGATCGCGTTGATCACCGTGCTCGCGGTTTCGCGCTGGAAAAACGCGACGCTCGTGTGGATCATGCGATCGAACATTTTCAGGCGCAGTTCGAGCAGGATCTTGTTCGACACGTACGCGAGCAGATAGCCGGACGCGTACTGCGACACGCCGCGAATCAGCGCGAGGCCGATCACCGCGACCGGCACGAGCCACTTGGTCTTGTCGACCGCGTGCGAGCCGAAGCCCTTGTCGAGCAGCGGCTTGAGCAGCGCGGGAATGGCGGCGTCGGTGCCCGCGCTCACTGCCATCGCGACGATCGCGCCGACCACGACCCACAGCAGCGGCTTGATGAAAGGCCACAGGCGCCGCAGGACGACGGCGGGCGACGACGCATCGCCTGAACCCATGGGTTTGCTTAACGTTGGCTTCGCGCTCAAGGAATCCTCTGGAAATGCGGAACGGCGAGCACGCGGCGCATGGTCGGGCCGCCGCGTGGAATATCGAAAAAGAGCATTGTAATCGGTTGCAGATGACGGCCGACGCTCGGCGCGCGACGGCATGCGCGCGACACCTGGCGGATCGAGGCTGTGGTGTGGGGCCGGATGAGGTGTGTATACTCGCTGCTCGATTGCCGGGTCGCGGCCCGCTCCGTCACTTCGTCCTCCACGCAACTCAGGTATGCAAGAAACCACTCTTGGCGTTGCCATCATCACCCGGAACGCGGCGGCGCGGCTCGCCGAATGTCTGCAAGCCGTGGCCTTTGCCGACCAGATCGTCGTGATCGACGGCGGCAGCACCGACGGCACCGCCGACATCGCCCGAGCGCACGGCGCTCGCGTCATCGAACAAACCGACTGGCCGGGCTTCGGCCCGCAAAAGAACCGCGCTGTCGAGGCACTGACGACCAGCTGGATCCTGTCGCTCGACGCCGACGAAATCGTCACGCCGGAGCTTGCCGCATCGATTCGCGCGACGCTCGCCGCGCCCGCCGCCGACGTCTACGCGGTGGACCGTCTGTCGAGCTTCTGCGGCCAGTGGGTCCACCACAGCGGCTGGTATCCGGACTGGATTCCGCGCCTTTTCAAACGCGGCACCGCGCGTTTCTCCGACGACCTGGTGCACGAGCGCCTCGTGTTCGATACGCCCGCGCAACGCCTGAGCGGCAAGCTGATGCACTACTCGTACGAGGACTACGAGGGTGTGCTGCGCAAGCTCGACGCGTATTCGACAGCCGGCGCGCGGCAGCGCTACGAGGCCGGGCAGAAAGGCAGCGTACGCCTCGCGGTCGGACGAGGCCTGTGGGCGTTCGTGCGGACCTATCTGCTGCGGCGCGGCTTTCTGGATGGCCGCGCCGGGCTGATGATCGCGTTGTTCAATGCGGAGACGGTGTACTACCGGTTTCTGAAGCTGGCGCGTCTGGAAAAAACGGGCGGGCGGTAAGCTGGCTGAGGTCAGGTTAGCCGGTACACGCGGCACCGGCCGACTGCAGCATCGGCATCGCTCAATACACGATCTCGATCGAGCTTCCCGCAAACTCGCCGCGCAGGGCGGCGAGCAGTTCATCGGTCGGCTTCACGCGCCACGCGTCGCCGAGACGCATTTCGCCCTGCGCATGCTCGCTGCGATAAACCACCTGCACCGCGAGCCCGTTCGGAATCTGCACCGCCTGACGCTGACGGCCGCCGTCGCCGCCGAAGCCGCCCCGCCCGCCGCCATTGCCGCCGCCGTTGCCACGTGTAGCTGCCGCCGGCGCGGCTGCCGTGGCAGGCTCGTCCTTGCCGGCGGTGTGCGCTTCGAGCACCCGGCGCAGTGCCTGCGCGTCCGCATTGCCGTTCATCTGCACTTTCAGCGAGTCCGCGTAGCGGCAGCGCGCGCGGCCGAGATCCATCACCGTTTCGACCGTGAAGCGGATGCCGCCCGTGAACGCGTCGTTACGCGCCTGGCCCTGCACGACCAGCAGTTCGTCTTCCTTGAACAGCTGCTTGTGCTCTTCGAAGACCTCGTTGAAGACGGTCACTTCGCACTGGCCGGTGCCGTCGTCGAGCAGCGCGATCAGCATCTTGCCGCGCTGGGTCATCTGCGTGCGCAACGACACGATCACACCCGCGACCAGCTTGTCGCGCCCTTCCTTCAGCTCGCCGATCTTCTGGCGCACGAAGCGACGCACTTCGTCCTTGTAGGCATCGAACAGATGGCCCGACAGGTAGAAACCGAGCGCGGCCTTCTCTTCCTGCAGCTTGCGCTTTTCCGGCCACTCGGGCTCGTCGACGAGTTCGTGGCCTTGCGACGGCGCGTCGCCCATGTCGAACAGACCCGCCTGCAATGCATTGGCCGCCGCCTGCTCGGCCGCTTCCATCGCGAGCGACACCGATGCGATCAGCTGCGCGCGGTTCGCATGCAGCGTGTCGAACGCGCCGGCGCGAATCAGCGCCTCGATCGTGCGACGATTGACGATGCGGCGATCGACGCGATTGCAGAAATCGAAGATGTCGATGAAGCGACCCTCTTCGCGCGCGCGCAGGATTTCTTCGATCGCGTTCTGACCACTGCCCTTGATCGCGCCGAGACCGTAGCGGATCGTGCGCGAGCGCTTGCCGTCGGCTTCGGCGACCGGCTCGAAGCGGTACGCGGACAGATTCACGTCCGGCGGCAGCACGGCCATCTTGTTCGCGAGGCAGTCTTCGAACAGGATCTTGACCTTGTCCGTGTCGTCCATCGCGAGCGACATATTGGCCGCCATGAACTCGGCCGGATGGTGCGCCTTCAGCCACGCGGTGTGGTACGCGAGCAGCGCATACGCGGCCGCGTGCGACTTGTTGAAGCCGTAGCCCGCGAACTTCTCCATCAGGTCGAAGGTCTCGTCCGCCTTCTCCCGCGTGAGGCCGTTCTTCGCCGCGCCTTCCGCGAAAATTTCGCGGTGCTTGGCCATTTCCTCGGGCTTTTTCTTACCCATCGCGCGACGCAGCAGGTCGGCGCCGCCGAGCGAGTAGCCGCCGATGATCTGCGCCATCTGCATCACCTGCTCCTGGTAGACCATGATGCCGTAGGTCTCTTTCAGAACAGGTTCGACGCGCGGGTCCGGATACTCCACCACCTCGCGGCCGTGCTTACGCGCGCAGAAGCTCGGGATCAGGTCCATCGGGCCCGGACGGTACAACGCGACGAGCGCGATGATGTCCTCGAAGCGGTCAGGCTGGGCGTCCTTCAGCATGCCCTGCATGCCGCGGCTTTCCAGCTGGAACACGGCGACCGTATTCGCTTTTTTCAGGATCGAGAACGACGCGGGGTCGTCGAGCGGCACCTGGCCTAGCGACCAGTCCTGCTTCGACGGATCGAGGCGGCGGATATAGCGCTCGGCCCAATCCAGAATGGTCAGCGTGGTCAGGCCCAGAAAGTCGAACTTGACGAGGCCGACCGCTTCGACGTCGTCCTTGTCGTACTGGCTGACTACGCCGCTTTCGTCGCCCTGCGTGTACAACGGGCAGAAATCGGTCAGCTTGCCGGGCGCGATCAGCACGCCGCCCGCGTGCATACCGACGTTCCGCGTCAAGCCTTCGACGCGCTGCGCGAGTTCGAGCAGCTGGTGCACTTCATCTTCATTGTCGAAGCGCTCCTGCAACAGCGGCTCTTCCTTCATCGCGTCGGCGATCGTCACGTGCTTGCCCGGCTTGAACGGGATCAGCTTCGCGATGCCGTCCGTGAACATGTAGCCGAGATCGAGCACGCGGCCGATATCGCGCACCGCCGCCTTCGCCGCCATCGTGCCAAACGTCGCGATCTGCGACACCGCGTTCGCGCCGTACTTCTCCTTCACGTACTGGATCACGCGATCGCGGCCGTGCTGGCAGAAGTCGATATCGAAGTCGGGCATCGACACCCGCTCCGGATTCAGGAAGCGCTCGAACAGCAGGTTGTAGCGCAGCGGATCCAGATCGGTCACGCCGAGCGCATAAGCGACCAGCGAGCCCGCGCCCGAACCGCGGCCCGGACCGACCGGCACGCCGTTGTTCTTCGCCCAGTTGATGAAGTCCGCAACGATCAGGAAGTAGCCCGGAAAGCCCATCTTGATGATCGTGCCGCACTCGAATTCGAGGCGCTGGTAATACGTGGGGCGTTGCGCGTCGCGTTCGGCTTCGTCCGGAAACAGCTGTTCGAGCCGCTTTTCGAGGCCCTCTTTCGACAGTTGCACGAGATAGTCGTCGAGCGACATGCCGTCGGGCGTCGGAAAGAGCGGCAGCTTCGGCTTGCCGAGTTCCAGCGTCAGATTGCAGCGCTTCGCGATCTGCACGGTGTTGGCGAGCGCCGAAGGAATGTCCGCGAACAGCGTGGCCATTTCCTGTTGCGAGCGGAAATACTGCTCGGCAGTAAAGCGCTTCTGGCGACGCGGATTCGCGAGAATGTCGCCTTCGGAAATACATACGCGCGCTTCGTGCGCGGTGAAGTCGTCTGGCGTCATGAACTGCATCGGGTGCGTCGCGACGACCGGCAGTTTCAGCGCCGCCGCGAGCGCGACCGCCTGCTGCACGTACTGCTCGCCGCCGGGCTGACCGCAGCGTTGCAGCTCGATATAGAAGCCGCCCGGGAACACCTTCGCCCAATGCCGCGCGTTGCGCTTCGCCGCCTCTTCGTTGCCGGCCGCCAGTGCGAGGCCGATGTCGCCCTGCTGCGCGCCCGACAGCGCGAGCAGTCCTTCGCCCAAACCAGTTTCGAGCCAGCCGGCTTCGATTTCCGCGCGGCCGCGATACTGGTTCGTCAGCGAGGCCTTGCTGAGCAATTCGCAGAGGTTCAGATAACCGCCGCGGTCCTTGACCAGCAGCAGCAGACGCGAAGGCTTGTCGCGGTCGTCCGGATTGGTGATCCAGACGTCGCAGCCGGCAATGGGTTTGACCCCTTTGCCACGCGCTTCCTTGTAAAAACGGACGAGGCCGAACGCGTTGCCGAGGTCGGTGAGCGCGAGCGCGCCCTGACCGTCTTTGGCCGCCGCCGCGACGATGTCGTCGAGACGCACGATGCCGTCGGCAATCGAGAATTCGGAGTGAACGCGGAGATGAACGAAGCGGGGATCTGACATGGGCGACATTGTAACCCCAGCCTTCCGCAGTTTTCAGGTCAAAACGGCGCGTTGGCCATCCGGCCAGCACGGGGTCGGCAAGCGCGCTGTTTGCGCTAGCGCAAACCGTTGGCCATTCGGCCAGGTCGGGGGAAATGCCAGGTTGAGGGATAATAGAGGTTTCGTCTGTTTCGACGTGGCCGCGTACCGTGGAAATGCGCGCGAAAATGCGCAGGAACCCGTGCGGCAACCCGCGCGCCAAATCGCGGGTCTTATACGGGGCGCGACAGCGGCGGCACCACGCGCCGCCCGCCGCCCCTCGCCACGCCGGCCATCTTTACCGCTGAACACATATGAGTATCGTCAATCTCTCCGCGTATCAATTCGCGACCATCGAAGACACCGCCGCGTGGCGCCCGCTCGTCACCGAGCGCTGCAACGCGCTCGGCCTGCGCGGCACGATCCTGCTCGCGCCGGAAGGCATCAACCTGTTTACTGCCGGCACGCGCGAGAACACCGACGCGTTCATCGATTACATCCGCCACGATCCGCTGTTCGAAGGCAAGTTTGCGAATCTGCAGTTCAAGGAAAGCCTGTCGGACAAGCAGCCGTTCACGCGCATGCTGGTCAAGCTCAAGCGCGAAATCATCACGATGAAAAAGCCGGCGATCCGCCCCGAGCTCGGCCGCGCGCCGTTCGTCGACGCGCCCACGCTGAAGAGCTGGCTCGACCGCGGTCACGACGACGAAGGCCGTCCGGTCGTGATGCTCGACACGCGTAATGCGTTCGAAGTCGACGTCGGCACCTTCGAGAACGCGCTCGACTATCGGATCACGAAGTTCAGCGAATTCCCCGAGGTGATCGAGAACAACCGCGCCGATCTCGAAGGCAAGACGGTCGTGTCGTTCTGCACGGGCGGCATCCGCTGCGAGAAGGCGGCGATCCACATGAAGGACGTCGGCATCGAGAACGTGTACCAACTCGAAGGCGGCATCCTCAAATACTTCGAGGAAGTGGGCGGCGCGCATTATCACGGCGACTGCTTCGTGTTCGACTATCGCACCGCGCTGAATCCGCAACTCGAACCGACCTCGACCCGGCAATGTTTCGGCTGCCGCGCGGTGGTCACGCCCGAGCAACAGCAATCGCCGATGTACGTCGCGGGCAAGACCTGTCCGGCGTGCCATCCGGACGGCACGGCCGCGTGCGCTGCCTAACGACGACCGGGACGACCCGGACGAGCGGGACAGCCGGGGCGGCAACCCGTGCCGGCGACTCGCCCGTCGCCTCCAAACCATGACCTATCGCGGACGCTTCGCACCGTCGCCGACCGGCCCGCTGCATTTCGGCTCGCTGGTCAGCGCGCTCGCGAGCTGGCTCGATGCGCGCGCGCAGTGCGGCGAGTGGCTCGTGCGCGTCGAAGATATCGACGGGCCGCGCACGGTGCCCGGTGCCGCCGAGGACATCCTCGCGACCCTCGAACGCTTCGGCATGTGTGCCGACGAGGCGCCGGTCTGGCAAAGCCAGCGCATGGCGCGCTATCAGCAGGCGCTCGAGCAGTTGAAATCGACCGGCCTGGTCTATCCGTGCGGCTGCACGCGCAAGGAAATCGCCGATTCGCTGTTGAACGCGCACGCGCGCAACACCACGCTCGCCTACCCCGGCACGTGCCGCAAGGGGCTGCACGGCAAGCCGGCGCGCGCGTGGCGCCTGCGTGTGCCCGACGGCGACGCGGCCGTGATCACGTTCGACGACCGCTGGCAGGGTCCGCAGACGCAAAACCTCGCGACCGAGGTCGGCGATTTCGTGCTGCGCCGGGCGGACGATCAGTGGGCGTATCAGCTCGCAGTGGTAGTGGACGATGCGGACGCGGGCATCACGCACATCGTGCGCGGCGCGGATCTGATGGATTCGACGGCGCGGCAGATTTATCTGCAGCGTTGTCTCGGCGTGGCGACGCCCGAGTATCTGCATGTGCCGGTCGTCACGAACGAGCACGGCGAGAAACTGAGCAAGCAGAACGGCGCGACCGCGCTCGACAGCGACAAACCGCTGGAGGCACTGGGCGCCGCGGCACGGCATCTGGGACTGGAGCTGGGGAGCGAGCCGCCTGCGACGCTAGAGCAGTTCTACAGCGTCGCGACCGCGGCCTGGGCCGCGGCTTGGGCGAAACGGGGATGAACATCGGCATGATGCGCATGCGTTGAGCCTTCTGCGCTGTCCAAAACATCGAGCTGCGCGGCTCCCCGCCTTTTACGCCCGAGGCGTTGCACCCCGAGCGCTGAACCCGACAGTCCGTCTTACGACGACGAAGGCGTCTTCCTCGGCATTCCGAACCCGCCGAGCAACGCGGCCAGCTGCCGCTTCGGCGCCGCCTTTTGCGGTGCGGCGTTCGCCGTGGCCGACTCCTCGACCTTGCGCACCGATGCCGGCGACGGCTCGTACGGCTTCAGGAAGAAATCGTCGATCGGCTGCGCGCGATGATGATGATGATGCGGACGGTCATACGAACCCGACGCGCCGCCCGGGCGACGGCGGCTGCGCTCGTCGCGCGATTCGCTGCGCTCGCGGCGCAGCGAACGATCCTCGTGATGATGGCGCACCGGCGCCTCGACGGTCAGGCGCTGCAAGTCGAGCGGCCGCTTGATCAGCTTCTCGATGTCGGCCAGCTGCTTGCGCTCGTTCGGGCTGCACAGCGACAGCGCGTCGCCCGATGCGCCCGCGCGGCCCGTACGGCCGATCCGGTGCACGTAGTCTTCGGCGTTGAACGGCAGATCGAAGTTGATCACCGCCGGCAGTTCGGCGATATCGAGGCCGCGTGCGGCGACGTCCGTCGCGACCAGCGCCTCGACTTCGCCGCGTTTGAACGCGTCGAGCGCCTGCATCCGCTCGCCTTGCGAGCGGTCGCCGTGAATCGCGGTCGCGACCACGCCATCACGTTCGAGGCTGCGCGCGAGTCGGCTCGCGCCGATCTTGCTGTTGCAGAACACGATCACCTGCTTCAGGCCGCGCTCGCGGATCAGCTGCACGACCGCGCCAGTCTTGTCGCCCTCCGCGACTTCGTAGACGACCTGCGTGACGTTGGTCGCGGTCGAGTTGCTGCGCGCGACTTCGATGGTCTGCGGGTTGCGCAGATAGGTCGCGGCGAGCTTCTTGATTTCGCCCGAGAACGTGGCGGAGAAGAGCAGCGTCTGGCGCTCTTTCGGCAGCAGGTTCAGGATGCGCTGCAGGTCGGGCAGGAAGCCCATGTCGAGCATGCGGTCGGCTTCGTCGAGCACGAGCATCTGCACCTGGCCCAGGTTCGCGGTTTTCTGCTGCACGTGATCGAGCAGACGGCCCGGCGTCGCGATCAGGATTTCGACGCCGCGGCGCAACTGGTCGGACTGCGGATTCATGTCGACGCCACCGAACACGACCGCGCTGCGCAGCGCCGTGTGCTTCGCGTAGGCCTGCACGTTCGCGGCGACCTGGTCGGCGAGTTCGCGGGTGGGTGTGAGGATCAGTGCGCGCACCGGATGGCGCGCCGGCGACGCGCTCGTACTGGCCTGCGGCAGCAGACGCTGGATGATTGGCAGCGCGAAACTCGCGGTCTTGCCGGTGCCGGTCTGCGCCGCGCCCATCACGTCACGTCCCGCCAGCAGGACCGGGATCGCCTTCGCCTGGATCGGCGTGGGCGACGTGTAGCCCGATTCCTTGATGGCCTTCAGGATGTCGGGCGCGAGGCCGAATTGATCAAAAGTCTCGGTGCTGGGCGTGACGGCGGTGTCGGACATGGTGGCTTTCGCTAAAAAGGCGCGTGGCGCGATGCGCGCGGCAGCGGTCGGGACCGCGGAGGGCATCAGGATGAGGGCGGAGCCACGTCGTTCCGCGCGAGACCCGTCTGAGTTCGGATAATGCGGCCGGCTCCGGCTGGCGGAAACACCCGCCGAAAGCCCAGCATTGTAACACTTCAGCAAAAAGGCTCGTGACCGCCGGCTGGCGGCTCTCGGCCGGCGCTTCGCTCGCAGCGTAGTGCGCGCAGACGACAGTGGCGTGACAGCCGGGCGCTTTGGCGCGCGGCGGCCCCGGGGCGCCTTCCGCCAGCAACCTCGGGCCCGCACTAGCGCCATCGCGAGCCGCCGGGGCACCCCCGCTCACGTCAGATCGATCGCTTCACCAGGTCTCTCGCATCACCATCAGCCGCAGCTCGGTCATATCCTCGATCGCGTAGCGCACACCCTCGCGCCCGAGCCCCGAATCCTTGACGCCGCCGTACGGCATGTTGTCGACGCGGAACGACGGCACGTCGTTGATCACGACGCCGCCCACTTCGAGCGCATCCCACGCGCGATGCGCATGCGCGAGCGAATCGGTAAATATGCCGGCCTGCAGGCCGAAGTCGCTGTCGTTGACCTGAGCGAGCGCCGCCTCGAAATCGTCGAAGCGCTCAAGGATCGCGACCGGCCCGAACGCCTCCTTGCGATACAGATCGGTGTCGCGCTTCACGCCTTCGAGCAGCGTCGCCTCGAACATCGCGCCGTCGACCTTGCCGCCCGCGACGATCTTCGCGCCCGCCTGCACCGCCCCTTCCATCCAGCCGGCGAGCCGTTTCGCCTCCGATTCGGAGATCATCGGTCCGACGAAAGTCTTTTCGTTCTTCGGATCGCCCATCACGAGCGACTTCGTCTTCGCGATCAGCTTCTCGCGCAGCGCGTCGTAGACGCTCGCATGCGCGAGAATCCGCTGCACGCCGATGCAGCTCTGCCCCGACTGGTAGAACGCGCCGAACGCGAGCCGCTCGACCACGTAGTCGAGCTTGCCGCCCTGATCGCCATCGACGAGCGCCGCCGCGTTGCCGCCCAGCTCCAGAATCACCTTCTTCTTGCCAGCTTTACGCTTCAACTCCCAGCCGACCGCCGGCGACCCCGTGAACGACAACAGCTTGAAGCGCTCGTCGGTCGTGAACAGGTCGGCGCCATCGCGATGCGCGGGCAAAATCGAGAACGCGCCCTTCGGCAGATCGGTTTCCGCGAGGATTTCGCCCATGATCAGCGCACCGACCGGCGTGCGGCTCGCCGGTTTCAGTACGAACGGCACGCCCGCCGCGATCGCCGGCGCGACCTTGTGCGCAGTCAGGTTCAGCGGGAAATTGAACGGCGAGATGAACGAGCACGGCCCGATCGGCACGCGCTTCACGTAGCCGTGATAGCCGTTCGCGCGCGGCGAAATCTCCAGATTGATGATCTCGCCGTCGATCCGCACGCTCTCCTCCGCGGCGACCTTGAACGTATCGATCAGGCGCGTGACTTCGCCCTTCGAATCGTTGATCGGCTTGCCCGCCTCGATGCACAGCGCGAGCGCGAGTTCGTCGTAGCGCTCGCGAAAGCGCTTCACGCAGTGTTCGAGCACCGCCTGGCGCTTGAACGGCGGGTAGGCGCGCATCGCGGGCATCACATCGACCGCGTGGCCGATCGCCTTGTCGATCGCGGCCGCGTCGGCCATCGCGACGCGCGTCGCGACTTCGCCGCTGAATTTGTCGGTGACTTCGAGATCGGTGTTGGCGGCCACCGCCTCGTTGGCCAGGTAGTACGGATAGGTTTTCTGCAACATGTCGAGTTCTCCTGGATTCGCTGCACAGAGGCTCAAAGCCGCGCGGACAACCGCTTGATCTCGCGATTGAGCACGCGCTCGTTGTCCGAATAGTCGATCGGCAGGTCGATCACGTGCACGCCGGGCGTCGCGAAACACTCGCGCAACAGCGGCGCGAACTGCTCGGCCGCCTCGACCCGATGCCCCTGCGCGCCATAGCTTTGCGCATAGGCGACGAAATCCGGGTTCGCAAGCGTCATGCCGTAGTCCGGGAAATTCATGTTCTCCTGCTTCCAGCGGATCATGCCGAACGCGTCGTCGCGCAGGATCAGGATCACCAGATCGAGCTTCATGCGCACCGCCGTTTCGAGCTCCTGCGAGTTCATCATGAAGCCGCCGTCGCCGCATACGGCGATCACCTTGCGCTCCGGATGCACGATCTTGCTCGCGATCGCCGACGGCAGCCCCGCGCCCATCGACGCCAATGCGTTGTCGAGCAGCAGCGAATTCGGCTCGTGCGCACGGTAGTAGCGCGCGAACCAGATCTTGTACATGCCGTTATCCAGACACACGATCCCGTCGACCGGCGTGGTCTCGTACACGTCGTTGACGATCCGCACCGGATACATCGGAAAGCGGTCGTCGTGCTGGCCCTTCACCAGATGCGCCTCGAAGTGCTCCTTGATCTCCTTGAAGCGCGTGAAGTCCCAATGCTCCTTGCGGGTCTTCAGGCTCTCCTTCAACTGCCACACCGCATTCGCGATATCGCCGACCACTTCGATCTGCGGGAAATACACGGGGTCGACTTCGGCGCCGAGGAAGTTCACGTGGATCACGGTCTTCTCGCCCGACTCGCCGCTGCGCATGAAGAACGGCGGCTTTTCGATCACGTCGTGACCGACGTTGATGATGCAGTCCGCGTGCTCGATCGCGCGGTGCACGAAGTCGCCGTCGGAGAGCGTCGCGTTGCCGAGCCACATCGGATGCGATTCGTCGATCACGCCCTTGCCCATCTGCGTCGTGAAGAACGGAATGCCGATCTGGTCGACGAACTCGCGCAGCATCTTCGTCGTGGTCTTGCGGTTGCCGCCCGCGCCGATCATCAGCAGCGGATGCTTCGCGGCGGTGATCGCCTCGACCGCGCGCGCGACCGCCTTCTCCTCGGCGACCGGACGGCGGCTGTAGCTCTTAGGAATCGGCTTGCCGTCGCCCTCCTCGTGCGCGACGTCCTCGGGCAGTTCGAGATGAGTGGCGCCGGGCCGCTCCTCCTCGGCGCGGCGCACGGCCTCGCGCACCGCCGCCGGAATATTGCCGATCGACACGATCTGCCGCGTGTACTTGGTGAGCGGCTCCATCATCCGCACCACGTCGACGATCTGGAAGTGCCCCTGCTTGCTCGACTTGATCGGCTTCTGGCCCGTGACCATCAGCATCGGCATGCCGCCCAGCTGCGCGTAAGCGGCCGCGGTCACGAAGTTGGTCGCGCCGGGGCCGAGCGTCGCCAGACATACTCCCGTGCGGCCGGTAAGCCGCCCGTAGGTGGCGGCCATGAAGCCGGCCGCCTGTTCGTGGCGCGTGAGGATCAGACGGATTTTCGAGCGGCGCAGCGACTCGAGCAGATCGAGATTTTCTTCACCGGGGATGCCGAACACGTACTCGACACCGTCGGCTTCCAGCGATTTGACGAACAGGTCCGATGCTTTCATTGAGGGTCTCGCTTGATGACGCGGGGACAAACAGCGGACTCAAGCGGCGGATTCGGCTCGCTGCCTGAACCCGTCGTTGCACCCGCTGTTGCACCCGCTGTTGCACCACTAGGGTCCGGAACCGGACGATCGAAGACGACAACGACGGCCGCACGCGGAACACGACACCGCGCGCGCGGCATGGCAAACGGCACGGCTAACGCCATGCCGGACAGCTTACTACTCGAACGGAAACGCTGCGCGCGAGCGGACGAGGCGGCGCGCAGAACAGGAAGCGTGGCGCGAGAAGTGCGCGTGAAGACGCGGACGGCGGCAGAGGAAGAAGCCGCCGCGGGAGGTCCATGTGTGGCCGATCAGCGGATCAGCGGATCAGCGGATCAGCGGATCACGGTCACGCAGTCGGAGAGAATCGGCGGCGCATTCTCGCCGCCCGTCAGGTCATACAGATTGGCACGCGGACCCTTGGTCCACCATGTGTAGCTGCCGGCCTGGTACTTCGCGCCGGACGCCGAGATCGTGTTGACGAACAGCATCGACGTGCCATTCACCGGCAGCACGGCGAAGCTCTGTCCGTTCTGCGCGTTCCAATAGGTGACCTGCAGGATGTTGCCGGTCGCGCACGTGTATTTGCGCGTCTGGTGGTTCTTGCCCTCGATGTGCTTGAACTGCAACGGCGCGGCCGATGCGCCGCCGGAACATGCCGCCAACCAGGCTACCACCGATGCTGCCGCCGTCAGGATTGCAACACGCCATGTCTTCATCGAACACCTCGATCGTTGCGGGAGTCAGGCAGGGAAGGCAGACCGGCCGCCACGCCGGTCACAGACGGGTCACAGGCAATTCGTGGACAGCTCGACGACGGCTCAAGGATCGATCACGCCGGCGCACGCATCGGTTGGCGCGGCGGCGACGTGGCCGACGACCGGCACAATCTTCAATCCCGCCGAGGCGATCCGGCACGGCGCGGCCGCGAGCCCGCAGCCGCTGATGCCGGCACACAGCGCGAACACCACACCGAGCGCGCCGGCACGGCCGAGCGCGCCGCGCCACAGATTGCTGCGCGATTCAGGCGCCATACGATCCTCTACTCCGATTGTTTTGCTTCGATAAGGCAAAACGAATGCGGCGGGCGCGACCGTGTGCGTCCCGCACACTTGCACGCCGCGCGTCGCCGCTCACCTCTTACTTGCCCGACACCGGCCGCACCGCCGCCGCGGCCTGCTTCGCGCGCGAGCGTGCTTCGTCGATGTTCTCGCCGGTCGCGAGCGCGACGCCCATGCGTCGTTTGACGAAGCTCTCCGGCTTGCCGAACAGGCGCAGATCCGCGTTCGGTACAGCCAACGCTGCGGCGACACCCTCGAAAGCGATGCCGGCCTCGTCGCGACCACCGTAAATCACCGCCGACGCGCCCGGCGCACGCAGCGAAGTATCCACCGGCAGGCCGAGGATTGCGCGCGCATGCAACTCGAACTCCGAGAAGCGCTGCGAGCATAGCGTGACGAGCCCGGTGTCATGCGGACGCGGGCTGACTTCCGAAAACCATACGTCGTCGCCGCGCACGAAAAGTTCGACGCCGAACAGGCCGCGGCCGCCGAGCGCCGTCGTCACCTTGTGCGCGATCTCGCGCGAACGCTCGAGCGCGAGCGGGCTCATCGGCTGCGGCTGCCACGATTCGACATAGTCTCCCGCGACCTGCACGTGGCCGATCGGATCGCAGAAGTACGTGCTGACCGCCCCGCTCGCCGGGTCGATCGCGCGCACGGTGAGCTGCGTGATTTCGTATTCGAAGTCGATGAAACCCTCGACGATCACGCGCCCGAAATTCACCCGGCCGCCCGCCATCGCGTACTGCCATGCGGGTTCGACGTCGGCGTCGCTGCGCAGCACGGACTGTCCCTTGCCCGACGACGACATCACCGGCTTCACGACGCACGGATAGCCGACCTTCGCGATGCCCGCGCGCAGTTCGTCGAGCGAATCGGCAAACGCGTACGGCGACGTCGCGAGGCCGAGCTCCTCGGCGGCGAGGCGGCGGATGCCTTCGCGATTCATCGTCAGTTGGGTGGCGCGCGCGGTCGGGATCACCTCGGCGAGCGCCTCGGTCTCGATTGCGGCGAGCTCGTCGGTGGCGATAGCCTCGATTTCGGGGACGATCAGATGCGGACGCTCCTGCTCGACCAGCGCGCGCAGCGCGGCGCGGTCGGTCATGTCGATCACGTGGGCGCGATGCGCGACCTGATGGCCCGGCGCGTTCGGGTAACGGTCGACGGCGATCACTTCGACGCCCAGCCGTTGCAGCGCGATGATCACTTCCTTGCCGAGCTCGCCGGCGCCGAGCAGCATCACGCGCGTCGCGGATTCAGAAAGGGGCGTGCCGATCCGTTGGCCGATCTGCATGGGAACTCCAGATAAAAGTCGGGATGAGAGTGGGATTGGATAGACCGCGATGTTAACATGCGGCCCCCTTGCCGCGCGGCGGTGACGGGTGCGCTCACGAGGCCATGGCGGTCGATCGGAACCGCGCCGCCGCTTCGACGTTCGCACCCGCGATCACGTCGCCGCGCGCATCGCTCGCGCACGACAAGCTTAGTACGTTACCCTTACGCCTTCGCCAGTTTGAACAGGAACGACGCCATGCTCATCCGCTCCCGCCCGCGACGTCTTGCGCGCATCACTCCGTGCCTGCGCACCGCCGTCGCCGCGTTGAGCATCGCCGCGCTGCTCGGTGCCTGCGCGATCCCGAAGCATCCGGACGCGTCGGCGCCGCCGCCCGACCCGTTCAATCCCGCCGCCGCGCAACTGCTCGATGACACCAGCTGGGTGCTGAGCTCGTGGAAGAACGCCGACGGTACGGCACGCGCGGTGCCGGCGCAGGATCAGGGGCCGCTCACGCTGACGTTGTCGACCGAAGGCGGCCAGCGGCATGCGAGCGGTTTTTCCGGCTGCAACCGCTTCATGGGTTCGTACATGCTGAAGGACGGCAAGCTGAGCTTCGGTACCCTGGCCGGCACGCGCAAGGCATGCGTGTCACCGGGCGGCGACATCGAGAAGCCGTTCCTCGCCGCGCTCGAACGCATCGATCGCACCGGCGTGCAGATGCGGCCGCCGCAGCAGATGCAGCTGATCCTCGACAACGGCGACGCCTTGACGTTCGATCGCAGCGACAAATGATGCGAGCTCGCGCTGCGTTCGCGCTCCACGCCGGCCTTCGGAGCCGAGCGCTGCGCCGTTTAAACTCGACGGATTGCGCCTCTCGCGCGCTCCGTCATTCGTAGATGTCTGGTATGCACACGGTAGTTTTCGGCTGGTTCGGCGGGTCGGCCGTCTGGTTCATTCCTCTTTTGTGGCGCCTCGTGAAGTCGATGCTGCCGGGCGGCGCGGGTCTGCGCGGCCCCGGCACGATCCGGCTGTGGCTCGGCTTCGTCTGCGTGCTGATCGCGAGTTGCACGCTCGAGGGTTCGCTGATCGGCATCGCCGGCGTCAATGGTTTCGGTCATGCGCTCGCCGCGGGGCTTGGTCATCTGCTCGGCCATATCGGCACGCCGCTCGCGGCGCTCGCGCTGCTGGTGATCAGCCTGCCGTGGCTGATCGAGTTCCGCTGGAGCGAGCTCGCCGCCTGGGCCGACGGCGCGTTCGGCCTCGGTCTGTCGCGCGGACTCGCGAAGCGCGACGAGGATGCGCGCCGCCACCGCACCGTCGACGACGGCGCGCCGACGCATCTTTCACCAGCTACCAACACGATGGCGCCGCGCAACAGCAAGGGTCGCTACGCCCGGCCGACGGTCTGGCGTCCGCCTGCGAGCGGGCGCGCCGCAAACTCCGCCGCTGCAGCGGGCGCCGCGGCGGCCGGCATCGCGGGTAGCAAGGAGGCTTCCGCCCGCGGTGCCGGCGCAAGCTGGCGGGCCGATGCGGCCGCTGGCGCGGCGCGCGGGCCGGTCAAGCAGATCGAGCCGGTGATGCGTACGGGGTCGGGCGCAGCCAGCGGGCCGGCGCGTCCGGCAGCGCCGACGTCAACGCAGGCGCTGCAGCTCGACCAAGCCGCGGACAGATCCGCCGCTCCGTTCGTGCCGACCGAGCCGGTCGCGCCGGCCGGCTGGCTGCGCACGGCCGAGCCGCGTGCGGCGACGGCGACGGGATTGCTGGGTGCGACGAGTGCATCGGGTGCATCGGTCACATCGGCTCGTGATGGCGCGGCGCAGGTCGGTCGGCGCTCGGTCGGCGAACAGCGCTCGAGCGCGCCGTTCGGCTCGAGTGCCGCGTTGGCGGCGACGGCCGCCGCCGCGTCCGGCGTGTCGGCGCGAGCGGCACAGGCGATGGCGGGTCGCTCCGCCGCGTCGGGAGCCGGTATCGGCATGACGGCGGGATCGATGAATGCCGCGGGCCGCGGCAGCCGTCCGGTGTCGCTGCAACGTCCGGCCGACGGCAGCGTGCCGCTCAATCGCGGCGCCGCTTCGCGTCAACCGTTCCCGGCCGCTGCGCGCGCCAACGGCGTGACATTGCCGTCGACCGTGGGCGGGTCTACACCGAACTTCACGCGAACGATGGCGAACACGTCGGCGGCTGCGCCGCCCGCGAGCGTCGAGGAAACGCTGCGCAGCATCGCGGAAAACACCGCGCGCTGGACCGACATGGCCGGCGTGAGCCTCGCGCGCAGCCGTGGCGCCGATAGTGCGAGGATCGGCGACGTGGAGCGTGCGACGACGGCGTTCGATGTGCCGCCGGCGCAACGGGATGTGCTGCCTGTCGAAACCGGCGAGACGGTTGCGGCGCCTCATGCGCCGAGCGTGGGGAGTTCGGCGCGGGTGGTGACGCCGGCGCAGTCGGAGCAAGTAGGCACACCGGTCGAGTTGCCGGCTGAGCATGCAGAGGCCGGGGCCGAGATGCCTACCGAGGGCGGCAACGAAGCGGTTGCGCAATGGCCGACCGAACCGCCAGTCATTCATGCGCCGCGTACGGCTGCGATCGGGTCGGTGGCCGACGTGGCGGTCGAAGCTGCTGTTGAATCCGAGTTTGTAGAGTCGGTTGCTGTTGCCGAAATGCCGGCCGAAGCCGCGCCTGCGGATCCCGTACCCGCCACGCCCGCGGCTGTCGAGCCGTCGATATCTGCCGCCAGCGCGCCGCAACATGAAACGCGGACGGCGACGCCGTTCCAGCGCTTCGCAGCAAGCCTGCAGGAAGATGCCCAGCACGAAGACGCGCCGGCGATCGAAAGCGATTCGACGCGGACGGTGCCACAGGTCGACAGCCAGGCGCAAACCGAGGTCACCACTGCGCAAGCGACGACGCCCATAGCCACGACCACCAGCGTCCCCGCATCGCAGAAGGACGACTCCGCGCGCTCCGCCGAACCGGCCCCCGCCGACACCGCGACGCCGTTGCAAGCGCTGGCGCCGGTCACCGAAATCGTCATCGACAAAACGCTCGTGCCGTGGGAAAGCAAGCTCGGCCCCGCAGCGGCTCAACGCGCTGCGGCGCCGTCGCACTCGCCGCAGTCCGAGACCGCCGCACCGTCGAGCGCAAGCGTGCCGCCGTGGTCTGACGCGTGGCCATCGGACGCCGCGGGCGCAAGCACGCTCCCGGACGAGGCCGCACCGCGGCCGACGACCGCAACTCTGCACGCCGATGCCCTGCCCGTTGCAACAGAGCCCGTGACTCCGCAGGCCCCTGCCCTGCCCGTTGCGACCCAGCCCGCGAACCAGTCGACGAACGAGCCGACGAACGCCTCACCATCGTCGACCTCAACGAGCGCGGCGA
This sequence comes from Paraburkholderia sp. HD33-4, assembly GCF_021390635.1. NCBI lineage: Bacteria > Pseudomonadati > Pseudomonadota > Betaproteobacteria > Burkholderiales > Burkholderiaceae > Paraburkholderia > Paraburkholderia sp. HD33-4. Next base: position 1,050,849 of record NZ_JAJEJS010000001.1, on the reverse strand, counting down.
ACCCCGCTGCGCTGGCATCCGCACCGCCGGTCGTCTCGAACGTAGTCCGCTTCCCGGGCTTCGCCGCGCCGGCGGGCAGCGAGCCTCCGGTAGGCGCAAACGCAACGCCCGTCGCGAACCTGCCGGCCACCGAACCGTCGCCCGCTCAGACACCTTCACCCGCGCCGGCACCGCAACCGCAGGCCCAACCCGCGGACCAACCCTCCACCGAGCCCGCCGCCGCCCGCGCGCCGATGCGAGGTCACACGCCGGTCAACGGCTTCGAGTTCCATGCGCCGGCCGCATCGATGGTCGAACTGCCCACGCTCGATCTGCTCGCCCCCGCCGATGCCGACGTCGAACCGATCTCGGACGACAAGCTGCGCGAGACCGGCCAGCTGATCGAGCAGCGCCTGCAGGAATTCAAGGTGCCGGTGACGGTGGTCGGCGCGTCGGCAGGTCCGGTCATCACGCGCTTCGAAGTCGAGCCGGCGCTCGGCGTGCGCGGCAGCCAGATCGTCGGTCTGATGAAGGACCTGTCGCGCGGTCTCGGTCTCACGTCGATCCGCGTGGTCGAAACGATTCCGGGCAAGACCTGCATGGGCCTCGAACTGCCGAACGCGAAGCGCCAGACGATCCGCCTGTCGGAAATTCTCGAAGCGAGCGTCTACCAGAACTCGCACTCGCAACTGACGCTCGCGATGGGCAAGGACATCACCGGACACCCGGTCGTCGCCGATCTCGCGAAGGCGCCGCACATGCTGGTGGCCGGCACTACCGGTTCCGGCAAGTCGGTCGCGATCAACGCGATGATCTGCTCGCTGCTGTTCAAGGCGACACCCGAGGAAGTGCGTCTGATCATGATCGACCCGAAGATGCTCGAGCTTTCGGTCTACGAAGGAATTCCGCATCTGCTCGCGCCGGTCGTCACCGACATGAAGCTCGCGGCCAACGCGCTGAACTGGTGCGTCGGCGAAATGGAGAAGCGCTACCGGCTGATGTCGGCGGTCGGCGTGCGCAATCTCGCGGGCTTCAACCAGAAGATCCGCGACACCGAAGCGAAGGGCAAGAAGCTCGGCAACCCGTTCTCGCTGACGCCCGATGCACCCGAGCCGCTCGCACCGCTGCCGCTGATCGTCGTCGTGATCGACGAGCTCGCCGACCTGATGATGGTCGCCGGCAAGAAGATCGAGGAGCTGATCGCGCGGCTCGCGCAGAAGGCGCGCGCGGCCGGCATCCACCTGATCCTCGCGACCCAGCGGCCATCCGTCGACGTGATCACCGGTCTCATCAAGGCGAACATTCCGACGCGCGTCGCGTTCCAGGTGTCGTCGAAGATCGACTCGCGCACGATTCTCGACCAGATGGGCGCCGAGTCGCTGCTCGGCCAGGGCGACATGCTGTTCCTGCCGCCGGGCACCGGTTACCCGCAGCGCGTGCACGGCGCGTTCGTCGCCGACGAGGAAGTGCATGCGATCGTCGAGTATCTGAAGCAGTTCGGCGAGCCGCAGTACGAGGAAGGCATTCTCGATGGCCCGGCCGCCGATGGCGGCGCGGCCCAGGACCTGTTCGGCGAGGCGCCGGACGCGGAAGCCGATCCGCTGTACGACGAAGCGGTCGCGTTCGTCGTGCGCACGCGGCGCGCGTCGATCTCGTCGGTGCAGCGGCAATTGCGCATCGGCTATAACCGCGCGGCGCGGCTCGTCGAGCAGATGGAGACGGCCGGACTCGTCTCGGCGATGAGCATCAACGGCAGCCGCGAAGTGTTGGCGCCGGGGCCGGCGGAATGAGCGGCCGGTGAATCGGCGAGGTGGGTCGTCACCGGCACGATGACCTGCCGCGCGCCGCGGATGAAAAAAGCGGACAGCCTCACGATGTGAGCTGTCCGTTTTTATTTACCCGCGCCGGCCGTGCATCACGACGGTGATACCAGCTTGAAATCCACCGGTGAGCCGAGTTCGAAGTGCTGCTTCGGATTCGGATCGAGCAGCCCCGTCTGCGGATCGCGTTTGAACACATAGACCGTGTCGCTCAACTGATTGCCGACGATCAGCCAGTTGCCGGTCGGATCGATGGTGAACTCGCGCGGCGATTTGCCGAGGCTCGACTGCCGGCCGATCTGTTTCAGATGCCCATTGGCGGGATCGACCGAGAAGATCACGATTTCGTTCGCGTCGCCGCGATTGGACGCATACACGAAACGTCCGTCCGGCGACATATGAATCGCCGCCGCGCCCACTTTCCCCTTGAAGCCGGGCTCGCTCAAGGGCAGCGTCTGCACGAGCTTCAGCCTGCCGTCGTGGTAGTCGAACGTGCTGACGGTCGCCGCGAGTTCGCTCGTCAGATACGCGTGTCTGCCGTCCGCGCTGAAAACGAGGTGGCGCGGACCCGTGCCGGCCTTCTGCTGCGTGTAGCCCCAGTCCGTCGCGACGAATGGGCCCGCGCCGGCGCTGCTCAGCGGTGCGTAGCGGTACGAGTACAGCTTGTCGGCGCCGAGGTCCTGCGCGAACAGATAGTGGCCGTCAGGCGAGAACACGGTCGAATGCACGTGCGAGTTGTCCTGCCGCCCTTTCACCGGACCGCCGCCCTCGTGATGCACGGTCTGCACCGAAGTGCCGACCTGGCCGTTGCCCTGCAGCGGAAACACGGCAAAGCTGCCGCCCGGATCGGACGCGACCGAATAGTTCGCGCTCAGCAGATACTTGCCGTCCGGCGAGATGCTCAGGTAGCACGGATCATTACCATCGGACGACACCTTGTTCAGAAACGTCAGCTGCCCGCGCGCGGCATCGAAGCCGAACGCGCTGATGCCGCCACGCTGCGTGGCCGGGCCGTCGTCGCCGGGCAGCTCGTTGACCGAATAGACGAAGCGGCGGTCGCGGCTCACCACGAGATAGGACGGATTGACCGTCTGCGCGACCGACACCTGGGTCGCCGCGCCGGTCTTCGTATCGAAACGAAAGACGTAGATGCCCTCGCTCTTGCCGCTGGTGTAAGTACCGACCAGCATCGTATAGACGCCGTCCGCGGGGACCGGGCCGGAATCTTGCGCATATGCGTGCGAAGCAACAATCGAAACCATGAGCACGAAACCTTTTATTATCGAATGGGCGGCCCGCAAGGGCGCTGGCCGCCTCGCGCGCCGCGCGGTGCTTTGCGCCCTGCAATCCGCGGCAGAGCGAGCGGTGTGATCAGCGCCATGCGGACGGGAACCCTGAACGGCAACACTGGCAAGAACAGAAGTAAAAACGGAAGTCGGCACTGGGCGCACGGCAGCAGGCCCGACGGCACGGCGACTGTGAAGCATGAGACCTCCTCGACATCGGTTGTCTGGTACGGGCTCGCGTACGAGCCTGGGTACGAACGGTGGTAACGGTGTCTGGTCTGCCGCGCCGCGAATCGAGCGTCGTTCCGCGTTGTTGTTGTCGAAGTGAGTATAAGAGCGTTACGTCGGATCATGCAGTGAATCCGCCGCTGCCGCGCGACCTGCGGCAGCGGCTTTGGTCTCGCGCGCCGGGACTTTTTTCAATCGTTTTCTCAATCGCGCATCACGCGTCTCAACCACGGAGTCTCCATGAACGTCACTCTCAGTCTGGGCCCGCTCGTTTCGCTGATCGCCGGCATCCTGATCCTGGTCATGCCGCGCCTGTTGAACTACATCGTCGCGCTTTACCTGATCATCATCGGCATCATCGGCATCTTCGGCGTGGGCTCGTCGCATCTGTGAGCGACAGGCGGCGCGACACCGGGCGCAACCGTTGCGTCCGGTGTCGAGGTGGATTCGCCCGAAGGGATGGTTCGCGGAGATGCCCGCGCCGCGGCAAATGTCACGTCGTGACATACGCGGGCAGGGACGTCGCGCACAAGATAGACGCGCGCGAGCGCACCGCGCCACGCGAACCATCGACGTGACGCGACGCAGGACAAAGATAGGGTACGGAATGCGAAGGCGCGGTATGAAGCAATGCGTCGACTGCGCGGCGCGGATACGCGAGGAACCTGCGCTGCGAACGCCCGGCGCTACCTGTCAACCGTTCGCCAGCTGGTCGAGCCGCAGCCGCCCCTGCAGCGACAGCGCGCCGACCGCATAATGGTCGGCATCCTGCTGATAGCGCCGGAAGCAGGCCCGCTCGACCAGAAAGGACGCGGCGGCCAGCATACCATTGCGGCTCAGGCCGAGCCGGCCATGATCGAGTGGCAACATGGAGTCGCCGGCAAGCTGGCTGGCGGCCGAGAGAATCGTGATGCAATCGGATTTCGAAGGGTTCAGCATGGCTTTCGTCCTCGGAAACGGCGTCTGCATGCGCCATGAGCAAGGCCAATTAGCAGTCCGGCAGGTCGCCGAACATCGGCATGAAGTTTGATTGTATGCATGGATTTGACAATTTTCCAACCAGCGTTTTGCCGCAGTGTGCGGTGAACCAAACAATGCTGCTCGTGGTCCGGTAATAACACCCACTCGAAGCGCGGCTGCTGTCGCCGTCCGTAATAACGACTCGTTTTCCGACACGCTTTCCATGCCTGCCCACATCGAAGACTACGCACTCATCGGCGACGGCCATACCGCCGCGCTCATCTCCCGCGAGGGTTCCGTCGACTGGCTCTGCTGGCCGCGCTTCGACTCGGGCGCCTGCTTCGCCGCGCTGCTCGGCACGCCCGAGAATGGCCGCTGGCTGATCGCCCCCGCCACCCAGGGCGAGGACGCCGCGCCGACCATCACGCGGCGCTATCGCGGCGAAACGCTGATCCTCGAAACCGACTTCGAAACGCCCGACGGCGCCGTCACGCTGATCGATTTCATGCCGCCTGGCAACGGCTGGTCGGAACTGATTCGCATCGTCGTCGGCAAGCGCGGCACCGTGCGCATGAAGATGGAACTGGTGCTGCGCTTCGACTACGGCTTTTCGATTCCGTGGGTCGACAAGCTCAAGCACGACAGCGGCATCAAGGCGATCGTCGGCCCGGACAACGCGGTGCTGCGCACACCGGTCGAGCTGCGTGGCGAAGACATGAAGACCGTCGCGGAATTCACCGTGACCGAAGGCGAGCGCGTGCCCTTCTCGCTCGCGTACGCGGCATCGCATCTGCGCATTCCGCCCGCGCGCGATCCGCACACGTCGCTCGCGCGCACCGAGAACCACTGGCTCGAATGGGCGGCGCGCGGCACCGTCGAAGGACGCTGGGCCGAACCGATCCGCCGCTCGCTGATCACGCTGCGCGCGCTCGCCTACGAGCCGACCGGCGGCATCGTCGCGGCGCCCACCACGTCGCTGCCCGAGCAGCTCGGCGGCACGCGCAACTGGGATTACCGCTACTGCTGGCTGCGTGACGCGACCATCACGCTGCTCGCGATGATGCGCGGCGGCTACTACGACGAAGCGCGCGCCTGGCGCAGCTGGCTCGGCCGCGTGATGGCGGGCGCGCCGGACCAGTTGCAGATCATGTACGGCATCGGCGGCGAGCGGCGCCTGCCCGAATCCGAAATCGACTGGCTGCCCGGCTACGAGGGCGCGAAACCGGTGCGCATCGGCAACAACGCAGTCGGGCAGCGTCAGCTCGACGTCTACGGCGAAGTGATGAACGCGCTGCATCTCGCGCGCGTGGGCGGCCTGCAGGCCGATGTGACCGCGTGGAGCGTGCAGTGCGCGATGCTCGAGCATCTGACCACGATCTGGCGCGAACCCGACGAAGGCATCTGGGAGACGCGCGGCGGCCGCCAGCATTTCACGTTCTCGAAGGTGATGGCGTGGGTCGCGTTCGACCGCGCGATCCGCTCGGCTGAAATGTTCAACCTCGAAGGTCCGCTTGACGGCTGGCGCGCGACGCGCGATACGATCCACGCCGAGGTCTGCGAGAAGGCGTGGAATCCGCAGCTCTACGCGTTCTCGCAGTTCTACGGCAGCGACCAGCTCGACGCGAGCGTGCTGCTGATGCCGCTGGTCGGCTTCTTGCGGCCGCAGGACCCGCGCATCAAGGGGACCGTCGAGGCGATCGAGCGGGATCTGATGCACGGCGGCTTCGTGATGCGCTACCGCACCACCGAATTCGACGACGGCTTGCCGCCAGGCGAAGGCACCTTTCTTGCGTGTTCGTTCTGGATGGTGGATAACCTCGCGCTGCAGGGCCGCGTGCAGGAAGCGATCGAGATGTACGAGCGGCTGCTCGCGCTGTGCAACGACGTCGGCCTGCTGTCCGAGGAGTATGATCCGGCCGCACAACGTCTGGTCGGCAATTTTCCGCAGGCGTTTTCGCACGTGGCGCTGGTGCACACCGGCCTGAACCTGATGAAGCACGAGCAGGAAATGGCGCAGGCGACCGGCCATCCGGTGCATAACGGCATTCACGCGATGGAGCTTGAGGTTCAGGCAACCCCTGATAGCGGCGGAGCAGCATCGCCTCTAGCATGACGCCGTGACAGTTTGCGTACACTGAATGCGAGAATTGTTGCATTGCACAAATTTGCTTTGTTCGATATTATCGAATCCGACTGTCGGCCAACAACAATGTGCCCACAACCACAATGGCCCGCCGCAACGCCTCACGCGTGTTTGCGAAGCCCAATGCGAACCGCTTAAAACGGAGCAAACATGCTCTATCAATTTCACGAATTCCAGCGGGCGATGTTGAGCCCCCTCACCGCCTGGGCTCAGGCCGCATCGAAGTCATTTGCGAATCCGGCCAGTCCGTTAGCCTATGTGCCGGGCGCCACGCGCCTTTCCGCCGGCTACGAACTGCTCTACCGGCTCGGCAAGGATTACGAAAAGCCCGAGTTCAACATTCACCAGATTGTCAAAGACGGTCATAACATTCCGATCGTCGAGCAGACGTTCATCGAGAAGCCGTTCTGCCGTCTGATGCGCTTCAAGCGCTTCGCGGACGACAGCGACGCTGTCACCCAATTGAAAGACGAGCCGGTCGTGCTCGTCTGCGCACCGTTGTCAGGACACCACGCCACGCTGCTGCGCGACACCGTGCGCACGTTGCTGCAAGACCACAAGGTCTACATCACCGACTGGATCGACGCGCGCATGGTGCCGTTCGAGGCCGGCGAGTTCGGTCTGAACGACTACATCGCGTATATCCAGGAATTCATTCGCCATATCGGCGCGAAGAATCTGCACGTGATCTCGGTATGCCAGCCGACCGTGCCGGTGCTCGCCGCCATTTCGCTGCTCGCGAGCCGCGGCGAGGACACGCCGCGCACGATGACGATGATGGGCGGGCCGATCGACGCACGAAAGAGCCCCACTTCGGTCAATTCGCTTGCCACGCAGCACTCGTACGAGTGGTTCGAGAACAACGTGATCTTCACGGTGCCGCCGAACTATCCGGGCGCGGGCCGCAAGGTCTATCCGGGCTTCCTGCAGCACACCGGTTTCGTCGCGATGAATCCGGAGCGTCACGCGGCGTCGCATTGGGATTACTACCAGAGCCTGCTGCGCGGCGACGAAGACGACGCCGAAGCGCACCGCCGCTTCTACGACGAGTACAACGCGGTGCTCGACATGGACGCCGACTACTACCTCGACACGATCCGCGTCGTGTTCCAGGAATTCCGTCTTGCCGAGGGCACCTGGGTCGTCAACGGCGAGCCGGTGCGGCCGCAGGACATCAAGACGACCGCGCTGTTTACGATCGAAGGCGAGCTCGACGACATTTCCGGCGACGGCCAGACTTATGCTGCACATGACCTGTGCGGCGGCATTCCGGCGAAGAACAAGCGTCACTTCACCGCGGAAAAATGCGGCCACTACGGCATTTTCTCGGGCCGCCGCTGGCGCACGATCATTTATCCGCAATTGCGCGACTTCATTCTCGAGCACAACAAGGCAGCAAGACCGACGAAAGAAAAGGTCGAAGCCTGAGCATTAAACTTGCAATAGCATTTAAAAAGCCAACGGCCTCCTTCGAGGCCGTTGGCTTTTTTATCGCGCTTTGTTCGTGATACTGATCTTTTACCGCATCAACAGTGCGGCACCGGCCGTTACTTTCTCAACAGATACGCGAGCAGCAATTCGGTATTCATCTGGATCACCTCGCTGCGTTCGGCCGCGCTGCTGAAATCGCGGCCGAGCGTCGCCTCGAGCGTGAAACGGTTCGATACGATGTAGTAGCCCATGCCCGACAGCGTGACGTAAAAACGCAGCGGGTCGACGTTGGTGCGAAACAGTCCCGCGCGTTGCCCACGTTCGAGAATGCCGCCGAGCGTGGCGACGATCGGCGAGATCATTTCGCGTATCCGCGTCGACTTCTGCATATAGCGTGCTTCATGCAGATTCTCGTTGTTGATGAGTCGCAGCAACTCGGGATGATCGCGGTAGTAGTCCCACACGAAATGCGCGAGACGCGTAACCGCCTCGACGGGCGCGATTCCATTGAGTTCGAGCGTGCGTTCCGCTTCGTTGAGCGCGCTGAACGCGTGCTCGAGTACTGCGGTGAATAGCTGCTCCTTGCTACCGAAGTAGTAATAGAGCATCCGTTCATTGGTTTCCGCGCGGCGGGCGATCTGATCGACTCGCGCGCCGAACAGTCCTCCATTTGCAAACTCTTCCGCCGCCGCAAGCAAAATGCGGCGCCTCGTGCCTTCAGGATCTCTTTTGATTTTCGGCTGATTCATGGTGGCATCGTCTTCGTGAGCCGCGTTGTCCGGATCGCGCCGCCGGCCTCTCCTCGAGCCTTTGCGTGGCGGCGTTTAGCGGGCGCGTCGTGGTTGGGAAACACACCCTTTTCTGCGGTCTTTCGAATGAAGCGCTTCGATTATGGCACATGGATTGCGAATGGCAATCCGGGAAATCGGCGATAATGTGCTATTTAGTTCAGGTCGTGCGATCGCACGGCAAACCCCCGCGCCGTAACCGTGACAGACGTCAAAACACTCGCGGATCGCATCGAAGATCTGCTACCCCAAACGCAATGCACGAAGTGCGGTTATCCCGCATGCCGTCCGTATGCCGAAGCCGTCGCCAGCGGCGAGGCGAACTATAACCAATGCCCGCCCGGCGGTGCCGAGGGCATCGCGCGTCTTGCCACGCTGCTCGGCAAACCGGTGATTCCGCTCAATTCCGCCAATGGCATCGAACGTCCGCGTCCCTTGGCGGTTATCGACGAACAGGTGTGCATCGGCTGCACGCTGTGCATGCAGGCGTGTCCGGTCGACGCGATAGTTGGCGCACCGAAACAGATGCACACCGTGATCGCCGAGCTATGCACCGGCTGCGACCTGTGCGTGCCGCCCTGTCCGGTCGACTGCATCGCGATGCGGCCAGTGACCGGGGAGGCTACCGGCTGGGACGCCTGGAACCAGAGCCTGGCCGAGGCGGCGCGGGCGCGTCACAACCGCCACGAGACCCGTCTAACGCGCGAGCGCGACGCCGCCGAAGCGCGTGCTGCGGCGCGGCGAGCCGCGAGCGCGAGCGTGCCGACGGCTGCGCCGGGCGCGGTACCGGCCACCGGCGCAACCGCGCCGTCCGACATCTCTGCCGCCCCGGTTGCGGACGATGCCGCGGCGAAGAAGCGCGCGATCATCCAGGCCGCGCTCGAACGCGCGCGCAAAAAGAAGGAAGAACTGGCCGCGAAAGGCGAGGGACCACTGAATACGGAGAACGTCAGCGCCGATGTGCAGGCACAGATCGACGCCGCCGAAGCGCGCCGCCACCGTCTTGGTCTTGCCAGCGGCGAGAACACGCGCGACTCGGAGCAATCGTCCAACGAGTCCAGCGAGTCGAACCCGCCGTCCAATTCGCCGCCGACCGCGCGCTGACCACGCCGGCGCAGCCCGCCCACCCCACACGGACCCGCTCCGCATGAACGCGAACAAACGCCGCGCGATCTACGAAACGCTCCAGAGCCTGAATCCGCATCCGACCACCGAGCTCGAGTACACGACGCCGTTCGAACTGCTGATCGCGGTGCTGCTGTCGGCGCAGGCGACCGACGTGTCGGTCAACAAGGCGATGCGCAGGATGTTCCCGGTGGCGAACACGCCGCAGAAGGTGTTCGACCTCGGCGAGGAAGGTGTCGCGGGCTACATCAAGACGATTGGTCTGTATCGCACGAAGGCGAAGAACGTGATCGCGACCTGCCGCATCCTGCTCGACCAGTACGGTGGCGAGGTGCCCGAGGATCGCGAGGCGCTCGAAGGGCTGCCGGGCGTCGGCCGCAAAACCGCCAATGTGATCCTGAACACCGCGTTCGGCCATCCGACCATCGCGGTCGACACGCACATTTTCCGCGTCGCCAACCGCACCGGCCTCGCGCCCGGCAAGGACGTGCGCGCGGTCGAAGCGGCCCTCGAAAAATTCACGCCCGCCGAGTTCAGGCAGGACGCGCATCACTGGCTGATCCTGCATGGGCGCTACGTGTGCAAGGCGCGCCGCCCCGAATGCTGGCATTGCGTGATCGAGCCGCTGTGCGAGTTCCGGCCGAAGACGCCGCCTCCCGATCTCTAAGCGCGGGCCAGGTCAAACCCCGAGCTCAAAGCCCGAGACTGAGGCCGCCGCCTGCAGCCCGCGCGGCCGCCGCGTAAAATAGTGGTTTCCCGCAGTGCGCACTGCGTACACGCACCAACGCGCTCCGCGCGCGCCCTACTCCCACGTACCGGTTCCACGATGTTCAATCCCAGCCGCGACGAAGTTCGCCTCTTTTTCACCGACACCTGGCGCAAACAGCGCCAGGGCGAGATTCTGACACCGCTCGAGGCGATCGCCGCCGACTGGATCGTCGAGCATCCGGAGTATCACGCCGAGCTCTCAGACGGCCCTGCCGCCCAGGCGCAGGACTATTCGCCGGAGCGCGGCCAGACCAATCCTTTCCTGCACCTGTCGATGCATCTGGCGATCTCCGAGCAGCTGTCGATCGACCAGCCGCCCGGCATTCGCGCCGCGCACGAGCGACTCGCCGCGCGCCTCGGCTCGACGCACGAGGCACAGCACGCGATCATGGACTGCCTCGGCGAGACCATCTGGGAAGCGCAACGCACCGGCACGCCACCGGACACGGACGCGTATCTGCAGCGCATCGAACGGCGCGCGACACGCGACTGAAGCGACTGAAGCGACCAGCGCGGATGACAAGCCCAGCGCCGCGCCACCCGAGGCACGCCCTGGGTACGATGCCGCAAAGCAAAACACCCCGCCTAGGCGGGGTGTTTTGCTTTTGAAGCTTTGGCGCGAAAAACCGCGACCGACGCTTACTTCTTCTGCACGAGGTCGCCGTCCAGCGATTCGACGTAAGCGGCGATGTCCTTCATGTCGCTCAGCGACAGGCTCTGCACTTGTGCCTGCATGATCGCGTTATTGCGGCCAAAGTGCGGATTGCCGGTGCCCATCTGGTACTGACGCAGCGCCCAGAACACGTAGTCAGAGTGCTGACCGGCCAGCTTCGGATACTCCGGGCTCACCGGCTTGTTCAGGTTGACACCGTGGCAGGCCGAGCAGTTGTGGCTGTCGGCGAGCACCTTGCCGTTGCCGGCGTCGGCCGCGTGCGCCGCGTTGGCCATGGCCAGACCGATTACCGCCGCCGCGCCGACCGCCTTGAATACCGTGTGGAGTGCCTGTTGGGGCTTGATCATGAAATCTCCTATCCCGCGAATTGGATGTGCTGGTGACCGACGCCGATCACTTGTCGGGATTGTTTTTCGAAGCGGCATTTTGCGCTGCGTAGTACGCGGCGACGTCGGCAATGTCCTGATCCGACAGCGTCACCGCGATCGCGTGCATCGTGTCGAAATGGCGGTCGCCCTTCTTGTAGGCGTGCAGCGCGTTTTCGAGGTACTGCTGATTCTGGCCGCCAAGCTTCGGCACGCGGAAAACCTCCGGGTAAGCCGTGCGGTATTCAGGGATGCCGTGGCAGCCGATACACATCGCGACCTTGCCCTGGCCCGCCTTGGCGTTGCCTACGACATCCGCTGCCTGCGCACTGGCCACATACCCCGCAAGCACCGACAGCGCTGCGATCACGACGTGTTTGCCGACGAATTTATTCATAGATGTAACCTGGCTTGAGGGGAAACGGGTGCCCACAAAGGCAGCGGTCCGCGCCGTTCTTCTTGTAGGGTAGCCACGCAGGCCAAAAAAATCGGGCTCATTGTACCGCGACGCCACGCCGAACGTCCACCAGACACGGGAGCCGCGCAACGCCCGCCGGGGCGGGCCCCACGCCGTGCCCGCGGCGGCTTCGCAACAGCGTCGCCGCGGCACCATGGCAACGCCGTAGCGCCACCACAGCGGCACCATCGCCGCATCACGGCGCGGCTGACACCCGCGGCTGACACCCGCGGCTGACACCATACGTGAGCGGGTTTCAGGCCAACAGGTCTTCTGACTTATACTGGGTTTTTTCAGCATAAGAGCATCTCGCCATGCGTTTCGAAGGCTCATCGCAGTACGTCGCCACCGACGACCTCAAGCTCGCGGTCAATGCCGCGATGACGCTCAGGCGTCCGCTGCTGATCAAGGGCGAACCCGGCACCGGCAAGACCATGCTCGCCGAGGAAGTCGCCGCCGCGCTCGGCATGCCGCTGCTGCAATGGCACATCAAGTCGACTACCAAGGCCCAGCAGGGGCTGTACGAATACGATGCTGTGTCGCGTCTGCGCGATTCGCAGCTCGGCGACGAGCGCGTGAAGGACATTCGCAACTACATCGTCAAGGGCGTGCTGTGGCAGGCGTTCGAATCGGACGAGCAGAGCGTGCTGCTGATCGACGAGATCGACAAGGCCGACATCGAATTCCCGAACGACCTGCTGCGCGAACTCGACCGCATGGAGTTCTACGTGTACGAGACGCGCGAGCTGGTGCGCGCGAAGCATCGCCCGCTCGTGATCATTACGTCGAACAACGAGAAGGAATTGCCCGACGCGTTCCTGCGCCGCTGCTTCTTCCACTACATCAAGTTTCCCGATGCGACGACGATGCAGCAGATCGTCGACGTGCACTACCCCGGCATCAAGAAGGATCTGCTCGCCGCGGCGCTGCAGAGCTTCTTCGAACTGCGCAACGTCGCGGGGCTGAAGAAGAAGCCGTCCACGTCCGAACTGCTCGACTGGCTCAAGCTGCTGCTCGCCGAAGACATTCCGCCCGAAGCGCTGCGCTCGGCCGATCAGAAGCAGATCGTGCCGCCGCTGCACGGCGCGCTGCTGAAGAACGAACAGGACGTGAGCCTGTTCGAGCGGCTGCTGTTCATGAACCGCAACAACCGTTGAGCGGGCGCCGCAGGACATCCAGCATGCTGATCGACTTTTTCTACTCGCTGCGCGCCGCCAGACTGCCGGTCTCGGTGAAGGAATACCTGACGCTGCTCGAAGCGCTGAAGGCCAACGTGATCGCGCCGTCGCTCGACGAGTTCTACTACCTGTCGCGCATCACGCTCGTGAAGGACGAGCAGTACTTCGACAAGTTCGACCAGGCGTTTGGCGCCTTTTTCAACGGTGTCGCGGCGAGTTCCGAGCTCGCGTTCGACATCCCGCTCGACTGGCTGAAGAAGAAGCTGCAACGCGATCTGTCGCCCGAGGAAAAGGCGCAGATCGAGGCGCTGGGCGGCATCGACAAGCTGATGGAGCGCCTGAAGGAACTGTTCGACGAGCAGAAGGAGCGTCACCAGGGCGGCAACAAATGGATCGGTACGGGCGGCACGTCGCCGTTCGGTAACGGCGGCTATAACCCCGAGGGCGTGCGCATCGGCGGCGACGCGGCCGGCAATCGCACGGCCGTCAAGGTCTGGGAAGCGCGCGCGTATCGCGACTACGACGACCAGGTCGAAATCGGCACGCGCAACATCAAGGTGGCGCTGCGGCGCTTGCGCCGTTTCGCCCGCGAAGGCGCCGCGGAAGAGCTCGACCTGCCCGACACGATCCGCAGCACCGCCGCGAATGCCGGCTGGCTCGATCTGAAGATGGTGCCCGAGCGGCACAACAACGTGAAGGTGCTGATGCTGCTCGACGTCGGCGGCTCGATGGACGATCACGTGAAACGCACCGAGGAGCTGTTCTCCGCCGCGAAGGCCGAGTTCAAGCACCTCGAGTTCTACTACTTCCACAACTGCGTGTACGACTTCCTGTGGAAGAACAATCGCCGCCGCCACGCGGAGCGCACGCCGACGTGGGACGTGCTGCACAAGTTCACGCCCGACTACAAGCTGATCTTCGTCGGCGACGCGACGATGAGCCCGTACGAAGTGTTGCAGCCGGGCGGCTCGGTCGAGTACAACAACGCCGAGGCCGGCGCGGTGTGGTTGCGCCGGCTCGCCGATCACTTCCCGCACTTCGCGTGGCTGAACCCGGAGCCGGAAGCCCTGTGGCCGTACCGGCAGTCGGTCAGCGCGATCCGCGAAGTGCTGGGCCACCGCATGTATCCGCTGACGCTCGCGGGCCTCGAGACGGCCATGCGGGTGCTGAGCAAGTAACCCCGCCCTCGTTCCTGACGTCATCCACGTCCTGACGCTTTAACTTCCACAACAACAAAGTCTTCGCATGAGTTCGTCCCCGTCGCCCCAGTTGTCCCCCGCCACTACGTCGCCCAGGCGCTTCAATCCGCTCGCCGATACGTCGCTGTCGACGATCGTCGCCGGCTTCGTCGCCGCGATGACCGGCTACACGAGCTCGCTCGTGCTGATGTTCCAGGCGGGCCAGGCCGCGCATCTGAGCGACGCGCAGATTTCGTCGTGGATCTGGGCGCTGTCGATCGGCATGGGCCTCTGCACGATCGGCCTGTCGTTGCGCTTTCGCGCGCCGATCGTGATCGCGTGGTCGACGCCGGGCGCGGCGCTGCTGGTCTCGTCGCTGCCGCATGTCGAGTACGCGCAGGCGATCGGCGCGTTCATCTTCTGCGCGGCGCTGCTGACGCTGGTCGGTGTCACCGGCTGGTTCGACGCGCTGATGAAGCGGATTCCGTCCGGCCTCGCGTCGGCGCTGCTCGCAGGCATCCTGTTCGAGATCGGCATCGAGATTTTCCGCGCCGCGCAGTTCCAGACCGCGCTCGTGCTGACGATGTTCTTCACCTACCTGATCGTCAAACGGTTCGTGCCGCGCTACGCGATTCCGACCACTCTCGTGGCCGGCACGGCCGCGGCCGGCGGCCTCGGGCTGCTCGATTTCAGCCACTTTCACGTCGCGCTCGCGCATCCGGTGCTGACGATGCCGTCGTTTTCGGTGGCGGCGTGCGTGAGCATCGGGATTCCGCTGTTCGTGGTCGCGATGGCCTCGCAGAACGTGCCGGGCATCGCGGTGCTGCGGGCCGACGGCTATACGACCCCGTCCGCGCCGCTGATCGCGACGACCGGCGTCGCGTCGCTGCTGCTCGCGCCATTCGGTTCGCACGGCATCAATCTTGCGGCGATCACGGCGGCGATCTGCACCGGCCCCGAAGCGCACGAAAACCCCGCGAGGCGCTACACGGCGGCGGTATGGGGCGGCATTTTCTATCTGCTCGCGGGGGTGTTCGGCGCGACGATCGCCGCGCTGTTCGCGGCGTTCCCGAAGGAGCTGGTCGTATCCGTCGCGGCGCTCGCGCTGTTCGGCTCGATCATGAGCGGGCTCGCCAATGCGATGCAGGACACGCGGCAGCGCGAGGCGGCGCTCGTCACGTTCATGGTGACCGCCTCGGGGCTCACGCTGCTGTCGATCGGCTCGGCGTTCTGGGGGCTGGTCGCCGGCGTGGTGACGCAAGTCGTGCTGAACGCGCGGCGCACGTGAACGGATCGCCGCGCGCTGGTGTCGATACCCGGTGTTCGCACCGTCCCCGGCGATCCGCCATAGAATAGATGCATCCGGCAGCGTTTCCCGGCGCCATCGCGGGACGCGCTGCGGCTTGACCCGCGGCCGCCGGCGCCGGCTGATTCCTCTGTTTTGTCCAGCCGGCGCGGCGGCGTCCTCATTTCTCCTGAACCATGGCGCACACGCGCTTTGAAGGCCCGAACATGACAACCGCACTCGACCAACTCAAGCAATACACCACCGTGGTGGCCGACACTGGAGACTTCCAGCAGCTCGCGCAGTACAAGCCGCGGGACGCGACCACCAATCCGTCGCTGATTCTGAAGGCCGTGCAGAAAGACGACTACCGGCCGCTGCTCGAAAAGACCGTGAAGGCGCATGCGTCGAAGCCGGTCGGTGCGATCATCGACCAGTTGCTGATCGCGTTCGGCACCGAAATCCTGCAGATCATCCCGGGGCGGGTGTCGACCGAAGTCGACGCGCGCCTGTCGTTCGACATCGAAGGCTCGATCGCGAAAGGCCGCGAGCTGATCGCGCTGTACAAGGAGCACGGCATCGAACGCGACCGCGTGCTGATCAAGCTCGCGTCGACGTGGGAAGGCGTGCGCGCCGCCGAAGTGCTGCAGAAGGAAGGCATCCACTGCAACATGACGCTGCTGTTCTCGCTCGCGCAGGCCGCAGCCTGCGCGGAAGCGGGCGCGCAACTGATCTCGCCGTTCGTCGGCCGCATCTACGACTGGTACAAGAAAAGCGCCGGCAGCGCGTGGGACGAAGCGAAAGACGGCGGCGCCAACGATCCGGGCGTCAAGTCGGTGCGCCGCATCTACGGGTACTACAAGAAGTTCGGCTTCAAGACCGAGGTGATGGGCGCGAGCTTCCGTTCGACCTCGCAGATTCTGGAACTGGCCGGCTGCGATCTGCTGACGATCAGCCCCGACCTGCTGCAGAAGCTGCAAGACAGCACCGACAAGATCGAGCGCAAGCTGTCGCCGGAGGCATCGCACGACGCGGACATCGAGCGCGTCCCGGTCGACGAGAAGTCGTTCCGCTTCCTCGTCAACGAAGACGCGATGGCGACCGAGAAGCTCGCCGAAGGCATCCGCACGTTCGCCGCTGACGCCGTGAAGCTGGAAAAGCTGATCGACACGCTGCGCTGAGGTGCTGCGGGCGGTGTGCGTGGCTTGCTGAGTGACGCTCACGCTCGCTGCGCTCATCCGCGCTAGAGCCATCCATGACAGGCGGCGCTGAATCTCACGATTCAGCGCCGCTTTCCGTATACCTTGCGCCGCCGCTGACGACATAGCGTCACAATCGACGCGCCGCCGCCGACTACAATCGACTCCACGCCCCTCCCCGCCTCCGCCGGCGAGGAACGACGGCGCCCGCTCAACGCCTGCCCCAGGAGACGATCATGTACGTTCAGCCCTACGTGTTCTTCAACGGCCGTTGCCAGGAAGCGCTCGACTACTACACCGACAAGCTCGGCGCCCAGGTGACCTTCAAGATGCTGTTCAAGGAGGCCCCACCCGACGCGCACAACCCGCCGCGCCCCGAACTCGCCGACAAGATCATGCACGCGAACGTGCAGTTGGGCTCGAGCACGTGGATGGCTTCCGACGGCAACTGCGATCCAGCGGCCGGTCCGTTCAATGGCTTCAGCCTGTCGCTGACCGTGGAAGACGGCGCGGCGGCGGAAAAATGCTTCAACGCGCTCGCCGATGGCGGCCAGGTCGTGATGCCTTTCCAGCAAACGTTCTGGAGCAAGGGCTTCGGCATGGTGGTGGACCGCTTCGGCCTGATGTGGATGATCACGCTGCCGCCGCAGGTTTGACGCTTAGGTTTGACGCTTAGGTTTGACGCTTGGGGCCCGTGCCAGCCCCACCACCTACCCACCACGCGTCGCCCGCTCGTGCCGCTCGATATTCCAGTTCGGCTCGGTCTCCAGCAATATCGCGCGCAACCGGTCCACCTGCTCCGCGAGCCGCTGACCGAGCCAGTACGGTCCTTGCCAGTCGGGCGGCAACGCGGTGGCCACGTCGCCATGCCCCCTCGCGAACGGCGCCGCGGCCGGAATGCCGAAGCGCGACGGACGGCCAAACCGCAGCCCGCGCGCGGTGGACAGCAGGATCGCCCGCACGGCGCGCACCTCGGCGCCGCAATACGCCGCATAAGCGGTGCGCGCGGCGGCATCGGCGTTCATCAGCGGGCCCGTCGCCAGCAGTTCGAGCGAACTGAGCACCGAGCGATGCAGCCGCTGGATCTCCTCGAGCTTCGTCTGCGGCACATCGATTTCCTTCGCGACCGACGGCATCAGCGAGCGCAGTTGCACGAGCCGCCTGTTGATCTGCAGGAAGCGCTTGACCTGCTCCTCCTCGGTGATCGTCTCGCCGCCGAGTAGCCGCGCGTAGATGCGCGCGGATTCGCGCAGATTGGCCGCGAGCCCGTAGCGCCACGAATACGTCGCGTGCAGCGGAAACGCGAACGAAAACGCCAGTGCGATCACGATACCGATCAGCACGTTCAGCGTGCGCCACAGGCCGACGTCGATCAGATTGTCGCCGTGACCCGCGACGATGCACATCGTGATCGCGGTCAGCAGCCCGATATACCCGGACGAGCCGATCGCGAACCACGCGCAGATCGACGCGATGATCGCCATCAGCACATAGGTGAGCGGCAACGAGCCAATGAAGTTCTGCTGCACGATCAGCAGGAGCCCGATCGATGCGCCGAGCAGCGTGCCGGCCGCGCGCTCGGCCGCTTTCTTGCGGATATTGCCGTGATGCTGCAAGCCGCCGATCACCACCAGCAGCGTCACCGACGACCAGATGCCGTGCGGAATATCGATGCCGGTCGTGGCGAGAATCGACACCAGCATCGCGAGGCCGACGCGCAGGCTGTGCAGCATCTTCGCGTGCCGGTAGCGGTAATACGGCGAGGTGACCGCGCGCACCATCCGGCTGAGCGCCGCGAGGCGGGGGATCACGTTGGGGGTATCGGCAGCAGCCATGGCGGCGCGCGGCGAACGCGTGAGAGGACGGTTCCGCTATCGTGCCCTGGAGTGCCCCGCAAACACAAACGCCCGCCAACTTTCGTCGGCGGGCGTTGCGTTTTTCAAAGCGTGAAGTTGCAGCCGGATCAGCCTTCGACTACGTCCAGGTAGTCTTCCGGATGCGTGCGGTCCTCGCCGCGCTGCATGCCCACCGCGCGCACGATCAGGCTCACGACCACCGACACCACGAGGTTCACGATCAGCGACCACACCGCCGCATAGCCCGGAATCGCCATGCCGAACAGATGGATCGTGAAGATCGAGCTCGCCAGCTTCAGCGAAATCGCCATCCACGTGCCGGTCGCGATGCCGGCCGCCCAGCCGATCAGCAGACCCCGGTAGTCGAGCACGCGCGTGTAGAGACCGAGCACGATGGCCGGCAGCGTCTGGATGATCCAGATCCCGCCGAGCAATTGCAGTTGGATAGCGTACGTGAGCGGCAGACCGAGAATGAACGCGACCGCGCCGACCTTGACGATCAGCGACACCAGCTTCGCGACGTTGGTCTCCTGCTCGTGCGACATGGTGCGGTTGATGAACTCCTTGTGCACGTTACGCGTATACAGGTTCGCCGCCGCGATCGACATGATCGCCGCCGGCACCAGCGCGCCGATACCGATCGCCGCGAACGCGACGCCGACGAACCACGACGGGAAGAAGTGCAGGAACAGCGCCGGCACCGCGAAGTTCGGGCCGAAGGCCTTGAAGTACGGCGCGAACTCCGGCATGTCCTTCACGCCGGCCGCGAGCGCCATGAAGCCGAGCAGCGCGAGCAGGCCGAGCACCAGCGAATAGGCCGGCAGCAACGCCATGTTGCGGCGGATCGTGTTGCCCGACTTCGACGACAGCACCGCGGTGATCGAGTGCGGATACAGGAACAGCGCGAGCGCCGAACCTACCGCGAGCGTCGCGTACGCGCTATAGCCGTTCAGGCTCGACACGTCCGGCGACTTCAGCAGCAGCTTGGCCGGAGGCACCGCGCCGAAGATATGCCCGAAGCCACCCAGCTGCGGCGGAATCACGATGATCGCGGCGAAGATCGTCACGTAGATCAGGATGTCCTTGACGACCGCGATCATGGCCGGCGCGCGCAGGCCTGACGTGTACGTGTAGGCCGCGAGGATCGCGAACGCAATGATCAGCGGCAGATCGCCGACGAAGCCGGTCGTGTCGAAACCGAGCGCGCCGATCACCACTTCGATACCGACCAGCTGCAGCGCGATGTACGGCATCGTCGCGACGATACCGGTCACCGCGATCGCGAGCGCGAGCATGCGGCTGCCGTAACGGGCCGACACGAAGTCCGCCGAGGTCACGTAGCCGTGCTTCTTGGCGATGCTCCACAGCTTCGGGAACACGACGAACGCGAACGGATAGATCAGGATCGTGTAAGGCAGCGCGAAAAAGCCCGTTGCGCCCGCGCCGAACACGAGTGCCGGCACCGCGATGAAGGTGTAGGCGGTGTACAGGTCGCCGCCGAGCAGGAACCACGTGACGATCGTGCCAAAGCGCCGGCCGCCGAGACCCCACTCTTCGATATGCGCGAGGTCGCCGCGCCGCCAGTGGGCCGCGACGAAACCGAGAATCGTGACGCCGATGAAGAACAGAACGAAGACGAAAGTTGCAATCGGGTTCATCGTTGCGCGCCCCCGTTCGTGCGACCCGTATAACGGGACTTGGTCTTCACGTAGACAAGCGCGGTGATGACGGCGCTAATCAGCACCCACAGCAGCTGATACCAGTAGAAGAACGGGAAATCGAACAGTTGCGGCTCGATCCGGTTGTAGGACGGTACCCAGATCATCGCGATCCAGGGTAGCAGCAAAAGCCAGAGCCAGTGCTTGCTGGCTTTCTTCACGTCGGCGTCGTGAGCCATGACGTCTCCTGTTTCCTATTTAGAATTTGTCTGCCCGTGGTCGACGGGAGGTGGAACTCAGCGGGTGGTCGTCCCGCGATCGGCCACGGGCGCCCCGAAAGCTTCGAAAGAGTATAGGAGTGGCGAACGCCCGGTCAAGCAGGGCGGACCCGAGGCGCATCGGCGTCCAACGACACGACATAAGCGCCAAAGATGCAGGCTGAATGACGTTGCAGCGTGGACATGAAGAATATTCCGGAAGTGAAACGGCCGGGCCGACTGATACGTCGGCACGGCCGCTTCGTTCTCCGCGCTGATCTGCACTCAGCGCTCGGCGCTTCGCTTCAGCGAAATGGAGCCATCGCTCAGATCGCGAACGAGGCGCCCGTCTGCCCCGTCGATTCGCGCAGGCCCTTGATCCACTTGCGAGCCGGCAAGCCGAGTTCGGCTTCGATCAGCTTCGCGCGCGCGTCGAGCGCGGTGAAAGGCACGTCGAGCGCGGGGCCCGAGAACGCGATCGCGATGCGGTTGCCGTCGTGCACTTCGGGCAGCGCGACGACGCGGCCGTCGAAGGCCTCGTTCAGACACTTCATGTTGCGCACGAAGCTCGGATGATCGCCGAACAGATTCACCGTGACGATGCCCGCGTCGGTCAGACACGCGCGCGCCGCACGGTAAAAGCCGACGCTGTCGAGCACCGGACCGCGCGCGGTCGCGTCGTACACGTCGATCTGTAGCGCGCCGATGGTGCCGTGGTTCGCGCTCTCGTTGACGAAGTCCCATGCGTCGATTTCGTGCACGGTCAGACGCGCGTCGTCGGGCGGCAACTCGAACATCGTGTGCGCGGCCACCACGACCGCCGGGTTTAGCTCGACGGCCTCGACCTTCGCGCTCTTCAGAAAGCGGTGCGCGAACTTGGTCAGCGACGCCGCGCCGAGCCCGAGCTGCACGATGCGCTTCGGCGTTTCGAGAAACAGCAGCCAGGCCATCATCTGCTGCGCGTATTCGAGTTCGATGTGATCGGGCTTGCGCAGACGCATCGCGCCTTGCACCCATTCCGTGCCGAAATGGAGGTAGCGCACGCCGCCTTCTTCGGAGAACGTCACCGGTGCGAAACGCGGCTTGCGCGGCGCTTCGATTTGCGGCGCGTCGTGCGCGTCGTGCTCGACGGCGGCGCTCGCGTCGCGCGTGTTGTTGCGCGTGTTGTTGCGCGTCTTTTTGGGCGCCATTTTCTGCCTGCCGCCGATGCCTTCGGCGTCCCGGTTACGGAAAGCACGCGCCTCGGCCGAAGCGCGCTTGATCAGTTTCGTCATGTGTGGATGTCGCGCCGCAGGCGCCATATATTCAGTCGAGCGAGAGCATAGCATTCGCCGGGGCTCGCCCATTCAGCGCGCGCGACGGCACGAGCCGTTATCGAACGATCGGACGATTTGAAACGCCTTGCGTGCAACGTCGCGCAAACGCTGCCGAGCCGTGTCGATAAAAAAATTTTGGGTGGCTACGGCGCGTCATTTATGCGTGATCACATCGTGCGCAAACGATTCACTGATCGCTTTATCGCCGTTCTCTTCGTTGGCCACGGCCGGCAGCGCATTTCGCCCCGGTCCGCCACGCTCCTGGCCGTTAAAGAGTCCCTGCGCGATGACGTAAACGGGCGTACGGGTAATGGCCGTCGATCACGCGATGCAAGGCATCGCATCGCATCGCATGGCCGCGAAAACAAAACAGCGCTGCAGGGGAACTACTTTGAATCGTCAACAGTCGTGGACGCGCACAGCAGCGCCCGGCGAGATCATCTACTCCGAGGGCTACTCGGGTGAACCCGTCGTTTTCCTGATCACGGAAGGCAAGGTAGAACTTTCCACTCGCTGCGACGACAAGAAGGTCGTCGTCGCGACACTGGGCCGGGGCGAATTCTTCGGCGAGGCCGCGTTGCTCCCCGCCGAGCCGCGCAGCAACACCGCGAAGGCGCTGACGTTCTGTCAGCTGAGCGTTGTGCCGGCTGGCATGCTCGACGAAGAAATCGAGCGCGTATCGCCGCTGCTGCGTCACATCACGCGCACGCTGATTCGTCGCGTGAAGCGCAAGGACGATCTGCTCGCCACCTACACGCACGCCGACTTTCTGCCGGGCGTGCTGTCGTACGCGCACGTGCTCACGTTGATGTCGAATGGCGAGCGGCGCGAGGCGGGCGACAGCTGGGGCCGCCGTCCATTGCAAGCGCAGGCCGAGGAAACCTCGGTGCCGCTCGTCGAAGTGATCAAGAAGTG
Organism: Paraburkholderia sp. HD33-4; assembly: GCF_021390635.1. NCBI lineage: Bacteria > Pseudomonadati > Pseudomonadota > Betaproteobacteria > Burkholderiales > Burkholderiaceae > Paraburkholderia > Paraburkholderia sp. HD33-4. The sequence continues at coordinate 1,027,984 of NZ_JAJEJS010000001.1, read as the reverse complement.
CCGCGCGATTGCCGGCCATTCGCGTCCTCACGTGATGGCGATGCTCAAGCGCATGGAGAAGCTCAACCTCGTGACGATCGAGGCCGCGCAGCCCGGGCAATTGAATAACGTCTCGACCGAATACTCAGCGTACGACGGCGCGGCCGCGCGCCAGGTCGTCACGTTCGACGCTGCGCGCATCGTCGATCGCGCGCAGCAGGTCGCGGACGGCGACCTCGATATCGCCGTGAGCGGCGAGCTCGAGCTGATCGAGCTGACCGATCTGGAGGCATTGATCGGCGTCGACAGGACCTTGATCCTCAACAAGCTGTCGCACGGCGAAATTGCCGACGAAGTGTTCGCGTTCCGCAAGTCGAAAGTGCTGACCTATGTCGAGCAGCAAGGCGTCGCCTATTTCTCGCGTCGCAATACGCGCCGCAGCGGCGCCCTCGATTCGCTCGACGATCTCGCGTCCGTCGATCAGCGCACGCTGTTCGAAGTCGTCAGCGGCTTCGATACCTACGATCTCGCGAAGCTGCTCGTCAGCGTCGAAGGACAACCGGTGGCCGAGCGCCTGCTGTCGGTGATGACCGAAGTACGCCGCAACGAGGTGTCGTGGGTCATGCGGCGCGACATCAAGATCGATGCGATCGAAGTCGGCGACATCGAGCAACGGCTGCTCGATGCGGTGAAAGCACTGAAGACACCGTCCGCGCCGCACGCGACGCTGCAGAACGCCGCGCACTGAGCGGTTTGACTGCGCGACGCTGCTCACGCGTACAGCGTGAGCGCGGCGCCGTTCGAGGAAAAGCATGGATCTGTTGACGCTATTTGGTGTGCTGTTCGGTGGAGCGGCAATCGTTTTTGGCTTCGCCCTCGAAGGCGGGCATTTTCTGACGCTGTTCCAGTACGAGGCGTTCGTCATCGTGCTCGGCGGCACGCTCGGCGCGGTGATGATCCAGACCACGTGGGCACGCTTTTTCGATGCGGTGAAGCTGCTCGGCCTCGCGTTCACGCGCGCGCGGCGGGTCGACCAGAAGAGTCTCGCCGACCTGCTCGAATGGGGCGATCAGGCGAAGCTCAACGGCCTGCTCGCGTTCGAATCGATGGACGTCAGCGGCACACATCCGTTCGCCAGACGGGGACTCGAACTGCTCGCGAACGGCGTCTCGACCCCGGTGCTCGAAGATGCGCTGCAGCGCGAGCTCGACGCGTACGAGCGCAATCACATGGCTGCGGCGCGCGTGTGGCAGCAGGCGGGCGGCTATGCGCCGACGTTCGGTATTCTCGGCTCGGTGCTCGGGCTGATCCAGGTCACCAATCACATTCTCGATCCGGGGCAACTCGGCTCGGGCATCGCCACGGCGTTCGTCGCGACGCTGTATGGCCTCGCGCTCGCGAATCTGGTGTTTCTGCCGCTATACGGCAAACTGCAGGCGCAGGTCGACAGCGAGGTGCGGTTTCGCCGGCTTTATCTCGACGGACTGCTCGCGATTTCGCGCAAGGAGTCGCCGCATATGATCGAAACGCGCCTGACGGGCGAAATGCGCGGGCGGGCGGCGGAGTCGCTGGCCTGAGCCTCGCGGTAGAGCGCGAGCGCGGAGCGCCGCGCTGTCATCTGGAAGCGGACTAATCAAGTATGCAAACGACGTCTGGCAGCAAACGCGCATCGAGTGGCGCGGACGAGCGCGACGGGCACGGCGGCGAAGGCACGGAAGGCGGCCGCTGGCTGATCTCGTACGCGGACCTCATCACGACGATGATGGTGCTGTTTCTCGCGCTGTACGTGATGCAATTGGCGAAATCGAAGCAGCTCGAACTCCGCTATCAGACGCTCGAAACGAGAACGGCGCTGCAGAGCGCGCCCGCGCCAGCGGACGGCGCGCAACGGGATGCGCGCAAGCAGCTGAGCGCGCGGCTCGAAGCGCTGCGCGAAGAAGGGCTGATCACGGTGACGGACGTGCCGCACGGCCTGGAAATCGGCGTCAACGCGAAGATCCTGTTCAACGCCGGCGATGCGCGACTGCTGCCCGATTCGTTCGACGTCCTGAACCGGATCGCGCAAGTGCTGCAAAAGGATACGACCGGCAATGTGCTCGTCGAAGGACATACCGACAGCGTGCCGATCTCGACGGCGAAGTATGCGTCCAACTGGGAGCTGTCGTCGGCTCGCGCGGGGGCGGTGGTCAGGTATCTGGTCGAGCGCGGGATCGAGCCGCATCGGCTGGCCGCGATCGGCCGGGCCGATAATTTCCCGCTGGTCGCCGGCGACGACGCGGCGGCAAGAGCGGCGAACCGGCGCGTCGCGATCGTCGTGCAGTATTGAACGCGTTCGCAGGTAGCGTTCGCCGCCCTTGCCTGCCACGAGCCGCCCGCACGCAACGAGCGGCTCGTTGTCACTTCATCTCATCTCACTCGACACGAACCGCCTTGAGCGCCTCGTTCAGCGTGCGGCTCGGCCGCATCACCTCGTCGAGCTTGTTGAAGTCCGGCTTGTAATAGCCGCCGATGTCGGCCGGCGTGCCCTGCACCGCCGCCAGCTCCGCGAGGATCACCTGCTCATTGGCGGTCAGCTGCGTCGCGAGCGGCTTGAACTGTGCGGCAAGCTCGGCATCGTCGGTTTGCGCGGCCAGCTCCTGCGCCCAGAACATCGCCAGATAGAACTGGCTGCCGCGATTGTCGAGCTCGCCGGTCTTCGGGCTCGGGCTGCGGTTGTTGTCGAGCAGCTTGCCGGTGGCGATGTCGAGCGTCTTCGCGAGGATCTTCGCCCGGTTGTTGCCGGTCTTGATGCCCAGTTCTTCGAGCGACACCGCGAGCGCGAGGAATTCGCCGAGCGAGTCCCAACGCAGATGGTTCTCTTCGACGAGCTGCTTCACGTGTTTCGGCGCCGAACCGCCCGCGCCCGTCTCGTACATCCCGCCGCCCGCCATCAACGGCACGATCGACAGCATCTTCGCACTCGTGCCCAGTTCCATGATCGGGAACAGGTCGGTCAGATAATCGCGCAGGATGTTGCCGGTGACCGAGATCGTATCGAGCCCGCGCACGACGCGCTCGAGCGTGTAACGCATCGCACGCACCTGCGACATGATCTGGATGTCGAGGCCCGTGGTGTCGTAATCCTTCAGGTAGGCTTCGACCTTCTTGATCAGTTCCGCTTCGTGCGGACGATACGGGTCGAGCCAGAACACCGCGGGCGTGCCCGAGTTGCGCACGCGCGTGACCGCGAGCTTGACCCAATCGCGGATCGCCGCGTCCTTCACCTGGCACATGCGCCAGATGTCGCCCTGCTCGACGTTCTGCGTGAGCAGCACCTCGCCGCTCGCGAGATCGACGATGCGCGCCTCGCCATCTTCCGGCACTTCGAAAGTCTTATCGTGCGAGCCGTATTCTTCCGCCTTCTGCGCCATCAGACCGACGTTCGGCACGGTGCCCATCGTGACCGGATCGAAAGCGCCGTTGGTCTTGCAGAAGTTGATCATCTCCTGGTAGATGCGCGCGAACGTACTCTCGGGAATCACCGCCTTGGTGTCTTTCGGACGACCGTCCGCGCCCCACATCTTGCCGCCGAGGCGGATCATCGCCGGCATCGACGCATCGACGATCACGTCGTTCGGCGCGTGCAGGTTCGAGATGCCCTTGGCCGAATCGACCATCGCCAGTTCCGGACGATGTTCGTGGCACGCGTGCATATCGCGGATCACTTCCTCGCGCTTCGACTCCGGCAGCGTCTCGAGCTTCTCGTACAGATTGACGAGGCCGTTGTTGACGTTCACGCCGAGTTCGTCGAACAGTTTGCCGTGCTTCGCGAACGCGTCCTTGTAGAACACCTTCACCGCGTGGCCGAAGACGATCGGGTGCGACACCTTCATCATCGTCGCCTTCACGTGCAGCGACAGCATCATGCCGGTCTTGCGCGCGTCTTCCATCTGTTCTTCATAGAACGCGAGCAGCGCCTTCCTGCTCATGAACATGCTGTCGATGATCTCGCCGTCCTGCAGCGCGACCTTCGGCTTCAGCACGATCGTCTTGCCGCTCTTCGTGACGAGTTCCATCTTGACGTCGCGGGCGCGATCGAGTGTCAGCGATTTTTCGCCGTGATAGAAGTCGCCGTGCCGCATGTGCGCGACGTGCGTGCGCGACGCCATGCTCCATTCGGCCATGCTGTGCGGATGCTTGCGCGCGTAGTTCTTCACCGCGGCCGGCGCGCGACGGTCCGAGTTGCCCTCGCGCAGCACCGGGTTCACGGCGCTGCCGAGGCACTTCGAGTAGCGCTGACGGATCGCCTTCTCTTCGTCGGTCTTCGGATCTTCCGGATAGTCGGGCACCTTGTAGCCCTTCGCCTGCAGTTCCTTGATCGCGCTCGTCAGTTGCGGCACCGATGCGCTGATGTTGGGCAGCTTGATGATGTTGGTGTCGGGCAACAAAGTCAGGCGACCGAGCTGCGCGAGATTGTCCGGCACCCGCTGCGCTTCGGTCAGAAACTCCGGGAACTCGCCGAGGATGCGGCCCGCGACCGAAATGTCGCTGGTCTCGACCTCGATGCCGGCCGGCCTCGTGAAGGTCCGGATGATCGGCAGGAACGAGGCGGTCGCGAGCAGCGGGGCCTCGTCGGTGAGGGTGTAGATGATGGTCGGTTGCTGGGTCGTCATTGCTAGGCTCTGGGCGGGCGGTTGAAAGGCATCTCGCACGTGAGACGGCAGGATGCGCAAACGTCGATCAGGAAAACGACAACACTAGGACACAAACGCTGTGCGCGGCGGATGGCGATGCGGGGTCCTGGAACGCCAAAGCGCAACGTTTAAGCGAACACGGCGGACCGCGTCGCGCGGCGGATCGCACGTCTGGATTCTGCCTTATTTTTGGGCCGACGGAAAAGCGTGCGACTTCGCCGCGTTTAGTCGGCGTTCGTGGTGCGGTGCAATTTGCCGGTAGGCTGTCATACGGTGCGTCGAACGTCCACACCGATACAATGATCCGATACGGAGATTCCCGCAGAACTGCCAAACGGAGCCGGAGAGCGTAATGGACGGCGATACCAGCAATGCCCAATCCGACTGGATTTCCCGTTCGGAATCCAGCGGTGGAGTCGAACGCATCGAAGCGTTTTTCCACGGCAACGCGTATTCACTGCATCGGCACGACACCTACGCGATCGGCCTGACTCTTGCAGGCGTTCAGTGCTTCCATTACCGGCGCGGTTTGCGCACCAGCCTGCCCGGACAGACGATGGTCCTGCATCCCGACGAAGTGCACGACGGTCAGGCCGGCACGCAAGATGGATTCCGTTATCAGATGATTTACGTGCAGCCCGCCGCAATTCAGGAAGTGCTGGGCGGCCGGCCGTTGCCATTCGTCGAAGGCGGCGTCACGAACGACTCACGGCTGTTCGAAGCGACGAAGACAGCGCTGCGCCAGATGCGCGGCGACGCGGAACCGCTCGAACGCGACGACGCGCTCGCCGGCCTCGCGCTCGCGCTCGATAGCGCGGCGGGCGCGCGAGCGGCGCGCAAGTCCGCGGATTTCGCGGCGGCGCAGCGGGCACGGGAATATCTGCACGCTTCGAGCACCCGTGTCGTCACGCTGGACGAACTCGCCGCCGTCAGCGGACAGGACCGCTGGAGCCTGTCGCGCGATTTCCGAACTTTCTACGGTACCAGCCCCTATCACTACCTCGTCATGCGACGGCTCGAAGCCGCGCGCGCGATGATGCTGCGCGGCGTTTCACTCGTGGATGCGGCGGCGGCCGCCGGCTTTGCCGACCAGAGCCACATGACCCGACATTTTCGCCACGCATACGGCATCCCTCCCGCACGTTGGCTCGCGATGATGCGCGATCGACGCGCCGGCTAGCGCAAGCTTGCACGATCGTTCAAGACACGCGCTGGCGGCCGGACTAAGCTCCGTTCGAGGTATCACCCGAATGGCGCCACCATGCACAGCGATTCCGAGCCGACACCCGAGCAACGCGGCCAATACAGGACGATCAACCTGCTCGACAAGATCCGTCAGATCGACGACCACTGGCAGCCGCGTGTCGTTGCCGAAATGAACGACTATCAGTTCAAGGTCGTCAAGATTGTGGGCGATTTCGTCTGGCACCAGCACGCCGACACCGACGAGACCTTCATCGTCCTCGATGGCCGGTTGCGCATCGACTTCCGCGACCGCTCGATCGAACTGGCTGCTGGAGAAATGGCGGTGGTTCCTAAGGGAGTCGAGCACAAGCCGTATGCCGGGTCCGAAGTGAAGCTGCTGCTGATCGAACCGCGTGGCGTCGTCAACACCGGCGATACCGTCAACGAAAGAACGGCCGAAAACGACGTATGGATCTGAGAGCCGCCATGCAAACGCCACAGCCTGTCATTCGCGAAGCCGTTTTCCCCGCCGATACGCGCGGCCTCGTCGCCCTGATCCGCGAATACGTGCACTGGCTGGATCTGGATCTGTCGTACCGTGGATTCGATGCCGAAATGGAAGCGTTCGAGGAGGTTTACACGTTGCCGTCCGGCATGTTTTTCGTCGCCGATGCCGGTGGCGAACTCGCCGGTTGCGCGGGGCTGCTGCGCCATAGCACCGGGACCGCGGAAATCAAGCGGCTCTTCGTTCGCGACGCATTCAGAGGGATGCGTCTCGGCGAAACGCTGGTGACGTCGGTGATCGGGAAAGCAAAATCGTTGGGCTTCTCGAAGCTGGTCCTCGACTCGGTACCGAAAACCGCTTTCGCACAGCGCATCTACGAGCGCCTGGGATTCGTCGAAACTGCGCCCTACTACGCAAATCCGGTCGAGGGCACGCGATTTCTTGCGCTCGAGCTTTGACGGCAAGTTGCATATACATTTATTTCTTGCAACGCTCGCTTCGATTTCTCGTTGAAACTTCGTTTCACGCGAAAATCCCGCCTATTTTGAAGGCGAGCCGTACGTCGTCAGCGGAAACCCTACTTCCGCCACCATCTTCAATTCGTTATCTTGTCTATACAACTACCTCAGCGATCCGAAGGGCGCACTCGGCAGCGGCGCCGCCATGGGCCTGCGCAAGGAACGTACAAGAAGATCGAAGCCAGCTACTTCAGCTTCGACGTGTACGGCGGCTGACAGGCAATGGCGCGGGAGCATCCCGCGCCCGTACGGCGTCCGGCACATTCACACCATCATGCAAACACAAACCCATCCGTTGATTTCCCCGTCGCTCGGCACCGAGCGGTACCTGACGAGCTTCCACTACGGCCCGACGGGCGGACAGAAGATCTACATCCAGTCGTCACTGCATGCCGACGAGCTGCCGGGGATGCTGGTCGCATGGGAACTGCGCAAACGCCTCGCCGCCCTCGAGACGGCGGGCCGGCTGCGCGGCGAAATCGTCATCGTGCCGGTACCCAATCCGATCGGCCTCAACCAGCGGGTGCTCGGACACATGGTTGGCCGCTTCGAAAGCGGCACCGCGGCGAACTTCAATCGCAACTTCCATAATCTGGCCGAGCTCGTGATGCCGCGCATCGAGCCTCATCTGACCGCCGACGCGCAACAGAACCTGCTCGCCGTGCGCGCCGCCATGCGCGAGGCGCTCGCCGAGCAAACGCCGACCACCGAGCTCGAATCGCAGCGCCTCGCGCTGCAGCGCCTGTCATATGATGCCGACGTCGTGCTCGACCTGCACTGCGACTTCGAAGCGGCGATGCATCTGTTCACGAATCCCGACACCTGGCCCGACGTCGAGCCACTCGCGCGCTACCTCGACGCGAAGACTTCGCTGCTCGCGCTCAATTCGATCGGCAATCCGTTCGACGAGATTCACAGCTTCAGCTGGTCCGAGTTGCGTGCCCGCTACGGCGAGCGCTATCCGATTCCGAACGGGTCGATCTCGGTAACGATCGAGCTGCGCGGCCAGGCCGATGTGAGCTACGCGTTCGCCGAGCGCGACGCGAACGCAATCGTCGAATACCTGAGGTTTCGCGGCGTCATCGACGGCACACCCGCGCCGTTGCCGGAGCTCGCGTTCAAGGCCACACCTTTCTCCGGCAGCGAGCCGCTCGTGGCACCGATCTCCGGCGTGCTCGTGTTCCGCGCGCCGCTCGGTGTCTGGGTCGATCCTGGCGAGGCAATCGCCGATATCGTCGACCCGCTGACCGGTCGCGTCGTCACGATCACGAACTCCGTCGCCGGCGTGCTATATGCGCGGCAACGCGCGCGCTTCGCCACGGCGGGGCTGGAGCTCGCGTGTGTCGCTGGAGCCGAGCCCATTCGGAGCGGCTCGCTGCTGCCGAACTAAGCGGTTTTCGTGAAGCGGCCCGGCGCACCGGCGATTATTGGTCTGCGTCCGAAACGCTGGAGAAACGGGAGGGGCGACTCGACGCCCTTCCGTCATCGGATGATCGGATTCGTCATGGATCGCAACGCATGCCGCGCAACGTTGCGCCACCCTCCATCCGAATGTCGTCAGGAAAGAATCTCCCGCCAACACGAGAGCTTCTGCTCGAACGACAGCGTCGCATTCGCGGGGCTCGACGAAGGCAATACGAGCGTCTCGTACCCTGCCTCTCCAATGACGTCGGCAAAGCGCCCCGCCTTCTTGCCGTTGAAGCAAACTTTTTTCAGCAACGGCGCATGCTCTCTCAATGATTCGAAGTCGTTCGGCTGCGCATGGCGGATCGCCGAGTCGAGACTGCCTTCGCGATGGCATGCGTCGAGCACGTCCCAGATGCCGATGCCGTGCTTCAGCACGCGTTCGAGACGTGCGTCATAAGCAAGCTCATGCAATTCAGGTTCACCTAGAACCGTACCCAAAAGCTTCCAGAACTGGTTGCGCGGATGCGCGTAGTACTGCGCCGCAGCCAGCGACGCTTCGCCGGGAAAACTGCCCAGTATCAGCGTGTGCGTGTCGGCCGCGACGACCGGGGGAAAGCCGCGCAACATCAGCGGCTCCGGTCGTCCGACGTGCGCGGCGCGGCATGTGCGCGCGACGCGGTGTGATCGAGCGGACGGCCGTGTTCGCGTATCCGCGCGTGCGCGACATGCGCGCCTGAAACCGGCTCGGTCGCGGCGCCCGAGCGCTCCGCCTGGGTCCGCCGGGCCAGATGCTCCCACAGTGCCGGCAACATGCATTCGGTCACCATCAAAGGCGCGCCATGCCGCTCGAACACCGAGCGCCGCGCGACCAGCGCATGCGGCGCATCCACACCACCGCCGATCTCACGCGCGGCCAGCCGAAACAACGGATGGCGCTCCCCCACCCTGCGGCTCACCAGCGACGAACGCGCGACGCTGCTATCGCTGTACAGCAACTCGGCGAGCGGCCGCGTGCGCAGCCGCCGCGTCGCCTGCCAGATGCCCACGCTCGCGGCGCGCGGCGTCACGCTATGCGCGGCGACGAACGGCACGCCATCGACCGACAGCACCACTTCGCGCACCCACACGGGCGCGCGCGGCGCGAGTGCGAGGGCGGCGGCTTCGTCGGGCCAGGGCAGCGCGACCGCTTCGCGCGTCACGCGCACCGCGACCGCGCCGAGCGCGCGCAGATGCGCGGTCAGTGAACCGCCGCGGGTCAGCCAGTCTTTCTGGGCAGCGCTGAAAGTGGGCAAAGGCGCGACGCGCCAGTGGGCGTCGGCGGGATCGAAACGGATAGGCATGGTGTCGGATTATAGCGGCGCGCTCCGACGGCAATTTTTCGCGGCAAGGTTTGCGCTCATCGTGCGCGCTGCTCCGGGCAAGAAGCCGGCGCAAACCGGACGGCCAAAAAAAATGCGCTGCCGAAGCAGCGCATTTCTCAACCACGAAGCGTCAATCGAACCACGTCATCAACGCTCCCAGCTCACGTTCGCTCTCGCTCAACCCGCGCGCGACAGCAGCAACGCATTGGTCCGCTTCACGAAGCTCGCCGGATCTTCCAGCGCGCCGCCTTCGGCGAGCAGTGCCTGATCGAACAGCAGATGGCACCAGTCGTCGAAATTCGCGCTATCGGCATGCAGACCCTTCACGAGCGCGTGCTCGGGATTCACTTCGAGGATCGGATGGAATTCCGGTGCCTGCTGGCCCGCGGCCTTCAGCATGCGCTGCAGGTAGCCGCTCATTTCGCCGTCGTCGGCGACGAGGCACGACGGCGAGTCGGTCAGGCGGAACGTCAGACGCACGTCCTTCGCCTTGTCCTTCAGCGCTTCCTTCATCTTCTCGACGAGCGGCTTGAACTCCTCGCCGATCTTTTCCTGCGCCTGCTTTTCTTCGTCGTTCAGCGCGCCGAGATCGAGGTCGCCGCGCGCAACGCTTTGCAGCGGCTTGCCGTCGAATTCGTTGAGGAACGACAGCATCCATTCATCGACGCGATCGGTTAGCAGCAGCACTTCGACGCCCTTCTTGCGGAACACTTCGAGATGCGGACTGTTCGACGCGGCCTGCCAGGTGTCGGCGGTCACGTAGTAGATCTTCGTTTGCTCGGGCTTCATGCGAGCGACGTAGTCGGCCAGCGACACGGTCTGCTCGGCCGTGCCCGTATGCGTCGTCGCAAAGCGCACCAGCTTCGCGACGCGCTCGCGATTGGCGAAGTCCTCGCCGATGCCTTCCTTCAGCACCTGGCCGAATTCCTTCCAGAAGCCCGCGTACTTTTCCTTATCGGCGTCGTTGTCCGCGTTGGCCAGTTCTTCGAGCATCGACAGCGCGCGCTTGGTCACGCCTTCGCGGATCGCCTTCACGTCGCGGCTTTCCTGCAGGATTTCGCGCGACACGTTGAGCGGCAGATCGGCCGAATCGACCACACCCTTCACGAAGCGCAGATACGTGGGCAGCAGTTGCTCGGCGTCGTCCATGATGAACACGCGCTTCACGTACAGCTTCAGGCCGCCGCGCTGCTCGCGGTTCCACAGATCGAACGGCGCGTGCGCCGGCACGTACAGCAGTTGCGTGTATTCGCTGCGGCCTTCGACGCGGTTATGCGTCCACGTCAGCGGGTCCTGATGGTCGTGCGAGATGTGCTGGTAGAACTGCTTGTACTGATCGTCGGTGATGTCGTTCTTCGAACGGGTCCACAGCGCACTCGCCTGGTTGACGGTCTCGTCCTCGTCCTTCGTGACCATCTCGCTCTTTTCCGCGTCCCACTCTTCCTTTTGCATCAGGATCGGCAGCGCGACGTGGTCCGAGTACTTCTGAATGATCGACTTCAGCCGATACGACGACAGCAGTTCGTCCTCATCGGCGCGCAGATGCAGCGTGATGGTCGTGCCGCGCGCGGCGCGCTCGATCGTCTCGACCGCGAAATCGCCCTCGCCCGCGCTGACCCAGCGCACGCCTTCGGCGGCCGCCAGGCCGGCGCGGCGCGTCTCGACGGTGATCTTGTCCGCGACGATGAAGCCCGAGTAGAAGCCGACGCCGAACTGGCCGATCAGCGCCGCGTCCTTCTGCTGGTCGCCCGACAGCTTGCCGAAGAATTCCTTGGTGCCCGAACGCGCGATCGTGCCGAGGTGCGCGATCGTTTCGTCGCGGCTCATGCCGATGCCGTTGTCGTCGATCGTGACGGTGCGCGCGGCCTTGTCGTACGACACGCGAATCCGCAGGTTCGGATCGTTTTCGTACAGCGCGCTGTTTTCGATCGCCTCGAAGCGCAGCTTGTCGGCCGCGTCGGACGCGTTCGAGATCAGCTCGCGCAGAAAGATTTCCTTGTTGCTGTACAGCGAATGGATCATCAGTTGCAGAAGTTGCTTCACTTCTGCCTGAAAGCTCATGGTTTCTTGTGCCATGGTCGGACTTCCTCTCTGTTGCGAATGGGGGGTTGGCGGCGGCCGAAGCGGATTCGAACCGCGCTTCGGACCTGCCGTGCCGGCTCGCCGGATCGTCCGCGCAAATGGGGACGATCCGGCGCGGTTTCAAGAGGCGCGGCGCGCGACGCCGTCAAGATAGCGGCTCAGAAACGCCGGCAATTCAGGATCGCCGCAATTGGCGATATTGAAGCGCATCCATGTGCTCGGCGACTGCTGCGGCGAAAACAGGCCGCCCGGTGTCAGCAGATAGCCGGCTTCGTGCCCGGCCGCGGCGAGCGCGCCCGCGTCGACGCCGGTGTCGGCCCATAGGAACATGCCGGCCGTTGGCGTCAGGAACAGCTTCATGCCGGTCTTTTCGATCATCCGCACGGCCCTCTCCCGCACGCCGTCGAGGCGCGCGCGAATGCGCTCGACGTGCCGCCGGTAGTGGCCCTCGGTCAGAATCTTGTAGATCACGCGCTCGTTCAACTCGGGGCTCGTCATGCCGACCAGCATCTTCTGATTGCTGACCACCATCGCCACTTCCGGCGCGCACGCGATGAAACCGACGCGCAGATTCGGCGCGAGCGTCTTCGAGAAGCTGCCGAGGTAGATCACGCGCTTCAACTGATCGAGGCTCGCGAGCCGCGTGCCCGGGTAGCCGGGCGGGCACAGGTCGCCGTAGATGTCATCCTCGACGACGATGAAGTCGTACGCCTCGGCAAGCCGCAGGATGCGGAACGCCTGCGCGGCGCTCAGCGACGTGCCGGTCGGGTTCTGCAGCACCGAGTTGATCACCAGCATTTTGGGGCGCCATTCCTGAACTAACGCTTCGAGCGCGTCGAGATCGGGGCCGTCCGGCGTGTACGGCATACCGACGAGCCGCGCGCCCTGCGACGCGAAGCAGCCGAACATCTGGAACCAGGCCGGATCGCCGACGATCACCGCGTCGCCCGGCTTCACGTAAATGCGCGAAATCAGGTCGATCGCCTGCGTGATTCCGGACACCATCACGATCTGCTCGGGCGACGCGCCGATTTCCAGCTCCTCGAGCCGCGTCTGCAATTGCTGGCGCAGCGGCAGGAAACCTTGCGCGGTGCCGATGCCGAGCATCTGCATGCCGCTTTGCCGGCCGAGCGTGCGCAACGCGTTGGTGATCAGGTCGCCGTCGAGCCAGCGCGCCGGCAGGTAGCCAAGCCCCGGGCTGCGCTCGGGCCGGGCACCCGTGTGCAGCATGTTGCGCAGCAGCCAGACGACATCGATATTGGCCGGCGCGGGCAGCGGCTCGGCGCGCGGACGCAGCTCGGAGACCGTCGCCGCGCCGCCCTGGCGCTCGCGCACATAGAAGCCGGAGCCGCGCCGCGACTCCAGAAAACCCTGCGCGACGAGCCGCTCGTACGCTTCGACCACCGTGAAGCGCGACACGCCCTTGTCGAGCGCGAGCTTGCGGATCGACGGCATGCGCATGCCGGGGCGAAACACGCGCTCCTCGATGCGGCGTCGCGCCCATTGGACCAGCTGTTCGACCAGCGTCAGCGACGCGGTGTCGTGCGGGGCGGGAATCTGCGCAAGCGGGACGGACATGACGGGCTCCAACTGTACCGAACAGTATCGCGTCGATTGTACCGTTACTGTGCAGGTCACGGCCGTTACATTTGAATCCAGCGAAGGGTGGTGACGCAACGCGGAACCATCCGCATGGCCCGCCGATCCGGCAAACGGTTATGCTTACGGCCCCGGCAGCGCAACCTTCAAGCATGGCGCGCAACCGGCCCCTGCGCAGAACAGCGTTTTCCGTCGATCCGTCATGACAGCCCTGACAGCCCAATCGCTCAGTCTCGATCATCTCGTCGTCTCCGCGCGCACGCTGGACGAAGGCGTCCAGTACGTCGCCGATACGCTCGGCGTCACCCCGGCCGGCGGCGGCGCGCATCCGCTGATGCGCACCCATAATCGCCTGCTGGGCCTGTGGGGCGGCGTCTACCTGGAAGTGATCGCGATCGATCCGCGCGCCTCGGCCGACGCAGCCGACGGCGTCGCACCGCGCCCACGCCTGTTCGCGCTCGACGACCCGGCGACGCGGGCACGACTCGAAAACGGGCCGTATCTGTCGCATTGGGTCGCGCGCGTCGAGCGGCCGAAGCATCTGGCGACGTGGCAGGCGCAGTATCCGCAGCGCATCGCGCCGGTCGTGCCGATGACGCGCGGCGATTTCACGTGGGGCCTGACGGTGCCCGACGACGGGTCGTTCCCCGCGTGGCAAGGCGCCGGCGACGGCGTGCTGCCTTCGCTGATCCAATGGGATTCGACGCGGCATCCGTCGCAGTCGCTGGCGCCGACGAACCTCGCGCTGAAAGCATTGAAAGCCGTGCATCCACGGCCTGAACTGATCGGCGAGCAACTGCGCTGGCTCGGCGCCGCGCACCTGCTCGATGTTCAGCCGACCGACGGCGCCGCGGCGCTCGTCGCCGAATTTGAAACACCCGAGGGTCCGCGAACCCTCGGATAAGCAGCGCGTGATTGGGCGCTCCAGTGGCAACCTGGTGGCAACCCCGATGGCCCCCCAGCGGCACCAGTAGCCCAGTCGCGCGATAATTGAAGTTTTTGACCGGTTCCAGAAACACCAGCAGAGGAGATCATGGACCAAAGCGACCTGAAAGCCCCGACGTGGCAATTGTCCGAACGCGCGCGCAAGCTCACGAGCTCCGCGATCCGCGAGATCCTGAAGGTCACGGAACGGCCCGAAGTCATCTCCTTCGCCGGCGGCCTGCCCTCGCCGGCCACCTTCCCGGCCGAGCGCATGCGCGAGGCGTCCGACCGCATCCTGCGCGACACGCCCGCCGCGGCGCTGCAGTACAGCGCGACCGAAGGTTATCTGCCGCTGCGCGAATGGGTCGCGCAGCGCTACTCGACCAACGGCGCGCAGATCCGCGCGTCGCAGGTGCTGATCACGACCGGCTCGCAACAGGCGCTCGACCTGCTCGGCAAGGTGCTCGTCTGCGTCGATAGCCCGGTGCTGGTCGAAACGCCGACCTACCTCGGCGCGCTGCAATCGTTCTCGATGTACGAGCCGCACTACGTGCAGGTGCCGACCGACGATCAGGGCCTGATCCCGGAAGGTCTGCAGCCGGAACTGATCAAGGGCGCGCGTCTGCTGTACGCGCAGCCGAATTTCCAGAATCCGACGGGCCGCCGTCTGCCGGTCGAACGCCGCCGCGCGCTCGCCGAGTTCGCGAAGACCGCGCCGTTCCCGGTGATCGAGGACGACCCCTACGGCGCACTCGACTACGCGGGCGAACCGCTGCCGACCATGCTGTCGATGGCGCCCGATCACATCGTCTATCTGGGCTCGTTCTCGAAGGTGCTCGCGCCGGGTCTGCGCGTCGGCTTCATCATCGCGCCCGAGGAATTGATCTTCAAACTCGTGCAGGCCAAGCAGGCCACCGACCTGCACACGCCGAGCTTCACGCAGCGCATCGTGCACGAAGTGATCAAGGACGGCTTCCTCGACACGCACGTGCCGACCATCCGCGAGCTGTATCGCAACCAGTGCGAGGCGATGCTGACCGCACTCGAACGATATATGCCCGAAGGCGTCAGCTGGAACCGTCCGGAAGGCGGCATGTTCATCTGGGTCAATCTGCCGGCGGGGATCGACACCATGAAGCTGCTCGAGGAAGCGGTCGCGCAAAACGTCGCGTTCGTGCCGGGCGCCCCGTTCTTCGCGAGCGAGCCGCAGCACAACACGCTGCGTCTGTCGTTCGTCACGGTGCCACCGGCTAAAATCGACGAAGGCGTGGCGCGTCTCGCCGCACTCGTGCGCGCGAAAATCTGAACGGCGTTAGCCGCACTGTCATCGGGGCGAAGTTTGCACGCGTGTTGCGTGCGGACTTCGCCCCGCCTGCATTCATGCAATCTCACCGAAACGAGGACACGACATGGCTCAATCGAATGTGTACGACAAGCTCAAGGAACTCGGCATCGAACTGCCGACGGCGGGTGCACCGGCAGCGGCCTATGTGATGAGCGCGCAAAGCGGCAACACGGTGTACCTGTCGGGCCACATCGCGAAGAAGGACGGCAAGGTGTGGGTCGGCAAGCTCGGCGCGACGCTCGGCACCGACGAAGGCAAGGCTGCCGCGCGGTCGATCGCGATCGATCTGCTCGCCACCTTGCATGCGCACGTCGGCGACCTGAACCGCGTGACGCGCATCGTCAAGCTGATGAGCCTCGTCAACTCGACGCTCGAGTTCACCGAGCAGCATCTGGTCACGAACGGCGCGTCGGAACTGATCGCCGACGTGTTCGGCGAGCGCGGCAAGCACGCACGCTCGGCGTTCGGCGTCGCGCAGATCCCGCTCGGCGCGTGCGTCGAGATCGAACTGATCGCCGAGGTCGAATAAGCTTTGCAGTGGTTTGGCATTGCATGTGAATTCGCGTGACATTCATCCGTGATTCACGACGCATTGCGACTCAAACGCGCCGTCGGGTGTCACGCACCGGCGGCGCGTTTTTGTTTTATGGCGACGGTGGATCGCCGCCGCGCGGGCGGATAGAATCCGCGAACTCCCTCAATGTCCATTGCGCCGGGGCCAGTCGATGTCCGCTCACACCGTTCGTTTCAAACAGGTCGACGTGTTTACGTCGACACCGTTCAAGGGCAATCCGCTTGCCGTCGTGTTCGACGCCGATGCGCTCGATACCGCGCAGATGCAGGCCATCGCACGCTGGACCAATCTGTCCGAAACCACCTTTCTGCTGAAGCCCACCGATGCGGCCGCCGACTATCGCGTGCGCATCTTCACGCCGGGCGGCGAGTTGCCGTTCGCGGGTCATCCGACCTTGGGCACCGCGCACGCTCTGCGCGAAAGCGGCTACCAGCCGAAGCAGACCGGCAAGCTGATCCAGCAATGCGGTGTGGGTCTCGTCGAACTCGAAGCGCTCGACGGCGCAGAAAATACGCACGGCGCATGGGCGTTCGCCGCGCCGCCCGCACGCGTGACGCCGCTCGCCGAGCATCGTTACGAGGCGTTGTCTACGGCTTTACGTAGTCAGGCGATCGACTTCAGCGCGCCGCCCTGCGCGGTCGACAACGGCGCGCCGTGGCTCGTCGTGCGGCTCGATTCGGCGCGCGCCTGCCTCGCGCTCGAACCTGATGCGGCGGCGCTCGCGGAGCTCGTGCATGCGGTCGACACGCACGGCGTCGCCGTGTACGGACCGCACGACGCAGACGGCCCCGCAACGTTCGAGGTCCGTTGCCTGATGGCGGGCGGCGGCTTCGGCGTCGGTGAAGACCCGGTGACGGGCAGCGCCAATGCCGCGCTCGCGGGTCTCTTGAGCCTGCAGCAACGTCGGCCCGGTGCGCGCTACACGGCACGTCAGGGCACCGCGCTCGGGCGCGCGGGCGACGTGTCGGTCCACTACGACGATGCGCGCGGCAAGATCTGGATCGGCGGCCCTTCGGTGACGATCGTCGACGGCACGTGCCGGCTCGCGTAAGCGGACCCGGCTTCGCGCACCAGGCACGGCGAAATGCCGCATGTCGCCGCTTCGCACCACAAAAAGCCGCAGCACTATTGCGTCGCCATACCTGGTTGTCCGAATTCATCGGGGCGGCCCTACCGGCCTCATGAATAGCCGGACAGCGCCCCCGCCGCGCCCGCGTATACCCCATGCCCGGACGCTTCCTTAATCCAGTGGCATTAAGTAATATCGAACCGTATCCGATGACCTGTGGACGGTCCGCCGCGGCGCCACGCCCTCTCCTCCCGCGCAGCAGCTTTGGCACCTTGGTCACCATGCAGCCATCCATCTATTTCGCGCAGTCGATGCCCGTGCATTTGCAAGCGGCCCGCACTCAGCCAAGGGCTGCTCGATGACGCAGTCCCGCTTCTCCGACCCGCGCGAAGCCAGGCCGCGACGCGATCCGATGATCACGCGCCGACGCGCGTTGCTCGTCATTCCGGCGCTCGGCGTACTCGTGCTGATCCTGCTGTGGACCGTGATCTTCGCGCGTCTGTCGGTAGAGAAAGACGCGACGTACCGCGAAGCGATGGCGTCTTCCGCAATTCTTTCCGCCGCGCTCGAACAGCACACCATCAAGGCGATTCACCAGGTCGATCAGATCACGCGCTTCGTCAAGTACGAGTTCGAAAAGACGCCCAATCATTTCGATCTCGCGAGCACGGTCGAAAAAGGCGTCGTGCAAAGCGAAACGCTCGTGCAGGTGTCGCTGATCGACGAGCACGGCAGACTGATCGCGAATACGGCCGAACTCAACCCCGCTCACATCGACCTGTCCGACCGCGAGCACTTCAAGGTTCACGAGCACGAGAACGACGACCAGCTGTATATCAGCAAGCCCGTGCTCGGCCGCGTGTCGGGTCATTGGACGCTGCAGATGACGCGGCGTCTGAACCATGCCGACGGCTCGTTCGCGGGCGTCGTGGTGGTCTCCGAAGACCCGAGCTACTTCACGTCGGACTTCTACAACAACGCGGCGATCGGCCGCGAAGGCGTGATCGCGGTGATCTCGGACAACGGCACCGTGCTCGCGCGGCGCACCGGCAACGCCAACAAGGCGAGCGGCACGTTCACCGCGAGCGGCACGTATCCGACCTCCGAGCACGTGTCGGGCACCTATGTCGATTCGATCGACAACGTCACGCGTATCGTGTCGTACAGGCACATCGACGGCTATCCGCTCGGCGTGCTCGTCGGTCTTTCGCAGGGCGAAGAATTCGCCGACTACAACCACACGCGCAACGTCTATCTGTTGATGGCGGGCTTCATCTCGCTCGCGATGCTCAGCTTCTTCGCGGTCGCAACCGGCCTGATCGGCAAGCTGCTCGGCCGCGAGCGCGAGATGACCCACCTCGTCGAATACGATCTGTTGACCGGCCTGCGCAATCGCTATGCGACGCTGCAGGCGCTGCGCCACGACGTCGCGCAGCCGTTCAATCTGGGCCGCCTAGCGATTCTGTTTATCGACCTCGACAACTTCAAGACCGTCAACGACACGCTCGGCCACAACGCCGGCGACATCGTGCTGCAGATGACGGCCTCGCGTCTCGCCACCGCGGTCGGCGACAACGGCACGCTGTCGCGCATCGGCGGCGACGAGTTCGTCGTCGTGATCAAGGGCGACGATGTCGAGAAGCGCGCGGTCACTCTCGCCGAAGCCGCGGGCATTGCGTTCTCGAAGCCGTTCGAGGTGCGCGGCAGCTCTTTCGTGCTGCATGCGAGCATCGGCATCGCGCTGTACTCGGTCGTCAACGAAAGCGAGATCGACCTGCTGAAGAAAGCCGACCTCGCGATGTACAGCGCGAAGGACGCCGGCAAGAACTGCTACCAGTTCTATTCGCCGCATCTGTCGCATCGCGCGGACCATCTGATGAAGTGGGAACAGCAGCTGCGCGTCGCATTGGCCGAGGGGCAACTGTTTCTCGCCTATCAGCCGAAAATCGATCTGACGCGCCGCTGCATCACCGGCTTCGAAGCGCTGGTGCGCTGGAATCATCCGCAGCACGGACTGATCCCGGCCAACGAATTCATCCCAGTGGCCGAGTCGACCGGCCTGATCGTGCCGATCGGCGACTTCGTGATCGAGACCGCCTGCCGTCAGCTCGCGCAATGGCAGCAGCAGGGTTACGACACGCTGTCGCTCGCGGTGAACATTTCGGCGGTGCAGTTCTGGCGCGGCGACCTGTTCGAAACGATCTCGCGCGCGATCGAGGAAACCGGCATCTCCGCGCGCCGCCTCGAACTCGAAATCACCGAGACGGCGATGATGGAATTTCCAGAAGTCGTCTCCGAAAAAATCTTCGCGTTGAAGCGTCTCGGCGTACGCATCGCGCTCGACGATTTCGGC
The DNA here is from genome assembly GCF_021390635.1 of Paraburkholderia sp. HD33-4. Lineage (NCBI taxonomy): Bacteria > Pseudomonadati > Pseudomonadota > Betaproteobacteria > Burkholderiales > Burkholderiaceae > Paraburkholderia > Paraburkholderia sp. HD33-4. Next base: position 1,008,410 of record NZ_JAJEJS010000001.1, on the reverse strand, counting down.
ACCGGCTACTCCTCGCTTTCCTATCTGAACCGCTTCGCCGTCGATACCTTGAAGGTGGACCGCTCATTCGTCCAGGCGATTCCGGGCGACCGCAGCGTCTGCGTGATGGTCACCGCGATCGTCAACCTCGCGCGCTCGCTCGGGCTCACGGTGGTGGTCGAAGGCACGGAGACCGAAGAGCAGATTGCGTGGCTGGCCGCGCTCGGCCATATCGAGGCGCAGGGCTTCCTGTTCTCCCGTCCGGTGCCGGTGGAGGCGATCCCGGCACTGCTTGAACGCTTCGGGGTATGCGGTATGAACAACGTCAGCGGCCGCCGCGCCACGCACGAAGCCGACAGCGCAAGCAGCGTATCCAGCACCAACAATTAAAGGACGGGCGCCCGCGCCGTGGGCCCCCGCAGCGCCGATGCAAACCATCACCAGCGAGGAAGCTGCCCGCCGGGGGCAACGGGAGCCGCTATGGACGCTGTTCCGGGTCGTGTGCGGCCTGTCGGCGCTGTCTTGGGGCGGCCTCGCGTTGATGGCGCAGCTCGAGCATCACTACGTGGAACGCGAGGGGCGGCTGTCGCGCATGGCGTTCTCGGATCTGATCGCGCTCGCGTGGATGGTGCCGGGACCCGTCGGCTGCAACGTCGCCGTGCAACTCGGGCACGCGCTGCGCGGACGCGCGGGCGCGTGGGTCGCCGGCGTCGCGAGCGTGCTGCCCTTCTTCACGTTGATGACGCTGTTCGCGATCTTCTACCGCACGCCCATCGTGCACACGATCGCATCGCAAACCTTGCTGCATCACTTCAGCGTCGTGCTCGCGACGCTGATCGCGGTCACCTGGTACAAGCAGACGCGCGCGCTCGTGCGCGGCAAGCTCGAATGGACGGCGGCGCTGCTCGGCAGCGTCGCGCTGTTCTATGCGCACAGCGCCGCGGCGTATGTGATGATGCTCGGCGCGGCCTTCGGCACCGGCTGGGTCGCGAGTCCCGAGCGCGACTCGCGACTCGCGTTGTCGTTCCAACGCGGCGACTATCGGCTGCTGGCCGCGCTTGGCGCGCTGCTCGTGCTGTTTGCGCTGCCGCTGCCGCATCGCTATGACCTCGCGCTGCTGTGGCCGCGCCTCGCGGGCGCCGGCATGACGCTGTTCGGCGGCGGCTTCTCGGCGTTGCCGGTGTTGAAGACGCTATTCGTCACGCCCGCGATCGGCGTATCCGATAACGACTTCACGCTCGCGTTTACGCTGTCGCCGTTGTCGCCTGGACCCTTGCTGAACGTGGTGCCGTTCTTCGGTTATCTCGTCGATGGCTGGCTCGGCGCGCTGATCGCGACGCTCGCGCTGTTCGTGCCGTCGGGCTGCCTCGTGGTGCTCGCGCAGCGGCATCTGCATCAGTTGAAGGCGAACCCGCGCTTCGAGCACGGCATGAGGATTCTGCGCGCGGTCACGACCGCGTTTCTCGCGGTCGCGGTACTGCGCATTGCGGTGCGCGTACCGCTGGAGCCGATCTATCTGCTGACCGCGACGTTCTCCGCGATGTGCTTCGCGAAGCTGAAGGTGCCGGTGTATGCCGTGTACGGAACGGTGGCGGTGGCGTGCGGCTTGTGGCTCGCGTACGGCGCCACGACGTGACGCGTCGCGGGCCGCACGACGCCTGATGCGCCGTTCGTAGTCAGGCGATCAGAGGATCAGAATCCGCGCGACAGCACCGCGACGCCGATCGTCACGACACCCAGCACGAGATTGATCAGCACCAGACGGCGGACCGTAGCAACCGCCTGCGCGCCATCGGGCCACTTCTGCGCCTGCACCGCGCGGCGAATGCGCGGATACACCGCGAAGCGGATATGCCCGAAGATCAGCATCATCACGATGCCAAGACCGGCCATCGCATGCAGCGGCCAGGTAGCATGACCGCCGCCGAACTGCATCAGCAGGAAGCCGCCGCTGATCAGGATCACGAGTACCGACACCCCGACCCAGTTGAAGAAGCGGCCGAACACCGACTCCCACAGCGGCAGGCGCAGTTGCGGCGACAGATCGCCGAGCGCCGGGCGCAGGCAGAAATGCGCGAACACCATACCGCCGACCCACACCGCCACCCCGAGCAGATGTAGAAAAAGCGCGACTTCGATAGCCTTGTTCATATAGTTTTCCTCTCCCGACGACGCCACACCGTTTAGGACACTTGATCCCGCTCAGCAGCAACTGAGCGCGTTCGACCATACGTGATGCAGGCAGTTCCGGGTATCGACGTCTATTGCGTCGTATTTTGTGGTGGTGATCGCGGCACCATGATCCGACCGCGAGGCCGCCGCGCCCCGTTTGCTTCCACACCCTTCGCGCGACGGACTTTATTGCGACAGACCGCGAGTGCCCCGCATGCTAGCAGGCGCCCGTGGTTTTACAGCGTCAAACTTCGTTAAATCGACACCACTTTACGACTAAGCCGGCAGCACCGGACGCATGCCGTCGAGCTTCATCTTGCTGTCGGGCGCGCGTCCCTTGCGCGCACGCTTGCCGACATGCGCCGCAAGCTCGGCGCCGGCCAGCTTCTCCTCGTCGACGCGTCCGCCACGGCGCGTGCCGATCAGCATCACGCCGGCCTTGTTGATCGCGAGCGCCTGCACGAGCGTTTCGGTGTCGTCGAGCGCCATCAGCGTGACGCCACGGCCACCGCCCGACAACGTCTTCATCTCGTCGAGGCCGAACACGAGCAGACGCCCGCCCGACGACAGACACGCAACCTGCGCGGCATCCGGCAGCATCGGCATCGGCGCGAGCGGCGCGGCACCGGCGTCGATCGTCATGAACGACTTGCCGGCCTTCACGCGGCTCACCATGTCGCCGACCTTCGCGATGAAGCCGAAGCCGTTACTCGACGCGAGCAGCAGCGCCTGTTCCGCCGACGCCGCGTAGTAGTGCATCAGATGGCTGCCCGATTCGAGCTCGATCAGCGACGTGACCGGCACGCCGTCGCCTCGTCCGCCCGGCAGTTGAGCGACCGCGACCGAATAGACGCGCCCGTTGCTGCCCCACGCGATCAGCGTGTCCGGCGTGCGGCACTGGAACGCTGCGTAGAGGCCATCGCCGGCCTTGAAGGTAAAGCCCGCGGTGTCGAGCCCGTGGCCCTTCAGCGCGCGCACCCAGCCCTTCTGCGATACAACGACCGTGACCGGCTCGTCGACCACGCGCGCTTCGAACGTCGCGCGCTTTTCCTGCTGGATCAGCGTGCGACGCTCGTCACCGTACTGCTTCGCGTCGGCTTCGATTTCCTTGATCAGCAGGCGCTTCATCGCCGACTCGCTGCCGAGCAACTCTTCGAGCCTGGTCTTCTCTTCGCGCAGTTCGGCCAGTTCCTTCTCGATCTTGATCTTCTCGAGGCGCGCCAACTGACGCAGCCTGATTTCGAGGATGTCTTCGGCCTGGCGGTCGGTGAGGCCGAACGCGGCCATCAGCGCGACCTTCGGCTCGTCCGATTCGCGAATGATGCGGATGACTTCGTCGATATTCAGGAAGACGATCATCCGGCCTTCGAGAATATGGATCCGGTCGTCGACCTTCGACAGACGATGCCGCGTGCGGCGTGTCACCGTCGCGAAACGGAACGCGATCCACTCGTGCAGGATTTCGCTCAAGCCCTTCTGACGCGGCCGGCCGTCGCCGCCGACCATCACCATGTTCAACGGTGCGTTCGATTCGAGACTCGTATGCGCGAGCAACGTGTTGACGAACTCGGTCTGATCGATGCGGCTCGACTTGGGCTCGAACACGAGGCGCACCGGCGCGTCCTTGCCCGATTCGTCGCGCACCGCGTCGACGAGCGCGAGCAGCGTTTGCTTCGTCTGCAACTGCTCGGGCGTCAGCGCCTTCTTGCCGAGCTTGATCTTCGGATTGGTCTGTTCTTCGATTTCCTCGAGCACCTTCTGCGCGGCCGTATTGGGCGGCAGTTCGGTGATCACGAGCTGCCATTGACCGCGCGCGAGGTCTTCGATCTTCCAGCGCGCGCGTACCTTCAGGCTGCCGCGGCCGGTTTCGTACGCCGCGGCGATTTCCGCTTCGCTCGAAATGATCTGGCCGCCGCCGGGGAAGTCAGGACCGGGCACATGCTGCATCAGCTCGGCATGCGACAGCTTCGGATTGCGGATCAGCGCGACTGCCGCGCCCGCGACTTCGCGCAGGTTGTGCGAAGGGATTTCGGTTGCGAGACCCACCGCGATACCCGATGCGCCGTTGAGCAGCACGAACGGCAGACGTGCCGGCAGCGTCTTCGGCTCTTCGAACGAGCCGTCGTAGTTCGGCATGAAGTCGACCGTGCCCTGGTCGATTTCGGCGAGCAGCAGCTTCGCGATCGGCGTGAGGCGCGCTTCGGTGTAACGCATCGCCGCCGCGCCGTCGCCGTCGCGCGAGCCGAAGTTGCCCTGGCCGTCGATCAGCGGATAGCGCATCGAAAAGTCTTGCGCGAGACGCACGAGAGCGTCGTATGCGGACTGGTCGCCGTGCGGGTGATACTTACCGAGCACGTCGCCGACCACGCGCGCCGATTTGACCGGCTTCGCGTTGTCGCCGAGACCCATCTCGTTCATCGCGAACAGGATGCGGCGCTGCACCGGCTTCTGGCCGTCGCAGACATCGGGCAGCGCGCGGCCCTTGACCACGCTGACCGCATACTCGAGGTACGCGCGCTCCGCGTAGTTGCCGAGCGTCAGATAGTCGCCTTCCGGGGGAGGCGGCTCGTTGAAAAGGTCGAGAGTGTTATCGTCGTCCATCTAGATTCCGTGTCCGTGTTTGGCTTGAAGTGTCGTATGCCGCATGAAGTTGAAACCGAGGCGCAACGCGCTCAGATGTCCGCTTCCACTTCGTTGCCCTTCTCTTCGAGCCAGCTGCGGCGCGACGCCGCTTCGCCCTTGCCCATCAGCATCGTCATGCGCGCGACGGTCGCGTCGTAGTCGAGTTCGCCGAGCGCGACCGGTTGCAGGCGGCGCGTGTCGGGATTCATCGTCGTGTCCCACAGCTGCTCGGCGCTCATTTCGCCGAGACCCTTGAAGCGGCTGATCGACCACTGGTTGTCGCGCACGCCGTCCTTGCGCAGCTTGTCGAGAATCGCCTCGAGCTCGCCTTCGTCGAGCGCGTAGAGCTTCTGCGCGGGCTTCTTGCCGCGCGCGGGCGCATCGACGCGAAACAGCGGCGGACGCGCGACGCACACATGGCCGCGCTCGATCAGCTGCGGGAAATGCTTGAAGAACAGCGTGAGCAGCAGCACCTGAATGTGCGAGCCGTCGACGTCCGCGTCCGACAGAATGCAGATCTTGCCGTAGCGCAGATTCGACAGATCGACCTTGTCGTCCGGATTGTGCGGATCGACGCCGATCGCCACCGAAATGTCGTGCACCTCGTTATTCGCGAACAGGCGATCGCGCTCGGTTTCCCACGTGTTCAGCACCTTGCCGCGCAGCGGCAGGATCGCCTGGTATTCCTTGTCGCGACCCATCTTCGCGGAGCCGCCCGCCGAGTCGCCCTCGACGAGGAACAGTTCGTTGCGCGCGATTTCCGTCGATTCGCAATCGGTCAGCTTGCCGGGCAGCACCGCGACACCCGAGCTCTTGCGCTTCTCGACCTTCTGCCCCGCGCGCGTGCGCGCCTGCGCCTGCTTGATCACGAGGTCCGCGAGTTTCTTGCCGTGCTCGACGTGCTGGTTCAGCCACAGTTCGAGCGCCGGCCGCGCGAACGACGACACCAGCTTGACCGCATCGCGGCTATTCAGGCGCTCCTTGATCTGCCCTTGAAACTGCGGATCGAGCACCTTTGCCGACAGCACGAACGACACGCGCGCGAACACGTCTTCGGCGAGCAGCTTCACTCCCTTCGGCTGCAGGTTGTGCAACTCGACGAAGCTCTTGACCGCCTGGTAAAGACCGTCGCGCAGACCCGACTCATGAGTGCCGCCCGCTGGCGTCGGAATCAGGTTCACGTACGACTCGCGCATGAGCGGCCCTTCCTCGCTCCACGCGACGACCCACGCCGCGCCCTCGCCTTCGGCGAACGTCTCTTCGCTCGAACGCGAGCTTTCCGCGTAGCGCTCGCCCTCGAACAGCGGGATCAGCAGATCGCTGCCGTTCATGCCTTCGAGCAGATAGCCGCGCAGGCCGTCTTCGTATTTCCAGCTTTGCTGCTCGCCGGTTTTCTCGTTGACGAGCGTGACTTCGACGCCCGGCAGCAGCACCGCCTTCGAGCGCAACAGACGCTGCAATTCACCGAGCGGCAGGTTCGGCGAATCGAAGTATTTCGGATCGGCCCACGCGGTCACGCGCGTGCCGGATTTTTTGTCGGCCCTGGTGGCGGCACGCACTTCGAGCGGCTTCGCGACGTCGCCGTGCGCAAAGCTCAATTCGGCGACCTTGCCGTCGCGCCACACGGTGACGTCGAGCCGCGTGGACAGCGCGTTCGTGACCGACACGCCGACGCCGTGCAGACCGCCCGAGAACGTATAGGCGCCGCCGGCGGCCTTGTCGAACTTGCCGCCCGCATGCAGGCGCGTGAAAACGATCTCGACGACCGGCACGCCCTCGTCGGGGTGCAGGCCGAACGGAATGCCGCGGCCGTCGTCGTCGACCGAGACCGAATGGTCCGCGTGCAGCGTGACCGTGATTTGCCGGCCGTAGCCGCCGAGGGCTTCGTCCGATGCGTTGTCGATGACTTCCTGAATGATGTGCAGCGGATTCTCGGTGCGGGTGTACATGCCGGGTCGTTGCTTGACCGGCTCCAGACCCTTCAACACCTTGATCGACGCTTCGCTATACGCGGCGTTTGGCTTTTTCGTAGACATGATTGACTCGGTGCGTCGGTTCATCGTTGTCCACAGGTCCTGTGGACAGGGCCGTGGACAATGCGTTGAGTTTTCAAAAAAAGCGAAACGAAACAACGGGGTTAGGTGGGGCGCCCACGATGCGGGCAAGCTGTTTTGTCGTGCGGCTTGCGCTGACGCGCTCGAAGGCCGGACGTAGACGCACAGCCCGCTGGGGAAGCCCGTTCGCGGGGTATTGTACTGATTTAGAACACGGCGGCAATTGACGTCGCGCTGAATTGGCCGACCGGATAAGGCGCGGCGAGCGCCGCAGGACACGCGCCGAAGGATGGAAGGCGCGCGGGATGGCGGCGCGATAGGTGTCGGCGGAATTGCACGGGCGTGCGCCCGCCGAATTCCCGTGCAGTGCGCGGCGGCGTTTTCTGTTGTTTTTGTGCCGGCCGCGCACGCCGCGTCGGATCATGCGAGCAGAGCGCGGCGCCCGCACCGCGTTGCATCACTTGACGCGGTTTTCCAGTTCGTCCCAGCGTTCGAGCGCGAGCATCAGCTCTTCGTCGATTTCGGCATAGCGCTCGGTCAGACGCGCACCTTCGCGTGCATCCTTCGCGAACACCGAGCCGTCTTCGAGCTGCGCGCCGATCGCCTTCTGCTCGGCTTCGAGGTCGGCGATCATTTTCGGCAGCGCCTCCAGTTCGCGCTGCTCCTTGAACGACAGCTTCACCGTTCGCTGCGCATTGCGGCCCGCCGTGCTTTCCTTCGTTGCCGTTTCTTTCGGCGCTTCCTTGCTCGCCTCTTTCTGCGCTTCGCGCGCGAGTTGCTCGGAGCGATCGCGCTGCGTCTGCCAGTCCGTGAAGCCGCCGACGTATTCGCGCCACTTGCCGCCGCCTTCCGATGCGATCACCGACGTCACCACGTTATCGAGAAACGCGCGGTCGTGGCTGACGAGCAGCACCGTGCCGTCGTAGTCGATCAGCAATTCTTCGAGCAGTTCGAGCGTCGGAATGTCGAGGTCGTTGGTGGGTTCGTCGAGCACCAGCACGTTGGCCGGGCGCGCGAACAGCCGCGCGAGCAACAGCCGGTTGCGCTCGCCGCCGGAGAGCGACTTGACCGGCGAGCGCGCGCGCTCCGGCGCGAACAGGAAGTCGCCCAGATAGCTCATCACGTGCTTCTTCTGGCCGTTGACTTCGACCCACTCGCTGCCCGGGCTGATCGTGTCGGCGAGACTCTTTTCCAGATCGAGCGCCGCGCGCATCTGATCGAAATACGCGACCTGCAGATTCGTGCCTACACGCACGTTGCCCTCGTCCGGCGCGAGTGCGCCGAGGATCAGCTTCAGCAACGTGGTCTTGCCCGCGCCGTTCGGACCGACGAAGCCGATCTTGTCGCCGCGCATCACTGTGGCGGTGAAGCGGTCCACCACCGTGCGCTCGCCGTAGCGCTTCGTCACGTCCGTCAGTTCGGCGACGATCTTGCCGGACTTCTCGCCCTGGCCGACGTCGAGCTTCACGTTGCCCTGCACATTGCGGCGCTCGGCGCGATCGTTGCGCATCTGCACGAGCCGCGCGATCCGGCCGACACTGCGCGTGCGGCGCGCCTCGACGCCCTTGCGGATCCACACTTCTTCCTGCGCGAGCAGCTTGTCGAACTTATCGTTCTCGATGCGCTCGACTTCGAGCTGCTGTGCCTTGCGCGTCTGGTACGCGGAGAAATTGCCCGGATACGACAGCAGCCGCCCGCGATCGAGTTCGACGATACGCGTCGCGACGCGGTCGAGAAACGCGCGATCGTGCGTGATGAACAGCAGCCCCGCGCGCAGCGACACCAGCAGATCTTCGAGCCAGCGGATGCCGTCGAAGTCGAGATGGTTGGTCGGCTCGTCGAGCAGCAGCACATCGGGCTGCACGACGAGCGCGCGCGCGAGCGCGGCGCGCTTCTGCATGCCGCCCGACAGCGAGCCGACGCGCGCTTCGCCGTTCAGGCCGATCTGCTGCAGCGTGGTCGCGACGCGGGTGCTCCAGTTCCATGCGTCCGCAGCGTCCAGCGACGATTGCAGCGTGTTCATGCGCGCGAGCAATGCGTCGTGCTCGGCGCCCTCGGGTGTGTCGGCGAGCTGATGCGCGACCGCGTCGTATTCGTCGAGCAGCGCGCGCGCCTCGGTGAGACCGGCGGCGACCGCGTCGAACACGGTGTCGTCGGCGTCGAACTCGGGCTCCTGCGGCACGTAGACCGTGCTCAGATGCTGCTGACGAGTGACGAGGCCGTCGTCGGGTTTGGTCAGATCGGCGACGATTTTCAACAGCGACGACTTGCCCGCGCCGTTGCGCCCGATCAGCCCGACTCGCTCTCCCGCTTCGAGCGAGAAGTCCGCGTGGTCGAGCAGCGCGACGTGACCGAACGCCAGCTGGGCTCCGGTAATGGTGTAAAGCGACATGGGAATGGAAGAAGACAGCAATGAGTCGGAACTGCTCATTGTACCGGGCGCGGCGCCGCTCGCCTGTACGCCGGGCGGGAACACACGCGCACAATGCGGCCCGCGCCGCGACGGGCAACGCGTGCGGCGTGGGCGAGCGACGCGCGCCCGCCTTTCGGACAGCGGCTTACTTGACGTGCACCGTGATCGTCTTGCTCATCTCCGGGCCATACGAGCGATGCGCACCGTCGCCGAATTGCAGCGTCAGCGTATGGTCGCCCGGCGGCAGTGTCAGATCGGTCTCGGTCTGGCCTTTGCCGAAGTGCAGCGACTTGTCGGTGGCGGGGACGACCTCGCCCTTCGGCAGCGGCTTGCCGTCGATCAGCAGGTGATGATGGCCGGTGCCCTCCGTCATCGTGCCGGCGGGTGCGATCTTCATGCCGTCGAGGCCGAACACGACGTGCACCGGATTGCTGACGGTCGCGCCGTCCGCCGGCTGCACGAAGTACACACCCGCCGCCTGCGCCACGCCCGACGCGGCGAGCAGCCCAGTTGCCGCGATGCCGACCAACCACCTGTTTTTAAACATGGTTTTCTCCTTTGGAAACGAAATCCGGCGATCCGGCGCCGCCAGCGGCCTCGCCTGAGACCGATGGTCGCAATAGATGCCAGCCGGGCGCCACTTCTGTCCAATCAGTTAGCTTGCAGATGGAAGCGTACACGCCTTGTGTGACGAGGCCCGTCGCGCGAGCGCGGGCACGCCGCCGATGCGTTGCGGCGGAGCCGCGTCGGTCGTCTGCGGCTGATTTGACAAATTCCGGTAATATTGCGGGTCGCCGCGCGCCCCAAAAAGGGGCAGAGTAAGCCGGCCATTGCATTGAACGAGAGAGTGTGTCGTGAGCGAAGTAATCGAAGTGACGGAATACAAGAGCTGGGTCTGCCTGATTTGCGGCTGGATCTATAACGAGGAAGACGGTCTGCCCGAAGAAGGCATCGCGCCGGGTACGCGTTTCGCCGCCATCCCCGAAGACTGGCGCTGCCCGCTGTGCGACGTGGGCAAGGCGGAGTTCGCGGTGGTGGAGTTTTAAAGTTGGGATGACATCGGGCGATGGGCGCGGTTGCGAGCGCTTCGCCAGATGGTCAGGTGGTTTGCACGGCCCGGCAGGCGATGTCTGCGGGGCCGTTTGTTTTTCTGGCATTCGTGGGAGGCGCGGGCGGCCCCTGGCGTGGCTCTCCTTTTGCCCGCGCCGGTTTGATATACTCTGCGCTCGCTGGTCAGTCTGGACTCGACGAGTTCTCGCCGAGCTGTCCGGCCCTCTCCCTGTAGTTCAATGGATAGAACAAGTGCCTCCTAAGCGCTAGATACAGGTTCGATTCCTGTCAGGGGGACCAAGCAGAGCCCAACCGGCTCCCAGGTTCGCTCATAAAAAGCCCCGTACGCGTCGCGCTGCGGGGCTTTTTGTTGCCTATCTGCCTTCCATGCGGGACCAAAGCGCCCCGCACTTCCCTCGAACCACCCCGTTCGACAACGACAAAAAACCAGCCGCTCCCGGAAATCTCACATCGCTATAATCGGCGAGCCGAATTCCAAACGTTTCCGAGGACCGACATGGATCAAGCGCTTGAATGCGTTACCGCGTTGAATTTTTGCGAGCAGGCCTATCTCGCCGCAAATCCGGATGTCGCTGAGGCTATCAGGCTCGGCGCATTACGATCGGGAAGATCGCATTTCGAAGTGTTCGGCATCTCCGAAAGTCATCGCAGGCAAGATGCGCAGGTGGCCGCTCAGTCCAGGCTGGAACGAAGGAAAAGAATCGAGTCTGTCCTTCGCACCGATATGCCATTCAGTGACGACGGAAAGTTCTTCGATTTCTTGTCGCCCGATCTGCGCTCCCAGTTCGACATTTATGACTCTGAGCTGGCTGGAAGCAATCTGTACGACCAGGACGCGCTGAGCATGATCGAGCGCCATCCGTCGGGGATCATTCTGGATTGTGGGGCCGGCAGCCGTCCCGCGGTCTACGAAAATGTGATCAATTTCGATATCACCAACTATCCCTCAACTGATGTGCGAGGGGTCGGCGAAGTTCTGCCATTCAAAGACGCATCGTTCGATGGCCTGTTGTCGCTGAATGTGCTCGAACATGTGAAGGACCCATTCACCGCGGCCAAAGAAATTCTTCGCGTGTTGAAGCCGGGAGGCGATCTCGTCGTGGTCGTTCCGCTCACCCAACCCACTCACGGCTACCCGCATCACTACTACAACATGACGGCGGAGGGGATTCTCAATCTCTTCGGATCCGCGATCAAAGCTGAACGCGTGTACGTGCCGGAATCGACCACGGCCATTTGGTCGATTTACTGGATCATGAGCGAATGGGCGGAAGGTCTCGACGAAGATGCCCTGAAGGAATTCAAGGCGCTCACGGTCGAAGAAATTCTGCAGGGACCGCCGACGTTGCTGAATCGATCGTTCGTGAAGCAGCTAAGCGCAAAAAAGAATCTCGACATTGCGAGTTCGACGACCGTGATTGCAAAACGCGTCTGAGACGCGCTCCCCGAAGCGGCCAACTTCCTCCGCGAAGAACGCGCAAGTCCAACCATGGCTCGATCATTTTGGCAGCGGCCGATGGACACTTTGCTCGTATACCGAAGGATCGACGACGTTCATCTGATCCTTCGGGCGTTCGCCGAAGACGCGCTCGAAGTCTTCGGCACCCAGAATGTCGGCAGCATCGCGGAGAAAAGACGAATAGGCCTGGTTCAGCTCCGAGGCCGACGGAGCATCGCTGCCCTGCGGGGCGTATTGCAAGCGCTCGACCTGCACCATGAACGCGCGCCGATGCGTCATCAACGCCTTGATCTTCGCGTCCGCGTCAGGCCCCTTCAAGGTCGCCTGAAGATGCTGCTGAAAATCGTCGACATCGGACTCCTGATGTCCTGGCTTCATGGTGTTACTCCCGCCTGGTGTCGAGCACTGAATCATTTTGCTCGCCCATGCAGCATGCTGCTTGCCGTATGTTCCGAAGATCGCGTTGCTCAACCAGTAACCCCTGGACAGGCGGACCGTAACCGGAGCCACTCCACCGCCGCCGGTCGCCCAAAGAATCTGGTTCGACAGCTGATGGCATACGCCATCGCGACCATAGCTGAATATCGTTCCCCGAGCGGCCGGATCGATGCTCGAGTCCACATCGGGCTTACATAGACAACCAGCATAAAGTAGATTTGCCACGGCGGAAGCCAAAAATCCATCCGCGCTGACCGGCGTCCCGCCTTGGGCGTGGAAGCTGCCCCAGCTGTACCAATAGTGCTCTCCAGCGATCAGAACATCCGCCAGCGCCGGGTAAATCTTCACGCGGCTGTCGTAGGTCGTCACCCATGTGTGGTCGACCACGGAATCCTGGAAGTACGCCGGAACGGACCATGCGAACAAGGTAACGGCGCTCATTGCTTCACCTTTCTGTCCTGTCGCATCACAGCGCTGCCGCGCGAAACTCGCCCGAAAAACCGCCAGGAACTTTACTTACCTAAAAGGTTATACGCGGTGAGCGATATTGATTTCAAGGACACGAAAAACCGTCAAAGCGCGCTTACCGCTTCGCTTGCGCTACCGCATTTCCCCAAGGCAATCCGGCGTCGCACGATGCAGCGCGGCCGGGCGCGGCCCGGGCGCGGCCCGGGGGCGGCCCGGGGGCGGCCGGCTCTCGCCGCCGGCCGAGCGCTCAAGCTCGAGAAACGCTAAGGTCGATCAGGCCGGACGCGGCGGAATATTCAGGCCGCGCACCACTGCCGGCCGCTCGACGAACGCAGCCAGCACGCGCCGCACGTTCGGGAAGTCCTGAATGCCGACGAGTTCTCCCGCCTCGTAAAAGCCGACCAGGTTGCGCACCCACGGGAAGATCGCGATATCGGCGATCGAATACTGATCGCCCATCACCCATGCGCGTCCTTCGAGCCGCTGCTCCAGCACGCCGAGCAGCCGCTTCGATTCGGCGATGTAGCGATCGCGCGGACGCTTGTCCTCGTACTCCTTGCCGGCGAATTTGTGGAAGAAGCCGACCTGGCCGAACATCGGACCGATGCCGCCCATCTGGAACATCACCCACTGGATCGCCTCGTAGCGCCCAGCGGCGTCTTGCGGGATCAGCTTGCCGCTCTTGTCGGCGAGATAAATCAGGATCGCGCCCGATTCGAACAGCGGCAGCGGTTTGCCGTCGGGACCGTGGGGATCGAGGATCGCCGGAATCTTGTTGTTCGGGTTCAGCGACAGAAACGCCGGCGTCATCTGATCGTTGGTGTCGAAGCGCACCAGATGCGGCTCGTACGGCAAGCCGGTCTCCTCGAGCATGATCGAGATTTTTACGCCATTGGGGGTCGGCAGCGAATAGAGCTGAATCCGGTCCGGATGCTCGGCCGGCCATTTCTTCGTGATCGCGAAAGTGGATAAATCGGTCATGGGTTCGGGTCGCCCTAACGGACAGAAATTACAAGACCGCCCAATATAAACCGACTCGCCGCAACGCGTGCGACGCCGCGAGAAGACCTTACAAACGCTGCGGCCACAGCGCCGTTCACGATCGGCGCTTCACCACAAGTCCTTCGTCGCCGTGCCCGCGCGCACGTTGAAGCCTTCACGCCACAGCGCCGCGCCGACCGTCAGCAGCAGCGCCTTCTCGGTGCCGTCGAGCAGTTCCCACGCGGTGGCGAGCCACGTCGCGAGATTCGCGCAGGTCACTTCGAGATCGGGCGGCGCCTTGCCTTCCAGGTACTGCCGTTCGAACATCGAAAGTATCTTTTCGGGTGTCATTGGCGCGACCTCGTGGTGGGATTGCGCCAAGTCTAAAGGGCTCACCGCGGGTGCGGAATGCCGATGATCGCGATCACGGGTTACTCCCAGGCCGGCCGCCGCGTGAACCTCAGCCCCGACCCAAATGGTGAAATCGGACGTGTCGCGCCCGACCTGCGCCGTGCAAAAATCAAAGGCGCCGCGACGATCGCGACGCCTCCGCCGTTACGGCCATCTATACCGCACAGGTTCAGTGATGACCGCGCTTTGCATTGTCCTTGGCGGCTTCCTTCGCATCGCCATAGGCCTTCTGCACCTTGCCGGCGCCCTGCTGCATGTCGCCCTTGAGTTCCTTCGCAGGGTCGTTCGTGGCCTTGCCGACGGCCTCGTTGACCTTGCCCTTGATTTGCTCGCCAACGCCCTTCACTTGATCCTTGTTCATGCTCGGCTCCCATATACGTAGTCGACAGAGATGCCGGCGCGGTATTTCGCCGGTATCTGGGAGGCAGCAACGGCTGTTCCCGGGGGCTGTTCCGCGCGCGGCGCCGCGCCATCGATGAACGCCGGCGCGCGATCCGGCAAATTTTTTATTCAAAAGGCCTAAAGTCTTGCCGCGGACCGCCGTAAAAGCGTTCAGGGAGGAGCCATGGACCACACGGGGACCACGATTTCTGGATCATCGCAGGCTGCGTTGATCGACCACGACATCGCGCACATCGCGCGCGTCATGCACCTATCGCTGCGTGGCGATTTCGGCGGTCCGATCCTGCCCGCCACCTATTGGCACAAACGGCTGACCGCGCTACTCGACGGCGGCCAGCTTTCTTCCGCCCAGTTGGACAAGGTCGACGGCCTGCTGCTGCAACTCGATCGGCTCGCCTCGACGCCACCGCCCGAGTGGGAACGCTTCGCGCCCGCCCCGACCACGCGGTTCGAGCCGGCTGGCCCAGTGAAGAAGGCGAAGTCGGCCTGATTTCGCCGACCCGCACACTGCTTCAACACCTCAACGCCTCTGCGCCCGCTGAGCGCGCTGCGCCCGCTCCACCCGCACACGTGCCGCAATAAACGGCCGCGCACCAGGTCGCGGCCGCCAACACACGTCGCAACGCGGGAAGCGAGCGTCACTCGACGAGCGTACCTGCGCATTCGTGACAAGCACGTTTCGCCGCAGACAAACACAGCCGCGCGACGTATCGCGAAAAATTCCCGATCATTCGGCACCAAAAGTAGGGAAAGGGGACGACCTTAGGTCATAATGTCCGCAAAAATTCCCAGCAAGGACGCCACGTGACCCTCGTCGCCCCGTTCGACCTGCTCAAGCAGGCGCGCGCCCGTTTCACCCAACGCGAAATCGCCGCGCATGTCGGCAAGGACATCAAGACGGTACGTCGCTGGGAAAAAGGTGAAACGCCTTGTCCCGCGATGCTGGAACCCGCGTTGCGCGATCTGCTGCGACAAGGCGCGCGTGAAGCGCAACACGCGGGCGACCCGGCGCGCTTCCGCTTCATCGACCTGTTCGCGGGTATCGGCGGAATTCGTATGGGCTTCGAGGCGCACGGCGGCGAATGCGTGTTCACGAGCGAGTGGAACGAGTTTTCGACGCGGACTTATCGTGAGAACTACGGTGACAACTACGGTGACAACTACGCCGACAACTCCGCGAGCGACGGCGCGCACGCGCTGATCGGCGACATCGTCACGTTTCCCGCCGAAGACGTGCCGAGCCACGACGTGCTGCTCGGCGGTTTTCCGTGCCAGCCGTTTTCGATCGCCGGCGTCAGCAAGAAGAACGCGCTCGGCCGGCCGCACGGCTTCGAATGCACGACCCAGGGCACGCTCTTTTTCGACGTCGCACGCATCATCGCCGCGAAGCGCCCAGCCGCGTTCCTGCTCGAAAACGTGAAGAACCTGCTGTCGCACGACAAGGGCCGCACCTTCGACGTGATCCTGCAAACGCTGCGCGACGAGCTCGGCTACGAGGTGCACTACCGCGTGATCGATGGTCAGCATTTCACGCCGCAGCATCGCGAGCGCATCATCATCGTCGGCTTTCGCGGCAAGACCGCGTTCAGCTGGGACGACCTGCGCCTTCCCGAACAGGGTCCGCGGCTCGGCGCGATCCTGCATCGCACGGACGGCACGGAGCCGGTGCTGCCATGGGACCACGACCGCTTCTTCGACCACACCTCGCACCGCGTGCAGCCGAAATACACACTCACGCCGAAGCTGTGGGCATATCTGCAAAACTACGCGGCCAAGCATCGCGCGGCGGGCAACGGCTTCGGTTTCGGCATGGCGTATCCGGATAGCGTGACGCGCACGCTGTCGGCACGCTATCACAAGGACGGCTCCGAAATTCTCGTCCATCAGGGCGAGGCGCTGCGCCCGCGCCGTCTGACGCCGCGTGAATGCGCGCGCCTGATGGGCTTTCCCGACACCTTCAGGATTCCGGTCAGCGATACGCAGGCCTACCGTCAGTTCGGCAACAGCGTCGTGATGCCGGTGATGCGCGAAGTGGCGCGTATCATGCTGCCGCATGTGCAAACCCTGCTTGCCCATCCGACCCGCGATGCGTCGAAACACTCCCTGCCGCTCTACGCGTGAGCGCTCGCGCAACGCGTTGGCCCGCTGACGATGGTCGATATCGTCGATAGCGCGACGCGCAGCCGGATGATGTCCGGCATTCGCGGCCGCAACACCAAGCCGGAGATCCTGATCCGCAGCCTGCTGCATCGCCAGGGCCTGCGCTTCCGGCTCGACGCGCGCGATCTGCCAGGCCGCCCCGACATCGTGCTGCCGCGTCATCGCGCGGTGGTGCTCGTGCACGGCTGCTTCTGGCATGGCCACGACTGTCATCTGTTCAAATGGCCGCAGACGCGGCCCGACTTCTGGCGCGACAAGATCGGCCGCAATCGCAGCAACGACGACAAGGTGCGCGCCGCATTGCTCGCGAGCGGCTGGCGCGTGGCGGTCGTGTGGGAATGCGCTTTGCGGGGCGCGAATCGCGATATCGCGGGCGTGATCGAGCGGCTCGTCGCCTGGATCAGAAGCGACGCGCCGGAGTTCGAGGAATGCGGCTGAAACCACGTGCGAGCTGCCCGGCTCGCGCGAGACTCGCGGCCGCTGGTGATACACTCGAAAAGC
Organism: Paraburkholderia sp. HD33-4; assembly: GCF_021390635.1. Classification (NCBI taxonomy): domain Bacteria; kingdom Pseudomonadati; phylum Pseudomonadota; class Betaproteobacteria; order Burkholderiales; family Burkholderiaceae; genus Paraburkholderia; species Paraburkholderia sp. HD33-4. Next base: position 991,279 of record NZ_JAJEJS010000001.1, on the reverse strand, counting down.
TCATCGGGCGCGCTTTCGAGATGCCTTCGAGGCACGCTCCGGCGGCGTTTTCCGGGTGCTTTCCCGGCGCTATCACGGCATCTTCTCACCCGCTTCGGCATGCCGCGAGATGCGCCTCGCCCGCAGCGACATCGCGCACTCCGACGAACCCAGAACCAATCAACAAGGGAGGCACATCATGGCTGACTTCCGTCTCTGGTCCGACGACTTTCCCACCAACGGCTTCATGCCGAAAGCCCACGAGTACGACGACAAGGCGTTCGGCGTCGACGGCGAAAACATCTCGCCGTCGCTGCAATGGGAAGCGCCGCCCGCGGACACGCAAAGCTTCGCGCTCACCGTTCACGATCCCGACGCGCCGACCGGCAGCGGCTTCTGGCATTGGGTCATCGTGAACATTCCGGCCGACGCTCGCTCGCTGCCGCGCAACGCCGGCAAAGCCGACGGCTCGCTGCTGCCGCAAGGCGCGATGCAGGTGCGCAACGACTACGGGACGGTCGGCTTCGGCGGCGCCGCGCCGCCGCGCGGCGATCGCACGCATCGCTACATCTTCCGGCTGCATGCGCTGAAGGTGCCGCATCTGCCGGTCAGCGCGGACACCACCAATGCGGTCGCGCGCTTCATGACTCACCTGAACGAAATCGATTCGACGACCCACACGGGCCTTTACGAACTCAAATAACGCGCACGCGGCGCCGGCGCCCTGGTCAAGCCGGCGCCGCGCCGACCGATACGCCGCAGCGGCCAGCGCGTGAGCCGCGCACAGGCGCGCCAACATCTCCGACAAATCAAATGCACGCACCCTCCCCGCCCACGGATGGCCCTGTGCCCTCCACTCCCCGCTTCGAAGGCAAGGAACTGGGCCTACCGGTTCCACAACGGTATTGGGCGATGCTCGTCATCGCGCTGTCGCTGACCCTCGCGGTGCTCGACAGCGCGATCGCCAACGTCGCGCTGCCGACGATCGCGCGCAACCTGAACGCCAGCGCCGCCGCGTCGATCTGGGTCGTCAACGCGTATCAGCTCGCGATCACGATCACGCTGCTGCCGCTCGCGTCGCTCGGCGACCGCATCGGCTACCGGCGCATTTATCTGTCGGGCCTGATCCTGTTCACGGTCGCGTCGTTCGGCTGCGCGCTGTCGAACTCGCTGGCAACGCTCGCGCTCGCGCGCGTGGTCCAGGGTTTCGGTGCGGCCGGCATCATGAGCGTGAACACTGCGATCGTGCGCATGATCTATCCGCCCTCGCAGCTCGGGCGCGGCGTCGCGATCAATGCGATGGTGGTGGCGGTGTCGTCGGCGGTCGGGCCGACAGTCGCCTCCGGCGTGCTCGCGATCGCGACGTGGCCGTGGCTGTTCGCGATCAACGTGCCGATCGGCATCGCGGCGATCGTCGGCGGCTTCAGGGCGCTGCCGATGAACCCCGGCCACGAATCGCCGTACGACTATCTGAGCGCGGTGATGAACGCGTTCGTGTTCGGCCTGCTGATTTTCGCGGTCGATGGCCTCGGCCACGGCGAGCGTTTCGGCTATGTGACGCTCGAAGCGCTCGGCGCACTCGTGATCGGCTACTTCTTCGTGCGCCGGCAGCTAACGCGACCCGCCCCGCTGCTGCCGATCGACCTGCTGCGGATTCCGGTGTTCGCGCTGTCGATCGGCACGTCGGTCTGCTCGTTCTGCGCGCAGATGCTGGCGTTCGTGTCGCTGCCGTTCCTGCTGCAGGAAACGCTCGGCATGTCGCAGGTCGAAACGGGTCTTCTGATGACGCCGTGGCCCGCGATCATCATCATCGCAGCGCCCGTGTCGGGGGTGCTGTCGGACCGGATATCGGCCGGCTGGCTCGGCGGCGTCGGGCTCGCCGCAATGACGCTCGGCCTGCTGCTGCTCGCGACGCTCGGGCCTCACCCCGACGCGCTGCAGATTTCGTGGCGCATGGCGCTGTGCGGCGCGGGCTTCGGCATCTTCCAGTCGCCGAACAATCGCACGATGCTGTCGTCCGCGCCGCGCGAACGCAGCGGTGGTGCAAGTGGCATGCTCGGCACCGCGCGCCTGACCGGGCAAACGCTCGGCGCGGCGCTGGTCGCGCTGATCTTCGGCATCGCGCCGCAGAGCGGGACGATCGTCGCGCTGTATGTGGCCGCGGGGTTCTCGGCGGTCGCGGCGGTCGTCAGCACGATGCGGGTCATGCAGAAGGTGGCGCAGCCCGCCTGAGAGTGGTGGTCGTTACACGCGCAAGGCAAATACGAAAAAAAGGGCGCGCATCGCACGACGCGATGCACGCCCTTTTTGCTGCGATCTTCCCTGTCACTCCAGTCACGACGTGACCGGCACTGGCGCCACCCGCACGCGCGGGCCGCGCCTGTCCGCTCAGGACGATGCCGTCACGTCAGCGAGCTTTACCGCCTTGGCCGTCACCGAAGCGGCGGTCGCGACGTTGCGCAGATCGTCGAGAATCGTATCGCGCCATACCGACAGATTGTTCTCGCGCATCGGTTCCATCATGTCCGCGTGACGCGCCTGACGTTCGGCGAGCGGCATCGATAGCGCGCGCTCGAGCGCTTCGGCCATCTGCGACAGATCGAACGGATTGACGACGAGCGCGCCCGGCAACTGCTCGGCGGCGCCCGCGAATTGCGACAGCACGAGCACGCCCGGATCGGCCGGATCCTGCGACGCGACGTACTCCTTGGCCACCAGATTCATGCCGTCGCGCAGCGGCGTCACATAGCCGACCTGCGACTGGCGGAACAGCGCCATCAGCAGATTGCGCTCGTACTTGCGATTCAGATACTGGATCGGCGTCCAGTCGAGCTGCGCGAACCGGCCGTTGATGCGCCCCGCTTCGCCTTCGAGCGTTTGCCGGATGCGCTGGTAGGTCTGTACGTCGGCGCGGGTCGGCGGCGCGATCTGCACGAGCGACACGCGGCCATGCCAGCCGGGCGCGTTCTGCAACAGCCGCTCGAATGCCTGGAAGCGCTCGACCAGTCCCTTCGAATAATCGAGCCGGTCGACGCTCATGATCAGCTTGCGCCCGCGCATGCCGTCGCGCAGGCTGCGCACCGCCTTGCGGTCGGTGAACTGCTCGGCGGCTTTGGCGATCGCATCGGGATAGATGCCGATCGGGTACGCGCCGACCTTCAGGAAGCGGCCATAGGCGTGCACCATGCCATCTTCACTCGACGTGCCGTGCTGACCGCGCTCGATATAGTCGACGAACGACTGGCGATCCGCCTCGGTCTGAAAGCCGATCACGTCGTAGCTGCACATCGCCTTGACGAGTTCCTCGTGCGGCGGGATCGTGCGCAGCACTTCGGGCACCGGAAACGGAATGTGCAGGAAAAAGCCGATCGGGTTCTTCACGCCGAGCTCGCGCAGGCAGCGCGCGAACGGCAGCAAATGGTAGTCGTGCACCCAGATGATGTCGCTGGGTTTGAGCAGTTCCTTGAGCTGCTTCGCGAGCGTCGCGTTGACGCGCTGGTAGCCCGCATAGTCCTCGCGGTCGTAGCGGGACAGGTCGTTGCGATAGTGGAAAGTCGGCCACAACGTGGTGTTCGAAAACCCGCGGTAGTACTCGTCGTAATCGCGCTTGGTGAGGCCCACCGTCGCGTAGGTGACGTTGCCCTGCTTCTCGATCACGGGTGCGGATGGCTCGCTGACCGTTTCACCGCTCCAGCCGAACCAGACGCCGCCGGTCTCCTTCAGCGCGTCCAGCACGCCGATCGCGAGCCCGCCGGCGGCCGGGCGCGCTTCCTGAATCGGTGCGACACGATTCGATACCACGATCAATCTGCTCATCAGTGCTCCATTGTTTCGTTGTATGCGGAAATGTGCCAAAACGGTGCATGCAATCCCCGTGCCGATATTTGAGATGGCGGAAATAAAGTTGTATGAAAATGTGACGAACGAGCGAATCCCCGCAATCATCACAGATCGCGAAGAAAATTTTTCTGTTAAATCCGACGATAGCGGAGGTCTTTCTTACCGGCATCCCGGCCGTCGGGGCACCCCGCCCGTACGACGCTGCTTCAGGCGTCCTGCTCCGAGCCCAGATCGCGCTGGTATTCGAGGCCTTCCTGACGCACCCCGCCCTGGTTGTGCTCGCCGTCCGGCGGCGTATGCGGCGCGATCCGATTCTGCGCGGCCGGGTCCGGCGACTCCGCCGGCTCAGTCTTGACGTCGGCCGGCCGGGGCCCGCGCTTCGTGTGCCGCGCGGAACGTCGCAATGCGGGGTGTCTCATGATCGTGCCTCCGGGGGAAGCCTGCCGCTTGTTGCGGCATCCCTACAGTCTAGGGGGCGAAACCGTAAATTGCCGGTAAAACATGCGCCGGCTTTGTAACAAGTACAGCAAGGCGCTGCACCGGAACGGGGCAATTGGCCGCGTGCGGTGCCGGTGTGGTCGCATCGGGTGCGGGGCGGCCGGTATGCAGGGTCGCATCAGCATTGCAACGGTCGCGACGGACGGTCGGCGGCCTGAGGCGTTTGGGTTGGCTGCGGCGGGGGATCGCCGATCGGCGGCGCGACCGGTTCGATGGGTTCGATCGGATCGGGTGTCGGGCCGGGGATGGTGTCGGGCTCGGCCGGATCCGGCGGCGCGATAGGGGGCGCGGTGGGCGGCTCGACCGGTTCGGGCCGGTGAGCGTGCAGTGGCCTGGAAGGCACGGAAACGGCAGCGTAATGCGGCAAGTGCGGCATGTCAGGGACCTCGTTTGCGTTCCATGGGAGCGCAGCAAGGCCCGTGCCGTCAGTCTGCCCGCCCGGAAGCCCGGGCGGGAGCTCGCTGATACTGAGGACGACCTGCGAACGGGCGCGGATCAGGCGTCCGCGTCGCCGAGCGCACGCGATTCGTCGGCGGGATCGCCGTCTTCGCGCGCATCGTTGCCGTACTCGACGAGCCGGTTGTACAGCGTCTTCAGGCTGATGCCGAGAATCTCCGCGGCGCGCGTCTTCACGCCGCCGCACTGCTCGAGCGTCGCCAGAATCAGCTGGCGATCGGCTTCCGCGAGCGAGGTGCCGAACGGGATCGTGATCGCGGTGCCGGCCGCGGGCTTCGACAGCGTGATCTGCAACGGCACGCTCGCCGTGCTATCCGAGTCCGCGCTCGACATGATGTGCGCGCGCTGCACGTAATTTTTAAGTTCGCGCACGTTGCCCGGCCACGGATACGACATCAGCATCTCCTTCACCGCGGCCGGGAAGTGCTTCTTCGTGCCGTGACGCTCGTTCAGGTCGTCGAGGAACGCTTGCGCGAGCAGCTCGACGTCCTTGCCGCGCTCGCGCAGCGGCGGCAGGCTGATCGGAAACACGTTCAGCCGGTGGTAAAGATCGAGCCGCAGCTTGCCTTCGAGCACCGCCTGTTCGGGATCGCGATTGGTGGCCGCGATCAAGCGCACGTCGGTTTCGATTTCCTTGGTCGTGCCGACGCGCATGAACATGCCAGTCTCGAGCACGCGCAGCAGCTTCACCTGCAGCTCGATCGGCATCTCGGTGATTTCGTCGAGAAACAGCGTGCCGCCGTTCGCGCGCTCGAAATAGCCCTTGTGCTGCCGGTCCGCGCCGGTGAACGAACCGCGCTCGTGACCGAACATTTCCGATTCGATCAGATTCGGCGAAATCGCGCCGCAGTTGACCGCGAGGAACGCATGTTTGCGACGCAGGCTCAGCTCGTGCAGAGTCTGCGCGGCGACTTCCTTGCCGGTGCCCGATTCGCCGACCAGCATCACCGAGGCGGCAGTCGGCGCGACGCGGCTGATCTGGTCGTAGACCTCCTGCATCGCCGGCGAATTGCCGAGCATCAGACCGAAGCGGCCCATGCGGCGCAATTCGCCGCGCAGCGTGCCGATCTCGGCCTTCAGGTCGCCGGCGCGCGGCAGGCGCGACAGGATCGCCTTCACGCGCTGCATGTTGATCGGCTTCACGAGGTAGTCGGCCGCGCCCATTTTCAAGGCGCTGACCGCCGACTCGACCGTCGCGTGGCCGGTGATCACGATCACCTCGACGCCGGAGCGCGGATCGAGATCTTCGAACAGATCGACCCCGCTGCCGTCAGGCAGTTTCAGGTCGGTGAATACGACGTCCGGCATCTGCCGGATCAGTTGAATACGCGCTTCGCGCAGATCGCCCGCGGTGGCGGTGGTCAGCCCGTCTTCCCCGATGATGGCGGAAAGCGCCTCGCGGGTACCTGCGTCGTCATCGACAATCAGTACATGTGGCATCGCGTTTCGAAAGCCTGCAAGCGTGGGTCAGAAAATATACGGAACATGCCAATCGGCATGCCGCTGGTCAGGTCGGCCGCATGACGCGGAATCCACGTGCTCCCGTCCCGGCCGACTATTTAATGAAAAAATGCAACAATAACAGGTAATAATCGGCACATTTCCGTGTCATTGTTGTCTATTTACCTATTATACGGCTTTATAGGATTCGTTTAACAATCCCTTTCACGGCGCCGACCGCCAATCTGGCGGCACCGGCGCCGGCGCCCGCGGCCGCCGCCGGCCTTGCCTGCGAGCACGCCGCGTCAGCCACGCGGAAACGGCCATGCACGGTTTTCGCCATTGACCTGTCCCGAGCCGTTGGTGCTGCTCGAGGCGGGCGCCAACTCGCTCGACAAGGTCGTCGGCGCCGCCACCGCGCCGCCCTCGTTTTCCCAGCGGCTAAGCTCCCGCACCGGGGAAACCTGGCCCGCGCGTTTGTGCTGCACGTAGCGAACCGCCAGAAAGCCGCCGAGTGCCATCAATGCGCCGAAAAAGCCAATCGTGGGTCGTGTCATCATGAACTCCTTGGATCGTGATGCGGATGAGCGCAGGCCGTGCGAGGCGTGCGCCGCGTCTTATAGCGAGCCGATGCGAGCATCGCTCGTGGCGCCGCCGCGTCTAACGCGCGACCAGCACGCCAAGCAAAAAACCGGTCCCCGCCGCGAGCGCGAGCGAACGCCACGGGTTATGGCGCACATAATGCTCGGTGCTGACCGTCGCCTCGCGATAGCGGCGATGCACATTGCGTTGCGCGTCACCGAGTGCCGATTGCAGCGTTTCCACATGCGTGCCGAGCCGGTCGCGCAACGCATCGACGCCCTCACCCGGCACGTTGGCGGCGAGCCGCAGCATTTCCTCCGAGTCCCTCAGCAGTACCCGGAGATCCTCGACGATCTTCTGCCCGCCGAGTGCAAGTTGTTGCGTGGTGTCAGTCATCGTTCACTCCTCATCTGTTTCGGCGGTCGTGCGATTGCGGAATCGGCGCGTCGACCGGCGCAATCGTTCGGGCTTCGGCGCCCGATGCGGGTTGCCGGTTCGCCCTCGGCGATAGCGATCCGACGTAGCCGTCGAAAGCTCGCACGACTCGATCAAACGGTCAATGTTGCAAAGCACGTGCCCGGTATATTTACCGCTTTAGTGCGCTGAAAAAGGCCAATTTCGAGCACTTTCGACCGAATTCGCGCCCGGCTATTTCAGCGTCTGCCAGTTCGATTGCCGGAACCAGCGTCGAAGTGGTTAAATCGTCTTTTATGAGATAGTGGCTGGTCTATCGCATTCAAGGCCTGCGCGCCGCAACACGAACTTCATTTGCACAGGACTCCCCCTTTTATGGCGTCAATCGATCTGGACTCGCCCACCGTGTCCGCCGGCGGCAGTGCTTCGCCACAAGCGAAGCAGCGCGGCGCGGACGCCGTCGCGGGACTGAAATCGTACGGCCTGCTGTACGGCTCGTCGCCGGTGATGCTCGATCTGTACGAACAGATCGAACGCGTCGCCGATACCGACGCGACCGCGCTGATCATCGGCGAATCGGGCACCGGCAAGGAGCTGATCGCCCGCACCATCCACGAGCGCAGCGGCCGCAAGGAAGGCGCGTTCGTCGCCGTGAATTGCGGCGCGATTCCCGATGAGCTGATCGAAGCCGAACTGTTCGGCCACGAAAAAGGCAGCTTCACCGGCGCGGTGCAGGGTCGCATCGGCTACTTCGAACACGCGAACGGCGGCACGCTGTTTCTCGACGAAATCACCGAAATGGCGCCGGTGCGCCAGGTCAAGTTGCTGCGCGCGCTCGAAACCGGCACGTTCTATCGAGTCGGCGGCAACGAGCTCATCAGCGGCAACGTGCGCGTGATCGCCGCGACCAATCGCGACCCCGCGGTGGCCGTCAAGGAAAACGGCTTGCGCGAGGATTTGATGTACCGGCTCGCGGTGTTTCCGCTGCGCGCGCCGCCGCTGCGCGAGCGCGAAAACGACCGCGAGCTGCTCGCACAATACTTCCTCGCGCAATTGAATCAGCAGGAAGGCACCAGCAAGAGCTTCAGCAAACGCTCGATCGAAACGCTGCGCTCCTGGTCGTGGCCGGGCAACGTGCGCGAACTGAAAAACGCCGTGTATCGCGCGTTCATTCTCGCGGAGAAAACTGTCGAATTGCCGCATCCGCATCTTGCGTCGCGAGTCAAGAAAGCGGTCACGCAAGGCGATGCGATGAGCGTGTGGATCGGCACCCCGCTTGCCGACGCTCAGAAGCAGATCATTCTCGGCACGCTGAAGTACTGCGGCGGCGACAAGCGGCGTGCGGCCAAAGCGCTCGGCGTAAGCCTCAAAACGCTGTACAACCGGCTGAGCGCATACGGCGACGACAGCGGGGAAGACGAAGCCGACTCCTAGGCGTCTTGCAACGGCGGGCCGTTCACCGATGGCGGCGGCCGCCGTCGCGCCGTTCGCCGTGATCTTTTCCCCTCCCCTTTTCGCGGCACCGAATCCACCTCCTCCAGTTCTCGCACCCGCGGCAAATTTGCCTCACGTCCCAAATACCTGGCACAGCCAGGTAAAACTGCCCACCCATGCAACAGAAAACATCGCAGCGCACGATGTTTTGCAATTTCTTGCATTTTTTCGCTGCCAATTACAAAACGCATCCTGCACAATGCGGCAGCGTAATAAACGACGTGTCCTTCGTTTACACGCGCGACGCGTGAACGCAGGCACCTGTACGGGCAGGGACGGGAGAAATGCAAAAGAACATGGTGTGGGCTGACGACGCGAAGTCCGTTGTCGCAATCAAACGCCCCCACGTAACGACGTTGATCGCGCTGGCGCTGGTGGTGTCGTCGGCATTGAGCGGCTGTAGTTCGTTGTACTCGGAAGGCGCGGTCGCGGGCGCCGGTATCGCGGGTGCCGCGGTCGCCAGCAAGGTCACCAGCAATGCCGCGGTCGCGACCGGTATCGGTCTCGGCGCGGTCGCCGCCGCGCGCGCCGGCGTGCAGTACTCGGAGCGCGTGGTCCACACGAATACGCAGAACAGCATCGCGCAGGCGGCCGGTCCGCTCGAGGTCGGCGCAGTCGCCCCGTGGACCATCACCCACTCGTTCCCGATCGAAGACGACGAGCACGGCCGCGTGACCGTCAGCCGTCTGATCAGCACCGGCGCGCTCGACTGCAAGGAAATCGTCTTCTCCGTCGACCAGACCGCGACGCGCGACAAGCCCGCGAGCAGCGCCTTCTACATCGCATCGGTTTGCCGTGATGGCAAGGACTGGCGTTGGGCATCGGCCGAACCCGCCACCGAGCGCTGGGGTGCGCTGCAATGAAATTGCGTTCGCCTGGCGTTGCGATGGGGGATCGGCTGCGGCTCGTCGCAGCAGGCGCGCTATGCGTCGGCGCAAGTCTGCTGGCGAGCGGCTGCTCGTCGATCGGCGCCGCGAGCGGCGCGGCGGCGGGTGTCGCGTCGGGCATCGTCACCAGTAATCCGGCCGTCGCGCTCGGCGTCGGCGTGGCCGTGCAGGCCGCGACCGACGAAGCGGTCGCGCGCTACATGCGCAGCATGCACAAGGATCAGCAGGATCTGATGGCGGCGCTGGTCGGCACGATGCCGGTCGGCGAAACGAAACCGTGGTCGGTCAAGCACACGCTGCCGATCGAAAACGGCCACGGCCAGGTGCGCGTGACTCGCACGATCAACTCGGCGCTCGCGCTGTGTAAAGATTTCGTGTTCTCGGTGCAGGACGGCGACGCCCCGAACTCGCCCGAGAGGTGGTTCACGGCGAGCGCGTGCCAGCAGGACAAGGGCTGGAAGTGGGCGACGGCCGAGCCGGCGGTCGCACGCTGGGGCAATCTGCAATAAAAAAGCGGCGAGGTTTTCCTCGCCGCTTTTTTGGTCTGAGCCGCAGTGTTGTCCGCGGCAACGCAGGGTCAAGCCTCCACGTCTTCCAGGCTGAAGATTTCGGTCTGGTCGTTATACGAGAAGATTTCGCCGTAACGGCCCCAGTTGATCACCGCGTCGAGCGTCTCTTCCGCCGCGCTATCCGACAGGAAGTCTTCCAGCTCCTGCTCGAAGCGCACCCGCGGCGCGCGATGCCCCGGCCGCTCGTTCAGCACCTTCTTGATCCGCGCCGCGAGCGGCACGTGCCGCAGCAGATGCTCGGCGAACATCATCTTCCGTTCCTGCGTGCCGAACTCGGAGAACACCCGCGCCGGCGGCGTCAGGAAAATGTCGCCCTCGCGCACGTCGGCGAAACCGAGGTGCTGCAGCACTTCAGCGATCGGGAACAGATCGTCGACCTCCAGATGCAGCGAGCGCGCGATTTCCGGCATGTCCGCACGGCCGTGATACGGCGCGGCGGCGAGCGTCTCGATCAGACCAGCCATCAGGTTGGTCGACACGTGCGGCAGCCAGCTACCGAGCTCGAGCCCCTTCTTGGTCTTCTCGTCGGTCTGACGCGCGGTCATCTTCGCGTAGATCTCGTCGACGAGGCGGCGGAACGCCGGGTCCAGACGATTGCGCGGATGCTTGAACGGCACCTTGATCTCGGCGATCACGCGGCCCGGGTTCGACGACAGCACCAGAATGCGGTCGCACATGAACACCGCTTCCTCGATGTTGTGCGTGACGATTAGCACCGCCTTGATCGGCATGCGCCCCTGGGTCCACAGATCGAGCAGGTCGGTACGCAGCGTTTCGGCGGTCAGCACGTCGAGCGCGGAGAACGGCTCATCCATCAGCAGCAGCGTCGGATCGACGACGAGCGCGCGCGCGAAACCAACGCGCTGGCGCATCCCGCCCGACAGTTCGCGCGGATACGCGTTTTCGAAACCGTCGAGACCGATCAGGTCGATCGCGGCGAGCGCGCGCGTGCGCCGCTCCGACGCGCCGACGCCTTGCGCCTCGAGACCCGCCTCGACGTTCTGCAGCACGGTCAGCCACGGAAACAGCGCGAAGGTCTGGAACACCATCGCGACGCCCTTTGCCGGGCCTGCGAGCGGCTTGCCCATGTACGTGACTTCGCCGTCGGTCGGCTCGATCAGGCCGGCGATGATACGCAACAGCGTCGATTTGCCCGAGCCCGAACGGCCGAGCAGACCAACGATCTCGCCCTCGCGCAGCGACAGGTTCGCGTCGTCGAGAACGAGCAGTTCGCCCTGCGTCTTGTTGAAGCCGCGGCACACGTCCTTCACGCGCAGGATTTCCTCGCCGAGGCGCGGAGGCTTCGGCGGCGTCTGGATCGGCGCGGCAGTCATAGCAGCTTTAGGATTTTGCATCGCGTTAAGCCTTCATTTCTCAATCTAGACGGAGCTTGCCTTCGGCGTAGGCGTACATCGGACGCCACAGCAGACGGTTGAACAGGGTCACGAACAGGGACATCACGGCGATGCCCACGATGATCTTCGGAAAATCCCCCGCGGCGGTGGTCTGCGCGATATAGGCGCCAAGACCGTGCGCGGCGACCTTGGTATCGCCCCACTGCACGAACTCGGACACGATACTCGCGTTCCACGCACCACCCGACGCGGTGATTGCGCCGGTCACGTAGTACGGGAAGATGCCCGGCAACATGATCTGACGCCACCACTGCCAGCCGCGAATGTGGAAATTGGTGGCCGCCTCGCGGTAGTCGTTCGGATACGAGCTGGCACCGGCAATCACGTTGAACAGGATATACCACTGCGTGCCCAGCACGATCAGCGGCGACAGCCAGATGTCCGGGTTCAGGTGAAAACGCACGATCACGATCACGAACACCGGGAACAGCAGGTTCGCGGGGAACGCGGCGAGAAACTGCGCGAGCGGCTGCACTTTTTCAGCGAGCGCTGGCCGCAGGCCGATCAGCACGCCGATCGGCACCCAGATCACGGAAGCGATCGCGATCAGCAGCACCACGCGCAGCAGCGTGATCAGGCCGAGCACGAACACGTGCCCAATTTCGTCCATCGACACGCCGGTGCGCACATACAGGAACACGCGGTACACCACGTACACCGTGGCCACCAGCACGATCGCCGCCCAGATGATGTCGCCGAGCTTCGAACTCTTCTCGCTCTGCGGAATGTGAAAGCGCGGCGCGCTGAACGCCGGCAGCTGGAAGCGCAGGCGAGCCGCACGCGCGAGCATCCAGCCGAGCGGCACGAGCAGACGGTGAATCAGCCGTGTGCGGCGGATCAGGTCGAGCAGCCAGGATTCCGGCGCGTTACCTGAACTGGTGGTCTCCATGCGGAACTTGTCGGCCCACGCGACGAGCGGACGAAACAGGAACTGGTCGTAGGCCAGAATCACGACCGTCATCGCGAGGATCACCCAGCCGATCGCGTGCAGGTTCTTGTCGCTGATCGCCTGCGCCAGATACGCGCCGATACCCGGCAGCGTAATCGTGTTGTTGCCGACCGTAATCGCTTCGGAAGCCACCACGAAGAACCAGCCGCCCGACATCGACATCATCATGTTCCAGATCAGGCCCGGCATCGAGAACGGCACTTCGAGCTTCCAGAAGCGCTGCCATGAGGTCAAATGAAAGCCGCGCGACACTTCATCGAGATCGCGCGGCACCGTGCGCAGCGACTGATAGAAGCTGAACGTCATGTTCCACGCCTGGCTCGTGAAGATCGCGAAGATCGCGGCGAGCTCGGCGCCGAGCACGCGGCCCGGGAACAGCGCGAGGAAGAACGTGACGGTAAACGAGATGTAGCCGAGCACCGGCACCGACTGCAGGATGTCGAGAATCGGCACCAGCACGAGACCGGCGCGGCGGCTCTTGGCGGCGAGCGTGCCGTACACGAGCGTGAAGATCAGCGATGCAACCATCGCCGCGAGCATGCGCAGCGTGGTGCGCATCGCGTACTCGGGAAGGTTGGCCGGATCGAGCGAAATCGCCTGAGTCTTTAACGTCGACATCGGCGCGAGCGTCTCGTGAAAGCCGATCGACGCCATCGCGATCAGACAGATGATCAGCGGGAACGCGACGAAGTCCCAGCGGTTGGGCAGTACGCGCCATGCCGATGCATTGGCGGTGCGCTTCAGGTCGAAGCTGAAATCCATCAGATGCCCTCCCCATTGAAACAGGCATTCGAACGCTCGAAGGATGCCGCGGCTACCGCGCGGCGGTCTATGGGTCGGTCCGGAAAGCGGAAATCAGGCATGGCAAAACGCGCGTGCGTGGAAAATCGTTAGTGTTGGAGACACGTGGGCCGGCAATGGGCATGTTCGTGGACGCGTCATCCACGACCGCAACCATCACGCCGGACTCCTGTCGCCGCGGGCGCCGCCCGAGGGCTGGCGGGCTTTCCTCGTTTTGGACGGCACGACACTACACCATCCTGTGTTTCAGGCACAACCTTTCGCCGCAAATTGTGATATGGCGTCGCGAGGCCGTGGCGTAAGGCTCCAGCAAGCCTCCGCTCGCGTCGCCGCGCCGCACTGTATCCTGCTCCCGCGTACTTCAGCGTGACACGTCGCGACACCGTCTCGCGGCGTGGCGCGCAAGCCACATCGGCGCGTCGCCCCGCCCGTCCTCGCTCGATCTCCCCATTAGCCCGCACAGCTATCAAGAATGCGGCGCGGCTGCCGTTAAGAATCTGATCGGCTCGGCATATGCGGACGGCATCCCAGCAATAACGGTGGCAACGTGCTCCGCGACGGTTAAAATCGGGAAACGTCGTACCTGTTTATAAGCGGCTCATTCCGGACATGGCGACGGCGCAGCGCACGAAGCGCGTGACCGGACGAAACCGCAGCCAGCACAAGAAATGACACAGCGTTGAGAGAGCGCTGCCCACCAACGAGCAAGTTGCATGTCACAGCCAGACGGATCAGAGGGTCGATGAACAGGACAACCCTGCGCCAGGTAGCCGGGCCGATCAGCTTCGTGCTGATCGTACTCGTCTGCTGGTTCGTGGCTGGCATGGTCGCGGACCGGATGGTACAGCAAGAGCTGGACGCGGCGTTGCACACGCAGCGGCAAATGTCCACGTCGATCGTCGACAACATGGCCGAAGTGATTGCCAGCGACCTCGCGATGTCCCGCGCCATCCCCGCAACCATGGCCGAAATGGACGTGGTCCAGCGTGCCCTCGTGCAATCGCAGAATTATGCCGCGAACAGCGAGGCGGCGGAACCCGCGTTGCGAGCCGCGTTGCTGAAGGATCAGCAGATGGCAGCGGTCAGCAAGTTCCTGCACGACGCGCAGGGCTTCTCCGGCCTCGATCAGGTCTGGATCGTCAACGCGAACGGCATCTGCGTCGCGTCGAGCAGCACGATGTCGAACCCCGAGGGCGCGCAGCAATCGTTCGTCGGCGTGGACATGCGGGCACGCGGCTATCTGACCAACGCGCTGCTCGGCGCATTCTCCGAAGCCTACGGCGTGGGTCGATCGAGCGGCGAGCCGGGCATCTTCATCGCCGCGCCGGTGTACTCGGACGGGCTGCTGGTCGGCGCGGTGGTCGCGAAGGTGGGAATCGCGCGATTGCGCCACTGGGTCGCGCACGCGGGCACCTTCGTGTCCGACGACAACGGCGTCATCATCATGGCGCACAACAGCGCGCTCGAAGGCCATGCGTTGCCGAACTCGCGCGTCACGCAGATGAGCGCCGCCGAGCGGCGCATCATCTATCGCCGCGACACGTTCCCCGACATGCTGATCCGCGAAGACACGCAAGTGCGTGAGCAGGCGCCGTGGGTGCCGGCGTCGGTCGCCGCGCAGCTGTTCGGCATGATCGAACAGCCGGCCCCGGCGCTCTATCAGAACCGCGGCGGACTGAATTCGGGGCTCTCCGCGCATCTGGTCGATCCGCTCGCCGCGTGGCCGGAGCTACTGCGCAACCACAAGCGCGACCATCTGCTGGTGTTCCTGACGCTGGCCGGCACCGTCGCGCTCGCGTGGGTGATTACCGTGTCCTACGTGCGTGAGCGGCGCCACCATCGCGCGACACGCGATCTCGCCGAGCAATTGCAGTCGGCCAACACGCTGCTGTCGGCGGAGGCGCGGCACGATGCGCTGACCGGCGCGCTGTCGCGGCGCTACTTCCTCGACCTGCTACGCCACGAGATCGATCGCGCGCACGCGGGCCGCGAGCCGCTGTGCATGGCGATCGCCGACCTCGACCACTTCAAGCAGATCAACGACCGCTTCGGCCATGCCGCCGGCGACCACGCGCTCCAACATTTCGTCGATACGTGTCGCGCCGAGCTGCGTGGCTCCGACGCGATCGGCCGGCTCGGCGGCGAAGAATTCGGCCTGCTGCTGCCGTCCACCGATCTCACCAGCGGGCGCGAGGTCGTCGAGCGTCTGCGGCTGCGGTTGAAAGCGCTGCCCTCACCGAAACTTCCGGCGTCGGCTGGGCTTAGCGTGAGCATCGGCATCACCGAGCTGTCGCCCGACGATCTGCCCGAGCGCCTGATGAGCCGCGCCGATACCGCGCTGTACGCGGCGAAGACCGGCGGCCGCGACCGAACCGAAGCACTGCCGCCCGACGATACGGCGCCGCCTACGCGTACGGCGATGAATGCCTGGTGAGTACCTGGTGACTGCCCGGTGAGTGTCCGGCAATCGAACGATGATGGCCTGACGCTCGCCCGAACACGCGGCGCGCGACGATATCCCCCCTCTACCCGGCCAGCCCACGCCGGCACCCCCACGCCGGCACCCTCCTCGCACTGAAATCGACGCCGAGCTTCCCGCAACTAAGCAGGTATCATCAATCCTGATATTGGATTGTCACTACCGCTCTAACGGGAGATTCGCATGAAGGGAAATCTGGTGATCGTCTGTCGCGATCAGGACGCTGACGCGTTCGACCATCTGCTCGCCGAATACGGCGCGTTCCAGACGCGTCTGTCGTCGACCGCGTGGTATCTGAAACTGGAGGTTGCACCGGAACTGATTCAGGAGGAAATTCTCGCGCGCCTCGGCAAATATACGACGCACTATATTTTCGAGGCGGAATCGGTGACGTGGAATACGGTGGATAGCGAAACGGCAAACGCGTTGAATACGTTGTTTTCGGACTGACCTCTCACCACTCGCGATGTCGACGCCCGGCGCCCGCATCGCGACCTCAACACCCTGCTCCTACCAGGCGTTTTCCGAGGCCGTCGCGACCCGCGGCAGCACTTCGAGCGGAAAGCTCATCAACACCCGCAGACCGCGGCCGCCGTAATTGCCGATTTCCCATTCACCGCCCGCGCGCCGCACGAGCCGCTCGACGATCGCGAGGCCCAGCCCGCTATGGCCGTTGCCGCCGCGCGCGGGATCGAGCCGCACGAACGGCCGGCTCGCGTTGATCAGGTCCTGGGCGGCGATGCCCTTGCCGTTGTCGCTGACGGATAGCGTAAAGCCCTGCGGCGTGCGCGCGGTCGCGACGACCACCGGCGGCGCGCCGTACGCATGCGCGTTGTCGAGCAGATTCGACAGGATCCGGTCGAGCGTGGCGGCGGGCAACATAAACGACGGCCCGGCGTTCAGTTCCGTGTGGACGGTCGGCGCGCCGGTGGCCACGGCCCGATAGCTGCGCACCACACGTTCGCACTGCGCATCCACTTCCACCGGTTCGCTGCGGTCCGCGCCGTCGTGCGCGAACATCAGGAACTGCTCGACGATATGCGTCATCGAATCGACGTCGCGCACGACGCCGTCGCGCGTCTTCGCGTCGTCCATCATTTCGGCGCGCAGTCGCAGACGCGCGAGCGGCGTCTTCAGGTCATGCGCGACACCGGCCAGCATCACCGCGCGATCGTTCTCGGTGCGCGCGACTTCCTGCACCATCTGATTGAAGCCGTGCGTGAGTTGCCGCAACTCGCGCGGCCCGCGCTCGGGCACCGGCGGCACCGGCAGCCCGCGGCCGAAGCGCCCGACCGCCTGCGCGAGCAAGCGCAGCGGCCGCTGCAGCGCCCAAGCGGCGAACAGTGCCGCCATCACCGCGAACGAGAAAATAATCACGAGCCACAAGACCGTGCGGTCGAGCGAGCGCGGCATACGCAGCGGTTGCACGGGCACGACGATCCAGTTCTGATCGGACGCGGCGCGCACCCATAGCGTGGGCGGACCGCCGGGCGGACCGATGCGCACCTGGGTGTTGGCCGGCATGCGGTCGCGCACGTCCTCGACGAAACGCTCGAGCGGCGGCGGCATGTTCGCGCCGGCTGCCGGCACGTCCGGGCTCGCCGGGTCGACCAGCTTCACGCGCGACGGCAACGGTTGATCCGGTGTTCGGGCGACGTGCTGACGCACCGCGTCGACGAGGAAGGTCGCTTCCTCGACCGCGTAGCGCGTTTGCAGTTGCGAACGTTCAAGCCGCATCAGCGCATACCACGCGAAATGCGACAGCATCAGCACCGCCACGACTAGCAGCGCGAGTCGCCCGAACAGCGAATCAATGGGCCGACGCATGCTGCTCGCCGTCCGGCACGAACACGTAACCGCGGCCGCGCACCGTCTGGATGAAGCGCGGCGTGGATGGATCGGTTTCGAGAATGCGGCGCAGGCGCCACACCTGCACGTCGATGCCGCGGTCGGTGCCGTCGTACTCGGGACCGTGCAGCAACTCCAGCAGGCGTTCGCGCGTGAGCGTGCGCATGGGGTGATTGACGAAAATCTTCAGTAGCGCGAACTCGCTGCCCGACAGCGTGAGCGGCTTGTCTTCGAGATGCAGCGTGCGCGACTGGAAGTCCAGCGTGAAGCGGCCGAAGCTGAACGGCTCGCGCTGCTCGGGCGCGGCCGCCGATGGCAGCGTGCGGCGGCGGCGCAGCACCGCCTGCACGCGCGCGAGCAGTTCGCGCGGATTGAACGGCTTGCCGAGGTAGTCGTCCGCGCCCAGTTCGAGCCCGACGATACGGTCGACGTCGTCCGCGCGCGCGGTCAGCATGATGACGGGGATGTCGTCGCCCGACGCGCGCAGCTTGCGCAGCGCGGTGAGACCGTCCACGCCGGGCATCATCAGGTCCAGCACGATGAGGTCGGGGCGCTCGCGTTCGAGGCGCCGTTCGAGCGAGCCCGCGTCGTGCAGCACCGAAACTTCGATGCCCTGACGGGCGAGATAGTCGCGCAACAGATCGCGCAGTTCGACGTCGTCGTCGACGACCAGGATTTGAGTAGCCATGAATGAAGTTTAACGCGCAGCAGAAAGGGATTTCGTTTTCCGAACCGCCTCAAGGGTTACCGGGTGTTACGGTGAAAGGCGCACGTAATTGCTGGTAATAGCCGCTTTCGGGCGCGTAACACAGCGGCGCACTCGGTTCTCTACGCTGTGCCTTACCGAGTGCAGGCAGTCCAAAGACCGGTTGCATCGTCGGCTATTCCATTACAAGGAGCCTCATATGTCCACCAAAAAGATGTCGCGCGTTCTCGCCGTTGCTGCCACCGCTCTCGCCATCGGCGCGGGCGCCGCTTATGCCGCTCAACCCGCCGAGCAGGCGCACGGCGGCCCCGGCGGCTGGCACGGCCACTTCATGAAGGAACTGACCCAACTCCACGACCAGCTGAAGCTGAACGCGGATCAGGAAAAGCTGTGGCAAAGCGCGCTCGATACGATGAAGCAGAACCACGAAGCGATGCGCGCCAATCACAAGCGGATTCACGACCAGTTCAAGGCCGCGCAGCAGCAGCCGATCCTCGATCTGAACGCGATGGCCGCCACGCATCAGCAGATCGAGCAGAAGGACGCGCAACTGCGTCAGCAAACCACCGACGCATGGCTGAAGTTCTATAACGGCCTGAACGACCAGCAGAAGACCACCGTCAGCACGGCGCTGAAGCAGCGCTTCGCGCGAATGGAGCAGCGTCACGAGAAGATGAGCGAGCGCTGGGAGCATCACAAGGGCGCGGCGTCGGCGCCGGCCGCTAATCAGTAAGCGGCATGTTGCATCCGCGAGGTGGGCCAGGGAGGGCGCCTCGCTAATAGAAAAACGCCACGGAAGAAGTTTTCCGTGGCGTTTTTGTTGGGCGCTGCGGTTGGGCCCTGCGGGTTGGCCCCTACTCGCCGCCTTCCAGGCAGGCCGCGCGAATCAGCCGTTCAACTGACCGAGATCGAACAGCAGCACTTCCGCGTTGTCGCCCTTTTCCAGCATCACCGTGTCGACGTCGCTGAGCTTCGCGGCATCGCCCGCCTCGAGCACCGTGCCGTTCACGCTCAACGTGCCGCGCGCGACGTGAAGATAGGCGAGGCGCCCCGCCGGCGGCGCGAACGTCGCATGTTCGGCGCCGTCGAACAATCCCGCGTAGATCGACGCGTCCGCATGGATCGTCACCGAGCCGTCGCGGCCGTCGGGCGACGCGATCACGCGCAGGCGCCCGCGCTTGCTGTCGGCGTCGAAGCGCTTTTCCTCGTAGCCGGGCTGATCGCCCGCGCGGCGCGGAATGATCCAGATCTGCAGCAGATGCGCGGGTTCGTCGCGCGATGCGTTGAACTCGCTATGCTGCACGCCGGTGCCGGCGCTCATGCGCTGCACGTCGCCGGGACGGATCGTCGAGCCGTTGCCCATGCTGTCGCGATGTGCGAGCGCGCCTTCGAGCACATACGTGACGATCTCCATGTCGCGATGCCCGTGGGCGCCGAAACCCTGACCGCCGGCGATGCGGTCTTCATTGATCACGCGCAGCGGCCCGAAGTGCACGTGCTCGGGGTCGCGGTAGTCGGCAAACGAGAAGCTGTGATACGAGTCGAGCCAGCCGTGGTTGGCGTGGCCGCGTTCTGCGGAGCGGCGAATCTCGATCATGGAAAGTCTCCCGGTAAGTAATCAATCAGAGCGATGCCGGGAATGTAGGGGCTGCACGCCCACTTAACAATCGTGCGAGACCGCACCGCAGCGTTCCATCGATGCATGCAATCGCGCGCGGCGCTGCCGGCGAGCCCATCGAGCGGGGAAACCCGGGGCATAGGAGGTCTTCGCCCGGCGCCCCAGCGCCCGGTGGCCCGACGCCCGGTGGCCCGGCGCCCGGTGGCCCGGCGCCCGGAAGCCCGGCGCCCGGTGGCCCGGCGCCCGGAAAACCTCGCCGGCGTCGCGCACGGACAACGAGCGGCGCGGCGTCGCGCCGCTCGCTGGCGCCCCGCACTGGCAGCTTGCCGCTCTTCGGGTAAAATACCGCGCTTTTCGAGCCGCGCGGACGTCCCGCTGGACCTGCAGGCCGCGCCCGCAAGCCCCGCCGGGCCTGCCGAAGCCGGTGTGCTATGGACTTCGGCCCGGGGTCGCACCCGTGCGAGGCGCGCCCGAGCTGCGACGAACGCGCCGGACCAGCGCGCCACGGCGAACGACTCGCCCGCGCAAGGACGACCAGAGCGCGGCGACAATCCCAGCGGCACGGCAATTTTGACCGCCTAGAATAGCGACCGTCGGCACTCGGCCGGTGCTCGTCGAGTCGAGTCATCACGACGATCAGTTTGATTCAGGAGAAACATGAAAAAGTTCGCACTGTGCGTGGCTCTGGCAGTCATGGCCACCGGCGCGCTGGCGAAAGAATGGAAAACGGTGCGCATCGGGGTCGACGCCAGTTATCCGCCGTTCGAATCGAAGGCGCCTGACGGCAACATCGTCGGTTTCGACGCCGACCTGACCCGCGCGCTGTGCGCGAAGATGAACGTGAAGTGCGTGTGGGTCGCGCAGGATCTCGACGGCATCATTCCCGCGCTGAAAGCACGCAAGTTCGACGCGATCATCTCCTCGCTCAGCGCCACCGACAATCGCCGCGAGCAGATCGACTTCTCCGACAAGATGTTCGACGCGCCCGCCCGCATGATCGCGAAAAGCGGTTCGCCGCTCCTGCCCACCCCTGAATCGCTGAAGGGCAAGCACGTCGGCGTCGAGCAGGGCTCGACCCAGGAACAGTATGCGAAGGCCTGGTGGGAACCGAAGGGCGTGATCGTGGTGTCGTACCAGAATCAGGACGAGGTGTACGCGGATCTCGCGTCGGGTCGTCTCGACGCGGCGCTGCAGGACGAAGTTCAGGCCGACGCCGGCTTTCTGAAGACGCCGCGCGGCAAGGGTTTCGCCTGGGCAGGTCCGGAAGTGAAGGATCCGCAAACGATCGGCGAAGGCACCGCGATCGGTCTGCGCAAGGGCGATGCCGATCTGAAGGCGAAGTTCAATCAGGCGCTCGCCGAGGTTCATCAGGACGGCACGTTCAAGAAGCTCGAAAAGCAATACTTCGACTTCGACATTTATCCTGGCCGTTGAGCGAAACAGGCAGGATACTGGATAGCAAGCCGGCGCCGACCGGCGGCAGTAGCACTAGCAGTAGCAGTGAAAGAGGCAGCGAGGGTGGAAACGCCCGGCAGTAGATTCAAAAACAATCCGAGACGAAAGTCCCAAAAGCGCGCTGCAGGAACACCAACGTTTTTGCAGCATGATTTGCACAGCGGCACGCTGTGCGCCGCGGATCACGGCGAGCCAGGCGCTCGTCCCCGACGCGGCGCAACGCTGGCCGCGTCTTTCGCGGTGCGCGAGAAGCGCATCGTCGAGGACTACCTATGTTCCTTCAAGGCTACGGCCCGCTGCTTCTCAGCGGCACCTGGCAAACCGTCAAGCTGGCGGTGTTCTCGCTCGCGCTCGCGTTCGTGCTGGGCCTGCTCGGCGCGGCGGCGAAATTGTCGAAGAACCGCCTGTCGAACGGCGTCGGCACCGTGTACACGACGCTCGTGCGCGGGGTGCCCGATCTCGTGCTGATGCTGCTGCTGTTCTACAGCATCCAGATCTGGCTGAACAACCTGACCGACGCGATGGGCTGGGAGCAGATCGACATCGACCCGTTCGTGGCCGGCGTCGCGGTGCTCGGCTTCATCTACGGCGCGTACTTCACCGAGACGTTCCGCGGCGCGTTTCTCGCGGTGCCGCGCGGCCAGCTCGAAGCGGGCGCGGCTTACGGCATGACCGGCTGGCAGGTGTTCTCGCGCGTGATGTTCCCGCAGATGATGCGCTTCGCGCTGCCGGGCATTGGCAATAACTGGCAGGTGATGGTCAAGGCGACCGCGCTCGTGTCGATCATCGGTCTCGCCGACGTCGTCAAGGCCTCGCAGGACGCCGGCAAGGGCACGCTGCGGTTCTTCTTCTTCACCCTGCTCGCGGGGGCGATCTATCTCGTCATCACCACAGTGTCGAACTTCGTGCTGATGTACCTCGAAAAGCGTTACTCGACCGGCGTGCGAAAGGCGGATCTATGATCGAGATCATTCAGCAATACTGGCGCAACTATCTGTTCACCGACGGCTATCGCTTCACCGGTGTCGCGATCACGTTGTGGCTGCTGGTCGTGTCGATCGGCCTGGGCTTCTGTCTGTCGGTGCCGCTCGCGGTTGCGCGCGTGTCGAAGAAGAAATGGCTCGCGAGCCTCGTGTGGCTGTATACGTATATCTTCCGCGGCACGCCGCTCTACGTGCAGCTGCTGCTGTGCTACACGGGTCTGTACAGCCTCGAGATCATCCGCAACAACGAGCTGACCAACGCGTTCTTCCGCGACGGCATGCATTGCACGCTGCTCGCGTTCACGCTGAATACCTGCGCGTACACGACCGAAATCTTCGCGGGCGCGATCAAGGCGACGCCCTATGGAGAGATCGAAGCGGCGCGCGCGTACGGCATGTCGTCGTTCACGCTGTACCGGCGTGTGATTCTGCCGTCGGCGCTGCGCCGCGCACTGCCCTACTACAGCAACGAAGTGATCCTGATGCTGCACGCGACCACGGTCGCGTTCACGGCCACGGTACCGGACATCCTGAAGATCGCGCGCGATGTGAACTCGGCGACGTATCAGTCGTTCAACGCGTTCGGCATCGCCGCGCTGCTGTATCTGTGTATTTCTTTCGCGCTCGTGTGGCTGTTCCGCCGCGCCGAGCGTCGCTGGCTCGCTTACCTGCGGCCGCAAGGCAAGTAACCGCGCGTCCCTGGACAAGCAAGCTCTTTAGGATCCTGATGAACTCCAAGAAGCAGAAGCTCTTCGTCGACGAGCTTCACAAAAAGTACGGCGACAATGAAGTCCTCAAGGGCGTGTCGCTGAAAGCCAATGCCGGCGACGTGATCAGCGTGATCGGATCGTCCGGTTCGGGCAAGAGCACGATGCTCCGCTGCATCAACTTTCTCGAACAGCCGAACGCCGGGCGCATTTTCGTCGACGGCGAGCAAGTGCGTACGCAGACCGCCAAGGACGGCGCGTTGCGCGTGTCGGACCCGAAGCAGCTGCAGCGCGTGCGCACGAAGCTGTCGATGGTGTTCCAGCACTTCAACCTGTGGTCGCACATGAACGTGCTCGAGAACATCATCGAGGCGCCGGTGCATGTGCTCGGTCTGAAGCGCAAGGAAGCCGAGGATCGCGCACGCGAATATCTGGAAAAGGTCGGCCTCGCGCCGCGTCTCGAGAAACAGTATCCGTCGCATCTGTCGGGCGGCCAGCAGCAGCGCGTCGCGATCGCGCGGGCGCTGGCGATGCACCCCGACGTGATGCTGTTCGACGAACCGACCTCCGCGCTCGACCCGGAACTCGTCGGCGAAGTGCTGAAGGTGATGCAGAAGCTCGCCGAGGAAGGCCGCACGATGATCGTCGTCACGCACGAAATGGGCTTCGCGCGAAACGTGTCGAATCACGTTATGTTCCTGCACCAGGGCCGCGTCGAGGAAGAAGGTCATCCCGACGAAGTATTCAGGAACACGAAGAGTGAACGCCTGAAGCAATTCCTGTCGGGCAGTCTCAAGTAATAAAATTACCTGCCATTCATGATGCGAATGGCATCGGAAATGTAGTCGATGTAGTTTTACAAGGCGCTTACGAGCGCCTTTTTCTTTTTTGCCGCCCTCGTCCGTCCGGCCATTCGAACCACGAAAAAGCGCCGAAAATCCCACAAAACGGGCCATTCAGGCCGCTGTTTCGCCCTACCCTGTCACTTTTGACTCGTCAATAGTGGCAATCCTTAATACGACCCCTCCCGAGGCGCGATTCCCTTGCCTGGCAAGGCGTTGCGCGTTTTCCCGAGGCATCACCCGGGTTCCGGGCCCAGATTCGTATTGCAATTTGGCGACACCACCTGTGGGCGGTACTAATTTCTTCTCCCAGTTAAAGTTATTTTTGATAAATTGGTAACCAAAGTAGCAAAACAAAGTTGATTAAAAGTAGTTTCACTTCAAAACACAGAGGAGAACCGGTCGACGTGGGGATCGGCGTGACGCAAAGATAGCTCGACGCTACATGTCACGGCAGGAGACCTACCCGCCACTCTCCCCTGGTACCGCTTTCTGTTCGGTGCTGATCGCGTCCGAACACCACTCGCAGTACTGGGTTTCTTTTTTTGACAGGGTATGGAGGAGAAGATGAAGAAAGCTTTGCTCGCCGCGGCGCTGATGTCGGCCGGCGTTGTTGCACACGCTCAGAGCAGCGTCACGCTGTATGGCCGTTTGGATGCAGGTCTCGAGTACATGTCGGGCGTCCCGACCGGCGCTAACGCCAACGGCGCGGCCAACACGAGCTCGAACCGCTTCAAGGCGGAAAGCGGCGACTGGGGTACCAGCCTGTGGGGCATGAAGGGTGTCGAAGACATCGGCGCCGGCAACAAGATTCTGTTCCAGTTGGAAGGCTCGTTCAACACGATGACGGGTGCAGGTCCTGGCGGCGGCGGCCTCTTCAATCGCTGGGCAACGGTCGGTGTGTCGAACAACCAGTACGGTACGTTCACGATGGGCCGCATGCTCTTCATCTCGAACGGCGTGTGGGACTTCGACCCGTTCGGTCAGTCCGACTGGTCGTCGGCATCGCTCGTGCGTGGCCGCAACTGGCCGCAGTCGAGCAACAACTTCGCGTACCAGTCGCCGAAGATCGCAGGCTTTGACTTCTACGGTCAATACGCGCTGTCGAATGCGACGAGTTGGAACGGCAACGGCACGACCCCGCAAGGTCGCGAAGCTGGCGCGCAGGTCACCTACACGAGCTCGCTGTTCCAGGTTCGAGGCATCTACGACGAAATCCGCAACCCGACAACTGGTGGGTTGTGGGGTGGCCCGGTCGCCAACAACGGCATCAATTCGGCTAACACGGGCAACGGCGTGTTCTCGGCATCGCGCGAGTACTCGGCTCTGCTGAACGTGTTCCTCGGCCAGTTCAAGGTCCAGGCCGCTTACCAGGCAGTCCGTTCGGCAGGTGCGACGGGCGTTGCATATGGTCAGCCGACCACGCTGGATCACGAATGGGGCGGTGTGACGTGGCAGGCAACGCCGGCTGCAGCGCTGATCGCGGCGGTCTACCACGTGAACGGCAACAACGGCGCGGGCAATGCGACGATCTACACGGTTGGCGGTTCGTACAACCTGTCGAAGCGCACGCTGGTCGACCTGCAGGCCGCAACGGTGCGCAACAGCCGCAATGCGAACTGGGGCTTGAACGCAAACAATGCGGGCTTCGCTGCCGCGACGGACAACCCGCTGCAAGGCCGCCAGCAAAGCGGCGTGTACGCAGGTATCCAGCACTCGTTCTAATCGAACGCGTGTACCCCGGGGGCGATGCCCTCGGGGCGCAACACAGATTTCTCCAAGAGAATCTTTTTCACGCTGCTGCGAGAGGCGCGTATCGGTGCAATATCCGCAAGGGTATTGCACCGTTTTTTCTTCTGCGCGCGTTTTTTGCGGTTGCGCGCACCGGGCCGGTGCGTGCTTGCGCAGCTTATACGGCTGCTTCGTTCTCTTCGCCGGTACGGATACGGATCACGCGCTCGACCTCCGCCACGAAGATCTTGCCGTCACCGATCTTGCCGGTACGCGCCGCGCCGATGATCGCGTCGATGACCTGATCGCATTGACTGTCCGCGACCACGACTTCGATCTTCACTTTCGGCAGAAAGTCGACCACGTACTCCGCACCGCGATAGAGCTCGGTGTGCCCTTTCTGGCGGCCGAAACCCTTGACCTCGGTAACGGTCAGGCCCGTGAGGCCGACTTCCGCGAGCGCCTCGCGCACTTCGTCGAGTTTGAACGGTTTGATGACTGCGGTGATGCGCTTCATGGCGAACCTCGTCTCTTGATGGGAAGAGTGGAAAGGGAAAGGATGATTTTTATTCTACGCCGCGCCGGATGCATTGCGGCATCCGCGCGCGGGCGTCGTCTTTCACTCCACCGGCTCGGTGTAGCGCGACGTGATCGGATAACGCCAGTCGCGGCCAAACGCGCGATGCGTGACGCGAATGCCGATCGGCGCCTGACGGCGCTTGTATTCGTTGATCTTGATCAGGCGCGTGACGCGCTTCACGTCGTCGACCCGATAGCCCGCCGCGATGATCTCCGCGAGCGAACGATCCTCTTCCATGTACATGCGCATGATCGCGTCGAGTACTTCGTATTCGGGCAGGCTGTCCTGGTCGGTCTGGTTCTCGCGCAGTTCGGCGGACGGCGCGCGCGTCAGAATGCGCTCGGGAATCACGTCGCGCGTCGCAAACGTAGTGGCCGCGTTGCGATAGCGGCAAAGCCGGTACACGAGCGTCTTCGCGATGTCCTTGATCACCGCGAAGCCGCCGGCCATGTCGCCGTATAGCGTGCAATAGCCGACCGCCATCTCGCTCTTGTTGCCGGTGGTCAGCACGATCGAGCCGAACTTGTTCGACAGTGCCATCAGCAGCGTGCCGCGAATACGCGCCTGAATGTTCTCTTCGGTCGCGTCTTCGGCGCGGCCCGCGAACTCTTCGGCGAGCGAGCCGCGAAACGCGTCGAACATCGGCGCGATCGCGATCTCGTCGTAGCGCACGCCGACCCGGCGTGCCATCTCGGCGGCGTCGGTGGTGGAAATGTCCGCCGTGTAGCGCGACGGCATCATCACCGCGCGGACCTTGTCGGCACCGAGCGCGTCGCACGCAACGGCGAGCACGAGCGCCGAATCGACGCCGCCCGACAGACCGATCAGCGCGCCCGGAAAACCGTTCTTGCCGATGTAGTCGCGCACACCCATCACGAGCGCCGCGTACACCTGCGCTTCGATCGATTGCTCCGGCGCGAGCGCGGCCGGCAGCGGCGTGCCGCCGTCGAACTCGACGATCGCCGTGGTTTCCTCGAACTGCGCGAGCTTCGCGACCAGTTCGCCCTGCGCGTCGAGCACGAACGAGCCGCCGTCGAACACGAGTTCGTCCTGGCCGCCGACCATGTTCACGTAGACCATCGGAATACCGGTCTCGCGAATCCGCGCGCGCAGGATGTCGAAGCGCACCGCTTCCTTGTTCAGGTGATACGGCGAGCCGTTCGGAATCAGCAGCACCTGCGCGCCCGCGGCCTTCGCCATCTGCGCGGCCGACGCATGCCACGCGTCCTCGCAGATCACGACGCCGTACTTGAGCCCGTCGAGTTCGAACACGAACGGCTGCGGATCGGCTGCGAAGTAGCGCTTCTCGTCGAACACCTCGGCGTTCGGCAAATCCTGCTTGCGATAGGTGCCCTTCACTTCGCCGTCGACGATCAGCGAGGCCGCGTTGAACGTATCCACCGGCGGCACGCCGCGCTCGATCGGCGCGTTTGCATTACCATGGCCGTTCGCCGCATGGTGCACGAGATTGTCCGACCCGTCGCGCAGCGGATGACCGACGATCACGTGCAGACCGGTGAACGGTTTCAGCTGCGCGGCGAGATCGGCCAACGCGGCCGCGCTCGCGGTGTAGAACGCGGGGCGCAGCAGCAGGTCTTCGGGCGGATAACCCGACAGCGCGAGTTCAGGCGCGACCAGCAGCTTCGCACCGTCGCTGTGCGCGGCGCGCGCGGCGGCGACGATCTTCGCGACGTTGCCGGCGAAGTCGCCGACGGTGACATTGATTTGAGCAAGAGCGATTCGGGTCTTCATGGCAGGATCGACAGGCAAGCCTTCACGGCTCGCGGTACCGCGGCTCGATGGCTCGACGGAATTGAACAAACCGGATAAACGAACTCAACGAACGACGTGGCAGCTTCAGCTTCACAGCGCCGCGCCGGTCATTGCAAACAGTCACTCAGATTGAACCAGCAACGTATCGATTATCGCACGGGCATTCTGGCATCGCCCTCCGAGGTGGACGCCGCCGAGTGGAACGCCCTTCTCGCCGCGCAGCCGCAGCCCACGCCGTTTTTGCGGCACGAGTTTCTGAGCGCGCTCGACGCGACGCGCTGCGCGGTCGCCGACACCGGCTGGGCGCCGCAATTCGTCACGCTGACCGATGCGCGCACGGGCAAGCTCGCGGCGGCGGCACCCGTCTATCTGAAGGGCCACTCGTACGGCGAGTACACCATATTATGCGGGTGCTAAAAATTTGCCCGACTGATTGATAGGTGCTATCTATTTGTTTTTTAAGGAATAAATTCATCATCCTGCTTCAATTTCTTTCCCGAACAAAATCTGCCAAGATACTTGAAGGCTTTCGGGCGGAGACTGAGAAATGTCAGTGGCGCATTGGACAGAGCCCGGTGCACTCGAAACGCACATTTGGCGGGACGACCAATTGCGTCTCGCTGCCAAGCAGAGGTTGGACGGCACGACGACCTACAAGACATATGTACTTGACACTGCTCTCTTGAAGTTGACTGCAGGCGGATGGTTGAGCGAGGCGGTCGAAGCAGCACCTAGCCAACTACACTTCGTGCAGGCCGCCGCAATCGTGAACAGCCTGAAGACGCTCGCGACAAGAACATCTGTTCGCGTGCTCTTGAACAACCCGTCTGCGCACTTAAGTGAAGCCAACGTCATAGACGTCCTCGAAGCCGTCGACACGGACGCTTTGGCGCGCTCGCAGTCTGCAGGCTCTGGATACGCGCAGAAGACTCGTGCGTTCTTGACCCGTCCGGTCATTCCAATCCGCAACGGCACTTTGCTTTGTGACGTTGACTACCGTACAAAACTCCAGCCGTCGCCGAGCAGAGCGAATGACACGCTAAGTGACAGAAGCCACCCTGGTTTGCACAACCCCGAATTGATACGCCCCGCAAGCGCCCTTGCATTTGCCGACACCAGCGACCTCCACAAGAAGCAACTTGCACACTTCTCCGGTCGAATAGAGGTTCTCCGTTCGTCCTGCGTTTCAATCCTCGACTCCCACGACCAAATCGTCCGCGCAATTTGCGATGCAAAGAATGTGGGAATTTCAGACGTCCCTCTGCCCCCTCAAACAAAAGGCGCGCTTAGGAGAGGTACCGCTCACCAACACAACCGTCCCAAGGGGATACCGCCATCATCTCAATTGGCGCTAGCAGCGTACATGCTCCAACAGTACGAGCTACACAAGCCAAGCAATGTCAGGATGGAATTGAGCGCAGTCACGGAGTTTGCGCCTCTAATATCACACGACACATTCGAAGAGCGCTTTGGCATCCTGTTAAGCGAGTTTTATTTATCCCGTGTCGTTGTCATTGCATGCTTCGTAATAGTGATGCTCGCGACTGGCTGGAATAAGGGCACCGTTATGACTTTGACGAAGCACCGGGTCCAAAAAATTCCAGGAGGCTATAAGCTTGCCGGCTTGAAGACGCGGTCCGGCCAGAATGAGTCAGAGGACCTCAAACAGCCAGTTCCCCCAAATCGGGGGAACGAAAACAAGCCGACCTCCCACACTGCTAATGGCCTCGCGCCCCCACTTCTCAAGAACGATGAGGACTCTGAAGATGATGGGAATGACGTCCGAGAAGTGTTGGATTTGTCGTCCGTGCGTGCAATCGACATGCTGTTACAGCATCGAGAAAACGTCGACACATATGGCGACTCAACTGACCCAAGTCTATTCGTGACACTCGCGCTCTCCGAACTTCGGTCTCGTCATTTTCGACTTAAGTTGAACTCAGATGAGTTGAATGAATTTTGCGACTTCATTCGTCATCCGCGATTCCGTGCCAATGACCTGCGCAAACAGTCACATTCTCATTTCTACCTAGCTAATGGGAGGGATATTCGCGCCACACAAGCACGGGCCAATCACGCGAGTGCCACGACAACAATGCACTACATTGACGGAACTGCGTTACGTACTTCGCATGAAGCGACTATCAAAGATTTTGGCGACATCCTTTCTTCCGCCTTCGAGTATTCGGCCGGTCGCCTCAGATTCAATAATAATGCAACCGACCGAAAGACCAAGCTGATTAAAACTCTTCTGCTATTCCCTCCATCCTCACAACACCCCGAGGACGGCGAGTCTGTCGCCGACAAATGGATTAAATCGCTCGGCAACATCTCATTCGAAATCGGCGCAGCGGAGATAAAGCAGTGCGCATATCAACGCCACTACTATTCGAAGAACACGGCAAAACTCATTGCTGCGAACGGAGAACGATTTCGCCATTATCATCTCCCCCGAATTCTTTTTTGTGAAGCGCTGCATCGCGTCATTCTTGACAGTCCACTCGGCGGCCAACTTCGTTCTTTGGAGGCAACTCTCCATGAAAAAGCAATCCGCAGGAACCTTCGTAGAGACAAATCCAGCTGACACTGCTGAGCAAAAGGAGGCAGACGACGCTTTCATAGAAACCGACCCGGTGGACTCTAACACCGGCGCCCGGTACCTGAGTGATTGGGATGACGACATCATAAGATTCGATGCGAGAGACTTAGGCTCAAAAATATCGCGGATTGAGTCGATTGACCTGAATGCAGTCAATCTCGGAACTGCTGGAAATATGGGAATTTATCGAGGCCAAATCGTCCCATTGATAACCTTCCCGCAATTTGTTTTGGCCATAAAAATAGCAGTAAAGCGCACCCTCTCCGAAGTAAAAACGAATTTATTGGACCATGTTAGGGCAAACGTTAACCACTGTTTGAGATTTTTCTCCTTCCTGATTGGCCGAGGGATTTACAGCCTACCGCAGGTCACTAGAGAAATTAGCGAGCTCTATAAGCATCGTATCCTACAATTCGGATGGTGGAAGGCAAACTGCTACAACATCATGTTTCGACGCGTGTTGAGGCGACTTCGAAGCGATTCAGTCCTTCAAAATAGGCTAAGAGGCAGAAGCCTTAACAACACCTTTTTTACCCTTAACATCTCAGAGCTAGAACAAGCCCTTGGACTTCCGATTGCTGGGCATTTAGTACCCGGATGGTTTTATGGCATATTTCAACGCATAACTGACGAAGTTAAACCATACAAGACCGCCGACACGTCGATTATCGAAGCATCACACGGGTCCTGCCAAACTGCATTTAATGCCGTCAACAAACTCTACTTCAGCATGGACGGGTTTGATTCGCTGCCCTTCAAACCATATCCTCGCCCCGCGAGCATAGCAGACAAGCGATTTGGAAGACCTGGTGCAAATGATGGCCGCACTGATAATTTGTCGCTGCCGACGGTCGTGAAGATTGTCGAGTTATCCTTGCGCTGGCTTTACGACTATGGCCCATCACTTATGAGCATGCTCAAGTCGATTCGGGCGAAGCTCGAAGCGCACGCACGAGAGTTTGTGATTGATAGAAACGTTTATGCTCGATTTTTGAATTCTGCGTGCGAGACGGCGTTTGAAGAATTCCAATCAATCCACAATTTACCTCTAAGTGGAATCTTCCGCCCTGTTCATGGGGCCTCGTCAATCAGAAATCTTGTGCTCACGCACCAGGTCGCGATGTTCTTCAACATTGTGGCATGCTGCGCGCGTCGGAGAAACGAACTGGTTGGGCAGGGGAAAGACTACGGACTCCACTTTGGCTGTCTCCGGGAAATCGTCGAGGGAAGCGAACAATACAAGATGGACGTTTATATCGAGAAGACACTTTTCGACTATACGGAGTATTGGGCACCAAATATAGCAGTTAAATCGATTCAATCCCTTGAGGAACTATCACAAATTTTCCGGCCACTCAACAGCCCTGAAAAGCAATATTCAGAAAATATAGAAGTCGCCCGTCGAGATAAGCTTTTTTCTTCGAGAAATTTCACATTCACAGGATTCGCTGACGACAATCCTATCGGTTTTGACCTAG
This sequence comes from Paraburkholderia sp. HD33-4, assembly GCF_021390635.1. Classification (NCBI taxonomy): domain Bacteria; kingdom Pseudomonadati; phylum Pseudomonadota; class Betaproteobacteria; order Burkholderiales; family Burkholderiaceae; genus Paraburkholderia; species Paraburkholderia sp. HD33-4. Next base: position 959,156 of record NZ_JAJEJS010000001.1, on the reverse strand, counting down.
CAAGAAACTGCGAATTCTTTTTTAAACTCGCGGAGATTGACGGAATCGAAATCTTCGGTAGAAATCGGAATGTTTTTCGTCGCTTCTACTGCTTAGTTTACGTCAACCGATACGACAATCCAGTTCTGGCTGCGTTGCGTTATCTGCTTAATCACTCCACCGTTTACGAGACTTCCATCTACGGTCTCGACCCGCATGGGCGAAAACCTGATAAGAAGGCAGCGAAAATCCTCAGGCGCATCAAGGAAGACGACCTAAATTTTCGTATGATTTTGGCCGAGGTCCGCGAGGAGCATCTTACGGACAAAATCGTTCGACTCCTCAAAGGAGAAAACATCGGTGGACCATTCGCTCGACTCCTCCTCAAAATGATGACGCGGCTCTCTGCGGATGCGACATTCGTCGCTAGCCCTGTAGAGGTCAAAGCTAAGCTCGTCACCGAGTGTGTGCGCAACCGCGGATTTGCGGCAAACGAGAAGGATAACGGCATCTGTGTGGCAGGCACGGCACGACATGCTGCGCGGAAAGCTCACTGCTTTGACGGCTACACAGTCCGTCCAGAACTAGCTGGTCCCAAAATCTGCTCAGGATGTATCAATCTTTTGACTTCAGAAGGCTACCGAAAATACATGCGGTCTGAACGACACGAACTCATGGAAGACGCACAAGATATGTCTTTGTCTCGAGCACATCGAGACCAATTGTTAGACGACGTCCGTATCATTGACGCGTATCTCGAAGCCGACGAGAAAGTCGCGGCAGGAAATCAAGAAATAGTCGTCAAGTTGGTACGGCACTGGTCCGAACTTCTGGATGAGAGCAAAGAATGACCGCATCGCATATCTCTGAACGAAATAAGCAGATTGTCCGGGCAAACCTCACGGCGAAACTGGCAATTCTGGAGACTTGGTCACGAACAGCAATCCCGTGGCTTCGAGATGCTGCTGGCAATGAAGTTCGGGATTCTGACGGCGAGCAACTGTTGGACTATTATCCACCACGGCTAATTGATTTTGCTAGCTGGAATGGCACGCAGAACTGTCAGTCAACACACACGTTGTTTCCTGAACTCTCGTCTATCAAGACAACTCGACGCTCAACATTGTCAGAACCGTATCACAGTGACCTGCAGTCGAAGGTCAAAGCTGTGCTTGATGTGCTCCGCGCCAAAGGTCGTGAGCAGTTACTGCTCGCGAACAAGACTTCTCGTATTGAAACACTGCAAGCAGGCGCCGACTACTGGGAAACACTAGCACGCAAGCAGGAAGGCGACATCATCGCCCTGCGTGAGCGAATGTCTGAGACAGAGGTAAAGCTACGTGCGGCGACGTTGGCGCTAGAGAATAATAGAATCGAAGCTCAACGCGTCATCGACAATCTCAACGCTAAAGTTGCAAACCTCACCGGCCTCTTGGCCAAGGTGGCACCCCTTAATTGAGGGAGTTTACTATGGTATCCCGTCGACTTTCGACTCGAGAGCAAGGCCATGAGAACGAAGAGGCGCTACGGAAATGGGCCAAAGGAGCAAAGCTGGAAAATATCCCCACAAATCAGTCAGGCGGGGCATCACGGACAGCCATTCTAAAGTTGATTGGGGCCTCCCGGTCCACCGCGCACAGCAATCCGAGAATTGCTGAGCTCTTCGAACAACTCGACAAGCGCTTGCTTGGTCAGGACACATCTGCCCCCCACCCGTCCGCGAACAAGCCAGTCGACGCAGAGGGACTTCGTGAGGTCGTTATTGCACTGCAAAGTGAGAATGCAGCATTGCGCGCGAGGCTGCGCCGCTTGCGATGGGGCGACGACACTGGCACCTCAGTCCGAGACCAGTAACGACTGAAATGAAAATCACGGGCACAGTTCGTCGCGTGTTTTCTGCATCTCCGACAGGAGGAGCAATCTTCAGCTTGCAAGCCGAGACGCGCGCCGAACCAATTCGTGTAAAGGCCGACTATTCAGTACTGTACGACGCTCCGTTTATTGGCGAACGTCTGACGCTAAGCGGTGACTTCCGGCTTGACGTGTACGGGAAGCAGTTTGTTCCTACACTCGTGCTGCCGGAGCTGCCAACCGCGAACTCAGCGCCTGAACTACTCTTGAACCATCCCGCGTTCTCGACCCTTGGTAAGCGTCATATCAGCAAAATCTGCCGGAAGATTGGCGTGCAGATGCTTTCCGTGCTCGAAACGCACGACTTTGCCGCACTGAATAGCGCTGGCGTAGATGGCAGGATGGCAAATGCAATGACCATCGCGTGGACCGACTACAAGACGCGAATCCAGACTTGTCGGTTCCTGCTCGAGCGCGGCCTCTCTTGGTCAACCGCAGCCTTGGCTGCCGAGTTGTGGGACAGTTCCGCCGTGAGCGTTATATCGGCCGACCCTTACGTGTTAGCAGCGATTTGCGATTGGGACGAAGTCGACAACGCGGCGACGCGATTCTTCGGGGTCGCCTTCGATTGTCCCCGACGAATCCGGGGTTGCTGCGAGTCCATTTGCAATACGGCGGTGGCACACCGGAAAGCAGCTGTGACTCTCAAAGCTTTCGAGCAGGCCTTTCAGGCGCGGACGGGAATGAACATCCATCCAAATGCCTCGATTGGGCCTTGGCTAGCCGGCGGCTCAGTTCGACGTGTCCGAGGTCAAGGACACGACTTTGTCCAAGGCGCTGGCATGACTAACATCGAGGCGAGCATTCACCGTCACATCATGTCCGTTCTCAATCGGGACCAAGACGCTCGACCTCAATCGAACAGCCCACACAATCACAATGCCGAATTGCGTCCGCACGAACAACGCTTGTTAGAAGTTCTTTCTGAAACGCGCGTCGCGACTATCGAAGCGCCGGGTGCCTCTGCGGTCATTGCCGTCGAGGCCGTCGCACGATGCTTCCCGAAAGCCATTCACATTTCGCCGACGTCAGCGCTGTTTGCCAACACAGGAAGACTCCGGCTCGACTGGTATCTGCTGCGTGAATTCATCATCGACGACGCGTTACCACGACCTGTCGACGGCATGACTGTTGTCATTCACGACTGCACGGCGATTGACGTGTTGCTTGTCAACAAGCTGCTTCGCAACGTTCAAGAGGCGACCCGCCTTATTTTTATCGGCGACCCTAGCGTGACAGCCGGCTCCGGTCCCGGAGAGATATTCAACGCCCTCCTCTCCGAACCCGCACTTGTGCACGAGAACGTCTCCGCCTTCCTTGAGCAACATGAGCGCACGACTCCACTTGTGCGCCTTCCGGCAATTTTGTCACGGACATTCCGGCCGGCTGACTACCGCCTGAAAGCATTGCGGTTTGTGCAGGCGGGAACGCGCAATGAGTTGGTCGACCTGACACTTCAATCCTATCGCGCGGTTTTTGAGACCGAGCCCCATAATGGGGTCATCGTAGCCTCGTCACACAATCTCGCGACAGAGCTTAATCATCGTGTCCATGAAGAGCTGTTGGAGTATCTCGCTATACCTGACCCTGAGCCTCCTATATTAAAGCTGCGAAACAAGCAGGAGGCTACGGTCGGCGACGTTGTAATTTTCCTAGGACGCGACTATGCCAAGGGGCTATTTCCCGGAAGCCGAGGCGTCATCGCTCGGATAAGCCAAAGCGGGCGTTCTAGGTCAGCTCGCCTTTCGGCAGCAGCCGTGCGTGTACTTTTCGACACGGCAGGCTACGTCGACCTCACTTTGCAAGAGTGCGAACTCATGTCGCTGGGCCATGCGGTGCAGGTCCAACATGTAATGCTCTCGCGATGGAAGAAGCTCATTGTTGCGATGGAGTCGTCCAAAACTCTCAACCACTCGTGGTGCCGGCACGCGCTTGCCCGGGCCGACCGGGAGATTGTAATTCTGGCCGCAGAAGGAGTGTTCGAAGATGCCTTGCGCCGTCGGGAATCCGAGTCGACGTATGTTCCTTCGCTAAACCTCTGCAAGATATGAAATCGAAAAAATTTCCCGTTTCCATGATGTGGGTCAATTGGACAGGTGGTCGGCGGATTCCAGTTATTAGGGACGCTCATCTCAACCTGTCAGAACCCTTCCTCGATTACACGTTGCGAGTCGCCCGCGACAAGTGCGACGCCAACGTCTCGGACGGAGCTTTTCGTTCTGGTATGCAACACGTTGGCTACGCTCTTCTCGCCCTTGCGCGCTTCCTCGCATCAGAAGGTCTGTCCTGGGAAGGACTTACAGACCGAACTTTGGTTACCTTTCGCAACTGGGTTAAGGATGAAGCCAGACTAAAACCGAGCTCAAGAAACGAGGAAACTGCGAAGAGAACTGCAAATTCAAGGCTGCGCGTCGTCTATGAGTTCCTGACGTGGGCACAGGAAGACGCACTACTCATTCAGTCGGTTGTCGGCAATTCTGCAATCTTTCCAGTACGGTCTTCATTGCCCAAACTCCAGAACACCGGACATAAGAATCTGCGCGACCCAAAGCTAAAGTACCCGAAGCAGTTTCAAGACGTGGGCGAGGCGTCGCGTACGAGCGACAGGCAGTATTGGGCAACCGATGAAGATTTCGAAGCGATTCGACAGTTCTTCTGGTCATCAGGCGGCGCAGCTACTGCCGCGAGAAATGACCTGTTCTTGCGCTTGTTCGAAGGCCTCGGTTGGCGTCGTGCGAGCGTGAATAGCCTTACTGTTGACCAATTCGCAGACTCAATCATTGTCGAGGCAGTTGGTACTGGTGAGACAAACATCTCGATAGTCCCACCCGAGCAAAAGTTTGGCTATCAGCGCGCCTTCCCTGTACCAATAAACCTTGCGTTGGCCGTCAAGCGATACATCAGCGAGGAACGTTTCGACTTGTTGGCGAAGCATGGCTTGAGCGAGTCAGACACCAAGATACATCAGGGGCGTTTGTTCCTATCAGTAAATACCGGCCTACCTCTTACACATCCGGCGGTCTCGGAAATCTTCCGGGCCGCGTTTCGCGCGATTGGCAGCGACATTGGAGCAAACACGCATTCGTTCCGTCGCAAGTTTGCTGAGTCCACGTGGGCCGAAGAGATTGAGTTTCGCCAGCGCGAGGGCTTGTCCCTTGCATACGAGGATGTCGCAATGGCCGTAGCCGACATCTTGGGCCACGCATCGATTATCTCTCAAGACTCTTATCATAGAGTGCTGAGCAGGATACGAAAGCTGAGTGTCGAGCAGGTACTGAAGAACCGGATTGCAGAGCTCAATGACACCGTTGCGGTCCAGATGAGCACGATTGCGAGGCTTCGCGACACTCTTGCAAAATGCGTTGAGACGGCAGGTTACGCGAGCGTCGCGACAGACTCACCGCTGCGTCAGAGCATCATGAATCTGATGACCGAGCTGGATGCCGCTTGAACGGCGTATGTGCCTCGAGCTCGTCAATATGCTCGTCCATCGCCGCTGTCTCCTGGTCCAGAAACTCGCTAATGGCGTGCGCGAACCTATGGTCAGCAATCCAGTGAGCGGACCACGTGGGCGTTGGCATCAGCCCGCGTGACATCTTGTGCACACCTTGAGCTCCGCCCTCGAAGCTCTTCAGTCCATTGGCAATGCCATATTCGATGCCCTGCATATAGCAGGTTTCAAAGTGAAGACCAGAGACGAACTCTTTGGTGCCCCAATAGCGGCCGTACATCGTGTCGCCTTGAACAACATTGAGCGCCACCGCAACCCGCTGCCCGTTCGCCTCAGCAATAACGAGCATCAGTGCATCCGGCATCGACCGATGAACCAGTCCAAAGAATTTGCGAGTTAGATACGGCGGGTTCCAGTGCTCCCGATACGTATTTTCGTAGCACCCGTAAAAGAAGTCGAGGTCGTCCTCGCCAATCTCCTGGCCCCGTAGCCATCGGAAGGTGACGCCGGCGTCGTGGACCCGTCGCCTGTCCTGCTTGACCTTCTTCCGTTTGTCGTGCGACATCTTCGAGAGAAACTCGTCGAAGGTCTGGTACCCAAAATTCTCCCAGTGAAACTGGACACCTTCTCTCAGCATGAAGCCAGCGTCGGTGAGCGCCTCAAGGTCATCTTCGTGGGAGAACAGGACGTGGATTGACGACACATCGAGCTGCTTTGCAAACTCGATTGCTCCCCGTGCGAGTAGTACCCTGTCGGCATGCGTCTTCGCCAGCAGTCGCGGGCCTGTAACAGGCGTGAACGGTACAGCGGACAGGAGCTTGGGGTAGTACTGGATACCGTGACGCGCGAATGCATCCGCCCAGGCGTGGTCGAAGACGTATTCCCCACGGCTATGTGATTTCAGGTACAACGGCATGGCGCCAGCGAGGTCGCCTCCGCGCCGCATTAGCAGGTAGGTCGGCTGCCACCCTGTCGACTTCGATGCGCATTTCGTAGTGTGCATCGCTGACAGATATTCGTGCGCCACGAAGGGATTGCCTGCAGCGAGCGCATTCCACTCCTCTGCAGGCACATCTGAAAGGGAATCGACAACCAAAATCTCGACCTTGCTGCTCACTACGCCTCTCCCAACGACTGTCTGCACGCCGCGCACACGCGCAAAGCAGCATTGTCGCCTATATGGCAAAAGTCTTCAGGCGGACGAAATCTAACGTGGCTGCGACAATTAGGTCCTTCCCACGAGGGGACCCACTGAAATCTCCGAAGAACATGTCCGGAGTCAGGCTCATGCCAGCTTAGTCAGCGGGCCGCGCCAAGTCGCGCAACAACCCCTGCGCCTGGTCATAGCCCGGGATGTCAGAACGCAGCGCACTCACGAGCTCGGCTATGTGAGACGCAACTTCAGCGCGCACGACTTCAGGCGTCGGTCGCCCGAGCGGGCGCAAGCGCAGGAACGGAATTCCCGCCGTGGAAAAGAGCCTGTCTTTGCGCTCGTCGCGTTCCTGCTGACGGTCAGTATCATGCCATGGGCTATCCACTTCGATAGCCAGCATGGGCAGATATGTGGTACTGGACACAACCACGATGTCTACGCTCGCGCGCAGGTAGTACCCAAAATCATCCTGGTCGACCAGTTCTTTCAGGCGGTCGTAGCTCATGATGCTTTGCAACGAGCAATTCGGGAACACCAGGTGGTTCGGGCACAGTTGCACCACGACCTGGTAGATGCTGAACTCGCGCTCGCTGTTGAATACCTGCTTGATAGCGGAGGTACCGTTGGCCCGCACAATTCGACCGGCAACCGAGTGCTGATTTTCGCGCTCAAGAAGCGAAATGATGTGCGGATTCACAACGTACCCGGTCGGCGTATCCCGAATCATCCCTTCAGCTAAGAGCCGCTTGTGGTGTTTCCCCGCCCACTCCGCGGACATGCCGGCATAGCGGCCGAGTTCCTCGTAGCCTTTGAATCCGTCAATCTGGTGCAGCGTCGCGAGCAAGGTCTTGGCGGGTCCGCTCAGCGCAGGCCAACGGTTCACGGCCGTTCGCTCATGCTGGTCCGCCTGCTGCAACTCATCAAGTCGGCGCTGGGCGCTCTCACGAATCTGTGCGAGCGCCTTCGTTGCCTGCACGTCCTCAGTTTTCACCGCTTCAAGGAGATGCAGATGGTCCTTCATGTCGGAAACCGAGGTTTCGCCCTTCCACAACGTGACGAGGTTGCCTTTGATGGCATCGAGCCCACCATATGAGGCACTGAGACTTGCCGTATAGAAGCACAGTGCATCGTATCTTGTCCCCGAGGAGCTCACCTGCTCCAGGTAGCCCTTGATGAACCATCCGCGCGGCGACTCCAGGTCTGACGAAAGGTCGCGCGATAGCTCGACAATGCGCTCGAACGCCTCCCCCTCCGCCGAGAGCAACTTGTTGAACACGGCCACCGCACTGCCTTGCCACAATCTCTCGGGGTCGCCAGCCAGTTCGTCCCGCCGTGCGGCAAGCGCTTCGAGATGCGGAATCACTAGCGAAATGTCTGATGCACTAAGCTCGCCATCGAAAGCGGGCATAGGCTGCTCGCGCAGTTGCACGGCAGCCTGAGGATGGACCAGCGCATCAAGGAAAAATCGCAAGCGGTCGCGCAGCGTAACTGCGCTGTCCATGGCCATCCATTGGAAACGGCAAGATTTTTCGCGAAGCCACGCTAGGTCCTCAAATTGCATGTGAGGCTGTTTCGTGTAGTCGGCGCCCGACGCCGAAATGGCGTGCACCAGCTTGAAATAGAGCTGACATGCTTCTCGGTGGCGCGGGTAGGCTTTCGTCAGTGGGTGAACCACCGAGACGAGAAGGTCTACCGGTGCGGGCTTTCGAAGGCCCGAGAATGCAAACGGAATCGATTCTGGACCGTCTGTGCCCTGCACCATCAAGCCGCCCGCCTCGATGTCCGAGACACGCGCGTACCGGGAGAGATAATTGACTGCGCTAACCAGGTAGCGGTCGCGGTCATTCTCGTGAGTCGCCAAGATGCTGCGCATCATTGCCGCGAGACCGTCGGAGAAATCGTGCGCGAAAGGCCCGGGGTATCTCTCAAGGACGGCTGCGTAGTCATTGGGCTTTGCGAAACCCATCTCCCACAGGAACCCCCAGCCTGACGGAATCAATTCCTGTCGGGATAAGTACTCGTCGTCCAAGTCTTCTCCCACGTACTCATCGGGCAGCACAGGTTCGGGAAGCTTCGCCAACGCTGCGCGCACAGCCGGAGCGTCGCTCGGTGTGGCGGCGAGCATGTCCAGTTCCGTTTGCATAGCCAGCAATCGAATCTTGTCGTCATCCTCAAGCCCAGGCATCTTCGAAGCTCGCGCATAGGCTTCTCTTAGCAGAAGGTCCAGGTCTGGGAGTTGCTCAAGCGCTTCCTTTTGCCCAGGAAGAAGGTCTTCTTCCTCCCAGTACTCGTCAGGGAACATCAAGGACAGGGCTTCGCTTCGCAGACGTTCAACCCACTTGAACTGCATCGGTTCCATACAGGCACGCGTCAATTGGTCCAGCGCGTGCAGCGTGTCCTCTAAGGTGAAGTCGAGCAGGCGCAGATAGATATTGAACTCGTCTGCGCGATAGAAGTGCGTCGCGAGTGCGGCCATGCGCATTACGGCACCTTTGAGCGCTGAGCGGTTTTGCGCGTCCACAAATTCGATTGACGAGACGTGTGCCTTCGTCCAAGCGACAACCTTCGAACTCAGTATCCAAAATTCCGCCTCGTTGTCCGTCTTGTCAACGATGCTCGGCGGCGTCAGCGCGTTGGCGAATTCCAACAACTCGTTCCACTGCTCTGCCTGGACGCAACGATGGACCTGCTTCCGAAGGTCTTCAAGCGTGACGCCTATGGGGGGTTGGGAATTGACGCTGCTCCCCGTCGAGGATGCAGGATGGTGGCCCGCGGTAGCGCGTCGGGTAGCTCCAGACTTCTTGTTCTTACGGGACACATTGGCCTCGATATGTCGATATGGGGGAGCTAGAGGGATGCCGCCGCCTGAACGAAAGCTCCTATTACCATCACGGCGCGTCACTTCTCGCCGTGTATGGCGTTTGGCAGGTCGAAGCGAAAGTCATGCATGTCGCCAAACACTTGATAGACCGCTCTAATATGCTCGGGTCGGTGCGATTCGTATCGCATGACTTTCGTTGAGACCGACAGCTCTACGGCACCTCCGTCCTACGTTTCTACTTTATTTTCTTCTAACCGCCTTAAGGCGGTTTCGTTCTGAACAATTTGATGGGACTTTTCGTCGAGGCCTTCAAAGAACTCCTCGTCATGGGGATATTTTTTTGCAAGTACGTCCCAAATCATGGAGTCACGAAGTTCATGTCGGTCCTCTCCGAAATGCGCTTGCCGATGGTCGTCCGCGCAAATCGCGACAACATTTCGTTCGTCGTCAGCCCCACCGCAATTCAGCGGAATGACGTGGTGCGCCTCCAGGTAGTACGCGCCGCTTGCCGTCACAAACCCTTTCTTGCCACATAGCTCACAGCATCCATCTGCAGCCCGCAGCTTCGCCGCACGCACTACCGCCGAGTCGCGCTCGTAAATCGCCGTGGCCGGAGCTATGACCTTCTTCGCAGGAACAGCAGGGGCCGGAGAGGCGTTGCGCTGCTTCTCATACTCTTGGTCTTCGGCGTAGCCGTCGAACTCGGCGAGTTGCGGTTTGCCGCGAATAACCACAATCCGCCGGTCTTCATTTCGGTGATGTGGGTACCAGAGGACAGGGTCAAGCTCGCGCTGATGAGCCTCGCTCGTCTCCCTCAGCCCTTTCTTTCTCCGTACTCCATCGAGGATAGCCACATGAATCGGCTTCTTGCGGTAGTAGGCTTCTAGCATCAGCGCAGATACGGCGTCTGCACGATTCAACTGGACTGGAGCGGCCGTGTCGATATTCTCTTGCGCCCAGTCGGAAGCAGTGTCGATGAAGAAAATCTCATCACCATCCTCATCCATATTGTCATGCCAGATGTTGACCAGGTAGGGACCGCCATCGCCTTTGAAGCACCAATCGTACTGCGTCGTCATAGGCACACCGACTTTCTCCGCGATGTCTCGGACGCGCTGTATCGCTACTGGTTTCAGGTCTGCCAGAGTTGTCATATATTTTTCTGAGGGTGGGAGCGCCTGGCGTTTTGCAGGGAGTTCGCGTGCCCTTCTATTCTTTCCTCGGTCTTGTCTGCCAGAAGATGGGAAATGACACTGCCGATTGCACGTGCATCGCTCACTTCTACGCAGCCTCACCGGCCTTGTTCCTGGATGCCCGGCTTTGCTGTGCGAACCGTCCTCACGGCATGAATGGCCGGAACGTTCAGGACGAACCTACGCAGATGTCGACTTGTCCATCGGGACTCCATGGACCTGCTCTCCAGACGGCGTCTCGCGTTCTCAAAACGCGTCTACGCGATGCTTGCTCGAAATGAAGGCGGCACAACCACGCCGCTTCCAAGTTAGCCGACAAGCAATTCCGCCGGGTCTACGCCAAGCCCCGACGCGAGCTTTTGCAGGTTATCAAGCGTAATGTTAGTTGCAGCCCGTTCGATATGGCTCACATACGTTCGGTGGAAGCCGCATTGGACGCTGAGCGCTTCCTGGGAGATGCCTTTTTCCGAGCGAAGGCGCCGGACATGTTCTGCCAGCCGGCGTCGGAGGTACGGGTCGATGTCTTTGCTGTCGGTTTCGGTCATGGGCCGGAGGTTGGCGCAACATGACCTTTCCGTCTACTTCTCAAACATCTACCGTCTAAACATATACTGCGTAAACGTATACAATGCACTCATCACGGTATATGCATGCCTCCAAGGACCTGTCATACGTCGACTCCTCTTGGCGGCCAGCGCATCGACAAACAGAACGACGGAGGCCCTTCGGCGATGGTTCACAGCGCGCGTCTTCGCGACAAGGTGCTCAACTTGCAATGCCCGAGCCTGACTGCCGAGCAGAGCCAGTTAGTTTCGCGATATCCGCTGCTTTTTCGTGCGGCGCGGAACCCAGAGGCATACCCGTCGAACCTTGCGAATTTCGGCATTCAATGTGGTCCAGGCTGGTATCCAATCATCGAAGCAGCCGCACGAGATATTGAGCATGAGCTACAAACGATGTGGTCAGAGCCGTTCCAGAATCCAGAGAGCATCTCCGCCATGGACGAAGAGCTTCTTTCAGGCAGGAAAGCCTATCCCCTACTTCCATTTTGCAGAGACGTCAGCCAGGTAGCGGGCGCATTGATGATGGACATTGAGAGTGGCCACCTTTGCGACGTGGCCGCGTGGAGACGTATCCGCAAATCAATCGAGCAAGCGGCGGCTATGTCTCGTTGTACGTGCGAAAGCTGCGGAAAGCCAGGGAGGTTCCGCGAGATTCACTGGCGACACGTCTACTGCGATGCATGCGTAGCGCCTTTTCCCTTCGACCTTCCAACGAAATAACTTCATCGCACTCAGGACTCGACTGCCATGTCGCCCTTCGTCCCGCGCCATATTGCGAGCCTCACTGAAGTGCATACCGACCGTCCTAGATAATGCGAGCAACATATGACCACAGCACATGAACGTAGCAGCGTAGCTGTCGAGACGCGTAGATTTCTGCAGATGCTCTCCTCCGACGAAAGCTGCGCGAACAACGGCGACCTCCGAGAAGAGGCGGTGGGGCTCTTTCGGTACTATCCGCTCGCCGCGGTCAAGCCTGATGTCTCGTTATCGCGTTGGAGAATCATCGAGACCGCTGACGGCTTTAAGCATCTTGTCGGCTACGACTCCCTGTGCAAGGGATGCGTTGCCTCGTCTCTTGTCTCATTTGACCGCCAAGCGATGCGCGCAAAGGCGCGCTCCGGACTTGTCTATCAACTCGTCGGCAAACCGGGTTCGTTTTGGGACGTCGAGGACGTGTGGGAACTCTGGTTCGAAGCAAACAGCGCCGGCATATGCAAAGAGGTTACGGAGCAGCTACTCGCGCAATCAGCGGACGACGATGCGTAGGGTCGCAATGGCGAATAGCGTGGCCCACGATTTGCGAAGCGCTAAAAGGTCAGCTGCGCTCCAGGCGCTCTGCGGCTTGAAGGGCAAGACGCAGAACTGTTGCTGATGCCATTCCCGACTTGGGCGTTGGGTGAGTTGATTCAGCGCCAACAGGCTTTGGTAGAGGTAAAGCACGGAGATGAAAATGCCACTACATCCGCACGATACGAAGGACAATCCATCGTTCCACAACGCACGATTGCAACATCTCATCAATACCGCCGTCGTTGCGGCAATCCTGTTCGACCCAACAGGCGCCGTAGCACTTCTTGACATTCCTGATGCAGAACTTGGGCGGCGCTTCAAAACACGCCTCATGCAAGCCATCGGTGTCGCTACAGCGTTGAACCTGGACCTAAGCTCGCTTCGTGAAGAAGACGAGAAACAAGGCAATCGCACCAGACGACGGGCGTCGGAACTCGGGGGATTGACTGATTTTTCTGCGGCAAACGTGGAACGGTACTCCCTTGTACTTCAAGGGAAGTTGCTGTGCGGGGAAGATTTCTGCCGGGCACTAGGCATCACAGAAAAGAGACTGAGCAAGGACGTCGCTTCAGGCCGAATCTTCAGCGTTGAATTTGAGGCCGAGCCACACTACCCAACGTTCTTTCTCTCAAACCTGTTCGACCGCAAGGACTTTGCGAAGGTCGTGCGGCGGTTGGGTGACTCAACCGGCTGGAGCAAGTGGAAATTCTTCACGACGCCGGCAGAGTCGCTCGGCGGTCTCACGCCGCTCCGACTTCTCATGCGTGAGGAAGTAACGCTGGCACTGAAGGCAGCCGCAGATTTCGCGGAGCGGTAAGCGAAGGTGACCAAGCGCTTGGGCTGCCTACCACTCGCGGAGACACACACCTATCGCGTTCGCTGAGTTGGACGCCATAGTGATTTGCGGAATAGTTTCGCTCGAGAATTGACCATATGAACACCGATACAGAGTGTCATCCATCAGATGGGCACGTCGCGCTGAGCAAACTACTGTCGAAAATACTGCGGCATGAACCAGAGATGGTTGGCATACGTCTCGACAGTCAAGGCTGGGTATCCGTCGACGAACTTGTCCGCGCAATAGAGCGGACCGCGCGTAAAGCGGGCGCCCCTAAGCGTCTGAGAACGCTGCCGACTGTCACGAAGGAACTCATTTCGGCAGTCGTGGTTACGAACGACAAGCAGCGCTTTTCCCTTTCCCCTGATGGCGAGCGAATACGCGCTGCACAAGGCCACTCTATAGAGATAGACCTGGGGTACGCAGCTGCGGAACCTCCGGCAATCCTCTATCACGGCACTGCCTGGAGCAACTGGGCATCCATCGCCAGCGAGGGTCTGACGGCCCAGAGCAGGCACGCGGTACACCTGAGCGCCGATGTGGATACCGCGACACGTGTAGGCGCTCGCCACGGCCGCCCAATCGTACTTGTAGTCGACGCAGCACGGATGCATAGCGACGGCTTTGCTTTCTCGCGGTCCGATAACGGGGTTTGGCTTACCACGCAAGTCCCGGCCACTTATCTCGCCCGTCTCAGAGAGTGACCTTACGCTCAGCTAGCAGGCCAGCGAATACGCCGCAACTTTCACCTATCGCTCGGGCACAGCCGGGTGGTCCTGGTCTTCTACCGGGGCATCCTCGCTTTCCATCGCTTCTGACGAGTCGGACGCTGGCTGACAGCGATGAGCATTCGCCTTCATGTTCGCTTCGATAAGCGCATGAGCTCTCTCCGCGGATAGCGGGGTCGCGCGCGCAAGCAAGGCTTTCAGGTTGGAAGCCATAACGAAATTCCGGTGTTCTGCTTGTATGAGTCTAGCGCGATTAGGCTGCAACCAACCCTTTGCAAGACAGAATGTTTGCACGTCGCGGCGCACGCGACGAGTCAACTTCCAAGAGGTGGTGCGCGGTCGAAGGCCATTACTAACTCGTTGTTACCAATCTCGCACCGTCGTTTCACCTGTGTCCTGGTCCGCCTCCTACACTCCGAACCGTGCTCACCAACAGCGCGCACACCGTGCGAAGGAGTAACGGAAATGAAGAAGACGATTCTCGGCGTGGTACTGGGCGCAGCCGCACTGGCCGCGTCGACGGCCGCAAGCGCGCACGTGGATGTTGCTTTGGGGATTGGCGTTCCTGGCGTAGCCTACATCCCGGCACAACCGGCTTACGTTGCCCCTCCGCCTGTTGCGTACGCGCCTGCTCCAGTTGCGATGGCCTACCGCGACGACGATGGCTGGCGCGCACGTGAGTGGCGGGAACATGAATGGCGAGAACACGAACGTCGCGAGCACCAATGGCGTGAGCGCGAGTGGCACGACCGCGGTGGCTGGGGCTATTAAGCCGGTTCAACGTGTAAAACCATGCAGGTGCCAGTCACGAAACCGAATTGCCGAATCAGTACGTTCGTTGCGGCTACCGCCTTAGGACTGGTGGCGGCAGGAACAGCAAATGCCGCCGGCTGCCTCAAAGGCGCCGTCGTGGGCGGTGTAGCCGGACACTATGCCGGCCACCACGCAGTCGCCGGCGCAGTCGGCGGCTGCATCGTCGGTCATCACGTTGCGAAGAAGCATGCGGAGCAACGAGCCGCACAACGGCAAGCTACCAGGGAACAGAGGCCGACCACGTGATGCCTCGCCAGCCGCCGTCGATAATGCCCATTCGGAGCTGTGTTATCCTGGCGACAGACGACTTGAACACATCTGCTCAAGAATTGTATGAAGAGCGGAGCACACGTAGATGGACGAACGAAAACGAGACAGCATTGTGGCCTACCTTCGCCGAAGGATGGCCGAACTGGGAATCGAACCAGACGATGTAGCCGCGTCAATCGCGGCTGACCAGGAGAAACTGCGAGCGGTACGTTACCGCGACGCCAGTGGCAACACCTGGGACGGCAAAAGCGATGCCCCGCGGTGGGTATTGCAGGCGACCAGCGCCGGGCAATCGCTAGAGCACTTTGCACTCAGCGGGACGCCGGAATCCGTATCAGGCAAGCGAGCCAGTGTAGATTGGGCCGGTGACCCGTTCGCTGGCAGCAGACTGGCCACCATCAACACCGAAAGTCTCGGGGTTGCCTGAGATTTGCCTCCCGGCCTGCTTCGGGCCCGATGGCATCGTCAATGAAGAGTGTGCTCGTCGCCTTCGTCGCGATAGGCATCGATGACGCCCATGCAATAAGCCAACCCAATGCGTACCGCCGCCGTGCGAGGAAACGGGCCGCCAGGTACCCGCATGACCTCCGCTGTGAGCGGCGCAAGCCGCAGGTCGGATGGGTCGACGATGCGGCAAGAGACGTCAGCTTCTCCAGATGAAATGGAGAAAACCTGCACATGAATCTCGAGCCCTAGATAAGTGTCAGTGAACGCCTCCATGTGACGTCTCCACGTGCTCCGTGCGATTCATCCTAGCACGCCCCAATGCTGCATTAAGCGCGCTCGACGGATTCCCGTCGCAGTCGATTGTGTATTTGATGTTCCATAGTCGTCATACGAAAGCATGCTCTTTTCGAGTAACGCCCCAGATGGTGCTTGCTCTCTGGTGCTGACGGCTGCGTGCACGGCGACAACATTGGGTTCGTTGTCGCTTCTCCATTGCAAATTCGCGCCGGCACCAGCCTAGCGACCTCGTAAGTCAGCTCGCGGCGTGGTTCGCGGTCGACGCCCGAGGTGTCAATTGTTCGCGTACTTGGTACCGTGGTGCCGCTCGCGATGACAGTTCGGACACAAAGCCACAGCGTTCTCAACGCTGTCGTCGCCGCCGTCAGCCAGACGTTGGCGATGATGCACCTCGAGGTAGGGCCTACCGTCTGAACGCTGAAACGGTGCCGACTTCCCACATCCTTCACAAACCCCATCCGCTCGCAGCAGGACTTCCGCAATGACGTCCGGATTCCGCCTGAAAGTCCGGGTCAACACGACAACTTGCTCGGGCTGCTTGTTTGCACTGGCGAGACGCTCTCTACGTTCTTGCGCAGAAGCCTTCAGAGACTGACCGACAGCCACGTCCAGATTCTCGAGGACTGCCTCGTGGACGGCCATCCCCTTCAGCAACCCGACGAACTCGTCGTGCACGTTGTGAAGTGGAGCCTCCGGTCCGTTCGTTTTGCCCTGGATATAGACGATATGGGACAAGAACGCGTCCAGCGCAACTGATAGCGGGCCGGCGCCGTCTTGAGCAATATCCGCCAAGTAAAGTCTCCACGCGTCGGCCGCTATAGTCGTCGCAAAGCCTCTCGTGCCGCGGCGCATTGCAACGTAACTTCCGATGTAGCCCTTCGCAGCGCGAGGTGACATTTCAGGATGGGAATCGCGCAATGCTCGTTCGGCCTGCGGCAATTGCAGGCTCCCGGCGACAACCGCGCGGGCCAACTCAAGGGCGAGCTGGAAAGCAGATGAAGGAACAAGGTAACGGGGCATGTCCTGAGTATCGAAAGAAAGCAAGGGTTGAGTTCATTTCACCACCTCTCATGCGTCCGGTGCTCGACGTCGGCCTCTGCGCCGGTAACATCCTCAGCTCAGAGCGGCCATCGCCCTCCGAAGATAGTCACGCGCCGCGTCAATCTTGTCGGCGTTTGTGTGGTGGGACAGGTCGGCGCGCTCCTTTTCGCCAAGGAAATATGCAGTGTGGTCGCTGGCTTCTTTGCCCGGGTGAGGAAGGCCATGCAACACTCGCTCTTTTTTTAGAAAGCCTTCCTTGGTTAGCCACTCGACGCCTTTCGACGTTGCCGCGCCCACCGGTATGAAGACGGCATCCGGCATGGCTTTGGCCATCTTGCCGAAGTGGCCTCGCATCTGCAGGCGTAGCATTGGGTCTCTCTCGGGATGTATCACCCCCCGGAAATTCTCACCTTTGCTGAAGATGGGAAATTGAAACAGGGACGTCGCCTGCAGTAAGTCGCTCGCCTCGCCGAAAAGGTCGTCGCTTGAGCGCAGGCCCAACCACTGATGCAGGCCAATATGGTCGAGGAGCGATATGAGACGTAGGCGCGCCCTCCCAGCAAACGCGGCTGCGAGTTTGGCGCGCCGAAGCACCTCGGGCACCGGCAGACCCTCAACCAGCGCGCGTTGAGCCTCGGTCAACGCAATGTCGGCCTGCGCCTTCCAGGGGGTAATGCCTACTAGCACGACCTTCGCAGAGGGGTTCACCCACTCGAACGGTGCGTAATACACGACCAGGTCGCCGTTTCGATGCATGCGAAGCGATTGAGACTGCGGGTCGCCCTGGTAGCCCCGGATAGCTGCCTCATACTTCTCGAAGAACTCGAAATTCACGAATGTCTTGGTCCGAATGTTGTTCTATATAGTGCCACGACTCAATGGTCAACTGCCTCGAGCAGTTCAGTTAAGCTGACCATCGAATGCAGCAGTTGCGCGGTCAACGCTTTGATATGCTCATGTGGCGTTTTGTGCTTTTTCAACAAGACCTTACGAATCTCCGCAGCGTCGCTCCCTGTCGCATGCGTGCCAGCAAGCTTGCTGCGCAGACGCTGCAACTCAAAAAGTGGCTCGCATATCTCTCTAACTCGGTCATCATCGACCTCCAACCTTCTCAGCAGTTCATCAAGCCATTTAATTGAACCCCAAGTGGGCTGCGCATCACTCCCACGGGCGCGCGCCGCGGCCTCAATGCATCGCTTCTCAAGCCCCTCTGTTACGCACTTCGCCAGATTCACAATGACGTCATTCCAGCCCTTGTTAGCAAGCGTCAACGGATAGTGCAGTTGCTCCACGAGCCGTGGTTCGCGCAGAGTGAACCACGGCTCCCTATGTGCCGCCATATTTCCAAGCTTTGCTTTCAGCTCGTCAAGAGGGTCGCGGTCGCTCGCAAACGTGCCTTGGAAGTCAGTCTGGAAAGAGCGTTTCGAGATGGGAGATTTTGGCTTTTCGTTGAACGACTTCCAGTAAATTTGCTCGTCAAAGGGAAGGTTTCCAAGGTACGTAATCATCGTGTGCACCTGGCCAGCCTCGTTGAAATCGTACGTCTTAAGGTACCAGGAGTTGCG
Source organism: Paraburkholderia sp. HD33-4 (assembly GCF_021390635.1). Classification (NCBI taxonomy): domain Bacteria; kingdom Pseudomonadati; phylum Pseudomonadota; class Betaproteobacteria; order Burkholderiales; family Burkholderiaceae; genus Paraburkholderia; species Paraburkholderia sp. HD33-4. Next base: position 940,793 of record NZ_JAJEJS010000001.1, on the reverse strand, counting down.
GCACGTTATCGTCCGAGAGTCGAGACGGTACTTGTCCGGGTCCGCCTTGTACTTGTCCAGCACTTCGGGACGGAAGAAGACAGGGGAAGTCTGGAACGGCAGCGCGGAGTTAGGCTCGAAGTACGAAGCGAGACTCATCGGGTCACAACTGACGTCTGCAACCTCTCCGTTTTTAAAGTCCTGCGTGATGAAAGTCGCGTATTGCCTTGGAGCGTTCTGGGCTGCATACAAGGCATCCCCCAGTCCATGGGCATCAAGCGGCGGCCGCAATATCTGCCCGCCCCGGAAATAGCTCGCACGATGGTCATCAATCCGGTACTTCAGAACCAGCTCGCTCCACGCGTCAACAAAATCCTGTTCAACCCCACCGTCAAACATGTGGAATTTGTTGTGACGAACGTCGACGTCGAACATTTGAAACAGGCAAGTATCTGTAGCGGCCATGTGGAGATTCATTAATTTCCGGTCGACCGTTACCATCGTCGTCTTCAGCTCAGTCCCTGAACTCTCCTCAACCTCCACCTTCGCGACATCCTCGACATCGCCCCTGTCGTCAAGGCGACACCACGCGCTGCGCTCCTCCATCCAGTGCAAACCATGCGCCAAGGTCAGCTCTTGGGAGAGTTCGTAATAATTCGCTCCATCACGGAGCGCGTCGAAGGACCTTCCAAAGACCGTTCGTCTGGCATCAGCCAGCATCCCCGAGGCCCCAAGCGCTCCGTGTTCGTATTCAACACGGGCTCCTTCGCCGCCGCCGTAAACGAGTCCGCAACTCGGGCTATCGAATGGATTACCGCGCCAATCGGTGAAGTCGGAGACCGCACTAAGGTCTATTGAAGCGCTCGGTACAAGCACCGATTGTATGAGCACGGACCCCAGAGTGCCGAAGGCGCTTGCGTACAGAACGACTCTGTCTGCGTGCCGTTCGTGAGCGAGGAACTCGTAGAGGTCCGGTTGCTCCTCTTTGCGCCCAACGCCAATCCCAATGTTTGCGGTCAGGATATTTTCGAGCTTTTGCCTGATGTCAGACATACCAATTCGATAGCTATGTTCGCGAAAGATAGGGTTCGCGTAGCCCTTGATGTTGGACGTGGCCGAGGCGGTCGACGGGGCGACCCAAGGCTTTCCAACTACAGAATGTCATCTTGCTCGCATCGCGAGCCTTGACATGGTCCGGCGTTACGCCCGGTCGTCGTTGTAAACTGCAAGTTGCTCAACCGCTCGAGCAGGCTTGGGGTCTTCAACTGAAGCTACGGACTCGATTGCAGCAATGTATTCGGGTGGGAACTGGGCTGCACGAGCGCCGAACAGCACGTGATGCTTGTACCAGTGGTAAGGACTCAGTCCCGGCGCCTTCCTGGTCGCGAAATAGGTGACTGCCCCGACGATTCCATGGTCAGTCGTCACCTTAACCTCCTGGCGTTCGTAACCGTTTCCAGCGCCTTCAAATGTGTCCAACATAGCTTGCTCTGTGAGCTCTATCGCGAAGAGAACGCCCCAGACCCGATGAGTAGCCTCCCTGGTAAGCTCGCAATCGCATTTGCCAGAACCATCTTTGGACACCTTGTCGAATGTGAGGCGATACCCATCGAGATGGCCGATTGCGATACGCCGAAGGGTCTTGATGCGCTGGGCCAACCGCGGCTCGCTCATGTTCGACCCGTATGCAAAGTAAGTGAACTCATTTGGCTGAAGCATGTGCCCCCCGTGTCAATAAGCGGCTGAGCGCCATTATCACGCCTACCTTGGACCGCCGCGAGAAATCGTGCTCGTTTGTTGGAGTGGCGCAGCATGTACGACACCAGCTCAAACGACAGGCCGAGTTGCGCGAGTCCCATGCCTCCTCTTTGTTCCCGACGCGCTTTCTCTCGTCTCACCCAATTTCTTATCGATGCGCTTCCTCAAACTTGACAGCCAAGGCCGTCTCATTCCAAGGGTGGGGTCAAGACATCCGATATTGGCTGCCCGTCTCTCGGCGCCTCTCATCGGATTTGAGAATTCTCAAATCCGATGAGCATGCGTGATGCAACCCGTTGACCTCGCTGCCAGCTAGGCCGGTAGCATCATGAGGTAAAGCGACTGCTTCTCGTTATTGTCGCCACTTGTGCCGTTGTGGCAGCACGCAAGTCCTTGGACCACATCTAAGGTGTAACGCAGAAGGCACATAGGCCAAGGTTCGTGTACGTAAATCTGAGAGCTCTCAAGTGCAAGCGACAAGCGCTGGACAATCGCCCGAACATTTTGCAATCAAAGAGACGCGAGAACAGCAATCAGGTAACGGGACTAATGTCGATTGGCGACTGTGGCCTTGCTGGCACCCGTCTGGCGGCCGTCAACCCGGCGCCCGTTCGCGCATGAGTTTTGACAATCGTGCACTGCATGAGCGGCGTGGCGGCACATCAATGTGGAGCGCTTATCTTCCTCATGCGTGCCGCAACGCACTTGTATTCGCGATGGGCTTTTTCATGCAGACCGCTGTTGCGGGACATAGCGTCGAGAATTGCGTCGTTTGCTTGACGGCGCGCGGCACGACCTCTCGACCGGCCACCTCATATCCATTTGCCTGAAAAAATCGGCTCGCCGTAGTCGTGAGCAAGTACAACCCTTCGATGCCCGCTCGTCTAGCCACACTTTCCGCTTCCGCAACGAGCGCGACGCCAATCCTCCTCTGGCGAGCATCCGCGGCAACCGCGAGGGAGCGCAGCAGACCAACAGTGCCATACGCTTCCAAACCCACACACCCGACAATCGTACTGTCGCTATCCACGACCGCCACCAGAAACTGTATTGGCGCCGAACCCGATACGTCCTCCACTGGAAGGCCACACTGAGCAAGCAATTCGCGTATCGCATCAATTTCGTCTGTACGAGCGCTCCGAATTTCCATATCGCGGTCCCCCCTTTCAGTTTAGTCTCGAGCAAGCGCGCGTGGAGAAGGTCCGTGCTTGCTCAAGTGGACCTCCCGCGCAAACCAGATTGCGAGCACAAACGCTGCGGCCGAAATCAACGAGACGAGTAGCACGACCCATTCGACTGGTGCGTACCTTTTCTCGATGCTCCATATCGCTGCTGCAGATATCGGCGCAATACCTTTCGCGATGTTTGACGGCATCGAGAGCAGGCCACTGATGCCGCCATACCCTTCCGTCCACATCAGGTCCTGCACGATGGTTCCGCGCAGGATTGTCATCATGCCGTTCGCACCACCGTAGAGAAGTGCGAACGCGGCAAGCGCATAGGGAGACGTGCCGGCCAGAAGGAGCACCACAACCGATACCGGGAAAACTGTTGTCACCACGATACCAACGACAGCCGGCTTCACGTTACGTCCGGCGGCAAACCAAAGTGCGCGCGCGACAACCTGAGCCGGACCAATGATAGCCATCGTAGTCAGGATTACAGCACTGGAGGCCTTTCGCTCGACCATGAGCGGGACAAGATGAAACGTCAGCGCTGCGAACGTTGCGTAGTACGCCGTGAAGCACCCGGCAAGCGCCCAGAACGTCGGGGTGCGCAGCGCCCGCTGGGTTGACGCCTTGTTCGCTTCTCGTATCCTCGCTCTCTGGCTATCCGAGGACGCACTTGCAGCACGCGAGCTGATTGCGAACACGTGAATGGGCAGCGAGACGGCCAGATTGAGTGCTGCTAGCGCGACGAGCGCGCCCCGCCAACCGAACCATTCGACAAAGCCCTGCGTCAGCGGAATGAATACGGTGCTTGCGAAGCCTGCCACCAAAGTAATAAGTGTGATTTTCGTGCGGAAGCTCCGGGGATAGTCACGCGTAACAATGGCAAATACCGGGTCGTAGAGCGTCGCCGCCATCGAGACCCCGAGGCCACCCCAGACAATGAAGAGCGTTCCGAACGTCTGGGCCTGCGACCAGAGCAGCAGCATGGCGCTTGAGAGTATTGAGCCCAGGACCATGATTCGACGACCGTGGCCATGGTCAATCCAAGTGCCAAGTGGATAGGCCGCAAGGCCAGACACCAGCAGGCCAAACGATAGCGCGGCGTTCGTATGCGTCCGACTCCAGCCCATCGTGTGCTCCATCGGCACGACAAAGAGCGAGAAGGCGTAGTAGACAGAACCCCACGATACAAGTTGCGCGACCGCGAGCGCCCATGTCGCGACCAATCCGTTTTTTTCTGTCGACGGCGAAACACCGGGCTCCATCGTCTTCGTCTGCGAATTCAATTTGATGCGCTCCATGTCGTACCACCTGTGGTGCGGCCCTGATTAGGGTGGGTGCGTCGCGGCGACGCAGTCGCTCGATGAATCGATTCTACTTGCAATTCTTTGATATTTCCATAAACTTGGAATCATTGAAGATTAGCTGATACATCGTGATGACTACCCTCGTGAATTCCTCGACGTTCCCCGCCGCGAAGCCGGATTTTCTGGACACATCCATCGCAGCCCGACTCGGTATGCCTGACGCCCCGCCGGTCCGCGTCCTGTTGCTGTATGGCTCGCTGCGCAAGCGCTCGTATTCGCGCCTCCTTGTCGAGGAAGCAGCCCGTCTGCTCCAGTTATTCGGTGCCGAGACCCGCATTTTCGACCCGCTCGGTCTGCCTTTTCCTGATGCTGTCGAAGGCAACGACCACCCCAAGGTCAAGGAGTTGCGGGAGTTGTCCCTCTGGTCCGAGGGACACGTATGGTGCAGCCCGGAACGTCACGGCACGATTTCGGGAATCATCAAGACGCAGATTGACCAGTTGCCTCTGGAGATGGGTGGCATTCGCCCTACCCAGGGACGAACGCTCGCAGTCATGCAGGTCAGCGGCGGGTCCCAGTCGTTCAATACGGTGAACCAGCTACGTCAGCTCGGGCGCTGGATGCGCATGTTCACCATCCCCAACCAGTCGTCAGTTGCGAAGGCGTACGAGGAGTTCGACGAAGCCGGACGGATGAAGCCGTCGTCGTACTACGACCGGCTGGTCGATGTGATGGAGGAACTGGTGAAATTCACGCTGCTGCTTCGTGGGCGCGCGGATTACCTCGTTGACCGCTACAGCGAGCGGGTCGAAGCCGACCGGCCACTCGACCCGAAGAGCGACCTTGCATCCCTGGCAATGGGTCTGGACGAAGCGTCCGAACAGGAAGAGCTCGAGTAAATCTCATGGCCACCATCGATACGAAACTGGCTGTAACGGCGCTTGCGGCGCTCGCACAGGAATCCCGTCTTGCCGCTTTTCGCCTGCTTGTTACGGCAGGGCCACCCGGTATGAGTGCAGGTGCCATCGCCGAGGCACTCGACATGCCCGCGCCGAGCCTGTCCTTCCATCTGAAAGAGTTGAGTCACGCTGGCCTGATTGAGGGGCGCTCACAGGGAAGGCACGTCATCTACAGCGCCAACTACGACAACATGCAGGCACTCATCGACTTTTTGCTCGAAAACTGTTGCGCAGCGCAGGAATGCGCGTGCCCTTCCAACGAAACGGAGGCGTAAATGAAGCGATTCCATGTACACGTTGTGGTGCCGAAGCTCGACGAAAGCGTGCGCTTCTACACTGGTCTCTTCGGAGCTGAGCCGACCGTACTCAAGGACGACTACGCGAAGTGGATGCTGGAGGACCCGCGCGTCAACTTCGCAATTTCGGCCCGAGGCGGTGCAACCGGTGTGAACCACCTCGGCTTCCAGGTCGATAGTGACGAAGAACTTTCGTCGCTACGCGAGCAGGCGTTTGCGGCGAGCCTGGACGTCGTTGACCAGCGCGGGGCGCAGTGCTGCTACGCATCGTCGAACAAATATTGGGCAAAGGACCCGGCCGGCGTGCCATGGGAAACCTGGCACACGCTGGGGAACATTCCCCTTTACGGTGCGGACAGCCAGACGGCATCGGAGCAAGGCGGGGCCTGCTGCATGCCAACGACCTCAATCCCTGCCGCGATTCCGCGAAAATCCAGTTGCTGTTAAGCAATTGAAAGACAAATGGCCGTCCCAAGGGCGGCCATTTTTTTCACGCCAATCCCTGCCGAACCAGTCAGGCAGGAACAGCCTTGGGCTTGCACTTGACCTTTTTCTTCGGCGTGCACGCGGCCGAATCCACGCCCTGGCAGCAGTTCTCCGTGAGAAAACCGACAAGGTCATTCATTTGCTCAATCTCGGGCGCGTAGTACACGAAGCGTCCTTCCTGACGAGAAGACACGAGACCGGAGTGGGTCAACTCTTTCAGATGGAACGACAAGGTGGCGCTCGCAAGGTCCAGTGACTCCTGGATAACGCCCACGCTCAGTCCGTCCGGGCCGGCCGTGACGAGCAGGCGGAAAATCGCAAGGCGCGTCGGCTGGGCCAACGCAGACAGGGCTTTGATTGCGTCCTTTTCCTTCATGGTACGTAGTCGCTTGAGTTAGCCAGGTATTCTAAACCTGACCAGACGACAAAGGTGCGACAAGGAGGCCATGGTTACGGTTCCTGGTCGCTATCAGGTTGATGGCGACCATGGTAGAGAACGCGGCTGAGCAGCGTTGCGGCGCTTGCCGCCAGGAAACAGCCGACGGTCACGTCGGACAGTCCACTGTACAGGAACGCGACGACAGCGGCACCCACCAACGCCATCTGGGCGATTCCCAGTACCAGCCGGAGCCACCCCCAGAGCAGATAGCGGCCATACCCGCGACCACGGGCTGTCTGCGCGTCGTGCTGGTCCGAAGAGCCGGCGCGGGGTTGTGCTGCGTGGTGTCGGGTCGCTTTCACGGGTGTCAACTTTGCGTTCCGGGTGCGTCGCATCGGCGAGAAGTTCGCCCTTGCTAGGCGGCACTCTTTAAATGCCGGGCCGTTGCTATCCTCGACAGGCGGTAGCCGCTTCCACGCACCGTTTCAATGAAGGTGTCATACCCGGCTGGCTTCAACGCGTCGCGAAGCCGCTTGACGTGCACGTCCACCGTTCTCTCCACAACGGGCACGTCAGTGCCCCACACTTGTTCAAGAACGAGACGGCGACTATGAACACGTTCCGGCCGCGTCATGAAGAAGTGGAGAAGGCGGAACTCGGTCGGTCCCAAATGGAGCCGTTGCTCGGTGCCATCTCGTGTCGTATATACGCGTCGTGTCGCGGGGTCCAGAGTCAAACCGTCGACGGTGACCGAGCTGCTCTCGAGGTCAGGCGGTAGGCGTCGGAGAACGGCCTTGACGCGCGCCATCAGCTCCTTTGGCGAAAACGGCTTGGTAACGTAGTCATCCGCACCGGCCTCGAGCCCGCTAATGGAGTCGTCTTCGTCGGCGCGAGCGGTCACCATGATGACGGGCACGTCTTTTGTGCGGCTGTCGGTGCGTAACTCTCGTAGAAATGCGATTCCCGTTATGCCCGGTAACATCCAGTCGAGCACAATCAGGTCCGGTAGCACTTCGCTCAGCAGTGTTCGAGCAGCAGGCACATCGGGCGCTTCCATTGGATAGAAGCCTGCATGTCGGGCATTTGCAGACAACAGCTCCAGGATGGAGGGCTCGTCTTCGACAATAAGAATGCTGGCTGGCATTTACTCTTCCTGTTCGTCAGCGCCTTCGGCTTCGCGGTAAAGCGTGTCTCTCGGCACGTGTCGCACGTCCGTACCACTCACAACGTAGATGACGAACTCCGCGATATTCTTCGCATGGTCGCCAATACGTTCGATGGCCTTCGCAATAGAGAGGCAATCAAGCCCCACCCTGACGCACCGGGGGTCTTCACCCATGTAGCCGATGAGCTTTCGCGCAAACGCCCTGAACAGTTCGTCAATGGCTTCATCGTCGCGGACAATCTGTGCGGCCGATGTCGCGTCAAGGCGGGAGAACGCATCAAGTGCCCTGCGCAGAATGCCGATTGCCAGTTCTCCGGCCACCCTGATATCGGCAACGTCGATACACCTCGTGACATCTTCGTCAACGATGCGCACTGCTCGCTTTGCAATTTTTCGGGCTTCGTCTCCAACGCGTTCGAGGTTGGTGACTGTTTTGGACGTCGCCATCAGTAGCCGGAGGTCTCCGGCTGCGGGCTGACGACGTGCGATGACGTTGCCAATCTCCTGGTCAATCTCAATCTCCATCGTGTTGACCAGATGCTCGTCCTCGATGACCTGCTCTGCTGCAGTGCTATCGAGTTCAGCAAACGCGCGCATCGCGCGCACAATCTGTTGTTCGACGAGACCACCCATCTCCATGAGCTGGTCTGAAACAGCATCCAGGTCGGCGTCGAACTGGGTGGAAAGGTGCTTTGTCGTCATGTTGACTCCTAGCCGAATCGGCCCGTGACATAGTCTTCCGTCGCCTTCTGTGAGGGCTTTGCGAAAATCCGCTCCGTTGTACCGAATTCGACAACTCGGCCCATATGCATAAACGCGGTGTGCTCCGACAACCGGGCCGCCTGATGCATGTTGTGCGTCACGATGACCACGGTGTAGTGCTTGCGAAGCTCGATGAGCAACTCTTCAATCCTGCTAGCCGAAATCGGGTCCAAGGAAGATGTCGGCTCGTCGAGCAGGAGCACTTCCGGCCCAATCGCAAGAGCACGTGCGATGCAAAGACGTTGTTGCTGACCACCGGAAAGTGCGAGCGCGCTCTGGTCAAGCTTGTCTCTGACCTCATCCCACAGCGCCGCCTGTCGCAGAGCAAACTCCACCCGCTCATCGAGTTCGCTTCGTCTGAGCCTTTCGTGATGTGTAATGGCCAGCGCGACGTTGTCGTATATCGACATCGAGAACGGAGTGGGTTTCTGAAACACCATGCCGACCTTGAGCCGTAGCTCGTTGAGCTTGAAGTCATCCGCAAGGATGTTTCTGCCCTCAAGTTCAACGGTGCCCGTTGCGACCTGGTCTGGGTAAATGGAGTACATCCTGTTCAAGACCCGGAGCAGCGTCGATTTCCCGCATCCCGACGAGCCGATGATGGCAGTCACCTCACGGTCGGGAAAGTCCACACTCACGTCGAACAATGCCTGGCGACGCCCATAGTGGAAATTCAGGCCGCGCACGCTGATACGCGCGATGCTCGCTCTGGCGGATGGCATATCAACTTGAGGCATGGGCGCGGTTGAAAACGGTACGGGAAACAATGGCCAGTGCGAGAACGAACAGGGTCAGGAGGAACGCACCGGCCCAGGCAAGTGCGTGCCATGCCTGGTAAGGGCTCATCGCGAACTGGAAGATAACGACGGGAATGCTGGCCAGAGGTCCGTTCGGAGTGGTCGACCAGTATTGGTTGTTCAGTGCCGTGAACAGAAGTGGTGCCGTCTCGCCGCTGATGCGAGCGACAGCCAGCAACGCGCCAGTGACAATGCCTGCGCTGGCAGCCCGCACGAGGATGCGTGAGCTGACCTTCCAACGTGGAAGTCCGAGGGACAGCGCTGCTTCGCGCACGCTGTCGGGAATGAGTTGCAGCATCTCGTCCGTCGTCCGGATGACCACGGGCAGCATGATGATTGCCAATGCGACGGCACCTGCCCAGCCAGAGAAATGCCCAACCTGACGGACGATGAGTTCGTAGGTGAACAGGCCAATGACAATCGAGGGCGCGCTCATCAGGATGTCCGTGACGAATCGAATGACGCTACCCAGGCGTGTACTGCGCGCGTATTCAGCCAGATAGATGCCGGCCATCAGGCCCAGTGGCACGCTGATGGCCGCAGCGATGCCAATCATGAGGAAGCTTCCATACAGCGCATTGAGGAGGCCTCCGTTCTCTCCTGCTGGTGGCGTCATGCGTGTGAACAGGCTGGGACCCAGCGCTGCGAACCCGTTGACGACTGTCGTCCCGAGAATCCAGAACAACCAGAAGAGGCCAAACGCGGTCGAAAGAACCGAGAGCAGGAACACGATGTTGTTGGCTAGCCGTCGGCGGCGGAGTTTCGCCATGTCGAACGTCTGCATCACTTTGCCCCCTCAAGGCGCTTGAGGCGCAATAGCAGCAGCTTTGCAAGCGCCAGCACGACGGAAGTAACCGCGAACAGAACGAAACCCAGTGCGATAAGCGAGGAAAGGTAGATGGGTGAGTCCGCTTCGGTGAATTCGTTGGCAAGTGTTGCCGCTATGGAATTGCTCGGGTCGAGCAACGAGACGCTGAAGTCATGTGAATTCCCAAGTACGAACGTGACCGCCATCGTTTCCCCCAGCGCGCGGCCGAGCCCTAGGAAAATCGCCCCTATGACCGCTGACCTCGTATAAGGGAGGACAACCTTTCGCATAACCTCCAAGCGTGTCGCCCCGAGCGCGAACGCCGACTCCTTCAGTATCTGCGGCGTCGCCGAGAAGACGTCCCGCGTCACAGCCGTGATAAAGGGAATAACCATGATGCCGAGAATGAGGCCGGCGGGCAGCATACCGAGGCCAATAGGTGCGCCCGAGAACAGGCGGCCAATCAGCGGAGCGTTGCCGAACGTATTGATGAGCCACGGCTCAACGTAGTCGGCGAGAACAGGCGCGAGGACGAACAGGCCCCACATGCCATAGATAATGCTCGGGATAGCTGCGAGCAATTCCACTGCCGTACTGACGGGTGCCTTCATCCAGCGCGGCGCAATTTCGGTGAGAAACATTGCGATGCCGAAGCTGACGGGTACCGCTATGACGAGAGCGAGGAGCGAGCTGACGAGCGTTCCGTAGATTGGAATCAGTGCGCCGAACCTGTGAGTGACAGCGTTCCAGTCCGGGCTGACCAGAAAATGCCAACCGAACGTCATGAAGGCGAGCCGCCCCCCCCACAACATTGACAATGCAGCCCCGGACAGCAGAACAAGTACAGATATCGCTGCTGCAGCGGCCGCCAACCAGAACAGGCGGTCCGCTGTCGCATCAGGCAACCAGCGCCTGCGACTTCTGAATGTCAGCTCCGCCGCAGGCAAGGAACCCTTGCGCGCATCCGGCACATCCGTTGCCAGTTCGTCGGCAGTTGTCGGCATCGCATCTCCTGAGCCGGCCACACAAAATCGTAGTTATGTATCGCGTCGAATTCCCGGACTTCAGAACTTGAAGTTCTTCGACCAGTAAGTCTCGATTTGCTTGACCAGTGGGTCGGGCAACGGTACGTAGTCAAGCGACTGCGCCTGTGCCTGCCCCTTCTCCAGAGCCCACCTGAAGAAGTCCAGAGTCGCCTTCGACTGGGCAGCGTTCTTCGGCAGCTTGTACATCACGATGAATGTCGTCGCCGTGATGGGGTAGGAATCGGGGCCACTCGCGTCAGTCATGACGAGGTCGAAATCCTCCGCCTTGCTCCAGTCGGCGGTCGCAGCAGCGGCCTGGAACGATTTCGCACTGGGTTCGATGAAGTTGCCCGCCTTGTTCTGCACCGCCGCGTAGGTCAATTTGTTCTGAAGAACGTACGCATACTCGACGTAGCCAAGAGAGTTCTTCAGGCGGCCCACATAAGCTGCAACGCCTTCGTTGCCCTTGCCTCCTACACCGACAGGCCAGGAGACCGAAGTGCCTTCACCGACCTTGTCTTTCCACTCGGGGCTAACTTTCGAGAGATAGTTCACCCAGTTGAAAGTAGTTCCCGACCCATCTGAACGATGGACCACCGTGATGTTGGCGTCCGGCAGCTTCAGGTCAGGGTTGATTTTTACAATTGCCGGGTCGTTCCACTTCGTAATTTTTCCGAGATAGATATCGGCGAGCACGGCGCCGCTGAAACGCAGTTTTCCTGGTGCGACGCCATCGATATTTACAACGGGAACGACGCCGCCAATGACTGACGGGAACTGGCCCATGTACCGGTTCTTGAGCTCAGCGACGGACAGCGGCATGTCGGTCGCGCCGAAGTCCACAGTGGCAGCCTTGATTTGGGCGATGCCACCGCCAGAGCCAATCGATTGGTAGTTGACCTTGTTGCCAGATGCCTGGTTGTAGTCCGAAGACCACTTAGACAGGACGGGGTACACGAATGTTGAGCCCGCTCCGGTGATTTCGGTGGCGTGGGCGAGAACAACGGAACCTCCGATGGCCAACGCAACCGCCAAACGTCGCACGAATAGTCTGTTCATCACGGTCATCCTCGATAGCGCAAACGTTATTTCGATAACTCTAGATACGTTACGACTGTCGGGAGAGTAAGTATAGTTCGTGACAAACAGGTGACAAGGCGTTGATTATGAATTTTCTGTGACGCTGGCCAACGGCCCACGCATTGGGCGCATCATTCCGGTCCTGAACTTGTGACGTTACGACATTTCGATTATATTGGAGATGTCGATTTGAAAATGGCCACGCCCATAGAACGGAGAATTTTCGTGACCGAACATCGCAAGTACAACGTCCTTTTCCTGTGCACGCATAACTCGGCGCGCTCGATTCTCGCTGAGGGCGCACTGAATGCGCTCGCGGGAGACCGATTTGTCGCCTATAGCGCTGGCAGCCACCCAGGCTCGGCTCCCAATCCGTACGCAATCGAGCTGCTGCGTTCCCAGCACGTAGCGACCGAGGGTCTGCGCAGCAAGAGCTGGGACGAGTTTGCGCAGGACGGCGCACCGCATATCGATTTCATTTTCACGGTTTGCGACGACGCCGCCGGGGAGGTTTGCCCGATTTGGCCAGGTCATCCGGCGAAGGCTCACTGGGGCGTACCCGACCCTTCGAGGGTAGAAGGTAGCGACGAAGAGAAGCGCCACGCTTTTCTGGAGGCATACATCCAGCTGCGCAAGCGCATCGAACTCTTCGTCAATCTGCCATTCGAAAAGCTCGACCGCATTGCTGTTCAGCAGGAGATGCAAAGTATCGGCACAGAGCTGCGCGAGAAGGGAGAGTAACAATGTCGGATAGCCAAACCGTCGGAAAGCCAGCTGAACGCCAGGCGGGCAGAATCGGTTTCTTCGAACGATACCTGTCGGTCTGGGTCGCGCTCTGCATTGTCGCGGGTATTGTCCTTGGCAAGCTGCTTCCCGGTACCGTTCATTCGGTGTCTGGACTCGAATTCGCCCACGTCAACATCCCGGTCGGCGTCCTTATCTGGGTCATGATTATCCCGATGCTGTTGCGCATCGACTTTGCCTCGCTGGGCAAGGTGCGTAACCAGCTGAAAGGTATTGGAGTCACGCTGGTCATCAACTGGGCGGTAAAGCCCTTCACGATGGCCTTCCTCGCGTGGCTGTTTATACGCCATGCCTTCGCCGCAATGCTTCCGGCTGACCAGTTGGACAGCTACGTCGCGGGCCTGATTCTGCTCGCAGCAGCACCGTGTACGGCGATGGTGTTCGTATGGAGCCAGCTGACAAAGGGGGACCCGTACTTCACGCTTTCGCAGGTGGCGCTGAACGACCTGATTATGGTCTTCGCATTTGCACCTATCGTTGGCCTGTTGCTTGGCATCTCGAACATCACGGTGCCTTGGGATACGCTGCTCACTTCCGTCGTGCTCTACATCGTCATCCCGGTCATCATCGCGCAACTTCTGCGCAAGATGCTGCTCGCAAAGGGTGAACTGAACTTCCAGCGCGCATTGGCAAAGATTGGCCCGTTCTCGATAACCGCGCTGCTTCTGACGCTGGTGCTCCTGTTCGCGTTCCAGGGCGAGCAAATCATCGCGCAGCCTCTCGTCATCGTGTTGCTTGCCGTGCCTATCCTCATTCAGGTCATCATCAATTCGTCGCTCGCTTACCTGGCGAACCGGCAACTGGGTGTGTCTCACGACGTCGCCGCGCCTTCGTGTCTGATTGGTGCATCCAACTTCTTCGAGCTGGCGGTGGCTGCCGCAATCAGCCTGTTTGGTCTGAAGTCCGGAGCGGCCCTTGCGACCGTCGTCGGCGTCCTCATCGAAGTGCCGGTCATGCTGGCTGTGGTGAAGGTGGTGAACTCGTCACGGCGGTGGTATCAGCGCGAAACGTAATAGTGTCTCGGCATAGTCGTGACATCGGGGCCGTCTTCTCATGTGAAGGCGGCTTTTTTTTCAATCCGAAATCACGAGCTAAAGGTACGCCATCAGATTGAGCGCGTACATCGACATTCCGATGAGAGCCGTGCCCAGAATTATCAGTGCTGGGTCAATCTTGAATCGAATCATCAATGGAAGCGTAACGAGCGCGGCGGCTGCGCTGACCGGACCCGTTACCGCGCTCCTTGCGAATGGATAGACCGTTGCAAGGAGCAGAGCCGCGCTCGCGATGACGATGCACTGGAGTGCGGAGTGCACCCGAGGGTGTCGCAAATATCGACGAAATAGCAGGAGCAAGGGAAGGATGGCCAGTGCAGGCGCAGTCATCGCGGCCCATCCAGCGACAGCCCCGGCAGTGCCCGCAGCCTGATACCCGACCGCGACGACGTACAGTCCCACTGGCCCTGGTGTGCTCCGCGTCACAACGACGGCCTGATTGAGTTGCTCGTCGGTCAGTATGTGCCTGTGTACGACCAATTCATCGCGAACAACTGAAATCGAGGCGAGCCCAGCGAAGCTCGTTACTGTGGCTTTCAGCAGGATGAGAAAAAGTATGAAAGCGTTCATGTCTTTCGCGGAAATAGGAAACCCACAGCGCCCGCTGCAAGCAGGACATAAAATGGCGGCACTACCGTTTGGGCCATAAGTGCAGCGGCCGCAACAACGAGGACGCGCCATTGCGTCGCTCGACTGACGTGCGGCTTCACGATGGTCCAGCAGGTCACGGCCGTCACGCCGACCGCCGTTGCCATTGCTCCTTTCAGCCCGGCCGTGAACAGCGCATTGCGCGCGAGTACATCAATGGTTGCCATCACGACGGCCGTTATGACCGCGCAGGGGATAGAGGCTGCTAACAGGGTAACGATTGCTCCCCACCAGCCTCTCAATAGCCAACCAATACCACAGCAAAACGCCAGTAAGTTTGTCCCGGGTGTCAGGCGCGCAATCGCGAACACGTGGGAAAAGTCCTCGTCCGGCAGCCATCTGTGCCGCTCAATAATTGCTCTGCGAATTGTCGCGACAGTGGCGCTGCCGCCGCCAAAGGTCAGGTTCGCATAGAGAACAAACGTCAATCCCAGGCGAAGCAGGCCTACGCGAACATTGGTCATTCAATGGGTTCCTTGCCAGATTACCGGGACACCTTCGCGGGTGGGTCGTCCCGCACATCTTTCATTGCTACGAGATTGACTCGGGGCCCGTTGTCTCCAAAGACTCAGCGCATGCAGCATGGGCCTGACTGCTGCATCGGTGGACACCTGTTGGTGCCGTACGAGCAATAGACGCAACAATCGCCAGTTTTCGGCTTGAGCACTGTCTTGCAATGGTCGCATTCATAAAACCACACGCAGGCGTCGATGGGCATCGTCTCGTCTTTCCTATGCCCGCATACCGGACACGTGATGGTGGAATTCAACATGACCTCGCTCATCACTTCGTCTCCTGTCGGGCAGATAAGGAAGTGGACTGCCTGGACATCGCGTAACAGTCCATGTCACGGCGGCCGTGATGAGGACGACCGCGCACGACGGCAGACACCACCGGCCCATCTTACTTCGGCACAACCTCGAGTAGCTCGTCGCCGGCTATCTCGTATCGACGCATACGTTCCCACAAACTCTTCCTCGATATACCCAACGCTGAAGCGGTTTCGCTAATCCGTCCGCCATGCGCGAGCAGTGCACCACGAATGTAGAGGGTCTCGCAGCGTTGAAGATAGAGCGAAAGCGGTGGCCCCTCCTGGACTTCATCAGCTTCATCTTCCGACAGCGCAGCTTCGGGGAACACGTCGGATGGAATAAGCACGCGCGCACTGGCCAGCAGGCAAGCCCTCTCCAACCGGTTGCGCAAGTCCCTGACGTTGCCTGGCCAGCGAAACGCAATCAAGGCGGCCTCCGTTGCGGGATGAAGCTCCTTGACTGTCTCGTGGTTGGTCGAGGCGTACGACGCGAGGAACTTGCGAGCAATCCAGAGAATGTCATCGGGTCGTTCGCGCAACGGCGGCACACGCAACGTGACCACGTTGAGACGATAGAAAAGGTCCTCGCGAAAACGCTTCTGTTCGACAAGATTGTGGATGTCCACATGGGTCGCGCAGACAAGACGGAAGTTGCACGCGACGACGTGCTCGCCCCCGACTCTCCGAACATGCTTTTCCTGCAGCACGCGAAGCAGTTTGACCTGCATGCTCAGAGGTAAATCCCCGATTTCATCGAGGAACAATGTACCTCCGTGAGCCTGTTCGAAGAGTCCTCTCTTTTGCCTGTCAGCGCCGGTGAACGCGCCCTTTTCATAGCCAAAAAACTCCGATTCCATCAGGGTCTCGGGGATTGCTCCACAGTTCACGGCCACGAACGGTTCAACGTGCCCATCGCTCGCAATGTCGTGGACGTATTTGGCAAGCACCTCCTTGCCAGCACCGGACTCGCCGTTAATGAGGATGGAAGATGCACGCTTGGCAACGCGCGGCACAATGTCAGCGAGCTTGCGCATCGTCGCCGAAACGCCGAGCGGCCCGTGAGCGGGCATCGCCTCATCAGGGATGGAGTTCGCCGCAAGCGTCTGTATCTTCTGAATCAGACTGCTGATATCGAAGGGCTTGGTGATGTAGTCGGAGACGCCCGCCTTGAGCATTTCAACAGCGCGGTCGACCGACGCATACGCGGTCACAAGCACAAACGGTGGGACGTTGGACATCGTCGTCACCAGGCGGGAATACAAATCGTCTCCGGCCAGGTCAGGAAGTCGGACATCGCTTACGACGACAGCGTAGTGGTTTTTCGGTATCGCTTCCAGGGCAGTCATACCTGCGGTATGCCAGTCGACACCGAATCCCTCCAGCTGGAATCGTTCCACCATGGATTCACCCATGATTGGGTCATCTTCTACGAGACAGATTCTCGGGTCGCTCATGGTTCGTCTCCGCCGGGCAATGGCAAGGCGACCTCGAAGGTCGTCTCCGTTGCCTCACTTGACACGCTTATCGTTCCGCCAAGCTGTGTGACTATCTGGTAGCTCACCCACAATCCAATTCCATATGAGCGCACGCCACGCGGATTCTGGTTTGGCCAGTATGGCTCGAAGAGATGGGCAACCATCTCTTCGGGTATCTGCTCTCCCGTGTTCAGCACCCGGATGCGAAGCGTCGGAGAATTTATGGCAGCGTGACACGCGACGCGGCCATCCTGCGCGACTGCCTTCATTGCGTTGAGAAGCAGATTGAGGACGAGTTGGCGAACCAGATGCGATGGAAGATTAATACGCTCGGTGGGAACGTCCCACTCGAAGGTGACCCGTTTGGCTATGACCTGCGGTTGTACGAGAAGTCTCAAGTCGTCCCAGTCGGATGGCGCGGTTTGCGGCGAGTCAAGTCGAGCTTCAAACAGGAGCGCCCCAACAGTTGCACGAATCTGGGCAAGGCCGCGCTCCAGCAATGCGAGCGTACGTTGCGTGAGTCCATCAGGCTGACCGTGCGTGACCAGAGTGTCGACCGCATTTATCAATCCGCCGAGCGGGTTGTTGATTTCGTGAGCGATGCCGGCGGCGACGCGCCCCACTGCTGCAAGGCGCTCCGATACAACCATTTCGCGCTCAAGTTCACGCTTCTCAGCAAGCTCGTCCAGCATGTCCCTGAAGCTTGATGACAGGCGGCCGATTTCGTCTTTCCCACGAGCGTGAACCTCGCTCTTGAGAATCTCAGGCTCGGTCGTATGAACACGTCCAAGCGCTATCGCAAGCCGGTGTAGTGGCCGGGCTATCCGTGCTCCCCAGAGCCAGCTCAGCGGAAGTATCAGGAGGAAGCCAACCACGTTGAGCGCAACCATGCGGACGAATAAAGTGGCGAGCCCGGTGCGCAGTGTGCCTGTGTCGTAGGTCACCACGACGAAACCAAGTGGGCTGTCGTCCTCGGCCAGAACTGCCTGCGCCCCCACGATGTCCTCACTACTGAAGACGCCGGGGTACCGAAAGTAGAAATCTAGCGGCTTCGCCTTCGTCGAAGCGACCGCCATGGCAATTGGGTGACCCATGGTCGCAGCACGGGTCAACGTCGCGTAGCGATGGGGGTTGCTTGCCGCGTAGACCTGCCCATTCGCGTCGAATACGATAACGGCCTTAAGTGGGTCATCAGGCTGCTTGGCTGCGACCGGCGTGCGGATAAATTCGAAGACTCGAAAGAGGTCATCACGAACAATGGATTCGCGAACAGCAATCGCCGTAGCGTTTGTGAGACTCCTCGCTCCGTCTACAACGTTTCGCCTCGCGTCAGCAAGCGCGAGACCAAGAAGTACGGCAGTGACCACGCACTCAGTCAGAAGGATTGCCAGCGTGAGCGCGAGGGGAATCTTGTAGCGGTAGCTGACGTTTTCCAGCATCTTCGTCTCACGTGGGCATCGTATCGGAGATTCTGACGAGGCCCCGAATGCCATCGAACAGGTGGTCATCGCCAATGACGAACCGGTCGAGATTTAGATAGTGAAGCAACTCCCGTCCATCTTCATCCTCAGTCATGGATAGAAGGCAAAGCTGAGCGCGAGCAAATGTCTCGATTGAGATACTCTTGCGCGCCACAAGCGGCGGAAATCCGTACTGTGGTGATTTCCAGGCTACCTTCACGTTCGACACCGAATCCGGTAGCTGCTTCACCATCGTGTCGTAAACGTAGCCATCGATTTCGCCTGCAGATGCGAGCCCCGAGGAAACCGCCTCGACTACCTTCCTGTGTGCGAATGTGAAGAAAGCCTTGCTGAAAAATCGCCTCGGGTCGATGCCGTTTCGTATGAGTTCCGTGCGTGGCACAAGATAGCCTGAGTTAGATTGCGGGTCGCTGTATGCGAATACCTGCCCCTTCAACTCAGTGATAGTCGTGACCCCTTCGTCAGATTTCGGAACGATGAGATACGACTGATAAAGCGGCTTACCCTCGTACTGCGGCACGGCAAGCAGTTTCATCCGGTCAGCGTGAGTGACGTACGGATAGCCACAAACCCAGGCGATATCTATCTGGTCCGCGAGCAGTAACTCCGTGATTTCCCCGTAGCTTCCTCGCTGGACGAAATGCACTTCCTGTTCAAGGCGTGATTCGAGATACGCACGCCACTTCGACAGAAGTCGGACTTGATTGTCGAGAAAGACGGCCGTCGTTCCGAATAGCAACTTTTGCTGCGGTACAGCAAGCGCATGGCGCGCCGAAGCGCACGTGGCGAGCGCCAACCCTGCGCCGACCGCGTGAACAAGTGTTCGTCGCGTGTTACTAAACGGTAACCCCGACATTGTCTGGTCCCCTCTGTCCGTTACCAACCCGGAACTTATAACTACATCTCCAGTGTAGTCGAATCATTCTGTGCCGCGCCACGCGGGGTTATACCCCCTATGGCATGGAGGTTGCCTTTGCCGCTCCGATAGAACCAACCGCCCAAACAGGCTTAAAGGAGCTGGCATGTCCAACAACACCATATCCCGCCGCACGTTCCTCAAGCTGAGCGGAGGAAGCGTAGCGGCAACGGCTGCTGCGATTTCTCATCCCGTTTCTGCCGCTCCCACCGCAACGCCTGACACGAGTCACACGGTTTTGCCTTATCCGCGAAAAGCCGTCGCTGTCGCCGGACAGCTCACACAAGGCGCGCCACTGCAATTTAGTTATCCCGACGCAGCCTCGCCGTGTGTGGCAGTCAAGCTTGGGACAGCTGCACCCGGCGGCGTTGGACCGAACCGCGACATCGTCGCCTTCAGCATGATGTGCACGCACATGGGGTGTCCGGTCGCGTTTGATGCTGGTACGAACATATTCAAGTGCGGGTGCCACTACAGCATGTTCGACGCCGAAAAAGGCGGCCAAATGATTGCGGGACAGGCGACTGAAAACCTGCCCCGCATCCTGCTTTCCTATGACGAAAAGACCGGCCGTATCACGGCCACGGGCATTGAAGGCATGTTGTACGGCCGTCAGGCAAACGTGCTGTAACGGAGGAGACCATGGACAACAAAGGCGACCGTATCACGCTGCCGCCCGTTGGCGCGCAACGCACAAACATGACCTGCCACTTCTGCATCGTAGGATGTGGATACCACGTGTTCAAATGGCCGGAGGGAACCGAGGGTGGCCGTGCACCCAATGAGAATGCGCTGGGACTCGATTACCGCAAACAGCTCCCGCCACTTGCGGTGACGCTGACGCCCGCGATGACAAACGTGGTGACTGACGCGGATGGCACGCGCCACAACATCATGATTGTTCCGGACAAGCAGTGCGTCGTGAACAGCGGACTGAGTTCAACGCGTGGCGGAAAGATGGCCATGTACATGTACAACGCGAATGGCGTAACGCGCGAACGTCTCCTCAATCCTCGCCTGTATGTGGGTGACCAATGGGTCGATACGGACTGGGACCGCGCAATGAGGATTTACGCGGGACTGCTCAAGCGCACACTCGACAAGGATGGTCCGAACGGTATCGTATTTTCTGCATTCGACCACGGCGGTGCCGGTGGCGGATTCGAAAATACGTGGGCGACCGGAAAGCTGATGTTCACCGCTTTGCAGACACCGATGGTGCGCATCCACAATCGGCCTGCCTATAACTCCGAGTGCCACGCCACGCGCGAGATGGGCATCGGCGAATTGAACAATTCGTATGAAGACGCGGAGCTGGCCGACGTCATCATGGCAATTGGCAACAATGCATATGAGACGCAGACAAACTACTTCCTGAATCACTGGGTCCCCAACCTCCAGGGAGCAACCAGCAACAAGAAGAAGCAGCACTTCCCCGGAGAAGCCACGCCCGTCACGAGAATCATTTTCGTCGACCCGCGCCGGACACCGACTATCGCAGTTGCCGAGCAGGTCGCGAGTGCTGGCAACGTTCTCCATCTTGATATCCAGCCGGGCACCGATGTCGCGCTCTTCGATGGTCTTTTCACATACGTCGTTTCGCAAGGCTGGATTGACCGCGACTTCATCAGCCAGCACACGAACGGCTTCGACGACGCGGTGAAAACGAATCACATGACGCTCGAGGAGACGAGCAAGGTGACCGGAGTCACCGTCGAGAAGCTGCGCACCGCAGCGGAATGGGCTTACAAACCCAAGGCGTCCGGGCAGTCACCCCGAACCATGCACGCCTACGAGAAAGGCATCATCTGGGGCAACGACAATTACCTGATTCAGTCCGCGCTCGTAGACCTTGTACTCGCGACGCACAACGTTGGGCGTCGCGGAACTGGCGTGGTTCGCATGGGCGGCCACCAGGAAGGTTACACAAGACCACCTTATCCGGGCAACACGAAGATTTACATCGACCAGGAACTCATTCATGGCAAGGGTCGTGTCATGACCTGGTGGGCCTGCAACAACTTCCAGACGAGCAACAATGCGGAAGCGTTACGCGAAGCGGTGCTGAAGCGCTCGCAAATCGTGAAGGAAGCGATGCAGAAAGCGAGGGGCGCGAACGACGAACAATTGGTCGATGCCATCTTCGATGCGACGAGCAATGGTGGTCTGTTTGTAGCCTCGGTCAACCTGTATCCAACAAAATTGGCTGAAGCTGCGCACCTCATGCTGCCCGGTGCGCACCCCGGTGAAACCAATCTGACCTCGATGAATGGTGAGCGTCGGATGCGTCTGTCGCAGAAGTTCATGGACCCACCGGGTAGTGCTATGCCCGACGCGCTGATTGCAGCGCGCATGGCCAACGCGTTGAAGGCCATGTATCAGAAAGAAGGCAATTCGAAGATGGCAGCGCGCTTCGACGGCTTCGACTGGAAAACGGAAGAAGACGCCTTTAACGACGGGTTCAGGCAGGTGGGTCAGCCGGGCGTCCCCAAGATAGACAGCCAGGGCGGTCCGACAGGTAACCTCGCTACGTACGAGCGTCTGCGCGTGGCGGGCAACAACGGCGTCCAGCTTCCGGTGCAGTCATATACGGATGGCAAGCTCGTAGGCACCGAAATGCTTTACACCGACTCGAAGTTTGATACACCAGACGGGAAGGCGCAGTTCAAGCCTGCGGCCTGGAATGGTCTTCCGAAGACCGTTGCGCAGCAGAAGGACAAGTACCGCTTCTGGATAAACAATGGCCGGAACAATGAAATCTGGCAAACGGCCTATCACGACCAGTACAACGAGTTCGTCCGTGGGCGCTATCCCATGGCGTATCTCGAGATAAACCCCGACGATGCGAAGGAGCTTGGGATAACACCCGGAGACATCGTTGAGGTCTACAACGATTTCGGGTCAACGTACGCCATGGCGTATCCGGCGAAGGAAATCAAGCAGAACCAGACGTTCATGAATTTCGGATACTTCAACGGTATCCAGGGGGACGTCACGACTGACTGGACCGACCGCAACATCATCCCTTACTACAAGGGGACCTGGGCCAATGTGCGCAGGGTCGGCAGCATGGAAGACTACACGCGGACCGTAAGCTTCAAGAGCCGCCGATTCGTTTAACTCCTCCTTGAGCCGCCCGTTATTCACGGGCGGTTTTTTTATCCGCCCACCCAAGGGAAATCTCAATGAAGCGCTTGTTATTCGCCTGTCTTGCGCTGTCTTCAGCCGTTCCGGCCTTCGCAGGCATAGACGCCGCAAAGGCGCAGGCTATCGCAGGCCAGCACATGTGTCTCAGTTGCCACGCGGTCGACCACAAGGTGGTCGGACCAGCGTATCGCGACGTCGCCCACAAATACAAAGGCGACGCCGATGCGATGGCGGCTCTCATGAAAAAGGTGAAAGGCGGCGGGGCCGGTGCATGGGGACCTGTTGCCATGCCGCCCAATCCTGGCATCAGCGATGCAGACCTGCAAGTCGTGCTAGCGTGGGTCCTCGCTGGTGCACCCACGCAATAGGTGCAGCCGGAACGGAAATCAGGACTTGCTGACGCGTTTGCCTTCGCTGTCGACGACGACCTCACCGTCCTCCTTCGTGAACGCCCCTTTCTGCTGTGCCGGAAGAATATCGAGCACCACTTCTGACGGACGGCACAGTCGCACACCTAGCGGCGTCACGACGAGAGGTCGATTAATGAGGATAGGATGTTCCATCATGGCGTCGAGCAACTGGTCGTCCGTAACACTCGGGGCGTCCAGTCCGAGTTCCGCGTATGGCGTTCCCTTCTGCCGCACGACTTCACGCACCGACAGTCCCGACTTCTGAATCAGCTCAGCGAGTTCGTCGCGTGACGGTGGATTCTTGAGGTATTCGATGATGGTGGGTTCGATGCCTGCGTTTCGAATCATCGCCAGCGTATTGCGCGATGTCCCGCAATCGGGGTTGTGGTAGATGGTTACGTTCATGAGCTACTCCGTTCTCGAATTGAGTTGAGATATTCCGCAATCTGATTGGCTGTGTCGCGCGCACTCCGCATGACGCCAATGAGCGTCGCCGAAGCAAAGCCGGTCCACTCTCCGTACCCGACCAGCCAGAGGCGCGGCTCCTGCGTTGCCCGGGTGCCGTCGGTTGCCACCAGACCATTGGTCTCGCGCACGCCGAGTGCATCGAGGTGGTCGAGGGCAGGACGAAATCCGGTGCACCAGATGACGACGTCAACGGGTGAAAACGTCCCGTCCGGCCACACGACTCCGTCAGGCTCGAAGCGCGTAAAGGGACGCACGGTGTGGAGCACGCCTCGGGCTCGTGCCTCCTTGACGCTCTGTACCATGACGACATCACCAAGGCCGCCGACAGGCGCGGGGTCTGGTTTTCCCTCGCTGCGCGCTTTCCATCTGGCCGTCGCCCGTTCGAAGAGAACACGGCCGTCGACTTCATCCGGCAGGAACAGCGGTTCTTCCAGGGTAACCCATGTCGCGTTACAGACCAGCGACACCTCGGCCAATATCTGTGCGCCTGAGTTGCCACCGCCGACGACGAGCACGTTCTTCCCACGCAGGCCGTCGGCGTTCCGATAGCTTGCGGAATGAATCTGCTTGCCGCGAAAGAGGCTCTGCCCCGGGTACTCAGGAATGTAGGGCTTCTGCCACGAGCCAGTCGCGCTGACGACCGCTTGGGCCTGCCAAGCGCCTTGACTGCTTTCAACCAAAAGTCCGGCATCTGAGCGCTTGACCGAGGAAACGCGGACGGGGCGATGCACAGGAACCTGGTATCGACGCTCGTACTCCGCGAGGTAGCGGACTACGTGCTCACGTGATGGGTATTCTTCCGTGTCTGGTGGCATCAACCAGCCGGGAAGCGAACTCCACTGTGCCGGCGAGAAAAGGCGCAACGAGTCCCAGGTATGCTGCCACGCGCCGCCCGGCGCCGACTGTGCGTCCAGTACGACGTAATCGATGGAGGCGCGGCGCAGGAAATAAGCAACGGCCAGCGCCGACTGGCCACCACCGATAATGCAAACATCGCTTGTGAGGGTCGTTGGCATTTTTCGTTGGGAAGAGACCGGGGATTAAGCAACACTTCGATAATACCGGAAATGTCGTGCTCATCGTGGGAGCGCGGAGTGTTATGACTCCCGTCTCGTCGAGAATTGTCGGTCGCATTGGCCCTCCAACTGCGCGCCTCTCGGTGTTCATAGAGCGTGCGCCGGAGCTGGGCCCCGCAGGGCCCAAGCGCTTCCTTTAGCCGCCGCGCCGCGGACGAACCTCTACTCCATTGGAATTGCAAATTTGGACTCATCCACAGCCCAACGATTTCCTTCGAACGCCACCCCTCGAGCTCAGCTGGAATCCGACGCGTGGTCTCTCAGTGTTCCGAGATGAGCAACGCTGAGTGCATGAATCTGCTGCACGACGGCCTTTCGATAATCCAGAAACCAGCCGTTGTTCAGATTGAACAGCTGCACGAGCTCGGCTTCAAGCTGTGGAAATGGCAGGTCCAGCGCCAATACCGAAAGCTCGCGACAAGCTGCGATGAGCTGCGCGCGCTCAAGCCAGTCGCATTCGGCGCCGTTGGAGCTTAGCCACATCTGAGACGACGTGATGAGATGGTCAGTACGCAGCCATTCGCCGCTACGAGCAAATGCGAAGAGCTGCCCAACCACGAGGAACGTGAGCAGCTCAGCTCTTGTTTCGTCATCCAGCCCCTTCATCTCCCGGCTTCCTCCCTCGTAGCAAAAACATCTATCCCGTCCACCTTTGTTCCTGGATATACTGTACATTCATACAGTGTTTTTGTCAGGTCATGGAGCCAGTTTGGGAATACAAGTGGGCAGTCTGGGATGAGGCCAAAGCTCGGTTTGTGCCCACGCCGATTTGGCTTACCGATGAGGAAGCCCGGTCCGACTGGTATGCCTACGATATGTGCGTCTACCGGCTCGAGCATACGAAGCGAGACCGGATGCACTCGGCCGGCCCGGCCGTGGACCCGCCGGCTGCCGACCTGCCGTGGCATCGTGACCGCCGGGTCCGCGCCGAGCGATGCAGGTACGGCCTGCCGCCGTTCGTTACGCCGCTCGACGACGAACTGCGGCGCATCTGGAATCGGCATCCGCGGGATGACATTGGTAGGCTCGCGCTTGAGGTGCAGACGGGACGGTACGCCATTTCCGAACTTGAGGCGATTGCCGCCGAGGGCTATTGGCACCTTCAGAAGGACCACGCAACGTTAGAGGAAGCACGCAAGTCCTTGGGGCGCCTAAGGCGTCGCCTGATGCATGAGATACAGAGAATAGGGCCCATCAAGTGGGAACGGCGGTGACGACGACTCCGAGCTATGACGCAAAATCCAGCGTCTTAAATGGGGCATAATGATAAACGGTGCCAATGAAGGAACCTGCTCGAAGAGTGCATCGTCTGGCACGGACGCATATCCTCCGCTTCGTGAATCGGTTCGGGCGCCCCACCATCAACCCCCTATCAATGCCACGGAAGCACCTCGCGGTCGGGCCACATTCGGCGAGGCACACATCGCACAGCTGAAACCGATTGGGCACACGCGGGAGTGCTGTTAGAGGAAGCCCTTCGTGAAAACGAAGAACTCAAAAGCCGCTGAGCGCGTGCCCCTCCAGCGCGTACTGCCGCTGCAAGGGAAGAAGCAGTGTGAGTGACTCGGGTGCGCCTGTAGCAAATCCATCTCCCGCTCGATCCTATGAAATCAATGACACAAGAACGCGTTGCATCGTCGGGGATTGAAGAGGCGGCCACGCGACTTGGAACGAGACCTTGGACGGATGACGCAATCCAATTGGAATTGTCTACGTTGCGCGCGCCTGCTTCTGACGACTTCGTCTGGTTCGCTACCGCAATCGACAGCTCCCTCAAATCACGCAATGCGAGGCGCGCTGAGGACGTACTTTGCTTGGCATTCCAACTCGCCGAGAAAACCTTCATAGATAAAATCAAGGGTAAGGGGCACTTCCGCATAAGCAGGTACCAGTACGAAGGTGACCTATTGCGGAGAGTTCTAACCAGAGTGATGGAGCGTGTCGGAAAGAAACTGACCGTTGGGACCCTCGAATATCTTCAGTCGGTCGTGGCGCTCACCACGCTATCGAAAGACGCAATGCGGGTCAAACGAAAGCTGGAGTCCATGCTCCACAAGAAGAAGTCCGTAGCGCTCAAGAGTGCGTACGCCGAGTTGGACTTCATGTTCCAGAAGTCGGAGACAAATGGTCGAGACCCTACGTCGGTTGAGCACAGCATTGAAGAACTCGGAGAAGGATTATCGCTTCTCACTCATTTGTATTTCGACACTGTAAGGATAGAACCATACTACTTCAGTCTTATTGACGAGAAAGGCATCGCATCAGGCGAGTATCGGAATGTACTCGAAGACGCGATGCTGCTGCGACAGATTGGTGAGGCGGAAACACTCATCGACGCCTATCAATATCGCGCAACGTCCAAAGGCGGCGGAGTCACTGTTCAGGCCGCCGACGAGTTGCTGGAACGAAGCATCCGGTTTGGCTATATCCAGTATCAAAACGCAAGCAATCTGGTCGCGCACCAAAGCGGCCTGATTCACGCGGATATACCCACCTACGCTGAGGCCGTCGACTCTCTCGTAACGCGAAGCGGTCTACACTGCCTTCGCCTCCTTACCCATCCAATTCCCCGGTACGCTCTTTCGCTTCCGGGTTCAGCTGCTGGAACAACACAGTTTCGAGAACTCCGGTTCCGGGAAGATGCGGTCCATGTTGATGTGACCGCCTACAACCTCTTCTGCGCGCCAGATGAACTTCTTGCATTGCGTTTGAAAAGTGGATTGCCTGTAGAGGAAGCGAGACAAGCACAACGATACGTCGATTTTGTTCGCAAGATTTTTTGGCGTGAGTTGCGTGATTTGCATTCACCAGACGAGCCCATAGCGATGAGAAGCAGAATTCCGGTTTTCAAGCGGGAGGAGCTCAGGAAATTTTTCTCCATGTCCGTTCTTCCTGAACATGTAGACGAGGTAATTGACGCTCTCTCTCATTCACGTGAAAGCCGAGGCTTCTTCGACATCCAGTATCGCCCCATTCTTGAAGTAGATGGTCGCTACGTAGTTCCGATGAACATACTCGGATTCTCCAACGTCTTCCGCAATCTTCTCCAAAGTACGGAATCTCGAATCGCATGGCCCAATGACAAAGACCCCGTGCAGGTCATGTTGGGGGACGCCCTCTCCGCAGCAGGTTTCAAAACTTGCGCTCCATTGCAAACAAAATATCATGGCCGCGTGTTAGACATTGACGTGCTTGCAATGAAAGGGGATACGCTTTATATATTTGAATGCAAAAACCCGCTTCATCCAACGGGGGTGCATGAACTCCGGCGGTCCCTGAACTATACGCAAGAAGCAGCGGGCCAACTTGACCGTGCGATAGCAGCATTCGAGGATACTGAAAAGCGAACTCAATTGTTTCAGAGATTGGGATGGACATGTCCGCCCAACCTACGCATTGCGACTTGCGTGATGATGGGTAACCGAATGTTCAACGGATGGACCGTCGGTCACCATCCTGTTCGGTCTGTGCGCGAAGCTGTAAGGATGCTCGAAAGCGGTACTGTGAGCGTCGGCGGTCACGTGTACCGCACCCGACGTTTTCGACGCACGAGCAAGGCAGACCTAGACGATTACCTTTCGGTGGACTCGTTTGCTGTGCAATTGTTGAGATTGATGGCTCCGGTCCGACGCAGCTACAAGATTGGGCAGTCGTCGTTGACATTCAACACATTCGCGTTGGACATGGTCAAGCTTACCTTCGCCGTGGATTCTACGTTACCTAGGGCGGAACTCAGGATACCCTCCGTTCGCGGCTCTCGACGAGCCAAACCTACGCAACTACCACGCCGAAAGTCCGCACGAGTAGCGTCCCAATACTTCGATTTAGACGAATTGGCCACGTGGCTTCGACGTCCCGTGAGAAACGTCAAGAACGATGTGTATCGTCGACAACGGCGGGTACCACCGCTCGCTCGCCCTCTTGGTCGACAACCGTTGAGGTGGAGTCGCGACGATGTACGAAAGTGGTTTGGAATCGAATCGGAAGTCGAGTTTCAGAGAAGGATGATTCCCCGTTTCAAGGCCGCAAAGGCTCGAATGAGCTCCACCACCGCTTGGTAGGTCATGGGCGCTATCCTATGATGGTCGCGCCACCTTCTATTCAGCGTCGATTATTTGTAACCAGCGACTATAAATTGGCTTAAATTCGAGGTGTGCCCCAATGAAGTCAGAACACATCTACGCTGACAACCTCGCCGAGGTGGTCTGGTTGCGACTGAAGCGGCTTTCCAGCCATCAGTTGTGCGCGAAAGTAATTCTCGGGCGTTCGCCGACGATGCCCGAAGCCGCCCTAGAGGAGAAGGCCGCTGGCATGGCTTGGGCCGTGCGCTCGGCGGTTGGCTATTGGGAGACAAAGTCGGGCGGACTAAATGCTCGAGTGCTGTCGCGGTACTATGCGCTGCTTCAGATGTCGATAGCCGAGCAGATTGCTGCTGGCGATGAAACTTCTACGTTGCCCTCAATACAACGGCACACAGAACAGGGGCATGGCCTGTTCACCATAGCCGCGGATATGGATGGGTTCCCGGCAAACTATCTGGTCGGCGCCATGAAATCTGGGCACTTCGCGGCCTATTGCAAAACGCGCAAGTTGCCAATCGACGAGTTTGCTTTTGACCGAAGGATTCGCAAGCAGCCAAACGATGAGGAGCGGGCACGCCTAGTCACATTGGCTGACCTTCTGCGTCGAGTTCCAGAACTCCAGAGCGTGACACAGGAGTACCTTGGCACGTACCCGTTGGCCTTCCATGTTTCGAAGCGACACATCTCTGATTTAGAAAAGCAACTTGACCATCTTGGAGTGTCAACCATAGGCAGCTTGTTCAACGCCAAATCCCTTACACCAGCACTGACCACGACGTCTTCCATTGCGATATGTCCAGTCGGGTATGAGATTACGGCAGAACAGGCAAACGTCTTGGGCCTTCCAGTCAAGGACTTTAAGGATATGAAGGACGAAGGTTCGGACGCCACGCTCCCCATCGGGACACTGGAACACCCAGCCTCGGAACACTGGTACCAAGGACTCGACCTCCACAAGTCCGGCTATTGCGGCTCGAGCATCGTGGTGCCATATTGGGGAATACACGACATCTTCACGCTTCACTTCGTCATTTTGTACGCGTTTTCAATAATAACGAGGTACTTGCCGAACCTCTGGCATGAGATTGAAGACGGAAAATTGGACCATCTTCGCTCTTTGCTGGAGCATTATCTGGTCATCGTCGATAACGTGCTCCCAAAGATTGCGCTTGAGCGCTTGACCGGTGATTCCGTATACACCGTTCAATCGGGTTCAATTTTTGGTCTGACATAGGCAAATGGGTCGCCCCCCCGGAAATCACGCATGCGCGCAGAGCAATTCAATGACTTGGAGCAAGAGGCGATTGTCCTCTTGGCGGCTTGGGATATGTTGAGCGGGCTGGTCAACTACTCATTCTTCAAAAAACTGAAGCGTACGACCGACGTATTGTTACTGTTTGCGAACGCGAACGACCGCAGGCTGTTCAATATCCTGCTTGGCGACTTCCTTTCCCAGCCGAACGAGCGAGGTGGCAACAAGAGCTATCTCAGTCTGCCGCAACCTCCGAAAGCGGGCCGGCCAACTGACTACACTTTTCTGTTCTACCTTCGGCAGATATGCGCCTCACCGCATCTCGGCACTCAAGTCGAGTGCATTACGAAGCCTCTTGACGCGTTGTCGCCCTGGCTAGAGGACGAGTGTCTAGTGGAAAAAGTGTGGTTCGGGGAAATCGATGTCGAGGCAGACATTCGCATCGAACGAATCCGCTACATCAAAATATGTGGGGACATCGCTAAGCACAATTTCTCTCGACTCCAATCAAACGTTGAAAAAATAATCCAGACGCTTCGAAAAAGCGGTGTGGAGATTGATGCTGAGGCGGGATTCAAAGCGCTTCCCGGATTCTACGAATGGTTCCACGAAAATATCTTCGTCTACCATTCGAGTCATATAGCACAGATGCTTAACGACCTTCTCTGGGGAATCTACCTGTACCTCACACCCGAATTCCAAAGGTCGTACCAGGAAGGGCCTCGCGACCTAGCGTACAGTTACCAGTATCCTGCGGGATGCAATCATTCGTTCGCCCGCTCCGCATATTGGAGCCTGATGAATCACGTCCGACGAGGTCCTTACCTCCCAAGATTCGCGGTCGACCCATCACTGAAGAGCGAGTACTGACATACTAGCCCCAGGCGAACGCCAATACCTTCTTCATATACACAGCTCTGTCTGGGTAACCAATGGCAATCATCCATCATCGTCATATCTACGAAGGTCTCTCCCGATGGAACTACTTTCCGAACCAGAAGGCACCGGTTGGAGAGCTTCCCCCGAGTGTGTCAACACGGCAATTCACTCCTGAAATAGCTGCACTGGTGGCCTCTTACGACGAACCCAGGGGCCGACGCAGTGCTCGCTATGATGACGTTTCGTATCTGATGACGCGCCATAACAACGTTCCCCGGGAACTCGCCCTAATTCATCCTCGGCCATACGCTCGTTTGGCCAGCAAAATCTGGGAACACTGGGATGAGCTCGGACCACTTACAAATAGCGAGAACAGCGCAATCAAACCCGAACAGCACCAGGACGGTCGCATGTTCATCATGAATTACGAGGACGCGCAGACCCGTACGACGACCGCGCTTGAGACAAGCTTCGCCAAGCGATTCCGTGTGGAGACCGACATCGCCGGGTGTTTTCACAGCATCTACTCTCACTCGATTCCTTGGGCCGCGGTCGGATTCGAACGCGAGAAAGCTCGAATGCGAGAGAATGGCGCTCAGCATTGGAGCAACGAACTCGACAGCCTCCAGATGGCAGCCAGGCGCGGAGAAACGGTGGGTCTGGCTATTGGTCCGGGCACCTCGAGCGTGCTCGTCGAATTAATTCTTGGTCGCGTGGACACCAAATTGCGCGAGGCCGGTTTCGTTTTTCGCCGCTACATTGATGATTACATTGGTTATTGCGAAACGCACGAGAAGGCAAACGAGTTTTTAACCACACTCGGGACCGAGCTCGCTGCGTACAGACTGCGGCTGAACTTGCAGAAAACGACCATCGTCGCACTCCCAGAGCCGCTCGTGGAACCGTGGGTCGTTGCTCTCGGCTCAGAACTGAATAGCCGAGTCGCGCGCGCTGAAGATGGCACGACTCGCATCTTCACGCCCGACGCTATTCAATATCTTGACTTTGCCACACGCCTAAATAATGAAACACGCGACGGCAGCGTCCTTAAATATGCTGTCGGCTCGCTGCTTCCGCATCTCGATGACGGCGCCCTCTTCAGCGTAGCGAGCTACCTTGTAAACTTGAGCTGGCATTATCCTGCGTTATTGCCTTACCTCGAAGTCTTGGTGCAGGACGAGCGAGAGCTACTAGCTCCATACAGGGAGCACATAAGCGCGATTATTGTTGAGAATGCCAAACATCGCCGTTCCGATGGCATGGCATGGCCACTGCACCTGGCCAAACGCGCGAAGATACAACTGAGCCCGGAGGCAATAGCAAGCGTTATAGCATCGAAAGATTGCGTTGCGTGCGCATTACTCTTTGAGCTTCACCAAGCTGATGACGCCGTTATCGAATTTGCGAGAGAGACCCTAAACGCCGGGTATCATGACCGTGACCAACAGTGGCTGCTTCTCTATCAGCTTTACTACCGCGACGTCATCCAACGGGCAGAAGATGATTTGAGTTTCGAAATATTGCGGAACCACAAAGTTGATTTCATTCCGACCGACCAGAAAGAAACTGATGCCGAGGAGTATTGTCTTTACGTCAACAATCCGTTTCGAGAAGAGAATGAACCGGTACTACTATTGAACGATTGGGTCGCGGCGAGAAATCA
This sequence comes from Paraburkholderia sp. HD33-4, assembly GCF_021390635.1. Classification (NCBI taxonomy): domain Bacteria; kingdom Pseudomonadati; phylum Pseudomonadota; class Betaproteobacteria; order Burkholderiales; family Burkholderiaceae; genus Paraburkholderia; species Paraburkholderia sp. HD33-4. Next base: position 908,653 of record NZ_JAJEJS010000001.1, on the reverse strand, counting down.
GCAAATTGCCGCTCGCGTTCGTGCGCAAGACCCGTTCGGAGAATAGCTGTCGGTTCTCGCGCTCGCGGTTCATTCCCCGTGGACAGACCTGCCGACTTAGCTCCGTCGGCCGACTCCATTGAAACGCAGATATAGCAATGTCAAGCAACCCAAACACCTGCGCATGAACAGACTGGCCCTGCTGGCCTTCTCGCTAAGACTGCGTCTTCCTGATAGCGCGTGCCAAATCATTTACAGCTGCTTGAACTACTAGCCATGAGATACTGCACGTGTCTTCATCCGGGTTGGCTCTGCTTGCCATCTGTTCATACGGGTGGACCAAATTCCGGAAGCTGCGAAGCTCATGGCTAAACCGCTTTACATCCAGGTCGAGCCATCCAACGCTATGCGCGACGTCAATCATCTCTGCCAGAGTCCACTCGTGGAAGCGTTTGACTTTGTTTGACTGCGCTTCTTTGGGCGCAGCGGCACATGAGTTGGCCAATCTCGGATTCCTTTGGCATACCGCCAGGAGGAGACCCTCGAGCAGACTGCCCATTATGATGATTGCGGCCAAGTACGCCTTGGCGTCGAGACATCGCTGGGCTTCGGTCCAACGAGAATGGAGGACCGCCCCTATTCCGGGCTCAAGGCTTAGGGCAAAGAAGTCGGGGGCCGGAAGCGGTTTCAGCACGACCTCTTCAGAAGCCGCATCCACGTCAAATATGACGTCAATTTTTTCGAATTTCGGCTCCAGCCCATCAAGACACAGCCTGAAGCCCTCGATGTACACAGCCTCATTCAGCCCCTTGAGCGCTTGTGCCACCTTTGTTTTATCCCCTCCATATTCCTTAGGTGATGCGAGCCGTTTGAGGACGGATGCCAGTTCTTCTCTTGAACACTGCTTCAGGCAGTCGAGCACCCACCAAACTCTAGTACTACCGTCATGGACGAAACGCGGCAAACCGGCCCTAGCGAAGAATGCGGTTAGCTGAGACGACGTGCGATATTGAGGGTCGTCTTCACCGTTGCCACAGATGAAGCTCGCAACTTTCTCAAGGGTACTTTCATCCATTATTTTTGCGCTCGCGCTCGGTCTCCAGAGACTTTGGTCGATTTGTCGCTCAAAGAATACAGCACTTGCACTCAAGCTTCATCCGGCCGTTGATTCGCCTGACAGTCGGGAGACGCACGATGGCGCCGTTGAGCATCGGTAACTGTCTTCGGCATCCCAATTTTAGCGTTGCCGATTTGGATTACATCTCACTTCTTTTGCCGCATTTCAGCACGCTGACCGTGCCGGCAAGCACCCCGGCCTCTGTGCTCTGAATTTCCACCGAAGCGCGCTTACCGATGTCAATGTGGATACCTATAGACGGGCGGCAAGAACGATGCGTCTTGGTCCGGAGGGTGACCAGCGAAGGACATCTTGCCGCTAAAAGCTGCTGATGTTCCCCACTTAACGCTTAACCACTGAGCCATCGTTGACAGGAGCCTTTGCGACCGCCTCGCCGGAGTTGCCAGAAACAAGCTTGCCCGTAGCCAACGAAAGCGTCGCAGTCGTGCATATACCCACGAGCACGTATAGCACAAACGCAGTTATTGTAAGAAACGTTCTTGAATTATCCGTCCAGATTTTGGATTCTTGGTAGCCAGCGTTTTCCATAAGCTGTTTCGCGCTCATTTTCTTTCCGCCTAGCTGCTTGACTATTTCAGGTTTGAGTGCAAAACCTGTCAAAACTTTTTCCTTCTTTCGCTCTGGCCTCTTCTTTATTTTCCAAAAAGGTGGTTTCACAAAGACCTGCTTTTCTACCGTATATTTGGTACGAAGCCCCACGTACAGCGCGACAAAAACAATCGTGCCCAGGCTTGATAGGAACAGCCAAAAATTCAACTCAGATGACTTAACGTCAAAAGTAATTCCGAAAACGACAACAACAACCAAGGAGTTGAAAAATTTTGGATTTATTGGACTCTCCACCATAAACGGTGCGATTTTTACATTCAACGCCAATGCGGCCAAGCCACTTACAGCTTTTATAGCCGCGGAAGCCTCATTTATCGTCGCTGCGAAGTTTTCGAGCATTTTCCAAATACTCCTCGGCTTTTTCGGGCGGGTATGGCAGAAACGGTCTTACGATACCTTCTTCTGGAACTGTCCAAAGAGTGGCCGTATCCCACCATGTAACACGTCCGTTTTCGATACCGAAGAAATAATCCCCGGGATTTAGATAACCAGGAACGGGATACGTAGGACCACCGAACCCCCTTCTCTCCATGTCCAACTGCTGACGCCGAAAGACCAGCCATCCATGGTCATAGTTAGAAACTTCAACATTAGCCGGCAGGCTCTCATCTTCTGGTTTTCTGTAGCCTCGACTCTCCATTTTAAGAGAAAGTCTTTTCAAGATAGACGCGCAAAGAACTGGAATTGCTTTTTCGGCCTGGATGTACGTAACAACAAATCCCTCATCCCGAATAGCCGAAGTCTCTGTTTGGACACGTTCCAATGAACTCGATTTGTGCGATGAGTCTTCTTGCGTCGAAACTATAATCAACGACTCAATACCTCCCACTCTCACCGCAGGCCACGGTTTCTCCGCTAGCAGCAAAGCTAGAAGCTGCTCCCCTGCACGGTCAAGTATGTTACGGTACTCACTGGCGTCACATTGAAACGGGAGCGATAGAATTCTTTCCTCGACGAATCCGAAAAGACTCGGCACCGGGTTTCCCGTCTCCGCTGAATGAAGAAGATAGCTTTCAATCAAAGGCCTTGTTTCGATTTCCAACAACAACTTCGTCGCGTCGTGGTAAAAATCGACGACACCCATGAGCACGGCGTTTCGGAGCGACGGGACTTTAAAAATTATATTGATTTGGTTTTTCGATTTTATTTTATTTAGTTTTTTTATTGATTCAAGTCGTAATTCCAAAGCAGCCCGAAGTTCACTCGTTTCGAGTATCGCTTCGGCATCTCTTAGGAGCTCCCGTGCGTCGCTTGAGTGCCCCCTGACCCGAAAGTCCGACATGATAATCTCCCCTCAGTCGTCGAAACGATATGAGCAACCGCCTAGCCGTATGTCCTGTAACTGATAACTGTGGAAACAATACGCCGGTTCGTTTGCCAAGCCGCACGACATTCAACATACCGATCACAAATCGTTGTGATCGCATACCGCTGGCACCCTGCCTATGGCCAGGAATACAGACTGGTCCGCCGTACAGGGCGTCGTGGGAATCAGATGGTTCATCTCGACGTTCCACAACAGATCTCCCGCGAATTGCCAGCGTGGATGCTCGATGCGTCGGCATGCTCGGCAATGTCACTCGGCGAGCCGCAGGTGAGCGCGGATGCGCTGGCCCTCCTATGCCGCATCCTGTCTGACCGGAAGCGCCACTGCGACGCAGGAGGATCATCGGAACCTCTGTCAACGGAGGGCCATTCCGATGAGACGACCGCAAAGAGAACCCGGCGTACAACTTCCGCTGGAACTGCACCGAGACCCAACGTTCAACGCAGACATTGTGGGGAATCGACGGGAGGAAGTGATCGAAGCGCTCGCGGCACTTCTGCTGGAAGCGCTGGGCAAACCGGCGAACACCAACGACCCAGGAGATCGCGATGAGCCAGAAGATCTCCGCTGAACATCTCTGCCGAGGTGCGGTAGTCTACGTCCGGCAGTCAACCATGAGCCAGGTAGTGGAGCACACGGAGAGCCAGAATCGTCAGTACGCGCTCGCCGAATCTGCACGGGCCATGGGCTTTGCTTCGGTAATAACCATCGACGATGATCTTGGACGTTCAGGGTCCGGCAGTATCGAACGGCCCGGATTCCAGAAGCTGGTCGCGTCAGTGTGTGCAGGATCGGTCGGCGCCGTGTTCTGTCTCGAGGCCTCGCGACTTGCGCGCAACGGCCGCGATTGGCACCATCTCATTGATCTTTGCGCACTGGTCGGCACGGTCGTGGTTGATCACGACGGTATCTATGACCCCAGGCTGGTCAACGACCGGCTCCTGCTGGGACTCAAAGGCACGATGTCGGAGTACGAACTCAGTCTGCTGCGTCAGCGCGGCATTGCCGCCCGTGATTCGAAGGCTCGGCGCGGCGAATTGCGTTTCGCGCTACCTCCGGGCTACTGCTGGAACGAGCTTGGGCAGATCGAGATCGATCCAGACGAACGGGTTGCGGAGGCCATCCGGGTGCTCTTCCGTAAGTTCCGCGAACTCGGCAGCGCACGTCAGGTGCTGCTATGGGCCATACAATCGGACGTCAAGCTGCCCGTCACGCGGCACGGCCCAGCCGGCGTCCGGATCGAATGGAGTCGGCCTGCATATCACACGGTCGTCCAGATCCTGGAACATCCGGTTTATGCTGGGGCGTATGTGTTTGGAAGGACGACCCAACGCACTGCCGTCGTCGACGGACGGGCTCGTAAGACTGAAGGTCACTCCAAGCCGATGAAGGACTGGAGCGTCCTGTTGCGAGACCATCATCCAGGGTATATCACGTGGGATCAGTTCGAGGAGCATCGAAGGATGATCGCCGAGAACACACACATGAAGAAGCGCGCTTCCCGCCGATCTGCTCGTGGCGGACGCGCATTGCTGACTGGCCTGGCGCGATGTGGCCGGTGCGGTCGAATGATGCGAGTCAACTACGGCATGAGAGCCGGCCACGCGCATCGCTATTACTGCCGCGGCGACGAAGCACATGTCGGAGCATTTCGCTGCATCGGAATCGGTGGAGTACGTATCGACAAGGCGGTGGCGGCCGCGATTGTCGAAGTGGTTTCGGAGCATGCGGTGGAAGCGGCCATTCGTGCTGCACAGCAAATATCGCGCGCAGATGACGATGTGCGTCGTGCGTTGGCCTGTGAGCTCGAGGAAGCACGCTACGACGCATCTCTCGCCGCACGCCGGTATGAGGTTGTCGATCCGATGAAGCGGTTGGTTGCACGCGAGCTTGAAGCGCGCTGGAATGCGGCCCTCGAGCGTGTCGCTCACCTCGAAGAGCGCGCAGCGCTTCTGGACCGCGAGGTTGCAAGCCGGCCCGCGATCGACCAGACACAGTTGATGACGCTCGCGCACGATCTCCCGGCGACGTGGAATGCGCCGGGCACCGACATGCGAACAAAGCAGCGGCTGACCCGTATTCTCATTCTGGAGGTCGTGATTGATCTGGACGACGACACGAACGAAGCTGTCGCCACGGTTCATTGGACCGGTGGCCGGCACACGGAGCTGCGCGTCGCACGCGTGAATGTTGGTCGATATCCGTCCAGCCAACACTTCAGTGCTGTTGAGGTCATGCGCAAGCTTGGTGGTCAGTGGCCGGACAGGGAGCTTGCGGTGACCATGAACCGCATGCGATGCAAATCGCCAGACGGCAAGACCTGGACCACGGTTCGTGTTACCGAAATGCGTGAACGGCTGGGCATTGCGCCGTTCGATCCAACGGCGTCGCATGCGGAGACGATGAGCGTGGAAGAGGCCTCACGGCGACTGGGAATCTACGGAAGCTCGATTCACCGCCTGATACGTGAGGGAATACTGCCTGCGACCCAACTCATGCCCTCCGCGCCCTGGCAGGTGCCTGTTGCTGCGCTCGATTCCGAAGCCGTCAGGGAAGGTGTACGGGCCATCAAGGAAAGGCGACCGCCTCACTTCAAGGCCCGACAGGAAGCAGAGAAATCACTCAAGCTGCCTGGTTTCTAACCAAAGGATGCACTATGTCACGAGACTCCACAGTCGAGTAAAGGTCCTTCGGTGATTTCTAGTTCGGGTTGTCGACTTTGGAGAAGTCCAAACGGGACGTTACGCTATCTCCGAGTCGGTGGCGATTGCCGCTGAACGTTACTGGCGTCTGCGGAATGACCACGCGCCCCTCGAAGAAGCGCGCAAATCCTTGGGTCGGCTGCGGCGGCACCTGATGCAGGAGTTACAGCGAAATCGGCTCATCAATTGGGAACGGCGGTGACGGCTGCTCCAAGCTGCGACGCGAAATCCCTGGGTCTTAAATGGGGCACAATGGTAATCGGTGCCACTGGAGGCCCCTGCCCGAAGAGTACATAGTCTGGCACGGACCCATATGCGCTTTCTTCTTCCCCGTGTGCACAACTTCGCTGCCCACACCACAAGGGCGTGGACAGCCGCCTGACGGCGGTTCCAAAGTTGCACACACTCGGATGCCTGACGCGCCGGCGTAGCCGGCTTGCCTAATTCGTAACACGAAGAGCATGAAAACCACCCCAACCCTAGCTTCATGCCCCAAACGAGCTTACATTGTTGGCGAAGTTCAACCCGTTCAAAAACAGGTGCAAGTGACGGTGGGTACATATGTGTTCGACTGGGCCTGGGCCGACGCGTACAAGCGCAACGGTCTGCCCTACTACCCGAAGCTGCTGTGCGCGGTGCCGTTCACGCCGGTGCAGGGCAACCGCCTGCTGTCGGCGAACGAGCACGCGTTGCGCCATCTCGCGGCCACCTTGATGGCGTTCGCCGAGCAGGCCGAGGTGTCGTCGCTGCATGTGCTGTTTCCGACGCAAGGCGAGGCGGACGCGCTCACCGATATCGGCATGATGCAACGCGAAGGCGTGCAGTTTCACTGGCTCAACGACGGCTATCGCGACTTCGAAGACTTTCTGTCGACGCTCGAACAGAAGAAGCGCAAGAACATCCGCGCCGAACGTCGCAAGGTCCGCGACGCCGGCATCACCATGCGGCGCATCCGCGGCGCGGACATCAAGGATGCCGACTGGCGCTTCTTCAGCAAGTGCTATCGGCAAACCTATCGCGAGCATTTTTCGAGTCCGTATCTGAACCTCGATTTCTTCCGCATGATCGGCGCGTCGATGCCTGAGAATCTGCTGCTCGTGATCGCCGAATACGAGGGCAAGCCGATCGCGAGTTCGCTCGTCGTCTATCAGCGCGACGACAAAACCGGCGGCACCTTGTACGGCCGCTACTGGGGCGCGCTCGAACACGTGCCGTGTTTGCACTTCGAAACCGCGTACTATCAACCGCTCGAATTCTGCATCGAAGAAAAGCTCGGCGCATTCGAAGGCGGCGCGCAGGGCGAGCACAAAATGGCGCGCGGCTTTCTGCCGACGGCCACGCGCTCGACGCATTGGCTCGCGCATCCGGCCTTCGCCGATGCGGTCGGCCATTTCCTCGACAACGAAAAGAACAGCATCCACGCGTACGTGGACGAGCTGCGCGAACACAATCCGTTCAAAGGCTAGAAGCGCGGCTATGGCGTGGTTTCTCTATCTGCTCGAATGCTCGGACGGCAGCGTCTATACCGGCATCGCGACCGATGTCGCCGCGCGCTTCGACAAACACGTGAGCGGCACGGGCGCGCGTTATACGCGCTCGCGCAAGCCGGTGCGGGTGCTCGCGTCGTTCGAGCTGGCGGACCGCTCGAGCGCGTCGAGCGCCGAGTATTGGGTCAAGCGGCTCACGGCGGCCGACAAGCGGGCGCTGGCGGCTGGGGTGTTCACGTTGCAGTCGGTGTTGCCGGCGGTAGCTGTGAATGAAGACGCCGAAGACGGCGATAGCTCCGACGGCTGAGTCGCGCTAGCCCCTCGCCTCGCGCATCCTCTCCGTCAACAGGCGATGCACGCGCGCGAGTTCCCCCACCACATCCGCTTCCAGCGACGTCAACCGCTCACGCGCGGGCAACTCGAGCCGCACCGGCCGCAACGTGCGGTTCAACGCGGCCTCGATCGCCGCGCTCATCGCCACGACCCACTCGTCGAGCTCGCCATGCATGTCGCGACGGTTCGCGCTGAGACGCAACTGCGTCGCGGTGCCGGCCATCCTGCGCAGCAGGCTCAGCACGGTCAGCGTCACCGTATCGGCCATCGAGTCTTCGAGCTTTTCGAGCCGCACACGGCCGATCGCTTCTTCCGCGTTGTTGCTCGTGAGACCCGCCGCGCGGCGCAATTGCTCGATCTCGTGGCCGCTGTGCCGCGGCGCGTCGAGCGACGCGCGCAGATACGCGAGATTCGCGCGCACCGCGTCGCCGAGATAGACGCGCACGTCGAGCTTCTCGCGCGTCGGCCATAGCAGGAACGTCGCGAGCAGCGCGAGCACGCAGCCGAGCACGTTGTTGCCGAGCCGCGTCAGCGCGAACGTCAATTCGTTGGCACCCGGCGTCGCGAAGTCGGCGACCAGCACAAAGGCCGGCGTCAGGAACAGCACGAACAGGCTGTAGCTGACGGGGCGCAGCGCCATCGTCGCCATCACCAGCGGGAACACCGCGAGCGAGATGCCGAGCGGCGAATGAATCGCATAGCCGATCGCCGCCGCGAGCACGCCGCCGACGATGCTGCCCGCCGCGCGCTCGATGCTGCGCGGCCATGTTGCGGCAATCGACGGCTGCAGGATCAGCAGTGTCGCCATCGTGGCCCAGTAGCCGAACGGCAGACCGAACGCGCGGATCAGCAGAAAGCCCGCCGTCGTCGTCACGCCGACGCGCGCCGCATGGCGCAAGCCGACCGACTGCCACGACAGGTTCGCCTTCAGCGTCGACCACGCGCGCGCCGTATAACGCGCGACGCACGCGCTCCACGACTCGACGTGCACCTCACGCGGCGCGAAATCGACGAGCTCGAAACCGGATTGCAGCTTCACCGGTTCGAGCAGCCCGCTTTCGAGCCGATGCGCGAGACGCCGCAGCCGCGTCTGCGGTTGCGCGAGGCGTTCCCAGCGCGCGTCGCCGGTCGCGCTGCCGATGTCGCCGAGCACTTCGCCGATCGCATTGAGCGAGCGCACCGCGCGTTGGGTGCGACGCGGATCGTCGGGCACTTTCTCGCCCGCGCCCGATACGGCGATCAGATACGCGAACAACGCTTCGCCATCGGTCAGCAAGCCGAGCAACGTGTCGTACACGGCCGCGCCGCCCGCTTTCGATGCGGGCACGCTCGCGAGCGCATCGCGCGATCGTTCGAGCGACGCGCGCGCATCGGCGCGAAAGCGCGCCGCATGCGCGGCCCATTCGCGCGGCGCGGCACGCTCGCCGACGAGCCGCGCGCTATCGAACGCGACATCGGCGAGGCGCAGATACACCGCGCGCAACGACGCGCGGCTCGCGCCGAACGGATGAATGCGCCACACGGACAGGCTCAGCACGATCGCGAACAGGCAGCCAATCAGATAGACGCCGAGAAACGCGACACCGGCACGCGCGTCGTGCATCGGCCGGTCGACCATCACGACGCAGGCGGTCGCCGCGAGGATCGTCACCTGCGACGTGGCCGCGCCCCAGATGCGGCCGAACGCGCCAAGCGTCGTGAACGCGAGCACGGCGAGCGCGGCCCACGCGGTGCCGGACGCGGACGCGAACGCGGTGATACCGCCGCACAGCGTCGACAGCAGCGCGAAGCCCAGCATCGACATGAAGCGCGCGCGATTGGAGCCGGCTGCATCGGCAAGACAGGTCCAGAACGCGCCGATCGCGGCCCACGCGAACAGCGGATCGTGCAGCACGTTGCCGAGCGCGAGCATCGCCGTCGACGCGCAGGCCGCCCTCAAGCCCTCCGAAAGATTCGCCTCGCTCGCCGCGAACGACACCATCCAGATCGGCCGCTTGCGATAGATCGCGGTGACGAGCGAATGCAGCCGGGTCGACCAGCGCGGCGATGTCGAGTGTGACTTGCTGCGGTTCATCATCCGGACAGTGGGTTTGGTTGAATTTATGGAGTCGCGCGGGCGTGCCGAAGCAAGTTCGCGCGCAAAGGTCGTGCGGCGAATCATAAGGGTTTACACCTAAATATAAAAATGCGTTCCGTTCATCGGCGTCATGCGTTCAGGTTATGCGCGAGGGCCGGCGCGGGCGAGACGGAAATCGTGACGCTCGTTGCACGGTAGTCGAGTCCCGCGCAAACCGCATGAAAAAACCGCGCGGTCCTTGCGGACTCGCGCGGTTTTCGTACTGCATGCCGCGAGCGGATGAACCGCGACGCGCTTACTTCTTGTAGTTCGCCACGCCTTCGCTGATTTCCTTGTGCGCAGCATCGACGTCGGCCCAGCCTTCGACCTTGACCCACTTGCCCTTCTCGAGCGCCTTGTACTGTTCGAAGAAGTGCTTGATCTGGTCCTTCAGGTAAGCCGGCACGTCGTCGATCGACTTCAGGTTCGCCGTCATCGGACAGATCTTGTCGTGCGGCACGGCGATCAGCTTCGCGTCGACGCCCGATTCATCGGTCATCTGCAGCATGCCGAGCGCGCGAGCGCGCACGATGGAGCCGGCCAGCAGCGGGAACGGCGTGATCACCAGCACGTCGACCGGGTCGCCGTCGCCCGACAGCGTCTGCGGAATGAAGCCGTAGTTGGCCGGATAGCGCATGCCGGTGCCGATGAAACGGTCGACGACGAGCAGGCCCAGGTCCTTGTCGGCTTCGTACTTCACCGGGTCGCTTTGCGCCGGGATTTCGATGATGACGTTGAAATCGTGCGGAAGGTCTTTGCCTGCGGGAACGTGATTGAAGCTCATGAGCGCTCTCTGAAGGGGATGGAAATCGGAAGGCGGCGAACGGCGCGCGGGCTGCGGATGCGACGCGAACCGTGTGCGGAATGCGCCATTATAGCCAATCGGCAGGTGGCATCCGCGGTTGGATCGGCGCGATAATCGTCTGGCGACTCACGCTTCGCGTCTCTACCGTTTTGTGTCTCCCCTTCGAACCCGCGCCGCCGCACGGCGGCCGCACGTCAGCAAGGAGCATGCATGGAAGAAGCACGGCATTTCATCGGCGGCGAGTGGTGCGCCGCTTCCGGCGGCGAATCGATCGCCGTCCTCGATCCGTCGGATGGCCAGCCGTTCACGCGCATCGCGCGCGGCACCGAGGCCGATATCGACAGCGCCGTGCACACGGCGCGCCGCGCGTTCGACGGCGCATGGGGCGCGCTGAGCGCCGCCGAGCGCGGCCGCGTGCTGTACCGGCTGTCGCTGCTGGTGGCCGCGCGCCAGGAGGACCTTGCACGGCTCGAAGCGCGCGACACCGGCAAGCCGCTCAAGCAGGCGCGCGCCGACGCCGCCGCCCTCACCCGCTATTTCGAGTTCTACGCCGGCGCCGCCGACAAGCTGCACGGCGAGACCCTGCCCTACCAATCCGGCTACACGGTGCTGACGATCCGCGAGCCGCACGGCGTGACCGGCCACATCGTGCCGTGGAATTACCCGATGCAGATCTTCGGGCGCAGCGTCGGCGCAGCGCTCGCGACCGGCAATGCGTGCGTCGTCAAACCGGCCGAGGACGCCTGCCTTTCCGTGCTGCGTGTCGCCGAACTCGCCGCCGAGGCCGGCCTGCCGGCCTGTGCGCTGAACATCGTCACCGGCTACGGACACGAAGCGGGCGCCGCGCTCGCGCGTCATCCCGGCATCGATCACATCTCGTTCACGGGATCGCCCGAAACCGGCAAGCTCGTCACGCAGATGGCCGCCGAAAACCACGTCCCCGTCACGCTGGAACTCGGCGGCAAGTCGCCGCAGATCGTGTTCGCCGACGCCGATCTCGACGCCGCGCTGCCGGTGCTGATCTCCGCGATCGTGCAGAACGCCGGGCAAACCTGCTCGGCGGGCAGCCGCGTGCTGATCGAGCAGGCGATTTACGAGCCGCTGCTCGACAGGCTCAGCAGCGCATTCCAGGCGCTGCGCGTCGGGCCTTCGAACGCCGACCTCGATTGTGGACCGCTGATCAGCGCAAAACAGCAGCAGCGCGTGTGGGACTTTTTGTCGGATGCGCAGCACGACGGCATCGCGATGGCCGCACACGGCGAGGTGATTCCCGAAGCGCCCGAAAGCGGCTTCTATCAGGCGCCGACGTTGCTGCGCGACGTGCCCGCGAGCCACCGCCTCGCGCGCGACGAAGTATTCGGTCCGGTGCTCGCCGCGATGTCGTTCCGCGACGAAGCCGAAGCGCTCGCGCTCGCGAACGGCACGCAGTTCGGGCTCGTCGCCGGGATCTGGACACGCGATGGCGCGCGCCAGATGCGGCTCGCGCGACGCGTGCGCTCGGGCCAGGTGTTCATCAACAACTATGGCGCGGGCGGTGGCGTCGAGTTGCCGTTCGGCGGCGTCAAGCACTCGGGACATGGTCGCGAGAAAGGCTTCGAGGCGCTGTATGGCTTCACGGTGCTGAAGACGATCGCGATCAAACACGGCTAGCTGGCGAACCCGGCTCGGCTAGCGATCAACGCGAGCCGAGCATGCAACGCGTTACACGCAACAACGCATCGCTTTATCCATCACGAACAACGGAGACATCATGCGGTTGACAGGTAAAACGGCCATCGTCACGGGCGGCGGTTCGGGTTTCGGCGAAGGTATTGCGAAGACCTTTGCGCGCGAAGGCGCGAACGTCGTGGTCAATGACCTTAACGGGCCGGCCGCCGAACGCGTCGCGAGCGAGATCGCGATCGCGGGCGGCAAGGCGATCGCGGTACCCGGCAACGTCGCGCAACGCGACGATTGGCGCACGTTGCGCGAGGCCGCGCTGGAAGACTTCGGCAGCGTGCAGATCGTCGTCAACAACGCCGGCACCACGCATCGCAACAAGCCAGTGCTCGAAGTGACCGAGGCCGAGTTCGACCGCGTCTACGCGGTGAACGTGAAGAGCATCTACTGGAGCGTGCAGGAGTTCGTGCCGTATTTCCGCGAGCAAGGCGGCGGCAACTTCATCAACATCGCGTCGACGGCCGGCGTGCGGCCGCGGCCGGGGCTCGTCTGGTACAACGGCAGCAAGGGCGCGGTGATCGTCGCGAGCAAGTCGCTCGCCGTCGAGCTCGGACCGGAGCGGATTCGCGTGAATTGCGTGAATCCGGTGATCGGCGAGACCGCGCTGCTGTCCGAGTTCATGGGGGTCGAGGATACGCCGCAGAATCGGCAGAAGTTTCTGGCGGGAATACCGCTCGGGCGATTTTCGACGCCGCAGGACATTGCGAATGCGGCACTGTATCTGGCTTCGGATGAGGCGGAGTTCATAACCGGCGTGTGCCTCGAAGTGGATGGGGGACGCTGCGTGTAGTGGTTAGTCACGCGCTGCGTGCGCAGTCAGTGTTTTCCCCCAATATCGATTCGTCATGCCAAAGTTTTGGCGCGGATAGAATCGATTGGCGGCGGCACTTCAATTCCATAAAAAAAGAGGAGACACAGTCATGGCTAGTCCTGCAGATCCGCTTCATCATCCCGGCGCCGGGGCGCCGCCTTCCACGTTCGAAGAGGCAACCTATCGCAAGGTGACGTGGCGGCTCGCCCCGCTATTGATGCTCTGCTACATCGTCGCGTATCTGGACCGGGTGAACGTCGGCTTCGCGAAGCTGGGGATGAGCACCGATCTCGGTTTGAGCGACGCGGTGTATGGCTTCGGCGCGGGGATTTTCTTTATCGGCTATTTCATCTTCGAAGTGCCGAGCAACGTGATCCTGCACAAGGTCGGCGCGCGCGTGTGGATCGCGCGGATCATGATTTCGTGGGGCGTGATCTCGATGCTGACGATGTTCGTCACCACGCCGACGATGTTCTATGTGATGCGCTTTTTGCTCGGGCTCGCCGAGGCGGGGTTCTTTCCTGGGATCATTTTGTATCTGACCTATTGGTATCCGGCGCATCGTCGGGGGCGCATGACGACCTGGTTCATGACGGCGATCGCGTTGTCGGGTGTGATTGGCGGTCCGGTGTCCGGGTACATCCTGAAGAACTTCAATGGCGTGAATGGATGGCACGGGTGGCAGTGGCTGTTTCTGCTCGAAGGGGTGCCGTCGGTGCTCGTCGGGATCATCGTGTTCGTGTTGCTCGATGATCGGATTTCGAAGGCGAAGTGGCTGACTCGGGAAGAGCAGCAGTTGCTCGAGAGTCAGGTGTCGGCCGAGGAAGCGACGAAGCACGATATGCCGATTCGTGAAGTATTCACGAGCGGGCGGGTGTTGATGTTGAGCCTCACCTACTTCTCCTTTGTGATGGGACTGTATGGGGTGAGCTTCTGGTTGCCGACGATTATCAAATCGACTGGCGTGACCGATGCGTTCGTGATCGGGTTGCTGTCGGCGGTGCCGTTTGCGGCGGCGGTCGTGGCGATGGTGTTGGTTGCGCGGAGTGCGGACCGGTCGCGGGAACGACGCTGGCATATTGCGTTGCCGGCGTTTCTTGGCGCTGTGGGCCTCGTGCTTTCCGTCATCTGGACGCATAACACCTTGCTTGCGATGACCGGGCTGACGCTGGCCACTATGGGCATCCTCACTACCCTGCCGTTGTTCTGGAGTTTGCCTACGGCGATTCTGGCAGGCACCGGCGCCGCAGCGGGGATTGCGATGATCAATTCGATCGGGAACCTGGCGGGTTTTCTGAGTCCTTATGCCGTGGGGTGGTTGAAGGAGGTTACGGCGGCGAATGATTCGGGAATGTATATGCTTGCGGCCTTCATGGTGCTAGGCGGATTGCTTGCCATTAGTGTGCCGGCGAAGATGGTCAACAGGTGAAGCAGCTTTGCAGGTGCGAAGCCTTGGCGGGCTTCGTACGCCTGGCTCCCGACAGGCCGGTATTGCGCGATTGACGCGATCGCGACACGGCAACGGCGGCGGCAACGGCGGCGGCCAGCACAGGAGGGACCATGCGGTCGGGGGTAAAGTCCGGCGGGCGCCTGAGACGTTATGCAATCACGACGATCGCCGTCATCGCCGGCCTGATTGTCGTCGGACGGATCACCGGCATCCTGGTGGACTGGCTGTGGTTCTCTTCGATCGGCTATGGCGGCGTTTTCTGGACCATCCTTTGCGCAAAAGCGCTGCTGTTTGCCGCGGTGTTCGCAGTCTCGGCATCTGCGATCTGGCTGTCCGGGATTCTGGCGCATCGTTACGCGACGCGCGTCGATATCTTGCGAGCGCAAGCAGCCGATCCGTCGCGTGCGACGGAAATTGCCGGCGATCTATCCGAGCTGATCGCGCCGCACGTTCCCTGGCGCGCCAGTATTGCCTGCGTCGCGCTCGTCGTTGGGCTGCTTATCGCCGCTAGTGAAGTCTCGAACTGGGACGTCGCGCTTCGCTTCATTTATCAGGTGCCTGTCGGCGAGCGCGATCCGATCTTCGACAGGGACATCGGCTTTTATCTGTTCTCGCTCCCCGCGTATGTTGCACTCAAGAACTGGCTGCTGCGGCTGGTCTTCTGCAGCGCGATCGTCGCAGGTGCCGTCTACGCGTTGCGCGGTGACATCGCGCTGGAGCGGCCACCGCGGACGCTGTCGGGTGCCGCGATCACTCACGGTTCGGCACTGCTCGGTTTGTTCTTTGCAGTGAAGGCCTGGTCGTGGTGGCTCGACCGCTTTCTGCTGCTCTACGGCGACAACGGCGTCGTGGTCGGCGCCAGCTATACCGACGTCCACGTCGAGTTGCCGGTCCTGTGGATGCTCGTGGGCCTTGCCGCGGCCTCATCCGTCGCCCTCTGGATCAACATGCGCCGGCGGAGCTATCTGCAGCCCGTCGTTCTCGCGCTGCTCGTGTTCGGCAGTTCGTTTGCGTTCGCTGTGATCTATCCATCGCTGTTTGAACGCTTCTATGTCAAACCGAGCGAGCTGAAACTGGAAACACCCTATATCGAGCACACCATCGCGCTAACGCGACAGGCTTATGGCCTCGCAAAGATCGAGGTCAAACCGTTCGAGGCTGAGCAGGGACTGACGCTCGACTCGCTGCAGGCCAATCGGGCGACCATCGACAACATCCGGCTCTGGGATGTGCAGCCGCTGATGGATACCTACGCGCAGTTGCAGGAGATCAGGACTTACTACAAATTTCTGTCGGTGGACATCGACCGCTATCAGCTCGACTCCGGATATAGGCAGGTCATGCTGTCGGCGCGCGAACTGGATCCGGCGATGCTTCCGCCCAACGCCCAAACCTGGGTGAACCTGCACCTTATCTTTACTCACGGCATCGGCGTCGTGATGTCGCCGGTCACCGAGAAATCCGCCGAGGGCTTACCGTTTTTCTATCTGCACGATATTCCGCCGGTCTCCAACGGCGCCCCGGTGATTCGCGAACCACGTCTGTATTTCAGCGAAGGCCGGCAGGACTATGTGATCGTGAACGGCAACGTCGCTGAATTCGACTATCCCCAACGACCGACCAATGCCTACACGACGTATAGCGGGCGCGACGGCGTCACCCTCGGCGGTGTGGGAAGCCGCAGCCTGTTCGCCTGGCAGCTCGACGATCCGAACATCCTGCTGAGCGGCTACATCACAGACCAGAGCCGGATCCTGCTTCACCGCAACATTCAGGACCGCGTGCGTACGATCGCGCCGTTCCTGACTCTCGACCATGACCCCTATGTGGTCGCGAGCAACGGACGCCTGTTCTGGATCCAGGACGCCTACACCGTCAGCCAGTGGTTCCCCTACTCCCGGCCGGGTTTCGGCGACGGCGCCAACTACATCCGAAACGCGGTCAAGGTCGTGGTCGATGCGTACAACGGCACGGTCGATTTCTATGTCAGCGATCCCGCCGATCCGCTGCTGCGCACCTACGAGCGCAGCTTCCCGGGTCTGTTCAAGCCTTTGGACGCGATGCCCCCGCAGTTGCGGCAGCATATCCGCTACCCCGAAGATCTGTTCCTGATCCAGGCGCAGCTCTACCGCACCTATCACATGGATGCGCCGGAGGTCTTCTACAACCGCGAGGACCTGTGGCAGTTTCCTCAGGAGCTGGTCGGAATGGATGGCGGGAGCTCGGCCAGCACGATGCCGCCGTACTACACCATCATGCGACTGCCCGGCGACGCGCGCGCCGAGTTCATCCTGATGCTGCCGATGGTGCCGAGCCAGCGGGAAAACATGATTGCCTGGCTGGCGGCGCGTTGCGATTCGCCCGGATACGGCAAGCTCATCGTGTATACCTTTCCCAAGGACAAGCTGGTCTTTGGCCCGTTTCAGATCGAAGCGCGTATTCAGCAGAATACCGAGATCTCGCAGCAGATCTCGCTGTGGAACCAGATGGGCTCACGCGTCATTCGCGGTCATCTCGTGGTCGTGCCGATCGAGAACTCGATCCTCTACGTTTCGCCGCTCTATTTGCGCGCGGCGTCCGGTCAGTTGCCGGAGTTGAAGCGGGTGATTGCCGCCTATGGTGATCGCGTGGTGATGGAGGACACCCTGGGTGACGCGCTGGCGGCGCTTTTCAGGGAGTCCGCGCAAGCGGCACCGCCACGCCAAGGCACAGCGGACGCTCGCGCGCGCGAGGCACTTGCCCACTATGAACGCGCCATCGAGCGACTGAAGGCGGGAGACTGGAGCGGCTTCGGCACGGAACTGGATGCCCTCAGGCCGTTGCTCGAGGCACTCGGTGCCGGCCGTTCCGATAACCAGAAATGACCGGGAGAAATTAGCCCGTCCGCGTTGGGCGGCTGTGTGTCGATCAATGCGGTACACCGAGGCATGCGTCGGCAACATCGGCGATCCGCTCGCTGTCGGCGTGAGCTTCGGGAAACCGGTCGACGCATTTGATCTGAGCGTAAGTCCACCACGTTCCAGGCGGATCGTGACCCAGCCACATCACCGTGGCCGCGACCTTGGTTCGCAACCCCCATTGCCGCCAGTCAGCGCCTGTTGGCGCAAAGTTTCCGCGACTGTCCTTGTACAGGTTGCGGTCCAACCCGTACCGCTTCAGATAGGACGGATTGATGCGCTCCTCGGAAGTTGCAGGCTCGCTGCTTGCGATGCCCGCTTGCGCTCTTGCCACGTCCCCGCGCAGATCGCTCTCGACATAGCCGATCACCGACAGCTCGAACAGCAATGCCCCCGCGACTGCCGTGCCGGTCACGATCGTACAGAACGAGAGCGCCCAAAGCACTCGCCTCTTGGTCGTCGATGTCTTCATCGCTCCCGACCTCCTTCCGGCATCGGGATTCGTCGCCATGCCCGGCGCCTGGTTCGCCGTTCAAATGGCCGTTCGGCATTGCCGCAATGGACTTGCGCAGGCCTACCGCGCTCGTGTCAGACGCAGCGGCGCAGTTAGCTAGCCCGGGGGAGCCAGGCCGGTACGGGCGCTTCAGGCCCTTTGTAGAATGTCGATCGCCTTTTCGGCGTCGTCCAGCGAGTCGAGCGCGATATAAGCGATGAACTGCGTGCCAAGTACGGCGGCCGAGACGCCGCGCAGGTTGATCCCCCCATCCGCCAACGCCTGGCTCAATTGCGCGATGATGCCCAGCTGGTCCAGACCCATTACCCGGATCGAGTGAAGGCTCGGCGTCACGCTGAACCCCACCTGGGTGGCGGCACGGATCGCACTGTCGTCCTGTAGCGGAGCAACGAACACGACGCCCTTACCCGATGCCTCTGCCGTACGACGTGCCACGACGAACTGCAAGTCGACTCCCGCATCCCGCAAGACGCTTAAGACCTTCGCAAGGCCTCCCGGTTTGTCGTCGATGGTAGCCGCCCAGACATCGACCCGTTCCACGCTCAGTTCCATGGCAATGCCTCCCGCCTCGAACCTCATTAGAAAAATCTAGTTCACGAACGGCACGCGGGCAAGCTCTGCCGGACGACGCGCCGCTCGGCAATCCGCGTCCAACTTGCCGCTACCGGGCATCTGTATCAAGATCAAGTGGCCTCATCACCAACAGGCGACTCTCATGACAGACGATCCAGAGTCCGATCCCGCTACCGATCCCGACGAACTGAAAGGCCCCGGCGGCATGACTTTGCGGCAGATCCACGAACAGGTGCAGAAGTCCGTCCGGCGCGACCGCGAAGCGCAGACTGCGCACAAGCCGGCCGCTCCGCCGCAGAGCCGGTGGCAGCGGTGGGTACGCTATGTATGGGGCCGTAGCGGGCGGCGCTAGCCGCTGACCCGTCGCATCGTGAAGTCCGTATGCATCTCGCCGGCTACCCATTTGGGTGGTGTGCGTCCCCCGTGGTTCTGTCATTGTGAACCCGTCGTCATGGCTCTACCTGGACCGGTGAGCAAACGACGACGCGGGGCACCAGCAGGTCGCACGCAATTGGCAGGGGACTTGAAATGGAAACCACATCCTCGAGCGGAAATCCCTTGATGGATTTCTCGGACAATCTGGCGGACATCGTCGAGCGCGTCGGGCGCAGTGTCGTGGCAGTACACGGCCGACATCGCATGCCGTCGAGCGGGGTAATCTGGCGAGCTGGCGTCGTCGTGACGGCTGCACATACGATCAGGCGTGAGGACGGAATCGAAGTCACATTGGCCGACGGCCGTACTGTCGCCGCGGTTCTCGCGGGTCTGGATCTGGGGTCCGACGTCGGTGTGCTGAAACTGGACGTCGCGGACCTGGACCCGCTCGGTTCCGGCGATGCCAACTCACTGAAGCCGGGTCATCTTGCACTAGCCGTCGCGCGTGCTGACGATTCCGGCATCAGCGCCGACTTTGGCGTGATCGGCAGCGTAGGTGGCCCCTGGCGCACGTGGAAAGGCGGACAGCTCGATGCGTTCGTGCGACTGGACGGCGGTCTGCGCTCAGGTTTCTCCGGAGCCGCCCTTGCGGATATGCGCGGGCAGGTCGTGGGCATTTGCACTTCGGCACTGATGCGCGGCGCCGGTATCGTGATTCCGCGGATGACGGTGGAGCGCGTCACCGACGAACTGTTGACCAAAGGGCGCGTCTCACGGGGCTACCTTGGTGTCGGCACCCAACAGGTCACCTTGCTGGACACCTGGGTCAATGAAATGAACCTGTCGTTCAATAGTGGCTTGCTGATCAATTCGCTTGCGCGGGGCGGCCCGGCGGAGCAGGCGGGCGTGCTGATAGGCGATGTGCTGATCGAACTCGACGGCAAGCCTTGCCGCGACATCGGCGACGTGAGTGCCGCGCTGAGCTCCGCAAGCATTGGGCAGCAGTTGCAACTCAGCTTGATCCGAGGTGGCGAACGCCACGCGTGTCCGGTAACGGTGGGCGAACGGCCCCCACGCAATTCGTGCAGGTGACGTCCGGGAAGCGACGAAATGTCGGATGGACAGACGGTACAGACGGCGGCTCTACGGGTCGTGGTGATTGCGGCCTCGTGGCAGGAGCGCACAAGCCTGCAAGCGCTCGTCGAGGCGAACCCGGCGCTTGAGTTCCTGGGTAGCGCAGCCGACGCCGAAACGCTCGTCGATTGCCTCGCCGGGGCGGTGCCGGATGTCGTCGTCACCGACATCGCGCCGGAGGCGAGCGAGGCGCTCAAGACGCTATTCGAACTCTCACACGCGTCACCGTCGCTCGTCCTGCTGAGCGACGCCCCGGACAGCGACGGGATCCTCGATGCGTTGCCCGCGGATGCGGTCGCGATCCTGCCGCGCAACGCGCTGCCGGCGGAAATCGTTGCATCCATCGAAGCCGTCGCCGCAGGCCTTTGCGTGCTGACACCCGACATCCTCGCAAGGCTCTTGTCCGGAACCGGCCCCTCGCGCCAGAAGACATCCGGCGAACCGTTCGAAGCCTTGACGTTGCGAGAGATCGAAGTGCTGGCGATGCTCGCCGACGGACTCGGCAACAAGGAGATCGCGCGGCAACTCGACATCTCGGACAACACGGTGAAATTTCACCTCTCCTCGATCTTCGGCAAACTCGGTGCGACCAACCGCACCGAGGCGGTGATGCTCGGCATGCGGCACGGATTCATCATGGTGTGAGCACACTCGACAAAGCATCCACGCTGCTCCATCGGAATCACTTACGTGAGACGGTAGACCTTGCTCACCGTTCCCCGGAACAAGGCTTCCCGCTCACCGGTACTCGCTTGCGCAGTCAATTTCTTGAAGGCGTTCCAACCGTTGCTGAATGGATAGGAGCCCTTGTCCACCGGGAAATTGCTCTCGAACATGCAGCGGTCCGCACCGAACGCCTCGATACATGTATGTATCCATGGCTTCCACGCCTGTGCCAATTCATCCGACGACGGCGGACGCTCGCCCTTTTCAAACTCGAAGCCATTGATACGCATGCCGAGGCCACCCACCTTCACATAGACATTCGGCAACTCGGCGAGTGCGCGCATCGAACGGGACCATGCATCGAACACGTCCGCGCGCTGATTTGCATAGCTGGCGATTCGGACCACGCCGCCGCAATGGTTGATGATGACAGGCGTATCGGGATAGGCTCGGGCCAGGTCGAACAGCTCCGGCAGTTGCGGGAAGAATAACCACGCGTCGTACGACAGACCCAGCGAACCCAGTTGCGCGACTCCCGCCCGGTAGCCGGGGTCGAGCAGCAACCCTCGCGGCCCCGCCGACAATGGATTTACCAGCGTCTGGTCAGCATCCCAGGTAACGAGGTGCCTGACGCCACGGAACCGGCCATCGCCGGCATGCAGTTCTGCTTCGAGAACATCGCGCACCGCCGCACCCCGGCGAAGATCCGCATAGCCGACCATCCCTTTCGCAACCTGCGGCCTGCCGCTCTGCAAAGGAGCCGTGACGCCTGCGACATATTCGATTTCTCCGACGGGGCGCAGCGGCTCAGGGCCCGACGGGCGATACCGTGTCAGCGCCTGCATGAACACCGACGCGGTGATGTTGTGGCCGGACCGCGCGTCCTGAAGATACTCGTCCAGAAGGTAAGTCCAGCCGGGACGCTCGTAGAAGTGATGATGGGCGTCGATGATCGGCATGTCGGGCTCGAGCGCGGCTTCGGCGCCGGAAGCGAGCCACTCCGCCCGAACGGGAAGGTAATTGCTGGTTGTGCTCACGGAGTGCGTTTCCTCTTTTGCAAATGCCTGACGCAGAGTGACAGCGGGGAAAATCATTGATGCCGCGGCAGCGCCAAGCAACTGCCGACGTCGCGGCGAAAGGGATTTCTTCATGCTCATTCTCCGCGACCGAATGCATAGAGCGACAAGGTCAGCAATGTCGTGATGCCTAGCACGATGGACAGACCAATCATGCCGGCCGAGAACGTGCCGAAACTGTCCTTCAGATAGCCCACGAGGTACGGTCCCGCAAAGCCGCCGAGCGCACCGATCGAGTTGATGAAAGCGAGACCGCCGGCAGCCGCCTGTCCCGAAAGGAACCGGGACGGGAGCGTATAGAAGATCGTCCGGCCCGCAATCGTGCCGATCAATGCCAGCGTGATGCCGGTCATTGCCGGAATCAGGTGATGGAAATACGTCGAGACACCCAGTGCGATTGCCCCAATCAGAAGACCCGCGGCCAGATTTGCGATCGGCCCGCCGCGACTGTCGACTCGCTTGGCCCACCAGAGCAACGCTATGGTGGCGAAGAAGTAAGGCACGGCCGACATCCAGCCAGTCTGCGTCACGCTCATCCCGTGAGCCCTCAGCATCTGAGGCAGCCAGATGCCGATGCCATAAGAGCCCATCGTGAAGCCGAAGGAGATCATCGCCAGCACGTAGGTGCGCACGTCCTTCAACGCCGCGACGAAATTTTTCTTCTTCTGACTGGACGTGCCTTCCCGATCGAACGCGCCTTGCAGAGCTTGCCGTTCCTCGTGGGACAACCACTTCGCATCGGCGGGTTTATCCGCCAACATTTTGAGTACCAGAAAGCCGAGCACGCAGGCGGGCAATCCTTGAACGATGAACATCCACCTCCACCCCGCCAGTCCCAGCACACCGTCCATATGGAGTAGCCCTGCCGAGAGCGGGCCGCCAACCAGCGACGACAGTGGCGTGGAGACGGTGAACCATGCGAGCACGCGCGTGCGATAGCCGGCCGGAAACCAGACCGCGAGAAAAAAGATCACACCGGGAAAAAAGCCGGCCTCACCGATGCCGAGTAGTAACCGGATCGCGTAGAAGCTTTTTGGGCCAACAGCCAGCGCCGTCGCCGCTGCGAAGAAGCCCCACGTGATCATGATGCGGGCGAGCCAACGCCGTGCGCCGAAGCGGTACAACGCCAGGTTGCTCGGGACCTCGAACAGACAGTACCCCGCGAACATGATGCCCGCACCCCAGCCGAACTGTGTGGCGGTCAGGCCAAGATCGCGATTCATCGTCAACGCCGCGAAGCCGACGCTCGTGCGATCCAGATAGTTGAAGAAGTACGCAAGTGCGAGGAGCGGAATGAAGCGCCACGCGGCTTTGCTGACAGCGGACTGCTCGAGGGTGGAACCTGCCGCGCCGCCGGTCGCGATGTTCGATGAAATGGATGTCATGCTCGTCTCCAGACGAATCACAGCGCGCAGAAGGCCCTGCCGGCCTTCGCGGCTCAGTGATTCTTTGTTTGGGTTGCTGCTTCAGGCGCTGGCGAGTTCGTTCGCCGAGGGGTTCGACGCATCGCCAGGCTGGGTGTCCTGACACTTGACGACCCCGGCCTCGGTCAACTGCCTGAGATCCTCCCGCGTGTATCCGAGAGCTGTAAGAACCGCCTGGGTGTCCTGACCCAGCGAAGGCGGCGCCGCGCGCAGGTGCAGGCGCTCACCGCCGAGCGTCAAAGGCAGCAGCGCGGTCCTCGTCGCGATGGCCTGCCCCGCGCCGCTTGCGTCAGGCGGCAAAGTCACCTCGGCGAGTCCGCCGGTAGCGAGCAGGTGCGGATCATCGAACAGATCCTGCGGCTTCGTGATCGGCGCATAAGGCAGCCCGCAGCGCTCGAAGACTGCGCTGATCTCGGCAGCGCTGAAGGCTTCCATATGTTTTCGAAGCAGCGGCAGTAGCCATTCACGGGCCTGCACGCGCTGATTGTTCGAGCTTATGCGCTCGTCCGCCTTCAGTTCCGCAAGCCCGAAAGCGTCGCAGAACAGCGCCCATTGCGTATCCGAGACGACCGCCAGAAATATCTGCTCGCCGTTCTTGACCGAGAACACATCGTAGACGGCCCATGCCGAAATGCGGCTCGGCATGGGCGCCGCGGCGTTGCCGGTCACGGCGTACTGCATCATGTGCTGGGCCACGAGGAACACATTGTTCTCGAACAGCGCGCTCTGCACTTCCTGACCACGGCCAGTGCGTTCGCGTTGAGCCAGTGCCGCCATCGCGCCGATCGCACCGAACATTCCGCCCATGATGTCGTTGACACTCGTCCCGGCGCGCAACGGTCTGCCGTCAGGTCCCGTCATGTAAGCGAGGCCGCCCATCATCTGCACGACCTCATCGAGCGCGGTGCGATGATCGTAGGGGCCGGGCAGAAAGCCTTTATGCGACACGTAGACGAGACGCGGATTGAGCCTCTGCAGCGCGGCATAACCGAGGCCGAGCTTGTCCATCGTGCCGCTCTTGAAGTTTTCGCTGAAGACGTCCGCTCCGGCAAGAAGCTTGTGAACGATCTCCACGCCACGCGGATCTTTGACGTCGACCGCAATGCTCTTCTTGTTGCGGTTGAAGGTGCCGAAGAAGCCTGCACCGGAGCCACGCAAAGCGCGCGTGCTGTCGCCGCAAATCGGTTCGACCTTGAGCACCTCCGCGCCCAGGTCCGCCAGAACCATGCCGCAGGTCGGTCCCATCACCATGTGCGTCATCTCGACGACGCGTATGCCGCTATACGGCAAATTCTGGTTGGCTTGTATGTCGCTCATTGCGCTACTCCGATCAGGCAGCCTTCCGGTTGCGGCGCGCTGGGCGCACGGCCGTCCGCATACTTGAATCCCTTGGGAAGACCCGCGTCCTGCACGTGTCCATATAACGCTTCGGCAGGCAGCGCCTCGGCGAGAATGGCACGCGCTGCGATGAGTCTGTCGATGTCCACGCCTGTGTCGTAGCCCATCGCTTCGAGCAGGAAGGTCAGGTCTTCCGTCACGATGTTGCCGGTTGCGCCCGGCGCATAGGGGCAGCCGCCCAGACCCGCCTGACTCGAATCAATCGTCGTCACACCGACGTCGAGCGCTGCGACGACGTTGGCCAGTCCCTGTCCACGCGTGTTATGGAAGTGTGCGCCGCCAGCCTTCTCGCCGAATTCTGCTCGCAGACGGCGGAACAGCCGGCGAACCTGTGCCGGATTCGCGTAGCCGCTTGTATCCGACAGGCCGATTTCGTCGACGCCGCAGCCGGCCATTGCCTCGCACATGCGCATCGTCTGGTCATCGCTCACTGCGCCCGCGATCGTGCAGCCGAAGGCAACCGAAACACCGGCTTCGATCTCGACGCCAGGAAACCGTTCGTTGCGAAGCGCGACGATATTGCGGACTTCTTCGATCATCTGCTCATTGGTTTTCCGGATATTGGCCAGCGAATGTGCGTTGGTCACCGAAACTGGGAGCGTGACCTTATGCACGCCCGCTTCGAACGCGCTCTGGCTTCCACGAAGATTCGGCGCGAGAACCGCGACGCGCAGATCCGGGATCGACAGGGCATGCGCAACGACTGCGCGGATGTCAGCCATTTGAGGCAGCAGTCTGGCCGGCACGAACGAACCCACTTCGATTTCCCTGAGCCCCGCAGCGGCGAGTGCGGAGATCCATCGCAGCTTGGCTGCGGTTGGCATGACGCTTTTGATGCTCTGCAGACCATCGCGCGGCCCGACTTCGCTGATCAGCACCTGCGGACTTGAAATGCTCACATTTGACTCCTTAGTTCTATCTGATAGACCTACGTTCTGTTAGAAAGAACTATAGGCGGCGACCACATCGGCGATAAGAGGGGTAAACCCAGGAATTTAGAACTTGAGTTCTGCCAGATAGAACAGTACAGTGGCGCCTATGATCACGAGGAGAAAGACAACGTGGCTACCGACGCCCTTTCGACGTCCGACCCATCTGCCGACGCCGGTGAAAATTCCAGCGGTGTGGCCGTGCTGGACCGGGCGTTCGCCATACTCAACGCGTTCGGCCCAAGCGACGACCAGCTGACGCTCACTGAACTCTCACGCCGCACCGGGTTGTACAAAAGCACCACCCTGCGCCTGCTTGGCGCGTTGGAGCATGGAGGCTTCATCCGCAAGATGAGCGATGGCCAGTATGGGGTTGGCCACCAGCCATTGCGTCTGGCCGCTCTCTATCAGCGCTCCTTCCAGGTAGGTCCCGTCATCGAGCCGTTGCTCCAGCAGTTGAGCCGCGATCTGGGGGAGACCGCATCGTTCTACGTGCGCCAAGGCGATCACCGGCTGGTGCTCTACCGCGTCGAGCCAACCAGAAGCGTGAGGGTGTCGATCCGCGTCGGTGAAGAGTTCGCGATCGAGAAAGGCGCGTCGGGCAAAGTGCTGCTCGCTTTCACAGAGGCGCATGATTCGCGGTGGAGCGAAGTGCGCCAGGCCCTCTGGGCGGCGTCCTATGGCGAGCGTGATCCCGAGACCGCCTCGGCCTCGGTGCCCGTGTTCGACTCGACCGGCCAGTTAGTGGGTGCCCTCACGCTATCGGGACCCAGGGAAAGATTTGGTACTCGTCCGACCATCGATGCAGCCGTTGCGGCCTTACTCGATTGCGCAAAGCGCGCAACGATTGCGCTCGGCGGCAAAGGTGACCGGTACGATGCCAGCATCGCGGAATTGACCAACAGAAGCAGAAGTGAGGACACTCACAAGGGTCCTATGATCGAACGAGGCCGCGCGACACGCGCGGACAAACGCCACGACAAGTAGCAAACAGCAAAAGAGGAGCACATGACGAAGCGCGTGATTGTGACCGGCGGCAGCGGCATGGCCGGAAAATGGGTCGTCCAGGACCTGGTCGAGCATGGCTACGAGGTGATGAATCTTGATCGCGTGCCCATGGCAGCGCGCACGGCGCGCACGTTGATTACGGACATCACCGATGCGGGCCAGGTATTCAATGCGCTGGCATCGAGCACGGCGGCGGGCGAATTCGTCGACGACCTCGAACCCAAGCCGATCGACGCGATCGTGCATTTTGCGGCGATCCCCCGCATCATGATCACGCCCGACAACGAGGTCTACCGGATCAACGTGATGGGCACGTACAACATCCTCGACGCAGCGTCGAAGCTAGGCATCCGCAAGGTGATCGTGGCATCGAGCGAAACCACATACGGTGTGGTGTTCGCGCACCGGGATCGCAATCCGGAGTACTTCCCGCTGGACGAGGAATACCCGGTGAACCCGATGGACAGCTACGCGACGTCGAAGGTGATCAACGAAGTGACGGCGAAGGCGTTCCACACGCGCACCGGCTCTGACATTTACTGCTTTCGCATCGGCAACGTGCTCGAACCCAACGACTACGCGAAGTTTCCGGCGTGGCTCAAGGATCCGGCGCTGCGCAAGAGGATTGCGTGGAGCTATATCGACGGCCGCGATCTCGCGAGCGCGTGCCGGCTCGCCATCGAAAAGGACGGCCTCGGCTTTCAGGTCATGAACGTCGCGGCCGACGACGTGTCGTCCGACGTACCCACCGCTGAACTGCTCCGACGCTACTACCCCGGCGTGCCGCTCAGGAAGCAATTCGGCGAGTTCGAGACGCTGCTCAGCAACGAAAAGCTCAAGCGTCTTCTCGGGTGGAAACAGCAACACTACTGGCGCGACGAAGCGAAACAGTTCGTCGGGTAGGACCTCTTTCACGCGAGACAATACGAATCAAGGGGGTAGCGAGGCCGGTCACCCCGGCCACTCCCGATCGGTCCCGCGAAAGCTCCCGCATCAATCCTC
The DNA here is from genome assembly GCF_021390635.1 of Paraburkholderia sp. HD33-4. NCBI lineage: Bacteria > Pseudomonadati > Pseudomonadota > Betaproteobacteria > Burkholderiales > Burkholderiaceae > Paraburkholderia > Paraburkholderia sp. HD33-4. The sequence continues at coordinate 881,181 of NZ_JAJEJS010000001.1, read as the reverse complement.
GCCCGCTGCCGGCGCCGGCTCCGCCGCCGGCATCTTGCGATAGATAGTGTTGCGCGACACCCCAAGCGCGCGCGCCGCCGCCGACACGTTACCGCCATAGCGCGCCAGCGTCATCGCCACCACCGACGCGGCGACATCCTGCAGCCGCGCGCCGTCAGGCACCGACGCATCGCCGGCAGCCGGCCCATCCGCAGCCGCAACGGCTGAAGAGCCCGAAGCGCACGACGCAGCAGAGTCACCCTGCCCACCCCCGCCACTGCCACAACCCGTGCCCCTCACATCATCCAGAAAATCATCCGGCAGATGCTCCCACCGGATCACCCCATCGTCCTCCACCATAGCCGACGCGGTCCGCAGCAGATTCGCCAGTTGCCGGCAGTTGCCCGGCCACGCATGTCGTCCGAACACGGCCATCACATCCGTCGCAACGCTGAGCGTCTGCCGCCCCCCGCTTTCGACCGATTCCCACTGCAACATCTTCTCGACCACAACCGCCAGATCGCTGCGCTCACGCAACGCCGGCAACCGAACCGCAAGCCCGTTGATCCGATAGTAAAGATCCTCACGAAACTGATTCTGCGCAATCATCTCGCGCAAGTTGCGGTGGGTCGCGCAGATGATCGATACGTCAACCGGAACCGCCCGCGTCGCCCCAAGCGGCGTCACCACCCGCTCCTGCAAAACGCGCAGCAGCCGCACCTGCATCGAATACGGCATATCGCCGATCTCATCGAGAAACAGCGTGCCGCCATTCGCCTGCACCAGCTTGCCGATCGACCCTTTACGGCGCGCGCCGGTAAATGCACCCTCTTCATACCCGAACAACTCGGATTCGATCAGCGACTCAGGAATCGAAGCACAGTTGACCGCAATGAACGGCCCATCACGCCGCGGCGAGTCGTTGTGAATCGCCTGCGCGAGCAACTCCTTGCCGGTACCGGTCTCGCCGGTGATCAGAAGCGGAATGTCCTTGCCGAGCACCTTGCGAACCTTGGCGATCAGCGTGGACACGCGCGCATCGCCGGTGTCGAGATCGCTGAGCCGCGACAGTCCCGCAGCCGGCTGACGCGGATTCGCACACACGGGTCGCGGTGCGGGAGCCCGCTGCACATCCACCGCGCCACGCGCGAGCCCTACCGAGGCTCGCCTTAACTGCGCACGCGCGCAAACCACGGCACCGTTATGCAGATTCAGCATCAGATGCGGTGCGACGCCATGCGTCAAACGATCGATCAGTTGCGCATACGAGATCTGAAACAGCGACGACAGCGTATGCGCGCGCAACGCCGCGAGCGACAAGCCCAACTGAAACTGCGCACTCCGATTCGCGGACAGAAAACGCCCATCATCGGTAAACGCAATGATCCCTTCCATCAGGGTGCCGAGGAACTCGGGCCGTCCGTGAAAGGACACCTGCAGCACGTCGCGAAACGCGGTCGAGAACAGATGGTTTTCGATCATCTGCACCGACATCTTCGCGAGCGCCATCGTGTGCTGGTGATAGCTGCGGTGGTCGCCGGTCACGTCGAGCACGCCGATCAGATCGCCGTACGGATCGAGAATCGGCACACTCGAACAGGTCAGGAAGCGGTTCGCCGCCAGATAGTGCTGATCGCCATGCACGACCATCGCACAACCCTCGGCCAGCGAGGTGCCGATCGCATTGGTGCCCTGGCGATCCTCGGCCCAGTTCGCGCCGGGCCGCAGCGCCACTTTTTCCGCACGATGCAGAAAGTCGTCGTCACCGATCGAATGAAGGATCAGCCCTTCGGCGTTGGTCAACACGATCATGCTTTGCGTATTGACGATCTGCTCGCGCAGCGTCTCCATGACCGGCATCGCGTGCGCGCACAGCACCTGGTTCTGCTCGCGCTTCAGCGCGAGGCCCGTGTCGGACAGGATGTCGTAATCCGGCCGGATCGACGCGCGCAGGCCGAACGTCTCGGAGCGTTCGTGGGATTTCTGGATCGCCGGTGCGGGCCAACCTTTGGAGCGGTTAGCCGCCGCCACGCTGACCGGATGAACGTCGTCGCGCATTGTCTCCTCCTGAATGCGCCCGGGTCGTGCCGGACGCTTTGATGCGTGTCGACAGAATACTCCCTTTGCCACTCCGCCCGCCCCTTGCGGCATCCCAACGCAGGCCCGCATCCTTGATCTGGGTCAGCGTCGGGCGAATCTGCGGCGTTTTTGAACACCCGCTGCCCGCGCAGCTGTTCCAGAACGGAACACTTCCGCCTATCGAGCCCACCGTATCTCCTGAAATTTCGCACCTCGATGCATTGGTACGGTTCGTGCCTCATGTGGTCCCGTGCAGTCACCCGATCACCATCACAAAACGGAGACAAGTGATGAATCCATTTGACCTGAAAGCCCTCGGCATCGACATCGAATATCCGTATCGCCAGCGTTACGAAAACTATATCGGCGGCAAGTGGGTCGCGCCGGTCGGCGGCGACTATTTCGACAACGTGTCGCCGATCAACGGGCAGCCATTTTGTCGCATACCTCGTTCGAGTGCCGCGGACATCGATCTCGCCATCGATGCCGCGCACGCAGCGCGCCGCAAATGGGCGAAAACGTCGGTGACTGAGCGCGCGAACGTGCTGCTCGCGGTCGCCGAGCGGATGGAAAAGAACCTGAAGCTACTCGCGGTCGCCGAGACGATCGACAACGGCAAGCCGCTGCGCGAAACGATGGCCGCGGACCTGCCGCTCGCTGTCGATCATTTCCGCTATTTCGCGGGCTGCGTTCGCGCGCAGGAAGGCGGCATCTCGGAGATCGACGACAACACGGTCGCCTATCACTTTCACGAGCCGGCTGGCGTGGTCGGTCAGATCATCCCGTGGAATTTTCCGCTGCTGATGGCCGCGTGGAAGCTCGCGCCCGCGCTCGCGGCCGGCTGCTGCGTCGTGATGAAGCCCGCCGAGCAGACGCCGGCTTCGGTACTCGTGCTGATCGAACTGATCGGTGACCTGTTCCCGGCCGGGGTCGTCAATATCGTCAACGGCTTCGGCAAGGAAGCGGGCGAAGCGCTCGCCACCAGCAAGCGCATCGCGAAGATCGCGTTCACAGGCTCGACGCCGGTCGGCAAGCGCATCCTGCACGCAGCCGCGGACAACCTGATCCCGTCGACGGTCGAACTCGGCGGCAAGAGCCCGAACATCTTCTTCGCCGACGTGCTCGATCGCGACGACGCGTTCCTCGACAAGGCGCTCGAAGGTCTCGCGATGTTCGCGCTGAATCAGGGCGAAGTGTGCACGTGCCCGTCGCGCGTGCTGGTCCAGGAGTCCATCTACGAGCGCTTCATCGAGAAGGCGATTGCCCGTGTCGAACGCATCAAGGCCGGCCATCCGCTGAACCTCGAAACGATGATCGGCGCGCAGGCGTCGCAGCAGCAGCTGGACAAGATCCTGTCGTATATCGACATCGGCCGGGACGAAGGGGCGCAGTGCCTCGTCGGCGGCGAGCGCGCCTCGCCCGGGGCCGGTCTCGGCGAGGGCTTCTACGTGAAGCCGACGATGCTGTTCGGCAACAACGATATGCGCGTGTTCCAGGAGGAAATCTTCGGGCCGGTCGCGTCGGTGATGACGTTCAAGGACGAACAGCAAGCGATCGAACTCGCGAACGACACGTACTATGGCCTGGGCGCCGGCGTGTGGACGCGCGACGGCACCCGCGCTTACAAGATGGGACGCGAGATCGAGGCGGGACGCGTGTGGACCAACTGCTACCACCTGTATCCGGCGCACGCGGCATTCGGTGGCTACAAGCAGTCGGGGATCGGGCGCGAAACGCACAAGATGGCGTTGTCGAATTATCAGCAGACGAAGTGTCTGCTGGTCAGCTATCAGGCGGAGGCGCTCGGGTTCTTCTAAGCGGAGGGCGCGTCGTCAACCGGCGACGCGCGCCGACCAGCGTGGTCGCGCACACCTGGCCGCCGCAATCTCGCGGCGGCGTTCCTTCAGTCGCGAGTCAGCTTTGCGTGGACTCGCATGCCACCACCCTGTTTCGCCCGCTCGCCTTCGCGGCGTACAGTCGCTGGTCCGCGACCGCAATCAGCCGCTCGAGGTCGCGGCAGTCGTCCGCGATCCTCTCCGCCACGCCGATCGATATCGTGAAGCGGATTTCACGGCCCGGCGCCGAACGAAGCAACGTCGCCTCCTGAAGAACGCAGGCATTGCCGGCGACGGCCTCGCGCACGCGCTCGGCAATCCGGGCGGCGTCGTCCGCGGGCGTATCGGGCAGCAGCACGCAGAACTCCTCGCCGCCCAGCCGTGCCATCAGATCCCCCGGGCGCACGGTGAGCTTGACCACATCGGCCAGGTGCTTCAGGGCCTCGTCTCCGGCAGCGTGCCCCCAGTTGTCGTTGACCCGCTTGAAATGGTCGATATCGACCATCAGCAGCGCGATGTGGCGCTCGACGTCGCGCCGCGACAGTGCGCCGAATTCCTCGTTCAAACGACGGCGGTTCGCGAGACCGGTCAGCGGGTCCGCGAGCGATAATTCCCGCAAGCGCTGGTTGAGTGTCATCTGCGTGGAGAGAAGGCGGTCGACGACGAACAGCGTGGACCAGAGCAGGAATGCCATGAGTAGCCACACGCCGGCAAACAGCGCGCTGCTCAAACGGACGACGGCGCGAAATACGGACGCAGCGGGAACATGATCGACCAATAAGAGATCTGCCGTATCCAGTTTGCGGAATAAAAGAAAGTCCTGCCCGGCACTCAGCATCCCCGTGCCTGTTTGAAACAGCGTCGAAGCGGAGAGCGTATTCCACCGCGGCGGCAGAGTCTCGAGCCAATTCTCATGCGCCGCGGCAAGGGTAGTCCCGCTCGTTGCAATCGGCTTCCAGCTTCGGTCGACGAGAGCATGAGTTTCGTCCGGCGTGGTGTCGGTCCGCAGATAGTCCTGAACGATGCGTTGCGGGATGATGAAGAACAGATAGCCGCGAACCACGCCGTTGCTCATCACCGGGGTGCCGAACAGCAGGCGCGGTTCCGCCGGATTCTCGCGCCCGTGAATCGGATCGAACGTGACCTTATAGGCGAGCGGGTTCTGGCTGGCAAGCTGCAACAGGCGCGAGCTGCCCAACGTTTGCAGGATCCGGACTACTTCGTCATCGTCGACGGCTGGGTAGGCGACCACGATACCGGCCGGCGACACATACACCGCGCGTTCGAGACCCGTGCCCATCTCGAATTGCACGGCGAGCAGCCGGCTCATCAATTGGGCGAGCCGCAGGTCCTCGAGAAACCTGGGCTCGTCGCGGTGCAACCCGGGCATCACCGCAAGCTGATGTGTGCCGATACCCCGGATGGGGGCGTCGGTATCGCCGACCTGAAGATTCCAGACTCGCTCGTCCTGCGCCCGCAGTACTGCCTGGAGCGAGCCATCCGCAGTCCGGTCGAGCTGCGCCGTGCGGTCCGCGAGGAACCGCTCCCCACTCTCACGAAGAAGCTGCAAGTGCTGCCTGTTATTGCGGACCGCGACATCCAGAACTCTCGCCTGAATCTCGAGCCGATGCGAACGGTTATCGAGTTCTCGAGCGCGCACGAGAAAATATTGGTGGACGGCAAGAATCAAAGTGACAACGAACACCAAGGCGAAACACAGGATCACGGTATGCCGTGGACGTGAACTGACGCGGTCCCAAACCGCTTTTGCAGACGTTTTTGCAGGCGTTGGTGCAGCGGACGGCACGCGCATACCTGTTCTCCGGTGATCCAACTCCAGGTCCGACAATCCACCGTACGAGCGATTCCGAGCGAGGCTCGTGTCGCCCATCGTCGCGCCCATCATGCGCTATTCCTTCCCGCCCCCCTCGATATAGCTATCCACCGCACTACTCACCGTCGGATGAAAGCACGCATCGCCAATCAGATCGCCCAACTCGAAGCGCCTGAGCTTGTCGCGAACCGGATCCTTCATCTCCGCAAAGTGCAGCGCGATCCCGCGCTCGTCGAGCGTGCGCGTCAGTTCCCGCAGCATGTCGGCGGAGGTGACGTCCACGCTCGTCACCGGTTCGGCCGCCACGACCACGCGCCGTACCGGCGCCGGCGATTCCGCGACGGCTTCGAGCAGGCGTTCCTGAAACTGCTCGGCGTTCGCGAAGAACAGCGGTGCATCCCAGCGAAACAGCACGAGTCCGGGGATTCGCTCGGCATGCGGGTAGCGCTGCAGGTCGTGATAGCCGCGCAAACCCTCGACGCGACCGAGCACCGCGTAGTGCGGCCGCCAGCCGTCCCACAGAAATTCGATGACCGCGATCACTATCGCGAAGCAGATGCCGGGAATCGCGCCGAACACGGCGACGCCGGCAAAGCAGGCCATCGACAGCCAGAACTCCCATTGCTGGATGCGGAAGATCCGCTTCAGGTCCGTGATCTCGAACAAGCCGATCGCCGCCGCGATGACGACCGCGGCGAGCGCGCTGTTGGGCAGGTAGCGCATCAGATTGGGCGCGGCAATCAGCAGCACCGCGACCGCCAGCGCGCCGACGACGCCCGTCAGTTGCGTCTTCGCGCCCGCCGCCTCGGCGACCGGCGTGCGCGACGAACTGCTGCTGATCGGGAAGCCGTGGAACAGGCCGGCCGCAAGGTTGGCCACGCCGAGCCCGACCATCTCCTGATTGGGGTCGACGCGGCTGCGAAAACGTGCCGCGAAAGTCCGCGACAGCACGCTGGTATCCGCGAACGAGATCAGCGCGACCGCGCAGCCGCCGAGCAGTATCTTGACCAGATCGGCGTCGGTGACCCACGGCAGCGCAAAAGTCGGCAAGCCTTGAGGAATCTTGCCGAGCACTTTCACGCCGAGGCTGTCGAGGTGCAATGCGGTCACGCACAACGTCGCGACGATCACGGCGATCAGGATGCCCGGCAGCTTTTCGAAGCGCTTCAGAAACAGGATCAGCACAAGGCTTCCCGCGCCCACCGCGAAGCTGTACCAGTTGGATTTGCCGTCGGCGACGGCCTGCACGAGACTCACGATGTCCCGCAACGGTCCGCGCTCTTCGATCGAGATCGCAAACAGTTTGGGCAACTGACTGATCAGCACGGCGAGCGCGATGCCGTTCATGTAGCCGTACCGAATGGGCTTCGACAGCAGCTCGGTGATGAATCCCAGCCGCAGCAAGCCCATCACGATACAGAACAGGCCGGACACGATCGCCATCATGCTGGCCACCGCAATCGCTCGCGAAGGGTCGCCCGCCGCGATTTGCACGACCACCGCCAGAATCGGAGCGGCGAGCGCGGAGTCGGGGCCGAGCACGAGAATCCGGCTAGGGCCGAACAGCGCATACGCCAGCAGTGGGACGATCGTCGCGTAGAGGCCATACACGCCAGGGACACCGGACGCCTCCGCGTAGGCGATCCCGACCGGCACCAGCATCGTGGTCAAGACCAGTCCCGCCGTCAGATCGCTCGGCAGCCAGCTCAGCCGGTACGTCCTGAGCACCGTCAGTCCGGGCAGCCAGCGCATCCAGTGGCGTGCGCTGATCGCAGCAGTCTGTTCTTTCTGAGGAACGGGCCTGTCCGCTTCCATAGTTGGAATGTCCGCAGTAGGGGACGCCGCGCCACGGATTGTGGGCGGTGCTGTCATTCGTAGGATAGTCCAGACCTTCCGTCGGTGACAGGGATCGGGCCGGCCGGCTGGGCATCATCGACGCCGCCACTGGGCGTTTCGGTCTGCACGGTCATGGCGTCGCTGGCCCGAGAATTAACGATTTCTACAGCCAGGCTCCATTGGCGCGCCGCCCCTCGCGACGGACCATGGGTTCCAAGGCGCGCGTCGATCGACCTCCCGCCGACCCGTCGGCCTCGCGGCGTCGCCGCAGCCGCTCCCCCGAGCCACTGTCAGGAGTCACGAAATGAAACCGTCCACTTTCATCGGCGCCGCAGCAGCAAGCGCCGCCCTCGCCTTCGGTGCCGCCGCTCATGCTCAGACGCAAGCTCCCACCGAAATTTCCCAGCCTGCCGACCAGAACACGCTGACGGCCGTCGGCGGCTCGCCCGCGCCGCAAACCGCGATGGGCGCGCCCGCCGGCAAGACCCGTGAGCAGGTTTATCGCGAGTTCATCGCGTCGCAACACGACCCCGAAATGCAGCAGCGCATGAAGGAGCTGTTCAGGGGCGGCCAATGACGGCGCGATGAGCGTCGCGACGATCGCTGTAGCGAGGCCGGCCGGACTCAGAAGCCCAGGCGTTTTTCGAAGCTGCGAAACCGTCCGGTCGACCGCCAGCGCTGCAACCACGGATTCGTGCGCACCTCGCATAGCCGCGACGAGCGCTCGGCGAGCGCGAGGTCGAGCCAGTGGAACATGTCGTCCGCGCGCCCGAGCCGCGCGTCAATCTCGGCGAGCAGCAGCGGCGACGTGTAGCCGTCTCGATGGCGCGCGAGCAGGTCCGCGCGCAGCCATTGCAGCACCGCGTCGTGCGCACCGGCGTCCCAGCGTTCGCGGATCGCTTGCGCGCGGGCCAGTTCGTTGCAGCAGACGAGCGCTTCCACGGTCGCTTCCACCGACTCCTTGACGAGCCCTTTCACCTCGAACGCGGTCGCGAGGATCTGGTAGATCAGCGGCGAGCGCTCGGCCGCCGCGCGCGAGAAGTATTCGCGCACGGCCTGCTCGTGCTCGCCCGACAGAATCAGGCCGAACGCGCGCGAGCCCTGGAACGCGAGCGGATCGAGTTTTTCGGCGCGTTTCATCAGCGCGTGGCCTTCGGCGTCACGGCCGACCGACATCAGCATGCGCGCATACAGCCGATGCGCTTCCGGATAGCTCGGGTTCAGGCGCAGCGCATGCAGAAACTCCGCTTCGGCGCGACGCCAGTCCCAATCGTAGAAGTAGTGAACCGCGGCCATCGCGTGATGCGCCTCCGGCAACTCGGGGTCGAGATCCAGCGCGCGCTCGGCCGCCGCGCGCGCGAGCGGCCAGCCCTCCTCCGGCGGATAGAAGCCGTGCACGACCGTCGAGCCATGAAAATTCGACAGGCCGACATAGCCGAGCGCATAGGTCGGATCATGTTCGACCGCGCTGTCGAAATAGCCGCGGCTACGAAAGAAGTCCTCGCCGCTCAGCGCATGCGTGGCCGCGAAGCAGGGATCGAAATGCACGCGGCGATACCAGTAGTAGCGGCCGCGCAGATAGGCATCGTGCGCCGCGGGCGCGACGGGCAGGCGTCGCGCGAGCGCGCTCAACCGATGCTGCGTGAGCCTTGGCGTGACCTCGGCCGCCAGCGCCGCGCCGACTTCCTGCTGAATGTTCAAAGTGCCCGCCGATTCGGGCTCGTATGCATGACTCCAGATCTGCGTCTGGTCCGCGCAGCGAATCAGCTGCGCGAGAATGCGCAGGCGCTGGCCGTCGCTCGTCAGCGAACCTTCGAGCACGTAGTCGAGCGTCAGCTCGCGCGCGATCTCGGCGATACTCTTGCCCGAGCGGCGGTAGTGCGCCGCGGTCGTGCGCGCGATCACCGCGAGCCGCTCGCCGCCGAGCGGGCCGAGCGTCGCGGAGGTTTCGGCGGCGAGCGCATCGCAGAACGCGTCCTGACCCGGGTCGCCGGTCATGTTGTCGAACGGCAGCACGATCACGCGCACCGCGTGCGGCGGCTGGCTCGGCTCGGCCAGCTGCTCTGCCTCGCGGATCCCGTCGAGCCGATAGCCCTTGCCCTTGACCGTCTTGACGTGAAGCGGTGCGACGGGATCGTCGTCGAGCGCGAGGCGGATTTTGCGGATCGCGGTGTTGATGCCGTTTTCCGTGTCGTGGAAGCTATTCGCTCCCCACAGCGCGCGGACGATTTCCGCGCGCGAGATCAGCTCGCCGCTACGCGACGCGAGCAGGATCAGCAATTCCATCGGCAGACGCTCGAGACGGATCTCGTCGCCGGCGCGCCGCAACTCGTAGCGCTCGACGTCGAGTTCGAAGTCGGCAAACCTGATCAGTCCTCGTGTCTTCATGGGTTTTTCCGTGCACGCAGGCGGTCTGCGCCGATCCGTCATAGGAAGACGGCTTAGCTCTTCATGGTAGGAGAGGATTGTCGGCTTTGAAGGACAGGGGCGCATGCGCCGGCCGCCGGAGCGCCGGCCGCCGGGGCGCCGGCCGCCTGAAAAACAAATGGCCGCAGCGCGGGGCTGCGGCCATCAGATAGCGGTGACGGAGGCTTGCGCGTTTTCAGCGCGCGGCCGAAAACGCCGAACTCACGTCACGTTCATCGCCAACGCACTCTCGCGATAATGCTGGCTTGCCTTGTCGGCATCGCCTAGCTGCTCGTGCAGGCGTGCGAGCGCGCGATGCGAGCGGATCTTCAGCGTCTCGTTGTCGGCGAGCTTCAGCGCGCGTTCGAGGAACGACTGCGCCTTGCCCCACAACTGCTGATGCAGACACAGGCGCCCCAACGCGAACATCAGGTCCGCGTCTTCCGGCCGCTCCTTCTGCCACGCCTCGGCCTTCTGGATCAGCGGCAGCGCATCGCCGCCGGCCGTATCCGGATAGCGGCGCAACAGGCGCGCATCCCAGTTCTGCGCAAGCGCTTCCTCGACGATCTTGCGCGCTTCCTGCGGGCGGTTCAACGCGACCAGCAATTCGGCGGCGGTATCGGCGAGGCGCGGCGAATGACGCTCGGTCGTCGACAGCGAACTCCACAATTCGAGCAGCGCGTCCGCGTTGTGGCGACGATCGCGCAGCAGATTCTCCGCCGCCAGTTGACGCAGCCGCACCGCGACCGCCGGATGGATCGCCTCGCGCTTCTCCAGCGTCTTCACGAGCTTCAGCACTTCGCCCCAGTTCTTCAACTGCTGCTGCGCGCGCAGCATGATCTGCTGCGCGTGGATGCGCCGCGCGCCCTGCGATTGCATCTCGGTCAGCGCATTGAGCGCGCCGTCGGCGTCGCGGCCGTCGGCGCGCATGTCGGCGGTGGCCATCAGGCGCGCGTCCTGCCAGTCAGCTTCGTCGATCTGCGCGAGCCATTCGTCGCGCCGCGCGTACTCATGCATGCGATGCGCGGCGCTCGCCGCGATCAAACCGGCCGCGCCCTTGTTGTCGCCGTTCGTGAGCGCGTCCTTGGCGGCCTTTTCCGCGCGCGAGAAACGCCCCGCGTACAGGTTGCCGATTGCGTCGCGCAACGCCGCGTGCGCCTTCGCGACACGCGAACGTGCGCGGTATGCGGCGACGCGCTGCGGCATGCGCCAGATATTGCGGATGATGCGCAACAGCGCGTAGAGCAGGATGAATAGCACCACCAGCCCGACGACGAACAGATTCAGCGACATGTCGATGCGGTAAGGCGGATAGATCAGCAGCACCTGCCCCGCGTCGAAGCGCCCGCCCACCGCGAGCACGACCGCGACGGCGAACAGCGCCGCGAGCCATAGGAGTCCCCGGATCGCCATGATTAACCCCGGTTCCGGTATTGATTGACGGCCTGCAGGCTCGTATCGAGGTTCGGAAGATCGACCGCGGCCGAACCGGCGTCCACCTGCCTGACCAGATCGATGACCGTCTGCGTGTCTTTCGACGACGCGTCGAAGTAGCGCGTCAACGCGGACTGCGCCGCCTGCAGGTCGGACTTCAGCGTGGTCTGGTTGCGCGAGAGCAGCGCGAGGCGCGCCGACAGCAGACGCAGCTTCAGGTTCTCGCGCACGAAGTAGCCTTGATCGGGCGTGACCAGCATCGCGTCGGCGTTGTCGATGCGACGCACCTGCACGAGGCTCGTCAGCTGCTCGCCGATGCCGTGCGTGACCTCGTCGATCCACACTTCCCAGCGCGGCTTGCCGGTGGCCGCGGCCACCTTCGCGGTGTCGGCCCACGTGGCCGCATGCGGCGTCGCATGCGGAATCGGCGCTTCGCCCGACAGCGGCAGAGCGTCGACGTGATCGATCGCGTTGTCGAGTTTGATGGCGAGACCGGTGAGATCGGTGGACGGCGCGGCCTTCAGCTTGTCGATGTCTTGCGCGATCGCCTTGCGCACCGCGACCGCCTGCGGGCTGTCCGACGCGGCGAGGCGCGTATCGGCGCTTTGCAGCGCGAACAGCGCGAGCTGCGTATTGCCGGTCAGCTGCAACTGCTGGCTCGCGGCCGACAGCATCTGCCCGACTTCGGCGAGCGTCCAGTCGTCGCGATTGCGCGCGAGATCCGCGTACTGCTGCTGCAGCGCCTGTTGCCCGGCCTGCGCATCGGCAAGCTTGCCTTCGAGCTGCGCGACCTGCGAGTCCGATTGATGCACGGTGGCGAGCGCCTGGTCGATCTTGATGCGCAGCTCGTTGGTCTGCGTGTCGTTGGCCTGCTGACGCTGCGCGAGTTCCTGCTCGGTGCGCACCAGCTTGCGGTTCATCGCGAAGCCGCCCACGCCCGCCGCGCACGCGATGACCACGATGACAAACCACAGCAGCGGTCCGCTCGTGCTGCGGCGCTTTTGCGCTTCGAACGGCGTGAAGGGTTGGTTCGGCGGCAAGGCGGCGCTTGCCGGCGGCTGGGGTGAGGCGTTCGTGGATGCGTTCGTTTCAGTCATGCGTGGTTGAGCCGGGTTGGACGATACCGGTTGGACGACGGGAGGCACGGCGGCCGCGGCAACGAGGGCTCGGACTATGCGCTCGTCGCCCGCGCCGGACACCGTAATCCTATCAAAACCCAATGCCCGCGCGGTCTGCGCGATGCGGGGATGCGGCGTGACGAGCGGCGCGTGTTTGAGCTGCTCGATCTCGCCGGCGGTCAGATGTTCGTTCGCGAGTTCGTGCAGATTGCGTACGCCTTCGGAGCTGGTCACGAGCCATGCGTGCGGCGTGTCCGCGAGCAGTTCGTGCACGCGCGCCCAGGCGCCGATCGACGGCTCCGGCACGATGCGCCGGTACGCGGCCACCGCGTCGACTTCGGCGCCGGCTTCGCGCAGACGCTCGCTCAACCATTCGCGGCCGCCGTCGCCGCGCACGATCAGCACGCGCTTGCCTTCGAGGCCCGCGGCGCCCAGTTGCGCCTCGATCGCGGCAAACAGGCTCTCGGAGTCGAAGCTCGTCGATTCGTCGTCGGCGCCCGCCGCGGGGCTGATCACGCGATGCTCGGGCGCGCTGACGCCGTGGCGCGCGAGCGCCTGCACGCTGCCCGGGCCGACCACGCCGACCGGCAGCGCGTGCGGCCAGATATCGTGGCGGCGCGCGAACGCGTGATCGACCGCGTTCGGCGACACGAACACGACGAGCGCGTAGCGTTCGAGCGACGCGAGCGCATCGCACAACGGCGCGTCGTCGATGACGGGCGCAATGTCGATCAGCGGAAAGTCGAGCGGCGCGAGCCCGGCTGCTTCGAGCCGTTCGACGAGTTCGCTCGACTGACCGGCCGGCCGCGTGATCACGACCGTGAACGGCGCCTTCTGCGGCGTGACGGCGGCCATCACTCGCTGGCCGCCGTGCCGGGGGCGGCCGCGGGACCGCTCGCCGTACTGAGCGCGCGGACGATGTCGAGCGCGCCCTGCTGCGCGAGCGAGTGCGCCACTTCCTCGCCGAGCGCGAGCGCGCGTTCGACGGTGGGCGCCGGCGCCGACGCCTGCGCGCTCAGCACCCGCTGGCCGTCCGGCGTCGCGACGATGCCGCGCAGATGCAGCGCGCCGTCGCCCCAGGTTGCGTAGGCGGCGAGCGGCACCTCGCAACTGCCGCCGAGCGCGCGCGACACCATCCGCTCCGCTTCGACGGCCGCGGCCGTGTGCTGATGATGCAGCGGCGCGAGCCATGCGGCGAGGTCGGCGCGATCGGCGCGAATCTCGATGCCGAGCGCGCCCTGGCCCGCCGCGGGCAGACTGTCCTCAGGATCGAGCAACGCGCGGATCCGCTCGGCAAGCCCGAGACGCTTCAGTCCGGCCGCGGCCAGAATGATCGCCGCGTAGTCGCCGCGATCGAGCTTGGCGAGCCGGGTATCGAGATTGCCGCGCAACGGCCGCACGTCGAGATGCGGATAGCGCATGCGCAGCATCGCCTCACGCCGCAGGCTCGAAGTGCCGACCACGGCACCGGCCGGCAACGCGGCTAGCGAGTCGTACTGATTGGACACGAGCGCATCGCGCGGGTCCTCGCGCTCCATGATCGTGGACAGCGCGAAACCGGCGGGCAACTCCATCGGCACGTCTTTCAGCGAATGCACCGCGAGGTCGGCGCGGCCATCGGCGAGCGCGGCTTCGAGCTCTTTGACGAAGAGCCCCTTACCACCAACCTTCGACAGCGTGCGATCGAGAATCTGATCACCACGTGTCGTCATTCCGAGGATTTTTACGTCACAAGATGGATATAATTTGTGCAGCGCACATCGCACATGCTCGGCTTGCCACATGGCAAGGCGGCTCTCTCGCGACGCAATCACAAGCGTGTGGGGTGGCGTGGAAGACGTCTCGGTGTTCATTAGCTTGCTGCTTGATCTCGGGATGGAATAACAATCAATGTTAGCACGCGCCCTCGTTCGCGCCCTTGGGTTCCAAGGCATTGCGGAGCGCCGTGCACAAGCGGTATCGACGGAGGAGACGGGCTTCGCGCAGCGCGCGGCGGCCCCCATTGCGCCTCGTCACGCACGGTCGTTCGCGCACCGCGCGGCGGCATGCGGGATGATGCAATGCGGCGAACATGCTGCGGCAAAGCCTGCCGCCTGTTCGGTCCCGGCGCGGGCTGGCAACCCGTGGCTCCTTTCTCCCCCGTCGGCATCGCGCGATCGGCAGCGCTTGCGTCGTTCCTCGTAGGCGGCGCGGCACACGCTGGTCCCTCCGTAGTGACTCGAGCAAGCGCCGTTTGCAGTCCTCTTTGCAGTCCCCTTTGCAGTCGCACTAGCAGTCCGTCTTGTAGTCCGTTCCGCAGTCCCTGTTGCACGCAGTTCACGTTGCACTCGCTGGTTGCAGTTCCGCAGTCGCAGTTCATCAATCAACAGACTCTGGCTTCCCTGAGGTAACTCATCGTGACGTCTTCCGGATCGGCGCGCCCCGCCCGCCGCAACACTGCCTCGCCCACCGCTCGCCCGGCCGACGCCGCGGCGCCTGACGCCCTGTCCGACGCTGCCGCGCACGGCATATCGTCGAGCGTCGCTCAACATGACGACACGCGCGCCGACCAGCGCGCGAAGCGCCGCGCCCTCGCCGCTCGCGCCACCAAAGCCCCGAAGGCCGCGCAAACCTCGGCGCCCGTCAAGCAGGCCAAGGCGCAAAAGGCGACGAAGGCCGGCAAGGCCAGCAAGGCTGAACAGGCCGCGACCTCGCCCACCGCGCGCAAGCCGGCCAAGGCCAAGGTCAAGTCCGAAGGCGACGCAACGCCGTCGCGCGCCCCGAAAGCGCCGAAGCTGCAAGCCGTGTCGCCGGCGGAGTCCGCCGCCGCGCCCACCGCGAAGAACGCCGGCCGCACGCGCGAGGACAAGGACCACCCGCTGTTCCAGGACATCCGCTATCTCGGCCGCCTGCTCGGTGACGTGCTGCGCGAGCAGGAAGGCGACGCGGTGTTCGACGTCGTCGAGACGATCCGGCAGACCGCAGTGCGTTTCCGTCGCGAAGACGACAGCGCCGCCGCGCAGACGCTCGACAAAAAGCTGCGCACGCTGACGCCCGAGCAGACCGTCAGCGTCGTGCGCGCGTTCAGCTACTTTTCGCATCTCGCGAACATCGCCGAAGATCGTCACCGCAACCGCCGTCACCGGATTCACGCGCTGGCGGGCTCGACCTCGCAGCCGGGCACGATCGCCCATGCGCTCGAGCGGCTCGCCGCGGCCGGTGCCGCCGCGACGCCGCTGCTGCAGCGATTTTTCGACGACGCGCTGATCATGCCGGTGCTGACCGCGCACCCGACCGAAGTGCAGCGCAAGAGCATTCTCGACGCGCAGCACGATATCGCGCGGCTGCTCGCCGAGCGCGATCAGCCGCTCACGAACCGCGAGCGCGCGCACAACGAAGCGATGCTGCGCGCGCGCGTCACGTCGCTGTGGCAAACGCGGATGCTGCGCGATGCGCGTTTGACGGTCGCCGACGAAATCGAGAACGCGCTGTCGTACTACCGCAGCACCTTCCTCGAAGAACTGCCGGCGCTGTACGCCGACATCGAGGAGGCGCTGAAGGAGCATGGCCTCGAAGCACGCCTGCCGCCGTTCTTCCAGATGGGCAGCTGGATCGGCGGCGATCGCGACGGCAATCCGAACGTCACCGCCGAAACGCTCGAAAACGCGATCACGCGTCAGGCCGCGGTGATCTTCGAGCACTACCTGGTGCAGGTGCACAAGCTCGGCGAGGAGCTCTCGATGTCGAACCTGCTCGTCGGCGCGAGCGATGCGTTGAATGAGCTGGCGGCCATCTCGCCCGACCACTCGCCGCATCGCACCGACGAGCCGTATCGGCGCGCGCTGATCGGCATCTACACGCGGCTCGCGGCGAGCGCGCGCGTGCGCCTGGGCGAAGGCATCGTGCCGCTGCGCAGCGCCGGCCGCGGCGTCGCGCCGATCCGCGCGATCCCCTACGACGACTCCGCCGACTTCGTGCGCGACCTGCACGTGCTGATGGATTCGCTCGCCGAGCATCACGGCGCGCCGCTCGCCGCGCCGCGTCTCGCGCCGCTTGCACGCGCGGGCGAAGTGTTCGGCTTCCATCTCGCGAGCATCGATCTGCGGCAAAGCTCCGACATCCACGAAGCGGTGATCGCCGAGTTGTTCAAGCGCGCGGGTGTCGAGGACGATTACGCGGCGTTGCCGGAAGCGGACAAGCTCCACGTGCTGCTCGCCGAACTCGCGCAGCCGCGCACGCTGCGGGTGCCGTACGCCGACTACTCCGAGCTCGTGAAGAGCGAGCTGGCGGTGCTCGAGCAAGCGCGCATCACGCGCGAAAAATTCGGTGCGCGCGCGGTGCGCAACTACATCATTTCGCACACGGAGACCGTCAGCGATCTGGTCGAGGTGATGCTGCTGCAGAAGGAAACCGGCCTGCTGCGCGGACGTCTCGGCGACGAGCACGACCCCGCGCGCGCGGGCCTGATGGTGATCCCGCTGTTCGAGACGATCCCCGACCTGCGCAACGCGCCGCACATCATGCGCGATCTGATCGCGCTGCCGGGCATCAGCACGCTGATCGAACATCAGGGCAACGAGCAGGAAGTGATGCTCGGCTACTCGGACAGCAACAAGGACGGCGGCTTCCTGACGTCGAACTGGGAGCTGTATCGCGCGGAGCTGGCGCTCGTGTCGCTGTTCAACGAACGCGGCGTGACGCTGCGTCTGTTCCATGGACGCGGGGGCACCGTCGGTCGCGGCGGCGGCCCGACCTATCAGGCCATCCTGTCGCAGCCGCCGGGCACCGTCGACGGTCAGATCCGTTTGACCGAGCAGGGCGAAGTGATCGCGAGCAAGTTCGCGAATCCGGAGATCGGCCGGCGCAATCTGGAAACCGTCGTGGCCGCGACGCTCGAAGCGTCGCTGCTGCCGCACGATCACACGCTGGCCGAACTGCCCGCGTACGAGGAAACGATGCAGCAGCTGTCCGACGCGGCGATGGCCACGTATCGCGCGCTGGTCTACGAAACGCCGGGCTTCAAGGAGTATTTCTTCGAGTCGACGCCGATCGCGGAGATCGCCGAGCTGAACATCGGCAGCCGCCCCGCGTCGCGCAAGCTGCAGGATCCGAAGCAACGCAAGATCGAGGATCTGCGCGCGATTCCGTGGGGCTTCTCGTGGGGTCAATGCCGGCTGCTGCTGACGGGCTGGTACGGCTTCGGCAGCGCGGTCGCCGAACATCTGGACAGCGCGCCGTCCGACGCCGAGCGCGCGCGCCGTCTCGCGCTGCTGAAGAAGATGCACAAGAGCTGGCCGTTCTTTACGAACCTGATGTCGAACATGGACATGGTCATCGCGAAGACCGACCTCGCGGTCGCGTCGCGTTATGCCGCGCTCGTGACCGACAAGAAGCTGCGCAAGCACGTGTTCGAGCGCATCGTCGCGGAATGGGAACGCACGTCGAAGGTGTTGTCGGAGATCACCGGCAAGAGCGAGCGGCTCGCCGAGAATCCGCTGCTCGCGCGTTCGATCAAGAACCGCTTCCCGTATCTCGATCCGCTCAATCACCTGCAGGTCGAACTGCTCAAACGCTATCGCGCGGGCGACACGAATCAGCGCGTGCGGCGCGGCATCCATTTGAGTATCAACGGGATCGCGGCGGGGTTGCGCAATACCGGTTGAGGTTGACGCTGCAGCAAGCAAAAGCCGGGTGTGGCCGACGCGGGCCACACCCGGCTTTTTTCATTGCGCGTCGGTCATCGACGCGTCGAGCTCGACTGACGGATGACAACGCATTGCGCGAATCCAGCCGCTACAATAGAGCCCGCCATCTACCAGTACAAGTTGAACGATTATTCTGGTATCTCTATTACCCCCTCCACGCGCAGCCGATAGCATGATCACGCCGTCCTCCGCCGATCACCCGCCGCCGCTCGACGCCACGCCGGCCCGCGCGCTCGGCGACTTCATCCGCGCCCATCGCGAGCGGCTGTCGCCGCAGGCGGTCGGTCTGCCGCCGGGGCCGCGCCGCCGCACGCCCGGTCTGCGGCGCGAGGAAGTCGCGCAGCTGTGCGGCGTGAGCCCGACCTGGTACACGTGGATCGAGCAGGGCCGGCCGGTGTCCGCTTCCGCCGACGCGCTCGCGCGCATCGCGGTTGCGTTGCAGCTGTCGCGCGCCGAGCGCGCGTATCTGTTCGAGCTGGCCGCGCAACGCGATCCGGCCGAGCCCGACCCCGCCGCCGCCGACGCGCCCGCCACGCTGCTGCAGACCGTGCAGCTCGTCGACACGCCGGCCTACGTGCTCGACCGGCAATGGAACGCGCTCGCGTGGAACGAGCGCGCGGCCGATCTGTTCGTCGGCTGGCTCGACGGCACGCACGACCGCAACCTGCTGCGCTACACGTTCACCGAGCCGGCCGCACGCACGTTGATCGTCGATTGGGAAACGCGCGCGCGGCGCCTCGCCGCCGAATTCCGCGCCGACTCGATCCGCCATCTGAACGATGCGCCGACGCGCGGGCTGATCGATTCGCTGGCGGCCGCGAGCGACGAGTTCGCGCGCTACTGGGCCTCGCAGGACGTCGGCGGCCGCGAAGGCGGCAGGCGCGAATTCAACCATCCGCGCGACGGGCGCATCGTCTACGACCAGATCACGTTCAAGCCCGCCCATCGCGAGGATCTGAAGCTGGTGGTGCTGGTGCGCGAGTGAACGTGTGACGGGTACCAGACCACCCGCCGGGTCTTGACCCGCCACGCCCGGTGTTAAAATCTCTGTCTTTCTTCGCTGCGGCGGCGCTGTTGCGCTTCACTTGCACTCGCGTTGCCAGCCTCTTCACCGCTCGTTCTTACCGCCCAACACCATGACGTCCCAACTGCACAAAAAAGGCGAAGCCTGGTCGGCTCGCTTCTCGGAGCCGATGTCGGAGCTCGTCAAACGCTACACGTCGTCGGTCTTCTTCGACAAGCGTCTGGCGTTCGTCGACATCGAAGGGTCGCTCGCGCACGCATCGATGCTCGCCGCGCAGAAGATCATTTCCGCCGACGACCTCGCCTCGATCCAGCGCGGCATGGCGCAGATCAAGGGTGAAATCGAGCGCGGCGAGTTCGAATGGCAGCTCGATCTCGAAGACGTGCACCTGAACATCGAAGCGCGCCTGACCGCGCTGATCGGCGACGCCGGCAAGCGCCTGCACACCGGCCGCTCGCGCAACGACCAGGTCGCGACCGACATCCGCCTGTGGCTGCGCGGCGAGATCGACCGCATCGGCGAACTGCTGACCGAGTTGCGCGTGGCGCTACTCGAAATCGCCGAGAAGAACGCATCGACGATCATGCCGGGCTTCACGCACCTGCAGGTCGCGCAGCCGGTCACGTTCGGCCACCATCTGCTCGCCTACGTCGAGATGTTCTCGCGCGACGCCGAGCGCATGATCGACTGCCGCAAGCGTGTGAACCGCCTGCCGCTCGGCGCGGCCGCGCTCGCCGGCACCAGCTATCCGATCGACCGTCACGCCGTGGCGAAGACGCTCGGCTTCGACGGCATCTGCGCAAACTCGCTGGATGCGGTTTCCGACCGCGACTTCGCGATCGAATTCACGGCGGCTTCCGCGCTCGTGATGACGCACGTGTCGCGCTTCTCCGAAGAACTGGTGCTGTGGATGAGCCCGCGCGTCGGCTTCATCGATCTGGCCGACCGTTTCTGCACCGGCTCGTCAATCATGCCGCAGAAAAAGAACCCGGACGTGCCCGAGCTCGCGCGCGGCAAGACCGGCCGCGTGAACGGCCATCTGATGGCGTTGCTCACGCTGATGAAGGGCCAGCCGCTCGCGTACAACAAGGACAATCAGGAAGACAAGGAGCCGCTGTTCGACACCGTCGATACGGTCGCCGACACGCTGCGCATCTTCGCTGAGATGGTCGCCGGCATCACGGTCAAGCCGCAGGCAATGCGCGACGCCGCGCTGCAAGGCTTCTCGACCGCGACCGACCTCGCCGACTATCTGGTCAAGCGCGGCCTGCCGTTCCGCGACGCGCACGAAGCCGTCGCGCTCGCGGTGCGCGTGTGCGCCGATCGCGGCTGCGATCTCGCGGACCTGACGCTCGACGAAATGCGCAGCGAACTGCCGAACGTCGCGCATCTGATCGGCGACGACGTGTTCTCGTATCTGACGCTCGAGGGCTCGGTGGCGAGCCGCAATCATCCGGGCGGCACCGCGCCCGAGCAGGTGCTGGCCGCGGTGAAGGCGGCGCGTGCGGCGTTGAAGTGATCGGCGGTTCGGTAGTGCCGTGAGACTTCGCTTGCGGCGTTGTACGTTGAATCGATAAAGAAAAGGCGGACCCGTTTGGCGGGTTCGCCTTTTTTATTGCCGCGTGTGAGTGGCGAATCGCAGGCAAAAGAAAGCCCGCCAGAAGCGGGCTGAAAAGACTTCCACCGATGCCTCAGCACGAGGCCATCAAAGTGTAGGCGGGTTTCGTTCGCCGACCAATGCGCGCATATTTCCGGCCATTACAGCGGCAAGCAATGCGCATCACCGGCGCACGCGCAAGGACATTCAGCGGGCGAACGCCAATTGAATCGTGGCGGTTTTTGACTACCATTCAATCAGGCTCTCATCGCGGTTTGTCAATGATGCTCTCTCGCACTTCTCTCCCTACTGTTCCTCTCCGTTCGGCTTCGCACTTGCTCGCGGCGACTCGCATGCAACGGACATTGCTCGCCGCGCTCGGGGTTCTCGCCGTGGCCGGTTGCACGATCACGTCGCTGGCGCCGCACGAAACCGTCAGCACACCGGTCGCCGCGATCAACAGCGTGACGCTCGATCAATACCGCGACGCGGTCGCACGACGAATCGTCGAGCGCAATCCGTCGTATGTGCTGCAAGGCAAACCGCAGCCGATGCTGCGCTCGCTCGTGGTGGTGTCGTTCACGGTCGATCGCAATGGACACATCGTCGAGTCCAAGGTGTATCGCACGAACGGCGACGACGAAGCCGAAAGCACCGCGCTCGCGACGCTGCGCCGCTCGGCGCCGCTGCCGCTGCCGCCCGGCAAGCTGCTGAACGGCCGCGGTCAGCTCGAGCTGTTCGAAGACTGGCTGTTCAACGACAACGGCAAGTTCCAGTTGCGCGAACTCGCCTCGCCGCAAGCGGAATCGTACGACTGAGCGCGGGTTGCGCGTGCGCTGACACGCATCTCCCCGCGCATCGCCGCATGAGCCGGCCACGCGTGACCAGCTCGAGTCATTGCGCATAGCTCCTGAAGCCCTCCTCGTTGCCGCACGAGCTTACGCCGCCATTGCTGCGCGACGAGCGCGCTCGCTATAATTTTCCGATTCCCCGCGCCGGAGCCTTCCGGCATGGCTCACGCCGCCCGCACACCCGCCGGCGCGACGCATGAGCCAACTGCAGTGCCGCGGCGCCACCCGCGTGCGGCGCCGAAACCTATACCTCAACGAGGATGCCGCCCCCGCGCGCCGGCTGTCCAAGAAGCACGGCGCAGCGCCACGCGGCCTCACGACAATTGGAGACCCTGCATGTCCACTTCGCCGATTTCCGCGGCTCAGCCCGCGAGCGGGCAAAACAGTAGCGCGCGGATCATCTTCGCGAGCTTCATCGGCACCGCGATCGAGTTCTACGATTTCTATGTCTATGCGACCGCCGCCGCGCTCGTCATCGGACCGGTGTTCTTCCCGCATGGCTCGGCCACCGCGCAGGCGCTGTCGGCGTTCGTCACGTTCGGCATCGCGTTCGTCGCGCGACCGATCGGCTCGTTCCTGTTCGGCCACTTCGGCGACCGCATCGGCCGCAAATCGACTCTGGTTGCTTCGCTGCTCGTGATGGGTCTGTCGACCACGCTCATCGGCTTCGTGCCGGGCTACGACGCGATCGGCAGCCTCGCGCCAATCCTGCTGTGCGTGCTGCGCTTCGGCCAGGGTATCGGCCTCGGCGGCGAATGGGGCGGCGCCGCTCTGCTCGCCACCGAAAACGCGCCGGCCGGCAAACGCGGCTGGTTCGGCATGTTCCCGCAGCTTGGACCGTCGATCGGCTTTCTCGCCTCCAACGGCCTGTTCTTCGCGCTCTCGCTGTCGTTGTCCGACGAGCAGTTCCGTAGCTGGGGCTGGCGCGTGCCGTTCATCGTCAGCTCGGTGCTGGTCGCGCTCGGTCTGTACGTGCGGCTGAAGATCGCCGAAACGCCCGCGTTCCAGGCAGCGATCGAGCGCAAGGAACGTGTGCGCGTGCCGATCGCGACGCTGTTCTCGCAGCACTGGGTGCCGACCGTGCTCGGCGCGCTCGCGATGGTGGTCTGCTACACGCTGTTCTACAACGCGACCACGTTCTCGCTGTCGTACGGCGTCGGGTCGCTGCATATTCCGCGACAGACGTTCCTCGGCCTGCTGTGCATCGCGGTCGTGTTCATGGCGCTCGCGACGCCGCTGTCGGCCCGCGCGAGCGACCGCTTCGGGCGCAAGCCGGTGCTGATCGTCGGCATCATCGCGGCGATCCTGTCCGGCTTCACGATGGCGCCGCTGCTCGGCAGCGGCGAACCCTTGCTCGTGCTGCTGTTCCTCGTGATCCAGCTGTTCCTGATGGGGGTGACGTTCGCACCGATGGGCGCGCTGCTGCCGGAGCTGTTTCCGACCAACGTCCGCTATACGGGCGCCGGTGTCTCGTACAACCTCGGCGGGATTCTCGGCGCGTCGGTCGCGCCGTATATCGCGCAGGTGCTCGCCGCGCACGGCGGCTTGCCGTGGGTCGGCGCGTACGTGTCGGTCGCCGCGGCCGTGAGCCTGGTCGGCGTGCTGTGCATGCGCGAGACGCGCGACGAGAGTCTGATGAAATGATGCAATGCGCATCGGCGGAACCATGCTTGCGTCGATGCGTGTTTGCCGAGATTCGATCGATGCCCGGCCTGTGTCGTACGGGCACGCAGTTTTTACGCGCCCTTGGCGGCATCGGGCAGCCGTTGTTTCCTCGCCGTTTCCGCGGGCCGGCTTTGGGTAGATCCCCCGCCTTGCGCGTCTTTTTGACTTGCCTATACTCCCTGACATAACCCTATAAAAAACAGGGAGATTCACATGAACGTCCATCTTCACAATGCCGATATCGTGATGATCATCGCGCTGGCCTTGCTCGGCTCGCTGCTGCTCGCGCTGCGCTTCCGTCCGGCGACATGGAGAGGCATCGTCGTCGAGGCTCTCGCCGCGAACGCCGCGGCCATTGCCGCGGTGGTCGCGTTCGAAATGCTCGTCGCGTGAGGCTGGCGGCCCGTACCTGAGCGCGGCTTAGCGGTAGTAGTAGCCGCCGTGGTGATAGTAGCCACCGCCGCCGTAGTAATAGCCCGGCGCCGGCGCGATGACGCAGCCGCCGAGTGCCGATGCGAGCAGCGTGCCGGCCGCGAGAGTCAGGATCAAGCGTTTCATGTTGTTCTCCATCGAGTCAGATTGATTCGAGCGCAAACCCCGAATGACCCGATTGGACACGATGCGCGCCGCGGCGAACGTTGCCATTTGTAAGGGAAGATCACCGAGCTGTTACAGGATCGGCGCGCTGGATCGGCGGGTTCGATCGACCCGCCGCGCTGCCGGAGGATATCGCCGCCATGGCGGAAAACACCGCCTATACTCCGTTGAGCGCACTGTCGCGATAGAAGCCTTGCTGGCCGTGCCAGCGTTGCCGCATCGGAGCGGCTAAAGGCGCGCCGGGCAAGCTTCGACGCACCGCGGCATGCCAGCTTGCCGCCTTGCTGTGCGTGCATCGGACGCTTCGGCGCCCAACGAAAAGCGACAGTTTTAACAGACGTGTAATCGATTCCTCTCCGCCCGCTGTTCCCCGACACGGGCGCTTTTTGAGGCGCGACGATGCAGTGCCCGCCCGCAAGGGTGGGCTATGCGCCGCGCCTCTTTTCTTTTGCGCAAACGATTGCGCGATCGCGCGAACGAACTCAGGCGGCGGCTGATCCGTGCTGCATCTCGAACACCGGCTCTGCCGCTCGCACGTAGTCGATCGCTTCGAGCGCCGCGCTGACGGGCGGCACCGAGTGGCCGTCGCCGATCGAGGTCGAGCGATATGGCGCCTCGACGCCGCAATGCGAGGGCGACGTCGCGACGAAGATCATCACGGTGCGCTTCTGCAGCGCATGCGCGAGGTGCACGAAGCCCGTATCGGTACCGACCACGAGCGCGCACGCGTCGATCATCTGCGCGACTTCGGTGACACTCATTTGCGGCAGCACGGTCGCGCCTGGCACCTGCGCGGCGATCTGCCCGGCTTCGGCAAGCTCACCGTCCGAACCCCACGGCAGCACCACCTGAAAACCGCGCTCGCTCAACTCCCGCCCCACCGCCACCCAGTGCGTGAGCGGCCATTTCTTGTCGGCTTTCGAGGTGGCATGAAAGAGCGCCGCGACAGGCGCGCCCTGCGGCGCGAACGGCTGCGGCCTGGCCTCGGGGAGCTGCAGGTCGTAGAGGGGCGGGCCTTCCACCTGGTAGCCGAGCGCCTCGCCGGCGCTGATGCGCATGCCGTGCCACGCGCTGCCTTGCGGACGTGGGCCGAAACGGCCGGTGTAGGCGAACGCGGCGCCGCGCTCGCCCAGATCCTGCGACTGATAGCCGATGCGCCGCGACGAGCGCGCGAGGAAGGCGATGATCGCGCTCTTGTAGACGCCGTGAATGTCGATGATGTAGTCGTAGCGATACGCGCGCAACTCGGCGATCGATGCCCAGATCGCCTTCAGATCGCTCCACCGACGCGCCTTCTTGAAGCGGCGCAGCGGCGCGCACAGCACGCGATCGACGCACTGGCTCCAATGCACGACTTGCGCAAATGCTTCGTCCGCCGCCCAATCCACCTGAACGCCAGGAAATGCGCGTTTGATATCGGCGACGACTGGCAACGCCTGCACGATATCGCCTAGTGAAGTGACCTTGACGATAAGGATTCGCTTCATTGAGGGTCTGTTCGTTGTTCGAAGTTGAAACTATTTTAGCTGACGTTTTTACCGATCTCCGCCAAATGAGCATCGCGCGCTGTCAGATTCTCAATACGGCGTGTTACAGCAAAAAATATGCGGCTGACAATCCACCGCACTTCATTATTTCAAAAGTCTTTCACGCATTCTGGTCGGTTCCGCACGTCTTATACTTAGTCCTTTGCACCATCCAATTCATGTCCCGGACCTTACCTTCAAGTTCGCCAGCTGTCATGCGTCGAGCGAAACGACTGTGGCGGCAATACGGCATCTTCTGGCTCGGTGCCATCGCCGTCGGTCTGGTCGCGGTGCTCTATGCGCGTCTGATCGACTGGGGGTATGACGCGTTTCTCGGCGTGCGGCAGCGGTACGTGTGGGCGCCGCTCGTGATCACGCCCGCGCTCGCCGCGCTCGCGGTCTGGCTCACGCGCAAGTTCTTTCGCGGCGCCGAGGGTAGCGGCATCCCGCAGGTGATCGCGACGCTGCACACGAAGCAGCGCGCATACGGCACGCGGCTGCTGTCGGTGCGAATTCTCCTCGGCAAGATCGGCGTGTCTTTTCTCGCGATTCTCGGCGGCCTCACGATCGGCCGTGAAGGACCGACGGTGCAGGTCGGCGCTGCGCTGATGTTCAATCTGCGACGGTTCTATCCGCGCTCGAATGCGCAGATCGAACGGCAGCTCGCGTTGGCGGGCGCGGCAGCGGGTTTATCGGCGGCGTTCAATACGCCGCTCGCGGGGGTCGTGTTCGCAATCGAGGAATTGACGCGCAGCTTCGAGGCTCGCACGAGCGGTGTGCTGATCACGGCGATCATCATCGCGGGTGTGGTCGCGCTGGGCCTGAACGGCAACTACACGTACTTCGGGACGATCCAGATCGGCGCGCACTTCCCCGATCTGCTCGCCGTCGCGGTGGTGCTCACCGCGGTCGTCACAGGAATCGCGGGCGGCATCTTCGGCTGGCTGCTACTCAATACCGCGCGCTGGATTCCCGCGCCGCTACGTCAGTTGCATGGCGAGCGGCCGGTCGTGTTCGCCGCGCTGTGCGGCTTCGCGATCGCCGTGGTGGGCGTGATCTCGGGCGGCACGACGTTCGGCAGCGGCTATACGGAAGCGCGCGGCCTGCTCGAGGGACGCGAGCAGTTGTCGATGTTTTATCCGTTCCTGAAGATGATCGCGATGATCGGCTCATACCTGCCCGGCATACCGGGCGGCATTTTCGCGCCATCGCTGTCGATCGGCGCGGGCTTCGGCAATCTGCTGCACATGGTGTTCGATTCGATGCAATTGCCGATGCTGATCGCGCTCGCGATGGTCGGCTATCTGGCCGCGGTCACGCAGTCGCCGATCACGTCGTTCGTGATCGTGATGGAGATGATCGACGGCCACGCGCTCGTGATTTCGCTGATGGCCACCGCGCTGATCGCGAGCCGCGTATCGCGCCTGTTCGCGCCGCCGCTCTATGAGTCGCTCGCCGAGCGCTACCTGGCGCCGCTGCCGCAGCCCGCGCCCGCACCGGTGCCCGAAGTGCCCGAGGTCGAGGTGCCGGAAGCGGCAGCGGACGACGTCGACGGCGAGACGCCCGCCGTCGATAGCGCAGACGACATCGCGCCGGATACCTCCGGCTCGCGGCGTCAGTAGACGACCACGCGCGGCGCGTGCACATACAGCGGCCGTTCGGGCACAACGACGCAGCCGGCCAGCATCACCGCCAGCGCGGCGAGCACGAGCAGATTCTTTTTCATTCGCAATTTCTCCACGTTCACGTTCATCTGCACGGTCACAGGCGCGTCGTCGGCGCCCGTGCGATCCAACCGGGCGGCGCGGCGTGCGCACGATCGCGCCCCGCGCACCGCCCTTCACTCGACGTCACCGCATGGCTGCGCGCCACATCAAGCCCAGTGTCCCGGCACCCAGCGATAATTCGGACCATGCTCGATCCAGTGGCCCGGCATCCAGTGATAGCCGACCCGCTCGGCTTGCCAGTGTCCGGCGACCCACACGTAGCGGCCGTGATCCCAGCGCCAGTGACCGTGATCCCACACGTAGCCGACGCGCGGCGCGGGCACCGCTTCGAAGCGCTCCACGGGCGGCGCGGACGGTGCGACGATGACGACTTCCGCGGCCGAAGCCGAGCCCATCGCGGCGGCGCCGGCGGCAATCAGAACGGTGTTGGCAAGCAGCAGGCGAAAGGTTCTGTTCATGATTTCCCTCTTAGGTTGAACACCGGATGCGGCGTTACCCGTTTAATGCGCGAGGGCGATGCGAGGCTGACGAGGCGCGTGTAACGGCACCCGCTGAAGTGCAACGGTATATTTCGAGGCGGAAATGGGGAGCGCCGTAGAGGCGCGAACAGGCAGCTTCAGACAGCAGCAGGGGAAGAGCCGAACGCCGCACGGCATCGCATCGATCCAACCCGACGCAATGCGACGTCCTGCATAGGGTGCGAGATGGACCGCGGGGCGCGGTCCATCCGAAACTCAGGCCTGCGGAATTTCGATCTTGACTTCGAGCACCTCGAGATCGTCCTGACGCTCGAGACTCACGCGTATGTCGTCATCGGAAATCTTCACGTACTTCGAGATCACGGCCACCAGTTCGCGTTGCAACGCAGGCAGATAATCGGCGGGCGCATGGCCGCCGGCGCGCTCGTGCGCGATGATCAACTGCAGGCGTTCCTTCGCTACCGACGCGGACTTCTTTTTCTCGCCTAGCAAAAACGAAAGAATCGACATTACGTGCGCTCCCCTTACTTGGTGCCGAAGAGGCGCTGCAGCAGCCCGGGCTTCTGGTAATCGACAAAGCGAAGCGATTTCTGCTCGCCGAGGAAACGCGACACGACGTCTTTATAGGCTTCGGCCACATCGGTGCCGTCCAGATGCACGGCTGGCAGACCCTGGTTCGACGCGTGCAGCACCGCTTCCGATTCCGGAATCACGCCGATCAGATCGATGCGCAGAATTTCCTGGATGTCGGTCAGCGACAGCATTTCGCCTTCGCTGACGCGCTTCGGGTTGTAGCGGGTGATCAGCAGATGCTCCTTGATCGGCTCCTTGCCTTCGATCGCGCGCTTGGTCTTCGACGACAGGATGCCGAGAATGCGATCGGAGTCGCGCACCGACGACACTTCCGGGTTCGTCACGATCAGCGCTTCGTCGGCGAAGTGCATCGCCAGCAGCGCGCCCGACTCGATACCGGCCGGCGAATCGCAGACGATGTATTCGAAGTCCATCTTGATCAGATCGTTGATGACCTTCTCGACGCCTTCCATCGTCAGCGCGTCCTTGTCGCGCGTCTGCGAGGCCGGCAGGATGAACAGGTTCTCGCACTTCTTGTCTTTGATCAGCGCCTGGTTCAGATTCGCTTCGCCCTGGATCACGTTGATCAGGTCGTACACGACGCGGCGTTCGCAGCCCATGATGAGGTCGAGGTTGCGCAGGCCGACGTCGAAGTCGATCACGGCGGTCTTGCTGCCGCGCAGCGCGAGGGCCGACGCAAAGCTCGCGCTCGTGGTCGTCTTGCCCACGCCACCCTTGCCCGAAGTCACCACAATGATTTTTGCCATTACCCTTACCTTGTGTTCGTCAAATGCGTCAATTTTGATGCGCGGCCCGCGTCGCCGTGAAACGCCGCCGGCCGCAATCGCTCGGGGCAGCACGCGTTTCGCGGCGCTTTACGTGAGCCGCAGCGGTTCGATCATCAGTTTTTCGTCTTCGAGCCAGATCTGCACCGGCTTGCCGAGCACGTCGGGCGGCAGCGGGTTCTCGGTCGTTCGATAGATGCCCGCGATCGAGATCAGTTCCGGTTCGAGACACGTGCAGAAAATGCGCGCGTCGTGATTGCCCTGCACACCGGCCAATGCCCGGCCGCGCAGCGGCGCGTAAATATGGATGTTGCCTTCCGCGATCACCTCGGCGCCATAGCTGACCAAACCGAGCACGACCAGATCGCCTTTCGCGTAGATGCGCTGGCCGGAGCGCAGCGGCTTGTCGACCACCATCGTCTGTGGCGACGTGGCGAGGCGCACCGGTTCGGCGGCGGGCAAAGGTTCGACGCCGGCGGCAGCGGCAGCGGCAGCGGCAGCGGCAGCGGCCGTATCCTTGTCCGTGGCCGTGCTGGCGGTTGCCGATGCAGTGCTTGTGGCCGCGCTTGTGGCCGCGCTCGTGCCCGCGCTTGCCTCGGCGCCTGCTGCCGCGTTTGCCGCGTTTGCCGTGCTGTCCTCGTCGGCCTGCCTGGCCGGCGCGCCGCGGCGGTCGCGCGCTTCGAGCAGCGGCAAGCCCGACTCCGTCGCCCACCCCTGCTCCGCATTCGCGACCACGCCGACCGGACGCATGCGCACGCTGTCGAGCAGCTGCGCGATATCGGTGAGTGGCACGCGTTCGTTGCCGGCAAGACGCCGCACGTCGATCGCGACGACGTCGTTAGCGAAGAACTCGGGGGTCGCCTCGAAGCGTCGCGTCAGCTCGGCACGCATCGCATCGAGGTCGGTCGTTTTGACCACGAACATCAGCGTGTCGACAGAGCCGCTGCGCAGTTCGAAAAAGGGCGATTTCTTGGGCGACATAGCGTTCGGCAAAAAATTTTGCGTATTTTACAGGCGTACGTGCGCGCGGCCACTATTTTTCCCGGGAGAATCGGTACTCGCGCGCGTGGGCGCAACGCGCGCCGTCGATGCGATCGACGCGCGACGGTGCGAAAGAAATGCTGGCGGGAAAAAGACCGTGGTGAAGGGACGGCGAAGACGAGCGGCGCGCGCGACGCGCCGCCTGGGCGATCACTGCTGGAACACCTGCGAGGTGGTCGGCACGTGTCGCACCAGCAGACTTTCGACCTGCTCTGGCGCGCGCTCGCCGCGCCTGTGCTCGCCGGTCGGACCAAAGCCGAGCGCTTCGTAAAAGCGCATCGCGTTGCGGTTCGCGTCGGCGACCCACGCGTAGATTTCCGTGGCGCCAGCGTTCGCGAGCCAGCTGCTCGCCGTGTCGACGAGCAGCTCGCCGCCGCGCAGATGACGCACGGCCGGCGCCACCCACAACTCGCAGACGAACGCGCGGCGCGCCGCGGTGTCGTCGAAATGAGCCTCGATCAGGCCGGCCGGATGGCCCTCGGTGTAGAGCAGGAACGTGCCGACGGACTGCGAAACCGCGTGATCCGCCGCAGTCGCGTCGAAACTGGCGGCGTCGGCCGACAACGCGTCCTCGAGTGTCGCGCCGAAGGCGTATGGCGCCTCCCGCAGCGAGGCGGTGCGGAGTTCGCGAAAAACGGCGCCCTGGTCAGCAGTGATGCGGCGAACGGTCAATGACGGACTCATGCAGACGAAAACCCCTGGAAACCCTAACGCGTAGCTTTAACCGAACCGGCCGGCGAGTCAATTCATTCTTGACCACAATATGCGGTCCCGCTCACGGCGCGTCGTAGTCGCCCGTGCCGTCCGGCCATGGCGTCAGCAATTCATAGCCGTCGTCGGTCACGGCGACCATGTGCTCCCATTGCGCCGACAGCGAGCGGTCCTTCGTGATCACGGTCCAGCCGTCGCGCTGCACCGACGTGCCGGCGCGGCCCGCGTTGATCATCGGCTCGATCGTGAAGACCATGCCCGGCTTCAGACGCAAGCCCTGCCCCGGCTGACCGTAGTGCAGCACCTGCGGGTCCTCGTGATAGACCTTGCCGATGCCGTGCCCGCAGTAGTCGCGCACGATCGAGAAGCCCTCGCGCTGCGCGACCTTCTGGATCGCGTGGCCGACGTCGCCGAGCGTCGCGCCCGGCTTCACTTCGCGGATGCCGGCCACCATCGCCTCGTAGGTCGTGTCGATCAGCGCACGCGCGACCGTGCTCGGCTGGCCGACGCAATACATGCGGCTGGTGTCGCCGAAATAGCCGTCCTTGATGACCGCGACGTCGATGTTGATGATGTCGCCGTCCTTCAGGACCTCGTTGCGATTCGGAATGCCGTGGCACACGACGTGGTTGACCGACGTGCAGACGGTCTTCGGAAAGCCCAGATAGCCGACGTTGGCCGCAACCGCTTTCTGCGTGTGGACGATGAAGTCGTTGCACAGCGCGTCGAGGTCGTCGGTGGAGACGCCTGCCTTGACGTGCTCGCCGATCATTGCCAGCACATCGGCCGCGAGGCGGCCGGCAATGCGCAGCTTCGCGATATCGTCGGGAGTCTTGTAGGTAATGGCCATGAATTCAGTCGATGTGAGTCGCGGGTCAAGCGCGAGATGACCCGCCGCGCCCGCAAGCCCGGCGGCCCGCAAGCGCCGCTCGATTGGGAGAATTCGGGCAATTGTACAGAGGATCGCGGATGGACCCCGCGGAAACCGGCTGAAGCGGTGCGCGGGCGGCGGTGGTGGCGCGGCCGGGGCTTTACTGCGGGGCTTTACTGCGGCGCGTGCCGGAATCAGGATGGACTGTTCTCGCGGGGCCGGGTTGCCCGGCCTGGGTGACTTGCGTGACTTGCGCGTTCTCATCGACTCACGGCGAAAAGGCCCGAAGCCCCATCGAGCCGCGCCGCGTCAATCGATCAGTTTTCCAAACTAAATCTGGAACATTCCGTCAGGGCGCTTTCTGCGTTGTGTCCTTAGCCATATCGTACGGATCGCGCTGATTGCGCGCGTACTGCTTCGGCGCCATCCCCGACCAGCGCCGGAATGCGCGAATGAACGCCTTCTCCGACGCATAACCGACGCTCTCGGCGATTTCGATCAGACGCCGCCGCGGATCGCGCAGCGCGCCGCTCGCGAGGTACATGCGATACGAGGTCAGATGCCCGATCGGCGTGTCGCCGACGAGCTCGACGAAGCGCGCGCTAAAACGCGAGCGCGACATGCCCGCCGCCGCCGACAGCGACTCGACGGTCCAGCTCCGCTCGGGCTGCCGATGCAGCAGCGCGATCGCCTTGCCGATCTGCGGGTCCATCAGCCCGCGCAGCCAGCCGGTGTGACTGATCGCCGACGCCAGATGCGCGCGCAGCAACTGCACGAACAGCACGTCGGCAAGGCGCGCGGCCGCGACGGCCCAGCCCGGCTGCGCGGACATCGATTCGCGGATGAATGCCATCAGCGTGCTCGCGAGCCACGGGCCGACGGCCGGGTCGTTCGCGCGCACGTGAATCAGCGGCGGCAGCACGCTGAAGAGCGGACTGCGCATCGCCTCGCGATAAACCATGATCCCGGTGTACAGATCGCTGACCGTGCCGCCGCCACCCGCGGTGAAATGCAGCGGCGTGTCGAAGCTCGGGCGGATGCCCTGGTCGGCCATCAGGTTGTCGAACGGCACGGGCGTGACCTCCGGCGACGACGCGAGCACGTGCTGATGTCCATGCGGCAGCAGCACGAAGTCACCGGTCTCGACGCGCACCGGCGCCATGCCTTCGACTATCACGTAGAACGGGCTGCCGAACACGGTGCGAAACGCCGCGCCGTCGACGGCCCCTTTCAGGAACGCCCACGGCGCGGTCAGCGAGAAATGGCCGGTCACGACCGCGTCGGCGCGCAGATCCGCGAGAGTGTCGCTCAACAGGTCCACCGCCATTTCTCTCTATCTCCGTGTTGTGTTGCCTGAAGTGTTGCCCGAGGTGTTGCCTAGAAGCGCTGCTGGATGCCCACCATCACGCCGAGCTGGTTCGCGCCCGGCGTCACCGTGCCAGCCGCCGCCACCGCGTTCGCCGCGAGCGGGCTATTGAACATATACGCTACTGACGAATATACCGTGGTGCGCTTCGACAGCAGATAGTTCGCGCGCCCGACCACCATCGTCGAACTCGATTGCGAGCGCACGATGTAGCGCAGACCCTGCGCATCGAACGACAACGCCGGCGTCACGAAGTAGTTGGCGCCGAGGAAGAACAGATCGGTCTGCTGATGCTGCGCCGCCGACGTGTTGCGGCGAATCCAGCCGGCGCCGACCTTGCCGCCCTGATAGGTCAGGTAGCCGTCGACGATCACGCGCTTGTCGGTGTCGTCGCTGCTGGTGAGCGGCGCGCTCGCGCCGGGGCCGCCGTACATCACGTCGTACGAAGCGGCCGCTCCGCCCCAGCCGCCGTCGTACGCGAGCATCGCCGTGTACTGACGGCAGGCGATTGCGTCGCCCGGAATCTGGCCGCCGCAGTTCGTCGCCGACGGGCCCGCCGGACCCGCCGCGTCGCGGCCGAAACTATACGTGCCGCCGAGCGTCACGCCATGAAATTTGCCGAGATAACCGATCGCGTTGTCGCTGCGCGCGTTCGGCAGATAGCTGTCGAAGTTCGCCATCGAATGAATCGACGGGCCGATCACGTCCGCGTTCTGCAGCACGTACATCGACATGTTCATCTGCCGGCCGAGCGTGAGCGTGCCGTAGTCGCTGATCACCCCGACGTTCGCCTGCCGGCCGAACAGACGCCCGCCGTAGTTCAGGGCGCCGGTCGTCGGCGCGAAGCCGCTTTCGAGCACGAAGAACGTCTTGTAGCCGCCGCCGAGATCCTCGACCCCGCGCAACCCGAAGCGCGACGGCACTTCGCCCGTCAGCGTGGGCATGCCGACGAACGTGCCGCCCTTCGCCGCGTTGTTGTAGTACTCGACGCCGGTATCGACGATACCGTACAGCGTCACGCTGCTCTGGCCGAAGGCCAGCCCCGCCGTGCCTGCCAGCACGGCTGCCGCGCAGAACTTCTTCATGTGAGTCTCCAACCCTGTTCAAAGTAGTACTTATTAATGTGAAATCCTGCCGGGCTTCGCGGCGGATCCGGTTTTTACTGCGTTTTCTGGTGCGAAATCGGTGCTGACGGGTTCAGCCTGGCCAGCCTGCTTCAGTTGGTCTTGCTGCCCGTGAGAATCCACTGCACGACGGTTTGCGCGTCGGCGGCGTTGATCTGGTTCGGCGGCATCGGCACCGCGCCCCAGACGCCCGACGTGCCGTTCTGCACGTGCGCGACGAGCGTCGCGAGCGCGCCGGACTTGCCCGCGTAGCGCGCGGCGACATCGCGATAGGCGGGACCGACGAGCTTTTTATCGACCGCGTGGCAGCCGAAGCACGCATGCTGCCGGGCGATGTCCTGAGCGCGCGCGGCATCGACGGCGGGCTCGGCCTGCGCCGCCGACACCGCACCAGCGGCAAGGAGAGAGACGAGAGAAACGATCAACGGGCGAATCATGGGGCTCTTCTTTTTGTGAGTGATGGATCGGTTACTGCGTAATGCCTGTTGCGGGTTCAGACGAGCGGCTGATCGAGCGGCATCGTGCGCAGGCGCGTACCGTTTGCCTGATACAGCGCTTCGGCGACGGCGGGCGCGACGGGTGGCAGCACCACCTCGCCAACGCCCTGCGGCGCGCGATCGCTGTCGACGATCACGACCTCGACCTTCGGCATCTGCGCCAGATAAAGCAGCGGATAGTCCGCGAAGTTCTGCTGCTCGACCGCGCCGTCCTTGAACGTGATCTCGCTTCTGAACGTGTTGGTGAGCGCGAAGCCGATGCCGCCTTCGACCATCTGCCGGATCAGCATCGGATTGATCGCGCGCCCGCAATCGACCGCGCAGACGACGCGCTCGAGCTTCGCGTTGCCGCTCACCATCCGCAACTCGACGATCAGCGCGACGTAGGTCGTGAATGCGCCGCCGCGGCCGGTGTACAGGCAGTACGCGAGACCGCGATGCACGCCGGCGGCGGGTTGCTTCGACCAGCCCGCCTTCGCGGCCGCGCGATCGAGCACGCGCAGCGCGAGCGGATCGTCGCGCAGCAGCGTGCGGCGATACGCGAGCGGATCGATGTGCGCCGCGTGCGCGAGTTCGTTGATGAAGTTCTCGAGAAAGAACACGCTCGACGTGCTGCCGACGCTGCGCATGAAGCTCACCGGAATCGGCTGGTTCACGTTCACCGAATCGACGAGCAGGTTCGGCACGTGATAGCCGAGGTCGTACAGACCATCGAGCATCGTTTCGTCCCAGCCGCCCGCTTTCTCGAAGTAGTCGCGCTTGATCGACCAGTACAGGGACTGCCCCGTCACGCGGATATGCATCGCCTGCGGATAGCCGTCCGGACCGAGCACCGCGCGCAGGCGCGCCGACACGCCGGGCCGGTAGAAGCCGTGACGGATGTCGTCCTCGCGCGAGCGGATCACCTTGACGGGACGTCCCACGGCTTTCGACGCGACCGCCGCATGAATCACGAAGTCGGGCACGTACTTGCGCCCGAAGCTGCCGCCGAGAAACGTCGTGTTGACGATCACCTTGTCGGCCGGCATTTTGAAAATCGCGCCGAGCGTCCAGCGCACCTTGTCCTGCCCCTGAATCGGCCCCCACACCTCGATGTCGTGCTCGCGCACGTGCACGGTCGCGTTGACCGGCTCCATCGTCGCGTGAACGATGTAGGGCGTGTGATAGTCGGCTTCGATCACCGCGTGCGCGCCGTTCAGCTGCGCGGCCGCATCGCCGAGATGCGTCGCGACGACCGCGTGGTCCGCCATCAGCGCGGCCTTGCGTTGCGCGAGGATCGTCGCGCTGTCGAATGCTGGGGTGCCGGCGTCGTCCCATTGCACGTCGAGCGCATCGCACGCTTTCTTCGCCTGCCAGTAGGTGGCAGCCACGACGATGATCGCGTCCTTCGCCTGCACGACTTCGACCACACCGGGTAACGCGCGTACCGTATCGCGATTGCGCACGGCCACCGGTTTGCCGTTGAGCGTCGGCGCCATCCTGAGCGCGCCGTTGAGCATGCCGGGCACGTTCACGTCGACGCCGAATTGCGCGCGGCCGCTGACTTTCGCGGGCACGTCGAGTTTGGCGAGCGGCTGACCGATCAGCGTATGCGCGGACTCGGGCTTCAAACGCGGCTGCGCATCGAGCGGCAGTTTCGCGACGTCGTCGAGCAGTTCGCCATAGCCTACCGAGCGGCCCGTCTGCAGATGGATCACGCGACCGCTCTTCGCCGTGCATTGCGTCGGCCGTACCCCGAGACGCTGCGCGCCGGCCTTCAGGAACGCCGCGCGCGCCTGGGCGCCCGCGATCCGCAAGCGCGTGTAAAACATCGTCACCGACATCGACGCGCCGACGAACTGCTGCGGCATCTCGTTCGCGGCCGAGATGCGGTACGCGTCGCGGCCCGTGACGAACTCGACACTGACGCGCCGCCAGTCGGCATCCATCTCGTCGGCGAGCACCTGCGGCAGGCCGGTGTAGACGCCCTGGCCGACCTCGCATTGCGACAGGCCGATGATCGTGCGGCCGTCGGCATCGACGCGCACCCAGTCGTTGATTTCGTGAAAGCCGGTAGAGGTTTGCGGGCTGCCCGCGCTTTCGGCGGCTTCGACGTGCGTGCTCCACGCGAGCGGCAGCACGAGGCTGCCCGCGATCGCAAAGCCGGTCGCGGCGCTGCTCTTCAGGAACGCACGCCGGCTCTCGCGAAGCGGCGCCTCTGCTGGAGTGGCTGGGTGCGCAGTCAGCTGCGCCGCTGCGCGCTCAGGAATTCGCTGCGACATGAACGGCCTCGCGGATTCGGTGATAGGTCGCGCAGCGGCACAGGTTCGTCACGCCCTGGTCGATCTGCGCATCGGTCGGATGGGGATGCTGCTTCAGCAGCGCGGCGACGGCCATCACCATGCCGGACTGGCAGTAGCCGCATTGCGGCACGTCCTTGCTGATCCACGCCTGCTGCACCGGATGTGTGAGGTCGGGCGACAAGCCCTCGATCGTCGTGATGCCGCGTCCCGCCACCGCCGACACCGGCAGCACGCACGAACGCGTCGCCTCGCCTTCCAGGTGCACGGTGCACGCACCGCATGCGCCGATGCCGCACCCGTACTTGGTGCCCGTCAGCGCAGCCGCGTCGCGGATCACCCACAACAGCGGCGTGTCGGGATCGCCATCGAAATCGAACGGCTTTCCGTTCAGTGTGAATTGCATGCTCGGTCTCCCCCAAAGATCGCCGCCCGAGGTGTCCGTCACGACGAACGCGATGGATGGAATTCTTGAGGTGGACAAAATGCGCGGCAATGACACAGCCGCCCGAATAGGTAGCCGATCGTCTCGCAATCGATGGAAAGGCTCTGGAAACGGCAAAACCTCGCGTTTTCCCTGGAACCTCGATCCAGATTGAGCCGGCGCACGATGCCGGCCTAAATAGTTCGCGCCGCGATGCCGTTATTAACGGTTATTCATTCCACAAATGGATGTTTGTTTCTCTAAAGAAACAAATTCAACGATTCCGGCAACCTGGACGCTCCCGACCTTCCAATGAAAAATCTCACGCTCAACGCGCGCATCGCCGCCACGATCGCGTTCCTCGCCCTGCTGCTGATCGCGACCGGCGCGATCGGCATCGTCGGCATGGCCGAAAGCAACCGCGCGCAGCGCGACGCATACGCGGTGCACTATGCGTCGGTCGTCGCGCTCGGCAAGTCCGGTACCGCGATGTCGCGGGCGCGCTTCGGGCTCGATTGGGCGATGGCCAATCCGCACTCGCCGCAACTCGCGATGCAGCTCGATCGCGCGAACGGCCTGCTCGCGGACTCCGATCGTCACTGGGCCGAGTTCCGCGCGCTGCCGAAGGCTGCGGAACTTGCCGCGCTGACCGACGATCTCGACGCGAAGCGCAACGCGGTGCGCCACGACGGCATCGACAGATTGATCGACGCGATTCGCGGCGGCGATACCGGCTGGATGGACGAAAGCCGCGCGCAGCATCTGATCGCGCTGTACACCGCAATGAACGCGAGCCAGGGCAAGCTCGAAAGCTACCTCGACGCGCAGGCGACCGAGGCAGGCGAGCACTCGAACGCGCTCTTTCACGGCATGCTCGCGACCTGCGCGGCGAGCGTGCTGCTGGCGCTCGCGGTGGCGTTCCTGAGCTGGCGCTCGTTGCGTCGCGCGATCATGAAGCCGCTCACGAGCGCCATGCATCAGTTCGACGCGATTGCCGCGGGCGACCTGAGCACTCGCGCGAGCGTGCACACGAACGATGAAATGGGCATCTTGCTGCGCGCGCTGGCGGCGATGCAGGAGCGTCTGCTCGGCACGGTCGCGGCGGTGCGTTCGGGATCGACGGCGATCGCGTCGGCGACGCAGCAGATCGCCGCGGGCAATCAGGATCTGTCGCAGCGCACCGAGAAGCAGGCGGCCTCGCTCGGCGAGACGGCCACCGCGATGGAGCAGCTGACCGCGACCGTGCAGCTCAACGCCAGCAATGCCGAACAGGCGAGCGAACTCGCGCGCGGCGCGTCGGACCTCGCCGCGCATGGGCGCGATGCGGTCGGCAGCATGATCGAAACGATGCGCGCGATCCACACGGGCTCTGCGCAGATGACGGGCATCATCAGCACGATCGAAAGCATTGCGTTTCAGACCAACATCCTCGCGCTCAATGCGGCGGTCGAAGCCGCGCGCGCCGGCGACGAAGGCCGCGGCTTCGCGGTCGTGGCCGGCGAGGTGCGCAGCCTCGCGCAACGCTCGGCGGCGGCGGCGCGCGAGATCGGCGCGCTGATCGCCGATTCGACCTCACGCGTCGAACGCGGCGCGGGACTCGTCGAAGATGCGGGCGGCACGATGCAGCAGATCGAAGCGGCGATCGCGCGCGTGACGAGCATCGTCGGTGAAATTGCGCAGGCGTCGCGTGAGCAGAGCGACGGGATCCAGCAGGTGGGGATCGCGATCACGCAGATGGATGAAGTTACGCAGCAGAATGCGGCGCTCGTCGAGGAAAGCGCGGCGGCAGCTGCGTCGCTCGCGGATCAGGCGCGGTCGTTGAGAGAGGTGATGGAGGGGTTTCGGGTGGCATGAGCTGCCCGCCCCTCGCGTCGATACTTTGAAGAAAGGGTTGGGCGCCGCTGCCGGGCCCGGCGACGTGCTGCCCTGGACATCGGGCAGCATCGACTACAGACGGGCTGGCCTGCTTACGTTGACACCCGCGGTTTAGTCGACGGGATGAGCGCTTCATCAAGATGCCGAACGGACGT
The DNA here is from genome assembly GCF_021390635.1 of Paraburkholderia sp. HD33-4. Taxonomy (NCBI): domain Bacteria; kingdom Pseudomonadati; phylum Pseudomonadota; class Betaproteobacteria; order Burkholderiales; family Burkholderiaceae; genus Paraburkholderia; species Paraburkholderia sp. HD33-4. Next base: position 841,809 of record NZ_JAJEJS010000001.1, on the reverse strand, counting down.
CTTGCCCAAGGTATTGACGGATCATCGCCGATAGATGACGCTCGAATAAAGTCGTATTGCCTTGGCGAAGCAATTAGAGACCGCAAAGCAAAAACCCCTTGATCTCGGTGAAATCAAGGGGTTTTCAAAATTTGGCGGAAAGGGTGGGATTCGAACCCACGGTACGGGAAAACCGTACGCCTGATTTCGAGTCAGGTACATTCGACCACTCTGCCACCTTTCCGGGTATTCCAACTCGTTGCTGCGTCGTCGGATCCAAGCGGGTCGTTGCTTGGGAGAAAAAGATTATAGAACAGCTTGAAACAGTTTTCCTAGCCCCTCGTCGAAAAAACTGCTAAAAATTTTTCGCGGGACCGGGATGCCGTCCGCGGCATCGTCAGACACGCGACGATACCGCGCTTGCGCGCATGCGGGCGACGCGCGCTCAGGCCGCCGGCACTTCGAGCCGCTCCACGCCGCCGAGATACGGCCGCAGTGCCGCGGGCACCGTCACCGAGCCATCGGCGTTCTGGAAGTTCTCGAGCACCGCGACGAGCGTGCGGCCCACCGCGAGGCCCGAGCCGTTCAGCGTATGCACGAGCTCCGGCTTTCCCTGCGCGTTACGGAAACGGGCTTGCATGCGTCGCGCCTGGAACGACTCGGTATTCGAACAGCTCGAAATCTCGCGATAGGTGTTCTGCGCGGGCAGCCACACCTCGAGGTCGTAGGTCTTCGCGGCCGAGAAGCCCATGTCGCCGGTGCACAGCGTGATCACGCGATACGGCAGTTCGAGCTTCTGCAGAATCGCCTCGGCATGGCCGACCATCTGCTCGAGTGCGTCGTACGATGCGTCTGGAGCCACGACCTGTACCATCTCGACCTTGTCGAACTGATGCTGGCGGATCATGCCGCGCGTGTCGCGGCCATACGAGCCCGCTTCCGAGCGGAAACACGGCGAGTGCGCGGTCAGCTTGATCGGCAGCGCGTGCGCTTCGACGATGCTCTCGCGCACCGTGTTCGTCAGCGAAATTTCCGAGGTCGAGATCAGGTACTGCGTGACCGTGTTTTCGCCGCCGCCCTTCTCGACGCGGAACATATCGTCCGCGAACTTGGGCAACTGGCCGGTGCCCAACAGGATGTCCGGGTTGACGATGTACGGCGTGTAGATCTCGGTATAGCCATGTTGCTGCGTGTGCGTGTCGATCATGAACTGCGCGAGCGCGCGATGCAGCCGCGCAATCTGCCCGCGCAGCATCGTGAAGCGCGCGCCCGACAGCTTCGCGCCGGTCTCGAAGTCGAGGCCGAGGGGCGTGCCGACGTCGACGTGGTCCTTCACCTCGAAGTCGAACTGACGCGGCGTGCCCCAGCGGCGCACTTCGACGTTATGGGCTTCGTCGTTGCCGAGCGGCACGCTTTCGTGCGCGAGGTTCGGCACGCCGAGCAGCAGGTCCGACAGACGCTTCTGGATGTCTTCGAGCTTGACCGCCGACGCCTTCATCTCGTCGCCGATGCCGCCGACTTCGGCCATCACCGCCGACGTGTCTTCGCCGCGCCCTTTCATCGCGCCGATCTGCTTCGACAGGCTGTTGCGGCGCGCCTGCAGTTCTTCGGTACGGGTCTGGGTATCGCGGCGTTCCGCTTCGAGCGCGGTGAAGGCCGCGACGTCGAGGGTATAGCCGCGGTCGGCGAGGCGTTTCGCGACGCCGTCGAGGTCTTTGCGCAGCAACTGGATGTCGAGCATGGGATGGGACGGATGTTCGTTGGATGAAAACGCGATTTTAACGCACCGGCCAGGGCGAAACGCCTCAGGCCTTCTTCGGCTTGTTCTCGGCGCGCCAGCGCGCGTCGAGCTCGCCGAGGCGCGCGAGCTTTTCGCCGATCTTGCCTTCGAGACCGCGCGGCGTCGGCTCATACCAGTGCGGCTCGCGCATGCCGTCCGGCAGATAGGTCTCGCCGGCCGCGTATGCATCGGGTTCGTCGTGCGCGTAGCGATAGTCGTGACCGTAGCCGAGCTCCTTCATCAGCTTCGTCGGCGCGTTGCGCAGATGCACCGGCACCGCGCGCGACTGGTCCTTGCCGACGAAGCGCCGCGCCTCGTTGTACGCGTTGTACCCGGCATTCGATTTCGGCGCGACGGCCAGATAGATGATCGCCTGCGCGAGCGCGAGCTCACCTTCGGGCGAGCCGAGACGCTCGTAGGTTTCGGCGGCGTCGAGCGTGATGCGCGCGGCACGCGGGTCCGCGAGGCCGATGTCTTCCCACGCCATGCGCACGATGCGCCGCGCGAGGTAGCGCGGGTCCGCGCCGCCGTCGAGCATGCGGCAGAACCAGTACAGCGCGCCGTCAGGGTTGCTGCCGCGCACCGATTTATGCAGCGCGCTGATCTGGTCGTAGAATGCGTCGCCACCCTTGTCGAAGCGGCGCAGATTTTCCGCGAGCGCGCTGCCCAATAACGCGCCGTCGATTTCAGTGGTCTTCTGCCGGGCGGCCGCGCGCGCGACGATCTCGAGGTTGTTCAGCAGCTTGCGGCCGTCGCCATCGGCCGAGCCGATCAGCGCGGCGCGCGCTTCGTCGGTGAACGTGAGGCCGCCGAGCTCCTTTTGCGCGCGCTCGAGCAGCTCGCGCTGTTCGTCGTCGGTCAGGCTCTTCAGCACGTAGACCGCTGCGCGCGACAGCAACGCGCTGTTGACCTCGAACGACGGATTCTCGGTCGTCGCCCCGACGAACACGAACAGGCCCGACTCGACGTGCGGCAAGAACGCGTCTTGCTGGCTCTTGTTGAAGCGATGCACTTCGTCGACGAACACCAGCGTCTGATGGCCGTTCGCGCGATGGATCTGCGCGGTCTCGACCGCCTCGCGGATATCCTTCACGCCCGACAGCACCGCGGACAACGCGATGAACTGCGCGTCGAACGCATCGGCCATCAGCCGCGCGAGCGTGGTTTTGCCGACGCCGGGCGGGCCCCACAGGATCATCGAATGGGCCTCGCCCGATTCGAACGCGACCCTGAGCGGCTTGTTCGGTCCGAGCAGATGCGACTGGCCGATCACTTCGTCGATATTGCGTGGCCGCAGGCGTTCGGCGAGCGGAACATTGGCACGGGTTTCTTCAAACATGGCGTTTTGGGGATAATCTCGGCTTTCCGGGCACGCGCCGCTTTGCAACGGTGCCTCGCGGAACAAGCGCAAAGCCCGCGCCAGGCCGGAAGCAAAGGCAAGAACGCGGGCAACGTGCTGCATTATGACAGTGACGGCGGTGGCGCGATGGCCGAGCCGGCGCGCCGACGGCGCAAAAATTCACAGCAAAGAGCTTCACAGCACCACCAAGAGGAACAAACATCAGATGGCTCAAGATTCCGTTGCCGGCAACGCCGGCTCCACCTACGCGCCGCTCAAGCCGGTGCCCGACGCGCGCCGCGCGTTCCGTACCGGCGACGCGTTCGCGCTATGGTTCTCGCTCGGCATCGGCCTGCTCGTCGCCCAGGCGGGCGCGCTGTTGGTGCCGGGGCTGTCGCTGCCGCATGCGCTCGTCGCGATCGTGCTCGGCAGCGTGGTCGGCGTCGTGCTGCTCGCGCTCGCGGGCGTGATCGGCACCGACACCGGGCTCGCTGCGATGTCGTCGCTGCGTCCGACGCTCGGCGTGCGCGGCGCGTCGGTGCCGGCCGTGCTGAACATGGTGCAACTGGTCGGCTGGGGCTCGTTCGAGGTGATCGTGATGCGCGATTCCGCCGATGCGCTCGCAAAACAGGCGTTCGGCCTGTCGATGCCGCTCGTATGGACCGTGATCTTCGGCCTGCTCGCAACCCTGCTCGCGATCAGCGGCCCGCTGTCGTTCGTGCGGCGCTTTCTGCGCAAGTGGGGGATCTGGCTGCTGCTCGCGGGCGCCGCGTGGCTCACGTGGAACCTGCTCGCGCGCCACCATCTCGCGGACCTGATGCAGCGTCCAGGCACCGGCGAGATGTCGTTCGGCGGCGCGGTCGACCTCGTGGTCGCGATGCCGCTGTCGTGGCTGCCGCTGATCGCCGACTACACGCGCTTCGGCCGCCGCGCCGGCGAGACGTTCCGCGGCACGCTGTACGGCTACGGCATCGCGAACATCTGGTTCTATGCGCTCGGTGCGGTCTATGGCCTCGCGGCCGGCGGCGGCGATGCCTTGCTGACCGGCGCGCTCGCGCAAGCGGGCGGCGGCTTTGCGCTGCTGCTGATCCTGATCGACGAAATCGACAATGCGTTCGCCGATATCCACTCGGCAGCGGTGTCGACCGGCACGTTCTGGACGCGCGCGAGCGTGCCGTTGCTATCGGCCGCGTTCGGCGCGCTGTGCACGCTGATCGCGTTGCTCGTGCCGATGGCGAAGTACCAGAACTTCCTGCTGCTGATCGGCTCGGTATTCGCGCCGCTGTTTGGCGTCGTGCTGATGGATCACTTCATCGTGCGCAAGCGTCGCATCGACGCCGCGGTGCTCGCCGATGTGCGCGGCCGCTACGGCTTCTCGGGCGGCTGGCACCTGAGCGCGTTCGTCGCGTGGGCGATCGGCATCGCTTCTTACCAGGTGATCAATCAATGGCTGCCGAATCTCGGCGCGACGCTGCCGTCGCTCGCGATCGGCGCGGTGAGCTACTACGTGTTCGTATCGGCGCGCAAGACCGCGTATGCGTGAGCGCATTAGCTGGAGCGCACCGCATTAGACGCGGCTGCCAGAAAATGAAAAAGACCTGCAATGCAAATGCAGGTCTTGTTTTATGACCGCCGAACCGTCAATCGCGTTGGCGCCGATGGCTATTTTTTCGCTGCTTTGCGCCGACGCGATTCAGCCTTGCGGCACAGATCCGTGAGCAGCCAACGAGCGACTGTCTCCGGCCGATTCGGCGCGTACGACGCGAATTTGCTCTCGTTCGCGAAACGGACAACGACGGTGCCCGTCATTACACGATAAGTTCCGGCATAGTTGACGCCGTCCAGTTCCACGCTTAGCGCGTGGGCAGTTTCATATTCCGCGAAAGTCAAAGTAAAAGCGATATCTCAAAAACGAGACATTATCGCTACGATTTTTCGGAAGTCAAAGAAATATGCAATTCGTTGCATATTTGAATTATTACCGGCCGGTAATCTTTGCGGTTTTCGCCCTGGGTTCTAGATAATCTGTATATTAAATGCATCAATTAATTTAACGGCCTTATTACCGTTCAAGCGAAACCGGAGCATCGGCGAAACTTTCAAGCGCGCGATTGCCTTCCCGATGGGCTTCAGCCTCATCGATAAAGGTTGTTTCGCTATATGCAACGACCTTGAAACCACTTCCGGCCGACCGCGGAACGGTAATCCCCCAATGCCACCCGCCCTCCTGCTCGAACACATGGAGGGACGGGGACAAGCGTAAATCGTGTGAAGAAGACAATCTCATGACATGCCTCACCTTTCCAGACATTCGAAGCGACAACCACCTTCGACCAGTTTAGGCGTTATTTTGTTGCGTCGCAGCAAAAAATTGTTAGAGACTGCGCACCAATTCCTGGAAGTGATCGGACGCGCCGACTCGAGCCCACGAGCGATGCTGGTCTGTGCAGTCTCGCACTAAATTATTACGTCTGCCTGAGCGACGATTCGATGGTCACGCCGACGCCGAGCGCGCATTCCTAAAGAATCCGTGCGCCACGCGCCGCGCGAAATAAAAAAGCCGCGCTCGACAAGCGCGGCTTCCCTGCGTTTGCGAAGGCGCGCGGCGGCGCCTACTACGCGGTTTATCCGTTGATCACGTCCGCGCCCTTCGGCACCGTGAACTTGAATGCATCGGGCGGCAACTGCGGATTTTTCTGGATGTTCGAGAACGTCAGCAGTGTCACGTTGCCGAACACGTCATGCAATTCCATCGCTTCGAGATTGCCGTCCTTGAAGCCGATGCCGACGCGCTCGAACTGCGTGTCCTTCGCCTTCGGCGTGAGTTCGAGCCAGTCGATGCCGGCCTTCACGCCCGCGTCGCGCAGCGTGAAGTTCTTGTCCAGATCGTTGCTGCCGAACAGGATCGCCGCCGGGCTCGCGCCGAGCGCATTTCCGAGCGTGCGCACCGTGACCTGGTTCAGATCCTTGTCGTACACGTAGAGCTTGTCGCCGTCCGCCTGCAGCAACTGCGAGTAGGGTTTCTCGTATTGCCAGATGAACTTGCCGGGCCGCGCGAACATGAACGTGCCGCTCGACGTGGTCGGCTTGCCGGCATTGGAGGTGGAGAGCGCATCGCTCGCACCCTGCGCCTTGCTCGGCGCGCGCACTTCCTGCTGCACGAAGGTGCCGCGCGCCGAATGGACCTGCGCGACGAATGCCTTCAGCTGCTCGGTGCCGCTCGCGAACGCGTGCGAGGCAACGAGCAGCGACGCGCCGATCGCGACACTGCCAGCGGCCCGCGCGATCTTGCGCATGCTGCCGCACACGCGCTCGCCGAGACGGCCCGCTCGACGCTGTCGGGCATCCTGCTGCGCGATTGCTTGCATAGGTTCTTCTCCCTTGATTTGAATTCGGTGACGGGCTGCGCCGGGTCGCTGCACTCGCTGAACACGAAGTGACTGGTCCGGCGTCGAGCCGTAATGGTGCAAACTGCGGGTGCAAACTGCGGGCGCACACTGCGGTGCACCCGGCAGGCGCGCACGGCGGTGCACCCGGCAGGCGCGCACGGCGGTGCATGCGGCGGCGCTCGCGACGGCCGTAATAGCTTGTGCGGCTATTCAGTCTCGCGCGCCGGCGCCAGAATCTCGCGGTTGCCGTTCGACGACATCGCCGACACCACGCCCGAATTTTCCATCTGTTCGAGCAGGCGCGCCGCCCGGTTGTAGCCGATGCGCAGGTGACGTTGCACGAGTGAAATCGACGCGCGGCGATTCTTCAGCACGACGTCGACCGCCTGATCGTATAACGGGTCCGACTCACCTTCGGTGGACCCGGTTCCTGCCGAGCCTTCGTCGCCCTCGCCGCCTACGCCGCCCTCGAGAATGCCCTCGATATAGTTCGGCTCGCCCTGCTCCTTGAGCTTGTCGACGACGCGATGCACTTCGTCATCCGACACGAACGCGCCGTGCACGCGCACCGGCAAACCGCTGCCCGGCGGCAGATACAGCATGTCGCCCATGCCGAGCAGCGACTCGGCGCCCTGCTGATCGAGAATCGTGCGCGAGTCGATTTTCGACGACACCTGGAACGCCATACGGGTCGGCACGTTGGCCTTGATCAGGCCGGTGATCACGTCGACCGACGGACGCTGCGTCGCGAGAATCAGATGTATGCCGGCCGCGCGCGCCTTCTGCGCGATCCGCGCGATCAGCTCTTCGACCTTCTTGCCGACGACCATCATCAGGTCGGCCAGTTCGTCGATGACGATCACGATGTTCGGCAAACGCGTCAGCGGTTCCGGATCGTCCGGCGTCAGGCTGAACGGATTCGGCAGTTTCTCTTCGCGCTTGGCCGCCTCGTCGATCTTGTTGTTGTAGCCGGCGAGGTTACGCACGCCGACCTTGCTCATCAGCTTGTAGCGGCGCTCCATTTCGGCGACCGCCCAGTTCAGCGCGTGGCCCGCCTGACGCATATCGGTGACGACCGGACACAGCAGATGCGGAATGCCTTCATAGACGCTCATTTCGAGCATCTTCGGATCGATCAGGATCATGCGCACCTGCTCGGCGCTCGCCTTGTACAGCAGCGACAGGATCATCGCGTTGATACCGACCGACTTGCCCGAACCGGTCGTGCCGGCGACCAGCAAATGCGGCATCTTCGCGAGGTCCGCGCACACCGGCTTGCCGCCGATGTCCTTGCCGAGCCCCATCGTGAGCGGCGACGCGGCATCCGCATACACGGCCGAGCCGAGAATCTCGGAAAGGCTCACGGTTTGCCGGCGCTGGTTCGGCAACTCCAACGCCATGTAGTTCTTGCCCGGAATCGTTTCGACGACGCGGATCGACACGAGCGACAGCGAGCGCGCGAGATCCTTCGCGAGATTGACGATCTGGCTGCCCTTCACGCCCGTGGCCGGCTCGATTTCATAGCGCGTGACGACGGGCCCCGGATACGCGGCGACCACGCTCACTTCGACACCGAAGTCCTTCAGCTTCTTCTCGATCAGGCGCGACGTGAATTCGAGCGTGTCCGCGGAAATGGTTTCCTGCGCGGCGGGCGCGGCGTCGAGCAGAGAGATGGGCGGCAGCGTGGAGTCGCCGGGCAGATCGGTGAACAGCGGCACCTGGCGTTCCTTCTCCACGCGCTCCGACTTCGCCGGCGTGGCGAGCGGCGGCACGATCACCACCGGCTCGTGCTCCTCGATGCGCACGCGGCCCTTCTCGACCTTGCCTTCACGCTTCACGGCTGCCGCTTCGCCGAGCTTGCGATCGAGCCCGGCCTCGCGGCGCAGCTTCGCGAACGTCACCGCGGAAATGATCGACTCGCCGACCTTCTCCGCGACCGACAGCCATGAAAAACGGAAGTACAGCGACAGCCCGATGCCGAGACCGAGCAGCAGCGCGAGCGTGCCGCCGGTGAAGCCGAGCGCGTGCGAGATGCCGCGCGCGACAGCCTCGCCGATCACGCCGCCGGGCGCACGCGGCAACTGCACTTTCAGCGACCACATGCGCAGCGCCTCGAGGCCGTTACACGACAGCAGCACGAGCATGAACGCGAACGCGTCCGCGAGCCAGCTGACGCCGCGCGGCGCGTCGTCGTCCTGCGGCTCTTCGTTGCGGGTGATGCGCTGATAGTTCGCGGAGATGTGGCGGCCGAGCAGCACGATCCACCAGTAGGCGGACAGGCCGAACAGCAGCAGCAGAATATCGGAGGTCCACGCGCCGACGCGGCCCGCCCAGTTCGAGATATGGTCGACCTGCGCGGCATGGGTCCAGCTCGGGTCGTGCCTGCTGTAGCTGACGAGCGACATCAGCAGGAACACGCCGAGGGCCACCTGCAGAATCCAGCGGATTTCGGTGAAGAGGCGCGACATGCGGTGCGGCAATGCCTGCGCGCTCGCGGTATAAGGAGCTTTTGCCATTGATCCTGTTGCCTGGGGTAGCCGGTTCAGGCTGAAACTGCCGCCGGGAACGTGGCCCGAGCCTCGCCGCGCGCGGCTTCGGGCCCGATCCCGGCTACCGGAAACTTCGATCCGGGCTATTGTAAACGCTGTGCCCCGCGCGAGGCTGTAAATGACGGTAACTTGGCTGTTTGGCCACAGATGCATGCGCGAGGCGCACTGAATCCGTCGTATCGCGCCGCGTGCTCGCACCGCGCGCCTTCGCCGCCACGCTATCGCGGCGATCAGAAAGCTTGATGGCGCAGCCGCGCGCCCCGCCCTTTATAATGCGCAACTGATACCCATCTACAGTTTCAGCTCAAAAAACGCACGGCTACGCAACGGTGAGCCGCGCGCCGTACAAGGATTCGATCATGCCCGCAACTGCAACGAAACACGCCAAGGTTCTGATTCTCGGTTCCGGCCCCGCCGGCTACACGGCGGCGGTTTACGCGGCGCGCGCCAACCTCGCGCCGGTACTCGTCACGGGCCTCGCGCAAGGCGGCCAGCTGATGACCACGACCGACGTCGAAAACTGGCCCGCCGACGCCAACGGCGTGCAAGGCCCGGAACTGATGACGCGCTTCCTCGAGCACGCCGAGCGCTTCAACACCGAGATCATCTTCGACCACATCCACACGGCGAAGCTCGATGAGAAGCCGATTCGTCTGATCGGCGATTCGGGCGAATACACGTGCGACTCGCTGATCATCTCGACGGGCGCATCGGCTCAGTATCTCGGCCTGCCGTCGGAACAGGCGTTCATGGGCAAGGGCGTGTCGGCCTGCGCGACCTGCGACGGCTTCTTCTACAAGCAGCAGCACGTCGCCGTGATCGGCGGCGGCAATACGGCCGTCGAAGAGGCACTGTACCTCGCGGGCATCGCGAAGAAGGTGACCGTGATCCATCGTCGCGACAAGTTCCGCGCCGAGCCGATCCTGATCGACCGTCTGCTCGCCAAGGAGAAGGAAGGCGTCGTCGAGATCAAGTGGAACCACACGCTCGACGAAGTGACCGGCGACGCTTCCGGTGTGACCGGCCTGCGCATCAAGCACACGCAGACTGGCGAGACCACCGACATTGCGTTGCAGGGCCTGTTCGTCGCGATCGGCCACAAGCCGAACACGGACATCTTCGAAGGCCAGCTCGAGATGAAGAACGGCTACATCATCACGAAGGGCGGCCTGAACGGTTTCGCGACCGCGACCAGCGTGCCCGGCGTGTTCGCTGCCGGCGACGTGCAGGACCACATCTATCGCCAGGCGATCACGAGCGCGGGCACCGGCTGTATGGCCGCGCTCGACGCGCAGCGCTATCTCGAGACCATCAACGAGATGGCCGGCGAGCACGCAATGAGCGCGGAAGCGGACCGCTGATCCGCGGCGCGCCGCCGTTTGGCGACACGATGTCGCGACCCCGGTCGCAACAGTAAAATGACGGTGGCGCACAGCGCTGCCGTGATTGGCTCACGAAGGCCGCGGCTGCAATGCCGGCGGCCTTTGTCGTTTTTGCAGCCCGCGGCCCCGCACGACCCCTCGACCTTTCCGCCTGTATTGCCGATATGCCGAAGAATCAGCCCCATCCGAACGAACCGAAACGCCCGCAATCCGCCACGCGTCCAGCGCCCGCAACGCCTGCGCCCGCGCTCGCGCCGAAGCTCGATCGCGCGTCGGGACTCGCCGGACTCGGCGCACTGCGTGAAGCGCTGAAAGGCGACGCCGAGCGCCGCGAGCGCGAACAGGCCGTGGCGCGAGCGGCGCAGCGCGAAGCGGCCGCGGATGCCGATCTGTTCCGCCGCGAGATCGGCGAAGTCGCACCGCTGGCAATTCCGCCACGGGCGACGCTCACGCGCAATCCTCCGCCGCCGCTGCCGGTGCAGACGCTGCTCGACGAAGAGGCGGTGCTGCACGAAGCAATCTCCGACGAGTTCGACCCCGAAGTGCTGCTCGAAACCGACGAAACGCTGTCGTACTGCCGCCCCGGCGTGAGCCGCGACGTCGTGCGCAAGCTGCGTCGTGGCGACTGGATCGTGCAGGCGCAGATCGACCTGCACGGCATGCGGCGCGAGGAAGCACGCGAAGCGCTCGCGGAATTCATCCGCGAGTCGGTCAAGCGCGGCCTGCGCTGCCTGCGCGTGATTCACGGCAAGGGTTTGGGATCGATCGGCAAGGAGCCGGTGCTGAAGGGCAAGGTGCGCGCGTGGCTCGTGCAGAAAGCCGAGGTGATCGCGTTCTGTCAGGCGCGCCCGCATGACGGCGGCGCCGGCGCGGTGGTCGTGCTGTTGCAGCCGGGGTCGGTACCGCCGCATGGGGTGAACGTGAAAGCCTGAGGTCGATTTACGCGGCCGTCGTTCGTCGTGGGGTAAACGGCCAGCCTGGCCGTCGCGCGGTGGCCATCGTCGTCACCGTGCATTCGTGCTGTGCAACCGTCAAAGGTGATCGCGATGCCCCTGAAGCTTTATGCCCACCCGTTCTCGTCCTACTGCCAGAAGGCCCTGACCGCGTTGTACGAAAACGGCACGCCGTTCGAGATGCGCGTGCTCGCGCACGACGACCCGAAGGTCATGGCCGAATTCGCCGCGCTATGGCCGATCAGGCGCTTTCCGGTGCTCGTCGACGGCGAGCGCACGGTGCCCGAGGCGACCATCATCATCGAATATCTGGGCCTGCACTATCCGGGGCCCGTTGCGCTACTGCCGGCCGATCCGCGCGCCGCGCTCGACGTGCGCATGATGGACCGCTTCTTCGACAACTATGTTTCGACGCCGCAGCAGAAGATCGTCTTCGACAGCCTGCGCGCCGAAGCCGAGCGCGACACGCGCGGCGTCGCCGATGCGCGCGCCATGCTCGACACCTCCTACGCGTGGCTCGACCGTCACATGGCCGAGCGCGAATGGGCCGCCGGCGACAGCTTCAGCCTCGCCGACTGCGGCGCCGCCCCGTTCCTGTTCTACGCCGACTGGACGCATCCGATCGCCCCCGCGTTCGCGCACGTGCGCGCGTACCGGCAGCGACTGCTCGCGCGGCCGTCGTTCGCACGCGCGGTCGACGAGGCACGGCCGTATCGGCCGCTGTTCCCGCTGGGCGCGCCTGACCGGGATTGAGCCACGAGGGGTGATGGCCGATGCGAGCGCACGAGGCCCGGCAGACAACCTGTTTTGCTGGCTGTAGACTTCCTGTCATGTAGCAAGCCTGTCCCGCCCGTCTTTCGGCTCACCACCCACAAGGCCCCCCATGGACCGTTTCGAAGCGATGGAGATCTTCACGCGCGTGGTCGAAGCGAACAGCTTCACCAAGGTTTCGGAATCGCTCGATCTGCCACGCGCGAAGGTCAGCCGCACGATCCAGGCGCTCGAGGAACACGTCGGCGTGCGGCTCCTGAACCGCTCCACGCGCCAGGTCAGCGTGACCGAAGACGGCGCAGCGTTCTACGAGCGCTGCGTGCGCATTCTCGCCGAGGTCGCCGATGCCGAGTCGTCACTGTCGAACAAGCGCGAGAATCCGGCCGGCACGATACGCGTCGACACGTCCGGCACGCTCGCGCGCGCACTGCTGCTGCCCGCGCTCGACGACTTCTACGAGCAATACCCGGCGATCGACGTGCGCCTCGGTCTCGCCGATCGCAACATCGATCTGATCCAGGACGGCGTCGATTGCGTGATCCGCATGGGCACGCTCGACGAATCGAGTCTCGTCGCAAAGCGCATCGGACTTGCGCGTATCGTCACGTGCGCATCGCCCGCGTATCTGCAGAAGTTCGGCACGCCAACCACGCTGGCCGAGCTCGGCGAGCATCGCGCGGTGAACTACGTGTCCGCGCGCAGCGGCCGCACCTTCCCGTTCGAATTCGAAGTGGGCGGCGAAATCGAGCGCGTCGCGATGGATAGCACGCTCGCCGTCAACGACGGCTCCGTGTACATCACCGCGGGCGTGCTGGGCCACGGCATCATCCAGCCGTCGCGGTTCATGGTCGCCGAGCTGATCGAGCAAGGCGCGCTCACGGAGATTCTCGGCAACTACCCGAGCCCCGGTACGCCGCTGTCGATCCTGTACGCGCATCGCCGCAATCTGAGTTCGCGGCTGCGCGCGTTCATCGACTGGGTCAGCGAGCTCGCGCACAGTAATCCGGATTTGCGATTGCGCGAGTCGGCCTAACGGCTGAAGAAAGGCTGAAGAAAAACAGAAGCCCCATGCGCAATTCAACGCATGGGGCTTTTCTGTCGCGACGGATTCGGCGCTGACGCGCCTATTTACGCAATCCGCTCTTCATTCGCGGGATCGAACAGCACCGCCTTCGACGTATCGAACAGCAACGTCGCATTTTGCTCCGGTTGCGGGTTCGACGCCGGGTGCACGCGGCTCACCACGCGCTTGCCGTTGACCTGCGCGAACACCAGCGTATCCGGGCCGGTCGGCTCGATCACGTCGACCTTCACTTCGACCGGCTGCAGCTTCGAGTCGTCGCCGTGCGCGCCGCGCGCATCGGTGATGCGCTCAGGACGCAGGCCGAGAATCACGTTGTTGCCGACGTGCGAGCGCACCTTCGCTGACTCGAACGGCAGCACCAGCACCTTGCGCGCGACGCCCGTATCGAGTTCGATGCCCACGCCCGAGCCCTGCTCGACCAGCTTGCCTTCGATGAAGTTCATCGGCGGCGCGCCGATGAAGCCCGCGACGAACAGATTCGACGGTGAGTCGTAGATTTCCTGCGGCGCGCCGAACTGCTGCACGATGCCGTCCTTCATCACCGCGATGCGGTCGCCGAGCGTCATCGCTTCGATCTGGTCGTGCGTCACGTAGACGATCGTGGTGCCGAGGCGCTGATGCAGCAGCTTGATTTCCGAACGCATCTCGATACGCAGCTTCGCGTCGAGGTTCGACAGCGGCTCGTCGAACAGGAACATCACCGGATCGCGCGCGAGCGCGCGGCCCATTGCGACGCGCTGACGCTGGCCGCCCGACAGCTGACCCGGCTTGCGGTCGAGCAGATGCGTGATCTGCAGCGTGTTCGACACGCGATCGACGATCTGCGTCTGTTCCTGCTTCGGCACCTTGCGGATGTTCAGGCCGAACGAGATGTTCTCGCGCACCGTCATCGACGGATAAAGCGCGTACGACTGGAACACCATCGCGATATCGCGATCTTTCGGCGACAGGTTGTTGACCGTCTTGCCGTCGATCTGGATCTCGCCCTTGGTCACGGTTTCGAGACCGGCAATCATATTGAGCAGCGTCGACTTACCGCAGCCCGAGCCGCCGACCAGAATCAGGAACTGGCCGTCTTCGATGTCGATGTTGACACCCTTCAGAACCGGCACCCCGTTCGGGTAGGTCTTGTACACGTCACGGATGGAAAGGCTTGCCATGCTGTGAATCCTCTTGTCTCTGGTACTGCTTGAAAACGTCTTGTCAGGCGACGGCGGCACGCGTTCGGTGCACCGCCGTCGCTCCAGGATGATTTAGCCCTTCACCGCGCCCGCGGTCAGGCCGCGCACGAAGTAACGTCCGGCGACGATGTAGACGAGCAGCGTGGGCAGCGCCGCGATGATCGCGCCGGCCATGTCCACGTTGTATTCCTTCACGCCGGTCGAGGTGTTCACGAGATTGTTCAGCGCCACGGTGATCGGCATCGAATCGACGCCGGAGAACACGATACCGAACAGGAAGTCGTTCCAGATCTGCGTGAATTGCCAGATCAGGCACACCATGAAGATCGGCAGCGACACCGGCAGCAGGATCTTCGTGAAGATCATGAAGAAGCCCGCGCCGTCGATACGCGCGGCCTTCACGAGTTCTGCCGGAATGCTGACGTAGAAGTTGCGGAAGAACATCGTCGTGAACGCGATACCGTAGATCACGTGCACGAACACGAGGCCGCTCACCGTGTTCGACAGGCCGAGGATGCCTTCGAGGCGCGCCATCGGCAGCAGGATCGCCTGGAACGGAATGAAGCAGCCGACCAGCAGCATCGTGAAGATCGGATCGGCGCCGCGGAACCGCCAGTGCGTGAGCACGTAGCCGTTGAACGCGCCGATGATCGACGAGATCAGCACGGCGGGAATCACCATGCGCACCGAGTTCATGAAGAACGGTTGCATGCCGTCGCAACGCACGCCCGTACACGCGCCGCTCCATGCCTTGATCCACGGCGCGAAGCTCCAGCTCGTCGGCGGCGTCAGCAGGTTGCCGGTGCGCAGCTGATCGATGTCCTTGAACGACGTCGACAGCATCACGTACAGCGGGAACAGGAAGTACAGGGCGAACAGAACCAGGGCCGCGTAAATGACGGCACGGCTAATCGTCATCTTAGGCTGCATTGCGGGTGCTCCTCGATTCCAGATACATCAGCGGCACGAGCACGGCCACCACGGTGGCGAGCATCATGATCGACGATGCCGCGCCGACGCCGAGCTGCCCGCGATTGAACGAAAACGTGTACATGAAGATGGCCGGCAACGACGTCGACGTACCCGGACCGCCTGCGGTCAGCGCGACGACCAGGTCGAACGTCTTGATGGTGATGTGGCAAAGAATCAGCAGCACGGAGAAGAACACCGGCCGCATGCTCGGAATCACGATCTTGCGATAGATGGTGGGCAAGCCCGCGCCGTCCATCTGCGCGGCCTTGAAGATTTCACTGTCGACGCCGCGCAGACCGGCGAGGAACAGCGCCATCACGAAGCCGGTGGACTGCCAGACCGCCGCGATCACGATACAGAAGATCGCCTTGTCAGGGTCGCCGAGCCAGTTGAACGAGAAGCTCGTCCAGCCCCAGTCGTGAAACACCTTCTCGATGCCGATGCTCGGCGTCAGAATCCATTGCCACGCGGTGCCGGTCACGATGAACGACAGCGCCATCGGATACAGGAACACGGCACGCAGCGCGCCTTCGTTGCGGATCTGCTGATCGAGCAGGATCGCGAGGAACAGGCCAAGGCCGATACAGATGGCGATGAACGGAATGCCGAACCAGCCGAGATTAGCGGCCGAAGTCCAGAACACGTCGTTCTGGAACAGCTCGCGGTAACGCTCGAGACCCGCGAACTCCCAACGAGGCATCAGCCGCGAAGTAGACAGCGACAGATAGCCGGTGATTCCGATAAAGCCATACACGAAGATCAGGCTGATCACGACGCTGGGTGCGAGCACCAGCTTCGGAATATAGCGATCGGCAAGGGCCGCCATGGGCGACGTGCGGCGGGTGACGGTGGCCGTTTTCCCGTTCCCGCTGATGGAAGCAGTCACTACTCGACTCCTGCTGAAACTGTACCGCCGGGATGCCCGTGCGCGAATGGCGCGGGACCGCGACGGCCGGGGTGTGACTCCATGAAACCAGGGTGAGCCGCGTGACATCGGACTGCGCTGCGAACGACAGCAGCTCGAGGTCCGACCCGACACGACCCGAAGGGCGCGCCCGGTGCTTCAGATGCAAGCCGCCGGGCGCAACGCTTCTTTCCTACGCTTACTTGGTCTTCGCTGCCTTCGCGAGAGCCTGAACCGCGGTCTTCGAATCTTCCTGCGAGTTCATGAACTTCGTGACGACGTCGGAGATCGCGCCTGCCGCGGCATCCGGCTGAGCCATGCCGTGAGCGAGCGACGGCACATAGCCGCCGGCCTTGATCGCGACCTGCTCATCCGCGTACGACTTCTTCGCGCAGTCGTCGAACTTGTCCATCGGCACGCCGAGACGCACCGGGATCGAGCCCTTGTACAGGCTGAACTGCTCCTGGAACTCCGGCGACATGATCGTCTTCGCGAGCGCGAGCTGACCCGGCGTCGCGGCCTTCTGGCCCTTCTGCTGGAAGAACACGAACGAGTCGACGTTGAACGTGTAGGCCTTGTCCGTTTGCGGCACCACCGCGCAGATGTAGTCCGTGCCCGACTTCTTGCCGGCGTTGGTGAATTCGCCCTTCGCCCAGTCGCCCATGAACTGCATGCCGGCCTTGCCGTTGATGACCATCGCCGTGGCGAGGTTCCAGTCACGGCCCGTGCGACCCGCGTCGAAATAGCCCTGGATCTTGCGGACCGTGTCGAACACCTGAACCATCTTCTCCGAGGTCAGCGTCTTCTCGTCGAGGTCGACGAGCGCTTTCTTGTAGAAGTCCGCGCCTTCCGACAGCACGACGTCTTCCCACAGCGTCAGGTCTTGCCACGGCTGGCCGCCCATCGCGATCGGCTGGATGCCCGCGGCCTTCATCTTGTCGGCCACCGCGAAGAACTCAGCCCACGTGGTCGGCACCTTGCCGCCTGCCTTGTCCAGCGCTGCCTTGTTGATGTACAGCCAGTTCACGCGATGCACCGAGAACGGCGCGCCAACGTAGTGGCCGTCCGCTTGCATGATCTTGTCGATTTGCGGCGGCAGGTTCTTCTTCCAGTCGCCCGCGACCGGGTCGATCGGCACCAGCACGCCCTGCGAAGCCCAGTCCTGGATCAGCGGACCCTTGATCTGCGCGGCGCTCGGCGCGTTGCCCGAGATCACCTGCGTCTTCAGTGCCGTCATGGCAGCCGCGCCGGCACCGCCAGCAACCGCGAAGTCCTTCCATGTGTAGCCCTGCTTCGTCATGTCGTCCTTGAGGACGCCGACGGCCTTGGATTCGCCGCCCGAAGTCCACCAGTGCAGCACTTCGACCGACTCGGCGGCCTGCACGGCCGACACGCCACACATCAGACCCGCAGCGCACAGAGCGCCCATGATCGCGCGAAATTTCATTGCTTATCTCCTCCAGACACCTGAACAAAAAAACGAATGGCCCCTGATGTCGCCAGGGTGCTGTGGTTGGTTCAAACAGGCAAAACACTGGGCGATCGAGCACGGTCGGGCGCATGCACGAAGGCATGTGCCGGCGGACCGGTGTCCGGCCGCTGGTCGCTCAAGAGGTGAGTGGTTCGGGATGCAACTGACTGTCTCCTCTTTTGATTTTTGCCTGCCCGCATCGCGCGGCAGACTCGAGGTACCTCATACACCAACCCGACGCCAGCCTGACGTCAGCCACGCGGGCAACGACCCCGCAAGCCCGTCGACTCCCCGGCTTTCCGTAAGGTCCGCCGGCACCCTGCTGGCGCGTACCGGAAGGCGTTGTCCCTTTGTTAGTTAGCATGCCGGGGACGCCCGCCGATTCGCAAAACGCGTGCATTCATTCTCTCCACCGCACGCTTTTTTCATCGAATTAACGCTACCTCTTGATTTGGATTGTAGTTAAACTACAATTCAGTGTCAAAAAATATTTTATCGGACTACGGTCGCTCTTCCGGGTCGCTGCGCGTGCAGCGTCCGATCAGCGCGGCGGCCCTTCAGGACATCGACGGAGACTCATGCATACCGACTCAAGCTTCACCTTCGTTCTCTTCGGCGGAACCGGCGATCTGTCGATGCGCAAGATCCTGCCCGCATTGTTCGAGGCGCACCGCGCAGGCGGCATGCTCGCCGACAGCGGCAAGATCGTCGCGGTCGCGCGGCACGTGGCGGATCGTGGCGAGTACCTGCAGTGGGTCGACGGCCACGTCAAACCGCACGTGTCGAAGAACGGCCTCGACGAAGCCGCATGGACGAGCTTCCTTGCGCGCATCGAGTTCGTGAAGATCGATCTCGGCAATCCGGACGACTTCGCGCTGCTGCGCGACGCGATCCAGCAGATGCCCGGCATCCGCGTGTTCTATCTGGCGACGGGTCCGTCGCTGTTCGTGCCGATCTGCCGTGCGCTCGCTGCGGTGGGTCTGAACCAGAACTCGCGCATCGTGCTCGAAAAGCCGCTCGGCTACGACCTGAAGTCGTCGAATGCCATCAATGACGCGGTTGGTGAAATCTTCGCGGAAGAACAGATCTACCGGATCGACCACTACCTCGGCAAGGAGCCGGTGCAGAACCTGCTTGCGCTGCGTTTTGGCAATGCCCTCTTCGAGCCGCTGTGGCGCCGCGAGTGGGTCGAGAGCATCCAGATCACGATCGCCGAGGAGCTCGGCGTCGAAGCGCGCGGCGATTTCTACGACAATACCGGCGCGCTGCGCGACATGGTGCAGAACCACCTGCTGCAGCTATTGTCGATCGTCGCGATGGAGCCGCCCCACTCGATGGATTCCGACTCGGTGCGCGACGAAAAGCTGCGCGTGCTGCGCGCGCTCAAGCCGATCGATCCGCAGGAAATCGGCAAGGTCGCGGTGCGCGGCCAGTATCATTCGGGCGTGATCCGCGGCAACGCGGTGCCGGCCTACGCGACCGAGCACGGCGTGAAGCCGGATAGCTCCACCGAAACCTTCGTCGCGCTGAAGGTCGAGATCGAAAACTGGCGCTGGGCCGGCGTGCCGTTTTTCCTGCGCACCGGCAAGCGGCTCGCCGATCGCGTCGCCGAGATCGTCGTGAATTTTCGTGCGGTGCCGCATTCGGCGCTCGGCGCATCGGCGCTGCGCGCGGGTGCGAACCGCCTCGTGATCCGTCTGCAGCCGAACGAGACGATTCGTCTGTACTGTCTCGCGAAGCAGCCCGGCGAGGGCATGAACCTCGCGAGCGTGTACCTCGATCTCGCGTTCGACCGGTTCTTCCGCGAAGGCCAGATGGAGGCCTATCAGCGCCTGCTGCTCGACGTGATCAACGGGCGTCTCGCGCTGTTTGTGCGGCGCGACGAACAGGAAGCCGCATGGCGCTGGGTCGAGCCGATCCTGAACGAATGGCAGGCCTCGACCAAGCCGCCCAAGCCGTACGCGGCGGGCACGTGGGGACCGGCCGCGGCGAGCGCGATGCTCGCGCAGCACGGCACTTGCTGGCTCGAGGAAGAGAATTGATTTTGATGAATTGACTCACGGCGCCGCGCGCGATAAACACCCCAGCGCGGCGTCGGCAACACCACCGACGAACTGAACGGAGTCGCGCCGGTATCGTGTCAGGCGTCTGCAAGCCACCCCGCCTTGCAGGCATCGCGCGAGAGCAGTCAGGCTGACTCCGCAGACCTAACAAGAAAGCAGCACGGAGGAGAAGTGATCCAGCTTCACGCTTTCGACGACCAGCGCGCCCAATCCGACGCGCTGGCGAAAGCGGTGGGCGACGCGTTACATGCGTCGCTTGCCGCACAGGCGGCCGGCACCGGCACGTCAACCCCGCTCGCGCGCCCGGCCATGCTAGCCGTGTCCGGTGGCAGCAGCCCGCGTCCGTTCCTGCAAACGTTGTCGACGCAGACGTTCGACTGGCCCCGCATCGCGATCACGCTGGTCGACGACCGCTGGGTGCCGCAGACCGATAGCGCGAGCAACGCGCAGCTCGCGCACGCCACGTTGCTGCAGAATGCAGCGCAACATGCGACCTTCTGGCCGCTGGTCGACACCACCCAGGATCTGCATGCGCACGTCGCCGCGTTGAACGCGGACCCGCGCTTCGCCACGGCGCCCGACGTCGCGGTGCTGGGCATGGGTGAAGACGGCCACACCGCGTCGATCTTCGCCGACGCGCCCGAATGGGATCACGCGATCACCACCACCGAGCGTTTCGTCGCCGTTCATCCGGGCGCGGCGCCGCACGCGCGCGTGAGCTGGTCGTTGTCCGCGCTGAAGGACGTGAAGCATCTGTTCCTGCTGATCGCAGGACCGCGCAAGATGGACGTGCTCAACGCCGCATCCGCTGCGCTACAAAAAAATGCCATCTCGCAACTGGCAAACGACAAGGGAGTGAGACTCGATGTCTACTGGTGTGCAAACTAAAGCTGTGCCGGGCGCGGCCCAGCACGCCGATGGACCGCGGCTGCTGGCCGACATCGGCGGTACCAATGCGCGTTTCGCGCTCGAGACGGGTCCCGGCGAGATCAGCTCGGTGCAGGTCTATCCTTGCGCCGACTATCCGGGTGTCGCCGACGTCATCAAGAAGTATCTGAAGGACACGAAGATCGGCCGCGTCAATCACGCGGCGATCGCCATTGCGAACCCGGTCGACGGCGACCAGGTCAGCATGACTAATCACGATTGGACCTTTTCGATCGAAGCGACGCGCCGCGCGCTCGGCTTCGACACGCTGCTCGTCGTCAACGACTTCACCGCGCTCGCGATGGCGCTGCCCGGCCTCACCGACGCGCAGCGCGTGCAGGTGGGCGGCGGCCAGCGCCGGCCCAACAGCGTGATCGGCCTGCTCGGCCCCGGCACCGGCATGGGCGTGTCGGGCCTGATTCCCGCCGACGATCGCTGGATCGCGCTCGGCAGCGAAGGCGGCCACGCCACGTTCGCGCCCGCCGACGAGCGCGAGGAGATCGTGCTGCACTACGCGCGCAAGAAGTGGTCGCACGTGTCGTTCGAACGGGTGGCCGCGGGTCCGGGTATCGAGGTGATCTATCGCGCGCTCGCGGGCCGCGACAAGAAGCGCGTGCCGGCCAGCGTCAATCCGGCCGAGGTGGTCAAGCGCGCGCTCGACGGCGAGCCGCTCGCGGCCGAATCGGTCGACGTGTTCTGCGGCATTCTCGGCACCTTCGCCGGCAATATCGCGGTGACGCTCGGCGCGCTCGGCGGCATCTACATCGGCGGCGGCGTCGTGCCACGCCTCGGCGAGTTCTTCGCGCGTTCGTCGTTCCGCAAGCGCTTCGAGGCGAAGGGCCGCTTCGAGGCGTATCTGCAGAACGTGCCAACCTATGTGATTACCGCCGAATATCCGGCGTTCCTCGGCGTCTCGGCGATTCTCGCGGAGCAGCTGTCGAACCGCGCGGGCGGCAGCTCGTCGGCGGTGTTCGAGCGGATTCGGCAGATGCGCGACGCGCTGACGCCGGCCGAGCGCCGCGTCGCCGATCTCGCGCTGAACCATCCGCGTTCGATCATCAACGATCCGATCGTCGACATCGCGCGCAAGGCCGACGTCAGTCAGCCGACCGTGATCCGCTTCTGCCGCTCGCTCGGCTGCCAGGGGCTGTCGGATTTTAAGCTGAAGCTAGCAACCGGTTTGACCGGCACGATTCCGGTCAGCCACAGTCAGGTGCATCTCGGCGACACCGCGACCGACTTCGGCGCGAAGGTGCTCGACAACACCGTGTCGGCGATCCTGCAGTTGCGCGAGCATCTGAACTTCGAGCATGTGGAACGCGCGATCGACCTGTTGAACGGCGCGCGGCGCATCGAGTTCTACGGGCTCGGCAATTCGAACATCGTCGCGCAGGACGCGCACTACAAGTTCTTCCGCTTCGGCATCCCGACCATTGCGTATGGCGATCTGTACATGCAGGCGGCCTCGGCCGCGCTGCTCGGCAAGGGTGACGTGATCGTCGCGGTGTCGAAATCGGGGCGCGCACCCGAATTGCTGCGCGTGCTCGACGTCGCGATGCAGGCCGGCGCGCAGGTGATTGCGATCACGTCGAGCAACACACCGCTCGCGAAGCGCGCGACCGTGGCGCTGGAAACCGATCACATCGAGATTCGCGAGTCGCAGCTGTCGATGATCTCGCGCATCCTGCACCTCGTGATGATCGACATTCTCGCGGTCGGCGTGGCGATTCGCCGCGCGGTGCCGAGCGACGACGTCGCCGAGACGGTCGAGAAAGCGCGCGAAGGCGCCGACGACGACGCGACGGCCGTACTCGACTGGCTGAGCCACGGCGCGGCTTCGTCGGCGCGCGACTGAGGCTGGGTTAGCGGCTGTCCCGATCCGCTTGCGGTAAACGGACCCGCGGCGAGCGCATCGAAAACGATGCGCTCGCCGCGGGTTTTTCTGTTTTGGGGGACGGGCAAAGCGATCGATAATAGGCGCTCTATCGCGTCATACGAGCCGCTTTCCCATGATCATCCGCCCGCATCTCCACTGGTTCCGCATGCTGCTCGCGTGGCGCGGCTCGGTGCTGCCGCAGTTGCTGCCGCGGCTCTTCCTGATCTTCTTCATCTCGATCATTGCGCTCGCCGCGCACGATCATCTGCTGCCCGTCAATCTGAACCGCCTGAACCTGAACACGACCGCGCCGTTCTCGCTGGTCGGCATCGCGCTGGCGGTGTTTCTCGGCTTTCGCAACAACGCGAGCTATGACCGCTGGTGGGAAGCGCGCAAGCTGTGGGGGCACTTGCTCAACGAGTCGCGCTCGCTGGCGCGCCAGGCGCTGACGCTGCCGTCGCGCGAGTTACCCAAAGAAGATGCCGCCGAGTTTCTGGCGATACTGAGCGCGCTGCCGCACGCGCTGCGACATCAGCTGCGCAGGACCGAGCCGCGCGACGACCTTGCCGCGCGGCTGCCCGGCGCGCTGTTCGAACGGGTGATGGCAGCGCGCTACAAGCCGGCCATGCTGATGCTGTGCCTCGGCGAATGGGTGCGGCGCGCGGCACGCGCGGGCGCGCTCGATCCGCTGGCCGTACTCGCGTTCGACCGCAGTCTGAGCGGACTGTCGGATGTCATCGGCGGCTGCGAGCGCATCGCGTCGACGCCGCTGCCGTTCGCGTATTCGGTGATGATCCACCGCACCGTGTACTTCTTCTGCGCGTCGCTGCCGTTCGGGCTGGTCGACAGCATCGGCGTTTTCACGCCGGTGTTCGCGGTGTTCGTCGCGTACACCTTCATGGCGCACGAAGCGATCGCGTCGCAGCTCGAAGAACCGTTCGGCACCGACGACAACGACCTCGCGCTGAACACGATGTCCGTCGTGATCGAGGATGCGATGCGCGACCTGCGCGGCGAGCCGGCGCTCGCGCCGCCGCAGCCGGGCAAAGACCGTTATCAGTGGGATTGAATGCGCGGGAGGCGCGCTGGCCGGCGGCTGTCAGTGATTGCCGGCCGTTTCTGAGAGCCGCTTGATCGTCGCGACGCGCGCGCCAATGACATCGATGCGCCCGCGCTCGTCGACGAGCGGCGTCGACGCCGTCAGATACGCGCTCCACGCGCGTTGCGCGTTCACGAGCGTCGGCCGCGACTGCGCCGGCATCTTCGATTCGAGCACGCGGTAGTAGCGGTTCAGATCGAACATCGCGTGTTCGCAACGCGCATCGGCATTGCACGCGCGCGGCCGGCGCGGCGCCGGACCGCTCGCATCGACGAGCGCGCTGCGCAGCGCGAGCGCGCGGTCGCGCACCGGCTGCAGCTGCATGTCGGCTTCGGAAAGCACGTACGTCGAACCCTGGGTCGTCGCGAACACCGCGGCAAGCAACTGCTTCTCGGCATCGCGCGACGCGAGCCAGCTCGACTGGCTCTTTTCCCACAGCCTGCGCCGCGCGGGCGGCAGCTTCGCGAGCAACTGCTGGTACGCGTTATCGACCGCAGCCTTCCAGCCGATGCGCGCATTGTCCATGCATTGCACCTGCCCCATCGTCGTCGACATGTCGGCGCGCGCGAGACACGCGCGCATCGACGCGTCGATCGGATCGGCGGCGGCCACCTCGGCATGCGCGGCCGGACTCACGATGCCGCCGAGCCCCACCACGCCGCCCGCCAGCGCCAGCACCAGCGCGCCGGCCCCGCGCCGCCAACGCGCGATGACCGGCAGGCCCGGCAGGAACTTCGCCCGCGCCATCGTCAAATGCGCACGCAATCGACGAAGTATTCGATGCGTCCGTTGACCATTTCGCCGACCAGCCCGTGGATATCCGTATGGAAGCCCGGGAAGCGCTCGTTGAACTCGCGCGCGAAACGCAGATAGTTGACGATGGTCCTGTTGAAGCGCTCGCCCGGAATCAGCAGCGGGATGCCCGGAGGGTACGGCGTCAACAGGATCGACGTGACGCGGCCTTCGAGCTCGTCGATCGGTACCCGGTCGATCTCGCGGTGCGCGAGCTTCGCGAACGCGTCGGACGGCTTCATCGCCGGCTCCATGCTCGACAGGTACATCTCGGTCGTCAGACGCGCGATGTCGTTCGCGCGATACACGCTGTGGATCTGCTGGCACAGATCGCGCAGGCCGACCCGCTCGTACATCGGATGATGCTGCACGAACTCGGGCAGCACGCGCCACAGCGGCTGGTTGGTGTCGTAGTCGTCCTTGAACTGCTGCAGCTCGGTCACCATCGAGTTCCAGCGGCCCTTCGTGATGCCGATCGTGAACATGATGAAGAACGAGTACAGGCCCGTCTTCTCGACGATGATGCCGTGCTCGGCCAGGTACTTCGTGACGATCGCGGCCGGAATGCCGGTGTCGCCGAAGCCGCCGTCCATGTCGAGACCCGGCGTGACGATCGTCGCCTTGATCGGGTCGAGCATGTTGAAGCCTTCGGCGAGCGGGCCGAAGCCGTGCCACGCGTCGTCCGGGCGCAGCATCCAGTCCTCGCGCGAGCCGATGCCTTCCTCGGCGAACTGGTCCGGGCCCCAGACCTTGAAGAACCAGTCGTCGCCGTATTCGGTGTCGACCTTGGTCATCGCGCGGCGGAAGTCGAGCGCTTCAGCGATCGACTCTTCCACGAGCGCGGTACCGCCCGGCGCTTCCATCATCGCCGCGGCCACGTCGCAAGACGCGATGATCGCGTACTGCGGGCTGGTCGACGTATGCATCAGATACGCCTCGTTGAAGCGATGCTTGTCGAAGCGGCTGTTCTTCGAATCCTGCACGACGATCTGCGACGCCTGCGAGATGCCGGCGAGCAGCTTGTGCGTGGAGTGCGTCGCGTACACCATCGCGCCGATGCGCGGACGGCCGGCGCCGATCGCGTGCATGTCCTGATAGAACTCGTGGAATTCGGCGTGCGGCAGCCACGCTTCGTCGAAGTGCAGCGTGTCGAGCCATTCGCCCAACATCTCCTTGATCATCTCGACGTTGTAGATCACGCCGTCGTAGGTGCTTTGCGTGATGGTCAGGATGCGCGGCTTCAGGTTCGGGTTCTTCGCGAGCGCCTCGCGGGCGAACGGGTTCGCCTCGATCTTCTTGCGGATGTTCTCCGGTTCGAACTCGCTGCGAGGGATCGGGCCGATGATGCCGAAGTTGTTGCGGGTCGGCGTGAGGAACACCGGAATCGCGCCGGTCATCGTGATCGCGTGCAGGATCGACTTGTGGCAGTTGCGGTCGACCAGCACGATGTCGCCGGGTGCGACCGTGCCGTGCCAGACGATCTTGTTCGAGGTCGACGTGCCGTTGGTCACGAAAAACACGTGGTCGGCGCTGAAGATGCGCGCCGCGTTGCGCTCCGAGGCCGCGACCGGACCGGTGTGGTCGAGCAGCTGGCCGAGTTCGTCGACCGCGTTGCAGACGTCGGCGCGCAGCATGTTCTCGCCGAAGAACTGGTGGAACATCTGGCCGAGCGGGCTCTTCAGGAACGCGACGCCGCCCGAGTGGCCCGGGCAGTGCCACGAGTACGAACCTTCGTCCGCGTACTGCACCAGCTCCTTGAAGAACGGCGGCGCGAGCGCGTCGAGATACACCTTCGCCTCGCGGATGATGTGGCGCGCGACGAACTCCGGCGTGTCCTCGAACATGTGGATGAAGCCGTGCAGCTCGCGCAGGATGTCGTTGGGCAGATGGCGCGAGGTGCGCGTTTCGCCGTACAGGAAGATCGGAATATCGGCGTTGCGGCGGCGCACTTCGGTCACGAACGCGCGCAGCGCGACGATCGCGGCGGCAAGCTCGGGCGTCTCGCCTTCGACGACCACGTTGTCGACGTACGGCAGCAGCTCGTCGTCGTCGATCGACAGGATGAAGCAGGAGGCGCGGCTCGACTGCTGCGCGAACGAGGACAGATCGCCGTAGCTCGTCAACCCGAGCACTTCCGCGCCTTCTTTCTCGATGGCTTCGGCCAAAGCCCGGATGCCGGAACCCGAGATGTTCTCGGAGCGGAAATCTTCATCGATGATGACGACGGGAAAACGGAACTTCATGGGCGATTCTCCAAAAAGAAAACGACCGCTGCGTTACCTGAAAAGCGCAGCGGTCACCCGAATTACTGGTGGGTCAAAACGCTGCCGAGCTCACGTTTTCGGCAACGTGACGCCGTGCTGACCTTGATACTTGCCGCCGCGATCCGCGTACGACGTTTCACAAATTTCGTCGCTTTCGAAAAACAGCACCTGGGCGACACCTTCGTTCGCGTAGATTTTCGCAGGCAAAGGTGTCGTATTCGAGAATTCGAGCGTGACGTGCCCTTCCCATTCCGGCTCGAACGGCGTCACGTTGACGATGATCCCGCAGCGCGCGTACGTCGACTTGCCGAGACACACGGTCAGCACACTGCGCGGGATGCGGAAGTACTCGACCGTGCGTGCGAGCGCGAACGAATTCGGCGGGATGATGCAGACGTCACCCTTGAAATCGACAAACGATTTCTCGTCGAAGTTCTTCGGATCGACGATCGTCGAGTTGATGTTGGTGAAGATCTTGAATTCGTCGGCGCAGCGGATGTCGTAGCCGTAGCTCGAAGTGCCGTAGCTGACAATCTTCCGGCCGTCTTCGGAGACGCGAACCTGATCGGGCGCAAACGGCTCGATCATCTTGTGCGACTCGGCCATGCGCCGGATCCACTTGTCAGATTTGATGGTCATAGGTGAGAGCTGCTCGACGTGAATATCAGGTGTGACGAAAGATAGATGAAATCGGCCAGCGGCGCTGCGGCGCCCAGCCGGCGAAGGCCGCTTATTTTACGCGATCACGGAAACGCTGCCGCCGATGGCGGCTGGCGCGCCCGGAGAGGGGTGTCTGCTGACAGGCTCGACGGCGTTGCGCGGCGCGTCACCGAGCGGTGGCCTGGCGGCCGACGCTCGCCCGCCGTTCACTGCTGGCGAATCACGCCGCAGGCGATCGCCGCGCCAGCGCCATGCTGAGGGTACGCGTAGGGATCGGTCGCGTCGTGGTGCAGCAGCACCGCGCGCTGCAGCACCGAGCGGATGCCGTCGAGCGACACGTCCGGCGCGACGATGAAGCCGGTGGCCACGCCATTCGCGTCCGCATGGATGTTGCCGAGATCGCCCTCGACGCGCGCGCCGACCTTGAGCCGTTCGGCCGCCGGCGAAAACACCGGGCCGGCGCTGGAGCCGTCGGCGGCGTTGCAGTCGCCGCGCTCGTGCACCTGCAGCGCGTGGTCGCTATTGGGCGGCAAGCCGGTGAGATTGTAGGTGACCTGGACGCCGTCCGAGCGCTCGATAAAGGTCACGAGGCCATGCGCCTGGTTGCCTACGGTGGGCAGCAATTGCGCGTCGGCGCGCTTTTCCTGTGGCCTCAGGAATACGCCACAGCCGCTCAACAGCACACAGCCGGCAGTCAGGACGATGAACGCGTGTACCGCGTGCCCGTCGATTCGTTTTCCCATGCGATCCTCTTGTCGGCCTGGCGGCCGCCCCTGCGGCCGCCGAGCCGAACTCGTGAAGTCGACATGATACCGCGAGAGTTCGTGAAAATAGGGATCGAGATCGCCCCTAATCCCTCGCCCGGCCGGCCGCTCAGGTGTTCTGCACGACGATGTTCGGAAACTTCGAGCTCATGTCGCGCGCGCGTTCCGCGATATGCACCGCGACCTTGCGCGCGATCGAACGATAGATCTCCGCGATGCGCCCGTTCGGGTCCGCGACGACCGTCGGATGGCCCGAGTCGGCCTGCTCGCGGATCGTGATGTCGAGCGGCAGGCTGCCGAGCACCTCGACGCCGTATTCCTTGCCCATGCGCTCGCCGCCGCCGGCGCCGAAGATGTGCTCCTCGTGGCCGCAATTGGAGCAGATGTGCAGGCCCATGTTCTCGACGATGCCGAGGATCGGAATGCCGACCTTCTCGAACATCTTCAGGCCCTTCTTCGCATCGAGCAGCGCGATGTCCTGCGGCGTCGTGACGATTACCGCGCCCGTGACCGGCACGCGCTGCGCGAGCGTCAGCTGGATGTCGCCGGTGCCCGGCGGCATGTCGACGATCAGGTAGTCGAGTTCGTGCCAGTTGGTCTGGCGCAGCAGTTGCTCGAGCGCCGAGGTCGCCATCGGGCCGCGCCACACCATCGGGTTGTCCGGCTCGATCAGGAAACCTATCGAGTTGGCCTGCACGCCGTGGCCGGTCATCGGATTCATCGATTTGTCATCCGGCGATTCGGGGCGGCCCTCGATGCCGAGCATGGTCGGCAACGACGGGCCGTAGATGTCGGCGTCGAGAATGCCGACCGACGCGCCCTCGCTCGCTAGCGCCAGCGCGAGATTGACGGCGGTCGTGCTCTTGCCGACGCCACCCTTGCCCGACGCGACCGCGACGATGTTCTTCACGCCGGGCAGCAGCTTCACGCCGCGCTGCACGGTGTGCGCGGCGATCTGTTGCGAAATCTCGACGCGCACGTTCGCGACGCCCGGCACCGCGCGCAACGCGTCGGCGAACTGCTGGCGGATCGCGTCGAACTGGCTTTTTGCCGGGTAGCCGAGCGTGACCTGAAGGCTGACCGCGTCGCCCTCCACGACCACGTTGCGGATGCTCTTCGCGGCCGCGTACGGCGCGCCGGTGTTGGGGTCAGTGACGGCCGCGACGGCGACGTCGACCAAAGCCCGATCGATACTCATTGATACTCCGTGGGGAAGAGGTGCGGCGCGGCGAGTTGGACCCGAGTTGGACCGATAGGCCACGCGGCGGAATTTGCAAGAAATTGTTATGCGGCATTGCGAAAATCGGACGTGCCGGGCACCCTTCCGGGCACGCGGGACGCCGTAGGGTCGCATCGCTGGTGTTTCAGGCATTATTGTAGTGTCTGACGGCACACGGTGCCCGAAGACCCTTCTTCGCTGTCGGACCGCGCGAAGCAAGGCGCAGAAGTCGCCTCCGAACTTTCTGAGTGGTCGCTGCATTGCCGTAATGTTCACTGCATAGACTGACCGCTACCCGCTGGTTTATTCGCACTCAAAAGGAAATCAAGATGAATGCAAGAATTATGACTCGCGTGGCCGTATTCGCCGTGGCCGGCTCGCTGTTGGCAGGCTGCGCAACCCAACAGGGCACCAACACGGCAGTTGGTACCGGCGTGGGCGCCGGTGCCGGCGCGGCGATCGGTGCGATTTTCGGCGGCGGCAAGGGCGCGGCGATCGGCGCAGCCACCGGCGCGGCGGTGGGCGGCATCACCGGCTACAACTGGGACAACATCCGCAACCGCATGTCGGGCGCGACCAAGGGCACCGGCACGCAGATCACCGAGCAGCCGGACGGCTCGCTCAAGCTGAACATCCCGAGCTCGGTCACGTTCGACACCAGCAGCTATGCGATCAAGCCGACGTTCGCGCCAGTGCTGGACCAGCTCGCGCAGACGCTGCAGCAGAATCCGGAAGTGGTCGCGTCGGTCGTCGGCCATACGGACAACACTGGCTCGCTGCAATACAACCAGACGCTGTCGGTCAACCGCGCGGAGAGCGTGACCGGCTATCTGGGGCAACGGGGCATCGCGCCGCAGCGTCTGTCGGCCACCGGCATGGGCCCGAACCAGCCGATCGCCGACAACAACACCGAAGCCGGCCGTGCGGCGAACCGTCGCGTAGAAATCTATCTGCGCGCGACCGCCCAGCACGCGACGCAATAAGGGCAAGTCCCGAGGAGAAGGCGCCGTCGGGCTGTCCGGGTTCGTCAGCCGCACGAACCCGGCTGGCGGGCGGAACGAGTTGCCGGACCGATTTATCGACGGTTCGAAAAAAATTTCGAACTCTGCGGGAAATCCGCGGTCTGTCTTTACGGTACGTGGCTGGCGAAGCCGTCACGTCACCATTCTCCTCTTGTCGTTGTTGCTCCGGGGTTTATCGACCCCGGTTTTTTTTGCCCGGTCGGTTTGCACCCCGCCTCGCCAGGCGTCGCTCCTGGCTGTCCTTCACCGCAGCGCCCAGCCCTTTCCGCTCCGCTCGTCGAGCCCGCCGCGCCCGGCCCGCGCGCGGCGTGCGCCCTGCTAAAATCATCGTTTCGTCCCACCGCAGGCACCCCCGATCCTTATGTCAGCACCCGCCACCGACCTCCCAGCAGGCGCGCCGTCCGGCCGCCGTCAGATTCTCGTCACGTCGGCCCTTCCGTATGCGAACGGGCAGATTCATATCGGCC
This sequence comes from Paraburkholderia sp. HD33-4, assembly GCF_021390635.1. Classification (NCBI taxonomy): domain Bacteria; kingdom Pseudomonadati; phylum Pseudomonadota; class Betaproteobacteria; order Burkholderiales; family Burkholderiaceae; genus Paraburkholderia; species Paraburkholderia sp. HD33-4. Next base: position 810,902 of record NZ_JAJEJS010000001.1, on the reverse strand, counting down.
ATCTGGTCGAATATATCCAGACGGACATCTGGGTCCGGGCGCTGCGAATGCACGGCCACGAGGTCTACTACGTCGGCGCCGACGACACGCACGGCACGCCGGTCATGCTGCGCGCGGAAAAAGAAGGTCTGACGCCGAAGCAGCTGATCGATCGCGTGTGGCTGGAACACAAGCGCGACTTCGACAGCTTCGGCATTTCGTTCGACAACTACTACTCGACCGATTCCGACGAAAACCGCGTGCTCAGCGAAAGCGTCTACCTCGCGCTGAAGGAAGCGGGCCTGATCGACGCGCGCGAGATTGAACAGGCGTATGACCCGGTCAAGGAAATGTTCCTGCCGGACCGCTTCATCAAGGGCGAGTGCCCGAAATGCGGCGCGAAAGACCAATACGGCGACAGTTGCGAAGTCTGCGGCTCGACCTACCAGCCCACCGAGCTCGTCAATCCGTACTCGGTCGTGTCGGGCGCCACGCCGATCCGCAAGACGTCGACGCACTACTTCTTCCGCCTGTCCGATCCGCGCTGCGAGAACTTCCTGCGCGCGTGGGTCAGCGGCCTCGCGCAGCCGGAAGCGACCAACAAGATGCGCGAATGGCTCGGCGAGGCCGGCGAAGCCAAGCTCGCCGACTGGGACATCTCGCGCGACGCGCCGTACTTCGGCTTCGAGATTCCGGGCGCGCCCGGCAAGTATTTCTACGTGTGGCTCGACGCGCCGGTCGGCTACTACGCGAGCTTCAAGAACCTCGCCGAAAAGCGCGGCCTCGACTTCGACGCGTGGGTCCGCAAGGGCTCGACCGCCGAGCAGTACCACTTCATCGGCAAGGACATCCTGTATTTCCACACGCTGTTCTGGCCCGCGATGCTCGAGTTTTCGGGCCATCGCACGCCGACCAACGTGTTCGCGCACGGCTTTCTGACCGTCGACGGCGCGAAAATGTCGAAGTCGCGCGGCACCTTCATCACCGCCCAAAGCGTGATCGACACCGGCCTGAATCCGGAATGGCTGCGCTACTACTTCGCGGCCAAGCTGAACAGCACGATGGAAGACCTCGACCTGAACCTCGACGACTTCCAGGCACGCGTGAACAGCGATCCGGTCGGCAAATACGTGAACATCGCGAGCCGCGCGGCCGGCTTCCTGATCAAGCGCTTCGACGGCCGCGTGCAGGACAGCGCAATGCATCATCCGCTGCTCGGCACGCTGCGCGCGGCGCTGCCGCAGATCGCCGCGCACTACGAAGCGCGCGAGTACAGCCGCGCGCTGCGTCAGACCATGGAGCTCGCCGACTCGGTCAACGCCTACGTCGATACCGCGAAGCCCTGGGATCAGGCGAAAGACCCGGCCAACGCGGTCGCGTTGCACGAGACCTGCAGCGTCAGCATCGAGGCGTTCCGTCTGCTGTCGCTGGCCGTGAAGCCCGTGCTGCCTAAGCTCGCCGAAGCGGTCGAGGCCTTCCTCGGCATCGAGCCGCTGGTGTGGGCCGACGCCACCGTGCCGCTCAGCTCGGCGCGCCCGATCAACGCGTACAAGCATCTGATGACGCGTGTCGACCCGAAACAGATCGAGGCGTTGCTCGCGGCCAATCGCGACTCGCTGCAAGCCACGCCCGAAGCGGCGCCGGCCGACGCGAAGGCCAAGGCGAAGGCGCACGCCAAGGCGGTCGCTGCTGCGCACGAGGAAGATTCCGGCATCATCTCGATCGACGACTTCGCGAAAATCGATCTGCGCATCGCGAAAATCGTCGACTGCAAGGCGGTGGAGGGTTCGGACAAGCTGCTACAACTGACGCTCGACGTCGGCGAAGAGAAGACCCGCAACGTGTTCTCGGGCATCAAGTCCGCGTATCAGCCGGAGCAGCTGATCGGCAAGCTGACCGTGATGGTCGCGAACCTCGCGCCGCGCAAGATGAAGTTCGGCATGTCCGAGGGCATGGTGCTGGCGGCTTCGGCGGCGGACGAGAAGGCCGAACCGGGCCTCTACGTGCTCGAGCCGCATAGCGGCGCGAAGCCCGGCATGCGCGTGAAGTAATACGCGCGGCGCGTTTCAGGCGCTTTGCGGCAGATATGAAAAACGGCACGCTCGAAAAAGCGTGCCGTTTTCTTTTGCGGCGCGGCAACGGCGATCAGTTTGCCGCGCTCAGGTCCGCGCCGCCGATCGAGCCAGACGACCAACGCGGCGTGGTGCGGCGTGGCACGGCGTCCACCTCACGCGCACGCCCCGCCGCCGCCATCACCACGTGATCCGATCGAAGCGCCGCGTGTACAGCACGTCGGCGCCATAGAACGTGCCGCCATACACGACCAGCGACCAGTACCGCGACAGATTGATCGTCGCCTTGATCGCGTTGCTGGCCGACTGCAGCCCCTGCTCGTAGCCGATCACGAGCCACTCGTTGATCGCCTTCGACACCATCACGACTTGCGGATCGGTCAGGCCGACATCGCTGCGACCGATCGAAAACTCGTCGAGCCCGACCGTCTGCGCGATCCGCTGGCCTGTCGCGCTGCCGAGCAGCGCGAGCGCTGTCGTCATCGTGCTCTGCTGGCCGAGGTTGTTGCCCTGGTCGGTGCCGTGGCCGAACAGCAGCCACGACAGCTTTTCGTTGTCCGGCACGCTTGGCTCCGACACGAGCCGCGCAACCGGCGCCTGCAGCGTGCCTGTCACCTGCACGCCGGCCTCGACCTGCTGGTTGCGGCGCATCGCGAGAATGTTGATGCCCGGATTCGTGACCGGTCCGTTGAACGTGAAGAAGCCGTTCTCGATCGCGAGCTTGCGACCGAACGCGGTGTAGGTCGAACCCGGCGTCACGCGCACGTTGCCGACCGCGCGCAGCGGCGTATTCGGCGCGCTCGTCGCGGTGATCGTGCCGGCGAGGCCGAGATCGGCGCCCTTGCCGCGGAAGCGGAAGTCGTTGCCGAGGCCGATCTCGATGTTGGCGCGTGGCGCGAACGGGCTCGCCGGCCGCTCGCCGCCTTCGGTCGGACGCGGCCGGCCACCCGAGCGCGTGCCGTCCGGGCGGATGATCACGACGTCGTCGCCGAGGCTCGGCGCGGCCTGCTCGGGCAGATCGAAAAGCGCGCTGTCGACCACGAACTTGCCGTTGATCACAGGGCCACGCTCCACGCCGCCGTTCGAGACGTTCGCGCTGCCCGACAGCGACAGATGGCGGTCCGGCGACGCGAACACATCGAGCTTGTCCGCGACGATGCTCGCGGTCATGTCGGGCTCCGAGCTGTCGAGACGCACGCGGCCGGTCGCGCGCAGCGTGCCGCTAGCGCCATGAAACTCGACCTGTTGGAGGTCCACCATGTTCTGGGACAGCGCGATGCGTACGACCCCGTCCTTCAGTTGCACGCCCTGGCTCACGACCGTCGCGGACAGGCCGTCGCCGGTCAGCGCGCCGGTCACGTTCGGCTTGGCGACCGTGCCGCCGAGCGCGAGCTTCAGCGCGAGTCGGCCGTCGAGCAGATAGCTCGGGCCGAGCAGGCCGCCCGTCGTGCGCAGCGACGGCACGTTCGCGTTCACGCTGCCCGACAGCGCGCTTTGCGGATCGACGGTCAACATGCCGTCGCGCAGCACGAGCGGCGTGTGCGCATCGGCATCGATCACGCCGACCCGGCTCGCCTGCGCATGCACGGTCGCGTTGAGCCGGTTGCCGCCGGTGAACTCGGCGCGCGCGCGGATCGCGCCGATGCCCATCGACGCGAGCCCGCGGCCGATCTCGACCGTCACGTCGCCGCTGCGCCGGCGCAGCTCGAGATAGCCGCTCGCCGTCGCGCCGAGCGAGAAATCCCAGTCGCCGTCGAACACGAGGTCGGTGCGCACGGCGGGCGGCTCGCCGGTGATCTGGTGACGCAGCTCCTGCAAGTGCGCGAGCGACACGTCGGTCAGGCTGCCGGCCGACTGGATGCGGCCGTGATCGAACGCGAACGACTTCAGGGTCAGCACCGAGCCTTCGATCGTCAGATGCGTCGCGCCGAGCGTCAGGTGCCCCGGCCCGGCGCTGACCGAGAGCGGCGATTCGAGATTGAGCGCCGGCGTGCCGCGATTCTGCAGACGCGTGACGGTGCCGTCCCAGCGCGAGCCGTCGCGCGTGTCGGTCAGCTTGCCGTGGGCGGCGAGCGTCAGATCGAGCGGCCGCTCCTGCAGCTTGCCGGTCGCGGCGGCTTCGAGCGTGTGGTTCGCGCGCGTGCCGGACAGGCGGGCGGTCAGCGTGGCGAGGTCGACGCCGCCCGCGCTGACATTGCGCGCGTCGGTCGTGAACGCGAGCGCGCCATTCGCACCGTCGCGCAACTCGGCGTGGCCTTCCGCGTGGCCGACGCGGTTGCTCGCGAATACGACGCTGTCGGCCTTGTAGTTCAGCGTCACGTTCGGATGCGCGAACGAGCCGGTGACGTCGCCGTCGGCGGCGACCGCGCCCGCGATGCCGAAGCCGAGCCGATCGAGCTGCGGCGCGTCGATGCCGAAGCGTAGCCGGTCGCCGGCCGCGCCGAAGCTGCCTTGCAGATTGACCTGGTTGCCCGCCACGGAAAGATTCGCGTGACTCGGCAGGATTCGTGAGCCGGCCAGCTGGATCGTGCCGCCGCCCGTGAGCGGCAGATCGTCGTAGACGCTCGGGCCCAGCTTGAACTCGGCGCGCGTCGTGAAGACCGGCGCGAGCACCCCGGCCGCCGTGAGCGTGGCGTTCACGCGCGCCTCGATCCTGCGCACCGGCGGGGCCGCGTGCGCCACCGCCCGGGGCGCATGGGTCGCGCGCGGCGCGGATGGTGGCGTCCTGCGCTCGAGCACTTCGGTCTGCACCGCGGCTTTCGCGGTGTTCTTCGCGATGGCCGCGGCCTGATCGCCGGGCGCCGCGCTCTTCGCACCGGCGGTGCTGCCCGCGAGCGCCGCGGCCTGGGCTTGCCGCTCGCGCTGCGCGCCGCTCGCGGCGGGCGCGCCGGAGGTCGTGACTGGCGCGCGCGCCGGCATCTGCGAGGTCAGCGACAGCGGATCGAAATCGGTCAGTTGCGCCTTCAGGTTGTAGGTCGAGTTCGGATCGTGCTTCAGCGCGCCCGACAGATCGATGCGGCCGCGGCCCGACGTGATGCGCACGTCGTTGAAGCTGATGCGGGCCGGGTCGAACGTGATCTTCCCTTGGGCGCGTAGAGCTGCGGCGGGGTCGGCGAGATCGAGCGTCAAGGTCTGGATGTCGTCGTTCAAGCGGATGCCGATCGGACCGGACAGTTGCGTCGGACGCACGGTAGCCTGCAGCGCGTTCAGGTCGAGCCGCGCGAGCTTCAGATCGAGCTGGCCGTGCCGGCCGCTCAGCGCGCCGCCGCCGGTGAGCGTCGCGTTGCGCACGAGCCGCACGTTCAGGTTCGAGATGCTTTGCGTGTGGGCGTCGAGGCGCACGTCGGCGTTCGCGTCGATCAGCGGCAGCAGTTTCTGGTCGATCGCACCGGGTTTCGCGTTGACGATCGAGATGTGGCCGGCGACGGCGAAACCCGCCGCCGGTGTGGTCGGCGCGGGGTGGCCGCCGAACAGGTGGTGCGGATGGCTGGCAGCCGACGGTTTGGCTGGGCTGGCTGGGCTGGCTGGGCTGGCTGGGCTGGCCGCGCCGGGCGCGCTGACCGCACTGGCCGCGCTCGCCGCACCGGGCTCCACCGGCTGCAACTCGGCGCGCACCGCCAGGTCGGCCAACGGCGCACCCGGCGCGAAAGCCTGCGGATTCACATGATCGAAGCTCAGCGTCGCGCGCTGCAACGGCACCGCGGCGAACGGCGCCGCTTCGACCCGCGCGTGACCGGCGAGCTTCATGCCGCTCGCATCGAGTTCGGCGATGAGCTGCTCGAGCGTGCCGCTCAGGTGACCGGCCACCTGCACCGCTTCATCGTTGACCTTGCCCGAATATCCGACTTCGCCGCTGAGCGGAAACGGCTGCACGCCATCGAGTTTCGCCGCTGCCGTCAGCGCCCCGAACGGCGTATCGAGCCGATCGATCGCCGCCTCGTGATGACGCCCGTCGCTGCGTCCATGAAACGCGAAGTGCGACAGCTCCGTCGTCGACCCGCCCTGGTGCACCAGCAGCCGCTCGACCTGCACATCGCGGACCTCCAGCTGCATCGGCAGTTGCAGATCCTTCGGCAGTTTCAATGGCTCATTGCTGCTCGACGACGACGGCCCGACGCGCGCCTCGATCGTGCCGACGTGCAGGTAGTCGATCGTGAAGCGCCACGGCTCGCGCGCGAGCGCCCAGCTTCCGGCGACGCGGTCGATCTCGATGTCGGTGCCGCTGCCGTCGAGGCTGCGCCAGCGCACGTCGCGCAGTTGCACGCCGTGCGCGAGCGTGCCGCCGTCGAGCGTGCCGGCGAGCCGGCCGCCGAGCAGCTTCACGGCCGCGTGCCACGCGTGCGCGGTGCCGCGCTCGGTCGTCAGCGCGCCGTACAGCAGGCCGAGTGCGAGCGCCGCGAGCAGGATCAGCACGGTCACCGTGCCCGCGACCGTTTTCAGCAGCAGCCAGCCCCAACGCCGCTTCGGCGGCGGCGTGTCGGGCGGCGGCTGCCCGTCCGGCGGCTCAGGCGGCGTGGCGCCGGGCGGCTGCGCGGGGGGCGGGTCGGTGACGTCGGTGGTCATGCGTGAATGCGATGGCGAATAAGGGGGCGACTAAGGTGGCAAATAAGGTGCCAAATAAGGTAGCGGGTTATCTTCATCACGTCAGAACGCGATGCCGAGCGTGATATACGGCCGCACGCTGTTATTGCGAATGCCGTAAGCGAGATCGAGATTGACCGGGCCGACCGGGCTGCGCCAGCGCGCGCCGACGCCGACGCCCGGATAGAAGATTTTTTCGCCCCAGGTATCGGTCGCGGTGCCGATGTCGAAGAACGTGGCCGCGCCCCAGTTGTGCGAGAACCAGTGCTGGTATTCGATCGAGCTAGTCACCAGGTATTTGGTCGGCAGGATCGAGCCGGCGACGTCGTTACCGATGCTCTGGAAGCCGTAGCCGCGCACCGAGTTCGAGCCGCCCGCGCGGAACAGCAGCGATGCCGGAATGCCGCTCGAGCTGCCGCTCGTGAAGACGCCGCCGAGCTCCGCGCGGATCAGCAGGATGTCGTCGACGCCGATCGGGAAATACTGCTGGCCGCGCGCGTAGCCGCGAATGAACGACTGGTCGGCGAGCACCCCTTTGACCGCGAAGCCTGCCTCGACGTGGACCAGGTTGCCGCTGCGCGGGAACAACGGGTCGTCGGTGTCGCGCCGCGTCCATGACCAGCCCGGCACCAGCGCGTGCGCGCGGCTCGGCGGCGCCGCGTTCTGGTCGAGCTGGTCGTTGTAGAACAGCAGCGAGTAGCTGTAGTCGAGAAACTGCGAGGTGCGCGAGCGCTGTATGCCGCCGCGAATGCTGTAGATGCGCGTGTCGGAGACGTCGGTGGTGGTGTACGACGCGAGCACGCTGTTGGTCCACCCGCGCGGGCCCGGCGGCATCGACAGCTGGACCTGGCCGTATTGCTGCGTCTGGTCCGCGCGGCCCTCGATGGTGAACGGCCACGCCGCGCCGAACGTGTTCAGATAGGTGTAGCCGCCCTGCACGAGCGGGCCGTTGTCGGTCGAATAGCCGACGCCGCCGCGAAAGCTGTGATACGGAAACTCCGACACCTTAACGTGCACCGGCGTGTTGAGCGGCTTGGTCGGGTCGTTGTCGAGGTCGATCGCGACGCTCGCGAAGTACGGCGTGTTCTGCAGTTGCCGCTGCAGTTCCGCGACGGTGCGCGTGTCGTAGATGTCGCCCGGCGAGATCGGATTGACGTTATGCACGATGCGTTCCGGATAGCGCTGCGTGCCCTGCACGTCGAGTTTGCCCATCGTGAAGGTCGGCCCGCTGTCGTAGACCACCGACAGCTTCGCCGTGTGCGTGCGCGGATCGATCAATGCCTCGGAGTGGTAGATCTTCGCGCCGAGGTAGCGGCGCGATTGCAGCTCGCGCAGCGAGGCGTTCTTCGCGTCGTCCCAGTCGCCCTGCGAGAACGGCTGGCCTTCGTGCAGCGAGAACGCGAAGCGCGTCGCGTTCTCGCGCGACGGGTCTTCGGTCAGCACCGCGCCGCGAAACGACAGATCGACCGACGTGACCTTGGTCTGCGCGCCCGGCTCGACGCGCACGGTGACCTGCCGCACGTTGTCGACGGTGCGCACGTCGGTGCTGACGAGCGGCGAGAAATAACCCTGCGTCGCGGCGAGATCGCGCACCTGCTGCGGCGTCGCGGTGATCAGGAACGAGAACTGGTCGTCGGTGACGTCGGTTCGCTTCGCGAAACGTGAGATATCGAGGTGCTGCTCGAGCAACCGGCGCAGCGCGCGCGGCTCGGCGACCACCTCGACCTTGTAGCTCGGTGCCTTGCTGGCCGCGTGAGCCTCACCCACGGCGAGCAGCAACATCAGGAGGCCGAAGGCGAGCGACACCCGTAGCCAGCGCCGCGCGAGCGCCTCGCGCTCACGCGCGCGCCCGCGCGCCTGGCCGGTCTCGCCGCGCCACGCACGCGGCTTGTCGATCGCACCTCCCGCCAAACAGGACCTCCGGCCTCAATGAGTGAATTCTCGGGCCCCGGCCGCGTTGCGCGATCGAGGCATGCTATTTGACCACAACGCGACCCTGATCGGCCCCTCTCATGCCCTCGACGAAGCCCCGCGCCGCATCTCAAAAATGGGCGCCGCGCGGCGATTTTCGACCGCGCGCGACGCATGCGGTAAAATCGCGGACGACGGCGCCGTCCTCGCGGCACCGCGCAGCGGCCAGCCCGAGAGCCGCCACCTTACCCACCACGGACGTCGAGCCATGTATCAATCGGACATCACCCAGTTCCTGAACCAGCTCAAGCAACAGAAGCCCAATCTGGAGGCCGAGCAACGCAAAGGCCGCGCACTGCTGTGGGACAAACAGCCGATCGATCTGGAAGAGCGCTCCGAGCAGAAAGCTTCGCGGGTGCAACAGACGCCTTACTCGTACTACCAGAACTTCTAAGCGCCCAAGTCACGCCGACGATGAGTCACGCCGACGAGGTACACGGTCCGATCCACGGTCCGCTTCACGGCCCGGTCCACGGCCCGGCGCCGGCACCGTCCGACACTGCGCTCTCCACGCCCGCCACCGATTCGACGCCCGACACGGTCGACGGCGTCGCTTTCGCGCGTCTGTACGGCGAGCCGCTGTTCAAGCTGCCGAACGACCTGTACATCCCACCGGACGCGCTCGAGGTGTTCCTCGAGACTTTCGAGGGGCCGCTCGACCTGCTGCTGTACCTGATCCGCAAGCAGAACTTCAACGTGCTCGACATTCCGATGGCGGATGTCACCGAGCAATATCTCGGCTACGTCGAGCAGCTGCGCAAGACCAATCTCGAACTCGCGTCCGAGTATCTGCTGATGGCCGCGATGCTGATCGAAATCAAGTCGCGCATGCTGCTGCCGGTCAAGAAAGCCGACACCGGCGAGGAAGCCGAAGACCCGCGCGCCGAACTGGTGCGCCGCCTGCTCGAATACGAGCAGATGAAGCTCGCCGCGCAACGCATCGACCAGTTGCCGCAGCTCGGGCGCGATTTCCTGCGTGCCGAGGTCTACATCGAGCAGAGCGTCACGCCGCGTTTCCCGGACGTCAACAGCGACGACCTGCGCGCCGCGTGGGCCGACGTGATCAAGCGCGCGAAGCTGGTCCAGCATCACAAGATTTCGCGCGAGGAGCTGTCGGTACGCGAGCACATGAGCCTGATCCTGCGGCAGTTGCAGAACGCGCGATTCATCGAGTTTTCCGATCTGTTCGACACGAGCCGCGGCGTGCCGGTCGTGGTCGTGAACTTCATTGCCGTGCTCGAGCTGTGCCGTGAATCGCTAGTCGAAATCACCCAGGCGGAACCGTTCGCGCCGATTTACGTGCGGCTCGCGTATCTGCCGGCTTGAGGGCCGGACCACCGCCATCCGACGGCGGTACCACGGCCGGACCGTGGGAAAATCGCTACAAACTGCCTCAACGAAGCCTGGCGGGCGTCAGCGGGAAGTCCGTGGCAAGCGCGCGGCGCGCCGCTCCAAAGTGCCGCCTCGTTTCGGTGCGTCCGCTGCCCAAATCCACTACAATCCGCGCTCCGAACCCGTCATTTGCCGGTGAGGCAAAGGCCCGCGCGATTCCGCAGGTCTTGCGCCAACCGGATCGCGCGCCGCGCGAGCCTATCCCTGTCCGATCATGAAAGTCATCAGCTCGATCCATGAATTGCGCGACCAGTTGCGCGGCCAGAATCGCACGGCCTTTGTGCCGACGATGGGCAACCTGCACGAGGGCCATCTGTCGCTGATGCGCCTCGCGCGCCAGCACGGCGACCCGGTGGTGGCGAGCATCTTCGTCAACCGTCTGCAGTTCGGTCCGAACGAGGATTTCGACAAATATCCGCGCACGCTCGAAGCCGACATCGAAAAGCTGCAGAAGGAAGGCGTCTACGTGCTGTTCGCGCCGACCGAAAGGGACATGTATCCGGAGCCGCAGGAGTATCGCGTGCATCCGCCGCACGATCTCGGCGACATCCTCGAGGGCGAATTCCGCCCCGGCTTCTTCCACGGCGTCTGTACCGTAGTCATGAAGCTGATGTCGTGCGTGCAGCCGCGCGTCGCGGTGTTCGGCAAGAAGGATTATCAGCAGCTGATGATCGTGCGCCAGATGTGCCACCAGTTCGCGCTGCCGACCGACATCGTCGCCGCCGAAACCGTGCGCGACACCGACGGCCTCGCGCTGAGCTCGCGCAACCGCTTTCTGTCGGCCGCCGAGCGCGCCGAGGCGCCGATGCTGGCCGCCGAACTCAATCGGGTGCGCGACGCCGTGCTCGCCGGCGAGCGCGACTTCGCGAAGCTCGAAGAGGCGGCCAAAGCGACGCTGGCGACGCGCGGCTGGAATCCCGATTACATCGCGGTCCGCAAGCGCTCGAACCTGATCGCGCCGGGCGCGCAGGACGCCGACGCACCGCTCGTCGTGCTGGCCGCCGCGAAGCTCGGCGCGACCCGGCTCATCGACAACCTCGAAATCTGACGCCGCAACCGCCCGCGCGAACACAGTTACACTGCGCAGTCACACAGGATTGGATTGATCATGCAACGCAATATGCTGAAGTCGAAGATTCACCGCGTCGCGGTCACGCACTGCGAGCTCCACTACGAGGGCTCGTGCGCGATCGACGAAGACCTGCTCGAGGCGGCGAACATCGTCGAAAACGAGCGGATCGACATCTGGAACATCAACAACGGCGAGCGCTTCTCGACCTATGCGATCAAGGGCGAGCGCGGCAGCGGCATGATTTCGCTGAACGGCTCGGCCGCGCGTCGCGCGCAGCTCGGCGATCTGGTCATCATCGCGGCGTTCGCGGTGGTCGACGAGGCGGAGCTGAAGGCGGGCTGGAAGCCGGACCTCGTGTTCGTCGACGAAAACAACAAGATCAAGGGTAGCCGCGACCACGTGCCCACCCAAGCCTGGAACTGAGCGACGCCCGGCTCGACGCTTGACTGATGGCGGGCAGCCCCCGCCTCAGCCCTTCTTTCCCGTGCCGTTCGTCCACTCGACGATCGGCTGCCACTGCTCCAGATCCTTCTCCACGCGGCTTTTCGCGACGTCCCACAGCGTCAGGCCGTGCGCCGCGAGCTGCACGTAGTTCTGCGTGTCGCGCAGAAAACCGAGCACCGGCAGCTTCAATCCCTCGACGAAGCGATGCAGCTGCTCGGCCGAGCGGGTGCGCGCATCGACGCGCATGCCGACCACGCCGACCTCGATCGCGCCCTTCCTGACTGCCTTTTCCTTCGCGAGCCGCTCGAGAAATTCCTGGGTCGCGAGAATATCGAACAGCGACGGCTGCAGCGGCACGATCACCTTGTCGGCGAGATCCAGCGCGATGTTCAGGCGATTGCCGTGCAGGCCGGCCGGCGTATCGACGACCGCGTGCTCGAGGCCCTTCGGCGGCTTGGCCGGGGTGTCGGGATTGACTTCCCAGGTCTCGATGGCCGGCAGCGTGTCGGGCCGCAACTCGAGCCACGCGTGCGCGGAGTGCTGCTTGTCGAGGTCGGCCAACGCGACCCATTCGCCCGCCGCGGCGAAATAGCCGGCCAGATTGGTCGATAGCGTGCTCTTGCCCACGCCGCCCTTCGGATTCGCCACCACGATCACCGACATGAAATCTCCCGGAAAGAAGGCTGGACGTTGCCAGCCGGTTTGCCGCGCCATTGCTTCGTTCCCGCCGATCCACTGTGACCGGCGCCGGCGGGCTCCACAATCGCTGCCGTTCGAGTTCGGTTTCCAGGTACGCCCGCCGGTTCAGCCGTTGATAATATCGGCAAATCAGCGCGGCCGAAGCCTCCGCATCGCGAATCGGCCGCTCCAACCCGCCGTTTTTTTCGACAAGGACCTGAATCTCATGAGCAAACTGCGCCCGGAATACACCGTCGAACGCCTGCAGGAGCGCCAGAAGGGCAAGCTGCCGGACCTGCTGGGCCTGCGCGTGCTGAGCGTCGACGAGGGCACGCTGGTGGCCGAATTGACCGTGCGCGAGGAGCTGCTCGCGCCGAACGGCTTCCTGCACGCGGCCACCGTGATCGGCCTCGCCGACACCGCCTGCGGCTACGCGTGCATCGCGCATCTGCCCGAGAATTCGCGCAACTTCACGACCATCGAGCTGAAGAGCAACTTCCTCGGCACCGCGACGCAGGGCACGATCCGCGCGGTCGCGAAGGGTGTGCACCTTGGGCGCAGCACGCAGGTCTGGGACGCGACGGTCACCGGTCCGGATGGCAAGACCATCGCACTGTTTCGTTGCACGCAGATGGTGCTGTACTGAGCACACCGTCCGCGCAGCAGCTGTGTTCAAGCCGGTGAAAAAAACCGGCGCAAAGCGTCACCCCAGCGCGGCGAACAGCCTGCGCATATCGACGTGCCGGGCGAGCGTATCGGCCAGCCGCTCCAGCGACGCCTCGCGCAACGCCGGATAGTCGAGCGCTTCGGCATCGCTCAAACCCGCCCACGCGAGTAGCGCCGCGCACGCGGCCGGTGTGTCGAACATCCCGTGTACGTAGGTCGCGAGAATCTGGCCATCGGCGGACAACGCGCCATCGGGACGGCCAGAGTCCGCATCACCCTGATGCGAGCCAGCACGCTCGAGTCGCAGCGCCGGCGTGTCCAATGCGGGCCCGCGCGTCTCGCCCATATGAATCTCGTAGCCGGCCACGCCCGGCGCGCCGGGCAGCGCCAGGCGCCCGGTCACGTTCTTCAGCGTCTTGTCGCGCGTGAGCACCGTCGCGAAGTCGAGCCAGCCGAAGCCCGCGAAGGTGCCGGGCGCGCCCTCGACGCCATGCGGGTCGGCGATCTCGCGGCCCAGCATCTGCATGCCGCCGCAAATGCCGATCACCCGGCCGCCATAGCGCAGATGCCGCGCGAGCACGTCGTCCCAGCCCTGCGCGCGCAGAAACGCGAGGTCGTCCGGCACGTTCTTCGAGCCCGGCAGGATGATCAGATCGGCGGCCGGCGGCGGCGTGCCGGCGCGCACATAGTGAAAATCGACCTGCGGATGCGCGCGCAACGCGTCGAAGTCGGTGTGATTGCTGATGTGCGGCAGCACCGGCACGACCACCCGCAGCAGACGGCGCGAAGCACCGCTCGCCGCCGCGCGCAGCTCGGGCGGCAGCATGTCCTCGGCGTCGAGCGTCAGGCCATGCAGATACGGCACGACACCGAGCACCGGCTTGCCGGTCTTCGCTTCGAGCCAGTCGAGTCCGGGCTTCAGCAGACCGATGTCGCCCCGAAAGCGGTTGATGATGAAACCACGCACGCGCGCCTGCTCGCTCTCTGACAGACACGCGAGCGTGCCGGTCAGATGCGCGAACACGCCACCGCGATCGATGTCGGCAACCAGCACGACCGGGCAATCGACCGCCTCCGCGAAACCCATGTTGGCGATGTCGCGCTCGCGCAGATTGATCTCGGCCGGACTGCCCGCGCCTTCGACGAAAATCGTGTCATACGAAGCGCGCAGCCGCGCATACGACTCCAGCACGGCCTCGAACGCCACCGGCTTGTAGTCGTGATACGCGCGCGCGTCGAGATTCATGCGCGCCTTGCCGTGAATGATCACCTGCGCGCCGCGATCGCTGGTCGGCTTCAGCAGCACCGGGTTCAGATCGGTGTGCGCGTCGATGCCCGCGGCGAGCGCCTGCAATGCCTGCGCGCGGCCGATCTCGCCACCGTCGACCGTCACCGCGCTGTTCAGCGCCATGTTCTGCGGCTTGAACGGCGCGACCCGCGCGCCCGCGCGCCGCGCGAGCCGGCACAGTCCCGCGACCAGCGTGCTCTTGCCCGCGTCGGACGTGGTGCCCTGGATCATCAGCGTGCCGCGCGGCACGGTCGGGGCGTCGGGGGGAGCGGGCGTTCGGGTCACGGGCAGGCAGGTGGAAGGTGGACAGTGGCGTTGCAATGCCGCGCGCGGCGAGCTGCGCCATGCGCTGCAATCGAGCGGCATTATCCCATCGCGCCGGTACAATCACACGATGACTCCCCGCGACCTCACCTTCGTCCTCGGCGGCGCCCGCTCGGGCAAGAGCGCGCATGCCGAGCGGCTCGCCAGCGACAGCGCCCTGCCCGTCACCTACATCGCGACCGCCCGCATCACCGACGACGCCGAATTCAGCGCACGCATCGCACATCATCGCGAGCGGCGGCCCGCGCATTGGGGGCTCGTCGAAGCGGGCGACGACCTCGCGGGCGCGCTCGCGCAACACGATGCGCCGGGCCAGTGTCTGCTGATCGACTGCCTGACGCTGTGGCTCGCGAACCTGCTGTGCCCCGCTGACGGCACCGCGCCGCCGCTGTCGCACTACTACGAGCACGCCGCCGCGTTCGAAGCGGCGCTCGCGGGCGCGCGCGGCAAGATCATCGTCGTCAGCAACGAGATCGGCCTCGGCGTGGTGCCGCTCGGCGAAGCCACGCGCCTTTACGTCGACGAACTCGGGCGCCTCAATCAGCGCATCGCCGCGTTGAGCAGCGCGGCCACGCTGATGGTCGCGGGACTGCCGCTCGCGCTGAAAAGCGCGAGCCGCGCGTAATGCCCCCGCTCACGATGCCACTGATCGCGACGCTCGCGGTCGCGGGCGTCGCCGTCGATCGCTGGTTCGGCGAACCGAGCCGCCGGCATCCGCTCGTCGGCTTCGGCAAGCTGGCAACGCGCCTCGAGGCGCGCTTCAATCACGACCGGCGTCTGCGGCTCAAGGGCCTCGCCGCGTGGGCGCTCGCGGTGCTGCCACCGGTGCTGATCGCGTGGTGGCTCGTCGCCGTGCTGCCGTTGTTCGCGGCCTGCGCGCTGCATGTCGCATTGCTGTGGTTCGCGCTCGGCGCGCGCAGCCTGCGCGATCACATCGCGCCGATCGGGCACGCGCTTGGGCAACATGATCTCCCCGCGGCACGCGAATTGACCGCACGGATCGTGTCGCGCGACACCGAGCAGTCCGACGAAGCCGCGCTCGCGCGCGCCGCGGTCGAATCGGCGCTCGAAAACGGCAACGACGCGATCTTCGGCGCGCTGTTCTGGTTCGCGCTCGCAGGCGGCCCGGGCGCGCTCGGCTTTCGCCTCGCCAACACGCTCGACGCGATGTGGGGTTATCGCACGCCGCGCTATCTGCGCTTCGGCTGGGCCGCCGCGCGCATCGACGACGTACTGAACTGGATTCCCGCCCGGCTGACCGCCACGAGCTACGCGCTGCTCGGCGACACGCTGGCCGCCTGGCGCTGCTGGCGCGAGCAGGCGCCGCGCTGGGACAGCCCCAATGCGGGCCCGGTGATGGCGTCCGGCGCCGGCAGCCTGAACGTGCTGATCGGCGGCCCGGCCGTGTATCACGGCACGCTCGAACATCGGCCGACGCTCGGCTTCGGGCATCCCGCCGAGGCGCGTCACGTGGGCGCCGCGTTGATGCTGGTCGAACGCACGGTGATTCTCTGGCTGGCCGTGCTGATCGTGCTGGCCTTGTTGAGCGTGCCGTTTCATGGTTGAGCGCGACCACGCGCGTAGGGATGGGATGAGCGCATGACCGACCGGACACCACCGCGCGAGCGCGCCGCAGGCGGCCCGATCGCACACGGCGGCAACCTGCACGAAGCCGCGACGCGCTACGGCATTCCGTACGCGCAGTGGCTCGATCTGTCGACGGGTATCAATCCGCACGGCTATCCGGTGCCGTCGCTGCCCGCCGACGCGTGGCGCCGTTTGCCCGACGAAGGCGACGGCTTCGCCGAGCGTGCCGCACGCTATTACGGCGCGCCCGATGCCGCGCACGTGCTGCCGGTCGCCGGCAGCCAGGCGGCGATTCGCGCGCTGCCGGCGTTGCTGCCGCCCGCGACGGTCGGCATCGCGCCGCTGACCTACGGCGAGTACGCGCCCGCGTTCGCGCGTGCCGGACACGAGGTCGTGCCGCTCGACGCGCATCGCGACACGTTGCCCGCCCCGCTCATGCACGTCGCGATCGTCAACCCCGACAATCCGACCGCCACGCATATCGATGCTGCCAGGCTGCTGCACTGGCACGCGCAGCTGCGCGAACGCGGCGGCACGCTGCTGGTCGACGAAGCGTTCGCCGATACGCTGCCGGCCGCGCGCGCCGCGTCGCTGGCGGCGCATACGCATCTGGACGGGCTCGTCGTGTTGCGCTCGCCCGGCAAGTTCTTCGGGCTCGCCGGTGTGCGCGCCGGCTTCGCGCTGGGCGCGCCCGCATTGCTCGCCGCGTTGCGTGACAGCTTGGGCGCGTGGGCCGTCAGCGGCCCCGCGCGTCATGCGGTGAGCGCCGCGTTCGCCGATGCCGCGTGGCAAACGAGGATGCGTGAGCGGCTGATCGACGAAAGCGCGCGGCTTGCCGGGCTGTTGCTTGCGCACGGTTTCGCGACGCGCGGCACGCCGCTTTTCGCCTGGACCGACGATGCGCGCGCCGCCGCACTGCATGAAGCGCTCGCGCGGCGCGGCGTGTGGACGCGACTCTTTCCGCCATCACTTCGGGTGCCATCTGCCAGCGTGCGCTTCGGGCTGCCGGGCGACGAAGCCGAATGGATCCGCTTCGAACAACAGTTGCAACAGGCGGTCCGCTCGCTCGATGCTGCACCGACCCGATAGCGCGACCAGCCGGCCGCGCGCAAGTGAAGCGACTTTGCGGCGCGTTCACGCAATCCGCCTCGGGAGCGTTCTTCACGCCCTCTGCGTCTATTCGTGCCGCGCGCGCACCGCTCTGAACGCTTCACGAACCACCCTCGCCCGATGACCCGCACCGCTCGCTTCATCACCCTTGCCGCGCACGCGCGCCGCCCGATCCGCTGGTTCGGCACCGCATCGCTCGCGCTGAGCGCCTTGTGCGCACTGAGCGCGCACGCAGCGATCACCGTCACCGACGACAGCGGCGCGACCGTGACGCTCGCCGCGCCCGCACAGCGCGTGATCAGCCTCGCCCCGCACGTGACCGAATTGCTGTACGCGGCGGGCGGCGGCCCGAAGATGGTCGGCGCGGTGTCGTACAGCGACTATCCGCCCGCAGCGAAGCAGCTCCCGCGCGTGGGCGACAACAAGTCGCTCGACCTCGAACGCATCGTCGCGCTGAAGCCGGACCTCATCGTCGTGTGGCGGCATGGCAATGCGCAGCGTCAGCTCGAGCGCTTGCGCGAGTTGCACGTGCCGCTCTTTTTCAGCGAGCCGCGCCGTCTCGACGATATCGCCGTGTCGCTGACGAAGCTCGGCCGGCTGCTCGGCACCTCGGCGAGCGCGGACGCGGCGGCGGCCGCCTATCGCGACGACATCGCCCGTCTGCGCGCGCGCTATGCGAACCGCCCGGCCGTCAGCGTGTTTTATCAGGTATGGGACCGGCCGCTGATGACGCTCAACGGCGAGCACATGATCAGCGACGTAATCACGCTATGCGGCGGCCGCAACGTATTCGCGGATCTGCAGCCGCTGGTGCCGACCGTGTCGACCGAAGCGGTGCTGGCGGCGAATCCGCAGGCGATCGTCACCGCCGCGCCCGGCGCGACGCGGCCCGACACGACGCTGCCGCAACTCGACACATGGCGCGCGTGGCCGGGTCTCGCGGCGGTCGCGAACCACAACCTGTTCGCGATCGACGGCGATCTGATCAACCGCCCCGCCCCGCGCATCGCACAAGGCGCGCGGCAACTGTGCGACGACCTCGAACTGGCGCGCTCACGCACCAAACAGGCCGCGCCATGACTCGCCGCGTGCCGCGCCGAAAAAAACGATCAGTTCTCCAGATGACCACGCGGGTCACGCATTCCATCGCACCAGCGACCAATGCAGCGTTTCGTCGTCACGCCGTAACCAGACGATCCCCGTCATGTCGAGCGACCACTGCAGACAGCGCGCGAACGGCACCTCCAGCACCCACGACGCGATCGCGCGCATCACGCCCGCGTGCGTGACCACGTAGGCGGGCGATAGCTCGCGTGTCAGCGCGAACGCATCGAACCACGCTCGCACGCGCGCGACGAATTGCGCGACGCTCTCGCCGCCATGCGCGCGCGAATGTTCGAAATTGGCGGCCCAGTCGTCGAGCAGCGCGCGATCGATCGTGTCCCAGCGCTGCGCTTCCCAGTCGCCGAAATCCATTTCCTTCAGACGCTCGTCGTGGCTGACCACACAGCCGAAGTCGTTCGCGATCTCGGCCGCGAGCGCGGCGCAGCGCGTGAGCGGGCTCGTGATCAGCACGCGCGGCGCCGGCACCTGCAAGTTCGCGAGCTTCAACGCCAACGCACTGGACGTAACCTCGGCGTTTTCCGCCAACGCGACGTCGCTATGGCCGTAACAGATACCCGCATCGAGCGCGACAGCGGGATGGCGAATCAGGACGATATCCATGCAAGCCCCACCAGATAGATGCTCAATTCGAAGATCTGCTGCGCGAAGCCGAGGCAGTCGCCGGTATAGCCGCCGATGCGTCTGACGAAATAACGGCCCATCGCGAAGCGCAGCGCGGATAGCACGACACACGTAAGCGCGGCAAAACGCCAGTCGGGCGCACCAGGGCCGTTCGGCCACAGCAGCCACGGCAGCCCGAACAGCGCCGCGCACAACAGCGCCGGCCCGCTCAGACGCTGCGCGACCGGCTTGGCCTTGCCCGCGGCGCGCATGTAGTCGAGCGTGGCCAGATAACTGATCGCGCACGCGCGGCTCGCGCCATGCGCCGCAATCATCAGGCTTGCGGCGCGCAGCGGCGGCAACGCCGCGAGCGTTTGCCACTTGATCGTCAAAGCAATCACGAGCGCGATGGCACCGAAAGCACCGATGCGCGAGTCCTGCATGATGCGCAACGCATCATCGCGCGAATAGGCGCCACCGAACGCATCGACACAATCGGCCAGACCGTCCTCGTGGAACGCGCCCGTCACCAGCAGCGACGCGGCCATCGACAGCAGCACCGCGACGCCCGCCGGAAACACGCGCAGCGCAGCCAGATAGACGAGCGCGCTGAAGCCACCGACCAACGCGCCGACGAGCGGAAAATAGCGCGCCGCGGCGTTCAGATAATGCGGCTCGAAGCCGACCCAGCGCGGCACCGGCACGCGCGTGAAGTAACCGAGCGCCGTGAAGAAATAGCGCAATTCCGCGAGCGGGTTCATGGGCGTGTCGAGTGCGTGTTCACGGCGATACGGGCCGAGCTTCGCGTGATCGAGAAGCGTGTGCTCACGCGCCTCACGGTTCGCGATCCGCAACGCCCGCCGAATCGAAGCTGGCCATCTCGTTGACGAAAGCCACCGCCGCGCGCAGCAGCGGCACCGCGAGCGCGGCGCCCGTGCCCTCGCCGAGCCGCATGTCGAGCGACAGCAGCGGCTGCGCGCCGAAATGATCGAGCATGCGCCGATGCCCGGCCTCGTTCGACGCATGCGCGAACACGCAGTACTCGCGCACGTTGGGCGACAGCGCATCGGCAACCAGCAGCGCGGAGGTCGCGATGAAGCCATCGACGAGGATCGTCATACGAGCCTCGGCGGCCGCCAGATACGCGCCCGCCATCATCGCGATCTCGAAGCCGCCGAACGTCGCGAGCACGTCGAGCGGTTCGAGTGCGTCGGCATGAAGTGCGAGCGCGGACGCGAGCACGTTGCGTTTCTTCGCGAGTCCGGCGTTGTCGAGACCGGTGCCGCGGCCGACGCAATCGTCGATCGGCACGCCGCACAGGCGGCTCATCAGACACGCGGCCGCCGACGTGTTGGCGATGCCCATCTCGCCGAAACCGATCACATTGGTGCCGAGCGCCGCGTGATGACGCACGCGCGCGGCACCCGCCTGCATCGCGGCGAGTGCTTCGGCGTGGGTCATCGCGGCTTCGTGCGCGAAGTTGCGCGTGCCGGGTCCGACCGGGATGTCGATGAGCCCGTCGGTCGATGGCAACGGCGTCGCGATGCCCGCGTTGACCACTTCGAGTTCGAGCCCAGCGACGCGACTGAGCGCATTGATCGCCGCGCCGCCCGCGATGAAGTTCGCGACCATCTGGGCGGTCACCGCTTGCGGATACGGGCTCACGCCTTCGGCGGCGATACCGTGATCGCCCGCGAACACGATCATCGCGGGACGCTGCACGCTGGGACGCGTACTGCGCTGGATCAGGCCCATCTGGCGCGCGAGCGTTTCGAGCCGGCCGAGGCTGCCGGGCGGTTTGGTGCGCGTATCGATGATCCGTTGCAGCTCGGCGCGTAGCGTCTGATCGAGCGGCGCGACTTCGGGCAAACCGACCGGGAATGGGGTGCGAGTCATAGGTGTGATCGAAACAGGGAATGGGAGTAAATCATCGGGGTAAATGATCGGGGTAAATGAGCGGGGTAAATGGTCAGCCTGACTGTCCGTCATGACCCGCAGGCGAATCGTGACGCGCGCGCGGCGCGGGAATCAGCGCCTCGTGCTCGCCGTCGCGGATCAGAATCAGCGGATAGCCGAACGCGCGGCTCGTCAACGCGGGCGTCAGCACGTCGCGCACCGGCCCCGCATGCGCGCCGCCCGCGCCGTCGAGCAGCAGCGCGTGCGTCGCGAAGCGGCGCGCGAGGTTCAGGTCGTGGCACGAAAACAGCACACTGCGCGGTATGTTGCATCGCGGCTCGCGCGTCCACTCGACCAGCGCTTCGAGACAGTCGATCTGATGATGCAGGTCGAGATGCGACAACGGTTCGTCCAGCAGCAACAGCGGCGCGTCCTGGCACAGCACCGCCGCAAGCGCGACGCGCTGGCGCTCGCCGCCCGATAGCGACAGCACGTCGCGCGCGGCGAAGTCCGCGAGTCCGAGCCATTCGAGCGCCGCCTGCGCGGCCGCGCGATCTTCATCGCGCTCCCAGCCCCAGCCGCCCAGATGCGGGAAGCGGTTCAGCAGCACGATGTCGCGCACGCTTGCGTTGAACGCATCGGCCGCGCTTTGCGGCATCAGCGCGCGGCGCCGTGCGAGCGGCAGCGGCTGCCAGTCGGCCATGCGCACGCCATCGAGTTCGACATGGCCCGCCGCCGGATGCAACAGGCCCGCCAGCGTCGACAGCAAGGTCGTCTTGCCCGCGCCGTTCGGCCCGGCGATACACCAGATTTCGCCCGCCTGGAAGGTGTGCGTGAACGCGTCGAGCAAGGTGCGCGCGCCGGCGCGCAACGTCAGGCGTTGTGTGCTCAGCATGGCAGAGGTGGGGTTGGGTTGGACTCGCATCATCGCCGGCGTTTGAGCAGCATCCACAGGAACACCGGCACGCCGACCAGCGACGTGATCACGCCGACCGGCAATTGCGCGGGCGCGATCACGGTACGGGCAATCAGATCCGCGCCCATCACCGCGACACCGCCGCCGAGCGCGGCCGCCGGCAACAGCATGCGCTGGTCGTTGCCGAACGCGAGCCGCAGCATGTGCGGCACGACGAGACCGACGAAGCCGATCGTGCCCGCCGTCGTCACCGCAGCGGCCGCCGCCAGCGACGCAACCAGGTACACGCGCAAGCGCAGCGGCATCACCGCGACGCCCAACGCCTGCGCGGCCGCGTCGCCGCGCAGCAGCACGTTCAGACGCGGCGCGGCCGGCACGATCGCGAGCAATGCGAGCGCAAGCGCGATCAGCGCGGTCCACGGCAGCGCGCCGCCGTTGAGGTCGCCGGTGAGCCAGAACAGCATGCCGCGCAGACGGCTATCGGGTGCGAGATTGAGCAGCAGCGTGATCAGCGCGCCCCACCCGGCCGCGATCACCGCGCCGGTCAGCAGCAAACGCGGCGACGTGTCCTGCGGCTCGCCGCGCCACAGTTCGCGACGCGCGAGGCCGAGCACCAGCAGGATCGATACGAACGCACCCGCGAACGCGCTCGCATCGACGATCCACCATGCACCGCCCGCGATCATCGCGACCAGCGCGAAGGTGGCCGCCCCGCCCGACACGCCGAGCACGTACGGCTCGGCCAGCGGATTGCGCAGCAGCACCTGCAGCAGCGCGCCGGCCAGCGCGAGCAACGCGCCGCACGCGAAGCCCGCGAGCGCGCGCGGCAATCGCAACGTGCGCACGATTTCGCCGGCGAGATCGTCGCTACCCGTGCCGCCGAAAGCGTGGGTCGGCACGAGCGCCGCAAGCACGCGCGACGGCGCAAGCGGCACGCTGCCGAGCACCAGCGACGCGCCGAGCAACGCGACGGCCGCGAGCGCGAGTCCGAGCCAGATCGCGGCCGCGCGTTTCGCATTCATCGGACGCGGCGTCTGCATCATGGCGGACAGCGAACCGGACGCGCGACTCATCCGCGTGCGCTCACGCATGCGGCCAATCCGCCGCGCGCGTCATTGCTGCTGCCAGCCGAGCGTGAGATACGCACCGCGTCGCGGCGAGTTATACGAGTAGGCCGTTTCATAGTCCTTGTCGAACAGATTGTCGATTTGCGCGCTGACGTACCATGCCTTCGTGATGTTGTAGCGCGCCGACAGATTCACGATGCCATAACCGCCGAGGTTGCCGGTGCTGTCGGTGCGCGGTCCGACGACGAGCCACTCGCCGCCGACGCGCCATCCACCGATGCTGCGATTCGCCACGAACGACCCGAACCGTCGCGCGCGCCGCACGAGGTCGGTACCGTTGTCGAGATCGACCGGGTTCTGCAGCGTCAGCGTCGCGCGCACGTCGGTCTTGCCGACATGACCGCTCCACGATCCTTCGAGTCCCTGCACCTTCGCATGGCCGACGTTCTCCGCGAGGTAGATGCCGGGGATCGTCTGCACGTAGTCGATCAGATTCGTATAGCGCGTCTGGAACGCGTTCAGACGCATCACGCCGAGCGCATCGGTCGCGTACTGCAAGCCGGCTTCGACCGAGTGACTGCGCTCGGGCTGGATCGACGGATTGCCGCTGATCGGATAGTACAGATCGTCGAAGCTCGGCGCGCGAAACGCATCCGAATAGCTTGCGGTTACCTTCCAGCGCGACGTGATGTCGAAACCGTAGCCGAGATAGTAACTGTTCGCTCCGCCGAAATCGGAGTACTGGTCGCGTCGCACGTTGACCTGAATCTGGTTGCGGCCGAAGCGCGCGCTGTAGCCCGCGAAGACCGAATCGACGTGACGCTCGGGCGCGGCGAACGTATCGGAGTCGAGCGTCTGGTCGAGATGCTCGTAGCCGACTTGCAGCTTCTGGTTCGCAGCGAGCGCGAAATCGTTCTGCCACGTGTACTGGCGATTGTCGGTATCGAAGCGGCCGTTGTAGATGCCATTGGTGTTCGACACGCTGCGGTCGTCGCCCTCGGCGAGCGTGAAGTGCGTGGTCCACCAATCGGTCAGCTTGCCGTTCGCGAACACCGACACCTGCCGCACCTTGCTATAGAGGTTGTTCAGATCGGTCGGCTCGCCGTACGCATTGTCGTAGCTGTTGTTGTTGTTCGACTGGAAGTAGCTGACGCCCGCGTCCCACCTGTCGGTGAACTTGTGACGCAGCGACGCGCTGATGCTCTCGTTCAGATTGCCGTTCGCGTTCGGATTCGCGGCCGGCGCCTCGAGCGGATTGAGCGACGAGAAGCCGTCGTCCTTCGTGCGCGCGAGCGAGATGTTGAAGGTCGTGCGGCCGTCCTGATCGAGCGCGCCGTTCACACCGGCCGTTTGCGTCTGCGTGTGATAGCTGCCATAGCCGAGCGAAAAGTTGAAACGCGGCGGATGATCGCCGCCGTCTTTCGTGAACACCTGCACGACGCCGCCGATCGCGCCCGAGCCATACAACGCAGACACGTTGCCGTTCACTACTTCGACGTGATCGACCTGATCGAGCGGTATCTGTGCGAGCTGAGCGGAGCCGAGACTCACCGAATCGACGCGCACGCCGTCGATCAGCAGCAGCGATTGCGTCGACGACGCGCCGCGCAGAAACAGACTGGTGGTCGAACCGGGGCCACCCGTGCGCGAGATTTGCACGCCGGGCGCGAGTAGCAGCAGGCCGGGCAGATCGGTCGCGGTCGTGTCCGCGATGTCCTGCTGATCGAACTGGGTAGTCTGCGGGATCGCATCGCGCAACGCTTGCGGTCCGCGTTGCGCGGTCACGACGATCGGCGACAGCACGTTGCCCGACGCATCGGCTGAGGAGGTATCGACGGCGTCGACAACGTTTGCGGCATTCGCCGTGCTTGCATTCGTAGCGGACGATGAAGATTCGGACGCAGGCTCGGCGCTTTGCGCATGCACGACGAGCGGCAGGCTCGCGAACGCGAGCAGCGTTGCGCGGGCGATGGGGGACAGCATGGGATGACATTCCTGTGGCTAGCGTGCGCGGCCTGCTTCCCCGCGGGCCGACGCGTCACGAGGCGTCCCCATGTTTAACGTTTTCGCGGGGGACGTCCCTCTTTTCTGGCCGGTATCCGGGCTACGACACATCGATCCCGCCTTCCCACGCGTGACGCGCAGTGGCACACTCGCACGTTGAACTTCCAACCTTGCGATCAGGACCGACCTGCATGAGCACTTCACATGCGGTCGCTTACCGTTGCGGGGGCAGCGCAGGTTCGCGCATCCGGTTTGGCACCGCGCGCGCCCTGCTTCCCGTTTAACTGCACGCGCCGAAATGCGCGTGCGGGCACCAGAGTGCGGGAAGTTTAGGAGCGGCCTCGCGGGGCGTCAAGAAAGGTCAATCGGAGCGCAATCCGTTCTGTTGAATGCAGGTTATTGTCCGATGGATTGCCGGTTTTTTATCTTATGGTCGACGACACGACACGCAACGAACGTGCACGAAGCGATGCTGTTACGTCTCGAAACGAGACAATTGTCGGAACCTGTAATATTCCGCGCTAAAATGCGATGTCTTTAGAGGACGCAGCACATGCTCACCGAACTCGAATCACTCTCCCAGAACATCGGCAAGCTGATTGCGATCAGCCAGCGCCACAACGAAGCGCGGCTCGCGCTCGAAGAGCAGCTCGCGCAAACGCGTGCCGAAGTACAAGCCACGCACGCGGAACTCGCGCAATTGCGCGAAGAGCGCGACGCACTGCAGGCGGAACGCGACGCGCTGTCCGCCAAGATCGACGACGCTCAGGTGCGCCTGAATGCGATTCTCGAAAAATTGCCGCGCGCACGCGCGAGCAGCGAACCGGATAACCAGCTCGATCTGCTCGGATCCGCCGAGCCCGAACACGAGGCGGCGGACAGCGACGTGAGCCGACACGGAGAAAGCGCATGACCACCAAGCAGATCGAAGTCTCGATTCTCGAAGTACCCTATCGTCTCGCCTGTTCGCCGGAAACCGAAGGCGCGCTGCTCGAGGCGGTCGCGCGCGTCGACGCGGAGATGAAGAAAATCCGCGGCGGCAGCAACGTGCGCGGTACGGATCGCATCGCGGTGATGGCTGCTCTGTCGCTGGCATCGGAACTGCTTAAGCTGCAAAGCAGCGTGCGACACGGAGAAGCATTTCCCGCTGAAGAAATACGGCGTACAATGCAGCAAATGAACGAACAGCTAGGTACTGTGATCGAGCAGTACAGCTTGCAGTAAGCAGTAGTGGGCTCAATAGCGGGCCGGTTTCGAACCGGTCAAGTGTTCAACGGTTTGAGTAGTAGCTTCATCGGTTTAGCTTCCCTGCCTGGTTCGCCAAGGTCATATATTCCTTGAACCAATGCCATGTGCACGGTTGCGGAAATTTGTAGCACGGGTGTGCGCGTCACTCTGTCTGATGTACCCGAAGTGTTGCTTACTGCGACCAATTCTGAACCCTCGGTTCAGGATGCCGGCCTAGCGGCTAAGGCGGGGACCTTATCTGGAACGGCGTCGGACTTCGGTTCGGCGCCGTTTTTCTTTGGTCGTCGTTTTTTCGTTTGAGCGCCTTTTTCAGGGGCTTTTTCGCACGCGCCGGCTGTTGCCGCGCCTCGTTCAATCTCACACGTTCACTCCGATTCATGCGCTACTGGCTGATGAAGTCCGAACCGGACGAAGCAAGCATCGACGACCTCGCCAACGCACCGCATCGCACCTTGCCGTGGACCGGCGTGCGCAACTATCAGGCGCGCAACTTCATGCGCGACGTGATGCAGGTCGGCGACGGCGTGCTCTTCTATCATTCGAGCTGTCCGGAGCCCGGCATCGCGGGCATTGCGGAGGTCTCGTCGAGCGCGTACCCGGACCCGACGCAGTTCGATAAAAAGAGTCCGTACTACGACGCGAAATCGACACAGGAAACGCCGCGCTGGTTGCTCGTCGACGTCGTGTTCAAGAAGAAAATCGCGCTGATTCCGCTTGCCGCGCTGCGCGAGCATGCCGAATTGCAGGACATGCGCGTGCTCGCCAAAGGCAACCGTCTGTCGATCACGCCGGTGACCGACGCCGAATGGCGCTTCATAACTAAACGGCTCGTTTAAAGGTGAATGCGCGACGCGGCATCTGATGTGATCGAGCCAAGGCATCATTTCCGATGCGGCGGCGAAGCACTAATTGGGGAACCAAGCCCCGGTAAAACACGCCTAATCGGTCGACGAAAGCGTGAGCTCGAACCGACCGCTCGACGGCAACCCGATCCATTCGCCAGCGCATCCGTCAACCCGCTCGCCACCATCGCGCCAGCACGCGGCGCTCGCGTCGAACGTGCACAACCTGTTCAAACAAGGATTTCAGTCATGACGACAAAAACCGCACGGGCCCTTGCACTCGCGCTCGCCTTTGGCGCGCCTGTGGCGCTCGCACTGAACCCGGCGCCCGCTCGCGCGCAGACCATGATGCCGCAGCCTTCGGGCGTGCTGTCGCTGAATGCGCAGGCGAGCGCGGAAGTCCCGCAGGACGAAGTCGAAATCACGCTGTTTTACGAGCAGGAAGCGAGCGAGCCGTCGGCGCTGACGTCGACGCTGAACGAACGCGCCGACGCGGCATTGCAGAAAGCGCGCGGCGTCGCCGGCGTGACCGCGCGCTCGGGCGCGTTCTCGATCTTCCCGTCGACCGACCGCGACGGACGCATCTCGACGTGGCGCGGCCGCACGGAAGTCGTGCTCGAATCGCGCGACTTCGCCGCGGCATCGAAGCTCGCCGGACAGATGGCATCGATCATGCAGGTTGGCAACGTGCGTTTCTCGCTGTCGCCGGAAGCGCAGCGCGCGGCCGAACAGAGGCTCAGCGGCGAGGCGATCAAATCGTTTCGCGAGCAGGCCGCATCGGCCTCGCAGGCATTCGGCTTTAGCGGCTATTCGATTCGCGAGGTCAACGTGAATCACAGCGGCGTGATGCCGCGTCCGATGATGATGATGAGCGCGCGCGCGATGGGCGCCGACGCGAAGAGCGCGCCGCTGCCGCTCGAAGGCGGCACGTCGACGGTGACGGTCAACGTATCGGGCTCGGTGCAGATGAAGTAACGCGCAAGCGCCAACGAAAACGCCAGCTCAAACAGAAACGCCACGGCATCCAACGATGCCGTGGCGTTTTTTCATGCAGCGCTCGCTACACCAACCGGGCGCCGCTCAGTTCGCGCCAACCGCCTGCGCCGGCTCGCGACGCCCACGGCGATACGCCCACACCATCAGGCCGATGCCCGCGAGGATCATCGGCAGCGACAGCCATTGACCCATCGACAGACCCATCGCGAGCAGGCCAAGGAAATCGTCCGGCTCACGCGCGAATTCGACCGTGAAGCGGGCGAGGCCGTAGCCGGTCAGGAACATCGCGGAAATCGCGCCGAGCGGCTTCGGCTTGCGCGAGAAGAAGATCAGCACGAAGAATAGCGCCACGCCTTCGAGCGCGATCTCGTACAGCTCCGACGGATGCCGCGGCAGCAAGTGATATTGCGCAAACACTTCGTTCAGATGCCATTGCGCGGCCAGTTGCGGATGCGCGGCGAGCCATGCGGCGTCGTCGGGCGCGGCGCCGGGAAACAGCATCGCCCACGGCGCGGACGGTTCGGTCACGCGGCCCCACAGCTCGCCGTTGATGAAGTTGCCGAGGCGCCCCGCCGCAAGGCCCGTGGGCACCATCGGCGCGACGAAGTCGGTGACCTGCAGCCACGAGCGCTTGCGCTGATACGCGAACAGCATCATCGCGATCGTCACGCCGAGAAAGCCGCCGTGAAACGACATGCCGCCTTCCCACACCTTGAAAATGTCGAGCGGATGCGCGAAATAGAAGCTCGCCTTGTAGAACAGCACGTAGCCGAGCCGGCCGCCGAGGATCGTGCCCAGCACGCCGAAGAACAGCATGTCGTCGATATCCTTCGCGGTCCAGCCTTGCGCGGCGACGTACGGCAGCCGCAGCCGCAGCCGGGCGACGACGATCGCCGCGACGAACGCGACGAGATACATCAAGCCATACCAGCGCACGGCGAGCGGCCCCAGATGGATGGCGACAGGGTCGAAATTGGGGTGAATGAGCATCGTGTAGTTATGGGCAGTTCAGGTTCGAAAGCAGTTTTTACAGCGGATCAAAGACGATCAACTCAGTGCCAGGAAGCGCAGCGGGCGCGCCGTGAGCACGAAGGCCCGGCTTTGACGCCGTCCCTCGCCGAGCGTTCGCATTATTTTTCACGTCGCAGGCGAGCTCACACCCGCGACGCCACGCTCGCCGCATGCGCGCGCACGATATCGATGAAGCCCGCCAGCACCGGGCTGACCTCGTCGGTGCGCCAGACGAGGCCGGTCTCGATCGCGGGCACCGACTCGGACAGCGGCCGGTACACCACACCGGTGCGCCGCAGGTTACGCAACGATTGCGGCACCAGTGCGACGCCCATGCCAGCGGACACGAGACTGACGATGGTCTGCATCTGGATGGCCTCCTGGCCGATCCGCGGCGCGAGACCCGCGACGCCGTAGCAATCCATAATGATGTCATAAAAGCCTGGCGCGAGACGTCTTGGGAAGATCACGAGCGGCGCTTCGGCGAGATCGCGCAGGCTGACGGGCGTGTCGAGCCATTCGGCGGCGGGGTCTTCAAAGGTGTCGCCGTTGCCGTTTTTGTTCACGCTGCCCCCCAACCCTTGCGCCATCTCGCTCGACATCGCGATCACGAGCGGCTCGCGCGCGATCGGCAACCACGACAGCCGCGCCGCATGCCGCGACGGCAGCGGCGCGATCACCAGACCCGCGTCGATCCGCCCGGCCACCAGTTCCTCGACCTGCACGTCGCTGGTCGCCTCGGTCAGCTCCAGCCGCACGCGCGGATGCCGCGCGCCGAAATCGCGCAGCAGGAGCGGCAGCAGGCCGTAATCCGCGGTCGATACGAACGCGAGCGACAACACGCCCGCCTCGCCGCGCGCGAGGCTCTGCGCGAGCGGCCTCAAGCCTTCCGCGGCCGCGAGCAGCCGCTGCACCTCGGGCAGCAGATCAGCGCCGACCGCCGTCAGTTCGACCGAGCGCTTGGTGCGCGCGAACAGCTCGACACCGAGCGTCTCTTCGAGCGCGCGGATCGCCTGCGACAGCGGCGGCTGCGTCATCGACAGACGCGCGGCCGCGCGCCCGAAGTGTTTTTCCTCGGCGACGGTGACGAAATAGCGCAACTGGCGCAGATCGGGAATCGTCGGCAGCATGATTAATATATTTTGCGACCTAAACAGCCACGAATAATACACGCGACACGCGTCACGCAAAACCGCCTGATTGCACGGTCTGGCAGAACTACACTGAACGGATGCGCGCGCGGACGCCGCCGCGCGCATCCGTCAGAACAGCCAGACTTGGAGCTTCCCATGGCCTACAACCGTCGTTCGAAGAACATCACGCAAGGCATTGCGCGTTCACCGAATCGCTCGATGTACTACGCGCTCGGCTACCAGAAGGAGGATTTCGACAAACCGATGATCGGCGTCGCCAACGGCCACTCGACGATCACGCCGTGCAACGCCGGCCTGCAACGACTCGCCGACGCCGCCGTCACCGCGATCAAGCGCGCCGACGCGAACCCTCAGACCTTCGGCACGCCGACGATCTCGGACGGGATGTCGATGGGCACCGAAGGCATGAAGTACTCGCTGGTGTCGCGCGAGGTGATCGCCGACTGCATCGAGACCTGCGTGCAGGGTCAATGGATGGACGGCGTGGTCGTGATCGGCGGCTGCGACAAGAACATGCCGGGCGGCATGATCGGGCTCGCGCGCATGAACGTGCCGGGCATCTACGTGTACGGCGGCACGATCCGCCCGGGCAACTGGAAGGGCACCGATCTGACGATCGTGTCGTCGTTCGAGGCGGTCGGCGAATTCACGGCGGGCCGCATGTCGCAGGAAGATTTCGAGGGCATCGAGCGTAACGCTTGTCCGTCGACCGGTTCGTGCGGCGGCATGTACACGGCCAATACGATGAGCTCGTCGTTCGAGGCGCTCGGCATGTCGCTGATGTATTCGTCGACGATGGCCAATCCCGACCAGGAGAAGGTCGATTCGGCCGCCGAATCGGCACGCGTGCTCGTCGAAGCGGTCAAGAAGGATCTGAAGCCGCGCGACATCATCACGAAGCAGTCGATCGAAAACGCGGTCGCGCTGATCATGGCGACCGGCGGCTCGACCAACGCGGTGCTGCACTATCTGGCGATCGCGCATGCGGCCGAGGTCGAATGGACGATCGAGGACTTCGAGCGCATGCGCAAGAAAGTGCCGGTGATCTGCAACCTGAAACCGTCGGGCCAGTATGTCGCAACCGACCTGCACAAGGCTGGCGGCATCCCGCAGGTGCTGAAGATCCTGCTCGACGCCGGGCTTCTGCACGGCGATTGCATGACGATCACCGGCAAAACCATCGCCGAGGAGCTGAAGGACGTACCCGGCAAACCGCGCAGCGATCAGCAGGTGATCTTCCCGATCGATAAGGCGCTCTACGCGGAAGGCCACCTCGCGATCCTGAAGGGCAATCTCGCCGAAGACGGCGCGGTCGCCAAGATTACCGGGCTGAAGAACCCCGTCATCACGGGCCCGGCGCGCGTGTTCGACGACGAGCAGAGCGCGCTCGAAGCGATCCTCGCCGACAAGATCGTCGCCGGCGACGTCGTCGTGCTGCGCTATCTGGGCCCGAAGGGCGGCCCCGGCATGCCGGAGATGCTCGCGCCGACCTCGGCGATCATTGGCAAGGGGCTCGGCGAGACGGTCGGGCTCATCACCGACGGCCGCTTTTCGGGCGGCACGTGGGGCATGGTGGTCGGGCACGTCGCGCCTGAGGCGTTCGTCGGCGGCACGATCGCGCTCGTGCAGGAAGGCGATTCGATCACGATCGACGCGCACCGGCTGCTGCTGCAACTGAACATCGACGACGCCGAGTTGCAGCGCCGGCGCGCCGCGTGGCAGGCACCGAAGCCACGCTACACGCGCGGTGTGATGGCGAAGTATTTCGCGCTCGCGCAGCCGGCGAATCGGGGGGCGGTGACGGGGTGATCAGCGCGGCCGGCGCGGCGCGCTCCACGTGGACGAATCCGCCGCCACGCTATACAAAAAGCGCAAGGGGCGCACGAAAAACCGTGCGCCCCTTTGCTCTTATAATGCGTGCACCACGAGCCGGGCATCTGCACTGGCGGAGACCATAATGAAATCGATGTCGTACGCAGCCGTAGCAGCCACTGTTGCGCTCGCCGCCGCATTGAGCGCCGCCAGTCCCGCAGCCCGCGCCGAAGCGGCTGGCCTCGCGCTGGCACAGCAGAAAAACTGTATGAGCTGCCACTCGGTCACGCGCCAGTTCATGGGGCCGTCGCTGCACGACGTTGCGGCCCGCTATGCGGGACGTGACGACGCCGCGACCTATCTGAAGCACAAGATCCTCGATGGCAGCACCGGCGTGTGGGGAACCGTGCCGATGCCCGCGAACACGCAGCTGACGCCCGATCAGGCGGCCACACTGGCGGCATGGGTGCTGTCGCTCAAATGACGGAAGTCTCGTGTCGCCGATGAAGTCCGCGCGTGACTCGAACGCGGCCTTCAATGGGCGGCATCAACGCGAGCGCCGCGAGATTTCTTCTTCCACCGCTTCGCGTACCCAATCTGTCATCTCGGCTTCGAGCGTCTGCGCGACTTCGCGCGTGATCTGACTCACGAGCAGACTTGTATGCTGCTGCACTGCATCGCGGCAACGCGCCTCGATGATGCCGTGCCCCTCGCCCGTCAGAAAACTCTGGAAGCGTCCATGCAGACGTGCGGCGATCGCGTCGGCGTCGAGTGTGGGCTCAGCGGCAGCGGCTTCGTGCGCGCCTTCATGACCGAGATCCGGCGGCACGGTCGCGCCGGCTTCGAGCGGGATGAACGGCTCGGTACGATCGAATACCCCGGGCGACACCTCGACGTCCTCATGCAGGTCGTCACGCCCATGTCGCGCATGAATGCCGTGATGCGGCCGCGCGTGTCTTCTCGCGTGCGTGTGATCGGCGACGCGCGGCTGATGAAGCTCGGCCTGCGCGAGAGGCTCATGCTCGGCCGCGGGCTCGGCTTCACGCGTCGGCAGCGGCTCCGGCACCAACACGGGCTCAGGTGAACTCAATTGCTCCGGTGTGGGCACCGGCTGTGGCGCAAGTACCGGCTCGGGCGCGAGCGTCGGGTCGGCCTGATGCGCGGCCGGCGACACGAACGCAGGCTCGCTGCGCAATGCAGGCTCGTGCGCCGCCGGTTGCGCGGTGGACGGGGTTGCGGGCTCGGCGCCCGGTTGGGGGGTGGGCGCGGCGGCCTCGTCCGACGCCTCGCGCGTCTCGCGCGTGCGGCCCGGCACGAGGACCTCGTTCAGGATTGGGATCGAATTGTCGTGGGGATCGGACACGTGGCTCTCCGTGTTTGGGTCGAAGCCAAGGCGGTCTGCATGATGCGTGCCCCGATGGGCTCGACGTTCGTCGGCCCCGACGCGCAGCGGAACGAAACTAGCCGCCCTGCTTGTAGTTGTTCAAAGCATAGCCGCGATCGCGATAGAAGCGATAGCGCTCGCGGCCCGCGGCGAGTTCCTCGTGTGCGTTACCGACCACTTCGAGCAATCTTTCGAAGCGTGCGAACTGCGCCGGCACCGCTGCGCCCAGATTGAGCAGCACCTGATGATGCGGCGCGTCGTCGAGATTCGAGGTCAGCACGACGGGCGTGTCGGCGGCGAGCGGCGTGCCCGCCATGCAGTGCGGCACGAAGTCGAGGGGCGAGAAGGTCCACAGCATTTCGTCGAACGCGCGCAGGCGCGCGGGCTCGGCCAGCACGACGAGCGGCTGGCCCGCCAGATACGCCTTGCGCACGAGGCGGCACGCGTACAGCAGCGAATCGCCGACGTTCGAGTGAAAGTCGATTCTCGTCATCGGCTGCTCCGCCCCGCTCGACGCGCGCCGTGTGCGCGCTTACCGCACTGCGTCATTGGCCGGCGCGATCGATCAGGAACTGCGCGAGCAGCGGCACCGGACGGCCCGTCGCACCCTTCGCCGCGCCGCTCTTCCACGCGGTGCCCGCGATGTCGAGGTGCGCCCACGGGTACGAATCCGTGAAGCGCGACAGGAAGCACGCAGCGGTCACGCTGCCCGCCGGACGCCCGCCGATGTTCGCGACGTCCGCGAAGTTCGACTTCAGCTGATCCTGGTACTCGTCGTCGAGCGGCAGGCGCCATGCCGGGTCGGCCGCTTCGCGCGACGCGTCGAGCAGCTCGCCAGCGAGCGCGTCGTCTTTCGAGAACAGGCCGCTGTTGTGATGGCCGAGCGCGATGATGCAGGCGCCCGTCAGCGTCGCGATGTCGATCACCGCGGCCGGCTTGAAGCGCTCCGCGTAGGTGAGCGCGTCGCACAGAATCAGGCGGCCCTCGGCGTCGGTGTTCAGCACCTCGATCGTGATGCCCTTCATGCTGGTGACGATGTCGCCCGGCTTGGTGGCCGTGCCCGACGGCATGTTCTCGACGGCCGGGATGATGCCGACCACGTTGATCTTCAGACCCATTTCGGCGACCGCGCGCAGCGTGCCGAGCACCGAGCCCGCGCCGCACATGTCGTATTTCATCTCATCCATGCCCTCGCCCGGCTTCAGCGAGATGCCGCCCGTGTCGAACGTGACGCCCTTGCCGACCAGCACGACCGGCGCGGCCTTCACGGCGGCGCCCTGATACTGCAGCACGATGAACTGCGCCGGCTCGACCGCGCCCGCCGTGACAGACAGGAACGAGCCCATCTTCAGCGCTTCGCACTGCTTCTCGCCGAGCACCTCGACCTTCAGCTTCCAGTCTTTCGCGAGCTTCTTCGCGGTGTTCGCCAGATAGGTCGGCGTGCAGACATTGCTCGGCAGGTTGCCGAGGTCGCGCGTCAGGTCCATGCCGTTGGCGAGCGCGCCGCCTTGCTTGGCGGCCAGCTTGGCGGCCTTCTCGTCGCCGGTGTTGACGCTGAACACGATGCGCTTCAACGCGCGCGGCGTGTTGTCCGCTTTGCTCTTCATCTGCGTGAAGCGGTAGGTCAGCTCGCGCAGCGCGAGGATCGCGGCGCGCACGCACCAGTCGGCCGTGCGCTCGAGCACCGGCAGTTGCGCGAGCGTGAACGTGACCTGCACGATCTTCGTGCCGAGCAGCGCGCGCCATGCGGCGCGGACCGCCTCGCCGTAGGCTTTCTGGCTGAAAGCATCCTGTTTACCGAGGCCGACGAGCAGCACGCGCGACGCGCCGATGCCCGACACTTCGTGCAGGAACAGCGTGGTACCCGCCTTGCCGTCCATGTCGCCCGCCTTGATGATGCGCGTGAGCAGGCCTTTGGTGGCCGCGTCGATCTCCAGCGCGGCGCCCGACAGCGTTTGCGACTCGAACACACCGATCACGATGCAATCGGATTTCCCGGTCAGGAAACCGTTCGTCGAGCCTTTGGTCCAATCACAGGCTTTTATGCTAAAGTCCATCGCGCTTGTCCTCGGATAAAATCTGGGCTTAGGATGAAAGCCGCAATTATCCGCTATTTTTCCCGCGGCGGCTGCACCGGAGGCGTGACGGGACCGAACCCGCGCGTCGCTGTGAGCGCCCCCTCTCGTCATCAATAATGATCTTTGAACGCTCCCTCCAGCGCGAACTCGCGTACACGGCTGGCGCCGTGTTCATGGTTCTCCTCACGCTCGTGCTGACGACGATGATGATCCGCATCGTCGGCTTCGCGGCCTCGGGCGAGATCGATCCGCGCGACGTGCTGGTCCTGATCGGCCTCACCGTGATCGGCTATCTGGCCATCATGCTCGTCGCGACGCTGTTCGTGTCCATCCTGTTCGTGCTCACGCGCTGGTACAAGGACTCCGAGATGGTCGTGTGGCTGTCCTCGGGCGTGAGTCTCACGCAATTCATCAAGCCGATCGGTATTTTCGCCACGCCGATCATCATCCTGATCATGTTCTTCGTGTTCGTCGGCTGGCCGTGGTCGAACCAGCAGAGCAAGCTGATCCGCGCGCGCTTCCAGCAGCGCGACGAAGTCTCGCTGCTCGCGCCGGGTCAGTTCCGCGAATCGCCGACCACGCATCGCGTGTTCTTCATCGAGAAGATGTCGCCCGACCAGGGGCACGTGGAAAACGTGTTCGTGACGAGCACCGAGGGCGGCAAGGTCAACGTCGTCGTGTCGAAGAACGGTCACATCGAGACGCACAAGAACGGCGACCGTTTCGTCGTGCTCGAAAACGGCCGCCGCTACGACGGCGAGCCGGGCCACCCCGATTTCCGCATCATGGAGTTCGAGCGCTACGGCGTGAAGATCCAGAGCCAGCCGGTCGTCAATACGCCGACCACCACCGGCTTGCCGACGCTCACGCTGCTGCGCAATCCGACCAACGAGAACCTCGCCGAATTCGCCTGGCGCGCGGGCCTGCCGTTGATCGCGATCAACCTGATGCTGCTCGCGATTCCGCTCGCGCACCAGAACCCGCGGCGCAGCCGCACGATCAACCTCGTGATGGCCGTGTTGATCTACCTCACCTATTCGAATCTGCTGAACGTCGTGCAGGCATGGATCGAGCAGGGCAAGATGTCGTTCGGCGTCGGGCTCGTGATCCTGCACGTGATCGTGCTCGGGATCGTCGCGTTCATCTTCTGGATGCGCGTGCGCAACCGGCCGCTGTTCACGCGCGCCATGTTCAGCCGTTCGCAGGGAGCCTGACCGATGCGCATTTATGAAAGATATTTCGCGCGTCAGATCTATCTCACGTTCGTCTTCATCCTGTTTGCTTTTTCAGGCCTGTTCTTCTTCTTCGACCTGATCAATGAACTGAACTCGGTCGGCCACGGGAACTACAAGTTTCAGTACGCGGTGCTGCGCGTCGCGCTGCAAACGCCGTCGCGTTTCTACGAAATCATTCCGGTCGCGGCGCTGATCAGCGCGATCTACGTGTTCGCGCAGATGGCGGCGAACTCCGAATACACGATCTTCCGCGTGTCGGGCCTCGCGACGAATCAGGCGCTGCGCTCTCTGCTGAAAATCGGCATTCCGCTAGTGTTCGTCACCTATCTGATCGGCGAAGTGGTCGGCCCGTACACCGATCAGCTGTCCGAGCGTGTGCGGCTCGAGGCGCTCGGCTCGTCGGTGTCGACCAACTTCCAGTCGGGCGTGTGGGTCAAGGACACGCTGACCGAGCGCGCCGACGGCGAACAGGTCACGCGCTTCGTCAACGTCGGCGAGCTGAAGCCCGACGCGACGATCAGCAACGTGCGCATCTACGAGTTCGATTCGAAGTTCCGTCTGTCGAACGTTCGTATTGCGCAAAGCGGCCGCTATCAGCCGCCGGGCCACTGGCTGCTGACCGGCGTGACCGACACGCAGCTGCTCGACGTGGCCCCCGCTCCCGGCACGCCGGCCGATGCGCTCAATCCGGTCTATCGCGCGAATCAGGTCACGCTGCCCGAGTATTCGCTGCGCTCGGAACTGACGCCGCAGATTCTGTCGGTGCTGCTGGTGTCGCCGGACCGCATGTCGATGTTCAATCTGTTCCGCTATATCCAGCATCTGACCGAAAACCATCAGGACACGCAACGCTATGAAATCGCGCTGTGGCGCAAGGTACTGTATCCGTTCGCGGTGTTCGTGATGCTGGTGCTGTCTTTGCCGTTCGCGTATCTGCATACGCGCGCGGGCGTGGTCGGCGTGAAGGTGTTCGGCGGCATCATGCTCGGCATGAGCTTCCAGCTGTTCAACACGCTGTTCTCGCACATCGGCACGCTCAATACCTGGCCCGCGCCTCTGACCGCGGCGACGCCGGGGCTCGTCTACTTGGTGCTCGGGCTCGTCGGATTGAAGTGGGTCGACCGGCACTAAGGCCCGGGCGTTGACGGGCATCGTCAGGAGCTGACGCGATGGCTATGCACGGACTGATTCTGTTTGGCCACGGCGCGCGCGATGCGCGCTGGCGCGAGCCGTTCGAACGGCTCGCCGACAAGCTGCGCGCCGCGCGCGCGGCGACGGGCGAAGCTCAGGCGGTCATACTTGCGTTTCTCGAACTGATGGAACCCGACCTGCCGACGGCCGTCGCGCAACTCGTCACACAAGGTTGCGATGCGATCACCGTGGTGCCGGTGTTCTTCGGGCAAGGCGGACA
Organism: Paraburkholderia sp. HD33-4; assembly: GCF_021390635.1. Classification (NCBI taxonomy): domain Bacteria; kingdom Pseudomonadati; phylum Pseudomonadota; class Betaproteobacteria; order Burkholderiales; family Burkholderiaceae; genus Paraburkholderia; species Paraburkholderia sp. HD33-4. The sequence goes on along the minus strand of NZ_JAJEJS010000001.1, from coordinate 772,959 downwards.
TGTCCGCAAGGATTTGCCCGCGATCGTCGATCGATGCCGCGCCGCGCATCCCGGTGTCGAGATTCGCTGCGCGGTGGCGGTCGGCGAGGATGATTCGGTACTGGATGCGCTTGCGCAGTATTGCTTGCGGCAGGTCTGATCGATTCGTTCTGGTTGCTCAGATTCGCCGCTCCCGGGCCGGCCCTGCCGGGGAGTGTCAGGCTGCGACCCGCATCCCATTCGACGAGCGCGTCGCCTCGGTCTGCCGCGCCGCGAACGCCTCGCCGATCATCAACAGACTCGGCTGCGACGCATCGACCCAGCGCTGCGCTTCGCCGTTCGCCAGATCTTCCAGTGTCAGCGTCAGCATGCGTTCGCGCGGCGTGCTGCACGCCTCGACGATCGCCACGGGCGTGGTCGCGGGCTTGCCGGCATCGATCAGTTGCTGCGCGATCTCGACGCCGCTGTCGCGGCCCATGTAGAACACCAGCGAATCGGCGTTGACCTGCTCGCGGATCTCGTCGGAACCGGGCGCGCGGCTGAACGTCGCGAGCGCGACGCTGCGCGACACGCCGCGCAGCGTCAGCGAACGCTTGAGCGTGGCTGCGCTGGCCAGCGCGGCGGTGATGCCCGGCACGACCTCATACTCGATGCCCGCGGCTTCGAGTGCACGCATCTCTTCGTCGGCGCGGCCGAACAGCATCGGATCGCCGCCCTTCAAACGCACGACCACGTCGTGCTCCAGAGCCGCATCGACGATCTGCTTGTTGATGAACTGCTGGGCCGTCGATAGCTGGCCGCAGCGCTTGCCGACCGCAATACGCTTCGCTCGCGTGGGCGCATAGTCGAGCATCGCCGGTTCGACCAGCGCGTCGTGCAGCACGACGTCGGCGGCGCCGAGCAGCCGTGCGCCGCGCACCGTAATCAGGTCCGCGGCACCGGGTCCCGCGCCGATCAGATAAACCTTACCCATTCACATCAACCTGTTCGTTGGAGCGGGCGCGGCGGCGCGTTGCGCCGCCTGCCGGCCTTTGCCGTGCTCAGGCGGAAAACGCCCGGATCATGCCGGCCGCGACCGTGTGGTTGGTCGCCTCGTCGATCAGCACGAACGCGCCGGTGCCCTGATGCGCGTCGTACGCGTCGCACACGAGCGGCTTCTGCAAGGTCAGCGCGACACGACCGATGTCGTTCATCGCCAGTTCCTTGCGATCGGTCGCCTGCGACAGCGTATGCACGTCGAGCACTTCCTTGATCGCGCCGATCTTCGCGAACACCGTGTTGGTGGTCTGCTTCAGCAGATACTTGCGCTGCGTCGACAGCGGCGTGTCGTCGAACCAGCACAGGTCCGCTTCGAGCTTCTTCGCCGGCTCCGGCGCGGCTTCACGCAGCACGAAGGTGTCGCCGCGCGACACGTCGACGTCTTCGGCGAGACGGATCGTCACCGTCTGACCGGCGAACGCGCGGTCTACCTGCGCGGTGCCGCCGACCACCGGCGCGATGATCTCGGCCACGGTCGCTTCACGATTGGCCGGCAGCACGACGATCGTGTCGCCGAGCTTCACTTCGCCCGATTCGACGCGGCCCATATAGCCGCGGAAATCGTCGGCCTGGCTGCCGTCCTGGCGCGCGACAAACTGCACCGGGAAGCGCAGCGCCTCGCCGCTCGCGGATTCGACCGGCAGCGCTTCGAGCACGTCGAGCAGCGGCTGGCCTGCATACCACGGCATGCGCTCGCTGGCGGTGACGATGTTGTCGCCCTTCAGCGCCGACACCGGCACGAAGCGCACGTCCTGCAGACCGAGGTGACGCGCAAGCTCGACATAGGAGTCGCGGATCTCGTTGAAGCGCGCTTCGCTGTACTCGACGAGGTCCATCTTGTTGATCGCGACGATCACGTGCTGCAGACCGAGCAGCTTGACGATCGCGCTATGACGCTTGGTTTGCGGCAGCAGTTGCGCGACGCCGTTCTCGAACGTGACGCGCGTCGCGTCGACGAGGATGATCGCCGCATGTGCGGTCGACGCACCCGTCACCATGTTGCGCGTGTACTGCTCGTGACCCGGCGTATCGGCGATGATGAACTTGCGCTTGGCGGTCGCGAAGTAGCGATACGCGACGTCGATCGTGATGCCCTGCTCGCGCTCGGCTTCGAGGCCGTCGGTCAACAGCGACAGATCGATTTCGTCGCCGACCGTGCGCTTGTTCTTCGCGCGCGACAGCGCCGACAGCTGGTCGGAGAGCACAGCCTTGCTGTCGTACAGCAGGCGGCCGATCAGCGTGCTCTTGCCGTCGTCGACGCTACCCGCGGTGATGAAACGCAGCACGCCGAGGTCTTCTGGTTGATGAATACTGCTCATGGTTCAATTGCCCTCGTCGTGTGCTTAGAAATAGCCTTGCTTCTTGCGTTGTTCCATCGCGGCTTCAGAGACCTGATCGTCCATCCGCGTAGCGCCCCGTTCCGTGATTTCGGTGACGGCCGTTTCGGCGATGATCTTCTCGATGTCGTCCGCGTCACTTTCCACCGGGCACGTGCAGCTGATGTCGCCGACCGTGCGGAAACGCACGAGCGTCTGTTCGCTCGTCTCGCCTTCGCGCATCGGCGTGAGCGGCGTGACCGGCACGAGCAGGCCGTTGCGGCGCACGATCTCGCGCTGGTGCGCGTAGTAGATCGACGGCAGTTCGAGCTGTTCACGCGCGATGTACTGCCACACGTCGAGCTCGGTCCAGTTCGAGATCGGGAACACGCGCATGTGTTCGCCGTTGTGCAGACGCGCGTTGTACAGGCTCCACAGTTCCGGGCGCTGTGCTTTCGGATCCCACTGGCCGAACTCGTCGCGGAACGAGAAGATGCGCTCTTTCGCGCGAGCCTTTTCTTCATCGCGGCGCGCGCCGCCGATCATCGCGGTGTAGCCGTACTGCTCGATGGTTTCGAGCAGCGTGACCGCTTGCGCGGCATTGCGCGAATCCGTTTCGCGACGCAGACGCACGGTGCCGCGCTTGATCGAATCCTCGACATGGCCGACCACCAGTTCCGCGCCGATCTCTTGCGCACGGCGATCGCGGAAGTCGATCACTTCGTCGTAGTTATGGCCGGTGTCGATATGCACGAGCGGGAACGGCAGCTTCGTCTTGCGGTTCGCGCCGAGGCCGAAGGCCTTCAAGGCGAGCGCGAGCACCACGACGGAATCCTTGCCACCCGAAAACAGCAGCGCCGGCTTGCTGCATTCGGCGACCAGTTCGCGCAGGATGTGAATCGACTCGGCTTCGAGCCAATCGAGGTGATCCATCCGGTTGACCGTGTTGGCAAGCGGGGCGTTCACAGCGGAATCGAGCGTGGTGCTCATAGCGGGTCCTTCGTTGGTTCGCCCGGCAAGTGCTTCTCGCCCGGGCGAAAGTATTCAGATCGGTTTCGGCGGTAATGCGCCGCAAGCTCTATGCGCGGCGCTCAGGCCGACGCGTTTTCGTTGCGCTCGACCGCAATCGGGGTAATCGCCGTGATATGCAAGCCGCATTCCTTCGTATCGCGCGACTCCCACCACCAGCGCCCCGCCCGGCTGTCTTCGCCGGGGCGGATCGCCCGTGTACACGGCTCGCAGCCGATGCTCGGATAACCACGCGCATGCAACGGATTGACCGGCACATCGAACGCCTTAAGATAATCCCAGACGTCGGCTTCGGTCCAGTCCGCGAGCGGATTGAACTTGGCGATGCCGCGCGCGCCGTCGTGCTCTTCCTCGTGCAGTTCGGCGCGTGTGACCGACTGCTCGCGACGCTGCCCGGTCACCCAGGCGCTGACGTCGGCGAGCGCGCGATTGAGCGGCTCGACCTTGCGGATCTCGCAGCAGCGCTTGCGCAGCTCGACGCTTTCGTAGAACGCGTTCAGGCCGTGTTCGCCCACGTACTGCTCGACCGCGGCCGGCTGCGGATGAAACTGCTCGATGTCGTAACCGTAGCGCTCGTTCACGCGGTCGAGCATACCGAGCGTTTCCGCATGCAGACGGCCCGTGTTCAGCGAAAAGATGCCGATCTTCACGCCGCGCGACAGGATCGCGTGCGTAAGCAGCATGTCCTCGGCCGCGAGGCTGCTCGCGAGCTTCACGTTCGTGTGACGCGTCGCGATCGAGTCCAGCAGCGCGTCGAGTCGCTCGACCTTCGCTGCCAGCTGCGGGCTCAACGATTGGGCGGTGCTCATGCCGAAACCTTGTCGGCGCCGGCCTGCGCGGCACGGCGGCGGAACAGCGGCGACGGGTCATCGACGGCGCCCTGGTACTGCACGGTGAAATCGTCGAACGCCTTCAGCGCGTCGTGGATGTCCTTGTCCGCGCGCACCGCAAACGCGTCGAAGCCGCAGCGGAACATCAACCTGACCTGGTCGCGCAGCACGTCGCCGATCGCGCGCAGTTCGCCCTTGTAGCCATAGCGCTCGCGCAGCAGCCGGCCGATGCTGTAGCCGCGGCCGTCGCGGAACACCGGGAAGTCCACGGCGATCACGGCGAGCTTGTCGAAATCGCCGGCGATATCCGCCGGTTCGCTATCCGGCGCGAGCCACACGCCGAGGTCTGCCGCGCTGCGCGTGGCAACGAGTTCTTCGCGCTCGGCCTGCCACAGCGCCAGCGGCACGATGACCTTGCCGGCCGGCAGTTCGCTCACCGACGGCAAAGCGCCGTCTTCCGCGGCACGCACGACGCTCCAGTCGTCGTTGACGATCGCGCGGTTCTTGATGATAGAAGCCATCTGTTCAGTATCCTTTTCGCGGTTACGCGTGAGCCGGTTGACGAGCGGCGTACACGCGCTCCTTGAACGGCGCGATGCCGATGCGGGTGTACGTATCGATGAAACGCTCGCCTTCCTGGCGGTTTTCCACGAACGTATCGATCACCTTCGTCATCACGTCGGGCATTTCCTCGGCCGAGAACGACGGGCCGATCACGCGGCCAAGGTGAGCGCCGGTCGCGCCGGTACCCTGCTCGCCGCCGAGCGTCACCTGGTACCACTCGGAGCCGTCCTTGTCGACGCCCAGAATGCCGATGTTGCCGACGTGATGGTGACCGCACGCGTTGATGCAGCCCGAGATGTTCAGCGACACGTCGCCGAGGTCGTACACGTAGTCGAGATCGTTGAAGCGTTCCTGGATCGCGAGCGCGATCGGAATCGACTTCGCGTTCGCGAGCGAGCAGAAGTCACCGCCCGGGCACGCGATGATGTCGGTCAACAGGCCGATGTTCGGCGTCGCGAAACCTTGCGCCTTGGCCTTTTCCCACAGCGCGAACAGGTCGCGCTTCTTGACGTCGGCGAGGATCAGGTTCTGCTCGTGCGACACGCGTAGCTGGCCGAACGAGTATTCGTCGGCCCAGTCGGCGACCGCTTCCATCTGCGCGTCCGTCGCGTCGCCCGGCGCGACCGTGGTCGGCTTCAGCGACAGCGTGACCGACGCGTAGCCCGCCACCTTGTGCGGACGCACGTTACGCTCGACCCAGCGCGCGAACGCGCGGTTTTCCAGCAGATGCTTTTCGAACGACGTATCGGTGTCCGGCAGCTTGTCGTAAGCGGGCGGCGCGAAGTACTGCGTCACACGATCGACTTCAGCCTGCGTGAGCGTCGACGGACCGTCCTTCAGGTGCTGCCACTCTTCCTCGACCTGCGCGGAGAACTTCTCCGGCGACAGCGCCTTCACCAGGATCTTGATACGCGCCTTGTACATGTTGTCGCGGCGGCCGTAGCGGTTGTACACACGCAGCACGGCTTCGCTGTAGGTCAGCAGATGCTGCCACGGCAGATCGCGGCGGATGATCGCGCCGACGATCGGCGTACGGCCAAGCCCCCCGCCCGCCAGAATGTCGGCCACCAGTTCGCCTTGCGCGTTCTTCTTCAGATACACGCCCATGTCGTGGATCTGCACGGCCGCGCGGTCTTCCTTCGAACCCGACACGGCGATCTTGAACTTGCGCGGCAGCCACGCGAATTCCGGGTGGAACGTCGACCATTGACGCAGGATTTCGGCCCACGGACGCGGATCGACGACTTCGTCGGGTGCGACGCCGGCGAATTGATCGGCGGTGATGTTACGAATGCAGTTGCCCGAGGTCTGGATGGCGTGCATCTGCACGGATGCAAGCTTGCGCAGGATTTCCGGCGTTTCTTCGAGCTTGATCCAGTTGTACTGGATGTTCGAGCGCGTCGAGAAATGGCCGTAGCCGCGGTCGTGTTCACGCGCGATCTGCGCGAGCACGCGCATCTGGTCGCTGCGCAGGTTGCCGTACGGAATCGCGATGCGGTGCATGTACGCATGGCGCTGGTAGTACAGGCCGTTCTGCAGGCGCAGCGGACGGAATTCCTCTTCGCTCAATTCGCCCGACAAGCGGCGGCGAACCTGATCGGCGTACTGCGCGACCCGTTCATCGACGATGGTCTGGTCGTACTGATCGTATTGGTACATTCGGGGACCCCAATTTTTTCGAAACTTGCGTGACACACGGCGGTCCGGTTTCCGCCGCGGCTCGAATATCCGTGTTTGTCAGCTGTCGCAAGCGAGCGTTTAGACCCATCGCTCATTTGCTTATAACAAATACAGATATCCATATTGAAAAAGATGGACAGATCGTAATAAACTCGCCTTATATTTCAAACGACTAAAAAATTCTTTTTATATGCTGCGAGGTTATATATGAACCTGCACCAATTCCGCTTCGTCCGCGAGGCTGTGCGGCAGAACTTCAACCTCACGGAAGCGGCCAAGGCGCTGTATACAAGCCAGCCAGGCGTCTCGAAGGCGATCATCGAGCTGGAGGATGAACTCGGCGTCGAAATCTTCACCCGCCACGGCAAGCGCGTGCGCTCGCTGACCGAGCCGGGCCGCATCATATTGCAATCGGTCGAAAAAATCCTGCAGGAAGTGGAAAGCCTGAAGCGGGTCGGTAAGGATTACGCGGCGCAGGACCAGGGCAACCTGACGATCGCCGCGACCCACACCCAGGCGCGCTACTCCCTGCCCGCCGCGATCGCCGAGTTCAAGAAGCGCTTTCCGAAAGTCCACCTTTCGATTCTGCAAGGCAGCCCGACCCAGGTCGCCGAAATGGTGCTACACGACCAGGCCGACCTCGCGATCGCGACCGAGGCCATCTCGAACTACAAGGATCTGGTGTCGCTGCCCTGCTTTCAGTGGCACCACGTCGCGGTGATGCCGCTCGACCATCCGCTGCTCGAGCGCAAGCAGCTGTCGCTCGACGACCTCACCCAATACCCGCTGATTACGTACGACAACGCGTTCGCCGGCCGCACCAAGATCAACGAGGCGTTCCGCCTGCGCGGGCTGCATCCGGACATCGTGCTCGAGGCGATCGACGCCGACGTGATCAAGACCTACGTCGAGCTGGGGCTCGGCGTCGGCATCATGGCCGACATCGCGTTCAACGCCGAGCGCGACCGCCATTTGCGCTCGATGCCGGTCGGCCATCTGTTCGGCAGCAACGTGACGCGCGTCGCGCTGAAACAGGGCGCGTATCTGCGCAGCTATGTGTATACGCTCGTCGAGCTGCTGTCGCCGAGCCTGAACCGCAAGCTGATCGAGCAGGCGCTGAAGGGCGAACACGAATCCTACGAGCTTTGAACCGCTTCCATACCGCCGCTTCTATACCGCTTCCATACCGCCCTCTCGCTACGGAGACCTTCTGATGAAGTTGCATAACAATAAAGTACGCAACACCCTGCGCGGCCTCGCGGCCGCCGCGCTGCTCGTCGCCGGCGCGGCGCACGCCGATCTGAAAGTCGGCATTGATCTGTCGTACACGGGGCCGGCCGCCGTGATCGGCATCACCAGCAAGAACGCGATGCTGATGTGGCCGCAGACGATCGCCGGCCAGAAAGCCGACTACATCTTCCTCGACGACGCGTCCGACCCCGGCAACGCGGTGCGCAACGTCCGCAAGCTGATCAACGAGGACCACGTCGACGTGGTCGTCGGCCCGAACATCACGCCGGCCGCGATGGCCGCGCTCGATCCGGTCGCCGAAAGCCAGACCCCGATGATCACGCTGATCGGCTCGGCAAGCGTCGTCGAACCGCAGGAAGGCAAGAAGATCTGGGCCTACAAGATGGCGCAGACCGATAGCGCGATGGCCGACGTGGTGACGCGCTACATGTCGAACCACAACGTGAAAACGGTCGGCTTCATCGGTTTCGCGGACGGCTACGGCGAAAGCTGGCTCAACGAGTTCAGCAAGTTCGCGGCGCTGCGTCATATCCAGCTGGTCGCGACCGAGCGCTACAACCGCACCGACGCGAGCGTGACCGGCCAGATCCTGAAGCTGATGGCCGCGAGACCCGACGCGATCCTGATAGCCGGCGCGGGCACGCCGACGGTGCTGCCGCAGCGCACGCTGATCGAGCGCGGCTACAAGGGGCCGATCTATCAGACGCATGGCATCGCGACGCCGGAGTTCATCAAGCTCGGCGGCAAAGACGTTGAAGGCACGCTGTTCCCGACGCAGCCGGTGGTCGTTGCGCGCACGCTGCCGGCCGATCACCCGTCGAAGAAGGCGGCGCTCGCGTTCGTCGACGCGTACGAGGCGAAGTACGGCCCCGGCAGCGTCACGCAGTTCGCGGGCGACGCGGCCGGCGTGTACCCGCGTCTGCAGGACGCCGTCGCGCGTGCGTTGAAGACCGCGCAGCCGGGCACGCCGGCGTTTCGCGTCGCGTTGCGCGACGAGCTCGAGCATGCGCATGAGCTGGTGGTGCCGAACGGGGTCGTCAACACGAGCCCGAAGGATCACGTCGGTCTCGATCAGCGCGCGAGCGTGATGGGCACCATCAAGAATGGCCAGTTCGTTTATCTGAGCCAGTGATCTGGTATCGGGGCGTCGATGACGCTCCTTCTTAGCGGCGGCTTCGCGGACGAAAGCCGCCGTTGCTTCGGCGGGGCGCCGCTAACGCTTCAAGCGGCTTCTATCGGCTTGCATCGGCTTTCATCGGCCTCCGCCCGCTTCCATCCGCCTTTCGGTAGAACTTCCCTCATCGCGCGTCGGCACGATCGGCCACGCCGCACCTGCGAACGCCTACACTGCAGTGGTCCGCTTTACCATCGGCGCTTTGCCGGAACACCTCATCCGCACTGGAGGCATGATGGCCACTGCTTCGATCGCAGAGAACGCCAGCAATGGCATCGTGACCGTTGCAAGCGCCCATGCGGCCGACGCGACGGCCGAGCGTCTTCAATCGTTGATTCGGGAGCGAGGGCTGACGGTTTTCGCGTCCATCGATTTCAGCGGCGACGCAGCGCGCGCGGGACTGACGATGCCGTTCAGCCGGCTCGTGATCTTCGGCAATCCCAAAGCCGGTACACCGTTGATGCAACTCGCGCCGACCGCCGCTCTGGATCTTCCTCTGAAGGTGCTGGTCTGGGAGGATGCGGACGGCCGTGCGTGGCTATCGTTCAACTCGACGGACTATCTTCGTGAGCGGCATGGCCTGCCGGACGACCTGATGAAGCCGGTGAGCGGTGTGGCCGCCCTCGTGGATGCGGCCGCGCAGTGACGCGTTCTACGATGCGGGCCTTGCGGCACGCTCGAAACGATTCAAACGACACTAGCCGCACGAGGAGACCGCCATGTCCATGCACGCTGTGGTGCTCAACCACTACAACGGCCCGCTCGAATACACCACGCTGCCCCGTCCGGAACCCGCCGCCGGCCAGGTACTGGTGCGCATCGCCGCGAGCGGCCTCAATCCGCTCGACACCAAGATTCGCGCGGGTCAGGCCGCGCACGCGCGGCACCCGCTGCCGCTCGTCCTAGGTATCGACCTCGCGGGCACGGTGGAGGCGCTCGGCGACGGCGTCGGCGGGTTCGCCATCGGCGATAGGGTATATGGCATGACCGGCGGCGTCGGCGGCATCCAGGGGTCGCTCGCCGAGTACGCGGCGGTCGATGCCGCTCTGCTCGCCCACGCTCCGCGCAATCTGTCGATGCGCGAGGCGGCCGCGTTGCCGCTCGCGTTCATCACGTCGTATGCGGGTATCGTCGATCGCGCGCATCTGCAAGGCGGGACCAGAGTGCTGGTCCAGGGTGGGGCCGGCGGGGTCGGCCACATTGCAGTGCAACTGGCGCGCGCGCTCGGCGCCGACGTGTATGCAACCGCGAGCGCACACAATGCCGAGCTGGTTCGGCGGCTCGGCGCGACCCCGATCGACTACCGCGCGCAGACGGTCGAACAGTACGTGGCGAACCTGACCGACGGCGAAGGATTCGATCTGGTCGTCGATACCGTGGGGGGTGCCTCGCTCGATGCATCGTTCGCCGCGGTCCGGCACTTCGGGCATGTGGTCAGTGCGCTCGGCTGGGGTACGCATGCGCTTGCGCCGCTGTCGTTTCGAGAAGCCAGCTATTCGGGAATCTTCACGTTGTATCCGTTGTTGACGGGACGACATCGCGCGCATCTTGGCGAGATGATGCGCGAAGCGACGCGGCTCGCGGAAAGCGGCGCGCTCACGCCCGTGGTCGATCCGACGCAGTTCGATTTACGCAGCGCGGACGAGGCCTATAAGCTCGTCGGCAGTGGAACCGGACGCGTGAAGGTGGTGGTCGACGTGGATGCCGCGCAACGCTGAGCTGGCAGCAACCACCCGTCGAAATCTGCGCGGTCACCCGACTCAGGTATGCTCGTCCCTTTTGTAACCGCTTCCGTTCAAGGGGAGACCATGCGGCGCGTTGTATTCAATCAGAAAGGTGGTGTAGGCAAATCGACCATCGTCTGCAATCTGGCGGCCATCAGCGCGAGCGAAGGCCTGCGAACGCTGGTGATCGACCTCGATGCCCAGGCGAATTCGACCCAGTACCTGCTCGGCCCGCAGGCGAGCGAGGTCAGCCCCACCGTCGCAGGCTTCTTCGAAACCGCGCTCGGCTTCAGCTTCAAACCCGTGGAAGCGACCTCGTTCATCCATTCGACGCGCTTCGAGAATCTCGACGTGATGCCCGCGCATGCCGACCTCGACACGCTGCACGGCAAGCTCGAATCGCGCTACAAGATCTACAAGCTGCGCGACGCGCTGAACGAACTCGACATGTACGACGCGGTGTACATCGACACGCCGCCCGCGCTGAACTTCTACACGCGCTCGGCGCTGATCGCCGTCGAGCGTTGTCTGATTCCGTTCGACTGCGACGACTTTTCGCGTCGCGCGCTGTACACGCTGCTCGAAAACGTCAAGGAGATCCAGCAGGATCACAACCAAGCGCTGCAGGTGGAAGGCATTGTCATCAACCAGTTCCAGCCTCGCGCGAGCCTGCCGCAGAAGCTCGTCGACGAACTGATCGGCGAAGGCTTGCCGGTGCTGGGGTCGCGCCTGTCATCGTCGGTGAAGATCCGTGAGTCGCATCAGCTGGCGACGCCGGTGATTCACCTCGATCCGGGACATAAGCTTTCCCAGGAGTATCGGGCCTTGCATCGGGAGTTGACCGAGTCAGCCTGAGGGACGTCATTGAGCGACGTCATTGAGCGAGCGACCTCAGCAGCCGTGCGAGATTCTGCGGCTCCACGTGGATGATCCCGCCTCGCGGACTGTCGATGTCCGCGATCAGCGTCAGCGACAGCGCAACCGTCACGGGCAGCACGATGATCAGAATGCCTTTTCGAACGCTGCCTTTCGCTCCATAGCCCTGCACGACGCACGCAAATAGTCCGATCAGGATCATCAGCGCCCATGCTCCCAGCGGAATCCGGTTCAACAGCGCCGCCTCGGAATAGTCCTGCGAGTTGAGGACGTCGTTCATGCCGGTCATCACGGCGGCGCCGATCGGCGTGGGCTGCTCTTTGGCGACCTGCGTCGCCAGGCGCCAGAGCTCGGCCTGGGAGTTCGCCGTGTCCTGCTCGACGCGAGCGACTTGCTGCGCGTCCCGCGTTTGATAGTGGGTGAGTCTCAATTGCGTGTAATGCGTCAATTCGGCCTTTATCTTCGCGCTGATGGGCGGCGCGACCACGTCGGCCCGGGCGTACTCGGTCCCGATCGCGTTGGCTTCGTTTTCCTCGAGGTTCTTGCGCTGGTCGTAGCGATTCACCGCCATCGACAGATTGAAGCCGATCAGCAGCGCGAGCAACGTCAAGGTTGACGTCACCACGAGCGTGAAATCTTCGCGCTCCTCGCTCTTGAGCGCGAAAACGCGCCGCAGCGCCAATGCGCCAAAAGCGATCGCCGCGGTAAAGCCGACAAACAGCACGACGAACAGGGTGCCTGGATGATCGACGAATGCTTGCATGCAATGCCTCCGTTTTCGGACATCTCTGCGAGACGCGCTAGTCCGCGTCTCGTCGCTACCCCGTCGCCTGCGCGCGAAAAATCACCGACGCCGGTTTGCCGGTTCGCGGATGCAAAGGCTCCCGCATCTCGCGAAGTAGCAGCCCGCTCGTCCCAATCAGTTCGATCCACGTCTGCAAGGTCCGAAAGTACCACGGCGGCGCATCGCTGAAGGCATCGCCGAAGCCCGCCCACGAACCCGCTCGCCAGCCGTCGAGATACGGCGAGTCTGCGCATGCGACCACAGGATGCAGCGTCTGTACGACCAGCCATCCGCCGCGCGTGAGCAGCGTCGGCATCGCACGCAGAAGTCCGTCGACCGACTCCTTGCCAAGCAGCGAAAAATTGCAGACGACGACGTCGGCGCGCAGCTCGAGCCGGCCTGCCGCGATCTCTTCATACGACACCGTCCTCGCGTCGATCACGCCGGCTTCGGTGGCGGCACGCACCAGTGCGGCGATCGCGTCCACCGCCGTCACGTGGATGCCGCGGCGCTGAAGCGCGAGCGCAAGCCACCCTTCTCCACAGCCCAGGTCGAGGACCGTGGCCGGATTGCCCGCGAGGACCGCGTCGAGCACGGCCTGATCGGTGACCAGTCGCCGGCTGTCGATTTCGCCCGCGCGCACCGCATTCGTCCACGGCGACGCGTTGCGCTGCCAGCTGTCGATGATCTTGCCGTCGCTGAGCGGGTCGAGGTTCATCGGGTGTTTTCGTTGATCGGCGCCAACCGCACACTGTTGGCAAAATTGTTAAAGTAACGCTCTCGTCAATCAGCCGCCGCAGTTCCCATCATGCGCACCACCCGAGCCATCCACGCCGTCGAGCGCCTGAAAACGCGCACCGGCAACCCGCGCTTCGCCGCGATCAGTCTGTCCGGCGGCCTGTTCTACCTGGTCGACAAATCGAGCGGAGTCGACAAGAAAGTGTCCGATCCGCTGACGCTCGACGACTTCGTCAAGTTCGTCGACGCCTACGGCCCGCAGAAACCGCGCAAGGCCAGCAAGCTCGATATCGCGTTCGAAGCGCAGATCAAGAAAAGCAAGGGCGGCAGCGATTGACGCCTCGGCAGCTTCGCCCGCCTGGCGCTTTGTTGCAACGCCTCACGCCCCGTCGATCTCCACCCACCGTCCATCCGCCGCACTGCTTTTCAGCACCGCCTCGATAAACCGCAGACCGTCGACGCCATCGTCCACCGTCGTCAGCAACAGGCTCTCCGCCGGCGCCGCGCGGCCATCGTTGAACGCATCGATCTGCAAGGCCGCATCCTTGTACAACTGCGCGAACGCTTCCAGATAGCCTTCCGGATGCCCGGCCGGCACGCGCGTCGCATGCGCGGCAACCGCGCTTTTCACCCGAGCGCGTGTCAGTCTCTCGGCAGCGCCGCCCAACGGCGTGAACCACAACGCGTTCGGCTCCTCCTGATCGAACGCGAGCCCGGCCTTCGTGCCATACACGCGCAAGCGCAGCGCGTTCTCCGCGCCGCTCGCCACCTGGCTCGCCCATAGCATGCCGCGCGCGCCGTTCGCATAACGCAGCATCGCCTGCACGTGATCGTCGATACGACGCCCAGGCACGAACGTGTGCAACTCGGCCGACAGCGCGCGCGGCATCATCCGCGTCACGAAAGCGGCCAGCTGATACGCGTGCGTGCCGATATCGCCGAGGCACCCGGCTGGCCCCGCCAACGCCGGATCGGTACGCCAGCCCGCCTGCTTGTTCGCGCCGCCGGTTTCGAGCGGCTCGGCGAGCCAGTCCTGCGCATACTCGACCTGCACGACGCGAATCTCGCCCAGCTCGCCACGTTCGATCAGCTCCCGCGCATGCCGCACGAGCGGGTAGCCCGAGTAGGTATGCGTCAACGCGAACAGCCGTTTTCTTGACTGCGCGAGCTTCGCGAGCGCTTCGCCTTCGGCGAGCGAAACCGCGAGCGGCTTGTCGCAGATCACGTGAATGCCCGCGTCGAGAAACGCCGTCGCGACCGGCGCATGCAGATGATTCGGCGTGACGATCGCGACCGCGTCGATGCCGTCGTCGCGCGCGGCCTCGGCGCGCGCCATCTCTTGCCAGTCCGCGTAGCTGCGCGCGATGCCCGCTTCGACGGCGCTCGCCCGCGCGCGCTCGGGATCGGACGACAACGCGCCCGCCACCAGTTCGAAACGATCGTCGAGCCGCGCGGCGATCCGGTGCACCGCGCCGATGAACGCGCCCTGCCCGCCGCCGACCATGCCCAGCCTGAGCCTTCTTCGCTGCATTGCTTGCGCTCCCATGTGTTGCGTCGCCGTCTGTGGCGTCGTCATGCCTCGTTCAGATGCCCAGCACGCTCTTCAGCTGCGCGGTATCGACCCCGCTGCCCGCGAAGTCATCGAATGCATGCTCGGCCACGCGGATGATGTGCCGCCGAATGAACTCCGCGCCTTCGCGCGCGCCGTCGTGCGGATGCTTCAACGCGCATTCCCATTCGAGCACCGCCCAGCCCGGAAAATCGAACTGCGCCATCTTCGAGAAGATCGCGCCGAAGTCGATCTGCCCATCGCCGAGCGAGCGAAAGCGCCCCGCGCGATCGACCCAGCCGCTATACCCGCCGTACACGCCCTGCTTGCCGGTCGGACGAAACTCCGCGTCCTTCACATGAAACGCCTTGATGCGCTCGTGGTAGATGTCGATGAACGCGAGATAGTCGAGCTGCTGCAGCACGAAGTGGCTCGGGTCGTACAGGATGTTCGCGCGCGGATGCTGTTTGACCGCCGCGAGAAAGCGCTCGAACGTCACGCCGTCGTGCAGGTCTTCGCCCGGATGCAGTTCGTAGCAGACGTCGACGCCGGCCGCGTCGAACGCATCGAGAATCGGCGTCCAGCGGCGCGCGAGTTCGTCGAACGCGGCTTCGACGAGACCGGCCGGCCGCTGCGGCCACGGGTACAAATACGGCCACGCCAGCGCGCCCGAAAACGACACGTGCGTGCTCAGGCCCAAACGACGCGACGCCTGCGCCGCAAGCTTCATCTGCGCGCTCGCCCACTCCGTGCGGGCCGCCGGATTGCCGCGCACGTGCGGCGCGGCGAAGCCGTCGAACAGCGTGTCGTACGCCGGATGCACGGCGACCAGTTGCCCCTGCAGATGCGTCGACAGTTCGGTGATCGCGACGCCCGCGTTGTCGACGGTCTCGCGCAGTTCGTCGCAGTACGCGTCGCTCGCGGCCGCTTTCTCCAGGCCGATCAGGCGCGGGTCGCACGGCACCTGGATGCCCTTGAAGCCGAGACCCGCGGCCCACTCCGCGAGATGCGCGAGGTTGTCGAACGGCACGTCGTCGCCCATGAACTGGGCGAGAAAAATCGCCGGCCCTTTGATGGTTTTCATCGATCGGTTCCTCGAATTTTGCGCGCGGGCCGCACCCGCGCGCCGGACGATGCCCGGAGTGCCCGTTAGAACGGCGAGTCCGGGAAATAGAACTGCTGCGCGTTTTCCTTCGTGATCAACACCGACGGAATGATCGTCGTGGGCGGCAGCTTGTCGCCCTTCAGCCGCGCCTCGGCCGTCAGCTTGATCGCGTCGTAGATGAATTTCGGTGAGTACGATACGTCGGCTTTGATCATCGGCGCACCGTCCATCACGTTCTTCACCATGCCCTTCGAGCCCGCGCCGCCGAACACGATCTTGATGTCGTTGCGCTTGGCCTGATCGATCGCCTTCAACACGCCGACCGCCATGTCGTCGTCGGCGGCCCACACGGCGTCGATGTGCTTGAAGCGCGTCAGGTAGTCCTGCATCACCTTGAACGCGTCGTCGCGATTCCAGTTCGCGTACTTCGCGTCGAGAATCTTGATGTCAGGGTAGTTCTTCAGCACGCCGGTGAAAGCGGTCCAGCGCTCGTTGTCGAGCGTGGTCGGAATGCCGCGCAGCGCGACGATGTTGCCCTTGCCGTCGAGCGCCTTCGCCAGATACTCGGCCGGAATCTTGCCGAACGCGGTGTTGTCGCCGGCCACGTAGGCATCCTGTGCGCTCGTGTTAGTCAGACCGCGATCGACCACCGTCACGTACACGCCTTTTTTCTTCACCTGCTCGACCGGCTGCGTCAGCGTCGCCGATTCGTACGGGAAGATCACGAGCGCGTTGATCTTGTTGACCGTCACGAGATCCTGCAACTGGTTCGCCTGCTCGGGCGCGTTGGCCGCGGTCTTCACGATCACTTTCAGATCGGGATGCGCCTTTTCCAGATCTTCCTTCGCCTTGTTCGCCCACCAGACGATGCCGCCGGTGAAGCCGTGATCGGCCGTCGGAATCGCGACGCCCAGCGTGACCTTGTCGTCGGCGCGCGCCGCGCCCGCCGTGCCCAGTATCCCCAACGCCAGCACGCCGGCGCCGATCGCTCGAATGACTTGCTTCATGGTGTGTGTCTCCAATCATGAGGCGTTCGCTCGCCCCGATTTTTCGGACCTGCCGTTGGTTTACCGCGCCTGCCTTGCTACCCCTGCTTGCAACGCACTTCTACCGTCGTCCGCGCTGCACGAACGCGACGAAAATAATCACGACGCCCTGCACCGCCGCGTTCAGATACACGCTGATGATGCTGGTCAGGTTCAGGATGTTGGCGATCACCGACAGCAGGATCGCGCCGATCACGGTGCCGATCACGCGCCCCTCGCCGCCTTTGAGCGCCGTGCCGCCGACGACCACCGAGGCGATCGCTTCGAGCTCCCACAAGAGGCCCGTGGTCGGCGTGGCGGAGCCGAGGCGCGGCACGTAGAGCACGGTGGCTACGCCCACGCAGATCCCGAGCAGCACGTACGTGACGATCTTGACCGTATCGACGCGAATCGCCGCATAACGCGCGACCTGTTCGTTCGAGCCGATCGCCTGCACGTGCCGGCCGAACGCGGTGCGATTGAGGATCAGCGAGCCGCCGGCCGCGACCACGAGGAATACCCAGATCGGCACCGGCACGCCGAACAGGCTCGCGTAATAGACGGGACCATACAGGTCGGATAGAGAATCATTGAGCGTCAGCGCGCCGCCATCGGCGAGCCATGTCAGCACCGCGCGAAAGATCCCCAGCGTGCCGAGCGTGACGATGAACGGCTCGATGCGCCCTTTGGTGATCAGCAACCCGTGCGCGCAACCGAACAGCGCGCCGAGCACGAGCGCCGCCACGATGCCGATCGTCACGATCAGCAACGGCGGCAGCGCATGACCGGACGCACCGGCCGCGAGCCCGTTCATCAGCCAGATCATGATGCCCGCGATCAACGCCGCCATCGAGCCGACCGACAGATCGATGCCGCCCGAGATGATCACGAAGGTCATGCCGACCGCGATGATGCCGATGAACGACGTGCGCGTGAGCACGTTCATCAGGTTGTCGAGCGTCGCGAAGTCGCGGTTGAGCAGCGTGCCGACGATGCACAGCAGAATCAGCCCGGCAAGCGGCCCGAGGGTATAGAGCCGCTGCGCGACGCGCAGCGCGCGGCGTGATTGCACGGCTTCAGTGGGTGCCGGTCGCATGAGCGATCAACTCCTCTTCGGTCAGATGCTCGAGCGTCAGCGTCGCTTGCAGGCGTCCCGCGCGCATCACGGCGACGCGATGACACAAGCCGATCAGCTCGATCAGTTCGGATGAAATGACGATCACCGCGCGGCCCTGCGCGGCGAGACGATGAATCAGGAAGTAGATGTCGCGTTTCGCGCCCACGTCGACGCCGCGGGTCGGCTCGTCGAGCACGATCACGTTCGGGTCGGGCTGCAGGAACTTCGCGAGCGCGAGCTTCTGCTGGTTGCCGCCCGACAGCATGCGCGCGCGGCTCGACAGGTCGCCGGTGCGGATGCCGAAATCGCCGACGGCCTTCTGCAACGCCGCGCGTCCCGCTTTCATGTCGAGCAGCGGATGCGCAAAGCGTTCGAGCGTCATCAGCGTGACGTTGTCCTGCAGGCTCATGTTGACGTGCAGGCCCTTGCCCTTGCGGTCCTCGCTCAGATACGTGAGACCGTTGCGCATCGCGTCGCGCGGGCTTTTCAGGTCGACGGGCCGGCCGGCGATTTCGATCGTGCCGCCGGTGCGTTTGCGCAAGCCGATGATTGCCTCGAACGCTTCGGTGCGGCCCGCGCCGACGAGGCCCGCGAAGCCGAGCACTTCTCCCGCGCGCACCTCGAAGCTCAGGTCCTCGACCCAGTCGGGCACCGTGAGGCCGCTCACCCGCAACGCGATCGGCGTGTCGGCGGCCACCGTGTGCTTGTCGGGGAACATGTCGGACACGTCGCGACCGACCATCAGGTTCGCCATCTGCTGACGCGCGAGCCCCGAGGTTTCGCCGCGCGCGACGAAGCGGCCGTCGCGCATCACGATCACTTCGTCGGTGATGCGCTCCACCTCATCGAGCTTGTGCGAGATGTAGACGATCGTCACGCCGTCGGCCTTCAGCTTCAGCATCAGCGCGAACAGACGTTCGGTTTCGGCGGGCGTCAGCGTCGCGGTCGGCTCGTCCATGATCAACAGACGCGCGCGGCGCGACAGCGCCTTCGCGATCTCGACCATCTGCTTCTCCGCCACGATCAGCTCGCGCACCTTCGTGTCCGGCGTCCGTTCGAGCCCGACCTGCGCGAGATAGCGCGCGGCTTCGCTGCGCATCGAGGCATCGTCGACGAACCAGCCGCGGCGCTTCTCGTGACCGAGGTACATGTTCTGCGCGATCGTCAAATGCTCGGCTAGGTTGAACTCCTGATGGATCAGCACGATGCCCTGTGCCTCAGCCTCGCGCGAACCGGTGAAGCGCTGCGCGTGGCCATCGACCAGCACGCTACCCGAGGTGGCCGTTTCATAACCGGCGAGGATTTTCATCAGCGTCGACTTGCCCGCGCCGTTCTCGCCGAGCAGACCGTAGATGCGGCCGGGCGCCAGCTCGAAGCTCACGCCGTGCAGCACGCGCACTGGACCGAAGTCCTTGCGGATGTCGTCGAAGCGGATCGCGAGGCTCATGGTTCACGCGCTCCCACGAATCACGAGACGATGCGGCAGCAGCACGCCAGGCACGTTGGCCTGCGGATTCGCGAGGCGTTGCAGCAGCAGACGCGCGGCGGTCTCGCCGAGCTCGCGCATCGGTTGCGCGATCGTCGTGAGCGGCGGATCGATCTGCGCGGCGAGCGAGATGTCGTCGAAGCCGGCCACCGCGACGTCGTCGGGCACGCGCTTGCCGACGCTGCGCAAGCCGTGGATCACGCCGATCGCGAGCGTGTCCGACACCGCGAAGATCGCGCTCGGCGCATCCTGTTGCCGCATCAACTCGGCCGCGGCCGAGGCGCCCGCCTCGTAGTCGAGGCTGTTCAGATTCATGCGCCAGCGCGGATCGGGCGCGATGCCCACATCGCTCAACGCGTCGAGGTAGCCCTGCTGACGCTGGCGCGCATACAGATAGTCGACGTCGGAGTTGATGAGGCCGATGCGCCGGTGGCCGCGCGCGAGCAGATGACGCACGGCGTCGCCGGCCGCGCGATAGTTGTCGATGCCGACGTACGGCACGCCCATCTCCGGATCGAACTCGCAGCACGCGACCCACGGCAGCGCCTGCGCCGCTTCGCCGAGCGCCTGCTGGATCGTCGCCGGATCGAGGCAGATCGCGCCGTCCGCGCGGTGGCGCCGCAGCATGTCGAAGTAGCTGCGCTCACGGCCCGGGTCCGCGCCGGTGTCGCATAGCAGCATGAAATAGCCGTGCTGACGCGCGACGCTGTCGATGCCGCGCACGATCTCCGCGTAAAACGGATTGCCGAAGTCCGGCACCATCGTCAGCAGCAGACGGCTTTCGGCGGTGCGCAGATTGCGCGCGAGTTCGTTCACGCGGTAGCCGCTCGCATCGATCGCGGCGAGCACCCGGTCGCGCGTGGCGGGCCGCACGTTGTCGTGACCGTTCAGCACGCGCGACACGGTCGCGACCGACACGCCCGCCTGCTCGGCCACGCCCCCGATCGACGGGCCGTCGGCCGCGCGCGACTGCCGCCTCTGTGACTGAGATCGAGCTTGACTGCCAGCGCCGGAGAACACGGCCGGCGACGATCGGGACGGCGTTCGGGACACACGACCTCGCAGCAAAAATGTAATCGATTACATTTTTTAGCGATGTCGATGCGAATCGCAAGGACCGATTGCTAGGGATTAATACGGGGGCGGCCCGGCCTGGCGCTTGTCCGCGAGCGTCCGGGGCAAGTCCGCCATTTGGTACAATCCCGCAGTTACCCTGACGCGGCTTGCAAAGCGAACGCCTTGCTCCAAAGCCGCGGCCGCAGGCAATCCGCCGGGGGCCGGGTCAGGACAAAAGTCAGCGGCAGCCGCCGCCCGCTCGCCAAACCAAAACCGCCGAATCCACCATGAACATCGAGCAAGCGCGTTTCAACATGATCGAACAGCAGATCCGCCCCTGGGAAGTGCTCGACCAGGACGTGCTGAATCTGCTGTCGATCGTCAAACGTGAGAATTTCGTACCCGCCGCTTACCGCGACCTCGCATTCGTCGACTTCGAAGTGCCGCTGCCGGCCGGCCAGCACATGCTGGCGCCGCGCGTCGAGGCGCGCGTGCTTCAGGAACTGGCGGTGAAGAAGCACGAAAGCGTGCTCGAAATCGGCGCGGGCTCGGGTTACATGGCGGCGCTGCTCGCGCATCGCGCGCAACACGTGCTGAGCGTCGACATCGAACCGGAACTGGCCGAACTCGCGAAGAGCAACCTGATCGCCAACGGCGTGCTGAACGTCGAAGTCGCGACCGGCGACGCCGCGCGCGGCTGGACCGGCGCGGCGCCGTACGACGTGATCTGCGTGTCGGGCGGTTTGCCGGTGCTGCCGCAGGAAATCCTCGAACAGCTCAAGGTCGGCGGCCGTCTCGCGGCGTTCGTCGGCAGCGCGCCGGTGATGAAGGCGCAAGTCATCACGCGCATCGACGACAAGCAATTCCGCATCTCCGACGTGTTCGAAACCTACGTCGAGCCGCTCGCCAATGCGGTGCAGCCGGCGCGGTTCAGGTTCTGAGCGGCGTTTTTCCCCTGCGCTTCGAACTGTATTGTTGATCCGGACGAGCGGCGAACAAGCCGCCGTCCTTTGAACTGGATGTCCCGCTGATGCAAAACCTGACCGCTCCCGCACTCGCCGAATGGCTCGCCGATACCTCGCGCCCCGCACCCGTGCTGCTCGACGTGCGCGAGCCGTGGGAACTGCAAACGGCGTCGATGGCCGGCATCGTGTCCATCCCGATGCGCGAGATTCCCGCGCGCAGCGAAGAACTCGATGACGACGCGCAGATCGTCTGCATCTGCCACCACGGCGCGCGCAGTGCCCAGGTCGCGATGTTCCTCGAATCGCGCGGCCACACCAAAGTGTTCAATCTGCAAGGCGGCATCGACGCGTGGTCGCGTCAGGTCGACCCGTCGGTTCCGACTTACTGAGATTCACCACGGGGTAGCACTTTAAAGCGGCGCAAGGGCGGCAGTCCTTGCGCCGCTTGTCGTTGGTGCTGCGCCTGAAACGGTGGGGTCCCCCCGTAAGGTCAACGACCTTGCGGGGTTTTGTTTTTCCTGCCCTGCCAGTCATCGTTCAATCTCGTCGGTCAGGCGGGTCGCCATTCATTGCGGTCGCAATGTGTTCAGGTGCTCCGGCAGCTTCAGCGCGGCAGCGGTGCGTCCAGATAGATGCCTGCCGACAGACCGGCCTTCGCCTGCCGCGTGAACTCGTCCGTGGACACTTCCTCCGCTCCGGCCTCGATCGCGTCATAGGCCTGGCTCACGACGTCGGCCGGCGTCGCCTTCGCCACGTCCAGCCCGCTCGTCAGATCCGTATCGATGAAGCCGGCATGCAACCCGACGACCTGCGTGTGCTGCTCGCGCAGCGAATGACGCAGGCCGTTGGTCAGCCCCCACGCGGCTGACTTCGACACGCCGTAACCGGCGAGGAGCGGCCGGTTCAGCCAACTCGCGACGGACAGCACGTTCAGGATCGCGCCACCGCCATTGGCGGCGAGCTTGCTCGCGAACGCGCGCGACATCGCCAGCATCCCGAACACGTTGGTTTCGAAGTGATCGCGCAACGCCTCGGGCGCGCCTTCGTCCATCAGGCTGCCGTACCGCGCAATACCCGCGTTGTTGATCAGCAGCGTGACGTCGCGCGCCGCTTCGGCGGCCGCGGCCACGGCCGCCGGATCGGTCACGTCGAGCTTCACGGGCACGACGCCCGGCAGCGTCACGCTGGCCGGATCACGCGCGCCCGCGTAGACCTTCCGCGCGCCCCTTGCGAGCGCCTGTTTCGCGAACTCGAGGCCAAGCCCACGGTTCGCGCCGGTCACGAATACAACAGCACCTTCGATCTTCATAACACTTCCTTTCGCATGATGAATCGCATGCGCGCCGGCTCGCCGCGCGCGTGAGATCCGGTGAAAACAAACCTGCCATTGCGTACCGAACCGTTGCACTGCCGGGCGGCGCCAACTTCGGCCGGCCGTCGGCAGCAAACACCGCAATGGACCACCATCCGTGCCTTGCCGGCCTTGCTTCGCGTTGTCCGCGAAAGTCGGCTACACTTGTGTCAATGGTGATCACCATCGACTTGCGACGCATTGTGTCAGCGCAATTCAAACATGTCAATGGTGATCAACATTATGTTTTTCAATCGTCGAGATTAGGGAGGGACCGATGGGTGTGTCACGACAGCAGGCCGCCGAAAACCGCAACGCGATCGTTGCGGCGGCCGAGCGGCTGTTCCGGGTACGCGGCGTCGAGGCCGTAGGGCTCACGGAACTGATGAAGGAAGCCGGTTTCACGCAGGGCGGCTTCTACAACCACTTCAGGTCGAAGGACGCGCTGGTCGCCGCAGTGATGGAAAAGGCAATGCATGACTACGCGGATTCGCCGAACGCCGGCAGTGTGGAGAAGCAGGCGGCGCGCTACCTGTCGGCCGCGCACCGCGACAACATCGAGGCCGGGTGCCCGCTGTCGGGCTTCGCCGGCGACGCTCCACGGATGACCGACGCGGCACGTGCGTCCTACGCGCACGGCCTCGCCGTGTATCTCGACCGGCTGGCCAACATGGTTGCCAGGGACGGTGCGACGCCGGAACAAACCCGTCGCGAGGCAATTGCGACGTTCAACCAGATGGTGGGGGCGCTCGTGCTGTCGCGCGCGATCGCAGGCGCGGATCCGGCCTTCGCCGACGAAATCCTCGACGCGGGGCGTCGCACGCTCGTCGACGCGCTCGACGACCCGGTCACGCCCGACAGCGGGCGCCACGGCAGTTCGGATATCTAAGACGCCGCCTGCGGCCCGGGAAACCCTGGGTGCGAATGTGTCGATCGGCGGGGGTAGCACGATTGACTCGCAAAGGCCTAGCCCTTCTGCGCGCTGGTGAGCGGCGGGTCTGCGTCACCGTCGCCCTTCTGCCCTAGCGCAGGCAGGTATTTGCCGAAGTTCATTTCGAAGTCGCTGGGAACGCCGTAGGCCAGGTTACGGAGCTTGGCACGGCGGGCCTGCCCGTTTGGCGAGGCTAGCGCCGGGAAGAACAGGTCGATGCTCGACTGCAGTTCCGCACCCGTCGGCCTTCCGAACCGATTGACCTGAGCTTTCGCCGCGCCGAGCGTTTCGCGGTCGAATGAGGCCAGACGTTGGGCAAGCGTATCGACAAAGGGATCGAGATCGTCATCGTCCAACGTGCGGTTCACCCAGCCATAGCGTTCGGCGATGTCCGCATCGAAATCGTCGGCGCTGAGGACAATCTCGAGTGCCCGCGAGCGGCCGACCAGGCGTGGAAGCCATTCCAGCGCTCCGCCGGCCGGTACAAGGCCGACGCCGACCTCCGGGTTGCCGAATATCGCATTTTGCCGGCTGGCGAAGCGCATGTCGCAGGCCAGCACGAACTCGTTACCGATGCCGCGCGTGCGGCCGCGAATCTTGGCGATGCTCACGACCGGCGCCGACGAGAGGCGTAGCACGCAGTCGCGCCAAAGGCCCAGCACCTCCGGCCGTTCGGCAGCCTTGGCGACGTCGAGATGGGCGACGAAAAAGTCGGGATTCGCCGACTGGAACACGACGACCTTCACGGACGGGTCTGCCTCGAGGTCGGTCAATAGCGCTCCCAGTTCGACGATCGTCGCAGGAACGAACATGTTGATCGGCGGGTTGCTGAAGGTGACCGTCCACCGGCCCGGATAGGTGCGGTCGATGTCGAGCTGCGAAGATTCGGACATGGTGCTTCTCCTGAGGCGATGGCTGGACAGCGCTGCGTTCAAGCGGTCTCGGGTCGCCCCAGCTTGCACTTCAGGGACCTCTACTGCGCAGAAGAGCCGGTTGAAGAATCAGAGGCGCCAGCTCACAAAGGCAAGTCCCTGCCTGCCTGCTCACTTGCCATGTACTCCGCGTACCATTCCGGCCAATTCTCATCGCGTTGGCCGCCGGTCCGTTTCTCGTGCTCGCCGTGCGCCGCCTCCGCCCGCCGGAGCGCCGCCGCGAGATCCGCGGTCGAAATGAAGGTCGTGGCGTCTGTGTCAAGGCGACCGGGCGCCCGCTGAGTGAGCTCCTGGAACAGCCAGCCATTGCCGTCAGGATCGCTAAACGAGGCAAACGAGCGATAGCTGCGTTGCTCGGGGTCCCGACCGCTAATGCGGGTCCGCCCGAACAGATAGGGATCATCCGGGCCGGCGTATGCGCCAGCGGCATCGTGAAACACTTCACTCATCTCGACTCCACGTCCCAGCAGCTCCTTGCGAGCTGCCTCGACGTCGGAGACGATCAGGTACAGCCCCTGTGCGGAACCGGGTGTGGCCGCTGTAACGTTCTTGCCGAAGATGACCGAACACCCGGAACCGGGCGGCGTGAACTGGATTACGCGGAAGTAGCCATCGTCGGAGGCAAAGTCGGCGTCAAGCCTCCACCCCAAGCCGCCGTAAAACTGCTTGGCGCGATCGACGTCGGAAACAGGGATGACGACGACCTCGAGCTTCATGTCGACGCCCCGCACGTTCGGGGTCCCGACTGCAGCGACGCTCATGTGAACCTCCCACCGTTTCGGCCGCAATGCGGCCTTCGAGATCGACGACAGGGATTAGTGGCGACTCGGGCAGCTGCGCACAACTATCGACGATTTGGCCTGGCGTTCGGCAGCCGCCAGCGTCGACGCACACGCAATGTACCTCCGCGCCGACAACGCCCGCCGTCGTAGACCTGAGTCATATCGTAGGTCGGCCTAATTACGAAATCCTCTCATCGTGACGCCATCGTCGGATGGAGACAGGACTCGTCGGATTGGGACAGGACCTCGGCCGTGAACCTCGGCAGGCGACGGCAAAGGGCCTCATACCATCCGATTGCCGCGCACGAAAGACGAACCGTTTCCGATCGCAAGATGCCTTCGAAGATGCCATAACGAGGAATTCGAGAAGCTCGAAAGCGAGCGGAAGCGATATGCGAGTGCCTCTGCCTGAGATGCCGCACCCGTGAGCGCATGATCCAAAAAACGAAAAGCCCATGCACTGCACGGGCTTCTGGTTGTGGCGGGTCGCCGGCGAGGACCGAAATCCTTCGCCAGCTCTTCCATCAATGCAGCTCGGCGTTGTACCCGACGTTCAGGCCCATCCGGTACGCCTGCTCGAGCGCGCTGGCGATGTCCCGGACCCGAACCATACGAAGGTCCGCCGCGGTACGCCCGCGTTCCTCCAGAGAGTCGAGCGCCATCGTTTCGGCGGCGATCGCCTGCAACGCGAGCCAGTGAGGATCATTCCTGAGTGTTGCACTCATGCTCGCCTCCTTGCGGTTCGTTACTCGCGCAGGTACGCAGCCACTTGCTGGCGGTAACCCGCACGCCATCCTGCTCGTCACGACAGACCAGTTTGGACGGCAGTGCCTGCCCCTGCTCCATGCGACTCACCCGGTGACCCATCAGCAGGCCAAGGTCGTACGCCCGCTCGAGCGCCTGCGCGAGACTGGCGATTCGCACCAGATGGACGTCGGTCGTGACCTTCCCCGACTCCACCAATGAGGGTACGCCCAGCTCTTCACGGGCAATCGCCGCAAGCGGCTCCCAGTGAACTTCGTTTCTTTCTTCCACTTCCATGACCAGGACCTCCTTCGTAGTCCCACCTTACTGACTGTAAGTTTACGGTCATGAACGCCACTACCCGGATGGCATTCGGTCGCACCTGGAGTAGGCAGTCGCTTAATTCGCCGTCGCCTTCGCGATCAAACTCGATACGCATAGCGGATCATTGGCAGCCGGTCATGCTCGTCAGTTCATTGACCCTTGGCACAAAGTAGCTCGTCAGTATTTGCTTGCGCTCTTAGCGCACGGCGTGCGCATGCTCGCGCAGTTCACCGGGAATCAACGCGCGCTCGAGGCCACCGTCACTGAGCCATGCACGCGTCTTCTTTGCAGCCCGTTCGATCAGTTGGGCACACTGCGTATAGTCGTAGGGAGACACATCGAGTGGACACAACGGCGGAACGACATAGATCTGCGCACGCGTCGAATAGAACTCAAGGTCGCGCAAGAGCTGGCGTGCGATGACGAGCGTCAGCGCATGCAGGGCCTGCGCGATCGCGCTACGCGGTGGCGCATGCAACGCACACGCGAAACCGGCCGGCAGCACGATGATGCGCGTCGCACCGAGCGTGACCGCCACTGAGATCGGCGTATTGTTGGCGACGCCGCCATCGATGAGATCCACACCATCGATACGAACGGGCGGGAACACGCCGGGGATCGCTGCACTCGCCAGCACGGCGTTCACCACAGGACCGGCAGAGAGAACGATTTCGTCGCCGGTCAGCGAATCGGTCGCGACGATGTGAAGCGGCAAGGTCGCCTGCTCGATCCGCTCATACGACAAATGCGTCTCCAGCAGCTGACGCAACGCGTTCGCCTCGACGAGGTGCGCACGACTGCGCAGAATCATCGCGAGCAGCCCGAGCATGGACAGCGGCATGATGTCCTGGCGCCGGATCTTGCACCAGAGTGCCTCGAGCATGGCCACGCCACCGCCGTCCGGTTGGCCAGCAAAATACGCTGCGTTGATCGCGCCTGCGGAGGCACCCACCACGCAGCCTGGATGCTCACCGCGTTCGAGCAGCTCGCGCAGCATGCCAACCTCGATCGCGCCAAGGCTGCCACCGCCAGCGAACACGAAGGCGGTCAAATCAGAAAGGTGGGAGTTCATGGCTTGTTCGAAACGTCCGCCCGCGGCTAAACGCCAATTGCCGGTGCCGGTCGCCCGGCACCACCATGCTGCGGCAACCGCACACAGGCGCCTGCATAGCGGACCCAACCCAGCCTCAGCAATTCACTGACGCGACATCTTCGTCCTTTGATCAGATCCAGCAGTTCATTCTGCATGGTAGGCCCCTTTCAAGGTATCGACCAAACCTCGGTACGATCACATGTGGTTCCCTGGTTTTTCTGGGAAACGTGTGCGGCAGATGATCGACCACGGGCAGCAGCTCGCCTAAAACGCCTGGCGATTCGACGCGATCCCGCCAACCACAATCCCTCGTTCACGCACCACAAGTCGTGCCGTCGAGAACTCGGCGGCCATCGTGCGTCGGGTAGTACATCTCCTTCGTTGCACTCGCGAGCAGCCGCGGCGCGCTCTTGAACTGACGGTTCGCGGCGAAGCACATCCAGGCAGCGAACAGTATCCGTGGGCTGACTGCCGCGTGGTCGCTCATGTCGAGTCTCTTTGTCTTGCATCAGCGGCCTTTCAGCGTAGGTAGAGCGCGCGTCATGCACAAAGACACGGCGCGCTGATGCCGCCCATGCACCGCCGATGCTCCGCGGGCGCCCCCGGCAATTCGCTGGCGGCGAAGTGCGCTTCGTCGCAGCGCGACGCGCACCCGAACGAGGCGCGGCGCACGCGACTGCACCAGTTTCGCGCCGCGGCATCGATGGGCCGGCGTGCCGCCCTCGCGCCGATAGCCGCGCCGCAACGGGCATCGCCCGCGCTCCTCGGCGAAAGTGTCACATGGCATGTGCCTTGCAGTAGACGAGCGGCTAGTCGTACGAGCTCAGCCTGGCTGGCTGAAATCGACGCTCATAAACAGTGACCATCAATGGCAAGGGGAAAGCACATGAAACGTCGCAGTCTGTTGAAGTTCGGCTCCATGTCCGGCGCGCTCGCGCTCGCGGGTCGCGTGCCGTTCGCGCACGCACAGTCCGATAGCGGCCCGATCAAGGTGGGGATCCTGCATTCGCTGTCCGGCACGATGGCGATCTCCGAGACGTCGCTGAAAGACACCGCGTTGATGACGATCGCCGACATCAACAAGAACGGCGGTGTGATGGGCCGTCAGATCCAGCCGGTGGTCGTCGACCCGGCGTCGAACTGGCCGCTGTTCGCCGAGAAGGCGCGCCAGCTTCTGACCCAGGACAAGTGCGCGGTCGTGTTCGGCTGCTGGACCTCGGTGTCGCGCAAGTCGGTGCTGCCGGTATTCGAGGAACTGAACGGCCTGCTGTTCTACCCGGTGCAGTATGAAGGCGAGGAGATGTCGCGCAACGTGTTCTATACGGGCGCGGCTCCTAACCAGCAGGCGATTCCCGCGACCGAATATCTGATGAGCGCCGAAGGCGGCGGCGCGAAGCGCTTCTTCCTGCTCGGCACAGACTACGTATATCCGCGCACGACCAACAAGATCCTGCGCGCTTTCCTCAAATCGAAGGGCGTGCAGGAAACCGATATTCAGGAGGTCTATACACCGTTCGGCCACAGCGACTATCAGACCATCGTCGCGAACATCAAGACCTTCTCGCAAGGCGGCAAGACCGCGGTGATCTCGACCGTGAACGGCGATTCGAACGTGCCGTTCTACAAGGAACTCGGCAACCAGGGGCTGAAGGCGTCGGATGTGCCGGTCGTCGCGTTCTCGGTCGGCGAAGAGGAACTGCGCGGCATCGATACGAAGCCGCTGGTCGGCAATCTCGCGGCCTGGAACTACTTCATGTCGGTGCGCAACCCGACCAACGAGAAGTTCAAGAAACAGTGGGCCACGTGGGTCAAGGACAACAATCTGCCGGGCGGCACGAAGCGCGTGACCAACGATCCGATGGAAGCGACCTTCGTCGGCATCCATATGTGGAAGCAGGCGGTCGAGAAAGCGAAGAGCACCGAGGTCGACAAGGTGCGCGTCGCGATGGTCGGGCAGACCTTCGCCGCACCGTCGGGCTTCACGCTGGAGATGGACGGCAACCACCATCTGCACAAGCCGGTGATGATCGGCGAGGTGCGCGCGGATGGTCAGTTCAACGTCGTGTGGCGCACCAAGGGTCCGGTTCGCGCGCAACCGTGGAGCCCGTTCATCGCCGGCAATGCGGGCAAGCCGGATGTGGTCAGCTCGATTCCGGCGTTCCTGCGGCGTTCGCGCGTCGCATGACGTGTCGGCGTGAGCCGCGCTGCGGCGTGCGGTGGCGCTCTGACGCGCGGTTCGCCGCGCATGTATTGCCGCTGCGGCCGCGACGGGCAGCCTGGAGACTGACGCGCGCGGCTCGCGCGCGACACCAACGCCTCGCGCTTCGCGCCGTTGCCGCGCGCTTGATGCGTTGCGCGGCGTGACCGCGCACGCCAATCAGCGGCGATGTCTCGCTGAAGCAGCGGCACCGTCACGCAGCGGCCGCGGCGACGACTCACGCGGCGCCCTCGCCCGCTCCACCGGCTCATAGACTCAACCCAGAGCAAAAGGCCATCATGGCGTTTTCATTTCCGACTTCCGTACGACGACGCGGCGCGGCGCTCCTGCTCCCGCTCGCGGTCCTTCTCGCCGCCGTGCCGGGCGCCGCATTCGCGCTGACCCAGGCCGACGTCGCGCCGCTCGCCGGCGACGACTTCGAGGCGAAGTCCGCCGCGATCGACAAACTGATCGCCACGCACGACACCGCGTCGCTCGCGGTGCTGAAGGCACTCGCCGACGACAGCGCGCTCGCCACCGACTCGGGCGCGGTACTGCTGCAGGACGGCGACGCGACCCGCGATGCCGTCACCGGCCAGCCCGTCGCCGCGAGCGACGCGCAACCGGTCACGTTGAACAACCTGCTGCGCTCGAAAGTCGCGGGCGCGCTGTCGGGCCTGCAACTCGCGTCGCCCGACCAGGCGACGCGCGCAGCCGCCGTCGATGCGCTGCTGCAAAACCCCGATCCGTCGATCAAACCGCTCGTCGACGCGGCGCGCGCGAAAGAGACCGATCCCGCATTGAAGAAGCGTCTCGACACGTTATGGGCGATGAGCGCATTGCACGACCCGGACCCTGCGAAGCGTCTCGAAGCGGTGCAACTGGTCGCCGCGCGTCACGACCTCGAAATGAACGAGTTGCTGCGTCCGCTGGTCGCGAAGAAAGCCGACGGCACGTTTGCCGAAGCCGACGAACGCGTGCGCGCGGCCGCGCAAAGCGGCATCGACGAGCTCGATGCGATCCAGCGCCGCAGCCAGATCGCGGGCACGCTGTTCGCGGGGCTGTCGCTCGGCAGCGTGCTGCTGCTCGCCGCGCTAGGCCTCGCGATCACGTATGGCCTGATCGGCGTGATCAACATGGCGCACGGCGAATTCCTGATGATCGGCGCGTACGCGACCTATGTCGTGCAGAACCTCTTTCAGCGCTTCGCGCCCAACGCGTTCGACTGGTACCCGCTCTTCGCGATACCGGCCTCGTTCTTCGCGGCCGCGCTGGTCGGCATCGTGCTCGAACGGCTCGTGCTCAAGCACCTGTATGGTCGCCCGCTCGAAACGCTGCTGACCACCTTCGGCGTGAGCCTGATCCTGATTCAGGCGACCCGTATGCTGTTCGGCGCGCAGAACGTGCAGGTGGTCAATCCGTCGTGGATGAGTGGTGGCGTCACCGTACTGCCGAACCTGATCCTGCCGTACAACCGGCTCGCGATTCTCGCGTTCTCGCTGATCGTCGTCGCGATCGCGTGGGCCGTGCTCACGCGCACGCGGCTGGGTCTGTTCGTGCGCGCGGTCACACAGAACCGTCGCATGGCCGCGTGCGTCGGCGTGAAAACCGCGCGCGTCGATTCGTATGCATTCGCGTTCGGCGCGGGCATCGCGGGACTCGGCGGCTGTGCGCTGTCGCAGATCGGCAACGTCGGCCCCGACCTCGGCCAGAGCTACATCATCGATTCGTTCATGGCGGTCGTGCTCGGCGGCGTCGGCCAGCTTGCGGGCACCGTGCTCGGCGGCTTCGGTCTCGGGCTCGTCAGCAAGGCGATCGAACCGTTCTGGGGCGCGGTGCTCGCGAAGATCGCGGTGCTCGTGCTGATCGTGCTGTTCATCCAGAAGCGTCCGCAGGGCATGTTCGCCTTGAAGGGCCGTAGCGCGGAGGCGTGAGATGACATCGGCTACTTCATCGGCAAACCCCACTTCCGCTGCGTCGTCGCGCGTCGGTGCCGCTGGCGCTGGTGCCGGCGGCGCGCGCGAGTCCAGCACCGGCTTCGCGCTCGGTCTGCCGCCACGGCCCGCGCTGCTGTCGCGTCGCGCGTGGCTCGCGCTGATCGCATTGATCATCGTGTTCGGCCTCGGCGTGCCGTTCGCCGCGCTGGTGATTCCGGAGACGAGCGCGTTGCATCTGTCCGCGTATGCGATGACGCTGACAGGCAAGTTCATGTGCTACGCGATCGCCGCGCTCGCGCTCGATCTGGTGTGGGGCTACTGCGGCATCCTGAGTCTCGGCCACGCGCTGTTCTTCGCGCTCGGCGGCTACGCGATCGGCATGTACCTGATGCGCGCGATCGGTCATGAGGGCAAGTACGGCAGCGATCTGCCCGACTTCATGGTGTTTCTCGACTGGCATCAGCTGCCGTGGTACTGGCACGGCACCCAGCATCTCGGCTATGCGCTGTTGCTCGTCGTGCTGGTGCCGGCCGTGGTCGCGTGGGTGTTCGGCTTCTTCACGTTCCGCTCGCGCGTGAAGGGCGTCTATCTATCGATCATTACGCAGGCGATGACCTTCGCCGCAATGCTGCTGTTCTATCGCAACGAAACGGGCTTCGGCGGCAATAACGGCTTCACCGACTTCAAGCGCATCGGCGGCTTTCCGATCACCCATCAGGGCACGCGCGCCGCGTTGCTGCTGCTCACGTTCGCGGTGCTGATCGCCGCGTTCATCGGCGCCCGCGCGATCGTCACGTCGAAGCTCGGCCGCGTCGTGACCGCGGTGCGCGACGGCGAAACGCGGCTGATGTTCCTCGGCTACAGCCCGCTCGCGTACAAGCTGTTCGTGTGGACCGTGTCGGCGGTGCTGTGCGGCATCGCCGGCGCGCTCTATGTACCGCAGGTCGGCATCATCAATCCGGGCGAGATGTCGCCGGGCAACTCGATCGAAATGGCGATCTGGGTCGCGGTCGGCGGACGCGGCACGCTGATCGGACCGATCATCGGCGCGTTCGCCGTGAACGGCGCGAAGAGCTTCTTCACGGCGAACTTCCCGGAATACTGGCTGTTCTTTCTTGGCCTGATCTTCGTGCTGGTGCCGCTGCTGCTGCCGAACGGCATCATGGGCCTCGCCGATCTGCTGACGCGTAAAAGAACCCGCTGAGGAACCGCTGATGAACGAAAACCCGATGGTTCCCGATCTGGACTTACCCGAAGCACCGCCGGAACGCTCGTTGAGCGGCGTCGCGAGCATGGGGCACGCGGTCGTGCCCGGCGAGATCGACGTGTCGCACGGCACGATCCTCTACCTCGAAGACGTGACGGTCAGCTTCGACGGCTTTCGCGCGCTGAACGCGCTGTCGCTCGCGATCGACGCGGGCGAACTGCGCTGCATCATCGGCCCGAACGGCGCGGGCAAGACGACGATGATGGACGTGATCACGGGCAAGACCGCGCCCGATCACGGCAAGGTGTTTCTCGGCCAATCGATCGATCTCACCCGGCTGAACGAACCGGCGATCGCGCGCTCTGGCATCGGCCGCAAGTTCCAGAAGCCGACCGTGTTCGAACAGCACCCCGTGTGGGAAAACCTCGAACTCGCGATGAAGACCGACAAGGGCTGGTGGGCGTCGTTGCGCGCGCGGCTCGATCGCGGCGCGCAGGCGCGCATCGAGGAAACGCTCGCGCTGATCGGGCTGGAGAGCGAAGCGCGACGGCTCGCCGGCGAGCTGTCGCACGGCCAGAAGCAGCGCCTCGAAATCGGCATGCTGCTGATGCAGCAACCGGCTCTGCTGCTGCTCGACGAACCCGCGGCCGGCATGACCGACGACGAAACGATGCAGCTCGCCGAGTTGCTCAATCACCTGCGCGGCACCTGCTCGATGATGGTCGTCGAGCACGACATGGAGTTCGTCGCGGCGCTCGCGGGCGACACCGGCAAGGTAACGGTGATGGCCGAAGGACGCGTGCTCGCGCACGGCACGCTCGACGAAGTGAAGCGCGATGAGACCGTGATCGAGTCTTATCTGGGCCGCTGATTGCAGCTGATTGCAGCTGATTGCAGCTGAAGGCGACACCGCATCGTCAACCCGACAGGATGACTGAACAATGCTCGAAGTAGATCGACTGAACCAGTACTACGGCGGCAGCCATATTCTGCGCGACGTGAAGCTCACGGTGCCCGACGGCAAGCTGACGGTGCTGCTCGGGCGCAACGGCGTCGGCAAGACCACGCTGCTGCGCTGCCTGATGGGCGTCGTGCCCGCGAAAAGCGGTGCGATCGCATGGCGCGGCGAACCGCTGATGAAGCTGCCCACTCATGCGCGCGTCGCCCAGGGGCTCGCCTACGTCCCGCAGGGCCGCGATATCTTCCCGCGCCTCACCGTCGAGGAAAATCTGCTGGTGGGCGCCGCCAGCAAAAAGGCGCCGAAGAAAATCCCCGAGCGGATCTACGAGCTGTTCCCGGTGCTGAAGGACATGCGCAACCGGCGCGGCGGCGATCTGTCCGGCGGCCAGCAGCAACAGCTCGCCATCGGCCGCGCGCTGATGAGCGAGCCGCAACTGCTGATCCTCGACGAGCCGACCGAGGGCATCCAGCCCTCTATCATCCAGGACATTGGCCGCACGCTGCGGCAGCTCGTCGAGGAGATGGGCATGACGGTGCTGCTCGTCGAGCAGTACTACGACTTCGCCAAAGCGATCGCCGATCGCTACTGGGTGATGAGCCGCGGCGAAATCATCGCGGGCGGCGAAGGCGCGAACATGGATGCGGACGGCGTGCGCGGGTTGATCGCCGTGTAAGCGTTTCCTTCAATTTCCAACGTCCACCACGCCCCCCCGACGCGACCGAAGCTCATCACTCAAGTTATCCGCCACGCAACCGTTAGACAGGCTAGGCAGCGCCGTAACGGTTCGATGAGGTGGATACCATGGACGACAAAAAGCAGGTCAGACGCGAGTTCTACAGAAACCCCGCCTCTTATTGCAGGGTGATGAACGTCGTGTCGGCGGTCACCTTTGGTTTATTCGAGGTGGACAGCGGCGGTACCGTCGGCATGCTGTCGGTGCGCTGGGAGAAGCTCGGCAACGAACTCGCGCCACAACTGCACGCGTACTACGACAGCTGGCACGTGCTCGCGTCGTTCCCCGACGTCCTCGCGAGAATGGCCGAGACGACCGGTCCGTCGTGTTCGCCGGAAGCTTTCTGTCAGCTATTGCTCGATTGCGGATTCATCAATCGCGCGGAACGGGGCGTGGACGATCACGCCGAGCCGACACTCGTACGCTAGGCGCTGCCGCGATACGGCCTCAAACCTGGGGCCTGGGTTAGCGACACAACATCGAAAGAGAAGGGAGAAAAAGCATGTCCGTGACGGTTCGCGTCGAATATCAGTACTGCCAACATGGCAAGAAAGCAATCCTTACAGGCAGCGACTCGTTGACCGTTCAGGAAAACACGCCCCGCGCGATCCTCGCGTTGCTGCGGCTGCTGCATCCGCAGTGGGAGGGCATCAAGGTGCTGTCGGTGACCGAGGCCTCGCCCGAGGGTACCGCGTCGTAGTCACTGCCGCGCAAGCTGCGGCTACCGCGGCTTGCGCGCTTCGACCCGCGTGCTATGCTCGCCGCACGCCGATTCCGCCATCCATCCGCATGTCGCTTCACGAAAACCACGCCACGCTCGCCGCCGCGCACACGCCATGGCGCGCGCGACTCGAACTCGGCTTCGTCGGCGGCGACGCCCGCACGACGCTCGCGCACCGGCTGCACGATGGGCCGCTGCGCGTGCAACGGCCGCTCTATCCGGAAGGCCCGGCGATCTGTCACGCGGTGATCGTGCATCCGCCCGGCGGCGTCGCGGGTGGCGATCAGCTCGACATCGACATCACGCTCGCCGCGCACACGCATGCCGTGCTGACGACGCCGGGCGCAACCAAGTGGTACAAGTCGAACGGCCGCGCGGCGCGGCAGCGCATCGCGGTGCAGGTCGGCGAACAGGCGAAGCTCGACTGGCTTCCGCAGAACAACATCGTGTTCGACCACGCGAACGCGCAACTCGATTTTTCGCTGACGCTCGGCGCCGGCGCGAGCGCGATCGGCTGGGACGCGACGCAACTCGGACGCCAGGCGGCCGGCGAACGGTGGTCGGCAGGTAGCCTGCGCGCGGTGTCGCGCATCGTCGGCGCGAATGGCGAGCTACTGTGGTTCGAACGCGCGAGCCTCACCGCCGACGATCCGCTGCGCGACGCACCGCAGGGACTCGCCGGCTTTCCTGCGTACGGCACGCTGTGGGCGGTGGGCGCCGCATGCGACGACACGCTCGCCGAATCGCTGAGCGCGCAACTGCCGTTCGACGATACGTTGCGAGCGGCGGCGTCGTGCGTGACGAACGGGGTGCTGCTGGTGCGCGCGGTGTCGCGCTCGATGGAAACGCTGCAGCACGCGCTCACGCGCTGCTGGCTGCAATTGCGGCCGGTCGTGCACGGGGTCGCGGCGGTGCCGTTGCGGATCTGGTCGACCTGAGCGCGGGGTTCCCCCATTCTTCTGCGTCGCACCGTTCGCGCACCAAAGCGGCGCACGCGCACGCCCCGCCGATGTGCGCGCTGTGGCGCAGCGCGCCGCCCCGCCACAGCGCAGCGATGGCACACAGCTTGCATTGCATTCGCCACTTCGCGGCCGGCAACGATGAAGCCAGCGACGACCCGACACCAACGACACCAACGACATCACCACCGCTCACGCCCATGACCCGCACTCTCTCCCGCTCCGCGCGCCGCGCCTTGCTGGCCGCATTGCTCGCCCTGCCCATCGTCGCCGACCTCGCGTTTCATGCGAGCCCCGCGCACGCCGACACGCTCGACAACATCGCCAAGGCCGGCGTGCTGAAGGTCGCCGTGCCGGAAGACTATCCGCCGTTCGGCTCGGTCGGTCCCGACATGAAGCCGCAGGGCTACGACATCGACACGGCCGCGCTGCTCGCCAAAGCGATGAACGTGAAGCTCGAACTGGTGCCGGTCAACAGCGCGAACCGGATTCCGTATCTGCAAACGGGCAAGGTCGACCTCGTGATCTCGTCGCTCGGCAAAACCCCCGAGCGCGAGAAGGTGATCGACTTCTCGAGCGCGTACGCGCCGTACTACCAGGGCGTGTTCGGTCC
Source organism: Paraburkholderia sp. HD33-4 (assembly GCF_021390635.1). NCBI lineage: Bacteria > Pseudomonadati > Pseudomonadota > Betaproteobacteria > Burkholderiales > Burkholderiaceae > Paraburkholderia > Paraburkholderia sp. HD33-4. The sequence continues at coordinate 736,188 of NZ_JAJEJS010000001.1, read as the reverse complement.
CGCCGATATCAAGGTGAGCGGTCCCGCGGATCTGACCGGCAAGACCGTCGGCGCGACGCGCGGCGCGCTCGAAGAAATCGGTCTCACGCAGATGGCGCCGAACGCGACGATCAAACGCTTCGAGGACAACAACGCGACGATCGCCGCGTTCCTGTCCGGCCAGGTGCAGCTGATCGCGGCCGGCAACATCGTCGCTGCCGCGATCCTCGCGAAGAATCCGCCGCGCCGTCCGGAGCCGAAGTTCGTGATCAAGAACTCGCCGTGCTTCGTCGGCATGAACAAGAACGAGCCGCGCCTGCAACAGAAGGTCGATGCCGCGATCGCGCAGGCCAAACACGACGGCACGCTCGGTGCGATGTCGAAGAAGTGGTTCGGCGCGCCGCTGCCCGCCGATCTGTAATTTCGAGAACGCGGTGGCCAGCGCGGTGGCAAGCGCGGTTGCAAACTTATTTGTAAGCGCGCCGTTAGCCGGCCTTGATACCGTGACCGGCTGACGGCGCGACGCGCGCACCCCGTCATCGCGATGCGACGACCACGCCACCACACCCCAACGCCGAGACCCACACCCGATGAAGCTGACACCTCGCGAGAAGGACAAGCTGCTGATCTTCACCGCCGCGCTGCTCGCCGAACGGCGCCGCGCGCGCGGCCTCAAGCTGAACTATCCGGAGGCGGTCGCCTTCATCACCGCAGCGCTGATGGAAGCCGCGCGCGACGGCAAGAGCGTCGCGGAGGTGATGCACTACGGCACCACGCTGCTCACGCGCGCCGACGTGATGGAGGGCGTGCCCGAGATGATCCCCGACATCCAGGTCGAAGCGACGTTCCCGGACGGCACCAAGCTCGTCACCGTCCATCATCCGATTCCCTGAACTCTTCTCCGTCAAGGCAGGCCCCATGATTCCCGGCGAACTCCTCATCGACGACGGCGAGCACGAACTGAACGCCGGCCGCGCGACGGTCACGGTGGTGGTGTCGAATACCGGCGACCGTCCCGTGCAGATCGGCTCGCACTACCATTTCTACGAAGTGAACGACGCGCTGTCGTTCGATCGCGAAGCGGCGCGCGGCTTTCGCCTGAACATCGCGGCGGGCACGGCGGTGCGCTTCGAGCCCGGCCAGCAGCGCACGGTCGAACTCGTCGCGCTGGCGGGCGAGCGCGTCGTCTACGGCTTCAACGGCAAGGTGATGGGCAAGCTGTGATGCGCTGCCCGCGCCCTGACGTTTCGACCGCCCTGCTCCGTATTGCCTTGCCTGTAGCTCGCCTGTAGCTCATTCCGGACCCACACCATGACACTACGCATTGGCCGCCGCGCGTACGCGGAGATGTTCGGCCCCACCACCGGCGACCGCGTGCGCCTCGCCGACACCGAACTGCTGATCGAGATCGAGCGCGACTTCACGACCTACGGCGAAGAGGTCAAGTTCGGCGGCGGCAAGGTGATTCGCGACGGCATGGGGCAGTCGCAGCGCGTCCATGCCGAGGTCGTCGATACCGTCGTGACGAACGCGGTGATCCTCGATCACTGGGGCATCGTGAAGGCCGACATCGGCATCAAGGACGGCCGCATCGCCGCGATCGGCAAGGCCGGCAATCCCGACATCCAGCCGAACGTGACGATCGCGATCGGCGCCTCCACCGAAGTGATCGCAGGCGAAGGGCTGATCGTGACCGCGGGCGGCATCGATACGCACATTCACTTCATCAGCCCGCAGCAGATCGAGGAAGCGCTCGCCAGCGGCGTGACGACGATGCTCGGCGGCGGCACCGGCCCCGCGACCGGCACGAACGCGACCACCTGCACGCCGGGACCGTGGCATCTCGAACGCATGCTGCAAGCGGCCGACGGCTATCCGATGAACCTCGGCTTTCTCGGCAAGGGCAACGTCAGCCAGCCGGCACCGCTCACCGAGCAGATCGCCGCCGGCGCGATCGGCCTGAAGCTGCACGAGGACTGGGGCACGACGCCGGCCGCGATCGACAACTGTCTTTGCGTCGCCGACGATACCGACACGCAGGTAGCGATCCACACGGACACGCTGAACGAAGCGGGCTTCGTCGAAGCGACGGTGGCGGCATTCAAGGGCCGCACGATCCACACGTATCACACCGAGGGCGCGGGCGGCGGCCACGCGCCGGACATCATCAAGGTATGCGGCGAAGCGAACGTGCTGCCGTCGTCGACGAATCCGACGCGGCCCTATACGGTCAATACGCTCGAAGAGCATCTCGACATGCTGATGGTGTGTCATCACCTCGATCCGTCGATTGCCGAAGACATCGCGTTCGCCGAATCGCGGATCCGCCGCGAGACGATCGCGGCCGAGGACATCCTGCACGACCTCGGCGCGCTGTCGATGCTGTCTTCGGATTCGCAGGCGATGGGCCGCGTCGGCGAAGTGATCATCCGCACGTGGCAGACCGCGCACAAGATGAAGGTGCAACGCGGCGCGCTGCCCGAGGACAACGCGCGTCACGACAATTTCCGCGCGAAGCGCTATGTCGCGAAGTACACGATCAATCCGGCGATCACGCACGGCATCGCGCATGAAGTCGGCTCGATCGAGCCGGGCAAGTGGGCCGATCTGGTGTTCTGGGAGCCGGCGTTTTTCGGCATCAAACCGTCGCTGATCCTGAAGGGCGGCATGATCGCGATGGCGCAGATGGGCGACCCGAACGCGTCGATTCCAACGCCGCAGCCCGTGCACTATCGCGAGATGTTCGCGACGCGCGGAGGCGCGCTGGGCCGCACGTCGCTGACCTTCGTGTCGCAGCTCGCCGCCGATGCGAACGTCGCCGAACGCTATGGTTTGGACAAGCGTATCGTCGCGGTGAGGAACTGCCGCAACGTGACCAAGGCCGATATGATTCACAACGCGTGGCGCCCGAATATCAGCGTCGATCCGGAAACCTACCAGGTGATCGCCGACGGCCAGTTGCTGACCTGCGATCCGGCCACCGTGCTGCCGATGGCGCAACGTTACTTCCTGTTCTGATCATGCGTACCCTCGATAAACTTCTCGCGCCACATCTGAAGATTGCGCCCGTGCTCGTGAAGCGGGCGCCCACATTGACCCTCGCGTTCGACGATCGGCGCAAGAGCCGTCTTGCCGCAACGCTCGACAACGGCGAGGAAGTCGCATTGCTGTTGCCGCGCGGCACCGTGCTACGCGATGGCGACGTGCTCGTCGCCGATGATGGCGGGCTCGTGCGGGTCGTCGCCGCCGATGAAGCCGTGCTCGTCGTACGCGCTTCAGACGCGTTGACGTTGACGCGCGCCGCGTATCACCTCGGCAATCGTCATACGCCGGTCGAAGTGGGCGCCGATTACCTGAAGCTCGAATACGATCCGGTGCTCGCCGACATGCTCAAGCGCATCGGCGCGACGCTCGAGCAGGTGTCGCTGCCGTTTCAGCCTGAAGCGGGCGCCTATGGCGGCGGCCATAAGCATGGGCACGACGAGACCTTTGCCGAGGACTATGCGATCGCGCAGCAGGTGTTCGGTGAACATCATGGGCATGAGCACGAGGGTTCTTCGCACTCGCACTCGCACGATCACGACCATGACCACGTGCACGACGAATCGTGCGGACATGGGCACCATTCGCATCACCATGCGCATCGCTGAACTCACTGCGCTGCTGCATCTCGCGTCGCCGGCGCTGCCGATCGGCGCGTTCAGCTATTCGCAGGGTCTCGAAGCGGCGATCGAAGCGCAACTCATCACCGACGCCGACTCCGCGCGCAAGTGGATCGAACGCGGCCTGACCGACGTGCTCGCGCGCGGCGAGTTGCCGTTCCTCGCGCAGCAGATCGAACGCTGGCGCACGCACGACGCCGCGGAACTCGCCGATGCGAACGCCGAATTTCTCGCGAGCCGCGAGTCCGCCGAGTTGCGCCGCGAAACCGAGCAGATGGGCTGGTCGCTGCGACAGTTGTGCGTAGCGCTCGAATGGGGCGATCCGGCGAGACGCGCAACGCTCGCGTCGCTCACGCCACTCGCGCAGCCGAGCGCGTTCGCCTTCGCCGCCTATGCGCACGATGCTCCTGTCGATGCCGCGCTCGCCGCCTATGCGTTCAGCTGGGTCGAGAACCAGGCCGCCGCCGCGTTGAAGGCGGTGCCGCTTGGCCAGCTCGCGGGCCAGCGCATCATGGTCGCGCTGCGCGAGCCGATCGACGCGGCCGTCGCGCGCGCGCTCGCCACTTCACGTGACGACCTAAACACGTTCGCGCCGCAACTCGGCATTTTGTCGGCGCGTCACGAGTCGCAGTATTCGCGGCTCTTCCGCTCGTAACACGAGCACATACGATTCTCACGATCCATCATGAACGCACCTCATCATCCCGCTTCCGCTCCCACGACCCAGACCCGCACGAAGAAGCTGCCGCCGCTGCGCGTGGGTGTCGGCGGTCCGGTCGGCTCGGGCAAGACCACGCTGCTCGAAATGCTGTGCAAGGCGATGCGCGACCAGTACGACCTCGTCGCGATCACGAACGACATCTATACGAAAGAGGATCAGCGTCTGCTGACGGTCGCGGGCGCGCTGCCGGCCGAGCGGATCATGGGCGTCGAGACGGGCGGCTGCCCGCACACGGCGATCCGCGAGGACGCGTCGATCAACCTCGAGGCGGTCGACCGCATGCTCACGCGCTTTCCGGACGCGGACATCGTGTTCATCGAATCGGGCGGCGACAACCTCGCGGCGACCTTCAGCCCGGAGCTGTCGGACCTGACGATCTACGTGATCGACGTCGCGGGCGGCGAGAAGATTCCGCGCAAGGGCGGACCCGGCATCACGAAGTCGGATCTGCTCGTGATCAACAAGACGGATCTCGCGCCGCTGGTGGGCGCTAACCTCGACGTGATGGCATCGGATGCGAAGAAGATGCGCGGCGAGCGGCCCTTTGTGATGTGCAATCTGAAGGCACTCGAAGGCCTCGGCGACGTGGTGAAGTTTATTGAAAAGAAGGGGTTGTTGAAGGTTTGAGAGGAGGAGTGGAGATGCGTTGCCGACACCTATCGGGACGGTGCGCACCATTCGGCAATCTTGAATCGATGCGTTGAGCGCGGATGCAAAGGGACTATTGGCTATTCATTGCGTGCAGCCGGATTCTACGAGGTCAGCGACAGCAATCCCAGGCCCGCGGATGTAATCGTGATTCAGCCAATAGCGGGACACCCACACGGGCATATGGCGATGTTTGACGGCCAGATCTGGATATCCGATTTCAGGCAATATCGGGGTTTTTACCCCGGCGAGTCGTATAGAAAGTCTCACCCTTCCTACAAAATCTATCGCCACGACTGAACCATGCGCAAATCCCTAAATTTTCTGATCCTCGCGTTTTTCATTCTTTTTCAGTCACTGGCGATGGCGCAAGCGCCGGACATGAGCACCCCCAAATCTAGTACCACGGCGTTTTACAAATGGTTTATTCATCGAAGTTCGGAGAAGCATGGATATGCGTTAATGGACAAGGATATTTATACCTATGTCTCAAAACCGACCGTGGATTTTCTGAGAGCGGAATACAAGCAAAACAAGTTCGCAGAGCAAGCCGAGTATTTCACCCGCGTCCAGGACTATGACGATCAGGACTGGCTCGCGCACATCGAGGTCCACCCCGCTGTTCTTCTCGATCGAGTGGCGGTCGTGCCCGTCACGTTAGGATCGACGGAAAAGAAAATCATCATTGCGTTTCTGCGCAAGCAGGGGAACGTCTGGAAGATCACTAAGGTGGTCGATACCGAAGACGATAAGTAGTCACGGTCGCTCAAAAGCAGCCGATCCGTTCAGGTCGCAGCCCGCCAATCAACAGGCCCGACGTTTCCAGAAGGTTCGATTCGCCCGTGCATCGCATTGCACGGCACCCGCGCCGGCCCTACTCCGGCAACAACGCCGCCAACACATCCACCGTTCTCGCCGTCGCCCCACGATGCCTCGCAGCAAACGCGGCAGCGGCACCGCCCATCGCGAGCCGCCGCGCCTTGTCGCCGAACAGCTCGCGCAGCGCGCGCGCCAGGTCGGCCGGGTCCTGCACCTGCACGGCGGCACCGGCCGCGACCGCATCGGCGGTGGCCTGCGTGAAGTTGAACACGTGCGGCCCGATCAGCACCGGCACGCCGACCGCGCATGCTTCGATCAGATTCTGTCCGCCGAGCGGCAACAGACTGCCGCCGATAAACGCCAGATCCGACGCCGCGTAGTAAGCGCCCAACTCGCCCATCGAATCGCCGAGCAGCACGTTCACGTTATGAGGCAACGGCGGCACGCCATCGTCGGCGGTGCGCGCCGCCGATGCGACCTTCGCATCGGGCGCCCAGTTCGATCGGCGTTCGAGCCGCAAGCCCGTCTTCTCGACCAGCGCCGCGACTTCATTGAAGCGTTGCGGATGACGCGGCACCAGGATCAGCAGCGCATCGTCGACGCCAAGTGCCGCGAACGCGTCGAGCACCAGCGCTTCTTCGCCCTCGCGCGTGCTCGCCGCCACCCACACCGGCCGCGTACCGATCGCCGCGCGCCATGCATGGCCGCGCGCCGCGAGTTCGGGCGGCGTGCTCATGTCGAACTTCAGATTGCCGAGCACCGCGACGTTGCGCGCGCCGAGGGAGGTCAACCGCTCGGCATCGGACGGACTCTGCGCGAGTACGCGCGCGAAGCCGCCGAACACGTCCTTCGTCGCGCCGCCGAACTTCGCCGCACGCTTATACGAACGCGCCGACATCCGCGCGTTGGTGAGCACGAGCGGCACGTCGGCACGCCGGCATTCGTCGATCAAGGTCGGCCACACCTCGGTTTCCATCACGAGACCGAGCGACGGCCGCCACGCGCGCAGGAAGCGCCGTACCGCATGCGGCATGTCGTACGGCAGATAGCTGCGCAACACGCGGTCACCGAAAATCTCGATGCCGGTCGCGCGGCCGCTCGGCGTCATGTGCGTGAGCAGAATGCGCGCGTCGGGGCGCACCTTCATCAGCTCGTCGATCAGCGGCTGCGCGGCGCGCGTCTCGCCGACCGACACCGCATGCACCCAGATCAGCGGCGCGCTGTCTTCGGGCAAGCGTCCGCGCGAATAGCCGAAGCGCTCGCCGATATGCTCGCGATAACCGCGCTCCTTGCGCGAACGGATCAGGAGGCGCAGCACGGCAAGCGGCGCGATCAGCCACCAGAGCGCGCGATAGATCGCCCTTAGCATCGGCGCTCCACGTGGTTCGTGCGCTTCGCGAAGTCAACGACGCTGATACGCGCGATGCGGGGCGGCGCCTGCCCGGCATTCGAATCTACCGCCGCGCTCAAACCAGCGCCCTGCCCTTCAGGCGCTCGAGAATACCGAGCGGCGCGCATTCCGGCTGCGCCATCGCCTTTACCGGCAGGAAGAAAGTCTGCTCCAGCATGAACTGGCCGGACATCACCGCGTGCGAAGTCTGGTCGGAGAAGCATACCCACACGCTGCCCGGCGGAAACGGCATGGTCTCCTGCGGGCTCGTCTTCTGATAGTCGAGGTCGGCCTTCATGCCGTCGTGCAGATTGAGCATCAGATGGTCGTACTCGCTGCGAAGCGACTTCGTCACATGCAGCAGGTTCAGCAGCCAAGGGGTGCCCGGCATCTGCGGCTTGATGCGCGGCAGGAAGCGCCGCGCCATGTCCTCGAATGGCTCGCCGACCCGCCATACGCGCGGCACGCCATGCGGATTCACGTTGGTGAACACGCGCAGGATGCGCTCGCCGTAATTCGGCCGCGACGGAAACGCATCGACGTGCAGGCGGCTATCGTCCTTGCGCCACGAGGTTTCGCGGGTCTCGACCTGATGCAGCCGCAGGCTCGTTGGAGCCACGCGCAGCTTGCCGTTGTACTCGGGAAAGAGCCCGTCGACGAGCGTGCGCGCATTCGCCTGATAACGCGCGATCAACGCACGCACCGCCGACTGCGTGACCGCATCGCCGGCCACGCCGTGCAGCGCGCCGCCGTTCGGCTCAAGGCTGATGTTCTTGCGGTTCGGATCGGCGAGCGCCGGATCGAGCAGCGCCTGCTCGCCACCGTCGATCGCGAAGCGCAGGTTCGGGAAATACAGCACCTTGCCGCGCTCGACGCCGGCGAGCAGCGACTCGCGCGGCACGGACAGGTTGCAGCCGTGCCAGTCGGCGTTCGCTACTTCGATGATCTGGGTTTCGTTCATGGTCGCCCTTGGGAACGGAGGGTGCGCAAGGCGAAGCGCACCGACGGGTTGCGGCCCGTGCTGATGACTGCCGGGCCCGGGTTACAACAAACCGAACTCGGCCAGCGCCGACTTGACCTGCTGCAGCGTCGGCGGCTGCCCGGCCGCGCCGAGATTGACGACGTTCGGCGACCAGTAGCCGCCGGTGCGCCACGCGGTCGAGAAATTGTACAACTCGACCGTGGGCCGCTTCAGCGCCGCCGCGATATGCACCAGACCCGTGTCGACCCCGACCGTCGCGGCCGCGCCATCGATCAGTCCGACCACCGCTGGAAGCGCCAGCTTGGGCGGCACGATCGCGGCCGCGCCGAACTCCTTCGCGAGCCGCTCGCTGGTCGCGCGCTCGGCGTCGCTGCCCCACGGCAGGACGATCGATGCGCCGCGCCGCACCAGCGACTGCCCGAGTTCGATCCACGCGGCATCGGGCCACTGCTTGTCAGCGCGCGAAGTCGCGTGCACGAACACGACGTAGGGCACCGGCAGATTCAGATTCGCCTGCGACAGCGCGAGCGCCGCACGGCCCGTATCGAGCCCGAAGTCGATGTCGTCGGTGGGTTGCGGCGGCGGGTCGTTCAGCGCCGCGGCCACCAGTTGCCGCGTGCGTTCGACCACGTGCGTGCGCGGCGCGATCGGCACGCGCCGACCGTAGAAGAAGCGCACCGGCCATTCGTAGCCGGCGCCATCGGTGCGGTTGCCGAGCCCGACGAGCGGTCCGCGCGCCATGCTCGCGACCCACGCGGTCTTGATGAGCCCCTGGCAGTCGATCACCAGATCGTAGTGCTCGGCGGCGAGCGCGCGCCGAAACGCGCCGATCTCGCGCCAGTTGTCGACGGACAGGATGCGCTTGCGCCAGCGCCGCAGCGACACCGGAATCGCGCGCCGCACGCCGGTCACGAGTTCCACCAGCCCGACGAAACTCTCCTCGACGAGCCAGTCGATCTGCGCGTCGGGATGGCGCCGCCGGATGTCGGCGATCACGGGCATGTTGTGAACGACGTCGCCCAATGACGACACCCTCACGATCAGTATCTTTTGCGCGCTCAAGAGTGGGAAAACCGGCTAATCGGCTCGAAGATGCGTTGAAAGGACCGCAATTCTAGCGCGCCGACTGTGAAAGACATGAAAAACGCGGCGCGGTAAGGCAACCCGCGCCGCGTTCGGTAGCGGTGACGCTTCGATCCGCCTTAACGAATTTCGAAGCGCGCCGCCGTATCAGCCGTCAGAACGGCAGTTTCGCATCGGCCTTCTCCGCCAGAATCACGCGGCGGAAGTCGTCCTGAATGCGTTTGAGCGCCGCGTCGTTGTCGGCCTCGAAACGCATCACGACGACCGGCGTCGTGTTCGACGAACGCGCGAGGCCGAAGCCGTCCGGATACTCGACACGCAGACCGTCGATCTTCACGACGTCGTCCGCGCCGGTGAACTTCGCGTTTTGCTGCAGACGGGCGATCAGCTCGAAGTTCTCGCCTTCTTCGAGCTTCAGTTGCAGCTCGGGCGTGGAGTGCGAGTTCGGCAGCGAGTTCAGCAGCTCGCTCGGGTCGGCCACGCGCGTGAGGATCTCGAGCAGACGCGCGCCGGTGTACAGGCCGTCGTCGAAACCGTACCAGCGGTCCTTGAAGAACACGTGGCCGCTCATTTCGCCTGCCAGCGGCGCGCCGGTTTCGCGCAGCTTCGCCTTCACGAGCGAGTGGCCGGTTTTCCACATCAGCGGCTCGCCGCCCTTGTCCTTGACCCACTTCGCGAGATTGCGCGTGCACTTCACGTCGTAGATGATCTGCGCGCCCTTGTTGCGCGACAGCACCTCTTCGGCGAACAGCATCAGCTGACGGTCCGGGTAGATGATCTGACCATCCTTGGTGACGACGCCCAAGCGGTCGCCGTCGCCGTCGAACGCGAAGCCGATTTCCGCATCGGTTTCCTTCAGCGCGCGAATCACGTCTTGGAGGTTCTCCGGGTGCGCCGGGTCCGGATGGTGATTCGGGAAGTTGCCGTCGACCTCGGTGAACAGCTCGACGAGTTCGCAGCCGAGCTTTTTGAACAGCCTGGGCGCGAGGCCGCCGGCCACGCCGTTGCCGGTATCGACGACGATCTTGATCGGACGCGCGAGCTTCACGTCGCTCGCGATGCGCTCGAGGTATGCGTCGGCGATATCGTATTCGGTGTAGCTGCCGCTACCGTCGGCGAAGTTCTCGTCGACGATGCGCTGATGCAGCGCGAGGATCTGCTCGCCGTAAATGGCGGCGCCGCGCAGTACCATCTTGAAGCCGTTGTAGTCAGGCGGATTGTGGCTGCCGGTCACGACGATGCACGAGTCGACGCGGCGCTCGCCGCCCGCCAGCTTCAACGGTACGCTCGCCGCGAAGTAGCCGACCGGCGTGGGCACCATGCCCACGTTCACGACATCGACGCCGGCCGCACGCAGGCCGTCGGACAGCGCCCCGATCAGCTCCGGGCCCGATAGGCGCCCGTCGCGCGCGACCACGACCGAGTCGCCGCCCTGCGCGCGCACTTCGCTGCCGAATGCGCGACCGATGGAGCGCGCGGCGTCGGCGTCGAGCGTCTTACCAATGACGCCACGAATGTCATACGCCTTGAAAATGGATTTGGAGATCATGATGGCTCACTTGCGTGCAATGGAAATTTTTGACCTGCGCATCGAAGATAACCGGTAAAAACGCGGTAAAAAATCGCGTTAAAAAACCACGACAATATTTACGATTAAACACGTGTTTCCGCGCCTCGATGCGCCCTTGCCGGAAGCGGTCCGGTTCCAACTTATAATTGCGTTCTTCTGACCAGCCTGAATACCGCCATTCTAATGCTTAGACGCCCTCCTTTTGTAAAGTCGCCGTGGCTTCCGGCCGGGCGGGCGAACGCGCATGGCGCCGCATGCATGGCCGCACGAGGCGGCTTGACCGACACGCAGTGGCGAGCGGCCAACGGATGCTGACGCTCAAGCGCTTCGCCAATCCCGACGTCACCCGCGCGTTTACGAACATCGTCTGGCTGGGTCTCGAGCGGCTCACGCAGATCGGCGTCGCTATCGTGATCAGCGGCATGCTCGCGCGTTACTTCGGGCCCGATACGTTCGGCAAATGGCAGTACGCGAACACGCTGCTGCTGGTGCTGTCGCCGATCACATGGGTCTGCGGCGCGGAAATCCTCGTACCAACCATCGTCAACCGACCGCCCGAACAGCTCGGTACCGTACTCGGCAGCGCGTTCGCGTTGCGCATCTCCGTCTCGGCCGTTGCGCTGCTGCTCACGTGGCTCGGCATTGCGCTGCATTTCTTCGAACCGCTCGTCGGCGCGATGCTTGCCGGCCTCGCGGTGACGATGCTGTTTCGCGAGCCGTTCGTCGGCGTGATCAACGCGTGGCTGCAAAGCATGACCTACAGCAAGCCGCAATTGCTGACCAGCATGAGCACCGCGGTGATCAAGGCCGGGCTCGTTTATCTGCTGGTGCGCGCGACGGCCGCGCCCGCGCGCTTCGGCTGGCTGTGGGCGCTCGAATCGGCGGCAATCGGCGCGGTGCTGCTGCTCTACTTCATGCGCCGGCATCGCGGCAAGCTCGGCTGGCATATCGACCGAACGCTCTTCAGGCACTTCGCTAGCGCGGGCACCGTGTTCTGGCTCGGGCTCATCTGTATGTATCTGTTCCTGAAACTGGACCGGTTGATGCTCGAGCGCGCGATCTCGTTCGCCGACCTCGGACGCTACTCGGCCGCCCAGCAGTTGAACGAAAACTGGATCACGCTCGCACTGATGCTCGCGCAAACCATTGCGCCCGCATTCGTCTACCGGGTGCAGGGCATCGCGCAACTGCGCCGCAACATGTGGCGACTCACCGCGCTGACCGCCGTGCTGATGGTGTGCGGCGCGTTCGTGCTCGACCTGCTCGCGGGCTTCATCATCCGCCGCGTGTTCGGACCGGACTTCGAAGGCGCGATCGAGATCTTCCGTTGGGCCGTGTGGCTGTCGGTGCCTGCCGGTATCGAGGCGATCGGCAATCTGGTCGTGCTCAAGTATCAGGCGAAGTTCGTGTTGCTCGCGAAGTGGCTGCTCGCGCTCGCCGTCGCGTTCGCGGTCAATCTGCTGGCCATCCCGCGACTCGGCGCGTATGGCGCGCTCGTCGGCCTCGCGGCCGGCTACCTGGCGGCCGCCTCGGTCAATCTTTATTACATCCGTTTCAAATTGCGCCCATGACGAATTCATCCGCCACCGCGCAAACCACGCTCGACGACGTCGCGGTGCTGATGCCCGCCTTCAACGGCCAGGCGGACGTCGATTCTACGCTCGCGTCGTTCGAAGAAAGTGCGCTGGTGCACGTACTGATCGTCGATGACGGCAGTACGCCGCCGATCGTCGCGCCCACCCTGCCGAACCTGAAGATCGAAGTGCTGCGTATGGCGCAGAACGGCGGCATCGAGCGCGCGCTGCAAACCGGCATCGACGCGCTCGCGCAGCGCGGCTTTCGCTATGCGGCGCGCATCGACGCAGGCGACCGCGCGGTCCCGCGACGGCTCGCGAAGCAGCGCGCGTTCATGCAAGCGCATCCCAACGTGGCGGGCCTCGGCATGTGGACCCAGGTCGTCACGCGCGCGGGCGAACCGCTTTTCATGCTGATGCCGCCGGCCGAGCCGAGCGCGATCCGGCGTCAGCGCTTTTTCCGCTCGTGCCTCGCGCATCCGTCGATGATGCTGCGTATCGATGCCGTGCGCACAGTCGGGAACTATCGCGCCGCGTATCGTTCGGCGGAAGACCTCGACCTGTTCGTACGTTTGATGGAACGCTACGACTGCGCGAATCTGCCGGAACTCGGCCTGCTCTATGAACTGAACGAAGGCGGCATCAGCGCGACGAAGCGGCGCCGGCAAATCGGCTCGACGCTGCGTTTGCAGTTACGCTACTTCAACTTGGCCAATCCGTACGACTGGTTGGGCCTCGCGAAGAATCTAATGCACCTGATGCTGCCTTATCGCACGTTGCAACGGGTCAAGCGCGCGCTGCTCACGCCGCGCGCGAGCCGTTGAGTCGCGCTTCGCGTGAGCGCTGTCTCTTTCGTTTTCGCCATATTGGCTGAGGTTCGCGCCGCTTCGTTTGGCGCCGTATTCGTCTCTGTGGTCCACAATTCAATCACCGCTCGGCCCTTCTCCGCATGAAGCCCTCTTTCAAGTCGACGCCCGCGCTGCGCATTACACTCGTCTGCAACACGGCCTGGGCAATCTATACGTATCGGCAAGGGCTGATCCGCACGCTGATCGGACGCGGCGTCGACGTGACGGTGCTCGCGCCGCGCGATCGCACGTTCGAGTTGCTCGCCGCGATGGGCTGCCGTTGCATCGAGCTGCCGGTCGCGTCCAAGGGCACCAGCCCGGGCGAGGATCTGCGCACGCTCGTCGCGCTTTACCGGCAGTACAGGACCATTCGTCCGCACGTCGTGTTTCACTACACGATCAAGCCGAACATCTACGGCTCGATCGCGGCGAAGCTGGCTGGCGTGCAGTCGGTGGCGGTCACCACCGGGCTCGGCTATGTGTTCATCCAGCACAGCCGTGCCGCGCAGATCGCCAAAAGGCTGTATCGTTTCGCGTTCCGCTTTCCGCGTGAAGTGTGGTTCCTGAATCGCGACGATCAGGCCGCGTTCGTCGACGGCAAGCTGCTCGTGCATCCCGAGCGCGCGCGGCTGTTGCATGGCGAGGGCGTCGATCTCGAGCAATTCGCGTTCACGCCGCTGCGCGAGCGCGCCGAGTTTCGCTTCGTGCTGATCGGGCGCTTGCTGTGGGACAAAGGGGTCGGCGAATACGTCGAGGCCGCGCGGCAGTTGCGTACGCGCTATCCGCACGCGCGCTTCCTGTTGCTCGGGCCGGTCGGCGTCGATAATCCGAGCGCGATTACGCGCGACGAAGTCGCCGCGTGGGAACGAGAAGGCGTGATCGAGTATCTGGGAGAGGCGCACGACGTGCGGCCGTTCATCGCCGACGCCGATTGTGTGGTGCTGCCGTCGTATCGCGAAGGCGTGCCGCGCACGCTGATGGAAGCCTCCGCGATGGGCCGGCCGATCGTCGCGACCGACGTGCCCGGCTGCCGCGAAGTGGTGGCCGACGGCGTCAACGGCTTGCTGTGCGAAGCGCGTAATGCGGCGAGCCTCGCCGCGAGTCTCGCGCGCATGCTCGACATGAGCGGCGCGGAGCGGCGCGCAATGGCGGAACGCGGCCGGCAGAAAGTCGCGACCGAATTCGACGAACGTGTGGTCGTCGAAACCTATAAAGATCTGGTGCAAAAAATCACGGGTGTTTTACTTTAACGGAGCAACAGCATGACCACGAAGGGCACGATTCTGGTAACGGGTGGCGCAGGTTTCATCGGCTCGCACACCTGCGTCGAACTGCTGAACGGCGGCTACGACGTCGTGGTGATCGACAACCTCGTGAACAGCAAGCGCGAATCGCTGCGTCGCGTCGAGCAAATTACCGGCCGCGCAGTGAGCTTCTACGACGTCGACGCGCGCGACGAAGCGGCACTGCAGCGGATTTTCGATGCACATCCGATCACCGGTGCGATCCATTTCGCGGCGCTCAAAGCGGTTGGCGAATCGGTCGCGAAGCCCATCGAGTACTACGCGAACAACGTCGGCAGCCTGCTGACGCTGCTCGGCGTGATGCGCGATCGCAACGTCAAGCAGTTTGTGTTCAGTTCGTCGGCAACGGTGTACGGGGTGCCGAAAAGCTCGCCGATCGACGAATCGTTCCCGCTGTCGGCAACCAATCCGTATGGTCAATCGAAGCTGATCGCCGAGCAGATCCTGCGCGATCTCGAAGTGTCGGACCCGTCGTGGCGCATCGCGACGCTGCGCTACTTCAATCCGGTCGGCGCGCATGAGAGCGGCCTGATCGGCGAAGATCCGGCCGGTATTCCGAACAACCTGATGCCGTACGTCGCCCAGGTCGCGGTCGGCAAACTCGAGAAGCTGCGCGTGTTCGGCGGCGACTACGAGACGCCTGACGGCACCGGCGTGCGCGACTATATCCACGTGGTCGATCTCGCGCGCGGGCATCTCGCCGCGCTCGATGCGCTCGTCAAGCGCGATGCGAGCTTCGTCGTCAATCTCGGCACGGGCCAGGGCTATAGCGTGCTCGACGTGGTGCGCTCGTTCGAGAAGGCGTCGGGCCGGCCGGTGCCGTACGAAATCGTCGCGCGCCGTCCGGGTGACGTCGCGCAGTGTTTCGCCGATCCAGCCGCGGCCGAGCGGATTATCGGCTGGAGCGCGCAGTATGGAATCGAGCGGATGTGCGCGGATCACTGGCGCTGGCAGTCGAATAATCCACGAGGCTTTGCCTGAAGCCGCTTACGCACGTCAAATAACTGAAGAAGCGGCCTGAAGGCCGCTGAAGGTCGACCGCGGATCTGGCGAGTTGCGACGCACGGACTCCGCCGCGGTCGGTCTTTGTGGCCTCTTTGCTGAGTGCCTTGGCGAAAGTCGTGGCCTACCAGCAATGCTGGAATTCGCCGGTGGGGTCGCAGTCAGCGGACTGAATTGTTTTTGTTCTTTTTTCTTATCGAGTCTCGCTTGCCGCCGAGATTGTCAGTGATGCACCACGATCGCTCAAAACTCTTTTGGCGGACGTACTCGCGGGTTCCGGTCTTTCTGGACACGCGTTCCGGTCAACTGGATTTGATGAAACGCTGTCGCCAATAGCCCTTGATGTCGCCATTTTCAGGGCGCAATTCGACCCTGAGAAGATCAACTCCCGCCTTCGCAGGCCGGTCTGTCGCAGCTATCGAACAGCAAACCACAATTCGAAAACGATCATTTCCCAATCGATGATCCGTGCTCGAACTCATTCCCTATTCAAACTTCAATTAGCACCACCGGCACGCGCGTTCGACTCTTTTGAAGGCACGAAACACCAGAGAAGTACTTCTGGGACGCTTAAAGCATGGCATCGAATGCGTTGACCGGCATGATCAAATCACAAGCTTTTACTCGCCCCCATCGTGACAGTCGATAGTGAACGGCCTGACCAATCAACCACTCGGCTCCACTTCAATCGGAAAGTACGATTCTCAGTGCGCTCATATCGGCGTGAGTTGCAATGGCAGCGTGGCAACGTCCTTCCCGACAATCGCGAGCTTCATTTCGGTTCAGGTGAATAGCAGGCGTTGAGCACTTCTACTTTCTAGTATTTCTGCAAACCGACCCGCGTATTCCGGCCCGGCTCTCCGCCGCCCTTCCAACCACCAGATAGAAAAATAGGCGCACCCTGCATCTTCAAAACCACCCTCTTGGAACGAGTACTTTCGATCGCCGCGCGATCGTTTCCCGCTCGAAAATTCGCATTTCATATAAGCCGCAATTTGCTAAGCCATCCATATCAAAGCGATACGAATGGACGCTCACTACCGAACGCTCCCTGCTTTTACGTCACAAAACGCGAATCATTGCGCGCATGCAGACGAGTAACAAATACCGCATTCCTCAGTGTTGCATAGTTCGCATTTCGTTGTAGTGCGACATCCTCTAATGGCTCATTGTCCGAAAAGCTCTAGCCGATTTGACCGGTGATTAGTTCGGGATACTATTTATATGAAGAATGATACGCGAGTCATATTTTCTCGTTCATATGAACGAATCCCATAAGTCAAGTAGTTCATTGTGACTTTCTGGCGGCGGGGGAAGACTTTTTGCGTACCCCGCAATATTCAAGGAAAAACCAACTCCGCAGAAACGGATGCAGGGAGCTATCGCTTTTTTCCCGAGAACTTTGCCCGCGTTACAGAACTGAAACGTTTTTTGAGAATATAATTCGTGCCCTGAAGTTGCGCGGGAAAACCCTATCGCGCAATTCTTTCCGGTGGACCGAGCATCCGACAGCAGCAATGCTTCGCGTTTGGCGAATTTGAAAGGTTTTTTGCTGTACACGCGTGTGGCGAAGTGCGAATGACCACCGCAATCGAGTCGTTCTCGCAGCCGCAATAAAAGGGCCGGTCCGACCGACCGGTTCTGTCGGAGCGACGTGACCCGGGTACGTGGAGGTCCGCAAGAGCTTTCCGATCAGAGCGCGGGCAAGCTTGCCTCCGGATCGAACGAACTTGCTGGGCGGGTGTGTCACGGAAGGCGGTTGTGCGTGAGATGTAAGGTCGTTACATTTTTATACACTTTAATTTGCATAACTGATTAACCGCGCGGTTCATTTATGTTATGGCGCAGTTTTTCTCAGGAACACTTCGATTGACGAAGACTTCGCTCGCGTCGTCTACCTGCGGTGACAAATGGAAGGTTGATTGACAACAATCTCGACCCGAGCAGAGCGGTGTGAAGGTTGATCGCGCCCTCCAATCAAGGCCACCCACATGTCGGATGGTCTGTGGATGGTGAGTGGTGTCGAGGTGACGTAATCACGAAGTTACAAATCAATAAGAGGAGGAGTCGAAAGATATTTGTCAACCCCAAAAAAAAAGCTGATCGCAATTAGTTCTACTTATCGACGTACCGCGCTCTCGACGTGACGCGGTAAGAGCGAATCCGCTTCTGGAAGTCAGCCTACTCGCACGGCATTGCCGCTGCGAACGGCGAAACGGCCATGTCGGCTTTTGCCGCGGCCCAGGCGGCAGCCAAAGCGCCTTCCGGCAGGCAGCCCCGTTTTTTTGCAGTGAAGCCTGCGTTACCGGGCTTCGTGTCTTCAAATAAAATTCGACAGGAATTACTAGTGTCTCCGAAACTCAAAACTAATCTTTCCCGCGTCATGCTCGCGGCTTGTGTCACTTTCGTTGTCGTGGGTTCGGCGCAAGCGCACGGACATTGGCGCTCGCAAAACTCGCAAACGTCGACAGCTTCGACCACTTCGACTGCCGCGAGCACATCTACTGCATCTACTGCATCCACTGCATCCACTGCATCTACTGCATCCACTGCATCGACTGCATCCACCGCATCGACGGCTGCAACCACGTCGACGACTCCGGTCGCATCGGCGAACGCTCAAACGGCACTGATGCCTGCAAACACTTCGGCAAGCCCGGTCACGGCTGCGTTGTCGAATGGCACCCTGGCGGGTAGCACGGATGTGTCGAAGGTCAACGTTCACTCGCTGCTCTACCCGGGTAACACCACGAAGGTGCTGGTGCACTATCTGCCGTGGTTCGACGGCGGTATGGACTCGGGTATCAACGTCAACTACAACACCAGCGATCCGACCTACATCAAGGGGTTCCTCGCTGATCTGGTCAGTCGCGGCGTCGATGGCGTGATGATTGACTGGCAGGGCCAGACGGATATCAGCAACACCGGTTCGCTCGCGTTGCAACCGATCATCCAGAGCTACACCACGGCGCAGAACGGCCCGATGCAGTTTGCGATCATGCTGGACGCGAATCTGTTGAACAATGCTAGCGGCACCAATCAGGCCAAGGTGCTGGCAGCGGTCGCGTACATCAACAAGCAGTACCTCAGCGATCCGCACTACCTGACCTACAACGGCAAGGCGGTGGTGGGTGACTTTGGTCTCACCGCAGCCAGCGGCATCGACTGGAACGCAATCCAGTCCGCGTATCCCAAGATCTCGTTTGTGCATCTGGACAATGCGACGTCGCCGGATGGTTTTGGCATCCCCAGCAGCGGTGGCTCGTTCCTGTGGGTGAATCCGACCAGTTCGAACGCCGCCCCGGCTGATCTGAGCACGATGGACGACTTCTACACCCGGGCCAACCAGCATCCGAATCAGATCACCATGGGTTCGACCTACAAGGGCTTCAACCCGGTTGGTTACGCGTCGTGGGATGGCAACGTCTATGTGAACCAGCAGTGCGGCCAGACGTGGCTGGATGGTTTCACCAAGATCAACCAGTACTACAACTCGGCGAAGCAGCTTCCTTTCCTGCAGCTGACGACCTGGGATGACTACTACGAGGGCACTCCGCTCGAGACGGGTGTCGACAACTGTCTGACGCTGAAAACTTCGGTGAGCGGCCGCACGATCACGGTGTCCCCCTCGGCCACGAGTACCCTGGATCACCTGGAGTTGTGGAGCAACAACAACGCCGCATGGACCCAGGTCACCTACCCTGCCAACACGACGACGATTCCGGTGACCAACGCGGGCACCTATTACGTCAAGGCTGTGGGCAAGCCGTTCATCAAGAACACCCTTTCCTCGGCTATCACGGTCAACTAAGAAACTGCGTTCGCGCCTCGCGGCATCGAATGAGCCGCGCGGCGCCTCGCGTCGAGGAATTGACTCCCCGCCAGGATCCAGGGAGGGAAGCGTGCTGTGCAACGCAGCGCTTTTCAGTCTTCTTCCCTCCCTCACCAAACCAAATCAATTAGTGGCACCGGAACACCACAACGAAACGCAAGATGTGTGCGCGGGTCGAAGCGCATGCGAAGCGCGATCCGCAGAAGTATCCGTATGTGAAGGTTTTGTGAACTCTGAGCCATGCCGCACGATGCGTTCGTGTCTTTGAAACAAGCAGGCGACGTCGAAAAGCGGTGCCGCCCAAAAGGTCACTGCGTTTCAACATGAACATGTGTCCGCTCATCACTTCGCAGCCATCCAGTGCTCGGGGTGCGGCAATTCCATTCGCAAACGTTCGTGGCACCCGCTCGGTGCAACACCCCCGTTTGAAAATGTTCGCATTCCGATGGAAAGCTTGTGGACTGCAAACGAACTGCGGGCACTAATCGAACCGCTTCGGGCTGCGTAATGCGAGCTGCTACATGTATTAGGGTCGCACACTGGTGTCGGCCATCGCAGCGTTTCAGCCTCCTGTTCTGCGTTGACGACTCCAGTCGATGGCGCGATTTCCATGCTGAAAATGCAGGCAATTCTCACGCCTTCGCCTAGCGCTTCGAGCCAAAATTCGCGCGGCATAACAATCTCTATGGACCCAATTTTGATAGTGCGCTGCCGCACATAGCAGCAAACCATCATTTAATAGGATCAATTCGACGATTCCTTTTCAGGCATCTGAAATACGCTTTGCCGCTCTGCATGGAGGGATAGATGGATTGCCTTCAACTGCTTCGCACGTCGCCTTACCCCGCTGCATCTCTCGAACGCACCCCCATTTTCACCAACACCCCCGAGTCTGCCGCCACTTCGCAAATGACCGCGTTCACCGCGGTCCTGCAGGCACACACGGGCCAGATCTTTGACAACTACGAAAAGCTGCACGAGTTCTCCGTACGGGCATATCGAACGTTCTGGCAAATTTTCGTGCGATGGTCCCACGGGCTTGACTGGTCCGGCAACCTCGAACCCGTGTGCGTCGGCGACGACTGTGAACACGCACAGTTCTTCCCGGAAGTCGAACTGAATTACGCCGACAACCTCTTGAACCAATCGGTAGCAGGGGCCGACGCACCTGCGCTGACAGCCTGTCACGCGGATGGCCGGCGAGTACGTCTGACTCGCGGTGAGCTGCGCGATCGCGTCGCCCGTCTTGCACATGCGCTTACGAAATTGGGGCTGCGCCAGGGGGACCGCGTAGTTGGCGTGATGCGCAACGACGCTGAAGCGGTCGTTACCGCGCTATCGGTCACCGCGCTCGGCGCCACGCTGTCGACGGCTGCGCCCGAGATGGGTGTCGAGACGCTCCTCGATCGTTTCACACCGCTCGCGCCGCGACTGCTGTTCGCGCACGCCGCAGCGCAGTCTTTCGACACGGGCGTACCGGTCTCGGCCAAGATCGGCGAACTGGCAGCCGCTTTGCCGTCGCTGCAAGCTGTTGTCCGTCTGGATGATGGCGCTCTGCCGGATACGGTCAAGCAACAGATCTATTCGCAGGCCGAACTGATCGAGCACGGCGACGCCGGATGTTTCGAATGGCGGCGCTTCCCGTTTAACCATCCGCTTTTCATCATGTTCTCGTCGGGCACCACCGGCAAGCCGAAGTGCATCGTGCACGGCGCCGGCGGCAGCTTGCTGGAGCACCTGAAGGAGCATCGGCTGCACAGCGACCTGCGGCCCGGCGATCGGATGTACTTCCACACCACCTGCGCATGGATGATGTGGAACTGGCAGTTGTCGGCGCTTGCGTCCGGCGTCGAAATCGTTACTTACGACGGCCCGATTTCGGCGGTCGATACGTTGTGGCGCCTTGTCGCCGACGAGCGCGTCACGGTGTTCGGCACGAGTCCCGCTTATCTGAAGATGTGCGAGGATGCCGGCCTCGTGCCGGGAAGGCAGTTCGATCTCAGCGCACTGCGCGCGATGATGTCGACCGGAGCGGTGCTATTCGACGCACAGTTCGGCTGGGTGCGCGATCACGTGAAGCCGCTGCAACTGCAATCGATCTCAGGCGGCACGGACATCCTCGGTTGCTTCGTGCTGGGCAATCCCAATCTGCCTGTCTACGCAGGCGAAGCCCAATGCAGGAGTCTTGCGCTCGCTGTTCAGGCCCGCACGCAGGGCGCACCCGCCAACGGGATCGGCGAACTGGTCTGCGCGAATCCGTTTCCGTCACGTCCGCTCGGTTTCTTCGGCGACGCCGACGGTGCTGCCTTTCACGCCGCCTATTTCGCCAGCAACCCGGGGGTCTGGACTCACGGCGATCTCATCGAGTTTTCGGCGGAAGGTACTGCGCGATTGCATGGCCGCACAGACGGGGTGCTGAATGTGCGCGGCATCAACGTCGGACCGGGCGAGATCTACCGCGTACTGAATGACATCCGGGAAATCCGCGAGGCGATGATCGTGCAACAGCCGTCACGCAATCTGCCGGCCGATCAGGGCAACGCAGCCGCAACGGAACCGCGCACCGTGCTGCTGCTGGTGCTCAGAGAGGGCTTCGGGTTGAACGCTGCGCTGGCCGCACGGGTGCGCCGCGAACTTGCACGTCGCGCGTCGCAAGCACATGTGCCGGACCGGATCATCGCCGTTCCCGCGTTGCCGGCCACGCATAATGGAAAGTTATCCGAATCTGCCGCGCGCAATGCGATCAGCGGCCTGCCGGTGCGCAACACGGCGGCGCTCCGCAATCCAGAATGCCTCGATGCGATTCGGCGTCATCCGGCGCTGAACTCGGCAACGCGTGAGTTGGCGCCGGTGGGCGAGTCCCGCCAGGATCTCGAACGGCATCTACAGACGCAGTGGGAGAGGCTGTTCGACTTCGCTCCGATCGGTCGGGACGACAACTTTTTTGATCTCGGCGGCAATTCGCTGCTCGCGGCAAGGTTGCTCGCCAGTGTGTATCAGTCGACCGGGCGCACCATTCCGCTCGCGACGCTGCAATTTGCGCCGACGATCGCGCGCCTCACCGCGGCGATCGACGACTGCGCATTGCCACAGTCGTCGCCGACAGTCGTACCAATGCGCGCAGGCACGGGCACACCGCTCTTCCTGGTACACGGGGTAAGCGGAACCGTCATGGAATGCTCGACGCTAATCGCCGCGATGCAGAGTCCGCGCCCGGTGTTTGGGCTACAGGCACGAGGCCTCGACGGCGAGCTGCCGGCTCAACGGCATGTCCACGATATCGCGGCCAGCTACATCGCACAGATGCGCGGCGTGCAGCCAACGGGACCGTACGCGGTGGCTGGTTACTCGTTCGGCGGATTGATTGCCGTCGAGATTGCGCAACAGTTAGGGCGCGCCGGCGAGCAAATGGAATTGCTGTGCCTGATCGATACCTATGCGGACGAGCGCTGCCTGCCGTGGCGGGCCTGGCTGCGGCACAACTATCAATACGTAGGCTGGCACTGGCGCAGGCTGCGCGCCGTGCCCAAATCGCAACTTTCCGGCTACGTGAAGGACAGACTCGTGAATGCGGTCGATCTTTTGCGCATGCGCAACGGACGCATGGCACACCGCCCAGACAGCCATAACGCGCGGATGCCACCGGCGCTACGTACGGTTCGCGAGACGTTGCGGGTAGCGATGACGACGTATCGGCCACGGCCCTATACCGCTGGACCGATCGTCTACGTGCACGCGACGTCCGCGCAGACCTACCGTAGCAATCAGTTGACACTGTGGCAGCACGTCGCTCGTGCCGGACTGGATATTGTCGATGTATCTTGCGACCACTTCGAAATGATCGCCGAGCCGAATGTGCAGGTTGTGGCTGCGGCGCTGGATCGGCGATTGACCAGCAGCGACAAACCGCGGCCCGGTTTTTCCGCGCTCGGGGGCGTCGCGTGCGCCTAGTTGATCGCTGCTCACCCTCCGCCGCCTGGCGGAGGGCTCGGAGCGCGAACCGTTGGCAGCCGGGTCATCTGTCGTTGCCGAAAAACACCGTGCAGATCTGGCTGCTGGACGACGCTGTTATCCAACCAGTGTGCAGGGTACTGGCAGATGCGCTCTCCCCAGACGAGCAACAGCGCGCACGCGCCTATCGACAGCAATGGCATCGTGATCGATTCGTCGCCCGGCGGTGCGCTCTGCGGTGGCTGCTCAGCGGCTACCTGTCGTGCAACCCCGAATCCTTGCGATTTCGCGTTACGCCGTTCGGCAAGCCCGTTCTGCAGTGGCCGGACGCCGAAAGACTCGCATTCAGTGTTTCACACACCGACGGGATGGCGTTGCTTGCCTTCGCATGGGATTGCCGCGTCGGCGTGGATGTGGAGCAATGGATCGACGGCCTGGACACTCCCGGCATTGGGCGCGGGACATTCTCCGCGACCGAGGAGAAGATGCTCGACGCAGCACGCCCCGATCCGACTGCGCGCCTGCTCAGCATCTGGACCCGCAAGGAAGCTTTGCTGAAGGCGCTGGGCACTGGTTTCTCCGGCGAGCCAAACGCTTACACCACCGAAGACGATTCACTACTCGGCGAGGGTCATTGGTGCGCGTCTCATCATGGCGCTCGCATCGCCGGCTGGACGTTTCTGGACCTTCCCCTCGGCGCACATTTCCGGGGCGCGCTGGCGTTGTCGCTCGAAGGCGCACGGGTCACGCTTCAGTTTTGTCAGGCGTCGAGCTTCGCGGACATTGGGGTATCTGCCGAGTAGCGGGCACACTATCCCAGCGACTCCGCCAACGCCAGCAGCAGGTGCCGTAACTCCACTTACACCCGGTCGTCGTTTGTCGCGCAACGAATCCAACTGTCGTTGATATGGCACAAGCACAAGCGGCGGGCGAATCCTCCTACCGCCCTTTCAGGCGCCGCTAACACTTCCACCCGTAGCTACCGGATTTCGAGCGGCACGCCGTTTGATTTCGCCGCTTGCCGATTCGATAGATCGCCTCGCGACTCCGTTTGAACCCGGCTACTAGCGCAGGAAGAAAACGTCCCGCTCGACCTCGGGATGTCGATGCGGCGACCAGGCAAAAAATTCTCAACCGCGATCCCCAGCCGGCAGGAATTATCCAGCATTCCTAAGGCATGTTAGCGCCTGCAGAAGTTCGGTGCGGCAGCGAACAGAGCGTAAACCGCATTACGTAAGACATTAGCTCCATAACATCCCTGCCTAGGGGAAAAGAAACATGAATCACAAATCGCACGTGCAGTCCTTCGTGGGGATCGCACGAAAGGAATTCTCTTGCGCCATCTGCGGAGCGGGTCCGTCTGGCATGGGTTTTTTGTTCCATGCGTTCAAAACGGGCAATCTTCCGGAGATCGCGAGAAATGGCCTTTTGATCATCGACAAACGCACCGAACTCGGCGCGGGCAAGCTTGGTGAGTATGTGAATGTCACCGGCAATACGGTGGGAAATACTTTTCTCGCTTGCCTCGAACACGAGAACTTCGAAGACGTGTTTGCCGATCTCAGAGCCAACTCGCCATTGCACCAGCGGATGGTCGAGGCGGCCGACGGCCCGCCGAATCTCACTGAAGCCGGCGCGCTGCTTGCGCTGGCGACCGAGCAGCTCCTCGCCTACCTCACTGCGCGGTACAACGTGACCGTGCTGCGCGGTCGCGAGATCGACAGGATTCGGCGCCTTGAAAACGGTGGCTTCGAAATCGATTTTCACGACGTGAATGACTCCACCGTGGTCAGTACGTTGTCGAGCGACACCGTTGTAATGAACCTTGGCGGACAGCAACAAGTGGGCGAAATCGCCCAGCTGTGTCACGGGCTGCTATTGCCGCCCCCGGACGCGGGCATCAGGACCTACGTGTCTGACGATGTGCTCAGCCTGACGACTCCGCGATTGATTGAAACGTTCGGGCGCGCCTTCTCGCGGCAACGCACGCGTCGCCCGAACCGGATCACGGTGATCGGTGGATCGCATAGCGCCTTCACTGTCGTCGACCGCCTCGCGATGGAACTAGGAAGCGAGGGCCTGGATGAAATTGCCGTGATTCATCGATCGCAGGTCCGCCTGTTTTTCGAAACGGTCGAAGAAGCACACGCCCATGGTTACGAGGTCGACGAAGTCAACGATGTCTGCCCTGTCACCCGGCGAGTCAATCGTGCCGGTGGTCTGCGTTATCGGGCTTTCGACATTGCGCGCTCGATCATGACGAACGGCCGTGTGCCCGGAGCGAGACCCCGCGTCGAGCTGATCGAGGCGGATTCGAGCGACTCTGCCCGGTTGCGCGCGCGCGAGTGCCTGAAAGAGTCGATCGCCGTTATTCACGGCGCCGGATATGGGCCCAACATGTCGATACTCGTCGATCATTTGGACACGCCAATTTCGCTGCAAGTCGGCCAGGGCGGAGTGGTTTCCGACAGGTACGGCTGCCCTTTCGATGCCAGCGGCAGATCAGTGCAGGGCCTGTTCTCGTTTGGACTGGGCTCGGGGTTTCGCCCCGACGAGCAGATCCGCCGCGAGACCGGATTCGAGGCGGCATTCCGCGGACGCATTTATGGCGTGTGGGCGTTTCATCATGACTTCGGCGCCCGGGTAATGAATGGTGTGCTCGAGGCGCTCGCCACTGTTCCGTTCGCGCGCGAGACTGAAGTCGTGCTGGACGAAAGCACAGAATCCCGAGTGCGTAGCAGCTAGCAGCATCATGGTGGGTTAGCGCACTGAGAATGACCACAACGCCTAGCAGTATCTGTCTAAGGGTTCACACGAAGACCCGATGGAGCAAAGCGAAGCCTGGATTCCACGAGTCCTTCGAGTGCGTGCGCAAACGGACCGCGCGGCGTTGAACTCGTCGCTTCATATTTCGTGAACATGTACGACGGTCGACAGCAGATTGTTCGACCGCGCCAGATCTTGCCGGTCCATTCAGGACGCTGCTCGAGCGCCTACAGAGAAGTGCCGGCTGAACGAGGGTTCGAATATCCATGAAATTGTTCTCCATACTGCCGGGACGCGAAGCAGCAGGCCTCAATAAGACGATCTCGCAGGAAAGCGCTGTGCCGAACGCGACCGGCGCCCGGATCGTGTGGTTCATGGGGCCGCGGGCAAGCAGGTTGACCGGAGTGGGCCAGCATAGTCTCGCGTTGGCCGCTGGATTGATGAAGTACACGAACCTCAGTGTTGAAACCGTCGACATTGATGCCGAGCCTCGTTCGCTCAAGCGCTACTGGACTCAACTGGTGATGTATCCATTGCACGCGATCCGCGTGGCGCGCTCATGCGACATGATCATCCTTTACCAGGAAGACCTGAGTTTCATGATTCCGATCATCCACCTCGCTGGTGGCCGGGTCTGCCTGATGTTCCATCACGTTCAAATTCCGGGGCACGCTCGCGGCATCGTCGAGAAGCTCAAGTCACTCTATGTAAAGATGCTTCTTCCCCTGGCGCCGAAGGCGGATCTCGTGCTCGTCGAAGCCGACTCGGCAGCCAGAGATCTGACAAGCGCCGCCCCCGTGAAGCCGGAGCTCGTGCAGATCGTGCCCTGCCCGTTCGACGACAAATATGCACCACTCGCTGCTGCGACGCCCGGTGAGACTCGCGCTCAGGCACGGGCGATCCTTAAACAGCGCCTTGGTCTCGAGACCGACGACGCGCTCGTGCTACTCAATGTCGGCTCCGATGAAACCCGCAAGAACAACCTTACGATCTTCCAGGCGCTGGCTAAACTGGCACGCAAGGATCTGATGATCGTTCGGGTAGGCAAAGCTTTCAACGCCGCCAATCGCATGGAATGCAAGACGCTTGCCGAATCGTCCGGAGTCCGCTTTCACTTTGCCGACTCGGTCAGCGAGGAGGATCTCGGATACTTTTATCAAGCGGCCGACATCTACGTTTCGGCGACGCTGCACGAAGGCTTCGGCCGTACCGTGATTGAGGCGCAGATGGCGGGAACACCCGTTATCGCCTCGGACATCCCGGTCTTTCGAGGATCGATGAGTGACTCGTTTCTCGCCGTTGCGGACCCGACGAACCCGGACGAGTGGGCGGCGGCAATCAGCAGTCTCGCCGACTCTTCTTCCCGGATGAACGAATTGCGGGAGCGCGGCAGGACCAATGCATTGCAATACTCGACGCACGTGGTGTGCGCCGGGTTGCATCGCATTCTGCTCCGGGCGTTTCGAGGCTGAGAAGACGGAAGGTCAGTTGGCTCTTCGAAGTCGCGGTGCAGTGAATCCAACGCGAATACTTCCGCACATCGAACGCGAGCTTTTCGCAGCGCAATCGTTCCGAGGCCAGGCGCGCTCGCTTGCCGGTCAACACGACGCTGCCTATCTCCGCTCACAGAACTCGTCGCTCGCAGCAACACGGAGGAGGCGTGGCTCAGCATCAAGCAGCGCGGGCTCCTTGCGCGCAACCAGCCCAATCTATCGCCGAACGAACCCGGCGGCACTCACTCCCTGAAGCATCAGATCGGCGATAGACAAAGTGCTATATGCGCTTGCGCCATTGCCTCAACGACCACCAACGGCGTTTGAAACCATAGTAGAGCCGGATTGGATCGATATTATTGCGTCGCATCACGCGGCGATACAAAGCGATCATCTTCCCCTTGCCCCGCCGCCAATTGAGTTCGATCTCGTCGCGTGTCGTTGTGTCGTTGAGCCAGTTGAACTCGCGGAACTCCGTTGAAACGGTGGCAGGAACATCGAAGACGACCGTATACGCGAAGCGCGCGGTCGCAGTGACATTCGGCCCTGCGCCATGCACCGTACGACCCAGGTGAACCGTGCACCCGCCGACGGGCACCGGACAGTAGACTGCATCGTCGGGATCAAAACCGTCGTAGCATTCAAGCCCGTGTGAACGCTCCTTGCCCGGGATCCTTCTGTGAGGCTGAACGCTCCATTGGTGCGAACCCGGAATAAAACGAAGACAGCCGTTTTCGATTGTCGCCGGTTGCAGAGGTAGCCAGAAGCTCACCTCGCGGTAATTGAACCGTGGGTCATGGAATGCTTCGTCCTGATGCCAGGGGGTTTCCGGGCCGGCTACCGGCGGCTTGTAGAAGAGGTGATCTCCCGCGAAGCGCGCCTGGGGACCCAGAACCTGCCTGGCGAGGACTTCGAGCCGCTTGTGATAGTCCGTCCGACGCAACCGCGGATTGAAGTTGCTCGGCATGCTCAATTGAGTGAGTCCGGTCGAGGCGAGAGGATTGTCACCAACGAAGTCGAACAAAGCGCCCTCTTTCGCACCTGCACCGGCGAATATGAGCCGCTCGCAGATGCCTTTTAGCTCAGCGATTTCCTCCGCGGAGGCAATATTCTCAAACGAACTGAAGCCGCGCTCTCGAAGCTGGGAAATCTGATCGGCGACTAAACTGCTTTGATTGATACATTCGGGAAGTACAAAATTTGTTTTCATGCTTTCTCCAATGTAACCCCACCACGCAACGGTTATCTTAGTAGTATTAATTGCGAGATCTGTTCGATACCGCCTGTATCAATGCTGCTAGTTGGTCTTTACGTGTGGTGCCATCAAAGATCCATCCTTTCTTCCGGATACCTGTTTTGTTTCCGACTAGACCGGTTCGCATTTTTGGGTGCTTTATCTCAACCCACGGGACGCTGGCAAAGTGCGCCCTGTTGTAAAAGAGCGGACGCATTTTTCCTTACATTTATCTTATAACTGCACTGCTTGTGCGATAAGACTTCCCAGCAGCGTTGACGGCGAGGTCGATCGAAACCTCTCGATAAAGGACGAGTAAGCAGCGAAGAGATTCAATAGCGCCGGGTGAGGTTACCGGTGAAAGTCGCGCGGCCATTTACACTCTGACGGCTGTTGGATTTGCTTCCACGTCGGCGGGAACTGGCTCGCACTCGCGTCAATGTATCGCGCACACGTTTGCGAGCTATAAAGCCGCGTAGAGAATTGCCGCGAGCTGCCATTTCCGTCTCGGTCGAGCGCACCCGGTGAAGCGGCCGGTACCGATAGTTGCCGCATTGGCGTGCAACCACCCGGACCGACTGACTGCCCGGCTCAAGTTCTCTCGCGCAATCTCCGCCCCCCATCCAGGCGTCGCCAACGACTGCAGACCTGCCCCACGGGGTGGCAGAATTCGACCCAACTCCCAATCCATTAAGCCGCACCCGTATCTGCCTGGTTGTTCACATAGCCCTTCACATCTCGCCCACCCATATTCTTCAAAGCGCGGAGGATCTTCTTTTCTATCAACACGTGCACCAACCCGCCCGCAATCAAACTAACCGCGATAGCAAACGCGAAGTACGCCACTCCAGCCGAGCGGCCACTCAATTTCAAAACCTTATAGATCGCCAGATATGCAAAATTTAAAGAAAAGAAATGCGACAGGTAAATGGAGTAGGAAGCATCACCAAGAAACTTCAATGCCGGGACGATGTGTGCCGCGCGGTACTTTTTGAACAGACCCTCCAATCCAATAAATATTGAAACGACGCTTACCGCCGGCAATCCGAAATATACCGACCGACGGTCGGGCAAGCCATAGTAACTAAAAATCAGGAATGCGATCAATGCGATCCCACCCACCGCAAACAAGGAGACCTTTTTATCCACAATTCTGAACAGGATGGTGCCGACCAGAAATTCTGCCCAGAAATCGTTGAAGATAAACTGCATATAAAAATTCTGCGACGCGTAGAAAGACGAGCTCCACAGAATCGCAAGCACGACCGCGATCGGCCGGCCCGGCATCCCCGCCGCCAGTGCGAATACGAGGTAAAAGAGCAACTCGTACGACAGTGTCCATCCCACCATGAGCAGCAAAGAGTGATGGGGATCGGGAATCAGCAGGTAAGAATTGATAATTCCGGGCGGGAGCTCAGTATGCGTAAATGCCAATTTTGGAACGATGATCAACGCGCACAAAGCGACAGTCGTGAACAGCCAATACATCGGCAAAATTCTGACCGCTCGCCGCACGATGAACGAAGGAGCATGGAGTTCCTTTCCGGCAGTGATGTACGACATGATGAATCCGGAGACAATAAAGAATATCTCCACCCCAAATTGCCCGAATTCAAAGAAATTAAAGGGATAATCTCCCGAAACCACACCCTTCTTTGCAATGTGATAGAGGACGACAACAAATGCCGCCAACCCCCGAAGCATTTGAATTGAAATCATTTCTTATTTTCCCGATTTTAATGTACCGCCTTATTCTTTTGATTCAACCACTCCTTACACGCTGCAACGAAATTTTTAATAAAAGACGCCAACCCATTCACGATCCGGAGACGTCCATTTACCAACCGCTCCCGCTCAAGCAGGGCAATCCGTCTGAAACCGATCTGGCCGGAGCAGTGCGCGCCTCGCGGTTCACCGCGAGGCGCTCGCCCGTTTTCACGGCTGCTTGGCAGTGGTACTACGCTGCACGACGTCTATCGCAATAGGGGACATTTTTCCGTCGCCAACAACGACATTCGTCTCCGTCTGCGGAACATACACTGGCCGGAGCAGGTCACCCCAGCGTCGTGCAAACACCGGCATGCTGAAATTGCGTTCGCAGAAAGCAGCAAACCGCGTCGTCGCCTCCATGACTTCATTCAGATCCGCAGAGGGGTCGTCAAGGAAACGATGCAACCGACCTTCGTCCATCGCCAGCGCCGCATCTTCGAAATTCAGACCCTCGTACGCGGCATCATTGCCGACCGGAACGCAACCGAACGAGACAGCTTCGAGCACCTTCGACTTGATGCCGCCGCGCAGAAATGTCGGGCATAGTGCAATCGAGTTGGGGGTATAGACTTCGTCGAGCGTCTTTGCAAAGCCGGCGAACACGACGTTCGGCACGGGTTCGTATTGACGGGACATACGTCCGTAAATGACCAGCGGCAAACTCAACTCGAGTTTCTTCCACGACGCCACCAGGTATTCGATTGCGAGTCGGTTCTGCAACTGGCTGTCCGCGCCGACGAATACGAACCGAACCGGGTCGACGGGCCGCACCACCGGCTTGACCGAGTCGACTGGCGGGGCGATCACATGCACTCGCTTTTTGATTGCGTCGGGCAGGATACGCTCCAATGCGTCGGCATCCGTCGTCGAAACCAGCGTCACGGCATTCGACGAGGCCGCCACCCGCCGCTCATGGCCTTTCAGCGCAAACTCCTCATATCTGAGCAGTAGATTGCGACTGAATCGCGCATTGATCAGCGAGACGACTACCTTGGGAATCGATTTTGCGAGGTAGCCTACGGACAATGCGAAGTTGCCGGTTCTCAGGATATTGGCACGCCGCGACATCAGGTCGTCCAGGTCGCAGATGATGTGGCTCGACGGATAGCGTCGGCGAACGAACGCGGCGTAATCGACCATCCGGATGCCATCGAAATAGATGACGTCGGGCTTATAGTCTTCAATCGCTTCGACCAGCCGTTTCTTTCCATCACCACTGGCGAACATGGCGACCTGCAGTGCGCAAGGCCTGCCTGTCACCAGACCTGCCCCGATCCTCAGGCCCGCGCGCAGCTTCGAAGCGAGCGTACCCGTCTCGAATACGGAGTGAATCTTGAGTTCGCGTACGTCCGCATCCATGCCGATCGCCTTGCGGATGTAGCACAACGTGCGTTCGCGTCCGTTGGACGCGGACCGGGGAATATCCCGGGTCATTACCATCAATACGCGCTTTCTCATGAATCCTCCGAATGGAGAGGTTTCTTAAATCATTCCAGCAGGCTACGGAAGCAAGTTCAGACGTGAAGTGCCGCGTTTGCCAATGGAAAATCTTTACCGCCATCCTCAGAGACTCGCCATTATCCTTAGATGATTCGGCATGCTAATTACGGTTCTTTCCAGATTGGCGTCCGACCTTTCCGTCAATCTCCATACTTCATCGAGTCACTTCGTTGCAGAACCTGTCGTACGTGTGCGCCCATCCCATCCACAACCAGCGTTATCTCCGAGCGTCTCGATCCACTCCGATTACACCCCCGCCCCCCTCGCGCTGATCCTGTCTCGCAGCAGCCCTCAGAACCGCTTCGAATTGCTGCAATTGTCGCGGCGGCAGGAAGTGATTGCGCTGTTCGTGGCAACGGTGGGCCATTCCGCGGTAGAAATCCGGGTCGTCGATGAATCGCCGGATCAGCGCGCCGAGCGCCGCGACGTCGCCCCGCGGGACGGTCAACTCGGGAAAGGCGCTGAATACTTCGGGCAATCCGCCGGAGGTGAAAGCGATGGACGGCTTGAAAAATTCCCAGGGCTCGAACGCGACCATTCCGAACGGTTCGTTCCACATCGACGTAACGACCACGAGATCGACAAGCGGGTAAAAGTCTTTCGCTGGAACGAAGCCATACCGCACGACTCGCAGATCGGGGTATTCGGCGATCAATTGATCCAGAATCTGTTCGTTGTCCCGGCCCGCGATATGCAGTTCGAGGTCGCCTCTTTGCGCTGCAAACGCACCCGCAAAAAACTCGCGAATACCTTTGGTCGCGTCGGTGCGCCCAATAAAGCCAATGCGGAAGGGTTTGCGCGGTTCGGTGAGCGTCGAAGGGACTGCGCTGAACGGTTGCCGCGCGTTATGAATGACGCAGGGTTGGGCACCGCCGAAGAAATTCTGCCGTCGATGGCGTTCCAGCACAAAGTCGCTGACTCCAACCACGTGCCCGACCAGCCGCGAAAACCACGCCTTCGGAGCTGAAACGGTCCGGCATCCGTTGCATGCCTGCTCACACGCGCGGCCGTCGCGGAACATCGTCGAGGTCGGACATATCAGCCAGTAGTCGTGCAGCACATGCACGACTGGAATCCGCAGACACCATGCAGCGAGCCAGATCGCCGGTCCCATTCCCTTGAGGTTGTTCGTGCACAGCACGTCGATACCAAGGCCACGCAAATGGCGCAAGGCATAGAAGAACACGAGCGGGTTGAATGTATCCAATGCACCGAACAAGGCCTTTTTCAGCCCGCTGCGCTCGGCGTGCGAAAACTGGTTGTAGATGTTTGTATTCGGCATGCTGTGCACGCGAAGACCGTCCACGACCGCTGTTTCGGACGAGCGCGAATCCGACAAGGTGAAAATGGAAACGTCATGCCCCCGATCACGCAGCTGAACCGCGAGATCGTAGACGACCATCTCGGTGCCCCCGACAACATTCGGCGGAAAGCGGTTATTGCAGAGGCAGACTTTCATTGCGCCACCTTTAAGCGTTGCCCCTGTCCGAAGACGGCACCCCAGAACAGAACGATCGACAAGGCCGTCCCCACCGCCGGTGAATACATCATCAGCGTCGTTGGCATCACGAATGGCGCCACACCGATCGCAGCGATAGTCACGATCAATTTGATCGTCATCAGCCGGTAACGCCGCGCCGCGATGAGCCACGTCGTGAGCCCGGCGTCCACGAACGTCGCGATCGAGCAGGCGGTGCCGAAAATCATCACGGGGATCCCGGCTTCGAACGCAGGCCCATAAATCAGCAGGAACACCGGCCGCCCGATGAACAGGCTCCCGACCAGTGCCACCGCTGCGATCACCGCCAGATACGCGCTGAGCTTGATCGCCTTGTTGCGCAGCTGGTCCTCGCCGCGGGCGACGAACACCATGGCCGGCGCAAGAGCCAGTGCGAGCGTCGTGCCAACCGAGTTCCACTGCTCGACGAGCGACGCCGCAGCCGCATAGATGCCGAGATCCGTCCTCGACATCAGCGTGCCGAGCAACAGGCGGTCCATTCGCAACACCAGCACGCTCGCGGCAATCGCCGGCCACATCCTGAGTCCGCGAACGATCAGCGTTCGTTTGACCGTTTCCGAACCGTGCAGGGACGGTGGCCGATGGAACGCGAGAGTTCGATAACGGGTGAACGGCGCGGCAACGGCCACATAAGCTTCGAGCGGCCAAGCAAACGCCGCGACGACCGCGCCCACCGACGCGTGCGCGGCGCCTAGTAGCCACAGCACCCGCACACCGCTCGCGTACGCTTTCGCCCGCGTGATCACCCAGGGCTTGGTTTCCGCGTAGGCCATCAGCGAGCCGAGCGCGATGGGTTCGCACAGCATCACCAGCCCGGCGACCAGCATCAGCGCGGTGTTCGAGGACTGCGTCAGCAAGCCGACGACGACCAGGAACAGCAGCGTCACGCTGAGCGTGGAACCTAGACGCAACCGGAACGCACGATAGAACACGAGGTGCCGCAGTCGCGGATGTCTGCCGAAGATCGGTGCTACGGCCTGAGCGCTGAAGATCAACGCCGCGCTGCTGACGACGTACGCGAGCGACAACGCGAACTGCAATTCGCCGAAGAAGTGAGCGCCGTACAGCGTGGCGAACAGGTGATTACTCGCGACCGCCGCGAGTGCGCCGATCACCTTTTCGCACACTACGCCGGACAGCGACGAAACCAGCAGGGTTCGAAAGGTTTTCACTGTGTCACCAGCCGCTTCAGTTTGATCGGGGCGGCTTTCGAATCGATCAGCACCCACCAAAGGTAAGTCAGCGCCACGTACATCAGCGTCCGAACACTAAAGAAAGACCAGTAATCGCCTTGCTGGATCCCAGCGCTTGCGTAGCTGAACAACTTGACGATCAGCCATAGCATGATCACGCCGCCACGCAGCGCGAACACGATCTGCAATGCGCAAAGCACCCCATAGATCAAGCCCGTGAACGCAATGAACAACGCGCCGCCGACAAGACCAAACCAGAATACGGGGATCGCCATCTGCCCCATCGTGAAGGTGATGTCGTCTTTGATATACGAGTGGATCAGCTGCGGCTCGCCGTACGCGACCATCACGTCGCGCAAGCCGCTGTAGCCGAAGCTGTCGTCGAAGGTGGGCTGGTTCATCGACAGCAGCGAGTCAGCGAAGCGCCAGAAGGCCGGTGCGCCGCCCGACGGAGGTGCGGTGAATAGATGCGCGTCATAGTCGACCACGTACCAGACCTGCCCCTGCAATAGCGAGCGATCCGTCATCGTGTTTTGCACATCGAGCCCCTGCCCTTCGTAGGCGGAAAATACCGAAGCGATACCGATGATCAGCGCGACGCCTCCCCCGATTGCCATATACCGCAGAACCGGCTTGCCTCGCATCAGCAGCACCGCGATCACCGGAGCGAGCACCGACAGAAGGAAGTGCAGCACGGACATGAACTGCTCGCCGTGAAGGATGTAGAGACCTGTCGCCACGATGATCAGCAAGATCGAAAACCACCTGACTGCCTGGTTCTTGCTGGTGGCGAGCGCGCCGAGAATCAGGGCGAGAAAAACCGCGTTGTTCAGGAACGTGTTGAACAACAGACTATCGGACCCGGTACTTTCGTTGCGAATGGTGTACCGGTTCACACCGTTGATCAGCGCGAAACCTTGAGTCAGTCCAGCTGCCACGCCGGCCCCGATAATCGCAAGCGCCAGCGTGAATCCCAACACCACGCTGCGCGAGTCGACGGTGATCAGCGCAACGGGTACGCTCGGATTGCGAATGTTTAACGAGCGATTAAAGCTGTAAAGCGCACAAACGATGAAGAGTGCATAGAACAGAAGGAGCCGGCTGAAAGAACCGTTCGGTTCGCCCTGGACCGCCGTCTCGATCATCAGACCGCCCGCCTCGATGCCGATGCCGGCGACGAATGCGGTCATCCCGATCATCATGAAATACAACATCGACACCGAAAAGAGCGGTCGCGTCGCCACCAGATAGATGAGCGCCAGCGCCGCCAGCACGAACGTCCATGTCGCGCTTGCCTGGGCGTAGCCGAGATACGGCAGCGCCGTATTGAACAGCAAGGCAAACACGGCCACGATCGGGACGATCAGGTGTGCCAGAGAAATGGTCGGCTCGCCAGCCTGTTGAATTTGCATGGCCTGTCCGCTTTCTATTCTGCAGAGGTGTGCTTACCGTCGACGGTGTCAGCGCCGGTCGCTCTCAACAGCCCGTCACGCAGCGAAGTGCAGAGCACGTCCGACGAGTACTGGCGCGCGTTGATCTTGCCGCGTTCGACGAGACGCTCCGCGAGCACAGGATCGTTAGCGAGGCGGTCGATCGCCGTTACCCATGCGTCGGGATCGGCCGGATCACTGACCGGTAGAAATGAATCCCCCATCGTCGCCCGATAGACCGGCATGTTCGAAGCGACCACCGGGGTTCCGGCGATCTGCGCCTCGATCACGGTCCGGCCAAAACCCTCGTGCAGTGACGCGGACACGTACATGTCCGCGGCCTGATAGAGGTAGCCGAGATCTTCGTCGCTGACCGAATCGAGAAAATGAGCACGGACCCCCATGTCGCTCGCCAGCGTCGCGCATTCCTTGCGATTGGCGAGATTGAATGCCTTGCCGGCGCGAACGATGACCAGATCCTTGCGCTTCATCCGGGCCAACGCGCGAAACACCGTTACGTTGTTTTTGCGGGTTTCGTCCGAGCCGACGTTCAGCAACAGGATCGCATCGCCGATATCCAGACCGATGCGCTCCTTCAGAATCTCCCGCGATCGAGCCCGCGCAACGCGTCGCGTCGGCTCATCGAGCGGCGAATATTTGTCTTCGAACGGGCAAGGCATGATCTGGATGCGCTCGGGTGGAACCGGCACCACTTCAAGCACCTCTGCGGCCGTCACTTCACTTTCGACGAGCACCAGATTCGACCATGCGACCTGCCGTCGGATCGCGCGGATATACAACTCCTTGAGCCGCTCCATGACGCCACGCGCTTGCCCTGGGCGGGAAACGTGATGGAAAAGCACGCAGACCTTGCCGCCGGCAAGACGGACGAACGGCACGAGGAAGCTCAGATCCTCCTGATAAAGGACGACCATATCGCACGACCGGGCTGCCCGGACCGCAAGCAGCGGGTACACGACGAACTGCCACCAGTAGCGCTTCAGCGAACGGGCTTGCGCGGGGATATCGATCACCTCGACATTGAATCCGGCGCTCCTGTTCAAGGCCCGAATAAATATCAGGCTGTGTTGACCGACGCCGTTCCAGCTGCTCGAGCGCGGGCCCATGAACCAGACCACCCGCAGATCGCCGCTTGCACTCGGCGCCGCGCGCCGTGACGAGCTCTGATTGTCCAATCCTCTGGTTGCCGGTCCCATCTGCATCGAAAAAAGCCCCATGTGTATCCCCGATTGCGACAAATGCGTCTTTTTTGTGATCAGCCTGAAGTTGCCAGGCAGCCTGTCGACGCTATTCAGTCCTGAGCGGACATGTACCGGTAAGCATTCGAGTAATAGCCGTAACGCAGCGGTGAAGGTGCGAAGCCGTTGTACACGAGGCCGTCCACGGCCGTGCCGACCTTGGCAAGCCTCGACATCGATTCGGCGACTTCCGCATAGCTCACTTCCCCTTGCCGCGCGACGAACAGCGTCATGTCCGCGAATCTCGACACGGCGGCCGCATCGAGTACCGGAAGAACCGGCGGAGAATCGACGATGACGACGTCATATTCCTCACGCAAAGTCGCCATCAGCGGCCCGAAGTTGTCGCCGCGCAACAGCTTGGCGGCATGCTTCGTCTTCTTGCCCGCCGGCATCGCGTGGAAATTGTCGGTCGGCTTGCTGATGACCTCGGACGAATCGAACGTACCGTCGAGAACCCCGGACAACCCATTGGTGGTATCGCCTGACAGATAGCGGTGGACCCTGGATCGGCGCATATCCGCATCGAGCAGCAAGGTCTTGAGCCCCTTTTCGGCCAGCAAATAAGCAAGGTTGGCCGAAATCAACGATTTCCCCTGGTTGGGCACCGCAGATGTGATCAGCACAACCTTGCCATCCGGTTTCTCCGCAAGCGAGCATTGCACCGCCAGCGCAAGACTTTCCATCGCTTCGACAATCGGCGTTTCGCTTTCCTCTGCGCTGATGAGGAACGTATGTTCCGGCTTGCCTGCAGCGATTTTCTGGGCCGGCGAAATCGGAAGCACGCCGAGCGTATCGATACCGACCACTGTTTCGAGTCTCTTCGGGTCACGAATCCGGCCAGCGCCGAGCGACTTCAGCTGCGTCGCAATGAGGCCGAACAGCGCGCCCGCCAGGCCGCCAATAGCCAGTGCGAGAATCGCGTTCG
Organism: Paraburkholderia sp. HD33-4; assembly: GCF_021390635.1. NCBI lineage: Bacteria > Pseudomonadati > Pseudomonadota > Betaproteobacteria > Burkholderiales > Burkholderiaceae > Paraburkholderia > Paraburkholderia sp. HD33-4. The sequence goes on along the minus strand of NZ_JAJEJS010000001.1, from coordinate 697,731 downwards.
GACGACCCGGCTTTTCCGCGACCTCCGCGTAGTCCACGATCGACGCATTGCCGCCACTGCCCGCCGTCGCGATCTGCAACTGTTGTGCATTGTTCATCAGACCCACATACAGCTGATTCTCGACATCGACATCGCGTGAGAGCCGCAGGTATTCCTGCTGCAAGCCCGGCAGTTGCGCGATCCGGTCGGATAGCTGATGCGATGCGAGATCCAGTTGCTTGAGCTTGCCCAGTACCGCGTCGAGCGGCGCCTGGCCGAGCTGGTACTTGGACCGCATGTCCTGGTAAGCCAGGTTGGTTTCCAGTCTGGCCTTCTCGATCGTTGCGGACCGATCGAGCAACTCCTTGATTTCGCCGCCCACATCGATGGTGCCTGCCCGCAGGCGAAACGCGTTGAGCGCGTCTTCCGCTTTTTGCAGTCGCGCCCGTACGATCGGCATCTGCGAGTTGAGGAAGCTCAAGCTCCGTTCCGACTCCTGGGCGCGGCGTGTGACGTTGTTCTTCAGATACGCATCAGCAATCGCGTTGACGAGGCGTGCCGCATAGAACGGGTTGTCACCGCTGTATTGCAGCTCGAACACGCCCGATTCCCGCTTGGTCTCGGCCACGTTGAGCTTCTTGATGATCAGGTCGACGGTCGACTGCGTCGAGTGCCTGACGAGGCCGAATTCGGTGCCCGGACGCGCCACCACCGCCTTGACGAGGAGCCGATAGTCACCCGACGCGGCGAGCTCGCCGACCTTGCCGCTCAGCACCTCGTTGCCGGTGCGATCGTGCAACGTCCATTTGCCATCGCCGTCGTAGACGAGCTTGTGCGGCTTGCCCGTCTGAATCGCGGGAACATCGAACGAGCCGATCGTCAGATTTTCGCCACCCCATGCCCAGTGCGTCATGTCGAGGGGCGCGCTGGCGAGTCCGTCGGGTTCCCGCGGCAGCACCGTGGCGAGCCAGCGGCCCACGATCGGGAAAGTGTTCTTGACCGTGATGGACGTCTGGGCGGCCGCTGCTTCGACCGCCTCGGTGACGACCGTGCGCGAGCGCGCGACGTCGATCTCGCCGAGAATCGGTGAGCCGTTGACGTCGAGCGCGCGAGTCACCGTGGACAAAGAGCCCAACGCACTGCTTTTCTTGTCTTCAATCTGGATGAAGGCGTTTGCCGAATACATCGGGGAGGCAAACAGCACATAGACGCATCCCAGCAGAAGTCCGGACAAAAGCACGGAAAGGAACAGGTAGCGATAAGTCAGAACATTTTCGAGCACGTCGAACACCGAGAGTGCCGACACGTTCTGGACAGCGGGGCTTCGCTCGCGACCGACATCGTTAGGCATATGCAAACTCCAATGATTGAAACGCTGTGCCGCTGCCGGGCAGGCTCCGTTTGGCGGTGCTCGGGGACACCGACGCTTATGCGCCTATACGTCCAAAAGATAAAACAGACATTAACAAGCCTTATTCGACCGAGATGCCAAGGGTCCGCGAATAACTCATAAAATGCAGACTTTCTGTCCAGACTATCAGTCATGACAACAGGTAAACGGATACTGCCCGCGTTAACCCTCTGCCTCAGTGCGCTACCCCTCACTGCACCTTGTGAAGAGCCACCCGCCAACCTGGCGCCGCCAAACACTTCGGCAAGTCATACTTTTGCAGCGACCCGCAACGGTAATCTCGGCGGGTCGACCTCCGTTTCCGACGTCAATATTCATACGTTGCTTTATCCGGGGAACACGACCAAAGTCCTTGCGCACTATTTACCGTGGTGGTTCGATCCGGAATCGCGCGGCGTCGTGGTCGGCTATCGTTCGGACGATCCGGCCCAGGCGTTGCGCACGTTCAAGGACATGCATGCGCGCGGCGTCGATGGCGTGATCGTCGACTGGTACGGTGAGAAGGATGGCAACGGCCAGCCCGAGCCCATCGATGTCGCGTGGCGCAAGTCGATGCCAGAACTGGCCAAATTTCCCGATATGTCGTTCTCGATCATGGTCGACGCCGGCACCTACAACTTCAATCATTGCAAGGGCTGCGACGTCACCCAGACGGTCATTTCCCAACTCGACTATCTGTCGCGCACCTATTTTTCTTCCCCGCAATACCTGAGATATGACGGCCATCCGGTGGTGTACGAATTTGGCCTCGACTGGTCCGGTAAGGTCGACTGGTCACGCATTCAGGCAGCGCATCGCGACATCTCCTGGGTTCACATCCACAAGCAGGGCTTTGACCGCGACTATAGTGCTGGCGCCTTTGTCTGGGTCAGCTCTGGCTTTGCGAGGCAAAAGCCCAAGGTCGCCAATCTCTCCGAGCTAAAGGAGTTCTATCGATATGCGCGCACGGAGCCAACGAAGATAGCAACCGGCGGCGTGTTCAAGGGTTTCGACGACCTGCTTGCCGCGTGGGCGAAGCCCAATGAGAAACATTACATGCCGCAATCTTGTGGCGATACCTGGCTGCAAACCTTCGATGTCATCAACCAGAACTACAGCGCAGCACGCCAGCTGCCATTCCTCCAACTCATTACCTGGAACGACTACGAAGAAGGCACGGCGCTCGAATCCGGAATCGATAACTGCGTGACGTTGCAGACACGTCTTTCCGGCAATGCGCTGGGCCTCACGCTATCGCATGCCGAGACGGTCGATCATCTCGAGCTTTATCAATCGTTAGCGGGCGACAAATTTCGTCTGATCAACCGGTACGCGCCGGCGACCGCCACGATCGCGCTACCGGCAGGCACCTCGGGCACTTTTTACGTCAAGGCGGTGGGCAAACCGTTCTTCAAAAACGTTGTTTCAGCCCCCATCACGGTCGGACGGAAGGACTGAGATCGGCAATGACGTCCGACTGAGGCTGCGGCTCGCGCAGCCGACACTGCCCGAACCATCCGAGCAGTTCCGACAGACTGTCGATGCGCGAGCCCGGCGATTCGGTGAGTTCGAGATCGCACTCGCCCGCCGGCGCGAGCAGGAAACGATGCGCGACCCCGGCCCGCGCCGCGGCAAGCAGGTCCGACGGCTTATCGCCGATCATCAATGAGCCTTCCATGTCCAGATCGAGGTCCGCGCGCGCCTGCAAGAACATACCGGGTTGCGGCTTGCGGCAAGCGCAGGCCTGTCGGTACTCTCCAAGGCCGAACTCCGGATGGTGCGGACAGTAGTAGACCCGGTCGATCCGCGCACCTCTGCTCTGAAATTCGCCGAGCATCCAGTCGGTGAATGCCTGGAACTGAGCGACCGTGAAATAACCGCGCCCGATGCCCGCCTGGTTGGTGACGAGAACCACCGGCCAGCCGGCGTGATTCGCCGCTCTGACGAGTTCGAAGATTCCCTCGACGAATACGCATTGGCTCGGCTCGTGCAGGTATCCGGTATCGATGTTGACGACGCCGTCCCTATCGATGAACAGCGCTTTACGAGTCATGAGCGGATTGCTCACACATAAGCGGCACGAGTTGCTGGGCTCGCGCATAGTCCGACGGAATGCCGATATCGATGAACTCGGTGATCGCAGGAAAGACCCGGATGTCGAGCGTGCTGACCTGGCGGCGCAGGAAATCGTCTTCGAATGAAAATCGTTCCGGCAGGTCGAATCGGAGCAAGCGGGCTGCATCGACCGCGTATATGCCGGCATTGATAAAACCCGGCGCCTCCACCGGCCGCTTTTCTTCGAATGCGATCAGGCGCTTCGTACCGGCGTCGAATTCGAGCGCTCCATACCGCGACGCATCCGGCACGTTCGTTGCGGCGATCGCCAGGTCGGCACCCGCGGCGTTGAAAAAGTCGGTGAAGCCGGACAGGTCCAGATCAGTGATCGTATCGCCGTTCAGCACGATCATCCGCGGTGCGCCGCAGGTGCGCAGCGCATGCATGATCGCGCCGCCCGTACCGAGCGGCTTGTCCTCTTCGATGACGGTCACGGACAGCCCCAGCGACTGCCGTGCCAGCCAACCCGTGATCTCGCCACATCCGTAACCCAGCGACAGCACGACGTCCGTCACGCGCTGATGCTCCAGCCAGCGCAGCATCCACGCGAGAAACGGCTGGCCATCGACGCTCGCCATCGCCTTGGGAAGGCCTTCGCCGAGAACCGGCCGTAATCGCGTACCGAGACCGCCCGCCAGGATCATGCACGGAAGCATCTTGCTCATGATGCAAAGATGTTCTCTTCCACGATGCCGCACACGATATGGCCGCACACCAGATGGCCCTCCTGAATCTTCGGCGTGGACGTGGACGGAATCTCGATGCACAGATCGGTGCGCTCCCGCATTGCCGCCACACCTTCCGGATGACTGCCAGTGAAGCCGACGCTGAACATTTCGAGTTTCCTCGCGACCTCGAGGGCGCGCAGAATGTTCGGCGAGCGGCCGGAGGTCGAGTAGGCCCAGAAAATGTCGCCGCGGCGGCCCACCGCTTCGAGTTGCCGCGCAAACAGCTTTTCATAGCCGTAGTCGTTGCCGATTGCCGTCATCACGGAGGTATCGACGGTCAGCGCGAATGCCGCCAATCCCGGCCGGTCGAAGTTGAACCGACTGACGAATTCTCCGGCGATATGCTGCGCGTCGGCCGCACTGCCGCCGTTGCCGGCCAGCAAGACCTTGTTACCGGCGCGCAGCGCTTTGGTGACCTGCCGCGCCAATGCCTCGACCTGTTCGATCACCTGGGGGCTACCTGCAAGCGCGCTCAGAACCGCGACTGTTTTTTCGATTTCGTTGGTGACGGAAATGCTCACGATATTCTCCAGGACTGGGCACCAATGTCGGTAAACGTGCAGGACATGACCTGACCTTCACGGCCAGCCAGCGCGCGGCTCACAGCCGGGCGGTCGATCGGGTCGACGAAAAACATCATGAAGCCGCCGCCTCCCGCGCCGGAAACCTTGCCGGCTTTCGCACCCGCGTTGGTCGCGACCCGCCACAACTCGTCGATCGACGGATTGGAAATGCCTTTGGCCATGCGCTTCTTCGATTCCCACGAATCTCTCATCGAGGCGGCGATGCCGGCAAAGTCCGCGCGCAAAACAGCTTCCTTCATTCTTGTCGCCTCAACCTTGACTTCGTGAAGCGCTGCAAGCGGATCCGTGTGGTTTTCCACCACATTGTTGCTCTGCTCCTTGATGATATTGGCCGACTCGCGCGAGACCCCGGTGTAGAACAGCACGAGCGACGCTTCGAGCTCGGCCTTCGTGTCCTGCTTGATTCGCAGAGGATTCACGATGACCTTGTCGCCGTAAAACTCCATGAAGTTCAGGCCGCCGAAGGTCGCCGCATACTGGTCCTGCTTGCCGCCCGCGAGCGCAAGATCGATCCGTTCAATGTCGTGAGCGAGTTTTGCCACATCGTATTCGCCAAGCGGCAGCGAAAGCAGCTCACAAAATGCCTGCACGAGCGCCACGACCACGGTCGACGATGAGCCCAATCCGGATCCCGGAGGCGCCTCGGAAAAGGTGGTGATCGATACGGCGAGAGGATGACCGCCGTTGAATTGCCTGACGATCCGGTTGTAGACGCCGACATGCAAACCAAGGCCGTTGATCGGCGGGAGCTCGGGCGAGATCTCCCCAGTCCAGCGCACCTGTGTATCCGCAGCGGTCAGCTCGATCTTGCCGTCATCGCGTGGCACGATCGACGCGTAAGCGAACCGGTCGATCGTGACGTTGAGCGTGAGTCCGCCGAAACGATCGGAGTATGGGGAGACATCGGTTCCGCCGCCGGCCAGTCCAAGCCGCAGGGGAGCGCGGGAGCGGGCGATAAAGTGCGTCATGATTTGTCCTTTCTCGGCGATGCAACGCCATGTCAGGCTGTTTGAACAGACAGCGATTCGGTCCGTAATCTATTGATAGGCGTAAGGAATCTTCGACAGTCTCCGTGCACCAATCGCTTTTTTCCGTCGACTACTAACGGCAAGCAAACCTACGAAACCACACCGCAACCAACTGCATCAGTACTACGAATTTATCGATGCAGCCTTTCCTCCACTGCAATGGCTGCAATCGGCCTTCAGGCTTTTGTTTCCAGCAAAGGCTCCTTGTTCGATTCCTGTCGGGCGAGGAACTCACGCACGCGTTCGCAGATGAACGCGATGTCATCGCGCATCAGTGCCGGGTAGCTCGGCAAGTTGATGCCTCGGCTGGCGATCTCGTCGGCCACCGGAAAATGCTGACCGGGCGCCGCATACATCTTCATCTGATGAACAGGGTAAAAAAGCGGACGGGTTTCGATACCGTCTTGCAGGAGTGCTGTGCGCAACGGGTCACGCTGGCTCGCGTCCTCGACGAGGATCGACACCATCCAGTAACTATGTAGCGTTCGCGGATGAGTGCTGTGCACCTGCAACGGCAAGCCGGCAAGGCTCTGCCGATACCATTCGGCGATTTGCTGCTTCTTCGCGATGAGGTCGTCGACGGACTCCATCTGCGCGCAGCCGATTGCCGCGGCCAGATTCGTCATCCGATAGTTGAAGCCGATTGCGTCGTGCCAGTACTCGCGCTCGCTGCTCACGCCCTGGCTGCGCAGATGCCGGATCTTCCGGTCAAGTTCGGCGTCGTTGGTGACCACCATGCCGCCTTCGCCGGTCGTGATCGTCTTGTTGCCGAAAAAGCTGAAGCAGCCGATATCGCCGAACGTGCCCACGTTTGCGCCGTCGAATCGCGTACCGATTGCTTCGGCACAGTCTTCGATCACATACAACGAGTGCTTTTTCGCCAAGGCCATGACCGCTTCCATGTCAGTCGCCTGACCATAGAGATGCACGGCCATGATGGCCTTGGTCTTGCTGGTGATCTTGCGCTCGGCATCTTCTATGTCGATCTGCCAGTACTCGCGCTCACTGTCGACGAACACCACATCTGCGCCGGTGTACTTCACGGCATTCGCGGATGCAATATAGGTCAGGGTCGGAACCAGTACTTCGTCGCCCGGGCCAATGCCCAATGCGGCGAGTGCGACGTGCAGCGCGACCGTGCCATTGCTGACCGTGATCGCATGCCGCGCGCCCAGCCAGGCTGCAAACGATTCCTCGAACTGGCCTACGTACTTGCCCTTCGAGGAAATCCACGTCGATTCCAGACAGTCCATGACCAAATTCTTCTCGCGACCGTTGAGGTACGGGGCATAGACGGGGTATCTAAGGTTCATAGTCGCTTCCTGTTGTCATACGACCGGACTAACGATATGAAGAAATGTTGGAGCGGCGAATCCTTTGCGGATTACTGCCGCTCGCTTTCAACGCCCGCCGCCCGGTCGCTTTGGACTGTGGGTGCCGCCCCTATCGTCAAGGACTTGCGTCCTGGTTCTCTTGTTTGCTGCGGCGAGTTGGAAGATCGGTCGCGAGGGTATGCTCTTATGTGGCGTACGCGCGCACCGATTGGTCAACCTTGTGCAGGAAATAGGGGTTCTTCGTTTTAACCGTGAGACCTAGCTTAGGGTCCGAGGCCCGCGCCATCCGTGCGTTGCACAACACAACACGCGCTACCGCGGCCGGCCAGACTCGCGCTGACGCAGCGACCGCATGAAGTTGGAAGGCAGAGATGTGCCTGTGTTTTGCCGACGGCGGCTGGCGATGGCCGAATCGACCTGATGCTGCTCAGACGTTCAACGCAGAGCGAGCGGAATTGGCCGAAGACGCATGGTTGAGGTTCGGTTTTTTCTCGGCGAGACGAACGCTCCCGCAATGGAAGCGCTGTCACTCCAGAAGAATGGCAAGGATTGCCGGACGAGCCTGTGGCAAATGAACGGCATGCGCAATGAGCGGACACAACAAGTCACGCGGTCTCTTCTGCGTGACCGGAACGCAAGCCCCGTCTCACGAAGATCTCTTTTATTTTTCGCTGACGATGCGTGGATGGGCCCGTCTTACTCCAGCCTCAATCTCGGCAAAACTTACCGGCTGCTGGACTGCCTCGTGACGTATCACGCGGATAGATGCATTTAGTCTTTAGGCCGCCCGCACCAGCAGTCGGGCGGCACTATTTGCTGCGGTCGATCGATTCTCCGTCTTTAGCTGCGATGTCCTTTTCGCAGCGGCCCAATGGCGCGCTAACAATCGTCCGGGCTATGCCGCTTGCGCGTCGAGCCGAAAGACCGACACTGCGTCGCGCAATGCCACCGCATGCTGTTCAAGCGACTTCGCCGCGGCCGCCGCCTGCTCCACGAGCGCCGCGTTGTGCTGCGTAACCTCGTCGATCTGCGACACCGCCTTGTTGACCTGCTCGATGCCGTCGCTCTGTTCGAGTGCGGACGCCTCGATCTCGCTCATCACGCCGGTCACGCGCTCGACAGCCTTCATCGCCTCCTGAATCGTCTTCTGCGCATCCGACACCAGCGACGAGCCCTCGTCGACCTTCGCCGCCGATTCGCCGATCAACTCCTTGATCTCCTTGGCCGCCGCGCCCGAGCGTTGCGCGAGGCTGCGCACTTCCGAGGCGACCACCGCGAAGCCGCGGCCCTGCTCGCCCGCGCGCGCCGCTTCGACGGCCGCGTTCAGCGCGAGGATGTTGGTCTGAAACGCGATCCCTTCGATCATGCCGATGATCTCCGTGACCTTGCGCGACGACTCGCTGATGCCGTCCATCGTCTCCGTCACGCGCGACACCACCTGGCCGCCGCGGGTCACCGTATCGAGCGCGCCGTGCGCAAGGCGGTTCGCCTGCTTCGCGTTGTCGGCGTTCTGCTTCACGGTCGCCGACAGCTGCTCCATGCTCGCCGCGGTCTCCTGCAGCGCGGCCGCCTGCTGCTCGGTGCGTGCCGACAGGTCGGCATTGCCCGACGCGATCTCGTTCGCGCCCTGGGTGATCGCGCTCGTGCTGCCGCGCACCTTGCCGACCGTTTCGACGAGGCCGTCGCGCATGCGCGTCAGCGCGCCGAGCAGCTGGCCCATCTCGTTGCGCGACTTCACCTTGATCGCGACGCTCAGATCGCCGGCCGCGATGCGCTCGAAGTGCTTGACCGTCGCGTTGACCGGCTTGATCAGCGCCGACGACAACGCGACGCGCGCGCCCACGGCGATCACCAGCGCGATCACCGCGATCGCGCCGAACAGCGTCGTCGCGAGCTGGAAGCGTCGCGCGCCGGTCGCGGCCTGCTGATGCTGACTGTCCATCTGCGCTTTTTCGAGCGCGTCGATCGCTTTCGAGTAGGACGCGTACAGGCTATTCGCGGTCTCGCCCTGGATGTTGCGGAAGGTGTTGAAGTCGAAGTCGGTCAGTGCCTTGAATTCCGGCTCGATCGCCTTGTCGACGAGCCCCGTGCGCGCGTCGCCGACGCTCTGCGCGAGCTTGCGCTCGGCGTCGCTCTCGAACGGGCCGGCCATGTAGTTGCGGAAGTCGTTGTTCGATTCGACCAGCACCTTGTGAGCGGCCGGCAACAGATCGTCGGTCTGCTTGCCGACGCTGAACAGCGTCTGATAGGTGCCCAATGCGAGCTGCACCTGCAGAAGCTTCTCGGAGCTCGCCTTCAGATGCGACAGCGCGACGGCACTGCGCTGCGTGTCGTCGAGGCTGTCGTTGGCGAGCTTCAGCGCGCCGTAACCGACGGCGATCACCGTCAGAAGGAAAGCGACGAATACGCTGATCACGAGCGTCAGTCCGCCACGAATGGTGATGTTATTTAGCATTGGGTCTCCGGAACGTCTGGTCTGGCTGCGACGATACAAGTGCGAGCCGCACGCGCTGACGAACCCGCGCTCACCGAAGCCGTCAACGGCCGCCGCCGGGCGCGAAGGCTCGACGGCGGCTGGCAACGAATTGATTCGGCGCTTGATACAGCGGATCGTTTCGCGGATCGCTCCGCGCAGTTGCGCGCGACTTACACTTCGTCGCATCCAGGTTTACGGTCGTAACGCGCGCGCGCCGCATAGGGGGAATCCATGAGGAGCGAGCGCTGACGGCCCTCAGCGGCCGATCCACGCATCACTATCTGGGATTTCCAGGGCCGCGCATCAGCACTTCGGCGCCTTGGCGCGCGCCGGACGCCGCGCGTTTCGTTTGTATAATTCCGGGTCTTCGCTCAGGCCCACTTTCATGCTCAGTTTTGCGCTCGGTTTTCTCGTCTCCCTGCTGATCACGTTGTTGATCGTGCGTTATGCGCATCTGCATGAAAAATTCTCGACTGATACGGATCTGGCCGGCGTGCAGAAATTTCACGTGCGTCCGGTGCCGCGTATCGGCGGGACCGGAATTCTGATCGGGCTGATCGTCTCCGCGGTGCAATTGCATCGCGCGTATCCGGCCGTGTCGGGCGGCATTCTCGGGCTGATCGCGTGCGGCATGCCGGCGTTCGGCTCGGGGCTGGTCGAGGATCTGACCAAGCGCGTGTCGCCGCTCGCACGCCTCATTTGCACGATGGCGGCCGCCGCGCTCGCGTGGTTCTTTCTCGACATCGCGGTCACGCGCATCAGCGTGCCGCCGCTCGACTTTCTGCTGTCATATGCGGCGATCTCGTTCATGGTCACGGTGCTCGCGGTCGCGGCGCTCGCCAACGCGATCAATATCATCGATGGCTTCAACGGCCTCGCGTCAATGGTCGCGTTCATGATGTTCGCGTCGCTCGCATACGTCGCATTCCAGGTGCACGACCCGGTCGTGCTGTCCGCGTCGTTCATGATGATGGGCGCGGTGCTCGGCTTCTTCATCTGGAACTTCCCGGCCGGGCTGATCTTTCTCGGCGACGGCGGCGCGTACTTCATCGGCTTCATGCTCGCCGAGCTGTCGATCCTGCTCGTGATGCGCAACCGCGACGTGTCCGCATGGTATCCGGTGCTGCTCTTCATGTACCCGATCTTCGAAACGTGCTTCTCGATCTACCGCAAGAAGTTCATTCGCGGCATGTCGCCGGGCATCCCGGACGGCGTGCATCTGCATATGCTGGTCTACAAGCGGCTGATGCGCTGGGCAGTCGGCGCGCGCACCGCGCGCGAGCTGACGCGGCGCAATTCGCTGACGTCGCCATACCTGTGGCTGCTGTGTCTGATCGCGGTGGTGCCGGCGACGCTCTTCTGGCGCCACACGCTGCACCTGTTCTGCTTCGTGGTGGTGTTCGCGACGACCTATGTCTGGCTTTATGTAAGCATCGTGCGCTTCAAGTCGCCGAGATGGATGGTGGTGAGGAAGGTGAAGCGGTAGTGCGGCGGACCCGCGCGTTTTTAGCGCGGGACACAGCGATTCGCCATCAAGCTATCACGCCGCAATAATCGAAGTTGAAAGACTATCGGCTTTTTTGAAAGGCGGCGGTCTTTTATTGAAAGCCGGAATTAAAACTCACAGATATAAATTGCCCGTCGATAACCAATTACAAGATCGCGCGGTAAAAAATGCTGTGCGGAAACAAACATAGAAAATGCAGCAAATCTTTCGGGTTATGTTAACCTTCATCGACTAACTCATTTTCATTACAAAATAATGAACAGATTTGATTCTTCCATCGAAACATATCTGTCCGGCATACACTACGGTCATTTTGCGACCCAATCGATCGAGGTCATCGCCGACCTGTACTCCTTCAAGGGCCTCCTGCTGATTCCTGTGTTGTGCTGGATCTGGTTTCAGCCGCACGAGCGCCTCCAATGGCGACGGGAGATTGTTCTCTCCACGCTGGTTAGCGGCCTCGTGGCGCTCTTCGTGGGCAGACTGTTGACCCACGTGTTGCCGTTCAGGGTGCGCCCCATCTTTAACACTGAATTGCATCTGCAGTTTCCAGCTGGCGCGACCAACGATGCGCAGCTGTCGAGCTGGAGTTCCTTCCCGAGCGACCACGCGATGCTCTGGATGGCGATCGCCACCGGCATATTCCTGGTGTGGCGGGGCATCGGTTTACTGGCGATGATCTATACCGCGCTCGTCATTTGTCTTCCGCGCGCCTGGCTCGGTTTTCACTATCCGACCGATTTGCTGGCGGGCGCCGCGGTGGGAGTGGTGATTACCCTGGTAATGACGCGAGACGCGGTCCGCGCGCGCTACGCAACTCCGATGCTGCGATGGATCGAACGCTATCCGGGGCCTTCAGCGACCGTGGCCTTCATAGTGTGCATCCAGCTCGTCACGCAGTTCGACGAACTGCGCAAGGTGGCGGGCGGTCTGCTCAAACATCTATAGAGCGCGCGTGGCGGGCGTAGGCCGGTTGAACGACCCGGCGAGCCCCCTGAGCGGCGGAGAAATCCCTCTTAAGAAGCCTTCGTCGCCGGCATCACGCTGCGCAGCGTAGTGGCCGTCGCCGGCAGATACTCCGGCACCCAGCGCCGCAGATCGCGCCGCACTTCGTCGTCGGCCGGCACGCGATGCTGCATCAGCCACGGCAGCAGGTTGTCGATCAGGCTGTCCGGCACTTCGCGAGCCTGCGCGATCCGCAGCTTCGAGTGCGGCGTACGCGTAGTCGTTTCGTCGTCCGCGAGCAGTTCCTCGTAGAGCTTCTCGCCCGGGCGCAGGCCCGTGAACACGACGCGAATCTGCTCCTCGGTGAAGCCGTACAGGCGGATCAGATCGTGAGCCAGATCGGCGATCCGCACCGGCTTGCCCATGTCGAGAATGAAGATCTCGCCGCCGCGCCCCATGCTCGACGCCTGCAACACGAGTTGCGAAGCCTCCGGAATCGTCATGAAGAAACGCGTGATCTCAGGATGCGTGACCGTCACCGGGCCGCCGCGCGCGATCTGTTCCTGGAACTTCGGAATCACGCTGCCCGCGCTGCCAAGCACGTTGCCGAAGCGCACCGTCTCGAACTGCGTGCGTCGCGCGCCCTGCTGCTGCAGCGCCGAGCACGCCATCTCCGCGAGCCGCTTGCTCGCGCCCATCACGTTGGTCGGGTTGACGGCCTTGTCGGTCGAGATCAGCACGAAATGCGCGACGTCGTGGCGAATCGCCGAGCGCGCGACACGGTAGGTGCCGAGCACGTTGTTGCGCACCGCTTGCCACGTGTTGACCTCTTCCATCAACGGCACGTGCTTGTAAGCCGCCGCATGAAACACGATGTGCGGACAGTAGCGCGCCATCACCTGATCGAGCAGCAGCGAGTCCTTCACGTCGCCGATGATCGGCACCACCGACACTTCCGGATACTTGTCGCGCAGCTCTTCGTTCAGGCGATAGATCGAAAACTCGGAGATGTCGAACGCGACCAGTTGCACCGGCCCGAAGCGCAGGATCTGCCGGCACAGCTCCGAGCCGATCGAGCCGCCCGCGCCCGTCACCATCACGACGCGGTTTTTCAGCAGCGCGGCGACATGCTCGGTGTCGATCGTCACCGGGTCGCGGCCGAGCAGGTCTTCGAGATCGATCTGCCGCACCCGCGACAGGAACGCCTGGCCTTGTGTGAGCGGCGTCAGCGCGGGCAGCGTCATTGCGCGTACGCCGGCGCGCACGCACAGCGTGGCGATGCGCCGGTGCGCTTCCACCGACGCCGACGGCACCGCGATGATCACATGCTCGACCTTCAGCTCCGTGCAGATTTTCTGCAGATCGCTGATCGCGCCGACCACGCGATAGCCGTAGATTTCGCGGCCCTGCTTGATCGGATCGTCATCGAGCAAACCCACGAGGCGCCATTGGCCCGAACGCTTCAACTCGCGCACGAGGTTCGCGCCGGCATTGCCCGCGCCGAGCACGAGCACCGGCTTGCCCTGGCCGACGAGACCGCCGTAGCGATAGAACTCCTTGGCCGCGCGATACAGCGCGCGTGAGCCGCCCATCGTCAGGAACAGCAGCATCGGCGACACGATCAGCACCGAGCGCGGCACCACCGGCGCCGGCTGCAACAGCGCCGAGCCGATCACGACGACGAGCGCGCCGACGCCGATCGCCTTCGCGATCCGTACGAGGTCGGGCAGGCTCGCGAACACCCACATGCCGCGATAGAGGCCGTAGCTGCGGAACATCACGGCGTAGATCAGCAGCACCCAGACGAGTGCATGCAGCCCGCTCGACCAGAACGGCGCGGGCACCGGCCCATTGAACCGGATCACGTAGGCCAGCATCCAGGCCATGGCCACCGCGCACAGGTCGAACGCAAACGCACTGAACGAAAGCCATCTGGCTTTGAAGCTTTTCATTGCGCAGAACCTCAGATTGGCCCGGAACGGGACACATGGCGCCGCCAGCGGCGATCAATACACAGCCCTGCGATGACCAGCACGGCAGCCCATGCGACGACGACCAGCCATTGATACAGAAGAGCGAATTGTAGCGCCCAGATAGCAAGCATTATGCCCGCCGCCATGAACAAATACCAAATCCACGCGGTCGATGCGTGCCCCAAACCCGACTGCACCAGTCTTTGATAGTAGTGTTCGCGATGCGCCTGCCAAAATTTTTCGCCGCGCAGCAGGCGCTTGAGCAGCGTGACCGACGCATCGCCGATGAACGGCGCGAAGCACAGCGCCGGAAACCACACCGGCCAGACGCCCTCGCGCCAGCCCCAGTAGCCGAGCGCGCCGGCGAGGAAGCCGAGCGGGATCGAGCCGGCGTCACCCAGAAAGATGCGCGCCGGGTGAAAGTTGAACAGCAGAAAGCCCGCGGCCGCACCCGCGACGATCAGACTCGCCGTCGCGAGCGCCGGGTCAGCATGCGACGACAGCGAGCCGGCCACCGCATAGCCGCCGAAGCCGAACAACGCCATACCGCCCGCGAGGCCGTCCGAGCCGTCCATGAAGTTGTAAAGATTGACGAGCCACACGAGCAGAACCGCCATGCACGCGAGCGCCCACCACGGCACGTCGGCCGGATAGACGGCGATGAGCGCCGCCACCGCCGCCGCGTGGCCGCCGAAGCGCACGCGCGCGGGCAGGCCGCGGCGATCGTCGATCTGCGACAGCGCCGCTAGCAGCGCCGCGGCAAGCGCGGGCAGCCACAGCGACGGCGCCGCGAGCGCGATCAGCAGCACCGCGACCGGCACGATGCCCCAGCCGCCGACGCGCGGCGTCGGGCGCGTGTGCAGCGAGCGGTCGTTGGGGATATCGGTGGCGAGCCGCCACGCGAGGCCGGTGCGCAACAGCGTCCAAAGGATCGCCGCGCAGGCGGCGAGCGCGGCGGCGCCCCACGGCAGCAAAGAGATGATGGAAGAGGCGGAATGTGAAGCGAGCGGCATCGATGGCGTTAGCGGTTCAGGTCGGAGTCAGGGCGGGTTCAATGCGTGGTCAATGCGTAGAGCGATACCACGCCGCCGTTTCGAGCAGCCCATGCTCGACCGTATGCGGTGGATACCAGTTCAGGCACTCGCGGATATGCGAGCCGTCGACGCACAGCTCGCCGATCAACCGGTCGATCTGCGCCGAACGGCCGGTCAGGCGCCCCGCGAGACGCAGCACGCCGGCCGGCACCGGCACGAGCCGCGCGGGCACGTGCAGCTGCGTGGCCAGCAGACGCGCGAGCTCAGGCACGCTGAGGTCGCGGCCGTCGGTCACGTGGAAGGTTTCGCCGGCGGCACGCGGATCGGTCGCGCAATGCACGAGCGCGTCCGCGAGGTTGTCGACGAACACGAGGCTGCGGCGCGCATTGACCGCGCCGAGCGGCAACGGAATGCCTCGCGCGACCGCGTTCATCAGTTGCAGAAAGTTCGCGCGCACGCCCGGCCCGTAGACCAGCGGCGGGCGCACCACGACGACTTCGAGCCCCGTCGAGCGGCCGTAGTCGAACAGCGCGCGCTCGGCTTCCAGTTTCGAGATGCCATAAGCATCGGACGGTGCGGGCTGATCCGTTTCGGCGATCGGCCGGCCGCTGCTCGCCTCGCCCATCGCCTTGATGCTGCTGACGAACACGAAGCGCCGCGCGCCCGCGCGGCGCGCCGCGGCCGCGACGCGCAAGCTGCCCTCGACGTTGGTCGCGCGATAAGCGGCGAGCGGCCCGGTCAAGGTTTCCTGCATCACGTGCACGCGCGCCGCCAGATGAATCACCGCATCGCAAGTGAGCGCGACCGGCCAGCGCTGGTCGATGCCCGCGAAGTCTTCGGTATCGAGCAGCCATTCACGCACGCCCTCGGCGGCCGTCTGCGGCCGGCGCACCGCGCCGGTCACGCGATCGCCCCGCCGCAGCAACGCGCGCGACACCGCCTGGCCGACGAAGCCGTTGGCGCCGGTGACGAGAACTTGCAGACTCATCGCAATGCTCCGTCACGCCCTTCGCGGCGCACGATTTCGCCGACGCCATGCCGCGCGATCCACGCAAACAGCCGATCGTCGTCGGGATTCGACGCGGCCGCAAACGGCGGGAAAGGCGGATCAGACAAGATACAATCTGGCATCGGCGGTGCTTTCTCAGGAAGTCTGGCTGGGAACGTATTGTATTCGGGCGACACCCGTCGCGGCCTGCGAGTCGTAAGGGATGGCATCGGGCCACCTGGGCGCTAGAATGTCTGCGCTGCCGCGACCAAGCCGGCAGCCTCAACACGCGGCACGAACGTCGGGCCGTGATAATAAAACGGACCTGCGCCCGCTGGCGCGTCGTTCGTACACTTGGTAACAACTCAAACATATTCGCGCATGTGGAATTCGTGGTATCGATCCGACGTGCTCGACAACAGCACACTCAGGCCCGGTCGTTGGCCGTGCGAACGGGCTCCGGCCGGCGCACCGGCAAGCCAGCGCCTGAAGGCCGCGCAAACGCGCGGCGCGCATCCACGTGAATGCCCCGAATTTGCCCGGTCCCGCCCGGTCCCGCCGCCGATCCCGCGCGTTACGCGCAGCGGCGTGCCACGACGTGCTGGTCTGAAGAAAAGAACTGATTGAGCGACTAGAGTCCCACCTATGAAAGTATTGTTCGCCACCTACCCGATGGCTTTCCATACCCCCGGCGGCGGAGAAATCCAGTTGCTTGCGTATCACAAGCATCTGCCAGCGCACGGCGTCGACGTCACGCTGTTCGATCCGTGGAAGCCGCGATTTCTCGAACACGACGTGGTGCATTTCTTCTCGTGCGTCGGTGGCTCGGTGCACTTCTGCAACTTCGTCAAGCAACTCGGCTTGCCGCTCGTCGTGTCGTCGAGCCTGTGGGTGACGGAGGAAACGAAGCATCTCTATCCGATCGGCGAGATCCATCATCAGTTTTCTCTCGCGGACCGCGTGGTCGCGAACTCCGAGATCGAGTGCGACACGCTCGCACGCATCTTCGATCTACCGCGCGAGAAGTTCGTGAGCGTGTTGAACGGGGTCGAACAGAGCTTTTACGAGCCGGCCGCGGCGGAGTCGTTCCGCCGTGAATACGGTATCGAGGGGCGCTTCATCCTGAACGTCGGCAACATCGAGCCGCGCAAGAACCAGCTCGCGCTGATCCGGGCGGTGAAGTCATTCCCCGATCTGAAGCTCGTGCTGATCGGCCATCAGCGCGATCCCGAATACGCGAAGGCGTGCTTCGACGAGGGCGGCGAGCAGGTCGTCTACGCCGGCACGCTGCCTCACGATTCGCCGCTGCTGCGCTCCGCCTACGCGGCCTGCGAAGCGTTCGTGCTGCCGAGCACGCTCGAAACGCCGGGGCTCGCCGCGCTCGAAGCGCACGCCGCCGGCGCACGCATCGCGGTCACGAAAGTTGGCTCTACCGAAGAATATTTCGCGCAGCATGTCGCCTACCTGGATCCGTTCGACGTCGACAGCATCGCCGGATCGATTCGCGCGGCGCTCGCACAACCGCGCGGCGCTGTCGCGGCCCCGACGCGAGATCTGACCTGGCAGGCCGTCCTGTCGCCCTTGAAAGACCTCTACGACTCCCTGCAGACGAAATGACAAAACCCGTGACGAACCTCATGAAGAACTTCGAACTTCGTCCCCTGAATAACGTCGAGGCGTCCTCGAATTCCGGCTTCGCGTGGAGCGCGACGAACAGCGATCCGCAGTTCGAGCTGACGGGATGGGAAGATCTGTCGGGTCGCGCCGCGCGTATTTCGTTCGAGCTCGCGAAAGAAGACATGCCGGCTTCGCCGTGCATGATCTATTTCGATGCGGGCGCGGGCATGTCGGAGCACGCGACGATCGGTCTCGTGGTCGATGCGGACGGCCGGGTGGATCAGGTCGTCGCGTTTCCGCCGCTGGTCGGTCCGTTGCGCCTCGATCCGATCGCGCGCTCGGGACTGTTTTCGGTCAACGGCTTTAACGTCGAACTGGTGGCCGACGCCGACTGCCCGACGGAGCTGCTCGAACGCGCGCGCCGGATGGCGTCATGGGGCGGCGGCGCGCAGCCCGCGCCGGCCCCCACCGTGGGCCACACCTATCAGGAATGGATCGAGCGGCACGAACCGCCCGCGTCGCATTACCCGGAACTGCGCGCGCGCTCGAAGGCGTGGGCGCTGCAGCCGCTCATCAGCATCGTGATGCCGACCTACAACACGCCGGCTAAATGGCTGCGCATGGCGATCGATTCGGTCGTCGACCAGGTCTACGAAAACTGGGAATTCTGCATCGCCGACGACTGCTCGACGAACCCCGAGGTCAAAGAGGTGCTCGACAGCTACGTCGCGAAGGATCCGCGCATCAAGGTCGCGTATCGCACGACGAACGGTCACATCAGCAACTCCAGCAACACCGCGCTCGAGCTTGCCGTCGGCGAATTCGTCGGCCTGCTCGATCACGACGACGAACTGCATCCGCTCGCGCTCTACTGCGTCGCCGAACTGATCAACGCGCATCCCGACGCGACGGTGATCTACAGCGACGAAGACAAGATCTCGATCGACGGAGTCCGCTCGGACCCGTACTTCAAATGCGACTTCAACTACGATCTGTTCCTGAGCCAGAACATGATCTCGCATTTCGGCGTGTACAAGACTTCGGTCATGAAGGAGGTCGGCGGCTTCAGAACCGGCTTCGAAGGCTCGCAGGACTACGACCTCGCGCTGCGCGTGATCGATCGCGCGGGTCATCACACGGTGTATCACGTGCCGCGCGCGCTGTATCACTGGCGCATGATTCCCGAGAGCACGGCGGCCGGCCATGAAGCCAAACCGTACGCGCACATCGCGGCGATGCGCGCACTCGACGAACACCTCGCGCGCAACGGCATCAACGCCCACACCGAGCACGCGCCGGGCACCGACGCGTTCAACAAGGTCGTGTACGACCTGCCCGAGGCGCTGCCGTCGGTGGAGATCATCATTCCGACGCGCGATTCCGCCGGACTCGTCGAGCAATGCGTGGAATCGGTGCGGCAGAAATCGAGCTATCCGAACTTCCGCATCACGATCATCGACAACGGCTCGGTCAAGCAGGAAACGCACGACCTGTTCGCGCGCCTGCAAGAGGACGAGCGCATCAAGGTCGTGCGCGACGATTCACCGTTCAACTACTCGGCGCTGAACAACCGCGTCGCGCTCGCGAGCACGGCGGACTTCGTCTGCCTGATGAACAACGACATCGAAGTGATCAACGCCGACTGGCTCGAGGAAATGGTGTCGGTCGCGCTGCAGGCGAAGGTCGGCGCGGTCGGCGCGAAGCTGCTGTATCCGGACGATACGATCCAGCACGGCGGCGTGGTGCTCGGCGTCGGCGGTATCGCGAGCCATGCGCACAAGCACTTCCCTAATACGCACCCCGGCTACTTCGCGCGCGCGCGCCTGCGCAACGTGATGTGCGCGGTGACCGCCGCGTGCCTGCTGATCCGCCAGTCGATCTACAAGGAAGTCGGCGGCCTCGACGAACAGTTACACGTCGCTTACAACGACATCGATTTTTGCCTGCGCGTGCGGCAAGCGGGCTACCGCAATGTGTGGACGCCCTACGCGGAGCTTTATCATCACGAATCGGCAACCCGCGGCGCCGAAGACACACCGGAAAAAATCAGCCGCTTCAACCAGGAATCTGAGTTGGTCAGACAGCGCTGGGGGCATCTGTTGATGAACGACCCTTGCTATTCACCCAATCTGACACTGACTGCCGACGATTTTTCTTTTGCTTGGCCTTCAAGGATTGCAAATCTTGATTAATCTGGGACCCAAAAAAAACAAGACCGGATGGCTGGCAGAGTACCGCCATCCATCGCCGGGGGAACTGTTCTGCCTGCCGAGCGCGATCTACTTTCTGATGAAGTTCAGAGCCGATCTCGCGCGCTTCAATTCCAAAGTGCTGGATGACCGGGTCACGCTGTACTTCTGGTGGGAAATGTCGGCGCGCGAAACGTATCCGGACTTCAACTGGGTACTGCGACAGGAAGACCTCGAATATTTGCGTCAGCTCGACAACGACACGCTGATCGAGCGTCATCCGGACGCCGTCACGTACTGGCTCGGCTCGACCAAACCGAGCGTGCTCGATGCGAAGCATCTGAGCGAGACGCTGCACGAGCCCGTCACGGTGCTCGAAGAAGCCGGCCTGCAATTGCCGAAGCTGATGACGATGATCGTGCGCAATCGCGGCGATCTGTCCCAGGCATTCAACCTGAACACGCTGACTGGCTATCTGAACTGCCTCGACTGGTGGGAGCAGTATGGCCAGACCACCTGTCCGCGCGTGACGTGGCGCCCGCCGATCGCGTGGCCCACACTGCTGGAACCGATCGATCCGGCCGACTCCAGCGCGATGCCGTTTCCGCGCTTTCTCGCGCTGATCACGACCGAGCGGCCCGATCTGAGCAGCGCGTTCAACCTGAGCAGCTTCACCTCGCGGCTCAACGCGCTCAGCTGGTGGGAAGACCACGGCCAGCGCGAGTATCCGCGCATCAAGTGGTCGCAGCCGCCGATCGGCGGCTTCATGCTCGAGCCCGAAGCGCCTCCCGCGGACGGTGGCCCTTACGTGCCGCGCTTCCTTTGCGAGATCTACAAGGATCGCCCCGACCTGCAGGCGACCTTCCAGCTGCAGTCCCTGCGGGGGCGGCTCAGCTGCCTGTCGTGGTGGATCGAACACGGCCAGCATCAGTACCGCTCGATCAAATGGGTGCCGCCCACCACGCCCGCGCAGATGTTCGAGCCCGAATGGGGCTCGCATGCCGACTGGTTGCCGGTGCCGCGCTTCCTGCGGCTGCTGCACGGCGAGCGCCGGGATCTGCAGGAGCTCTGCTCGCTCGACAGCTTCACCGGGCGCCTGAAATGCCTGTCGTGGTGGATCGAGCACGGCCAGCACCAGTATCCGGCGATTCACTGGGGCGTGCCGCCGGTGCCCGACAGCCTGTTCAGCATGGAAGCCGGTGAGCAAGGCGCGCTGCCGCTGCTGCCGCGCTTTCTGCTGCTGATCTGGAACGAGCGGCCCGACCTGCAGGCGTCGTTCAATCTGGGCAGCTTCCGCGAGCGGCTCGGCTTCATTTCGTGGTGGGAGAAGCACGGGCACGACGAGTACTACGCGATCAAATGGTCGCCGACTCATCTCGCCGAAGAACCGTCGATCAAATGGGTGCCGCCCACCACGCCCGCGCTGATGTTCGAGCCCGAATGGGGCACGCACGCCGACTGGCTGCCGGTGCCGCGCTTTCTGCGGCTGCTGCACGGCGAGCGCGAGGATCTGCAGGCACTCTGTTCGCTCGACAGCTTCACCGGGCGCCTGAAGTGTCTGTCGTGGTGGATCGAAGCCGGGCAGCACCAGTATCCGGCGCTTCACTGGGTCATCCCGCCGTTGCCCGACAGTCTGTTCGGCGCGGCAGCGGGCGAGGAAGGCGCGTTGCCGCTGCTGCCGCGCTTTCTGCTGCTGATCTGGAACGAGCGGCCCGATCTGCAGGCATCGTTCAATCTGAGCAGCTTCAGCGAGCGGCTCGGCTTCATCTCGTGGTGGGACAAGCACGGGCACGACGAGTACTACGCGATCAAGTGGTCGCCGACTCATCTCGCCGAAGAGCTCGCGAGAATCGACGACGAGCAGCCGGCCGACGACACCTTGCTGCCGCGCTTCCTCACGATGATCGCGAGCGACCGCCCGGATCTGCGCGAAGCGTACGACCTGAGCACCGCGGACGGCCGCGACCAGCTCGTGCGCTGGTGGAACGAGTGGGCGTCGACCGAATATCCGCTCGTCGGCGCGCTGAAGGTGCGCTGGACCGAAAGCTCCGATGGCGCCGACACCGCCGACGACGAATCCGATGACGACGCGCGCGAGCCCGCCCGTTATCACGCGCGCGTCGAAGGCGTCGGCTACGGATTCGGTGTCAACATCATCGGCTTCCCGCAAGGCGTGCTCGGCCTCGGCGAAGACGCGCGCATGGCCGCACGCGTGCTGCAACTCGGCTCGACACCGGTCACGCTGCTCAACGCGCCGATGGCGGGACCCGCGCGTCTCGAACACTCGGTCGATCATCTGATCAGCGACGAGCTGAAGTACAACATCAGCCTGATCTGTCTGCCGGCGCCGGAAATGGTGCGGCTCGCGCTGGAAGGCGGCCGCAAGCTGATCGACGCGCCCACCCACAAGATCGGCGCATGGCCGTGGGAGCTGCCTCACTGGCCGAATGCGTTCGGCAACGTGCATCAGATGGTCGACGAAATCTGGGCGCAAAGCCGCTTCGTGCAAAGCGTCTACAGCCGGCTCGGCAATACGCCGGTCTACCAGATGCCGATGGCGGTCGAGGTGCCCGCGCCGCTCGAGCCGAAGCGCGAGCGCTTCGGCTTGCCGACCAACGAGTTCCTGTTCTACCTGATGTTCGACGGCAACTCGTGGCTGAGCCGCAAGAATCCGCTCGCCGGCGTGCAGGCGTTCAAGCAGGCGTTCGGCAGCAGCTCGCCGGGCGTCGGGCTCGTCATCAAGGCGATGAACGTGCGCGACGACGACCCGGTGTGGCGCGCCGTGCTCGACCTCGCCGCGGGCGATAGCCGTATCCACATCGTGTCCGAGCGTCTGAGCCGCCAGGATTCGACCGACTTCATGGCCTGCTGCGACGCCTACATTTCACTGCACCGTAGCGAAGGCTTCGGCCGCGTGATCGCCGAGGCGATGGCGTTGGGGCAGCCGGTCGTGGTCACGAACTTCTCGGGCAACGTCGACTTCTGCGAACCCGACACCGCTTTCCTCGTAGACGGCGAACTCGTGCCGCTGCGTCCCGGCGACTACCTGTTCGCCGAAGGTCAGTACTGGTGCGATCCGGATGTATCGATCGCGGCGGAACAACTCAAACGCATGATCGACGATGCGCCACTCCGTGAGCGCATCGCACTGTCGGGGAAGGCGCGCATCGAGCGCGATTACTCAGTCGAGGCAGTCGCACGCGCGTATGCGCGACGATTGAACGACATTGCGGAGGCGAAGAAGATATGACGCTGCGGGTATGTGCTCCGGACATTTTCTCGGGCGATGCGGTGGGTAACCACTGCATCGGTTTCGTACGCATGGCTGAACGTCTCGGCATGAGGGCCGAGCTGTATGCAAGCGGTTTCGAGGAGGGAACGAATGGAGTGCGCCCGCTTGACGCGTTATTCGAAGAGGTCACTCGCGACGATGTAGTCCTGCTCAGTTACTCGATCTACGATCCGTACCTCGAGCGGATACTCGCGCTCGACTGCAAGAAGATCTGCTACTTCCACGGTGTAACGGACCCGCAGTTGTTGCGCGCACTGGAACCGCGCACCGCGCAGTTGTGCGACAAGGCACTCGCGCAACTGCCACTGCTCGCGGGCTTCGACGCCGTCGTCGCGAATTCACGCGGCACCGCGGCGAGCCTCGCCGGCATCGTCGCGGCGGACGCCATCAAGGTCGTGCCGCCGATCTTCCCGGACATGTACGTGTTCCAGCGCGAAGGGCCGCGCAAGGGCCGCAAGCGCCCGGAGCCGAACCTGTTGATGGTGGGTCGCGTGGTGCCGCATAAACGCATCGAAGACGGCATCGAGATTCTGTCGTTGCTGAAACAGCGCAATTTCGGCGCGACGCTGAGCATCGTCGGCAGCACGCCGAACTACGATTACCTGAAATTTCTGATCAATCACGCGCGGCGTCTCGGCGTGCTCGAGCAGGTCGACTTCAAGGGCATGCTCGACGACGCCGATCTATTCGAGTGCTACGAGTCCACCCACGCGCTGCTCGCGATGAGCCGCCACGAGGGCTTCTGCGTGCCGGTGCTCGAAGCAATGCATTACGGCAAGCCGGTGTTCGTACGCGGCGGCACGGCCGCTCAGGAAATTTGCCCGCCGGACTGCGTATTCGACGCCCATGCCGAACTCGCCGCGTGGATACCGGTGATCACGCAGCGCGTCGGCCCTACCCACGGCCGCAGTCCGATCGACGCGTCCTTCGTCAAGCACGCCGACGGCGTGCTGCAACGTGCCGGCGACGAGGTATGGCGCAACATTTTCGTCGGCGCCGGTGTCGGCATGCCTGCCGCGTCAACACACGCGCGTGCGAGTACGGCGAGCGTTTCCGCTGAGAAGCGATAGGTAGTCAGCGCCGCCGCTCACCAACGCATCTCGGCGCGATCCAACCCGATCGCGCCGCGTTACTCGTTCGTCACAGGTGGCTTGCCGGCCCTGTCGAAGTCGATCGGCTGCCCCGTGTGCGGATGCGGCGTGAACGAGAAATGCGCGCGCACGTACTTCTGCGAAAGCGTGCACAGCAAATCCATCAGAGCAATCTGCTCGGACGGAAAGACCGGCGCGCGGTCCGCTGCGTCGATCGGTTTTTGCATGTAGCGCACGATGTCTTTTTCGAAATCGCTGACGCAATAATCGAGCACCTGGTCGCCTTCGATCGGATAAGCGGCCACCTTCAGTTCGGGACGCAGCGACAGATACGTGCTGAACAGACGCTCGGCGACGAATGGCAGGAACGGTGCGTCGTCCGAGTGGACCGTGGGTTCCAGCACGCCGCGCGCGGCTTCGGTGCCGCTCTGTGTTTCGAGAAACGTGGCAATCGGCTCGAGCACCTTGCCGACGTAGTTCTCCCAGAACGACTCCGAACCGACCCAGAAATTGCAGTAGCACAGCGTATGCGGCGACTGACGGGGCGCCTCGCGCAGATTCCACGCGATGCCGCAGGCGTCGAGCAGTTGCTGGCTGCGCTCGACGAGTCCCGGATGCGCATGCTCGCCCTGCATCCACGCGGTGTACGAGAAATACGCGAGCTGCGGAAACGGATTGATCATCCAGACGTCGGCGCCGGCATTGGCCTGCACGAACTCCAGAAAGCGGCTGCCGTCTACGCGCGCCTTCAGCGCGAATTTCGGCGAGAAAAGGCCGGTGATCTGCTGCTGCCGATGCATGCCCTTGCGGTACATGTCGACGAGAATATAGAACTCGCGCCACGCGGCGTGAGCGTTGTCGCGCATCTCGAGCGGATAAAAAGCCTGTTCGGACAGCACCTGCCCCGGCGCGTAAAGCGGCTCGAAAATCTTGATCGATGCACTCATGACAGCCCTGCGATCTGCAGATAAAAGTTTCCGGTATGCACGTTGCGCCGGAACAGCGTGAGCGACGCATTCGGCACCAGCACGTTGGGAAAGCGGGACAACGGCACGTTCAGCAGGTATTGCGAGATCACCGAGATCGGTCCGGCGTGGCACACGGCGGCGATCAGGCCGGGCTGATCCGCGTGCCGCAGCACCTCCTCCTCGAGCCAGTTCACCGAACGCGCGGCCAGCTCGAGATGCGACTCGCCGCCCTCGTAACGGTCCGACAGATGTTTGCCCCAGTCGGGAAACGCCAGACGAAAATCTTCGGCCTTCCAGGTCGCGAACCGCCCCGCATTGGTTTCGCCGAGCCGGGCGTCGACGGTCCAGTCGCTCCTGTCCTCGAACAGCACTTCAGTGGTCTGTAACGCGCGCCGCCATGGGCTCGAAAAAACGCGGTCGGGCACGAACCCGTGGCTTTGCATCAGCGTGCGCAGCTTCGCGGCCTGCTGCAGGCCATGTTCGGTCAACTCGTCCTGCTCGGTCGAGTTCAACAGGCCCGCCACGTTGGCGTGCGATTGACCATGGCGAATCAGAAGAAGATCCATAGGTGTTAGCTGTTTTGGGGCTTGGGGCCGGGCAAGGCCTTCAGGAACATCGACGAGATGCGTCGCACGCTGAAACGGTCGAACACATCGGCATAGGCATTGCGGCGGATCGACTGCCGCAGCTGCGCGTCGCCCAGCATGTCCTCCAGCGCGCGTGCCCAGCTCTCAGCCGTGTTCGACGCAATGTAGCCCGTCTCACGATGCTTGACGTTTTCGCGGTAGGTCGGGCAATCGGAATAGATGCTCGGAATGCCGAGGCTGCCGTAGTCCGCGTATTTGATCGGCGACTTGCACGAGTTGAAAAACAGCGTCTCGGGATCCTCTTCGGCACCGAGCGGCACGATCGCGAACGTGTAGCCTTCGTCGCGAATGGCCTGCTTGTATTCAAGGTTGCCGCGGCTGCCGCGATGCGTCATGCGCGGAATTGTGTTGAGTTCCGGAAACGGATCGCCCCAGAAGTCGATCGACACGTTTTCGTGGCGTGCGAGAAAGCTGCGCAAGGTGCCGAAAAACTCCTTGCGAAAGCTCACGAGCTTGATGCCGTCGAGATTGGAGAAGATGATCTTCGGCGGCTGCGCTTCGCTCCACAGTTCCGGCGACAGGTCGAACGCCTGATCGTCGAAGCCGTTCGGGATGATCAGCACGTCGTCCGAGCGCCGCACCTTGCGCATGCGCTCCTGCAACAGCTGATTCGACGCCGTGGCAGCGCTCGCTTCGCGAATCATCGCGAGCACGTTGTAGAGCACGTCCTCGTTCATTTCGAGCACGCTCCACGACGGCAGATCGAGCAGCCAGTCGTCGAGATCGTAAATCGTATGAAGGCCGAGTTCGTTCGCCATCCGCATGATCTTCAGCGACAGGTTCGACACGTGCTTGTTGAACAGCACGACGTCGAAGCGATGCAGATGGCTGACGCCAACGTCCGCCTCCGAAATCTGCTCCCACTCGATCAGCTGGTGGCGCTGCATGTACGAAAGCAAAGGCGCGAAGCGCGCGCCGATGGTGCGCGAATTCATTCGCCCATCGGTCATGGAGCGCCGCTGTACGACGAGCAGTCGGGGAATTTTAGTAATTTGTGAGGCCGGCATCGATCAGGGTTCTGATTAGGTCTGCTGCTACCGTGCTCGACGAGTGCCGTGCATAGACGCGTTCGTAGTTGCTTTCAATCTTTTTGTCCCTGGCCGGGTCGGTCAGGGCAGCCTGAATGGCGGGAACGATGTCCGGCGCGCGGGTGGAAGCCGCGTACCAGACATTGTCGTCGAAGTGCTCGCGCTGCCAATCCCCATCAACCATGACGAGCGGCTTCTTCACGAATGCGCCTTCGAGGCACGAGCGCCCGGGCGGATCGAAGCTCGGCTCCGCCACCACCAGCGCGCTGGCGAGCGCGGAGCGCAACAGCGCGCTGCACGGCTGGATGAACGGCAGGAAATGGATGCCGCGACGCGCCTCGCGCACGCACTGCCGGTAGTACTCCTCGTCCCTGAAACCGCCGACCATCAGGCCGTTCATGTCGAGCTGGTTCAGCGCGCGGATCAGTTCGAGCTGATTCTTGATCGGCTCGATCAGGCCGAGGCACAGCACGTAGTCCGAGACGTCGCAGACGGTGGGCAACAAATCCTTGTCGGCGGGCAGCAAAAACCGGTCGGATATGCCGGAGCCCACCACCACGCATTTTCCCGGATCGACCGTGATGTACGCGTTGAAGTGTGCGAGCTCGGTCGAGGACTTGAAGAGCAGCCGCTCGGCACGCTGCACGAACGCCTCGATGCGGCTGATTTCCGCCGCGTCGGGCGCGCTCAACCACCAGACGTTCGGCCACAGGAAAAGCTTCTTGCCCTGATTCACGGTTTCGCGAACGATCGCTTCGCCGTCCGCATGGACGGAGAAGTGCATCACCGCGTCGTAAAAGCGGAGCGGACGGCTGCGAATGCCGTAAATGTCGGCTTGTACGTCCGAATCGTTGAGAAGTTCGGCGACCTGCACCAGTTCCGACTCACCACCACCGCTCGTCATGAACGCGGTACTGTGAGTGGTCAGGAGAATTTTAAAATGCATATTGCGGGCTCCGTCCCGAATCGTCCCGTATCGTGGGCGCTGCTGCCGTCCGCCGGACGGTGCGGAATTCACGCGTTCGCGCCATTGCGAAACTGGCGCGACCGTTATCGGCAGGGGCTTGATTTTACGCCAAATCGTAACGCAAACGGCCGTCCCGGCGACGCGGCGAACACTCTGCGCCAGGCTTTCGGAACTCCTTACGTGGCTTACGGAAACGGCGGCCGCCCCGCCCTGTCCGCCGCGCGATCGCGACCCGCGCGCGCCGTCCGCGGGAAGCGGGGAGCTCGATACCTTCGGGCACGCGGCCGTGCCGATTGCTCCGACGAATAATTTGTAAGTAACGGTAAATGCTCGCCGATGTCGGAACATCCGGAAATATTGGGCGTGCAGAATACTGGCGGTACGATAGACTGGCCAGCCGTGACCGCCGGGCCGCCAGCCAGTCCGCATATCGTTACAGGTCCGCGCTTCTGTCATGGCTTTTCGCAAATTCCTTCAAGCGGAGAAACAAGATGTCGGCATCGCCCGAAGTTCTCGATTCACTTGCCGCACAGCATCCCGAGATTGCGGAACTGATCGCTGAACGGGACAAGTATCGCGACGCGCTTCAGGTCAACATTCCGCACTTTTCGAATCTCGGCGACGTGCCTCCGGGCCACTACTATTCGCCGATCCCGTCGATCGCCGACATCAAGCAGGACGAAGCACGCCTGTTCGGCAACGTTTCGCGCACGCTGCCCGGCATCGAGTTCAACGAAGAGGCGCAGGTGCGGCTCGTCGGCGAGTTCGCCGACAGGTACTACGGCGAGATGCCGTTCGAGCCGCACAAGAAAGACGGCTTGCGCTTCTACTTCGAGAACGTGATGTTCTCCTATGGCGACGCAACCTCGCTGTACTGCATGATTCGCCACCTGCGGCCGCGCCGCATCGTCGAGATCGGCTCGGGTTTCTCATCCGCCGTTTCGCTCGATACCAACGACCTGTTCTTCGACGGCCAGATCCAGTGCACCTTCGTCGAGCCGAACAACGAACGCTTGCTGTCGTTGCTGACGGAGAAGGACAAAGTCACGTCAAAGATCGTCAAGTCGCTAGCGCAGGACGTCGACCTGTCGGTATTCTCGGAGCTCGAAGCAAACGACATTCTGTTCGTCGACTCCTCGCACGTGAGCAAGATCGGCAGCGACGTGAACCGCATCGTCTTCGAGATACTGCCGATCCTCGCGCCCGGCGTGCACGTGCACTTTCACGACGTGTTCCTGCCGCTCGAATACCCGCCGCAGTGGATCTACGAAGGTCGCGCGTGGAACGAAGCCTATCTGCTGCGCGCCTTCCTCCAGTACAACAGCGCTTTCGAAGTTGTCCTGATGAATACGTTCATGGGACACTTTCACGCTGATCTGATGAACGCGCGGATGCCGCTCTTCATGCGCAATCCCGGCGCGAGCTTCTGGATTCGAAAGACACGTTAGGCGCCGCAGCGCAAGCGTTTCACTTTTTGCGGAGATTCATAGATGACTTCGACGAACGCGCTCGAGCATCGCACCGAAGGCGCGTCCATGCGAGCCGGCTTGCAAGACGGCCTGCGCGCAATGAAGGTCGGCCGCATCCCGGTGCCTGAACTGCTACCCGGCACCGTGATCGTCAAGGTGGCGAGCGTCGGCATCTGCGGCAGCGATCTGCACGCCTATCGGAACGTCGACGTCCACCAAAGCTTTCCGAACGGCCACGAACTGAGCGGCACCGTGGTCGAGATCGGCGAAGGCGTGACGAGCGTGCGCGTCGGCCAGCGCGTCACGCTCGACATGGTGATGGGCACCGCATGCGGCAAATGCGAGTACTGCAAGCTCGGCACGCCGATTCACTGCCGCGCGCGCGAATTTCCGTTCGGCGGCGGCTTTGCCGAATACGTGCGCACCAAGGAATCGGGCGTATTCCCGCTGCCCGATGCCGTCGACGATCAGCTCGGCGCCATCGTCGAGCCGGTGGCGGTCGGCATCCACGGGTGTCGCAAGATGCCGATCGCGCGCGGCTCGGTCGGCGTCGTGATCGGCGCGGGCACGATCGGCCTCGCGGCGCTCGCCGCGGCGCTGGACGCCGGCAGCGAAAAAGTCTACGTGGTCGCACGACATGCGGCTCAGGCCCGCGCGGCGCTGGCGATGGGCGCCACCGCGATCCTGCCGGCCGATCGCGCCGAAGCGCTCGCCATGGTCGAACAGGCAACCGGCGGATTGGGTGCGCACTATGCGATCGAAGCCGTAGGCGGAACGGCCGACACGTTCGACTTCGCCTGTCAGTTCGTGCGCCCGCTCGGTCACGTGAGCGTGCTGGGTGCCTTCGACCACGGCTTCAGGAACATCGAAATCATCAAGCCGCACATCAAGGAACTGACCATTCACCTGCCGAACTGTTACGGCTACATCGACGGACAACACGACTTCGCGCTTGCGATCGATCTGCTGGCGCGCAAGGGCGATACGTTGCGCGCCATGATCACGCACGAGCTGAGCCTCGACGAGGTCGACGAGGCCTTCCGTCTGGCCAGCGACAAGAGTTCAGACTCCATCAAGGTGCAGATGCGAACCTGATCGTGTAAGTGATCGCGCGCAATGCGGTGAACATCGGTCATATCTGAAAGCGGTGCCGCCAATACGAGGAGGCAACATGGCGAAGGAAGACAATGCTCTCAGCATCGATGAGATTCGGGACAAACGGCGTTGCCGTTTGCTGAAAGGACTCAGCGTCAAGGACAGCGTGGGCGTCGAGATAGGTCCGCTGTGCTGGCCTCTCGTGCGGCGTCGCGACGGCGGTGAAATCATCTACGTCGACCACACGGACACGCCGCACCTGCGTCAGAAGTACAAGGACGATCCTCATCTCGACATCGCCGAGATCGTCGATGTGGACGCGGTGTGGGGTCGCAACACGCTGCATGAAGCGATCAGGGGCCGCTATGTCGACTACGTGGTGGCCTCTCACGTCGTCGAGCATGTACCCGATCTGGTGACGTGGCTCAGAGAACTGGCGGCCGTTCTCAAACCAACCGGCGAAGTGCGTCTCGTCGTTCCCGACCGGCGCTATACCTTCGACTATTTCCGCCGCGAAAGCCGCCTGCCCGAGGTACTGTCCAGCTATATCGCCCGTGCGCGGGTACCGCAACCCTACTCGCTGCTCGATCACTGCCTGTCCGCCGCCGAGGTGTCGACCCTCGAAGCGTGGCAAAAGCGCATCGATCCGCACTCGGTCAAACGGCATCACACATGGCAAGGTGCACTGCATCTCGCGCGCGACGCATACGAAAACGGCACGTATCACGATGTTCACTGCTGGGTGTTCACGCCGCGCTCGTTCGCGAAACTGATCGCCGATCTGTGCGAGATGAAGCTGATCGATTTCGCATGTGAAGACTTCACCGACACGCTGCGCAACGACATCGAGTTCTCCGTCGTGATGAGGCGCTCGCGCGATCCGCAATATATCGCCGAGAGCTGGCGGCGGATGGCGCAGGCGGCCAGCGACGCAACGCCGGAAGTGCCGTTCGGACGCACGCGCCGCAAACTCCAGCAATTGCGCACCCGCCAGGACGACGAAAAGAGCGCGGTGCGCGTGTTCGGGCAACGCAGCGAACTGGACCCCGACGAACCGATCGCGTTGCCGCCCGATTTCGATGCACGGGAATATCTCGCCGTGAACACGGACGTGGCGGCGGCCGGCGTGGACCCGGTCGCGCATTACCAGCACTTCGGGTGGAAAGAGGGGCGGGCGATTCGCCGTTCCACGGTGGCGCAGGTGCCGGTCACATCGGAAGCGCACTGAGACAGCCCGTCCAAAGATGGGCGCATGGCTGGGTGGATGGTGCCGTAAAGACTTTGGAATGCTAGGATGGCGCGCTGTTACCATCCATTCGTCCGCAGCACATGCCTCCTGTTGAATCTGCCGAGCGACTGGCGCAACGTCGCCAGCTCGCGATCTGCGTCGCCATCGTCATCTTCGCTCCCCTGCTGGTCAAGGCGCCATTACTGTTCGGGATTCTGGTTGCCGATCCATTCGCGATTTACAGCGGAATCGCCACCAACGTAGTGCCGGGTCCGTTCGGCGGCTTCCCTCCGATGCCGACCATCGACCCGAATATCGCCTTCACCAGCCACACGCTTGGCCATCGTGCCGCACTCGATATTCTGTCGGGCCACCTGCCATGGTGGAATCATTACGAGGGTGTGGGCATGCCGCTCGCCGGCGAAATGCAGGCGGCGGCCCTGTCGCCGCTGAACGTCCTGCTCGCGTTGCCCGACGGCCAGCTGTACATGCATCTTTCGCTGCAGATCATCGCGGGATTGTCGACCCTCGCGTTATTGCGCAGGCTCGGCTGTACACCGCTCGCCGCGGTCGCGGGCGCGCTGGCCTTTCAGTTCAACGGCACGTTCGCGTGGCTTGCCAACGCCATCATCAACCCCGTGCCGTTCCTGCCGATGGTGCTGCTAGGCGTCGAAAATCTTCGCGAGCACATTGCCGAGGGGCGGCGCGGCAACGCGGCATGGATCATCATCGGCATTGCCGCTTCGCTGTATGCGGGCTTCCCGGAGGTCGCCTATCTGAACGGCCTGCTGATCGTCGTCTGGACGCTGGTGCGCGCGGCTTCGCTGCCGGGTGCTGCGCGTTTGCGCTTCGTCGGTCACGTCGCGGTAGGTGGACTCGTCGGACTGATCATCTCGGCGCCGATCGTGCTCGCGTTCTTCGATTACCTTCCGCTCGCCGACACGGCCGGCCACGCGGGAGACGGCTTCGCGACGGTGATCATGCCGAGCTCGACGCTGCTCGCCACCTGGATGCCCTACGCGTTCGGCGGCATCTTCCAGCTGCAAGGATTGGAGGTGTTCTGGGGTCAAGTCGGCGGCTATGCCGGCATCGCCTTGTCCGTTCTGGCGTTGTATGGCGTATGCGGCAAACGCCTGCGCGGCTTGCGTATCGCGCTGGCAGCCTGGGTGGTGGTGACGTTCGGCATGAGCTTCGGCGTGCCTGGCATTCATTGGCTCGTGCGCGGGATTCCCGGCGTGAAGCTTGCCGCGTATTTCCGCTATTTCCCGCCTTCGTGGGAACTCGCGCTGTGCGTGCTGGCGGCGCTCGCCCTGACGGATATCGGCTCGCAGCCCCGTTCGTCGCGACTCAAGCTCGCAGTGGTCGCCGTCGCGCTCGCCTGCCTGATCAGCGTCATTCCGATGGTCAATCAACACATCGTGCCCGCCGGAATGATCGCTCAGCTCGGCGCGGTAATCGGCCTCGCGATGCTCTTTGCCGTCGCGATCGTCGCGTGGCGTACCGAGGCGATCAGCTCGCCCGCGAGAGCGCTCGCCATCGTGCTGATCGTCGAGAGCGTGGTCAATTTCTTCGTGCCGACGCTCAGCAATCCGCGCGAGGAGACCGTTCATCTCGCCGGCGTACGCTATCTGCAGGACAACCTTGGGCTGAACCGTTTCGCAACGTTCGGTCCGGTCGCGCCGAATTACGGCTCGTATTTCGGCATCGCGTCGATCAACTACAACGATCTTCCAGCGCCTGCCGACTGGACGCACTACGTCACCACCCATCTCGATAGCAACCAGGACCCCATTCCGGGCGTCACGCGGCACGACCCCAACGGGCCGTCCGCGGCCGATAGCCTGGTCGCGAACATGGCTGCCTATCAGCGCATCGGCGTGCGCTACGCGCTCGTGCCCGCCAATATCGACGCCCCTCAGTTCGAGAAGCTGCGCGGCTATCTGTCGAGCGCGCCGACTCCGGGCCTGAAGGAGGTCTATCGCGACGAGGTCATGCGGATTTTCGAACTGCCCGCGCCGGCGCCCTACTTCGATGCGCCCGGCTGCACGGTCACGCCGAAGGATCGCGACGCGGCTCACGTGCAATGCGACGCGCCGTCGAAGCTGTCGCGTCTCGAACTGTTCATGCCGGGCTGGCGCGTCACGGTGAACGGCAACGGCACCCCGATTGCACGCAGCGCCGAAGTCTTCCAGCAAATCGAATTGCCTGCCGGCAGCTCCGACATCCAGTTCCGCTTCTTGCCGATGCATATGAAATGGGCGTACCTGGCGCTTCTCTTCGGCTGCCTCGTGTTCGTATTCGACGCGGTGCGCGGCTGTCGCGCCGGCAAGGTCCGCTGATCGCGCGCCGCCTGATTGCCGATGCCGCGCGTGTGTCGCGCGGCATCGGCTTACGATGTGCCGCCGGGAAGCCCTACGGCTTCAGGTAAAATTACAGAAAAAGAGGCAAGCTTTCGGCGCCTTTCATCATTCACAGGCGGCCTGCGCACGCGACAGGACGCAACCTGCAAAAGACCTCATCGCATATGGTTGACACCTCTGCTGTTCGAATTGCCGTCGTCATTCCCTGCTACAACGAGGCGGCCGCGATCGGCACCGTCGTCAGCGACTTCCGCAAAAGCCTGCCCACCGCGGACATCGTCGTATTCGACAATAACTCGAAAGACAACACGGCCGAGGTCGCGCGCGCGGCCGGCGCCGAGGTCATTGCGGTACCGCTGCAAGGCAAGGGCAACGTCGTGCGCCGCATGTTCGCGGACGTCGACGCGGACGTCTTCGTCATGGTCGACGGCGACGCGACTTACGATGCGGCGGCCGCCCCGATGCTCGTCGACCTGCTGATCGAAAACAAGCTTGATATGGTCGTCGGCTCGCGTCTGAGCGACGAGCAAACCGCATATCGGCTGGGCCACCGCTTCGGTAACGTGCTGCTCACGCAATGCGCGGCGACGATTTTCGGCAAGACCTTCAAGGACATGCTGTCGGGCTATCGCGTGTTCTCGCGCCGTTATGCGAAGACCTTCCCGGCGCACTCCAAAGGCTTCGAGATCGAAACCGAACTGGCGGTCCATGCGCTCGGTATGCGCATGCCGGTGGCGGAAGTCGAAACACGCTATTCGTCGCGTCCCGAAGGCTCGGAAAGCAAACTCAACACGTATCGCGACGGCTTCAGAATCCTGATGATGATCCTGAAGCTCTTCAAGTCGGAAAAGCCTTTCGCGTTTTTCACGGCCGGCTTCGCGATTTGCACGCTGCTGTCGATCGCGTTCGCCATCCCGGTCTTCACGACCTATTTCGAAACCGGCCTCGTGCCGCGCATTCCAACCTTCATTTTCAGCACCGTGCTGATGCTGCTTGGTGCGATCCTGCTGATCTGCGGCATCGTTCTCGATACGGTCACGCGCGGCAGAAACGAGCTGAAGCGCATCGCCTATCTCGCGATCCCCGCCCTGAAATCGCGGAGCCACGGTGGCTAAGCTGCACCGCGAATTCATCTGGTTTGCGATCGCCGGCGCGGTCGGCTTCGGCGTCGATGCGGGCGTGCTCTATGCGGCACTGGCGCTCGGTTGCGGCCCCTATGTGGGGCGATTGATCTCGTTCCTGTGCGCCGCCTTCGTCACGTGGCAGATCAATCGGCGCATCACGTTCACCGCGGCGGCGGGCACATCGCTGTGGCGCGAATGGTGTCAGTATCTCGCCGCGATGTCGCTTGGCGGCGCGTGCAACTACGGCGCCTATGTGCTCACTTTGCATCTGCTGCCGCGCGGCCCGGCGAGTCCTTTGCTGGCCGTCGCGGCCGGTTCCATCGCCGGTATGTTCGTGAACTTCGCGACGGCGAAGCTGTGGGTCTTCCGAGCCGCGCCGAAGAACGAAGCGAAGTGAGTCACTGCGATCGCGGCCGCCCGAACATCCGGCGATAACAGAAATAATGACTCAGGTGGCGGCCAAAACCTGCTGATATAGCGCTTTGTAGGCCGCTCCCAACGCCGGCCCCGAAAACAACCGCTCATACCGATCACGCGCCGCCGCCCCCATGCGGTGCGCCAGCGCTTCATCGAGCGCCAGCCGGTTGATCGCGGCTGCAAGCTGCTCCGGTGTCTCGGGCGGCACGACGAACCCCGTTACGCCATCCTCGTTCACGAACGACGTCCCGGACCCGATCTCACAGCACACCATCGGCTTGCCGAACATCGCCGCTTCGACCAGCACCATCCCGAACGCTTCGGAACGCAAATGCGACGGCAGCACCATCGCGCGACAGCCCTTGAGCAGCGCAACCTTTTCCTCATGCGTGACCTGCCCGGCAAACACGACGTTGCTCGCGCCATGCTGCCGCGCCAATGCGGCGAGCGGCTCGCGCTCCGGTCCCGAGCCCGCGATGACGATTTTCGCCCGCACCTGCCGCGCGGCCTCGACGAGCGTATGCAGTCCCTTGTAGTAGCGCAACACGCCGAGCGCCAGAACATAAGGCTCGCCCGGCGCGAGACCGAGTCGGCCCTCGAGATCGCGCTGCGTGCCCGGCGGCTGCGGTTCGTCGCGATAGTCGATGATGCCCAACGGAATCGTGTTGAGCCGCTGCTTCGACACGCAGGCGGCGAGCGTCTCGCTGGTCCGCGCATAGGCCGGCGACGTCGCGACCACCGCGGACATGCTGCGCAGCGTGCGCCGCATCAGCGGTCCATAGATGCTGCCGAGCAGCTTCTGCCGCACGATGTCCGAGTGGTACGTCATCACCGTCGGCTTCTTCGTGCGCCCGAGCAGATGCAATACATCGGCGAACGGCCACGGAAAATGGAAGTGCACGACGTCGGCCCAATCGGCCATCTCGCGATATTTCATCACCGAGCACGGCCCGCCGAGGTCGCACGATGCCGGCGCGGCCCACGACTTCTCCCGCACCACCTGCCCTTCGGGATAATCGACCACCGTCGGCGTCGGCGTCGGCGACAGGGTCAGGATGCGCGGTTCGACGCCGCGTTCGCGCGTCGATAGCGCAATCTGGCGGATCGCTTCCTGCAAGCCGCCAGGCGGGTCGGGGAAGTACGTGCGGTACACATGAACGACTCTCACGTGCGCACCTCCGCGCCGTGTGGCTGCGCGCTGCTGCCGCCCGCTTGGCGGTAGTGGAAGGTGATCGCCAGCATCTTGTCCAGCCGCGCTTCCCACGTATTCTCGCCAACCGCCGCGCGCGCTTCGTCCGCGCTCAGCTTGCCGCGCGCAAGCTGCTTTTCGATTGCCGCGATGAACGCGTCGGTATCGCCGCCCACTTCGAGCCCCGCGCGCGGCTCCTTCGCGAAATCGAGCGGCGTCGACACGACCGGCAGACCGGCCGCCAGATATTCGTAGAACTTCATCGGAAACATCGAGTGCGTGTATTCGTTGATCAGCGTCGGCAGCACGCCGACCCGCATGCCACGCAGATACTGCGGCAGCACGCGATACGGCCGGTAGCCGAGCAGATGCACGTTCGGCAGACGCTTGAGCTGCGCGAGCAGGTCGCTGCGCTGCCCTTCACGCTCCTCGCCGATGATCACCCATTGCCACTGCGGCCGCGCCTGCGCGGTCTGCAGCAGCAGCGGCAGGTCGACCTTGAAGTCCGACAGCACGCCGTGATAGACGAGCCGCGGCTCGTCGATCGCGGCGAGTTCGGCAGGCAGCGGCCCGTCGGCGCGAGCTACGCCGAAGTGCGCTTCATCGACGACGTTGCCGAAGAAATGCGTATTGGAGTTGAACGGCAGGCACACGTCCTTCAGCGACTGCGCGGTCGTGAACACCGCCTCGCAGCGCACGAGCAGATCCTGCTGCGCATTACGGAACGCGTCGACGTCGACGCCCGGAATCGCCGCGATATCGTCGACGCAGTGATACACCAACGGCCCGCGCGGCAGCGTTGCGATCGCATCGAGCATGTACGGGTGATAGGTCCACACGACCGGCTTGTCGTAGCGATGCGACCGCGCGAAGCGGTTCACCGAAAAGCGCAGCATCGCCTGGTTCAGCGAGCGCACGAACGGCAGATGATGCCCCGCCGGCACCATCAGCGGCGACAACACCCAGATGTTGTCGGCGCGGCGCGGCGGGCCGAGCACGAGCGACTGCACGCCGCGCCATAGGCGCCGCCATAGCCGCGACCAGTCGCGGCCGCTGCCCACTTTCGGCGAGCGGAAGCCGACGCTCTCCACATACAGAATCCGCCAGCCGCGCGCGGCGAGGATGCTCGCCGTGTGCTGCTTGTTGGTCCAGTACGGCTCGTCCCAGTCGGCGGTTGAAAACAGCACGCAGTCTTGCGGGGCAAGCACGGGGTTCTTGCCGTCAGCCAACGAACACCTCGACCGGTCGGCCGCGCAGGCTATCGACGATGCGCCGCGACGCCAGCCCGTCGCCGTACGGATTGGCGCGATCGCGCAGCGCGGCGCGCCGTGCCGGATCGTCGAGCCAGCCGATCACCGCGCTCTCGATGCTGGCCGCGCTCTGGCCCGCGAGCGTCGCGAAGCCGGCATCGACGCCCTCGCGGCGCTCGGTGTGATTGCGCATCACGACGACCGGCACGCCGAAGGTCGGCGCTTCTTCCTGGATGCCGCCCGAATCGCTGACCACGACGGCGCTGCCGCTGATCAGATGAAGGCTCGTCGGATAGTCGACCGGTTCGATCAGCGCGAGGTTCGGAATGCCATCGAGCTCGCGATGCACGGGCTCGCGTACCGCCGGGTTCAGATGCACCGGGAACACCCAGCGGTAGTCGCTATAGCGCTGACACAGATCGCGCAGCACGCGGCAGATGTCCCGCAGCACGTCGCCGAAGTTTTCGCGACGGTGGCAGGTGACCAGCACGTGCTGCTGCTGCGCGCCATGCCATGCCGGCAGCGGACTCGCCGGCGGCGTGGCGCTCCAGCTCGCACGCACTTCGGCGATCGCATCGACGACCGTGTTGCCGGTCACGACGATCTTTTCAGCCGGGACGCCCTCGCTGAGCAGGCTGTCACGGGCACGCGAAGTCGGCGCGAAATGCAGCGTCGCGATGCGGCCGAGCAGGCTGCGGTTCGCTTCCTCGGGAAACGGACTCGCCAGATCGCCGGTGCGCAGCCCCGCCTCGACGTGGCCGACGCGGATGCCGCGCTGGAACGCCGCGAACCCCGCGCAGAACGCGGTCGTCGTGTCGCCCTGCACGATCACCCAGTCGGGGCGCGTTTCGTCGAGCGCGCGATCGAGCGCGGCGATCAGCCGCGCCGCGAGCGCGTTTAGCGATTGACCGGGGTGCATCGTTTCGAGCGTGATGTCCGGTTCAATGCCGAAGAATTCGAGCGCCTGCGCGGCCATGTCCTTGTGCTGTCCGCTCGCGCAGACGATCGTGTCGAACTCGCCGCGCAACGCGCGCACGAGCGGCGCGAGCTTGATGACCTCGGGCCGTGTGCCCATCACCACCATGACTTTCATTGCAGTGCTTTCCCCGCCTCGACCTTGGTATGAGCGCCCCGGAACTCGACGCCGAGCGAGAGCGGCGTCGTGTCGGCGAATGGCGTGACGACGCGAAACGCGCCGTCGTGTTCGACGATCTGCGCGAGCGATCTGAAGCGCAGGAAATCGAGCGCGGCTTCTTCGTGCAGGAACAGCGGCCGCTGCGCTTTGGCGCGGATGTAGGCGATGAACTGCTCGTGCGCGTCGACGCGCGCCGCCTCGTCGGACCAGCCGTAGGCGTAGCGCTCGGAGAACGGATGGTCGAGGTAGCCGAACAGCGTGTTGGTCGCGTACGCGGAGTCGAAGGCCTGCTTGAAGACCGCGAGCGGATCGCCCTCTTTCAGCATGCAGTCGCCGTGCAGCATGCACTGCTGGCTATGTCCGACGAAGCCAGCAGGCAGTCCCGCCAACGCGCCGCCGCGTGCGCTCAGAAACTCGGGATCGTTGCGGATGATGCCGCCGATGCAGCCCGCGTAGCCCGCGTCGATAAGACCGCGCATCGCGTACTGCGGCGACTGGTGAAACGGCGACACCGCGTAGCGCACCGGCACACCGGTCGCGCGTTCGAGCAGTTCGGCCGATTGCGTCCCTTCCGCGATCGCGGTGTCGTAGCTGCCGCCCCAGTTCGGCGAGTGCGTCGCCGTATGCGACAGCACCGCGCCCTGCTGCCGGTCGGCGAGCAGTTCGCGCAGGATGTCGTGCTGGCCGCCGCGTTGCAGATTCTGCGTGTGCACCGCGAGCGTAAACGGCACGCCCAGACGCCGATACGCGTCCCAAAGCGGGCGCGCCGATTCGACGTCTTCGTCGCAATCGAGCCGCGACGTGATCGCCGCGTCGTAGCCCCACGGCAGCTCGCTCAGCACCGGCTGACACGGCAGCGCATCGGACCGGTAATCCGACAGAAACTTCTCGACGAGGCGCCATTCGAATGAATCGCACGGGCCGACCGGCCGGTTGAACCACAACACGCCCGAGGCGCCGGCATCCCACAGCGCCGCGTACGCGAACTGCCGCTCGCCGTTGACGACGACCGCGGCCAGCTCCGCTTCGGCCGGTACTTCAGGCGCTTGCGCGAGCGCCCAGATCGAGCCGTCGGCGCGAATCGCGCCGTAGCCGAGGTTGTTCCATTCGTCGGTGAAATCGAAGCGCTCGAACGGACGATGCCATGCCGCGCCGCCGAGTGTCCGCGCGAGCGCGCCGTAGCGCACCGCCGCCGCGCTTTCGCGCGACTCGCCCGAAGGCGCCGATGCACTGCGGCTCGCTTGCGCCAACTCGGGCGGCAACGCCGCGGGCCGATAACGCAGATAGTCCGCGAGCGCGATCGGCATATGGCCGAACACGATCAGCTTGCGCGGCCGCTCATTCACGTAAGCGATCAGATCGGCGCTCCAAGCGTCGGGCGCGTCCACCGCGACCACGACGTCGGGCGCGATCTCGTGCAGCAGGTTGCGCGTGATGGCCTCGGCCTGGGTCGCGCTGACCGAGCGCCGCAGTGCCGCCAGCACGTATTGGCCAGCGTCGGCGCGCGCATCGGGAAACGCGACCCCGATCATGCGCTCACCACGTGGCGGAATTTGGCGCGGCTGCCCACGCGCACGAAATCGTCGTGACCGACGTAGGCGATCGTGAACGCGTCCTGCCAGAAGTGGCGCAGCTTCGCAGTCGTCTCCTCCGCGTTCGCGTGCGGTTCGAGCACGATGCGCAACGTGGGCGGCGTCGTGCGCAGATCGATCTGGAATTCCTGGATGCCGCCGACGCGGTGATCGAGCATGTCCTGGATGTGGTGCGTCGGATGCGCGACGCCGTTGATCGGCACGACGTCGTGAATCCGGCCGACCACGTCGGTCAGGAAGAAGCCCTTCTCCGTCTCCTGCACGCGCGCGAGGTCGCCGGTCGTGTAGCGGATCAACGGCATCAGCCGGTTGCGGAAACCGGTGAACACGAGTTCGTGCGCGCCGTCGGGGTTGTCGGGCGCGACGCGGCTTTCGGGCCAGCCTTCCGATTCGAGAATCTGGAACCCGCCCTCATGACCGTCGAGCTCGTAGGCCATCACGCCGAGCTCGGCGAGGCCGTAGCGGTCGATCACGCGGCAGCGCAACGCCTTCGCGATCATCTCGCGCGCATGCGGCTCGAGCAGCTCGCCGCTCGATTCGAACACCTGGAACGCTTTGCCGCCGCCGTACTTGCGTTGTACGTAGCAGGCGAGCGCGTACATCGTCGACGGATGCGAGTGCGCGAGATACGGGCGGCGGCGCTTCAACGTGCGCCACATTTCCTCGAGGCCCTGATCGTCGATGCGGTCGAAGAAGATGTTGCTGCGGTTCATCGCGAAGCATTTGAAGTCTTCGCGCGACGGCCACTCGGGCACCACCTGATCAGGGAAACGGCACGCGAAGTGCAGCTCCGAACGGTGGCGCAGCTTGCCGATCCGCTCGCGGCAATAGTTGGTGACCGCCGACGAATAGTCGGCGCCTTCCTGGTCGTAGTAGATCGTCGTGGACAGGCCCGTCGAGCCGCCGGTCTTGCACGCGTGGTGCTGGCCCGCCACGAGCGGCCCCGCCAACAGACGCGGCCCCTGCTCGCGGATGATGTCCTTGGTCAGATACGGCAGTTCTTCCAGGTAGCGCGGGTCGTCCTTGACGCTGGCGGGATCGAACTGCTTTGCCTGGAACAGGTCGCGATAGTAAGGCACCTTCGCGCCGGCGAATTCGAGCATGGCGACGAGCCGTTGGAGCGCGATGCGGCGGCGATGCGGCATCGGCAGCGAATAGTGCTCGCGCAGCTCGCGGATTTTCGGGCGCACATTGCGTTTTTCGGCGTTCTCCGCGATCGGATACGCGATATAGCCGCCAGCGAAACCCTTCAGCGTGCGAAACGGCTGACGCACGAGCAGGGATTCGGAGTAGCGCAGAAATGGGTGATTAGCTCGCATCAAATTCGAACCTTGTTACGCCTCGGGGTCTGCCACGAGGGTGTTGCTGAACTGCGGGACTGGACTGGCTTGCGACGGGGCGCGGCGCGGTTTAGCCGATGAACCGATGGAATTGCCTGCCGCCGTCGCGCTCTCGGGCCGCGCGTCGCTTCTCGACGCGTGTGCCACAGGCGCACCAACCGCCGCGGCGGTTGCGCGCCCGCGTGCTCAGTGCGGCAACTGCGCGGCGTGGCTAATGAGCGGCTCGTCGGTTTTTTCCGGCGGCAGCACGGGTTCGTCGGCGACCATCTTGCCGTGCTCCATCGAGATCTTGCGGTTGCACACGCGCGCGACCAGCGACGGATCGTGCGACGCCACCACCAGCAGCGCCGCCTTGCCGACGAGGCCTTCCAGACGCACGGCAGCCTTCACGCTGAACTCGGCGTCGCCGACGCTCAGCCATTCGTCCATGATCAGGATGTCGGCTTCGACGCTCGTCGAGATCGCGAACGCGAGGCGTAGCATCATCCCGCTCGAATAGGTGCGCACCGGCAGATTCAGGTAGTCGCCGAGTTCGCTGAAGTCGGCGATCTCGTCGATCTTGCTGCGGATGCGCGCGGGCTTCAGCCCGTCGAGAATGCCGCGCAGATAGATGTTTTCGAAGCCGGTCGCGTCGGGGTCGAGGCCCATCGACACGTCGAGCAGCGAGGCGATCTTGCCCTGCACCTTCAGCTCGCCGCGCACCGGCGCATAGACGCCCGACAGCGTGCGCAACAGCGTCGTCTTGCCCGAGCCGTTGTGGCCGATCAGGCCGATGCGCTCGCCTTCGCCGAACGTGAAGCTGAGGTCGTCGATCGCGCGGACGATCGCATGGCGACCCGCGTCCTGGCCGATCCGGCCGCCCGTCGTCAGATTGAGCACCGCCTTCTTGAGCGAGCGATGCGAGTTCTCGTAAATCGGAAATTCGACGGAGATGTTACGAGCGACAATCGATGAAGAACTCACAATATCAAAGCCAGTAAGGAACGCGATTACGGAAACGCTTCATCAGCATCTGCGAGAACGCAAAGCCGACGATCAGCAGGCCAATCGACCACGCCCACGACTCCCAGTGGGTCGGGCGACCGGTGAGCGGCGCGCGCACGGTTTCGATCAGGTGATAGAGCGGGTTGTATTCGGCGACCCACGCGCGGTCCTTCAGGATTTCTGGCGACCACATGACCGGCGTGAAGAAGAACACGACCTGGATCAGGTTCGTGACGATCGGCGGAATGTCGCGAAAGCGCGCGCACAGCACGCCGAGCGTGACGCCGAGCCACACGCCGTGCATCAGCAGGATCACGAGCGCGAACGGCACCAGCACGATTTCCCAGCCCGGCCAGTGACCGAACACGATCAGCAGCACGACGAC
The DNA here is from genome assembly GCF_021390635.1 of Paraburkholderia sp. HD33-4. Taxonomy (NCBI): domain Bacteria; kingdom Pseudomonadati; phylum Pseudomonadota; class Betaproteobacteria; order Burkholderiales; family Burkholderiaceae; genus Paraburkholderia; species Paraburkholderia sp. HD33-4. The sequence continues at coordinate 654,283 of NZ_JAJEJS010000001.1, read as the reverse complement.
GACCGGCAGGCTGTGCAGCAGGATCACGAAGTTGCGCCACGCGATGCGGCATACGTGGACGGTCAGTGGCAGCCTGATCTGCTTGATCAGATACGCCGAGCCGATGAAGGCCATGCAGCCCTCGTTGGCGACCGACGCCAGATACGCCCACACCACCAGACCCACCGCCAGATACGGCAGATAGTCGGAGATTTCCTGGTGCAGCAGCGTCGAGTACAACGCGCCGAGCACGACCACCATGATGATCGTGCTCAGCGTGAACCAGAACGGCCCGAGCACCGAGCGGCGATAACGCTGCCGGATGTCGTGCCAGCCGAGCGTGCCCCAGACCCGTACCGCCTTCATGCCGACCAGCAGGTCGTCGCGCTCGTTGTGACGGGTCAGGTCTTCCGAGTCGTTGGTAAAACTGATATCCATCTCAAGTACGTCCGTAAATGTCTTCGAAGCGAACGATATCGTCTTCGCCCAGATATTCGCCGCTTTGCACTTCGATCATCACGAGCTCGACGACGCCCGGATTTTCGAGGCGATGTTTGTGACCCGCCGGGATATAGGTCGACTCGTTGGTCGACACGAAGAATTCCTTCTCGCCGTTGACGACCTTCGCCATGCCGCTCACCACGACCCAATGCTCGTTGCGGTGATGATGCATCTGCAGGCTCAGACTCGCGCCCGGCTTCACCTCGATGCGCTTGATCTTGAAGCGCGGCCCCTCTTCGAGCACCGAGTAGGTACCCCACGGCCGATGCACGGTGCGATGCACCTTGTACGTCTCGTGGCCGCGCGACTTCAGCTCCGCGAAAATCTGCTTCACGTCCTGCGCGCGATCCTTGTGCGCGACGAGCAACGCGTCGGGCGTGTCGATCACGATCAGGTTGTCAATGCCCACCGCGCCGATCAGGCGCCCGCCGCTGCGCAGATACGAGTTCTTCACGTCGACGAGCAGCGCCTCGCCTTCGACGCGGTTGCCGCTGGCATCGGCCGGCGACAGGTCGGACAGCGCGGTCCACGAGCCGACGTCGGTCCAGCCGAGATCGCAGCACACGACCGCCGCATGCTCGCACTTCTCCATCACCGCATAATCGAACGACAGCTCCGGCACCGCGCCGAAGCAGTTCGGCTCGAGCCGCACCTGCGCGCCGCTCTTGCCTTCCGCGGACGGCGATTTGTCCATGCATTCGGCCGCGGCATCGAGAATGTCCGGACAATGCTCGCGCATTTCCTTCAGGATCGTGCCCGCGGTGAAGCAGAACATGCCCGAGTTCCACACGAACTTGCCCGACGCCAGATACTCGCGGGCCTTCTCCAGCGACGGCTTCTCGACGAAGCGCACGACCCGCTCGCCATCGGCTTCGATATAGCCGTAGCCGGTTTCGGGTGTGTCCGGATGCATGCCGAAGGTGACCACCTTGCCCGCCTGAGCAAGCGTCTGCGCACGCGCGACCGCTGCGGCGAACGCGGTTTGATCCGCGATCAGATGATCGGCGGCGAGCACCAGCATCACGGTGTCGTCGCCGTGCGCCTTCGCCGTGTGCAAGGCCGCCGTGGCGACCGCGGCGGCCGTGTTGCGGCCGAACGGTTCGAGAATGAACGAGGTCGCGATGTTCTTGCCGTTCACCTCGCGGAAATCGTCTTCGGTCTTGAAGAACAGCTCACGGTTGGTTACCGTGAGCACTTCCTTTACGCCGGGCAACGCGACCGCGCGCAGGAAGGCTTTCTGCAGCAGGCTTTCGCCGTCCGCGAGACGGATGAACGGCTTTGGGTGCGATTCGCGCGAGACCGGCCAGAGCCGTGATCCCGCTCCGCCGCACAGAATGATCGGTAACAAACTCACAGATCCCTCTCAATACCGTATTTATGACGCGGCCATACTGGCTCGCACACGGTTGACGCACACGTTTGCAATCTACTGCGCATAGAACGCTAAAACTGCGCCTGGAACGAGCGACATTCTACCGCCACCCCCTTTCACGATTGTCAGGGAACAATCGTACCGGTCGAGACCAGACCACGACGAAGTCCTGCCGAGCGGCGTGCGCAGCAGGGCGTCCGATGCGACATGTTTGCCTCGCCGCATCGGCGCTCGCGAGCCGTCACGTCGAAACCGCGACTCAGGCGCGCGCCGCCGGCGACTTCGGAAAACCGTCCGTCAGACACAGCTTCAGCGCATCGCGCCAATGCGGCGCGGCAAGCCCGAACACGCGCGCCAGCTTGTCGTTCGACATTCTGGAATTGGCTGGACGCTTCGCGGGCGTCGGGTAATCCGCAGCGGGAATCGGTAGCGTGTTCGGCTTGTTCGGCAAATCCGCGAGTTCGAAGATCGCCGACGCGAAACCGTGCCACGACGTCGAGTCGCCCGCGCACAGGTGATAGATGCCCGAACGCTCGCTCCACCACTTCGCGCTGTCTTCGGCGGCGAAGGACTGCGCGCACAGATGCGCGGTCAGCGTCGCGATCGTGTTGCACCAGGTGGGCGCGCCGAACTGGTCGGCGACGACCTTCAGCTCGGAGCGATCGGCGCCGAGCCGCAGCATCGTCAGCAGAAAGTTCTTGCCGCGCGTGCCGTACACCCAGCTCGTGCGCAACACGAGGTGATTCGCGCCGCTCGCCGCGATCGCCTGCTCGCCCGCGAGCTTGCTGCGGCCGTAAACGTTCTGCGGATCAGTCGGATCGTCTTCGACGTACGCGCCTTGTTTCGTGCCGTTGAACACGTAGTCGGTCGAGTAATGGATCAGCGCGGCGCCGAGCTTTTTCGCTTCCTCGGCGAGCACGCCTGGTGCTTCGCCGTTGATGCGCATCGCCAGATCGCGCTCTTCTTCGGCCTTGTCCACCGCCGTATAGGCGGCCGGATTGACGATCAGCGCGGGACGCACGTCGCGCACCACCGAGCGAATCTGCTCGAGGTTCGACAGATCGAGCCGCGAGCGATCGACCGCGACCACGTTGCCGAGCCCTTGCAGCGTGCGCGCGAGCTCATAGCCGACCTGGCCATTTACGCCGGTGACGAGAATCGTCCGTTTCGCGTCGTGTGCGCTCATACGATCCCCTTATGCGTAGACTTCGGCGTCGGCGAGACGCTTGCCCGCCGCATCCTTGGCCGCGAGCAACGGCTCGATGTCGATCGGCCATTCGATGCCGATCGCCGGATCGTTCCACACGATGCTGCGCTCGTGCTCGGGGAACCAGTAATCCGTGGTCTTGTAGAGGAACTGCGCGGACTCCGACAGCACGACGAAGCCGTGTGCGAAACCGGGCGGCACCCACAGCTGCCGATGGTTCTCGACCGACAGCGTCACGCCGACCCACTTGCCGAAGTTCGGCGAACTCTTGCGGATGTCGACGGCGACGTCGAACACCTCGCCCTCGACCACCCGCACGAGCTTGCCCTGCGCATGCTGGATCTGATAGTGCAGACCGCGCAACACGCCCCGCGCCGAACGCGAGTGATTGTCCTGCACGAACTCGACGCCCGGCTCGACCTTCTCGGCGAATTCGAGCGCATTGAAGCTTTCGAAGAAGAAGCCCCGCGCATCGCCGAACACCTTAGGCTCGATGATCTTGACTTCGGGCAGCGCGGTTGCGGTTACCTGGATGGCCATGCGACATGATCCGTGAGAATGTTTTGCAGGTATTGCCCATAGGCATTCTTCGCGAGCGGTTTGGCGAGCGCGAGCAGTTGCTCGCCGTCGATCCACTGACGCCGGTACGCGATCTCTTCCGGACACGCGACCACCAGACCCTGGCGCTTCTGCAGCGTCGCGATGAAGGTCGCGGCTTCGATCAGCGAGTCGTGCGTGCCGGTGTCGAGCCACGCATAACCGCGGCCCATGATCTCGACATTGAGCGCCGCGTTCGCGAGGTAGCGCGAGTTCACGTCGGTGATTTCCAGCTCGCCGCGCGCCGACGGCTTGATATCCGCGGCGATGTCGCAGACCTGCTTGTCGTAGAAGTACAGACCCGTGACCGCGTAGTTCGAGCGGGGTTTCGCGGGCTTTTCCTCGATCGACAACGCTCGGAACTGCTTGTCGAATTCGACCACGCCGTAGCGCTCCGGATCCTGCACGTGATACGCGAACACGGTGGCGCCGTCGGTTTGATCGTCGGCGCGTTCGAGTTGCTTCGCCAGATCGTGACCGTAGAAGATGTTGTCGCCGAGAATCAACGCCGACGGATCGTTGTTCACGAACTCGCGGCCGATGATGAACGCCTGCGCGAGCCCATCCGGCGACGGCTGCACCGCGTACTGGATGTTCATGCCCCACTGGCTGCCGTCGCCGAGCATCGCCTCGAAGCGCGGGGTGTCCTGCGGCGTGGAGATGATCAGCACATCGCGAATGCCCGCCACCATCAGCGTGGACAGCGGGTAATAGATCATCGGCTTGTCGTACACCGGCAGCAGCTGCTTGGAGACGACATGCGTGATCGGATACAGGCGGGTGCCGGAGCCGCCCGCGAGAATAATGCCTTTGCGCGCCATTGCCGTGCCTTTACGCGCGCTGCGCGTAGTTGGTCTCGACCCACTTCCGGTACTCGCCCGAAGCGACTTCGTCAGACCATGCCTGATTGTTCAGATACCACTGGACCGTTTTGGCGAGACCCGTCTCGAACGTTTCCGCCGGCTTCCAGCCGAGTTCGCGCTCGAGCTTGCGGGCATCGATTGCGTAACGGCGGTCGTGACCCGGACGATCCTTCACGTAGGTGATCTGGTCGCGATACGAGCCGGCCGCCTTCGGACGCTGCTGGTCGAGCAGGTCGCACAGCGTGTGCACGACTTCGAGATTCTTCTTCTCGTTCCAGCCGCCGACGTTGTACGTTTCGCCCGGCGTGCCGCGCGCGAGCACTTCACGGATCGCGCTGCAGTGGTCGCCGACGTACAGCCAGTCGCGCACGTTCTGCCCGTCGCCGTACACCGGCAGCGGCTTGCCGCCGAGCGCGTTGGCGATCATCAGCGGAATCAGCTTTTCGGGAAACTGGTACGGGCCGTAATTGTTCGAGCAGTTGGTGGTCAGCACCGGCAGGCCATACGTATGATGGTAGGCGCGCACGAGGTGATCCGAGCCGGCCTTGGTCGCCGAATAGGGGCTATTCGGCGCGTACGGCGTGGTTTCGGAGAATTGCGGATCGGTTGCGGACAGCGAGCCGAACACTTCGTCGGTCGACACGTGCAGGAAGCGGAACGCGGCGCGTTCCGCCTCGCCGAGCGTGTTCCAGTAGGTGCGCGTCGCTTCGAGCAGCGTGAAAGTGCCGACCACGTTGGTTTGCACGAAATCGGCCGGACCGTGAATCGAGCGATCCACATGGCTCTCGGCCGCGAAATGCAGCACGGCGCGCGGCTTGTGCTCGGCCAGCAGTGCGTCGAGCGCGGCGCGATCGCAGATGTCGACGCGCGCGAAAATGTGTTTGGGATTGCCTTGTAGCGACTTCAGCGTGCCCAGGTTGCCGGCGTATGTCAGCTTGTCTACGTTGAGCACCGCTTCGTCCGACGCATTTAGCCAGTCGAGCACGAAATTGGCGCCGATAAAGCCGGCGCCGCCCGTTACCAGGATCATGTAATTCCCTTGTCGATGATGGTGTCAGGTCGCCGTAATTTTTTTCCGACCTGCTCACCCCGCGTGGTGGCGTCCATTTATTCCAGCGCCCGTCGCGCAGACCCACGCAACGGACGGACGCTCAGACGCCAATTTTATGAAACCCCAATTATAAAGCGGCCATGGGCAAAAACCAGAACCCTAACAACTTGAAACAGCTAGACAAGTTTGATACCGACGCGAATAGTTTTACGACCGCCGCCACGATGGCGCACGCGCGCCCACGGCCGGCGAGCGCAGGGCAAGCCGGCTGGCACTTCCGAAAGAGGGGTGGCGAAACGAGAAATCTTGCTGGGCAACCCTGATCTGAGCAGCCTGATGCGAGGCCACGGCCGACGCAGGCGATAGATCGATGGACTGGATCCAGTCCGTCAGGACACGAGCATCCAGCGCAAAGTGTCGACGAAGGGGATGGACTCGACGGTCGGCACCAGCGAATGCAACTTGGCCGGCGATCCGGCCAGCATCTTCACGTCCGTTTGCCGGACGAATTCGGCATTAGCGTGGATTTCCAACTCATGGCCCGTCAGGTCGCTCGCCGTCGACACGATGTCGCGCACGGTATAAGGCGTGCCCGAGCAGACGTTGACTGTCTCCGCCGCAGCGTCGCAATCGAGCAACGCTTCGTACACGCTCGCCACGTATCGCACATCGGAAAAATCGCGCGCCACATCGATATTGCCCAGCTGGATAGACGGCTCACGGCCCGCGAAATGCTCGACGATTTTCGGCACGAGGAAATTCGAGCTCTGCCCACGGCCCGTATAGTTGAACGGCCGCACGATCAGGATCGGCAGCCGGTCGAACCAGGCCTGCACCATTTTTTCCATCGCCGCCTTGCTCGCCGCGTAGTGATTGACTGGCCGCAGCGGGAAAGTTTCGTCGATCGCGTCGCTGGCCACGTTGCCGTAGACATTGGCGCTGCTCGCAATCAGCAGCTTGCGCGGTGTATGGCCCACTTGCACGCAGGCTTCCAGCAGATTTCGCGTGCCCATCACGTTCACGCGGTAAAAGTCCAGAGGCTCGTCATGGCCGACGAAGCTGATCGCGGCCAGATGCACGATGTAATCGGGTCGCACCCGATCGATCACACGCCGGCACGCCTCGTGCGACGTAATGTCGAGGTGCAGCCTTGTCGGCGTTTCCGGCTCGTTGTAGACGTCTGTCGTCTCGATCACAGTATGGCCACGAGCACGCAATTTTTCGACCAGATAACGGCCAGTGAAACCGTTCGCACCCGTCACCAGAGTGCGGGCGAGTGGCGCCGCCTGAAAAAAGGGCATGCTCGCTTCTTCCACGGGAGATCGTCCTGTTGTAGTGCAACATCGCCGGATTTACAGGCTTACGGCTGCGCTAGACCAGCGGCCGTGGTATCGGTACTTCGAACGGATGGATATTATGTCACCCTAGGATGTTGCACCGCCAAAACGCAACACGCCCGTCGCTTACGGCAAATTTCGAACTTTTCCGCTTCGCCCGATGACGCCCTCCGCCATTCCCGATGTGTCCCCTTTGGTTCCTCTTGCCTTCGGCGATCTGCAAGGCTGCCGCGCACCGTTTCAGCAACTGCTGGCCAAAGCCGCGCCCCCGGAAGGCACCCCGCTGTGGTTCGCCGGTGATCTGATCAACCGCGGCCCCGACTCGCTCGACACCTTGCGCGACGTGATCGCGCTCGGCGAGCGCGCGGTCCCGGTGCTCGGCAATCACGATCTGCATCTGCTGTCGGTGTCGGCGGGGATCCGCAAGTCGAAGAAAGGCGACACGATCGAACAGATCCTCGCCGCGCCCGATGCCGCCGATCTGCTCGAGTGGATACGCCACCGGCCGCTCGCGCATTTCGACAACGGCATGCTGATGGTGCATGCGGGCGTGCTGCCGCAATGGGATGCGACGCTGACGCTCGAACTCGCCGACGAGTTGCAACGCGCGCTGCGGGCGCCGAACTGGAAAGAAACGCTTGCCGGCCTGTACGGCAACGAGCCGAACCGCTGGAAGCCGGGCCTGAAGGGTATCGAGCGTCTGCGCGTCACGTGCAGCGCGTTGACGCGCATGCGCTTTTGCACGTCCGATGGGGTGATGGATTTCAGCAGCAGCGGCACGCTCGAATCCGCGCCGAGCGGCTGTATCCCGTGGTTCGACGTGCCGTCGCGCCAGAGCGCGGACGTGACCGTCGTGTTCGGTCATTGGGCCGCGCTGGGCCTGATGCTGCGCGACAACCTGATCGGCCTCGATTCGGGCTGCGTGTGGGGGGAGAAGCTATCGGCGGTACGGCTCGCGGTCAATCCCGCGGAGCGGACGTTGACGCAGGTCGATTGCGATTCCTGCCGCGTGCCGCGCGACGGCAACTAAACAGAAGACGCTGGCGCTGCCCGGCGGCGCCACCGCTCAAGCCGAGCGGCGCGGCTGGTCGACGGATTCGATCAGCGTTTGCCCCGCCGCAGCAGCGTCACCCGACAACGCGGCAGCCACCACGTCGCCCTCTTGCGCGACCGTCCCCGCCACCGCGTTACCGGCCTGCATCTCGCGCAGCGCGCCCGCGACCACTTGCTGGGCCTGCGCCGCGAGCACCCGCCGGTCGGCGTCCGGCGCGAGCGGTGCGCCGACGTATACGTGCGCGGTCAGCGGACCGCCACGCAACAGCATATCGAGCGAGTCGGACAACGACAGATCGTCGATATACGCGGGTGCCGTCGACTGTCGGCCGTGCGCGTCCTCGTACATGATGCACAGCGGCTGCACCGGCGCACCGGCCGACACCGCAGCCTGGAACATGTTCGCGTGAAACGGCAGCAACTCGAGCCCGTTGGACGTCGTGCCTTCGGGGAACACGCACATCAGCTCGCCCGCGCCGAGCCGGGCGGCGAGTTCGTGCATGATGCGCTTCGCGTCGCTGCGCTTCTCGCGCTGGATGAACACCGTGTCGAGCTGCTGCGCGAGCCAGCCGACCACCGGCCATTGCCGGATCTCCGCCTTCGACACGAACGGCGTCGGCCGCCACGCGTTGATCACGTAGATGTCGATCCACGAGATGTGATTGGCGACGACGAGCGCGCCGCGATCGAGCCGCGCCGCATCGTTGTGCACGACGAGGCGCATGCCGCACAGACGCAGCATCTTCAGCGACCACGCGCGATTGAGCGCGTGACGCCGCTCGGCGCTCGCGTTCGGAAAGCGCGTCGCGACGGTCCACATGCCGTGCAGCAGATGCGTGATCAGACGGACCTTGCGTAACGCGAGCTTCATGGGCGGAGCTTTCCTTGACTAGACCGAAACGATAGCGCTCAGCGCTGTTCGTAGGCGAGCTGACCGGACACGACGGTCGCGCGCACCTGTGCCGGCAGCTCGTAGCCGAGGAACGGCGTGTTGTGCCCCTGGCTCTTCAGCGCACGCGGCTCGACGCGCCAGTGAGCGTGACGGTCGAACACGCAGAGGTCGGCCACGGCGCCGACCGCGATCTGGCCGGCCGCTTCGAGGCCGAGCACCTGCGCCGGCGCTGCCGTGATGCGCTTGAGCGCGGTCGCGAGCGGCACGCCCGCTTCGTCGGCCCACTTCACCGTCAGCGACAGGAACAGTTCGAGGCCGGTCGCGCCGGGCGTCGCTTCGGCGAACGGCAGCAGCTTTTCGTCGTCGTCGACCGGCGTGTGCGCGGAGCAGATCGCGTCGATGGTGCCGTCGACGAGACCCGCGCGGATCGCTTCGCGATCGCGCTGCTGACGCAGCGGCGGATCGAGCCGGAACTGCGCGTCGAAATAACCGATGTCGAGGTCGATCAGATGCACGTGGTTCACGGTGACATCGCACGACACCGGCAGGCCCTCGGCCTTCGCCGCGCGCACGAGCGCCACACCCGCCGCCGACGACACGTGCGAGACATGCACGCGCGCGCCGGTCACGCGCACCAGTTCGAAGATCGTATGCAGCGCGATCGTTTCAGCGGCCACCGGCACGCCCGACAAACCGAGGCGCGACGCCAGCGCGCCGCTCGCGGCGACCCCGCCCTTGCCGAGGTAGGCATCGACGGGACGCAGCCACGTGGTAAAGCCATAGGTCTTCGCGTACTGCAGCGCGCGCATCGTCACCTGGGTGTCGACGATCGGCGTGTCGGCCTGCGAAAAGCCGACGCAGCCAGCTTCGGTCAGCCCGACCATCTCGGTGATGACCTGCCCTTTGAGACCGACCGTCAGCGCACCGAGCGGATACACGTGCGCCTGATTCAGGTTGCGCGCGCGGAACCTCAGCATCTCGACGAGGCCCGGCTCGTCAAGCGTCGGATCGGTGTCCGGCAGACATACGAGGCTCGTCACGCCGCCCGCGACCGCCGCGGCCATTTCCGATTTGAGCGTCGCCTTGTGCTCATAGCCCGGCTCGCGCAAGCGCGCGCACAGGTCGACGAGACCCGGCGCGATCGACAGACCGCGCGCGTCGATCGTGCGCTCCGCCTGGAAGCCGGCCGGCGCCTGGCCGAGGGCGGCGATCTTGCCAGCCTCGATAAAAATGTCCTGCTGCTGTTCGGTGCCCGCTGCCGGATCGATCAGCGTGCCGCCTTGAATATGAATCTTCATGCGCTGCCTTTGTTAAACCTGTGGTTCAGCCTGTGCTTCGGCTTCCTGATCAGTCGCTGCCTGGTGGTTGGTTGCCAGTCGTCAGTCGTTGTTACCCGCGACGATCCCCATCACCGCCATGCGCACCGCGATACCGAACGTGACCTGATTCAGGATCACCGATTGCGGGCCGTCCGCGACCTGCGAGTCGATCTCGACGCCGCGGTTCATCGGGCCGGGGTGCATCACGATCGCATCGGGGGCGGCGAGCGCGAGACGCTCGGGCGTCAGCCCCCAGCTCTTGAAGTACTCCTGCGACGACGGCAGCAATGCGCCGCTCATGCGTTCGTTCTGCAGGCGCAGCATGATGATCACGTCGACGTCCTTCAGGCCTTCGTCGAGGTTGTGAAACACGCGCACGCCCATCTGTTCGAGGCCGCCTGGCAGGAGCGTGCGCGGACCGATCGCCCGCACTTCGGGCACGCCGAGCGTGGTCAGCGCATGGATGTCCGAGCGCGCGACGCGCGAATGCAGGATGTCGCCAACGATCGCCACGCGCAGCTTCGTGAAGTCCTTCTTGTAGTGGCGGATCGTGTACATGTCGAGCAGGCCCTGCGTCGGGTGCGCGTGACGGCCGTCGCCGGCGTTGATCACGTGCACGTGCGGCGCGCAGTGCTGCGCGATCAGGAACGGCGCACCGCTCGACGCGTGACGCACGACGAACAGATCCGCGTGCATCGCCGACAGATTGTTGATCGTGTCGAGCAGCGATTCACCCTTGCTCGTCGACGACGCGTTGATGTTCAGGTTCAGCACGTCGGCCGACAGCCGCGTGGCCGCGATCTCGAACGTGGTGCGCGTGCGCGTCGAGTTCTCGAAGAACAGATTGAACACCGATTTGCCGCGCAGCAGCGGCACCTTCTTCACTTCGCGATCGGTCACGCTGACGAACTGGTCGGCGGTCTCGAGAATGTGATTGACGATGGCCTTCGGCAGCCCCTCGATCGACAGCAGATGTTTGAGCTCGCCGTTTTTCGTGAGCTGCGGATTGCCCTTCAGGAAGCCGTAACGAAAGCGCCCGGATGCGCTAGCGGAGGAATCTTGCGGAGCCTGGGTGGCGGTGTTCATGATGTACCTGCTTCAAATACGGGCTTCAACGTGATCGAGGTCGCGTCGACACGCCGCTCGCGCGCGCTTCAATCGACGCGTGCTTCAGTGTGAAAAGAGAACCGCTGGCCGCCCGCGCCGTCGTCTTCGTGGGCCAGCACGAGCGTGGCGTCGGTAGGCACGTCGACCACGCCGCCGACGAAGCGCGCCGCCACCGGCAACTCGCGTCCGCCGCGATCGGCGAGCACCGCGAGTTCGACCGAGGCCGGCCGGCCATAGTCATACAGCTCGTTCACCGCCGCGCGAATCGTGCGGCCGGTGTACAGCACGTCGTCGACCAGCACGATGCGACGGCCGTCGACCGCGAACGGCAGCGAGGTCGGGCTCGCCTGCGCGTGCAGCCCTTTTTTCGCGTAGTCGTCGCGATGCAGCGCGACGTTCACGACGCCGAAGCTCGGCAAATTCAGGTCGTGTGCGAGCCGCTCGGCGAGCCAGGCACCACCGCTATGGATACCGGCCAGCACCGCCGCTTCGGCGCCGTCCTGCGCCGCGGCGAGCTGATCGCCATACGCCGCGCGAATCTGGTCGAGCAACGCGCGATACAGCGCTTCGGCGTCAATGGAACTCATGATCGTCGGAAAGTCCGTCAAGATATTGCTGGAGGATGATGCTCGCGGCTTCGGCATCGAGCATGTCGGCGCGGGCGTTGCCGGCGCGGATTTCCGCCTCGGCCTCGACCGACGAGTAGCGCTCGTCGACCCACGTGACCGGCAGATTGAAGCGGCCGTTCAGCTGGTTGCCGAAGCGCTTCGCGAGCTGCGTGCGCTCGTGCGGCGTGCCGTCGGGGTGCATCGGCAGGCCGACCACCAGCGCATCGGGTTTCCATTCGGCGATCAGCTTGCCGAGCGCGTCGAAGCGGTATTCCTTGCTGCGGTTCTGCACGACGACGAGCGGCCGCGCGCGACGCGTCAGCGAATTGCCGACCGCCACGCCGATGCGTTTCTCGCCGTAGTCGAACGCAAGCAGCGTCGCCTCACGTCCGGCCGGCAGATTCATGCGCGGCCCCTCATGCGTGCCCAGCCTCGCCCGACAGCATCGACAGCGACACGCCGAGCAGCGCGAGCGCCGCTTCGAGACGATCTTCGGCCGGCACGTCGAAGACGATCTTCGGATCGGCCTCGACGGTCAGCCAGCCGTTCTTGGAGATTTCGTCCTCGAGCTGACCCGCGCCCCAGCCAGCGTGACCGAGCGTCAGCAGAAAGCGCTCCGGACCGGTGCCGCTCGCGACGGCCTCGAGCACGTCTTTCGACGTGGTCATTTCGAGCCCGCCCGGCACCGACATCGACGACGTGTATGCGTTGCCGCCTTTCGGATCGTGCAGCACGAAGCCGCGCTCGGTTTGCACCGGGCCGCCGAAATACACGGGAACATGGAGAAGCGGTTCGATCTCGAGCTTCAGATCGATGCGATTGAAGAGCGCCTGCAGGTCGATATCGGTCGGCCGGTTGATCACGAGGCCGAGCGCGCCGCGCTCACTGTGATCGCAAAGGTAGACCACCGTTCCTGAAAACGTCGGATCGGCCATGTTCGGCATGGCGATCAGGAACTGGTTGGTCAGATTGATGCGATCGGTACTCTTGGACATAGTTCGGATTTTAGCAAAGACGATGCGGGATGGCGGGCTGCTTTGAGCATTGCCGCACGTTGGGTTGCACGCTACGTGCCGCGCCATCGACGCCGGATCAAGTTGCACTCTATCACGCGCGCGACTCGTGCCATGCCGCGATCAGGCGCCGAAACACCGCGTAGAACGGCAGGTTCGGCGCGCCTCGCGCGGTGGTGAGATTGTGACTTGTCACAATGGGATTCAGCGGGTCCGGCGCGTGTCAGTCGAGGCGTTGCGAACGCAATTCGCGCGCCACGTCGCGCGTTTGGTTCGAGCCGGCTTGCGCTTCAAGCGCCGCCCTGCTCGATCGCGCGGGTGAGGGCGGCGAGCGCCGCCTGGTTGAAGCTGCGGCCGGCCGGCCCAACGCCCGCGGCGACCTTGTGCAGCGTGGCGCGCAAGGCCTCGGCGGCCTGCTCGAGCGTGTCGGCCGGCGGCGCGCCGACGATCACGTGCGCGCGCACCGCCGGCGTCGCGACGCCCGCATGCGCGCGACGCCGCCATGCGAGACCGAGCGCGTCGGCGAGCAGCGCCACGTCGCCGAGGCCGAGCGCGCAGGCGGCCGAGCCGAGCCGGTAGGCGGCGTCACCCGCCTGCAGCGCTTCGCCAGGATCGGCTTTCTCCGGCTGATCGGCCGCGCGGGCATGCGCGGCGAGCGCCTCGATCGACGCGTCGGCGGTCTGCAGAAAGTCTTCGTACGCGTTCGCGTTGACGCTCAGCACGCCAAGATCGCGCGTGTGCGGCAGCGACTGCGCCTCGCGCGCACCGGCCTCCCACAGCGCCTCCGACGACTGCGTGCCGGCCACGTGCCAGTCGACGGTCAAGCCGTAATCGTGCAGCACTTCGACCTGGTCGGCGTCTTGCGCGGCCGCGCCGAACAGCGCGTAGTCGCGCCACAACAGCGCGAGCGTCGCGCGCACCAGCGAACGCGGCGCGCGCTCGATGCCGCGTGCGTGATCCGCGAGCGCCAGGTTGCAGCGCGCGTAGAAGCGCCGCGCGTCGACATCGCGGATCGCGTGGCCGCGCGCGCGCAGCGCCTTCGCGCAGGCGCGTGCGAGCCGCCAGAAGTCGTAGGGATCGGGGCCGGCGAGTTCGGCGAAGACGGCGTCGAGCTCGTCGAGCGCGGCGTTCGTGACCGCAAGCGCCACCGCGCTGCCCGTGTCGGCCTGCGAGCGCAGCACCGGCAGCAATGCGCGCTCGTAGCGCGCCCGCTGATGTGCAAGCTGATCGGCCGATTGCGCGTGCAGCGAAGCCGGCGGCACCGGCCGCGCGCACAACGCGAGGTCTTCGAACGCGACGGCGGAGCCCGGCGTGGGTTCGACGAGTTGCGCGCACAGCTCGCGATAGTGGTTGAACAGCGTCGGCGAGCAGCTTAGCTCGCGCAGATTGTGACGCTCGAGCGCCGCGCGGAAGTCGCGCAGCGCCGCGCCGAACACCGGCCGCGCGCTTTCCGCTTCGGCTGGCTCGCCGCTCGCGAGCGGCGAGAGCCGCACGAGCGCGTCGGCGAAACGCTGCGCGCTGAGCCAGCCCGCCGTGCGCAATGCATGCGACGCGCGCAGCAGCGCGGCACCGCTCTCGTTGCGCTGCTCGAACGCGAGGGACGCCTCGGCGAGCGCGAGTTCCGCAGGGCGGACCGCGCCGCCGCGCGGATTCGGCAGTGCATCGATGGAAACGGGTGCTGCGGATCGAAGAGTCATGGGCAGGCGACACGAAGCTGACGGGGCCGTCGCTTCGCGCCGCGTGCTGAGTGAGCGGCCAACGCGCGAACCGGCGACAGGACAATGACAGACTACCGTTGCGACACGACGCGTCCGGCGATGTTCCGCGCCGGCGCGCTCAGACAGGCGCCGGCGCGCCGGACGCATCAAGCGATTGCAGCAATTGCGCGGTGCACGACACCGCAGACTTTCGGGAGCGAAGCTCAGGGTTCAGGTTCGGGACCGAACCTCGGGACCCGGTTTTGGGGCCGAAGCTTCAGGCGTTCCGCACGAACCCGTCAGACCGCGGCGCCGGAACCATCGACCGGCTGACGCCGGCGGCTTGCCGAACTTCAGATCTGGACCATTTCGAAGTCTTCCTTGCGCGCTCCGCACTCCGGACACGTCCAGTTGATGGGCACGTCTTCCCAGCGCGTGCCCGGCGCAATGCCTTCGTCGGGCAAGCCGGCCTCTTCGTCGTAAATCCAGCCGCAAATCAGGCACATCCAGCTTTGATATTCCATTCTTTTGTCGCGTCGTTGAGTCCGTGGAAGCGGGAGCCATGATGGTACCGTGTTGCCGCCCCCATGCCTAGCAATCGAAAACGCGCAATCGTAGCGTGGACCGGCCTTCGGCGGTGCGCCCGCATGCCGCGCACGCCCCGCTTGCGACGCCATGCCACGCGATAGCGGCGACCCGGCAAACGGTGGAGCGAGCCCTCGGGCAAGCTCGCGGCGCTAGCGCGGCAACTTCAAAACGATCCGCGCCGACCCACCGCAACAGCGGGCAGCGAGGCAGCCTCGAACGGGCCCTGTCGCGCGAAAAAACGCCCTCTGCACGGTTTAGGCCGCATAATTGAGCCAATTGCGCACTGTGCGCCGAAATCCTGCTTTCCTTA
Organism: Paraburkholderia sp. HD33-4; assembly: GCF_021390635.1. NCBI lineage: Bacteria > Pseudomonadati > Pseudomonadota > Betaproteobacteria > Burkholderiales > Burkholderiaceae > Paraburkholderia > Paraburkholderia sp. HD33-4. The sequence goes on along the minus strand of NZ_JAJEJS010000001.1, from coordinate 638,789 downwards.
TCCATTTTCATGCCCAGCGACACGCCTCCGATCGTCCTCACCTTCGGCCTCTCCGATCCCACCGGCGGCTCCGGCCTGCAGGCGGACCTGATGACACTTGCCAGCATGGGCTGCCACGGCGTTTCCGTGCTCACGGGCTATACCGTGCGCGACTCGGCGAGCTGCGACGAAGTCACCGGGCTCGACCCCGAAGTCGTCGCGACGCAGGCGCGCATGCTGCTCGAGGACATGCCGATCGCCGCATTCAAGGTCGGCGCGTGCACGCGCGCCGAAGTGGTGAGCGCGATCGCGGAAGTCGTCGCCGACTACGACGACATCCCGCTGATCCTCGCCCCAGACTTCACGCTCGACGACGAACACGTGCTCGCCGCCGACGAACTGCGCGAAGCGATCGCCGATCTGCTCGCGCCGCAAACCACGCTGCTGGTCGCCGACTCGGCCACCCTGCTCGCGCTCGCGCAGCCCGACGGCGACGCGGAGGCACCGAGCCTCGACGCGGCGATCTCGCACCTGCTGTCGCAGGGCTGCGAGTACATTCTGTCGACCGAAACCGGCACGCATCGGCTCGTCAACACCCTCTTCAGCGAGGACGGCCAGGTGCGTCAGGACATGTGGGACCGCGTGCCGCATCGGTTGACGGGCCTGACCGATACGCTCGGCTCGGCGATCGCGGCGCTGCTCGCCAACGGCCAGGAGCCGGCGGAAGCGGTGCGCGAAAGCCAGGAGTATCTGTATCAGGCGGTGCGCAATGCATTTCGGCCAGGCATGGGGGCGTACATGCCCGATCGCTTCTTCTGGGCGCGCAGCAGCGACGACGACGAAACGCCGCCCGCGCAAGGCAAGGGCGCGGAGCCCGGAGAAGCGCGGCACTGACCGCGCCATTCATCGGAATTGACTAAAAACCCGCTTCCAGGCGGGTTTTTTCATTCAATGTCCTTTGCGCGATTTCTGCGAATTTTCATTCGATTTTTGCCTAAATGAATAACGCAATTCCAATTTCGCTATCGATGCTGCCGCGGCCGTGCATATCGTGAGCTTTGGAGACGATGTATTTCGCATGTGAGCATGAATTTTGCTCGCGAGCCAATGTAACCGGACGTTTTGTGGCGTAATCAAACGTTACAACGTCGATGACACGCATTGTCTAGACTTAACGGATTCTTAACAAATCATATGTCCCCACATGTCGTTGCCCACCTTTTTCATCCATCCACCGAAATGCGGCGGTTCGACAGTCATTTCGTGTTTTGATTTGAATAAAGGGAATGATCAATTCATCAGTTTTGTCTGGGATCAGGATGGATGGGGAAACTGTCGCGCAAAGCTGCTCGAGACCCAGGTCGGTGGGGGCCATCAACCGTACGGCATTCATCGGGTGATCAAACATCCGGTCAACTACTGCACGATCTTGAGAGATCCGCTCGCGCGCCAGATCTCGCACTACTGGTATGCGGCGAACGGCAAGAACGGCGAGGTCACCCGCGGCGTCAGCGTATCGACGCCGGAGGCGCTGGCGCAGCAAGGCGTACTGTCGCTCGACGAGTGGGTCCGCGAATCGATCGGTGGCAGGAACCTGTTCGTGCAGATGCTGAGCGGCGAGCCGGCGGTCAACGAAGCGAGTCTCGCCGTCGCGCGAATCCATTTGCGCGAGCAGATCGGTACAGTCGGCGTTTGCGAGGACATCAGCGAATTCCTACTACGGCTCTGCGGTTCGACCGGGATGAAATTACCGTTTTATTTCGAAACGAATCGCACCAATGGCACGCCGCAAGGCAACGGGCACATAAGCGACACGGCCAGACAAAAGTTCATCGAGGACAACAGCTTTGATTACGAGCTGTTCCGCGACGCGAGCCGGATCGTCGAAGCCTATGCGCAAGAAACCGGCGACGTCTTTTCGAATGCGCTGGAACTGGTCCGCGTGATTCAGTCCGAAGTCAATCAGCTCGAGAATCCGCACGTCTACAGCTCGCCGGTTTTCGGCTTCGACGGCTCGTTCCTGTCGCGCGTGCATGAGGTGATCCGCCGCTTCGATCTGACGCCGATCGACACCTATCTGGAGTTCGCGCAAAGCCGCCAGCGTCCGCCGGTCGACTTGTTCGACGGCTTCGTCGATACCGTGCTGGAAGGCGTTGTGTACGGCTGGGCCGTCAATCTGAGCCGGCCGGAGCGGCAGGTACCGCTCGAGGTGCGGGTCGGTGCGCAGATCGTCGCGACCGGCCACAGCGGCGACCCGCGGCCCGATGTAGCGAGTGCCGGTTATCCGAGCTCGCACAGCGGATTTTCGATTGCGCTGCCAGACGGGAATCGGGAAGGCTTTCGCGTTACCATCGCCGATTCCACCGAAAGCCTGCACAACGCAGGGACGTGGCGGCAAGGCTGGCACTGCGAGTAAGCCGGAAGAGTCAGGAGAACTTATCCATGAAAGAGCCGCCGAGCTTCGTGCAACGCTTCCACGGCAACATCGGGGTGCAGGACCGCATACGCCTGTTCGATCAGACGCCGGCCACGATCTGGCTGACCGGCCTGTCCGGCGCCGGCAAATCGACGCTCGCGTTCGCGCTCGAGGAGCAGTTGATCGCGCTCGGTCATGCCTGCTATGTGCTCGACGGCGACAACGTTCGCCACGGTCTGGCGAGCGACCTGGGCTTCGATCGCGACGACCGGCGCGAAAACATCCGCCGCGTCGCGCATGTCGCCCAGTTGATGAACGACGCCGGCCTGATCGTGATTACCGCACTGATTTCGCCGATACGCGAAGACCGGGCGATGGCGCGCGAAATCATTGGCCCCGACAAGTTCGTCGAGACCTTCGTGTCCGCCCCGCTCGCCACTTGCGCGAGCCGCGATCCCAAAGGTCTTTACGCGAAAGCGAGGTCTGGCGAGATCAGCTCGTTCACGGGCGTATCGGCACCCTATGAAGTGCCAATCGATCCGCATCTTCACGTCGACACGGGCACGCTGAGCCCGGCGGAAAGCGTGGCGCAGATCTTCCAATACCTGCGCGAAAAGTGTCTCGGAACATCGACTCATCGTTTGGTTCACACGGCAGGCGCCTGATCCGCACGAAGCATTTCCGCACGTACCCGCCGATCTTCACGTCACGCCGGCTCCAAACGAAAAAACCCGCTTATGCGGGTTTTTTCGTTTGGGAATACGCCTCGCGGCGCACTCCCGGCAGGGACTTCCAGCCGGGCCTCGTCGGTGACCCAGCCGCGGTGGTTCAACCACGCGGCCGGACCACGAGGCCCGAGCGGAATTACATGTCCATGCCCATGCCGCCCATGCCGCCGGGCATGCCGCCAGGCATCGGAGCATCTTCCTTCGGCAGTTCGCAGACAGCTGCGTCGGTCGTCAGCAGCAGGCCAGCGACCGAAGCTGCGTTTTGCAGCGCCGTGCGCGTCACCTTCGTCGGGTCCACGACACCTGCGTCGACCAGGTCGACGTACTCGCCGGTCGCTGCGTTGTAGCCGTAGTTGCCGTTGCCAGCAGCAACCGCTGCCACCACGACGCTCGCTTCTTCGCCACCGTTGGTGACGATCTGACGCAGCGGCTCTTCCATTGCGCGCAGGACGATCTTGATACCTGCGTCCTGATCGGCGTTAGCGCCCTTCAGGCCAGCGATCGCCGTACGTGCACGGATCAGCGCGACGCCGCCACCAGCGACGATGCCTTCTTCCACAGCTGCGCGCGTTGCATGCAGTGCGTCTTCGACACGTGCCTTCTTTTCCTTCATTTCGACTTCGGTCGCAGCACCGACCTTGATCACTGCAACGCCGCCTGCCAGCTTGGCAACGCGCTCTTGCAGCTTTTCACGGTCGTAGTCCGAGGTCGCTTCTTCGATCTGCTTGCGCACTTGCTTGACGCGAGCTTCGATGTTCGCTGCTTCGCCAGCGCCGTCGATGATCGTGGTGTTTTCCTTGCCCACTTCGATGCGCTTCGCCTGGCCCAGCTCAGCCAGCGTTGCCTTCTCGAGCGTGAGGCCGGTTTCTTCAGCGACGACCTGACCGCCGGTCAGGATCGCGATGTCTTCCAGCATCGCCTTACGACGATCGCCGAAGCCCGGAGCCTTGACGGCGACAGTCTTCAGGATGCCGCGGATGTTGTTGACGACCAGCGTTGCGAGCGCTTCGCCTTCGACGTCTTCAGCGATGATCAGCAGCGGACGGCCAGCCTTCGCGACTTGCTCGAGCACCGGCAGCAGATCACGGATGTTCGACACCTTCTTGTCGTGCAGCAGCACGAACGGGTTGTCCAGAACGGCGACTTGCTTGTCCGGGTTGTTGATGAAGTACGGCGACAGGTAGCCGCGGTCGAATTGCATACCTTCGACGACGTCCAGCTCGTCTTGCAGCGACTTGCCGTCTTCGACGGTGATCACGCCTTCCTTGCCGACCTTGTCCATCGCTTCAGCGATACGATCGCCGATCGACGAATCGCTGTTCGCCGAGATCGCGCCAACCTGAGCGATTTCCTTGTTGGTCGTGCACGGCTTGCTGATCTTGCGCAGTTCTTCGATTGCGGCTGCAACAGCCTTGTCGATGCCGCGCTTCAGGTCCATCGGGTTCATGCCCGATGCGACGTACTTCATGCCTTCGCGGACGATCGATTGCGCGAGAACCGTAGCGGTCGTCGTGCCGTCGCCTGCGTTGTCGCTGGTCTTGGAAGCGACTTCCTTGACCATTTGCGCGCCCATGTTCTGGAGCTTGTCTTTCAGTTCGATCTCTTTCGCGACCGACACACCGTCCTTGGTGACCGTCGGGCCGCCGAAGCTGCGCTCGAGGACCACGTTGCGGCCCTTCGGACCCAGCGTGACCTTCACAGCGTTGGCGAGAATGTTCACGCCTTCGACCATCTTGGCACGGGCGGAATCACCGAATACGACGTCTTTAGCTGCCATCTTCTAACTCCTTGAATACTTTGGATATAACCGGGGAAGTAGCGACCTTGCGCTTACTTCTGCACCACGGCCATGATGTCTTCTTCGCGCATCACCAGCAGTTCGTTGCCGTCGACCTTTACGGTCTGGCCTGCGTACTTGCCGAACAGGACGCGGTCACCGACCTTCACGTCGAGCGCAATGGCTGCGCCCTTGTCGTCGCGCTTGCCCGGGCCGACTGCGAGGATTTCACCTTGATCCGGCTTTTCCGCTGCGGCTTCGGGGATCACGATGCCCGACGCGGTCTTGGTTTCTTGATCCAGACGCTTGACGATCACGCGATCATGCAAAGGACGAAGGTTCATACATACTCCTCTCTGATTGAGACTGAAGAACGCTGAGAAAACCCGGCTGGCCGAGCCAACCGGAGATGTTGTTAGCACTCTCGTGCAGCGAGTGCTAATTATATGGACGGGTGGTGACAAATTCAAGAAGTGAGGAGCAGCGCCGCCGCGGGCGGGGTTTTGCCACGACCGGCGCGGACCGGGCGCTGCGGCGCAGCGGTGAGCGCCACAGGCGAATGCGAGCAAAAACAATCACTTGCAGCGCGATTTAAGGCTTGCAGCCACGCTGCGCTGGGGCGATATGGCAGCCAAACCTCAGCCGCGCGCCGCAATGTATACCGCCGGATCACCCGTTCCCAGGGAATACCCTCGGCCGATTGAGCATAAGGTCGCAAGGTCGAGAAGTCTCCGACACCGACTGGCTCGTGCCGTTCAACTCACTTCGGCGCAGGCGGGTGCAGCGCATTGCCCGCCACCCACTTGAGCCGTTCGCAGTTGACCTTGATGCGCGCCGCGAATTCCTTCGGATCGCGCTCGCGCAGCGCGTTCATCTGGCTATTGCTGTTGTCCGCGCGATGCCAGCCCGCGTTCCAGTGCTGATCGAAATCGGTCGCACCGGTCAGCACCTTCCGGAGCCGCTCCTTATAGGCGCCGATGCGCTCGGGCGACACGTCGCAGAACGCCTGCGCGAAGTTCGCGCGCTCGCCCGCCGTCTCCGCGCTCATGTTGGCGTCGCTCGCGCCGCTCGCCGGCGGCGCGGCGAGCGACAGCATCGACAGACAGAGCGCTGCGCAAAGCGGCCGATAGCGATACGATAGGTTCTTCATCTTCGACTCCTGACGATCCTTCGTGGCGGCCAGGGATTGTCCCGATCTTCAACGCGGGTTCGCCAATTGTGTCCTGATTGCACTGCACGATGGCGTTTTCGCGCGCTATCCGATGCGTCGCATCGCGACTAGCGAGTGTTACGCTCGTTGGACCAGCCTTCGATAGCCTGACCGGCAGCGCGCCGGCAAAAGGCAGACCACGAAAGTGCTCAAGGACAACACTAACAATCGGCGAAACATCGCTGCGGGAGTGACTGCGATGCCATCTAAAACATATACCGTACTAACGCTGTTGGTGACGAGCAGTGCCGCGTTCGCGTGGCAGCCACTCACCTATCCGATCCGTAGTCAGAGCCCCTATGAGCGCGGCGTCGACAACGCGATGTGCTACGCGGAAGCGAGCCGCGTCAGCAACGTCGACATCCGTCGCGAGCCGCAGGTCCCTCCGCGTCCAAAGCCGGTAGCGAAAGGCTCGTCGACGGGCGCGCCGTCGAAGCCGCCTCTGCCGCCCAGTTCCTTCTCCGCCACACCACTGCCGTACGCCGCCGCAAGCATGCCGGACGGTGCAAGCATGCCGAACGGTGCGAGCATGCCGATCGCGGGCGCGCCCAGCGGCGCTTCGTCGGCAAATGCGGCGGACGCGGCCATCGCCGCCGCGGCCGCCGCTGGTGCGCGTGCCTCGGCCACCGCAGCGGCAGGTGCGTCAACAGCAAAGACCACTGCGGCCGCAGGCGCGAGCGAGGCAGTCGGCGCGTCGGCTGCATCGGACGCAGCGTTGCAGGCGAACGCGGCATCCGACGTCAAGCTGCCGCCGCTGCCCGCGCCCGAGCCGCCGATGACGCGCTATTGGGCCGCCTACGCCGCGTGCATGCAGGCGCGAGGGTACGTCGTCGCGCAGTAATTCACTGCTTGCGAGTCTCGTTGCCGTTTCGTGTTTCTTTGACCGAGGCGTCGTCATAAGACGCCCGTGAGGGACCGGCTATGTCTACGGATATCACTGCCAATCAGCAAGATCCCCGACGCTGCGATAACTGCGGTGCGCCTCTGGTTGGCCGCTTCTCGCCTTGTCTTTCGTGCCATTCGGTCGCGCTCGAAGCGTTTGGCGCTGATGCGGTCAAACTACCGGCGCGCAGAATCTGGCAGCCTTCGCCGGGCACGCTGGTCTATCGCTACGATTCGATCGACGAAGCCGAGTTGGTCGCGAAAGCCAAACGGCGCTCACGCGGCCGCATCGTGCTGGCCGTATCGGTGTTGGCGGTGAGTTCCGCTGTGTATCTGGCCTGCATTCACGGCGACGAGTTGCGCGTGGGTGTGCCGCTCGCGTCGACCGGCCTCGTGTCTGCACCAAACGGCAAGACCTCCGCTGCTGCCGCCGGGGACTCCAGGGCGGCAGGCAAACAATTGCTGCCGAGCGGCGTCGCCCAGCAACAGCAGCAACACCAGCAACACCAGACAGCAGACGTGGCGCAACGCCTTGCGTCGGTCGCGTCCTCGCCGGCTACTCCAGTTACCCCACCGGCCGCATCGACACCCGAGCGGCGCCAGGCCGTGTCGACAACGCCGGATGCCGCGCGAGTCACCGCCACTCCGCCGACTGACACGAACGATAAGCTGCGCGTCGATACCCGGCCGAGAGGCAGTTCGCAGCAACCGCCCGCTGAGCTCGCGCAGCAGCCCGCTCCGGTCCGGTCCTCGCCCGTTACAGCGCCAGCCGCGTTGCCGCCGGAGCAACACCGCATCGCGTCGACAACACCGGATGCCGCGCGCGTGACTGTCGCTCCGCCAGTTGGCGCCGAAGACAAACTTCGCACGGCCGCGTCGCCGAGTGCCGTCGAGCAACACGTCGCATCGGTCCGGCCCTCGCCAGTTACACCATCGGCCGCATCGCCTCTCGAGCAACCCCGCGTCGCGTCGACAACGCCGGATGCCGCGCGCGTGACTGCCGATCGCCCGCCAAGCGCGCAAAATAAACTGCGCGCCGATGCTCCGCCGAGCGCCTCCGCGCAGCAACCACCCGCCACCGTCGAGCAACGCGTCGCATCGGTTCGGCCTGCAGCGCCCACACCGCCGGCCGCATCGCCACCCGAGCAGCGCCACATCGCGTCGACAACGCCGGATACCGCGCGCGCCGCCGACAATCACCCGACTAGCGCACAAAGCAATCCGCGCGCCGATGCTCGGCCGAGCGCCCCCGCGCAACAACGACCCGCGATCGTCGCGCCACGCCTCGCGTCGGTTCGGCCTACAGCGCCCACACCACCGGCCGCGTCGCCATCCGAGCAGCGCTCCATCGCGTCGGCAACGCCGGATACGTCGCGCGCCGCAGCGCCGCAGCCGATTAGCGCTGAAGATCAACGACGCGCCGATGCGGCCAGATATCTGAAAGCGGCACATGTCAGTCTGAAGGCGAACAATCTGTCGGCCGCCAAATCGCGGATTGCCGCAGCCCTGGCCGCTCAGCCCGACAACCGCGACGCGCAGCGCCTGCGCTCCACGGTGCATACGCTCGAACAGCAGCGCGATGCGCTACTCAGCCTCGCGCGCGGCTGCCGTTCTATCGAGCACTGGGATTGCACGTCGCGCAACGCTGGTATCGCGCTGCAAATCGATTCGAGCAGCAAGGATGCACGGCGTCTGGCGACACGGGCCGAGCGCGAATCTGGACTGCAGATCGTGTCGTCAGCTGACGACGTTACCGAGCCATTGCCCCGGGTGCGCTACCTGCATCATTGAGGTTGCGCCGCAGACGGCGAGCGACGCGCGAAGCCCATGCATGCGCGTCGCAACGTAACGCCGGGGGGAGCTGGCGAGAAACCGCGGACCTTCCCGTAACGCGCAACGCGCAATCCCGCAATCCCGCAATCCCGCAATCCCGCAATCCCGCAATCCCGCAATCCCGCAAACAAAAAAATACGCGCCCGCAGCCGTCGGCGGCAAGCCGACAGTTGCGGGCGCGCAGCGCATCACGTCAGCCGACCACCAAACCGCCGGCCGCCCGGTGATGCGAGTTACTCGTGATGCTCCAATGCAGTAAAGCCAGCCAGCGTGACGAGTGCGTCGCGGCGTGCGATCTGGTAGTCCGAGCGCACCATTTCCTTGACCAGTTGATCGAACGACGTGGTCGGCTTCCAGCCCAGCCGCGCATGCGCCTTCGACGGATCGCCCAGCAGCGTTTCGACTTCGGCCGGACGGAAATAGCGCGGATCGATCCGCAGGATCACGTCGCCGGGCGACACCTTGATCTCCCGCCCTTCGACCTTTTCGACGATGCCGACTTCATCCACGCCGCTGCCTTCGAAGCGCACGGTGATGCCGAGTTCAGCGGCCGCCTTCTGAACGAACTGACGCACGCTGTATTGCTCGCCGGTAGCGATCACGAAATCTTCGGGCTGGTCCTGTTGAAGCATCATCCATTGCATTTCCACGTAATCGCGGGCGTGGCCCCAGTCGCGCAGCGCCGACAGATTGCCGAGATACAGCATCTTCTGCGTGCCCACCGCAATGCGCGCGATCGCGCGGGTGATCTTGCGCGTCACGAAGGTCTCGCCGCGCACCGGCGATTCGTGATTGAACAGAATGCCATTGCACGCGTAGAAGCCGTAAGCCTCGCGATAGTTGACCGTGGTCCAGTAAGCGAACAGCTTGGCGACCGCATACGGGCTGCGCGGATAGAACGGTGTGTTTTCGTTCTGGGGCACCTGCTGAACGAGCCCATAGAGTTCCGACGTGGACGCCTGATAAAAGCGCGTTTTCTGCTGCATGCCGAGAATTCTGATCGCTTCGAGGATGCGCAACGTGCCAAGACCGTCAGTGTTGGCCGTGTATTCGGGCTCCTCGAACGACACAGCGACATGGCTCTGCGCCGCGAGGTTGTAGATTTCGTCCGGCTCGACGCGCTGGATCACGCGCAGCAGGCTGGTCGAGTCGGTCAGATCGGCGTGGTCCAGAAAGAGTCGTTGCTCCGGTTCATGCGGATCGCGGTAGAGATGATCGATCCGGTCCGTGTTGAACAGGGACACCCTGCGTTTGATGCCGTGTACGATGTAGTCCTTGGCGAGCAGCAACTCGGCCAGGTATGAGCCGTCCTGTCCCGTAATGCCGGTGATCAGCGCAACCTTGCGTTTCATCGAACCTTCTCCCAGATAAAGTTTCCCGATACCTATCCGAACCCCGAACCCGCACTGCTCTCATTCGTAGACAGACGCCGTGGTATGGTCCGGCGTTCTGCCGAAGGCCGTGCCTTCAACCGGCAATGCTGTCGTAGCCGTAATAGCCGCCCTGATATCCCGAACCGAGAAACGCGGCTTCCTGCGGCACATCGGTCAGCATCACGCCACGCATTGCCACACCGCCATTGCGCAACCGTTTCGCCGTCTCGATGATCTCGTGCAGCGGCTGACGGCCGTGGCGCACCACCAGCAGCGTGGTGCCCGCGTATTTGCCGATCAGCGTCGAGTCAGTCACCGCCAGCACCGGCGGCGTATCGACAATAACCAGGTCGTATCGTGGCTTCAGTTCGTCAAGCAACATTTCGAAGCGTTTGCTCATCAGCAGCTCGGCCGGATGCGTCGGCAATCTGCCCTTCGGGATCACGTCGAGCCCGGGCAGCACGTCGTGCTGGATCGCCGTGGCGAGATCTGCGCCGAGCAGCACGTCGGAGAGCCCCGGCTGGTGCGAGATGCCAAAATGCGAATGCACGTCGCCGCGCCGCATGTCGCCGTCGATGATCAGCACGCGCTTGTTCGCCGACGCGACCAGCGTCGACAGATTCACCGACAGGAACGACTTGCCCGCATCGGGCCGCGAGCCGGTGATCATCACCACGTTGTTGGCTGCGTGATCGAGCGACAGCTGCAGCGAAGTACGCAGATTGCGCACCCCTTCCACGGCGAGATCCCCGGGCGCCTGCTGCGCGAGCACGTGCTGCCCGCGGCGGCGGTGCGCCACGCTCTGCTGCAGGCGCAGCTGGGTCTGGCTGCGCGGCACGGCCGCGAACACCGGCACGCCGAGGATCATTTCCAGGTCGTCGGGCCGCTCGACCCCGCCGCGCATCGCGCGCTTCAGGACGATCAGCAGCAAGCCGAGCGCGAGTCCGCCGCCGAGCGAGATCAGGATCACGAACATGCGCCTCGGCCGCACCGGATCATCCGGCACTTCGGCGAAGTCCACCACGCGCACGCCGCCCACCTGTCCCGCCTGCGCGACCCGCAGCCGCTGCACGCTGCTGAGCAGACTCGTGTAGAGCTCGGTGTTCACGTGCACGTCGCGCTGCAGACGCAGCGCGGTCTGCTCGGTGTCCGGCATGGTCGAGACGCTGCGGTTCATCGTGCCCTGCGCGCCCTGCAACGCGGCGATCTGCGCGTCGAGCGCGGCGACCGTCGGATGGTTCGGCGTAAAGCGCTGCAACAGCTGCGCACGCTGCTGCTGCAGATCGAGCAGCTTCGTCTTGTTGTCGACGATCTGCTGCAGCAGCAGTTTGCTCTGCTCGCCGAGATCGACGCTGCCATGGGTATTGCGGAACTTGCCGTAGCGCTCTTCCGCGTCGTCGAGCGCCTTGCGCACGTCGGCGAGTTGCTGTTCGAGAAACGTCAGGGTGTGGTCGGACTCCGTCGAACGGCTCGCGAGGTCCTGACGCACGAACTGGTGCGCCACGTTGTTGACGATCGCCGTGGTCAGCGCCGGGTCGGGGCCTTCGAGGCTCACGCGGATCACGCCGGAATCTTCCGCGGTTTCCTGCACCACCATCGTCTTCGCCAAATGGTTCACCGTGCCGAGCGTGGACGCGCGCGTCAGCTCGAAACGCGAGCCGGGTGCGCCGACCAGGCTGTCGACGTGCAGCGTGATCGGGCCGACCGCGGTATCGGTCTGCACGGTTTCGCCGACACGCCCCGACAGGATCGCGCTGCCGTGAGGATCGCGCAGCATGAAGGTGTTGTCGGCGCCCGCGACCAGCGTGAAGGTCTCGCCATACAAGTCCTTCGTTGTGTCGAAGCGCGACACCGCGATGCTCTCGTTGCCCCACGCGAACCCGGACAGGTTGATGAACGACGGCAGCCTGAACCACCAGCGCCCGTTCACGAGTCCCGCGATCTTCTTGCCGAGCACCGGCAAATAGCGCGGCTTCGCGGTGATGTCGAGGTGCAGCGCACGGACTGCCTCCTCGGTGACCAGACGCGACTTCAGAAGCTCGATCTGCGCGGACGTCGACGGCTTCGAATCGTACCCGCCGGGAAGCGGCGACGCCGCATCCCGGCCGTTCGAATTGACGTTCGCCGCGTTCGACGTCCTGTCCTCGACATGAAACAGCACGTCCGCACGATAGACCGGCGGCGCGAGGAACGCGTACGCGCAACCGAGCGCGAGCGCGATCAGCGTCACCGTCAGGACCGTGCGCCAACCGCGCACGATCGTGCGGACGTAGTCCGACAGATGCAACTGCCCCGGTTCATACACGCCGGCGTAGCGGTTTTCGTAATTGATCGCCATGTTTCCACCCAACAAGGCCTGCCGGTTCTGATATCGCGTCGCGCCTACGTCACTTCGTCAACACGACGCCCGTCACCGCCGCGTTGATCGCCGGCAACAACAGGTTCAGCACGCGGTTGAAGCGGACCAGACCGCCCTGACCGACGTACACGATGTCCTTCGGCTGCAGCTCGAACTGGTTCGCGAGCAGCATCGCCACCGGCGAGGTCGCATCGAGGTGATAGATCTGCGGCGAATCGCTGGTCGAATTGCGGATCACGAACAGTTGCTGCCCCGAGGCCGTGTTCGAGTCGAAACTGCCGCCGTCGGAGATCGCCTGCGACAGCGTCAGCGAGCCGTTGCGCAACGGCAGCACCGTAGCCGGCTTGTTGACTTCGCCCATCACGTAGACGCCGGCGTCCTCGCGCGCATTCACGCGCACGGTATCGCCCGGTTGCAGATAAATGTCCGACGGATTGCGGCCGCGCTTGACGAGGTCGTCGATGTTCAGCCGATAGGTCGTGCCGTTGCGGATCAGATCGACCCGGCTGCGATCCGCGGTCGAGTTGAAGCCGCCGCCCAGGCCGATCGCGTTCGTCAGCGACATCGGAACATCGTTGATCGATTGCGTGCCCGGCGTGCGCACTTCGCCATCGACATACACCGTCGCGTTACGGAACGACGCGGCGCGCACCGTCACCTCGGGCTTCTGGTACACCTTGCCCAGCCGCTGATTCAGCTCGCGCTGGATCTGCGAGACGGTCATGCCAGCAACGTGCATCGTGCCCGCATACGGAAACTGGATGTTGCCCTGGTCATCGATCAGGAAGCCCGGCATCGCATCGCTGGTGCGCGCATTGGTCGGCGGCTGGCCGAGCGCGGCAGCGAGTTCCGGGTGATCCCACACGACGATCTGCAGCACGTCGCCAGGGCCCAGCTTGTACGGCCCCGGCTTGCCGAACAGCGCCAACGTCTCCGGCGGCAGCTGGGAAGCTTTCTGGTCGTCGCCCAACTTCTTCAGCAGCTCCAGATTGATATCGGTAATCGGGATCTGCTTCTGCTGCGAAGCTTCGGTACTGAATTCGCCACCTGTGTCCTGAAGCGCAGCCGGCGTGATCATCCGTTGTCCCGGTACGATTTGGCATCCGGAAAGCAATACTGCTGCACTAGCGAAAACCACAAGACTTCCTGTGCGAAAACCAAGTGAGCTCATGATCTTTACTCCTTCGCCCCGAGGCGTTGTTATTGACTTTCTAGTAAGCGTTTCGATGCACCAGTCCGGCGACAATCGTCGCGCCGATGATCCGCATGTCGAGTGCGAACGACCAGTGACCCAGGTAGTACAGGTCATGTTCGACGCGGCGCTCCATCTTCTCGATGCGGTCGGTCTCGCCACGGAAGCCGTTGATCTGCGCCCAGCCCGTGATTCCCGGTTTGATCCGGTAGCGATTGATATAGCCCGCGACCACCTTCTGATAGAGGTCGTCGTGCTCGAGCGCATGGGGACGCGGTCCTACGACCGACATGTCGCCACGCAACACGTTGAAAAATTGCGGCAGCTCGTCGAGGCTCGTGCGGCGTAGAAACGCGCCCACTTTCGTCACGCGCTTGTCGTTGCGCGTCGCCTGGCTCAAGACGCCCTTCGCTTCCGTATGCACGCGCATCGAGCGGAACTTGTAGATCGTGAACACACGGCCGTCCGCGCCCTTGCGCTTCTGTTTGAACAACACCGGTCCGCGCGAGGACAGCTTGACCGCGATCGCGATGCCGAGCAGCAGCGGCGCGAGGGCAACGATCGCCGCTGCCGCGAACAGCCGGTCGAAAATTTCCTTCTTCAGCATCGCGTTGGCCGACAGCGGCGACGCGACCAGATTGATCGCCGGCACGCCCAACAGATCGACCACGCCGCTGCCTTCGAACAGCGCATGGCTGCGCACGTCCGGCATGAAGCGGATATTCACCAGGTCGTCGCGGAACTCGTCGATCAGCGAGCAGATCAGCGGTTCCTCGGAAAGCGACAGCATCAGCCATAGCTCGTGCACGTCGTTGTTGCGGATGTAGTCGGCCAGCAGACCGACGCGATCGAACACCGGCACGCGCGGATTCGTCACGGCGGAGTCGTCCGGGCGCGCGTTGTAGACGGCGGTCGCGCGAAAGCCCGCGCTCGGCGCCGACTCGATACGGCGCAGGATCGCATCGCACTGCGAGCCGTTGCCGACGATTGCGACCTGATGCAGGTTCATGCCCGCGCCGCGCGCCCGCGCGAGCACCGCGTGCGTGACCAGCCGATTCGCGATCAGCAGCCCACCCGTCGTCGCGGTCCAGTACGAGAACCACAGCCGCGACACGAAATCGATGCGATGCAGCGAGTACATCAGCACGAGCGCGCAGGCCTGCACGATCAGCCACGCGAGCGACACCTGACCGGCGAGCCCGAGCTTCGAGCGACCGCGCCACGATTCGTAGACGCCGAACGCGGGGAAGATCGCGAGCGCGAACGCCGCCGAAAACATCACCAGCACCCAGTAGAAACCCGACGGGCCGAGATAGTCGAAGCGGATCCGTGACGCCACGGCCGCACCCGCCAATACCAAAGCGAAATCAAAAATCCGCGCGATCAGATCCTGAAACTTGCGCATTTTGCTTACCTCGTTCTGCCTTTCCTGTTCGCAAATGGGGCGTGCATGCGCTGCCTATGGGCAGCGACCGTAGTTGTCGTTGAACCTCACGATGTCGTCTTCGCCGAGATAGGTACCCGACTGGATCTCGATGATTTCGAGCGGCACCTTGCCCGGATTTTCCAGGCGGTGACGCGTGCCGAGCGGAATGTAGGTTGATTCGTTTTCGCTGAGCAGGAACTGCTCTTCGCCGCGCGTGACGAGCGCAGTGCCGCGCACGACTACCCAATGCTCGGCGCGATGATGATGCAGCTGCAATGACAGCTTCGCGCCGGGCGTCACGACGATGCGCTTGACCTGGAAGCGCTCGCCGTGATCGATCGAGTCGTAGAAGCCCCACGGGCGCCGTACCTTGCGGTGCGCGTCGGCCTCCGGCGCGTGCTGCGCCTTGATGCGCGACACGAGCCCCTTGACGTCCTGCACATGCGAGCGATCCGCCACGAGCACCGCGTCGGCGGTCTCGACCACGACGACGTTCGTGGTGCCGACGCACGCGACGAGCCGGCCTTCCGAATGCGCATAGCAGGACACTGCGCCTTCGAAGGTCACGCGGCCGCGGCCGGCGTTGCCGTTCGGGTCCTTCTCCATCGCGGCCCATACCGCGTCCCACGAGCCGAGATCGGACCAGCCGGCTTCGAGCGGGATCACGACGCCCGGGGGAATCACCGCGGCCGGGCTTTGCACTTGCGTATCGTTGGCCGCCACGCCTTGTGTTTCGGCGCTGCTCGCGCCGTCGTCCTGCGCCGGCCGCGGCTCGCTCAGATGCTCCATCACCGCGTAATCGATCGAATCGGCGGGCACCTCGACGAACGCGTCGTGCGACGGCCGGAACACCTCGCCCTCCTGCTTGCCGCTCGCGAACGCGCTTGCGCACGGCGCATGCATGTCGGGCCGCAGCGACGCGAGCGTGTCGAGCCACACGCGCGCACGCACGATGAAAATGCCGCTATTCCACCAGTAGGTACCCGCGCTCAGGTATTGCCTCGCGATTTCCTCGGCGGGCTTCTCGACGAACCCGTCGATCGCATGGCCGCCGGCGGGCAATGCCGCGCCGATGCGGATATAGCCGAAGCCGGTATCGGGACGCGTCGGCGGCACGCCGAGCGTCGCGATCGCGCCCTCGCTCGCGTGCTGCGCCGCGCACGCCAGCGCGCGCTGCAGCGCGGGCACGTCGGCGATCGCGTGGTCGGCCGGCATCACGATCAGGATCGCGTCGTCGCCGGCCGCGCAAGCGAGCGATGCAGCGAGCGTCAGCGCCGGCGCCGTGTCGCGGCGCGCGGGCTCGACGATCAGCCGCGCGGCGACGCCGTTTTCGCGCAGTTGCTCGGCGATCACGAAACGATGCTCCTCGCCGCACACGACGATCGGCGATGCGTCGACGCTCCAGCCCGCCGGGAAGCCCTCCAGCCGCCGCGCGGTCGCTTGCAGCAGCGAGTCGGAGCCGACCACGTCGATCAGCTGCTTCGGGAAGTTTTCGCGCGACACCGGCCACAGCCGCGTGCCCGAGCCGCCCGCGAGAATGACCGGGACGATGTACGCGCAGCGCGCCCCAGCCACCCCGGCGCCTGCGCCGTTCGGCTCGACGGATCGTGCGCTCACACCTGCCTGCGTCAACATATTGGCAATCCTTATCGATCAGCAAGGTACGACAACCAGCGAACCCGGCCCCGCATGTGTTGCGCGGATGCCGGATTGGCCCCGTCTGCGCTACTCGCCCGCCATGCGGCGGCTTTGAATCCTGAACTCGGTCGGCGAAATCCTCATCCGCTTGCGGAACACCTTCGCGAGACGATCGCCATTGCCCATGCCGGTGCGACGCGCGATCTTGTCGACCGGCAATTCCGATTCGGTCAACAGGCTGCACGTCACCGCGAGGCGCTCATGCAGCAGGAAACTCGACGGCGTGATACCCATTTCCATCTTGAAGCGGCGCAGAAAGTTGCGCTCGCTCATCGCCGCGACCTGCGCGGCATCCGCAATCGATATCGCCTGCTGGCAGTTTTCCTGCAGCCAGCGCGCCGCCGCGCGAACCTTGTCGCCGGGACTCATGCCGCCGTCCTCGCCGAGCAGCGGCGTGAGGTTCGCGCACGAGTCGGACAGCAACCGTTCGGCAGCCGAGCGCGCGGTCGCGTTGCCCAGGTCGCGCTTGATCATCGCGAGCGCGCTGCGCATCGATTCCAGCCGGTCGCTGAGTTCGACGACGCCTTGCTCGGCCGCGCGCGAGCCATTCGTGGTCAAGCCCGGCTGACGCATCTCGCTGCCATCCTTCTCGTCGGGCAGGGCAGCCGCATCGAGCACCGTGCGCCCTTCGGCGATCGACCGGATCATCGCGGTGTTGCGACGCACGCGCCGCAGCCATCCGAGGAGCCGCTCATCGCGCGCCGCCGACGCCGCGCCCTTGCCGCCCGCCACATAAAGCGCGTCGAAGCCGCCGTAATGGCGCGCGTCGAGCCCGTCGGTCCACACGCGCAAACCCGACGACGAAGTCACCATGCCACCGGCGGCGGACAAGAACGACACGTCGTACGCCCACGCGCCCGAACCGGAAGTGGCGAGCTCGTTGGCAGCCTGGAACACCTCGGCGATCACGCCCGCTCCCTGCAACGAGCAGTCGTTGAACAACAGAATCGCGACACGACGCACGCCCTTGCTCGGCGCATGCACCCAGCGCAGCATTGCAGACTCGATACTCGCGCAGGTCATAGTCATCCTCTCGACAGGAAACGATCTACTACACCTTTATGACCACGCACAATGCGAACTCCGCGCAGTGCATCATAGCGACCGCCTCCGGCACTCCGCCGCCATGTCCGAAAGTGCAGACATATTGGCACTATGAATACGTGATCAGCCAGTGCAATTCGGCAATACGGAAACGACCGTCTTTTCAACGAATTAATCGTCTATCCGCATATCGTTGAATATGCACTTGCGAATCTTAATGCAGTTTAAAAAATGAATGCGTACGCCAGCGCACACTGCGGGACTACTCGAAAAACGGCGCACCTTCGCTTTATCCACCCGCCAACACGTATTTAAAAAGTATTTCTTCGCTTGGATTAGCCACTGACGAGTGAAATTTACCTCACCCTCAGGAGCATGCCTCGCCTCATCGGCAACTTTTCGTGACCGTACGCGCAAGCGCCGCACGACCGACCCTTGCGCCATTCAATACAAGCACTCACCGCGCCAGAAAAGATTATTTAATCGATTTTTATTGGCGAGTGGAATATAAAAGCGGCGATTAACGTTTCAAACCTGAAACATGGAAATCGGAAGGCTTCAGCGCCCCCGCAATAGGCGGGCCAATGGCGGAATAGGTCGGGTGCGACCCGGTGCATTTCCGCCAGGCGATTGCGGAAATGCACTATCGGGTTTTCGCAAGGGTAGTCGCCCACAGCGAACGAAGTCTGCCATCCCGTCACGCGATGATGGCGATACGCACTGAAAACGCGCCGCGTAATGGCACGATGCGACGATAGTTCGGCGTCGACTGACAGGTTTACGGCGGGCAGACGCACATAGAAGTGATCCATGTACGGGTTACGATGCCCCCGACCAACGCGCTGGAACCGCACACATGAACGGCATTTCATGGATCACGCTTCTATGAGCGGGACTTCTGTCAAGATCCCTTTTCCCGAAATTTCCATAACCTGTCTGACCTGTGTTTGGTCCGAAGCCGCCTTGCGCTCGTGAGAAGAACCAGCATCCCCACCGCCTTCTATCCGCTGGCGTGTCACCAGCCTTATCCTGCATGCGCGTTACGCCGGAATCATTCGTCCGGGAACAGGCCCCATCTGAAAGTATTCGGTTGCTTCAGCAACCCAGTGTGACCACGGGCATGTTCACTTCGACCATGTTTGCTACGTCACTGCCTGGCCAAACCTTTATCTCCTTTCTTGCCAAACTTTAGGGCTTATGTGGACTTCAGCTGTGCGCCGTCGGGGATGACGCCGTCTTTCAGATAGCGCCACAGTGCAATGGCAAGACGTCGTGCGACCGCGACGATGGCGATGCGTCGCGCGCGTCGGTTCGGTCCCGTACCCAGTGTGCGCTGGTCAAACCATTTCGCCAATGCGCTGCCGGGCTGGTAGCGCAGCCAGCTCCATGCGATTTCGATCAGCAGCGCGCGTACCCGCCGGTTTCCCTGTTTGCTGATTCCCTGGTCGACCTGGCTTTCGCCGCTATCGTAGGGCTGCGGCACCAGCCCGACGCACGCGCCGACTTCCCGGCGGTTGTTGAAGTCCCGCCAGAACAGCTCGAGGGCAAGGCGAGAAGCGCCTACTTCGCCAATCCCCTGCAAGCGCGCCAGCGCATCGCAACGCTGGCGCGCGGGTGCTGGTACGTTTGTTTGTCGCGTCTTCTCCAGGGTCGCAAGTTGCTGTTCGACGAGCGCGAGCCGTTCGCACTCGCGCAGTAACCGCTCACGCAGCTCGTGCGGTAACGGAGCTCCGTCGTGGCAGCGCACTTCCTCGCGTTCGAGCCGCTTGGCGAAGGTACGGTGATCGACCGCATCCCAGCAACCTAGCGTGACCAGGAGCTTGCGCATCCGGTCGCGATGCTGCAGCACTTCCTTCTGCAGTTGGCCGCGCTCGCGCATCAGTTGGCGCGAAGCCTCATCCTGCGGTGACGGCACGTGCACGACGTGCATGCGGTCGCGCTCGCCGCGAAGCCATGCGCGCAGATTAATCACCAGCTTGATTACATCGAGACGGTCGGTCTTCGCACGCCGCCTGTGACGTTCAACCGGGGTGCTGGCCGGATCGATGACGTAACACTCGATGCCATGCACCTGCAGCGCGCGATAGATCCAGAACGCGTCCTGCCCGGCCTCGTAGTTCACAACGGTGCGCACGCCGGCCGGCAGCGACCACTTCTCCTTGTGCGCCTCGATCAGGTCGAGGACCGCCTGCAGACGCGCCGCGGCCTGTGGTTGTGCGAGGGTGTGCACGGCTGGCTTCTCGCGCCGGCCGTCGTGAAGCGCGACTTTCCATTTGGCCGCTGCCAGTTCCAGCGACACTGCCAGCACGAGTACGTCACCATGACCCGTGTATGCCTGATCGGTACGCATGATGTTCTCCTGTGAGCAAACCTCGGCAAGCTGATTTTAGGCGTCAGCACTTCGAAGCCCTCGCTTCATAGGATCTGATACTGGCCACGATGATCGGCGGATTCCTGTTCGCCATGATCGGCGCGGTGCTGCTCGCGCTGCTGCTAGGCAACGTGTCGGACCGGCTGTCGAGCAACGACGAGACGCGCCAGGACTCCTAGAGCCCGTTATCAGCGCGAACACGCGCTGGCTAGTTCGAAAGATCCTCGAGCGCGACATCGCGCGTCTTCGGCCCCAGCGTACCGATCGCGACCATCACGACCGCCATCGCGCCGGAGATGAACACGAACACGCCGTTCACGCCGAAGCGGCCGAGGCAGGCGGCGATCACGAACGCAGAGAACATCGCCGAAATCCGGCTCCACGAATAAACGAAGCCGACCGCGCGCGCCCGGATGCCGGTCGGAAACAGTTCGGCCTGGTACGCGTGGTAGCTGTACGAAATGATGTTGCCCGCGAGCACGAGACACACGCCGAGGCTGACCAGCAGCACCGTCTCGCGCGCCTGGCTGAATGCGAGCCCGCACACGACGTTGACCGCCGCCATGAAGATGATGACGGTCTTGCGCTCGAAGCGATCCGCGATCAGCAGCCCCAGCAACGGCCCGAGCGGCGCCGCGATCGCGATGATGCTCGCGTACATCAGACTCGTCGTTACCGTGATGCCCTGCTTGATCAGCAGCGTCGGAATCCAGTTCGCGAAGCCGTAGTAGCCCATCGTCTGAAACACGTGAAAGATGATCAGCATCAGCGTGCGCTTGCGATACGGCGGCACCAGCAGATCGCGAAACGCGGCCCGCGCGCGCACCGGTTCGGGTAGCGCGGGCTCGGGCAACGGCAGGCCGCATTGGCGCTGATACTCGCGCGCGACGCGTGCTTCGAGACGCGTCATGACCGCGTCGGCTTCGGCGAGGCGGCCCTTTTGCGCGAGCCAGCGCGGGCTCTCCGGCAAGCCACGGCGAATCCACCACACCACGATCGCGCCGATCGCGCCGATCAGCACGACCACACGCCAGCCGTCGAGGCCGAACACGCGTTGCGGCACCAGCAGATACGACAGGAACGCGACGATCGGCACCGCGCAGAAGCCGACCGCCTGCGAGCATGCCGAAGCGCGCCCGCGAATGTGCTTCGGCACGAGTTCGGAAATGTACGTGCCGATCGTGACGATCTCGACGCCGATGCCGATCCCCGCGATGAAGCGCCAGCAGTTCAAGCCGAGCGCCGTGTGCTGGAACGCCATCACGACGTTGGCCGCCGTGTACCACAGCAGTGACCACGTGAAGATCGCGCGCCGGCCGAAGCGGTCGGCGAGAAAGCCGCAGGCCGCCGTGCCGATGAACAGGCCCGCGAACAGCGCGGCGATGAAACTCGCGACGCCGCTGGTGCCGAACAGGCCGTGCGTCGTCGCGGTGAGCAGCCCGATGTGCACGAGCCCCGGCGCGATGTAGCCGGAGTACATCAGGTCGTAGAGCTCGAAGAACATGCCGAAGCTGAGCAGCATCACGAGTTGCCAGATCGTGCGAGTCGCGGGCAGCCGGTCGAGCCGCGCGGAAATGCGCGCGCCTTCGAGCGCGACCGCGCCGGCGCGGCCGGATGCGGCCGCATCGGCGCCCGCGTCCGTAGGTGAGCCATCGAGCGCGCCGGCATCGCCGAGCGCCGTTGCGTACACCGCCTGATTCGACGATTTCATCGTCTGTCTCCAGAATTTTTGGTCTATTGCCCGTTGCAACGGATGAAGCGCGGCACGACGCTCATGCAGCCGCGCGCGGCGTCGGCGATTGCACGCCACCGCCCAGCTCCGCGATCCGCGCATCGTCGAACCCGAGTTCGCGCAGCACCTCGACGGTGTGCTCGCCGATCTTCGCGATCGGCAGGCGCGGCCCGAGCCGCGCACCGTCGATCGAAATCGGCAGCAACGGCATCGCGGTTTCGCTGCCGTCGTCGAGCGTCAGCGGCACGAGGCCGCCGCTCGCGTTCAGGTGCGGATCGTCGAACAGTTCTTCCGGCTTCGTAATCGACGCGAACGGAACGTGATTGCGCTCGAACAGCGGCGCGAGCGTCGCGCCGTCGAAACGGCTCAGGCTTTCGCCGAGCGTCTGCAGCAGCCAGCCGCGCGCGAGCACGCGATCGTTGTTGGTCGCGAGGCGCGCGTCGGCGAGCAGATCGTCGCGCTCGAGAATCGCGCACAGCGCACGCCACTGCGTGTCGCCCGTCGCGGCGATGAACATCTGCTCGCCATGCGCGAGCGTGAACACGTCGTAGACGGCCCACGCGCTGATGCGCTCGGGCATCGGCGCGGCGGCCACACCGGTCGCCGCGAACTGCTGCATGTGCTGCGCGGAGAGCAGCACGCAGTTCTCGAACAGCGCGCTTTGCACCTCCTTGCCACGACCGCTCGCGTGCCGCTCGTGCAGCGCGGCCAGCACGCCGATCGCACCGAACATGCCGCCCATGATGTCGTTGACCGAGCTGCCCGCGCGCAGCGGACGGCCTACCGGTCCGGTCATGTACGCGAGGCCCGCCATCATCTGCACGACTTCGTCGAGCGCCAGACGATGTTCGTACGGACCATTGAGAAAGCCCTTGTGCGACACGTAGATGAGCTTCGGATTGCGCTCGCGCAGCGTCGCGTAGTCGAGGCCGAGACTCGCCATGCGGCCGGGTTTGAAGTTTTCGACGAATACGTCGGCGCTATCGACGAGTTGCTTCAGCGCGGCAAGACCGGCTTCGCTGTCGAGGTCGAGCGCGACGCTCTTCTTGTTGCGATTGAAGGTGCGGAAAAAGCCCGCGCCGGTGCCGAGCAGCCGGCGCGTGCCGTCGCCGCGCGGCGGCTCGACCTTGATCACTTCGGCGCCGAGGTCGCCGAGAATCATGCCGCAGGTCGGACCCATCACCATATGCGACAACTCGATCACGCGGATGCCCGCGAGCGGCAACGTGCCCGGTTGCGGTGAAGAGGTCGGCGACGAAGACGAAGCTGAGGTAGCGGAGGAAAGCGGAGTCATTGCGGCACCTGCTGAACGGAACGATGAGAATCAGGCAAAGCTTCGGAGTGCCCGGCGGCTTCGCGCGCAACCGGTTGCGCGTGCGCGAACTGCTTCGGCAATCCCGCGCGCGCGAGATAGCCATAGAGCGGCTCGCCCGGCAGCGCTTGCTCGAGCACCGCGCGCGATGCGAGCAGCCGCGCGATGTCGATACCGGTGTCGTAGCCCATGCTGTCGAGCATGAATACGAGGTCTTCGGTATTGACGTTGCCGGTCGCGCCCGGCGCATGCGGACAGCCGCCGAGACCGGCCAGCGACGCATCGAACTCGCGGATGCCGTGGCGCAACGCGACCAGCGTGTTGGCGAGCCCGAGGCCGCGCGTGTCATGGAAATGCAGCGAGCGCAGCCGAGCGCCCGCAACGTCGCGCACCAGCTCGATGACCTCGCCGACCTGGCGCGGCGTCGCTTCGCCGGTCGTGTCGCCGAGCGCGATCACGTCGGCGCCGGCCTGCACCGCGGCGCGCGCAATCGCGGCGATCTCCGCGTAGGGCACCGCGCCCTGCAGCGTGCAGCCGAACACCGTCGACAAACCGGCGATCAACTCGACGCGGCGGCCACCTGCTGAAGACCCGCCGTCGATCAGCTCGCGCATCGCGGCGAACGCGTCGATCATCTCGGCGGGCGTCTTGCGCACGTTCGCGAGGCTATGCGCGACGCTCACCGAAATCGGCGCGACGATGCGCTGCACGCCGGCGTCGAGCGCGTGCTGCGCGCCCTTCAGGTTCGGCACCAGCGCGCTCACGCTCAGATCGTCGTAGCGACGGGCGTGGGCGACTACTTCGGCGGCGTCCGCCATTTGCGGCAGCAGCCTGGCCGGCACGAACGACGCGACTTCCATGTGGCGCACGCCGGCCGCGTAGGCGGCGTCGATCCAGCGCCGTTTGTCGTCGGTGGACATGATGCGGGCAATGCTTTGCAGACCGTCGCGCAGACCGACTTCGGTCACGACGACGCGCTCGCGGGTTTCATTCATCGGTTGGAATCCTGAGTCGTGGACGCGAGCCTGGCAGGCTCGTTGGATGGAACGGAAGCGCTAACTGGATCACAGCGTGCCCGCATGCCGGCGCGCGGCAAAGTCTGCTTTGACGACGCGCACCATCGCCGCTCGCGATGGCCGCTCAGGTAGATGGGGCGGGCTTTGGCGCTCGCCTGGGTGAAATGCTTAGGGGTTTGTCTGGAGAAGTGGCGAACGGAGTTGCCGGGGTACGTGTAGAGGGCTCCCGGTACGGGAGACCAAACGGAGACCAAACAGAGACCAAACGGACATCAAACGCGCCGCCCGTCTTACATCGCGTCCAGCAGATGCTCGAGCAGGCGCGCGGCGGCTAGCGTCAACGCCGCGCGATCGCGCATGCAGATCACGAAGCGCCGCTCGGCCCACGCCTCGCGAAGCGGCACCGCGACGATGCCGTACTCGTCGGCGGCATGGCGCGGCAGCGCCTCGCGCGGCAGGATCGCGACCGCGAGACCCGCCTGGATGAAGCGGAAGGCGGCATCGAAAGTCGACACATAGGTGCGGTAATTCAACTCGCTGCCCTTCTCCAGCGCGATGCGCTGCATCAGCGCATTGACCGACGCATTCGATGCGAGCCCCAGATGATCGAACCCGAGCGTCTGCGCGAAGCCGACTTGCGTCTCGGCCGCCAGCGGATGCGCGCGCGGCACGATCAGCGCGAGATGGTCGGCGCGATACGGCAGCGTGTCGAGACTGCCGAGCGGCACCGTGTCGCGGCAGATGCCCAGATCGGCGACGCCCTCTTCGAGCCCGCGCACGATGTCCGCGCTGACGCGCTCCTCGACATCGACGCGAATCGCCGGATTCGCCTGCAAAAACGCCGACAGCGCCTCGGGCAGAAACTCCACCATCGACGACACGTTCGCCAGCACGCGCACATGCCCCCGCGCGCCGGCCGCATATTCGCTGAGTTCGGCCTGCAGGCGTTCGTGGCCGCGCATGATGAGCCGCGCGTGGCGCAACAGCGCTTCGCCGGCGGCGGTCGCGCGCACGCCGCGCTGGCTGCGCGACAGCAACGCGACATCGACGAGCGCTTCGAGATCGGCGAGCCGCTTGCTGACCGCCGACGGCGCGATGAACTCACGCTCGGCCGCGCGCGCGATCGTGCCTTCCTCGCACACGGCGATGAACAAGCGCAGCGTCACCTGATCGATTTGCCACATCGGCGCAGCGGACTCATGAGTTGGGAGTGGGGAAAATTATGCCCTGAGGACGGCGGGCGCTGAAGTGGGTTTGGGCTGTCTACGGCTGACTCGTCCCCGCCCTTGCCCGCGACTTTCGGTCTGGCTATGCTGGCGGGTGCGCCGGCATCCGCAGACGGCTGCGCCAACCAGAACAACCGCTCGAGAACCTGCTCATGTCCACCACCAGTCTGTTTTTCACCTCTGCCGGCGTCGGCCTCGCGATCGCCGCGCCGGTCGGCCCGATGGGCATGCTGTGCATCCGCCGCACGCTGACCGGCGGCCCGCGCGCGGGACTCGCGATCGGCTTCGGCATCGCGAGCGGCGACGCGGCCTACGGCCTCATTGCGGCGCTCGGCCTCGTCGGCATTTCGCAGTTCATGCTCGCGTACGATCGCCCGCTGCATCTGCTCGCGGGCCTGTTCCTGCTGTATCTCGGCGTGCGCGCGCTGCTGCAGAAGCAGCCCGCCGAAGCCGCCGACGGCAACGGCAACGGCAATGGCGACGGCAAGCTCGCGCAGATCGGCCGCGCCGGCGCGCTGCGCGCATACGCGAGCGCGCTGCTGCTGACGCTAACCAATCCGCAAACCATCATCATGTTCGCCGCGCTGTTCACGACGCTCGCGCCGCGCGGCGCGTTCTCGCCGGCCATCGCGCTGACGACGGTCGGGGGCGTGTTCGCCGGTTCGATCGCGTGGTGGTGCTGTCTGGTAACCGTGGTGTCGCTCGCGCGTCATGCGATCGGCAGCAGGCTGCGCGTCGCGATCGATCGCGTGGTCGGCATCACGCTGGCGGCGTTCGGCGTGGTCGAAATCCGCCGCGCGCTCTGAGCGGCACCCGGCACGACCTGCGATACCCGGCGCCGGGCATTCCATATGGGCCCCGGCGCCGTATAGCGCGCACTCGCTTTGCAGGCCTCGAACGGAGCCGACCACAAGCCCCGGCGCACTTGCCCTGAGTGCGAGCCGCACGCAGGCGCGGCAGTTTTGCGACAATAGCGCCTTTCGCCGCACCGGCGGCGGCCGACGCGCCCCTACCGCGCACCGCACGCCGCCGCACCAAACCGCCCCGGCGCGTACGCCGGCCTTGCCGCCCAACCCTTCACCCGCGCTGCGTCAGCTGTCCGCTCAATGGCTCTACCCCACATCGATCTGCTGTACTCCGTCTCCGGCCTGTTCGTCGGCTTTCTGGTCGGGCTGACGGGCGTCGGCGGCGGCTCGCTGATGACGCCGATCCTCGTCCTGCTGTTCAAGGTGCACCCTGCCACCGCGGTCGGCACCGACCTGCTGTACGCGGCCGCCACCAAGGCGACCGGCACGCTGGTGCACGGGCTGAAAGGTTCGGTCGACTGGCAGGTCACGCTGCGCCTCGCGGCCGGCAGCGTACCCGCGGCGACCATCACGCTGATCCTGCTGCATCGCTACGGGATGGACACGCCGGGCGCGGGCCGGCTGATCCAGGTCGTGCTCGGCGCGGCGCTGCTGATCACCGCGGTTGCGCTGGTGTTCCGTCCGCAGCTGGCGGCGCTCGGCGCGCGCAAGCAACGCACGCCCAGCCAGGCACGCACGCTCGCGCTGACGATGCTGACCGGCGCGATTCTCGGCGTGCTGGTGTCGCTGACGTCGGTGGGCGCGGGCGCGATCGGCGTGACGGTGTTGTTGCTGCTGTATCCGATGCTGCCGACCACGCGCATCGTCGGCTCCGACATCGCGCACGCGGTGCCGCTGACCTTGCTCGCGGGTGCCGGACATTGGCTGCTCGGCTCGATCGACTGGTCGATGCTGCTGTCGCTGCTGGTGGGATCGCTGCCCGGCATCGCGATCGGCAGCTATCTGGCCTCGCGCGCGCCCGACGCGCTGCTGCGCAATCTGCTCGCGGCGACGCTGACGCTGGTCGGTGTGCGGCTGGTGTTGTCGTGATGTGCCGCAGCCCGCAACCCGCGTCTATTTGAAAAACCGGCAGGTCAGATCCGCCTCGAACTGCCGGACCCACTTGCCGTGGCGGTCGCGATACGACTGTGACCAGCCGCCGCGCCGCACGGTGACGAGCCGCTCGTGCGCCGGCTCACCGGGTGTCGCGCTCGCGCTGATGTCGAAATGCGCGGGCGCGAAACCGTGTCTTGCGCACACCAGTTCGAATGCCGCGCGATCGCCGATCGGCAGATCGATATAGCGATACTGCGTGGTTTCCATGACCTTGGCTCCCCGTACCCTTCTCGTCACAGTACGCCCCGCGATCCGTCGGCAATGTGTCGCAGCGCACGAATCCGCGGCGGCCGGGCTCCGCTAAGGACTCGTACGTGCGGCAAGCCGCATTGCTGCGGCCCCGCAAACCTCGCGAAGTGCCAGGTGCCAGAGCGGCGGCGAAAAAAAAAGCTCCGGCGATCACGCCGGAGCCTTGAGATTGATAGATAGTTCTCGCGACGCGATGCAAGCGCGGCGTCAAACCGTCTACGCGACGCCGATGACGGCGCCCATGCACCACGCCGATGCGCACCACCGCGCGACGCGGCCGTTGCGGCGCCGCGCGCACACGCGCACCGCTTACTGCTGCTTCGCCGTCAGCTTGTTCGTCACCGACGTCACGCCCTCGACGCCTTTGGCGGCTTCGGCGGCCTTATCGGCCTGGCCCTGGTCCGGCACCGTGCCGGTCAGCGTCACGGCGCCGCCGCGCACGCGCACAGCGATGTGCGACACGTCCAGACCCTGGGTCTTGGTCAGCGCGTGGCGCACTTTACGGTTGAGTTCGTGATTCGCTGCCTTGCCGGCCTTGACGGCGGCTGCCGCCGACGCCGTATCGGTTGCCGGAGCGTTTTGGGCGTAGACGCTGCACGCCATCACCATCGCCACAACCGGACCCAGTGTTTTCAGAAAACCTACCGTCTTCATAGCTCTCTTCTCCTTGGTTTCACAGTGGACCGCATGAACAAGCGGCTTCGTTACGACTAAGGGCGGGCGTGATCACGGGAAACGCTCGTGAGCGACGGCCGTCAACGGCTGTGCACGATGTGCAAGAGGCGAGAGAGGCTGGTTACCAGCAACCGGTAACCGTCAAACCGCGAAGTCCGCCGACGCACCCGGTTCTTGTCCGTCTTGCCGGGATCGCGCCGCAAACGTTGGATCGCGGTGAGCGATGCCCAATTTAATCTAGCCGGGACAGAAGCGCAAAGGGTTTAGCACGCGGCGTGGCGTGCCGACAGCGGGCGCGTGATGCGTGCCGGATAGGGGCGCATCACGCGCCGTGGTCGCGCGAAATTTGCATGGGCACCATGCCGGTGCTCAGGCTGGCGCACATTGCGGCGCCCATCGCGGCGTTCACTGCAGCGCTCACCATTTGTTACGCGTTTGTCGACATGACGCGCGGCTACGCGTTTCGCGGCCGCGCCAATCTCAGGTACCATCGGCGCGACGCGTGGCGGCGCACCGCCGCGCGCCGCCACGCCGCTTCGCGCATTCGAGCCCGATCGACCGCCGCTTTCAGATGACCCGATGAAGCCTGACACCGGCCGCACCCGCCCTACCCATCTCGTCGCCCGTTTCGTCGCGATCTCGTGGCGCGACCTCGCGGTCTCGTTCGGCCCGCTCGTGCTGCTCGTGATCGTCGCGATCTGGGCCGCCGTGCGGCTGATCCAGCCCGCCCCGCCGAATACGCTGACGATCAGCGCCGGCCCCGAGGGCAGCACGTTCTGGATCGCCGCGCAGAAGTACAAGGCGATCCTCGCGCGCAACCGCATCACGCTGAACGTGCTCGCCTCGCAGGGCTCGCAGGAAAATCTGAAACGGCTACTGGACCCGAAGGCGAACGTCGACGTCGGCTTCGTGCAGAGCGGCGTCACGCCCGCCGGGGTCGACAAGAACAAGGACCTGATGTCGCTCGGCAGCGTCGCTTACGTGCCGCTCGCGATCTTCTATCGCGGCGCGCCGGTCGACTGGCTGTCCGGGTTCAAGGGCGAGCGCCTCGCGATCGGCCCCGAGGGCAGCGGCACGCGCGAGCTTGCGCTCGCGCTCCTGAAGGCCAACGGCATCGTGCCGGGCGGTCCGACCCAACTGCTGCCGCTAACGGGCGACGAAGCCGCCAACGCGCTGATCGACGGCAAGATCGACGCGACCTTCCTCGCCGGCGATTCGGCGCAGCCGGCCGTGATGGGCAAGCTCTACCGCACTGGGAACGTACGCTTCTACGATTTCACGCAGGCCGACGCGTACACGCGCCGCTTTCCGTACCTGACGCAGCTGAAGGTGCCGATGGGCGCGTTCGACCTCGGCAAGAACCTGCCGGCGAACTCGATCAATATCATCGCGTCGACCGCCGAGCTGATCGCGCGCGATTCGCTGCATCCGGCGCTGTCCGATCTGCTGATCGAGGCCGCCCGCGAGGTGCATGGCGGCGCGACGACCATGCAGCGCGCCGGCGAATTCCCCGCGCCGGTCGCGCACGAGTTCCCGCTTTCCGACGACGCCGCGCGCTACTACAAGTCTGGCAAGAGCTTCCTGTACCGCACGCTGCCGTTCTGGATCGCGAGTCTCGCGGACCGCCTGCTGGTGATCGTCGTGCCGCTGATCGTGCTGCTGGTGCCGGCGCTGCGCGTCGTGCCGGGCTTGTACGCGTGGCGCGTCAAGTCGCGCATCTATCGCTGGTACGGCGCGCTGATCGCGATCGAGCGCGGCGCGCTCGGCGAACATTCGGCGGAAGAACGCACGTCGCTGATCGAGCGGCTCGACACGATCGAAGACTCGGTCAACGGCATGAAGATGCCGCTCGCGTACGCGGACCAGTTTTACGTGCTGCGCGAGCACATCGGCTTCGTGCGACGGCGGCTCACGGAAAGCCGCGACACCCATGGCGGGCTGGACGAGGCCGACGAGCCGGCGGCCGATAAAGTCAAAGGCTGAGCGCGCTGACGACCCCGCCGGAACCCGCCCCCCGGGCCTGCCACCAGGGGATATCGACCGGTGCAAGCCGGGACCGCACCGCGTAAGATCGCTACAATTTTGATGAGATAACGGACGCCCCTTTCGCGTCGTCCGACACAGGCAATCCGGGAGACATTTATGACCGTTGGCATCGACGCCCAACAGCCGCTGTGGTTTTACGACTTCGTCTCGCCGTTCACCTACCTGTTGCTCGAGCAACACGACAAATGGCCCGGCTTCGACTTCGCGTTCACTCCGGTCGTGCTGAACGATCTGTACCGCCACTGGGGCCAGCGCTCCGCGTACAGCGTCCCCTCCAAGCGCACCTTCATGTACCGGCACGCGCTGTTTCGCGCGGAGCAGCTCGGCATTCCGTACAAAATGCCGCCCGCCCATCCGTTCGATTCGATGAAGCCGCTGCTGCTCGCGACCGCCGCGAGCGGCGACGTGCAATTCGTGCGCGAGATTTTCCGCTTCATCTGGCGCGAGGGGCGCGACCCGTCGAGCGACGAAGCGTTCGACGAACTGTGCGAGCGCGTCGGCATGCCGGACGGCCGGGAACTGATCCAGGCCGAAACCGTGAAGGCGCAATTGCAGCGCAATACCGCCGACGCGATCGACCTCGGCGTCTATGGCGTGCCGACGTTTCGTCTGAACGATCAACTATTCTGGGGCGAAGACGCGCTGCCGATGGTGCTGTACTGCGCGCGCACGCCGAACTGGCTCGAATCGCGCGAGGTCAAGCGGATCAGTACCCTGCCGTGGGGGCTGGCGGACAAACCGGCATCGGCATAACCCGGCGGCGGCAGCAGGCCGCCCCTGGTTGCGGCTTCGGTCCGAACGACTCGACGCCGGCGAGCGCCGCGCTGATGCCGGCCATACCGCGCCCGCTATGCCGCCGAAGCGCAAACGGGCCTAAGGTTATAGGCTTTCGCACCCCACGCGCAGGCCGCGCGGCGAGCTCATCGGCTGCGCCCGCGCCACCAAGCTTCGATCATGGACGACACCGCCGCCTCACTCGATATCTGGCTCGTGCGCGTGCTGCGCACGCTGCTCGTCGAGCGCAGCGTCACGCAGACCGCGTTGCGGCTGAACCAGACCCAGCCGGCGATCAGCACCGCGTTGCGCAAGCTGCGCGAAACGCTCGGCGATCCGATTCTGGTGCGCGGCAAGTCGGGCATGGTGCCGACCGAATACGGCGAGTCGCTGCTCGCGGCCGCGCAGCGCGTGCTGCGCGATGTCGATTTCGTCGCAACGCCGCACGGCGACTTCGATCCGGGCCGCTCGCGCCGCACGTTTCGCGTTGCCGCGCCCGACTATCTGAACGACTTCTTCATGCCGACCGTGATCGCGCGATTTCGCGAAGCCGCGCCGCATGCGCGGCTCGAAATCGAATCGCTGGGGCCGCTGCTCGATCATTCGTCCGCGCTCGACACCGGTGAACTCGATCTGGTGATCGGCAACTGGCCGAAGCCCGATCCGCGCTTCGAGCGCAGCGACCTGTTCGCCGATACCGTCGTGTGCATGATGCGCGCGGACCATCCGCTGACCCGCGAGCCGCTCACGCGCGACGCCTATCTAGCCGCGCCGCATCTGGCGCCGACACCGTACAGCGGCGCGCGCGGCGGTGCGATCGACACCGGCTTCGCGCGTGCGAAGGCGAGCCGGCGCATCGTCGCGACGCTGCCCTACTTCGGGCTCGTCGCGCAGACGCTGCTGCAATCGGATCTGATCTTCACGACGACGCGGCGCTTCGCGATGCATTACGCCAGCATGTTGCCGCTCGCGGTCGTCGACGTGCCGATCGCGTTTCCGCGCATCCGCTGCTATCAGTTGTGGCATCCGCAGCCGGATCGGCCGAGCGATATCAGCTGGCTGAGGACGTTGATGTCCGAGGTGTCGGGTGAACTGGTCGCGCGGAAGGCGCCGCGGGCGAAGGGGCAACGGCGCGTCCGATCGCGCTCGTAGCGGCGGCCGCAACGGCGTCCGAGAGAACGCCTGAAACAAGAAGGGGGACGGCGCGTGAGCCCCGTCCCCCTCGAACACTCGCGCAAACACGTTGCGCCATCCGGCCTAAACCGCGATCTGCTCCGTTGCACGGGCATGGCTCGTGGCCTGTCCCAAAGCATCAACCGTCGCGGCCTGCCGTGTCCTCATTCGCAGCAACTGCGCGCACACCGCAATCGCAATCGCGGCGGGTGCCTTGTCGACGATCCCTTCGACACCGATCGGGCACGTCATGTCCGCAAGCCGCTCCAACTCGACGCCTCGTTCGAGCAAACGCCGCTCGAACTTCACGCGCTTCGTCTTCGAGCCGATCATGCCGAAGTAGCTGAAATCGCGCCGCCGCATGATGCGCGCGGCGAGCGAAAAATCGAGCGCATGGTTGTGCGTCATGACCAGGAACCACGCGCCGGGCGGCGCCGCGTCGACGATCGCGTCGGGCGTGTCGGTCGCTTCGACCTGCACGTTGGGCGGCGTTTCGTCGGGAAACAGCTCGTCGCGTTCGTCGACCCACTGGACCACGCAAGGCAGGCTGCCGAGCAGTTGCACCAGCGCATGACCGACGTGTCCCGCGCCGAACAGCACGATATGCATCGGCGCCGGCCGCGGCGCAGGTTCCGACGCGGCGCAACGCCGGCCGATCCGCACCGGTGCGCCGTCGTGGATGACGCTCGTGCCGTCCGGATAATTATTCAGGCGTGCTTCCATATCGCGCTCCCGCTCGTTCGCCACTCGCCAATCACGCCTGCCGCGCGGCCGCGGTCGCGGCCCGCACCGCGCCGACCGCCTTCAGAATTTCCTCGCTGGTCGCGGGCGCATTGAGCGGCGGATTGACCTGATGGCCGCCCACCGCCGACACCGCGTCGCGCACCGCGAAGAACACCGAGAACGGCAGCAGCAGCGGCGGCTCGCCGGTCGCCTTCGAACGATGGATGCTGTCCTCCACGTTGCGGTTCTTGAACAGCTTCACGTTGAAGACCGGCGGCACGTCGTTGACGGTCGGGATCTTGTACGTCGACGGCGCGTGCGTCATCAGCTTGCCGCCGGCGTTCCACCACAACTCCTCGGTGGTGAGCCAGCCCATGCCCTGAATGAACGCGCCTTCCACCTGGCCGACGTCGAGCGCCGGATTCAGCGATGCGCCCACGTCGTGCAGCGCATCGGCGCGCAGCACGCGCATTTCGCCGGTCAGCGTGTCGATCACGACTTCTGAGACCGCCGCGCCATACGAGTAGTAGTAGAACGGCCGGCCTTGCAGTTTCGACTGATCCCAGTAGAGCTTCGGCGTCGCGTAGAAGCCGTCGGACCACAGTTGGATGCGCGCGAGGTAAGCCTTCGCGACCACTTCCTCGAACGGCACGGCCACCTCGCCGACCACCACGCGATCGTGCGCGAAGCGCACGTCCCGCGCGTTCACGCTGCCCGCGCCGAAGCGCTCGGCCGCGAATGCGGCGAGCCGCTCGCGCAACTGGCGCGCGGCGTCCTGTGCGGCTTTGCCGTTCAGGTCGGAGCCGGTCGACGCGGCCGTCGCCGACGTGTTGGCGACCTTGCTGGTATCGGTCGCGGTCACGCGAATCCGGTTGAAGCCGAGGCCGAGTTCATGCGCGACGACCTGCGCGACCTTGGTGTTCAGCCCCTGGCCCATTTCGGTGCCGCCGTGATTCACGAGCACCGAGCCGTCGGTGTAGATGTGCACCAGCGCGCCGGCCTGGTTGAAGTGCGTGACGTTGAACGCGATGCCGAACTTGACCGGCGTCAGCGCGAGGCCCTTTTTCAGGATCTCGTTGTTCGCGTTGAATTCGTCGATCTCCTTGCG
The DNA here is from genome assembly GCF_021390635.1 of Paraburkholderia sp. HD33-4. NCBI lineage: Bacteria > Pseudomonadati > Pseudomonadota > Betaproteobacteria > Burkholderiales > Burkholderiaceae > Paraburkholderia > Paraburkholderia sp. HD33-4. The sequence continues at coordinate 604,506 of NZ_JAJEJS010000001.1, read as the reverse complement.
GCGCGCGCGATAGTCGCTGGTCGCTTCGAGTTCGTCGATCAGCTCGTGAATCACGTTGTCTTCGACCACCTGGCCGTACGGCGTCTGGTTGCGCTCGGTCTTGCCGTACAGATTGCGGCGGCGCACGTCGAGTGAATCCATGCCGCACGAGCGCGCGACGTCGTCGATGATGTACTCGATCGCGAACGCGCCCTGCGGACCGCCGAAGCCGCGAAACGCGGTGTTCGACTGTGTGTTGGTCTTGCCGCAGAAGCCGTCGATCGATACGTCCGACAGCCAGTACGCGTTGTCGAAGTGGCACAGCGCGCGCGTCATCACCGGGCCCGACAGGTCGGCGGAAAAGCCGCAGCGCGAGGTCATGTCGACCGCGACGCCTTCGATCACGCCCTCGTCGTCGTAGCCGACTTCATACGTGTAATGGAAATCGTGGCGCTTGCCGGTGACCATCATGTCGTCGTCGCGATCCGGGCGCAGCTTGACCGGGCACAGCAGCTTCCATGCGGCGAGCGCGGCGCAGCAGGCGAACAGCGCCGACTGCGATTCCTTGCCGCCGAACGCGCCGCCCATGCGCCGGCATTCGATCAATACGTTATGCGATGCAACGCCCAACGTGTGCGCGACGAGATGCTGCATTTCGGTTGGATGCTGGGTCGAGCAGTAGACGTGCATGCCGTCGTCGTCCTTCGGCACCGCGTACGAGATCTGCCCTTCCAGATAGAACTGCTCCTGGCCGCCGAGCAGCATCTCACCCGCCTCGCGACGCGCGGCGCGCGCGATCTTCGTGCCGGCATCGCCGCGCGCGAGCTTCATCGGCGGCAGCACGAACTGGTTCGCGGCGCGCGCCTGCTGTGCGCTCAGCACGGCCGGCAGTTCCTCGTAGACCACCTCGGCGCGTCGTGCACCGAGACGCGCCGCCTCGTGCGAGCTCGCGACCACGATGAACATCGGCTGGCCGACGTATTGCACGACGCCGTCGGCGAGGATCGGATCGTCGCCATGCACGATCGGGCCGACGTCGTTGACGCCGGGGATGTCGTCGGCGGTGAAGACCGCGACGACGCCGGGCGTCGCGCGCACCTTGTCGAGCGCGATCGACACGATCTTCGCGTGCGCCTTCGCCGACAGCCCCAGCGCCGCGTGCAGCGTGCCGGCCAGCTCGGGGATGTCGTCGGTGTAGGTCGCGCGGCCGCTCACGTGCAGATGCGCGGACTCGTGCGGACGCGACACGTGCACCTGGGTGAAGTCGGCGAGATCCTGAATCTCTTTCAGGAACGGTTCGGCTTGCTGGTTCATTGTTGGGTTCTCCGTATCCTTGGACGCGCGGCGCTCAAACGCTCGCGCCGGCCGGCGCGACCGCGCGCACGTCGAGCGCGCTCTTCAGCAGCGGCTGCTGCGCGCGCGTTTCGAGCCAGAAGCGGTACAGCGTGTTCTTCGCCGCTTCGAGGCGGTAGTCGCTGGTTGCGCGCATATCGGTGAGCGGCGCGTAGTCGTTGCCGAGCGCGAGCATCGCGGCCTGCGCGGTCGCCTCGTGCCATTCGGCGTCGCGCAGCACGGCTTCGGCATTCCCCGCGCGCTTCGGCGTCGCGGCCATGCCGCCGAACGCGATGCGCGGCTCGCGGATCACGTCGCCGTCGGCGATGAAAGAGAACGCCGCGCACACGGCCGAAATATCTGAATCGAAGCGCTTCGACAGCTTGTAGGTGCGAAAGCGCAGGTTCGCGCGCGCACCGCCGCGCGTGGGCACCTTCAGGCCGACGACGAACTCGTGCTCGGCCATGTCCTTCTTCTGATACGCGAGGTACAGGTCTTCGAGCGGCATCTCGCGCTCGATGTCGCCGCCCCGCACGATCACGCGCGCGCCGAGCGCGATCAGACCCGGCATCGAATCGCCGATCGGCGAGCCGTTCGCGATGTTGCCGCCGAGCGTGCCGGCGTTGCGGATCGGCAGCGACGCGAAGCGCTGCCACATCTCGGTCAGCTCCGGGTACTGCTTCGCGATCTCGGCATACGCTTTTTCGACGCTGACGCCCGCGCCGATCTCGATCCAGTCTTCGTTCGTTTCGAGCTTTTGCAGCTCGGCGATCTGCCCGACGTAGACGAGGTTGCCGAGCTCGCGCATCTGCTTGGTGACCCACAGGCCGATGTCGGTGCTGCCCGCGAGAATGCGCGCGGCCGGTTGTTCCTCTTTGATCTGGGCGAGCGCCGCGACCGTGCGCGGCGCGGCGAAGCGCTGGCCCGCGTACTCGTACTGGAACGTGTCGCGGCGTTCGAGCGTCGCGAGCGTGTCGGCGAGTGCCTTCACGTCGACCGGCGCTTGCGGCGCAGGCGCATCGAACATGCGTTCGCCCGCATCGACGATCGGCCGGTAGCCGGTGCAGCGGCACAGGTTGCCGGTCAGCGCATTGCCGATCGCCTCGCGCGACGGCACCGTGCGGTTCGCGCAGCTATGTTCGTGGCCGTGCTTTTCGTAGAGCGCCCACATCGACATGATGAAGCCCGGCGTGCAGAAGCCGCATTGCGTGCCGTGGCAGTCGACCATCGCCTGCTGCACCGGGTGCAGCGAGCCGTCCGGCTGGCGCAGGTCTTCGACCGTGAAGAGCGCGCGGCCGTCGAGGGTCGGCACGAACTGGATGCAGGCGTTGACCGCCTTGAAGTCGACGCCGCCCGCCGCGTTGCGCTCGCCGATCACGACGGTGCAGGCGCCGCAGTCGCCTTCGGCGCAGCCTTCCTTGGTGCCGGTGCAATGCGCGTCCTCGCGCAGATACTGCAGCACCGTGCGGGTGACGGGCGCGTCCTGGATTTCGCGGATCGCGTTGCGGTGATAGAAGCGAATCGGCTCGGTCATGTCTCGTTGCTCTCGTCTGATCTGGGTTCGCGCGGACCCGCCGCGTCGATGGTTTGAAAGCTATCACCATCAATAAACGCAACCCATAGCTCGGATCGCATGGGGGACATATTCTTCGCGCGATATCGAGATGGATTTGCGCGAGGCAACACTTATGTTGATCGGACGTTTTTGCCGTTTTTTTAGTTTTTTTGTGGATTAATTGACATATCCGGTCTCGACGTGCCCCGCGGTGCGGCCCAAAAATCGCGCGCTGGGGCGCAAAAACGGACCTTTATCGAGTCACAACCCGCCAAATATTCGTCCCATTTTTTAGGCACGCCCTGCAAGGGAATCGGTTCCATGGGAGAATCACGCCTTCCCGCCGATTTCAAGTCTCGTTTTCCCGATGTCCACCGACTCCGCGCCCGCCCGCAGCGAATTTGCGACGACCCTGCAGATCATTCCGGTCGTCTTTTTCACCTTTCTTTGCTACCTCACGATCGGTATTCCGCTCGCGGTGCTGCCCGGCTACGTGCACGCCGACCTCGGCTACAGCGCGGTGCTGGCCGGCGCGGCGATCAGCGTGCAATACCTCGCGACGCTCGCGTCGCGGCCGCTCGCGGGCCGTTCGGCCGATACGCTCGGGCCGAAGCGCACGGTGTCGATCGGTCTGCTCGGCTGCGGGGCGAGCGGTGTGCTGCTACTGCTCGCAGCGCTGACCGGCCAGTGGCCGGGACTGAGCCTCGCAGTGCTCGTGTGCAGCCGCCTCGTGCTCGGTTTCGGCGAGAGTCTGTGCGGCACCGGCGCGATTCTGTGGGGGATCGGCCGGGTCGGCACGTCCAACAACGCCCGGGTGATTTCGTGGAACGGCATCGCGACCTACGGCGCACTGGCAATCGGTGCGCCGCTCGGCGTGATGATCTCGCGCTCGATCGGCTTTACCGCGCTCGGCATTCTGGTGATCGCGCTCGCGGGGCTCGGCTACTATCTCGCGCGGCTGATCGCGCCGGTGCCGGTCGTGCATGGCGAGCGGATGTCGTATCGCAGCGTGTTCACGCGCGTGCTGCCGCATGGCATGGGCCTCGCGCTCGGCTCGGCCGGCTTCGGTTCGATCGCGACCTTCATCACGCTGTTCTATGCGGCCAGGCACTGGCCGAACGCGGCGCTGTCGCTGACGCTGTTCGGCACGCTGTTCATCGGCGCGCGCCTGCTGTTCGCGAACACGATCAAGACCTACGGCGGCTTTCGCGTCGCGATCGCATCGTTCTCGTTCGAATGCGCGGGTCTGTTGATGCTGTGGCTCGCGCCCGAACCGCATATCGCGCTCGCGGGCGCCGCGCTGACCGGCTTCGGCTTTGCGCTGGTGTTCCCGGCGCTCGGCGTCGAGGCGGTCGGGCTCGTGCCGCCCGCGAGCCGCGGCGCGGCGCTGTCCGCCTATTCGGTGTTCCTGGACCTGTCGCTGGGTATCACCGGGCCGCTCGCCGGATATATCGCTGGCGAGTTCGGCTACGGCTCCGTGTTTCTGTTTGCGGCGATTGCCGCCGCGGCGGCGGTGGTGCTTTCCACCGTGCTTTATCTGCGCGACGCCAGGCTAACCAGTGCGCCTGCGACGTCTTAACGTGTGTGCAGGTCGCTCCTTGGGGAGCGGCACCTGCTTCCATACCCACGCGCGGGGCAGAAAGTTCTCTCATTGAGCACAGGGAGCAGGTAGCGCCTGCCCCCTTGAATGCTCACCTCCCTTCGCTCAATCCTCGTTCGAGCGCCGCGACACCCGCCGGCAAATCGACCTTGACGCCGAGGTCGACCATCGTGCGGCCGAGCGCATGCACGGTGCGAAACAGGTTGTGCTCGCGGCACTGCTCGCCCATCTGGCCGATCCGCACGATCGGCAGACCGAACGAGCCGGAGATTTCCACCTGATGCTGCCGCGAGATATGCGCGCAGACGTCGGCGGGACTCAGGCCATCCGGCACCTCGATGCCGACCACCGAATTCAGACGACAATTCTCCGGCGCATAAAGCTGCAGCCCCATGGCGGCGACGCCTTGCTGCAACGCGAGCGAGCATTTCAGATGGCGTGCGAAGCGCTTCTCCAGCGTCTCCGCGCACACGAGCCGCAGCGCTTCGTGCAGCGCGAGCACGCCCGACACCGGCGCTGTGTAGTGATACCCGGCGTTGTGCCAGAAGTTTTCCGCGAGCGACGCATCGAGGCACCAGTGCGTATTGGGCACCGTGCGGCCTTTGACGCGTTCCCACGCCGCGTCTGAAAACGCGATCAGCGACACGCCCGGAATCGACGACAAGCCCTTCTGGCCACCGGTAATCACCGCGTCGATACCCCAGTTGTCCATTTCGAGCGGCATCGTGCTCAGCGTGCAGACGGCGTCGACGATCACGAGCGCGCCCGCTTCCTTCGCGAGCGCGGCGATGTCTTTCAGATGATGATTCCACACGGTGTTCGAGGTCTCGCCCTGCACGACCGTGACGACCTCGGGACGCTCGCGGCGCAGCGCGTCGGCGACCTGGTCGAGACTCGCGACCGTGCGGTCCGCGACTTCGAGCACGCTCACGCGCGCGCCGACGCGCCGGCCCATTTCGCCCATGCGGTCGCTGAAGAAGCCGTTCTTGATGCACAGCATGCGCGTGCCTTCCCACGCGAGATTGGAGATCGCCATCTCCATCGCGCCCGATCCCGGTCCCGCGACGCCGAGCACCCACTTCGACTGCGTCTGGAACACGTAGCGCGCCATCGTCTTCACCTGGTTGACCACCTTCGCCATCGTGCCGCCCAGATGGTTGATCACGATCGCATTGGCCTTCGCGACCGCGGCGGGAATCGGCACGGGGCCGGCGCCCATCATCAGCAGCGGTTCTTCGGGAAGGATGGCGTCGAGCGATTCGACAACCGGACAGGGGACGGACGAGACAACAGTAGTGGAGGTTGAAGTCGGCATGATCGGTGTGTGAATGTGAAGCGCAAAGGAACGAACGGCCTCGCGGCAGGCGCGCCGTTCGAGGCCGTTCGTCCGATCATTCACTGAACCGCGCGATTGCGCAAGTTTTTTGGCCAGGGTAGCGGGCCGCGACGCGCGACCCGCGTGAGTTACTTCATCACCTTGGTCTTGTCGAGTTTGCTGCCGGTCGCCGCGTTGTAGCGCTCGACGTAGTCCTCGATCAGCTTGCGTATCGCGCGACCGATCTTGCGGTAGTCGGACTCGTTCAGATTGGCGAGCGACACGCGCCCCGACGGATGCTGGGTGCCGAAGCCGCGGCCCGGTAGCAGCACCACGCGCGCCTCGCGCGCGAGCCGGAACAGCAATTCAGACGGCTCGGTGTTCTTCAGCAGCCATTCGACGAACTCGCGCCCGAACGCTCTTTCTCCGAGGAATTCGACGTCGATGATCGTGTAGTAGTCGACCTTGTTCGGATCGTCGTCCTCGAACGCGATGCCCACTTCTTCGTACAGCGCCTGCTTGCGCTTGCGGATCAGACGCTTGAGCGCGTTCTTGTACGCATCGGGCGTGTCCATCAGGGAGAACAGCGAGAACAGCACCATCTGCACCTGCTGCGGCGTCGACAACCCGGCCGTGTGATTCAGCGCCACCGTGCGGCTGTCGGCGACGAGCCGGTCGATGAACTTCAGCTTGTCGGGCTCGGTCGTGATCGACTCGTAACGATGATGCAGCTCCTTCTTCGCATTGGGCGGCAATTCGCCGATCAGCTTGTCGAGCACGTTGTCGCGATGCGTCGCCACCGCGCCGAGACGCCAGCCGGTCGCGCCGAAATACTTCGAGTACGAGTAGACGAGGATCGTGTTCTTCGGCGCGAGCGCGAACAGCGACACGAAGTCGTCGGCGAACGTGCCGTACACGTCGTCGGTCAGCAGGATCAGATCGGGCCGTTCCTTGACGATGTCGGCGATGTACTCGAGGCTCGCGTCGTCGACTTTCACCGACGGCGGATTGCTCGGATTGACGAGGAAGAACGCCTTCACCTTCGGATCGCGCAGCTTGTCGAGCTCTTTCTTCGAATACTGCCAGCCGTGCGCGACGTCGGCATTGATATGCACGACGTTCATCTGATAGTCGTTCAGCGCCGGGATCTCGATGTACGGCGTGAAGATCGGCATGCCGAGCGCGATCGTGTCGCCCGCCTTGATCAGATGATTCTCGCGCATCGTGTTGAAGATGTAGGTCATTGCCGCCGTGCCGCCTTCGACCGCGAAGATGTCGAACTCGCCGATGAACGGGTGCTTGCCGATCATCTCGTGCCGCAGATACTGGCCGACGATGATTTCCGACAGCTTCAGCATCCGGTCGGGCACCGGGTAATTCGACGCGAGAATGCCCTCGCACATCTCATACAGAAAGTCGGTCCCCGACAGCCCGAGCTGATCGCGCACGTACGACACCGCGCCGTGCAGAAAGTCGATGCCGGGCACGCCCCTGTTCTCGCGCAGGAACAGGTCGAAGCGCTCTCCAAGACCCTCGCGGCGCGGAAAACCGCCGACACCTTCCGGCATGTACGCGAACGAGCGCTCGGACTCGCGCATCGCGAACAGGCCGAGCTGCCAGAAGCCGTGGCGGGGGATCGTCGCGAGAAAGTTCGGGTTGCCACGGCCCGCGTTGAGCATCGCAACGTTGGCGGGCCGATCGACCGCGCTGCCGCCGGCGGCCTTGATCAGTTCGTCCTTCAGCTCGAACGGGCTCAGCGCGGCAAGACCCGCGTCCACGCTCGTGCGTTTCTTGTCGCCCTTCTCTTTTGCCATGATGCGTTCTCCAGTGAAGAGATGAAACACGCCGGCGTGGCGAGGGGTCCCGGTTGCTGCCGGCTATCGAGATCGATACGGAACGGCGTTCGATCACCGTGCGCTAAACATGCTGCAAACGTGCGATCAGCGGCTACACGAGCCCGACCACCAGCGGCCCGAGCAGCGTCAGCGCGACGTTCGCGATCGCATAGGTGATCGCGAACGGCACGGTGGGCACCGCGCTTTCGGCCTTGTCGAGCACGCCGCCGAACGCCGGGTTGGCACTGCGCGAGCCGGACAGCGCGCCGGCCAGAATCGCCGCGTTGTTGTAGCGCAGCACGTAGCGGCCGAACAGCATCGTCAGCAGCAGCGGGAACAGCGTGACGAACACGCCGAGCAGGAAAATCGTCATGCCGCTCTGCTTGACGGTGACGACCGCCTGCAAGCCCGAGTTCAGACCGACCACCGCGACGAACGCGGCGAGCCCGAAGTCCTTCAGCAGTTGCGACGCGGCCGAAGGCATCACGCCATACATCGGATACTTGCCGCGCATCCAGCCGAACACGAGCCCCGACAGCAGACAGCCGCCGCCCGAGCCGAGCGTGAGCGGCACCCCGCCGACGTTGACGACGATCAGCCCGATCAGCAGACCGATCACGAGGCCGACGCCCATGTAGATGAAGTCGGTCTTGTTGCTGTACGGCAGCTCGTAGCCGGCGGCTTCGACCGCGCGCCTGGTGTCTTTCGGCGAGCCGTAGAAGGTGATCACGTCGCCGTGCTGCAGCTCGGTTTCGGGCAGCACCGGCAGCGGCTGCCCGGCGCGCGAGATGCTCTGCACATAGACGCCGTGCCGCGTGTCGCGATCGATCAGCTGGCGCGCGGCCGCGATCGTCGTGTGATTCATGCCCTTGCGTGTGAACACGCCCTCGCGCGTTTGCATCACCACGCCGATGTCCTCGGCGTCGCCGACCTCGTTGCCTTTCGCGCCGAACGCGACGACCGCCTCGCGGCGGCCCACGACGAGCACGACGTCGTCAGGTTGCAGCACGAGGTCGGGCTTCGGGTCGATCTGCTGGCTGCCGCGCTTGATGCGCTCGATCGTCAGGCCTTCGCCGTGCAGGGACTCGACCGCCTGCACGCTCTTGCCGGCGCTGAAGTCGATCCGGTACGCGCGTCCGATCAGTTCGGGCAGCGCGGCCACCTGGCCCGGCCCGCGCGTCGGCGCCCCCGACGACAGCTCGCGCTCCGCCTCGATCGACGCTTCGCGCAAGCCCTGGCCCATGAACTTCGGCAGGATGTTCACGCACACGATGATCGCGCCGAGCGAGCCGAACACGTAGGTGACCGCGTACGCGATCGCGACGTCCGATTGCAGCGATTTGACCTGATCGGCGGGCAGGCCGAGCCGTGCGATCGCGTCGCCCGCGGTGCCGATGATCGCCGACTGCGTGAGCGCGCCGCCCGCGAGCCCGGCCGCGAGCCCTTTGTTCAGATGGAACAGCTTCGCGCACACCACCACCGTGATCAGCGCGCTGACCGCGAGAAACACGGCCATCGCGATCTCACGCAGCGTCTTGCGGTTCAGCGAATTGAAGAAACCGGGCCCGGAGTCGTAGCCGACCGCGTAGATGAACACCGCGAACATCACCGCCTTCACGCCGTTGTCGACCGTCACGCCCGCCTGGCTGATCACGACCGCCGCCAGCAGCGAGCCGCCCACGCCGCCCAGCTGGAACTTGCCGAACTTGATCTGCCCGATGAAATAGCCGACCGCGAGCGACAGGAACAGCGCCATCTCCGGTGACTTGTGAAAGATGTTGTGTAGCCAGTCCATCGTTCCCTCGCTAGGTAGTTGGCGGGTTCGTTGGTGATACCCGGTACGGGTACGGCGCGCGCCTGTGCCGCGCGAGCGCCTGATTTGCCGCGAGGTGCGAAGCGCTGCGCGGCATGCGACTGCGGCAAGTCCAGCTAGCCGAGCTTGCCGGCGAGACCCACCACCACGGGCCCCATCAAAGGCAACAGGATGTTGGAGAGCGCGTAAGTGATCGTGTAGCCGATCACCGGCGTCGAATTGCCGGTCACGCCGACGAGCGCGCTGATCGCCGGCGTGCTGCACTGCTGGCCCGCGATCGCCCCGAGCAGCATCGGCGCTTCGAGCTTCAGCAGCGCATGGCCGATCCACAGCGACAGCAGCCCCGGCACGAGCACCATCAGGATGCCGGCGAGCGGCAGCGCCAGCCCGTATTCGCGCACCAGCTTGATCGCGTCCGGCCCGGCCGACAGCCCGACCGCGGCGATGAACGTGGCGAGTCCGAAGTCCTTGATGATCTGCGCGGCCGCCGACGGCAGCGAGCCGACGAGCGGATGACGTGAGCGCACCCAGCCGAACAGCAGCCCCGACAGCAGACAGCCGCCGCCCGTGCCGAGCGCGAGCGTCACGCCGCCGATCGAGCCGCCGAGCCGCCCGATCGCCATACCAACCAGCACGCCCAGGCCGAGATAGACGAAGTCGGTCTTCTGGGTAGGCGGCAATACGTAGCCGAGCCGCTTCGCGCCGCGCTCGACGTCGGCTTTCGCGCCGACCAGCGTCAGCACGTCGCCGCGATACAGCTCGGTGCCGGGCAGCGCCGGAATCGTCGATTCGAGCCGTGTGATCGCGGCGATATAAACGCCGCGCGCATTTTCCGGCTTGGCCTGGGCGCGCAGCTGCTCGACCGTCATCCCGTTGACGTCGGGCCGCGTCAGCACCACGTTGAGCCGTTGCGCGAACACCTGGGCGAAATCGGCGCCAAGCACCTCTTCGCCGAGGCTGGCCGACGCCGCGACGACCGCTGCGCGGCGGCCGGCGACGAGCACCACATCGCCGGCCGCGAGCCGCGTCTCCGTGGCGACCGGCAGGTCCGCGCCGTTGCGCTCGATCTGCTCGACGGTCAGGTTGTAGCCGTATTGCTCCTCGAGCGCGCGCACCGTCAGGCCAGCCGCATTGCCGATGCGAAACGCCCGGCCGACCAGCGCCGGGGCGGCCGCGCTCTGCCCCTCGCTGAACGCCCCTTCGCCGCCGAGCCTGCGCCACACGCGCTCGGCTTCTTCGCGCAGATTGACGCGCAGCAGCAGCGGCGCGAACTGGCTCGTGAACAGCACGATCGTGATCAGGCCGAACAGGTAGCTGACGCTGTAAGCGGTCACGATATTGGCCTGCAGACGCTGCGTGGCCGCATCGCCGAGACCGAGCCTTGCGATCGCCTCGGAGGCGGTGCCGATCACCGCCGACTCGGTCGCCGCGCCCGCGAGCAGTCCGGCCGCGGTGCCGACGTCGAGCCGCATCACGCTGACCGCGATCAGGATCAGCACCAGCACTGAGACGATTTCGACCAGCGACAGCACGCCATAGCGCCAGCCGCGCCCGATGTTCGCGAAGAACTGCGGCCCACCGGTAAAGCCGAGCGCGAAGATGAACAGCGCGAACGCGATGTTCTTCAGGTCGGGGGCGATGCGCGCACCGCTCTGCCCGAGCACGAGCGCGACGATCAGCGTGCCGCACACGCCGCCGAGCTGAATCGGGCCGATATGAAATGAGCCAATGAAATAGCCAATGGCGAGACACGCGAAAAGCGCGATTTCGGGTTGCGATCTCAGCAATTCACCGATCATGTGGGCTCGCCGATTTACAGGTTGATTAAAGAAAACAGAACACCAACCGCTCGAAAACCGAATCAAACCGTCTGAGGCAAGGTGACACAGGTGACGCGATGGTGACGTCGCACGCGCAACAGGCGCGATGCACGGCGCATCAAATGCGCCGATAAAAACGCAACTATGAAAGGAGATCCACGCGTTGGGTGCCGGCAAGAGCCGCACAGCTGGGCACCTTGACGCCCGGACGAACGCGCCGCCCGGCATTGCCGGCGGTGGAACGATTTCCCGAACGCCCGACAGTTACTCTTTCGTCGCGAAGTCGCCTAACATCGTGAAAAAGATAATCTGCTGTTTGGCCAGTTTCTTTCAGCATGTTTGTACATGCTTTGTTCGGAATGCTGGTTAATTGATATTGCAGTTTGGCAACCCTGTCAATGTCATTTTCTTACGGAAAACCGACTTCGCAAAACGTCTGAAGCACACTTCTTCGGAGCCCGATATGCGCACGATCCTGTTCAGCAGTCGTCAGTACGACGTCGACACTTTCACCGAGGCCAATGCCGCGCACGGCTATGAAGTGCATTTCCAGGAGTCCCCGCTCGATAGCGAGACCGCGATCCTCGCGCATGGCTACGACGTGGTCTGCCCGTTCGTCAACGACCACGTCGACGCCGCCACGCTCGAGCGGCTTCACGCGGGCGGCACGCGCATGATCGCGCTGCGCTCGGCGGGCTTCAATCATGTCGACCTCGCGGCGGCCGAGCGGCTCGGCATGCCGGTCGCGCGTGTGCCGGCCTACTCGCCGTATGCGGTCGCCGAGCACGCGGTCGGGCTGATTCTCGCGCTGAACCGGCGCCTGCCGCGCGCGGTCGCGCGCACCCGCGAAGGTGACTTCTCGCTGCATGGGCTGCTCGGCTTCGACCTGCACGGCAAAACGGTCGGCGTGGTCGGCACGGGCATCATCGGCCGGGTGTTTGCGCGCATCATGGCCGGCTTCGGCATGCAGGTGCTCGCCTACGATCCGGGGCCGCCCTCCGACGAGCTGCTCGCGCTCGGCACGCGCTACGTGCCGCTCGATACGTTGCTCGCCGAATCGGACGTCGTCAGTCTGCATTGCCCGCTCTTGCCCGACACCTATCACCTGATCGACCGCGCCGCGCTCGCGAAGATGAAGCGCGGCGCGATGCTGATCAACACCGGGCGCGGCGGGCTCGTCGAGGCGAACGCGCTGATCGGCGCGTTGAAGGACGGCCAGCTCGGTAATCTCGGGCTCGACGTGTACGAGGAAGAAGGCGGCATCTTCTTCGAGGATCATTCGAATCTGCCGCTGCAGGACGACGTGCTCGCGCGTCTGCTGATGTTCCCGAACGTGATCGTCACCGCGCATCAGGCGTTCTTCACGCGCGAGGCGATGACCGAGATCGCGCAGACCACACTCGCGAACATCGCGGCGTGGCAGGCGGGTACGCCGCGCAACGTCGTGCGGGCGGGGTAGCGGGGACAACCGTGGCGCGCGCGACTTGCCGCGGACCGCGAAAGCTAGACGTCGCTGTCGCCGCCCAGCTGGGTCGAGCGAATCTCGGTGCGCGCGTCATCGGCCGCGCCGCACAGCTCGCGCAGCAAGCCCGCCTCGCGCTCGTGCACTTCGACCGGACACCAGCGCGCGCCCGCGTCGGCCAGATAGCGCGCGCGATGCTGGCCGTTGCGAAACGCCACCACCCCTTCGCGCTCTATGCCGACCCAGCCGAGCAGTCCAGGCGCGCGACGCGTGGAGATCGTCACGTAGGGCATCTGCGGAATGCGCGCGCTGTCGGGATCGAGAAACTCTCGAATGCCGCGGACCTTGCCCGCATGCCATTCGGCGACCGGCTTCAGCACGTAGTCGGTGTTGTCGCGATCCGCGCACGCGAGCAGCTTGCGCAGATCGACGAGCACGACCTGGTGACGGGTGCCGTCGGTGACGAATACGCGCTTCAGGCGCACATGGTCGTACCAGGAATGCTCGCGCAACGGCACGATCCAGACCGTTTCGGCGCAACCCGGCACGGGGGCCGGCGTTGAAGTGGGCAAAGTCAGGGACAAAGGCAGGCTCGGCAAGCTGGCGGCAGGAAGCCAGCGCATTAATAGAGCGGTAACGCTACGAGCGGGGTGTGACAGAAACATGACTTTCCACCTGATTAATCACGCTGCATGAGCGCGCCGCAACACTGCCGGATTAATTCACCGGCCTTCAGGCTCCCTTAAGGTACCTAACGATGATAGCCAGCCAATATTTCAATCACCATGTGCGAATAGAGGCCGATCAGGACAAAGGGGTCGCCACGATAGTTCTCGACCGACCCGCGCGCCGCAACGCGGTCGATCGGCAGGTGGCCGACGCGTTGAGCGCCGCGTTCAGCCGCTTCGAGGCCGAGCCCGCGTGGCGCGCGGCCGTGCTGTTCGGCGCGGGCGGCACGTTTTGCGCAGGCGCGGACCTGAGCGCACTCGCCGACGACACGCGCCGCAACGAGCTGCACGCGGACGGCAGCGGCCCGGGTCCGATGGGGCCGACGCGCGCACGCTTCAGCAAGCCGGTGATCGCCGCGATCGCCGGCTATGCGGTCGCCGGCGGACTCGAGCTTGCCGCGATGTGCGACCTGCGCGTCGTCGAAGAAGACGCGGTGCTCGGCGTGTTCTGCCGGCGTGTCGGCATTCCGCTGATCGACGGCGGCACGATCCGGCTGCCGCGACTGATCGGTCTGTCGCGCGCCCTCGATCTGATCCTGACCGGCCGCGCGGTCGATGCGCGCGAGGCGCTCGCGTTCGGGCTCGCCAACCGCGTGGTGCCGAAAGGCGAAGCGCGCGCGGCCGCCGAGCAACTGGCCGCGGAGCTGGCCGCATTTCCGCAGGCGGCGCTGCTCGCCGATCGCCGCTCCGCGCTGGAGAACAGCACGCTGGACGATCTCGCCGAGGCGTTGCGGCGCGAAGGCGCGGGCGGCTACGCGGCGGTCTTCGCCGAGGGCGTGACGGGCGCGGCGCGCTTTGCGTCCGGCGCGGGCCGGCATGGCGGCGGCATCGACCCGGAGCGTGGATAAGACGGCCCGCGCGATCGGCGACAGGTTTGCAAGCGCTCGTGGTGACACCTGCCGTGCACACGAGACCCAGGTTACCCGAAACGAACGAGAGGAACCGAGATGGCTACGATCTACCGGGAAATCGCCGTGGAAACCGCCGCGGCCGATGCATGGGCGGCGCTGCGCGATCCCGCCGGGGTCGCGCGCGTGTTCGCGGGTGTGCTGATCGCGGCGCGCATGGAAGGCGACCTGCGCTGGGTCACCTTCGCCGACGGCACCGTGATCGAGGAACGCGTGATCGCCGTCGACGATGCACACCAGCGGCTCGCCTACTCCGTGGGCGGCGGACGCTTCGAGCATCATCACGCGACGCTGCAGGTCGTGGCCGACACGCCCGCGACTTGCCGGGTGATCTGGATCGCCGACTTCAAGCCCGACGAGCGCAGCGCCGTGGTCGAAGCGCTGACGGATGCGGGCTGCGCGGCGCTCGCGCGCAATCTCGCGCGGCGCTGAGCGCGGCCCGGCCGCGCGGGGTTCCCGCCACCGCGGTCCGCAAAAAACAACACCTTTCCTGACAGCCTGCAAGCCAGATTTGACTTAGGTAGAATCCCCTACTGTTTTCCCCTATCCGGCGACAGCGTTCCCCCCTTCGGAAACGCCCGCCCGGCGCCCGTTGTTCGCGCCGCTTCACGCGTCACACCCCATCATCGCCATGCCTTTGCCTCTGCTTGCCCTCGCGGTTGCCGCGTTTGGAATCGGTACCACCGAGTTCGTCATCATGGGCCTGTTGCCCGACGTCGCGCGCGATCTGTCCGTGTCGATTCCGGCGGCCGGCATGCTGGTGTCCGCGTATGCGCTCGGCGTGACGATCGGCGCGCCGATCGTCGCGATCGCGGTCGCCAACATGCCGCGCAAGAAGGCGCTGATGAGCCTGATCGGCGTGTTCATCGTCGGCAATCTGCTGTGCGCGATCGCGCCGGGCTACGCGGTGCTGATGGCCGCGCGCATCGTCACCGCGTTCTGCCACGGCGCGTTTTTCGGCATCGGTTCGGTGGTCGCGGCCGGGCTCGTCGCGCCGAATCGCCGTGCGCAGGCGATCGCGCTGATGTTCACCGGCCTCACGCTCGCCAACGTGCTGGGTGTGCCGCTCGGCACCGCGCTCGGCCAGGCGGTCGGCTGGCGCGCGACGTTCTGGGCCGTGACCGGCATCGGCGTGCTGGCGGCGGCCGCGCTCGCGGTGTGCCTGCCCGCGAAGATCGAGATGCACAAGGCGAGCCTCGTGCGCGAATTCAGCGTGCTGAAGAACCCGCAGGTGCTGATGGTGCTTGGCATCAGCGTGCTCGCGTCGGCCAGCCTGTTTTCGACCTTCACCTACATCACGCCGATTCTCGAGGACGTGACCGGCTTCACGCCGCACGCGGTCACGCTGGTGCTGCTGCTGTTCGGCCTCGGCCTGACGGTCGGCAGCACGCTCGGCGGCAAGCTCGCGGACTGGCGGCTGATGCCGTCGCTGGTCGCGTTCCTGATGGCGATCGTCGTGATCCTGTGCGTGTTCGCGGGCACGATGCACGCGCGCTTTCCGGCGATGCTGACCGTGTTCGTGTGGGGCGTGCTCGCTTTCGCGATCGTGCCGCCGCTGCAGATGCTGATCGTCGATCGCGCGAGCCATGCGCCGAATCTCGCGTCGACGCTGAATCAGGGCGCGTTCAATCTCGGCAACGCGACCGGCGCGTGGCTCGGCGGCATGGCGATCGGCGCCGGCGCGCCGCTGACGACGCTGCCGTGGGTCGGCGTCGCGACCGCGCTCGGCGCACTGCTGCTGACGTTGTGGTCGGTGTCGATCGAGCGGCGGGTGGCGATGGCCGGGTAATGCCGGAGTGGGTGCCGCCAGGTGCCTAGCATTCCCGCCCGTAGTAGCATCCCCGCCGATGAAAGTCATCTTCACCCGCGATTTCCTCGCGCTGATTCTGAGCGTCGCCGTCGTCGGACTCGGCAGCGGCGCCACACTTCCCCTCACCGCCCTGGCACTCGCTCAAGCCGGTTACGGCACCGACGTGGTCGGCCTGCTGACCGCCGCGCAGGCGGGCGGCGGTCTCGCCGTGGTGCCGCTCGCCGGCTGGATCGCGGCGCGCTTCGGCGGCCGTCAGGTGATCGTTGGTGCGGTGCTGGTGGTGGCCGGCGCGACCGCGTTGATGCAACTCACTGCGAACCTGTGGCTATGGGCGCTGCTGCGCGTGCTGTGCGGCGCGGCGCTGATGCTGCTGTTCACGATCGGCGAAGCGTGGGTCAACCAGCTCGCCGACGATGCGTCGCGCGGTCGCGTGATCGCGATCTACGCGACCAACTTCACGCTGTTCCAGATGTCGGGCCCGGTGCTGGTGAGCCAGATCGCAGGCTTCACGCAGGGACGCTTCCTGCTGTGCGGCGCGATCTTCCTGCTCGCGCTGCCGTTGCTCGCGACGATCCGCGCCACCCAGCACGCATCGAGCGACGAACACGCCGAGCATGGCGGCTGGCGCCGCGTACTGCCGCGCATGCCCGCGCTCGTGATCGGCACAGGCTTCTTCGCGCTGTTCGACACGATCGCGCTATCGCTGCTGCCGCTGTTCGCGATGGCGCATGGCATGTCGAGCGAAGTGGCCGTGCTGTTCGCGTCGGCGCTGCTGCTCGGCGATACGACGATGCAGTTTCCGATCGGCTGGCTCGCCGACCGGCTCGGCCGCGAACGGGTGCACATCGGCTGCGGCATCGTGGTGGTCGCGTTGTTGCCGCTGCTGCCGTGGGCAGTCGGCTCGCCGTGGCTGCGCTGGCCGCTGCTGTATGTGCTCGGCGCGGCCGCGGGCGCGATCTACACGCTGTCGCTGGTGGCGTGCGGCGAGCGCTTTCGCGGTGTCGCGCTGGTGTCGGCGAGTTCGCTGGTCGGCGCGTCGTGGAGCGCGGCGAGCTTCGGCGGCCCGCTCGTCGCCGGCGCGTTGATGAAAACGGTCGGCCACGATGCGGTAGTCGGCGTGTTGTTGTGCTCGGCGCTCGCGTTTTTAGTGGCGGCATGGTGGGAGCGCCGGCGCCTCGCGCTGCGGGCGCCGAGTTGATGAATCGACGCTAATTGCTGGCTTTTGCGATCTATACGCAGGGTGATAATCTTCAATTCACGTTGCGCGGGCATTTGACGAACGGCCCATATCTCGTGGCGCCGCCGCAAGCAACGGGGAGTCCGCCATGGTCTCGATGCGCCTGTTGCTCCGTGCCAGCCTGTTGGGCACGGCGATCGCGGTAGCCGCGATCGTCGCCGCGAACTGTGGAGGCGGCGGAGGCGGAAACAGCAGTGCCCCGTCGGGCTCGAGCGTCGGTGGCAGCGGCGCGTCGGGCGCCTCCAGCCCGAGCGCGGCGAGCGGCGGCAGCACCGGCGGCGGCACCACGAGCGGCGGCACCGGCGGCACCGGTACCTCGGGCAGCGGCTCGGGGACGTCGATGAGCGGCACATCGTCGGCAGCCTTGCAGGACGTGCTCACCTATCACGACGACATCGCGCGCACCGGCCAGAACCTCGGCGAAACCACGCTGACGCCCGCCAACGTGACGGCTTCGACGTTCGGCAAGGTCGGCTTCTTTAGCGTCGACGGCAAGGTCGACGCGCAGCCGTTATTCGTGCGCTCATTGGCGATCGCGGGCGGCACGCACAACGTGCTGTACGTCGCGACCGAGAACGACAGCGTGTTCGCATTCGACGCCGACACCGGCGCGACCCTATGGCAGGTGCGCACGCTCGGCACCGGCGAAGCCCCGAGCGACGACCGCGGCTGCAGCCAGATCGAGAACACCATCGGCATCACCTCGACACCGGTGATCGACCGCTCGCGCGGCACGCACGGCACGATCTACGTCGTCGCGATGTCGAAGGACGCGGCCGGCGGCTACCATCACCGCCTCCACGCGCTCGACCTCGCGAGCGGCGCCGAACTGCTGAACGGTCCCACCGAGATCGCCGCCTCTTACCCAGGCGGCGGCACGGGCGCGACGAACGGGGTCGTGCCGTTCACTGCGTCGCTGTATGCGGAGCGCGCGGGGCTGCTGTTACTCGGCAACACGGTCTACACGGCGTGGACCTCACACTGCGACGACGGCGGCTATACGGGCTGGATCATGGGCTACGGCGCCGACACGTTGCAGCAGACCACGGTGCTCAACGTGACGCCTAACGGCCTCGGCGGCGCGATCTGGATGAGCGGCGCGGGACCGGCGTCGGACGGCTCGTCGATCTATCTGCTCGATGCCAACGGCACCTTCGACACGACGATGACCTCGGGCGGCTTTCCGGCGAGCAAGGACTTCGGCAATTCGTTCCTGAAGCTCGACACGTCGGGCGGCCTGGCGGTGGCGGACTACTTCGCGATGACGAACGTCGTGCAGGAGGCCAACGACGACATCGACCTCGGCTCCGGCGGCGCACTGGTGCTGCCGGACCTGACCGACGCGGGCGGCACCGTCCGGCATCTGACGCTCGGCGCGGGCAAGGACAGCACCATCTACGTGCTGAATCGCGACTCGATGGGCAAGTTCAACCCGACGGTCAACAACATCTATCAGGAGATTCCCGCGCAACTGGCCGGCGGCGAATTCGGCATGCCCGCCTATTTCAACGGGCGCGTGTATTTCGGCTCGGTCGGCGATCATCTGAAAGCGTTCACCGTGACCAACGCGAAACTGTCGATCACACCGACCGCGCAAAGCGCGATGACGTTCGACTATCCCGGCACGACGCCGAGCATCTCGGCGAACGGCACCACCAACGGGATCGTGTGGGCCGCCGAAAACGGCACCGTCGCGGCACTGCATGCGTTCGACCCGGTCACGCTCAACGAGCTGTACAACAGCAACCAGATGGGCACGCGCGATCAGTTCGGCACAGGCAACAAGTTCATCACGCCGATGATCGCAAACGGCAAGGTGTATGTGGGCACGACGAACGGCGTAGCGGTGTTCGGCTTGCTGGGTGGATGAAGCGAGCGCGGCACGTCCGGGGTCTCGCACAAACGACCAGGGCCGGCTTGCGCGCCGGCCCTCGTTCATCGTGACTGCCGCACTCACCCTCGGGCCGGCAGAATCTCTCCAGCACATGGGCCAAACCCCACGCGATAGCCGTCACCCTGGCACCAGCCGGCGAGCGTCAACTCATCGCCGTCCTCGATGAACGTGCGCGTGCCGCCCTCCTTCAACTCCAGCGGCTTCTTGCCGTTCCACGTCAACTCGAGCAGGCTGCCGTACGAATCCTCGCTCGGCCCGCTGATCGTGCCCGAGCCCATCAGGTCGCCAACCCGCGTGTTGCAGCCCGCCACCGTGTGATGCGCAAGTTGCTGCGCCATCGTCCAGTACATGTATTTGAAGTTGGTCCGCGAGATCGTGCTCGCTTGCTGCGCGTGTGCCGCGCGCAGTGTCACTTCAAGGTGGATGTCGAACGCATGCTCGCCTCGATGCCGCAGATACGCGAGCGGCTGCGGCTCCTGCGCCGGCTGCGCGACGCGGAACGGTTCGAGCGCGTCGAGCGTGACGACCCACGGCGAGATCGTCGTCGCGAAGCCCTTCGAGTTGAACGGGCCGAGCGGCACGTATTCCCATTGCTGGATGTCGCGCGCGCTCCAGTCGTTCAGCAGCACCATGCCGAAGATATGTGCCTCCGCGTCCTCGCACGCGATCGGCTCACCCAGCGCATTGCCGCCGCCGATAATGAAGCCCGTCTCCAGTTCGATATCGAGCTTGCGGCACGCGCCGAACACCGGGCGCTCCTGATCCGGCAGCTTCAGCTGACCATTGGGTCGACGCACCGGCGTGCCGCTCACCACCACCGACGACGCCCGTCCGTTGTAGCCGATCGGCATCTCCGACCAGTTCGGCAGCAGTGCATTCTTCGGATCGCGGAACATCGAGCCGACATTGGTCGCGTGTTCCTTCGACGAATAGAAATCCGTGTAGCCCGGAATCTGCACCGGCAGATGCAGACGTGCATCGGCCGCACGCACCAGCACCTTCGCGCGCAACGCGGCATCGTCGCGCAGCGTCGCGGTGTCGCGCGCGAGCAGCTGGCTCAGCTGGATACGCACGCTGCGCCACGCGTCGCGGCCGAGCGCGATGAAATCGTTCAGCGCATCGCTTCTGAACACGTTCTGCGCCGGCACGCTCAACAGACCCGCGGCCTGCAGCGCTGCCAGATCGACGATCTGATCGCCGATCGCGACGCCCACGCGGCGCGCGTCGTTGCCGCGGTCGCTGAAAATGCCGAACGGCAGGTTCTGGATCGGGAAGTCGCTGGCCGGGTCGTTGGCCGACTCGATCCAGCTCTTGCGCGACGCATCGAGCGTCGCCTGGAGATCGTTTACCGCGTTCATCGTTGCTCCGGATTGAAGTGTTTCTTGAGGCCTTGCCAGCACTCGTAGTAATGCGCCTGCAGTTGCGCGGTTTCGAGCGCGAAGCGGGTCGGCTTGATCAGCGTGCGCGTCTCGAACATGAAGGCCATCGTGTCGTCGACCTTCTTCGGCACCGAGGTGTCGATATGCGACGCTTTCTCGAACGTGTCCGCGTCCGGGCCGTGGCCGGTCATGCAGTTGTGCAGGCTCGCACCGCCGGGCACGAAGCCCTCGGCCTTCGCGTCGTAGACGCCATGTACGAGCCCCATGAACTCGCTCGCTACATTGCGATGGAACCAGGGCGGCCGGAACGTATCTTCGGCGGCGAGCCAGCGCGGCGGGAAGATCACGAAGTCGATCGTATCGACGCCCGGCGTGTCGCTTTGCGATTGCAGCACGAGGAAGATCGACGGATCCGGATGGTCGAAGCTGATCGAGCCGATCGTGTTGAAGCGGCGCAGGTCGTATTTGTACGGCGCGTAGTTGCCGTGCCATGCGACCACGTCGAGCGGCGAATGGCCGATGTCCGCGCGCCACAGATTGCCGTTCATCTTCGCGACGAGTTCGAACGCGCCTTCGCGGTCTTCGTACGCGGCGTGCGGGCTCAGGAAATCGCGCGGATTCGCGAGACCGTTGGAGCCGATCGGTCCCAGCTCCGGCAGACGCAGAAGCGCGCCGAAGTTCTCGCAGATATAGCCGCGCGCGCTGCCGTCCGGCAGGCTCACCGCGAAGCGCACGCCGCGCGGAATCACCGCGATCTCGTACGGCTCGATATCGACCCGGCCCATTTCGGTCGCGATATGCAGGCGCCCTTGCTGCGGCACGATCAGCAATTCGCCGTCGGCGCTGTAGAAGAAACGGTCCTGCATCGAACGGTTCGCCGCGTACAGATGGATCGCGCAACCGCTCATCGCTTCGGCCGAGCCGTTGCCCGCCATCGTGACCCAGCCGTCGATGAAATCGGTCGGTTCGCCCGGCATCGGCAGCGGATCCCAGCGCAGCTGGTTCGGCGGCGTCGGCGGCACTTCGGCGAAGTTCGCGACGAGCCGCTCCGACGGCATCAGCGTGAACGGCTTGTGCATCGCCGCCGGGCGAATCCGGTACAGCCACGAGCGACGGTTGTGACCGCGTGGCGCCGTAAACGCCGTGCCCGAAATCTGTTCGGCGTACAAACCGTAGGCTGCGCGCTGCGGCGAATTGCGGCCGGTCGGCAGCGCGCCCGGCAATGCCTCCGTCGCGAATTCGTTCAGGAAGCCCGACTGATATCCGGGCTCGATTTCAGGCCGCAGGCGTTCGTCGGCCGGCGTACGTGTTGAGGTATCCATACAAGGTTCTCCGCGAGTTGCTCGATTCTTTTCCGGTTGCTACGTGATCTTTGCAGTGAGGCTCAGGCCGGCTCCGCTTCGGACGCGCGCCTGGGTTGCCGCGTCGCACCGGCGAGCGCGACCACCAGCAGCGCCGAGCACAGCACCGGCACCGCCGCCGCATGAAACAGCGCGGCATTCGACCAGTTCAGCGCGATCAGCTGACCGCCGACGAGCGGGCCGATCACCGAACCGATCCGGCCGATGCCGAGACTCCAGCCGATGCCGGTCGAGCGCAGCGCGGTCGGATAGAAATGCCCGGCGAGCGCATTGACCGCCGGCTGTCCGCCGACCACGCAGAAGCCGCCCGCGAACACGACGACGAGCAGCCACGGCAGCTCATGCGCGAGCACGCCGATCGTGCCGACCGCGAACGCGGCGAGCGCGAAGCACGCGAACAGCACGCGCACGAAACCCATGCGCTCGATGAACCAGCCGAGCAGCAGCGTGCCGATCACGCCGCCCGTCTGCAGCACCGTGCCGACGATCACCGCCGTGCCCGCCGTGTAGCCGGCGTCGCGCATGACGGTGGGCAGCCAGTTCGACAGGAAGTACAGCACGATCAGGTTCATGAAGCTGATCGCCCACAGAATCAACGTGACCGGACCGCGGCCCGCACGGAACAATTCGGCGACCGGCGCGCCGTCGGTGCGTTTTTCGCTGACGACGAGGCGCGTGTTCGCGTCGATCGGCAAGGCCGGGTCGAACTTCGCCAGCCAGCTCATCGCGCGCTCGCTGCGGCCCTTCAGCACCAGAAACTGCAGCGACTCCGGCAGCGTCGCCAGCATCGCGAACGCGAGCAGCAACGGCACCGCACCGCCGACCCAGAACACCGCGCGCCAGCCGTAGGCCGGAATCAGCGCGGCGCTGACGAAGCCGCCAACCGCCGCGCCCAGCGTGAAGCCGCACGACACCAGCATCATGCGCTTGACGCGATGCGCGGGTGTGGAGAATTCGCCGACCAGCGCCATCGCGTTCGGCATGATGCAGCCGAGCCCGAGCCCCGTGATGAAGCGCAGCGTGATCAGCGCGGGAATGGTCGCTACGAATGGCGTGGCGAGCATCGACAGCGAGAAGAAGAACGTTGCGCCGATCAGCACCGGCCGCCGGCCGATGCGGTCGGCCAGCACCGACAGCCCGAGCGCGCCCAGCAACATGCCGAACAGGCTCGCGCTGAAAACGGGCCCAAGCGCGGTTTTCGCGACGTGCCATTCGGCGATCACGCTCGGCGCGACATAGCCCATCGCCTGTGCGTCGAAGCCGTCGATCAGCAGACACAGCCCGCACAGCGCGAGCAGCATCGCCTGAAAAGCCGGGCGATGCGCTTCGGCGAGCACGCGCTCGACTTCGATCACGTTGGCGGCGGATTGGTCACTCATTGGGTCGTCCCTCAAGCTGACTGAAGCTGACTGAAATTGCGTTTTACGCATAGTAAAACGAATTACGTATAGTGAAATTAACGTATACCCCTGGAAGCTCGCTCGCCAAGCTCCTGATTTCGCGCTCAGCCCCGGCCGATAAGCCTGAGGCCCATAACGTTATGACCAATTTGTTAATCTGCGCGGGGCGCGTACTGCTACCATCAATGAATGCGGCCATCGCGTCGCGCCGCCACGCGCCCGGTGCGCGTTCATCGTCGCCTTTCAATAGCCTTCATGATTTCGCCGACCATCCCCGATCTGATCGCCCGCGCCGCTCATCACCCGTTTCTCGGCGAGCATCTGGCATTGGGACAAGGCGCGCACGCCGGCATCGCGCTCGCGCATTTCGACGGCATCGAGCTCACCAGCGCCTACGAGCCGATCTTCGACATCAGCGTGCATGCGCTCGCACAGTCGCTGTCATGCGGCGCGGAAGGGGTCGACCGGTTCGGCGACGAACTCGGCTTTCAGGCCGTCACACATCGGCTCGGCGCGCCGCCGTTCGACGTGTTCGATCCATTCGACAACATCGCCGACGATCAGCAACTGGTCGCGCTAGACCGCATGTCGCGCGCGCTGCACGCAATCAATTTCTTCGGCCCGCAACGGCATGGGCTGCTGTTTCTGCGCGTGCACGAGAGGCTGTTGAAGAGTGTGAAGTACGACCACGGCCGGCATTTTTCGAGCGTGCTGACGTCGTTCAATCTGAGTCCGGCGCGCATCGTCATCGAGCTGCCGGCGGCGGCGGTCGCGCACAAGACGTTTCTTGGCTATCTGACGCGCAGCTATCAGCACTACGGGTTCAAGGTGGCGGGCAATCTGTCGAACGCGGGGCAGATTCTGTCGGTGTCGGAAACCGCGCGGCTCGACTTCATCAAGATGGATGCGTCGGTCGCATTGCGCGACGCGACCGTGAAGCCGCTCGTCGGCTACGCGGGGCGGCTGCGGGTACCGCTGATTTTCAATCGCGTGATGGATGAGGCGCAGTTCTCCGCGCTACAGCAGTACGACGTGCGGTTCGTACAAGGGCCATTGTTCAACGCGCATTATCA
Organism: Paraburkholderia sp. HD33-4; assembly: GCF_021390635.1. Taxonomy (NCBI): domain Bacteria; kingdom Pseudomonadati; phylum Pseudomonadota; class Betaproteobacteria; order Burkholderiales; family Burkholderiaceae; genus Paraburkholderia; species Paraburkholderia sp. HD33-4. Next base: position 580,005 of record NZ_JAJEJS010000001.1, on the reverse strand, counting down.
CGACCGGGCGGCATGACACGAGGTTGGCGCGATTAGCCGGGGCGCCCGGCATCGCTTCAGCCCGGCTCCCCCAGGCGCGCCGCGAGCGCCTTCAGGCGCGGCGCGACATTCTCGCGAAACACCTCCTCCCCCATCGACGACGCCGGCCCGCTGCAGCTAAGCACGAGCCAGCGGTTTTCGCGCGGCTCGCGAAACGGCACCGCGACCGCGTTCACGTCGTCATGCCACGCGCGAAACGAATAGCAGCAGCGCTCGGTCGCAAACGCGGCGATCTCCTTTTCGGCTTCGGCGACGAGCATCCCCCCCACTCTGCCGGCGGCTTTTTTCAGTTCCGCGAGTAGCGCGGCGCGGGCCTCGAGCGGCTGCACCGCGAGATAGGCGCGGCCCATCGAGCTCGTCAGCATCGACAGTTTCGAGCCGGATGCGAGGCCGAGCGTCAGCGCGGTTTCGCTGCGGATCGTCTCCAGATACACCATGTCGAGCCCGTCCCGACAGCCGAGCGAAACCGCCGCGCCGACTTCGCGCGCGAGGCTGCGCAGGTGCGGGCGCGCGAGTTCGAGCGTGTCGGAGCCCGACAGCAGCGCGAAGCCGAGCGACAGCACGCCCGCGTCGAGCGCATATTTGCCGTGTCTTTCGTCGAGCCGCAGATAGCCGAGCACGGTCAGCGTGTAGGCGAGCCGGTTCACGGTGGCCTTCGGCAAACCCGTGCGTTCGACGAAATCGCGATTGCCGAGCATCGTTTCGCCCGGCCGGAACGCGCGCAGCAGGTCCAGCCCGCGAGCAAGGGCGACGACGAATTTGCGTTCGTCGAGCGGAGCGGAGAAAGTGGATGGCAGCGTCATAGGGTGATACACTCGAGCGTCGTTTGCAAAACATTGTTTCGCAAGGCGGAACACAAGTCAAGCTTGTTCTGAGCGAGAAATCAGGAGATACGTCATGGCCGTAGCCGCGCAGTTTCATTGGGAAGACCCGTTGCTGCTGGATCAGCAGCTCACCGAAGACGAACGCATGGTGCGCGACGCCGCTGCGGCTTACTCGCAGGACAAGTTGCTGCCGCGCGTGCTGGAGGCGTTCCGTCACGAAAAGACCGATGCCGGAATTTTTCGCGAAATGGGCGAACTCGGCCTGCTCGGCCCGACGATTCCCGAACAGTACGGCGGCCCCGGTCTGAACTATGTCGCGTACGGACTGATCGCGCGTGAAGTGGAACGTGTCGACTCCGGCTATCGCTCGATGATGTCGGTGCAGTCGTCACTGGTGATGGTGCCGATCTACGAATTCGGCTCGGACGCGCAGAAGGAAAAATATCTGCCGAAGCTCGCGCGCGGCGAGTGGATCGGCTGCTTCGGGCTGACCGAGCCGAACCACGGCTCCGATCCGGGCAGCATGGTCACGCGCGCGAAGAAGGTCGACGGCGGCTACTCGCTGTCGGGCTCGAAGATGTGGATCACCAATTCGCCGATCGCCGACGTGTTCGTCGTGTGGGCGAAGCTCGAGGAAGACGGCAAGGACAATATCCGTGGCTTCATTCTCGAGAAGGGCTGGAAGGGTCTGTCGGCGCCGGCGATCCACGGCAAGGTGGGTCTACGTGCGTCGATCACCGGCGAGATCGTGCTCGACGAAGTGTTCGTGCCGCAAGAGAACATCATGCCGGGCGTCAGCGGCCTGCGCGGTCCGTTCACGTGTCTGAACTCGGCGCGCTACGGCATCGCCTGGGGCGCGCTCGGCGCGGCCGAAGCGTGCTGGCACATCTCGCGTCAGTACGTGCTCGATCGCAAGCAGTTCGGCCGGCCGCTCGCCGCGAACCAGCTGATCCAGAAGAAGCTCGCCGACATGCAGACCGAAATCACGCTCGGGCTGCAAGGCGTGCTGCGCCTCGGCCGCATGAAGGACGAAGGCACGGCCGCGGTCGAAATCACGTCGATCATGAAGCGCAATTCGTGCGGCAAGGCGCTCGACATCGCCCGCCTCGCGCGCGACATGCTCGGCGGCAACGGCATTTCGGACGAGTTCGGCGTCGCCCGGCATCTGGTGAACCTCGAGGTCGTCAACACCTACGAAGGCACCCACGACGTTCACGCGTTGATCCTCGGCCGCGCGCAGACGGGTATTCAGGCATTCTTCTGATTTCGCTGCCGCACTACCGATAACGCAAAAAGCCGGTTCCTTCGAACCGGCTTTTCGTTTTTGATGGCGCGTCGCTCAGCGGTTCGGCTGCGGCGTCAGGCGCAGGTACGGACGCAGCGCCTTGTAGCCCTTCGGGAATTTCTGCTTGATGACTTCCTCGTCCTTCAGCGACGGCACGATCACGACGTCATCGCCCTGCTTCCAGTTGCCCGGCGTCGCGACCGAGTGACTGTCGGTCAGTTGCAGCGAATCGATCACGCGCAGCACTTCGTCGAAGTTGCGGCCGGTGCTCGCCGGATACGTGATGATCAGACGCACCTTCCTGTTCGGATCGATGACGAACAGCGAACGCACGGTGAACGTCTCGTTCGCGTTCGGATGAATCATGTCGTAAAGCTGCGAGACCTTGCGATCGCCGTCCGCGAGAATCGGAAAGCCGACGTTGGCGGCCTGCGTCTCGTTGATGTCCTTGATCCACTCCTTGTGCGACTCTGCGCTGTCGACCGACAACGCGATCGTCTTCACGTTGCGCTTTTCGAACTCGCTCGCAAGCTTCGCGGTCAGGCCCAGCTCGGTCGTGCAGACCGGCGTGAAGTCGGCGGGATGCGAGAACAGCACGCCCCAGCTATTGCCGAGCCACTCGTGAAACCTGATACGGCCAATACTCGACTCCTGTTCGAAATCCGGCGCAATGTCGCCAAGACGTAGACTCATAGTGCATCTCCTGTAGGTATTCGGACGGTATCCGGATCGGGGCGCGGGCGTGTACCCGCGGCGGCCCGTCACGATAAAGCATAAGGCCGCGGTGGTACATGGCGAACCAACATCGCGTCAGTACTTTATGCGTTTTTGTAATTTTCTCCCGTTTGATGGAAACTTTGCGGGACAGATCAACTCAATCCGATACCGGTCTGGAGCAGAGTGCCCTCAAACGGGTGTCTTGTCGCCGCGCGCTGCCGGGAACGGATCATGCGGCGGTGGCGTGCGACCGGCACCATGCTCGCCAGCGACCGTTTCTTTGGTTACGATTTACGCGTAGCGTGAGACAAAGGGAGCTGTCAATGTCGGAAGTCAACAAGGAGAGATTGATGTCGGATATCAAAACCGTCCTCGCGGACGCTGAAGACCTGCTGAAACAGGCCGCGAGCGCTACCGGCGAACGCGCGTCGGAACTGCGCGAAACCGCGCTGACGCGCCTGAAGCAGGCGAAAGAAAAGGCAGCCGACGTCCAGGTCGTGGTCGTCGAAAAAGGCAAGAAGGCGGCCCGCGCCACCGACGACTACGTGCACGAACATCCGTGGGCGTCGATCGGCATCGCCGCCGGGATCGGCGTCGTGGTCGGTCTGCTGATCAATCGCAAGTAAAGGCCGGTGAGGTCGCCGGAGCACGCATGTCCGGCGCACCGGAGACATGGGAGGACCGGCGCGAGCCTCGCCGGTCCCCTTCTGCTGGCGCGCGTGTGCGCCGGCCAGGCCCTCACGCGCAACGCCCACAGCCATGACGACCGAAACACACTCGCAGCGCGCAGAACACAGCCCGTTGCGCCGTATTCTCAGTTCCGTGTTTGCGATCCTGCAGACGCGGCTCGAACTGGTGGGCATCGAACTCGCCGAGGAAAAAGACCGCCTGCTCGGCGTGCTGTTTCTCGGCCTTGCCGCGATGATGCTCGCGACGATGGCCTTGATCGCGTTGACCGCACTGATCGCCATTGCCTTCTGGGACACCTACCGGTGGCAGGCGCTTGCCGGCATCACCGTGGTCTACGCGATTGCCGGCCTCGCCTGCGCGCTGAAGGCCCGCAGCGGATTGCGCAACGCGCCGATGGTATTCGAAGCGACCATCGCCGAGTTCGAAAAGGATCGCGACGCGTTTCGCAGCCGCGACTGATGGGCAAGTCTGTTCGCATCCGATCCATCACCTCACCTCCACTGCCGCCGACACGCCATGAGCCAGTCCCGTTCCGATACCGCCTTTCGTAACAAGCGCCATCCGTCGAAGGATCTGAGTGCGCCGCATCTGCGGGCGCTGCGCAAGGAGTTGCTGCTCGTGCGCGCGGATGTCGAGCGCGTCGAACTCGCGCAGGCCACCTTCGAACTGCGCCAGGCCGTCACGCATTTCAGCTGGCTCAAGTTCGTGATTCCCGGCTTCGGCGGCGTGCGCGTCGGTAAAGGGCCGAAGGCGAGCGTGCTCAACGCGGGCACGATCGGCGCATTGCTGAAGCAGTATCCGTTCATCAGCTCGATCGCTTCGCTGTTGCTTGCCAAACCGCTGCGCGCAACGGTCGTCGCGGGCGCGAAGCCCGCGCTCAAGTGGGGCAGCATTGCGCTCGGCGCGTGGGAAGCGTTCCGGATCTGGCAACAGATGAAGAACGAGTCGGCGGCTTCGGCGGCGGCGCGGGCGGCGACGGCGGCTTCCGCTGCGCAGTCGGCGGCGGTGCAGGCCGATTCGACGCGAAGCGGCTACTGAGGTCCTCCGCGATCTATCGCATGTCCCGCTCGCACGGCCGTGCGCGCCGGTTTTCATTGACCCGCTAGCTCGTATTCCAGCATTCGCTGCTCGTGAGCGTCGTGCCGCTCGCGTCGTTTCTATTGCCTCGCTGACCTGTTGCATCGAGCGTGAACGTGCCGCATGGGTCTTCGCGCATCGGACCCGTTTCGACGGGCGCTGCTTCGATCGAATAGCCGCCGTTCGTGTCGTCCACGGGCAGCACGCGCACGCGATACACCGGCGCGCCGAACTGCGGCGCCTGATCGATGCCCGGTGGCAAGGGAGGCACACCATCGCTCGCGGCACCCTCGACGAATTGCGCAGCCCGATATAACGCCGACGCCGCATCGACACGATGCGTGCGTGCGATGTGGCTGCGATACGAAGGGATTGCAAACGCGGCAAGCGTGGCGGCAATCGCGAGCGCGATCACGAGTTCGAGCAGCGTGAATGCGGATGTGTTCGGCCTTTTCATGGGTGTCCGGTCGGTGCGTTCCTCAGAATGGTCTTGCGGCAACGCGCCGCCAATGACGTTCGACCGCGCCATCTTCGGTCACGACCGCCATCTGCAACCAGACCTGTGACTCGCTGCTCTGCCCGAAGCCGCGCGCGCTCAGCAGGTAAGCAGTAGCGTTGGGTCGATTCGCGAGACGCCAAGGCTCGATCAGACATTGCGGCGCGCGCGCCGATCCCGGCCATTGCGCGATCGGCGTGATCGCGGCCGCGTCGAACGCGGTTTCAAGCCTCCATTGAGCCGGCTCGCCGGAGGGGAGCGGCGCTCCAGGAGCAGCGCCACTTGCCGGGAGCACGCTGCGTTCGCACAGGGTCAGCGCCGAATCCGCCGCGTGAAAAGCCTGCAGATAGTCGCGCACATTGGTCGCGGCGCGTGCCGCCGCGAGCGAAGTTTCGAACCAGATCGCGGACGTGGCGAGCATCATGACTGAGATCAACAGCACGATGGCTAGCACGACACCGCGTTGATCCGACCGTCGAGAACCACACTGACAATTTCGCTTGCCTAAGTGTTTCGCCGTTCCGTCTGCGCCGGCGCCTATTTCGTACGCGCGGCAGCGTTGCATTGCTGCGTCACGGTGCATCACGACGACGCCTCCCCGCGATTACGCAGCGCAACCCTGCGCGAAAACACTTGCCGAGGCCGCGAGTCGGTGCCGAGTGTACTCACGCCATCGCAATCGACGTACTTCGAGCGCTGTCCTTGCGGCGCGCCGCGTACCAGCACGCAGACATCGACCGCGACGACGTTCGTCCATTGATCGGCCGCTACGGCCGACGCGTTCACCGCATCGGCCGCACCGTCCAGCCAGTAGCGCAACCGCAAGCGTTCGACCCCTTCGACCAGCGGCTGAGCGGACCCGGCATTGCCGCTGCCTGCGCAGTAAAGCTCAGGCTCGCCCGTCGACCCGCTGACGTTGGCGAAGTAGCGATTCACCACCGGCGCGCCCTGATCGCCAAGGACCGCATCGCTGCTTTTGACGGCCTGCCCTACGCAGTCGGTGACTTGCCCGCTCGAAGACGGCCAAGTCGATACGACATCTGCGACGTAACGGATCGCGACGCCATCCGAGCCGGTGCTCAACGCGGTGCAAGCGAGGCTGTCGTCGGCGCCGGTCGGACGACCGCCCGAGCAGCCGAACAGCGTAGGCGCCGCGTGATAGCCGACGACATCGGCTGGGACGAAGCCGGCCATCTGCAATTGCTGGCCGATCAGCATCAGCGCGGTCAACCCGGCTTCGCGAATCCTGGTCGCGTTGCTCGCTTGCGCGAACGCGTTGCGCTGCGCCGTGTACAGGGAGACGGCGCCCACTGTCACGATCAGCCCGAGCGCCATCGCGATCAGGAATTCGACCAGCGTATGACCGCGTGGACAATGCGGCCGCCTCATTTCACGAACGCCAACGCGACACACGACGATCCAGCTGGTGCATCGACGTCGCCGCAAGGCTCCGCCGGTTCAGCGACCACATCGCCCGCCGTGGGCCGGTCCCGCACGGACGCCCACGTCACGCGCGCTGTCGCGACCGCCCCGCCGTCACCGATCGACGCGTCGCCGTGCGGCAGCAGGACGCTCGACCACGCGCTCCATTGATGGAGCACGGCATCGCCCATGGCAGGCGTATGCGTCGCTTCTGCAATCGAGTCGGCTATCCACGCGGCACTCTCGCGCAGCGTCGTCGCGCGCGCTTCGCGTGCGGTCCACACCTGCGCCGCGACCAAACCCAGCGCGCTCACCGCGACCAGCGCGACCGCCAGCATCACCTCGATCAGCGAACTGCCGCCGCATGCCGATGCACGCGCACGCGAACCGGTGTTGAATGTGAGGCGGCTCATGACGTCGCTCCGCACGCGCCATCCGAGATCCGCGCGCGGCCACCTGCCGCGACACTGATGCAGCGCCGCCACGGGTTCCCCTGCATCGACTTCGATGGGCTTCGCGGCGCGATATCGAAACTTCGGAACGCGCCGATCAGTTGCCCCGCCGGCGGCGTAAAGGTCATATCCGTCTGCACGCCGACGATGCTCACCGCCGCAAGCGCAGGCTGTGCGCGCAACAACGACGGCTTGCCGCCGCGCTCGACGAATACGGCCCAGCCGCAGGCCCAGTCGGCGATGCCGTCGGCACAGGCCTGGCCCGACGCGAGACAGACGCGCGCCACGCCGACGCGACACACCGTGATGCGCGTGCCGCGCCGCAGCGCCTCGCTGCGTGCGTAAGCGAACGTGGATAGCAGCGCCTTCGAGCGCGCGTCGACCTGATCGCGCATGTGCCAGGCGGCGAACGACGGCATCGCCAGTACGGCCATCAGCATCACGAGCGCGATCACCGCCAGCGTTTCGACGAGCGTGAAACCGGCGCGCGACGGCCGGTGAATCCTCTTGAATTTCATCTGCATCCCTGAGCGTTTCGAACGGATGCAGCCAATCTAGCGTTTTGCGAGCGCTCCGAACATCGTCCGAATGGCCAGGTGGCGTTCAGACGTTAGCGCGCGCAACAATGCACGTGACGATCGATCACGGAGGCGGGAGAAGCGATGCGAGAAGAAAAGCGCGAAATGCGCGAGGCGATGGGGGCGAATGACCGCAGCTCAGATGCGGCACGCGTGCGCTCAGCGCTTGCGGGAAGGCTTGGGCGGCGAAGCCGCGCGGCGGAATTCCTCGATCACGTCCTCGAACTCGGAGACGTCTTCGAAGCGCCGGTACACGGAAGCGAAACGGACGTAGGCGATCGTGTCGAGCGCGCGCAACTCGTTCATCACGAGTTCGCCGAGGCGCTCGCTACGCACCTCGCGCTCGCCGCTGCCGAGCAGCTGATACTCGATACGGGCGACCGCCGCTTCGATCGCGTCCACGGCAACCGGGCGCTTGCGCAGCGCCAGTTGCATGCTCGCGACGATCTTGCGGCGATCGAACTCCGTGCGCGTGCCATCCTTCTTGACGACCGACGGCAACGCCAGCTCGACCCGCTCATACGTCGTGAAACGCTTGTCGCAGGCCGGGCAGCGGCGGCGCCGGCGAATCGTCGCGCCGTCTTCGGATACGCGCGAGTCGACGACCTGCGTATCGGCGTGGCGGCAGAAGGGGCAATGCATGACGGCTTAGCCGTAAACCGGGAAGCGCTTGGTCAGCTCGGCGACTTGCGCGCGCACACGCTCGATCGTCGCAGCATCTTCCGGGTTGTCCAGCACGTCGGCGATCAGGTTGCCGACCTGCTCGGCTTCCTCCACGCCGAAGCCGCGCGTGGTCATGGCCGGCGAACCCAGGCGGATGCCCGAGGTCACGAACGGCTTTTCCGGATCGTTCGGGATCGCGTTCTTGTTGACCGTGATGTGCGCCGCGCCGAGGGCCGCTTCCGCAGCCTTGCCGGTGATCTTCTTCGCGCGCAGGTCGACCAGCATCACGTGGCTTTCGGTGCGGCCCGACACGATGCGCAGACCGCGCTTGACCAGCGTCTCAGCGAGCACGCGCGCGTTCTCGACGACCTGTTCCTGATACGCCTTGAATTCCGGCGACAGCGCTTCCTTGAACGCGACGGCCTTCGCGGCGATCACGTGCATCAGCGGACCGCCCTGGATGCCCGGGAAAATCGCCGAGTTGATCGGCTTCTCGAACTCGGCCTTCATCAGGATCACGCCGCCGCGCGGGCCGCGCAGGCTCTTGTGGGTAGTCGTGGTGACGAAGTCGGCGTGCGGCACCGGGTTCGGGTACACACCGGCTGCGATCAGGCCAGCGTAGTGCGCCATGTCGACCATGAAGTAGGCGCCAACCGACTTCGCGATCTTCGACATGCGTTCGAAATCGATGCGCAGCGCGAACGCGGATGCGCCCGCCACGATCAGCTTCGGCTTGTGTTCCTGCGCGAGCTTCTCGGCGGCGTCGTAGTCGATGTCTTCGGCTTCGTTCAGGCCGTAGCTGACCACGTTGAACCACTTGCCCGACATGTTGACCGGCGAGCCGTGCGTGAGGTGGCCGCCGTGCGCGAGGCTCATGCCCATGATCGTGTCGCCCGGCTTGAGCATCGCGAAGAACACGCCCTGGTTTGCCTGCGATCCCGAGTTCGGCTGCACGTTCGCCGCTTCGGCGCCGAACAGCTGCTTCACGCGGTCGATCGCCAGCTGCTCGGCGACGTCGACGTATTCGCAGCCGCCGTAGTAGCGCTTGCCCGGATACCCTTCGGCGTACTTGTTCGTGAGTTGCGAGCCTTGCGCGGCCATCACAGCCGGGCTCGTGTAGTTTTCCGACGCGATCAGTTCGATGTGCTCTTCCTGACGGCGGTTTTCCTGCTCGATGACCTTCCAGAGTTCAGGATCGACGTTGGCGATGGTGCTTTGGGCTCTGTCAAACATACGGGTTCCGTTGAGTGTTTTCAGGTTGACCGGATCGTGCGCCGAATCCTGCGTAGAGGGTACACAGCGGGGTACGCAGCGCTGTGGGCAGCGAGTCTTGCCCTGACGTGGCGAGTGGAGAGTCGCCGCACACGCGAGGCAGGCCAGCCACCGTCAGCGCAGATTAGTGCGCGCGGTTCACGGCTGCCCAGGCGAACGGCAAAACGGCACCCTGCGCTTCACGGTGGGTTGTTCCACCTTGAACCCGATTGGTTGAATCGGCTGAGTCGGACGACTCGGTTCTATCGCCAGTCACGCAGGGTCGAGCGCGATAGTGTATTGGAAGAGGCCCGAATAGGCAACCGACTGACGGGCACTCCGGCGGCCGCCGGCGGGGCCTCCGGACGGACCGGCGGCCCCGCTGCGCAACCCTCTGACGAAAGCGCGCCGGCCGCGCCACGCAACCGTTGCGCACCATCGCTGCAGCCGCCGATCCGGCTCGTGCATCCTTGCCGCAGCGCCGCATTGGAAGTAGGCTTGGGGCCTTTGTCTCTCACCGACCAGGGAACTGCAATGATCGTGTTTGTCACAGGCGCGTCAGCCGGCTTCGGCGCCGCCATCGCCCGCTCGTTCGTCAAGGGCGGCCATCGCGTCGTCGCCACCGCACGCCGCAAGGACCGCCTGCAGGAACTCGCCGACGAGCTCGGCGACGCGCTGCTGCCGTACGAGCTCGACGTGCGTGATCGCGCCGCCGTCGAAGCCGTGCCGGCCTCGCTGCCGGCCGAGTTCGCCGCGATCGACGTGCTCGTCAACAACGCCGGCCTCGCGCTCGGCACCGAGCCGGCGCACAAGGCGAGCCTCGACGAATGGAACACCATGATCGAGACCAATTGCACGGGCCTCGTGCAGGTCACGCATGCGCTGCTGCCCGGCATGGTCGAGCGCAATCGCGGGCATGTCTTCAATCTGGGCTCGGTGGCGGGCCGCTGGCCGTACGCAGGCGGCAACGTGTATGGCGCGACCAAGGCGTTCGTGCGCCAGTTCAGCCTGAACCTGCGCGCCGACCTCGCCGGAACCGCGCTGCGCGTGACCGACATCGAGCCGGGTCTGTGCGGCGGCACCGAATTCTCGAACGTGCGTTTTCGCGGCGACGACGACAAGGCCGCCAAGGTCTACGAAAACGTGCAGCCGCTGACGGCCGAAGACATCGCCGACTCCATCTACTGGATCGCCACGCGCCCGGCCCACGTCAACATCAACACGATCGAGCTGATGCCGGTCGCGCAGTCGTTTGCCGGTCTGTCCGTGAACCGCGGCTGAGTTTGAGGGCGGCCGGCGACGGGCGCCGCTACTATCGGTCGCGCCGCCGCCCATCACGATGGCCGTTTGTTCGCGCGGCGCGCCAATAACCTACCCCCAGTCCCGGCGCGGCTGGCACTAGCGCCGCCGACGCCCGCCACGCGCAACTCACACTTCGAAACAGACCCCGGGGTGTGCGTTCCGGTAGAATGCGCCGCATGAATATGTCGACCAGCCAGCCAGGCACGGAAATCGGCTATACGTGGTCCATCCGCGTGTACTACGAAGATACCGACGCCGGCGGCATCGTGTTTTACGCCAACTACCTGAAATTTTTCGAACGCGCTCGCACCGAATGGCTGCGCGCGTGCGGCGTCGACCAGCATCGGCTTGCGGAAGAAAACGACGCGATTTTCATCGTGCGCAGTACCGCGGTCGATTACCGGGCTCCGGCCCGGCTCGACGACATCGTGAAAATTGTCAGCCGGATCGAGCGTCTTGGCCGAGCTTCGGTAGACTTCGTGCAGGAAGCATGGCGCGAAGGCACGTTGCTTGCTACCGGTTCGGTCCGGGTTGGCTGTGTGGACCGCGCGACGCTGCGGCCAGCCGCGATCCCGCCTTCGGTTCTCGTCGCACTGCGGCGCGGGCCGGGCGTCAGCGAGAGTGCGGACTGAACAGCGGCGGCATGTCAACGGACGATACCTGCGCCTCGTTGTTACGGGGCCAGTGAACTCATACCGGTCAGGTAACACAAAGCATGGTTCGGCTTCGATATCGCCGAAGCTTCCGTTTTGCCCACGGCAAGCTTGAAGCGGCCTTGCAGCCGGACGCCCCCTTCCCGGGACGTTAAAACGAACCTTTATGAACACTACACAAGATCTGTCGATCGTTTCACTCGTACTCAACGCGAGCCTGCTGGCCCAGGCCGTCATGGCTCTGCTGCTGTTGCTGTCGCTTCTCTCCTGGACTTTCATCTTCCGCAAGTGGTTTGCGATTCGCCGGGCGCGCGCGCAAACTGAACGCTTCGAGCGTGATTTCTGGTCCGGCGGCGACCTGCAGGCTCTCTATCAGAGCGCCGCGAACAATCGCCACACGATCGGCGCGCTCGAGCGGATTTTCGAGTCCGGCATGCGCGAATTCCTGAAAGGCAAAGAGAAACGCCTGAACGATCCCGGCGCGATTCTCGACGGCGCCCGGCGCGCGATGCGCGCGGCGTTCCAGCGCGAAATGGACGTGCTCGAAGCGAACCTCGCGTTCCTCGCGTCGGTCGGTTCGGTCAGCCCGTATATCGGTCTGTTCGGCACGGTGTGGGGGATCATGAATGCGTTCCGCGGTCTCGCCAACGTGCAGCAGGCCACGCTCGCGAACGTCGCGCCGGGCATCGCCGAGGCGCTGACCGCCACCGCGATCGGCCTGTTCGCCGCGATTCCGGCCGTGGTCGCCTACAACCGCTACGCGCACGACATCGATCGTCTGGCGATCCGCTTCGAAACCTTCATCGAAGAGTTCTCGAACATCCTGCAGCGCCAGGCACACTAAGGAGGCCACGATGGCAGGCTCCCGCTCCTCCAGCATGCGCGGCTCGCGCTCGCGACGCGCGATGGCCGACATCAACGTCGTGCCGTACATCGACGTGATGCTCGTGCTGCTCGTGATCTTCATGGTCACGGCGCCGCTCGTCGCACCGTCGATCGTCAATCTGCCGACCGTCGGCGGCGCCGCGCCCCAGCAGCAGACGCCGCCCGTGATCGTCAACATCCGCGCGGACGGCAACATGAGCGTCAAGTACAAGGACGACTCCGGCACGCAGCAGCAGGAAGACATGACGAAAGCTGGCCTCAAAGGTTTCATCGCCGATCGGGCACAATCGCATCCCGATCAGCCCGTCGTGATCGCCGCCGACAAAACCGTGAAGTACGAAGTCGTCATGAATGTGATGTCCGAGTTGAAGGCTCAGGGCGTCAAGCGCGTCGGATTGCTCGTCAAATCGCAATGATCCGCAAGAACACCGAATATCCGCTTCAGCCACCGCGTGAACGCGGCACCGGGCGAGCATTTCTGTTCGCGCTGGTGATGCATGCATTGCTCGGATTCTTCCTGTATCACGGCATCCAGTGGCAAAACAGCACGCCCGAGGGCGAGCAGGCGGAACTGTGGACCGAGGTGCCGGATTCGGCGATCCCCCCGCGTCCCATCGTCACGCCGCCGCCCGCGCCGGTCGTCCCTGCCCCGCCCGTGCGCGACGAGCAGGCCGACATCGCGCTGCAGGAAAAGAAGCGCCAGCAACAGGAAGCGGCTCGCGCCGCGCAACTCGCCGAGCAGCAGCGCCAGTTGAAGCTGAAAGAGCAGCAGGAAGCGGAAGCGAAGCGTCAGCAGCAACTGGCAGCCGACCAGGCGGCCCAGCTCGCCGCGCAGAAGGCCGCGAAGCTCAAGCAGCAACAGCAGGCACAACAGCAACAACAGCAACAGCAACAGCAGCAGGCCGAGAAGCTCAAGCAACAGCAGCTCGCCGAGCAGCAGAAGCAGCAGCAACTGAAAGAACAGCAGGAGCAGCAGCAGAAGCAGGCTCAGGCGGAAGCGCAGAAGAAGGCTGACGCCGAGAAAGCGGCGAAGGCCAAGGCGCAAGCCGATGCGGCCGCGCAGGCGAAGAAGCAGCTCGACAAGGAACGTAGCGCGCGGCTTGCGCAGATGCAGGGCGTCGCTGGCGGCGTGGGCGGTAGCAGTTCGAGCAGCAACGGTCTGGGCAAGAGCGGAACGGGTAGCGGCTCGGGCGGCAACGCGGCATCGCCGGGTTATGCGGACAAGGTGCGTCGGCTGGTGCTTCAGCATGTGAACTGGGGCGGCGAAACCGAAGGTCTCGAGACCGTGATCGCCGTACGTTGTTCGCCGGACGGCAATCAGCTGAGCGCAAACATTACCCGTAGCAGTGGCAACCAGGCCTGGGACGACGCCGCGTTACGGGCGGTGAAAGCCTCCGATCCGATGCCCAGGGACGTCAATGGCAAGACCCCCGACTACTTCCTTGTCACGCTACGCCCGGCAAAGTGATGTGCAGCCTGACAGCTGTCTGACGATCAACGCCGCGCCCTACCCGGCGCGGCGTTGCGCGGGAACGAAATAGCCGTTTTCCGGTCTGTCTGCTGTCTTTGAGTATTAGTAAAACCGTTTTGAGGAACCCATACAGCATGAGTTTGATGACCAAGCTAGGCCTGCGAACACTCGTGGCATCGTGCCTGATCGCCGTCGGCGGCGCCGCCAACGCACAACTCAACGTCCTCGTGACGGGCGTCGGATCCACCCAATTTCCAATCGCGACGGCGAATTTCGCCAATGAAGCGAATTCCCCGCAGCAGGTCAGCACGATCGTGCGTCAGGACCTGCAACGCAGCGGCAAATTCACGAATATCGACGCGGGCTCGACGCCGGTGTCCGAGACCGATTCCGTCGACCTCGGCGCGTGGAAGGCGAAGGGTGCCAACGCATTCGTCGCGGGCAGCGTGAACCGCCTGCCGAACGGCCAGTACGAAGTGCGCTTCAAGCTGTACGACACGGTCAAGGGCGAAAGCCTCGGCGGCCTCGTGCTGGTGAGCCCGGAAAGCGGTCTGCGCATGAGCGCGCACAAGGTCGCCGACTACATTTACGCCAAGCTGATGGGCAACCGCGGCGTGTTCGCAACGCGCCTGTCGTACGTGATCAAGTCGGGCAACCGCTACCAGTTGCAGATCTCGGATTCGGACGGTCAGGACGCGCATATCGCGCTGTCTAGCCCCGAGCCGATCATCTCGCCGGCCTGGTCGCCGGACGGCACCAAGGTCGCTTACGTGTCGTTCGAGAAGAAGAAGCCGATCGTCTATATCCACGACCTGCCCACGGGCAAGCGCGTCGTCGTATCGGACCAGAAGGGCAACAACAGTGCGCCGGCGTGGTCGCCGGATGGCCGCACGCTCGCCGTCGCGCTGTCGCGTACCGGCAATACGCAGATTTTCGCGGTCAACGCGGACGGCAGCGGTCTGCGTCGTCTGACGCAAGGCAGCTCGATCGACACCGAGCCGACCTACTCCCCTGACGGCCAGTCGATCTATTTCACGAGCGACCGCGGCGGCGCACCGCAGATCTACAAGATGTCGGCGCAAGGCGAAAGCGCGGGCGGCGCGCAACGCGTCACGTTTACGGGCAGCTACAACACCAGCCCGCGTGTGAGTCCTGACGGCAAGGAGCTTGCCTACATCTCGCGCGTCGGCGGTGCTTTCAAGCTGTACATCCAGGACCTGCAAGGCGGAACCGCCACGGGCCTGACGGACACCTCACATGACGAATCGCCGAGCTTCGCGGCGAACGGTCAGTACATTCTTTACGCCACTCAGGTGAACGGCCGTGGCGTGTTGGCCGCAGTATCGACCGACGGTCGCACTCGGCAGGTCCTGTCCGTTCAGGGGGGCAGCGTACGCGAGCCGTCCTGGGGCCCGTTTATGCAATAACGTTGATGCAATAACACAAGGAGAGTAATCAAATGATGTCCAAACTTCGTTTCGCATTCGCCGTCGTGATGGTCGGTGCATTGGCCGCATGTCACTCGGGCGTCAAGCTCGACGAAAACGCCAACAAGGGCGCAGGCTCGGCTCAACCGAACCCGAACGACGTCGCGACGGTCAACGTCGACCCGCTGAACGATCCGAACAGCCCGCTCGCGAAGCGCAGCATCTACTTCGACTTCGACAGCTACTCGGTCAAGGACGACTATCAACCGCTGCTGCAACAACACGCGCAATATCTGAAGAGCCACCCCCAGCGTCACGTGCTGATCCAGGGCAACACCGACGAGCGCGGCACCAGCGAATACAACCTCGCACTCGGCCAGAAGCGTGCTGAAGCCGTGCGTCGTTCGCTGTCGCTGATGGGCGTGTCGGATTCGCAAATGGAAGCCGTGAGCCTCGGCAAGGAAAAGCCGCTGGCAACGGGTCATGACGAAGCGTCGTGGGCACAGAACCGCCGCGCCGACCTCGTGTATCAACAGTAAGTCAACGGGTTATGAGCCGAATGACGCATCGTTTCTCCTGGCTGCGGTTTGCCGCAGCGGCCTGCGTCGCAGGCACGGCCCTCGCGGCCGTGCCCGCCCATGCGGGCATGTTCGACGACGATCAGGCCCGCCAGGCCATTCTCGATCTGCGCTCGAAGACCGATAGTCTGTCGAGCCAGCTGTCGGCGGCGCAACGCACGATCCTCGATCAGTCCAACCGTCTCGACCAGCTGAACCAGCAGGTCGCGACGCTGCGCGGACAGAACGAGGACATGGCGAACCAGCTCACCACGCTGCAAAAGCAGCAGAAGGACTACTACACCGATCTCGACACGCGCCTGAAGAAATTCGAGCCGCAGCAGCAGACGGTGGACGGCGTCCAGGGCGAGGTGCAGCCGGGTGAAACCGATGCGTTCAACGCGGCTTCGCAGCAATTCCGCAGCGGCGATTTCAAGAACGCGGCGACGTCGTTCCGCAGCTTCATCTCCAAATATCCGACGAGCCCCTATCAGCCGACCGCGCAATACTGGCTCGGCAACGCGCTGTATGCACTGCGCGACTACAAGGGTTCGACGGCGGTCTGGCAAGGTGTCGTGGCCAAGTACCCGCAGCATCCGCGGGCGCCGGAAGCATTGCTCGCGATCGCGAACAATCAGCTCGAACAAGGCCAGAAGGCCGCGGCGAAAAAGACGCTCGAGCAGATCGTCTCGCAATACGCCGGCTCGGACGTCGCGCAGTCGGCGCAGAGCAAGCTGTCGCAGATCAAGTAGTTCGTGGTGGCGGATTGATCATGTTTTGATGTAGTTGTTGGCAGTAACGCGCAGTGCCCGAAGTCATAGTCACGCGCGCCTCTCGCTGGAAAGCCCGGGTAGTGATGCCCGGGCTTTTCATTTTGGCCAGATCGCCTTGCGAAGTTGACAGGTCATCGGTGCATCGATATAATCTCGCTTCTCTTTTGGGTCGTTAGCTCAGCTGGTAGAGCAGCGGACTTTTAATCCGTTGGTCACAGGTTCGAATCCCGTACGGCCTACCAAAAGATTCGAGGGCTGACATGCGAATGCATGTCAGCCCTTTTCTTTTTCCGTTGTCCGCGCGCACAACAGATGTGCGCGCGTCAAGCGAGCCGCCCCTCCCCCGCCTCTTCCCCGCCTCAGAGTAGCCTTCCGCCCAGGCCACTTCCCTCCCCTCCGCGCGCGCCCTACAAAACACCAGGCATCCTGCAACGAAGCAGCGCTAACCAGCACCAACGCGCCACCCCATTCTTATCTTTTTAGTAATTTTCGATTCATGTTTGTGCCACGGGTGGTTTGTAGCCTCGCGAGTTGCAATACCGGCTGCAACTTTTCAAAAAATTTCACCCACCCTACCCAAACAAACAGAATGCAAACCACCCTGAAGGCGCTTCCGATCGCGGTTCTGATCTCCGCCATCTACGGCTGCGGCGGCAGCACCCAAAACCCGTCGAGCACGAGCGCGCCGCAAGGCACGACGAGCAGCACCCCGGCCACGCCGACGACGCCGACGACCTCCGCGAGCAACTACACGGCCGGCAACCTGCTGGTCTCGCGCACGGCCTATGATCCGGCGTACGTCGTGAGCGGCACGCTTCCTTATAACGCGACGCCCACGACCACCAATGCATCGCCCGTGACGGCCGTCTCGCCGGGCGGCTTTCCGAACGTGTTTACCAACGATGCGAACGACGCCAACTTCGGCGTGACGTCGGAAGCGTATCTGGATCAGTGGGCTCCGAACGCGACGAGCCCGTCGCAAACGCTGGACATCACCGCGCAGGCCGCGAAGAGCAGCGTGAATTTCGCCACCAGCTTCGCCTCGAAGTCCGAGCTCGCGCTGAACGTGTCGCTGGATCAGAAGTCGGTGACCTTCACCGGCTACAACACCTCGATCGACCAGCTCGATATCTCGAACACGAATACGCCGGGCGTAGTCGACACGACGAACACCGACGTCGCGACGCCGACCTACCGAACCGTCGCGCAGCTGAATTTCGCCGACAACAGCCTGTCGTTCACGAACACCAACGCGTACGCCGGCAACAACAGCCGCGCGGCGGTGCTGGCCAACGGCCAGTACTACATCGTCGGCAATGCCGGCAACTCGGGCAAGAATCCGAAGCCGACCACCGCGCAGCTCGACATGCTGACGATGAACACCGGTGTGCAAGCCATCGCTGCGGGCAGCCAATGCGCGTTCACGCAAGTGATCGGCGCATTCCAGTCCGGCACGGGCACCGGCACGTACGCGGTCGCGCCGGCTGGAACGACGTGCTCGCTGGCGTCGATGGGTTCGATCACGGGCGGCAGCTCGACGGGTGACCAGTTCGGCTTTTCGATCGCGAGCCTGCCGACGACGCCCGCGACGGCCGCCGACAAAACCGGCAAGGACATCAACCTCCGCGGCCTCTTCGTCGGCCCGGACGGCACGATGTATGTGTCGAAGGGCAGCGGCGGCAACGGCGTGAACACCGTGTACCAGGTGGGCGCGACCGGTGCGCTCGCCAATGGCGGCAAGCTGCCGCAAAACGCCGCGATCACGATCGTGCCGGGCTTCACGACGGCCCTCGCGACCAACCTGACGGCGCTCATGTCGCCCAGCCAGGTGACCGGCACCGTCTATCCGTTCGGTATGTGGATCCCCGCGTCGAACCCGTCGATCATGTTCGTCGCCGACGAAGGCGACGGCACGCCGGGCGACCAGGTCAGCGGCAGCGGCGGCCTGTGGGTCTATCAGAACCAGAACGGCACGTGGAAGCCGCTCGCCAACCTGACGACGGGCCTGAACCTCGGCACGGCCTACACGGTGACGGACACCGCCGGCGTGTACGGTACGAAGGGCGCGAGCTATACGACCACGCCTGACGGCTTGCGCAACCTCACCGGCCAGGTCAACAGCGACGGTTCGTTCACGATCTACGCGGTGACCTCGACGATCGGCAACAGCCTCGGCAGCGCGTTCGATGCGGGCGCCGACTCGAACCAGCTCGTCAAGATCACGGTCAGCATCAGCGGTTCGACGGTGACGTCGGCGCAGGGCTTCACCGTGATGCAGACCGCGCCGTATGGCCAGGGGCTGCGCGGCGTCGCGCTGGTGCCGAAGTCCTGAGCGGGTTGGTAGATGCAAAAGAAACGACCTGCGATCCGGCAGGTCGTTTTTTCTTGCGCGCTCCCAGGTCAAAGCCTCCGCGTCATCTCGACGCCTGAGCTCAGCGCGCCGGCAATCCCGCGTTGAACCGCAACACGATCCTGCAGCCCGGCGTGTTGTCGTGAATCTCCACGACGGCCTCGTGCACTCGCGCGATCGCGGCCACCAGACTCAAGCCGACGCCATGCCCCGACGTCGCCGCCTCCTGTCCGTTTCTGCTGCGATAGAACGGACGCAGCACCGCGTCGCGCTCGGCCGCCTCGATCCCGGGCCCCGTGTCCGCGACCTGCACGACGGGTCTTCCCGCTTCGAGCGTCGCTTGCAGCGTCACCGCGCCACCGCCGGGCGTGAACTTCAGCGCGTTATCGAGCAGATTCTCGATCGCGCCGAACAGCAGGTCCACGTCGCCGCGCGCGACAACCGGTTCGGACGCAAGCACTACCACCGACAAACGGCGGTTTTCCGCGACCGGCTCGTACAACTCGGCGACGTCGCGCAGGATGGTGTCCAGCGACACGTCGCAGAAGCTCGCGCGCCTGACGTCCGCTTCGACCTCCGCGATCCTCAATAGCGCGGTGAAACGGTTCAGCACGACGTCCGACTGCGTGATCGCGGTATCGACGGCGCTCGCGTAATCGTCAGCGCTCTGCGAGCGGCGACGCGCGCGCTCGAGCCCCGCGCGCAGATGCGTCATCGGCGTGCGCAGATCGTGCGCGATGCCCGCGCACACGCCGCGCACTTCGGCCACGAGCCGCTCGATTTCATCGAGCATCAGGTTGACGATCTCCGCCAGACGGTCGAGATCGTGATGCGTGCCGCGATTCGGCAGACGCCGGCTCAACTGGCCCGCCATGATCTCGCGCGCCGTCAGACTCATCGAGCGGATGCGCCGGTTCGACATCGCGTGAAGCGCGGCGCCGCAGCCGACGGCAAGCAGAATCGTCAGCATGAGCCCGAGGCACAGGATCTTCACGAGCGTATGGTCGAAATGAATGATCTCGTCGATCGAGTGACCGACGACGATCCGCAGGCCACTGCGCGTCGGCACGATGATGCCGCGAAAATGACTGGCCAGCGACGGCGGCTGGTCGTCCATCGCTTGCGTGTAGTAGAACGGCCGGCGTTCGCGCTCGGGCGGCAGAGCATGGATATTCCCGGCGAGCCAGCGGCCTGCTTCGTCGAACACGCCATAGGGCCGGCTGCTCGCGATGTCGCGCCGGCTGAGCGCCGCGATATTGGCGATCGCCTCGGCGCGGCCGATCGAACTGAATTCGGCCACTTCTCCGCGCAGCCGTTCATCTACCTCGTGCAGCAGATATGTATGCATCATCCAGTAGAGCATCGCGAACAGCACGACCGCGCAACTGACGAACACCATCAGCAGCCACGTGACGTTGCTCGCCGGCAGACGCAGCCAGCGCCTATTCGCCGGCACGCAGGACATAGCCAACATTTCGAACCGTGTGGATCATCAGCGAAAACCGTCCGTTCAGACTGATCTTGCGGCGCAGTTGACCGATATGCATGTCGATCACGTTGGTCTGCGCATTGAAGTGGTAATTCCAGACCGACTCGAACAGCATCGCGCGCGTCACCGGCTGCTCCGTATGCAGCATCAGGTATCGGAGCAACTGGTACTCGCGGGGCTTCAGCTCGATCGGCTCGCCCGCGCGCCTGACCTGACGCGCGCCCATATCGAGCACGAGATCGCCGACGCTCAGCACGAGCGGTTGCTCCGCAGAAGAGCGGCGGCGCAGCAGCGCATTGAGGCGCGCGGTCAACTCCAGACTGTCGAACGGTTTGGTCAGGTAGTCGTCGCCGCCGGTGCGCAGGCCGCGTACGCGTTCGTCGACCGCCGACAGCGCGCTCAGTATCAGCACCGGCGTCTCTTTGCCGACGTTGCGCAACGTGGAAAGAATCGACAGACCATCCACATCGGGCAGCATCCGGTCGAGCACGACCGCGTCGAAATCGCCGTTGAGCGCGCGCAACAGGCCGGCATGGCCGCTCGGCACGCTTTCCACCGCGAAGTCGTAGTCCTCGAGTGCGGTCGACACTTCGAGCCTCACACGTTCGTCATCTTCGACGACGAGAATGCGGGGTCTGCGCCCCGCGGGGTAGTTGATCGCTGCTTTGCTTTCCAAGAGGACGTCGTTTCCTGTGATCGTGCGTCGCCGCAGCCAGGGCGACGTCAATGGCGGGGACCGTCGGCGCGGGCGCGCAGTGTCGCATGACCATGTTGCCGCTTCATGACGCAAGCCGAGTCGGGCCGAACGACGTTCGCGGGCTCGACTAGTCGAGCTTCAATGCCGCGCGCAGTTCCGCCTTCGCTTCGGCAAAGTCGAGCTGAAAATCCGGATTGGCCATCAGCGCCGCCGCGACGAGCGTTCCGTCGATGCGGCCCGCTTCGACATCGCTCGGATAGTGCGCGCCGTCGACGACGCGGTTCATGCCGAATTCGCGCCCGCGCGCAAACAGCGCGTCGCGTTTCTCGGGCACCATCTGCGCGAGCAGGATCGCGCACAGATAGCCGAAGGTCGCATGGCCGCTCGGATACGAGTCGTAGTCGTCCCCGGGCCGCTTCGGCACGATCGGTTGCACGTCGCGGCTCGCGACGAACGGCCGCGCGCGGCTGAAGAACTGCTTGCCGCCTTTTGCGACCCGCTCGGCATCGTGATCGACGGCCTCGAACAGCGCAGCGGTTTTCGGCAGACCGTCCTGGTTGAAGTCCGGCCCGAGCACATCCGCGAAACGGAACACGGACCTGGTGGCGTCCGCCTTCGCGCGCGCCACCTGCTCCGGTGTGCGGCTGCGCTGCGCGTTCAGCACGGCATCGAGATCAGCCCGCTGGCGCTCGGAACCATCGGCGGCAGGCGGCGCGAGCAGCACGCCAAGCGGAATTTGACGGGCGTCGAGATAGCTCGCGTCAACGGACGGTGCGGCGTAACTCGCCGCACTTGCAGCGACGAAGAGTGAAGCAGCGAGCGGCAAACAGGTAAGGCGTTTCATCGTGCGCGGAAACTGAAGAGAGATTGCTGCGAAGTGGCACGGCGCTATCGCCGACAGGAAAAAAGGCGTGACCCACCGTGTGAACGGCGCCGCCGATGCTAGTGCACACGCATGAATGCGCGGTGTCCACAAACTTACAAACCTGAGCGCGCCGCATCGCTTCGAGTGCGGATCGCGCTGTCGTTGGGTATCCGTAATAACAACTTTAGATTCGTAAGATACCGATCACTTCGCGTTAATGGACCGTTGATAGCATCCCGCCTCGTTCGACTTCCAGTTCACGCCCCACTCGCGAAAGGATGCTGCACCATGCAATGGGTTAGTTTTCCCCTTAGAAAGAAGCCGCTAACGCAATTCGTTCTGGCCACACTGTGCGCAACCGGCGCGCAGATCTCGCATGCCGAGACCTCGGGCGATCTCGGTTCCGTGCAAAGCACGGCAGTTTCCTCGTCGAACGGCGGCGCAGCCGCCAGCAAGAACGTGCAGTCCGCGCCGGCACAGGCGCCCTCGCAGGGCTCGCTCACCGCGAGCGAACCGCAGTCGGTCATCAGCCGGCACTACATCGAGAACAGTACCGCTCCGAGCGCGAACTACAGCGATATCGTGCAGATCGCGCCGAGCGTGTCGAACGTCGATCCGAACGGTTCCGGCCTGATGGAATCGCAGAGCCTGTCCATTCGCGGCTTTCAGGACGGTCAGTACAACGTGACGTTCGACGGCATTCCGTTCGGCGACACCAACGACTTCACCCATCATTCGACGTCGTTCTTCTCGAACCGGGTGCTCGGCAATATCGTCGTCGACCGCGGTCCCGGCGACGCTTCGCAGATCGGCTTCGCCACGTTCGGCGGAACCATCGCGCTGCAATCGAGGGATCCGTCGGCAACTCCAGCATTCTCGGTGCTCGGCTCGTACGGCAGCTTCGACACGTGGCAGGCCGGCGCCGAGTTCAACACCGGCTATCTGCAGCAATGGGGCGATGCCCGCGCGATGGTCGGCTATACGCAGAGCAGCAGCGACGGATACCTGACCAACGCGGACCAGCGCCGTCAGAACGTCTACTTCAAGCTCGACAAACCGATCGGCGACAACACGCTGCTCACGCTGTTCGCGACGTACAACAACATTCACCAGAACGTGTCGCTCGGCGCGACGGCCGCGCACATCCAGCAGTTCGGTCCGAACTTCGGACTGAGCGCCGATCCGACGAGCCAGGCCTATGCCGGCTACAACTTCGACAAGATCAACACGGACTTCGAATACATCGGCGTGAAGACGAAGCTTGCCGAGTGGGTGATCGACAACAAGCTCTACACGTACGGCTACTACCACAACGGCTTCAACGGTCTCGACCCGAACGGCGAAACGCCGAACGGCACGATCTTCGGCCCGAACAACGTGCCCGGTGAGGAGATGAACAACAACTACCGCGCGTTCGGCGACGTGCTCGCGCTCGAACGGCAACTCGGTCCGGGCAAGCTGCAGACCGGCATGTGGATCGCGCACCAGTCCAACTTCCGCGACAACTTCAATGTCGATTCGTCGCTGAACTTCGCGTTCATCTCGCAGAACTTCACGATGAACGACACGATGCTGACGTTCCAGCCGTATCTGCAATACGCGTGGCAACTGCAGAACGGCTTGACGATTACGCCGGGACTCAAGTACGTGTCGTTCAACCGCGGCATCGATACGCCGATGAACCAGAAAACCGGCGAGCCGCTCGATTTCAGCCACACGTGGGACAAGCTGCTGCCGTCGCTGACGCTGCACCAGCAGATCACGCCGCAATGGAGCGCCTATGCGCAGTACGCCCAGGGCTTTCTGGCACCGAACCTGAACGTGTTCTATGTCAACGATCCGACCATCTCCGGGCAGCCCGATCCGGAACAGACCGACAACTACCAGCTCGGTACGACCTACAAAACCGGGCGCCTGACAGTCTCCGCCGACCTGTACTACATCAACTTCCGTAATGCGGTGACGAGCCGCACGGTCGGCAACAACGTGATCTTCTCGAATGCGGGCGGCGCGACCTACAAGGGCGTCGAAACCGAGGCGACGTTGTCGGTCGGCGACGGCTTCAGCCTGTACGGCAATCTGACCTTCAATTCGGCCAAACAGAAGAGCACCAATACCTGGATGCCGAACGCGCCGCAATCGACGGCCGCCGCCGGCGTGCTCTATGAACGCGGACCGCTCGCCGGTTCGTTGCTGATGAAGTTCGTCGGTCATCAGTATGGCGATACGGGCAACACGCAGCCGATCGGCGGCTACGCGGTGACCAACTTCGCCAGCTCGTACAGGTTCGACCGACTCGCGTCGTGGACGCACGACACCCGCCTCGGCTTGCAGATCGACAACCTGTTCAACCGCACCAGCATCAACGCGCTGGCCGGCTATACCGCCGCGGACAACACCCCGCTTTACTGGACCATCCCGGGCCGCGCGTTCGTCGCGACGCTGTCCACCGATTTCTGAACGGAGCTTCTTTCATGACTGTCGATAATCTGCTGCACCTTGCGAACAATTCCGGTGGCGTGTTGTACGTGATTGCCGCCATGCTGTTCGTTGCCCTGACGATCATCATCGAGCGCTCGTGGTTTTTGCAGCGCGCAGCGAGCGCAAGCCACGCGGTGCTCGACCGGATCGACCGACTCGAAGCACTGAACGCCGGCGCGTTGACGGCATGCGCCGAACAGTTTCAGGCGCTGCCGATGGCGAGCCTGCTGAAGGCCGCCGGCCGGCTTGCCGGTCAGACGTCCACGCGCGAAGAACTCGACGCGTGTCTCGACGAGGCGATCATGCGCGAAGCGCCGAACATCGATCGCTTGCTGTGGGTGCTCGACACGATCGTCACGCTCGCGCCGTTGCTCGGCCTGTTCGGCACGATCGTCGGCATGTTCAACGCGTTCCAGGTGCTGTCGAATCCGGGCAATGCGCCGACCCAGGTCACGGGCGGCGTCGCCGAGGCGCTGATCGCGACGGCCTCGGGGCTGTTCGTCGCGATGATCGGCCTCGTGTTCTTCAACGGTCTGCACAACCGCGTGCGCAGCGTCGTCCATCAGCTCGAAACCGTAAAGGCCGCGCTCGTGAACCGGCTCGCGGCCAGAACGCATGACGCGGCCAAGGCGGTGCATGAAGTGCCGCGCCCGGTGGTCGGCAAATTCGCGTCGCAGGGAGTATGACGATGAAGTATTTCGAGGCGCGAAAGGCGCGCATCGAGATCATCCCGATGATCGACATCATGTTCTTTCTGCTGGTGTTCTTCATCATGATCACGCTGCACATGATCCCGAATGCGGGGCTACGCACGCAGCTGCCGTCGAGCGCGACCACGCAATCGCTGCCGCCGCCGCAGGTGACGGTCACGCTCGCGACCGACGGCAGTCTGTCGGTGGACGGCCGCACGCTGAGCCTCGCGCAATTGACCACGCTGCTCGCCGCCCGCGCGGACCTCGCGCATACCGTCGTGACGATTGCCGGCTCGAAGCAGGCGCGGATCCAGCACCTCGTTTCGGTGATGGATGCGTGCCGCGCCGCCGGCGTGTCGCAGATCGCGCTCGCCGCGCAACCCGTGGCGAACTGATATGGCGACTCTACCCGCCTCCGGGATCGCGCAGGACCGAAAGCGCCTGTTGCCGGCCGCCGCGATCGCGCTTGTCGCGGAAGCGCTGGTGCTCGGCGTGGCGATTGCGCTGCTCACGCATACGGCTCGTTTGCCCGCCGTGTCGCAACAGGCGCCGCCGACGCTATTGACGCTGGCGGCACCGGCTGCCGCACCGCAGCCGACGCAACCGCCGCAGCCCGTTGCGAAGCCCGTGCCGATGCATCCTGCTGCGCACACGCCGATGAAACCGGTGAGCGCCGCCGGGCCAAAGCCTATGCCGGCACCAGCACCGACACCGACACCGGCACCGGCGCAGCCCGCGGCGACGCCGACCGAGCCGCCGACCACGTCCGCACCGCAGCCGTCGGCCCAGCCCGCGCGGCAAGCGCCCGCGGCCGCCGCGGCACCGGTTGCAGCCGCGCCCACGGCAAGCTTCGAAGGTGCGCTGCGCGCCGCGATTCAGGCCGCGCTGCGCTATCCCGAATCGGCCCGCATGGCCGGCATGACGGGACGCACACGCGTGGCGTTCCGGTATCGGGACGGTGTCGTGTCCGACCTGAACGTCGTGGTATCGAGCGGTATTGGACTGCTCGATCGCGCGGCGCTCGCGGCGGTACGCGACGCGGCCTATCCGAAACCCGAGCCCGCTTTCGTCGGCAAAACGTTGTCCGAGCAGTTGTGGGTCGACTTCAATCTCGACGACCACGAATGACGATGCGCTGACGCCCCGCCGCACCCGGGACGCGATCCGCTCGCCGGAATGACGTCCTCCTTTCCAATCAATACGCAGTACTGACCTGAAGCCACTCGACGTGAAACTGAAAAACATCCTGTCCACTCTGATTGCCGCCGGCGTCGCTTCCCTGCTCGCCTTGTCGAACGTCCATGCGGCGACGGCCGCCAACGCGGATCGATTCGAAATCTCCAAACGCTATGGTCTCGACGGCAGCGAACGCTGGGACTACGTGGCCTACGACGCAGTTCGCCAGCACCTCTTCATCAGCCGCGACACGCATGTGCAGGTCATCGATACGCGCACCGGCAAACCGGTCGGCGAAATCGCCGACACCGACGGCGTCCACGGCTTCGCGTTCGTCGAGGAGCGCAAGCTCGGCTTCGTCACCAACGGCCGCGCCAATACGGTGAGCGTCGTCGATCTCGACACGCTCAAGGTCGTCGACATCATCAAGGCCGGCGGCCCCGACCCGGACGGCATTCTGTACGTGCCGGCCCTGCGGCGCATCTTCGTGAGCAATGGCCACGACGGCAGCGTCAGCGCAATCGACGTCGCGACGCGCAAGGTAGTCGCCACGATGAGCGTCGGAGGCAAGCCGGAGACGCTCGCGGCGGACAGTCACGGGCACGTGTTCGTCAATGTCGAAGATCGTGCCGAGATCGTCGAGATGGACGGCCGGTCCGCGACGGTGCTCGCGCATTGGCCGCTCGCACGGTGCGAGTCGCCGACCGGACTCGCGATCGATCCGGCGAGCGAGCGCCTGTTTTCGGTTTGCGCCAATCACCGCATGACGATCGTCGATGCGACATCGGGCCGTCGCGTGGCCGAGGTGCTGATCGGCGGCCACCCCGACGCGGCGGCTTTCGATCCGGCCTTGAAGCTCGCGTTCAGTTCGAACGGCGCGGACGGCACGCTGACGGTCGTCCATCAGGACGATCCGGACCACTACACGGTCGAGCAGAACATGCCAACGCTGGAAGGCGCGAAAACGATGGCGCTCGACGCGCAGCAGCACCGGATCTATCTGGTGTCGTCGAAGTTCGGCGCGCCCGAAGCGGCCACCGCCGCCGATCCTCATCCGCGCGCGACGGTCATCCCCGGCACGTTCGAAGTGCTCGAGGCGCAACTCAAGGCGCGCTGACGGGCAAGCTCGGCGCACGCCCAGCCGCCGCTCGCGGCGGCTGGCGAAACGTCGGTTCGCCTAGATGAGGCCGTGCGCGACGCCGCCCGGCGTCGCCCAACGCTCCCGGTCGTTCGACACGCCGAAATCGGCCGTCAGTAGTGAAACGGTGGCCGCGCAGGCCGTCGCACGCTTTGCGCTGGCGCGTGCGACGATGCGTTGCTCGTGCACGTAGAAGAATTCGAGTTGGCGCGCGTCGGAGGCTTTTCGTTCGAGTTCGAACACATCCTCGAGCACGCGCCGCGACACGTGAAACCGCTGAAGTCCGCGGCCGAGCCGGATCTGAAAGACAACACCGTCGCTGTTATGCGGCACCGCTGCCCAGATGAGTGGAATGCTACTCATGGAGCCCCCGTAACTGGATCTGCACGTCAGGAACACTGACGATTTCATCCTCGCACGCCTAAACGGACAGCGCGACTCGTCAAAATTAAACAACGTTGATTTGGTGTTTTCACCACAGTGCAGGTTTTGCGCGGCATCGCCCGATTGATTGAGGACGCACCAACCTGGAGCGAATCCTTACTCGACAGCTACCCGTCGATTACGCCGCGCGTTGGTTCCTCGGGTACGATGCAATGCGGTCCGATTTCACTTGCCATGCTTCTTGCCTACTTTCGGTGGCCGGCAATGCAGAAGAATCGTTCGCTTTCGCGTCGGGGGTCCACTCGCAAGGAGTATGCGTTGGCTCGTCTGCGTCTTGCCACGAGTCGTCTTATGCGCGCTGAGTCAGAGGCTGAAAAGACGCTCGCCACCTGCTGGATGAATGCGTGGGCAAGCGTTATCGGCGATGCGCAGTTCCCTGAACTTCCCCACCGCGCGGCCAGACCCAAGGGGAGGCGGCGGCCCTCGCCAAGGTCTCGCGACTGACATCCGCCGTCGCCCTGACTGGCTTTCTCCCCCCTCATCCTCACAATCTCAGAACACGCTCGAGCGTTCCGTACAGGACCGCCTGGACGCTTGTCGCGCGTCCGACGACAGCGCGCCGGATACGCGACGCGCCTCTTCACCTGAGGACTTTTTCCGCTTGATTGCGCCTCCGACCCCATTCATTTGATCGTATGGTTCGCCACCTCACAGACCGTCCGCGCCCTCCGCTCGCATGATCGCTTCACGACGCCTTCGAGCGTCCTGAAACAAAGAGAGAAAGAAGAGACGACAAAACGGCGAGCGCGTCCCGCAACGATCGGGCTGCCCCGCCGCTCAGGGGGTACCCATGAAAGCTGGAAAAGTAATCTGGGTAGTGGCTTTGCCATGTCTGATCGAAACGTCGCATGCGCAGGAGGTCTATCTGCAGGGCGGCACGCTAGGCATCGGGGTCGGCGCGGCGTGGAGCATCACCTCGTGGTTCGGCGTGCACGCGGACTTCAACGCGATCAATCTGTCGCACAACTTCGACGTCGGCGGCAATCGCTACGAAGACGGCATACGGCTGCGTCAGGGCGGTCTCTACAGCGATTTCTTTCCGTGGGCCGGCACCGGCTTCCGTGTGACCGCGGGCCTGCGTCTGACCGACAACGAAGTCAGCGGCAACTCGGTTCCGACCAACGGCATGTACGTGTTCGAGGGCAAAGCATCGCCGGCCTTCCCTGGCGAATACGCGACGGCGACCGCCCGATACCCGACTGCGATGCCCTACCTCGGCATCGGCTATGGCTTGCACCCGAGACCCAAAGGCTGGGGGCTCGTGGTCGATCTCGGTGTCGCCTACGGCATTCCGAAGACCTCGTACACACTGTCGCCGGCACTGTCGCAGGCGGCAGGACCGGCGATGAGTCAGCAGATCATCAACACCGGATTGCAGCAACTGCGCGATAAGGCGTCGCCTTACCGGTGGTATCCGACCTTGCAGATCGGCATTTCTTATCGCTTCTGAGACCCAGCGCACGGAATACGTCGCAGTACTATAAATTTGCAATTTGCATTTCACATTTGTATTGCAAATAAAAGAAAACTACAGAAAGAGCGACAGCAGTTTCGCTTTTTCGGGTTATTTATCGAGATGAAAAGATATGCAATGATCGCCGCCGACTCAGCGGAGCATGTCTGAAGCTTGCGCGAGCAAACGTTCCGGCAACCCCACGGCGCATTGCTTTTTCATTGAACCGATAATGACCAACTTTCTGTTCGATCTGCTGTCGAACCTCGCTTTGCTCGCCATCGTATCGTTGGCCTGTCGGCTGTATAACCGGTTCGGGTCGGGCGCCCCGTTGAGCGGCCCGGCGATTTTCATCATGCTCGCGCTGATCGCATGCGTGCTCGACGGCTTGTTGACATTTGTCGTGTTCGCCGACGCGCAGAGCCGCTATGGACAATTCGTCCGGCCGACGTCGTTTCTTCAGCGTGCTGGCGCGTATGCGCTCGCGATCGTGATCGCGTTCTCGTGGCATCGCATGGCGGCGCGCCGGCGCGCGTTGAAAAGCGCCCGGGACAAAGCGATTGTCATCCGCACGTCACCGTATTCCGAATCGCAGCTGCGCATGTAAGTCCGGCACGCCCCGACCGGCCTTTCACGTCCATCCCCGCCATGTTTCATCGCTCTATGGCCACCCGCGCACAAGGCAGGAACGGTCCTTGCGCATGCGCGCGCCGTCGGCTATAACTCCCGAAGACCGCGCGTTGTGGGTCATGGCACCACCGTCGTTCAATCCGTTGATGGCAACTTATAACGAGGAAACATCTTGGATATCGAATCCGTACGTGCATTCATCATGACCCAGGGCATCGACATCGGCACCAAGGTCATCGGCGCCATCGTGCTGTGGATCGTCGGCCGTTGGGTCATCGGGCTAATCTCCAACCTGTTGCGCAAGATGCTGGCACGCAACGGCCGGGTCGATCCGACGCTTGCAAACTACCTCGCGTCGATTCTCGGCGCGTTGCTGAACCTGCTGCTCGTCCTCGCGATCCTGCAAATCTTCGGTGTGCAGACGACGTCGTTCGCCGCGTTGCTCGCCGGTCTCGGCCTCGCGATCGGTACTGCGTGGGGCGGCCTGCTCGCGCACTTCGCCGCCGGCGTGTTCATGCAGGTGCTGCGGCCGTTCAAGGTCGGTGATTTCGTTACGGCCGGGGGCGTCACCGGCACCGTCACGGAGTTGGGCCTGTTCGGCACGACGATCGTCACGCCGGACAACGTGACGACCATCGTCGGCAACAACAAGATCTTTTCCGACACGATCTCGAACTACAGCGTGCTGCCGTTCCGGCGCGTCGAGTTGACCGCGAAGATCGCCAACGGCGTCGATCCGACCGACGCGATCGCGCGTTTGAAAGCCGCCGTCGCGAAGATTCCGAACGTGGCCGAAAACCCGGCGCCGGACATCGAGGTCCTGAGCTTCACACCGGAAGGACCGCTGCTGTGCGTGCGCCCTTACTCGTCCAACCAGAACTATTGGCAGGTCTACTTCGACACTAATCGCGCGATCGTGCAGACCTTCAAGGAAGCCGGCTACCCGACACCGGAAACGCCGCTCGCGCCGCGCGCGATCACGCGCGATTGATCTGATCGAACGTCCGCGCGGACCCGACCCGCGTCGGCACGGCGGCATAAAAAAAGGCGTCGCGAGATTCGCGACGCCTTTTGCGTATTGAAGGCCTCAAATACGGTCAACGCGGACTCGTGTTCGCACCATTCTTGCGCAGCATCTTCCACAACGCGCCGAGCACGACCGGCACGATCGCCGCGCCGATACCGACCAGCACGATCACATTCAGATACTGACGGATGAACGGGATGTTGCCGAAGAAGTAGCCGAGCAGCGTGAGCAGCAGCACCCACAACAGCGCGCCGACGACGTTGAACATCTGGAAGCGGCTCCAGGTCATCGACGACGCGCCCGCGACGAACGGCGCAAACGTCCGCACGACCGGGATGAAACGCGCGAGCACGATGGTCTTGCCGCCGTGCTTCTCATAGAAGTTGTGAGTCTTTTGCAGCGCGGCGCGATCGAGAAAGCGCTCGAGCACCGGAATGTGCGAATTGAACACACGCGGTCCGATCGCACGGCCGATCAGATAGTTGGTCGTATTGCCGGCGACCGCCGCCACCAGCAGCAACAGGATCAGCAGGCCGAGATGCATCTGCCCGGTCGCGCAGAACGCGCCGCCGATGAACAGCAGCGAATCGCCCGGCAGGAACGGCAGCACCACGAGCCCCGTTTCGGCGAACACGATCGCGAACAGCACCACGTAGACCCAGGCGCCGTAGACTTGAATGAAGTCCCCGAGAAACTTGTCGATGTGCAGGACAAGATTGGCGAAATGTAGCAACGTATCCAAGGATCGTCCTTTTAAACCAGTGTGTGCGTAGAGGGAAAACGGCCGCCGCGCGACCCCGCAACAGGAGCAGCAAGCGGCGGGCCGACCACTGCGAATTGACCGCGACATGATACCGAAAGTGCCTCCGGTCGATTGAAAAACTGCTGGTTGGTGGCACGCGCGGGCGGCGTGCGCCGAGTCGCTATAATTTCGCCATGTCCGAATTCTCCGAAACGCCTGCGGGCACCGCGGCCGCGGCCGCGCCTTCCGACGCCTCCAACCCGGCGCCCGCGCCGCGTCCGCTGCGCGCGATCCAGCCGCTGCCCGATCAACTGATCAGCCAGATCGCCGCCGGCGAAGTGGTCGAGCGGCCGGCGTCGGTGGTCAAGGAACTGCTCGAGAATGCGCTCGACGCGGGCGCGCAGACGCTGCGCATCCTGCTCGACGAAGGCGGCGTCAAACGCATCTCGATCACCGACGACGGCTGCGGCATCCCCGAGAACGAACTCGTGCTCGCACTGACGCGTCATGCGACCAGCAAGATCCGCTCGCTTGCCGAGCTCGAAGCGGTCGCGACGCTCGGGTTTCGCGGCGAAGCGCTGGCGTCGATCGCGTCGGTCGCGCAGATGAGCATCACGAGCCGCACTGCCGACGTGCCGCACGCGGTGCGCATCGACGCGGAAACCGGCGTGCTGAGTCCCGCCGCCGGCACCCAGGGCACGACGATCGAAGTCCGCGAGCTGTACTTCAACACGCCCGCGCGGCGTAAATTCCTGAAGAGCGAACAGACCGAACTCGGCCACTGTCTCGAACAGATCCGCCGCGCCGCGCTCGCGCGGCCCGATGTCGCGATTTCGGTGCTGCACAACGGCAAGGCCGTCGAACACTGGAACGCGAGCGAGCCGCCCGCGCGCGTCGCGAAGATTCTCGGCGACACGTTCGCGACCGCCCATCTGCCGCTCGACGAATCCGCCGGTCCGCTCGCGATCTACGGCTGCGCTGGTCTGCCGACCGCGAGCCGCGGCCGCGCCGATCAGCAATACTTCTTCGTCAACGGCCGCTTCGTGCGTGACAAGCTGCTCACGCACGCGGTGCGTGCCGCGTATGAAGACGTGCTGCACGGTGAGCGTTATCCGTCGTACGTGCTGTTCCTCGATCTGCCGCCCGAAGGCGTCGACGTGAACGTGCATCCGTCGAAAATCGAAGTGCGTTTCCGCGATTCGCGCTCGATCCACCAGTTCGTGTTCCATGCGGTGCAGCGCGCGCTCGCGCGGCACGCGGGCGCGTCGCCGGAAACGACGGCGGGCGGCCATGCGGCGCATCTTGAGGCGTCGGCCGGCGGACCGGCTTCATTCGGGTCGACGCCGCTCGCTGGGGCAAGCGCCGTAGGCGACGGCATTGGCGCGGGCGCCGGTGCTTCGAGCGGCGGCGGCTCTGGCGCTAGCAGCGGCGGCGGCTTTGGCGGCGGCAGCGGCTTCGGCGGATTCAGTGCCCCGGGCGCAACGCAGCCCGGCAACACGTGGATGCGCCAGGCGCGCATGACGCAAGGCACGCTACCGGTCGCACAACCGCTCGCCGGTTACGATGCGCTGTTCGGCCGCAAGGATCCGCTTGCCGGCCGGGTCGAAGGCGCGTCACTGTTCGAGGCGCGTGACTCGGCAACCGACACGACGCCGCCGTACGATGCAGCACCGTTCGCATCGCGCCCCGCATCCCCCGCATTCGACGCCACCGACGACCAGCCGCTCGGCTTCGCGCTCGGCCAGATCCACGGCATCTATGTGCTCGCGCAGAACCGCCACGGGCTCGTGATCGTCGACATGCATGCCGCGCACGAGCGCATCCTTTACGAGCAGTTCAAGAACGCGCTCGCCGACCGCGCGATCGCCGTGCAGCCGCTGCTGATCCCGCAGACGATGCAGGCCGATCCGGTCGAAATCGGCACGGTCGAGGAAGAGCGCGATACGCTCGATGCGCTCGGCTTCGACCTCGCGGTACTGTCGCCGACCACACTCGCGATCCGCGCGGTCCCCGCCTTGCTGAAGGACGCCGACCTGCAAGTGCTCGCGCGCGCGGTGCTGTCCGACCTGCACGCGTTCGGCGGCTCGCGCGTGCTGACGGAGCGTCAGCACGAACTGCTCGGCACGCTCGCGTGCCATCACGCGGTGCGCGCGAACCGGCGTCTGACGCTCGACGAAATGAACGCGCTGTTGCGCCAGATGGAAGCAACGGAGCGCGCCGACCAGTGCAACCACGGGCGTCCGACCTGGTATCAGCTGACGCTGGCCGATCTCGATCGGCTGTTCATGCGCGGCCAGTAACGCGCCGCGTTCGATCACACCGTCCTCGCCGCGCGCCCGCTTGCTCATGACGTCACGCCCTACTCCCATCCCCTGCCTGCTCGGCCCGACCGCATCCGGCAAGACCGCCGCCGCGCTCGCGCTTGCCGCGCGGCGGCCGGTCGAAATCATCAGCGTCGATTCGGCGCTCGTCTATCGCGAGATGGACATCGGCACTGCGAAGCCGACTGCTGAAGAGCGCGCGGTCGCGCCGCATCATCTGATCGATATCGTCGATCCGGCCGGTTCGTACTCCGCCGCGCAATTTCGCGCCGATACCTTGCGGCTCGTCGGCGAGATTCATGCGCGCGGGCGGCTGCCGCTGCTGGTCGGCGGCACGATGCTGTACTACAAGGCGCTAACGCAGGGGCTCAACGACCTGCCCGGCGCCGACGCCGACGTTCGTGCGACACTCGACGCCGACGCCGCCCGCGACGGCTGGCCGGCGCTTCACGCGCGGCTCGCCGAGATCGATCCGGTCACCGCCGCGCGTCTCGCGCCGAACGATTCGCAGCGCATCCAGCGCGCGCTGGAAGTGTTCATGCTTGCCGGCCAGCCGATGTCGACGCTGCTCGCCGCACCCGCACCCACCGACGCCGCCGCGTCGGCATGGCGCTTCGTGCCGGTCGCGCTGGAGCCGTCCGAGCGTGGCGTGCTGCACGCACGCATCGAGCAGCGCTTCGATGCGATGCTTGCGCACGGTTTCGTCGATGAAGTCGTGAAACTGCGCGCGCGCGGCGACCTGCTGCCCGAAATGCCGTCGATGCGCTGCGTCGGGTATCGGCAGGTGTGGGAATACCTCGACGGCGCGGTCGACCGTCGGACCATGCGCGACAAGGGCATCTTCGCGACGCGGCAACTCTGCAAGCGACAGCTCACGTGGCTGCGCAGCATGCCGGAAAGACAGGTCGTGGATTGCTGCGATCCGCACGCGACGGCGCGGGTGGTGGAGTTGATCGAGACGCTGGTTTGAGACGCCGGTCAGCGGGAGGGAATCGGAGGGATGTAAAGCGGGGATTTGAAGCGCGGGATTTGAAGCAAAAGATTCGAAGCCCGCGTGGCGCGCCATTGCGGCGCGCCACGCGAACCCTCGTCAAACTTTAAACCACGACCGTCTGCGCTTCGCCCGCCGCGCTTTCACGGACCGTGCCGATCTTCCAGACCTGCTCGCCCGCCGCGGACAGCAGCCCGATCGCCGCTTCGGCGTCCGCCGCCGACACGATCACCGCCATACCGATACCGCAGTTGAACACGCGGTGCATTTCCGCATCGGCGACACCGCCGTGCTGTTGCAGCCACGAGAACAGCGGCGGCAGCGGCCATGCGCGATGATCGAGCTCGGCCGTCAGACCCTCGCGCAGCACGCGCGGAATGTTCTCGACGAGGCCGCCGCCCGTGATGTGCGCCATGCCCTTCACCTCGATCTGCTGCATCAGCGCGAGCAGCGGCTTCACGTAGATGCGCGTCGGCGCCATCAGCGCGTCAGCGAGCGAGCGGCCGTCGAAGTCCGCGTTCAGATCGGGATTGGCGCGCTCGATGATCTTGCGCACCAGCGAGAAGCCGTTCGAATGGATGCCGCTCGACGCGAGTCCGAGCACCACGTCGCCCGGAGCGATCTTGCTGCCGTCGATGATCTTGCTCTTTTCGACCGCGCCGACCGCGAAACCAGCCAGATCGTATTCGCCGTCCGGGTACATGCCCGGCATTTCCGCGGTTTCGCCGCCGATCAGCGCACAGCCCGACAGCTCGCAGCCTTGCGCGATGCCCTTCACGACGGTCGCCGCCGTGCCGACGTCGAGCTTGCCGCAGGCGAAATAGTCGAGGAAGAACAACGGCTCGGCGCCCTGCACGAGGATGTCGTTGACGCTCATTGCGACCAGGTCCTGGCCGACCGTGTCGTGCTTGTTCAGCTGGAACGCGAGACGCAGCTTGGTGCCGACGCCGTCGGTGCCGGACACGAGCACCGGCTCCTTGTACTTCTTCGGCACTTCGAACAGCGCGCCGAATCCACCGATGCCGCCCAGCACGCCGTCGCGCAGGGTCTTCTTGGCAAAGGGCTTGATGGCATCGACGAGGGCGTCGCCCGCATCGATGTCCACGCCGGCGTCGCGATACGACAAACCTTGGGCCGAATCGGTTGAAGGCTGAGCGGATTTCGGTTGATTCATGGGGAAAAGCTCGAAGGTCGGTAAAATGCGATTTTACCCGATGCTGGCCGCCTGGCTGGAATTCGCACGTTCCGACGAGATCCGGGAAACGAGTTTGCAACACGACACCCCGATTCCGGCGCCGCCGGCCGCGCAATCCAGTCCGCCGCGCTTCGCGACGCGCGGCCTGGCAACCCGGCGAGCACGCTTTACGACAACTACCGCCTGGCGACGTTCCAGGCCCAGAGGTCCGGTCCACTCGCGGCCCGAGCCTCATTTTCGGCATTAACCTACTGTGCTTCGTCAACTGACGCTCGATCTCGGCACCCCGCCGCCATCGACATTCGACAATTTCTTCGCCGGCGCGAACGCCGAGCTGGTCACGCGCCTGCGGGAGCTCGACGACGCGCTCGCTTCCGGGCCGGTCGCCGATCGCACCTTCTACATCTGGGGCGAAGCCGGCAGCGGCCGTACGCACCTGCTGCAGGCGCTCGTGCACGAAGCGCCGCCGGGGCATGCGCGCTTCGCCGGTCCGCAAAGCAGCCTCGCCGCCTTCGGCTTCGATCCGCGCGTCGCGCTCTATGCGATCGACGATTGCGACGCGCTGTCGGCCGCGCAGCAGATCGCCGTGTTCAACCTGTTCAACGAAGTGCGCGCGCATCCGACGAGCGCGCTCGTCGCCGCGGGCAACGCGCCGCCGATCGGCATGACCGTGCGCGAAGATCTGCGCACGCGCCTCGGCTGGGGTCTCGTGTTTCACCTCGCGCCGCTGCCCGACGACGCGAAGGCCGCGGTACTCAAACGCGCGGCGCGCGAGCGCGGCATCATGCTCGCCGACGACGTCCCGGCCTACCTGCTCACGCACTTTCGCCGCGACATGCCGAGCCTGATGGCGCTGCTCGACGCGCTCGACCGGTTCTCGCTCGAACAGAAGCGCGCGGTCACGCTGCCGCTGTTGCGCACGATGCTCGCGTCGCCCGATCCCGCCACCGTGCCGGGTTCACACGCCGGCCTTCCCGCTTCAAGTAAAATAGGCCCCCATGGCTAATCTTGCACTCTTCGATCTCGACCACACGCTCATTCCCACCGACAGCGACCACGAATGGGGCCGCTTCATGGTGAAAAAAGGCATGGTCGACGCCGAAAATTTCGCCCGTGAAAACGACCGCTTCTACGCCGACTACAAGGCTGGCAAGCTCGACATTCACGCTTATCTGATCGCCATGCTGACGCCGCTCGCGAAGTACACGCGCGCGCAACTCGCCGACCTGCACGCGCAGTACATGCACGAAGTCATTACGCCGGCCATCCAGCCGGTGGCGATCGAACTCGTGAAACAGCACCGCGAAGCGGGTGACCTGTGCTGCGTCGTCACGGCGACCAACGAATTCATCACGCGGCCGATCGCGCAGGCGTTCGGCGTCGACACGCTGATCGCGTGCGAGGTGGAGACCGTCGGCGGCGAGCCGCACGGCGCCTACACCGGCCGTCCGACCGGCACGCCGAGCTACAAGGAAGGCAAGATCGTGCGCACCGAAATGTGGCTCGCGTCGCTCGGCAAGAGCTGGAGCAACTTCGAGCACAGCTATTTCTATAGCGACTCGCACAACGATATCCCGCTGCTCGAAAAAGTCACCGATCCCATCGCGACCAATCCGGACGACACGTTGCGCGCCCATGCGCAGGCCAAAGGCTGGCGCATCCTCGAACTCTTCCAACCCTCGTGATCAAGAAACTCATCCGCAAGCTATTCGGCCAGGACGCGGCGACCGCTGACGACACGCTCTCCGCCGAAACCCGCGCCGAGGCCAGCGCCGACGGCGACGCCAATGCCAGCAAGCCGGCGCGCGCCAAGTCCGTTTCCGGCACGACCGCTTCCGGCACGACCGCGCGGCCGCGTCGCAAGTCCGCCGGCACCGCTGCCGCCGCCAAAGCGCCGCCCGAGCCGGACGTCCCCGTCATCATTCCGCACGACGTGCACGGCATCGACCCCACGCTGATCTCGCGCAACGCGATCCGCGTGACCGAGGGCCTGCAACAGGCGGGATTCCGCGCGTTCATCGTCGGTGGCGCGGTGCGCGACCTGCTGCTCGGCATCAAGCCGAAAGACTTCGACGTCGCGACCGACGCGACGCCCGAACAGGTGCAGAAGCTGTTCCGCCGCGCGCGCATCATCGGCCGGCGCTTCCAGATCGTGCACGTGCAGTTCGGCCAGGAAATCATCGAGACCTCGACGTTCCGTGCGCTGGTCGATCCGCCCGCGGCCGACGCGCCGCCGCCGAAGCGTCTGAAGCGCGACGAGCTCGACCGCCGCACCCACGCGGTCGACGCGAGCGGCCGCGTGCTGCGCGACAACGTGTGGGGCGAGCAGCACGAAGACGCCACGCGCCGCGACTTCACGATCAACGCGATGTACTACGATCCAGCCACGCAAACCGTGCTGGACTACCACAACGGCATGGCCGACATGCGCGCGCGCCTGTTGCGCATGATCGGCGACCCGGCAACACGCTATCGCGAGGACCCGGTGCGCATGCTGCGCGTCGTGCGCTTCGCCGCCAAGCTCGACTTCGAGATCGACGACGCCACGCGCGCGCCGATCGAGAAGATGGCCGATCTGATCAACAACGTGCCCGCCGCGCGTCTGTTCGACGAAATGCTGAAGCTGATGCTGTCGGGCCACGCGCTCGCGTGTCTGAAGCGGCTGCGTCAGGAAGGCCTGCATCACGGGCTGCTGCCGCTGCTCGACGTCGTGCTCGAGCAGCCGACCGGCGAAAAATTTATTTCTCTGGCACTCTCTAATACCGATGCACGCGTGCTCGCCGGTAAGCCGGTGTCGCCGGGCTTTCTGTTCGCGACGCTGTTGTGGCACGACGTGCAGCAGCGCTGGCAGAAGTTCGAGTCCGAAGGCGAGTATCCGGTGCCCGCGCTGCATCGCGCGATGGACGAAGTGCTCGACATGCAGACCGAAAAGCTCGCGATCCACAAGCGCTTCTCGGCCGACATGCGCGAGATCTGGGGCCTGCAACTGCGCCTCGAAAAACGCTCGGGCCGCAGCGCGCTGAAGCTGCTGGAACACCAAAGATTTAGAGCGGGGTATGATTTCCTCCTGTTGCGCTGCGCATCGGGCGAACTCGACGAGTCGGTCGGTGTGTGGTGGACTGAGTTCATCGAAGGAGACGTCGCCGCGCGCGAGGCATTGCTCACGCAAGGCGGGAAGGACCGGAGCCCTAGAAAACGACGGCGGCGCGGTGGCGCCAGAAACCGCAAATCAGGTGACGGAGTGGAGGGCGGCTCGTCCGCCGAACGCACGGACAACGACGCGGGCCAAGAAGGCCCGCACGAAGACTGACGCGGCGTTCGCGGAAAAGCCGTCAAAACGATAGTTGCAGGAAGTTATGCCATGACGGTTGCTTATCTTGGCCTCGGCGCGAATCTCGGGGACGCGCGCCAGACCCTGAAAGACGCGGTGGTGTGCCTCGCACAACAGCACGCCATCACCGTGCTCGCCAAATCGAGCCTGTATCGTACTGCCCCGATCGACGCGGGCGGCGATGACTATTTCAACTGCGTCGTGAAGCTGGAAACGACGCTCCCCGTGCGGCATCTGCTCGCGCTGTGCCACAAGATCGAGCATCAGTTCGGCCGTGAACGGCCGTTCCGCAATGCGCCGCGCACGCTCGATCTCGACATCCTGCTGTATGGCGACCAATCCATCGACGAAGCCGATCTGATCGTGCCGCATCCACGCCTCGTCGAGCGCGCGTTTGCGCTAGTGCCGCTCGTCGAGATCGACGCGGCAATCGTCATTCCGCGACATGGCCAGGCCGCCGCGCTGCTCGACAGCGTCAGCGATCAGCGCATCGAGAAGGTGAAGTCGCCCTGCCAGTGCCCGATGCTCAGTGCGCTCACCGGCGATTCCGCCGAGAAAGGCCGCTGCGAATGAGTTCGCCGCCGCTCACGGTCACTGCGCCGCAGCTGCGCCCGCCGTTCGGCTATATCGCGATCGAGGGGCCGATCGGCGTCGGCAAAACCTCGCTCGCGCGGCGCCTCGCGCAACGCTGGTCGATGCACGAACTGTTCGAGCGCTCGCAGGACAATCCGTTTCTCGAGCGCTTCTATCGCGACACCACGCGCTATGCACTGCCGGTGCAGTTGCACTTCGCGCTGCAACGCGCGCAGCAGGCGCAGCAAGTGAGCGCCGCGCAGGCGAGCGGCACGCCGCTGATCGCCGACTTCATCACGCAGCGAAACGACGTCTTCGCGCGTCTGACCTTGCAGGAAGACGAGTGGCAGCTCTATCGCGCGCTGGCCGCGCGGCTCGACGTCAGCGCGCCGGAGCCGGACTTCGTCGTCTATCTGCAGGCGAGCCCCGAGGTGTTGTTCGCGCGGATCCAGAAGCGCGCGGTGCCGATGGAGCTGCAGATTTCCGATG
Source organism: Paraburkholderia sp. HD33-4 (assembly GCF_021390635.1). NCBI lineage: Bacteria > Pseudomonadati > Pseudomonadota > Betaproteobacteria > Burkholderiales > Burkholderiaceae > Paraburkholderia > Paraburkholderia sp. HD33-4. The sequence continues at coordinate 539,359 of NZ_JAJEJS010000001.1, read as the reverse complement.
CGTATCTGCGCGCGCTGTGCGACGCGTACAACGAATTCTTCTACCACTACGACCGCGCGCCCGTGCTGACGGTCAACGCCGAGCATCTGAATCCGCTCGACTCCGACGCGGACCTTGCGCTGCTCGCCGAACGCATCGGGACGATGCGCGGCCGCAAGGAGTTCTTCGTCAAAGCCACGTCGCTGTAAGCGGCGCGGCCAGTTCATTTTTCTCACTGGATTGACCATGACTTATTTGCAGGAAACGAGCCGGAGCGCCGTCACCGTGCCGAAACTGCAGGCGATGCGCGACGCCGGCGAAAAGATCGCGATGCTCACCTGCTACGACGCGAGCTTCGCCGCGTTGCTCGATCGCGCGGGCGTCAATGTGCTGCTGATCGGCGACTCGCTCGGCAACGTGCTGCAAGGCCAGGCGACCACGCTGCCGGTGTCGCTGGCCGACATCGCGTATCACACGGCGAGCGTCGCACGCGCGAGACCGTCGGCGTTGATCGTCGCCGACCTGCCTTTCGGCACGTATGGCACGCGCGAAGACGCGTTCAGGAGCTCGGTCGAATTGATGCGCGCGGGCGCGCAGATGGTCAAGCTCGAAGGCGGCGAATGGCTCGCGGACACGGTGCGGTTTCTGGTCGAGCGCTCGATTCCGGTGTGCGCGCACGTGGGTCTCACGCCGCAGTCGGTGCATGCGTTCGGCGGCTTCAAGGTGCAGGGCAAGACCGAAGCGGGCGCGAGCCAACTGCTGCGCGATTCGCTCGCTGTTCAGGAAGCGGGCGCGCAACTGATCGTGATGGAAGCGATCCCGTCGCAACTCGCGGGCGAGGTCACGCAGCAACTGCGCATTCCGACGATCGGCATCGGCGCCGGCCTCGACTGCTCGGGTCAGGTGCTCGTGCTGCACGACATGCTCGGGATTTTCCCCGGCAAGCGGCCACGCTTCGTGAAGGATTTCATGCAAGGACAGCCCAACATTCAGGCGGCTGTCGAGGCGTATGTGCGGGCGGTGAAGGAGGGGACGTTTCCGGGCGCCGAGCACACGTTTTGATGCCCGTTTGCCGCGCGAGCGCGTGGCATTCCGGTTTGTTTCAGTGCTCTAACCCACAACCCGTGCCGGCACCGCGCCGCGCAGCGCGTTGCACACGAGCAGCGCTTCGGCGTTCAGCACATCCGCCTGCGTCAGCACTTTTTCAGCTGCCCGGAGGCCCGACGCCCCGTCGAGCAACACGCCGCGCATCACACCAGGCAGCACGCCCGAGGCGAGCGGCGGCGTCCACCATTGCCCCGCGAGCTTTACGAACACGTTCGACCTGCCGCCTTCGGTCAGCTCGCCCCGTTCGTTGAAGAACAGCGTATCGAAGGCGCCCTTCGCTTCGGCTTCGCGCCAGCCGCGGTCATAGTCGGCGCGGCGCGTGGTCTTGTGACGCAGCAGCGGATCGGCCGCGTGCGTCGGCGCGAACTGCGCTTCGGAGCCGAGCAGAACACCAACCAACGCATCCGCCAACGGCGTAAGTACCGCGGCCGTAATCTGGGTCGCGCCGCTCTTGCTCAAAGCTAGCCGCATCCGATGCGGCGTCTGCGCCGGCAGCGTGGCGCAGCGTGCTGAAAGCTCCGCGCGGATGCGCGCTTCGTCGCACCCGAAGCCGAGCGTCGCGGCGCTCGACGACAAGCGCCGCAGATGCCGCTCGACATGCCGCACGCCATCTTCCCGCGTCGCGTACATCGTTTCGAACAGTTCGAAGCCCGGCTCGGCGCCCGTCAGAAAACGTGCTTTCAATCGACACTCCTCGTGCTCGTCGGCGGCCACGCTGTCGAGCACGATGCCCGCGCCAATGCCCATGCTGCCGCGCAGACTGTCCATGCCGCCGGCCTGCGCCGTCGACGCAGTCAAGCTCAGCGTGCGAATCGCGACCGACATGCAGAAGTCGCCGCAATCCTGATCGTCGCCCGGCGCATCGAGCCAGCCGATCGCGCCGGTATAAAGCCCGCGCGGCGTGCTTTCCAGTTCGTCGATCAACTGCATCGTGCGATGTTTCGGCGCACCGGTAATCGAGCCGCATGGAAACAGCGCGCGCAGGATCGTCGCGAACGAGGTGCCGCCGAGCAACGTCGCCTCCACCGTCGACGTCATCTGCCACACCGACGCATACGGCTCGACGGAAAACAGCGCCGGCACGTTGACCGAGCCGATCCGCGCGACCCGCGACAGGTCGTTGCGCAACAGATCGACGATCATCACGTTCTCGGCACGGTTCTTCGGATCGTTGGCGAGGAACTCGGCCTGGCTCCGGTCAATGGCAGGATCCTGCGAGCGCGGCGCCGTGCCCTTCATCGGCCGCGCGCGCAATGTCGGGCCGTGCTTTTCGACGAACAGTTCAGGCGAACACGACAGCACCCACGCAGCGTCCGGCAACGCGATCAGCGCGCCGAACGACACCGGCTGGCGCGCCCGCAAACGTCGATAGAACGCGAGCGGCGAGCCGAACACGTCGAAGCCGAGGCGGTACGTATAGTTAACCTGATAGGTATCGCCGGCACGCAGCGCGGCGTGAATCGCTTCGATCGCCGCATCGAACTCGGCGCGATCGACGCTCTCGCACACGTTCGCCGTGCCCGCGACCGACGGTTCGAGCGCATCGTTGTCGCGCGTCGTCAGCCACGCGTCGACTTCGTCGCGCGAAAGCTTCGCGCAGCGTTCGAACAATAAAAAACGCAGCGTGGCATTGCCACGCTGCGTTTCAAAGGAGCGGCGCGCATCGAAACCCATCAGCGCGCGGCCGAATTCATAGTCGGCGAGCACCACGGCGTGCAGGCCGTTGCGGGTATCCGCAGCGACGCTGTCGCACACGGCTTCGAGCTGCGCCGCCTCCGTGCACACCAGCTCGCGCACGAAACCCGTGTACAAGCGGCTCGACGGACGCGCCGCCGTTGCACCGCAATCGTCGAGCAGCGCGAACACCGCGCCGCGCCTGTCCACCGTCATGCTGACCGCCACATCAGATCAATCGAAAAAGCTCTTCACCCGGTCGAACCAGCTCTTGCTTTGCGGACTATGCCGCGCACCGCCTTCCACGAGCGCCTTTTCGAACTGCTTGAGCAGATCGCGCTGCCCTTCGGTGAGCTTGACCGGCGTTTCGACCTGCACGTGCACGTAAAGATCGCCGGCGATGCTCGAACGCAGCCCCTTGATGCCCTTGCCGCGCAGACGGAACGTCTTGCCCGACTGCGTGCCTTCCGGCACCGTGAAGCTGGCGCGACCGGCGAGCGTCGGCACCTCGATATCGCCGCCGAGCGCCGCGGTAGTGAACGGGATCGGCATCTGGCAATGCAGATCGTCGCCGTCACGCTCGAACACCGAGTGCTGCTTGATATGAATCTCGACGTACAGATCGCCCGACGGACCGCCATTGATGCCCGGCTCGCCGTTGCCGGCCGAGCGGATGCGCATGCCGTCGTCGATACCGGCCGGAATCTTCACTTCGAGCGTCTTGGTTTCCTTCACCTTGCCCGCGCCGTGGCAGTGATTGCACGGATCGGGGATGTAGGTGCCGGTGCCGTGGCACTTCGGGCAAGTCTGCTGGATGCTGAAGAAGCCCTGCGACATGCGCACCGAACCCGAGCCGCTACAGGTCGGGCAGGTGTCCGGCTTGGTGCCCGGCTTCGCGCCCGAGCCGTGACAGACTTCGCACGAGACCCAGCTCGGCACGCGAATCTGCGTGTCGTAGCCGTGTGCGGCCTGCTCGAGCGTGATTTCCATGCTGTAGCGCAGATCGGCTCCGCGGTACACCTGCGGGCCCGCGCGGCCGCCGCCGCGAGCGGCACCGCCGGCCGCCTGGCCGAAGATGTCGCCGAAGATGTCGCCGAATGCATCGGCGAAGCCGCCGAAACCTTGCGCACCAGCCCCACCCATGTTCGGATCGACGCCCGCGTGACCGTACTGGTCGTACGCGGCGCGCTTTTGCGAATCCGACAGCATTTCATAGGCTTCCTTCACCTCCTTGAAATGCTCTTCCGCATCCTTGTTGCCCGGATTGCGGTCGGGGTGGTGCTTCATCGCGAGCTTGCGATAAGCCTTCTTGATTTCGTCGTCGCTCGCGTTCTTTGCGACGCCCAGAACCTCGTAGTAATCCCGTTTCGCCATATCGGTTCAACGCCGCCGCGCAAAGCGACGCGGTAGCTCCTTGTGAATGCTGTGGAGTCTCACGACTCGTCCGGCCGCTGTCTGCGCCGCGCTTGCCCACGGTTCAAAACAACGCCCTCCATAAAACGAACGTGCCCGGAGAGCCCAAAGGGCTCGCCAGGCGCGAAAACCGCTCTTGCACTCGAGGCGCCCCAAGGGCGCCCCTGTTGTGCAGCCGGGCCGCACACACTGCTGTGCACGGCTTTACGGTCGGATGCCGACCTGGCTTTAGTCTTTCTTCACTTCCTTGAAGTCAGCGTCGACCACGTCGTCGGCCTGCTGGCTCGCGCCCGCCGATGCACCGGCACCGCCCGCCGCGCCCGCTGCCGCTTCGGCACCTTGCGCAGCCTGCATGTCGGCATACATCTTCTCGCCGATCTTCTGCGAGGCCGTGGCCACCACTTCGATCTTCGCTTCGATCGCAGCCTTATCGCTCGAGTTGCTCTTCAGCGTGTCTTCGAGGTCCTTCAACGCGGCTTCGATCTTGTCCTTCTCGCCGGCTTCGAGCTTGTCGCCGTACTCGGTCAGCGCCTTCTTCGTGCTGTGGACGAGCGCGTCACCCTGGTTGCGGGCGTCGGCCAGCTCACGCAGCTTGTGATCTTCTTCCGCGTTCGCTTCGGCGTCCTTCACCATCTTCTCGATTTCAGCTTCGGACAGACCCGAGTTCGCCTTGATCGTGATGCGGTTTTCCTTGCCGGTCGCCTTGTCCTTCGCGCCGACGTGCAGAATGCCGTTCGCGTCGATGTCGAAGCTCACTTCGATCTGCGGCACGCCGCGCGGTGCCGGCGGAATGCCTTCGAGGTTGAACTCGCCGAGCAGCTTGTTGCCCGCTGCCATTTCGCGCTCGCCCTGGAACACCTTGATCGTCACGGCGCTCTGATTGTCGTCAGCCGTCGAGTAAACCTGTGCGTGCTTGGTCGGGATCGTGGTGTTCTTGTTGATCATCTTCGTCATCACGCCGCCGAGCGTTTCGATGCCGAGCGACAGCGGGGTCACGTCGAGCAGCAGAACGTCCTTGCGGTCGCCCGACAGAACCTGGCCCTGGATCGCGGCGCCAACGGCCACGGCTTCGTCCGGGTTCACGTCACGGCGCGGATCCTTGCCGAAGAATTCCTTCACCTTTTCCTGCACCTTCGGCATACGGGTCATACCGCCGACCAGGATCACGTCGTCGACTTCGCCGACCTTCACGCCAGCGTCCTTGATCGCGACACGGCACGGCTCGATGGTGCGTTCGATCAGGTCTTCGACCAGCGCTTCCAGCTTGGCGCGCGTGATCTTCAGGTTCAGGTGCTTCGGACCCGATGCGTCCGCCGTGATGTACGGCAGGTTGATTTCGGTCTGCTGGCTCGACGACAGTTCGATCTTCGCCTTCTCAGCCGATTCCTTCAGGCGCTGCAGCGCGAGCACGTCTTTCGACAGATCGACGCCCTGCTCCTTCTTGAACTCGCCGATGATGTAGTCGATGATGCGCTGGTCGAAGTCTTCGCCGCCGAGGAACGTATCGCCGTTCGTGGACAGCACTTCGAACTGCATTTCGCCGTCGACGTCTGCGATTTCGATGATCGACACGTCGAACGTACCGCCGCCCAGGTCGTACACCGCGATCTTGCGGTCGCCCTTTTCAGCCTTGTCCAGACCGAACGCGAGAGCCGCGGCGGTCGGTTCGTTGATGATCCGCTTGACTTCCAGACCGGCGATGCGGCCGGCGTCCTTGGTTGCCTGACGCTGGCTGTCGTTGAAGTACGCCGGCACCGTGATCACGGCTTCCGTGACGGTCTCGCCGAGGTAGTCCTCAGCGGTCTTCTTCATCTTGCGCAGAACTTCGGCGGAGATTTGCGGCGGCGCGAGTTTCTGTTCGCGCACTTCGACCCATGCGTCACCGTTGTCGGCCTTCATGATCTTGTACGGCATCAGACCGATGTCTTTCTGCACTTCCTTTTCTTCGAAGCGGCGGCCGATCAGGCGCTTGACCGCGTACAGCGTGTTCTTCGGATTGGTGACCGACTGACGCTTGGCCGGCGCGCCGACCAGGATCTCGCTGTCTTCCATGTAAGCGATGATCGACGGCGTGGTGCGCGCGCCTTCCGAGTTCTCGATGACCTTGACCGAGTTGCCTTCCATGATCGCCACGCACGAGTTGGTCGTGCCGAGGTCGATGCCGATGATTTTGCCCATTTTTACAAATCTCCTGACTTTGATCGCTGCGGAAAGCGCCCGGTTGGCCCATCTGGCGGCCGGACTATCCGCTCTGAATTCATACCTGCACTCAAAATAAGTGCGGCCACATCGTTTTCAAGACCTCTTTTGCGATGCGGTCTTTAATTTTTTTCAATCACGGGGCGCGCTGCCGAATCTTTGCTGCGAGCCCGCTCCGTCAGCCTGCACGGCGCCCCCGGCGTGGTTTGCCGGAAGTGCCTGATTCGACTGGATCTTTTGCGACGCGATGCGACGACGCAGGCGCCGCGGGCCCCGCAGGCGCAAACGCCCGAAGTGCGCGCCGACGTGCTTACTTCGGCGCCGCGACGGTCACGAGCGCGGGACGCAGCACGCGATCCGCAATCACGAAGCCCTTTTGCAGCACAGCGACGACGGTGTTCGGCTCCTGGTCGGCCGGCACCATCGAAATGGCCTGATGGCGATGCGGGTCGAACTTTTCGCCGACCGGATTGATCGCCACGACGCGGCCCTTCTCGAGCGCGCCGCTCAACTGGCGCAGAGTGAGTTCGACGCCTTCGCGGACCTTCTGCAGGTCGTCGGACGAATGGGCAACGGCCGCCTCGAGACTGTCGACGACCGGCAGCAGATGCTCGGCGAAGCTCTCGATCGCAAACTTGTGCGCCTTGGCGACGTCTTCCTGCCCGCGACGGCGCACGTTTTCGGTTTCGGCCTTCGCGCGCAGAAAGCTTTCCTGCAGCTCGGCGATCTTCGCCTGAGCGTCGGCCAGCGCCTGCTCGCCGGCTGCCTGGGCAGGTTCAGTGGCGGCGCCGGTGTCCTGCTGCTGAGCAGCGGCCCCGGCGGCCTCGGCGGCCTGGCGCGCGGCTTCGTCGGCGGGCGTGGGATTCTGGCTCGTCGGGTTCTCTTGCGTGTTTTCCATGTCGCTGAAAAGTCGTTAAAAAGTAAAAGCCAAAGGCGGTAAAAGCCGTTCCAGCGCGGGGCGATTCGTGCTTCGCACAATCGCGCCACGCGTTCTTCGCGCGGATCCGCCAGACCGGACCCCAGATGGGGCCTGAAAATGCCGTTTCAAGCGGTTCCCAGCGTTTTTTCGCACCACCGTCGTGCATGCGAAATGCGCCGTAACAAGGATTAACGTGGCGCAATCAGATAGGGATTGAGTGCAGCCCGCAACTGACCTATTCTCCACTCATGGAGCGGCAACGCCACGTTAACCCTAATCTGACGTAAGCCTTACCGATACCTGACAGTCGTTCCGATAGCCTGTTTCAGCCCACCAGGGGGAGTACCGTGAAACTGACCGTTGCAATCGGGGTGGTCGCACTGGTACTGATCGCGGGCACCACGACCATCTGCATGTCCGGTGCGGTCAATGACCACACCACCGAGTACGGCGGCGCGCACGCCACCGTGGAGCAATTTTTCAATCCCCACGCGAAAATCTGTCGATAGTGCGCCGGTCGCGTTTGGTCGGTCGCCCCTGCAGCACGGCGGCCGGCTCGTGGTACACCTTGCGCCGCTCCTGCTCGACCTGCCGCTTCGCCTTGCTCTCCGCGGTTTCCACATAAAGCGTCTGCGCGACGCTCGCCGGACCGCGTACGTCGCACACGCCCAGTACCTCGACCTGCCACACGTAGCGCTCGATCTCGATTTCGACCAGATCGCCGACACGCACGTCCTTGGCCGGCTTCACGGCCGCGCCGCCGATGCGCACCCGCCCCTTGTCGACCGCATCCGCGGCCAGCGAACGCGTCTTGAAAAAGCGCGCGGCCCACAGCCATTTGTCGATGCGCAGCTTCGCGCCCGGTTCGGTTGAAATGCGGTAGTTCATCTGCGTATTCAAGCTCCTGTGGTGTGCGGCACCGGCACCGCCTGCACCGGCCAGCCCTGCAGATGTTGCGCGACTATCTCACCGAGCGCGGCAACCCACGGCTGCGACGCGTTCAGACAGGCGATCCGGTGAAACTCCTTGCCGCCCGCATGCAGAAATTCGTCGCGCACTTCCATGCCGATTTCCTCGACCGTTTCGAGGCAGTCGGCGGTGAAACCCGGGCAAAACACGTCAGCACGCCGCACGCCTGCCGCGCCGAGTTCCTTCAACGTCGGCGCCGTGTAGGGCTGCAGCCATTCGGCCTTGCCGAAGCGCGACTGGAACGTGATGCGGCATTCGACCGGGGTCAATTCGAGCGCCTGCATCAGCAGCGCGGCGGTCTGCTGACATTGCTCGTGGTACGGGTCCCCGAGGTCGAGCGTGCGCTTGGGCACACCGTGAAAACTCAGCACGAGCTTGTCGCCCGCCGCGAAATCGGGGCGGCCGTGCAGATGCCAGTAGTGATGCACCTGCGCGGCGAGCGCGGCGATATACGCCGGGTGATCCGCGTACTGGCGCACCGTGCGGATTTCCGGCTGATTGCGCATGCGCCTGAGCGCGGAAAACGCTTCGTCGAACGCGGTCGCGGTGCTCGACGCCGAATATTGCGGATACATCGGCATCAGCAGCACGCGCTCGGCGCCCGCGAGCTTCAGCTGGTTCAGCATGGCCGGAATGCCTGGCGTGCCATAACGCATCGCGTACTCGACCAGCACCGTGTAGTCGTTCAGTTGCAGCAGATGGCGCAGGCCCTCGACCTGCTTTTCGGTATGCACGCGCAGCGGCGAGCCCTCGGGCATCCACACCGCCGCGTACTTCTTCGCGGAGCTGCGGCCGCGAAACGGCAGAATCAACAGACGCAGAATCAGCTGCCACAGCAACGCCGGAATTTCGACCACGCGAGGATCGGACAGGAACTGCGCGAGGTAGCGGCGCACCGCGCGAGGCGTCGGCGCATCGGGCGTGCCGAGATTGATCAGCAACACGGCGACGCGATGCGACGTGGCGTTCTGTGATGGCCGCTCGAGGTCGAAGCGCATAGGCAGCAGAAAATCACCGCTTCACGCGGCGAGTCGATTCAATGGAGATTCATTATAGCGGCGCGGGTTCTGCCGGGCGCCGCCAGACCCCCCTGGCCATTCGGACGATTGGCAGACGCAGCGCGTTCGCGCATCATGACCGGCACGGGCTGCGATGACGGCAGTTCCACGCAGCGCGAGGACTACTGCTGGCTGAGCGTCATGGACAACAGCCGCGCAGTGATGTCCACGATCGGAATCACGCGGTTGTAGGCCATGCGGGTCGGCCCGATCACGCCGAGCGTGCCAACGATCTTGCCGTTCACCTCGTACGGCGCGGTGACGACGCTCATTTCCTCGATCGGCACCAGAGTCGACTCGCCGCCGATGAAAATCTGCACGCCCGCCGCGTGACTCGACACGTCGAGCAACTGCAGGAGGCTGGTCTTCTGGTCGAACACATCGAACAGCTTGCGCAGCCGCGCCATGTCCGACGAAAGATCGGCGACTTCGAGCAGATTGCGCTCGCCCGAGATCAGCACGGTCTCTCCGGCGTCGGATTCGTCGGTGCTCGCGGTGACGGCCGCGTGCATCAGCGAGGTCATGTCGCCACGCAGCTCGTCGATTTCCCCGCGCAGGCGGCGGCGCACTTCGTCGAACGAGAGGCCCGCGAAGTGCGCGTTGATGTAATTGGAGGCTTCCACCAGCTGCGACGGCGAAAAGTCGCGCTGGGTGGCGAGGATGCGGTTCTGCACGTCGCCTTCGGGCGTCACGATGATCAGCAGGATGCGCTTGTCGGACAGGCGCATGAATTCGATCTGCTTGAACACGTGGCTGCGGCGCGGGGTGAGCACGACGCCGGCGAACTGCGACAGGTTGGACAGCACGCTCGCCGCCGCGGCGACGATCTTCTGCGGCTCGCCGACCTGCAGCGTGGTTTTGACGGCGCGCATCACCGCCTCCTCGTCGGCGGCGGACTCGACCGTCAGCATCGTGTCGACGAACAGACGGTAGCCGCGTGGCGTCGGAATGCGCCCCGCCGACGTATGCGGACTGATCACGAGCCCCAGATCCTCGAGGTCCGACATCACGTTGCGGATCGTGGCCGGGCTTAGTTCGAGGCCCGAGTAACGTGACAGCGTGCGCGAGCCGACCGGCTGACCTTCGGCGATGTAGCGCTCAATCAGCGTTTTGAGGAGGGTTTGTGCGCGAGGATCTAGCATGACGAAAAATTTTAGCTCAATGGCATCGCAGCCGCGAGCGCCCGCGGCGCCCGCTCCCGGCGAATGCGCCGCCCTCGGTGGGCTCGCATGTCATCAGGTCTACACCATTCTAACGATAATCGCGACATACGCAGACGCCCCGTGTGCGCCGGCCCACTACCGGGTCGGTCTGCGGTTCTTTTCAGGCCCTACCTATGGTGTAATGCCGGCATGCAAGTGACCAGCCAGTTCAAGACCGTCGCGCTCGTCGGGCGCAGCAATACGCCAGGCATTGGCGAGCCGCTGACCGCGCTCGCCGGGTGCATCGCGAAGCTCGGCTTCGAAGTCGTGTTCGAAGCCGACACCGCCGCCGAAATCGGCGTAACCGACTATCCGGCGCTGCGTCCCGCCGAGATCGGCGCGCGTGCGGACGTCGCCGTGGTGCTCGGCGGCGACGGCACGATGCTCGGCTTCGGCCGCCAGCTCGCGCCGTATCGCACGCCCTTGATCGGCATCAACCACGGACGGCTCGGCTTCATCACCGACATTCCGATCTCGGACATGCGCGAGATCGTGCCGCAAATGCTGTCGGGCAACTTCGAGCGCGAGGAGCGCGTGCTTCTGGAAGCGCGCATCGTGCGCGACGGCACGCCGATCTACCACGCGCTCGCGTTCAACGACGTGGTGGTCAACCGGAGCGGTTTTTCGGGCATGGCGGAGCTGCGCGTGTCGGTCGACGGCCGCTTCATGTACAACCAGCGCTCGGACGGCCTGATCGTCGCGACACCGACCGGCTCGACCGCGTACGCGCTGTCGTCGCAGGGGCCGATTCTGCATCCGCAGTTGCAGGGCTTCGTGCTCGTGCCGATCGCGCCGCACGCGCTGTCGAACCGGCCGATCGTGCTGCCCGACGACTCGAAGGTCAGCATCCAGATCGTGTCCGGGCGCGAAGTGAACGTCAATTTCGACATGCAATCGTTCACGTCGCTAGAGCTCGGCGACACGATCGAGGTGCGCCGTTCGCGTCACACGGTGCCGATGCTGCATCCGGTCGGCTACAGCTATTACGCGACGCTGCGCAAAAAGCTGCACTGGCACGAGTACCCGTCGCACGAAGAAGACCCGAGGCCGTAAGCGACGCTTTGAATCGCGCACGCCGCCGCGGCCGCCACCCGAATCCCAAGCTCACCCGACGACCTCCATGCTTCGCCACCTCTCGATACGCGACTTCGTCATCGTCGCCGCGCTCGACCTCGAATTCGACAGCGGCTTTACCGTTTTCTCGGGCGAAACCGGCGCCGGCAAATCGATCCTGATCGACGCGCTCGCGCTCGCGCTGGGCGCGCGCGCCGAGGCGAGCGTCGTGCGCACCGGCGAGAGCCGCGCCGACATCACCGCGGAGTTCGAAACGCACGCGCAGGTCGATCAATGGCTCGACGCGCAGGCGCTCGGCGCCGCGAACGACGGCCAGCACGGCGACACCGTGATGCTGCGGCGGGTGGTCGACGCGAACGGCCGCTCGCGCGCGTTCATCAACGGCACGGCGGCCACGCTCGCGCAGCTGCGCGAGGTCGGCGAAATGCTCGTCGATATTCACGGTCAGCACGCGCACCAGCTGCTGATGCGCCCGGACGCGCAGCGCGAGCTGTTCGACACACACGCGGGCCTGTCCGAGATGGCCGCGGCAGTGACGCGCGGGTGGCGCACGTGGCGCGACAAGGCGCAGGCGGTCGAGCACGCGCAAACGCGCGATCGCGAGCTGCAACTCGAACGCGAGCGACTCGCGTGGCAACTCACCGAACTCGACAAGCTCGCACCGCAGCCGGGCGAATGGGAAGAGGTCAACACCGAGCATCGGCGGCTGTCGCATTCCGCGAATCTGATCGACGGCGTGCAGGGTGCGCTCGGCGCGCTGTCCGAATCGGACGACGCGATGATCACGCATCTCGGCTCGATCGTGTCGAAGGTGCGCGACCTCGCGGAGATCGACCCGGCGCTGAACGACGTGCTCGCCGCGCTCGAGCCGGCCGAAATCCAGTTGCAGGAAGCGGCCTATTCGCTGAGCCATTACGCGCAGAAGCTCGAACTCGATCCTGAGCGGCTCGCGCAGGTCGAAAAGCGCCTCGACGCGCTGCACTCGGCCGCGCGCAAATTCCGTCTGCAGCCGGAGACGCTGCCGGAAGAACACGAAGCGCGACGCAAGCAGTTGGCCGCGCTCGACGCCGCCGCCGACCTCGAGGGCCTCCGCGCCGCCGAGGCGCAAGCGAAGGAAGTGTTCGTCGCCGAGGCGAAAAAACTGTCGAAGGCACGCGCGAAAGCAGGCAAGGCGCTCGGCGAGGCGGTCACGACCGGCATGCAGGAACTGTCGATGAAAGGCGGCAGCTTCGAAGTCGCGCTGGTGCCGCTGCCCGAAGGCGGCGCGCATGGGCTCGAGCAGATCGAGTTTCGCGTGGCCGGCCACGCCGGGGTGCCGCTGCGGCCGCTCGCGAAGGTTGCGTCGGGCGGCGAGCTCGCGCGTATCAGCCTCGCGCTCGCGGTGATCGCAAGCGCGGCGAGCCCCACACCGACGCTGATCTTCGACGAAGTGGATACTGGCATCGGCGGCGGCGTGGCCGAAGTGGTCGGGCGGCTATTGCATCAGCTCGGTGAGGCGCGCCAGGTGTTGTGCGTGACCCACCTGCCGCAGGTCGCTGCGCGCGGCGATCATCATTTCCAGGTCGCAAAGATGAGCAATGGCAGCGGCGGCACGCTGAGCAGCGTGACTTCGCTCGACAAGTCGAGCCGCATCGAGGAAGTCGCGCGCATGCTCGGCGGCCTCGAAATCACGGCGACCACGCGCAGGCATGCGAAGGAAATGCTGGCTGCCTAGCTTCACGCGTGACTCGGGTTCACGCGGCGCCTCCGTTTACGCTTCGCCAGGATTCACGTTTCGCTCAGGCAAGTGCGTCGCCTCTGTTCGCGCCGCGCTTTACCTTCTGCATACCCCGATTCGAGCCGGCCGGGATGTCACACCGATCCCGGCCAGGCCTGATGAGTGCGCGAGGCGAGATGCCTCGGCGCCCTTACCCGAACACCCTCTTCCACAACGCCAGCACCGCCTCGCGCTCGGTCGCGACCAGCGCCGGGTCGACCCGCGCCTTCTCCATCCCGTCGAGCCGCAGCGTGTGCTGCAGCTTGCGATACCGCCGATACGCGGCGCCCACCGTCTCCGCTTCCGCCTCGCTCATCAGCCCGAAACGCGACACCTCACGCAGCAGCGCGATATTGCCGGTGTTGCGGATCAGCTCGGGATCGCGTGCCGCATGCAGCAGCACCCAGTACTGCACGGTGAACTCGATATCGACCATGCCGCCGCGGTCGTGCTTCAGATCGAACAGCGCCGGCGTATGGTTCGGGTGTCCCGCTTCGACACGCGCGCGCATCTCGACGATCTCCTTCGCGAGCGGCGTCGCTTCGCGCGGCGTCGTCAGCACCTGTTCACGAATCGCCTCGAACTTCGCGCCGATCCCGGCATCGCCAGCGCAGTAGCGCGCCCGCGTCAGCGCCTGATGCTCCCATACCCACGCGGTGTTCGCCGCGTCGCCCTCGCGTAGCTGGTAGCGGCGAAACGCGTCGAGATCGGTGACGAGCAGGCCCGACTCGCCGTTCGGCCGCAGCCGCAGATCGATGTCGAACAGCGTGCCGGCGCCGGTCGCGGTGGTGAGCCACGTGATCAGACGCCGCGTGAAGGTTGCGTAGACGTCGGCGGCGGCATCGTCGGGATCGTCGTACAGGAAGATCAGGTCGAGGTCCGACGCGTAGCCGAGCTCCTTGCCGCCGAGCTTGCCGTACGCGATCACCGCGAAGCGCGGCACCTCGCGGTGACGTTTGGCCAACTGGTTCCACACGGCTTCGATCGTCACGTCGAGCACCGCGTCGGCGAGTTCGGATAGTCGGTCGCTGACGTGCTCGACGGACAGCTTGCCGGCCAGGTCGATCAGCAGAATGCGAAACACCTCGGCCTGATGCGCGTGACGCAGCAGATCCATCTGCTGCTCGATGCCGTCGGCGGCGGCGAGCCGCAAACGCAACGTACGCTTGAATTCAGGCCAGTCGAACGGGCTGTTGATCGCCTCGACGTCGAGCAGCTCGTCGAGCAGTTGCGGATGGCGAATCAGATAGCCGGCTGCCCAGCGCGAGCCGCCCAGCACGGACAGCACCTGATGCAGCGCCTGCGGATACTCGGTCAGAAGCGCCAGATACGCGCCGCGCCGGCTCACCGCTTCGAGCAGATCGAACAGGCGCGCGACCGTATCGCCGCGCCGCCCGGCCGGCTCCAGCGTGCGCGCGGCTTCGAGCGCGCGCTGCGCGACGATGTCGAAGCGCTGCCGGCTGCGCTCGTTCAGACCGGTGTAGCGCGACGAGCGCCACACCGCCTGCAGCCGCGCCAGCAGTTCGCCGGGCTCGGCCACCCCCAGTTCGACGAGGCGCGCGCGCAGCGCGTCGTCGGCGCTATCGTCGGCGAGCGCGCTGCTCCACACCCACGCGGCCGCGCCGTCCTCGGGCGCGCCGCAGCCGTCGCGGCCACCCACCTTGTCGGCGAAAATCTGGTCGAACTGCTGTTCGACGAACTCGCGATGCGCGTCGAGCTTCGTCATCAATTGCGCGTAGTCGTCGCAACCCATCGCGAGCGCGAGTGCCATGCGCTCTCCGGCATCGACGGGCATCGCGTGGGTCTGCGCGTCGTTGCGATACTGCAGACGATGCTCGAGCTCACGCAGAAAGCGATACGCCTGCGACAGCTTCACGCACACCGACGGGTCCAGCAGCCCATGCGTGGCCGCGTGGCGCAGCACCGCGAGCGTCGGCCGCACGCGAAAGCCGGCGTCCTGGCCGCCGCGGATCAGCTGGAACACCTGCGCGCTGAATTCGATTTCACGGATGCCGCCACGGCCGAGCTTGATGTCGTCGGCCTTGTCGGGGCGCATCGACGCGCGGCGTTGCGCCTCCTGGCGGATCTGCAGATGCAGCGCGCGGATCGCGCTGATCACGCCGAAGTCCAGATAGCGTCGATAGACGAACGGCGTGACGATCGCGTCGAGCTGCTTCTGCAGCCGCTGCGCCGACCCGCTCGCGCCTTCGGACACGAGCCGGCCCTTGATCCACGCGTAGCGCTCCCACTCGCGGCCCTGCACGTAGAAATACTCTTCGAGCATGCTGAGGCTGCAGACGAGCGGCCCCGAATCGCCGTTCGGCCGCAGACGCATGTCGACGCGAAACACATAACCGTCGGCGGTGACTTCGGCGAGCGCGCCGATCAGACGCTTGCCGAGACGCGTGAAGAACTCCTGGGTCGCGAGCGGCGAGCGCTGGCCGCCGGCGGTCTCGCCGTCGTCCTCGTAGACGAAGATCAGGTCGATATCCGACGACACGTTCAGCTCGCGTCCGCCGAGCTTGCCCATGCCGACCACGCCGAGCGTGAGCCGTTCGCCCTGCGGGCCGCGCGGCTCGCCATACAGCGCTTCGAGCTCGGCGCTCAGCACCGTCAGCGCGCGCTGGATCGTGGTTTCCGCGAGATCGGTCATCGCGCCGGTGACTTCGGCGATGTCGGCTTCGCCGGCCAGGTCGCGCTCCATCACCGCGCAGAAGACTTCGGTGCGCAGCTGGCGCAGCGCACGCTTGAGCGCATCTTCATTAACCGGCGCACCGGCCGCGCCCGCCGCCTCGGCGCACAGCGCGTCGAGACGCGCATCGATGCGCTCGCGCGTCAGCGGTTCGTCGGCCAGCGCGCTGACATGCGCGACCAGTTGCGGGCGGGCCGCGGCGGCGCGCGCGGCATAGTGCGAATAGTTGGAACTCAGGAGGGTGGCGTCAGTCATCAAAAATCTGGCTCGCTCGTTGCTTGATCGAATTTGTCCGGCGGTATTCTGACGGTGTCCGGGCGTCGTTCCGGGGTCTTTGTCGTGTGCTCGGTTGCGCAATCGGCATGCTACGGCAAGCGTGCCGAACCCCGTGCCGGACAGCCTCGCCAATCCCCGTCACGGGCCGTCGGACAGGGTTTGCAGGAGGTCCGCCGACGCTTTCCCGTGTGATACATTTCGTCGTTAACTCGCAAAACTACCATACGCCCAGCCGCCGCAGCATGTCCGAGCGAAACGAATCCGCCGACCCGCAAGCTCCATCGCAGGTCCGGCATGTGAGCGGAAGCGACCACCTCGTGCTGCGTCGGACCTTGCGCGTGCTCGCCGCACTCGCGCTCGTCCTCTATTTCATCGCGGGCGGCCTGTTTCTGGGTTTGCGCTATGTGGTGCTGCCGCGCATCGACATGTTCCGCCCGCGCATCGAAGCCGCGGTCTCCGACAAGCTGCACACCCAGTTCACCATCGGCCGGCTCGCACCGCACTGGAGCGGCTTCCAGCCTGGGCTGGATGTCACGAACCTCGTCATCCGCGATCACGACGGCCAACCCGCTCTGACGATTCCGCACGCCACCGCGACGGTGTCGTGGCGCTCGCTGTGGGAGTTTCATCCCGCGCTGTCGAGCCTGATCGTCGATCAGCCGGACGTGCTGGTGTCGCGCAGTGACGACGGCGTGCTGTCGGTCGCCGGCGTGCCGGTGCCGACGCGCCATAGCGGCAACGACGCGCTGTCCACCTGGCTGTTGCGTCAGCAGGCGATCGTCGTGCGCGGCGGCGTGCTGCGCTGGCGCGACGCGACGCGCCACGAACCCGAACTGGCGCTGCGCGACATCCGCATCGCGATCCTCAATGACGGCCGCGACCACCGCATGGCGCTGCAGGCGCCGCCCGACGGCCGGGTGCTGAAAGGCCCGCTCGACTTCCGCACGTACTTCCGCCACGCGCCGCTCTCCGAGATCGGCAAGCCGATCAACTGGAGCGGCCAGGTGTACATATCGACGGGCACGGTCGATCTGCCGACGCTCGCGCGCTACGTCCAATTCCCGATCGAGACGTTCGCCGGCCGCATCGACAATGCAATCTGGATCGACTTCAGCGAAGGCCGCATGACCCAGGCGACCGGCCAGTTGAGCGGCAACGACGTCGCGATGCGTGTGCGCCCGACCCAGCCGAAGCTGCTCGTGCCGATCGCCAACTTTCTGTGGCGCGTCGACGCAGACGAAGGCGAGTACCAGCTGCACCTGTCGGACATGCGCGCCGAGCTCGGCCAGCCGGCGCTCGACGACGGCACGCCGCTCACACGCATCCTGCGCTTCCGGACCCTCGACAGCCGCTACCGGACCGCGTCACAGCAGCATGGGCAGCTACTGAGCGTCAGCGGGGATCGCATCGATCTCGGCATCCTCGCCGAATTCAGCCGCGCACTGCCGTTGCCGCGGCACTTTCTGAACGAACTCGTGCGCATCAATCCGCGCGGGCTCGTCGCCGACTACGTGATCGAGGTCGAGCGCGGCAAGCCGGAATCCGGTGAAGTGGGCAGCGACCATCGGCCGACGGGCGCGGAACCGATCGAGCGCTATCGCTTCAAGGGCGATCTGCAGGGCATCAGCTTCGCCGCCCAGGAGCCGGGGCCGGGTCTCACGCCGCGCGGCCACCCGCGCGCCGGCGTTCCCGGCATCGAAAACCTGTGGGGCAACGTCGACGCCGACGAAAAAGGCGGCCACGTGAACCTCGATACGTCCAACGTGGCGATCACGCTGCCGGGCGTGTTCGACGATCCGCGTCTCACGATCGCGCGCCTGCACGGCCGCGCCGACTGGACCATGGGCACGAAGTCACCGGGTGACACGCGTCCCGCGTTCGCGGTCAAGCTGAACGATTTCCGCGTGTCTAACCCCGACGTCGACGCGACCGCGACCGCGAGCTACAGCAATCCCGGCCACGGCCGCGGCGCGCTCGACCTGAAAGCCGACTTCCAGCGCGCGCAGGTGACGCGCATCGCCCGCTATCTGCCGACCGCGGTCAGCGAAAAGCTGCGCATTTACCTGGGCCACGGCTTGCAGGCCGGCGTGTCGCGGGGCGGCACGATCGAAATCCATGGCGACCTGACCAAGTTCCCCTATGCGCGCGACCCCGACGCCGGCATCTTCCACATCGTCGCGCCGTTCACCGGCGGCAAGTTCGATCCGACGCCGTTCCCGCCGCGCAACATGCGCAACGGCACGCCAAACGTTTGGCCGCCGCTCGACGGCATCGACGGCGTGTTCGAGCTGAAGCAGAACGTGCTGCGCTTCGACATCGACCGCGGACGCTACAAGCGATTCGCGCTGACTAACGTGAACGGCCGCATCGACGACCTCGGCACCAAAGCCTCGAACCTGACCATCCAGGGCAACGGCCGCGGCCCGCTCGCCGACATGCTCGATTACGTGAACGGCAGCTCACTCGGCATCATGGCGCGGCATCAGACCGAAAAGATTCGCGCGGAAGGGCCGGCGTCGCTCGCGTTGAAGCTGACGATCCCGCGTACGCCTATGCCGCATGTCGGCGTGGAAGGCGCGCTCGGCTTCCAGAACAATCGCCTGAGCGTGAGCAATGCGCCGCCGCTGTCGCAACTGAACGGCCGGGTGCGCTTCACCGAACACACGGCCCAGGTGGACCGGCTCTCCGGACAGTTCCTCGGCGGCGACGTGCATGCGAACGGCGGCTTGCGGCAAGACGGCACATACGCGCTCGCGCTCGACGGCCACGTCGCCGTCGATGCCGCGCGCGAGCTGCATCTGCATGGCCCGACCGCACAGGTGCTCGCGCATATGAGCGGCAGCGCGCCGTATGCGCTGAACGTCACCGGCGCGAAGGGCCGCCTGCCGGAAGTCAGCGCCAACTCTGATCTGCGCGGCCTCGGGCTCGATTTTCCAGCGCCGTTCAAAAAGCAGGCCGGCACGCCGATGCCGCTGCACTTCTCGGTCAATCCGTCGACGCTGCCGGGCGAAGCCGGCCTCGAACGCGCCGACCTGACGTTCGGGCCGGTCGCCGCGGCGTATCTGCTGCGCTATCAGCCAAACGCGCAGCCGCGTACGCCACCGACCGTCGTGCGCGGCGCGATCGGCGTGAACCGGCCGGCCGACCTGCCGTCCGAGGGCGTGGTCGCCGCGGTCGACATCAAGGAGTTCAATGCCGACGCCTGGCGCGCGCTCGCCGCGCAACTGCGCGCGAGCGCGGCTGCGGAGAATGGCGTGAACGGCGGCAGCACCTCCAGCAGCGCCGCCAGCGCGAGCAGCGCGGCCGCCCCCGCCGCCGCGCCGAATCCCACGCTCACGCAGTTCCTGCCGAATCGCTTCGCGCTGCACATCGACATGCTGACGCTGCTCAAGCGCCACTGGGACAACGTGATCGTCGGCGCGTCGCACACGGACCGCATGTGGCAGGCGAACATCGCGTCGAACCAGGTGTCCGGCCACGTATCGTGGCTGCCGGGGGCGACCCGCGAGTCGCCGGGCGAGCTGCAGGCGCGCTTTGCGCGCGTCGTGATTCCATCGGTCGAGGACCAGGACCTGCTCGGCCCGGCGATGTCGGCGCCCGCGCTGAACATGCCGTCGATCGATCTGGTCGTGAACGAGCTGATCGTGCGCGATCGCAACGTCGGCCGGCTCGAAGTCATTGCGCACAACTACGACGAGAACGGCGTGCCGGTCTGGCAGCTCGACAAGCTCGACGTGACGAACCCCACCGCGACGCTGACGGCGACCGCGAACTGGCGCACCTCGACCGAGCTGCCCACCTCGGCCGACGAGGCCACGCCGCGTCGCACCGTGTTCGACTTCAAGCTCGACATCAAGGACGCCGGCGCGATGCTCGAGCGCTTCGGTCTGCCGAAGACCCTCAAAAGCGGCAGCGGCTCGGTCTCGGGCAAAGCCGTGTGGCAAGGCGGCCCGACCACGATCGACTATTCGACGCTGAACGGCAACCTCGCGCTCGATCTGCGCCACGGTCAGATCCTGAAGGTCGATCCGGGTGTCGCGACACTGCTCGGCGTGCTGAGCCTGCAAAGCCTCGCGCGCATCGCCACGCTCAATTTCCGCGACGTGATCGGCGAGGGCCTGCCGTTCTCGAGCGTGACGGGTACCGCGCAGATTCACGACGGCATCGCCCGCACCGAGAACTTCAGGATGGTGACCGCGCCGGCGCGCGTCGAAATGGTGGGCTCGGTCGACATCGCGCAAAAGACCCAGGACATGCACCTGCACGTGGTGCCGACCATCAGCGCCGGCTCCGCGGTGATCGCCGCGACCGTCGTCAATCCGCTGATCGGCCTCGGCGCGCTGGTCGCCGATATCGCGTTCTCGCAAGGGGTGTCGCACGTATTCGCGCGCGAGTATTCGATCACCGGCTCGTGGTCGAAACCGCACGTCGAGCGGGTGACGACTGAAGGGGGTAAGATTGACGTTCCGGCTTCGACCGTGGAAGCGCACTGAGTTTTGCCGCCTGGATGAGTCCGGCGGCGCTAACCAAAAGGTCCGTCCGATTCGGCCCGCTTTCTCCGGCGTCGCGCTCCGAACCATTCAGCCAGCCAACGAGGAAGCTGCGCGGACCCAGTGCGTCGACAGCAGCCGAGCCAGCCCAGAACCATGCATGCGGTGCCCGCGCTCCACAGCGCCGGCCGCCGGGAGTCTTCCGACACGTTCATGAGCGAAACACACGTCACTTCATCGGCATCCCCCGCAACGTCCAGCGGCCCTGTGGCCAGCCCCTTCCGGGTCGCCGCGCTGCAGATGGTCAGCACGCCGGATCGCGATCGCAATCTCGCCGACGCGGAGCGCCTGATCGCCGAAGCCGCCGCCGACGGCGCGCAACTCGTGCTGCTACCCGAGTATTTTTGCTTCATGGGCTTCAAGGACACCGACAAGCTCGCCGTGCGCGAGCCGTATCAGGACGGTCCGATCCAGCGCTTTCTTGCCGACGCTGCGCGCCGTCACCGAGTCTGGGTGATCGGCGGCACCCTGCCGCTCATGGCGCCGGAGGCGTCGCGCGTACTGAACACGACCCTCGTGTTCGACCCACTCGGCAACGAAGCCGCACGCTACGACAAGATCCACCTGTTCAACTTCGAAAAAGGCGATGAATCGTTCGACGAAGCGCGCACGATCCGCCCCGGCACCGCGGTGCAAGGCTTCGACGCGCCATTCGGGCGGGTCGGCCTGTCGGTCTGCTACGATTTGCGCTTTCCCGAGCTGTACCGGCGCATGGGCGACTGCGCGCTGATCGTCGTGCCGTCCGCGTTCACTTACACGACCGGCCGCGCGCATTGGGAACTGCTGCTGCGCACCCGCGCGATCGAAAACCAGTGCTACGTGCTCGCCGCGGCGCAAGGCGGCAAACATGAAAACGGCCGCCGCACCTGGGGCCACAGCATGCTGATCGACCCGTGGGGCGAGATCGTCGCGGTGCGCGACGAGGGCGCTGGCGTGGTCGCGGGCAACCTCGAACGCGCGCGCATCGACGAAGTGCGGCAGAGCCTGCCGGCATGGCGTCATCGCGTGCTGACCTGAAAACCGACATTGAAACTGCGGCGCCTGCCACGCATATACCCACGCAGGCGCTCCCCGACCCCTTCGTATCGAGCAGAACATACTTCGCATGAACATCATCGAACCCGGTATCCGTAATCTCGCCGCCGCCAAGGACATCCTCCTCACGCCCTATGGTCTCGACGAGTCGCTGCTCACGCGCACGCTCGCCGAAATCTTCACGCACCGCGTTGACTACGCGGACCTGTACTTCCAGGCCACCCGCAGCGAAGCGTGGAGTCTCGAAGAAGGCATCGTGAAGTCGGGCAGCTTCAGCATCGATCAGGGCGTCGGCGTGCGCGCCGTGTCGGGCGAGCGCACCGCGTTCGCGTACTCGGACGATCTGTCGCCCGAAGCGATCCGCCAGGCGGCCATCGCCACGCGCGCGATCGCCAAGGCCGGCGGTGGCAAGCAGAAGATCAAGGTGGCGTCGTCGCTGACCGGCATCGCCGGGCGCGACCTGTACCTGCCGTCCGACCCGCTGCATTCGCTCGACGCCACCGCGAAGGTCAAGCTGCTCGAGCGCATCGAGCAGATGGCGCGCGGCCGCGACCCGCGCATCCAGCAAGTCATGGCGGGCCTCGCCGGCGAATACGACGTGGTGCTCGTCGCGCGCAGCGACGGCGGCTTCGCGGCCGACATCCGGCCGCTCGTGCGGGTATCGGTCACCGTGATCGCCGAGCAGAACGGCCGCCGCGAAATCGGCAGCGGCGGCGGTGGCGGGCGTTTCGACTACGGCTATTTCACCGATGAAGTGCTGTCGCGCTACGTCGACGACGCGGTACACGCGGCCCTCGTCAATCTCGACGCGCGTCCGGCGCCGGCCGGCGCGATGACCGTCGTGCTCGGCCCGGGCTGGCCCGGCGTGCTGCTGCACGAGGCGATCGGCCACGGGCTCGAGGGCGACTTCAACCGCAAGGGCTCGTCGGCATTCGCGGGACGCATCGGCGAGCAGGTCGCCGCGAAGGGCGTCACCGTGGTCGACGACGGCACGCTGCCGAACCGTCGCGGCTCGCTCAATATCGACGACGAAGGCAATCCGACCCAGTGCACGACGCTGATCGAGGACGGCATCCTGAAGGGCTACATCCAGGACACGCTCAACGCGCGTCTGATGAAGATGCCGGTCACCGGCAACGCGCGGCGCGAATCATACGCGGCGCTGCCGATGCCGCGCATGACCAACACGTACATGCTCAACGGCGACAAGGACCCGCAGGAAATCCTCGCATCCGTGAAGAACGGCCTGTATGCGGTGAACTTCGGCGGCGGTCAGGTCGACATCACGAACGGCAAGTTCGTGTTCTCGGCCTCCGAGGCGTACATGATCGAGAACGGCAAGATCACGTATCCGGTGAAGGGCGCGACGCTGATCGGCAGCGGCCCGGAATCGCTGAAGTACGTCACGATGATCGGCAACGACATGAAGCTCGATTCGGGCGTCGGCGTGTGCGGCAAGGAAGGCCAGAGCGTGCCGGTGGGCGTCGGTCAGCCGACGCTGCGCATCGAGCGGATGACGGTCGGCGGCACGGCCTGATTTCGCGAAGAATGCACGCTTCGTGCACGCAAAGCGCGAAGCGTGCGGAAATTCCGCATTTTTCGACGTCCCGGCTTGTCAGCCGAGCCCGTACCGGGTTATAAAGTCACTCACCCTTTTTTGACCAGCGACGCATTCACTTCGCCATGTCCGCCAAGTTTTATTTTTACTTTTTTTGGTATCTCAGACCGCTGGCGGATCGAGAGGGGTGTTAGTGCACGCAGGACACCAAGAATTCCCGAAAAACCGCCAGCCAGCCTGGCGGTTTTTTTTCGTCTCACGTTTTTCGAACCCTATCTGACCCGCGCGAACACGCTACGAACCGATTCAGGAGAACAACATGCCCCCGCACAATACCGACGATGTCCGCATCCGCGAATTGAAGGAACTCACGCCGCCCGCTCACCTGATCCGCGAATTCGCCTGCGACGAGACGGTGTCCAACGTGATCTACGACTCGCGCACCGCGATGCATCGCATTCTGCACGGCATGGACGACCGTCTGATCGTCGTGATCGGCCCGTGCTCGATTCACGATCCGAAGGCCGCGATCGAATACGCAGGGCGTCTGATCGAGCAGCGCAAGCGCTTTGCCGGCGAACTCGAAGTCGTGATGCGCGTGTACTTCGAAAAGCCGCGCACGACGGTGGGCTGGAAGGGTCTCATCAACGACCCGCACATGGACAACAGCTTCAAGATCAACGAAGGCCTGCGCACCGCGCGCGAGCTGCTGCTGCGCATCAACGAACTCGGTCTGCCGGCCGGCACCGAGTACCTCGACATGATCAGCCCGCAGTACATCGCGGATCTGATCTCGTGGGGTGCGATCGGCGCGCGCACGACCGAATCGCAGGTGCACCGCGAGCTGGCTTCGGGACTCTCGTGCCCGGTCGGCTTCAAGAACGGCACGGACGGCAACGTGAAGATCGCCGTCGACGCGATCAAGGCCGCCTCGCAGCCGCACCATTTCCTGTCGGTCACGAAGGGCGGCCACTCGGCGATCGTCTCGACCGCGGGCAATGAGGACTGCCACGTGATTCTGCGCGGCGGCAAAACGCCGAACTACGACGCCGACAGCGTCAACGCGGCCTGCGCGGACATCGGCAAGGCGGGTCTCGCCGCGCGTCTGATGATCGATGCGAGCCATGCGAACAGCTCGAAGAAGCACGAGAACCAGATTCCGGTGTGCGCGGACATCGGCCGTCAGATCGCCGCGGGTGATGAGCGGATCGTCGGCGTGATGGTGGAGTCGCACCTCGTCGCGGGTCGCCAGGATCTGCAGGAAGGCCGCGAACTTACTTACGGCCAGAGCGTTACCGATGCGTGCATCGGCTGGGACGAAAGCGTCGCCGTGCTCGAAGGCCTCGCCGAAGCGGTCAGGCAGCGCCGCATCGCGCGCGGCAGCGGCAACTGAACGCCTGCCCCGCCGCCACTGCGGCGGCTTGTCTGCAGTCCGTAGAAAAAACCCGGTTCGATCTTGAACCGGGTTTTTTTATTGGCCATTCGGATGAATGGTACTGAGCCTGCCGCCTCGCTATCGTCATAGCTCGTTGCCTGGTCGCTTGCGCGACTTGACCGGGTTGGAGAATGCGTATAAGATTTTATACATGAGGTGGCGATGGAGCAGGAAAAAGAAATCCGCTGGTTAGGCTCCAGCTACCGCGATTTGCTCGCTTTTCCCGACGAAGCGCGTCGTCTCGCCGGGTTTCAGCTTCACAAGATTCAGTCAGGACTCGATCCCGACGACTGGAAACCATTCGACTCGATCGGCGCGGGAACGCGCGAAATCCGCATCAGAGACGAGGAAGGAGTTTTTCGCGTGATGTACGTGACCAAATACGCCGAAGCGCTATACGTACTGCACTGCTTTCAGAAGAAAACACAGAAGCTCGGCCCGCACGACAGAAAAATTGCCGAAGCGCGCTACCGCGCCATCACCCATTACAGGACCATCCAGCCATGACGATCGACACCAACATCCGTCACGTAACGCGAGCCGGCGCGAACGTGTTCCTCGAACTCGGTTTCTCCGCCGAAGAAGCCAGGCGCCTTCACGCAGCGTCGCAAAAGCAGATCAACGACACGCGGCTGCTCAAGGAACAGCTGATGACCGAGCTGTCCACGTGGATCGAACAGCATCATCTGAAGCAGGCCGAGGCGGCCGAAATTCTGATGGTGTCGCGCCCGCGCGTGTCCGACGTCGTCAACAAGAAAACCACCAAGTTCACGATCGACACGCTCGTGGAAATGCTGAGCCGCATCGGCAAGCCGGTCACGCTCGCCGTCGGTTGAACGTCGGCTCATACGAAGCACCGCGCGTGTCTATACGCGCATGGGCGTCGCCATTCAAGGTGCGTCGCGATCGTGTTGCCACAGCACGTCGGTGCCACCGTCCGCGCGATTGAGCACGCGCGCCAGCACGAACAACAGATCGGACAGCCGGTTCACGTACTGACGCGGCGCCGCGTTCAGCGCCTCGTGTTCGCCAAGCGCGACGATCGCGCGCTCCGCGCGGCGGCAAACGGTGCGGCATACATGCGCGAGCGCGGCCGCGCGCGAACCGCCCGGCAGAATGAATTCCTTCAGCGGCGGCAGCGCGGCGTTGTAGTCGGCGAGCCAGCCGTCGAGCTGCGCGAGATGCTGCCCGGTAATCATGGTGTGACCCGGAATGCACAGCTCGCCGCCCAGATCGAACAGGTCGTGCTGGATTGCGACCAGCGCCGCGCGTACGTTCTCGGGCAGGTTCTCGCACAACAACACGCCGAGATTCGAATTGAGTTCGTCGACGTCGCCGATGGCGGCGATACGCGCGCTGTCCTTGCGCACGCGGCGGCCGTCGCCGAGACCGGTGGTGCCGTCGTCGCCGGTGCGAGTGGCGATCTTGCTGAGGCGATTGCCCATGATGTCTCCCATACATTCAGTGGCGATGCGGGCACCACGTTTATCCATATTGCACGCATCGCGAAAGCGCCGCCATTATATGAGCGGAAGCCGGCCCAGCGCCGCCTGGCGGGCGAACAGCGTAAAATGAAACAGCTGCTGCAAACAGGCTCAAGCAGGCTGTTACCTAAAGATACTTTCATGGGACCGGAGTTGGCGCTCGAGCGCCAACTCCGATCGACAGGAGACATGCGTGAACCATCCCGTGCCGCCGGCGCCGCTACGCCGGCCGTTTCCCGCCGAATTGCTGAACCAGCTCAAAGCCGCTTTTGGCGACCGGGTGTCCGTTGCCGAAGCCGTGCGTGCGCACCACGGCCGCGACGAATCGCCATTCGATCCGCAACTGCCTGACGCCGTCGTATTCGCGCGCACGACCGAAGACGTGCAAACCGCCGTCAAGCTGTGCGGCCAGTACGACGTGCCGATCATTCCGTACGGCAACGGCTCGTCGCTCGAAGGGCATCTGCTTGCCGTGCAAGGCGGCGTGTCGATCGATCTGTCGGAAATGAACCGGGTGCTGTCGATCAACGCCGAAGACCTGACGGTCACCGTCGAGCCCGGCATCTCTCGCAAGCAACTGAACGAAGCGCTGCGCGACACCGGCCTGTTCTTCCCGATCGACCCGGGCGCCGACGCGAGCATCGGCGGCATGTCGGCGACCCGCGCGTCGGGTACCAACGCCGTACGCTACGGCACGATGCGCGAGAACGTGCTCGGCCTGACGGTCGTGCTCGCCGATGGCCGCGTGATCAAGACCGGCACGCGCGCGCGCAAATCGTCGGCGGGGTACGACCTCACGCGCCTGTTCGTCGGCTCGGAAGGCACGCTCGGCGTGATCACCGAAATCACCGTGCGCCTCTATCCGCAGCCGGAGGCGGTGTCGGCCGCGGTGTGCACGTTCCCGTCGATGGGCGATGCGGTGCGTGCGGTCATCGAGACGATCCAGATCGGCGTGCCGATCGCGCGCGTCGAGTTCGTCGATTCTTTGGCGATCCGCTCGATCAATCGCCATTCGAATCTGACGCTGCGCGAAGCACCCACCTTGTTCTTCGAATTTCACGGCACCGAGGCCGGCGTCAAGGAACAGGCCGAACTCGTGCAGGAAATCGCCGCACAGAATGCCGGTGAAGGCTTCGAATGGGCGACCCGCCCCGAAGACCGCAGCCGGCTGTGGAACGCGCGTCACAACGCCTATTTCGCGATGCTGCAGCTGAAGCCCGGCTCGCGCGCGGTGACCACCGACGTCTGCGTGCCGATCTCGCGTCTCGCCGAATGCGTAGTCGAGACTGAACAGGATCTGTTGGCGTCACCGCTGCCCTGCCCGATCGTCGGCCATGTCGGCGACGGCAACTTCCACGTCGCGATCCTGATCGACCCCGACAAGCCCGAAGAACTCGAGGAGGCCGAGCGCCTGAACCGTCGCATCGTGCAGCGCGCGCTGCGCATGGACGGCACCTGCACCGGCGAGCATGGCGTCGGTCTGCACAAGATGGGCTTTCTGCTCGAGGAGCACGGCGACGTCGCGGTCGACACGATGCGCTCCATCAAGCACGCGCTCGACCCGCGCAATCTGATGAACCCGGGCAAGATTTTCGCCTGGGCGGCGGCCTGATCGAGGCTGCCAAAGCTGGCCGCGGCGAGCCGCTGAAACGTCGAACGGCAACCGCGCCAGCCTGATGAATACGCAAGTGACGCGAAGCAGGCCGCACGAAACAGTCGGCTCGCACCGCGAAGCCGGACCGGCGCAAGCCACGAGGAGACAACTCACATGAACGCACCCGCTGAACTGTCGGCCGAAGTACTCGCGCAGCGTCAGCGCGAGGTCGTGCAGGCGCTGATGGCCGTGTTGCCGACCCACTGTCTGCTGTATCGCGAGGAAGATACCGTCGCGTACGAATGCGACGGCCTCGCCGCGTATCGCCGTCTGCCGCTCGCCGTGGCGCTGCCGGAAACCGAATCGCAGGTGCAACGCATCGTGCAGATCTGCCATCGCCTCGAAGTACCCATCGTGCCGCGCGGCGCGGGCACCGGGCTGTCCGGCGGCGCAATGCCGATCCGGCACGGCGTGGTGGTGTCGCTCGCGCGCTTTCGCAAGATCGTCGAGGTCGACTCGTATGCGCGTATCGCGACCGTGCAACCGGGCGTGCGCAATCTGGCGATCTCGGAAGCCGCGGCACCGTATGGCCTCTACTATGCGCCGGACCCGTCGTCGCAAATTGCCTGCACGATCGGCGGCAACGTGTCCGAGAACTCGGGCGGCGTGCATTGCCTGAAATACGGCCTGACCGTGCACAACGTGCTGCGCGTGCGCGCGGTGACGATGGAAGGCGAGATCGTCGAATTCGGCTCGCTCGCACCTGACTCGCCTGGGCTCGATCTGCTCGCGGTGCTGATCGGCAGCGAGGGCATGTTCGCAATCGTCACCGAAGTCACCGTCAAGCTGATCCCGAAGCCGCAAACGGCGCAGGTCATCATGGCCAGCTTCGACGACGTCGTCAAAGGCGGCGACGCCGTGGCGGGCATCATCGCGGCGGGCATCATCCCGGCCGGCCTCGAGATGATGGACAAGCCCGCCACGCGCGCGGTCGAGGAGTTCGTCAACGCAGGCTACGACCTCGACGCGGCGGCGATCCTGCTGTGCGAATCGGACGGCACGCCCGAGGAAGTCGCGGCCGAGATCGTGCGCATGACCGCAGTGCTGCGCGAGCACGGCGCGACCCGTATCCAGATTTCGCGCACGGAAGCCGAGCGCCTGCGCTTCTGGTCCGGGCGCAAGAACGCGTTTCCGGCGGCCGGCCGCATCTCGCCGGACTACTACTGCATGGACGGCACCGTGCCGCGCCGCAGTATCGGGCCGCTGCTCGCGCGCATCGAGGAGATGGAGAAGACGTACCGGCTGCGCTGCATCAACGTGTTCCATGCCGGCGACGGCAACATGCATCCGCTGATCCTCTTCAATGGCAACGACCAGGACGAGTGGCATCGCGCCGAGTTGTTCGGTTCCGACATCCTCGAAGCTTGCGTCGAGCTCGGCGGCACGGTGACGGGTGAGCATGGCGTCGGCATCGAGAAGATCAATTCGATGTGCGTGCAGTTCTCGCCCGAGGAGCGCGACACGTTCCACGCGGTCAAGCGAGCATTCGACGCGCCCGGTCTGTTGAACCCCGACAAGGGTATTCCGACGCGGGCGCGCTGTGCCGAATACGGCAAGATGCACGTGCGCGGCGGGCTGCTGCCTCATCCCGAGCTGCCGCGCTTCTAGCGGCGGGCGTTTGCATCGCGCATCCGCCGTTCGCCGCACGCCGCGCCGATGCTGGCGCAGCGTGCGCGGCATTTTGTGCCGTCCCCTGCAGACCGATGCGCCGCGCCCCGTAGTGCGGGTGCGCTCCGGCTTGCCAGCGAGCCGCCGCCCGGTACAATCAAACGAAACACAACGAGCAGGACACCATGGAAGAGGACGACATCGTCGCCGTATGGTCCGAACGCGTGCGTGCGGCCAGCGCCGAGGGACGCGCGGTGCGCATCCGTGGCGGCGGCACCAAGGACTGGTATGGCCAGACGCTGGAAGGTGAGATCCTCGACACGCGCGCTTATCGCGGCATCATCGCGTACGATCCGGCCGAGCTCGTGATCACCGCGCGCGCGGGAACACCGCTGCTGGAAATCGAAGCCGCGCTCGCCGAGCACGACCAGATGCTGGCGTTCGAGCCGCCTCACTTCGGTCCGCAGGCCACCTTCGGCGGCTGTATCGCCGCGGGCATTTCGGGGCCGCGCCGGCCGGCCGTCGGCGCCGCGCGCGACTTCGTGCTGGGTGCCGTCGTAATGAACGGCCAGGGCCAGGTGCTGCACTTCGGCGGCCAGGTCGTCAAGAACGTCGCGGGTTACGACGTGTCGCGGCTACTCGCGGGCTCGCTCGGCACGCTCGGGCTGATCCTCGAACTGTCGGTCAAAGTGCTGCCGCGGCCGCAGGTCGAAGCCACGCTGAAGTTCGACATGAACGGCACCGACGCGGTCCGCAAGCTCAACGAATGGGGCGGCCGGCCTCTGCCGATCACCGCAAGCGCATGGCGCAACGGCACGCTCGCGGTGCGGCTCGGCGGCGCGGAAGCCGCGGTCAAGTCCGCGCGCACCGGGCTCGGCGGCGAAGTCGTCGATGCGGTCGAAGCCGAACGCTTCTGGGCCGGCCTGCGCGAACAGACCGACTCGTTCTTTGCCGGCATTCCGCCGAAGGCCGCGCTGTGGCGTCTCGCGCTACCGTCGATCACCGAGCCGCTGCAGCTGCCCGGCGCGCAACTGATGGAATGGGGCGGCGGCCAGCGCTGGTGGATCACCGACACCGACGCGCAAACCGTGCGCATCAGCGCGAAGCAGGCGGGCGGCCACGCCACTATTTTCCGCAGCGGCCACGGCTACGACCGCAGCGCAGGCGTATTCACCCCGCTGCCCGCACCGCTGATGAAAATCCATCGCGGCCTCAAACACGCATTCGACCCGGCCCGCATCTTCAACCGCGGCCGTCTCTACTCTGACTTCTGAGCGACGCGATGCAAACCAACCTCGCGGACTTCATTCGCAATACGCCCGATGGCAACGAAGCGGACGCCATCCTGCGCAAATGCGTGCATTGCGGTTTCTGCACGGCCACCTGCCCGACCTACCAACTGCTCGGCGACGAGCTCGACGGCCCGCGCGGGCGCATCTATCTGATCAAACAGATGGTCGAAGGCGCGCCGGTCACGCGCAGTACGCAGGTTCACCTCGACCGCTGCCTGACCTGCCGCAATTGCGAGTCGACCTGCCCGTCGGGCGTGCAATACGGGCGCCTCGTCGAAATCGGCCGCAAGCTCACCGAAGAGAAAGTCACGCGGCCGCTCAATCAGCGGCTGATGCGGCGCCTGCTCGCGAGCGTGCTGCCGAACAGCGCGATCTTCTCGCCCGCGATGCGCCTCGGTCAGCACGTGCGCGGCCTGCTGCCGAAGAAGCTGCGCGACAAGGTGCCGCCGCGCCAGCGTCCGCTCGAATGGCCGAGCGCGAAACACGAACGCAAGGTGCTGATGCTCGCGGGCTGCGTGCAGCCGTCGATGATGCCGAACGTCAACATCGCGACTGCGCGCGTGTTCGACGCGCTCGGCATCGAAACCCTGGTCGCACCCGAAGCCGGCTGCTGTGGTGCGATCCGCCTGCACCTCGGCTACCACGACGAAGCGCTCGACGATCTGCGCAACAACATCGACGCATGGTGGCCCTACGTCGAACAAGGGGTTGAAGCGATCGTGATGAACGCGTCGGGCTGTGGCGCGACGGTCAAGGAATACGCGCACCTGCTGCGCCACGATCCCAACTATGCGGAGAAGGCGCGCCGCATCGTCGAACTGACGCGCGACATCGCCGAGATCCTGCCCGAGTTCGAAGAACAGCTCGTCGCGATTACGCGCCGCCGCTCGGTGCACACGGTCGCGTTTCATCCGCCCTGTACGCTGCAGCATGGCCAGCAGATCCGCGGCAAGGTCGAGCAACTGCTCAGCGCGCTCGGCGTCGAAGTGCGCCTGCCCGCCGACAGCCATCTGTGCTGCGGCTCGGCCGGCACCTACTCGCTGATGCAGCCGCGCCTGTCGTACGCGCTGCGCGACCAGAAGCTCGAGCGTTTGCAGGCTCAGGAACCGCAGGTGATCGTGTCGGCGAACGTCGGCTGCATCGCGCATCTGCAAAGCGGCACGTCGACGCCGGTCGCGCACTGGATCGAATTGGTCGAGCACATGCTGTCCGTATAATCGGGGCATCGTCTTCGCTGAACACCGGTTCGTTCCATGTCCGATCTGCCTCACAGTCTCGCCGAGCACCTGGCTCACAATCTCGCTGACGTGCACGAGCGCATCGCCCGGGCCGCGCAAGCGGCCGGCCGCGATGCGCAGTCCGTGATGCTGCTCGCGGTCTCCAAGACCTTTCCCGCCGACGCCGTGCGCGCCGCTCATGCGGCCGGTCAGCGCGCGTTCGGCGAGAACTACGTGCAGGAAGCGCTGGACAAGATCCAGACGCTCGGCGATCTGCGCTCATTGCTCGTATGGCATTTCATCGGGCCGTTGCAATCGAACAAGACGCGGCCCGTTGCCGAGCATTTCGACTGGGTGCATTCGGTCGATCGGCTGAAGATCGCGCAGCGACTGTCGGAGCAGCGCCCAGACGGCCTGCCGCCGCTCAACGTCTGCCTGCAGGTCAACGTCAGCGGTGAAACGTCGAAGAGTGGCGTCGCCATCGACGAAGCGGTCGCTATCGCACAACAGATCGCCGCGCTGCCGAAGCTGAAGCTGCGCGGACTGATGTCGATTCCCGAACCGGCCGGCGATCTCGAAGAACAACGCGCGCCGCATCGCCAGTTGCGCGAGCTGTTCGAGCGCTTGCGTAACGACGGGCTCGAACTCGATACCCTGTCGATGGGCATGTCGGCCGATCTCGAAGCGGCCGTGCTCGAAGGCGCGACGATCGTGCGCGTCGGCACCGCGATCTTCGGCGCGCGCGATTACTCGCGCTGAGCTTTTCCACGGGCCTCGCGCGAATCTGGCCGCGCGAAGCCCTCATCGCATTTGCGCATCTCACCTGAACCCATCCGGACCATCATGAAAATTGCGTTTATCGGCGGCGGCAATATGGCCGCGGCGTTGATCGGCGGCCTCATCAAGCGCGGCGTCACGCCCGCGGACCTGTACGCGATCGATCCGAACGAAGACGCGCGCAAGCGCAACGAGCAGCAATTCGGCATCCGCACCGGCGCGGCCGCAGACAGCGCACTCGCCGACTACGACGCGGTCGTGCTTGCGGTGAAGCCGCAGATCCTGAAGAGCGTCGCCGAAACGGTGGCGCCGCATCTGCGCGAGTCGCAACTGATCGTCAGCATCGTCGCGGGCATTCGCATCGGCGACATGTCGCGCTGGCTCGATGGCCACAGCCGCATCGTGCGCGTGATGCCGAATACGCCGGCCTTGATCGGCATGGGCGTGACGGGTCTCGTCGCCAGCAGCAGCGTCGATGAAGCGGGCCGCGCGCTCGCGTCGCAGGTGCTCGGCGCGGTCGGCGAAACCGTCTGGTTCGACGACGAAGCGAAGATCGACGCGGTCACCGCGATCTCGGGCAGCGGGCCGGCCTACGTGTTCTATTTCATCGAAGCGCTGCAGGAAGCCGCACGCCAGCTCGGTATGGACGAAGCGCAGGGGCGCGCACTCGCGGTCGCGACGTTCACGGGCGCCGCGCAACTCGCAGCCAATTCCGACGAGCCGACGAGCGTGCTGCGCGAGCGCGTGACCTCGAAAGGCGGCACGACCGCGGCGGCGCTCGCCTCGTTCGAAGCGAGCGGCATCAAAGACGCGATCGTGCGCGGCGCACTCGCCGCCGACGCGCGGGCGCGCGAGATGGGCGACGAGTTCGGCAAGCAGTAACGCGAATCGGCATCGCAAAGAAGCAGCAGAAACAAACACGCCGTAGCGCGACTGTCCTTTTCCAATCAGGACAAGCGCCTACGGCGTGTAGAAACAGCAGCGATTCGAAGCCAGCAAAGCGCTGACGCGAATCAGAACGACGTGATCAGGTAATGCGCGGCGATCCCCGCGAACAACGCCCCGCCGAGCCAGTTGTTGTGACGGAACGCGGCGAAGCACGGCATG
Organism: Paraburkholderia sp. HD33-4; assembly: GCF_021390635.1. Classification (NCBI taxonomy): domain Bacteria; kingdom Pseudomonadati; phylum Pseudomonadota; class Betaproteobacteria; order Burkholderiales; family Burkholderiaceae; genus Paraburkholderia; species Paraburkholderia sp. HD33-4. Next base: position 505,324 of record NZ_JAJEJS010000001.1, on the reverse strand, counting down.
CGCTCGCGATGACGGATCAGCGTGTAGTGATAGATCGCGCAACCCACCGCGACCGCCCAGCCGAGCCAGTACAGCGGACCAAACCCGAGCGTCAGGCCGATGCCGACGTAAATCCCGAGCGTCACCGCGTAGCACAGCATGACGGCGGCCACGTCGAAACGGCCGAAGGTCAGCGCCGACGTGCGGATGCCGATCTTGATGTCGTCGTCGCGATCGACCATCGCGTATTCGGTGTCGTACGCAACGGCCCAGAAGATGTTCGCGACCAGCATCACCCACGCGAGCAGCGGCACGTGATCCTGCACCGCGGCGAACGCCATCGGAATGCCGAAGCCGAACGCGATGCCCAGATACGCCTGCGGAATCGCGAAGAAGCGCTTCATGAACGGATACGTGCCGGCGACGAACAGCGCGACCACCGACAACTCCTTGGTCAACGCATTGAGCGGCTGGATCAGCAGGAACGCGATCAGCGACAGAACAGTAGCCAGCACGACCGCTTCCCACGCATTGATCTTGCCCGACGTGATCGGCCGGTTTTCGGTGCGCTTCACGTGCCGGTCGAAATCGCGGTCCGCGTAGTCGTTGATCGCGCAGCCGGCCGAGCGCATCAGCACCGTGCCGAGCGTGAAGATCACCAGCAATTGCCACGACGGATGACCGCCGGATGCGATCCACAGTGCGTTGAGCGTCGGCCACAGCAGCAGCAGGCTGCCGATCGGCTTGTCCATGCGCACGAGGCGCAGATACAGGGGAAGTCGGGCGAACATGGGACGAATTCGGTGAAGTGCGAACACGGTGCGCCTATTTTACGGGAAGCGCGCGGCGGCCCTGGATTCGAGCGGCCGCATAGCGAGGCGCCACGCGCTCGCACCTGCGCATCACGTGACGGCGGCGCAAAAAACAAAGCCTCCCGTGCAAGGGAGGCTCGTGCGCTTCTAGCGCGGCGCGGGCGTTGCCCGCGCCGGCATCAAACGTGATTCGACCGGCTCAACCGCGGCAACTCAGGCGAGCAGCGAGCGCAGCATCCACGCGGTCTTTTCGTGCGTCTGCATGCGTTGTGTGAGCAGGTCGGCGGTCGGTTCGTCGTTGGCGGCTTCCGTCGACGGGAAAATCGCGCGCGCGGTGCGCACCACGGCTTCCTGACCTTCGACCAGCTGGCGGATCATGTCTTCCGCGGCCGGCACGCCTTCCGCTTCGGGGATCGACGACAGCTTCGCGAAATCCTTGTAGCTGCCCGGCGCATGCACGCCCAGCGCGCGGATGCGTTCGGCGATCGAGTCGACCGCGAGTGCGAGTTCGTTGTACTGCGTTTCGAACATCAGGTGCAGCGTGTTGAACATCGGACCCGTGACGTTCCAGTGAAAGTTGTGGGTCTTCAGGTACAGCGTGTACGTGTCGGCGAGCAGACGCGACAGACCATCGGCGATCTTCTTGCGATCCTTGTCGCTGATACCGATGTTGACGTGCTGTACTGCTGCGGCGGCTTCTTTCTTGGCCATGATGACTCCTTTGAAGAGTGATACGAACCGGTCGACAGATGACGGTCTGCAGAAACAGAGATCAAACGTTCGACAGTGTAGCGTGAAACGCTGCAAGGCTTGCGTGAGACCGGCTTGAAAGCGTTGCTGCGCCGCCATTCCGGCGGCACTGCGTCAGCCGCCCAGCGTGTGTTGCAACGCCTGCGCGGCGAGCACCGCAAAGCCGCTCGCGACGATCGCAAGGCCCACCGCCTTGCGCAACATGAACGCCTGCCGCTGCAACTGCATGCCGCGCGTGGCGGCTGGTGCGCCGATGCTTGCCATCATCATCTGGATCATGATCGAACTCCCGGTTCGTTTCGTGACGGACCGCAGCAATGCGCTGCGCCGTCGATTACTTTGCTACTGCGTTGCGATCCGCCGCGCACATCACGCCTGGCGGTTCCTGCCTTCCTGCAATACCGCGAGCGCCGCGATCACCCCTTCCGCGTAAGCCGGATCGGCGCGACGGAAATGCTCGATCTGACGCGCGACGATCTGCTGCGGCACGCCGTCGATATGCCGCGCGATATTGCCGAACAGACGCTGACGCTGCGAGTCGTCGAACAGCGCGAACAGCATGCGCGGCTGCGAGTAGTAGTCGTCGTCCTCGCGATGCTCGTAACGCGCGACCGCCCCCGCCGCGAGCGGCGGCTCCGACGCGTTCGCATCCTGCGCGAAGTCGCCGAAGCGGTTCGGCTCGTAATTCACGTTGCCGCCGAGATTGCCGTCGGTGCGCATCGCGCCGTCGCGATGGAACGAATGCGGGTTCGGCACGCGCGGCGCATTCACCGGAATCTGGTGATGATTGATGCCGAGCCGGTAACGCTGCGTATCGCCGTACGAGAACAGACGCCCCTGCAACAGACGGTCCGGCGAAAAGCCGATGCCCGGCACCACGTTCGCCGGCGTGAAGGCCGCCTGCTCGACGTCCGCAAAATAGTTCGCCGCGTTGCGGTTCAGCTCGATCGTGCCGACGTCGATCAACGGATAGTCCTTCTGCGACCACACCTTCGTGATGTCGAACGGATTGAAGCGGTAATTCGCCGCATTCGCTTCGGGCATCACCTGAATCGCGAAGCGCCACTTCGGAAAGTTTCCCGCGTCGATGCTGCTCACCAGATCGCGCTGCGCGCTTTCGCGGTCATTGGCAACCACCTGGGCGGCTTCGGCGTCGGTGAAGTTCTCGATGCCCTGCAGCGACTTGAAGTGGAACTTGACCCAGAACCTCTCGTCGTTCGCGTTGATGAACGAGTATGTGTGCGAGCCGAAGCCGTGCATCTGCCGGTAGTTCTTCGGAATGCCGCGATCGCTCATCAGAATCGTCACCTGATGCAGCGACTCCGGATGACGCGACCAGAAATCCCACGCGGCGACGTTGCTGCGCAGATTCGTGTACGGATCACGCTTCTGCGTATGGATGAAGTCCGGAAACTTCAGCGGATCGCGGATGAAGAACACCGGCGTGTTGTTGCCGACCACGTCCCAGTTGCCGTTCTCGGTGTAGAACTTGATCGAGAAGCCGCGCACGTCGCGCTCGGCGTCGGCCGCGCCTCGCTCGCCGGCCACCGTCGAAAAGCGCATGAAAAGCGGCGTCTGCTTGCCGACCTGCGCGAATACCTGCGCCTTCGTGTAGCGCGAAATGTCGTGCGTCACCGTCAGCGTGCCGAACGCACCCGAACCCTTCGCGTGAACGCGACGCTCGGGTATCACTTCGCGATCGAAGTGCGCGAGCTTTTCGAGCAGCCAGACGTCCTGCAGCACGACCGGGCCGCGCGGACCGGCGGTCATCGAGTTCTGGTTATCGGCGACGGGCGCGCCGGCGGCGTTGGTGAGCTTACGTTCTGACATGGGTGCTCCTGCGTGGTCTTGGTCGAATCAGAGGGAAAGTGCGAGGCATCCGGGCGGCGGTGGATGCCGTCATCGGTCGGTACGTCAGGCGGCCAGTACCCGGTCGACCAGCAACGACACGGCGATGGTGCGCAAACTCAGCGCGGCGGCCGTCGTGGCCGGTTGCGCGGGAAAAGCGTGGATGGATTGTGAATCCGCTTGCATGTTGTTTTCCTCCTGGCTTGTCACACGCCCCGAGCGACGGGTCGAGGCGCTGAGCCTTATCGATAAGGGGATCGGGCGATCCGTGGAGGAAACTATAGCAATAGCTATCGAATATTCTTATTTGATTAATTTAATCTATTCGATAGCGTCTGCGCGCTTTTTCGCGGCCTGCCGCCCCGGCGTCCGGCGCGGCAGCGCGATAACGGCGAGTCAGTTGACGGCGGCGGGCAGATCTAGCTTTTTGACGCCCGGCAGGTCGCAGGCGGCGATTGCTTCGCAGATCGCGTCGATCGCGGGCATGCGCGTGAAGCTCTTGCGCCATGCCAGCACGACGCGGCGATCGGGCACCGGCTCGTCGAACGCGACGTAGCTGAGCAGGCCCGCGTCGATACCGCCCGCATGCGGCTTGACCTCGTGCACCGACATGCGCGGCAGCACGGTAATACCGACGCCGCTCGCGACCATATGACGAATCGTTTCGAGCGACGAGCCCTCGAAAGTCTTCTGGATGCCATCCGCGTTCTGCGAAAAGCGCATCAGTTCGGGACATACCCCAAGCACGTGATCGCGGAAGCAGTGGCCGCTGCCGAGCAGCAGCATGGTTTCCTGCTTCAGATCGTCAGGGTCGATCTTCGGGCGGCTTTCCCAGGCGTGACCGGACGGCAGCGCGACGACGAACGGCTCGTCGTACAGCGGGCGCAGCATCAAACCGGTTTCGGGAAACGGCAGCGCCATGATCGCGACGTCTATTTCACCCTGCTTGAGCAGCTCGATCAGCTTCAGCGTGTAGTTTTCCTGCAGCATCAGCGGCATTTGCGGCACGCGCTGGATCATCTGCTTGACGAGTGTGGGCAGCAGGTACGGCCCGATCGTGTAGATCACGCCGAGCCGCAGCGGACCCATGAGCGGGTCCTTGCCCTGCTTGGCGATTTCCTTGATCGCGAGCGTCTGCTCGAGCACGCGTTGCGCCTGTGTGACGATCTGTTCGCCGATCGGCGTGACGCTGACCTCGCTGGTGCCGCGCTCGAAAATCTGCACGTTCAGCTCGTCTTCGAGCTTCTTGATGGCGACGGACAGCGTGGGCTGGCTGACGAAACACGCTTCGGCGGCCCGGCCGAAGTGCCGCTCGCGGGCCACCGCCACGATGTATTTCAATTCGGTGAGCGTCATTCGGGGATCAATCAGTGCGATGAATTCGATAGGTTCTAGTTATACACCTATAGGGTCGGTTCGCCAACCTTTTAGCCGGTCCACGTGCCGCGAGCAGATGTGCGACGCATGACGAGGCGTGAGTGGTGGCGAGATCAGGCTTTCAGATACTGCTCGCGCGCGCCGAGCCAGCGCGCCAGATGCTGGAGGACCACGTCCGGATACTGCTCGAGCAGCGTCGCGGCGGCCTCGCGCGCCGGCTCGATCAGGTGCTGATCATTCTGCAGATCGGCGAAACGCAGCATCGCCGCGCCCGACTGCCGCGCGCCGAGAAATTCGCCGGGCCCGCGGATTTCGAGGTCGCGTCGGGCGATCTCGAAGCCGTCGGTGGTTTCGCGCATCGTTTGCAGACGGGCGCGGGCGGTCATCGACAGCGGCCCGGTGTACAGCAGCACGCACACGGACGCGGCGCTGCCGCGCCCCACCCGTCCGCGCAACTGATGCAGCTGCGCGAGACCGAAGCGCTCCGCATGCTCGATCACCATCAACGACGCGTTCGGCACGTCGACGCCCACTTCGATCACCGTGGTCGCGACCAGCAGCTGGATCTCGTTGCGCGTGAACGCGTCCATCACCGCGGCTTTTTCGGCAGGCGCGAGACGCCCGTGCACGAGCCCGACCTTCAGCTCGGGCAGCGCGGCCACGAGCGTCTCGTAGGTCTCGACCGCAGTTTGCAGCTGCAGGGTCTCGCTTTCCTCGATCAGCGGACATACCCAGTACACCTGGCGCCCCGTCAGCGCCGCCTCGCGCACGCGGCCGATCACCTCTTCGCGGCGCGCGTCGGACACGAGCTTCGTGAGGATCGGGGTGCGGCCCGGCGGCAGTTCGTCGATCGTGGAGACGTCCAGGTCCGCGTAGTAAGTCATGGCGAGCGTGCGCGGTATCGGCGTCGCGGACATCATCAGCTGATGCGGCTGGAAGTCCGCCGCGCCGTCGGCGGCGCCCTGCGCCTTCGCGCGCAGCGCGAGCCGTTGCGCGACGCCGAAGCGATGCTGCTCGTCGACGATCACGAGCCCGAGACGCGCGAACTCGACCGCATCCTGGATGATCGCGTGCGTGCCGATCACGAGCTGCGCGGTGCCGAGCGCGGCCGCTTCGATCGCGGCGCGCTTCTCCCTGGTCTTCAGACTGCCCGCGAGCCACGCGACGCTTACGCCGAGCGGCTCCAGCCAGCCGCGCAACTTGCGTGCGTGCTGCTCGGCGAGGATTTCGGTCGGCGCCATCAGCGCGGCCTGGTAGCCGGCGTCGATCGCCTGCGCGGCGGCGAGCGCCGCGACGATCGTCTTGCCGCTGCCGACGTCGCCCTGCAGCAGCCGCTGCATCGGATGCGGCTGCGTCAGATCGAGCGCGATCTCGCCGCCGACGCGCTGTTGCGCGGCCGTCAGCGAAAACGGCAGCGCCTTCAGCAGGCGCGCGACCAGCGCCGATTCGTCGCCGAGCTTGCGGCGCGGCATTGCCGGCGCGGCGCGCGTGCGACGCTCGTCGTGCGCGCGCTTCAGCGACATCTGCTGCGCGAGCAGCTCTTCGAACTTGATGCGCACCCAGGCTGGATGTGTGCCGTCGATCAGCGCCGTTTCGTCCGACTGCGCGCCCGGATGATGCAGCGTGCGCACCGCGTCCATCAGCGCCGGCACGCCGAGCGGTTCGAGAAACGCGCGCGCCACTGACGCGGGCAGCAGTTCCGGCAGCGACGTGCGCGCGAGCGCGTTGTCGATCGCCTTGCGCAGATAGGCCTGCGACACGCCCGCGGTGCTCGGATAGACCGGCGTCAGCGCCTGCGGCAGCGGCGTGTCTTCATCGACGACGCGCACGGCCGGATGCACCATCTCCATGCCGAAGAAGCCGCCGCGCACGTCGCCACGCACGCGCAGGCGCGCGCCGAGCGCCATCTGCTTGACCTGCGAGCCGTAGAAATTCAGAAAGCGCAGTACCAGCTCGTCGCCGTCGGCGTCGCGCAGCTTCACGAGCAGCTGCCGGCGCGGGCGATACGCGATCTCGTTGTCGAACACCACGCCCTCGGTTTGCGCGATGCCACCGGGCAGCAGATGCCCGATCGGCGTCAGCGAAGTTTCGTCTTCGTAGCGCATCGGTAGATGCAGAACGAGGTCGATATCGCGTGTGAGACCGAGTTTGGCGAGCTTGTCGGCGGTTTTGACTGGGGCTTTGGGAGCGGATTTGGCGGCCTTCGCTGAGGCCGTGGCTTTGGTCCTGGCGGCGGCTTTGTCGTCGCTCTCGTGAGCGGCGGCGAGTTGGTCCGGCGGTTCGCCCGCGGCGGCGCCGGCATGGCCGCCGCCGCGTTCGATATCGTGGCCAGCCGCTGTCATGCCGACGTTCGCGCCGCCTTCGCCCGCATCCCGCTCCGCCGCTTCCGCTCGCGCACCGCGGCGCCGCGGTTCGGCGCCCGCTTCGAGGGTGGCAACGGACGATCGGCGGTCGGACAAAGGCATAGGCTGCTTCGCAAGTACAATATCGGCTGCTGTCGAAAATAATGAGTCGTGCCGCCCTTCGCGCGTCCAGCGTCATCAGGACGCGGCACAGGGCGCGTGCGGGCCGCTTCGGCGTCCCGCCATCATAGCCGCCCGGCTCCGGCTTCGGCTCAATTCAGTCCCAAATCAGTCCCAACCCGCTTCCAGCCGTTCGCATGTTTACGCTTTCCGATTTCGATTTCGATCTGCCGCCCGAACTGATCGCGCAAGTCGCGCTGCCCGAGCGCAGCGCAAGCCGTCTGCTCGACGTGGACCCCGCAGGTGCCGCCGATGGCGCCGCGCGCCTGATCGACCGCCGCTTCACCGAGCTGCCCGAGTGCGTCGCGCCGGGTGATCTGCTCGTGTTCAACGACACCAAGGTGCTGAAGGCGCGCTTCTTCGGCCAGAAGGCGAGCGGCGGCAAGGTCGAAGTGCTGGTCGAGCGCCTGACCGGCGAGCGCAGCGCGCTTGCGCAGATCCGCGCGAGCAAGAGCCCGCAGGCGGGCACGACCATCCGTCTCGCGGATGCGTTCGACGTCACGGTCGGCGAGCGCGTCGATCAGTTCTACACGCTGCATTTCCCCGACGACTGTCTGATGCTGATCGAGCAGTACGGTCGTCTGCCGCTGCCGCCGTACATCGAGCACGATCCCGACGCGACCGACGAAACCCGCTATCAAACGGTGTTCGCGCAGAACCCGGGCGCGGTCGCCGCGCCGACCGCCGGCCTGCACTTCGACGACGCGCTGCTCGCCCGGCTCGACGCGCATGGCGTCGAACGCGCCACGCTGACGCTGCACGTCGGCGCGGGCACGTTCCAGCCGGTGCGGGTCGAAAACATCGCCGAGCACAAGATGCACAGCGAGTGGTATCACCTGCCGCAAGCGCTCGCGGACAAGATCGCCGCGACCAAAGCGCGCGGCAACCGCGTGATCGCGGTCGGCACGACGTCGATGCGCGCCCTCGAAGCCGCCGCCCGCGACGCCGAAGCCGCCGGCCACCCGCTCGCCGCGGCGAGCGCCGAAACCGACATCTTCATCACGCCGGGCTACCGGTTCCGCGTGGTCGACCGGCTGGTCACGAACTTCCATTTGCCGAAATCGACACTGCTGATGCTGGTGTCGGCATTCGCGGGCGTCGAGACTATTCGCGCCGCGTATCGTCATGCGATCGACGAGCGCTACCGCTTTTTCAGCTACGGCGACGCGATGCTGCTGACGCGGCGCGATGCCTGAGCCGGCTCAAGTACTGTTGCAACGCATTTGCAGTTTTCCTAGCCGCCGCGATCCCTCGTGGCGCTTTTCATTGATTGCGCCGGACTGTTTTCCGGTAGCACAGGAGTGATCCCCATGACCCTTGGTCATCCCTCGCAACATCCTGGCCACGAGCGCCCGGAGAATGGCCTCAAATTCGAACTGCTCGGCACCGACGGCCTCGCGCGCCGCGGCCGCGTCACGCTCAATCACGGCGTGGTGGAGACACCGATCTTCATGCCGGTCGGCACTTACGGCACGGTGAAGGCGGTCCAGCCGCGCGAGCTCGAGGAAATGCACGCGCAGATCATTCTCGGCAACACGTTTCACCTGTGGCTGCGCCCCGGCCTCGAAACCATCGAGGCGCATGGCGGCCTGCATGGCTTCATGGGCTGGAAGAAGCCGATCCTGACCGACTCGGGCGGCTTCCAGGTGTTCTCGCTCGGCGACCTGCGCAAGATCACCGAAGACGGCGTCACGTTCGCGTCGCCGATCAACGGCGACCGGCTGTTCCTGTCGCCGGAAGTGTCGATGCAGATCCAGAAGGTGCTGAACTCGGACATCGTGATGCAGTTCGACGAATGCACGCCGTACGCGACCAACAATATCCCGACTTCGCACAAGGAAGCGGCCGAATCGATGCGCATGTCGATGCGCTGGGCGCAACGCTCGATCGACGAATTCCAGCGCCTCGGCAATCCGAATGCGCTGTTCGGCATCGTGCAAGGCGGCATGTTCGAGGATCTGCGCGACGAGTCGCTCGCCGGCCTCGCCGAAAAGAACTTCCATGGCCTCGCGATCGGCGGTCTGTCGGTCGGCGAGCCGAAGGAAGACATGATGCGGATCCTGAACCACATCGGCCCGAAGCTGCCGGCCGACAAGCCGCACTACCTGATGGGCGTCGGCACGCCCGAAGACCTGGTGGCCGGGGTCGCGGCCGGCGTCGACATGTTCGACTGCGTGATGCCGACGCGCAACGCGCGCAACGGCTGGCTGTTCACGCGCTTCGGCGACGTCAAGATCCGCAACGCGACGCACAAGAACTCGCTGCGCCCGCTCGACGAGCAATGCGGCTGCTACACCTGCCGCAACTTCACGCGCGGCTATCTGCACCACCTGCATCGCGTCGGCGAAATCCTCGGCGCGCAGCTGAACACGATCCACAACCTGCACTACTACCTGGAACTGATGCAGGAAATGCGCGACGCGATCGAGGCGAAGCTGTTCGACGCGTTCCGCAAGCGCTTCCACGAAGACCGCGCGCGCGGCGTCGAGCCCTCGTCCTGACGGCCCGACACGCGGATTCCGCCGAGGAATCCGCGCTGTCGCGGCGTGCCGGGCACACGCAACTTACAATTCACTTTCGCCGGCCGCTGAATTTGCCCCGAATCGGACCTTTAAACGGTTGATCGCAAAGCCGATTCGCCGCGCCGGCGCGCGTGTGGCCGGTGGTAGAATAATCGGCTGACTTTTTTGTTAGTTTGACTGATAACGGAGAGACCAACGTGTCGTTCATTTCCAATGCCTTCGCGCAAGGCGCTGCAGCAGGCGGTATCGAATCGAACCTGATGAGCTTCCTGCCGCTGATCCTGATGTTCGGCGTGCTGTACTTCATCATGATTCGCCCGCAAATGAAGCGCCAGAAGGAACATCGCAACATGCTCGCAGCGATGGCCAAGGGCGATGAAGTCGTGACGAACGGCGGCATCGTCGGCAAGGTGACGAAGGTGGGCGAAGCCTACGTCGGCGTCGAAATCTCGGAAGGCACCGAAATCACCGTGCAAAAGGCGTCGGTCACGACGATTCTCCCGAAGGGCACGATCAAGTCGCTTTAAGGCCTGCTCTCCCGCGTCCGGCGCGGCCTCGCCGTCGATTCACGCACTTCGCTGAACCGCCCGCGCTCATCGCCGGACGCATCGAATACAAGCCAACCTTCCCGTTGGACCACTCATGAATCGCTACCCCCTCTGGAAATACGCCGTGATGCTGGTGGCTCTGGTCATCGGCCTCGTGTACACGCTGCCCAATCTGTACGGCGAAGCGCCGGCGGTGCAGGTGTCGAGCGGCAAGGCCACGGTCAGGCTCGACGCCACCACGCTGGCGTCGGTCGAAGCCGCGCTCGCGGGCAATCAGATCAAGCCGACCGCAATCACGTTCGACAACTCGCAGACCAACGCGAACATCCGCGTGCGTCTGACGGACACGGACACGCAGCTGCGCGTGAAAGACCTGCTGCAGAAGTCGCTCAATAGCGACCCGAACGATCCGCAGTTCATCGTCGCACTGAACCTGCAAAGCGCATCGCCGACCTGGATGGCCGCGCTGCGCGCACTGCCGATGTACCTCGGCCTCGACCTGCGTGGCGGCGTGCATTTCCTGCTGCAGGTCGACATGGCCGGCGCGCTGAACAAAAAGCTCGATTCGGACGCTTCGGACGTGCGCACGCTGTTGCGCGACAACCGCATCCGCGACGGCGGCGTGAATCGCGTGAACCAGTCGGTGGTGGTGAATCTGGCCGACCAGGCCGCGGCGGACGCAGCGCTCAAGCTGCTCGGCCGCAGCGTCAGCGAACTCCAGTGGGCATCGCAGCCGAACACCGGCGCGGACGGCGGCGTGCAGCTCGTCGGCACGTTCACGCCGGCCGTGCAGCGCACGGTGCAGGACGCCGCGCTCAAGCAGAACATCACGACGCTGCATAACCGCGTGAACGAACTCGGCGTGGCCGAGCCGGTGATCCAGCAACAGGGCGCGGACCGCATCGTGGTCGAGCTGCCGGGCGTGCAGGACACCGCGAAGGCGAAGGACATCATCGGTCGTACGGCGACGCTCGAAGCGCGCCTCGCCGACCCCGTCAACACGCATCCGAACCCGAACGACCCGGTGCCGCCGGGCGATGAACTCTTCACGCAAGGCAACCAGGCGCCGGTGCTGCTGCGCAAGCAGGTGATCTTCACCGGCGACCGCATCATCGACGCGTCCGCGGGCTTCGACGAGCATCAGCGTCCGTCGGTCAACATCCGTCTCGACTCCGCCGGCGGCCGCGCGGTGGCCGCCGTGTCGCGCGACAACATCGGCAAGCCGATGGCGATGGTGCTGTTCGAGCGCGGCAAGGGCGAAGTGCTGACGGTCGCGACGATCCAGTCGGAACTGGGCGATCGCTTCCAGATCACCGGCCAGCCGACCCCGCAAGCGGCCGCCGACCTCGCGCTGCTGCTGCGCGCCGGTTCGCTCGCCGCGCCGATGGAAATCATCGAGGAACGCACGATCGGCCCGAGCCTCGGCGCCGACAACATCAAGAAGGGCTTCCACTCGGTCGTGTGGGGCTTCGCGGCGATCGCCGTGTTCATGATCGCGTACTACATGCTGTTCGGCGTGATCTCGATGATCGGCCTGTCCGTGAACCTGCTGCTGCTGGTCGCGGTGCTGTCGATGCTGCAGGCCACGCTCACGCTGCCGGGTATCGCCGCTATCGCGCTCGCGCTTGGTATGGCAATCGACGCGAACGTGCTGATCAACGAGCGCGTGCGTGAAGAGCTGCGCCACGGCGCGCCGCCGCAACTGGCCATCCAGAACGGCTACGCGCATGCATGGGCGACGATTCTCGACTCCAACGTGACCACCCTGATCGCCGGCCTCGCGCTGCTCGCGTTCGGCTCGGGTCCGGTGCGCGGCTTCGCGATCGTCCACTGTATCGGCATCCTGACGTCGATGTTCTCGGCGGTGTTCTTCTCGCGCGGTCTGGTCAACTTCTGGTACGGCGGCAAGAAGAAGCTGAAGTCGCTGTCGATCGGCCAGGTGTGGCGTCCGCAAGCGGCAGCCGCAGGCTCGGCCGCTTACGCCGGCAGCCTCGGCGGCAGCGACGCCGCGACCGACACCGCGCAAGCCATCGCCACGGCGAAGGCGAGCGCGAAGGCAAGCTCGAAGGCACCGGCCGCGGCCGGCGCGCAGGGTCGCGCGAAGCCGACCGTGCGTCGCCGCAATGCGCCGGGCACGCCGACGTCGAATGACTCGACGCCGCAGAAACCGGGTTCATCCCGCTGAGTCCCGGAGAACAAGACCATGGAATTTTTCCGTTTCCGTAAAGACATTCCGTTCATGCAGCGCGCGTTGGTCTTCAACGCGATCTCGCTGATCACCTTCCTCGCCGCCGTGTTCTTCCTCGTGCATCGCGGGCTGCATCTGTCGGTGGAATTCACCGGCGGTACCGTGATCGAGGTTCAGTATCCGGGCGCGGTGCCGCTCGACCCGGTGCGTAACACGCTGGGCAAGCTCGGCTATGCCGACGCGCAGGTGCAGAACTTCGGCTCCTCGCGCGACGTGCTGATCCGTCTGCCGCTGAAGGCGGGCTTCACGTCCGCTCAGCAGAGCGACCAGGTGATGGGCGCGCTGAAGGCCGACACGCCCGAGGTGCAGTTGCAGCGCGTCGAGTTCGTCGGTCCGCAGGTCGGCAAGGAACTCGCCACCGACGGTCTGCTCGCGCTCGCCTGCGTGGTGGCCGGCATCGTGATCTACCTGTCGTTCCGCTTCGAATGGAAGTACGCGATCGCCGGCGTGATCGCCAACCTGCACGACGTCGTGATCATTCTCGGCTTCTTCGCGTTCTTCCAGTGGGAGTTCTCGCTGTCGGTGCTGGCCGCGGTGCTCGCGGTGCTCGGCTATTCGGTCAACGAGTCGGTGGTTATCTTCGACCGGATTCGCGAAACCTTCCGCCGCGAACGCAAGATGAGCGTGATCGAAGTGATCAACCACGCGATTACCAGCACGATGTCGCGAACCATCATCACGCACGGCTGTACGCAGATGATGGTGCTGTCGATGTTCCTGTTCGGCGGCCCGACGCTGCACTACTTCGCGCTCGCGCTGACGGTCGGTATTCTGTTCGGTATCTACTCGTCGGTGTTCGTCGCCGCGGCTCTTGCCATGTGGTTCGGCGTCAAGCGCGAAGACCTGATCAAGGACAAGAAGGAAGCCCACGATCCGGAAGATCCGAACGCGGGCGCGCAGGTTTGATGCGCGCGTAGGCGCCAAGGCTTGCGCAAACAAAGAAGGCCGGTTCTCGCGAACCGGCCTTTTGCGTTTACGTCGTGCGCCGTCGTGCGCCGTCGTGCGCCGTCGTTGCAGGCCCCGTACCTAGCGGAACCCCAGCTTGCGCCGCGCGCCAAGCAGCGCCGCGATGCTCAGCAGCGCGGCGAACATCACGTAGTAGCTCGGCGCTGCCTTCGAACCGGTCACGCTGATCAGCCACGCGATGATGAACGGGCCGAAGCCGCCGAAGATCGTCACCGCGATGTTATACGCGAGCGACATGCCGGTCGTGCGGGTCTGCACCGGGAAGATCTCCGACAGCAGGCCCGGCGTCGCGCCGAAGTAGCCGCTGACGAGAAAGCCGAACACGATCTGCCACACGATCAGCGTGCCGAAACTCGGATGCGCGATCAGCAACGTGAAGGCCGGATAGACGAGCACGAGCAGCAGCACGGCCGCGCCCAGCATGATGCGTGTGCGTCCATGCAGGTCCGACCAATGCCCGGCCACCGGCGAGAACACCATCTGGATCAGACCCGTGACCGCGATCGCCGAGAACGCGACCGACGGCGCGAGCCCCAGTTGCCGCACGCCATAGGTCGGCATGAACAGCATCAGATACGCGGACACGGTCCCGAGAATCACCACGCCCATCGCGATCACGAGCCGCAGTTTCTGCGTCGCGAAGGTATCGCGCAGCGGCGTCTGCGTCGTTTCGGCGGCGAGGAATTCGGGCGTCTCGTCCAGCTTCGTGCGGATGTAGAACGCGACCGGCCCGATCAGCAGACCGAAGAAGAACGGCACGCGCCAGCCCCACGACGCCATCTGCTCCGGCGACAGTTGCCCTGTGAGCAACGCGCCGAAGCCGGCGGCGAGCAGCGTCGTCAGCCCCTGGCTCGCCATCTGCCAGCTCGCGTAGAAGCCGCGCCGCCCCGGCACGTGCTCGGCGAGAAACGCGGTCGCGCTGCCGAACTCGCCGCCGGCCGAGAAGCCCTGCATCAGCCGCGCGAGCACGAGGATCAGCGGCGCGGCGAGACCGATGCTCTGATAGGTCGGCAGAATCGCGATGATCAGCGTGCCGCCCATCATCAGCAGGATGGATAGCGTGAGCGCCGCCTTGCGCCCGGAGCGGTCCGAATACGCGCCGATCACGATTGCGCCGAGCGGCCGCATGAAAAACGACACGCCGAACGTGCCGAGCGTCAGCAGCAGCGATACGGTCTCGTTGCCGGCGGGAAAAAACAGCTTGGAGATGATCACGGCGAAAAAGCCGTACACCACGAGGTCGAACCATTCGAGCGCGTTGCCGATCGAGGCGGCCGCCACCGCGCGCCACGAATTCTGCCGGCTTCCCGCGACGCTTGCTGCTGTCGTTGCATTCATCCAGATCTCCTGTGCTGCGCGAAATATTTATCGACGCGAACGCGTGACGTCCGCGCTGGCCATGCCGGCAACGCGCACCACCGGCATAACTGCATGCGCTCTATTTAACTGAAAAAATAAAAGTGAAGCGAGCAACAAATGGGCCGCTGCGTGCCAATGCGGGCCACGCATGGCCGCGGCGTTTGCTACAGGCGATAAAAAACCGCTTCGTCGGCGAACGACCGAAGCGGTTTTCGTGGTGCGGCGCAGCGCGAACCGAATCGCGATAGCGTCAAGCGCGCCGTCAGTTGCGAAGGTGTCGCCGCGCTTATTGCTGCTTGATACCTTCCGACTGGATATGCAGGCGGGTCTGCATGCTGAACCCGTACTTCGTGCCGAAGTCCATGCCGTAGTCGGCGCGATTGAATTCGGTGCTCGCCTCGACGCCGCACACTTCGCGCTTGAGCACCGGATGCTGCATGCACTTGAACGAATCGATCTTCAGATTCACCGGCTTCGTGATGCCGCGAATCGTCAGCGTGCCGATCACCTCGACCGGCTTATCACCGTCGAACTTGATCTGGGTGCCCTTGTAGGTCACGGACGGATACTTCGCGACGTCGAAGAACTCGTCGGACTTCAGGTGATCGTCGAGCTTCGGGTTGCCGGTCTGCACCGAAGCGGGATCGACGCTCACGTCGACGGTGCCGGTTTTGGCCGCGCGATCGAGCGTCACCGTTCCCGTGGTTTTCGTGAATTTGCCGCGCCAGATCGACAGACCGCCCATGTGGTCGGCCTCGAAGCTCGGAAACGTATGCATCGGATCAAGCGTATAGGTATCGGCGGCGAACGCGCCGAGCGACAGCGACGAAGCCAGCGCGCCAACGGCGATCAACATGGACGTTTTCAATTCGTGCTCCTGTTTTGCGTTGCAAATCGCGGTGCAACCTGCGGTGAGAAAACGGCCGCGCCCCACGTGGCGCGGCGGACATCACGAACGCCGCACGCGTTACTTGTGCGCGGCGACGATATGAAACTTGATCACGACCTCGTCGGCGACGACCGACGTGTCCTTCCATTCGCCGGTGCCGATGTCGAACAGCGAGCGCTTGATCGGCAGCGCGCCGTCGAAGGTCTGTGTCGCGCCCTGCTGGCTCACGGTGACCGGCACCACCACCGTCTCCGACTTGCCCTTGATGGTCAGCTTGCCGGTCACCTTGAACTGGTTGCCGCCGGCCGGCGCGATCGCGCTCGACACGAACGTCGCGCTCGGAAAGGCCTTCGCGTCGAACCATTCCTTGCCGCGCACCTGCTCGTTGTAGCTCTCGTCGCCGAGATCGTAGCTGGCGACGTCGATGTCTAGCTGAGCGCTGCCGGCCGTCGGCTTGGCCGGATCGAAGCTGACCTGCGCGGTGAACTTGTTGAACTTGCCTTCGACCGGCACGTTCATCTGCTTCGAGGTGGCCGTCACCGAACTCTTCGCGACGTCTACCTGCGCGAGCGCCACGCCCGCGGTGCTCAGCGACGCCGCCGCGAACGCGGCCAGCATGTAGCGATAAAACGAAACCTTCATGGTTGTCCTTATTTGAGGAAAGGGATCATGCGCGACAGCAGTCCATCGCGATCGAGCCATTGATGCTTGAGCGCCGCCGCGACGTGCAATGCGACCAGCACGAGCAACGTGTAATTCAACGCGATGTGCACGTTCTTCAGCACTTCCTTCAGGTGCGGATCGGGCGCGATGATGCGCGGCAGCGGAATCAGCCCGAGGTAGACGACCGGTACGTTCGCCGCCGAGCTATACAGATAGCCGGACACGGGAATCACGATCATCAGCACGTACAGCAGCAGATGCGTGAGATGCGCGGCGCCGCGCTGCCAGGCCGGCATGCGGCGCGGCATCGGCGGCGCGCCGTAGATCGCGCGCCACACGATGCGCACGATCGCAAGCGCGAACACGGTCACGCCGATCCATTTGTGCCATGAGAAATAGCGCAGCTTGGTGGGCGTGAAGCCCGGGATGTCGGTCATCACCCAGCCGAGCGCAAAGCCGCAGACGATCAGCAGCGCGATCAGCCAGTGAAACGCGATGGCGGTCCGCGTGTACGACTCGCGGGTACCGAACGATGGATTGAGTGTCATGACAGATCAACGCAGGCTATGAGAAGTTAACGGGGCGCCGCGGCCAGCTATTCCACGCCAACTCCCGTGCATCGGCACGGCGCGCGCGGCCAATGCGGCGGACGTCATCGCCGCAAAAGGCGCCGGGCATGCCAAGGCCGCCATGCTACCCCAAGCGCGAAAAGCTGGCTGTAGCGCGTCGGCGGAACGGGCCCGAATTTTGCGTCGCAACGGCCCGGACGGCGCCGCGCTGCCGCCGCGCCGTCGCCGTGGCGCCGGACGAATCGGGCGCAGAAAGCTTCGGAGCGACACCGTACCAGCCCGGACCCGCGCGCGGCAGATCGGCGCCAGGCCCCGTGCCGCGCGCGGCTCGCGTCGGTCGCGAGGCCGCGTTTGGTACTATTGCTGCTCACCGCCGCCCGACTCCTCATAAAGAACAGGCTTTGCACGCCGCCACTACGTCGTTAGCCCATCTGCCGCATGGAACATGACAACCTGATTGCGTGCCATGAATGCGATACGCTGCTCCGCAAGCCACGGCTTGTCGGGCGCGTCGCCGCGCGCTGTCCGCGCTGCGGCGCGACGCTCTTTCGCGGCGTCTCGCGCAAGCTCGACGCGATCTGCGCGCTGACGCTCGCCGCACTGATCACGTTCGTGATCGCGCAGGGCTTTCCGATCGTCGAACTCGAAACCAACGGCATCACGTCGCAGACTACTCTGTTCGGCGCGCTCGTCGCGCTGTGGGGCGAGGACATGGAGATCGTCGCCGTGATGGTGTTCTGCTCGACGATCCTCTTTCCGCTCACCGAACTCGTCGCGCTGCTGTATGTGCTGGTGCCGCTGCGCGCCGGCTATGTGCCCGCGCACTTCAATCGGGTGCTGCGCGCGATCCAGTTCGTGCGGCCGTGGGGCATGATCGAAGTGTTCATGCTCGGCGTGCTGATCACGATCGTGAAGATGGTGAGCCTCGCTCGGGTGATTCCCGAGGCGGCGCTGTTCGCGTTCGGCGCGCTCACGCTGATGTTCGCGGTGGTCGTCACGTTCGATCCGCGCGTGCTGTGGGATGTCGCCGACGAAATCGACCCGAGCGGCAAGCGGCCGTTGCCGCGCACGTCGGCCGACAGCGCGGCGGTCGCGGTCGGCTCGCTCGCCGGTCCGCCGGCGCCATCCGCGCGCGTCGCGAGCCCGACTGGCGGTGCGACTGGCGGTGCGGCTCCTGGCACTGGTGGCGGCACGACCAGGCGTGCTGCGGGCAGCGCTCCGCCCGGCTTGCCGCCCACGCCGCGCGAAGGATGAGCCCGCGATGAAATACGTCACCGCGAAACGCGCGGGCCTGCTGTCCTGCCATTCGTGCGGGCGCGTCGAACCGCGCATCCGCTCGGTCACGCCGCAACACTGCGGCCGCTGCGGCGCGCCTTTGCACTCGCGCAACCCCGACAGCCTGATGCGCACGTGGGCGCTGCTGATCGCCGCGGCGCTGCTGTATATTCCGGCGAACCTGCTGCCGGTGATGCACACGGCGTCGCTGCTCGGCTCCGAGGACGACACCATCATGAGCGGCGTCGTCTACTTCTGGACCTCCGGCGACTGGCCGCTCGCGGTGATCGTGTTCATCGCCAGCATCATGGTGCCGATGCTGAAACTGTCGGTGCTCGTGCTGCTCACCATTACCGCGCAGCGACGCTCGCGCTGGCGTCCGCAACAGCGCACGACGCTGTACCGGATGGTCGAGCGGATCGGCCGCTGGTCGATGCTCGACGTGTTCGTCGTCACGCTCACCGTCGCGCTCGTGCGGTTCAAATCGCTAGCCGTGATCACGGCCGGCCCAGGCGCAATCGCGTTCGGCTCGGTCGTGATCCTGACGATGCTGGCCTCCATGCAATTCGATCCACGACTCATCTGGGACCCCGTGGAAAGCAGTACCCCAACACCTCAGGATCTCGACCATGACTAGCCCGCAAGGACCGACGCCCGCTTCCGATGACGCGCCGCGCAACGATTCGAACGGACCCAGACTGCCGCCCCACCTGCCCGACCCCGAGATCGAACCGCGCAGCCGCTGGCTGCCGTCGCTCGTCTGGGTGATTCCGCTGATCGCCGCGCTGATCGGCATCGCGCTCGTCGTCAAGTCGGTGACCGAGCGCGGACCTGTGATCACGATCAGCTTCATCAGCGCGGAAGGGCTCGAGCCGGGCAAGACCCAGGTCAAGTACAAGGACGTCACCGTCGGTTCGGTGAAGACGATCACGCTGTCGGATGATCTGTCGCACGTGCTCGTGCAGGTGCAGCTCACCAAGGAAGGCGGAAAATTCGCGGTCAAGGACTCGCGCTTCTGGGTGGTGCGGCCGCGCGTCGGCGCGAGCGGCGTGTCGGGTCTGACGACGCTGCTGTCGGGCGCGTACATTGGCGCCGACGCGGGCCGCTCGACCGACAGCCAGAGCAACTTCGTCGGCCTCGAAACGCCCCCGCCCATCACCGGCGACCAGAAAGGCCGTCAGTTCACGCTGCACGGCGAATCGCTCGGCTCGATCGACATCGGCTCGCCGATCTTCTACCGGCGCGTGCAGGTCGGCCAGGTGGTCGGCTTCTCGCTCGACAAGGACGGCACCGGCGTGACGATGCAGGTGTTCGTGTCGGCGCCGTTCGACCAGTACGTCGGCACCAACACGCGCTGGTGGCATGCGAGCGGCGTCGATCTGCGGCTCGATTCGAGCGGCTTCAAGCTGAACACGCAATCGCTCGCGACGGTGATCGTCGGCGGTCTGTCGTTCCAGTCGCCGCCCGGCCAGAACATGGGTCCGCAGGCGCCGAACAACCAGACGTTCCGCCTCGCTCCGGACGAAGCGGACGCGATGCGCGAACCGGACGGCATCCCGCTGCGCGTCGTGATGAACTTCAACCAGTCGCTGCGCGGGCTGTCGATCGGCGCGCCGGTCGACTTCCGCGGCATCGTGCTCGGCCAGGTGACCAATATCGGCATCGACTACGACCCGAAGACGCAGAGCTTCACGATGCCGGTCACGATGAACGTGTTCCCCGACCGCCTCGGCAAGCGCTTCCGCGAGAGCGCGCCGCAGCCGGGCACGCTCGCCGGCGAGAACCTGCTGCAGGAGCTGGTCCGGCACGGCCTGCGCGGTCAGCTGCGCACCGGCAACCTGATCACGAGCCAGCTATACGTGGCGCTCGACATCTTCCCGAAGGCGGCGCCGGCCAAGGTCGACGTCACGCGCGATCCGCTGGAGCTACCGACCATTCCGAACACGCTCGACGAATTGCAGCTGCAGGTCGCCGACATCGCGAAGAAGCTCGACAAGGTGCCGTTCGACCAGATCGGCGAGAACCTGAACACCGCGCTGAAGAACGCCGACCAGCTGTTCTCGCGTCTCGACAAGGAAGTCGTGCCGCAGGCGCGCGACACGCTGAGCGCCGCGAAGCAGACCTTCAATTCGGCCCAGGCAACCTTGCAGCAGGATTCGCCGATGCAGTCCGACGTCCATCAGGCGTTGCAGGAACTGACGCGCACGTTGCAGTCGCTGAACGCGCTGTCGGACTATCTCGAGCGTCATCCCGAATCGCTGTTGCGCGGTAAATCAGGAGATAAACCATGATGTTTGCCCGGCTCCCCCGTCCGCCGCGCGCGCTCGTGCGCGGTGCCTTGCGCGGCGTCGCGTATGGCACCGCACTGGCTGCGGCGCTCGCCATCGCGGCGTGCTCGTCGCCGTCGAGCCGTTTCTATACGCTGGGTGGCGCGGACAGCGCGGTTGCCGCCGCAAATGGCGGCGCGCCGGCCGTCGCGCGCACGGGCACCGCGCCCGCGTGGCTGATCGAAGTCGCGCCGGTCAACGTGCCGCCGCAGGTGGCGAGAAATCAGCTGGTCGTGCAGACCGGGCCGACTCAGGTGCAGTTGCTCGAACAGGAGCGCTGGGCGTCGCTGCCCGGCGATGAAATCCGCCGCGCGCTGTCGACGAATCTGACGCAGCAGCTCGGCACCATCGATGCGTTCGGCACCGCGCACCCGGACGACGTGGCCGTCTACCGGATCGCGATGAACGTGCAGCGCTTCGAGTCGTGGCCAGGCTCGCATGCGCTGATCGATGCGGTGTGGAGCGTGCGCGCCGTGCGCAGCAATGCGGTGATGACGTGTCGCAGCGTGGTCAGCGAGACGGTCGGCGGCGGCTACGACGCGCTCGTCGACGGACACCGGCGCGCGCTCGAGGAAGTGTCGACGCAGGTTGCGATGGGCGTGCACGCAATGGCGGCAGCGGCCGCCGCGACCCCGCCCACGACGGGCCGGACTTCGTCTTCGGCCAGGCCGGCGGCGGCGCCGGTCGTGCCGCCCTGTCCTTCCGCGGGCACGGCTGCGGGAGCCGGCGCCTGACCAGCCCGGCGGGCGCGGGCCCGGATGAACACGCATGGTGTACGCATGCAGGTTCATCCGGGCTCGCGCCGACTTCAGCGCACAGCTTCAGCAGACACGCGTCCGCGATACCTGACGGTCCATTCGATCTCGCGCGCCACCGCAGGACAACGCCATGTTCGACACCATCAAGCGGTTGATAAAAAAATGGCGTGCGTCACGCGACGGCGGCCACCAACTCGACGCGCTGCTCGCGATCGCGGACAAGACCGCGCCTTACGCGGAGCGCAGCGAATGGCTGATCGAACTCGCGCACTGGATTCGCCGCGGCCGCAGGGTGCCGCCCGGTACGACTGACACGACCGACACCGCCGCCCCCCAGTCAGACCCCGCCCACACGCGCATCCGCTACCTGCTGCACGTGCTCGAGCGCAACCCCGCATGGAAGGCCAACGTCGCGGGCATCCTGCGTGCGCTGCTGCGCGAAAGCGACGGCCTCTCGCTGCTGTGCGACGCCGGCATGCCGGTGCATTCGGGCTTCTTCGGCGCGATGTTCGAGCGGCTCGAAGCCTCACTGATTCCGCCCGCGCCGAACCGCCGCGACCTCACCGCGATCGTCACGCTGATGTTCGTCTCCGAGCGCGACGCCGAATGGATCGACACGCTGCCCACCGATCTGCTCGTGCGCATCCACGCGCTATTCGAGTACGCGCCCGACGACGACGAAGACCAGCGCGACAGCACGCCCTTCTCGCTCGACCTGCTGGCCGCGCTGCACAACCTGACCTGCCAGATCAGCTCGACCGGACTGTCGCAAACGGTGCGTAGCCGGCTGGGCGGTGTGGCACCACCCGAGGAGCGCCGCGACGACCGCGTTGACCACGTCATCGATGCACGCACCGCCGACGCCGCCGGCGTGCGCGTTGCGATGGAAAACCAGCCGTTCTACCGCCTCACCCGCGCGATGCTCGCGCTCGAGACCGCGCACGACGCGTACGCGGCGGGCGGCCCGCAGGAGCCGCTGTTGCGCGAGGTCAACTATCTGCGGCTGCTGCTCGACGAATGCCGGGGCGCGACCGACGACGTGTTCGCGCATCTGTACCGCAATGGCGTGAGCGTCGACATCGTGTTTCAGGTCGAGCGGATGCGCATGCGCATCGAGCGCGCCGAGCATCTGCTCGATGCGTGGATGGCGCAGCACGATCTGCACGCGGCCGCGCGGCTGACCGCCGAACTCGTGCGCGCGAACCACGCGAGCCAAAGCGTCGCGCATCTCGCCCGCAGCAATTCATCGCTGCTCGCGCGCAAGATCGTCGAGTACAGCGCGGACACCGGCGAACACTACATCGCGCGCGATCGAGCCGAGTATCTGAAGATGATGCGCATGGCGGCCGGCGGCGGGCTCGTGACCGTCGTCACCGTGTGCGTGAAGTTCGCGATCACGGGCGCGCATCTGCACGCGATGCTCGAAGGCGTGCTCGCCGGCTTCAACTACGCGGCAAGCTTTCTGCTGATGCACTTCCTGCATTTCTCGCTCGCGACCAAGCAACCGGCGATGACCGCGCCGACGCTCGCGCGCGAACTCGACGGCGTCGGCACGCCGGCCGGCGTCGACAGTTTCGTGAGCTCGGTGACCGCGCTGATGCGCACGCAGGCCGCCGCGGTGCTCGGCAACGTGCTGCTGGTGTTTCCCGTGAGCCTGTGTGTGGATCTGCTGTGGCACGCGATGTTCAACCACGATCTCATTTCGGCCGACAAGGCGATCGCGACGCTGCAGTCGTTCTCGCTCATCGGGCCGACGCCGTTCTATGCGGCGCTGACCGGCGTGCTGCTGTGGTCGTCGAGCCTGATCGCGGGCTGGGCGGACAACTGGTTCATCCTGCATCGCGTCGCCGACGCGCTCAGCTACAACCGGCGCCTGCGCATGACGCTCGGCGTGGCCGGTGCCGACCGTCTCGCGCGTTTCTGCCGCGCGAACGTCGCGGGCGTGGTCGGCAATATCACGCTCGGCCTGATGCTCGGGCTCGTGCCGGCGATCCTCACCGCCTTCGCGTTCAAGTTCGACGTGCGTCACGTGACGCTCTCCGCGGGCTCGATCGGCGTGGCCATCGGCGTGCTTGGCGAAAGCGCGCTGAAGCTGCCGGCGCTGTGGTGGGCGGTGGCGGGCGTCGGCAGCATGGCGATTCTCAATGTCGCCGTGAGCTTTGCGCTGGCGTTCTACATGGCGGTGAAATCGCGCGATTTGCGGCGCAATGCGGTGCGCTCGCTGCGCGGCGCGATCTGGCAGCGGGTCAGAAGGCATCCGCTGGAACTGGTGTGGCCGGCCAAAGCGGTCCGCGAGGCGAGCTGACGCGACGACGGGCGACTCCCCGGCGCGCCGATCGCGCCGGCCCGCCGGCCCGCGGACCCCGACCGCGTACAATAGCGCCTTATCCAACGCCTTGCGGCAACCTCAATGTCCTTCGATTTCTTCCTTCCTTGCCCGCGCGGGCTCGAAGCTCCGCTCGCGGCCGAACTCGCCGAAATTGCCGCCAAACATCTGAACGGCGCCGCGTTCACGGCCGGCGCCCAGGTGCCGGGCGGTGTGCATTTCCGCGGCGGCTGGGCCGCCGGCATGGCTGCCAACCTGCACTCGCGTCTGGCGAGCCGCGTGCTGCTGAAAATCGCGCAACGGCCCTATCGCAACGAGCAGGACATCTACGCGCTCGCGCTCGAGCAACGCTGGGAGCAATGGTTCTCGGCGCACGAGACGCTGCGCGTCGACGTCACCGCGATCAAGTCGCCGCTGCGCAGCCTCGAGTTCACGACGCTGCGAGTGAAGGACGCGATCTGCGACCGTCTGCGCGAAAAGAGCGGCGCGCGGCCGAGCATCGACACCGCGATGCCCGACGTGCGCGTGTTCGCGTTCCTGACCGCGACCGACTGCACGCTGTACCTCGATACGTCGGGCGATCCGCTGTTCAAGCGCGGCTGGCGTCTCGACAAGGGCGCGGCGCCGCTGCGCGAAAACCTCGCTGCGGGCATCCTGCGTCTGACCGGCTGGCAGGCCGGCACGCCGCTCTACGATCCGATGTGCGGCAGCGGCACGTTCCTCGCCGAAGCGGCGCAGGTCGCGCTGGACATCGCGCCGGGCGTGCAGCGGCGCTTCGGCTTCGAAAAGCTCATACAGTTCGATTCGCGGACCTGGCAAACGCTGCGGGGCGCCGCGCTCGAAGCGAAGAACGCGGCCCGCGGCACGCGCGGCGGCGATCTGCAGATTTACGGCAGCGACATCTCCGGCGACATGCTCGAGAAAGCGCGCGCGAACTTCGAGCGCGCCGGCTTGCCGTCCATTGCGCTCAAGCAGCTCGACGCGCGCGACATGACGCCCCCTTCCTCGGCGCCGGGCATCCTCGTCGCGAATCCGCCGTATGGCGAGCGGATCGAAGTGCGCGGCCGCAATGCCCGCGGCGAGCTTCGTGAAGGGCGCGGCAATCGCGACGACGACGGCTTCCGCCGCGTTCAGGAAGAAGCGCCGGACAGCGAGTTTTTCCAGTTGCTCGGCAATGCGTTGAAGCAGCGCTTCGCCGGATGGCATGCGTTCATCCTGACGTCGGATCGCAAGCTCCCGGGGCAACTGCGCCTGCGCGAATCGACGAAGACGCCGCTCTTCAACGGCGCGCTCGAATGCCGGCTGTTCCGCTTCGATCTGATCGCGGGCAGCGTGCGGCAGCGTCCTCAAGGGGATACGCCGGCGGCTTGAGGCTGCGTCGGCCGAGCAGCGAAGTCGTTGTCGTTGACATGAAAACCGCGGCCCTGGTGCCGCGGTTTTTTATTGCGCCACGCCGCCGTGTCGCCTGGCGACACGAGGATCATCGCGTGCGCCTGCCCGCACGAGGCCGGTAGGGTTACGGTATTCTTCCCCTCCCCCTCATCGACAGGACAACAAAAATGATCCGTATCGCATCCCTGCTGGCCACTGCAGGAATGTGCGTACTGACCGGCCTCGTGCCGGCTCACGCTGCGACGACCGAACCCGCTTCCGCGCAGGCGGCCGATTTCACCGAGCACGACTTCCAGTTTGCCGATGGCACCTCGCTGCCGGAGGTCCGCATCCACTACGTGACGCTGGGCACGCCGCACCGCAATGCACACGGCGACATCGACAACGCGGTGCTGCTGTTGCACGGCACCACGGGCACCAGCAAGGCCTATCTGACATCGACGATGCAGCGCGAGCTGTTCGCCGCGGGGCAGCCGCTGGACGCGAGCCGCTACTTCATCGTGATCCCCGACGGCCTCGGCCGCGGCGGTTCGAGCAAGCCTAGCGACGGCATGCACGCGCGCTTCCCGCACTATGGGTATGGCGACGTCGTCGAGGCGAACCATCGGCTGCTGGTCGAGGGCTTGCATATCCAGCATCTGCGCCTCGTGCTCGGCACGTCGATGGGCGGCATGCAGACCTGGATGTGGGGCGAGCGCTATCCACAGATGGCCGACGCGCTGATGCCGATTGCTAGCCAACCCATCGCGATGGCAGGCCGCAACTGGCTATGGCGTCAGATGATCGTCGGCGCGATTCGCAATGATCCGGGTTGGCAGCGCGGCGACTACACGGCGCAGCCGACTCAATGGACGCGCGTGATGCCGATTTTCACGCTGATCACCAACAACCCGGCCCGCATGCAAAGCGAAGCGCCCACGCGCGACGCGGCAACGAAGACGTACGACAGCCTCGTCGACAACGCCGGCAAGACCGACGCCAACGACGTGCTGTACTGGTTCGAATCGTCGTGGGACTACGACCCCGCGCCTGAGTTGTCGAAGATTCGCGCGCGGCTGTTCGCCGTCAATTTCGCCGACGACCTGATCAATGCCGCGGACCTCGGCGTGATGCAGCGGGAGATGAAGGCCGTGCCGAACGGCGGCTTCGTCGAGATGCCGGAGACTGCGCATTCGTACGGTCACCAGACGTTGGCTCATCCGGAGGTGTGGAAGCCATATCTCGCGCAGTTGCTGAGTGATACCGGGAACGTGCATTGAGGTTATGACGCGTGTGAGGGCACGGTCGCGGCTGTTGCGTCTGTATCCCCGCCTCGCCGTAGTCGCAGGACCGACTCGCTGATCGGTCCTGTGACGCTGCAGGGAAACAGAATTCGTGAGACTGGCGGTGAACTCGTGAGGCTGGAAGAACCAAATTGATGAGCTTCCCGAGGGGTTGCGTTCTGGCAAATCCGCAAAAAACTGTTAGTGCGCCAGCGAGGCACGCCGAGGTTCGGTCTACAGCGGCCCGCGCGGAGAGGCGTCGACCTGGCGCACGTGTTGGAAGGCTGATCGACTCAAACCGACCCTTCGCTGACCTTGGCCGAAACCACCGCGATGGCCGCTTTCTGGGTTGGAGCGGACCCGCTAAATGCAGGGACGTCCCATCGCTTCACTGGCCCTCCACCGCGATCATGACGCTGCGCGCCGCTGCATGTCGCTTGGCGATCAGCGGCCGATAGCCGGGATCGTTGTACCAATCCTTAATCGCCTGCATGCTCGGAAATTCGACAACTACGACGCGGCTTGGCCGTTGCCCTTCGAGCATTTCATGTGTGCCAGCTTTGGTGAGATAGCGTCCGCCGTGCCTTTCGATGAATGGCATTGTCTCGTTGAGATAGTCGGCGAAAGCTGCCTCGTCGTCGATCTCGTGCTGGCCAATGTAAAAGGCCGTCATTTTATGCTTTCCTGACAAAGGGCGGGCTTGCGGAGGTAAGGTGACGTAGCATTTTGCACCGCATATGTCTGCTTGTGGCCGAGAGCCGCCCGACGCGGTCGGCCGGACCCTTCAGCTTGTCTGCGGCTCGCGACCATGCGATCCGGCGGCGCCATATCTTCGCAATAACGTCATCGTTCATGGCCGCGATCCCTGTGGTGTTGAGCGCCCGCCTGTCACGGGAGACCACTCGCCGACCGGTCTACAAGTCATGATCCGCACACATTTTCTCCTTGGCGCCGGCGAATGAGAGAAAGGGCAGCTTCATCATCGGCTGTGAGCAGGTTTGCGCCCACGAGCTTTTCCTTACACACAGCTTCAGCGAGGCTCCGACCTCGATATTGCATGAGCCATCGAATAGACCACACCCGCGCGGTCGCATCCCGCGACGCGGTCACCACCCGCTGGCCGTCCGGGCTGAAGGCGGCGGAAACAACCGCCCCCTGATGCCCGCTGAGCAGCGCGATCATCTGGCCGGTCGTCGCATCCCACACCCGCGCGGTCCTGTCCGAAGACGCGGTCACCACCCGCCGGCCGTCCGGGCTGAAGGCCGCGGAATAAACCACCCCCTGATGCCCCGTGAGCGGCGCGATCGTCTGCCTGGTCGTCGCATCCCACACCCGCGCGGTCCCGTCCGAGGACGCGGTCACCACCCGCTGGCCGTCTGGGCTGAAGGCCGCGGATAGCACCGTGCCCTGATGCCCGCCGAGCAGCGCGATCATCTGGCCGGTCGTCGCATCCCACACCCGCGCGGTCCTGTCCGAAGACGCGGTCACCACCCGCCGGCCGTCCGGGCTGAAGGCGGCGGAAACAACCGGCTCCCGATTCCCCCTGAGCAGCGCGATCATCTGGCCGGTCGTCGCATCCCACACCCGCGCGGTCCTGTCCAAGGACGCGGTCAGCACTCGCTGGCCGTCCGGGCTGAAGGCGGCGGAAACAACCCGATCCTCATGCCCGCTGAGCAGCGCGATCTGCATGCCGGTCGACGCGTCCCACACCCTCGCGGTCTTATCGTAAGACGCGGTCACCACCCGCTGGCCGTCCGGGCTGAAGGCGGCGGAAACAACCGGCTCCTGATGCCCGCTGAACTGCGCGATCGTCTGGCCGGTCGTCGCGTCCCACACCCGCGCGGTCCTGTCCCAGGACGCGGTCACCACCCGCTGGCCGTCCGGGCTGAAGGCGGCGGAAACAACCCGATCCTGATGCCCGCCGAGCAGCGCAGTCATCTGGCCGGTTGTCGCATCCCACACCCGCGCGGTCTTATCGTAAGACGCGGTCGCCACCCGCTGGCCGTCCGGGCTGAAGGCGGCGGAAACAACCGGCTCCTGATTCCCGCTGAATAGCGCGATCCGCTTGCCGGTCGTCGCATCCCACACCCGCGCGGTCCTGTCCGAAGACGCGGTCACCACCCGCCGGTCGTCCGGGCTGAAGGCGGCGGAAACAACCCGATCCTCATGCCCCCTGAGCAGCGCGGTCATCTGGCCGGTCATCGCATCCCACACCCGCGCGGTCTTATCGTAAGACGCGGTCACCACCCGCTGGCCGTCCGGGCTGAAGGCGGCGGAAACAAGCGGCTCCTCATGCCCGCTGAATAGCGCGATCTGCCTGCCGGTCGTCGCATCCCACACCCGCGCGGTCCCGTCCGAGGACGCTGTCACCACCCGCTGGCCGTCTGGGCTGAAGGCGGCGGAAACAACCCGATCCTGATGCCCGCCGAGCAGCGCAGTCATCTGGCCGGTCGTCGCATCCCAGACCCGCGCGGTCCTGTCCCGGGACGCGGTCACCACCCGCTGGCCGTCCGGGCTGAAGGCCGCGGATAGAACCGTGCCCTGATGCCCGCTGAGCAGCGCGATCTGCCTGCCGGTCATCGCGTCCCAGACCCGCGCGGTCCTGTCCCGGGACGCGGTCACCACCCGCTGGCCGTCCGGGCTGAAGGCCGCGGAATAAACCGTCCCCTGATGCCCGCTGAGCTGCGCAGTCATCTGGCCAGTCGTCGCGTCCCACACCCGCGCGGTCCTGTCCCAGGACGCGGTCACCACCCGCCGGCTGTCCGGGCTGAAGGCAGCGGAAACAACCCGCTCCTCATGCCCGCTGAGCAGCGCAGTCATCTGGCCGGTCGTCGCGTCCCACACCCGCGCGGTCCTATCGTAAGACGAGGTCACCACCCGCCGGCCGTCCGGGCTGAACGCGGCGGAATAAACCGTCCCCTGATGCCCGCTGAATAGCGCGATCTGCTTGCCGGTCGTCGCGTCCCACACCCGCGCGGTCCAGTCCAAGGACGCGGTCACCACCCGCTGGCCGTCCGGGCTGAAGGCGGCGGAAGCAACCGCCCCCTGATGCCCGCTGAGCTGCGCGATCTGCATTGACGCGTGCGCCCCACGCACGAGTTCCTGCTCAGCTTCTGCCGATCCCGGCGAGAGCCAATTCATCCCCATCGCCAGTATGGCGAAGCGCATCCCGCGGTCGTAGAACCCCGCGTCATTCGCCATCGTGGCGGCCGATGCCAACACAAGCGACGTCTGGAGTGCAACTGCCCGAGTCTGGTGAATGATCCATGCGCCTGTCACGATCATAACGATAGCAATCGCGGCCGTGACGGCTGCCCCAGCGGCGCACATGCGACGACGGCGCTGCCCGCTTGCCGTGATGAAGTCGCGCTCCAGCGCCGACAGGTCGTCAGGCCTCTTCGCCTGCCAGTCGCGCGCTTCGGCCAGCGGCAGCCCGCGCATCAACAGGTCAGCGCTGTGCTTCTGTCTGTCCCATTCCAGCGCGCGGACATTCAGGCGCTCCTGCCAGATCATGAACTGCCGGTCCGCACTGACCCATTCCCGTAATTGCTGCCAGTTCTGGATCAGCGCCTCATGCGCGACTTCGACAGTCTCCGTATCATCTGTCTTGGCCTTGGAGGTAACCAGCAGCCGCTCATCGCTGAGTTGCCGGATCAGCGCAGCGGTGCGGGAATCGAATTCCGACGCCGTGGCACGCCGGCGCGTGTCCCGCTCGCCTTCGCCGGGGCGTACCAGCCGCAAGAACACACTCTGAAGCCGTCTTGCCGCTTGCGGATCTTTCTGGATCAGCCTGTGGTACAGCGAATCGGCCTTTTGCGCGATGGCCCCTTGCAGCCTGCCCATCGTCTCGTACGCGGCCTTGTGCATGAGCGCGCCCTGGCGTTGCTCCCACAACTCGCGCAGCACGAACTCCAGCAGTGGCAGATTGCCCGGCTCATCGCCCACATCGGCGAGAATCGCATCGACCAACCCCGGCTCGAACATCAGGCCGACCTTATCGGCCGGCCCTTCCATGGCCTCGCGTAACTCCCGCTGCGTCATCGGTCCAAGATTGACCTGGGCGCCCTGCAGGCGGTCCGACAGACGGCGGTGACCGGTGATTGCGCGGCCGAAGAAATCACCGCGCACGGTGAGCACCACCGAGAGCTTCGCTCTCTCCGTGGCTTCCAGCACCGCATCGATGAAGTGCAGACGTGCGCTATCTTCCTGGGTCAGCGTGAACAGTTCCTCCCATTGATCGACGACCAGCATCAGCCGCTCGGTGCCGGGCTGTTTGGCGAGAACGCGATCGACAACATCACGCAGGGTAGTCGCACCGTCGGCGAACTGTCCGGCGAGCCGACTGATCTCGCCCAGACGGGTGACCTCGCTCATCTCGGGTTCGAGCAGCGGCAGCAGGGCTGCAGCAAGCGCCTGCAAGGGCCGGTCGGTGGGCACGAGTGTGGCGATTTCCCAAACGGGTGAGCGGCTCTCGCGCAAGTGCGGCAGCAGTCCGGCTCTCACCACCGACGACTTACCGCTGCCTGAGGCTCCGACCACGGCCACCAGCGGATGCTGGCCGACTGCCGTCACAAGTTGCGCCACCACTGCGGCGCGACCGTAGTAGAAGGTGGCATCCTGTTCGCGGAAATACAGCAGACCCCGGTACGGACACACCTGCGAAAGTGTCTGCTGCACGGCTGACTGCGCTTCCGGCCCCGGCGGCTCGCCGCGAATGGCTCGGGTGAGCACCATGAAGCGGACCGGATCGTCCAGGTTAGCCCGCAGATCGACCCAGGTGTTCTGCCTGAGAAAGCCCAGTGGCGAGTCGGCGCCAGGCAGCAGCACAGGGATGACGGGAAAGGCCGTGCCGCTCCGCTCTTCGGCGACCTGGCGCTCAAGCGCACTGTACTGCTCGCGCTGCTGCCAGGGCCCCACCTCGGCGCCCAGGCAGACGGCGACCGATCTGCAGCGAGTGAGGGTGGTATCCAGCGCATTGACCCAGTTGGTGCCGGGCACCAGGTACCAGCGATCAAGAAACACGCGGAGCCCGGCTTCGCGCAGGCGCCGCGCGAGCGACTCGACCTGCGCATGGTCGCGCCAGTGATAGCTCAGGAAAACATCGAAGGTGTCCGACACGGCCGGCCCTCCCTCACCACAGCCCCGTTCCTGCCTGATTTGCCGACGTGTCGGCAGGCGCCGCCCGGCCAAACGTCAGAGGTGAGCTGGCTCCCCTGTTATAGACATTTTCAGGAGCCGCAACCAGGAGCGGTGTGTTGCGGCTCGTACGGGACACATGCGCCGGGTCGTCGACCGACGCGGTCGGCCGAACCCGACCATCATCTGCCGTTTGAGGCGCCGCCGCAGCAACGGCGGTTCACAAGGGTTAGCGGTCATGCGCGAGTCGCCCGCGCTCAACACTTTCTGGGCAGTTGCCAACCACTGAGGCGCGCCACCCGCCACATCAGCAACGCCGCGGATTGCTGTCTAGATTCCGAACTGCCAGACCCGTTGCACCGTCCCGTGCCAGATTTCTTCCCGGTCAGCGGCGGGCATGAAGTCCAGATAGTCCCTGTAGAGCGCGACCGCCTGGCCATAACTGACGTGTGGCAGGCAGACCGGGTGATCGGTGCCCCAGATCAGCCTTTGGGCACCGAACGCGTCATAGACCTTCTTCAACATCACGAACGAGTCCGCAAACGGATATACCTGCTTCGATAGCGACCAAAGGTGCGAGATCTTCACATACACCTTCGGGTAGCGCGCGAGCTCTAGGAGCGACTGCAATTGCTGAGGCTCGTCGAGTGGTGTATCGGCCATGTGATCGATTACCACGGTCAGATCGGGGTAGCGGTCGATGAGCCGGGTGATGTCAGGCAGGCGCGTTGCAGGCGCGAGCAACGTCATCGGCACCTTGAGCTGATCGCATCGCGACCACAGCGGCGGCATCAACGGACCGTTGATCCAGTCCCCTTCTGCACCTTCTGTCGGGCTCAGGCGCACGCCTCGGAAGCCTTGTGCCGTGAGTTGACTCAGATGATCCGGTGCAGCCGGATCCGTCGGATTGACGCGGGCGACACCGTGAAAGTGTTGGGGATATCGCTTGAGAACGTCAGCCAGGTAGCTGTTATCCCACTTGTAGTGAATCACCTGGATCAGCACCGTGCGGGACACGCCATTGGCGGCCATTAACTGCAGCAGTCTTTCGGCGCTAGCGTCGACATCCCGTGGCACGTTTGCACCAGCGGCGAACGGGTATCGGGGATCGCTCGTCCATACGTGTACGTGCGCATCGATCAGCAACGGCTTGGCGCGTACTTCGTCGCGCTGCTCACGGACATCGGCAGGCGGCACGACGAGGATGGGCTTCGTAGATGATGTCATAGTGCATGCATAAAAGATGGACAGTCAGTTCGGGCGCGCGATGACCGGCTGACCACCAGTGGCATTGAGCGCTTCTTTCCTGTTTGCAGCCAGACGGCCATACAGGAGCAGCGATCCTCCACCGAGGATTGCCAGTACGCCGAGGATTTCGAAACCCGCCATATACGAGCCGGTGGCAGCATTGACCAGACCGACCAGGAAGCCCGCCAGCGTTCCACCGCCTCCCGCACCGATTCCGTTCATGATGCCGGCTGCGGATCCGACCGCCTGAGGCTCTGCCGATGCCTGCAGAATCGACCAGATATTCGGCGTATAACTACTCGCGAAGTAACCCAGAGCGATCGTGATCAGCGCCAGCTTCGCGTAGCCGCTAGAAACCGCTGGCAGCAACATCAGCAGCAGACCGGGCAAGAACAGACCCAATGCCGCGATCGTCACGCGCCGGCCTGTGCGGTCACTGATCCATGCGATAAACGGCGCCATCAGCACGGCGGCCAGATACGGCAGAGCGCTCGCTACGCCTTGCGATGCACCGGTGAAGCCGACCGACTTGACTGCCAGCGAAATCCACAGCGTTACGCCCCAGAACAGCATCCCCTGCATCACATAGCTGAAGAGAAGCAGGAAGAACGCGGGACCACCGAGCGCAGCCAGCGTAAGTCGACTCACGGCCTGGTTTGCGGGGGGCGGGTACGGCGCGGCCGACTCCGGTTTGAGCTTCGCGATGTAAAGCGGAACGATCAGGAACAAGCCGATCCCACCGCAAAGGAAAAACAGGATCCGCCAGCCGAACGCGTGATAGATCGGCGTTAAAAGTGCGAAGCCGATTGCGAGGGACAGGAACTGTCCGTAGTACTGGATCAGTGCGTTCGCTTTGGTGCGCTCGGACGGTGCAAACCAGGCCTTGGCGAATCTCGACTGTTGAGGCCAGTAGACGCCCTCGCCGATGCCCAGCAATACGCGGCAAACCAGCAACACAGCCACCGAACTCGTGGATCCCACGAACACCGTCGCGACGGACCAGAGCGCGAAGGTCCAGATCGCGACATATTTCGGATCCCACTTGCGCGTAAATATGCCACCGAGCACGTTGGCCACCGCGTAGCCGATCAGGAACGCGGTAAGTGCCCAGCTGGACGTCATCGCCATGTGCGGGCCAGCGAAGCCCAGGTCCTCGGCAATGGACGGCAACGCCACCGAGAGGACCGTACGGTCCAGATAAGCCACAAAAAGCCCCAGCAGCAGGCTGCCACCAATGCTCCACCATTTCTGACGGGTGTTCATCGTCGTCTCCTATGAATGCCCGGAAGCGCGTACCGTTAAGGCGCTCCACTTGATGAGCCCGGACCGCTTCTCCGGTGGTCTCAGGCTGCAACAACTATGGGAATGCAAGGGCGTAGCGCCGTACGTTAGTCGCTTCTGCCCGGGCTCTTGAGCGCGCCGCCGGGCCAAGTCACGGCCACCACCGCTTGCGCTACACGTTCTCGCGAACGCGATCAGCCGCGGCTACCGAACTCTGCGTCCTGCGCCGTCCAATCCGCCACGCGATCACTAAGCGTCAGGCCCAGGCCCGGACGGGTGGGCACGATCATCCGGCCGTTGCGCGTCTCGAGTCGCTCGTTGAACAACGGCTCGAGCCATTCGAAGTGCTCAACCCACGGCTCGCTCGGATAGCAGGCGGCGAGATGCACGTGCAGCTCCATTGCGAAGTGAGGCGCGAGCATCAGGCCCGCGTGATCGGCAAGCGCAGCCACTTTCAGGAACGGGGTGATCCCGCCGACGCGTGGGGCGTCGGGCATCAGATAGTCCGCACCGCGCTGCCGGATGAAATCCCAGTGCTCGGAAACGCTGGTCAGCATCTCCCCGGTTGCGATCGGCGTATCGAACTGTGCTGCGAGGGCGGCGTGACCTTCCGCGTCGTAGCAGTCAAGCGGCTCTTCGATCCAGATCAGGTTGAACTGCTCGAAGGTGCGGCACATCCGTTGGGCGGTGGGCCGGTCCCACTGCTGGTTTGCATCGACCATCAACGGGAACGCGTCGCCCAGGTGCTTGCGCACGGTCTCAACACGCTGGATATCGATCGCGCAGTCCGGTTGGCCGACCTTGAGCTTGATGCCACCGATGCCCTTTTCACGAGAAATATCCGTGTTGGTCAGCAACTGATCGAGCGGCGTGTGCAGGAATCCGCCCGAGGTGTTGTAGCAACGCACGGAGTCGCGATGCGCGCCCAGCAGCTTCGCGAGCGACAGGTTGGCACGCTTTGCCTTGAGATCCCACAGCGCGACGTCGAATGCGCCGATCGCCTGCGCAGCCATGCCACTGCGGCCCACCGAAGCACCGGCCCACGCGAGCTTGTCCCAGAGGCGAGCAATGTCACTTGGATCTTCCCCGAGTAATACAGGCGCGATTTCTTTTGCGTGAGCGAATTGGCCAGGCCCCCCCGCGCGTTTCGAATAGCTGAAACCGAGACCACGATGACCATCCGCCGTTTCGATCTCGACGAACAGGATGGCGATTTCCGTCATCGGCTTTTGCCGGCCGGTCAATACCTTGGCATCACTGATCGGATTGGCCAGCGGAAGAAAGGTTGAAGCGATTCGAATCCATTTGATCTGGTCAGAGGAAGTGCCAGAAATCAGAGCGCCGTTGGTGTTCATAGGGGTTGTCCTTTGCGATAGAGCTTGAGGCGCGGCTTCAGCTGCCGCGGCTTGGATTCAGGGCGACCGCCGGCGTATCGTCAACCGCGGTCTCATCGAACGCGGGGTCTTCGATACGCTTGAGCTTGCCGACAATGAACAGATACGAGAAGGCGCCGAGCAGTGACACTGCCGCGATATAGGTCAGTGCGACCTCGAACGAACCGGTGCGTTTGATCATCCAGCCGATCGCAAGCGGAGTGACGATGCTCGCGACGTTGCCGCAGAAGTTGAAGACGCCGCCGCTAATGCCCATCGCGCGCTTCGGCGAAACGTCGCCGACGATGCACCATCCAAGATTGCCCACGCCTTTGGCGAAGAAAGCGACTGAGATCACGAGAATCACGATCGTCGTCGAGTGAACATAGTTCGCGGCGACGATCGTGCTGGAGAGCACCAGACCGCTGATGATCGGCGTCTTGCGCGCGGCCGTGAGACTGAAGCCGCGCTTGAGCATCCAGTCGGACCACGCACCGCCGACGAGACCACCCACGCATCCCGCGACAGCGGGAATCGCCGCCGCGATACCGACCTTCAGAATCGACATGCCCTTCGCTTCGATCAGGTACGTCGGGAACCAGGTGAGGAAGAACCATGTGATCGACGTCAGACAGAACTGCCCGATGTAGATGCCGATCATCATCCGGTTGGCGGCAATCGCGCCGACGTCGCGCCATTTGAACGGTTGCGGACTATCGCCCATCGCCGGAAGGCCACCCCCGGATGCGATGTAGTCGAGTTCCGCCGCGTTGACACGATGGTCATGCTGGGGCTCCCGGACGAACCTGAGCCACCAGAACCCAAGCAGCACACCAACCGCGCCGGTCGTGAAGAATACGTAGTGCCAACCCCACCGGCTGACCGTGTAGGTCATCACCGGCGTAAATACCGCCAGCGCGAAGTATTGCGCCAGCTGAAAAATCGACGTCGCGAGTCCACGCTCCGCGCTTGGAAACCACATGACCGTGAGGCGGCTGTTACATGGAAAGGCAGGCGACTCGGCCACCCCCATCAGAAAGCGCAGCGCGAACAGTCCAACGAACGCGGACCCGAACAGGTGGACGTAGCCCTGCATGAAGGTCAGCACGGACCAGACGATCAGGCTCAGCCCGAGCACGATGCGAGCACCGAACCGATCCAGGATCAGCCCGCCTGGAATCTGCATGCCGGTGTACGCCCAACCGAACGCTGAAAACGCGATGCCCATCGTGAGTGCGTCGAAGCCGAGTTCGTGACGCATGCTGGGCGCTGCGATCGACAGCGTCGCCCGATCGACATAGTTGAATACTGTGACGATGAAGATCATCGCGAGGATGAGCCATCGGACATTCGTTCGTCTGACGGGAAGTCGTTGTGCTGCCACATCCGTCTCCTCTGGATTGTTTGAGCGGGCTCGCCGCCGGTAGATCGGTCCCCGTCCGAAGGGCGGCGAGCAATGAGTCCATCATACAATGATTGCGCAATCATTCAAGCAGAAATGATTGCGCAATCACCATCGTTTACACCTATCTCAAGGGCGTGCGGCGTACGATCTGTTGCCGCGGCGTTTATGGTTTAATCCGCGGGAACACACGACGCACGACCGTTCTGATGACGCGCAAGCGGCGCGGGGACGTGGCTGAACGAAGGATGACAGGCAAGCGAGATGGCGAAGAAAGGTGTATCTCCCGGGGCGATAAGCGCCGGTTTGGGCGAAAGCGTGACGCTGATCGACGTCGCGCGCGTGGCGGGCGTGGCGCCAATGACGGTGTCGCGTGCGCTGAATCGCCCTGAGCTTGTCAGGAGCGATACCCAGAAGAAGGTGCTCGACGCTGTTCGTGCCACGGGCTACGTGCCGAACATGCTGGCCGGCAGCCTGGCCAGCAACCGGAGCCGGCTGGTCGCCGTGCTTTTGCCGACGATCGCCAACTCGATCTTTGCGGACACCGTCCAGGCGCTGATGGATTGCCTGACCTTATCTGGCTATCAAACGCTTCTTGGCCTGACCGCCTATTCGAGCGCAAAGGAGGAGGCTCTCGTCGAAGCGCTTCTTGGCCGGCGGCCCGACGGCATCGTGCTCGCGGGCACGAGCCACACGGAAGCGACGGTGGAGCGGCTGACGAAAGCCAGTATCCCCGTCGTCGAGATCTGGGATCTGACCGACAAGCCGATCGATATGGTGATCGGGTTCTCGCATGAAAAGGTCGGCGCAACTGTCGCGCAGCACCTTGCGGACAAAGGCTATCGGAAATTCGGCATCATTTCCGTCGACGACCCACGCGGTCTGCGCCGCTGCGAAAGCCTCAGGAGCGAGTTGAGCAGACTCGGTCTTGCCGAACCGCAATACGAGGTGCTTCCCGCGCCAGCAACTCTGCAGGCTGGCCGCGAAGGGCTCGGCCGCATGCTCGCATCGTCAGCGCCTGAAATCGTGGTTTGCAGTTCGGATACCCTGGCGCAAGGCGTCCTCGCCGAAGCAGCGAGCCGGAGCCTGAAGGTCCCTCGCGATATCGCCGTGATGGGCTTCGGCGATCTGAGTACGGCGGCGCACGTCTACCCGGCCCTGTCCACCGTTCACATCGACGGCACAGCAATCGGCACGAAAACGGCGGAAGCATTGCTGGCCCGCTTCGCCGCTGACGGGCAGGCGGAACAGACGCGATCGAAGGTCTGTATCGACACGGGCTTCACTATAGTCGACCGGCAAAGTACCCGAGTCAGATCTTGATTTGCCCGGCATGTTGACCCGCGTCGCCAGGTAGGAGTGGGGTGCGCACCAGGCTAGCCCCCGCACCTCTCCCCCTCTATCTCCCTTCCTTCGAAAGCCCCCGCATTCGATCCCGCCCTTCATATTTGCAAACGTTTGCCGTAAACCCTAACGACCCCGCGCGCTATCCCGGTGCGCCGCTTACCCGTTCCGTTGTTTCGAGGCATCCATGTTTTCGAACCTCACGATTCGCACTCGTCTGGCCCTCGCGATGGGCTTTCTCGGCTTGTTGATGGCGATCGGCGCCGCGCTCGGCGTCATCGGTATTGCGTTGAGCAACGCGGATCAGAAGGAGCTTTACAGCAACGACCTCGCATCGGCGAGCGCGCTCAGCAAGTTCGACTTCTTCTATGCGCGCGGCCGGCTCGTGCTCGACCGAATCGCGGCCCAGCCCGATCGTGCGGACATCGCGAGTCTGGAACAGCATGCGCGCGAGCAGTTCGCTATCGGCGACAAGGCCTGGCAGGCTTATCGCGCGCTGCCTTCTGATGGGCAGGAGCGGCAACTCACCGACGCGCTCGAGGCCAAACGCGTCCAGGCGATCAACGGCCCGGTTGCGCAGGCGTTCGCCGCGATCGAACGGCGCGACACCACGCAGCTCGCCGAGCTGATCTCGAACAGGATGACGGACCCGTTCAATGAAATCACGGACCGTTCCGCGAAGCTCGAGAAGTTTCAGGAGGACAGCGCGCGCGGCCGCTACGAGGCGGCGCAGGACCGCTTCCACGCGATTCTCGCGATTGCCGGGGTAGGCCTTCTGCTCGGATTGTCGATGGCCGCGTTCGCATGGCATGCGCTGCGCAAGTCGATCGCCGGTCCGCTCGAAGAAGCCACCGGGCACTTCCGCGCGATCGCCAATGGCGATCTGAGCCGGCGCATCGACGTGCGTTCGCGCGACGAAATGGGCCGCATGATGGAAGACCTGCGCATGATGCAGACGCGCCTCAGGCAGGCGATGCTGTCGGTACGCGACGGCACGCAGTCGATTTCCACGGCGACCGCGCAGATCTCGGCGGGCAACACCGATCTGTCGCAACGCACCGAAGAACAGGCCGCGTCGCTCGAGGAAACCGCGTCGAGCATGGCGGAACTGACCTCGACGGTGCGCCAGAATGCCGACAACGCGCGTCAGGCGAGCGAGCTTGCGCGCGCCGCGGTCGGCGTCACCACCGAAGGCAGCGACGTCGTCTCGCGGGTCGTGATGACGATGGGCGAGATCGATGCAAGCTCGAAGCAGATCGCCGAAATCATCGGGGTGATCGAGGGCATCGCTTTCCAGACCAACATCCTCGCGTTGAACGCCGCCGTCGAAGCGGCGCGCGCCGGCGAACAGGGCCGCGGCTTCGCGGTGGTGGCGGGCGAAGTGCGCACGCTGGCGCAACGCAGCGCGTCGGCGGCGAAGGAAATCAAGACGCTGATCGGCGAATCGGTGGACCGGGTCGGCAACGGCACCGAGCTCGTCGGCCGGGCCGGCAAGACCATGACGCAGATCAACGACGCGGTGCGCCGCGTGACCGACCTGATGGCCGAGATCGCGGCCGCCTCGGAAGAACAGAGCGACGGCATCGAGCAGGTCAACCGCACCGTCTCGCAGATGGACGAAGTCACGCAGCGCAACGCGGCGCTCGTCGAGCAGGCGGCGGCCGCGGCGGCGTCGCTGGAAGAGCAGGCCACGCGCATGAGCGAGGTGGTGGGGGTGTTTCAGTTGCCGGCGCAGTGAGTCGGTCGTTATTCGTCCGGCGTCGTGCGCGTCGCGGTGAGCTCGCTATCGCCGAGCCACGTGACGTAGCCCTTCCATGCTCCGTTGATCACGAGGTCGCGCAGGTTGTCCCGCACCACGTCGGCCATCGTGCGGATGAGCCGCGACGCGCGCTGTTCACGCAGTGTCGCGAGCGACACGACTGAGCGGATCGACGGCCGCTCTATCGGCAGCGCCCGCAGATCGCCGCGCTCCACTTCTTCCTGAATCGCCGTGTAGGTCAGCAGCGAGTAGCCGAGGCCGCGATTCACGAGCGCCTTGGTCAACGTGACGCTGTCCACTTCGAGCATGACGCGCAGATGCACGCCATGCTGCACGGCCGCCTGTTCGAGCACGCGCCGGTTCGCATGCGGAAAGCCCGGCACGATCAGCGGCAATTCGGCGAGATCGCGAATCCGCAGCGGCTCGCCGCCGCGTCGTTCGATCACGGTATCGTCGGGTGGACCGACGATCACCATCGCTTCGCTGCATAGCGGCAGCACGTCGAATGCTTCGAGCGCGGGCTGGTTGTAGACGATCGCGAGATCGACGCGCCGGTCGAGCAGCCATTCCTGCAGCGAACTACTGAGCCCTTCGCGGATGTGCAGCCCGACCGCGGGCCAGCGCTCGCGAAACGCTTCGACGATCGGCGCCGACACGCGCACCCCCACCGCGGGCGGCAATCCGAGCGCGATATGCCCACTCAGACGATCGGTCGACGCGCGCACATGCTCACCCGTCTGCGCGACGAAGTTGATGATCATCTCCGCGCGTTCGAGCAACTGCGCGCCGCCGCTCGTCAGACGCACGCCCCGCCCGTGGCGCACGAACAGCGCGGTGCCGAGTTCTTCTTCGAGCTTGGCGATCTGCCGGCTCAGCGCCGGCTGCGCGACGTACAACTCCGCGGCCGCGCGGCTGAAGCTCCCCACTCGCGCGATATGCACGAACGAGCGCAATTCCTTGATTTCGATGGTCGTCTCCCGTGGCGCCGCGCGCCCCGCAGCTATGCTTTTGGAGCATAGCTTTCCATCGAAAAAAGGTTTTTGTCAATAGCTCACGCTCCGGGCACAGTACTAAGAAACGGAGACAGCCTTTCATGAACACGCTTTCAGAGCCTCTTGCCCCGCTCGCATCGAAGGATAGCGAACCGGCATGGATCGACGCCTCGGGCATCAGCCTGCGCTATGTGCTCGCGGGAGCGGTAGGATCGGAGGCTGCCGGCACGGTGGTGCTGATTCATGAACTGGGCGGAAGCATTGCGAGTTGGGACGCCGTCGTGTCCACGTTGAGCGCATCACGTCGCGTACTTCGCTACGATCAGCGCGGACACGGCGATTCCGAAAAGATCCGCGCGCCGTTTTCGCTCGACGATCAGGTCGACGATCTGCGCACGCTGCTCGATGAACTGTCGCTAAACGAACCGTGCTGGTTCGTCGCCGCCGCCGCGGGCGCGGCGATCGCGGTGGCGTTCGCGGCGCGCTATCCGGCGCGCGTCGCCGGCATCGTGATGTGCGCGCCGGCGCTCGATGTCGATCCGTCGCGCCGCGGCTATCTGCGCGAGCGCGCGCAGCGGGCGAGAACGAACGGCATGCGCGCGATCATCGACAGCACGCTCGAGCAGTCGTGGCCACCCGTGTTGCGCCACGGTCCGGATGCGCTCGGCGCCTATCGTGCCTATCGCGCGCGGCTGCTCGCCAACGATCCCGTCTGCTACGCGCTGGCGAACGATGCGCTCAGCGACATCGATCTGCGCGCCCGGTTGCCGGCCTTGCGCTGTCCGTGCCTGCTGCTCGCCGGTGAGCACGATCTGCAGCGCCCGCCCCCGCGAGTCGCCGCGCAAGCCGCGCTGGTTGCCGGCAGCCGGTTCGAAACCGTCCCGGCCGGTCATCTGATGGCCGTGCAAACGCCCACGCAGGTACTCGACAGGATTGCCGCGTTTATCGATGGAGAGAACCGATGAGCCACCCCGCTCGACCCGCATTGCTGATGGTGTCGATGGAGCCGCCCGCCTCGCTCGAAGAGGAGTTCAACGACTGGTACGACACCGAGCATTTTCCGCAGCGCCTCGCGCTGCCGGGATTCGTGTCGGCGTCGCGCTGGACCTGCGTGGACGGCTGGCCGCGCTGGATGGCGCTGTACGACCTGAGCTCACTCGATGCGCTCGATAGCGACGCGTACCGCGGCGTGTCGGGCGCGCATTCGACGCCGTGGAGCCGACGTCTGCTGCCGCGCACGGTGGGCCGCTCGCGCGTGGCGGCCGTCGCGCTCGACGGCCAAGCTCCAGCACAACACGATTCGCACGCGGTCAGCCGCCTGCTTGCGTTGAGTGTACCGCTCGGGGCCGGCGCGGCATCGGCGGAATCGATCGTCGACGCGGTGCGTGAAGCGCTTGCCGCGCGCGAGGATCTGTTGCAGCTACGCGGCTTCGTCGAGGATGGCGAAACCGTGTGGATTCTTGCCGCGTTCGACTCGCCGGCGACTTCGACACTCGCCGCGGAGATCGGCCGCCCGTGCGGATGCGGCATCAGGACTTTCAATGTTTATGTGCCGTATCGGCGCAGCAGCTACTGACGGCATGACACGCAACGGCCGCAAATGAGCCGTTGCGTCAGACGGTAGCGAAGAACAGAAACAGATAACGGAGACAGGAATGGCACAACTCAGAAAGCTGCATGTGCAAGTGCTGCTTGCGCTGATGCTCGCGGTGCTGGTCGGCATCGTCGCACCGGCCACCGCGATCGCGATGAAACCGCTCGGCGACGCCTTCATCGGCCTGCTGCGCATGCTGCTCGCGCCGATCGTGTTTTGCACCGTCGTGCACGGCATGTCGCACGTGCAGGACATGCGCAAGCTCGGCCGGCTCGGCGCGAAGACGCTGATCTACTTCGAGGTGGTCAGCACGCTCGCGCTATTCGTGGGCCTCGTGCTTGTCAACGTGTTCAAGCCTGGTGTCGGCATGCATGCGATGCACCTCGAAAGCGGCGGCAAGATCGCGCAGTTCGCGGAATCGGCCGCGCATATGTCGGTCGCCGATTTTCTGCTCGGCATCGTGCCGACCACGCTCGTCGGCGCGTTCGCGACCGGCAACATCCTGCAGGTGCTGTTCATCGCGATCCTGGCCGGCATCGCGCTGAACCTGTCGGTCGGCCGCGATTCGATTCTGCTGCGCGGCGTCGGCGAGGCGCAGCGCGTGCTGTTCACGATTCTCGGCTTCATCATGCGCCTCGCGCCGCTCGGCGCATTCGGCGCGATGGCCGCCGCGGTGGGCAGCTACGGCGGCGCCACGCTGCTGTATCTGATGAAGCTCGTGCTGCTCTACTGGGCCGGCTCGATCGGCTTCGTGCTGATCGTGTTCGGCGGCATCACCGCGTCGTGTGGCGTGTCGATCTTCGCCGTGCTACGCCTGATTCGCGAGGAACTGCTGCTGGTGTTCGGCACCGCCTCGGGCGAAGTCGCGTTTCCGCGTCTCGTGCAGAAGCTGCAGCAGGCGGGCTGCGATGAAATGGTGGTCGGCTTCGTGCTGCCGGCCGGCTACAGCTTCAATCTCGACGGCACCGGCATCTATATGGCGATGTCGGTCGGCTTCATCGCGCAGGCAACCGATACGCCGTTCTCGATCGCCCAGCAGATCGCGCTGCTCGGTGTGCTGATGTTGACCTCGAAGGGCGGCACGACCGTCGCGGGCGGCGCGTTCATCAAGCTCGCCGCGACGATGGAATCGCTGCGCGTGCTGCCGTTGGGCGGGCTCGGGCTGCTGTTCGGGATCGACCGTCTGATGGCAACCGCCACCGCGCTCACCAACATGATCGGCAATACGGTCGCCGTGATCGCGTTGGCGAAATGGGAACACGCGTTCGACGCCGACGCCTTTCGCGCGTGGCACGGAGCGCATCGCGCACCAGACAATCACGAGACGCGTGCGGCGGCGCTCGCGTCGAATCAGTCATCCGCGAAATAGCGGCTCCACCCGCTCACTACATGCATCTCATGCTCAACGAGGAACTTCGATGAAACGCATCGCCGATCTCGATCCCGATCAGATGACCCCGGCGCAGCGCAGCGTCTTCGACGCGATCGCTAGCGGTCCACGCAAGGGCGTACGCGGTCCGCTCGCCGTCTGGCTGCATCGCCCGGAACTGGCGCAGCACGCGCAGGCTCTCGGCCGCTATTGCCGCTATGAAACGACGCTGCCGCCGCGCCTGTCGGAACTGGCGATTCTGACGCTCGCCCGCGTCTGGGGTTCGGAATACGAATGGTATGCGCACAAGCCGATCGCGCTGGAGGCTGGCGTGAGCCCCGAGGTCGTCGAAGCGATCCGCACGCACGCGCAGCCGGTTTTCGCGCAGCCCGACGAAGCCGTGATCCATGCATTCCTGACCGAACTGCATCGCGATCGCAAGGTCTCCGCTGCGCGCTATGCCGAAGCCGTCGAACGGCTCGGCGAAGCGGGCGTGATCGATCTCGTCGGACTGGCCGGCTACTACACGTTGATCTCGATGACGATCAACGTCTTTCAGGTGGCACAGCCCGCGGGCGTGCCGAACGAACTCGGAGAATGAGCTACATGAGCAAAACGACTCGACAGCAAGGTGGCCATCGTGACGGGCGCGGGCTGCGGCGGGCAAGATGTCGTCTCGCTGCAGTTCTCCTCACAGTGTCTGTGAGCTGTTTCGCGGCGACGGGCTCAGCTCACGTCACCGACGAAGTCGTCAAACACGGCAACGTCCAGATCGAAGTGCTGAGCCAAGGCAAGGGGCCGACCATCGTCATTCTCCCGTCGTTGGGACGTTCGGTGCGCGACTATGACCAGGTCGCTCAGTACCTCGTGGCCGATGGCTTCCGCGTGCTGCGCCCCGAACCGCGCGGGGTTGGCAAGAGCCAGGGCCCGATGGAAAACCTGAGCGTCCACGACTTTGCGGCTGACGTGGCGATGGTAATCGACCAAAAGCATGCCGGCCCTGTTGTCGTCATCGGACATGCCTGGGGCAACTTCGCCGCGCGTCAACTGGCAGCGGATCGTCCC
Organism: Paraburkholderia sp. HD33-4; assembly: GCF_021390635.1. Classification (NCBI taxonomy): domain Bacteria; kingdom Pseudomonadati; phylum Pseudomonadota; class Betaproteobacteria; order Burkholderiales; family Burkholderiaceae; genus Paraburkholderia; species Paraburkholderia sp. HD33-4. The sequence continues at coordinate 460,369 of NZ_JAJEJS010000001.1, read as the reverse complement.
GACCTTGTAAAGGGTGTCGTTATAGCGGCCGGGTCGGCAGGTAAGGTTCCTCCGGGTATCACCGAGAAGCCCATCAGCGCGGAGATGCGCGAAGCGATCGACGGCGCGGGAGACCTCGAGCTTCCGCAAGCACAACGGCTTCAGTACCTGAAGAAGGCGTTTTTCGCGCCCGGAAACGACCCTCGCGTGTGGCTGGGCGGCTGGTATCCGGAGACCCATGAGGCGGAGGGGCATGCTCGTAACACCACACCGGTCGACGACTACTTCGCCGCCGGTACAGCACCGATTCTCGACCTGCAGGGCGAGGACGATGCGGTGGCTCCTCGGCGGTTCTCGCAAGTGCTCAAGAACATGCTTGGTGACCGCGTGACGGTGATCGTGTTGCCGAACGCGGGGCACGCGATGGCGCCCGAACAGCCCAAGGCTATGGCCGACGCAATTTCTACGTTCGCGAAGCGGGTAAGCCAATAACCCGCAGCGGGCGTGATCGATCTCGTCGGACTGACCGGCTACTACACGTTGATCTCGATGACGATCAACATCTTTCAGATGGCGCAGCCCGCGGGCGTGCCGAACGAACTCGGAGAATGAATTACATGAGCAAACGACTCGACAAAAAGGTGGCCATCGTCACCGGTGCGGGTTGCATCGGGCCCGGCTGGGGCAACGGGCGCGCGGTGGCGGTGCGCTTTGCCGAGGAAGGCGCGAAGATCTACGCGGTCGACCGCGATCTCGACGCGATGCAGGAAACGCTGGAGCGCGTGCGCGCGGTCGGCGGTGAAGTGACGGCCGCGGCATGCGACGTGACCGATAGCGCAGCGGTGGCGCGCATGGTCGAAGGCTGCATGAAGACCTATGGGCGCGTGGACATCCTCGTCAACAACGTCGGCGGCTCGGCGGCCGGCGGCCCGGTCGCGCTCGACGAAGACAAATGGGACGCGCAGATCGCGCTGAATCTGAAAAGCGTGTACCTGACCTGCAAGCATGTGTTGCCCGTGATGGAAGCCCAGGGCAAGGGCGCGATCGTCAATACCGCGTCGACCTCGGGGATTCGCTGGACCGGTGCCGCGCAGGTCGCGTATGCGGCGTCGAAGGCCGGCGTGATCCAGCTGTCGCGCGTCGTCGCGGTCGAGTATGCGAGCAAGGGGATTCGCGTGAACACCGTGGTGCCGGGCCAATTGCATACGCCGATGGTCGAGGCGCGGCTCGCCGGCCAGCGCGCCGGCGGCGACGTCGATGCGCTGCTCAAGCAGCGTCTCGCGCGCATTCCGCTCGGCTTCATGGGCGATGGCCGCGATACCGCGAACGCGGCGTTGTACCTCGCATCGGATGAAGCGCGCTTCGTGACCGGCACCGAGGTAATCGTCGACGGCGGCATGACCGTGCGCTGCGGTTGAGGAGTGCATCGATGACCCAGCCTCTGAAGACTTCCGACGCGCAGCTCGCGGATCCGCGCACACCGTTGCTGCAATTGCCACCCGGCAGTTGCGACTCGCACTGTCACATCTACGGACCGTTCGACCGTTATCCGCTACCCGACGAGCGCAGCTTCAACCCCGCGCTCGCACCCGAAACCGCGTTGCGCCCATGGCACGAGCGCTTCGGCTTCAGCCGCGCGGTGATCGTGCAAAGCCAGGGGCACGGCTTCGATCATCGGCCGCTGCTCGACGCGCTGCGTGATGGCTCGGGCCGTTATCGCGGCGTCGCGCTGGTGCGGCCGACCGACCCCGACTCGCAGATCGCTGAATTCGCCGCCGCCGGCGTGTGCGGCGCACGCTTTCACTTCCTCGCGCATCTGGGCGGGCGCACCGATCTCGACGTGATCCGCAACATCGCGGCGAAGATCCGGCCGTTCGGCTGGCACGTCGCGATCCACGTGGCCGGCAACGATATCGTCGAGTACGCGCCGTTCATCCTATCGCTCGACATGCCCGTCGTGATCGACCACATGGCGCGCCTCGACATCGGCGACGGTCCCGACGGCGCGGCGGTGAACGCTCTGCGCCGTCTGATGGACAGCGGGCGCGTGTGGGTGAAGCTCAGCGCCGCCGACCGTCTGTCGAAGACCGGCACGCCGTTTCACGACGTGCTGCCGGTCGCGCGCAGTCTCGCCGCGCATGCGCCGCAACGCGTGCTGTGGGGCAGCGACTGGCCGCACGTCAACCTGCACGGCCCGATGCCCGACGACGGCGATCTCACCGACCTGATCGCGCAGATCGTGCCGGACGAGCAACGACGTCGCTTGCTGCTGGTCGACAACCCCGTCGAGTTCTTTGGCTTCGAGTAAATCCATGTCCTCTTCCCCGTTGTCCGCCGCGCAGGGTGCCGCTTTCGCCGACGGCGCGCTGCGCAGTGCGTCGCGCAAAAACCTGCTGCGGCTGGTGCCGCTGCTCGCGATCGGTTACTTCTTCAACTACATCGATCGCACCAACATCGGGTTCGCCGCGCTGACGATGAATCACGATCTCGGCCTGACCAACACGCAGTTCGGCGCGGCGGCGGGGATGTTCTTCATCGGCTACTGCCTGCTCGAAGTGCCGAGCAATCTCGCGCTGTACCGCTTCGGCGCGCGCCGCTGGCTCGCGCGAATCATGATCTCGTGGGGACTGCTCGCGAGCGCCTGCGCGTTCGTCGGCGGGCCGACCAGCTTCTACATCCTGCGCATCCTGACCGGTGCCGCCGAAGCGGGCTTCTTTCCGGGCGTGCTGTTCTATCTGTCGTGCTGGTTTCCCGCACAAAATCGCGTGCGGATTCTCGCGTGGTTTCTCGTCGCGATTCCGCTTTCGTCGGTGGTGGGTGGACCGATGTCGGTGGCGATCATGTCGATGGATGGCATCGCGGGTCTGCACGGCTGGCAGTGGCTGTTCCTGCTCGAAGGGCTGCCGGCCTGCGTGCTCGGGGTGCTGACCCTGCTGTTGCTGCGCGACCGGCCGCAGGACGCGACATGGCTCACGTCCGACGAGCGCACCGCGCTGCTCGACGCGCTGGAACAGGAGAACGCGCGCATCCCGAAGAAGAACTTCGGCGCAGCCATCCGCGATCCGAAGGTCTGGATCATGACCGGCATCCTGTTCAGCTACTGGATCGGCATCAACGGCATCGCGATCTGGCTGCCGCTGATCCTGAAAGGACACGGTCTGACGAATACGATGGTCGGCTTTCTGTCGGGCTTGCCGTATCTGGTCGCGGCGATCGTGATGATCGTCTGGGCACGCTGGATGGATCGCTCCGGACGTCACTGCGTGCATCTCGTCGCGGCCTGTCTCGTTGCCGCGGCCGGGCTGGCCTTCTCGGTGATGTTCGACGCGCTCGCGCCGGCGATGATCGGCATCGTGCTTGCCGTCATCGGCCTGAGCTCGGCCCGGCCGGCGTTCTACAGCCTTCCGTCGCGTTACCTGAGCGGCGTCGCGGCCGCGGGCGGCATGGCCTTCATCAACGCGACCGGCAGCCTGGGCGGCTATGTGGGTCCGTGGATGGTCGGGGTGCTCAAAGACGCCACGCATTCGTTCTTTGCGGGCATGGTCGCGATGTCCGCGATGCTGGTGGTCGCGGCGGCGCTGACCGTGGTGCTGATCGCGGTGACGAAGGAGGCGTGAAGCGGACGTGGAGCGGCGCGTAAGGCGGCGCTTCACGCTGCGCGTCAGCCGGGGGCGTAAAGCGGGCGCCCCACCCTACTGCCACCACGCTGTCAGTAGCCCCCCGCACACTCCTTCTCACGCCATCCGGCGCTTGAACGGCCTACTGCCAACCGAAGGAGAGTGTCATGTCCGCATTGCCCAAAGTCGTTGCCTGGTTCGAAATCCCGTCCGTCGATTTCGATCGCGCGGTGCGCTTTTACGAAGCCGCGCTCGACACCACACTGAATCGCCAGGAGATCGGCGGCCAGCCGATCGCCGTGTTCAGCTACGAGGAGCCCGCGACCGGCGGCGCGGTCGTCCATGGTCCGTCGATGACACCCGCGGCCGACGGCGTCACCGTCTATCTGAACGCGCAGCCCACCGTCGACGCGGCGCTGGCGCGCATCGAACGGGCGGGCGGCAAGACCGACGGTCCGGTGATCAAGCTGCCGCAGGACATCGGCTATATCGCGTTCTTCACCGATACCGAAGGCAATCGCCTCGGTCTGCATTCGCGCACCAACGGCTAGGCGCGTCTGAAGCCGCCGCGCCCCAACCGAAGGCCGTCATGCGGCGCTATCATCGCGGGACCGTCCCCCTCCTCCTCTACCCGACGCCCACGATGACGCGCCGCGCCGACCGCCTGTTCCAGATCGCCGAACTGCTGCGCGGCCGGCGCCTGACCACCGCGCAGCAGCTGGCCGACTGGCTGAACATCTCGCTGCGCACGGTCTATCGCGACGTGCGCGATCTGCAATTGTCAGGGGTGCCGATCGAAGGCGAAGCGGGTATCGGCTATCGGCTGTCGCGCTCGGCGAGTCTGCCGCCGCTCACCTTCACCGCCGACGAACTCGCCGCGCTCGCCGCCGGCGCTCGCATGCTCGAATCATGGGGCGGCGCGGGCTTCGCTAGCGGCGCGCGGGGCGCGCTCGCGAAGATCGCCTCGGCGATGCCCGCCGACAAGCGCGCGGCGCTCGAACGGCTCGCGATCTTCGCGCCGTCGTTTCACATCAAAGGGGATTTTTCGACTCAGCTCGACACGCTGCATCGCGCGATCGATACGCGCCAGGTGGTGCGTTTCGCGTACACCGACGCGAACGGCGCCGACACCGAACGCCGGGTCTGGCCGCTCGCGCTCGCATACTGGGGCGCGCGCTGGACGCTCGGCGCATGGTGCGAGCTGCGCGGCGACTTCCGCAACTTCGGACTGGAGAAGATTCGCGATCTCGAAGTGCTCGACACGTATCCGGATCAGGAAGGCAGGCGGCTCGCGGATTTACTGCGGCATGTGAACGCGCGGCCGAATAGATGAAAAGGATCGCGAGCAATGCCGGCAAGTCAAGTTACCGGCATTGACCGGCGCGGTTTTTTTCGCGGACGCGAAAAATCACGCAGCTTCCCAGGGGTTAATGAGGGCGACACCAGTCGCCACGAAATCAGCCACATTGCGCGTCACCACGGTCATGCCATGCACCATCGCCGTCGCGGCGATAAGTGCATCGCGCTCCGAGCGCCGATCCGGTACATGCAAGCGCGCGCAGCGCAAGGCAACGCCGGTATCGACAGGCAGGACGCGGTCAGCAAACTCCGGCAGGACCCGTTGATCGAGCCACGCGCGCAGCAATGCGCCTTGGGCCGGGTCGCTGCGCTCCTTCAGCAAAACGCCTGTGGCCAGCTCCATGATCGTGATTGCAGAAACAAAGAGCGCCGAAGCATCGACGCTCTCTGACCAGGCTGCGACGTTGGCATCAGCCCTGCGCCCCTTACGGAGTTCGGAAACGACATTCGTATCGATAACAAACATCAGAATTCAGCCGGCCGGATAGCGATATCCACGCGCGGCGGATCGAATTCGATGTCGGCAACCTCGGGCATCGCCAGAGCGTCCGCGATGTTGCGCCGTTGCCTCGCGAGAAGCCAGTATTCCTCGATACTCAGAAGGACATGGGCAGGCTTGCCGCGATCGGTGATGAATACCGGACCGTCTTTGGTCGCCTTTTTTGCGCGGGTCACATCCTGATTGAGTTCCCTGCTGGAGAAGGTAGTAATCGTCATATTTATCTCCCATCACACAACGTAGTTACGTTACTACATGTCAGGAATGTAGACAAGTCACTATGTTGTGAGTTCCAGAAGAAAAATTTTCGCGTCCGCGAAAAAATCGCCGACAGCGGCTTCCTCGCAACTTCGGACTGGAGAAGATCCGCGATCTCGAAGTGCTCGACACGTATCCGGATCAGGAAAGCAGGCGGCTCGCGGATTTACTGCGGCATGTGAACGCGCGGCCGAATAGATGAAGAGGATCGCGATGAAGGGATCGCGATGAAGGATCGCGATGAGGTAGCGCGATCCTGAGGTCTGCTCACCGCGAACGATCTAGTCGACCGCCTTCACCATATCCTCGATCACCTTCTTCGCGTCGCCGAATACCATCATCGTCTTGTCCATGTAGAACAGGTCGTTGTCGAGCCCGGCGTAGCCCGCCGCCATCGAGCGCTTGTTGACGATCACGGTGCGCGCCTTGTACGCCTCGATGATCGGCATGCCGGCGATCGGCGACTTCGGATCGTTCTTCGCGGCCGGATTCACCACGTCGTTCGCGCCGAGCACCAGCACCACGTCGACCTGGCCGAACTCGCCGTTGATGTCCTCCATCTCGTAGACCATGTCGTACGGCACTTCGGCCTCGGCCAGCAGCACGTTCATGTGACCCGGCATGCGGCCGGCCACCGGGTGAATCGCGTACTTCACCTCGATGCCCTTCTCGACCAGCTTGTCGGTCAACTCCTTCAGCGCATGCTGAGCACGCGCCACGGCCAGCCCATAGCCCGGCACGATCACGACGGTTTCGGCGTTGCCCATCATGAACGACGCGTCATCGGCCGAACCCGATTTCACCGGACGCTGCTCGGCCGTGCCGCCCGCGGCCGCGCCCGGCTCGTTGCCGAAGCCGCCGAGAATCACGTTGAAGAACGAACGGTTCATCGCCTTACACATGATGTACGACAGGATCGCACCCGACGAACCCACCAGCGAGCCGGCGATGATCAGCATCGGATTGTTCAGCGAAAAGCCGATGCCCGCCGCCGCCCAGCCCGAGTACGAGTTCAGCATCGACACGACTACCGGCATGTCCGCGCCGCCGATCGGAATGATGATCAGCACGCCGAGCACGAACGCGATGATCGTCATGATGATGAACGGCAGCCACGACTGCGTGAGGAAGAACAGCACGCCGAAGCCGAGCATCGCGAGCGCGAGCATCAGGTTGATCAGATGCTGGCCGCCGTAGACCACCGGCGCGCCCTGAAACAAGCGGAACTTGTACTTGCCCGACAGCTTGCCGAACGCGATCACCGAACCCGAGAACGTGATCGCCCCGACGAACGTGCCGATGAACAGCTCGATGCGGTTGCCATACGGCAGGAAGCCCTCGATCGGCACCTCGGGATCGACGAGGCCGAACGCGGCCGGCTCCGACACCACCGCATACGCGATGCACACGGCCGCGAGACCGATCAGCGAGTGCATCGCCGCGACCAGTTCGGGCATCTTGGTCATCTCGACGCGCGCGGCGACGAACGCGCCGATCGCGCCGCCGATCACGAGCCCGAACAGCAGCAGGCCGAGGCCGAGACCGAGATTGGAGCCAAGCACTTCGGCCTGCCGCGAGATCAGCGCGATGGTGGTCAGAATCGCGATCGCCATGCCGACCATGCCGAAGGTATTGCCAACGCGGGCGGTCTTCGGATTCGACAGCCCCTTGAGCGCCTGGATGAAGCAGACCGACGCGACCAGATACAGCAGCGTGACGACGTTCAGGCTCATTTACGTACCCTCCTTGCCGCCAGCCGGGAGTTTTTTGGGCTCCTTCTTCTTGAACATCTCCAGCATTCGCCGCGTGACGAGAAAACCGCCGAACACGTTGACGGCCGCGAGCGCGACCGCGATCGTGCCGAAGAACTTGCCCGCACTGCCGACCGTGAGGCCGGCCGCGAGCATCGCGCCGACGATCACGATCGCCGAGATCGCATTGGTGACGGCCATCAGCGGCGTATGCAGCGCGGGCGTGACGTTCCAGACCACGTGATAGCCGACGTAGATCGCCAGCACGAAGATGATCAGGTTGATCACCGTGTGATTGATGACTTCCATCTTCGGCCTCCCTATGCTTTGCGCGTGACCTGGCCGTCGCGAGCCAGCAGTGTGGCCGCGACGATGTCGTCTGCGAGATCGATATTCAGCGTGCCTTCCTTCGTGACGATCAGCTTCAGGAAGTCGAGCAGGTTGCGCGCGTACAGCGACGACGCGTCGGCGGGCACCATCGCGGCGAGGTTCGTATAGCCGACGATCTGCACGCCATAGCGCACCACCACCTGGTCCGCCTCGGTCAGCGGGCAGTTGCCGCCGCGCCGGCCTTCGTACTCGGCGCCGCGGCCGGCCGCGAGATCGACGATCACCGAGCCCGGTTTCATCGCCTGCACCATGTCGATCGAAATCAGCGTCGGCGCGGCGCGGCCCGGAATCAGCGCGGTCGAGATCACGATGTCGGCCTGCTTCGCGCGCTCGTGGACCAACGCCGACTGGCGCGCGAGCCACGACGGCGGCATCGGCCTCGCATAGCCGCCGACACCCTGCGCGGCCTCGCGCTCCTCGTCGGTTTCATAGGGCACGTCGAGAAACTTCGCGCCAAGCGATTCGATCTGCTCCTTGACGGCCGGGCGCACGTCGGACGCCTCCAGCACCGCGCCCAGGCGCTTCGCGGTGGCGATCGCCTGCAGGCCGGCCACGCCCGCGCCGAGAATCAGCACGCGCGCGGCCTTCACGGTGCCGGCCGCGGTCATCAGCATCGGCATGAAGCGCGGATAAAGCGTCGCCGCGAGCAGCACCGCCTTGTAGCCGGCGATATTCGCCTGCGACGACAGCACGTCGAGGGTTTGCGCACGAGTCGTACGCGGAGCGGCTTCGAGCGCGAACGCGGTGACGCCGGCCGCGGCGAGTTTGCCGGCATTGTCGGCGTTGAACGGATCGAGCATGCCGACGAGCGTCGCGCCGCGCTTGAGCAGCGGCAGTTCGGAATCGGTGGGGGATTGGACTTTGAGGACGAGTTCGGCGCCGAACGCCGTGGCGGCATCGACGATTTCCGCGCCCACGGCCGTATAGGCGTCATCGGGAAAGCTCGCGCCGGCGCCGGCGCCGCTCTGGAGCGTGACCCGGTGGCCTTGCGCGACGTACTTTTTGGCCGTTTCGGGCGTCGCGGCAACGCGGGTTTCATGCGCGCGAGTCTCGGCTGGCACTCCGATGTGCATCGTTGTTCCTCCTCGACTTCCTGTTTGACGACAGATCTGCCGACGAGGCTCGCCGGCTTGCAGATGCAACGGCTGACGCAGGCCCCACTTTAACCGGAAACCGCCACATCACAAATATCGGGGTCGATGCCAATGCGCGGCGGACCGCCAAACGGTTAGCAGGCGGGCGCGAACCCGCGAGATCCGCCACCGGCCATGGTCCGCCCCGGTGCCGAGCGGTCGCCGCCCCGGCGCCGACCCGCCGCCCGGCAGCCGGCGCGCATAACCGGTAAAATGCGCAGCCATGAAACCGGAAACCTGGCTGCCGCACGTGACCGTCGCGGCGATCGTCGAGCGTGACGGGCGCTTCCTGCTGGTCGAGGAACATACGGCCGCCGGCCTGCGCCTGAACCAGCCCGCCGGTCACCTCGAGGCGGGCGAAACGCTGCTGGAAGCGGTGGTCCGCGAAACGTTCGAGGAAACCGCGCATCCGTTCGCGCCCGAGGCGCTCGTCGGCATGTACATGACCCACTTCGAGCGGCCGGACCGCGCGGGCACCACGTACCTGCGCTTCACCTATTGCGGCGCGGGCGGCCAGCCGGACCTGGCGAGTTCGCTCGATCCCGACATCGTCCGCACGCTGTGGATGAGCGCCGATGAGTTGCGCGCATGCCCTGAGCGGCATCGCACACCGCTCGTGATGCAGTGCATCGACGATTACCTGGCCGGCCGGCGTTTCCCGCTCGACTTCGTCCATACGCATTCGGTCGCGCCGAAGCGATGAGGGCGTCACGAGCGGCTCCCCCCAAGATCCATGCAGTGATGCAGCACCCAGTGAGTACCTTATGAGCAAGCGTAAAGTCGTAGTAGGCATGTCGGGCGGCGTCGATTCGTCGGTTACCGCGTGGCTGCTGAAGGAACAGGGCTACGACGTGGTCGGCCTGTTCATGAAGAACTGGGAAGACGATGACGACAGCGAATACTGCTCGACGCGCCAGGACTGGATCGACGTGGTGTCGGTCGCGGACCTGATCGGCATCGACGTCGAGGCGGTCAACTTCGCGGCCGAGTACAAGGACCGCGTGTTCGCCGAGTTCCTGCGCGAATATTCGGCCGGCCGCACGCCGAACCCGGACGTGCTGTGCAACGCCGAAATCAAGTTCAAGGCCTTCCTCGATCACGCGATGTCGCTCGGCGCCGAAACCATCGCGACCGGCCACTATGCGCGCGTGCGCCAGAACCGCGAGCGCGACGGCCGCTTCGAACTGCTGAAGGCGCTCGATCATACGAAAGACCAGTCGTACTTCCTGCATCGGCTGAACCAGGCGCAGTTGTCGAAGACGCTGTTCCCGCTCGGCGAGATTCCCAAGACCAAAGTGCGGGAAATAGCCGCGCAGATCGGCCTGCCGAACGCGAAGAAGAAGGATTCGACCGGCATCTGCTTCATCGGCGAGCGGCCGTTCCGCGACTTCCTGAACCGCTATCTGCCGACCAAACCCGGCCCGATGAAGACCACTGACGGCAAGATCGTCGGCGAGCACATCGGCCTCGCGTTCTACACGTTCGGCCAGCGCAAGGGCATCGGCCTCGGCGGCAGCAAGGACGGCAGCGGCGAGCCGTGGTTCGCCGCGGGCAAGGATATTCCGACCAATACGCTGTACGTCGCGCAGGGGCACGATCATCCGTGGCTGCTGTGCCATACGCTGTCGGCGGGCAACACCAGCTGGGTCGCGGGCGAGCCGCCGGCCGACGGCTTCGCGTGCGGCGCGAAGACGCGCTACCGGCAGGCCGACGCGGCGTGCACGTTCAACGCCGCGGCGGCGGGCGGTGCGGGCGAAGACCTGTTCGAGCTGAGCTTCGACGCCGCCCAATGGGCCGTCACGCCGGGACAATCGGCGGTGTTGTACGACGGCGACGTGTGCCTCGGCGGCGGCATCATCGAGCGCGCGATGACCGGGCAGCCGGCCGAGCTGCCGCAGGACCAGGCGCCGAAACAGACGCGCGCGCAGCGTCGCAAGCAGTCGCACAAGCCGAAGCAGCCGCAAGGCCAACCGCAAGGCCAGCCGCAGGACGAGCCGCAAACACCGCGGCAAAAAGCGACGCTGCTCGGCGCGCGTTGAGCGATGCATAACGGCGAGCGCGACGGGTTGCACCACTCCAACACGCTCGCGCCGTTTATCCCGTTTATCCCATTTCCCCCGCCTCGCGCAGTCACACACGCTTCACCTTCACGTGCGACGCTTGGCTTTCATTCGCACGCCTCATCTCCGGGCTTCCCCGGTACACGCCGCGCCGTGACCCGCAGCCGCCAGTTTTCCTTCGCAACGGATACCGTCCGCGCGCCTCGCGCGGGCGATCCCGCCGCAACGATCTTCACTGCACTGGAGTCCCCATGTTTTCTCGACGCTATCTGGCCATGTGGTGCGCAATCGCGCTCGCCGTGGTGTGTGCCGCGCTCGCCGCGACGCATCGACTGTCGTGGTTCTGGATCATCGTGCCTTCCGCGCTCGTCGCGCTCGGCGTGTTCGACCTGACGCAACAGCGCCACGCGATCCTGCGCAATTACCCGCTGTGGGGCCACCTGCGCTTCATTTTCGAATTCATCCGCCCGGAGATCCGTCAATACTTCGTCGAAGACGATACCGACGAAAAGCCGTTCTCACGCGCGCAACGCAGCATCGTCTACCAGCGCGCGAAGAACGACGTCGACAGCCGCCCGTACGGCACACGGATCGACGTGAAGGCGGTCGCGCACGAATGGATCAGCCACTCGCTCGCGCCGACCACGCTCGACGGTCACGACTTTCGCATCGTCGTCGGACCCGATCGCGCGCAGCCGTATTCGATGTCGATCTTCAACGTGTCGGCGATGAGCTTCGGCTCGCTGTCGGCCAACGCGATCATGGCGCTGAACCTCGGCGCGAAAAAAGGCAACTTCGCGCACGACACCGGCGAAGGCTCGATGTCGAAATATCATCGCGAGCATGGCGGCGACATCATCTGGGAAATCGCCTCCGGTTACTTTGGATGCCGTAACGACGACGGCACCTTCAACGCCGAAAGATTCGCGAAGCAAGCCGCCGAGCCGCAAGTGAAGATGATCGAGGTGAAGCTGTCGCAAGGCGCGAAGCCTGGTCACGGCGGCGTGCTGCCGGCCGCGAAGATCACGCCCGAAATCGCCGAGACGCGCGGTGTGCCGATGGGCCGCGACTGCATCTCGCCCGCCACGCACTCCGAGTTCTCCACGCCGCGCGAGCTGCTCGAATTCGTCGAGCGGCTGCGCACGCTGTCGGGTGGCAAGCCGACCGGCTTCAAGCTGTGCATCGGGCATCCGTGGGAATTCTTCGGTATCGCGAAGGCGATGCTGGAAACGGGCATCCTGCCGGACTTCATCGTGGTGGATGGCGCCGAAGGCGGCACCGGCGCGGCGCCGCTCGAATTCACCGATCACGTCGGCGTGCCGCTGCAGGAAGGGCTGCTGCTCGTGCACAACACGCTGGTCGGCATCGGTCTGCGGCAGCGCATCCGCATCGGCGCGAGCGGCAAGATGATCACCGCGTTCGATATCGCGAAGACGCTCGCGATCGGCGCGGACTGGGTCAACGCGGCGCGCGGCTTCATGTTCGCGGTGGGTTGCATCCAGGCGCAGACCTGCCACACCGGCCGCTGTCCGACCGGCGTCGCGACCCAGGACCCGGTGCGCCAGCGCGCGCTCGTCGTGCCGGACAAGGCCGATCGCGTGTTCAATTTCCACCACAACACGCTGCACGCATTGCAGGAAATCATCCAGGCCGCCGGGCTGCGGCATCCGGCGGAGTTGCGCGCGCATCACATCGTGCGGCGCGTGTCGTCGCATGAGGTGCGGCTGATGTCGGACCTGCTCAAGTATCTCGAACCGAACGATCTGCTCAACGGCAGGTATCGCTATACGCTGTTCGAGAAGTATTGGCCGATCGCGCAAAGCGATTCGTTCTCGCCGAAGGCGGAGCTGGCGGCGAGCTGAGTCGCCGCGCGCGAACCAGCGCAGGCATCGCCGGCGTCGTGCCGATGCCGTGCTGGCGTCGCGCCGGCCTCGACGGGCCCTTCGCGGGCCCTTCGCGGGCGTTCTCGCGCCGCCCGTCGCCCAAAAACCGCATCGCGGCCCGTCCGACCCCGCAAAACGGGCCGCCCCCTTTCCTTTCCGTTAAAATCTCTGGTTTAGCACTTCGCTCCACGGCCCCCTCGCGCGCTTCGGCGCAAGCGGCACGGCCCCATGCCCGAAAGGCACTTCATGCTCACGTTTCAGCAAATCATCCTGACCTTGCAGTCCTACTGGGACAAGCAGGGCTGCGCGTTGCTCCAGCCGATCGACATGGAAGTCGGCGCGGGCACGTCCCACGTCCATACGTTTCTGCGCGCGATCGGCCCCGAGCCGTGGCGCGCCGCCTACGTGCAACCGTCGCGCCGCCCGAAGGACGGCCGCTACGGCGAGAACCCGAACCGTCTGCAGCATTACTACCAGTACCAGGTGGTGCTGAAGCCCGCGCCGGAAAACATCCTCGACCTGTACCTCGGCTCGCTCGAAGCGCTCGGTTTCGACCTGAAGCAGAACGACGTGCGTTTCGTCGAGGACGACTGGGAAAACCCGACGCTCGGCGCGTGGGGTCTGGGCTGGGAAGTGTGGCTGAACGGCATGGAAGTGACGCAGTTCACGTACTTCCAGCAGGTCGGCGGGCTCGACTGCAAGCCGGTGCTCGGCGAAATCACCTACGGTCTCGAACGCCTTGCGATGTATCTGCAGAAGGTCGAGAACGTCTACGACCTCGTCTGGACCGAGTGGGAAGAGCAAGGCCCGAACGGCCCCGAACTGCGCCGCCTGACTTACGGCGACGTGTATCACCAGAACGAAGTCGAGCAGTCCACTTACAACTTCGAGCACGCGAACGTCGATCTGCTGTTCACGCTCTTCAACAGCTACGAGGCGGAAGCAAAGCGCATGATCGACGCGCAGATCGCGCTGCCCGGCTATGAACTCGTGCTGAAGGCGGGCCACACGTTCAACCTGCTCGACGCGCGCGGCGCGATTTCGGTCACGGAACGCGCGGCGTATATCGGCCGGATTCGCGCGCTGTCGCGTCTGGTCGCGCAGGCCTACTACGAATCGCGCGAAAAGCTCGGCTTCCCGATGCTCGGCAATCCGGTGCACGGCGTGCCCGGCCTCACCACCGACGAGCAGGAAGCCGCGATGCCCGCGTGGGCGCCGCCGCTGAAAGTCGAACGCAAGATCGATCAGGACTGACGAGAACTTCAACCAATGACTCAATCTCAACACGCTACCCTGCTCGTCGAGCTGCTGACCGAAGAGCTGCCGCCGAAGACGCTCGCGCGTCTCGGCGACGCCTTCGCCGAAGGCATCGCGCAGCGCCTCGCCGCGCGCGACCTGATCGATGGCGAGCCGTCGTTCGAACGCTTTGCCACGCCGCGTCGCCTCGCGGTGACGATTCACAACGTGCGCGCGGTCGCGCCGGAAAAACACGTGCGCGAAAAAGTGCTGCCGGTTTCCGTCGCGCTCGATAAAGACGGCCAGCCCACCGCGCCGCTCGCGAAAAAACTCGCCGCGCTCGGCTTCCCCGACTTCACGGTGAACGACCTCGAACGCGCGCAGGACGGTAAAGCCGAAGCGTTCTTCCTGCGCTACGCGGCGCCGGGCGCGACGCTCGCCGACGGCCTGCAAGGCGCGCTCGACGAAACGCTCGCCAAGCTGCCGGTCGCAAAGCCGATGACCTATCAGCGCCCCGACGGCTCGACCGTGCAGTTCGTGCGCCCGGTGCATCGTCTGACCGCGCTGCACGGCGAAGAGATCGTGCCGGTCAGCACGCTCGGCATCGACGCCGACGACACCACGCTCGGCCACCGCTTCCTGTCCGAAGGCTTCGTGCAGATCCAGCACGCGCAGTCGTACGCCGAAACGCTCGAACACCGGGGCCGCGTGATCGCGAGCTTCGCGAAACGCAAGGAAGCGATCCGCTCGCAACTGCTCGTGCACGCCGGTGACGACAAGGTCGTGATGCCCGAGGCGCTGCTCGACGAAGTGACGTCGCTGGTCGAATGGCCGGTCGTCTATGAGTGCCGCTTCGAGGACGAATTCCTGCAGGTGCCGCAGGAATGCCTGATCCTGACGATGCAGACCAACCAGAAGTACTTCGCGCTGACCGATGCGCACGGCAAGCTGCGCTCGCGCTTCCTGATCGTGTCGAACATCGAGACGGCAACGCCGGTCGAGATCGTCGAAGGCAATGAGCGCGTGGTGCGTCCGCGTCTCGCCGACGCGAAGTTCTTCTTCACGCAGGACAAGAAGAAGCCGCTCGCGGACCGCGTGCCGCTGCTCGCGAACGTCGTCTACCACAACAAGCTCGGCTCGGCGCTGCAACGCGTCGAGCGGCTCGAAGGGCTGGCCGGCGCGATCGCCGCACTGATCGGCGCCGACGTCGCGCGCGCGAAGCGCGCCGCGCGTCTCGCGAAGGCCGACCTGATCACCGACATGGTCGGCGAATTCCCCGAGCTGCAAGGCACGATGGGCACGTACTACGCGCGCCACGACGGCGAGCCGGAAGAAGTCGCGCTCGCGTGCTCGGAGCACTACCAGCCGCGCTTCTCGGGTGACGCGTTGCCCACCACCGCGACCGGCACCGTCGTCGCGCTCGCGGACAAGCTCGAAACGCTGGTCGGCATCTGGGGCATCGGCCTGCAGCCCACTGGCGAGAAAGACCCGTTCGCGCTGCGCCGTCATGCGCTCGGCGTGCTGCGCATTCTGATCGAGAAGCAGTTGAACGTCGACTTCGTCGAGCTGCTGCGCGTCGCTTATGCGCAATTCGCCGGCATGCCGAACGTCGCCGATTCGACCGACGCGATCTACGAGTTCAGCATGGACCGCCTGCGCGGCCTGCTGCGCGAACGCGGCTACGCGGCCGGCGAAATCGACGCGGTGCTCGCGCTGAACCCGACGCGGCTCGACGACATCGTCGCGCGCCTCGACGCGGTGCGCGAATTCGCGTCGCTCGCCGAAGCGGCGTCGCTCGCCGCGGCCAACAAGCGTATTTCGAACATCCTGAAGAAGTCCGAAGGCGTGACGAGCGGCGGCGTGCAGCTTGGCTTGCTCACCGAAGCAGCGGAGAAGGCGCTGAATGCGCAGCTCGAACAGGTGACCCCGCGCGTGCAATCGCAACTGGCCGTGCGCGACTACACCGGTGCGCTCACGGCACTGGCCGCGCTGCGCGAGCCGGTCGACACGTTCTTCAACGACGTGATGGTCAACGCCGAAGACCCAGCGTTGCGCGCCAATCGTCTGGCTCTGCTCGGCGCGCTGCATCAGCAGATGAACTGCGTCGCCGATATTTCCCGACTCGCCGCCTGAGCACCGCGCCATGCCGATCAAGAAAGTGGTGATCCTCGACCGCGACGGCGTGATCAACGTCGACTCCGACGCGTTCATCAAGTCGCCGGACGAATGGGTTGCGCTGCCCGGCGCGCTGGAAGCGATCGCGCGCCTGAACCAGGCGGGCTATCGCGTCGCGATCGCGACGAACCAGTCGGGCATCGGCCGCGGTCTGTTCGACATGGACGCGTTGAACGCGATGCATCTGAAGATGCACCGGATGGCCGCCGCGGTCGGCGCGCGCATCGAAGCGGTGTTCTTCTGCCCGCACACGGCGGAAGATCACTGCGAATGCCGCAAGCCGAAGCCCGGCATGCTGAAAATGATCGCCGAGCGGTTCGAGATCGATCCGGCGCATACGCCGACGGTCGGCGATTCGCTGCGCGATCTGCAAGCGGGCGCGGCGCTCGGGCATCCGACGCACCTCGTGCTGACCGGCAAGGGCCGCAAGACCCTCGCCGCGGGCGGCCTGCCTGAAGGCACGATCGTGCACGACGACCTGCGCGCGTTCGCGCTCGACTTTCTCGCCGACGCTCAGGAGTAAGCGCGCACCGCGCGCTCCCCACACTCACCGACCACACCGATGCGCTTTATCCGTTCCCTGCTGCTGCTGATTTATTTCGTTGTGGTCACCGTGCCGTACGCGACCGCGTGCTTCATCGCGTTTCCGTTCCTGCGCGCGGAAAGGCGCTACTGGATGGCGGCCGGCTGGTGTCGTCTGACGCTGTGGACGGTGCGCTACCTGAACGGCATCCGCTATCGCATCGAAGGTTTCGAGAATCTGCCCAACGGCCCGGCCGTGCTGCTGTCGAAGCATCAGTCGGCGTGGGAGACGCTCGCGTTTCCGGCGATCATGCCGCGCCCGCTGTGCTATGTGTTCAAGCGTGAGCTTTTGTATGTGCCGTTCTTCGGCTGGGCGCTTGGCATGCTGAAGATGGTTCACATCAACCGCAAGGAAGGCAAATACGCGTTCGAATCGGTCATCAATCAGGGCAAGGCGCGCATGGCCGAAGGCGCATGGGTCATCATGTTTCCGGAAGGCACGCGCACGCCGACCGGCAAGCAGGGCAAGTACAAGACCGGCGGCGCGCGCTTCGCGATCGCGACCGGCGCGCCCGTCGTGCCGATCGCGCACAACGCGGGCCGCGTGTGGCCGCGCAACTCGTTTACGAAATATCCGGGTATAGTCACGGTGTCGATCGGCAAGCCGTTCGACACGACGGGGCTCACGCCCGACGAAGTGAACACGCGCGTCGAACAGTGGATCGAAGCCGAAATGCGCCGCATCGATCCGACTGCCTATAGCGCGGCGGCTAACGGTTCCGCCGCCGCTCCCATCTGACGCGCCACGCCCTCGAAGTCCGAAGGCGTATTGCGCGAAGCGAAGCCGATGCAGAAGTCTCCCACGCCGCAGCCCGCCGCGGCGCTCGAAAACCGGCAGCTCGATCTCCCGCTCTTCGCCGAGCCGGGGTCGACGTCGTCGTCTCCTTCACCTTCCGCGTCCGACTCGGCGCCAGTCATGTCGCCGGCCGCGCCGCTCGCGCCAGACGGCAGCAAGCTGCGCAGTCTCACCATCGGATCACGTACGCTGCACTACGCGCTCAAGCGTTCCGCGCGCCGCTCGATCGGCTTTGCGATCGACAGCACCGGTCTCACGATCACCGCGCCGCGCTGGGTCACGCTTGCCGATATCGAGACCGCGATCACCGAAAAACAACGCTGGATTTTTACGAAGCTGATCGAATGGCAAACGCGCGTCGAGCAGCGCGCATTGCCGAAGATCGACTGGAAAGACGGCGCCGAAGTGCCCTACCTCGGTCAGCCGGTGCGCGTGACGCTCGGCGCGCCGCGCGGCATGCTCGCGTTCAGCGCCGAGCACGCGGTGTTGCAATTGCCGCTGCCGTCGCAGGCCGATCCGCAGCAGATCAAGGATCGCGTGCAGGGCTGGCTGCAAGGCGAGGCGAAGCGGCTGTTCGGCGAGCGTCTGGCGATTTACGCGCAAAAGCTCGGCGTCAACTACCGCGCGTATGCGTTGTCTTCAGCGGCGACGCGCTGGGGCAGTTGTTCGAGCGACGGCAAGATCCGCCTGAACTGGCGGCTGATTCATTTTCCGCTGTCAATCATCGATTACGTCGTCGCGCACGAGCTGTCGCATCTGCGCGAGATGAATCACAGTCCGCGCTTCTGGCAGACGGTCGAATCGATTTTTCCGGAATTCCGCGAGGCGCGGCAGACACTGAAGTCGCATCCGCCGGAGTTGTTGCCGACGCTTTGAGGCAGGGCAGGAAACCGCCCTGCCGCGCATCGCACGCACGACGCTATCTCTGCGAGAGCGCCTTCGCGGACTGCAAAACATCGTCGAGCATCGCGCCGCGTCTGTCCGGGCTCGTGTCGCGGCCGGTCATGAAACACAGCGCTGCGATCGGCAGGCCCGCGCGATCGCGAATCGGCGCCGCCATGCAAAGCCTGAACGCATTCGAAAGTCCTTCCGTGCAGCAGTAGCCCTGTTCCTTGGCGACCTGCACGTCCTTCAGGAATTCGTCGAATCCGATACTCACCCCGTTGTCGAGGATGAAATCTTCGGCCGGAATGAGCGCGCGAATCTCGTCGGCGTTCAGGTGACCTAGCAGCAGACGGCCGGTGGCGGTCCACGGAATCGGCACTCTCACGCCGATATCCGAACTGATGTTGAATGGCCGGGCACTGTGCTCGGACAACACGACCGCGTACTTGTTGCCTTCCAGCATGCACAGTTGCGTGGTCTCGTCGTACTTCCTCACCAATGCCAGAATGGATTGATGCGCGCGGCTGATCAGATCGTTGTGCGTTGCATAGTCGGACCCGTAGTAGTGCATCTCGCGCCCGAAGAACACGCTTCCATCCGCGGCCGTCTCGAGCCAGCCCACCTCCGCGAGAATCGCCACCAGCTCGTAAATGCTCGAGCGCGGCGCGCCGGTTGCCTCGATCAACTCGCGCATCGTCAGCGGGCGTTGGGCGATATGCAATTGCCGGAAGATCGCGATGACGCGATCCACGCCTCTTGCCCGTGACGATTCTGTAACAGCCATGCATTCACCCCGTAAAGCGTTCATCCGACCGGTTGTCTTTCAAGCGACGTGAGTGTATCGCGCAGCAGACCTGCGAAAGCGACTTTCAGGCCGCACTGCGTCAATGGTCGAGAACTCGATGCAGAAACTGCCGGGTGCGGTCGTTCGCGGGATTGACGAAGATCTGTTCCGGCTCGCCCTGCTCGGCGATGACGCCCTTGTCCATGAACACGACGCGATCGGCGGTCTTGCGGGCAAAGCCCATTTCATGCGTGACGACGACCATCGTCATGCCGTCGCGCGCAAGTCCGCGCATCACCTCGGTGACTTCGCCGACCAGCTCCGGGTCCAGTGCGGACGTCGCCTCGTCGAAGAACATGATGCCGGGCTCGACCGCGAGCGCTCGCGCAATCGCCACGCGCTGCTGCTGACCGCCCGACAGCTGGCTCGGATAGTGTTCCGCGCGGTCCGCGAGCCCGACGCGGTCGAGCACGTCCATGGCGCGCTTGCGCGCGTCCGCCGGACTCATGCGGCGCGCCTTGATGAGCGCGAGCGTGACATTGCCGAGTGCGGTCTTGTGAGGAAACAGATTGAACTGCTGGAAGACCATGCCGACGTGGCCGCGAATCTCGCGTGCGCGACGCGGATCATGCAACGGCACCTCGTTGACCCAGACCTCGCCGGAATCGGTCGTCTCCAGTCCCGCCATGATTCGCAGCACGGTGCTCTTGCCCGAGCCGGACGCGCCGATGAGCACCAGAACTTCACCCGGGCGGACCTCGAGATTGATTTCGTTCAACACGCGGGTCGAACCGAATGCTTTACTGACGCCCGTCAGTGAAATGATGGGTTTGGGTTGGCTTTGGTTACTCACGACAATCTCCTGCGGTCATGGTGGCGTACCCATTGCGAGAGCGGGAAGCACACGGCGAAGTAAATGAGTGCGACGAGTCCGTAGATCTCCACGGGCTTTCCGACCCGGTCGACGATGGCCTGGCCACCGTGCATCAGCTCGGACATGCCGATCATGCTGACGATCGACGTGTCCTTGATGAGCGACAGATACTGGCCGATGAGAGGCGGCAGCACGATCTTTCCGGTCTGTGGCAGCACGACGAACGAGAACGCCTGAGCCCGCGTGAGGCCGAGAATCTGCGAGACCTCCCATTGCCCCTTCGGTACCGACTCGATCCCTGAGCGGAAAATCTCGGCGATGTAGGCGCCCTGGTACACGCTCAAGCCAATCACGCCCGCGGCGAACACATCGATCGCATAACCGAAGTACGACACGCCGAAATAGATGAACATCAGCGTGATCAGCACGGGCGTGCCGCGAAACAGCTCCGTATACAGCCTGGCAATGCGGGGCGTGCCCCACGGTCCAAACGAGCGCAACACCGCGGCGAAAAGGCCGATCAGCGTGCTGCCCACGATGGCCGCAACGGATAGCAACAGCGTCGTCACCAGACCCTGCAGCAGGATCGAGAGACTGGTTTGCAGTAATTCGACTGACATGATCCAACTCCAATCCGGGAATCAGGCCCGCTTCGTTCGGCGCATGAAACCTCTCCCGAAACCGTTGCGCGCCGGCATGACGAGGGGAGGATGAAAGAGTCGCGCGCCGAGCTGGCCCGCGAGCCAGGACAGTACGTTGCTGAGCACGAGATACGCGACCAGCGTCACGCTGAATGTTTGAAGGTAGAGCAGCGTGCGCGAGTTGATCACGGTCGCCGTACCGGTCAACTCCGGCAACGCAATCGCGGACAGCAGCGAGGTGCCGAGCAGCAACTGGATCAGGTAGTTGACGATGGCCGGATAGACCGCGCGCGTGGCCTGCGGCAGCACGACCTCGGCGAAGATCTGCGCGCGCTCGAGCCCGAGAATGCCGGCGGCCTCGAGTTGACCGCGCGGCACCGACTGGATGCCGGCGCGGAACACTTCCGAGAGGTAAGCACCCACGTTCAGGCCGAGTGCGATGACGCCCGCCCAGTATGCGTCGAGCGAAATACCCGCCGACGGCAGCCCGAAGAAGACGATGAAGATCTGCAGCAGAACCGGCGTATTGCGGATGATTTCAACGTAGCCACGGGCAATCCACCGAATCGGCGCGAGCGCAGACGCACTGGCAACCGCGGTCAGCAGACCGAGCACGACCGCCAACACGAATGCCAGCACGGTCACCTGCAAGGTCAGCCAGCTCGCGCTCAAAAACTCGGGCACGTAGCCCCACAAGGTCAGCCACTCGTAACTCATCGCGTACTCCCCACCGTTCGGGTGTCATCAGATATCGGCATCTCCCGCTCCTCAGAACTGCGGATTGAGCGGGTAGCGCGGATCGGTGCCGAACCACTTGTTGTAGAGCTGCGCGTTGAGCTTCGACGCATTGATGTTGAAGAGGAACAGATTCAGGTAATTGAGCCATTCCTGATCGCCGGCCTTGACGCCGAACGCGTTGTATTCGAGCGGGACCAGCGCTTCGTTCGTGACCGCGAGCTCAGGATCGAGCTTGGCCTGATAGGCGAGGAAGTTGTTGTCCTCGATCATCGCGTCGGCCTGCCCCTGCTTGACGGCGAGAATGGCGGCCTGCGAGCTGTCGTATTCCTGAATCTTGATCGGGATATTCAGCGAGCGGACTTCGTCGCCATTGGTCGAGCCCTTGACAGTCGCAATCGTGCGGCCGCCCATGTCCTTGATCGACTGAATGCCGCTGTTTTTTCTGACCAGCAGCGCTTCGCTGGCAACCACGTAGGGAGTCGTGAATTCGATCACCTTCGCGCGCTCCAGATTGCGCGTGAAGTTGCAGAACACGACGTCCACCTTGCTGGTCTGCAGATTCGGAATCCGGTTCGCGCTCGTCGTATTCACGACCTCGAGCTTCACGCCCATCTGCTTCGCGAGTTCCTTTGCGAGGTCCACGTCATAGCCATCCGGCTGGCCGTCCTTGTTGTAGAACCCGAATGGCGCGAACGTCAGGCAGTCGCCGACGCGCAGCGTGCCTCGCTGCAATACGCCCTGAAGCGTCGAAGGGGATGCCGCGGCACCCTGCCCCGGCGTGGCAACCTTGGTGCAGCCCGTGATGGCGATCAATCCAGCAACAGCGAACAGAAAGGCGGCTTTGGCGCCTCGTTGGGCAAGTTTCATGGGCAGGGTCCTAAGCGGAGAGGAGGATTCCGGAGCGGACGAATCGGCTTCAGCACCTTTCGGCACGCTCGAAATTCGCCGGGTCACGCATCGCTTGTCCGGTATATCAGACTGTTATCTGACAAACCGGATTGATACTGAGTTTTGGACACTAATATCAATCGGGCAACTGGACACAACACCTATTGCCGCGTCTTTTTTGTTCGAATATGCGAAATTGAAGGTCTCGATGACGCGCAGCGGGTTAGCTGCGCCGCGACTGGCCCGCGCGGCCTCGCTCAAGGTATGGGGCAATCATTTACAATTGCCTCAAGTCAGTGCATTTATCGACAAACCATCAAAGGATTACTCATGCGAATCTTGCATACCATGCTTCGAGTCGGTGATCTCGACGCATCGATCCGCTTCTACACCGAAGTGCTCGGCATGCGCCTGCTTCGAAAGAGCGACTTCCCGGACGGCAAGTTCACCCTCGCATTCGTCGGTTACGAGGACGAATCCGAAGGCGCGGCGATCGAACTGACTCACAACTGGGACACGAGCAAGTACGACCTCGGCAACGGCTACGGCCACATCGCCCTCGAGGTCGACGACGCCTATGCGGCATGCGAAGAAGTGAAAAAGCGCGGCGGTGTCGTGACTCGCGAGGCGGGACCCATGAAACACGGCACGACTGTCATCGCCTTCGTTGCCGATCCGGACGGGTACAAGATCGAGCTGATTCAGAAGAAGGGACGCGTCGACTGACAAGTCCGGGGCTGGGCGCCACAACGATGAAATAGTGCCCAGCCTCACCTTGCATGCAGGGATTTGACGCCGGACGACTCCCCAAGTCGTCAATCCGGCAAAGGACTCGCGGCCTCGCACAGGCTCGCGTAGAAGACAGGGCTTCGGCTGGCGCAGGCAGGTTTGCTATCGTATGGCCTTTGCCGCGCACCGGGCCGACCGGCTCACGCGCCCTCTCCACGTCGCCCCACATCGCTCATGAGCACGACCACCGCCCTGCACGCGCGCCGCGCCCCCGATAGCTTCGCGATCCTGTTGATGATCGGCCTGTGCGCAATCTGGGGACTGCAGCAGGTCGCGATCAAGACCACCAATGCGACGGTGCCGCCGGTCTTTCAGGCGGGGCTGCGCTCGACGATCGCGGCGGTGCTCGTATGGGCATGGGCGCGCTCGCGCGGCACGCCGCTCTTTCGCGACGACGGTACGCTCGGCGCGGGACTGCTCGCCGGCGTGCTGTTCGCGGCCGAGTTCGTCTGCATCTTTTTCGGCCTGACGCTGACGAGCGCATCGCGCATGGCGGTGTTTCTGTACACGGCGCCGTGTTTCACGGCGCTCGGCCTGCACTGGTTCGTCGATGGCGAACGCATGCGGCGCATCCAATGGCTCGGCATCGGCGTCGCGTTTGCGGGGATGGCGCTCGCGTTCGCGGATGGCTTCCTGCACACGGGCGTCGTCGCGGCTGCCGGCGCCGCCCACGGCTCGACGCTCGCGGGCGCTGCCGGCGATGCGCTCGGCGTGCTCGCCGGCATCGCATGGGCCGCCACCACGGTGGTCGTGCGCGGGTCGCGGCTCGCGCAGACGAGCGCGAGCAAGACGCTGTTCTATCAGCTGACGGTGTCGGCGGTGGTGCTGCTCGCGCTGGCGCTCGGGCTCGGCGAGGTGCGCGTGGAAAGCGTGACGCCGCTGGCGCTCGCGAGCCTCGCCTATCAGGCCGTGATCGTCGCGTTCGTCAGCTATCTGTTGTGGTTCTGGCTGTTGACGCGTTACGTCGCGTCGCGGCTGTCAGTGTTTTCGTTTCTGACGCCGCTATTCGGTGTCACCTTCGGCGTGCTGCTGCTCGGCGAATCGTTCAGCGCGCGCTTTCTGATCGCCGCGCTGCTGGTGCTGACCGGCATCGCGCTCGTCAACGCCCCGGCGAAAAAACGATAAGCGGCTCGTCGGCGGCACCCGGCCGCAGTCGAGCGTCGAGATTATTCCGGCGCGGCGGCCGAGCGTGCCGCGACCGCCTGCGCCACGCTCACGTATTCGGCGACCGGCACGTCCTCCGCGCGGCGTTGCAAATCGAAGCCGAGCGCGTCGAAATCGACGGTATCGCGAAACGCCGACAGCGTATTGCGCAGCATCTTGCGACGCTGCGAAAACGCCGCCGTCACCACCTCGCCGAGCACCTTCTCGTCGACCACCGGCAGTTCGTGCAGCTCGTACGGGATCATCCGCACGATCGCCGAATCGACCTTCGGCGGCGGCTGGAATGACTCGGGCGGCACGTCGAGCTGCTTGTCGATCACGTAGCGGTATTGCAGCATCACCGACAGGCGACTGAACGCCTTCGTGCCCGGTTCCGCGACCATCCGCTCGACCACCTCGTTCTGCAGCATGAAGTGCTGATCGATCACCCGATGCGCGAACGTCGCCAGATGAAACAGCAGCGGGCTCGAAATGTTGTACGGCAGATTACCGACGATGCGCAGCGACGCCTTCTCGCCAGGTGCCGCGAGCGAGCCGAAGTCGAACTCGAGGGCGTCGCCCGCGTGCAGTTCGAGCAGGTCGCCGAACTTAGTCTTCAGACGGCCGATCAGGTCGCGGTCGAGTTCGACCGCGTGCAGCGGCACCTCGGGCGTCGCGAGCCGCTCGATCAGCGGTTCGGTCAGCGCGCCGAGGCCCGGACCGATCTCGACCATGCGCTCGCCACGCTGCGGCCGGATCACGTCGACGATCGAATCGATCACGCCCATGTCGACCAGAAAGTTCTGACCGAAACGCTTGCGCGCGAGATGGCCCTGGTGCCGGCCTTGCTGTCTGCTGGTGGACATCGGAGAAACGCTAGAAAGAAAACTACTTGAGAATGAAAGACGTCACGGCGGAAATACGACGCCACACGGCGCGTCACGCGCACCGCACCCGCTCACATCGCCCGCGCTTCAGCCCACGCGACGATGTTGCGCCATCGACACCGCCGTGTCGATCGCGGCCATCAGGCTGCCCGCGTCGGCGCGGCCGGTACCGGCCAGATCGAGCGCGGTGCCGTGATCGACCGACGTGCGGATGATCGGCAGGCCGAGCGTGACGTTGATCCCTTCGCCGAACGTCGCGAATTTCAGCACCGGTAAGCCCTGGTCGTGGAACATCGCGAGCACGCAGTCGGCTTCGTCGAGATAACGCGGCTGGAACAGCGTGTCGGCCGGATACGGACCGCGCGCGTCGATGCCCTCGCCGTTCACCAGCTGCAACGCCGGCGTGATCACGTCGATTTCCTCGTGGCCCAGATAGCCGTTTTCGCCCGCGTGCGGATTGAGCCCCGTCACGAGGATGCGCGGCGCGGGCAAACCGAAGTGATGGCGCAGGTCGTGATCGACGATGCGCAGCGTCGCGACGAGGCTTTCGATCGTCAAGGCCGCCGACACGTCCTTCAACGGCAGATGCGTGGTCGCAAGCGCCACGCGCAGCGGCCGCTTGCCGGTGCCCGCGAGCATCATCACGACCCGCGGGGTATGGGTGCGCTCGGCCAGATATTCGGTGTGGCCGGTGAACGGCACACCGGCGTCGTTGATCGTGCTTTTTTGCAGCGGCGCGGTGACGATCGCGTCGAACCTGCCGGCCACCGCGCCGTCGATCGCCGCATCGAGCAGATCGAGCACATAACGGCCGTTCGCGGCGTCGAGCTTGCCTGCCCGCACGGGTGCGCCAAGCGAGTGATGCTCGAGCCGCACGCGCGGGCCCTGCGCGAGCAACGCGGCCCAATCGACGCCGACCGCGCGGGCCCGCTCAGCCAGCAGCTGCGCATCGCCGAGCACGCTGAACTGCGCGTGAGGCCAGTGCGCCGCGGCGCCAGCCAGCGCCTGCGCGGTCAGCTCGGGACCGACGCCGGCGGGCTCGCCGGTCGTGATCGCGATCTGCAGCGGGCGGTGGGTGGACTGGGCAGCGCTCGTCATGGCATGGGCTCCGTTATTGCACGCTCGCCGTGGTCGGCTTCACGTCGACGTACGCGGTGTCGCGCAGCTCACGCAGCCAGTCGGCGTAAGCCTGTTCCGCCTTGCGCTGGCCGATGGCCTGACGCGCGAGATCCATCTGCTGAGCAATCGAGCCTTCCGCGTCGCGGCGGCCGAGCACCTGAATCAGGTGGTAGCCGTATTCGCTGCGCACCGGGTCGCTGATCTGGCCGTCCTGCAGCGAGTTCATTGCGCGCTCGAACTCGGGCACCGTCTCGCCCGGGCTGATCCAGCCGAGGTCGCCGCCTTGCGACGACGAGCCGTCCTGCGAGTAGGTCCGCGCGAACTTCGCGAAGTCGCCGCCCGCGGCGATCTGGCTGCGGATGTCGAGCAGCTTCTGGCGTGCCTGCGGTTCGGACAGGCCGTCGCCGACGCGCAGCAGAATGTGACGCACGTGCGTCTGCACGAGCTTCGGTGCGTCCGCGCTGGTGCCCTGGCCGGCGCGGCGCTCGACCAGAAGCACGATTTCGAAGCCGTCGTTGGTGCGGATCAGATCCGGACTGACTTCACCCGGACGCAGTGTCGACGCGGCCTTCACGATCTCGGGCGGCAGCTTCGACGGTGGGAGGAAGCCGAGATCGCCGCCGTTCTTCGACGCGTCCGGCGCCTGCGAATTGGCTTTCGCGAGCTTTTCGAAATTCGCGCCGCCCTTCGCTTCGGCAAGCAGCCCCTCGGCCTTCTTCTGCGCCGCCTCGATGTCGGTCTCCGGCGCGTTCAGCG
The DNA here is from genome assembly GCF_021390635.1 of Paraburkholderia sp. HD33-4. Taxonomy (NCBI): domain Bacteria; kingdom Pseudomonadati; phylum Pseudomonadota; class Betaproteobacteria; order Burkholderiales; family Burkholderiaceae; genus Paraburkholderia; species Paraburkholderia sp. HD33-4. Next base: position 433,147 of record NZ_JAJEJS010000001.1, on the reverse strand, counting down.
GCGCCTTCACGAAAATGTGCTGGATGTGCAGATCGTTCGTCTGGCCGACGCCCGGCCCGCGCTGGCTGGCGATGTAGTTCGCGACCTCGGCGTCCGTCACCGTGATCTTGCTGTCCACTTCCTTCTCGCGCAGACGCGACAGCGTCAACTCCGTGCGCGCGTCGTTCATGAAGGTGGACCAGGGCACGCCTTGCGCCTCGATACGCGCGCGATACATTTCGAGCGACATGTTGTTCGCCTGCGCGAGACGTTCGAGCGTGCGCTGCACGGCTGTGTCGTCGATGGTGATGCCGTCTTCCTTGGCCTTCTGCAGCTGGATGCGTTCGAGCACCATCTGCGTGAGCACCTGCTGGCGCAACTGGTCCATCGGCGGCACCGGGGCGTTCTGCTGGTTCAGGCGGTGCGCGATCAGGCCGGCCCGCTGGTCGAGTTCGCGCTGCGTGATGACACCGTTGTTGACCACCGCGGCGATGGTGTCGACCGTCTGGCCGTTATTGCCGCCCAATGCCTGCGCCTGTACCGACGCGACTGGAACGAAGGACGCCGCGGCGACGAGACCCGCCGCGAGTATTGCCAAGCGAAGCTGTTTCATGATTGCCACAGATACTCCAATGATGTCGGGCGCTTCGCCCGTCTTTTCGCAAGCCATGAATGACCGGGCGACCGTCATTCGTAGTTGGTGAACCGCGACTCCGGCGGCGGCGGCGGCGGCAACGGCGTATAGCCGGCCACACTGGTGCGGAAGGCGGCCATCAGTCCGTTGTCGACGCTCGACAGACCCTTGAACGTCAACTGCGCCAGAAAACGCGTGCTCGACTGAGTCTGTCCCGACGTGTTCAGGCCGTTCGCATAGCGCTGGATGCCGGCGCCGAGCGTCCAGCAGTCCGCGTCGTATTGCAGGCCGACCAGGCCGTCGACGATGCGGTGGCCATTCAGGTCGTAATTGAACCGGCCGACACCGAACATCCGGTGCGACAGCGGCCATTGGCCCGAAATCAGCACCTGATTGATCGGCTGGTTGTCGAGCGTGGTGTTGGCGCGCGTATAGCGGTACGCGACGTTGATGACCTTGCCGCTCTCCGGACTGAACCCGAAGCCGACACTCGTCTTCGTGAGCTGGTTATTGTCCGCATTATATTGGAACGCGGTTTCCGAGGCGAAACCGGCGCCCAGCTTGATCGACGCCCCCGCGATCAGGTCCGAGTGCGTGGCCTGCGCGCTCGTTTGCGTGGGCTGCAGCGTGACCCGCTGATCCTGGAAAAAGTACTGCTGCGCGATCACGAAGCGCGCGCGTTCATCGCCGGTGGCCGGGTTGATGAAGCGCGTGGTGAGACCCGCGGTTATGCGGTTCGCGTCGGCGATCCGGTCGTTGCCGACGAACGTGTTCGGCGTGTAGATTTCCGCGAGCCCGAAGTCGGATTCCGCGGTATCGAACAGCGGCGCGTTGTTCTGGTTGCGGTACGGCGTGTACACGTAGTACAGCCTCGGCTCCAGCGTCTGGATGTAATCCTCGCCGAACACGCGCACCGAGCGCTCGAATATCAGCCCCGTGTCGAACGTGAAGGTCGGGATCGACTCGGTGAAATTCTTCTGCGGGTTCGGCACGCCGTTCAGGTCGGTGCCGATGTTGTTCAGGTTGTACGACGCGAAGTGCCACTGCACCTTCGGCGTGACGAAGTAGCCCGGCCCCACCACCGAATACGACAGGTACGGGTTGAACAGCACCCGCTGGCCTTCGGTCAGGTCCGCGGTGGTGATGCGGAAGTCCGTATAGTCGGCTTCGGCGCCGAAGTCGAAGCCGCCGATGTTGTACTTCGCGTACTTCACGTTCAACTGCGGCTCGCGGCCGTAAGGCGCGACCGACGGCTGCAGCGTCTGCCAGTGCTGCTCGCGCGCGAGCACGGACCACGGTCCGTTGTTGTAGGTCAACCCGGCTTCCTGTTGGTACAGGAGCTGGGTGCCGTTCATGAACTGGTTGACCGACGACGACAGGTCTTCCGGGTACGTGTTGTCCGACACCCGGTTGTAATAAATGTAGCCGCCGAAGCCGTCGCCGAAGTTCTGGTTGTGCTGCAGATAAATCGCGTAGCGATTCGTATGCGTCAGATGATCGTCCGGCAAGAATTCGCCGGTGATCGAACCGGAATACGTCGGCGACAGATAGCGGAACGTGCTCTGCAGCTGCACACCGCGCTTCGAGATCAGACGCGGCGTGAACGTCAGATCGCGATTCGGCGCGATGTTGAAGTAATACGGCACCGACAGCTCGAGACCGTTCGTCGAGCTCAGCGAGAACGTGGGCGGCAACAGGCCGCTGCGCCGGTCGCCCGACAGCGGGAACGACAGCCAAGGCGACGCGAACACCGGCACGCCCTGGAAGAACAGCACGCTGTTGTAGGCGACGCCCTCGTCGGCGCCGGTGTCGAAATCGAACTCGCTACCTTTGATGTACCAGGCCGGATTGTCCGTGCATGCGCACGCGGTGTAGGTGCCCTTCGTGAACACCGAGCGCTCGGCGTCGAGCAGGTCGACGCGCTGCGCGCTGCCCGAGCCGCCCGTCAGCGTGAAGTGGTACTTCGGCGCGGTCATGAAGCCTTCGGTCGAATCGACGCGCAGGTGCGCTTCGGGTCCGATGAAGGTATTGCCGGTATTGATCACGTGGACATTGCCGTACGCATCGGCCATGTCCGTGTCCTGGTCGTAGTGCAGCGCATCGGCCTTGATCACGGCCGTGTTGTGGCGCACTTCCGCCGAGCCCTTGGCGGCGAGATCCTGGTCGATCGTGCCGCTCGCGTGGTCGCCGAGCACGAAGGTGGCCGGCCGCTGGCCCGTTTGCAACGGGTGGTCTTCGAGCTGCGGAGCGAGCTGCATGCCCCACGGCGGGTAGACCGACTGCGGTTGCGCAGCTTCCCCCACCAACTGGGCGTGCGCAAGCGCGGGCATCAGGCCCGGAACGGCGATCAACGCCGCGACGAGCCGCCTTTTGCGCGGCACTACAGCACAGGAAGGAGTGGTATCGGAAAGCTGTCTGGGCGGCATGTATCGTTTGGCGAGTCGACCCGTGTGCAAGCTTTCGTCGTCACGATCCACCGCCTGCACACCGCGACCGAGAGAGTCGGCTGCACGTCTGGATTCCCAATTTGCCGAGTGATAAGGCGGGCGGTAAAACGGAGCACGCGAAAGCTGGCGTGTGAGTCGCGTCAAAAAAGTCGTGGGGTATTATATGGCAAGACGTTGCCCCCAAGAATTTGCCGCCGCTTTTCATGACGCTGCCTTCCACCCAAGATTTCACCGACACCCGTCTCTCCCTGCTCAAAGCCTGGCTGCAAGGCCACGCGGCGCGTCACGCGCTCGAGCCCGACACCCTCGTTGCGGCCTCGTCGGACGCCAGTTTCCGCCGTTATTTCCGGCTCGCCGGTAAGGCGCCGCAAGGCGACGGCACGGCCACGCTGATCGCCGTCGACGCGCCGCCGCCCGAAAAATGCCGCGAATTCGCGCAGATCGCGCAATTGCTCGCAGCCGCCGGCGTGCACGTGCCGCGCGTGCTCGAAGTCGACTTCGACGCGGGCTTCATGCTCGTCACCGATCTCGGCACCGCGTCGTACCTCGGCGCGCTGACCGACGCGCAGGCCGCGGGCGACACCCGCGCGGCTCGCACGCTGATGCGCGACGCGCTCGACGCGCTGATCCGCTGGCAGCTCACCTCGCGCGAAGACGTGCTGCCGCCGTTCGACGAAGCCTTCCTGCATCGCGAAATGGAACTGATGCCCGAGTGGTTCATCGGCCGGCATCTGGGCCGCGAGGTCGATGCCGCTACGCGCACCCTGCTCGATCGCACGTTCGCGCTGCTGATCGCGAGCGCGCGAGCGCAACCGCAAAGCTTCATGCTGCGCGATTTCATGCCGCGCAATCTGATGATCGCCGAGCCAAACCCCGGCGTGCTCGACTTCCAGGACGCGGTGTACGGCCCGATCACGTACGACGTGGTGTCGCTGCTGCGCGACGCGTTCCTCAGCTGGGACGAGGAGTTCGAGCTCGACTGCTTCGTGTACTACTGGGAGCGCGCGAAAAAGGCCGGCCTGCCGGTCGATGCCGATTTCGGCGAGTTCTACCGCCAGCTCGAATGGATGGGGCTGCAGCGGCACATCAAGGTGCTCGGCCTGTTCTGCCGCATCAACTACCGCGACGGCAAGGCGCACTACATGAACGACCTGCCGCGCTTCATCGGCTATGCACGCAAGGTGGCCGAGCGTTACGCGCCGCTGCGCGCATTCGCGAAACTGCTCGACGACCTCGAAGGTCGCGCGCAGGAAATCGGCTACACCTTCTGACCGATGACGATGTCCGTGAAGAAAGCGATGATTTTCGCCGCGGGCCGCGGCGAGCGCATGCGTCCGTTGACCGACGTATGCCCGAAGCCCTTGCTCGAAGTGGGCGGCAAGCCGCTGATCGTGTGGCAGATCGAACGGCTCGCGCGGGCCGGCATCCGTAGCATCGTGATCAATCATGCGTGGCTCGGCGCGCAGCTCGAAGCCGCGCTCGGCGACGGTTCGCGCTGGCAGGTCGAGCTGCGCTACTCGCCCGAGCACGAGGCGCTGGAGACCGCGGGCGGGATCGCGCAGGCGCTGCCGCTACTGACCGACGACGGCGCGGATCACGTGTTCGTCGCGGTGGCCGGCGACGTGTACACCGATTACGACTATGCCGCGCTGCACGCGCACGCCGGCGCGCTGCAGGCGCTGCCCGAGCCCGGCATGCATCTGGTGATGGTGCCGAACCCGCCGTTTCACCCGAACGGCGACTTTGGCCTCGTCGACGGCGTGCTGTCGCTCGACACGCAGCCGCGCCTCACGTTCGGCAGTTTCGGGCTGTACGACACGAGGATGTTCCGCGATCTGCCGCAGGGCACGCGGCGCGCGTTGAGCCCGTACTACCGCGAGACGATCGCGCGCGGGCTCGCGAGCGGCGAGGTGTATGAAGGCTTGTGGGAGAACGTCGGCACGCGGGCGCAGCTCGAAGCGCTCGATCGGCTGTTGCGGGCGCGCTGAGTCGATCGCGCGTGGCGGCGGGGCTGAAACGGCTGGCGCCGGCTTACGCCGTGCGCACGTTCATCCGTCGGCTGGCCCGCTTTTTCGCCCAGCCCGCTACTTCGCCGAGCTCTCGCCAGCGCCGACTGCTTCCGCCCTTTCCACCGCATCCGTGGTCTGCGCGGCGCGCTGCTGCAACTCCCACATCTGCGCGAACAGGCCGTTCGCGCGCAACAGCTCCGCGTGCGTGCCGCGTTCGACGATACGCCCCTTGTCCATTACGATGATCTGCTGTGCGTGCACGACCGTCGATAGCCGGTGCGCGATGATCAGCGTCGTGCGTTCGCGCGCGATCTGATCGAGCTCGTGCTGGATCGCGCGCTCGGAGCGGGAATCGAGCGCGGACGTTGCTTCGTCGAACAGCAGGATCGGCGGATTCTTCAGGATGGTCCGCGCGATCGCGACGCGCTGCTTTTCGCCGCCGGAGAGCTTGAGCCCGCGCTCGCCGACCGGCGTGTCGTAGCCCTTCGGCAGACTCTCGATGAACTCGTGGATATGCGCGGCGCGCGCCGCCACGATCACTTCGTCGCGCGTCGCCGACGGGCGCCCGTACGCGATGTTGTAGTAGATCGAGTCGTTGAACAGCACCGTGTCCTGCGGCACGATGCCGATCGACGCGCGCAGCGAGTCCTGCGTGACGTCGCGAATATCCTGCCCGTCGATGCGGATCGCCCCGCCCGTCGCGCGGTCGAGATCGTAGAAGCGGAACAGCAGCCGCGCGAGCGTCGACTTGCCCGAGCCGCTGTGGCCGACCACCGCCGTCGTGGTGCCGGCCGCGATCGTGAAGCTCACGCCGTGCAGAATCTGGCGTGAAGCCTCGTAAGCGAAGCTCACGTCGTCGAAGCGCACCTGTGCGCCGCTGACCTGCAAGGTCGTCGCATTCGGCGCGTCTGGCACTTCCTGCGGCGCGCCGAGCAGCGAGAACATGCGGTCCATGTCGGTCAGGCTCTGCTTCAGTTCGCGATAGACCACCCCGAGAAAATTCAGCGGGATATACAGCTGCAGCATGAACGTGTTGATCAGCACCAGGTCGCCGAGCGTCAGGCGCCCGGCCATCACGCCCTGGGTCGCGCGCCACAGGATGAACACGAGCCCCGTGCCGATGATCGCCTGCTGCCCGAAGTTCAGCGCCGACAGCGAGCGCTGCGACTTGATCGCCGCCGCGCGATAGCGCTTCAGGTTCTCGTCGTAACGGCTCGCTTCCCACTCCTCGTTGCCGAAGTACTTGACGGTCTCGTAGTTGAGCAGCGAGTCGATCGCGCGCGAATTCGCCTTCGAATCGAGCTCGTTCATCGTGCGGCGAAAGTGCGTGCGCCACTCGGTGACCTTCACCGTGAACGCGATGTACACCGCGAGCGCGATGAACGTGACGATCGCGTAATAGGCCTCGTACTTGACGACGAAAAAGCCCAGCACGAGACCGACTTCGACGAGTGTCGGCAGGATGCTGTACAGCGAATAGGAAATCAGCTGCGTGATGCCGCGCGTGCCGCGTTCGATATCGCGCGACATGCCGCCCGTTTGCCGCTCCAGATGGAAGCGCAGCGACAGCCCGTGCAGATGGCGGAACACCTTCAGGGCGAGCTGGCGCACCGCGCTTTCGGTCACCTTCGAGAACAGGATCTCGCGCAGCTCGGTGAAGAACGACGTGGACAGCCGCACCACCGCATACGCGACCACCAGCAAGCCGACGCCGCCGAGCAGCACGATCCCGGGCGCGTCCTGCGCGCGGCCGAGCGCGGTCAGATGCTGGACCGACGCGAGACTGTCGACGATGCGCTTCATCACGATCGGCACGCCGAGGTTCGCGACCTTCGCGCCGATCAGGCAGCTGAGCGCGAAGCCGACGCGCCATTTGTAGGTGGCAAGGTACGGCAGCAGCGACAGGATCGTCTGCCAGTCGTTGCGGGGTGCGGTGGAAATCGGCGAAGGTTCGGACGAAGGGGCGCGGCGCATAAATCGTGGGGAGAGTATGGAACTGCCGGAGTTCGCAGCGGCGCGCGGCTCGCGCGCTTCGCTGGGCGCTTTCCCGTACAATTCCTGATCTTTGTATTGTCGCAGAAGCCGGCTGGCGGCGCTTTGCATGGGCTTTGCAGACCGCCGCCCGCGTGACGCGTTCGCGGCACCATCGCGGTGCCTTTATGGCCCGCGCCCGCGCTCGAGCCGGACCAGCCAATACGTCAATGTGCGCCAACGCGCGCGAACACGTTTCCCCAAGGATGTCCCGATGACCGATCTTCTTCAACTGCCGTCCAAGCCTTGCGCGCTGCGCGTGATGCCGCAGCCCTCGGACGCGAACATTCACGGCGACGTGTTCGGCGGCTGGATCATGGCGCAGGTCGACATCGCCGGCTCGATTCCGGCAAGCCGTCGCGCGAATGGGCGGGTCGCGACGATCGCGGTCAATTCGTTCCTGTTCAAGCAGCCGGTGTTCGTCGGCGATCTGCTGAGCTTTTACGCGGATATCGTCAAGACCGGCAATACGTCGGTGACGGTGTCGGTCGAGGTCTACGCGCAGCGGATGAGCCTCGCGCAGGAAGTCGTCAAGGTCACGGAAGCGATCCTCACCTACGTCGCCACCGACAGCGACCGTCGTCCGCGCGCGCTGCCCGTGCTGGACTGAGCCTGCGAGGATGCTTAAGCTAGCGATTCCACGCGCCACGCGCCGCGCCGCCAGCTAGCCGTTTCAGCCGATCAGCGCGCGAGGCCGATGCGCCCGATAGTCGTTCTTCTAATGGAAACGAGATGAAACTGATCGGAATGCTCGACTCGCCCTACGTACGGCGCGTCGCCATCTGCATGAAACTGCTCGCGCTCGAGTTCGAACACGAGTCGATTTCGGTATTCCGCACCTACGACCAGTTCGCGAAGATCAATCCGGTCGTCAAGGCACCGACGCTCGTCGCCGATAACGGCGCGGTTCTGATGGACTCGACGGTGATCCTGCAGTATCTGGCGACGCTCGCCGGTCCCACCCCGCTGTTCCCGACGCAAGCCGAAGCGGCGTTGCGCGCCGCGCGTCTGACGGGTCTCGCGCTCGCTGCGTGCGAAAAGAGCGTGCAGATCGTCTACGAGCGCAATCTGCGGCCTCAGGAAAAGCAGCATGAACCGTGGGTCGAGCGCGTGCGTACGCAACTGCTCGCCGCCTATGCCGAACTCGAACGCGAGTTGGGCGAAGGGCCGTTGCCCGATACGCAGCAGCAGTTCAGCGCCGCGGACGTGGCCGTCGCCGTCGCGTGGCAGTTCACGCACATGATGCTGCCGGAGATGATCAGCAAGGCCGATCATCGGCGGCTCGAAAAGTTTTCCGCGTTCGCGGAAAGCCTGCCGGTATTCAAGGACACGCCGGCGCAGTGAGCGGCGTTTTCTACGATCCTTGACACGAAACAGGGCGCCGCGCGGCGCCCTGTTTTTTTCGCTATCGCGCTCGCGAAGTCATCGCAAAGCGCTCGAGAACGAGCGCATCGGCGAACGACGCGCGTCACACCCCATTCACGCGGGCTCCAGCTCCCGCACGAGGCCGCCGTGCAGCAGCTCGGAAATCGCTTCCGTCGATAGCGGCTTCGCGAAATAGAAGCCCTGCATTTCGTCGCAAGCACGTTCCCTCAGGAAGTCGAGTTGCGCGGACGTTTCCACGCCCTCGGCGATCACCTGCAGCTTCAGCGAATGCGCGAGCGCGATGATCGCCGACGTGATCGTCTCGTCGTCGCCCGACACGCCGATATCCGACACGAACGAGCGGTCGATCTTCAAGCGGTCCACCGGGAAGCGCTTCAGATAGCTGAGGCTCGAATAGCCGGTGCCGAAGTCGTCGATCGCGAGACCGATGCCAAGCGAGTGCAGCTCGTTCAACATCGACACCGCTTCTTCCGCGTTGCGCATGATCGTGCTTTCGGTCAGCTCGAGTTCGAGGTACTTCGGTTCGAGCCCGGTCTCGTCGAGCACCTGCATCACCAGCTTCGCAATGTCGCGCTGCTGGAACACGCGCGCCGACAGATTCACCGATACGCGCGCGGGCGGCAAGCCCTGATCCTGCCACGCCTTGTTCTGGCGGCACGCCTCGCGCAGCACCCACTCCGAAAGCGGCCCGATCAGCCCGCTTTCCTCGGCGAGCGGAATGAACGACGACGGCGGCACCAGCCCGACCTCGGGATCTTGCCAGCGCACCAGCGCCTCGATGCCGACGATCTGTCCGCTGCCGATATCGACCTGCGGCTGATAGTGCAGCAGGAACTCGTTGTCGCGCAGCGCGCGGCGCAGGCGTCGTTCGAGATTCAGGCGTGCGCCCGCGCTCGCGTTCATCTCCGGCTGATAGAACTGGAACGTGTTGCGGCCCATGTCCTTCGCGCGGTACATCGCGACGTCGGCCTTCTTCATCAGCGTTTCGGCATCGTCGCCGTCCTGCGGGAACAGGCTCGCGCCCATGCTGCAGCCGACGTACAGCTCGGTGCCGTCGAGCCACACCGGCTCGGCGATCGACGCGCGCACGCGCTCCATCCACGTGATCAGCGACTGCTCGTCGACGGTGTCGGTCATCACGACCACGAACTCGTCGCCGCCGTGACGCGCGACCGTGTCGCTGTTGCGCGAGCAGCGCGCGAGCCGTTCGGCGACCACGCCGAGCAGCCGGTCGCCGACGCTGTGGCCGAGGCTGTCGTTGACGTTCTTGAAGCCGTCGAGATCGAGGAACACGACCGCGACGCCGGTGTGATGCCGCTGCGCGACGACGAGCGCGTGTTCGAGCCTGTCGCGCAGCAGATTGCGGTTCGGCAGCCGCGTGAGGCCGTCGTAGTTGGCCTGGTATTCGAGCTGCTCCTGATAGCGGATCAGGTCGGTCACGTCGTTGATGACGCCGATATGATGGGTGATCACGCCTTCCGCGTTCGGCACCGGCGCGATGAACAGCTGATTCCAGAACAGCGCGCCGTCCTTGCGATAATTGCGCACCACCGCGCTGACCTCGCGATTCGCCGCGAGCGCCTCGCGGATCAACGCGACGCCCTCCTGGTCACGGTCGTCGCGTTGCAGCACGCGGCAGTCGTGGCCGATCACCTCGGCCGGATCGTAGCCGGTGATGCGCATGAACGCCGGATTCACGTATTCGATCAGATTGCCCGACGGCGACGGCGCGGTGATCAGGATCGCGTTGACGCTCGCGTCGAGCGCACGGCTTTGCAGACGCAGCGCGAGATCCGCACGCTTTTGCTCGGTGATGTCGGTGTATGAGCCGAGCACGCCGATCACCTGGCCGTCGCCGTCGGTGAACGGCAGCTTGCTCGTGACCCGCGTGCGATGCACGCCGTCGATCACGAAGTCGACCTCGAAGTTCATCTTCGGCACGCCGGTGCTCGCGACTTCGCGATCGTGCTCGTTCAGCAGGTCGGCGAACGCGCGCCACGGCAAATCGGTGTCGCTCTTGCCGATCACCTGTTCGGGATACGCGAGCCCCGCGTCACGCGCGAACGCCATGTTGCAGCCCAGATAGCGCGAGTTCAGATCCTTCCAGAAGATGCGCTGCGGAATGTTGTCGATCACCGCTTCGAGCATCTGATTCGAGCGCAGCGCTTCGGCTTCGGCGTTGATCTGGTCGGTCACGTCGTCCGCCAGCACGAAGGAGGCGTCGTGTCCCATGAAGCTCAGCGCGTGGTACGACACGTTCACGCTGATGATCGAGCCGTCCTTGCGCCGATGCCGCCAGATGCCCGCCATCGTGTGGCTCTGGCGCAGGTCCGCGCTGCGCCGCAGATGCCTCTCGAGGCGCGCGACTTCGGAGTTCGGGCGGATCGCGCGGATCGTCATGCCCAGAAACTCGCCTTCCGTATAGCCGTATTGCTGGATCGCGGCCGCGTTGACGGCGAGAAAGCGCAGCGTGTCGCGATCGAAGATGTACATCGGCACCGTGTGATCATCGAACAGGCTGCGAAAGCGCTCGTCGTTGCGCACCAGCGCGCGGGCGCTGCGCAGTTTTTCGCGCTCCCTGTTCTCGCGCACGCCGAAGGTGAGCATCAGCAGCGCGCTACCGGTGAGCATCGTCACGAGCAGCACGAACATCGCGCGCTCGCTGTCGCTCGTCGATGCCGCGAGCGAGCTCTGCAACGAGCGGCTTTCCTCGCTGCGCAAGGTGGCGAGCGCGGCTTCGACACGTTCTAGCGCGGGGGCGAGATGGGGGTTTGACGGGTTGGGGGCGAGGGAGGCGTCGACTGGCGCGTCGAAGGGGGCCGCACCCGGTGCTGCGGTCGAGGTCGAGGCCGCGCCGGTCACGCTCGACGCCGCACTGGCCTCAGCGGGCATGTCGGTCGCGCGATTGCGCAGCGTGTCCTCGAGATCGTGCTGCAACGCGTGCCGCGCCGCGCTCAGGCTGGCGAGCGCCCCCAACATGTCCGGCTCGCTCGCGAGCTCGTCGCGCAGTGCGTGCTCGCGGCTCGCGAGTGTGTTCGTCATCGAAGCGGCCGCGTCGGGCGGCACCGGCTTGCCCGATTCCTTCAGGCGGTGCAGCGCGGCGAGCGCGTTATCGAGCGCGGCGTGATATGCATCGAGGTTCTGGCGCACGCTGGTCGAGCGCAGCAGGCGCGCATCGACGGCACGCTGCCCGCAAATCTGCGTGTACGCGACGAACGCGTTTGCACCGACCGCGACGACCACGACCGCTATATTGATCAGCAGTCGCTTCGATAAAAAAGGATTCATGGGTTCCGAACGTCAATCGTTCCGAGGGCGGGAGAGCGCGCTCGCTGTCGGTGCTTCGGGCGGCATCGATGCAAGGCTTTTACGCGCCAACCTTTGGATATCGGCAGCGACCTGAAGCGGGTTGAGGGTCGTCGTGAAAAAAAGATCTGAGGATTGGGGGAAGGCTGCGAGTTGGTGGGACGTATGGGTGGCGGCGTCTGGCTGGCGGCGTCTGGCTGGCGGCGCCTGGGTGGAGGCGCCTGGCCGGGGTGACTTGCTTGAGGGTGTCCGGGTGGACGTGCTTAGCCGGCCGCACCTGGCCGGCCGCACCTAGCCGGCCGCACCTAGCCGGCCGCACCTAGCCGGCCGCACCAAATTCCTTCATCGCCGGTATGAAATCGTGGTTCGCCTCGGGCTTGCGCGACAGCTTCGCCAGCACGTAGCGCTTGAATGGATCGAGCTCGGCCCAGCGCGCAACGCTCGGCGCGGCGAGACCGGCCAGCCCCGCCTGGTGCGCGACATCGTCGGGCACGCTGTCGGTTTGACGCCAGGCCGGCGACTCCTCAGGCGTGAACCACTCCGGTTCGATGTTCGCGTGCGTGCGCAGCATTTCGAACAGCGCGTGATCGAAATTCGGTTCGATCTGCGTATCTTCTTCGACCGGGAAACGCGCGAGCAGCTTGCGGTCTTCGAGCGGCAGTTGCTGCCACTGCGCGAGCGTGATGCGTAGCCCGAAACGGTCGAGATTGAAGCGCACCGACATCGGGATATAAGTGAAATTCTCCGAAGACGCGACTTCGAAGTCGAACAGAAGCGGTGCTTCGTTGAGTCCCATGTCAGTGCTCCTTGTCGGTGGCGGACAGCGTGCGGGCGTCGCTTGAGGTATTTTAGAACCTTATTCGCGCGACGGCGCCCCGCGCGGGCGGCCGCCGCAAAGCACACGGCAAGCCGGCGGACACTTGAGCGCGCGGCATGGCACAGGAGTGAAGCAGCTTGAACGGACAGGAAAACGGGCACGCAACCGAGCGGGCGAACGGCCAGCCCCACGCCCCCGACGGCGACGAACAACCCGGCGCGGTGCAACTCGAAGTGCGACGCCATCGCGGCGCGGCGATCGAATCCGCCACCGATCACGTGGGCCAGGAGTGGCCGGTCGCGCTGGTGTTCAACGGCATCTCGCACGCGGTGATGATGTGCACGCCGCGCGATCTCGAAGCGTTCGCGGTCGGCTTTGCGATTTCGGAGGGCATCGTCGAGCGCGGCAGCGACATCCAGGACATCGAGGTCGAATTGCACGAGCACGGCGAACTGCCGCATGCCGAGGTGCAATTGCAGGTCGTGCAGCAGGCGTTCGCCGGTTTGAAGGAAAAGCGCCGCGCGCTCGCCGGGCGCACCGGCTGCGGCGTGTGCGGCATCGAAAGCATCGACCTGCTCGATCTGAAACCGCAGCGCGTACCCGACACCGGCTTCCTGCAACGGCTCGCACCCGATGCGATCGGGCGCGCCGCGCGCGAGTTGCCCGAGCACCAGGCGCTCACGCGTCTGACGGGCGGCCTGCACGCGGCCGCGTGGTGCGATGCAAAAGGCGCGATCCGCTACGCGTTCGAGGACGTCGGCCGCCACAACGCGCTGGACAAACTGATCGGCCGGCTCGTGCTCGATCGCGCGGATACGCGCGACGGCTTCGTGTTTCTCTCGAGCCGCGCGAGCTATGAGCTGGTGCGCAAGGCCGCGCGCGTCGACGTGCCGATGGTCGCGACGATCTCGGCGCCGTCGTCGCTCGCAATTGCGATCGCGCGCGAGGCGGGCGTGCGGCTCGTGAGTTTCTGCCGCGAAGGCGGCTACGTCGATTACGACACGTGGCAATCGCAGCCCTGAGCGACTGAAGCGGCGAAGCGAAGATTCACGGCCAACGGCCCCGAATCGCGCCTGCGCCGCACATCTCTCAGGCGAACTGCCGGAAATCCGGCTTGCGCTTCTCGAAGAACGCCTTGAACGCCTCGCGCGCTTCGGGTGCGAGCAGCATCTTGCCGAAGTGCACGAACTCCTCGGTCATCTGCGTCTGCAATTCCTGTTGGCTCGCGCGTTTCATCAGGCTCTTGGTCGCGCGCAACGACGAAGCCGGCAGCGCCGCCAGCTTCGCAGCCTGCGACGCCGCGAACGCGTCGACTTCGCCCGCCGGCAGCACGCGATTCACGAGGCCCATGCGGTGCGCTTCCGCCGCATCGAACGCCTCGCCGAGCAGCAGCTTTTCCGCCGCCGCCTGATAGCCGGCCACGCGTGGCAGCAGCAGGCTCGACGCCGCCTCCGGGCACAGCCCGAGCTGGGTGAACGGCAGCGAAAAGGTCGCGGTATCGGCCGCATAGACCAGATCGCAATGCAGCAAGAGCGTCGTGCCGATGCCAACCGCCGGCCCCGCCACTGCCGCGACGAGCGGCTTCTCCGCCGAGCTGATCGCGCGCAGGAACTGGATCACCGGCGGGTTGTCGCCGACTTGCGGCGACTTCATGAAGTCTTCGAGATCGTTGCCCGCGCTGAAAATGCCCGCGCTGCCGCGAATCAGGATCGCGCGCACCGACGCATCGTCCTGTGCCTGAACGAGCGTGTCGGCCATCGTTTGATACATCGCGGCCGTGATCGCGTTTTTCCTGCCGGGCCGGTTGAAGCTGATGGTCAGAACCGCGTCGGCGCGTTCGACCAGAATATCCGTCGTCATCCCGTTCATCTCCTTGTGCTCCTGCTGAATATAAAAACGGTTCGCAAGCCGGGCGGCCTGCGAACCGTTGCGCGGTCCCTGGTGGACCACCGAACGATCCCCGTTCGATCAGCGGCTCACAGGCGCTCGATAATGCCGGCCGCGCCCATGCCAGTACCGACGCACATCGTCACCATGCCGTACTTGTAGTTGCGTCGGCGCAGGCCGTGCACCACGGTCGCCGCACGAATCGCGCCTGTCGCGCCGAGCGGATGGCCCAGTGCGATCGCGCCGCCGAGCGGGTTGATCTTCGACGTATCGAGGCCGAGGTCCTGGATCACCGCCAGCGACTGCGCGGCGAACGCCTCGTTCAGCTCGATCCAGTCGAGATCGTCCTGCTTCAGGCCCGCGGCCTTCAGCGCGGCCGGAATCGCTTCCTTCGGGCCGATGCCCATGATTTCCGGCGGCACGCCGCGCACCGCGAAGCTGACGAAGCGCGCGAGCGGCGTCAGGTTGAACTGCTTGAGGATCTTTTCCGACACGACGATCAGCGCGCCCGCGCCGTCCGAGGTCTGCGAGCTGTTGCCGGCCGTGACTGAGCCCTTGTTCGCGAACACCGCGCGCAGCTTCGCCAAGCCTTCCATCGACGTGTCCGCGCGCGGACCTTCGTCGAGCTTCACCTCGCGCGCCTTCACGCTGACTTCGCCGGTTGCGAGGTCGGGGAAGCGCTCGGTGAGCGTGTACGCGGCGATTTCATCGTTGAATTCGCCGGAGCGTTGCGCCTCGATCGCGCGGCGGTGCGATTCGACCGAGAACGCGTCTTGCGCTTCGCGGCTGATCTTCCAGCGCTCGGCGACCTTCTCCGCGGTCAGGCCCATGCCGTACGCGATGCCGACGTCTTCGTTGCGATCGAAGATATGCGGCGACAGCGACGGCTTGTTGCCCATCATCGGCACCATGCTCATCGATTCGCAGCCGCCGGCGATCATCGCGTCCGCTTCGCCGACGCGGATGCGGTCCGCGGCCATCGCGAGCGCGGTCAGTCCCGACGCGCAGAAGCGGTTCACCGTAACGCCGCCGACCGTGTTCGGCAGGCCGGCGAGCAGCGCGCCGATTCGCGCGACGTTCAGGCCCTGCTCCGCTTCCGGAATCGCGCAGCCGACGATCGCGTCTTCGATCACGCTCGTGTCGAGGCCGGGCACCTGAGCGACGGCCGATTTGATCGCGTGGACCAGCAGCTCATCCGGGCGCGTGTTCCTGAACACGCCGCGCGGCGCCTTGCCGATCGGCGTACGGCTCGCGGCGACGATATATGCGTCTTGCAATTGCTTTGCCATTTCGAGTTCCTCTCTAGCGATCGCCGCTTAGTTGCGCACCGGCTTGCCGGTCTGCAGCATGCCCATGATCCGTTCCTGCGTCTTCTGCGTGCCGAGCAGATCGACGAACGCACGACGCTCGAGTTGCAGCAGCCATTCTTCGTCGACGAGGCTGCCCGCTTCGACGTCGCCGCCGCACACTGCTTCCGCGATGCGGCTCGCGATCAGGAAATCGTGCTCGCTGATGAAGCGGCCGTCGCGCATGTTGACGAGCGACGCCTTGATCGTCGAGATCGCCGAGCGGCCCGCGACCGGCACCTGGGTCGCGCGCAGCGGCGCCCGGTAGCCTGCGGCGGCGAGCGCGCGCGCTTCCTTCTTCGCGACGTCGAGCAGTTCGAACACGTTGAAGACGATCGTGTCGGACGGCTTCAGGTAGCCCATCGCGCGGGCATCTAGCGCGGAGGCCGAGACCTTCGCCATCGCCGCGTTCTCGAACGACTTCTGCAGGAACTTCAGCAAATCGTTCGTCGCGCCGACCTGGTTCGCCGCTTCGGCCGCGCGCAGCGCCGCTTCCTTCAGGCCGCCGCCGGCCGGCACCAGACCCACGCCGACTTCGACGAGACCCATGTAGCTCTCGATATGCGCGACACGCTTCGCGCTATGCAGCGCGAGCTCGCAGCCGCCGCCGAGCGCGATGCCCGAGATCGCCGAGATCACCGGCACGTTCGCGTACTTGACGCGCAGCATGCCCTGCTGGAAATTCTTCACGAACGGCTCGATGCCCTTCGCGCCGCCCATCATGAACGCGGGCATCGCTTCTTCGAGGTTCGCACCCGCCGAGAACGGACCGCCCGGCGTGCCGAGCTTCAGCGACGTCGGCTGCCACACGACGAGGCCCTTGTAGTCCTTCTCGGCCAGTTCGATCGCCTTCGTGAGACCCTCGATCACCGCCGGTCCGATCGTGTTCATCTTGCTCTTGAACGACACGATCAACACATCGTCTTCGCCGGCACGATCGTCGACCCATGCGCGCACCGCATCGGTCTCGAACAGCGTCTTGCCGTAGGTCTTAGGATCGGCGCCGGTTTCGCCGGCGAGCGGCGCACGGAACACCTGCTTGCGATACACGTCGAGCGACGAGCGCGGCACGAAGCTCTGCGTGGCCGGCGACCACGAACCTTCAGCCGTGTGCACGCCGCCCTTCTCGGCGACCGCGCCTTCGAGCACCCACGACGGCAGCGGCACGTTGGCGAGCCCCTTGCCCGCCGCGATGTCTTCCCGCACCCACTCGGCGACCTGCTTCCAGCCGGCCGTCTGCCAGCCTTCGAACGGACCTTCGTTCCAGCCGAAGCCCCAGCGGATCGCGAGGTCGACGTCGCGAGCGTTGTCGGCGATCGACTCCAGATGCACGGCAATGTAGTGATAGACGTCGCGGAAGATCGACCACAGGAACTGCGCCTGCGGATGCTGCGTTTCGCGCAACAGCTTCAGACGCTCGGCAGCCGGACGCTTCAGGATGCGGCCGACGATTTCGTCCGCCTTGCCGCCGCCGTCGACGTACGCACCCGTGTTCGGATCGAGCACCTTGATCGCCTTGCCTTCCTTGCGGTAGAAGCCGGCGCCGGTCTTCTGGCCGAGCGCGCCCTTCTTCACCAGTTCGGCGAGCACGGCGGGCGTCTCGTAGACCGGGTGGAACGGATCGTCCGGCAGCGTGTCCTGCATCGTCTTGATCACGTGCGCCATCGTGTCGAGACCGACCACGTCGGCGGTGCGGAACGTCGCCGACTTCGCGCGGCCGAGGCGCGCACCGGTCAGGTCGTCCACTTCGTCGAAACGCAGGCCGAACTTCGCGGCTTCAGCGATCACGGCGAGGATCGAGAACACGCCGACGCGGTTCGCGATGAAGTTCGGCGTGTCATTCGCGCGCACGACGCCCTTGCCGACCACGCTGGTCAGGAAGGTTTCGAGCTGGTCGAGAATTTCCGGACGCGTGGTCGCGGTCGGGATCAGTTCGACCAGATGCATGTAGCGCGGCGGATTGAAGAAGTGCACGCCGCAAAAGCGCGCCTTCAGCTCGTCCGCGAAACCCTCGGACAGTGCCGTGATCGACAGGCCCGAGGTGTTGGTCGCGAAGATCGCGTTCGGGCCGATGTGCGGCGCGACCTTCTTGTACAGGTCGTGCTTCCAGTCCATCCGTTCGGCGATCGCTTCGATCACGACGTCGCACTCGGCGAGCTTCTCGATGTCGTCGTCGTAGTTCGCGGGCTGCAGGTATTGCGCGTCGTCCTTCACGCCGAACGGCGCGGGCGACAGTTTCTTCAGATTCTCGATCGCCTTCAGCGCGATGCCGTTCTTCGGGCCTTCCTTGGCGGGCAGATCGAACAGCAGCACGGGCACCTTGGCGTTGATCAGGTGCGCGGCGATCTGCGCGCCCATCACGCCGGCGCCGAGCACGGCTACCTTGCGAATGATCAGATTGCTCACATCGTTTCTCCGGAGAGTTGTGCGGTGGCGCGAAGCGTCAACCATGCTTCGCGCGAGGTGTGGGGTCTGGGGCGAGGCGCCGCGGGTTCAATACGCGCAGTGCCTCGCCCGATCGGTGAGCGTCAGAACAACGCTTCTTCGACGTCCATCATCGGCTTCGAACCGGCGCGAGCCTGGCGGATCGTCATCGCCGTTTCCGGCAGGAGCTTGGCGAAGTAGAAACGCGCGGTGGCGAGCTTCGCCTTGTAGAACGGATCGCCCGATGCTTCCTTGTCCAGCGCGACGCGCGCCATGCGCGCCCAGAAGTACGAGAACACCAGATGGCCGACCGTGCGCAGATACGGCACGGCCGCGGCGCCGACTTCGTCCGGGTTCTGCATCGCCTTCATGCCGATTTCCATCGTCAGCTTCTGCACCTTTTCGCCGATGTCGGCGAGCGGGTTCACGAACTCCTGCATTTCCGGCTTGATGCCTTCCGCTTCGACGAACCCGGCGACCAGCTTGCCGAACTTCTTCATCTTCGCGCCCATGTCGCCGAGCACCTTGCGGCCGAGCAGGTCGAGCGACTGGATGCCGTTGGTGCCTTCGTAGATCATGTTGATGCGCGCGTCGCGCACGTACTGCTCCATGCCCCACTCAGCGATGAAGCCGTGGCCGCCGTAGATCTGCATCGCGTGATTGGTGCCTTCGAACGCGTTGTCCGACAGGAACGCCTTCAGGATCGGCGTGAGCAGCGCGACGAGGTCGGCGGCTTCCTTGCGCTCGGCTTCGTCGGCGTGCGACAGCTCCTTGTCGATCTGCAGAGCGGACCAGTACGAGAATGCGCGGCCGGCTTCGGCATAGGCCTTCTGCGTGAGCAGCATGCGGCGCACGTCCGGATGCACGATGATCGGATCGGCGGCCTTCTCGGGCGCCTTCGGGCCGGTCAGCGCACGCATCTGCAGACGCTCTTTCGCGTACGTGAGCGAGTTCTGATACGCGACTTCGGTGAGGCCGAGGCTCTGCATGCCGACGCCGAGACGCGCGGCGTTCATCATCACGAACATCGCGTTCAGGCCTTTGTTCGGCTCGCCGACCATCCAGCCCTTCGCGTTGTCGAGATTGATCACGCAGGTCGAGTTGGCGTGAATGCCCATCTTGTGCTCGATCGAGCCGCACTTCACGCCATTGCGCTCGCCGGGCTCGCCCGCTTCGTTCGGCACGAACTTCGGCACGATGAACAGCGAAATGCCCTTCGTGCCCTTCGGCGCATCCGGCAAACGCGCGAGCACGAGGTGAACGATGTTCTCCGCCATGTCGTGTTCGCCGCTCGAGATGAAGATCTTCGTGCCGCTGATCGAGTACGAACCGTCGCCGTTCGGCTCGGCCTTGGTGCGCAGAATGCCGAGGTCGGTGCCGCAGTGCGGCTCGGTCAGACACATCGTGCCGGTCCAGACCCCTGCGACGAGCTTCGGCAGATAGCGCTGCTGCAGCTCCGGCGTGCCGTGCGCGTGCAGGCATTCGTACGCGCCGTGCGACAGGCCCGGATACATCGTCCACGCCTGATTCGCCGAGTTCAGCATTTCATAGAGCGCGTTGTTGACGAACGCGGGCAGTCCCTGGCCGCCGTATTCCGGGTCGCAGCCGAGCGCCGGCCAGCCGGCTTCGACGTATTGCTGGTAGGCTTCCTTGAAACCCTTCGGCGTGGTCACGACGCCGTCGCCGGCATACGTGCAGCCTTCCTGGTCGCCGCTGTGGTTGAGCGGGAACAGCACTTCGGAGCAGAACTTGCCGGCTTCCTCGAGCACCGCGTTGATCGTGTCGGTGTCGAGATCGGCGTGCTTCGGCAATTGCCGAAGTTCAGCCTCGACGTTGAGCAGTTCGTGCAACACGAATTGCATGTCGCGCAGCGGCGCGGCGTACTGTCCCATGACTCTCTCTCCCTAGATTGACAAAAAGCCAGGCCGTTTGCCGGGTCCGTGGTCGGACCTTCTGCGCCGCGCGTTTCCGGTAAGTTCCGGCGACGCCGCTAACGGCTTTCGCTTTGATACGAATTGATCAGTTTTTCCAGCGCGGCCCACGTGAGACGCACCGCATCCGGCAGATGCAGGAAGCGCGCGTCGTGATGCAGGCCGAGCGTGACGCTATACAGTTCGAACAGCATCAGCTCCGGATCGGTATCGGCGCGCAGATGCCCTTCTTCCATCGCCTGCGAAATCGCACGCGTGAGCGCCGCACGCCACGTCGTCACGCTCGACACCAGCTGCTCGCGCACCTGGCTGTCCGCGCGATCGTCGTATTCGACGGCGCCGCTGATGTAGATGCATCCGGTCGTGACTTCCTGAATGCGCTTCTCGATCCAGCGGGAAATCATCGCGCGCAACCGCGGCAAACCACGCGGCTCGCGCAGGCTCGGGAAAAACACCTCGTCTTCGAAACGGCGGTGATATTCGCGCACGACCTCGACCTGCAGATCCTCGCGCGACCCGAAATGCGCGAACACGCCGCTCTTGCTCATCTGCATGCGCTCGGCCAGCAGGCCAATCGTCAGACCTTCCAGTCCGTCTCGGCTTGCCAGATCGAGTGCTGCGTCGAGAATCGCGGCTCGGGTTTGTTCGCCTTTTCGCATAGCTGTTTTACCGTTCTAATGTGACCGAATTGAAAATCGAACGGCCGTACTATTATTGAGTGCTTGCCGTCCGCGAAACAAGGACTTTATTAGAAACCGGTTTCTAACCGGTTCCTAATTTTGCGGCTTTCGACCATCAGATCAATCAGATTTTTAGAGGCGTTTGCCTTGAATCGATGGTTGCCGATCAGCGCGCGCGTGTTCTATTTCTTTGCCCGGGTTCGCCGGCGCCGAGTGATGGCCGACATGATGCAGCATGCGCGGGCTCTCGTGCGAGTGGGATTAGTCGTAGCCGCCCACCGTCAGCAGTTTCATCGCGACGCGGTAGCTCGTGTACGCGATCCAGCTCAACGCGCGCACGCGCGCCGGTCGCGATTCGTAGTGCGCTTCATCGATCGGGCGCGCGTCCGTGAACGCGTCGAGAATCGCGTCGCGCAGTTTGGCGATAGACGGATCGTTGACGAGCACGACGTTCGCTTCGTTGTTGAGCATCAGGCTGAGCGCATCGAGATTCGACGAACCGACCGTGCCCCAGTTCGAATCGACCACCGCGACCTTGCCGTGCAGCAGCGTCTTCTCGTATTCGGCGATCTGCACGCCCGCGCGCAGCAGCGCGTTGTAAAGGAACGGCACCGCGTAATCGAGCGCCTTGAACTCCTTGCGCCCGATGATCAGCTTCACGACCACGCCGCGCCGCGCCGCGAACACCAGCGCGCGACGCAGCTTGCGCCCCGGCATGAAGTACGGATTGGCAAGCAGGATTTCGTGGCGTGCCTGGCCGATCGCGGCCAGGTAGGCCTTTTCGATCGCCCGGCGGTTGATCAGGTTATCGCGCGCGACGAATGCGACGCAGGGCTCGCCGCCGGCCCACAGTTCCTCGTTGCGGCGCCGCCGACGCCTGCGCAGACTGCCGAGCGAGTTGGCGTCCTGCGACGACAGGTCGGGCTTGATCGAATCGAGCGGGCGATGACCGAGGCGAATCCGCCGCCACTGCACCTCGATGGCCTCGCGCACGTCGGAAACCACTGGCCCGCGCAACTCGACCGCGAAGTCCCAGCGCCGGTACGGCAGCTTCTCGCCGTTGTTCTCGTAATCGTCGACGATGTTGATGCCACCGCAATACGCGTACTGATCGTCGATCACCGCTAGCTTGCGGTGTGTGCGCGAAAAGCCGAAGCGGCCAAACAGATGCGGGTTGTAGATGCGATGCTCGATGCCGCCAGCCGGCCATTGCTCGAACATTTTCAGGCGCGCGGTGCCGATGCCGTCGGTGATCACGCGCACTCTGACGCCGCGCGCGGCCGCGCGCAGCAACGCTTCGCTGACCGCCTGGCCAGCTTCGTCGTCGCAGAAGATGTAGGTTTCGAGCGCGACGTTGTGCTCGGCGGCGTCGATGCGCTGGATCAGCGCGGCGAAGAAAGCGTCGCCGGAGCGCAGCAACTCGACCTCGTTGTTACTGGTGAAGCGGTAGCGCTGCCAGTAGCGACGGCCGAGCAACGTGTGCCGCAGACGCGCGAAACGGCCCGAGCCGCCTGAACTCACTGGCCACGCTCCCCGGCCAGCGGACCGGCTTGCGGGTCGGCTTGCGGGTCGGCTTGGGGAGCGAGCGGGCGCGCGGCGAGCCGGCGCGGCAACTGCAGGATCGCATCGGCATTCGACGACGAAAAGCAGTGCGACGCGGCCTCTTCATACGGCAGCCACATATACGCGGTGTGTTCGCGCGGCGCGAGTGTCACGTCGATGCGCTCGGGCACCTGCAGGCTGAACCAGTGCTCGGTGTTGTGGAGCACGCCCGCTTCGTAGCGGTAACGAAATTCCGGGTAGATCTCGTAGTCGATCGAGTACTGCCAGTCGAACAACGCGCTGCGCGGGACCAGCGCGCCGCCGATCATGATGCCGGTTTCCTCGCCGACTTCGCGCACCGCCGTGTCGGCGAGCGGTTCGTCGAGCCGGTCTTTCGAACCCGTCACCGACTGCCAGAACTCCGCATGATCGGCACGCTCGAGCAGCAGCACGTCGAGCGCGGGGGTGTGAATGATGACGAGGACGGACTGCGGAATTTTCGGCGGTTTCGGCATGGCTCAAAACTGGGCGCGACGATGCGCGCGGTACATGTCGGATGACGGTCGAAAGGGTCTGGAAAGCGGTGGCTTCACTGTAACGCAAAAAGTCAAAAAGGCGCTGGGGTGGAGATCACCTCAGCGCCTTTTCGTTTCGCTTGTGTCGCTTTTTTGCGGCTGCCGGCTCGATGGTCGAGCTGGGTAAGGCCGCTTGCGTGCCGCCCGCAGCGGCCGCGGTATTACGCCTTCGGTTCCGGCGAACGCAGACGGATGTGCAGCTCGCGCAGCTGACGCTCGTCGACTTCGCTCGGCGCCTGCGTGAGCAGATCCTGCGCGCGTTGCGTCTTCGGGAACGCGATCACGTCGCGGATCGAATCGGCGCCGGCCATCATCGTGACGATGCGGTCCAGACCGAACGCGATACCGCCGTGCGGCGGCGCGCCGTATTGCAGCGCGTCGAGCAGGAAGCCGAACTTGGCCTGCGCTTCTTCCGCGTTGATCTTCAGCGCGCGGAACACCTTGCTCTGCACTTCCTCACGGTAGATACGCACCGAGCCGCCGCCGATTTCCCAGCCGTTCAACACCATGTCATAGGCCTTCGCGAGGCAGCGCGCCGGGTCCGTTTCGAGGTACTCGAGGTGCTCGTCCTTCGGGCTCGTGAACGGGTGATGCGCGGCGACGTAGCGGTTGTCTTCCTCGTCGTATTCGAACATCGGGAAGTCGATGACCCACAGCGGCTTCCAGCCGGACTCGACCAGACCGTTGGCCTTGCCGAATTCCGAATGACCGATCTTCAGGCGCAGCGCGCCGAGGCTGTCGTTGACGACCTTCGCGCGATCCGCCGCGAAGAAGATGATGTCGCCGTCTTGCGCGCCGGTGCGCTCGATGATCGCCTTCAGCGCTTCGTCGTGCAGGTTCTTGACGATCGGGCTTTGCAGACCGTCACGGCCCTTCGCCGCTTCGTTGACCTTGATCCACGCGAGACCCTTCGCGCCGTAGATGCGCACGAATTCCGTGTAGCTGTCGATGTCGCCACGCGAGAGCTCGCCGCCCTTCGGCACGCGCAGCGCCGCGACGCGGCCGTCCTTCGTGTTGGCCGGTGTGCTGAACACCTTGAAGTCGACGTCGCGCATCGCGTCGGTGAGTTCGGTGAATTCGAGCTTCACGCGCAGGTCCGGCTTGTCCGAACCGAAGCGGCGCATCGCTTCCGCGTACTCCATGACCGGGAATTTATCGGCGAGCTGGACGCCGATGGTGGTCTTGAACACGTGACGGATCATCGCCTCGAACAGATCGCGGATTTCCTGTTCCGACAGGAACGAGGTTTCGCAGTCGATCTGCGTGAATTCCGGCTGACGGTCTGCGCGCAGGTCTTCGTCGCGGAAGCACTTGGTGATCTGGTAGTAACGGTCGAAGTTCGCGACCATCAGCAGCTGCTTGAACAGCTGCGGGGACTGCGGCAGCGCGAAGAACTGACCCGGGTTCGTACGCGACGGCACCAGGTAGTCGCGCGCGCCTTCCGGCGTGCTCTTCGTGAGCATCGGCGTTTCGATGTCGATGAAGCCCTGCTCGTCGAGGTACTTGCGCACTTCGATCGCGACGCGGTAGCGCAGACGCAGGTTGTGCTGCATCTGCGGACGGCGCAGGTCGAGCACGCGGTGCGTGAGGCGGGTGGTTTCCGACAGGTTGTCGTCGTCGAGCTGGAACGGCGGCGTGACCGACGCGTTCAGCACGATCAGTTCGTGGCACAGCACTTCGATCTTGCCGCTCTTCAGCGACGCGTTGGTCGTGCCTTCCGGACGGCTGCGCACGACGCCCTTGATCTGCACGCAGAACTCGTTGCGCACGCCTTCGGCGATCTTGAACATTTCCGCGCGATCCGGATCGCAGACGACCTGAACGAGCCCTTCGCGATCGCGCAGGTCGATGAAGATGACGCCGCCATGGTCGCGGCGGCGGCTTACCCAGCCACACAGCGAGACGGATTGGCCCAGCAGTTCTTCGGTCACCAGACCGCAGTATTCAGATCTCATCGACATGATGTTTGTCTTTCGTTTTGCATTGGTTGAACGGCGCGCCGCAGACGGTGCTGCATGAAGCGTTGCGCGCCGGCATTACAGCGGAGGCTCGACGGTCGTGCGGCGCACCGGCGCCGGTGGCGGCGCGGACGGCGCCACGACGCCCATCGAGACGATGTACTTGAGCGCAGCGTCGACCGTCATGTCGAGCTCGACCACTTCGCTTTTCGGCACCATCAGGAAGAAGCCGGACGTCGGGTTCGGCGTGGTCGGCACGTACACGCTGACGTAGTCTTCCTTCAGATGGTTGGCCACGTCGCCGCCCGGGATGCCGGTCAGAAACGCGATCGTATAGGAACCGCGGCGTGGGTATTCGATCAGCAGCGCCTTGCGGAATGCATTGCCGCTGCTCGACAGCAGCGTGTCGGACACCTGCTTGACGCTGGTGTAGAGCGGGCCGACCACCGGAATGTGCGCGACCAGCAGTTCCCACCACGTCACGAGCTTCTGCCCAACGAAGTTCTGCGTCAACAGCCCGACGACGAAGATGAACGCGAGCGTGAGCACCGCGCCCAAGCCCGGCAGGCGGTAGCCGATCGCGCGTTCCGGCTGCCACGAGGTAGGCAGCAGCAACAGCGTCTGGTCCATCGTACCGATGACCAGACCGAGCACCCACAGTGTGATGGCCAGAGGCACCAGCACCAGCAGGCCGGTCAGAAACACCGATTTGAGCGTGAATTTCTTCGTCGTCATGTATACCGCCAGAAAGCTGCGCGGGCCAAGGCCCATGCGCGGTAGATGCGCCGCCCGCGCGGGGCGGCAGTCCCACTAGGCGCTGCCGGAACCGCTCGGGCTCGTGGCGGCGGGCGCTGCGGGCGCGGCTGGGGCCGCCTGTCCAGCCGGGGCTGCCTCTCCAGGCGAGGCAGCGGCTGCGGCCGGCTCGGACTTCGCTTCCGACGTGGCCGACGCGCTCGTGCCGCCGCTGCCGCCGCGGAAATCGGTCACGTACCAGCCGGAGCCCTTCAACTGGAAGCCGGCGGCGGTGAGCTGTTTGCTAAAGGTGTCTTTTTCACACTCGGGACACTGCGTCAACTGGGGGTCGCTCATCTTCTGGAGCACGTCCTTCCCGAAGCCGCATGACCCGCAACGATAAGCGTAGATCGGCATGATCCTTTCCTACTCCAAATCCCTACTGAAATCTTGTAAACGCTTGCAAAGCCTTGAATTATAGCCGCAAACGATGTCCGTTCCCCGGATTTCGGGAAGCGGACGCGCGACGCGCCCGCCAGCGCGCCAGATGGGGACGACCCGCGGACCTCTCAAGAGTGCGCGCGTGGCGTTAGCCGCGCCGCCGCCAGCTGAGCCAGCGCTCGCGTCCGGCGAATACGGCGATCGAGTCGTCGACCGGGTCGTCTTCGATCAGCTCGAAGTGTGGCGCGAGCAACGCGTCGAGCTCGCCGCGTTCGACGCCGAACGGCGGCCCCTTTGGCGTCGCGCCGATAAAAAAGAAGCCCGCGAGCAAGCCGCCGGGCGGCAGCAGCTGGGCCATACGTTGCGCGTAGTCGGCGCGGCGCGCCGGCGGCAGCGCGCAGAAGAACGCGCGCTCATAGATCCATGCCGGCACGAACGGCGGCGCATAGGTGAAAAAATCCGCCTGCTCGACCAACGAAGCGTGCTGCGCGCCAAGTTGCTCGCGCGCCGCCGCCACAGCGGCCGGCGAGAAATCGATCGCGCGCACCGGGTTGCCTTGGCGCGCGAGCCACACCGCTTCGTAGGCGCTGCCGCAGCCTGGAATCAGCACGGCAACGTCGCGGTGCCGTTCGGCGAACGCACGAAATGCAGACGGCACACCCGCCTGATCCCATGGCGTGAAACGACGCTCGAAGCGTTCGTCCCAGAACTCGGGCGAGTTGGGATCGCGGGTCGCGAAATCGGGCGCGGACGGTTGGGTCGGATCGCTCATCGGATGCCTCGTTCAGGTTTGCGCCCGGTCGTCAGCGCAAGCAGCGGCGCACACCAGCGCCGAAACGGCGCGGCCAATCGCCATTCACCGCACTCAACCGCCGTAAGCTAGCACCAGGAACGCCCGCGCCAGCATCGCGCCGACGCCGACTGCCACGCCGAACAGCAGCAGGCCTTGCAGCAGCCGGTTGGTGCGTTTCTGCTCGAGCAGGATCTGGCGCATCACGTCGTCGTTCGCGCCGCCCACCGGATGGTGACGCTCGGCCAGCATGTTATGAACGAGCCGCGGCAGTTGCGGCAACGTCTTGCTCCACTGCGGCGCCTCGATCTTCAGACGCTCGTACCAGCCGCGCAAGCCGATCTGCTCGTTCATCCAGCGCTCGAGGTAAGGCTTCGCGGTCTTCCACAGATCCAGTTCCGGATCGAGCGAACGGCCGAGTCCTTCCACGTTCAGCATCGTCTTTTGCAGCAATACGAGCTGCGGCTGGATCTCGACGTTGAAGCGCCGCGACGTCGAGAACAGCCGCATCAGCACCTGGCCAAGCGAAATGTCTTTCAGCGCGCGATCGAAGTACGGTTCGCAGACTGCGCGAATCGCGCTTTCGAGCTCCTCGACACGCGTGGTCGGCGGCACCCAGCCCGACTCCAGATGCAGCGTCGCGACGCGATGGTAGTCGCGCTTGAAGAACGCGAGGAAGTTCTGCGCGAGGTAGTTTTTGTCGAAGTCCGACAGTGCGCCGATGATGCCGAAGTCGAGCGCGATATAGCGGCCGAAGTGCGCGGGATCGAGGCTCACCTGGATGTTGCCGGGGTGCATGTCGGCATGGAAAAAGCCGTCGCGGAACACCTGCGTGAAGAAAATTTCGACGCCCTCGCGCGCGAGCTTCGGAATGTCGACGCCCGCCGCGCGCAACGTATCGACCTGGCTGATCGGCACGCCGACCATACGCTCCATCACGAGCACCGTGGGCGTGCAGAACTCCCAGTACATCTCGGGCACGAGCAGCAGGTCGAGCCCCAGGAAGTTGCGCCGCAACTGGCTGCCGTTGGCGGCTTCGCGCATCAGGTCGAGTTCGTCGTGCAGGTATTTGTCGAATTCGGCGACCACTTCGCGCGGCTTCAGGCGCTTGCCGTCGGCCCACAGACGCTCGGCCCACACGGCGATGTCGCGCAACAGCGCGAGGTCGGAATCGATCACCGGCAGCATGTTGGGTCGCAGCACCTTCACCGCGACCGCCTTGCCCGCATGCTGGCCAGCCTTCACCTTCGCGAAGTGCACCTGGGCGATCGACGCGCTCGCGACCGGCACCCGCTCGAAATCGTCGAACAGGACGTCGACCGGCGCGCCAAGCGCATTCTCGACGAGCCCGATCGCAACCGCGGAATCGAACGGCGGCACCTGGTCTTGCAGCTTCGCAAGTTCGTTGGCGATATCGACCGGCAGCAGGTCGCGACGTGTCGACAGCACCTGGCCGAACTTGACGAAGATCGGCCCGAGGCTTTCGAGCGCAAGCCGTAGACGCACACCCGGCGGCAAATCGAACTTACGGCCGAGCGTCGTGATACGCAGCAGCAGACGCACGCGCCGGTCGTTGATGCGGCTCAACATCATTTCGTCGAGGCCGAAGCGGATAACCGTGAAAAATATCTTGAGAAAACGCAGAAAACGCATGGCTGGGCCCGGTGACTAGCGCGTGCCGCGCGACGTGGCGGCGCCGCCCGGCGCGTGCGCGCCGCGGGCTTCGACCTTCTGTTCGAGACGCTCGATGCGCTTTTCGACGCGAGCGAGCGAATCACGCGCGCGCGCCAACTCGACGTTGAAGTCAGCGAGCGCGGTGCGGCGCACCAGCTGCGGATTCTCGTCGAGCAGATACTCGGCGGCGGTGTCGAGCAGGTTGCGACCGGTGCGCTGCACATGCTCGCCGACCGAACGCACGAGCGACGTGATGCGCCACGCGGGCCCATCGCCGATCAGCTTCGCGAGATCTTCCTCCGGCTCCCAGCGCAGATGCTCGGCGAGCTTCGCGATCACGGTCGCGAACTCGGCGTCGCCCTCGATCTTCACATGCTTCATCACTGCGGCCTGGCCGCCTTGCAGGAACGCCGGCAGTGCGTCGGACGGCACCGAGATCCTCACGTCGAACTGCTGCGCATCGGCTTCGTCGAGCGTGCCGAGGTAACCGTCGGGCTGCACGAGCAGCGCGAGCACAACCGGTGGACATGACAGGCGTGCGGTCTTGCCCGCGTACGGGACGAGGCGCTCGCGGGCCCACGATTCGCGGGCGAGCAGATGATTGACAGCAGCAGCGAAGGGCTTGGCGGCGAGGGTCATCGAAAGTGGCAAGAAAAAACCCGCGCGAGCGAGGTGCTTGCGCGGGTTCCCATTGTAACGTCCGTTCGCTTCTCGACCTGCTATGCCGAACGGCCTAAGCCATGCGCGAGGCAAGGAATCGCTGTGCCGCGGCCGGTTTTTTCGAGGCAGACACGACTCGATGCCTGTGCATGTCAGTGTTGTTCGACCTGCTGGATGCCGGCAAGCAGCCAGCCTTCGCCAGCGCGGTTCGCCTTTGACAGGTTCCACACCTCGACGAATGGCTCGGCTGCCGCGCCCGGCTCCTCGCGGATCAATCCGGAGAAGCGCACGCTCGCGAAGTGTTCGTTCGCGCGCTCCTCGACGCCGAGCAGCTCGGCGTTCAACTGCACGACGTCGGTCTGATTCGGCTGCGTGCCGCGCGACGCGAGATCGACGCGCACTTCGGCGAACATTTCGGGCGTCGTGAATTCGCGGATGTCCTCGACATTGCCAACGTCCCACGCGGCCTGCAACCGCACGAAGTACACCTTGGCGTTGCGCAGAAATGCTTCCGAATCGAAGCCCGCAGGCACCGACGGCGTCACGCCGACGGACGGCGTGGTCAACGGATTGCCCAACGGCTCGAGATACTGGCCGGTGGGCGGCGCGGTGTAACGCGGCTCCTGAATATAGTCGGTGCCTTTCGTGTTCAGCGACGGCGCCGTGCCCGCGTAGGCAGGTTGCGCCGCATTGCGCTTACGACCGGTGAAGCGGCGGATCAGCCAGATCACGACCATCGCGATCAACGCGATCACGATTATGTTGGCGAACATGCCGGCGAACGCCTCGCCGAGCCCGAAATGCGACAGCAACGCGGCGATGCCGAGGCCGGCCGCGAGACCGGCGATCGGCCCGAGCCAGCGATTGCGGTTCGGCGCGGCGGGTGGCGTTGGCTTGGTCGCGGGCGCCGGTTGTGCGCTTTGCTGCGTGGCCTGATTGTTCTGCGCCGGCTGCGACGGCGGCGTGGTCTGGCGCTGCTGCAGACTGTTCGATTGACGGCCGATGCTGCGGCCACCGCCCATGCGGCGTGCTTCGGCGTCGAGGGAGGCCAGGGTGCCGGCCATCAGCAGACCGACCATCGCGATCAGTCCGATTCTTCTTGCCAGCGACCCCTTAACCTTACGAGTAGATAACAAATTCGAATCGGACATTTCACACTTTCCTTTAAAAATCGATGGGTTAGGAACCCTAGTATTTGGTCCCCACATGCAAAGCTACCACGCCAGCTGACAAATTGTAATATTTGACGCCGTCGAGACCAGCTTGTTCCATCATAGTTTTCAAAGTTTCCTGGTCGGGATGCATGCGGATCGATTCCGCCAGATACTGGTAGCTTTCCGCGTCCTTGGCGAAGCGCTGGCCGAGCCATGGCAGCACCTTGAACGAATACACATCGTAGACCTTCTTCAGCGGATCCCAGACCTTCGAGAACTCCAGCACGAGCAGCCGCCCAGCCGGCTTCAGCACGCGACGCATCTCGGCGAGCGCGATGTCTTTCTGCGTCATGTTGCGCAAGCCGAACGCGACCGTCACGACGTCGAAGTAGTTGTCCGGGAACGGGATTTTCTCGGCATCGCAAAGCAGTGTCGGCGTGATGATGCCTCGGTCGAGCAGCCGGTCGCGCCCCACCCGCAGCATCGATTCATTGATGTCGGTATGCCAGACCTCGCCGGTCTCGCCCGCCTGTTTGGCGAACGCCTTCGACAGGTCGCCCGTGCCGCCCGCGATGTCGAGCACCTTGTAGCCCGGCCGCACGTTCGCCTGGGCGATCGTGAACACCTTCCACGCCCGGTGCAATCCGCCCGACATCAGGTCGTTCATCAGGTCGTAGTTGGCGGCCACCGAGTGGAACACCCCCGCCACTTTCTGCGCCTTGTCCTGTTCGTCGACCGATTGAAAGCCGAAGTGGGTTTTGCTCATCGCGCTCGTCCTTTCGCGTGTTCTTGAATGTTGCGCCGCTCGAGCGGCGTTCGGGGGCGAATCGTATCAGTGACAGTGCCCGTGCGCAGCGGCGGCGGGCACCATCGGCGTGTCGCGGTCGATGCCGGCTGCTGCCAGTTTGGCGAGATACGCGCGCCAGAGTTCATCCTGACGCACGGCCATGTCGTACAGCAGGTCCCACGAATAAATACCGGTGGAGTGTCCATCGGAGAAGGTCGGCTGCAGCGCGTAATTGCCGACGCCTTCGATCATCGTGATCGTCACGTCGCGCTTGCCGGTCTGCAGCGTTTCCTGGCCGGGCCCGTGGCCCATCACTTCCGCCGACGGCGAATACACGCGCAGCAGCTCGAACGGCAGCCGATACGCTTCGCCGTTCGCGTACTGCAGTTCGAGCACGCGAGACTTCGAATGCACGACCACGCCGGTCGGCACCGGCGTCTCGGGAGTCAATCCGCTCATGTTGACCTCATCAGATAAGGGCGTTGATAACGACGGGTCGACCGCCCTGCGCACCGGTGGAAGTCCGGCATATGCGCGGCGGCGGATTCAGCGACGCTCAGCCCAGCGCCTGTTCGATTTCCTGCCGCACGGCTTCGCGCAGCAGCGTGGCTTGCGCGCGGCGCGACGACAGCATCGCCTCGGACACCGTGCGCTGGCGCGGCGCCCAGATCGGCAGGGGAAAATGCGCGTCGTTCGAAAAACGCGGAATCACGTGCCAGTGCACGTGCGGCACCTGGTTGCCGAGGCTCGCGAGATTGACCTTCGCGGGGTGCATCACACGCCGCTGCGCGCGCTCGACCGCGTACACGACCTTCATCACGTGATCGCGCTCGTCGGCGGAAAGATCCGAAAACTCGGCGACGTGAGCGTTCCAGATGACCCGGCAAAAGCCCGGGTAGTCGTGTTCGTCGGTGAGGACGACTCGCAACGCGTCGTCCTGCCATAGCACATCGCCGCCGTCTTCACGGCAAAAAACGCAGTCCATCGTCGTCCTCGGCAAAAATCGTTGGTCGTGCCATTAAACCAGCACGCGCTCGATTCCGCCATTGTTCGCCCGTTGAACGTAGTCCGCCATCCAGTTCTCGCCCAGCACGTGACGTGCCATCTCGACCACGATGTAGTCGGCCTCGGTCCCCGCGTCTTCGTTGTAACGCGACAGCCCTTGCAGGCACGACGGGCAGCTCGTGAGAATCTTGACGTCGGTGGCGCCGTTCGGTTGTGGGCCGTCGCCAGCCTTCAACACGGAGCCGTCCTGCGCACCGGCGGCGCCGGCCGATGCATTGGCCGGATTGATCGCGTTCGCGCCCGCTTCGGCAACGAGAGGAATGCCGCGCAGCTTCGCCGCGCCCTTGCGGATTTCTTCTTCCTTGCGGAAGCGCACCTGGGTCGAGATGTCGGGGCGCGTGACCGCGAGCGTGCCCGATTCGCCGCAGCAACGATCGTTCTTCTCGATCTTGTAGCCGTCGTGCTCCGAACCCATCAGCTGATTGACGAGCTTGACCGGGTCCATCGTCTTGATCGGCGAGTGGCACGGGTCGTGGTACATGTAGCGCACGCCGTTCACACCATCGAGCTTGATGCCTTTTTCCAACAGATATTCGTGGATGTCGACGATCCGGCAGCCCGGGAAGATCTTTTCGAATTCATAACCGGCTAGCTGGTCGTAGCACGTACCGCACGACACCACCACGGTCTTGATGTCGAGGTAGTTCAGCGTATTGGCGACGCGGTGGAACAGCACGCGGTTGTCGGTGACGATCTGCTCGGCCTTGTCGTACTGGCCGGAGCCGCGCTGCGGATAGCCGCAGCACAGATAACCCGGCGGCAGCACCGTCTGCACCCCCGCCTCCCACAGCATTGCCTGAGTCGCTAGACCGACCTGCGAGAACAACCGCTCGGAGCCGCAGCCCGGGAAGTAGAACACCGCTTCGGTGTCGGCGGTGGTCGTCTTCGGATTGCGGATGATCGGGACGATCTTGTTGTCTTCGATATCGAGCAATGCGCGCGCGGTCTTCTTCGGCAGGTTGCCCGGCATCTTCTTGTTCATGAAGTGGATCACCTGCTGCGTGACCACCGGCTTGCCGACCGTGGCGGGCGGATGCGCGGTCTGCTTCTTCGTGAACTTCTTCAGCACCTCGTTGCCGAGGCGCTGCGCCTTGTAGCCGACGCCCATCATCGCGGTGCGCGCGAGGTTGATGGTCTGCGGATTGGTCGCGTTCAGGAAGAACATGCCCGCCGCGTTGCCCGCATTGAACTTCTTCTTGCCCATCTTGCGCAGCAGGTTGCGCATGTTCATCGTCACGTCGCCGAAGTCGATCTTCACCGGGCACGGCGTCACGCACTTGTGGCACACGGTGCAGTGATCGGCGACGTCGTTGAATTCGTCCCAGTGCTTGATCGACACGCCACGGCGCGTCTGCTCTTCATACAGGAACGCCTCGACCAGCAGGGACGTGGCGAGAATCTTGTTGCGCGGGCTGTACAGGAGGTTCGCGCGCGGCACGTGCGTCGCGCAGACCGGCTTGCACTTGCCGCAGCGCAGACAGTCCTTGATCGACTCGGAAATCGCGCCGATATCGGATTGCTGCATGATCAGCGATTCGTAGCCCATCAGGCCGAAGCTCGGCGTGTACGCGTTGCGCAGGTCCGCACCTTCGAGCAGCTTGCCCGCGTTGAAGCGGCCATGCGGATCGACGCGCTGCTTGTACTTGCGGAATTCGCCGATTTCGTCGTCGGTCAGGAATTCGAGCTTCGTGATGCCGATGCCGTGCTCGCCGGAGATCACGCCATCGAGCGAACGGGCGAGCCTCATGATGCGCGCGACCGCGACATGCGCGTCCTGCAGCATCTCGTAGTTGTCGGAGTTGACCGGCAGGTTCGTGTGCACGTTGCCGTCGCCCGCGTGCATGTGCAGCGCGACGAACACGCGGCCGCGCAGCACCTGCTTGTGGATCGCCTGAGCTTCGTCGAGGATCGGCTTGAACTCGCCGCCGTTGAAGATCTGCCGCAATTCGGCGCGAATTTCCTGCTTCCACGACACGCGGATCGTGCGGTCCTGTGCGAGGTGAAACACGGTTGCGTCGGGTTGCGCATCGACGCGATCGGCGAACTTCTCGGCGAGCGATTCGTAGCCGAGGCCGACCAGATAATGCTGCGCCTCGCGCAGCGACAGGTCGAGCTTGTCACGCACGAATTCCCAGCGCGTGCGCACGCGCGCCAGCAGATCGAGCGCCTGCTGTACACGATCTTCGAGCAGTTCGGCGCTCGGGATTTCGTTCGCGTCGTCGCTCTTGCCGAGCGGCAGCTTGCCGCCCTTGAAGAACGCTTCGAGCGCGTCGACCAGCTGCAGCTTGTTCTTCAGCGACAGCTCGATGTTGATGCGCTCGATGCCGTCCGTGTACTCGCCCATGCGGTCGAGCGGAATCACGACGTCTTCGTTGATCTTGAACGCATTGGTGTGCTTCGCGATCGCGGCAGTACGGCTGCGGTCGAGCCAGAAACGCTTGCGGGCCTCGGCGCTCACCGCGACGAAACCTTCGCCGCTCTTGCCGTTGGCCATACGCACGACTTCCGACGTAGCCTGCGCGACCGCGTCCGCATCGTCACCGACGATGTCGCCGATCAGCACCATCTTCGGAAACGCGTTGCGCTTGCTCTTGGTCGCATAGCCAACCGCGCGCAGATAGCGCTCGTCCAGATGCTCGAGGCCGGCGAGAATCGCGCCGCCCTGGCGCGACGTCTCGAACAGGTAGTCCTTGATTTCGACGATGCTCGGAATCGCCTCGCGCGCCTGGCCGAAGAACTCGAGACAGACGGTGCGCGTATGCGCGGGCATCTTGTGCAGCACCCAGCGCGCGGACGTGATGAGGCCGTCGCAGCCTTCCTTCTGCACGCCCGGCAGACCGGCGAGGAATTTATCGGTGACGTCCTTGCCGAGGCCTTCCTTGCGGAACACGCGGCCCTTGATATCGAGCGCCTCAGTGCGCAGCAGCTTCTCGCCCGGCGCGTAGTTGCCGTCGAACCACTTGAGCTCGAAACGCGCGACTTCGATGTCGTGGATCTTGCCCATGTTGTGCTCGAGACGCGTGACTTCGAGCCAGTTCCCTTCCGGGTCGACCATCCGCCACCACGCGAGGTTATCGAGCGCCGTGCCCCACAGCACCGCCTTCTTGCCGCCCGCGTTCATCGCGACGTTGCCGCCGACGCAGGACGCGTCGAGGGAGGTCGGGTCCACCGCGAACACGAAGCCGGCCTGCTCGGCCGCTTCGGTCACGCGGCGCGTGACGACGCCCGCGCCCGAGAAAATCGTTGCGACCTTGCGATCGACGCCCGGCAGCTGGGTCATTTCGACCGGGCCGAGCTGTTCGAGCTTTTCGGTGTTGATGACGGCCGAGAACGGCGTGAGCGGCACCGCGCCGCCCGTGTAGCCGGTGCCGCCTCCGCGCGGAATCACGGTCAGACCGAGCTCGAAGCAGGCCTTGATCATGCCGGCGATCTCGGCTTCGCTGTCCGGCGTCAGCACGACGAACGGGTATTCGACGCGCCAGTCGGTCGCGTCGGTCACGTGCGCGACCCGCGACAGGCCGTCGAACTTGATGTTGTCCTTCTGTGTGACCTTGCCGAGCACGCGCGTGGTGCGGCGGCGCAGGTCGTAGGTCTGCTGGAATTCGCTGGCGAATTCGTCGATCGCGCGGCGCGCGGCCTGCACCAGCTTTTCGACGCGCGCGGCACGATCGACGCCGGCTTCGTCGCCGTGTTCGCGCAGATCGGCGCGGCGGCGCTTCTCGATTTCGGCGAGGCGGTGATTGAGCGCCTCGATCAGCAGCGCGCGGCGCTTCGGATTGTCGAGCAGGTCGTCCTGCAGATACGGATTGCGGCGCACGACCCAGATATCGCCGAGAACTTCGTACAGCATCCGCGCCGAGCGACCGGTGCGGCGTTCGGCGCGCAGTTCGGCGAGCGCGTCCCAGGCGTCGTTGCCGAGCAGGCGGATGACGATTTCGCGGTCGGAGAACGACGTGTAGTTGTAGGGAATTTCGCGCAGACGCGCTTCGGGATCGACGGCCACCGCAGCGGCGGCGCCGTGCGGATCGAAAACTTGAGGTGCGTTCATGTTTGGACGACTCGGTAGGTCAGCCTGACGCGCTCGTCACGAGGCGTCGGCCGACAATGCGCGTGGGGCGCAATGCTTGAAATCTTCTTGGGCTTGCGGGGGAGCGAACACGACCGGCGGCCAACTCACGGCGGTCGCTTCGCGGCACTCAGAGACAGCTACACGATCGCGCGTGGCGGACATGCCGCTGCGCCGCGGGGCACGATTCGCGCGGAACGGGCATTAAATGGGCGATCCGAGGCTGCCAGTGCATCTTCCGATCCTTATTCCAAAATGGAATTCTACCGCATCATTCCGCCACGCGTTGACGACGGGAATCGGGGCGGAAGCGGCGGTTCGGCCGTCTGGCGGTGAATCCGGCAGCGTTTGGCACGCCGCCACATTGACCGGCCGGACGGTTTGGCAAACGACGATCGCGCGGTTCGCAACCGGCCGGGCCACGGGCGCGGCACCCTTTCCCGCTGCGCGAGGAACAGCCAGAGCGGGCACCGTTGGCGCTATCATTGACCCTTTCCCGTCTCACACAGCGCACCGCGCCACCCGCATGGCTTCCCACGACTACCTGAAAAAGACCCTGACCGCGCGCGTCTACGATGTGGCGCGCGAGACCGAACTCGAACGCGCGCCGAACCTGTCGGCGCGCTTGCGCAATCCGGTCTATCTGAAGCGCGAGGACAACCAGCCGGTGTTCTCGTTCAAGCTGCGCGGCGCGTACAACAAGATGGCGCATATTCCCGCCGAGGCGCTCGGGCGCGGTGTGATCACCGCGTCGGCGGGTAACCATGCGCAGGGCGTGGCGTTGTCGGCGGCACGCATGGGCGTTAAGGCGATCATCGTCGTGCCGGTGACCACGCCGCAGCTCAAGGTCGACGCGATCCGCACGCACGGCGGGCCGACCGTCGAGGTCGTGCAGTTCGGCGAATCGTATAGCGATGCCTATGGTCACGCGGTCAAGCTGCAGGAAGAGCGCGGCCTGACCTTCGTGCATCCGTTCGACGATCCGTACGTGATCGCGGGCCAGGGCACGGTAGCCATGGAAATCCTCAGCCAGCACCAGGGTCCGATTCACGCGATCTTCGTGCCGATCGGCGGCGGCGGTCTCGCGGCCGGTGTCGCCGCGTACGTGAAATCGGTGCGCCCGGAGATCAAGGTAATCGGCGTGCAGACCGACGATTCGTGCGCAATGGCCGCGTCGTTGAAGGCCGGCGAGCGCGTGACGCTGAACGAAGTGGGCC
Source organism: Paraburkholderia sp. HD33-4 (assembly GCF_021390635.1). Lineage (NCBI taxonomy): Bacteria > Pseudomonadati > Pseudomonadota > Betaproteobacteria > Burkholderiales > Burkholderiaceae > Paraburkholderia > Paraburkholderia sp. HD33-4. The sequence goes on along the minus strand of NZ_JAJEJS010000001.1, from coordinate 395,609 downwards.
TCTTCTCCGACGGCACCGCCGTAAAACTCGTCGGCGAAGAAACCTTCCGTCTGTGCAGCGAATATCTCGACGAAGTGCTGCTCGTGAACACCGATGCGCTGTGCGCCGCGATCAAGGACGTGTTCCAGGACACGCGCAGCGTGCTCGAACCGGCGGGCTCGCTCGCGGTGGCGGGCGCGAAGCAGTACGCCGAACGGGAAGGCATCGAGAACCAGACGCTGATCGCGATCACCTCGGGCGCGAACATGAATTTCGACCGCATGCGCTTCGTCGCCGAACGCGCGGAAGTGGGGGAAGCACGCGAAGCGGTCTTCGCGGTGACGATCCCCGAGGAACGCGGCAGTTTCAAGCGCTTCTGCGAACTGGTCGGCACGCGCAGCGTCACCGAATTCAACTACCGGATCGCCGACGCGAACTCGGCACATATCTTCGTCGGCGTGCAGATCCGCAATCGCAGCGAATCGGCGCAGATCGCCGGCGCTTTCGAAGCGCACGGCTTCGCGACCGTCGACCTGACCTTCGACGAACTGTCGAAGCAGCACATCCGCTACATGGTCGGCGGCCGCTCGCCGCTCGCGCAAGATGAACGTCTGTTCCGCTTCGAGTTTCCCGAGCGTCCGGGCGCGCTGATGAAATTCCTGTCGTCGATGGCGCCGAACTGGAACATCAGCCTGTTCCACTATCGCAACCAGGGCGCGGACTACAGCTCGATTCTGGTCGGCATTCAGGTGCCCGAGAGCGATCACGCTGCGTTCGAGCGCTTCATCGAAACGCTCGGCTACCAGTGCTGGGAAGAAACGAAGAACCCGGTCTATCGCCTCTTCCTCGCCTGATCTCTCCGGACAGAACGCAACGATGGCGCTAACGCTTGTCGACAAACTGGTGGTCGCGATCTCGTCGCGCGCGCTGTTCGACTTCGAGGAAGAGAACCGCGTCTACGAGGCGGGCGACCTGAAGGCCTACGAAGCGTTGCAGCGCGAGCGGCTGAACGTGCCCGCGAAACCGGGCGTCGCGTTTCCGCTGATCCGCAAGCTGCTCGCGCTGAACGCCGGCGGTCATCGCGTCGAAGTGGTGATCCTGTCGCGCAGCGATCCGATCAGCGGCCTGCGTGCGTTTCACTCGTGCCGCGAGCACGGCCTCACGATCGAGCGTGGCGTGTTCACGCGCGGTCGCGCGCCGTTCGGTTATCTGAAGCCGCTGAACGCGTCGCTGTTTCTGTCGGCGAATCAGCAGGACGTGCGCGATGCGCTCGCCGCGGGGTTCCCAGCCGCACGCGTCTTGCCGGAATCGGCGAAAATGGCGAGCAAGTACCCGGACGAGATCCGCATTGCGTTCGACGGCGACGCGGTCCTGTTTTCCGACGAAGCGGAACGCATCTTCCAGACGGACGGCTTGCGCGCGTTCGTCGGTCACGAGATCGACAACAAGCATCTGCCGCTCGCGGACGGACCGCTCAAGCCGCTGCTCGAAGCACTGCACCGGCTGCAAAAACTCGCAGGTGCAGCCGCGCCGATGCGTATTCGCACGGCCTTGGTCACTGCACGCTCGGCGCCCGCGCATGAGCGCGCGATCCGCACCCTGATGGCATGGAACATCGAAATCGACGAAGCGATGTTCCTCGGCGGCCTCGACAAGAGCGCATTTCTGCGCGAGTTCGAGCCCGACTTTTTCTTCGACGACCAGATCGGCCACTGCGAATCGGCCCGCGTCGTAACGGCGACCGGGCACGTGCTGAGTGGCATCGTGAACGCATCATGACACCCGAACAATCCCCGCTCGGTAAGTCCTCGACTTACACCGAACAATACGATCCGACGCTGCTGTTTCCGATTGCGCGCAGCAATGCGCGCGAGGCGATCGGCATCACCGCGCGACTGCCGTTTTTCGGCACCGATATCTGGAACGCCTACGAGCTGTCGTGGCTGAACCCGCGCGGCAAACCGCAAATCGCGGTCGCGACGTTCTTCGTACCGGCCGATTCGCCGAACATCGTCGAATCGAAATCGTTCAAGCTGTATCTCGGCTCGTTCGCGCAGACCGCTTTCGAATCGACTGAGAGCGTGCGCGACACGATCAAGCGCGACGTGTCCGCGTCGTGCGGCGCGACGGTGTCGGTGCATCTGAGCACACCGCACGAATTCGGCAAGCTGAAAATGGAAGAATTTAACGGCCTGTCGCTCGACCGGCTCGAACTCGAGGCGAGCGTCTATCAGCCCGACGCGTCGCTTTTGAGCGCGGCGCACGACGAGGCGCCGGTCGAAGAAACGCTGTTCTCGAACCTGCTGAAGTCGAACTGCCCGGTGACCGGTCAGCCGGACTGGGGCAGCGTGCAGATTCACTACGCCGGCCCGCAGATCGATCACGCGGGCCTGTTGCGCTACATCATCTCGTACCGCAATCACACCGGCTTTCACGAGCAATGCGTCGAGCGGATCTTCGTCGACATCATGAAGATGTGCAAACCGCTGAAGCTCGCGGTGTACGCGCGTTACACGCGCCGCGGCGGGCTCGACATCAACCCGTTTCGCACCAACTACAACCTGCCGATGCCGGACAACATGCGGCTCGCGCGACAGTAACGGCAACGCGCGCGCACGCGCGCCGAAACCCAGCGGTAAACGCGACGAGGGCGCCGCAGGCCATCACAGCCTGCGGCGCCCTCGTCACATCAAGCCATTAAAGCGCTCAGGCCGCCGGCTTCTTATAAGCGACGCAATCGACCTCGACCTTGCAGTCGATCACCATCGACGACACCACGCATGCGCGCGCCGGCGGATTTTCGCCAAAGTACTCGCGAAACACCTTGTTGAACGACGCGAAGTCGCGCGGATCGTCGAGCCACACGCCGCAGCGCACGACGTGCTCGGCACCGTAGCCCGCTTCCTTCAGGATCGCGAACACGTTCTGGATCGCCTTGTGCGACTGCTCGACGATGCCGCCGTTGATCACTTCGCCGTTTTCCATCGGCGTCTGGCCCGACACGAACAGCCAGCCGTCCGCCTCGACCGCACGCGCGAACGGCATCACCTGACCGCCCGTTCCCTTTCCGCCTTCCACGCCATATCGCTTCATCGTCACACTCCTCAAAAAGTCGGGCACATGCGCGGCGCCCTCGCCGCGCGTGCCACCATCAATCGATAAAAAATCAGAACGCGCCCTGCGCATCGCCCTTCGACGGCGCGCCGCGCGTGACGAACCGGCCGGCCCGCTCGCCCGTCACCGCGCCGTCGCGATACGTCAGCACGCCGTTGACCCACACCGCGTCGATACCGGCAGCGGGCTGCTGCGGCTTGTCGAACGTCGCGACGTCGAGCACTTTCGCCGGATCGAACAGCACGAGGTCGGCGTGATAGCCGATATGCACTTCGCCGCGCTGCGCGAGACCGAAGCGGCGCGCGGACAGGCTCGTCATCTTGCGCACCGCCTCTTCGAGCGGCAGCAGAGCGGCATCGCGCACGTAGTGGCCGAGCACGCGCGGAAACGCGCCCCACAGCCGCGGATGCGGCAGCGGATCGTTCGGCAGGCCGTCGGAGCCGACCATCGTGGCCGGATGCGACAGGATGCGCCGCACGTCGTCTTCGGACATGTTGTGATAGACCGCGCCCGCCGGTTGCAGGCGCTTACCCGCTTCCTGCTGCGAGACGCCCCATTCAGCGGCGACTTCCTTGATCAGCTTGCCCGCCATCTCCGGATGCGGCTCGGACCACGTGATCGTGATGTCGATGTCGCCCGTCACCTGCTTCAGATCGAGCGTCGACGAGCTGCGGTTGTACGGATAGCAGTCGCAACCGACCGGCTGCCCGCCGCGCGCGCCTTCGAGCGATTTCAGCACCTCGACGCTGCGCCCCCAGTTCGACGGCCCCGCGCACTTCAGATGCGAGATGATCACCGGCACGTGCGCATGACGGCCGACCCGGTAGGCCTCGTCCATCGCATCGAGAATCGCGTCGAACTCGGTGCGCATGTGGGTCGTGTACAGCGCGCCCGCGGCCGCGAGCGGCTCGGCGAGCGCCATCACTTCCTCGGTCGGCGCGGCGAACGCCGAACCGTATGCGAGCCCCGAGCTCAGACCCAGCGCGCCGTGCGCGAGCGCTTCCTCCAGCTGCGTGCGCATGCCATCGATTTCCTGGGCAGTCGCCGCGCGATCGAGCCGGTCCATCTGGTTGCTGCGCAACGCCGTGTGGCCGATCAGCGCGCCGACGTTCACCGCCGGCCGCGCGGCGTTCACCGCGCTCACATAGTCGGCGAAGGTCGGGTACTGGAACGCGTCGCGCTCACCGAGCAGGTTCATCGGATCGGGCGGATCGCCCTTCAGCGACACCGGCGACGCGCTGATGCCGCAATTGCCGACGATCACCGTCGTCACGCCCTGGGTGATCTTCGGCAGCATTTGCGGCGAGCGGATCACGTGCGTGTCGTCGTGCGTGTGCACGTCGATGAAGCCCGGCGCGAGCGCGCGCCCCTCGGCCTCGATCACCTCTTCGGCGAGCCAGTTCGACAGATTGCCTATCGCGGCGATGCGCCCGTCGCGGATCGCCACGTCGCGCTCGACGGGCGGGGCGCCCGTGCCGTCGTACAGCTGCGCGCCGACGATCAGCGTGTCGGCGGCTTCAGGATGCGAATGCATGGATCAATCTCCTAACGGTTGTCGATCGCCGCCGCCGCGGTGCGCGTCGAGCGCGTGCTTCATGCGGCGCAGCAATTCGCGGCTCTCGTCGCCCTGACTGACGGCAAGTTCGGTGACGAGCACATCGAGCGCCATCATCATCGCGTAACGAGATGACGACGGCTTGTAAATGAAATCGGTTTCGAACGCGACGATCGGGATCAGCCAGTCGGCGAGCTTCGCCAACGGCGACGCGGGCGCGGTCAGCGCGACCACAGTCGCGCCGTAGCTGCGCGCGATCTTGCAGTTCTCGACCATCTCGGGCACGCGTCCGGTGGTGGACAGCGCGATCACCACGCACTCGCGCGACACCGTGCTTGCGACCATGCGCTGCAACAACCCGTCCTGATAGGTCGCGACCGGGCGGCCGAGTCGCACGAGCCTGAAGCGCATTTCGTCGGCGAGCGCGGTCGAACCGCCGCCCATGCCGAACACGTAGATCATGCGCGCATTGCGCAGCGCGGTTGCCGCTTCGGCGAGCGGCGCCTGGCGCAGCAACTGGTGGTTGTGCGCGAGCGCCGTTTGCAGCTCGTCGAAGACGCGTGTCGCGATCGGTTCGGGTGCACCGCTTACCAGGTCGCGCTCGAGAAAACGCTGACCGACTGCGGCCGCCTGCGCGAGCCGCAGCTTCAATTCGCGCACGTCGCGGCAGCCGACCGCCTTCGCGAAGCGCGTGACGGTCGCAATGCTGACCTCGGCCTGCTGCGCGAGCGCGCCGATGCTCGCGCGCGACGCGCCGGTCAGATCGTCGAGGATCAGCGCGGCGACCTTGCGCTCGGCCGAACGCAACTCCGGCGCGCATTCGGCGATGCGTGCGACGATGTCGAAAGCGAGCGGTTCGGCGCTACTGTTCATGGCGGGCGGTGGGGTTCGCGGCACGGCTTTCGCGGCCCTTTCCGGCGCCCTTCGAAATCCGTGGTACTAAATAACATTTCTCCAGACATCGTACTTTCGGTAACATGGTAAAGTCAAATCTGATTCAATTTAACCGGACGATGGAGCACGGAGACATGAAAGTTACAAACTATCAGGGCGCGACGATTGATCCTTATAGCAAGGGCTTGGGCATGGTTCCGGGCCCGAGCGTCCAGCTGAAGGACGCCGCGCGCCTGGAGTGGAACCTGCTTGCCGAGGATGTGAGCCTGCCGGCCGCGGTGCTGTATGAGGACCGCGTCGAGCACAACCTGAAGTGGATGCAGGCGTTCGTCGCCGAATACGGCGTGAAGCTCGCGCCCCACGGTAAGACCACGATGGCGCCGCAACTGTTTCGACGTCAGCTCGAAGCCGGCGCGTGGGGCATCACGCTCGCCACCGCCCACCAGGTGCGCGCGGCGTACCACGGCGGCGTGTCGCGCGTCCTGATGGCGAATCAGCTGGTCGGCCGCCACAACATGATGATGATCGCCGAATTGCTCAGCGATCCGGATTTCGAATTCTTCTGCCTCGTCGATTCGGCCGAAGGGGTCGAGCAACTCGGCGAATTCTTCACCTCGGTGAAGAAGCCGCTGCAGGTGCTGCTCGAACTCGGCGTGCCGGGCGGACGCACCGGCGTGCGCGATGAAGCGCAGCGCAACGCGGTGCTGGACGCGATCGCGCGCTATCCGGAGGTGCTGAAGCTCGCGGGCGTCGAACTGTACGAAGGCGTGCTGAAGGAAGAAGCCGAGGTGCGCGCGTTCCTGCAAGGCGCGGTCGCGGTCACGCGTGAACTCGTCGAGCAGGGGCGTTTCGCGCGCTCGCCGGCGGTGCTATCGGGCGCAGGATCGGCGTGGTACGACGTGGTCGCCGAAGAGTTCGCGCAGGCGACACAAACCGGCAAGGTCGAGGTCGTGCTGCGCCCCGGCTGCTATCTGACGCATGACGTCGGCATCTATCGCAAGGCGCAGACCGACATCTTCAAGCGCAATCCGGTCGCGAAGAAAATGGGCGAAGGGTTGCTGCCGGCGCTGCAATTGTGGGCGTACGTGCAGTCGATTCCCGAACCGGACCGCGCGATCATCGGTCTCGGCAAACGCGACTCCGCGTTCGACGCGGGCATGCCGGAGCCGGCGCGCCACTATCGTCCGGGCAACGAGGCGCCGCGCGACATCGCGGCGAGCGAGGGCTGGGAGATTTTCGGTCTGATGGATCAGCACGCGTATCTGCGGATTCCCGCCGGCGCCGATCTGAAAGTGGGCGACATGATCGCGTTCGACATCTCGCACCCGTGCCTCACGTTCGACAAGTGGAAGCAGGTGCTGGTCGTCGATCCGGAGTATCGCGTGAAGGAAGTGATCGAGACGTTCTTCTGATTGGATTGGATGCGCCGCGCTGACTGAAGCGCGATTGGTTCGGCCAAAGAAAAAAGGCTGTGCGCCCTTGGGCTCACAGCCTTTTTATTCGTCATGCTCGGACCAACGATTACACGCGTTGTGCCGCCTCGTCGCCGGCGGTCTCCTGCGCCACCGCGGTGGCCGCGGTCGCTGCGCTCGCATTGGCCGTCACTTCGCCGATGCGCGTCTCCAGCATTTTCAGCGCGCTCGACAATGCCGCCAGCGCCTCATCCGGCAACCCGGCCATCGTGTCGTGCAAGAACGCATTGCGGCGGGGCAGGCTTGCCTCGGTCGCGGCGTGGCCCGCTTCGGTCAGGCGTACGTTGGTCACGCGGTTATCGCGCGTATCCATGCTGCGCGCGATCCAGCCCATGCCTTCGAGCGCCTTCAGCTGTCGCGTGAGTGCGCCCGGATCGACGCGCAGCCGCTCGACGAGCCGCTTCTGCGACGACTCGCCGGCCTGCTCGCGCAGCGCGAGCAGAATGCGCCAGCGCGGCAACGGATGCCCCACCTGGGCCTCGAATGCCGACATGAACGCCCGATACGTGCGACCAAATTGCTGCATGACGGCGACGCGGTCCTGTTCTTCCATAATCTGTCTGTCCAACACCAAGTCCAAAAAAAATCAGTCTGCGTGAATTACCGGCTCGAGCTTGCGCTGCAGCTTGACCGGCGGCACGCGGCGGGTTTGCCACACCGACACGACGGCGATCACCGCGGCCATCGCGAGACCCAGATGAATCGCCCCGACCAGCGCCTCGCGCGCGCTTTCGAGCAGCATCGCGCCGTTGTGGCCCGCGTGCGTCAACTGGTCGACGAGGCTGGTCTGCGCATCGCGGTTGATCAGGATCTGCGGATCGCCGAGATCGGCGAACCAGTGCGACGCGCCCGCGCCTTCGAGCGCACTGCGCACGCCGCTCCTGTACATGTGAGTCACAAGCGTGCCGGTCAGCGCCGTGCCGATCATGCCGCCGATCATTCGCAGCGACTGCAGCAGCGCGGTCGCGATGCCGAGGTGTTCGCGGCCCGCGGTCTGCTGCGCGAAGATCGTCAGGTTCGGCATCACGAAACCAAGCCCGAGGCCGCCGACGACCATGAACGACATCAGCACCCATTGCTGCATCGAACGGGTCGCGACGACGATGCCAAGGCACGACAGCGCGATCATCGCAAAGCCGACGTACAGCATCAGGTTCGGATTCTTCACACGCGACACGATGCGCCCGTTCGCGATACTGCCGATCGTGATGAACACGACGAGCGGCGTGATCACGATACCCGCCTCTTTCGGCGACATGCCGAAACCGCCCTGGAACAGCAGCGGCGCGTAGAACAGCATCGAGAACATCGTGAAGCCGCCGAGCACGGCCAACGTGAACAGTGCGGCGAGACTGCGGTTGCGGAACATGTCGACCGGCAGGATCGCGGTCGGGCAGCGTTTTTCCCATTTCCACAGTGAGATGGCCGACGCGACGCTCAGCCCGAGCAGCGCGAACGCGCTCAACGTGATGCCGTGCTTAGGCAGCAATTCGACGAACAGCTGCAGCGAGCCGAGCGCGATCGCGATCAGCAGCGCGCCGGGCCAGTCGAGCCGCATTTTGCCGGTATGCTCGACGTGCCGCAAATGCGGCAGGAAACGCCACACGAAAAACAGCGACAGCAGCCCGACCGGCAGATTCACGTAGAACACCGAACGCCAGCCGTAGTACTGCGTCAAGAAACCGCCGAGCGACGGCCCGACCGCGTTCGCGATGCCGAACGCCGAACTCATCAGCACCTGCCAGCGCAGCCGCACGACGGAATCGGGGAACAGATCGGGAATACACGCGAACGCGGTGCCGACCAGCATGCCGCCGCCGATGCCCTGCAACCCGCGCGCGAGCACCAGAAACAGCATGCTGTTGGCCGCGCCGCACAGCACCGAGGCGCCGGTAAACACGACGATCGACGCAATCACGAACGGCTTGCGCCCGTAGTAATCGCCGAGCCGCCCGAAGATCGGCACGGTGATCACCGAGGTCAGGAGATATGAGGTCGCAACCCACGCGTACAGTTCGAAGCCGCGGAGTTCGGACACGATGGTGGGCAGCGCGGTGCCGACCACGGTCTGGTCGAGCGCGACCAGCATCGTGACGAACGAGATGCCGAGCATGGCCAGCAGGGATTCGCGGAATGGTAAAACTTGCCCACTCGAATGGTGGGCGGCGGTATGGACAGCCATTTTTGATGGAGCAAAAGTTGACGTGTCAAAAGATTGGGAATCATACCATGACCCGACGCTCTAAGCGGGACGGAACGCGTCTTGCAACGCGTAGGTAGACTGACTCGCAGTACGCACGACACGACATATGCCAGGGAGGCCCATGCAGCCGAGTTTGCTCGCAGCACAATCCTTATCGGAGCAGGACCTCGCCGCGCTGCGGCGCGCCAAACACCAGCTCGAAAGTCCCGCGCTCACGATGAAGCTCGCGAGCGTCGTCGGCGCGCCGATCGAAAAGCTGCTGTCGCGCATCCCGGCGTTCGCCAACGAGAAAGTGTCCGACGCGACGCAGGCCGCGTTGCGCAAATGTCTGTCGATCGCGCTGCGCACGCTCGGCCGGCGCGACGATGCGAAGCTGCTGGCGCCCGACAAGCCGAACAACCTGCTGCACAAGTTCGCGGTCGCGACCACCGGCGCGGCCGGCGGCGCGTTCGGATTGGTCGCGTTGCCGGTCGAGTTGCCGGTCACGACCACGCTGATGTTCCGCTCGATCTGCGACATCGCGCGCAGCGAGGGCGAGGACCTGAACTCGGTCGACACGCAGCTGCAATGCCTGACCGTACTCGGCATGGGCGGCACCTCGAGCGAGGACGACGACGCCGACCTCGGCTATTTCTTCATGCGCGGCGCGCTGGCGCAGGCGGTATCGAAGGCGTCGTCGGAAGTGGCCAGCAAGGGCTTCACGACCCACGGCTCGGCGGCGCTGCTGCGGCTGCTCAACGCGATCGCCGCGCGCTTTTCGGTGCAGGTCAGCGAGCAGATCGCGGCCAAATCGATTCCGGCGATCGGCGCGGTGCTCGGCGCCATGGTCAATACCGTGTTTATCGATCACTTCCAGCAAGTCGCGCACGGACACTTCACCGTGCGGCGCCTCGAGCGGCAATACGGCCAGCAAACGATCGAAGCCGTCTACCGGACGCTCGACGTCACGCTCGACGCCTGAGCCCTGTTCGCGGCGCGGCTCGTCGCGCGTCGCACGAACGCGGCCGCGCGATCGAGCGCGCGGTTCGCCTCCGGCATGAACGGCGCGAACATCGGCCACACGTGCGGCACGTTTTTCCACACCTCGCATTCGCATTCGACTCCTGCCGCGTGCGCGTTGTCGGCGACGCGGCGCGCGTCGTCGAGCAGCACTTCGGTGTTGCCCGCCTGCAAGAACAGGGGCGGCAGACCGTGCAGGTCCGCATAGACCGGCGACGCGTACGGATGCGTCGGCGACGCGTCACCCAGATAGACCTTGGCCGCGCGCTCGATCGACGCGCCGCAGAACATCGGATCGACGCTGTCGTTGGTGCGCAGGCTCGCGCCGGTCGTCGCCAGATCGGTCCACGGCGAGAACAGCAGGCCACCCGCGGGCATCGGCGCACCGGCGTCGCGCAGCGCGACCAGCGTGGCGAGCGCGAGACCGCCGCCGGCCGAGTCGCCGGCGATCACGATCGAGCTCGGCGCGATGCCCATCGCGAGCAACTGGCGATAGGCGGCGGTGGCGTCGTCGAGCGCGGCCGGGAAGCGATGCTCGGGCGCGAGGCGGTAGTCGAGAGAGAAGATCCGCGCGTCGGCGCGCGGCGCTAGGGCGAACGTCAACGACCGGTGCGTGCGCGGCGAGCAGAAGTAGTAGCCGCCGCCGTGGCAATACAGCACCGTAGTCTCCGCGCCGCCGGCCGTGCCGCCGTCCACGCGCTCCAGCCATTCGCCGACGAGCGGCGCGTCGGTTGCGCCATACGTCTCGCGCAGATGCCACCCGCGTGGCACGCGCGGCGACCACACGCGTTTCGACGTCAGCGCGCGCGCCCGTTCGACGTTGATAGGTTTGAGCGTTTCGGGCCGGAACTGCCGGCGCAAGTACCAGCACGCGAGCGCGCTTTGCCAGCTCATCGGGACATGCTCCTTCGCTGAAGTCCCGTCATGGTACGTGCGTTGGCGGGGGGCGTCGTTGGGTGGCGGGTACTAATCGCGTGATGCCGCCTGCGGGTCGCAGGCCTCGCGCTCGGTTCACGCAAGGGCCGCGCCTAGTTCGTCGGCAACACCTGCCCGCGAATTTCGCCGGTCGGATTCTGCGCGGTATGAACATTGAAGTACCACTGCCCCGCCATCAGATCCGTGACCTGCTGCTCGGTCAGCTTCGCCGTGCCTTTGATCGGACTCGCGAGCCCGCTCTTCTCGATTGGCACCTGGACCTTCGCGTTCTGGCCAACGGGTGCAGGACCGTGGAAATGCGCGGCGGTTGCCGGACCGCTCAAGCCCTCGTAGGTAATAGTCCACTGCAGCGATTGGGTGGACGTGTCGAAAGTCGCATTCAGCATGCCGTGCCCGTGACTCACGCGTGGCGGCACTTCGCTCGACGGCTCGAGATCCGCCTTTAACGCAACCGTATCTGCGAATGCTGCGCCCGATGCAAGCACCCACAACACCACGGCCAGATTCAATTTTCTCAGCGAAATCATGGTCTTCTCCGAACATTGACGCGCCGCCGCGGTGCAAGTGCGGGCCGTGCGGAGCTTCCACATACTAGTGCAAAATCATTTGAAGTCGGTGAGGCTGGCATGGCGGCTTGCGCGGGGCCGCTTTAACTCGAATTGAATGTGCTTAATGCGGATGGCCCAATGGTGCAAAGTGCGCAATGCGCACAGCCGTTCGTCAGATCCGCCTAAAATTCAGGCGAATGCGTACTAAGAGAACGATTTAATCGAAAAGTTAATTGCGCGATTTGCAATGAATAAATGACGTCATTCCTGGTATGCTTCTATCTGCGAGAAGTGACTCCTTCATCGAAGGTGTCTCCAAATCTTTAACGCGGCTTCGGCCGCGTTTTTTTTCGTCCCGATTTTGGCCGCGGCCGCGGTTTGAATCGCCCGTGTATTTGCCCGAGGTCACGGCGCGCCTCTGGCTAGCCGGGCAATGCGGCCTGCTGTTCGATGCCATCGAGCATCGCCTCGCATTGGCGGATCAGCGCATGCCCCTCATCACGCAACTGCTGGGGCGACATCGCGGCAATGTCGCCGCGATAGGGTTCGAGCGCCAGAACGAGCGGCCGATACTGCAGCACGCTCGCCGCCCCGGTCACCCGATGCAGCCACTCGTGCACCCGCCGCACGTCCGCGCGTTCGAGTAACGGCGCAAGCGCTTTGATGTCGTCGCGCGTCGACGACACGAATGAACCGAGCAAGGCCTTGACCGTCGACTCGCTTCCCCATAGCTGGATCATGTGTGCGAGTTCGACCGGCACGAACGGCCCGGCAACGACGCGCGGCATGGCCGGCCGATCGCCGGCTGGCGTGGACGACTCGCGACTGGATGTTTGGGCCGGCGCGGGGTGCCGAACGCTGTCGGTGCCAAACCAGCGGTTCAAGTGGTCGCGCAACGTGGCGAGCCGGGTCGGCTTGATCAGACTGTCGTCCATGCCGGCTTCGCGGCACAGACGCAGATCGTCGGGCGCGGTATTAGCCGTGATGCCGAGTATCGGCAGACGCTGAGCGTCGTCGCGCATTGCCTCCGCTTCGCGGATATGGCGGGTCAGTTCGTAGCCGGACAGGTTCGGCATGTGACAGTCGGTGATCAGACAGCCATAGCTCGAGCGCTCCAACGCGGCGAGCGCTTCGACGCCATCGTTTGCGACGTCGCATGCGAAACCCAGCAGGGCGAGTTGATGGCGGATCAGTTCCTGATTGACCGGATGATCTTCCGCGACAAGAATCAGCCGCCCACTCGCGATCGCGCGTTCACGATCCGGCGGCGGCGCAACGCCATCGGCCGTAAACGGCACGGCGACCGTTCGCGACGCCATCGGGGACATCGACGGCAGCCCCGCCATCGCGGCCGCGCATGCAGCGCTGAGGCCGCGCCACGAAATCGGATTGATGCTCACGCGGACCTTGTCGTCGAGGATGCGGTAACCCGTCGGCTTCGGTTTTTCGGTCAGCGTGAGGACACGCGTATTTGCATCGATATGCACGGGCAACGTGAAGTCCTCGCCGACGAACAGCACATCTGCGCGACTCAGCGCAGCGCTTTTGCCCAGCATCGCCGCGGTGGGCGCGAGGCTGCACAGTTCGAGCCCGAGCGCCTCGCCAAAGTGTGCGAGAGCCCGGCCGATGCGCGGATCCTGCGTGATCACCACGGCTCGCTTTCCGCGCAGACCGTTGACCGCGTAGCACCGCGCGACGACCGGCATCGTCAGCCGCACGATCATGCTCGTGCCGTGGCCAGGTTCGCTGCGCAGCGTCAGCGTGCCGTCCATCAGGTCGATCAGCTTGCGGCAGATCGTCAGCCCAAGGCCCGTGCCGCCAAAGCGCCTCGTGGTGGACGATTCCGCCTGCACGAACGGCTCGAACAGACCCGCCTGCAGTTCCGGTGCGATGCCGATGCCGGTGTCCTGCACGGTCAGCTCCAACGTCTGCGAATCCGCGCGATCTCCGACGACCGCCACCCTCACACCCACCTCCCCCTTCGGCGTGAACTTGATCGCATTGCCGAGCAGGTTGAACAGGATCTGGCGCAGACGCACGCTGTCGCCACGAAGCGTCGCAGCGACGTCGGCCGCGATCTCAACGCGGACTCTCAGCCCTTTTTCGTGAGCGCGCCCCGCGAGCAGGCCGACTGCGTTATCGACGAGCTCGCGTAGATCGATCGGCTCGGCTTCTAGCGTGAGTCGCCCGGCCTCGATCTTCGAATAGTCGAGCAGATCATCGAGAATCTGCAGCAGCGCGCCCGCCGACTCGTTGATCATGCCGAGCATTTCGCTCTGATCGGTACTGAGTGGCGTGCGCTCGAGCACCTCGACGAGCCCCAGTACGCCGTTCATCGGGGTGCGGATCTCGTGGCTCATCATCGCGAAGAAGTTGTCCTTCGCGCGGGAGGCCGCCTCCGCCACGTCGCGTGCTCGCGCGAGCTCCTCCGAACGCGCGCGCTCGACGCTCGCATCGACCCAATAGCCGCTCCAAACGACGCTGCCATCGGCTTCACACCGTGGCACCAGCTCGGCCCGCATCCACTTTGGCTGACCGGCGCTTTCCAGGCGGAACTCCGTATGCACCGGAGTAGCCCGTTTCGCGGAACGCTCAAGTTCGGCAAGAACGAGCGGCCGATCCAACTCCGACACGCGCTGGAAGCCGACTCGCGCTCCCTCATGCGAATCACCTTCGCCGAGCAGATGCCGCATGTCGCCGCCGATGTACGGAAAGGAATACTCGCCGTCCGGAGAGCGCCGCAACTGGAACACAACGGCCGGCAACGAGCGCGTGACGTCGAACAGGCGCCGTTCGGTTTCGCGCGCGCGCATTTCGGCACGCCGGATGTCGGTGATGTCGACCATCGTGCCGAGCACGTACGCCGGCTGCCGATCGCTGCCTTCGCAGACGCTGGTCCAGAAAATCCCATGCCGCGACTCGCCAGCGCCGTCCTCGAACTGGAGTTCGACTTTCGCGATGCCGCCGCCGCGCAGGATCTCGCGCGTCATGTCGTCGAGCTTGCGGCTGTTTGCGTCGCCCCATGTGCCGACCTCGACCGTCGTACGCCCGAGCACGTCCTTGCGGTTCAGCCCGCACGCTTTCTCATAGGCCTCGTTGATCGCGATGTACCGTCCGTCCAGGCCCTTCGCGATGAGCGGATACGGCACCGTCTTCATCATCGTTTCCTGGAAGTTCAGTTGCAGCGCGAGTTCGCGTTCGGTCTGCTGGCGCAGCCGGACTTCGCGTTGCAGCAGCACGTACGCGCGCAACGTGACGAGCAGCACCACGCCGATGCCGATCAGCACCGGCAGCAGCCGCACCGCGGTCACGCTCCATATCGCGTTGTTCGGCGCGGCGGGACTTACCCACTTGCGCCGGATGCGCTGCTTTTCGCCTGCAGGCATCGCCTGCAACGCGCGATCGATCAGCTTGACGAGCGGGCTCAGATCCTCGCGCACCGCAAAATACAACGAGTCGGATTCGCCGAGCGAATCGAGCACTCTAAGTGCGCCGACGTAGTGCTGCAGCAGTTGCACGTTGATCGCGGCGGCGTTGCCGACCAGCACGTCGGCCTCGCCGCTCGCGACCATGCGCAGCCCATCGCCCAGGCTCGCCGCGACGACGATGTGATCGACCGGCACCGCTTCCAACGCGAGCGGCACCGAGCCGGCAACGTGCGGCGACATCACGACGCGGCACGATGTGATGTCGTTGAACGAGCATGGGAGCGGTGTGCCGCTGCGCCCGACGATCACCAGCGGATCGCTCTCGTACACACGGCTATGGTCGGCGCCTACGAGAAGTGCATTGCGACTCGATGTGGACGACAGCATCGCGAGCTCGCCACGCTGGAACGCTTCGACGGTGGCAACCCAGTCGGCCATGCGCGCGCGGTTGAACACGACACCGAGCGTGCTGCTCAGGTACGCGAGGTAATCGGCGGTCAGACCGACGGGGCGACCGGCGGCGTCAACATAGCTGAACGGTGCCCAGTCGTTGTCGAAGCCGATCTGCAACGGCGGCAGCGAACGCAGCCAGTTCTTTTCTTCCGGCGTTAACGTGAAGCGTGGCACATCCGGCGCGGGCGCCGCATTGAAGTTGCCGGACAGCCAGCGCGCGCGAATCGCGGCGGCCTCGGCGGGGTTCATCGACACGAGCGCGCGGTTCAGTTGATCGCGCAAAGCAGGTTGGCGGGGCGAGACGGCAAAGCGCAGGTCGAG
This sequence comes from Paraburkholderia sp. HD33-4, assembly GCF_021390635.1. Taxonomy (NCBI): domain Bacteria; kingdom Pseudomonadati; phylum Pseudomonadota; class Betaproteobacteria; order Burkholderiales; family Burkholderiaceae; genus Paraburkholderia; species Paraburkholderia sp. HD33-4. The sequence continues at coordinate 379,707 of NZ_JAJEJS010000001.1, read as the reverse complement.
CGCCTTGCCGCCTTGCTCGAACGCTACGCGCAGGCTGCGATACGCGTCGGTCGCCAGTTGGTATTGCACGACCGGCGTGAAGCCGAAGTACACGTCGGCATCGCCGTGCAGTAGCGCGTTCAGCGCTTCGCGGGTGCTCGCGAACGACACGATCCTCGCGCGCGGAAAGCCTGCGCGCAACAGCCGCTCTCGCGCAAAACCACGCTCGATCGCGATACGCGCCCCAGCGACGTCAGCGGGGTTCACATAACGGGCGTCATCGCGACGCACAACGGCCGAGGCGAACGAGTGGAAATACGGAGCCGTAAAGCTGAGGCAGCGCTCCCGCTCTGGAGTGCGTGCGGTGCTCGTCAGCAGGTCGACGTCGCCAGCGCAGGCCGCGGCGGTCAGTGTGGCCATGTCGGGAAAACGCTTCGTCTCGATGACGACGTTCGGCCCGACGAGCGCGCGCAACAGGTCGCCGCTGACGCCGGCGAGCCGGCCGTCCTGCGGGATGTCGAATGGGGGCCAGCCGCCTTCGAGTATGCCGACGGTCAATCTGGCAGGAAATGCATTGGGTGACGACGCGGAAGAGACGGTTCGTACCGCGGAGATGACGGATGACGCTGACTCAGCGCCGGCAGGCGCGGCTATGCAGAGCGCATGCGTGGCAGCCAGCAGACATGATGCGAGCCAACACACCATTGAGTGGCGCGGCAAGCGCGGCCACAGACACCGCAACAAACACCTCAGCCCCGATGTCGGTGCTGCCACGCCTTGAGAACCCGCATCTACCGGAATTGATGGGTACCGTCCCTCGCTCACGAAACGTCACCCTGCCCGTCCACCGACGATACCGGGGACGAATCGGCTCGGCCGTCCAGCCACGCAAACAGGACGCCAGCCGCGATTGCGCCGGCCAAGGGCGCGGCCCAGAACATCCATAACTGATCCAGCGCCCAGTTGCCGACGAATAGCGCCTGCGCGGTCGAGCGGGCAGGATTGACCGTTCCATTGGTGACCGGAATGGACACCAGGTAGACAAGCATCAGACATGCGCCGGTGACGACCGGCGCAACCGTTGCCATCTCTTTTCGGACGACGACCAGCAGGCATGCCCCGACGAACACGAACGTCAGCACGAATTCCACGACCAGCGCCGAATGCAGTGGATAGTCGGCGGGCGAATGTGCGCCGTAGCCGTTCGCCGCGAATTCACTCGCGGTCAGATCGAAACCGGGCCGGCCGCTGGCGAGGTAGGCGAGAAGCGCGCCGGCCACGATTGCGCCCGCGATTTGCGCGGCGAAATACGGCAACACATCACGGACGGGAAAGCGCTGCGCGACCGTGAGGCCGACGGTGACGGCAGGATTGAAATGCGCGCCGGAAATCTTGCCGAAGGCATAGCTGCCGGTAGCGAACGCAAGACCGAACGCCAACGACATTTGTAACGCACCACTGGCCTGCAGCACGCCCGTGGTGTCCAGCACCGTACTGCCGCAGCCGACGAACACCAGCCATGCCGTACCCACACCCTCGCTCCATAATCGTTTGCCTAGCGCAACCATTTCTATCCCTTCCGTCAAGTACGAGGCACAGACACCAGACGATCGCGCGAAGACCTCTGCACCGGATTCCCCTGATCCATTGGCAACCGGATCACGAACTAGCCACAGCGGCAATTGCGGCGCAAGGCGCGCAATGACCGGCGGCGGCCAGAATTATTGGGTGCCCCCTACGCCGTGCCAATCGGATAAGTCTGATGCGTTCCACATCAAAGCCTTCGAAAACAGGAATTTGTGACCATCGCAGCACGTCATATCAGGCCAATCTGAGTGGCGTAGTTGATCAGGTCGGCCTCTGTTTCCAATCCGAGCTTGCGCATCGCGCTGCGCTTTTGCGTGCTGATGGTTTTGTCGCTTCGTTGCAAGCGTGTGGCGATCTCGTGCACGGCGAGGCCTCGTGCATAGAGTTGAAACACCTCCCACTCGCGCGCGCTCATCGCACCACCGCGCCGGGGCGGTGCGGGCTCCGCAGCCGCGAGTGCGGCCCGAACCTGCTCAGATAGATGGGTGCCCCCGGGCGGCAACGGCTTCGATTGCGTCGATCAATGCGTCCACGGCGTCGCGCTTGTCGACAATTCCAGTCACACCGATATTGCGCAAGCCTGCCAACACATGCGCGCGCCCGATCATAGTCAGCACGACCACGTGGGGATGCGGCGTGCGCCTTAGCAGCCGACGCAACAGCGGCACCGCGCTGGTATCTCCGTCGAGTCCCGGCATGCCAATGTCCGACACGAGGACGTCGCATACGCAGGCATCGAGCAGCTTCGCGAGGCCATAGGTGTCGGCCGCTTCGCCGACGATTTCGATATTGGGCTTGTTCCGCAGCAAAGATCGGACGCCCGCTCGAATGGAGTCGTGATCATCCGCCACGACGACGTGAATCTTGTTTGCCATTCTTTTCCGTGACTTTCTTATGTTGTCGATCGGCATACCGCACGAAACGTGTCCCCCAGTTATGCCGATATATTCGTCGCGCACCTGCGCGGCATGTTGCCGCCCGGTTAGCGAACCTGACCAAGCCCTTCTGGCACTACGCCATACTCGACGGCGAAGCGAAACAGTTCGGCGTCGCTGTTCAGCGACAGCTTGCGCATGGCCGTGCACTTCTGCGCGCTGATCGTCTTCACACTACGTCCCAGTCGCCTGGCGATTTCCGTGACGCCGAGTCCCGACGCGTACTGCGTAAATACCTCGAACTCGCGGCGAGACAGAGTGGCGCGCACGAAGTCGAGGCGTTGAGTGAGCGTGACGTCGGTAAGCATGGCGCGCACCGCTGGACCGACATAACATTCGCGCGCCAGCGCCATGACCACCGCTACATGGATCAGATCGATACGATCACGTTTGCTCAGCAGCCCATCCACGCCGAGCGACATCACCTTGCGCAGCGTCGCCGCCTCCGTTTCCATTGTCAGAATGACGAGCGCCACGTTGGGATAGCGCCTCTTGAACTGCCTGACGACGTCGAACCGGTTGTCGTTGTGTCCTCCTGGCATGTAAAGGTCCATCAGCACGATATCGCAAGGACTGCGATCGACTTCGATGAACAGTTCGGCGACGTCCGCCGCGCGGCCGACCACCTTCAGGCCGGGATATTTACCAATCAGATTTTCTATGGCCAGCAGAACCAGCGGATGATCGTCCGCAATGATCGTTCGAACAGGCGTGCCTGATGCAGCCATGAGGTTCATCGTCTGGCGCTCCTCGATACTTTCATTTCTCGACACCTTGTTATGTGTGCCCGGGGCTCAAGCAATGGTCGAGCATTTCTTTTGCGACAAACTTCGGATCGCTCTGAAATGGACCGAGCAACGGTTTGCCTGATGCTTAGATTTCCGATTCGACGAGGTGCGTGCCGAAGGTGCGCACACAGGAAAAAAGCGTGGGCTTGTCGTTGACGCCGAGCCGTGCCATCGCCATGCGCTTTTGCCGGCTCACCGTGCGGCGATGGCAGCCGAGCGCCGCCGCGATCTGCACGATGGACTCGCCGCTCACCAGCCTGCGCAGGATGTCGGTCTGCCGCCTCGACAACAACAGGGGCGGCACGAACAGTCCGTCGTCCGGCTCCGGACGCGCGAGCGTCTCCACCACCGAACGACCCAGGTAGCGCGCTCCGCGCGCACTGTCGCAGACGGCTTGCGGCAATTCCTCGAGCGAGTCGGCTTTGCCGAGCATACTGACCGCGGTATCGGCGGCGATGGCACGCAACCTCGCGGCGTTCGTCTGCGCGGTCACGACGACGACGCGCAATGACGGCCACTCGCCGCGAATGCGCCGGATCAGGCCGAGTCCGCCGCCAATTTCGCCGGCGCACTCCGTCATGGAAGGATCGATGATGAGCACGTCGCACGGCGTGTGTTGCAGCAGTGCGATCAACCCGGCGGGCATCTGCGCCTCGCCGACGACAGATAGACTTTCGTGCCCCTCCAGGGTCGATTTCAGGCCAAGCAGGACGAGCGGATGATCGTCCGCCAGAATGATTCGAAGATTTGCCACGACTAGTCTCGCTCGTTGTTGGAATGATCGGAATGCGCGCGGCACCGGCTGTGCATGCGGCTGTGCAGCCGGCAGGACTCGACCAGCGTCGCGGCATTCAAGCGACGTGCCGGAAAAGCCATCTGACCACCCTCGCGAATTCACGACAATCGGAGCGCTCCTAATCCGGCTTAAGAATCGGGACAATTCATAGTTCTACCGAGCAATGAGCGGGTGCTTTCCGATCCCATGGCTCACGCCGCATCGCAAGCACGCGTCGCGCGCATCGCACGCGTCGACGCGGCGCGCGGGAACACTGGCAACGCGAGCAACGCGCAGGCGCTCGCCACTGTCCACACCAGCGGCCATGCTCCGATCGACAGCAGCGCCGGAATCGCGAGCGGCGTCACGAACAGCGTGAGGAACACGCAGGTGTTGCCCATCGCGAGCGCAGTCCCGGCGCGGCGGGTACCAGCGAGCGTCGCGAGTTCGGTGAACGCGACGCCGTGCCACGCCGACGCGCTGACCCCACCGAGCACGATCATCAGCGCGAACGGCGCGACCGCTCCGGCGTGATGCATGCCGATCAGCCCGGTCGCGAGCGCAAGCAGCACGAACAGCACGGCGGTGAGCAGACTGCATGCCCGCATATACGCGCGACGGTTGCCGCGCCGGTCGGTCCACGCGCCGCTCCAGACCCGTGCGATGGCCGCGCCGGTCTGCACCGCGGCCATCGTCGCGCTGATCGCGAACACGCCGGCACGCCCGAAGTCGTGCAGGAACACCGTGCCGAACGTGATCACGGCGATCTGCGGCACGCACAGCGCGCCCGCGCCGAGCGCCACACGCCAGATCGCGAGGTCGCGCAATGGGGAAATCAACCGCGGCGGCGTGCTGACGTTGGAGGCGTCCACGCTCCGCCCGCTGGCCGCCGCTGCACGGGCCGTCGCCGTCGTGAGCGCTTCTTTGGCCGCCGACGTATGGTCCGCGGACGCGGGTTCGTGCAGCCAGCGCCACGCGAACCAGGCGGTGACCGCGCACGCCAGTGCCAGCGCCGCATAGGCGCTCGCGAAACCGAAGTGCGAGGCAAGCACCGGCAGCACCAATGCGCCGAGTCCCCCGCCCGCCGGCACGGCGGTTTGGCGAATGCTCATCGCGAGGCCGCGCTCGCCTTCGCGAAACCACGCCATCACCGCCCGGCCGCTCGATCCGTTGACGCTACCGCCCAGCAGTCCGACCAGCAGCAGCCCGAGCGCGAGCGGCACGATGCCGGGCACATGCACGCCGCCCGGCGACACGAACAGCGCGAGACCGGCGAGCGCGGCCGCGGTCGACAGCAAGCCGAGCAGCAGCACACGACGGTCGCCCCAGCGGTCGGTCAGCAGTCCCCACGGCAACTCGCTGACCGCGATGCCAAGCCCGAGCATGCCGAGCACGAGTCCGAGCCCGTGGTTGCCGAGGTGGTAGTCCGAGCGCAGGAACACCGCCGTCGTCGGTATCCCCGAAAACGCCGCCGAAAAGCTCGCATTCGCGGCAAAACCCACGCCCAGCACCTTCCAGCGATGCTGCGCGCCGCGTTCGCCGGTGCCGCGCGACGCTGTCATCGAGCCGTTTTCCATCACACCCTCCGAGTGTCATTCGGGGGTATGCTACGGCTGGGCTTTCCATCGGAAAAGCCGGAATTTCAGATCGTTGCCATCGGAAAAACCGAATCATGAGCCAGCGTGGTTTCGACCTTGCGCAGTTGCGGACCTTCGTCGCCGTCGCCGAATCGGGCGGCGTGTCGGCAGGCGCCGAGCGCGTGTTCCTGTCACAGTCGTCGGTGAGCGAGCAGTTGAAGAAGCTCGAGGAGCGCGCCGGCCAGCCGCTTTTCGTGCGCGGCCGGCAGGGTGTGAGTCCGACGCCCGCGGGCGAGCGTCTGCTCGAGCACGCGCGCCGCATCATCGCGATGAGCGAAGCGGCATTCGACGACCTGCAAGGCCGCTCGCTCGACGGCGAGCTGCGCATCGCGATCACCGATTACTACCGGCCGCACGACATCGCGCGCATCCTCAAGACGTTCTCGGAGCAGCATCCGCGGCTGAAGCTGCACGTGACGGTGCTGCCGAGCGCGGTGATCGACAGCGGCGCGGACAATCACGCATCGTTCGACATCGGTTTGTCGGCGCGACTCGTCACCGGCCAGCCGCGCGCGCGCGGCGCGGGTGCCGGTGCCAGTGGTGCCGGTGGTGCCGCTGCCGCGAGCATCGTCGTGCGGCGCGAAAAGCTGCTCTGGGCCAGTTGCGCCGATGCCACCACCCGCCCCGCCGCGCCGTATCAGCTGGTGCTACTGCCGTCGACGTGTCAGTTGCAGCGCTTCGTCGTCAAGCTGCTCGACGAACACAAGGTACCGTACGTGGTATCGCATTCGGCGTCCGGCGTCGCGGGCCTGCAGCTCGCATTGAAGGCGGGGCTCGGCATTTCCTGTCTGAATGAATCGTCGCTCGGCGGCGGCGTGGTGGCGTGCGCCGCGAACATCGGCTTGCCGCCGCTGCCCGCCATCGAGTTTCATCTGCTGCCGCGGCGGCCAGGCGAAAGCGAACTGGTCAGCAATGCACGCGATGCGCTCGTGCGGCTCTTCGCGTGACGCGCACTTTCGTTTGCGCAAAACGTGAAGCCACGCGAATGAGACGCAGACACAGGCACAAATGAAATTCAGAGCAGAATTTATCGGTCGACATCAGATAATCACATTCACGTGATGCATTGAGATCGATAAGCTGCGGGGCAGCAAAATCCCGCGCGCGCGAGCCGGCATCCAGCCAAGCCCGCGATTATCGGAACGCCTGTTTTCCTTTGTATTCTCTATTGACGCGTCCGATAAATTGTTGCACGCTGCTACTCGCTACCGCGCGTTTTCAGCGCCTCATGCGCCGCTCCTTGCAGCCCGAAAGTCGCCGTCCCCTGGCGCATCCAGCGCGGATCATTGTCGCAGATCAAAGTTTTGGCCGGACAATTGCATCATCATTGCGCTTCTGTACTTCGCGGTCCCGAACAAGCCCGTTTCGAATTGCGGTTCATAGCAAGTCAATTAAAAGCAGGTAGTCCCGAGATGCGTCGTTTCCGGATTCATATGGCAATCCGTACACGCGCACCGGGTATATAAATCGAGCGATAAGAAAGTTCTCCAACGAGGCCCGGTGTGTATCGCAAAACTATCGGCTCTGCGGTTCTGTTCGTGCTGTGCGCGCTTCACACGCTATGGAGCGGTACGGCGTTCGCGGCCACCGACGCGTCCGGCGCGATGCCCCCGTCGATGGACCAGCGCGTACGCGCCTGCACGTCATGTCACGGCGAGCAGGGCCAGGGCCGCAAAAACGACTACTTCCCGCGCATCGCCGGCAAACCTGCCGAGTACCTGTTCAATCAGCTGATCGCATTTCGCGACGGCGGCCGCACTTATCCGCCGATGGGCTATCTGCTTGCGTTCCTGCCCGACGACTATCTGCGTCAGATCAGCGAGTATTTCGCGGCCTTGCAGCCGCCCTACCCCGAATCCGACCACGCCCCGGTGCCCCCGAAGCTGCTTGCCGCCGGCGAAAAGCTCGTGACGCACGGCGACCCGGCGCGCGGCATACCGGCGTGCATCGCCTGTCACGGCGCGCGCATGACCGGCACGCAGCCGGGCATTCCGGGACTGCTCGGCTTGCACGCGAGCTACATCGCCGGACAGATGGGCACCTGGCGCTCGGGTACCCGCCACGCACTCGCGCCGGACTGCATGCACACGATCGCGCTCAAGCTGAACGACAACGACATCGCCGCGGTATCGAACTGGCTCGCGCGCCAGCCGCGTCCCGCCGATCCCCGGCCCGCACCGGCATCCGCCGAGCGGCTGCCCCTCGCTTGCGGGAGCCAACCGCAATGAAGCCGACCCTTCGCCCGTCCGGCTGGCTGCGCCCGGCAAGCATGGCTAGCGCTCTTGCGATCGGCGGCCTCGCGCTCGCGCTGCTGGTCCACGCACCGCTCGCGAGCACGGCGCATGCCGCGACCGCCGCGCCCCAAGGCACGCAAACGACCGCCCCGGCAACCACGGCAGCAGGCACCCCCGACACCCGCCCGGAGATCGTCAGACGCGGCGAATACCTTGCGCGCGCGGGCGACTGCATTGCGTGCCACACCGCGCCGCGCGGCCGGCTGTTCGCCGGCGGCCTCGCGATGGAAACGCCGTTCGGCACGCTGTACTCGCCGAACATCACGCCGGACCCGCAGTACGGCATCGGCACGTGGAGCGAGGAAGCGTTCTTCAAGATGATGCGCACCGGCCGCAAGCCGGATGGCGCGCTGATCTATCCGGCGATGCCGATCGCCCAGTACACGAAGGTCACGCGCGAGGATTCGAACGCGATCTTCGCGTTCCTGAAGAACGTCGAGCCGGTCCGTCAGCCGAACCGCCCTCACACGCTGCGCTTCCCGTTCAATCAGCGCGATCTGCTGTACGGCTGGCGCACGCTGTATTTCCGCGAGGGCGAGTTCCAGCCCGATCCGACCAAATCGGTCGAATGGAACCGCGGCGCCTATCTGGTCGAAGGGCTCGGGCACTGCACGATGTGCCACACGCGCATCAACATGCTGGGCGGCTCTTCGCCGCGCGAGCAGTTCGCGGGCGGGCTGATTCCGGTGGAGAACTGGTACGCGCCGTCGCTGACCTCGGACAAGGACGGCGGCCTCGGCGACTGGAGCATCGAGGACATCGTCGACCTGCTGCAGACGGGCATCTCCAAGCGCGGCGCCGTCTACGGTCCGATGGCCGAGGTCACCTATCACAGCCTGCAGCATCTGAGCGACGAAGACGTCCGCGCGATGGCCGTCTATCTGAAGTCGCTGCCCGACCAGGGCGGCCGCAAGACCGGACCGAGCGCCACACCGGACCCGACGGTGTTCGCGCTCGGCAAGCGGATCTACGCGGAGAAATGCGCGATCTGCCACGGCGACAACGGCGAGGGACAGTTGCCGCATTACCCGCCGCTCGCGGGTAACCAGTCAATCGAAATGGACTCGAACGTCAATCCGATCCGCATCGTGCTCAACGGCGGCTTCCCGCCCGGCACCAAACAGAATCCACAGCCGTTCGGCATGCCGCCGTTCGGCCAGGAGTTGACCGACACCGAGGCGGCCGCCGTCGTCACGTTCATCCGCACGGCGTGGGGCAATCACGGCCTGCCGGTCACGGCCCACGAGGTCAACGAGTTGCGCAAGGCGCCGCTGCACTGAGGCGCCGTACCGAAGCGCCGCATAGGAGAACCATCGACATGAAAGCGAACGACCCGCACAGCGCCGCCCCGCCGACCGACGACGAAGTCGAACGCGTCGTCGCGGCCGGTCCGCGCGGCGCGATCGCGCTGGCCGGCATCGCCACGGTGATCGTGATGGCGATCTGGTTCGCCTTCTACTTTTTCGCATTTCTGCCGCGCGGCATCATCCACTGACCATGTCGACCAACTCTTCTCATCAACCCGGTAGCGGCCACGAGGTCGCATTGCGCGCCGAGCGGCGCTGGGCCATCTTCGCGGTCGCGCTGATCGTGATAATGCTCGCCGCGATCGTGTACCAGGGCGTGCATTGGGCCTGGATGCCGCCGTCGCGCGTCGAGACGATCGATCCGTCGCGCCTGCAGCTGTCCGGCGAATTCGCCGAGGACAATCTCGGCACCGCGGTGCAGCCGGACGGCTCGGTGATCGTGCGCTTCATCGCGCAGCAGTACTCGTTCACGCCGCAATGTCTGCTGGTGCCCGCCGATACGCCGATCACGATCCGCACCACGAGTGCCGACGTCGTGCACGGCTTGCTCGTGACCGATACCAACATCAACACGATGGTCGTGCCCGGCTACGTCTCGACGCTGAACACGCAGTTCGACCACCCCGCCGATCACACGATGCCGTGCCACGAATTCTGCGGCTTCGGCCATCAGACCATGTGGGCGCACGTGAAGGTGATCGACAAAGCCGCCTTCTTCGAGCAGGCACGACAATCACGGAGACTGAGCTGTGTTCCACGCTAAGCGACTCGTACTCGCGCATTTCTGGCTCGCCTTCATCGCTTTCGCAGTCGCGCTGTGCCTCGGCGCGTGGCAGATGCTGGTGCGCAGCCCCTTGATGCCGTGGATCGGCGATCCTGAGCTGTACTATCGATCCGTGACCGCACACGGCACCGTGATGGCCTACGTGTTGCCGACGCTGGTCGCGATGGGCTTCGGCTACGCGATCGTCGAACTCGCGCTGGCGCAGCGCCTCGTCGGCCTCAAATGGGCGTGGGCCGCTTTGATCATGCTGCTGGTCGGCGCCGTGATGGCGATGGTGCCGGTCGCGCTCGGCCGCGCCTCGGTGCTGTTCACGTTCTATCCGCCGATGATCGGCAGTCCGTTCTACTACCTCGGCGTCGTGCTAGTGGTGGTCGGCTCGTGGATCTGGGTCGCGCTGATGCACGTGAACCTGCGCATCTGGAAGCGCGCGAATCCCGGCAAGCCCGTGCCGCTCGCGATGTTCGCGAACGTCGCGGGCGCCTACCTGTGGGCGTGGACCGCGGTCGGCGCGGCGCTCGAGATCCTGTTCCAGATCCTGCCGGTCGCGCTCGGTCTCGCCCACACGATCGACGCCGGTCTCGCGCGCGTGCTGTTCTCGTGGACGCTGCACGCGATCGTCTACTTCTGGCTGATTCCGGCTTACATCGCGTACTACACGCTGGTGCCGCGCGCGATCGGCGGACGGCTCTATAGCGATTCGATGGCGCGCATCTCGTTCATCCTGTTCCTCGTGTTCGCGATGCCGATCGGCATCCACCACCTGTTCGTCGATCCGCAGGTCGGCGCGGGCTTCAAGTTCGTGCATGCGGTGTTCACCGGCATGGTGTCGGTGCCGACGCTGCTGACCGTGTTCACGATCTGCGCGTCGGTTGAAATCGCCGGCCGGCTGCGCGGCGGCAAGGGCGCGCTCGGGTGGCTCACCGCGCTGCCGTGGAGCAATCCGATGATGCTGGTGCTCGCGTTCTCGTTCGTGATGCTCGGCTTCGGCGGCGCGGGCGGCCTCATCAACATGAGCTACCAGATGAACGCGACCGTGCACAACACGCAGTGGGTGACCGGCCACTTCCACCTGATTTTCGGCGGCGCGATCGTCATCATGTACTTCGCGATCGCGTACGAACTGTGGCCGCAGCTGACTGGCCGCGCGATCATTTCGGCGAAACTGGTGCGCACGCAGTTGTGGCTGTGGTTCATCGGCATGATGGTGGTCACGATCCCGTGGCATTGGGTCGGCCTGCTCGGCGCGCCGCGCCGCATGGCCTACTACGACTACGCGATGGCCGGCGTGCAGGGGCAGGGATTCTGGGTCGGCGTGTCGGCGATCGGCGGGCTGATCCTGCTGGTGTCCGGCCTGCTGTTCGTCTATATCCTCGCGAAGTCGCAATTCGGACCCGTCGAAGAGCCGCAGACGTTCCAGTTCGCGAGCGCCGCGCAACCAGTCGAGCGCGTGCCCGTCGCGCTCAACAGCTTCGGCCTGTGGGTCGCGCTGATGATCGGGCTCACGGTCGTCAACTACAGCGTGCCGATCGTCCAGTTGCTCAGACTGCCGCAGACTTCGGTGCCGGCGGTCGTCATCGGAGCGCCGCGATGAACGAAGAACGCCTGTTCACCCTGCGCAATCCGTGGTTCGTGTGGAGCGTCGGCAGCACGGTTGCGATCGCGATCGTCGCGATCCTGATCGGCTTCGTGTGGCTGCCGGCGCGGAGCACCGCGTTCGGCGATCTCAGCCTGTGGGCGAGGATTTGCGGTGCCGCCGGCGTGCCGTCGAGCTGGTACGGCGGCAACGAGACCAGCAAGGTGCCGAGCAACGTCGTCGTGTTGCCGCCTTCGGGCACGAATCAACCGATGGCGGATTCGATCGGCCGCGGCGCGACGCTCGCGACGCAGCACTGCTCGATGTGCCACAACGTAGTCGCGCCCGGGCCGGTCACCGCACCCGCGCTCGCCGGGCAGTACGCCGACGTGATCTACAAGGAATTGCGCGACTTCCAGAGCGGCCAGCGGCAAAACGCGGTCATGCAGGCGATCATCGCGGGGCGCAGCGACCAGGACCTGCACGATCTGGCGGTGTACTACGCGTCGCTCCCGCCCGCCCCGGCAGTCGAGAAAGCCCGGGCCGGCGAAGGACCGGATGCAACCGCAACCAGGCTCGTGATGCAGGGCGACCCGCAACGCAATATCGCACCCTGCGCCGCGTGTCATGGCCAACTCGATCGCAAGGGCGCGGCGCCGTGGCTCGGCGGACTGTCGGCGGCCTATGTGGCCGCGCAGTTGCACGCGTTTGCTTCGGGCGAACGGCACAACGACATCAACGAGCAGATGCGCAATGTCGCGCGGCAGATGACGCCCGAGGAAATCGATGCCGTGGCGAGGTATTACGCGGCGATGCAGTAGTGCGACAGTGAGGGGTGGCGCGGCGGCGCGGCTCGCGCCACGCCGCGACCAATTCTTTCGCACCGGCTCGCCTCACGCAACAAACTCGTTAGCACCGGCTCACCTATCGCTGCGACGAACTCATTAGCAGCGGCTCACGTCACGCTACGACGAACTCGTTCGCAACGGCTCCTCACGCCGCGACCAACCCGTTATCCACTCTCCGTTCGCCAGCACCACCGGCCCGTTTCGCACCGGCCGCCGAAGCACCTCCACGCGACTCGCTGCCAGTGCGGAATACCGCCACCGCCGCCGACAGGCGTCGCGCCTGATCTTCCAGCGAACTCGCCGCCGCGGCCGCCTGCTCGACGAGCGCCGCGTTCTGCTGCGTGACTTCGTCCATCTGACCGACCGCGAGATTGACCTGATCGATGCCGGTGCTCTGTTCGAGCGCCGCCGCCGCGATCTCGTTCATGATCGAACTGACGCGCGCGATCGCGCCGACGATGTCGTTCATCGTCGTGCCCGAGCGTTCGACGAGTTGCGAGCCCTGCTCCACCCGGGTGGTCGACGCGTCGATCAAGCCCTTGATCTCCTTGGCCGCCGCCGCGCTGCGCTGCGCGAGCGAGCGCACTTCGCTCGCGACGACCGCGAAGCCGCGTCCCTGCTCGCCGGCGCGCGCCGCCTCGACCGCGGCGTTGAGCGCGAGAATGTTGGTCTGGAACGCGATCCCCTCGATCACGCCGACGATATCGGCAATCCGCCGCGAATCGTCGACGATGCCGTGCATCGTGCCGACCACCTGCTCGGTCAGCTCGCCGCCCTGCGCGGCGAGCGACGAGGCGCCCTGCGCGAGCGAGCTCGCCTGCTTCGCGTTGTCGGCCGTCTGCTTGACCGTCGAGGTCAGCTCTTCGATGCTCGCGGCCGTTTCCTCGAGCGCCGCGGCCTGCTCCTCGGTGCGCTGCGACAGATCGGCGTTGCCGGCCGCGATCTCGCTGACGCCGGTATCGATCGATTCGGTGCCTTGACGCACCGCGTTGACGGTCGCGATCAGCGACTCCTGCATCTTGCGCAGCGCGGCCGCGAGACGGCCCATTTCGTTGTCGCTCAGCACCTCGATGCGGCCGCTCAGGTCGCCGTTGGCGATGCGCTGGAATTGCGCGATCGTCGCATCGACCGGCGTGACGATCGCGCGCACGAGCACGAAGCGGGCGAGCAAGCCGCCGACCAGCGACAGCGCAATGCCGATCGCCACCGCCATGCTGATCGCGTAGAACAGGTCCTGCGCATCCTGATAGCGCTGCGCGCCGTGATCGAGCTGCAACTGCTCGAGCGCGAGCATCGCCTTCTCGTACGCGCTGTACAAAGACGGCAGCTTGTGCGCCTGCAATTGCTGGAAAGCGTTGGTGTCGCTCGACTTGAGCGCGGCGAGCGTCGGCTCGACGCCGTCGTGCAGGAACGCGTCGCGCTTGTGCTGCATGTCGGCGATCAGGCGCTGCTCGCCGGCATCCGTACCCGCATGGCTCAGATAGTGGGCGAGCCGCTCGTCGGAGGCTTTGCGGTATTGATCGAAGCGCTGCAGCACGGCGTTCGCGCCGTCCTGATCGTTCAGCGCGACGAGCGACGCGTAGGTCGCCAGTGCCAGACGCAGACGCAGCAACTGGCCGGAGCTGCCTTCGAGGTCGGCGACGGCGGGTGTGTCGACCGTGTACATTTGTTGCAGCGACGCGTTGGACGAGCGCAGCGACAACAACCCCGCGGCCGCGCCGAGCAGCAGCGCGATACCGAAGAAGACGATGATCAGGGTGAGGCTGGTGCGAATCGACAGCTTTTTCAACATCGGACTGGTCTCCTTGGGCTGCCCGGCCGGTGGTTCCGTATCGTTCACGATATCTTCACGGCCACGCAGGCTGCGCCCACGCCGATCGGCCCGGTCCGCAACATGACTGGAAATTAAGCAAACAGCACATTCGGGACAACGGCGCATCGGCCGAAAACTTTATGGTTGATCGCTGGCCCGGCTTGCGTTACATCAATGGAGTCTCGAAGCCCGTTTGCTGCAGCTCTTCTGTCGAAGCCCCTTGCTGCCCGGAGCGCGCCCATGTCGGAAATCGGTTCGGCCGTACTCGTATTCGCGCTGCTGCTGATCGCCACCGGCCTCGGCGTCGGGGTGCGGCCGCTCTTGCCGGAGGAGCACAAGGCGCACGAGACCGTGCAACTCGTGCAGCTCGTGATCGGCATGCTGGTGACGTTCGCCGCGCTGGTGCTGGGTTTGTTGACGGCGTCGGCGAAGACGAGCTTCGATACCGTGTCGAACGATGTGCGCACCTATGCGGCCGAGCTGATCGAGTTCGACACGACGCTGCGCGAGCTCGGCAGCGCGGCCGACGAATCACGGCGTCTGTTGCGTCAGTACACGGCGGCGGCGATCGCGTCGACGTGGCCGCAGGAGCCCGCTCCGAGCGGCGACTATCCGCGCACCCCTGAGCCGCCGGCCAATTCGCAGCATCTCGAAGACGTGCATCTGGGCGACATGCTGACCACGGTGGGACGGCAATTGCGACAACTGCACGCGCAGGATGCGTTGCAGCAACGCGCGCTCGATGACGCGTTGACGCAATACCGGCGCGTCGTCGACGCGCGCTGGAAAATCATCGAGGAAGCGCATGGCTCGATTTCGCAACCGTTCTTCAAAACGCTGTCGTTCTGGCTAGGCGTGATTTTTCTGAGCTTCGGGTTGATCGCGCCGCGTAATGCGTTGGCGCTGGTGACCATAACGCTGGGGGCGGTTTCGATTGCTTCGGCGGTTTATGTGATCGTCGATCTGGATACGCCATTCACCGGGCCGATCGTGGTTTCGAGTCTGCCGTTGCGGGATACATTGGAGCATTTGAGGCGGTGAGTTGCGAGGCAATGCTCGCGTCCGCGCGTGTGACGTAAAAAATGTCTGGAAACAGAAAGGCCCACTTTCCTGAGAAAGCGGGCCTTTCTTGTTCTGTCGATCAGCGCGATGCTGGTGGACTCGGCATCGAGCCGGAACGCTCAGAACGGAATATCGTCGTCCATCTCGTCGAAGCCGCCGCCGGCCGGCGCGCTCGGACGGCTCGCGCCGCCACCGCCACCGCCGCTACCGCCACGCGAGCCGCCGCCCGACGACATCGCGCGACCACCACCGCCGCCGCTACGCTCCGACGGCTCGCCACGGCTATAACCGCCTTCATCGCCGCCACCCATCGATGCGCCGCCACGACCGCCGAGCATCTGCATCTGCTCCGCGACGATCTCGGTCGAGTAACGATCGGTGCCGTCCTGCGCCTGCCACTTGCGCGTGCGAATGCGCCCTTCGATGTACACCGACGAGCCCTTCTTCAGATATTCCGACACGATTTCCGCGAGGCGGCCGAAGAACGAGACGCGGTGCCACTCGGTGGCTTCCTTCATCTCGCCCGACGCCTTGTCCTTGTAGCGGTCCGTCGTCGCGAGGCGGATGTTCGCCACTGCGTCGCCGCTCGGAAGATAGCGGACTTCCGGATCGGCGCCGAGGTTGCCGACCAGAATGACCTTGTTCACGGATGCCATGTGTTTCTCCTGTTGATTCCTGTTGCAGGCGGCGCGGCACTACGCGGTTCGCGTCTCACGACCGGCAGGCCGGAGACCAGAAGAGCGTCTCTGCCCGCCGCCGGGTGAGTTCTGGATGAT
Source organism: Paraburkholderia sp. HD33-4 (assembly GCF_021390635.1). Classification (NCBI taxonomy): domain Bacteria; kingdom Pseudomonadati; phylum Pseudomonadota; class Betaproteobacteria; order Burkholderiales; family Burkholderiaceae; genus Paraburkholderia; species Paraburkholderia sp. HD33-4. Next base: position 363,549 of record NZ_JAJEJS010000001.1, on the reverse strand, counting down.
TCGGGGCCGCGCCCCCAGTACGCTGTGTTATGCCTTGCGCGGCGGCTGTTTCATCTTGGCGGCGATTATAAGCCAGCAAAATACCAGCCCGGAGCAGGCGAAGAAAACCGCGCTCGGGCCGTCCACCTTCAGCAGCCAGCCGCCGACCACCCCGCCCAGTGCAAGACCGATCGACTGCGTGGTGTTGTACACGCCGGCCGCGGCCCCTTTGCGGGTGCCAGGCGCCAGCTTCGACACCAGCGAAGGCTGCGAGGCTTCGAGAATATTGAAGCCGAGAAAGTACACGAACAGGATCGCCGCCACAGTCAGAATCGTATGCGGAGCAACGCCCAATAACAACTGGCCGATCAGGATAAGAGCGATCGCCGACAGCAGCACGATCTTCATCTTGCCGCGCTTCTCGGCGGCGATGATCGCCGGCACCATCATCACGAACGACAGCCCCATCACCGGCAGATACACCTTCCAGTGCGAAGCGACCGGCAGCCCGCCCGCTTCGAGAATGCGCGGCACGACGAGGAACAGCGCCGTCTGCGTCGCGTGCAGCACGAGCACGCCGAAATTCAGGCGCAGCAGCTCGACGTTGTGCAGCACTTCGGCGAACGGCGCGCGCACGTGCACCGGCTTCGGCGCATCGGGCACGACCCACACCACGACGCCGATCGCGAGGATCGCGAACACGCCGACCAGCGTGAAAAGCCCGCTCATGCCGAGCCAGTGGAACACGATCGGCGCGCCGACGATCGCGACCGCGAACGACACGCCGATGCTCGCGCCGACCATCGCCATCGCCTTCGTACGATGCTCTTCCGAGGTCAGATCGGCGATGAACGCGATCACCGCCGACGACACCGCCCCCATCCCCTGAATCACCCGGCCGACGATGATCCACGTCATGTCGTGCGCGCCCGCCGCGACGAAGCTGCCGATCGCGAAGATCAGCAGGCCCGTCGCGATTACCGGCTTGCGGCCGACCTTGTCGGAGATCCAGCCATAGAAGATGTAGAGCATCGACTGCGTGACGCCGTACGCGCCGAGCGCGACGCCGACGAGCAGCACGTTTTCGCCGCCGGGAATGGTCTTCGCATAGATCGAGAACACCGGCATGATCATGAAGAGACCCAGCATGCGCAGCGCGAAGATGGCGGCAAGCGACACGGTCGCGCGCAATTCGGGCGCGCTCATGCGTGTGGAGATGGCGGACGGATTGGACATCGAAGCGTTGTTTGAATGAACCGGGCGGCGAGCCGTGGGGACAGCCTTGGCCGCCGGCATAGTGGAGCACGACGAACTGGCGGGCGGCTAGCCCCGGCATATCGGCAGGTCCGCGCCGACGAGACGCGCAAAGCCCGTGCCCTACCGCCCCCCGCCGACGCTCGCCCCTCGCGGCATCTTGTACTCACGGAAAACGGCCCCAGTTACGCCTCTTTCCCGCTGTCAGCACGCCGTAACGGCGGTCTGGAAAAGTCGTTATAGTAGCAGGTTTGGCCTCTTTCCCTTTCCGCAGTTCATGGAATAGATCCGTGGAACAAATCCGTATTCGTGGGGCTCGCACCCACAACCTGAAGAACGTCAATCTCGACCTACCGCGTCACAAGCTCGTCGTTATCACGGGGCTTTCGGGCTCTGGCAAATCGTCGCTGGCATTCGATACGCTGTATGCGGAAGGGCAGCGGCGCTACGTCGAAAGTCTGTCCGCCTATGCGCGGCAGTTCCTGCAGCTGATGGAAAAACCGGACGTCGACCTGATCGAAGGTCTGTCGCCGGCCATTTCGATCGAACAGAAGGCGACCTCGCACAATCCACGCTCGACGGTCGGCACCGTCACCGAAATCCACGATTATCTGCGTCTGCTGTTCGCGCGCGTCGGCACGCCCTACTGCCCCGATCACGAGATTCCGCTCGAAGCGCAAAGCGTGTCGCAGATGGTCGACGCAGCGCTTGCGCTGCCCGAGGAAACGCGCCTCATGATCCTCGCGCCCGTCGTCTCCGATCGCAAGGGCGAGCACACGGATCTGTTCGAGGACATGCAGGCGCAAGGCTTCGTGCGCTTTCGCGTGCGCTCCGGCGGCGGCACCGCCAACGAAGGCACCGCGAAAATCTACGAAGTCGAGTCGCTGCCGAAGCTGAAGAAAAACGACAAGCACACGATCGACGTCGTGATCGATCGTCTGCGCGTGCGCCCCGACATGAAGCAGCGTCTCGCCGAATCGTTCGAAACGGCACTGCGTCTCGCCGACGGCCGCGCGATCGCGCTCGAAATGGATACGGACAAGGAGCACCTGTTCAGCTCGAAGTTCGCCTGCCCGATCTGCTCGTACTCGCTGCAGGAACTCGAGCCGCGCCTGTTCTCGTTCAACAACCCGATGGGCGCGTGTCCGGAATGCGACGGCCTCGGCCAGATCACCTTCTTCGATCCGAAGCGGGTGGTCGCGCATCCGTCGCTGTCGCTCGCGGCGGGCGCGGTGAAGGGCTGGGACCGGCGCAACCAGTTCTACTTCCAGATGCTGCAGAGCCTCGCGGCGTTCTACGATTTCGACATCGACACGGCGGTCGAAGACCTGCCGGAGAAAGTGCGCAAGATCCTGCTGTACGGTTCGGGCAAGCAGGAAATTCCGTTCTCGTACATCAACGAGCGCGGCCGTACGTCGGTGCGCGAGCACGTGTTCGAAGGGATCATCCCGAATCTGGAGCGGCGCTACCGCGAAACCGATTCGTCCGCGGTGCGCGAAGAGCTCGCCAAGTACCAGAACAACCAGCCGTGCCCGGCGTGCGCGGGCACGCGGCTGCGTCGCGAGGCGCGCTTCGTGCGCATCGGCGCCGACAGCGACGCGCGCGGCATCTTCGAGATCAGCGGCTGGCCGTTGCGCGACGCGCTCGGCTACTTCCAGACGCTGCGCCTCGAAGGCTCGAAACGCGAGATCGCCGACAAGGTCGTCAAGGAAATCGTCGCGCGTCTGATGTTCCTCAACAACGTCGGGCTCGATTACCTGTCGCTCGAACGCAGCGCGGAAACGCTGTCGGGCGGCGAGGCGCAGCGCATTCGCCTCGCTTCGCAGATCGGCTCGGGGCTGACCGGCGTGATGTACGTGCTCGACGAACCGTCGATCGGCCTGCATCAACGCGACAACGACCGGCTGATCTCGACGCTCAAGCATCTGCGCGATCTCGGCAACTCGGTGATCGTCGTCGAGCACGACGAGGACATGATCCGCATGGCCGACTATGTGGTCGACATGGGCCCGGGCGCGGGCGAGCACGGTGGCATGGTGATCGCCGAGGGCACGCCGAAAGAGGTGCAGAAGAATGCGGCGTCGCTGACGGGCCAATACATGTGCGGCGCGCGCACGATCGAATACCCCGACGAGCGCAGGGAACCCGACGAGCGCCACCTGCGCATCGTCGAGGCGCACGGCAACAACCTGCACAACGTGACGCTCGATCTGCCGGTGGGTCTGCTGACCTGCGTGACCGGGGTGTCCGGCTCGGGCAAGTCGACGCTGATCAACGACACGCTGTATCACGCGGTCGCGCATCATCTGTACGGCTCGGCGACGGAGCCGGCGCCGTACGAGTCGATCGAGGGCCTCGAGCACTTCGACAAGGTGATCAACGTCGACCAGTCGCCGATCGGCCGCACGCCGCGCTCGAATCCGGCGACCTACACGGGCCTTTTCACGCCGATCCGCGAGCTGTTCGCGGGCGTGCCGGCCGCCAAGGAGCGCGGCTACGATCCGGGCCGCTTCTCGTTCAACGTGAAGGGCGGGCGCTGCGAATCGTGCCAGGGCGACGGCGTGCTGAAGGTCGAAATGCACTTTTTGCCCGACGTGTACGTGCCGTGCGACGTGTGCCACGGCAAGCGCTACAACCGCGAAACGCTCGATATCCAGTACAAGGGCAGCAACATCAGCGAAGTGCTCGACATGACAGTCGAGCACGCGTACGAGTTCTTCAAGGCCGTGCCGGTCGTCGCGCGCAAGCTGAAAACCCTGCTGGACGTGGGTCTGGGCTATATTCGCCTGGGTCAGTCGGCCACCACGCTGTCGGGCGGCGAGGCGCAGCGCGTGAAACTGTCGCTGGAACTGAGCAAGCGTGATACCGGTCGCACGCTATACATCCTTGACGAACCGACCACCGGCCTGCACTTTCACGATATCGCGCAGTTGCTGGAAGTCATACATCGGTTACGTGACCAGGGTAATACCGTCGTGATCATCGAACATAATCTCGATGTAATCAAAACTGCGGACTGGGTCATCGATCTCGGCCCCGAAGGCGGCGCCGGCGGCGGACAGATCATCGCCCAGGGCACGCCCGAGCAGATCGCGAAGTCGAAGGCCAGTTTTACCGGCAAATATCTGGCGCCGTTGCTCAAGCGGGCCGCCAGCACAAAGTAACGCTGCACTATCGAGGTTGGAGACGGGATAAGCCATGACCAAGCGTAATCAGGCGCGCGAAGAAGATCGGGTGCAGGACCTGCGCCCGCGCCCGGTCAGGCTGACTAGCGACATGAGTCTGCCAAAGCTGTCGGCGGTCGAAATCGGCAGCTACGTGGTGATGCTGTTCGGCATGTGGGCGGTCATTGAACTGAAGCTGCTCGGCTGCCTGCTCGCCGGGCTGCTGGTGTTTCAGCTCGTGCATATGATTGCGCCGCGCATCGAGCGTCACATGTCCAGCAAGCGGGCGCGCTGGCTCGCGGTGGTGATCCTGTCGACGGTGATCGTCGGCGCGCTGACGGGGCTCACGCTCGGCATCATCTCGCATTTCGAGAACGACGTGCCGAGCGTGCAGGCGCTGCTCGATCAGGCCATGCAGCTGATCGACCAGGCGCGCGGCAGAATTCCGCAATTCGTCGCGAACTATCTGCCGGTCGACACCGAGCAGATGAAGACGAAGGCGGCGGAACTGATGCACACGCACGCGAACATGCTGCAGCAAAGCGGCACGACCGTGGCGCGCGCGTTCACCCACGTGCTGCTCGGCATGATCATCGGCGCGATCATCGCGGTCGGCGCGCAGACGCAAATCCAGCGACTGCCGCTGTCCACCGCGTTCGTCACGCGCGTCACGCGTTTTGCCGACGCGTTTCGCCGCATCGTGTTCGCGCAGGTGAAGATTTCCGCACTCAACGCGACGTTCACGGCGATCTTCCTGCTCGTGATCCTGCCGACCTTCCACGATCGCCTGCCGCTGTCGAAGACGCTGGTGCTCGTCACGTTCATCGTGGGTCTGCTGCCGGTAATCGGCAATCTGATCTCGAACACGATCATCGTCGCGGTCGCGCTGTCGGTGAGCTTTCCGGCGGCGATCATGTCGCTCGTGTTCCTGATCCTGATTCACAAGCTCGAGTACTTCCTGAACGCGCGGATCGTCGGCGGACAAATCGAAGCGCGCGCGTGGGAGCTGTTGATCGCGATGCTGGTGATGGAGGCGGCGTTTGGTATCGCCGGGGTCATCGCGGCGCCGATTTTTTATGCGTATGTAAAGCGGGAGCTGATTTATTTGCGGTTGGTGTGAGCTGGGCCGAGTCGGCTAGCAAAAGTCAGCGCTCACTAACGCTCACTGGTGCTTAAACCCTGCGGCCCACACGAGCCAGGAAAGCGAAAGCGGCACTTCGGTGCCGTTTTTTTTTGAGCTTTCCGCGACACCGCATCGTTTCCTCTTGCTGACAGAAAACTTGCAGCCGTCGGCTCCAACCCCTAAGATGCGAACAATTCCTATTTACACAAAATCCGCATCGTGACGCTTCATCTGATTTCCCGCCCGCGCTTCCGCTCGAGTTCCTGTTACGCGATGCCCGCTCGCGCATGAGACGCCAGCTTGTCCGCCTGCACCGCTGGTTCGGTGTCGCGACCGCGCTGTTTCTGTTCGTCGCGGGCCTTACCGGAGCGATCATCGCGTGGGACCATGAACTCGACGCCGCACTGAACCCGTCGTTTTATCAGGCTCGCACGGCCGGCCCGACGCTGTCCGGCCTCGAACTGGCGAATCGCGTCGAAGTCGCCGATCCGCGTCTGCGGGTGACCTATCTGCCGCTCGCGGTCGAACCGGGCCACACGCTGCAAATGATGGTGCTGCCGCGCACCGATCCGGCGACGAAGCAGCCCTACCCGCTCGACTTCAACCAGATCGCCGTCGATCCCGTCACCGGCGAGATCCAGGGACGCCGCGAATGGGGCGCCGTGTCGCTCGCGCGGCTCAACCTGATTCCGTTCATCTACAAGCTGCACTACACGCTGCAGCTGCCGTTTACCGGCGGTGTCGATCTTGGCACGTGGCTGATGGGGATCGTCGGTATCGTGTGGCTCGCTGATAGCGTGATTGCGCTGTGTCTGTCGTTTCCGAGCCTGAAGGTCTGGCGCAAGTCGTTCGCGTTCCGCCTGAAACGCGGCGGCTATGCGCTGACGTTCGACCTGCACCGCTCCGGCGGCGTATGGATCTGGGGCTTGCTGGCGATCGTCGCGCTGACGTCGATATCGATGAATCTGTCGTCTCAGGTGGTGCGGCCGATCGTGTCGCGACTGTCGACGCTGACACCCGATCCGTTCAGCAACCCCGAAATCCTGCGCGCGCCGCAACCGGGCGATCGGGTGTTGAGCCGCGAGCGCATCGTCGAACTCGCCGGGCAGGCCGGCAAGGAGCTGCATGTCGCCTCGCCGCCGGGCGGGCTCTACTACGCCGAATTCATGCACGCGTACGGCGTCGGCTTCTACACGCCCGGCAACGATCACGGCGACACCGGCCTCGGCAACGCTTGGATGTATTGGGACGCCGCCACCGGCAAGCGGCTCGCCACGCGGATTCCCGGCCGGGGCACGGCCGGCGACATCTTCCTGCAGGTGCAATTCCCGCTGCATTCAGGGCGCATCCTCGGTCTTGGCGGGCGGATTCTGATCAGTCTGGTGGGCGTCGCGGTGGCCGTGCTGAGCGTCACGGGCCTGCTGATCTGGCTGAAGAAGCTGAACGCGCGCCGCCGTTCCGCGCAAAACGCGAATCTCGCGAGAAGCACGGGCGGCGCGGCAGCGCGCTCGTAGTGCAAGCGGGGAAAGGATTGCGCCGGCCTCGACCGGCGCAGTTTTACCGGCGCAATGTTTAGCGGAACACCACCGTCTTGCTGCCGTTCAGCACGACGCGATGCTCGACGTGCCACTTCACCGCGCGCGCGAGCGTCACGCACTCGACGTCGCGGCCGATCGCCGTCAGTTGTTCCGGCGTCATGCTGTGGTCCACGCGCTCGACTTCCTGCTCGATGATCGGACCTTCGTCGAGATCGGTGGTCACGTAGTGAGCGGTCGCGCCGATCAGCTTCACGCCGCGGTCGAACGCCTGGTAGTACGGTTTCGCGCCCTTGAAGCTCGGCAGGAACGAGTGATGGATGTTGATCGCGCGGCCGGCGAGCGACTCGCACAGGTTCGGCGACAGAATCTGCATGTAGCGCGCGAGCACCACGAGGTCCGCCTGATGCTCGTTGATCACTTCGAGCACGCGCGCTTCCTGCGCGGTTTTCGCTTCGGGCGTGCCGCCGAGCAGCGGGAAGTGATGGAACGGGATGTCGTAGCTCGCGGCGAGCTGGTAGAACTCCTTGTGGTTCGAGATGATCGCCGGGATCTCGATGTTCAGCTGACCGGTGCGGTAGCGGAACAGCAGATCGTTCAGGCAGTGGCCGATCTTCGACACCATGATCACGACCCGCGGCTTCACGTTCGCGTCGTGCAATTCCCAGCTCATGCCGAACTGCTCGGCGAGAGTCACGAACGACGCGCGCAGCGCGTCGAGCCCCGGATCGCCGCCCACCTGCTGAAAATGCACGCGCATGAAGAACTCGCCGGTGCGGCTGTCGCCGAACTGCGCGGAGTCGAGAATATTGCTGCCCCGCTCGAACAGAAAGCCCGACACGGCGTGAACGATGCCGGGCCGGTCGGCGCACGACAGTTTGAGGATAAAGCTGTGATCGGTCGACATGACCTCGGTGACTCCCTTCTTCAATGCGTGGTTTGTTTCAGTGCGTACTGGCTGTGCGCAGTGTGCCCGACTCGTGAGCAAGAACTAGCCCAGCGCCGGCGGCGCGAACAGCGCGTCGATGCCCTCGCACGCGTCCGCATCGATCCAGCGGCGGCGCAGCAGGCAATCGAGCGTCGCGAGGCTCGCATCGACCGTCAGCGCGCCCTCCTCGATCCAGCGCGCGACTTCGTCGATGCGCGCGAGCCGGTGTTCGCCTACTTCGCCGTCCTGGTTGCGCGGCGCGAAGTCGACGGGTAGCGCGAGGTCGTAGATAAAAATCTGCTCGGCCTGCGTGCCTTCCGGCAGCGATTGCAGCACGTGCGCGGTACGGCCCGCGACCGCTCGCCCGGCGATCTCCGACGGAATGCCCGCTTCTTCCCAGCACTCCTTGACGATCGTCTCGGCGATGCCGAAGCCCCAGCCGATCCCGCCCGCGACGACATTGTCGAGCATGCCGGGGTCGGTCGCCTTGGAGTCGCTGCGGCGCGCGATCCACAATTGCGGCGCGCCGCCAGAGGGCGCTCCGCCAGAGGGCGCCCCGCCGTCCGCATATTCTACGACGCCGTTCAGATGCACCGCGTAGGTCATCGTGCCGAAGAAGCGCGACGCCGCGCGCTCGATATACGCGAGCGGCGGCGCGTCGAACGCATTACGGATCGCGTAGGTCTCGTCGCGCCAGCCGGGGATGCGGCCATCGGCGGCGAGCGCGCCGATCACCGAAGCGAGCGCCGCGCTGCGCAGATCGACGGTATCGAACGTGGCGGAGAGCGTCACGCCGTCTTTCGCGATCTCGAACACGTCGGGCCAGCGCGTGAGCAGCGGCACGTCGCGTTCGCGAATCCAGCCGACCTGTTCCGCGCCGATCAGAAACGGCCGATGCGCGTTCGCGTCGAAGCAGCGCGCGGCGGTGATGCAAGGCAAAGTCATCGAAAACTCCAAACTGTCCGCCGGCGCGGCGGACCAGGGCAAAGCAGAAGCGGGGGGTGTTGGCTGACGCGCGTCAGTCGCGCAACGCGACGCGAATCCCGATCGCGATGAAGGTCGCGCCGGCCACGCGATCGAGCCACAGGCCCATGCGCGGCCGCCGTCTGAGCCAGCCGCCGATGACCCCCGCGCACACTCCGAACAGCGAAAACACCACGACGGTCTGCAGCATGAAGAGCGCGCCGAGCTCCAGCATCTGCACAGTCACGCTCTGCGCGCCGTGCGGTTGTACGAACTGCGGCAGAAACACGACGAAGAACAGCGTGACCTTCGGATTCATCAGATTGCCGAGCACGCTCTGACGAAACACCGTCGACAGCGGCTGCGGCGCACGCTCGTGCGCGGTCGCGAGGCCCTGGCTGCGCAACGCCTTGATGCCGATCCACACCAGGTACGCGGCGCCCGCAAGCTTGATCGCTTCGAACGCGAGCGGCGACGAACGCAGCAGCGCCGCCACGCCGAGGGCCGCGAGTGTCGTATGAAACGTGATGCCGGCGGCAAAGCCGAGCGCGGCAACGAGGCCGGCCGCGCGGCCCTGCGAGATGCCGCGCGCGAGCACCTGCAGGTTGTCGGGGCCGGGCGCCACGGTGATCGCGATCGAGGTGGCGAGAAACAGCAGGAAGTTGGGCATCGTGGTGGCCTTCTGGTTGGGCGGCTGGTGAGCCCTGTAGTTCAGCCACGTCGAGCCTTGTCGGTCTTGCGCGGCCAACGGGGCTCGTGCGGCTCATACGGCTTGTACGGCGGGAAACTCGACCGCGCGTCACGGCGCGCGCCGTGACGGCCTCCCGGCTCAATGACCGTCGAAACTCGTCACGGTATAGAGCGCAAGACCGCCCTCGCGCAGCAGCTTCGAGCCGCCCAGTTCCGGCAGATCGACGATCGCCGCGCCTTCCACGACGACCGCGCCGAGCCGCTCGAGCAGCATTTTGCCGGCCATCATCGTGCCGCCGGTCGCGATCAGGTCGTCGATGATCACGACGCGCTCGCCAGGCTCGCACGCATCCTCGTGAATCTCGACGGTCGCGGTGCCGTACTCCAGTTCATACGATTGCGAGATCCGCTTGTACGGCAGCTTGCCCGCCTTGCGAATCGGGATGAAGCCAAGGCTCAGCTCGTGCGCGACGATCGGCCCAATGATGAAGCCGCGCGCATCGAGCCCGGCGATGTAGTCGAGCTTCGCGTCGATATAGCGCTGCACGAACAGGTCGATCAGCACGCGCAGCGACTTCGGCTCGCGCAGCAGCGGCGTGATGTCGCGGAACTGCACGCCCGGCTGCGGCCAATCGGGCACGGTGCGAATGTGACTTCTGACGTAGTCGGCCGCATCGAGCGGCGCGCTCGCGAGCGCGTTGGACATGATGTCTCCGGATGGACCTCGACGGGTCCGGTGAAAAGCTTGAATCAGGGTCGCCCGCCAGAACGGGCCTGGTCCACGGGTTCAGGCCGCGGCGGCGCGGCGATGCTTCGACAGCCGCTCCTCGGCTTGCGCCAGATGCTCGGGCAGACCGCGCAGCACCACGATGTCGCTCGCGCGCAGTTTCGTGGACGGGTCCGGTTCGACGCCGCGGATGCCGTGCCGGCGGATCGCGGTCACTTCGACTCCGAGTTCGTACAGGCCCACCTCGGCGAGCGTACGGCCCACCGCGTCGGCGCTCTCGTCGACCGGCACCGATTGTAGCCGCACCTGCTCGTGGCCGTCGTCGTCGTCGACGTCGTCGGCGCCATGGAAATAGCCGCGCAGCAGCGAGTAGCGTTCGTCACGCATCTCCTCGACGCGCCGCACCACCCGCCGCATCGGCACGCCCATCACGACGAGCGTGTGCGACGCGAGCATCAGGCTGCCCTCGACGATCTCCGGAATCACCTCGGTCGCGCCGGCGGCGAGCAGTTTCTCCAGATCGGCGTCGTCGACGGTACGCACGATGACCGGCAGCGTCGGCTCCATTTCGTGAATGTTGTGCAGCACGCGCAATGCCCCCGGCGTGTTCGCGTAGGTGATCGCGATCGCGGCCGCGCGATGCAGCCCCGCGGCCAGCAGCGACTCGCGCCGCCCAGCGTCGCCGAACACGACCGATTCGCCGGCCGCCGCGGCTGCCGCGACGCGGTCGGGATCGAGGTCGAGCGCGACATACGAAAGGCCTTCGTGCTCGAGCATGCGCGCGAGGTTCTGCCCGGCGCGGCCATAGCCGCAGATGATCACGTGGCCGCTCTGCTTCAGGCTTTGCGTCGCGATGCGCGTCATCTGCAGCGACTGCATCATCCATTCGGTCGACGACAGCCGCAGCACGACGCGGTCCGCGTTCTGGATCATGAACGGCGCGGCGAGCATCGACAGCAGCATCGCGGCGAGAATCGCCTGCAACAGCGTCGCGTCGACCAGATGCCGGTCGAGGATCAGGTTCAGCAGCACGAAGCCGAATTCGCCCGCCTGCGCGAGACCGATGCCGGTGCGCATCGCGACGCCCGGCGTCGCGCCGAAAAGCCGCGCGAGACCGGTAATCATGACCATCTTCAGCAGCACCGGGCCGACGAAAAACGCCAGCACGATCAGCGGATGCTCCCAGATCACGCGCGGATTGAGCAGCATGCCGGTGGTCACGAAGAAGAGCCCGAGCAGCACGTCGCGAAACGGCTTGATGTCCTCTTCCACCTGATGCCGGTACGGCGTCTCGGCAATCAGCATGCCGGCGATGAACGCGCCGAGCGCGAGCGACAGGCCGAATTTGTCGGTGATGAACGCGGCGCCAAGCGTCACCAGCAGCAGATTGAGGATGAACAGTTCCTGCGAGCGGCGTCGCGCGACCACGTTGAACCAGCGCGTCATGAAGCGCTGGCCGACGATCAGCAGCAGTGCGAGGGCCACGACGATCTTGATCGCCGCCACACCGAGCGCGCCGATCAGATTCTCCGAGCGGCCGCCGAGCGCCGCGATGATGATCAGCAGCGGCACCACCGCGAGATCCTGAAATAGCAGCACGCCGAAGATATTGCGGCCGTGTTCGGTTTCGATCTCGAGCCGCTCCGCGAGCATCTTGCTGACGATCGCCGTCGACGACATCGCCAGCGCGCCGCCCAACGCGACGCTCGCCTGCCACGTGATATGCACCCAACGCTCGAGCAGGAAGCCCAGCGACACCGCCACCGCGACCGTGCCGATCACCTGCAGCAAGCCGAGTCCGAACACGAGCCGGCGCATCGTGCGCAGCTTGGCGAGCGAAAACTCGAGCCCGATCGAGAACATCAGGAACACGACGCCGAATTCCGCGAGATTCTGCGCGCCCGCCGAATCGGGAACCAGCCCGAACGCGTGCGGCCCGACGACGATGCCGACCGTCAGGTAGCCGAGCATTGGCGGCAGATTCAGGAAGCGAAAGATCACCACGCCCGCCACCGATGCCAGCAGCAGAAACAGCGTCATTTCGAGCGGGGAAATCATCGGCAAAAACGCATGGGTGAGGCGTCCTCGTTCGTCAGCGGAACCGCGCACGAGAACGCCGTGCGACATGATGGATTGGGCCGGAAAAAAGCTGCCAAAGGGCGGCCAGGCAGCTGAAAAAGGCATTGCCGACAGGCCGCTGCAGACAGCGGTTCGGTACGGCTGGCCCGGCGCGGCGAACAGGCGCCTTTGCTATACTCCGCGAATGATAGCGAAAATCAATGGCGACAGGGCACTCACGCTTGCTCGCGACGTACTCGACATCGAAGCGGACGCCGTGCGCGCGCTTCGCGACCAGCTCGACGGCAGTTTCGTCGGCGCGGTCGATTTCATCCTGGGTTGCCGTGGGCGCGTGGTCGTTTCCGGCATCGGCAAATCCGGCCACGTGGCCCGCAAGCTCGCGGCCACGCTGGCGAGCACCGGCACGCCGGCGTTTTTCGTCCATCCGGCGGAAGCGAGCCACGGCGACCTCGGCATGGTCACCGCCGACGACGTATTCCTCGCGCTCTCCAATTCAGGTGAAACCGAGGAGTTGATGGCGATCCTGCCGCTCATCAAGCGGATCGGCGCGAAGCTGATCGCGATGACGGGCCGCCCGGGCTCCAGCCTCGCGCAGCTCGCGGACGTGCATCTGAACTCCGGCGTCGCAAAGGAAGCCTGTCCGATGAATCTCGCGCCCACCGCCAGCACCACCGCCGCGCTCGCGCTCGGCGACGCGCTCGCGGTCGCGGTGCTCGACGCGCGCGGCTTCGGCCGCGACGACTTCGCGCGCTCGCATCCGGGCGGCGCGCTCGGCCGACGCCTGCTCACCTATGTGCGCGACGTGATGCGCACCGGCGACCAGTTGCCGCAGGTCACACCCGAGGCGACCGTCAGCGATGCCCTCTTCCAGCTGACCGCGAAACGCATGGGCATGACCTCGGTCGTCGACCACGAGGGCCGTGTGATGGGCATCTTCACCGATGGCGACCTGCGCCGCGTGCTCGAACGCGACGGCGATTTCCGCCAGTTGCCGATCGGCTCGGTGATGACCGAGGGCCCGCGCACGATCGGCCCCGACCATCTCGCTGTCGAAGCAGTGGAACTGATGGAGCGTTATCGCATCAATCAGATGCTGGTCGTCGACGAAACGGGCAAGCTGATCGGCGCGCTCAACATGCACGACCTGTTCTCGAAGAAGGTGATCTGATGGCCGTTGCTCCCCCTACCGCTACCGAACGCGCAAGCCGCGTGAAGCTGATGATTTTCGACGTCGACGGCGTGCTGACCGACGGCGGCTTGCTGTTCACGGCGGAAGGCGACACGATGAAAGGCTTCAATTCGATGGACGGCCACGGCATGAAGCTGCTGCGCGAGGCCGGCATCGAAACGGCGATCATCACCGGGCGCAAGTCCGCCATCGTGGCGGCGCGGGTGAAAGAGTTGAACATCACGCACGTCTATCAGGGCGTGCAGGACAAGCCGGCGGCGTTCGCCGACCTGCTGCAGCAGACCGGCCTCACCGCCGAGGACTGCGGCTACATGGGCGACGACTGGGTCGATCTTGCGGTGATGCTGCGCGTCGGCTTCGCGGCCGCGCCGGCCAATTCGCATCCCGAAGTGATCGCGCGTGCGCATTGGGTCAGCGAAGCGCGCGGCGGCCACGGCGCGGCCCGCGAAGTGGTCGACACGCTGCTGCGCGCGCAGCACAAATATGAAGCGCTGCTTGCGGCTGCGTGTAGCGGCGAGCAACGAGGCCTCGTCGGATGAACCAGTTTCGCCTGACTTCGCTGATCCCGCTCATCGCGATGGCGGCGCTCGCCGGCATCACGTGGTGGCTGCTGCAAGCCACGCTGCCGCGCAAGACCGACAACGAAGTGCGTCCGAAGGAACACACGCCGGACTACTTCGCGGACAACTTCTCGGTGTCCGAGCTCGACCAGTCGGGCGCGACGCAGTATCGGCTGACCGCCCAGTCGCTGATCCATTACGAGGACGACGAAATGAGCGACCTCGTCAAGCCGGCCATGCGCGCGTTCCAGCCCGGCAAGCCGATCGTCACCGCGACCGGCGATACCGGCACCGTCAACGCGGATGCGTCGATCGTCAATCTGTACCAGAACGCGCGCATCCTGCGCGCGCCCGGCGGCGGCGATCCGCAGATGCAGGCCGATTCCGAGCATTTCAGGGTCCTCGTCAACGACGATGTGATCGAGACTGAAAAGCCAGTTAAACTTCAGCGCGGCATGTCGGTGATGACTGCCAGCGGCATGAAATACAACAATGTCACCCGGTTTATGCAGCTGTTCGGTAATGTAAGAGGCGCCATCGCCGCGTCCGATTCCGGCCACTAAGCCAACGCATACCGGGTAATCCATTCCAGGCGTGACTGCATGAACGAATCGCTCCCCCGTTTTGATACCGGCCGTTCGCGCGCGCTGTCCGCATGCCGCGCCGGACTCGCCGCGCTCTTCGTCGCGCTGCCGCTCGTCGGCTTCGCGCCGCTCGCGCACGCGGACCGCGCCGACAAGGACAAGCCGCTGAACATCGAAGCGGACAACATGACTTACGACGACCTGCGGCAGGTCAGCATCTTTACCGGCCACGTGGTCGCGACCAAAGGGACGATCCTGATCAAGGCCGATCGTGTCGAAGTGTCGCAAGATCCGCAGGGTTACCAGTTCGCGACCGGCACCTCGAGCGGCGGCAATCTGTCGTATTTCCGCCAGAAGCGCGAGGGGCTCGACGAATACATCGAGGGTACGGCCATCCGTATCGACTACGACGGCAAGCAGGATCTGACCACGCTGACCACCAACGCGACGGTGCGCCGTCTGCAGAGCATGACGACGCTGCTCGACCAGGTGCACGGCAGCGTGATCACCTACGACGGCCAGAACGACTTCTACACCGCGAAAGCGGGCAAGGACGTCGCAGGTCCGGGCAACCCGACCGGCCGCGTCCGCGCGATGCTGGCGCCGCGCAACGCCGGCGCCGCGCCGCTGACCGGCGCGTCGGCCACGCTGACGCCGTCCAACTCGATCCAGGGAGCGCCGAACCAGTGAGCACCATGAGCAGCACCATTGCGCCCCTCCCCCATCGCAAGCCGGCCGGCACCAGCAGTTCGCTGGTCGTGCGCAATCTGAAGAAGCGCTATGGCTCGCGCACGGTCGTCAAGGACGTGTCGCTCGACGTGAAGAGCGGCGAAGTGGTCGGTCTGCTCGGCCCGAACGGTGCCGGCAAGACCACGTCGTTCTACATGATCGTCGGCCTCGTGCCGCTCGACGCCGGCGAAATCGATCTGGACGGCAAGTCGATCAGCCTCCTGCCCATTCACAAGCGCGCGTCGCTCGGTCTGTCGTATCTGCCGCAGGAAGCGTCGGTGTTCCGCAAGTTGAGCGTCGAGCAGAATATTCGTGCGGTGCTGGAATTGCAGGTCGACGAAAACGGCAAGCGCCTCAGCAAAGACGTGATCACGTCACGCACTGAAGCGCTGCTCGATGAGCTTCAGATCGCGCATCTGCGTGAAAATCCGGCGCTATCGCTGTCGGGCGGCGAGCGCCGGCGGGTTGAAATTGCGCGCGCGCTGGCAACCAACCCGAGCTTCATTCTGCTCGACGAGCCGTTCGCCGGCGTCGATCCGATCGCGGTTCTGGAAATCCAGAAAATCGTCAAGTTCTTGAAGCAGCGCAATATCGGCGTCCTGATTACCGACCACAACGTGCGCGAAACGCTCGGCATCTGCGATCACGCGTACATCATCAGCGACGGCAGCGTGCTGGCCGCCGGCGCGCCTAGCGACATCATCGAAAACGAAAGCGTGCGGCGCGTCTATCTGGGCGAGCATTTCCGCATGTAAGCACACACGGCGTCCCCGGCCACGCGAACTCGCGCGGTCGGCCGCGGCGCCGTTTTTGCGGCACCCGCACATCCCTTCCCCTGTGGCCCTGGCTGGCGCCGTCCGGCGCACCAATTGGGCGTACTCGTAAATTGCGAGTGCCGCAAGGTATCGCGGTCGTGGCAAACTCTCTACAATGAAACTCAACTTGCCATGAAAGCCAGCCTCCAACTCCGCCTATCGCAGCATCTTGCGCTGACGCCGCAACTGCAACAGTCCATCCGGCTGCTTCAGTTGTCGACGCTCGAACTGCAGCAGGAAGTCGCCATGGCGATCTCGCAGAATCCGCTCCTCGAAAACGAAGACGAGTGGATCGCGAGCCCGTTGCGGGTCGCAGCCGACGGTTCCGTGATCGCCCAGACACCGGGCTCCTCGACACCGGCCGACCCGATGGCCGGCAACGGTTCGTCATCGTCCGAAGGCAGCGGCGAGCGAGCCGAAAGCGGCGAGCCGCAGGGTGTCGACGAATACAACGGCCTCTCGGGTGACGGCGGCGGCGATACGTCGCAGTGGAACCTCGACGACTACGGCCGCTCCGGCAACGCGTCGGACGACGACGACCTGCCCCCACTGCAAATCCACGAATCGAGCACGTCGCTGCGCGACCACCTGATGGCGCAACTGCGTGTCACCCAGGCGAGCCAGCGCGACCGCGCGCTCATCACGTTCCTGATCGAATCGCTCGACGACGACGGCTATCTCGCCGCCACGCTCGACGAAGTGCTGGCCGACCTGCCTGAAGAACTCGAGGTCGATGTCGACGAACTGAACGCGGCGCTCGCGCTGTTGCACAGCTTCGACCCGCCCGGCGTCGGCGCGCGTTCCGCGTCCGAATGTCTGAAACTGCAATTATTGCGGCTCGAGCCATCGTCCACGCGCACGCTCGCGCTAGACATTGTCGGCCATTACCTGGAGCTGCTCGCCGCGCGCGATTTCACGCGGCTGCGCAAGCACCTGAAGGCGAGCGACGACGATCTGCGCGACGCGCATATGCTGATCCGCTCGCTCGAACCCTTTCCGGGCGCCGCCTACGGCAAGGCCGAAGCGGACTACGTGGTGCCTGACATCATGGTGCGCAAAACGGCACAGGGCTGGCAGGCGGAGCTGAATCCCGAGGTGGTGCCGAAGCTGCGGATTAACCATCTGTACGCGAATATTCTGCGCAATAACCGCGGCGATCCGGGCAGTGGTTCGTTGCGCCAGCAACTGCAGGAAGCACGCTGGCTGATCAAAAACATCCAGCAGCGTTTCGAGACGATCCTGCGAGTTGCGCAGGCAATTGTCGAGCGTCAAAAGAGCTTTTTTGTGCACGGCGAAATTGCCATGCGCCCCTTGGTTTTGCGGGAAATAGCTGATACGCTGGGCCTACACGAGTCGACTGTCTCGCGTGTGACAACCGGTAAATACATGCTGACCCCATTCGGGACGCTGGAATTCAAGTACTTTTTCGGCTCACACGTTTCGACGGACACCGGCGGCGCGGCCTCCTCCACGGCCATTCGCGCGCTGATCAAACAACTGATAGGAGCGGAAAACCCGAAATCGCCACTTTCAGACAGTCGCATAGCCGAACTGCTGGCGGAACAGGGCTTCGTGGTCGCACGACGTACCGTTGCGAAATACCGTGAGGCGCTCAAAATCCCGGCAGTCAACCTGCGCAAGTCTCTGTAGCCCGCCGCGTTTTGCAGCGGGCATTTACCGGCCGCTCCGCACCTGGCGGACAAGCCGGCCGCTGCGACCTGCCAGATGTCCGTCACCGGGGGGCGACACAGGCAAGCCGTCAGATCGACCGGACCTTTGTCATTGTGCGGACCAAGCGGCCATTAGCTTGGAGAAGCACTATGAATCTCAAGATCAGTGGACACCACCTCGAAGTAACGCCTGCGTTGCGCGAATACGTGATCACCAAACTGGACAGGGTGCTAAGACATTTCGATCAGGTCATCGACGGCAGTGTGGTCCTCTCGGTCGACAACCATAAGGAAAAGGACAAGCGTCAAAAGGTGGAAATCAACCTCCATCTGAAGGGTAAGGATATCTTCGTCGAGAGTTGTGACAGTGATTTGTACGCTGCGATCGATCTGATGATCGACAAGCTCGACAGGCAGGTGATACGCCACAAGGATCGTCTGCAAGGCCATCAGCACGAAGCGATCAAGTATCAGCCGGCGCCGCAACTGGACGTGCCGCCGCAATAGGAGCAATTAGAGGGAATGCCTCATTTCCCCTGCGCTCGTCAAACCGCCCGCGATCGGGCGGTTTTTCGTTTCGGCGCACGCTTTCCGCTCACCACCGCCGCGCCTCGTTCAGGCCACGTTCAACCATTCCCGCAGACGTTTGCGCAGCGCGACATGTGCCGCGCCGCAACCGGTGAAAAACCTGATATGCATAGATGGCGCGCCGCACCATCGGCCGTCACCCTGATCTATAATGTTCCGGTTACCATCGGGGTCAAGCCAGCTCTGCTGAAGTGCGGCCGGTCGATATCTCACGGTTTCGCGATCGACTCTCACCGTCCGTCTTCGGCAGTATCGAACGAATGGAACGTCACTCAACCGCCCCGGTGGGGAGAACTCAGGCCACGTTTTCGCCTGTCAACATGAATCGTTTAGCCAAATTTCTTCCCCTCGAGAACGTCGTCATCGGACTATCGGTCACCAGCAAGAAACGCGTGTTCGAGCAAGCGGGCCTGATCTTCGAGAACCAGAACGGCATCGCCCGCAGTACCGTCACAGACAATCTTTTTGCGCGAGAACGACTCGGCTCGACCGGGCTCGGCGAAGGCGTCGCGATTCCGCATGGGCGGATCAAGGGCCTCAAGCAGCCGCTCGCCGCATTCGTCAGAGTCGCGGAACCCATCCCCTTCGAAGCACCGGACGGCCAGCCGGTCTCACTGCTGATCTTCCTGCTCGTCCCCGAACAGGCCACTCAACAGCACCTCGAAATTCTTTCCGAGATCGCGCAATTGCTGTCCGATCGCGACGCCCGCGAGCGGCTGCACACCGAAGAAGACCGCGAATCGTTGCATCGGCTGCTTACTCAGTGGCAACCTTGATGCAGAGGCGACGGTAGTTCATCCGCGCACACACGCAGGTAAGGCCCGACAAGCGGCTCACACTGGAGTCACTGACTCATGGATACGTCCAGCATCAACGCCCAGAGCATTTTCGACGACAACGCCGCCATGCTGAAGCTCAGCTGGCTCACGGGGCATGAAGGCTGGGAGCGCGGCTTTTCTTCGGAATCGGTCGCCAATGCCACGTCGAGCGCCGACCTCGTTGGCCACCTGAACCTGATCCACCCGAACCGGATCCAGGTGCTCGGCGACGCTGAAATCGACTACTACAAACGTCAGACCGACGAAGACCGCTCGCGCCACATGGCCGAGCTTATCGCGCTGGAGCCGCCGTTTCTGGTGGTCGCAGGCGGGGTCGCTGCGCCGCCGGAGCTGGTGTTGCGCTGCACCCGCTCGTCGACGCCACTGTTCACGACGCCGACCTCGGCCGCCGCGGTGATCGATAGCCTGCGTCTTTATATGTCGCGCATTCTCGCGCCGCGCGCAACGCTGCACGGCGTGTTTCTCGACATCCTCGGCATGGGCGTGCTGCTGACCGGCGACTCGGGTCTCGGCAAGAGCGAACTCGGCCTCGAACTGATCAGCCGCGGCCATGGTCTCGTCGCCGACGACGCGGTCGACTTCGTGCGCCTCGGCCCGGACTTCGTCGAAGGACGCTGTCCGCCGCTGCTGCAGAATCTGCTCGAAGTGCGCGGCCTCGGTCTGCTCGACATCAAGACGATCTTCGGCGAAACGGCGGTGCGCCGCAAAATGAAGCTGAAGCTGATCGTGCAACTGGTGCGCCGCCCCGACGGCGAATTCCAGCGGCTGCCGCTCGAAAGCCAGACGGTCGACGTCCTCGGCCTGCCGATCAGCAAGGTGACGATCCAGGTCGCCGCGGGCCGCAACCTCGCGGTGCTGGTCGAAGCGGCCGTGCGCAATACGATCCTGCAGCTGCGCGGGATCGACACGCTGCGCGATTTCATGGATCGGCAACGTCTCGCCATGCAGGATCCCGATAGCCAGTTTCCCGGCAAG
The DNA here is from genome assembly GCF_021390635.1 of Paraburkholderia sp. HD33-4. NCBI lineage: Bacteria > Pseudomonadati > Pseudomonadota > Betaproteobacteria > Burkholderiales > Burkholderiaceae > Paraburkholderia > Paraburkholderia sp. HD33-4. The sequence continues at coordinate 343,158 of NZ_JAJEJS010000001.1, read as the reverse complement.
CTGATCTGAAGCCGTCCGCAGTGCCATGAAGCGCCCGTAGAAGGCAGGCCGAGGGCACGCGCATGGAGGCCAGATGCTATGATGAAATCTACGCTCTCGACGACTCCATGCGCATAATTCTGATCACCGGTATCTCCGGCTCCGGCAAATCGGTTGCCCTGAACGCGCTCGAAGACGCGGGTTATTACTGCGTCGACAATCTGCCGCCGCGTTTTCTGCAGCAACTCGCCACCTACCTCGCCGCGGACGGCCAGGATCGTCTTGCGGTCGCGATCGACGCGCGCTCCGGTTCGTCGCTCGACGAAATGCCCGCGATGATCCACGATCTAAAGCGCTCGCACGACGTGCGCGTGCTGTTCCTGAGCGCGAGCACGCAGTCGCTGATTCAACGCTTCTCCGAAACGCGTCGCCGCCATCCGCTGTCCGGTTCACCCGCTCACGACGCGGACGTTGGGTTGCTTACGTCGCTCGCCGAGGCGATCGAACGCGAGCGCGAACTGGTCGCGGGACTGGCCGAATTCGGCCATCAGATCGACACGAGCAATCTGCGCGCGAACGTTCTGCGCGCATGGGTCAAGCGCTTCATCGAGCAGGAGGACGCGGGGCTCGTGCTGATGTTCGAGTCGTTTGGCTTCAAGCGCGGCGTGCCGCTCGACGCGGATTTCGTATTCGACGTACGCACTCTGCCGAACCCATACTACGATCATGAATTGAGACCGCTCACCGGGCTCGACAAGCCGGTGATGGATTTTCTCGATGCGCAGCCGGTCGTCCACGAGATGATCGACGACATCGAGAAGTATTTGTCCAAGTGGCTGCCGCATTTCCGCGACGACAATCGCAGCTATCTGACCGTTGCAATCGGTTGCACGGGCGGCCAGCACCGCTCGGTATTCATCGCGGAGACGCTTGCCGCGCGTCTCGCAGCATCGGCGAATGTGATTGTGCGGCACCGCGATGCGCCGGTCGACGTCGGCGAATCATCGAAGCTGGTGGCTTAACCGGCCGCATCGCGCGGCCTTAACCCGAAGCGTTGCGCCATGTCCTCTACGCATACTGTGTACGCCGATTTGCCGCTGTTTCCGCTGCATACGGTGCTGTTCCCCGATGGCTTGCTGCCACTCAAGATCTTCGAAGCGCGCTACCTCGACATGGCGCGCGACTGTCTGCGCGAAAAGAGGGCGTTCGGTGTGTGCATGCTGAAAAGCGGCGCCGAAGTCGCGCGCGAGGAAGAACCTTCGGTGCCCGAAACGATCGGCTGTCTCGCCGAAATCGACGAGTGCGACGTCGAAGCATTCGGCATGTTGCTGATTCGCGCACGCGGCACGAAGCGCTTTCGTCTGTTGTCACACCGCGTCGAAGCGAGCGGTCTGCTGGTCGGCATGGCCGAGCCGCTCGCCGATGACCTGCCGCTCGAAGGTAATGAGCTATTGGCCAAATTCGGCGCGTGCGCCGAAGTGCTCGAGCGGATCATCGCGACCATCCGCGAACGCGATCCGGACAGCCTGCCTTTCGCCGAGCCGTTCCGGCTCGACGATCCGTCGTGGGTATCGAACCGTCTCGCCGAGGTGCTGCCGATCGCGCTGCGCGCGCGGCAAAAGCTGATGGAATTGACCGATGCCGGCGCGCGCATCGACGTCGTGCATCACTACATGCAGCAGCATCAGTTGCTGTGAAATCCTGAAGTCGTGAAGGCGGCGGCGCCCGACGCAAGTCGCCCACACAGCCCCGCCGGTCCCTTCCGCTAGATCAACGTGCCATGCAGACTGGCGAGCAGCTTGCGCACCGGCGCCGGCACGCCGAACGAATCCAGATCGCTGAGCGCGACCCATGCGGTGTCCGCATCGTTGAGCGCGGCCAGAGCGCCGACACCGCGATCGAACTCGGCAAGCCGCGGTTCGATATCGAGCTTGAAATGCGTGAATACGTGCGAAAACGACGCGAGCGGCGACACTTCGCCGTCGCCGCCGAACGCCCGCGCCCGCTCGGCCAGCGATGCTTCGTCGGTAGCTTCGGGCAGACTCCACAGACCGCCCCAGATGCCCGACGGCGGACGCCGCTCGAGCATCACCGCATTGCCGTCGCGCAGCACCAGCATCCACGTGCGACGCGTCGGCACCGCCTTCTTCGGACGCGCGGTCGGCAATTCGCGTTGACGTCCGGTGACATTGGCAACGCAGTCCGGCGCGAATGGACAGCGCGTGCAATCGGGTTTGCCGCGCACGCACAAGGTCGCGCCGAGATCCATCAAGCCCTGCGTGTACGCGCTGACCTCCGCGCTCGACGCATTCGATGGCAGCAATGATTCCGCGAGCGTCCACATCGCGTTCTCGACCTTCTTCTCGCCCGGAAAACCTTCGACGCCGAACACGCGCGCGAGCACGCGCTTGACGTTGCCATCGAGAATCGTCGCGCGCGCGCCGAACGCGAACGACGCTATCGCGGCGGCCGTCGAACGACCGATGCCCGGCAGCTCGGCGAGCTCATCGACCGACGCCGGAAACGCACCGCCATGCTGCTCGACGACGACCTGCGCGCAGCGATGCAGATTGCGCGCGCGCGTGTAGTAGCCCAGGCCGGCCCATAGCGCCATCACGTCATCGGACGGCGCGGCGGCGAGCGCGGCGACATCCGGGAAACGCGCGAGAAATTTCGCGTAGTACGGAATTACCGTCGACACCTGGGTCTGCTGCAGCATGATTTCAGATAGCCAGATGCGATACGGATCACGAGTGTTCTGCCACGGCAGATCGTGACGGCCATGCCGGCGCTGCCACGCAATCAGGCGTCCGGCAAAACCCGGCAGCGGCTGCAACGGGAGCGTGGCGTCGGACGCGCTGGAGCGCGCGCCGGTCGTTGGAGTCAGGCGGGAGGGCATCGAGAATCTAGCGCTGGCAAGTGGGACAGAAGTACGTGGAGCGCTGCCCCTGCACGATCTGTTTGATTGGTGTTCCACACACGCGGCATGGCAGGCCCGCACGATCATAGACGAAGTAGTCGAGCTGGAAATAGCCGCTTTCGCCGTCGCTGCCGACGAAATCGCGCAGTGTGCTGCCGCCCTTGTCGATTGCGGCGGCAAGCGTCACGCGCACGGCATCGGCCAGCAGTTCATAGCGCACGAGCGACACGCGGCCGGCGGCGGTGGTCGGCCGGATGCCCGCGCGAAACAGACTTTCCGACGCGTAGATATTGCCCACGCCGACCACGATGTCTCCCGCCAGCAGCGCCTGCTTCACCGACACCTTGCGCCCGCGCGTCAACCGATGCATCAGCGCGCCCGAAAACGCCGGCGAGAAAGGCTCGACGCCAAGGCTCGCGAGCAGCGGATGCTCGAGGATGTCGCCATCTTCACGCGGATGCCAGAGCACCGCGCCGAAGCGGCGCGGATCACGATAGCGCAGGATGAAGTCGTCGAAGATCCAGTCGACATGATCGTGCTTCGCCGCGGCCGGCGGATGCGGCACATGACGCAAAACGCGCAACGTGCCCGTCATACCCAGGTGCACGATGAACCACCCTGCGTCGATTTCGAACAGCAGATACTTGCCGCGTCGCTCGACTTTGCGCACCACATGGCCGCGCAAGGTTTTCGCAAGGTCGGCCGGAATCGGCCAGCGCAGTGCGGCCGTCCGCACGTCCACGCGCTCAACCTTGCGGCCGGACACATACGGTTCGATCCCTCGTCGGGTAACCTCGACTTCTGGCAACTCTGGCATGGCTGATATTGGTCTGCTACTTGCGTGAGTGGTTGTGCGCGTATTGTAGCGAGCGCGTTACAATCGACTGAAACATTGAACGGATTTCCATGAACGTGTCCTTCGTGAAGCTGCTTTCAAGGCGCCGCGCGCGCGTGTCCAACGTGCCGCTCGCCGTGTCCGCACGCCGGATGCTCGGCGCAGCCGCGCTCGCATTGTGGGCGCTAGCGGCCGTGCCCGCGCATGCGCAGGACCCGTCGCCGGATTCGGACGACACGTCGGTTACGATGCCGGACCCGCTGGGGCCGTCGACGTCTGAAGACGAAAAGTCGCTGCCCGGCGTACCGCTGTCGAGCCAGATCGTCTTCCAGGTGCTGGCCGCCGAAATCGCGCTGCAGCGCGACCAGCCGGCACCGGCCTATCAGACCTACCTCGCGCTCGCGCGCGACACGCACGACCCGCGCATGGCGCAACGCGCCACCGAGATCGCACTGGCCGCGCAGAGCCCGTCGGACGCGCTGGCTGCCGCGCAATTGTGGCTACAGTACGCGCCGAGTTCGGAACGCGCCGCCCAACTCGACGCGTCGCTGCTCGTGCTGTCCGGCAAGCCCGACGATGCGTCGCCGATCCTGTCGCAAGAACTCGCGAAGGTACCTGAAGAAAATCGTGGCAGCGCGATCCTCGCGCTGCAACTGCTGCTGTCGCGCGGCCCGAATCGCGTCGGTGGCCTGCACGTATTGCAGGACCTGCTGAAGAACGACATGAACCGGCCGGAAGCCCAACTGGCCGTCGCACGCCAGCAATTGCTGGCCGACGACGCGCCGGGTGCGCACAAGTCCCTCGAGCAGGCGCTCGCGATCAAGCCCGACTATCTGCCGGCCGCGTTGATGCTGTCGCAGATGGGCCCGGAAGAGCGCAAGGAAGGCATCGCATCGCTCGAGAAGTACGTGCAGCAAAATCCGAAATCGCATGACGCGCGGCTCGCGCTCGCGCAGATGTATCTCGCGAGCGACCGTCTCGACGACGCGCAGAAGCAGTTCGAGATCATGCGCAAGGCGAACGCCAACGACCTGACGCCGTTGATGGCGCTCGCGCTGATCAAGATCCAGCAGAAGAATCTCTCCGAAGCGCAGACCTATCTGATTCAATACGCGCAGCAGGCCGAAAAGACGCCGGGCGCCGATGCGGGCCAGGCCTACATCTATCTCGCGCAACTGGCGCTGGAACAGAAGAACGAAGCGGCCGCGAGCGACTGGCTGAACAAGATCTCGCCGGCGAGTCAACAATACCTGGCCGCGCAGATCACGCGTGCGCAACTGCTCGCGAAGCAGGGCAAGACCGAGGAAGCGCGCCAGTTGCTCGCCAACCTGCAGACCTCCGATCCGCGTGACGTGGCGCTGATCGCGCGCACGGACGCTGCGATCCTGTTCGACGCGAAGCGCTACCCGGAAGCCGAAGCTCGCCTGCAGCAAGCCACGGCGAACTTCCCCGACGACCCCGACCTCACCTACGACTACGCGATGGCCGCCGAGAAAACCGGTCATTACGACGTGATGGAAGCGCAGTTGCGCAAGCTGATCCAGACGCAGCCGGACAATCCGCAGGCGTATAACGCGCTCGGCTATTCGCTCGCAGATCGCAACCAGCGCCTGCCGGAGGCGGACAAGCTGGTCGAGAAGGCCTCGGCGCTCGCTCCGAACGATGCGTTCATCATGGACAGCGTCGGCTGGGTCAAGTACCGGATGGGCGACACGGCCGATGCGATCAAGCTGCTTCGCAAGGCATATAGCCTCCAGCCGAACGCCGAAATCGGCGCGCACCTCGGCGAAGTACTGTGGAAAGCCGGCGAGCAGGAACAGGCACGCGCCGCGTTTCGCGAGGCGCGCAAGCTCGAACCCGACAACGAAACTCTCGTCAAAACGTTGCAACGTCTTCAGGTAAACGATCTTTGATACGTCTTTCCCGTTTGATTTCTTTTTCCAGGGCGCCGCGCGGCATCGCGCTCGGTTTCGCGGCGGCAGCGGTTGTCGCGCTGGCCGGCTGTGCGTCGGTGAAGCCGCAGGGGCCGTCCACGTCGAACGCCGCGACCGAGGTCACCGCGCAGACGAGCCGCTCGTATCAGGGCCGCTTCGCGATCCAGTACAACGATCAGAACGGCCAGCAGCGCAACGCCTACGGCAATTTCTCCTGGCAGGAAACCGGCGACACCGTCACGCTGCAATTGCGCAATCCGCTCGGCCAGACGCTGGCCATCGTGACCTCGTCGCCTGCTTCGGCCACGCTCGAGTTGCCGAACCGCGCACCGCTCACCGCCGATAACGTATCGACGCTGATGCAGAACGCGCTCGGCTTCGCGTTGCCGGTCGAAGGGTTGCGCTACTGGTTGCGGCCGTCGCCGGCGCCGACCTCGCGCGCGACGACCGAAAAGGATCCGGAGCAGCCGTCGCGCCTGAAGCAGATCACCCAGGACGGCTGGACGATCGACTATGTCGCCTATGCCGATGCGCCAGCCACCGGTGTGAAGCGCCTCAATCTGAGCCGCTCGGAGCCGCCGCTCGACATCAAGCTCGTGCTGGATCAGTGAGTCGTCGTTGCCGGGTCATTTGGCCCGGGGGCCGCTGACATAACCTTGCTACCCGTTTGGCGCCATCGTGGCGCATGTAGCCTTCACTCATGATCGAAACAACCAATTCGCTGCGCGACTGTCTCGCGCCAGCGAAACTCAATCTCTTCCTGCACATCACCGGTCGTCGGCCGGATGGTTATCACACGTTGCAAACGGTCTTCCAGTTGCTGGACTGGGGCGACACGCTGCACTTCACCCGACGCGACGACGGGCTCATCACGCGCCGTACCGAAATCGCCGACGTGCCACCCGAGCATGATCTGACCGTGCGTGCCGCGACGTTGCTGAAGGCGCATACGGGCTCCCGCGAAGGCGTCGATATTGAAATCGACAAACGCCTGCCGATGGGCGCGGGCCTCGGCGGCGGCAGTTCCGATGCGGCGACGACACTGCTCGCGCTCAATCGGCTGTGGAAGCTCGATCTGCCGCGCCAGGAGTTGCAGGATCTCGCGTTGAAGCTCGGCGCCGATGTTCCTTTCTTTGTATTTGGGAAAAATGCGTTCGCAGAGGGTGTCGGAGAATCATTAGACGTTGTACAATTGCCGCCGCGTTACTTCCTGGTAGTGACGCCGAGGGTGCAGGTTCCAACCGCAGCGATTTTTTCCGAAAAAGCGTTGACAAGAGATACAAAGCCCCTCATAATTACGGACTTTCCTGCAGAACACAGCTGCAACACTGAATGGCCAGAAAGTTTCGGCCGGAATGACATGCAGCAGGTTGTCGTAGGAAAGTACGCGGAAGTAGCGCAAGTGCTGCGATGGTTTGAAGACATCGCGCCAGCGCGGATGTCTGGATCGGGTGCCAGTGTTTTTGCAGCGTTCCGTAGCAAAGCTGAAGCAGAAGCGGCGCAAGCCAAACTGCCTGGCGAATGGAGCAGTGCAGTAGCAACGGGCCTGGATCAGCATCCACTCTTTGCTTTCGCGTCATAAGTTTTGCATCGTCGAACGAAACTCCACGTTCGGCGGAGCTCAAAGTTAGTGTAGGGGAGTCGCCAAGCTGGTTAAGGCACCGGATTTTGATTCCGGCATGCAAAGGTTCGAATCCTTTCTCCCCTGCCAAAAATTCTCGTAGTTCGCTGTAGTTCGCATTTCTCCCGCCCCCAGCCTGAAGTAGGTGCACGATGAGCAGCCATGACGGCCTGATGGTTTTTACTGGCAACGCAAATCCCGCGCTTGCACAGGAAGTCGTCAAAAACCTCGGTATTCCCCTCGGCAAAGCAATGGTCAGCCGTTTCTCGGACGGCGAAATCCAGGTCGAGATTCAGGAAAACGTGCGCGGCAAGGATGTCTTCGTCCTGCAATCCACGTGTGCGCCGGCCAACGACAATCTGATGGAACTGATGATCATGGTCGATGCGCTCAAGCGCGCATCCGCAGGCCGGATCACTGCAGCCATCCCCTACTTCGGTTATGCCCGTCAGGATCGTCGCCCGCGTTCGGCGCGCGTCGCCATCTCGGCGAAGGTCGTGGCGAACATGCTGGAAATCGCCGGCGTCGAGCGGATCATCACGATGGATCTGCACGCCGACCAGATTCAAGGCTTCTTCGACATCCCGGTCGACAACATCTACGCAACGCCGGTGCTGCTCGGCGATCTGCGCAAGCAGAACTACGACAACCTGCTGGTCGTTTCGCCGGACGTCGGCGGCGTGGTGCGCGCCCGTGCATTGGCGAAGCAACTCAATTGCGATCTCGCGATCATCGACAAGCGTCGTCCGAAGGCAAACGTCGCCGAAGTGATGAACATCATCGGTGAAGTCGAAGGCCGCACCTGCGTGATCATGGACGACATGGTCGACACGGCCGGCACGCTGTGCAAGGCCGCGCAGGTTCTGAAGGAACGCGGCGCGAAGCAGGTGTTCGCTTACGCCACCCACCCGGTTCTGTCGGGCGGCGCGGGCGAGCGTATCGCCGCTTCCGCACTCGATGAACTCGTGGTCACGGACACGATCCCGCTCGGCGAAGAAGCCCGTTCCTGCGCGAAGATCCGTTCGCTGACGAGCGCCGGTCTGCTGGCCGAAACGTTCTCGCGTATCCGCCGCGGCGATTCGGTGATGTCGCTGTTCGCTGAAAGTTAAGCATTTGCGAAGATGCCGCGTAACGCTTCATGCGACACGCGGCGTTTTTGCACAATCGGCATGAGCGAACGAAGGTTCTTGCCGCTTTCCTGGGCCTCAGCCATTACGGCTTCGAGGCCCTGTTTTTACTGCCTGGTCGCGGGCAGTGTATTGGAGATTCAAGATGAAAGTAGTCGCTTTCGAGCGTTCCCTGCAAGGTACGGGTGCGAGCCGCCGCCTGCGTAACTCGGGCAAGACCCCGGGTATCGTTTATGGCGCCGGTGCTGACACGCAACTGATCGAACTCGATCACAACGCCCTGTGGCACGCGCTGAAGAAAGAAGTTTTCCACTCGTCGATCCTCGATCTGGAAGTGGCAGGCAAGTCGCAACAGGTTCTGCTGCGCGACGTGCAATACCACCCGTTCCGTCAGCTCGTGCTGCACGTGGACTTCCAGCGCGTCGACGCGTCGAAGAAGCTGCACACCAAGGTGCCGCTGCACTTCATGAACCAGGAATCCAACCCGGCAGTGAAGCTGTCGAGCGCGGTGATCTCGCACGTCCTCAACGAACTCGAAATCGAGTGCCTGCCGTCGGCACTGCCCGAATTCATCGAAGTCGACCTCGCGAAGATCGAAGCAGGTCAATCGGTTCACGCTAAGGACATCCCGCTGCCGGCAGGTGTGGCGCTGGTCGCCCACGTCGACGCGGAAAACCCGGTGGTCGCTGCTGCAACGATCCCGGCTGGCGCAATCGCTGAAGACGCTGCTGCTGCTGCTCCTGAAGGCGGCGAAACGCCGGCCGCTTAAGAGCCTTCCGGTTCGACGCAAGCAATCCTCTCGATCCGTTTCCGATGAAACGGTCGATGTGACCCGCCGAGGTTCGCCCTGGCGGGTTTTTTTTCGGCTTTTTAGTCCGGCTGCGTTTCACTTCCGGATCTGATGGACTCACGCAACCATGATCAAGCTGATCGTCGGGCTCGGCAATCCGGGCGCCGAATACACCGCGACGCGTCACAACGCCGGCTTCTGGCTGGTCGATCAACTCGCGCGCGAGGCAGGCACGACGCTGCGCGACGAGCGGCGCTTTCACGGCTTTTACGCGAAGGCGCGGCTGCACGGCGAGGAAGTGCATCTGCTCGAGCCGCAGACCTATATGAACCGCTCCGGCCAATCGGTCGTCGCGCTCGCGCAATTCTTCAAGATTCTTCCCGACGAGATCCTCGTCGCGCATGACGAGCTCGACATGCCGCCCGGCAGCATCAAGCTGAAGCTCGGCGGCGGCAGCGGCGGGCATAATGGGTTGAAGGACATCAGCGCGCATCTGTCGTCGCAGCAATACTGGCGGCTGCGGATCGGCATCGGCCATCCGCGCGATCTGATTCCCGAAAGCGCGCGCGCCGGCGCGAAGCCGGACGTCGCGAACTATGTGTTGAAGCCGCCGCGGCGCGAAGAGCAGGAGGTCATCGACGCGTCGATCGAGCGCGCGCTTGCGGTGATGCCGCAAGTCATCAAAGGCGAGCTCGAACGCGCGATGATGCAACTGCATCGCAACAACGGTTGACGCGCGCCCCCCCATCGACACCTGCACCCGACCCCGCGAGGAGAATCGCTTGAGCCGCTACTGGAGCGACATCGTTCATCGTCTAACGCCGTATGTGCCGGGCGAGCAGCCCGCGCTCGCGCATCCGGTGAAGCTGAACACCAACGAGAATCCGTATCCGCCGTCGCCGCGCGTGCTCGACGCGATCCGCCGCGAGCTCGGCGACACGGCGGACGCACTGCGCCGCTATCCCGATCCGAGCGCACGCAAGCTGCGCGAAACGGTCGCCGCTTATCACGGCATCCGCGCCGAGCAGGTATTCGCGGGCAACGGTTCGGACGAAGTACTCGCGCTCACGTTCAAGGCCTTGCTCAAGCACGACAAGCCGCTGCTGTTTCCCGACATCACGTACAGCTTCTATCCGACCTACGCGAAGCTGTTCGAGGTCGACTACCGCACCGTCCCGCTCGACGACCGCTTCGCGATCAACGTCGACGACTACGCGGTGCCCAACGGCGGCATCCTGTTTCCAAATCCGAACGCGCCGACCGGCCGGCCGCTGCCGCTCGCGGAAATCGAACGCCTCGTCGCGAGCCATCCTGATTCGGTCGTGGTGATCGACGAAGCCTACGTCGACTTCGGCGCCGAGTCGGCGATTGCGCTGATCGACCGCTATCCGAATCTGCTCGTCGTGCAGACCGTATCGAAGTCACGTTCGCTTGCCGGCATGCGCGTCGGCTTTGCGTTCGGCGATGCGGCGCTGATCGATGCGCTCAATCGCGTGAAGGACAGTTTCAATTCCTATCCGCTCGACCGCCTCGCGCAAGCCGCGGCGACCGCCGCCTACGAAGACGACGCGTGGTTTCGCGAATCCTGCGCGAAGGTGATTGCGAGCCGCGAACGGCTCGCGGCGGAATTGACCGCGCTCGGCTTCGAAGTGGTGCCGTCGGCCGCGAATCTGCTGTTCGCGCGGCATGAAGGGTACGATGCCGCGACGCTCGTGTCGCGGCTGCGGGAAAAGGAAATCTTCGTGCGGCATTTCAACGCGCCGCGCATTGACCAACATCTGCGGATCTCGGTCGGCACCGACGCCGAATGCGACATCCTGCTCGACGCGTTACGCGGCATTTTCAGCGCCTACGTCGGATAACCAAAACGCCGCGCGAAAAAAACGGCGAAGGCCCGCGAGCCTTCGCCGTTTTTATTTGCGCGTCACCCGCGAACTTCAGGTGCCCTTGGCGGCCTGCAGTGCGTGATATTTCGCCATCAAACCTTCGCGCGTTTCCAGGTGGTTCGGGTCACGCGGAATGCACTCGACCGGACACACCTGAATGCACTGTGGCTCGTCGAAATGACCGACGCATTCGGTGCACTTCTTCGGGTCGATTACATAGATTTCCGGGCCCATCGAAATCGCGTCGTTCGGGCACTCGGGCTCGCAGACGTCGCAATTGATGCACTCGTCGGTAATCATCAAGGCCATGCTGCCACCAACTTTCCTAGAAAAAACAACATATTATAGCTTTTTCGCCTCCGCACGGTCGTGCGATCCCGCGCCGGGATCACGGACGGCTGCGATCCTCGATCAGGTAGGCTTCGATGCCAACTGGTTGGTGTATGCGCTGTCTAACGCCAACTGGATGCTGAACATGCCATTCGACATGCGGGAATTGCCGGGCTGTTTCGGCAACAAGGCCAGTAGCCCCTTCATCACGTACAGCATGATCAGCGCACCGGTCAGATCGCCGACAAACATCGTGAAGAAGCTTTCGAACCAATTTTTCGTCGTACCGGTCAGCGCAAACCACAGGTGATGAAACAGCGGGTTTGCTACCGAATAGGCGACGGCCAGAACCAGAAGCCGCTTCGGCGTCAGGTTCGACAGCGACGCGCGCAAATCGTAGTACTCGAGCGCAAACCGGTAGACCAGATACGGTGCCAAAGACCCAAGCAAAGCACCTGCAATTGCACGCACCGGGTCCTGCGGAAACCAGTACAGAAAGTCGGTGATCAGTCCGGCAAGCAGAAGGCCGATGGCACCATCGAACCCAAGCAGCAACGTGCTGAGAAGCCGAACACCAGACGGCAGGAAAATCCAGTTGACGCCTCGCACGAAAGACGTGTGCGTAAATACCTCCTGATTGATCCACAGCGACACCAGGAACGCGATCAGAGTCCCAGCGATCGACCAAAAATGCAAACGTAAGCTAGACATTGCCTTGAGCCATCCTCTATTGCTTTTGCCGAATGAATCATAGCGTGCCCGTATGGCGTTCCGCGAGCGCAAGCAGCAAGCTTCCGGTCAGAGACATCGTGACGCTCCGGGAAATAATTTCGCGCGGCCCTTAAGTTCGGCGCGATGCGACCGAAAACCCATTTGTAGCTGTATACCAGCCTCGACAAGTATGTCCAACCACGTCCGCATTGATATGGTTTTTATAGCGATGAACCTGAGAGAACAGGCTGGAACGGAACGCGCTATCCGGACGAACCGGTGGGCATCGGCACGCCGACCCGTGAGCCGCGCGCCTGCTCCATGGCTCGCGCGCTATCCCGTCTTTCAAGATGCGTTACTCGGCAGCGAGACAACGTTGGGGGCGCTTCCTGACTTCGTCAGGCGCGCCGCGCTGGAAAGACTGGGTGGCTCTCATTATTCGTGTGTGCCCAGTTCAGTACTCGATGAAATCCGCGCCTCTTACCTGGAACTTCGTAGCACACGTGTAGCGGAAGAAGTACGTCGATACCTGTCTGACACCGGGGACCGTCTGACGGCGTCGAGCGAATCGTCGGACCCCCTTGAAATCCTGGCGGCGGGAATGCCGCGGATGCTGGTGCCGCCCGTCGCTCGCCCTCCGTGTCTGCTGAGTTCTGGCAGAGGAATATTTCTCGGGGGTTGGGCGCGGTTTATCGCGTACTGGTGTCGGAAAGACCCAACGATTCCGCTACTCGCGGTCGATTGGCCAGTCCTTTACGAGCACATAGCGCCGTACAGCCTGTGCAACCCGATCGACGATCACAGTGTCATACGGACTCCGTAGTGATGGGATTTTGAGCGTAGTGCCATCGCGCTGCTGGATCGCGCTTCTTGCAATGACGACTCGAACTGACAACCCGCACGAGCCTTGCCAACGCGCGACTTTATCGTTATAGTTTTTGTAACGGCCAAACCTGAGAGAAATGGTTCGCGTGGAACTCGCTGTCCGAACCGACCGGTTCTTCGGCTCGCGCCGACCGGTCGGTTACGTTGCCTCGTTTGCATGGCGGCAAATGCCCAGGTCGAACCTGCTTTTTATACCTATGCAACAGAGTTCCTGAAGAGCGGCGGGACCTGTCAGGCGCGCGAAGCTCCTCGTATCGGCAACAAAGCGAGAACGCCCTTCACGACGTACAACATGATGAGCGCGCCGGAAAGATCGCCGGCGCACATCAGGAAAAAGCTTTGGACAAGGTCGTGCGTGTTCCCCTGCAACGCGAACCAGATGTGATGCAACAGCGAATTCGCGGTCGAATAAGCGACCGCCAGTATGAGTAGTCGCTTCGCAGTGAGATTGGTCAGCAATGCACTCAGCCCATACCACTCCCTCGCGAGGCGATACACCGCATACGGCCCCACCGTGGCGATGATTCCGCCGGCGATCGACCGAACAGGGTCGTGCGGAAAGAAGTAGAAGAAGTCGACGAGCCAACTCGCCAATAGCAAGCCGATTGCGCCATCGCCGCCCAGCAGCAACGTGCTCAATAGTCTGACGCCCGACGGCAGGTAGATCCAGTTCACGCCCCGGACGAACTCGGTATGCGCGAAGACTTCCTGATTGATCCAGAGCGACAGCACGAACGCGATAGCCGTGCCCGCGATCGAGAGGAAATGCAAACGTAAGCTAGACATGGAGATAAAATAACGAAGCCCGGTCGTCGCTGGGCAGCATCAAGGTTCGCTTTGTGCGCTCGGGTGAGCGGCGTTTTCGTTGGAGCGATGGTCATGACCCGCCCTGCTGATATCTATCTTCGATTTCTTCAACTGACCGAAGCACTGCGAGGTCTGCCCTCACTTCCCGCGCTCGATCCGCTCGAAGAAAAGATCCTGGAGTTCGTTGCCCGCATGAGGCAAAAAAACGAACGACTGTCGGTTCGAGACATGATGGCCCAAAGCACGCTCGGGTCGCCGGCAACCCTGCATGCCCGTATCACGTCAATGCGCGAAAAGGGCTGGCTCCTGCTGAACGACACCGAAGACGCTCGCCGCAAACAGGTCGAACTAACGCCTGCGGCCCTCCGCCACTTCGACAAACTTGCCGAGGCGTTCAGCAAAGCTGCGAAGGGTAGCTGACATTGCTCCGAGCCGGTTAAGCCCGCACTCTTCGGCTAGAAAAAACGCCTCATTCCTATTGCAAAGCCCGTCTGGCTACTCCGCCCTGGCAATTCCACATACGCGGCATTTGTCGCCCTGTTGAAATCCAGCGTTCCGTACAGATCGGTGCACTTCGTCAGTTCATACTCGACGAGTTGAACAAAGGTATATCGATTGCCGATGCCAACACCTTGACAGAATCGATACAAAAAATATAACGTTAAGCGGGTTCAGCGTCCGGATTCGCAGATCGCAAGTTCGGGGGAATTCGACCGTATGATTGACGCAGAAGGTGAAACGCCGTGACCCACGAGCAATCGCGTCCCGCAAAATTGCTGGTCGCCGTCGAGAGCAAGTACATCGGACTCGACGTTGGCCGCACACACAAAGCGGGCAAGAAGGTGAAGGTGCAACGAAGCGCCGCGAATCCCAGCCTGTTCGTGATCTGGTTCGGCAAGACGGAGATCGCCCGAATTTCCGCGTCACGACTTGCCCAAACCATCGAATACACCGATGTCCGTGCGTAACGACGGGTTCGACGTTCGCCGCCAACAGGTCGCGCCAACATTACTTAGAGCAGCCAACTGACGCACTCGTCGCCGATCATTGAAGCCGCATTGTTCGCACCCGATGCCGCCCACGGCCGGCTTTGATCCATCAAAACCGGCCGCCTGTGCGACTCAGGCTCAAGTCGCCTGAGCGCCGCCTTGCGGATCCAGCGACGCGACTTTCTCCTTCAGCCATTTTTCGACCGACGGGAACACGAACTTGCTGACGTCGCCGCCCAATTGCGCGATCTCGCGCACGATCGTGCCCGAAATGAACTGATACTGATCGGACGGCGTCATGAACATCGTCTCGACGTCGGGCAGCAGATAGCGGTTCATGCCCGCCATCTGGAACTCGTACTCGAAGTCCGACACCGCGCGTAGCCCCCTGACGATCACCCGCGCGTTGTTGGTCCGCACGAAGTCCTTGAGCAGCCCCTTGAAGCTCATCACCTGGACGTTCGGGTAGTGGCCGAGCACCTCATGCGCAATCGCGAGGCGCTCCTGGAGAGTGAAAAACGGCTGCTTGGCACGGCTGTCGGCCACACCCACCACCAGCGTGTCGAAAATGCTCGACGCGCGCCGAACGAGGTCTTCGTGACCGCGCGTCAGCGGGTCGAACGTGCCCGGGTACACGGCGACTACCATGAGACTTCTCCTCTCTTCAGACAAAACGGCACGTCCAAGCGACGCATTTGGCACCGGCGCGGATCACGATAAACCGCCCGGCCCTTTTTTGGAACGCGCATTATTCCTTATTTTCGCGCTGCAGCAAATGAAAGTGCACAGCGCCCGCCTTGCCCTGCCGCACGACCTCCCAGTCCGCGAGCGGCTCGTGAGCGGCCGGTTCGAGCGCTTCACCCGCTTCGACATAGAGATAGCCGCCGGCGCGCAGCAGCGGCACGGCCACCGCGAGCGCCTTGCCGAGCAGGTCGGCATCGAACGGCGGATCGAGGAACACGACGTCGAACGAGCCTGGCGCGAGACTCGCCGCGAGACGCAGGCCGTCCGCCTCGGCGATTTCGATCATGCGTGCATCGAGCCGTTGCTGGTTCGCGCGCAACTGCCCGGCGGCGCGCGCATGGCGCTCGACCATCAGCACGCGAGCCGCGCCGCGCGACGCGGCCTCGAAGCCGAGCGCGCCGCTACCGGCGAACAGATCGAGGCAGTGCTGGCCGTCCAGACGCTGGCCGAGCCAGTTGAACAACGTTTCGCGGACGCGGTCGGGCGTCGGGCGCAAGCCGTCCAGATCGAGCACGGGCAGCGGCGTGCGTTTCCAGTCGCCGCCGATGATGCGAATGGCATGCGGCTTGCCGCTTTTGGACGAAGCGCCAGCGGCGCGTGAAGGGGCTAAACGAGGCATGCAGTATCGTGCGGTTTCAGCTGAGTGATGAACACGCCCGCGGCGCCGAGGCGCGCGGGCCGGAGCGCCCACGTTACCACAGGGGCGGCGCGCGTCCAGCCTGGCCGAGCGGCCGATACGACGCACCGCGGCACGCCTGATAAAATGTGCGGCTGCCAGCGCCCCGCTTTTTCGCATCCCGGCGCTGCCCACCGCTTCGCCGGTCCCGTGCCGGCTGCGCGCATCGGCGCGCTCTCCAAGACGTCAGATCATGTTCAGCTTTTTCAAACGATTCAAGGGTTCGAAAGAGTCCGATACCGCCACAGACGAATCGCTGGCGGCGCAAGACGGCGCGACACCCGAGGCAGAGGTGCAAACCGCGCCTGTCGAGCCGGTTGCGCCCACCGTTCCCCCTGTGGCCACGACCATCATCGAGCCCCAGCCCGAGCCGCGAGACGCCGTGCTCGATACCGTCGAGATCGTTCCGCCGCCCATGCAGGACGCTGGCGCGAAGCGCTCGTGGCTCACGCGCCTGAAGAGCGGACTTGCGAAAACCAGTTCGAACCTGACCGGCATTTTCGTCGGCGCGAAGATCGACGAGGACCTGTACGAGGAACTCGAAGCCGCGCTGCTGATGTCGGACGCCGGCGTAGAGGCGACCGAATTCCTGCTCGAGGCGCTGCGCGAGAAGGTGCGCAGCGAACGCCTGACGGACCCGCAGCAGGTCAAGACCGCGCTGCGCACGCTGCTCGTCGAGTTGCTGAAGCCGCTCGAAAAATCGCTGATGCTCGGCCGCGCGCAGCCGCTCGTGATGATGATCGCCGGCGTCAACGGTGCGGGCAAAACCACGAGCATCGGCAAGCTCGCGAAGCATCTGCAGAGCTTCGACCAGTCGGTGCTGCTCGCCGCCGGCGACACATTCCGCGCCGCCGCGCGCGAGCAGCTCGCCATCTGGGGCCAGCGCAACAACGTAACCGTGGTCGCGCAGGAAAGCGGCGATCCGGCCGCGGTGATCTTCGACGCGGTCGGCGCCGCGCGTGCGCGCAAAATCGACGTGATGATGGCCGACACGGCCGGCCGTCTGCCCACGCAGCTGCATCTGATGGAAGAACTGCGCAAGGTGAAGCGCGTGATCGGCAAGGCGCAGGACGGCGCGCCGCACGAAGTGCTGCTCGTGATCGACGCGAACACCGGCCAGAACGCGCTCACGCAGGTCAAGGCATTCGACGACGCTCTCGGCCTCACCGGTTTGATCGTCACCAAGCTCGACGGCACCGCGAAGGGCGGCATCCTCGCGGCGATCGCGCGGCAGCGGCCGATTCCGGTGTATTTCATCGGCGTCGGCGAAAAGGTCGAGGATCTGCAGCCGTTCAGCGCGGAGGAGTTTTCGGACGCGCTGCTGGGCGGCTGATCGCGTGATTGCCGCGGCGTTCGGCGCTCGCGGCGAGCCAAAGGAAAAGGGCACTCCACGGAGTGCCCTTTTTTCGTTTCAAGCCGCCATCGACGTGTCACACGAACCCGCGCTCACTCCGCGTCCGGCTGTGCGCCCGGCGCCGCGCGTGCGAACGCGTCGAGTTGCATCGCGTGATCGTAGATGCGCTGGATCGTCGGAAACTTTGCGGTGTCGACCTTGAAGCGCTGCGCGTTGAACACCTGCGGAATCAGGCACGCGTCGGCGAGTGTCGGTGTGTCGCCGAAACACAGCTTGCCGGTGCGCGCGTCGCCGGCGAGATGCATCTCCAGCGTCGCGAAGCCCGCGTCGATCCAGTGCCGGTACCACGCGTCCTTCGCGTCGTCGTCGACACGCAGCGTGTGCTTCAGATAGCGCAGCACGCGCAGATTGTTCAGCGGATGAATCTCGCACGCGACCTGCAGCGCCACCGAGCGCACATAAGCGCGATCGAGCGGCGCCTTCGGCAGCAGGGGCGGCTCGGGATGCGTCTCCTCGAGATACTCGATGATCGCGAGCGACTGCGGCAGCAGATGACTGCCGTCGGCGAGCGTCGGCACGATACAGTCCGCGTTGATCTTGCGATACTCGGGCTTCAGCTGCTCGCCGCCTTCGCGCACGAGGTGCACGGGCACGTAGTCGTACGTCAGATTCTTCACGTTCAGCGCGATACGCACGCGATACGACGCCGAGCTACGGAAATAGCTGTAGAGCTTCATGTTGTCTGCCTCCTCCACCTGCCCCCAAGCCGTCTCAGACGACGCGCACGCTGAATTCGCCGAGCCCGTCCACGCCGCCCTTCATCAGGTCGCCCTTGACGACAGCACCGACGCCTTCCGGCGTGCCGGTAAAAATCAGGTCGCCGGGCCGCAGTTCGAACAGCGTCGACAGATACGCGATCGTCTCGGCCACCGACCAGATCAGCTGCGACACATCCGCGCGCTGCTTGTCCTCGCCGTTCACCGACAGCCAGACCGCGCCCTTGCCGATGTGACCAACCGTCGTAGCCGGATGAATCGGGCCGAGCGGCGCCGAGTGATCGAAGCCTTTGGCGGTATCCCACGGACGCCCCATTTTCTTCGCTTCGCCTTGCAGGTCGCGGCGCGTCATATCGAGACCGAGCGCGTAGCCGTAGACGTGGTCGAGCGCGCGCTCGACGGGGATGTCTTTACCGCCCTCGCCGATCGCCGCGACCATTTCCATTTCGAAATGGACGTTCTTCGTCTGCGACGGATACGGGAATTCGCCGGTCGTGCCCGGCGCGACGTAGACGACCGCATCGGCCGGCTTCGTGAAGAAGAACGGCGGTTCGCGGTCCGGGTCGTGGCCCATTTCGCGCGCGTGCGCCTCGTAGTTGCGCCCCACGCAGTAGATGCGCCGCACCGCGAACTGCTCGCTCGACCCCACGACCGGCACCGCGACCTGCGGTGCGGGTGCAAATACGTAACTCATCCCGTTCTCCGTTTTTCGATGGGCGCCGCCGAGGCGGCGAGAAACATCGAGTGTAACGCGCGGCACGGCGCGGGTGCGTGGCAAGCGGGCAGTCGGCAGTCGCTGCGTGCCGCTTCGTCGCTGTTCGCGGGCTCGCCTTAGATGCGATACTGACACCGAACAGCTCCCCGAATGGCGTAGCGAACCGCCACGCGCGGCACGCCACCTGCCTCTTGCGCACGATGACCGACTCCACCGATACCACTTCCCCCTTCCCCTGCGCCCGATTCATCAAGGAAATCGGCCGCGGCCCCAACGGCGCCCGCGCGCTGACCGCCGACGACACCCGCGCGCTCTACACCGCGATGCTCGATGGCCGCGTCGACGATCTCGAGCTCGGCGCGGTGCTGCTCGCGTATCGCGTGAAAGGCGAAACCGCCGACGAACTCGCCGCGATGCTGGGCGCGGCGCATACGTCGTTCGAGCCGGTGCGGCAGCCGCACGGCGCGTTCCGGCCGGTGTCGATTCCGTCATACAACGGTGCGCGCAAGCAGCCGAACCTCGTGCCGCTGCTGGCACTGCTGCTCGCGCGCGAAGGCGTGCCGGTGCTCGTGCACGGCGTCACCGAGGATCCGGGGCGCGTGACGAGCGCGGAAATCTTCGCCCATCTGCACATCGCCCACGCGCAGTCACACGCGCAGATCGAAGCGGGTCTGGCGGAGCGTCGCGTCGCGTTCGCGTCGATCGACGTGCTCGCGCCCAAGCTCGCGCGCCTGCTCGCGCTGCGCCGGCGCATGGGCGTGCGCAATTCGACGCATACGCTCGTTAAGCTGCTGCAGCCATTCGCGCCCGCAGGATTGCGGCTCGTGAACTACACGCATCCGCCGTATCGCGACAGTCTCAAGCAACTGTTCATCACGCATCCCGATGCGGCCGTCGGCGGTGCGCTGCTCGCGCGCGGCACCGAAGGCGAGGCGGTCGCCGATACGCGCCGCCAGGTGCAGGTCGACTGGCTGCACGACGGCATCTGCGAGACACGGCTGCCCCACGAACGCTCGTCGCCCGATGCGCCCGAAGTCGAGCTGCCCGAAGCGCGCGACGCGGCGACCACGGCCGCCTGGATCGACGCAGTGCTGCGCGGCGAAGCGCCGGTGCCGGGCGCGATCGAGCGGCAGGTCGAGCTGATCGTCGATATCGCGAAGACGGCGGCGTGACGGCCGCGGGTTGACAGGCCAACGCGCACCGTCATACAGTTGGCCTCATGCGTTCCCTTCCGAACACCCTCCGAATTATCTCCGGCCGCCTAGCGCGGCCCCTATCGCTACGCGTGGCGTAAGTCACACGTAGCGCCGCGCGCTGGCAGCTCCGGTTGCCGTCGGCGGTCCTCCCCGTAGTTCCCGCAGTTTCGCTTCACCCCCGTCGTAGTTCTCCACAACCCGTCGTCGTTTGCATTCGTCCGTTTACCGCGCGGCCGATGCGAGAGGATCAAATGCACGTTGCCCGGGCCGCATCCGCGTTCGTCTGTTCATTCGCCCGCGTCGTCATGACGTCGCGGGCCGCGCGCCCACTCGTTGCCGCCCGGCATCGGCAGGCACACCGTGCATGCGTGGCAGTCGGCCAACCGCTCGACGTCCCCACCCTCCGCCGACGACACCACGAATGAGGCACCTCACCATGTTGCGCAATCCCGCTGAAAAGTACCGTCCCTTTCCCGCCGTGCGGCTGAGCGGCCGCAAATGGCCGGGACGCACGATCGACGCCGCGCCCGTCTGGATGAGCACCGACCTGCGCGACGGTAACCAGGCGCTGATCGAACCGATGAGCGCCGCGCAGAAGCTCGACTACTTCGAGATGCTGGTCGCGATCGGTTTCAAGGAAATCGAAGTCGGCTTTCCGTCGGCGTCGCAAACCGATTTCGACTTCGTGCGCAAGCTGATCGACGAGCGGCGCATTCCCGACGACGTCACGATCGAAGTCTTCGTGCCGTCGCGCGCGGAGCTGATCGCACGCACGTTCGATGCGCTTGAAGGCTCGCCGCGCGCGATCGTTCACCTGTACAACGCGATCTGCCCGTCGTTCCGGCGCATCGTGTTCCAGCAGTCGAAGGACGAGATCAAGGCGCTCGCCGTCGAAGGCACGCGTCTCGTCAAGGAACACGCGCAGGCGCGGCCGGGCACACACTGGACCTTCCAGTACTCGCCCGAGACCTTCAACACGTCCGAGCTGCCGTTCGCGCGCGAGGTGTGCGACGCCGTCGCGCAAACGTGGCGGCCGACACGCGATCACAAGATGATCGTCAATCTGCCGGCGAGCGTCGAAGCGGCCACGCCGAACGTGTTTGCCGACCAGATCGAATGGATGCACCGCAATCTCGGGTATCGCGACAGCATCGTGCTGTCGGTGCATCCGCACAACGACCGCGGCACCGCCGTGGCCGCGGCGCAGCTCGCGCTGCTGGCGGGCGCGGATCGCATCGAAGGCTGTCTGTTCGGCAACGGCGAGCGCACCGGCAACGTCGATCTCGTCACGCTCGCGATGAATCTCGACGCGATGGGTATCGACAGCGGTCTGGATTTCTCGGATCTCGCGACAATCAGGCGCGTGGCCGAACGCTGCACGCGGCTTCCGGTGGCGGCGCGCCATCCGTATGCGGGAGAGGCCGCGATGCGTGGCACGCACGAGGCGCGCGACGCGAATGCCGAGGCGGGGAAGCACGGCGCAAGCAGGCGCGACAAAGCTGACGAATGCTTGACCGCGTAAATCTGAACTGAGCCTCGAGCCTGCGGCAGCGCGGTGCATATACCCCGCATTGCGCCGCCGCCGCGGGCGCGCTCACGAGGCGCGCCCGCGCCAGCAGAATCTCACTCGAGAGCGCAACGCGTTGCCTGCCATGCGATCAGCCGCCACTGCCCGTCTTCGTGCGTGTGAATCGCGGTATAGGCAATCGGAAACAGCAGCGCGCCGTTGTTGGCCTCCATCTCGATCAGCGCGCGGCCCGTGACCACGTAGGTTTCGCGCCCGGCCGGCAACACGTCCTGCGACTGCACCTCGATCTGCCGATAACGACGGCGCCCCGCGACGATCCCGTCGATGAACTGCCGCTTCGTTTCGCGCTTGCCATTCGTATGGACGTAGCTCACGTTGTCCGCGAGCAGCGTGTCGAGCGACTGTCCATCGCCGTCGACCATCGCGCGAAAACGCTCTCGTTCGAGTCCGCGAATCGCTTCGATCATCTTTGCCGCCATTGCAGAGCCCCTCGAACACCGCGAGCCGCAGACGGCCACGGTCAGACGTGATATTGCACATATAGCTGGCTGAAATTTATACCAGGATTCAGCTCTTTGATACTGCGATTGGAAACATGCTGAAAGCGGTGGACGGTGATGCGAGGTGCGCCTCGCGGATCAGCGGGGAATGCAAGTCGCAGGTTTGCCACGAAGTCCGGTTCTGGCACTAGAAGTTGCGCCTGACACCCGAACCCGAGGGCGAAATTGGCATTTAGAGTAAGTCCACGCAAAAACCAAATTCAGGTAGTTGATTTGGCCCCCTCACCTGGCGGTTATTAAGCGACTGCTTCCTTTACTTTAGGCGCCAATCTAGTGTCGCACATCAAACGAATCCAGCCTCACTTTCCGCAATTATTCACTCCCTGATATGCATATATGAGCTGATTGCGAGAACTACATGGAAAATGGCAGCAACTTGTATAGGACAAACAGGCGGACAAAATAGAGCGTATTATGGCTATCAAAATACGAAAATCAATAGGATTTTCGGGAACTTGGATACCCCTGCGAGCTCTAAGTATTAGCACTCGGCAGATCAGAGTGCTAACATCCATCGCTGGAGTCGTTTACTGAGTACGCTATTGTCTGATTCCAAAGGAGTTTCATACGTGAGCCATGCAATGACCCTTCCGAGTACTTTGAGCCCGTCGTCGGCTAAGGCCGCTTCGGCAGGTGCACTGGCGCTCTCGCATTCCTCGCTGCTGTCCGGTCAACTGGGCAACATCGACGCCTACATCCAGGCGGTCAACCGGATCCCGATGCTGACGCCGGCGGAAGAACGCCAGTTCGCCACCGAATTGCGCGAACACGACAATCTGGAGTCCGCGCGCCGCCTCGTGCTGTCGCACCTTCGGCTCGTCGTGTCGATCGCGCGTAACTACCTCGGTTACGGGTTGCCGCACGCCGACCTGATTCAGGAAGGCAACATCGGCCTGATGAAAGCGGTCAAGCGCTTCGATCCGGAGCAAAACGTACGCCTCGTGTCGTACGCAATGCACTGGATCAAGGCCGAGATCCACGAATACATCCTGCGCAACTGGCGCATGGTGAAGGTCGCCACCACCAAGGCGCAGCGCAAGCTGTTCTTCAACCTGCGCAGCCACAAGCAGGGTCTCGGCGCGTTCACGCCGGACGAGATCGAAGGTCTCGCCAAGGAACTGAACGTGAAGCGCGAAGAAGTCGCGGAGATGGAAACGCGTCTGTCGGGCGGCGATATCGCGCTCGAAGGTCAGGTCGAAGACGGTGAAGAGTCGTATGCGCCGATCGCCTATCTGGCCGACTCGCACAGCGAGCCGACCGCCGTGCTGGCTTCGCGTCAGCGCGACCGGCTGCAAAGCGACGGCATCGCAAGCGCGCTCGATGCGCTCGATCCGCGCAGCCGCCGCATTATCGAAGCACGCTGGCTGAAGGTAGACGACGACGGCTCGGGCGGCTCGACGTTGCACGAGTTGGCCGACGAGTTCGGTGTGTCGGCCGAACGTATCCGCCAGATCGAAGCCAGCGCCATGAAGAAGATGCGCGGTGCGCTGACCGAATACGCGTAAAGCGTCGAAGCCATGCGCGCGCACATGTGGCCCGCGCATGACATAGGTAAAAACGACACACGTTAATCGGTCGCGCGTCATTTGCCGACCAGTGAGCTCAAGCCCCGCCCTCGCAAAACGGCGGGGCTTTTTTATTCTTTTCGTTTTCTTCTTGCATCCCCGCGGCCGCGCGTTCGTGTCAGCCCGCCCCCCGAGCCAACCGGCCGGGGCCGGTAAGCCTTTCTTGACGTATCGCAAGTCCGGTAGCAATACTGCACAGACGCGGCAAGTTTCGCGACGTGATGCCGCATGGCCAACCCTGAGCGCGTGAGGTTCCCCCTCCTACAATCGGCATGCATTCGCCAGACTGCCTGACGGCAAGGGCGGTCTGGATCCAGCCGGACTCTCCGGCGTGAAGTCGTCTTCGACCGATCATGACCCTAGCCCTCAATCGCAGCAGCACTGTCCGATCGCGCTTGCGCGGCCGGTTCACCAGGTGGGTGCGCGGTCCAACGCTGGGGCGCGATCTCGCCATCATCCTCGCCATCAAGTTCGCACTACTGTTGGCGCTCAAGTACACGTTCTTCAATCATCCGCAGGCGGAGCACATGATGCTGCCGCCTGAGCAGGTCGCGCATGCGCTGCTGTCGGTGCCCGCCCCGCATCCGTCTCGAGGTGATCAACATGCCCGTTAGCGAAGTCGTAGAACTGTCACGGCTCCAGTTCGCCATCACCGCGCTTTATCACTTTCTGTTCGTGCCGCTCACGCTCGGCCTGACCTGGCTGCTGGTCATCATGGAGTCGGTCTACGTGATGACCGGCAAGCAGATCTACAAGGACATGACGCAGTTTTGGGGCAAGCTGTTCGGCATCAACTTTGCAATGGGTGTCGCGACCGGCCTCACGCTCGAGTTTCAGTTCGGCACCAACTGGGCTTATTACTCGCATTACGTCGGCGACATTTTCGGCGTGCCGCTCGCCGTCGAAGGGCTGATGGCGTTCTTCCTCGAATCTACGTTCGTCGGTCTGTTCTTCTTCGGCTGGAACAGATTGTCAAAAGTCCAGCATCTGATCGTCACGTTCTGCGTCGCGCTCGGTTCGAACCTGTCGGCGCTGTGGATTCTGGTTGCCAATGGCTGGATGAACAATCCGGTCGGCGCGAAGTTCAACTACCAGACCATGCGCATGGAACTCGACAGCATCGGCTCGGTGATCTTCAACCCGGTCGCTCAGGTGAAGTTCGTGCACACCGTGTCGGCTGGTTACGTGACCGCGGCGATGTTCGTGCTCGGCGTGTCGTCGTGGTATCTGTTGAAGCGCCGCGACACCGAGTTCGCGCTGCGCTCGTTCGCGATCGCCGCCGGCTTCGGTCTCGCGTCGGCGCTGTGCGTGATCGTGCTCGGAGACGAATCGGGCTATCGCACCGGCGAAGTCCAGCAGGTCAAGCTCGCCGCGATCGAATCCGAATGGGAGACCGCGCCCGCGCCGGCACCGTTCACGATCTTCGGCATTCCCAATCAGAAAGAGCAACGCACCGACTACGCAATCCGTGTCCCGTACGCGCTCGGCATCATCGCGACGCGCTCGCTCCACGAACCTGTGGTCGGCCTGCGCGAGCTGATCGCGGAAAACGAAGGGCGCATCAAGAACGGCATGCTCGCCTACGCGGCGCTGCAGAAGTTGAAAGGCGGCGACTCGAGCGACGAAGCGCATGCCGCGTTCGACAAGTACCAGGAAGATCTCGGCTACGGCCTGCTGCTCAGGCAGTTCACGCCGAACGTGACCGACGCGACGCCCGAGCAGATCGACGCGGCGGCAAAGAGCACGGTTCCGCCGGTGCTGCCGCTGTTCTTCTCGTTTCGCATGATGGTCGGCCTGGGTCTGCTGTTCCTCGCGACCTTCGTGCTCGCGTTCTGGTTCTGCGCGCAGCGCACACTGCTGCTCGAAAAGCGTCGCTGGTTCCTGCGCTGGGCGGTCATAGCGATTCCGCTGCCGTGGCTCGCCGCCGAGCTCGGCTGGATCGTCGCGGAGATGGGCCGCCAGCCGTGGAGCATCGCGGGCATTCTGCCGACCAACCTGGCCGCGTCGACACTGACGCCGCGCGATCTGTACCTGAGCATCGGCGGATTCGTGCTGTTCTACACCGGGCTGTTCGTCATCGAGATCATGCTGATGTTCAAGTACGCGCGGCTCGGCCCTTCGGCGTTGCATACGGGCCGCTATCACCACGAGAACGAATCGCAGGTGAAGCAGCCGCTGTCGAACACGGCCGCGTGACGCGCCGCCACACCGCCTCAGAGGAATGACCCATATGGACTACGCAATCCTCAAACTGATCTGGTGGGTATTGATAGGCGTTCTGCTGATCGGCTTCGCGCTCACCGACGGCTTCGACATGGGCGCGGCGATCCTGCTGCCGTTCATCGCCAAAACGGACTCCGAGCGCCGCATCGTCGTGAACACCGTCGGCGCGACGTGGGAAGGCAACCAGGTCTGGTTCGTGACCGCCGGCGGCGCGATGTTCGCCGCATGGCCGCTCGCCTACGCGGCATCGTTCTCGGGCTTCTACTTCGCGATGCTGCTGGTGCTGTTCGCGTTGTTCTTCCGCCCGGTCGGCTTCGACTATCGCGGCAAGCGCGAGGATCCGCGCTGGCGGAACGCGTGGGACTGGGGTCTGTTCATCGGCGGCTTCGTGCCGGCCCTCGTGTTCGGCGTCGCGTTCGGCAATCTGCTGCAAGGCGTGCCGTTCTCGTTCGATACCGATCTGCGCGTCACCTATCACGGCAGCTTCTTCGGCCTGCTCAATCCGTTCGCGCTACTGACGGGTCTCGTCAGCATGTCGATGCTCACCGCGCACGGCGCCGCGTTCGTCAAATGGAAGACCGACGGCGTGGTCCACGACCGCGCGTCGAAGGCGCTGCGGCTCGCGGCGTTATGTACGGTGGTGCTGTTCCTCGTCGCGGGCGCGCTCGTCGCGACGATGATCGGCGGCTATCAGATCGTCGACATGCCGCCGCTCGACGCGGTCTCCAATCCGCTGATGAAGACCGTGATCGGCGCGCCGGGTTTGTGGCTGACCAACTACGCGCTCTATCCGTGGATGGCGATTGCGCCGCTCGCGGGTCTCGTCGGCGGTGTGCTCGCGGTGCTGCTCGCTCGTTCGCGCTTCGAGGCGACGGCGTTTCTGTCGACGTCGCTGATGATCGTCGGCGTGATTCTGACAGCGGGCTTCTCGATGTTCCCGTTCATCATGCCTTCGTCGCTCGACGGCCGCAGCAGCCTGACCATGTGGGATTCGACGTCGAGCCGCTTGACGCTCCAGATCATGCTGTTCGCGGTGATCGTGTTCCTGCCGATCATCCTGCTCTATACGGGCTGGGTGTATCGGGTGATGCGCGGCAAGGTGACCGCCGCGGCGATCGAGGAAAACCACCATTCGATGTATTGACCGGCACTACGCTCGAAAAACAGGTGTTGGTGATGTGGTATTTCAGCTGGATTCTCGGCATTGGCGTCGCGCTGGCGTTCGGTGTCATCAATGTGATGTGGCTCGAATCGCGCGAGTTGGCGCGGGCGGCGAAGCGGGCGATTCGCTGAGGAGCGTCACGCTTTGGTGGTAAACGCAAAAGCGGCACCTCGGGACGAGGTGCCGCTTTTTTATCGCCGTGCCGTGATCGCCGCAGAACTCAACGGCGCTCGGCAGCCTTCAGCCGCTCACGCCGGCATCGGCGCCGCGCCCGCCCCACCGCCTTGCGACGACAGGCGCTCGGCCAGCCTCTGCGCATAGCGCTGCGCGGCCTCGCCGACGACGATATGGAACGTGTCGGTCGACACCCACGCGGTATCGAGCGTCGCGAGGCGCTGCCGATCGACCGCCGACGGATCGCGCACGACCACTCGCAGACGCGTCGCCGCAACCGCGTCGAGCGACACCACGTTGCCCGTGCCGCCGAACACGGCGAGCCAGCGCAGCGGATCGGGATCGAGCGGACCGCCTTGCGCATCGTGGGCGGGTTGAGCGTGCCCAGCGGTCTGCGCGACCGAAGCGGCACGGGTAGCCGCCGTAGTAGCGGCCGGCGCCGATACACCAGCACCCGCCGCCTTCACATCGCCCTCACCCCGTGCGATCGCCGTACGCATCTCATCGGCGATGATGTCCGCTTCCGGTCCGATGATCACCTGCACGTTGTTCGAGCCGCGCTTGAGCACGCCGCGCGCGCCGATCGACTTCAGTTCGCTTTCGGAGACCTTGTCCGCATCGACCACCGACAGACGCAGACGCGTCGTGCACGCATCGACGACCGACAGATTCGCCGCGCCACCGAGCGCCGCGATATAACGCTGCGCGCGCGGCACGGCCGCACCGGCCGCCGGCGCGACGAAGCCACCGGCCGCGAACGACTCGACCTGCTCGTCGGCAGCGGCGGGCTCACGGCCCGGCGTCGCCATGTTGAACTTTCGGATGAAGAAGCGGAACAGACCGTAGTACACGACCGAGTACACGATGCCGAGCGGAATCGCCCACCAGCCCTTCGTCGACAGACCGAAGTTCAGCACGTAGTCGATGAAGCCCGCCGAGAACGTGAAGCCGAGGTGAATGCCGAGCGCCGAGCAGATCGCGAGCGACAGCCCCGTCAGCAGCGCGTGGATTGCATACAGCACCGGCGCGAGGAACATGAAGCTGAACTCGATCGGTTCGGTCACACCGGTCAGGAACGACGTGAGCGCCATCGAGAACAGCAGGCCGAACACCATCGCGCGACGCTCCTTCGGCGCCTCGTGATACATCGCGAGACACGCGGCCGGCAGGCCGAACATCATCACCGGGAAGAAGCCGGTCATGAAGGTGCCCGCGGTCGGATCGCCCGCGAAGAAACGGTGCAGGTCGCCCGTGACCGGCGCGCCGCCAGCCGGCGTGAAGGTACCGAACACGAACCACGTCAGCGAGTTGAGGATGTGATGCAGGCCCGTGACGAGCAGCAGTCGGTTCAGCACGCCGAACACGAAGGCGCCGAGCGCGCCGGCCGTCGTGAGCCAGTGGCCGGCCACGTCGATCGCGCCCTGCACCGGCGCCCACACGTAGCCGAATATGATGCCGAGGCCCACACAGACCACCCCTGTCACAATCGGCACGAAGCGCTTGCCGCCGAAGAACGCCAGGTAGTCCGGCAGCTTGATGTCCTTGTAGCGGTTGTACAGCAGCCCTGCGACGATCCCCGCGATGATCCCCGACAGCACGCCCATGTTGAGCTTGTCGTTGATGTCCTTCATCACCGCGATCTGCACCAGATAGCCGATCGCGCCGGCGAGACCCGCGACGCCGTTATTGTCTTTCGCGAAGCCGACCGCCACGCCGATCGCGAACAGCAGCGGCAGGCTGTCGAAGATCGCGCCGCCCGCGTCGGCGATCATCTTGATGTTGAACACGTCGGGCTGGCCGAGCCGCAGCAGCAGGCCGGCGACCGGTAGCACCGCGATCGGCAACATCAGCGCGCGTCCCAGGCGCTGAATCTTCAGAAACGGATTTCCATCCATCGGTATCTCCAATTTTGTCTCGTAGGGGTACGTCTTGGTTGAGTGGTGCAGCAATGCGGGAATCGCGCCGCGCGTGAAGGCAGACGTGCTGCCGGGCGCACGGCGGGCGGACTCTCCAAATAATTAATTCTTCAATCGAGGGGCCACGTGGCGCGGCTTGCCGCTCTAACCGCCTGCGCGGAATCGAGCGCGAGCGCATCGCGGGCACGCTGGCGGCACAACTGATAGTCGAGCGTGCGCACGCGCGCCTTGATGCCGGGCACCGAGACCGGATCGACCGACAGCTCGGTCACGCCGAGGCCGACGAGGAGCGGCATCGCGAGCGGGTCGCCGGCGAGCGCGCCGCACACGCCGACCCATTTGCCGTGCTTCGCGGCACCTTCGACGGTCGCCGCGATCAGGCGCAGCACCGCCGGATGCAGGCCGTCCGCTTGCGCCGCGAGATCGGGCTGGCAGCGGTCCATCGCGAGCGTGTATTGGGTCAGGTCGTTGGTGCCGATCGACAGGAAATCGGCGTGCTGCGCGAGCTGATCGGCGAGCAATGCCGCCGACGGCACTTCGATCATTACGCCCACTTCGATCGGCTCGGTGCTACCCGCTTCGCGGGCAAGCTCGTCGATGCGCTTGCGGATGCGGATCAGTTCGCCCGCATCGGTGATCATCGGCAGCAGGATGCGCACGGCGCCGATCGGGCGCACCGCGAGCAGGCCACGCAGCTGGTCGTCGAGCAGATCGGGGCGCACCTGCGCGAGGCGCACGCCGCGCAGGCCGAGCGCGGGATTCGGCTCGGGCGGCAGCGTCAGATAGTCGACTTCCTTGTCCGCGCCGACATCGAGCGTGCGAATGATCGCGGTACGGCCGCGCAATGCATCGACGATCGCCTGATAGCTGTGGCGATGCTCGTCCGCGCTCGGCGCGGTCGGGCGGTGGATGAACAGCAGTTCGGTGCGCAGCAGGCCGACCGCGTCCGCGCCGTTGTCGACCGCGGCGTTCGCGTCGTCGAGCGTGGCGATGTTGGCGGCCACTTCGATCGCGCGGCCGTCGGCGGTCGCAGCTGCCTGCTGCGACGTGCGGCGATTCGCTTCGCGCACGTCGGCGAGACGGCTGCGTTCGCGCCGAGCGCGTTCGACGTCGAGTTCGGTCGGCGCGAATTCGAGCCGGCCGGTGCTCGCGTTCACCACCACCTGAGTGCCGTCGGGAATCGCATGCAACGCGTCGCCGACCGCGACCAGCGCGGGAATGCCCGCCTGACGCGCGAGAATCGCCGCGTGCGAGGTCGCGCCGCCGCGCGCCATCACGAGCGCGGTCACGCGCGTGCGATCGAGCGACGACAGATCCGAAGGCGTAAATTCGTCGGCCGCGAGCACCGCCTCGTCAGGCAGCGAGCGCGCCGTGCTGCTCGTGTAGCCGAGCGCGCGCTGCACGCGCTTTTCGATGTCGCGCAGATCGGCGGCCCGCTCGGCGAGCAGTGCGTCCTCCACGTTACTCAGGATGCCTATTTGCGTGCGGATCGCCTCGCGCCACGCGAAACCGGCGCTCTTGCCGAGGCTGATCAGATCGCGCGCGGCGTCGAGCAGCGTCGGATCTTCGAGCAGCACGCGATGCACCGCGAAAATCCCCGCCTCGCCGACCGAGCCGCGTTGCGACGCGTCGCGCACGATCGTGTCGAGATCGGCGTCGACAGTCGCGATCGCCTTGTCGAGCAGACGGCTTTCCGCCGCCGACGTGCCGCTCGCCTGCTCCGGCGGATCGACGTCCGCGTCGTCCCAGCGCACCAGCTTGCCGACCGCGACGCCCGGCGACGCGCACACGCCCGCGAGCGTATTCGGCGCGAGCGGCTCGCCCGCGGCGGGCGCGGCAACGACTGCCGCCGGTGCAGCCGCCGGCCGCACCGCTTTCTGTTCGTGCTTCTGTTCCACTTCGCCGTGCGCATCGCGAGTCAGTTCTTCAGCGACCGCATCGACCGCCGCCTGCGCCTGCGGACCGACGCCGAGCAACTCGACGTTCGCGCCTTCGCCGGCACCGAGTCCCAGCAGACCCACCACGCTTTCGATCGGCGCCTTGCGCCCGTCGTAGCGCACCTCGACGCGCGCGTCGAAGCCACGCGCCGCTTCGCGCGCCCGCGCCGCGGGCCGCGCGTGCAGGCCGCCCGCATGGGTCAGCGTGATTTGCCGGCGCGCCTCGTCCAGGACCTGCGTGGCGCTCGTTTCGCGCACCGCGTCCTGGCTGACGCCGTCGCGGGCACGCAGTACCAGCAGCCGCGATTCGCCGGACTTCACCAGGCCGTCCGGCGCGCGCTCGATCACCTCGAACGCATCCGAATTCGCGATTGCGATCACCGACACGAGGCTCGGCGCATTCAGCGCGACCTGATCCTGATCGAATTCGATCAGCACGTCGCCGGCGCGCACCTGCGCGCCCTGCCCGACCATCGGCGCAAAACCCTTGCCGTTCAGCCCGACCGTGTCGATGCCGATATGCAGCAGAATCTGCGCGCCTTCGGCGCTCTCGAGCGTCACCGCGTGGCCGGTGCGCGCGAGATGCGTGACGACGCCATCGCATGGCGCGACGAGCCGCCCTTCGAGCGGATCGACGCCGATGCCGTCGCCGAACATACCGCCCGAAAACACCGGGTCCGGCACCTTCGCGAGCGGCACGACCGGGCCGGTCAGCGGTGCAAGCAAAACAATGAGATCTTCGGAATGGCTCATCAGATTGGGCTTTTCGACACGTCGCATCGTCATTCTCGTCAGTGAGTTTCGGTGACTTTGTTCAGATGGCGTGGCGCGTCGGGATTGCGCCCGCGCGCGGCGGCAAGGTCCGCGGCCATCACGTAAAAGGACAGGATGGCGGCGATCGGATCGAGCGCCGCGTGTGCGGTGGAAACGAGCGGCAGCGAAGCTTGCGCGACGTCGTCGGGCGCCGCGAGCAACACGCGCGCGCCGCGCTCGCGCATGTCGTGCGCGAGTTGCAGCAGACCCGCCTGCTCGGGGCCGCTCGGCGCGAACACGAGCAGCGGATAGTCGCGGTCGATCAGTTCCATCGGACCGTGCCGCACTTCCGCGCTCGAAAACGCTTCGGCCTGGATGCCGGAGGTTTCCTTCAGCTTCAGCGCGGCTTCCTGCGCGATCGCGAGGCCAAGCCCGCGGCCAATCACGATCATCCGCTCGATGCCGCGCAACTCGTTGACGGCCATCGACCAGTCGAGCCGGCCCGCGCGTTCGAGCGCATCGGGCAGCGTGTTCAGTCCGGCGAGCAACTCGGCGTCGTTCTGCCAATGCGCGACCAGCTGCGCGGAGATCGACAGCATCGCGATATAGCTCTTGGTCGCCGCGACGCTCAGCTCGGGACCGGCCACGAGCGGCAGATGCCACTCGCACGCGTCGGCGAGCGGCGAGCTCGGTGCGTTCACCGCGGCGACCGTCAATGCGCCGGCTGCGCGCAGCGCGTTCATCGTGCCGACGAGGTCGGGGCTCTTGCCCGATTGCGAAAACGCCAGCGCAAGCTGATCGCGCACCTGCAGCGGCGCCTGCTGCAGTGTCGCGACCGACATCGGCAGCGACGCGACCGGCACGCCGAGGCGGCTCATCGTCAGGGATGCAAAGTAACTGGCGGCATGGTCCGAACTGCCGCGCGCGACGGTCAGCGCGACATGGCGCGGCTGTTCCGCGAGCTTGGCGGCGAGCGCCGCGACGCGCGAGGTGTCCTTGAGCTGCTCGGCGACCGTTGCGGCGGACGCGAGCGCTTCCTTAAGCATATTCGACAATGTCTTCTCCTTCGACGTAGGTCGCGACGAGCGCCAGCTCGCGGTCGAATACGACCACGTCGGCCCAGGCACCGCGCGCGATGCGGCCGCGGTCCTCGATGCCGAGATAGTCGGCGGCGTAGCGCGACAAACGGTGTGATACATCGGCGATCGGCAAGCCGATCGAGACAAGATTGCGCAGCGCCTGATCCATCGTCAGTGTGCTGCCCGCGAGCGTGCCGTCGGCCAGACGTACGCCGCCCAGACACTTGGTCACGTGCTGGCTGCCGAGGCGGTATTCGCCGTCGGGCATGCCGGTGGCCGAGGTGCTGTCCGTCACCACGTACAGGCGCGGAATCGCGCGCAGCGCGGCGCGGATCGCACCCGGATGCACGTGCAGCAGGTCGGGAATGATTTCGGCGTACTCGGCGTGCGCGAGCGCCGCGCCGACGAGGCCAGGGTTGCGGTGGTGCAGCGGCGACATCGCGTTGAACAGATGCGTAAAGCCGCACGCGCCGTGCTTGAGCGCGGCGACCGCGTCGTCATAGGTGCCGAGCGAATGGCCCAACTGCACGCGTACGCCGCGCGCCGCCATCTCGGAGATGATCTCCATGTGACCGGCGATCTCGGGCGCGAGGGTGACGACCCGGATCGGCGCGATCGACAGATACTTGAGCACCTCGTCCATCACCGCCGATACCGCCGCGTCAGGCTGCGCGCCGAGCTTGCCGGGGTTGATGTACGGCCCTTCCAGATGCACGCCGAGCACGCGCGCGCAACCCGGCGTGCGTACCCGCGTGACGTTGCCGAGCCCGGCGACGACGTTCATCAGTTCGTCGCGCGGCGCGGTCATCGTCGTCGCGAGCAGGCTCGTGGTGCCGTAGCCCGCATGCGTGCGCGTGATCGTTTCGATCGCGTCGCCGGCCTCCATCACGTCGGCGCCGCCGCCGCCATGCACGTGCAGATCGATGAAGCCGGGCAGGATGTACGGGGCGTCGTTCGTCGACGGATCGACGCGCTCGCCTGACAGTGCCGTGATGCGGCCGTTTTCGGATTCGAGCGTGCCGTGGATCCACCCTTCGGTGGTGAGTATGTTTCCGGTCAGCATGAGTCTCTCTGGTGCGTGATACGTATGCGGCAAATGTGCGTTCGCCGGACTTGCGGCCTACGCGGGCCGCGCGGCTCAGGTGCGCAATTCAGCGACGAAGTCGTAGTAGTCGTCGCGGCAATAGGTGTCGGTCAGCTCGATCGCGCGTTGATCCGCGCTGTAGCCGATACGGGTAATGACCAGCAGCGCGGTGCGCGGCTCGATGTCCATCAGCGCGGCGATTTCGCTCGACGCGTTGACCGCGCGAAAGTGCTGCAACGCGCGCACGACCGCCGCGCCGCGTTGCTCGAGAAAGCTGTACAGCGAGTCGCCGATCACGAGCGGATCGGGCACGATTGCGACCGGCAGCGCCGAATGCTCGACCGCCATCACGATACCGTCCGCGCGCCGCAGCCGCCGCAGGCTCGCGACGGCCGCGCCCGGCGACAGGCCGAGGTGCAGCAGCTCGTCGCGATTGGCGGCGCGCACGTCGCGTTCGAGCCACACCGAATCCGGGCGAAAGCCGCGCTGCTGCATCTTCTTCGTGAAGCCGGTGAGACGCGACAGCGGATCCTCGACGCGCGGCGTGATGAAGCTGCCCGCGCCGCGCGCGCGCCGGATCAGCCCCTGCTCGACCAGCAGCTCGATCGCCTTGCGCGCGGTAATGCGCGACACGCCGATCGCATCGGACAGCGTGCGCTCGGAGGGCAACGCCTCGCCGGCCGACCAGACGCCGCAATGGATCGCCGTCGCCAGGTTGCGCGCGAGCTGCAGGTAGAGCGGCGTGACGTTGCGCACGTCAGGCATCAATGCGGACCAGCGAGTTTCCATGGGGCTCCAAGGACGCCGCGAACAGTACGGCCCGGAAAAATGAGAGCCCATTATATAACCAACATAATACCAGTCAACGGACTGGTTCCATGCTGGTCCGAATCGCCGGAAAGCCTTGTCACGCACGGCTCTCAGCCGGTTTTAAGGGCTTTTTCTGGATGAATTTGCAGACCAGGACTTTCCCGTATCGCACTCGCTTGACGATACCAGCGAGCC
Organism: Paraburkholderia sp. HD33-4; assembly: GCF_021390635.1. Taxonomy (NCBI): domain Bacteria; kingdom Pseudomonadati; phylum Pseudomonadota; class Betaproteobacteria; order Burkholderiales; family Burkholderiaceae; genus Paraburkholderia; species Paraburkholderia sp. HD33-4. The sequence goes on along the minus strand of NZ_JAJEJS010000001.1, from coordinate 307,897 downwards.
GTTAGCGGCCTCTAGTGGTATCAATTCAACTCCGACGATCAATACCTGTTTAATACCAGTTGGCGTCTCGCCGCGATGAACTGGCTTTGTAAATAAGGGTCGTGCCAATATAGTGCGGTGTACCGACACAAAAAGTCCCGGGGAGCCGCCCTTGACAGATTCCGAGGCGCTGCGGCGCGCTCAGGCCGTCCGCCACTTCAATCGCTTCTATACTCGATGCATCGGTGCTCTGCACGAGCATCTGGCCCGCAGCGAGTTCTCGCTGACGGAGGTGCGCGTGCTGCACGAGCTGTCACGCGTCCGCGCGCAGACCGCGTCGGTGCTTGGGCGCGCACTCGGGCTCGATAGCGGCTATCTGAGCCGCCTGCTGACCAGTTTCGAGCGACGCAACCTGATCACCCGCCGCCCGTCCGACACCGACGCGCGCCAGTCGCTGATCGCGCTCACCGAGCACGGCCACGCGATCTACGCGCCGCTCGACGCCGCCGCCGTTCACGAAGCACTCGGCCTGCTCGACAGACTCAGCGCGCTCTCGCAGGAACAGTTAATCGCCGCGATGAAGCTGATCGAGCGCCTGCTCGGCGACCAGCCGAAGCACGAGCTCGTGGTGCTGCGTCAGCCGCGCGCCGGTGAATGCGGCTGGCTCGTGCATCGTCAGGCGCAGTGGTTCACCGCGCAGTACGGCTGGGATCAGACGTTCGAGGGCTTGCTCGCGCGCGTCGTCGCCGAGTACACGCAGCGCAACGATCCGCTGCGCGAGAAGTGCTGGATCGCCGAGCAGGAAGGCATGGTGGTCGGATCGGTTTGCCTCGTCGGGGTCTCGACGACCGTCGCGGGCGTGCGCCTGCTGTGGGTCGAACCGGACGTGCGGCGGCTCGGCATCGGCACGCAACTGCTCAGCGAATGCGTGCGCTTCGCGCGGCGCGCGGGCTACACGAAGCTCACGCTGACCACCGCGAGCGCATTGGCGGAGCCGCGGCGGCTCTGCGAACGCGCTGGGTTCGAGCTGGCCGCCAGCGCGGCGCAGCGCCGCTTCGGCCATGATCTGATGATCGAACGATGGGAGTTGGGGCTATAAAAAAAGCACGCGCCTGTACAGGCGCGTGCTTTCCCGATGCCATGCGATCGCGCTTGCGATCGCTCTGAACGCGTCGCTTAGAACGACGGCACCATCGAACCCTTGAACTGCGTCTTGATGAACTGGCGCACCTCTTCCGACTGATACGCCGCGACCAGCTTCTTGACCCACGGCTGATCCTTGTCCTTCGCGCGCACGGCGATCAGGTTCGCGTACGGGCTGTGGATGTCTTCGAGCGCGATGGCGTCCTTGGTCGGCTGCAGGCCGGCGGCCAGCGCGAAGTTCGTGTTGATGACGGCGGCGTCGACGTCGGCGAGCGAACGCGGCAGTTGCGCGGCGTCAAGTTCGATGAACCTGATCTTCTTCGGATTGTCGACGACGTCGAGCGGCGTTGCGTTGTTGCCGCCCGTGGCCGCGCCGTCCTTCAGCTTGATCACGCCTTGCGCCTGCAGCAACAGTAGCGCGCGATTTTCGTTCGACGGATCGTTCGGCACCGCGACCTTCGCGCCTTGCTGCAGGTCCTTCAACGACTTCAGCTTCTTCGAGTACGCGCCGAGCGGCGAGATGTACGTGAGACCCGCGTTGACGAGCTTGTAGCCGCGCTGCTTGATCTGGCTATCGAGGTACGGCTGGTGCTGGAAGCTGTTGGCGTCGAGGTCGCCCGCGTCGAGCGCAGCGTTCGGCTGGATGTAGTCGTTGAACTCGACGACCTTCACGTTCAGGCCTTCGCGCTTCGCAACCTTGGTGACGACTTCCCAGATCTGCGCGTCGGGACCGCCGATCGTGCCAACCTTGATGACCTTGTCGTCGGCGTGCGCGCCGAAGCTGGCCAGGATCGCCGCACCGGTGACGACTGCGGTGAGGGCTTTGAGGATATTTCTGCGCTGCATGTGATTCTCGCTGTTGCGGTTCGACGTTTGAGTCGATGGCTCCGATCGATGCCGGAGTCGGATGAAAATGGGCGGCGCTCCAGTTCGTGCTGGTGCACCGCCGGCCAAACCACAAATTGTTTCATATGGGCGGCAAGTTGGGAAATACCCTTACCACATATGGTTATGCGAAGCGCGAGCGCGACGGCGGTCGCGACGCCGAATTCGCGGCTAACCGATAATCCAGAGTCGTGGCCGCGCACGGCCCACTTAACCGCCAGTGAGAACGATCATGTACGTGATCAACCTGATCTACACCGCCCCGCTCGATCGCATCGACGACGCGCTCGACGCCCATCGCGCGTTTCTCGCGAAGCAGTTCGACGCGGGCATCTTCGTCGCGGCCGGCCCGAAAGTGCCGCGCGACGGCGGCATCATCCTCGCGGTGCGAATCGAACGCGACAGGCTGGATCGCATCCTGGCGAGCGATCCGTTCGCCGAGCAACAGCTCGCGCGCTACGAGGTGACGGAGTTCAAGACGACGCGTCTCGCACCGGGGCTGAATTTGCCGATTCCGGCCTGAGCGCGAGTTGCGAAGAAGAGATTGTTGCGGGGAGGGTGAGCGGCGTCGTTATCAAGAGCCGCCTGCGATGCGCGTCAGTCAAGCAATAGCTTGATGTCATGCACCCACGGCGTCGCGCCCTGGCCATCGCGCGCGAACAGACGCAGCTTGCCGTCCGTGTCGAACACATAGCTCGCGGCCGTGTGGTCCATCGTGTAGCTGTCGGGCGTCTTGCCCGGCACCTTCGCGTAGTAGACGCGGAAGTCTTTCGCCAGCTTCGCGAGCTGCTCTTCGCTGGCGGGACGCAAGCCCACGAAGCTCGGATTGAATGCCGGCACGTATTGCGCGAGCAACTGCGGCGTATCGCGTTCGGGGTCGACGGTGACGAATAGCACCTGCACGCGTTTCGCGTCTTCCGGACCGAGTTGCTGCAACGCCTGGGACAACTCGGCCATCGTGGTCGGGCAGACGTCCGGGCAATGCGTATAGCCGAAGAACAGCACGACGACCTTGCCTTTGTAGTCGGCAAGCGTACGGATCTTGCCGGACGTGTCGGGCAACGAGAAATCGCTGGCGAATTGAGTATTGCCGGTGATGTCGAGATTCGCAAAAGCCGGTGGTTGCTTGCCGCAACCCGCCATAAGCAATGTGCCGCCCAACGCCGCGCCGAGCGCGCAAGCCATCACAGCGGCGCGCGCGACGCGCGCAAAGCGGTTGTTGAACATGGTGTTACGCGCCGATCACGACGCGCGCGTAGTGGTCGATCAGCAGCGCAGCGAACAGCAGCGACAGATAGACGATCGAATAGCGGAAGGTCTTGCGTGCGAGTTCGTCCGAATACTCCCGGTAGATCTTCCACGCATACGCGAGAAACACGGCGCCGAGCAGCACCGCGGCCGCGAGGTACACGACGCCGCTCATGCCGGAAATGAACGGCATCAGCGTGACCGCGAACAGGATCACCGTGTAGAGCAGGATATGCAGGCGCGTGTACTTTTCGCCGTGCGTGTTCGGCAGCATCGGCAGGCCGGCGTTTTCGTAGTCCTTGCGGCGATACAGCGCGAGCGCCCAGAAATGCGGCGGCGTCCACACGAAGATGATCAGCACGAGGATCCACGCGTCGCCGGGCACGTGACCGGTGACCGCAGCCCAGCCGAGCGCCGGCGGCATCGCGCCCGACGCGCCGCCGATCACGATGTTCTGTGGCGTGGCCGGCTTCAGCAGCAGCGTATAGATCACCGCATAGCCGACGAACGTGGCGATCGTCAGCCACATGGTCAGCGGATTGGCGAACGTGTACAGCGTCCACATGCCGAGGCCGCCGAGCACGGCCGAGAACAGAAGGATCTGCGGGGTGGTGATTTCGCCGCGCGCGGACGGACGCCACGACGTGCGGCGCATTTTCGCGTCGATCTGCTGCTCGACGAGGCAATTGATTGCGAACGCCGCGCCGGCCAGCAGCCAGATGCCGACGGTGCCGCCGATCAGTACGGTCCACGGCACCATGCCCGGCGTCGACAGGAACATGCCGATGACCGCGCAGAACACCGCAAGCTGCGTAACACGCGGCTTGGTCAGTGCGAGATATTGGGAGACCCGGCTGCCGGGCGTTTGGGAGAGTGTTGTGCTGTCCATGTGAGTCACGCTGGCGCGGCTTCGCGCGCAGGGAGCGCGGCGCGGCCGGGACGGCTATAAGCGATCCGAAAGTTTAACATAACGAGCAACAGCAGCAGGATCGCGGCCCCGCCGTTATGGGCGACCGCGATCGGCAACGGCCATTGCAGCACGATGTTCGACAAACCGGTGATGAACTGAATCAGCACCACCAGCAGCACACCGTTGGCGGGTCGCCGCAGCGATTCGAAGCGGCGCATCTTCAACGCGAACCACACCAGATAGCCGATCACGATGAACGCGAACGTGCGATGCGTCCAGTGAATCGCGACCAGTGCATCCTGCGTGATTACGTCGCCGTCGCCGGTCATGCCGAGCGCACGCCACAAGTGGAAACCGTGCGCGAAGTCCATCGGCGGAATCCATTGCCCGTTGCAGGTCGGGAAGTCGGTGCACGCGAGCACCGCGTAGTTCGTGCTGACCCAGCCGCCGAGAGCGATCTGCAGCACCAGCAGCGCGAGACCCGCGAGCGCCGCGACCCGCCAGTGCGCGGTTTCGGGCTCGTAGGCAGGCAGCGGCGTCAGGCGCGCCGCGAGCCAGCCGAGCGTGCCGAGCAGCGCGAGGCCGAGCAGCAGATGCGTGGTCACGATGATCGGCTGCAGCTTCATCGTCACGGTCCACGCGCCGAACACGCCCTGCACGACGATCAGAAGCAGCAGCGAAGTCGGCCACCACGGCGACACGTGCAGTGCACGACGCTTGATGCGCGCGGTCCACGCGATGATCGTCTGCGCGATGATCAGCACGCCGATCGCCATCGCGAAATAGCGGTGGATCATTTCGATCCATGCCTTCGTCATGCTGACCGGGCCGCTCGGCATCGCCTGATAGGCTGCGGAGATCGCCGCGTGCGCAATGAACGGTGACGACGTACCGTAGCAGCCTGGCCAGTCCGGGCAGCCGAGGCCCGAATCGGTGAGGCGCGTGAAGCCGCCGAACATCACGAGATCGAGCGTCAGGAAGGTGGTCAGCCAGACCAGCTTGCGGAATTTGTTGTCGTCGGCCTTGACCCACACGTAGGACAGCGGCAACAACGCGATACACAAGCCGATCAGGCCCAGTTGCAATACGAACATCTCATTTACCCAGGTTGCGGCATCAGCCGATGGTCGACCATTTGAGCAGCTTGGTCAGGTCGCCTTTGATCTTGCTCGGGTTCGCGTCCTTCGGAAAACGCATCATCAGATTGCCGTTCGGATCGACCAGATAGATGTGGTCGGTGATCCGCGTGCCGGTGTCGGCGGGCAGCCACGCGGCGAGCTGCGCCGGGTCGGCGATCAGCATGTCGGTGTTGGGGTACGCGGTTTGTATCACATCGGCGACCTTGTCCGCATCGGTGCGCAGCCACACTTCCACGACGCGCTCGCGTTCCGGGCCCTGTGCTGCGCGGATTTGTCGCATGAAGTAGAGCTTCGTCACGCAAGCTTTGTCGCACGCGCTGTTGTCGACCGAGATCATCAGCCAGCGGCCGTGCAGCGACGCGAGATTCAGCGGCTTGCCGTCCGCGCCGGTGACCACGAGCGAGTCGGGGATCGGCCGTTGCGGCTCGACCAGTGCGCCGTAGTTCGTGCTGCCGCCGGTCGGCTTGACGACGTAGTACATGAAGTACGAAACCGCGATCGGCGCCGCGCAGATCACCGCGAGCAGCAGCAGCACCCAGCGGCCGCGCCGCCACGAGCCCGGGCCGTTCGGTTGGCCGGGCATCGCTTTGGCCGCGGCGGGTTTGCCGGTGGGTTTGCCAGCGGGTTTGCCAGCTTCGGACGAACGGGGAGTTTGAGTCGACACTACAGAACCTCTTTCAATGTTCGGACGGCGGCGGCCCGTGCCTTCCCGGCCTTCCGTGCCTTCCATTCCTCACGCGCCCGGCGCGTGTTCTTTTTTGCCCGCGCGGCGCGCCGCATACAGACCGAAGGCGAGCGCGGCGGCGGCCATGCCCCACCACTGCATCATGTAGCCGTAGTTGCGCTCGACGCCAGTGGTCGGCGCGGGCCAGTCGCGCACCAGACCGTCGCGGGCATCGCCGGTCTGCTGGACCACGAACGATTGCAACGGCAGCCCGGTCTCCGCGGCGTACGCAGCGACGTCGAGATTCTGCCGGATCATGTGATGCGCGGCCGATCCGCCCTCGCCGAGCTCGAACGCGCGCGACGCATCGGCGCGCGCAATCCCTTCGATCTCGACCTCGCCCGACGGCGTCGAGTACGGCGCAATGGTCTCGCGACTGCTGAGGTTGCGCGGCAGCCAGCCACGATTGACGAGCACGTAGCCGCCGTCGGCGAGTTTAAAGGGCATCACGACGTAAAAGCCCGGCTGATCGTTATACGGACGATTATCGAGGTACACGACCTTGTCCGCGACGAAACTGCCCCGCGCCTTCACGCGATGAAACTCGACGTCCCTCAGCGCGAGCGGCGCCGCGCTGACCGGCAACGCTGGCGCGGTTTCGAACTGCGTGATACGCGCCTCGAGCGCTTCCTTCTGATGCGCGCGATCGCGCTGCCAGAAACCGAGCCGCACCGTCACGACGACGACCAGCAGGATCAGCAGCGCGGGAATCAGGCGAAACTTCATTGCAGGTGCTCCGGGATCGCGTTCAGGGTCGCCGGGAACCTGCGGCAGACGCCCGCGCGCGGTGCGATAATGAATGTCTTGCCACTGCGCTTTCCGGTTTCAGTTGGTTCCATGCACATTATCGTTCCCATCGCCTTTGCTCTGATCATCGCCAGCATGGTGTCGGCGCTGTATTTCATGATGCACGACAAAGGCAAGACCAAGCGGATGGCCTGGTCGCTCGCCACGCGGGTGGGCCTGTCGATCTCGCTGTTCCTGTTCATCCTGTTCGCACATTGGATGGGTTGGATTCAATCGACCGGGATTCCGTACGGGCGCTGACGCTCGCGGATAGCACTTCGGTGCAAACCGTCTGCGGAAAAATTCCCTCGCCGCCAAACAAAACGCCGCCCTGACAGGTCGAGGGCGGCGCTGCATTCATCCTTGTATCTTGCTCGCGCGCACCGCCTGACAGGTGTGGCGCGCACGTCCCGCGACCGCGCCGACGAGCGGCGCGCGCGGGTCTGACTGCATTACAGCCAGTACACGACGACGTACAGACCGAGCCACACGACGTCGACGAAGTGCCAGTACCACGCCGCCCCTTCGAACGCGAAGTGATGTTCCGGCGTGAAGTGGCCGCGAATCAGGCGCGCCAGCACGACGGCGAGCATCGTGCCACCGAGGAACACGTGAAAACCGTGAAAGCCGGTCAGCAGGAAGAACGTCGAACCGTAGATGCCCGAAGCCAGCGTCAGGTTCAGCTCGTTGTACGCGTGGAAATACTCGAAGCCCTGCAGGAACAGGAAGCAGACGCCGAGCACGAGAGTCGCCGCGAGCCACGCGATCGCCTTCCTGCGGTGATTGTCGCGCAGCGCGTGGTGCGACACGGTCAGCGTCGCGCCCGACGACAGCAGCAGCGCCGTGTTGATGGTCGGCACCGGCCACGGTTGCATCGACTTGTAGGTGCCCACGAGGTTGGCCGGGCCGTTGTTCGGCCACACCGCCGTGAAGTCCGGCCAGATCAGCTTGAAGTCGAGGCTGCCCAACTGATGCAGCGCGATTTCGCGGGCATAGAACAACGCGCCGAAGAACGCGCCAAAGAACATCACTTCGGAGAAGATGAACCAGCTCATGCTCCAGCGGTACGAGCGGTCGACGTTCTTGCCGTACATGCCGCTTTCCGATTCGGCGATTGCGTCGCCGAACCAATGCCACAGCGTAAAGAGCAGCCACAGCAGACCGATCAGGACGCCGAGCGGCGCCCACGTGTGGTCGTTGATCCACGCCGCAAGCGATCCGAGCATGACCAGCAACCCGGTAGCGGCGCTGATCGGATGCCGCGACGGATGCGGTACGAAATAGTACGGGCTCTCGTTTTGACCGCTCATTCTTGATTCTCCACTTCAGTCCAGTTGTTCCGGAATCTCCGGCTGTATCTCGGCGACGCGTCGATACCGCACCGCTTCTCTCTAATTCGTGGGCTCTTCTCTGCTGCTGTGCCCTGCCACTGCGTCAACCGACCACGAGGCGCACGACCAGAATCAGCACCCCGATCAGAACCGCCGCGCCGATCAGCGCCGCCACGATCACATGCAGCGGGTTCAGCTGCGTTGCGTCCGCTTCGAGATCGCGGCGCTTGCGCACGCCGAAAAACGACCAGAACACCGCGCGCATCGACTGACCGAAGCTGCTCTTGCGCGGACTGCCGCCGTTATCGCTCATCTCGCCTCGTCTTGCTTCGTTCGTCCGCGGCTCGCGCCGTCAATCTGCTTCAGGCCGGCTTCGCGGGAGTGGCTGCCGCGCCGGTCACTGCATTGTTCACTGCATTCGCCTTCGGCACCGCATCATCCGCGCTCGCCGCCGCCGGCGTGTTCAACTCGAAAAACGTGTACGACAGCGTGATCGTCTTCACGTCTTTCGGCAACTTCGGATCGACCACGAACACCACCGGCATCCGCTTTGTCTCGTTCGCGTTCAACGTCTGCTGCGTGAAGCAGAAGCACTCGATCTTCCTGAAGTACTCGGTTGCCTGCTTCGGCGCGTAGCTCGGAATAGCCTGCGCACGGATCGTGCGCGACTGCTCGTTGCTGACGTCGTACATGACCGTCGTCACTTCGCCCGGATGCACGTCGAGACTGCGCTGCTCCGGCTTGAAACCCAACAGGCCGCGTGCGTTCGCATCGAATTCGATCGAAATCGTGCGGCTCATGTCGACCTGCGTATTCCTCGCCTCGCGCGCCGAGACGTCGCGCTGCACGAGGTTGTTCACACCGGTGATCTGGCAGATCGCCCGATACATCGGCACCAGCGCGAAACCGAAACCGAACATCATCAAGGCGACGACGAACAGCTTGATCAGCATCGAACGATTGAAAGAGCGGTCGGCCTCGGCCGGCGGTTGCGTCGACATCTGAATCCTCAACAAACCTGCATACGGACTGCGAACGCGGCGTTAGCTGAACCAGCACTGCTTCAGAATGGCGCTCGCGAAAAACACCGCGGCGATCGCGAACATCACCAACCCTATCCGCCTGTTGCCCGCGCGAATCTGCTCCGGCGTACGTCTTTCCTGTGGATTGCGCGTCATGCTCGACTTCTGAGTACGGTTCTTGACTGGTGAGGCCGCCTGACCACAGCCGCCTCGCGAAGCGCCCGGTTCCGGTGGCGGCACGTCGCGCCGCCGGAACCCGGCACCTCGCCGGGAAAGGCTTACTCGACGGTCGGCGGGTGCTCGAACGTGTGGAACGGAGCCGGGCTCGGCACGGTCCACTCGAGGCCCGTTGCGCCGTCCCACGGCTTGTCGCCCGCCTCGACGAGTTCACCGCCGCCACGGTAGGCCGGCAGTGCCACCGCGAACAGGAAGTAGACCTGCGACAGACCGAAGCCGAATGCGCCGATCGAGATCACCTGGTTCCAGTCGGTGAACTGTGCCGGGTAGTCGGCATAACGACGCGGCATGCCCGCGAGGCCGACGAAGTGCATCGGCAGGAACGCGAGGTTGAAGAAGAACATCGACGCCCAGAAGTGGATCTTGCCGCGCGTTTCGTTGTACATCCAGCCGGTCCATTTCGGTGCCCAGTAGTACCACCCGGAGAACAGCGCGAATAGTGAACCCGCCACTAGCACGTAGTGGAAGTGCGCCACCACGAAATAAGTCCCGTGATACTGGATGTCGAGCGGCGCCATGGCGAGCATCAGACCCGACAGGCCACCGAACGTGAACACGATCAGGAAGCCCACCGCGAACAGCATCGGCGTTTCGAACGACAGCGAACCGCGCCACATCGTCGCGACCCAGTTGAACACCTTCACGCCGGTCGGCACCGCGATCAGCATCGTCGCGTACATGAAGAACAGCTGGCCCGTCACCGGCATGCCGGTCACGAACATGTGGTGCGCCCAGACCATGAACGACAGGATCGCGATCGACGCCGTTGCGTACACCATCGAGCTATAGCCGAACAGCGGCTTGCGCGAGAACGCCGGGATCACCTGCGAGACGATCCCGAACGCCGGCAAGATCATGATGTACACCTCGGGGTGCCCGAAGAACCAGAAGATGTGCTGGTACATGACCGGGTCGCCGCCGCCTGCCGCGCTGAAGAACGACGTGCCGAAGTGACGGTCGAACAGCACCATCGTGATCGCGCCCGCCAGAACCGGCATCACGGCGATCAGCAGATACGCGGTGATCAGCCAGGTCCATACGAACATCGGCATCTTCATCAGCGTGAGGCCGGGTGCGCGCATGTTCAGGATCGTCACGACGATGTTGATACCGCCCATGATCGACGACGCACCCATCAGGTGGATCGCGAAAATCGCGAAGTCCATGCCCGGGCCCATCTGCGTGGAGAGCGGCGCGTACAGCGTCCAGCCCGCGGCGGTCGCGCCGCCCGGTGCGAAGAACGAGCCGACCAGCAGAACAGCCGCGACCGGCAGCAGCCAGAAGCTGAAGTTGTTCATCCGCGCGAAAGCCATGTCCGATGCACCGATCTGCAGCGGCACCATCCAGTTCGCGAAGCCGACGAATGCCGGCATGATCGCGCCGAACACCATGATCAGCCCGTGCATGGTGGTCAACTGGTTGAAGAACTCGGGACGCATGATCTGCAGACCCGGCTCGAACAGTTCGGCACGGATCATCAGCGCCATCACGCCCCCGGACAGGAACATGGTGAACGAGAAGATCAGGTACAGCGTACCGATGTCCTTGTGGTTGGTTGCGAACAGCCAACGGCGCCAGCCATGCGGCGTTTCGTGGGCATGGTCGCCGTGCACGTGCTCGTGGCCCGCGACTACATCGTGTCCGATGCTAGACATGACAATCTCCTAAAGCGAATTCTGCGGTGCTGACCATGAACACGTCAGGCTGCCGGGCTGATCTGAACGCGCCGGGCTTCCTTCGCGTCGGTGCCGCCGGTGATCGTTTCCGGCTTCTTCAAAATAATATGGTCTTCGGCGATGCCGGCTGCTTTCAGCGCGTCGCGAACGGCTTCGGCACGACTCTTCGCGAGCTTCGCGTTGACGTCGGCGGAGCCGGTTGCGTCGGTGTAGCCCGACAGCGTGAATTTCGCGTCCGGATGCGCCTTCGCGTAGGCTGCGGCCGCGTCGACCGCCGCTTTCGCGTCGGCCGGCAGCGTGCTCTTGCCAGTCTCGAAGTAGATGCTCGCCGGCAGCGTGGCCTCGGCGCTATTCGCAGCAGCCGCGCCAGTGTCGTTGCCCGATGCAGCCGCCGGTGCGGAAGCCGCTTCCGCACCCGATGCCGCAGCCGCGCCGCTTGCCGCGGCACCCGCTTCGGCCAGATGGTCGCCGCCTTCCGGCAGCTTGCCGTTGCGCGCTTCGGTGACCTGCTTCGGCTGCAGGATGTCGCCGGTATGGTTGCCCCACGAGTTGCGCTCGTACGTGATCACCGAGGCGATCTCGACGTCGTTCAGCGTCGGCGCCCACGAAGGCATCGCGTTCTTACCCTTCAGCACGAGGCTGACGTGCTGGCCGATCGGACCGTTGGCGACCTTGCTGCCGTCGAGCGCCGGGAATGCACCCGCGCCCTTGCCGGTCGGCTGGTGGCAGACCGCGCAGTTCGCCGTGTAGACCTTGCCGCCGCGCTCCATCAGCTCGGCCATCGTGTAGGTCTTGTTCGGATCGTCCTGGCCGGCGGCCATTTTCTTCTTCTGCTCGTCGACCCACTTCGCGTAGTCGTCGGCCGACAGCACCTCGACGACGACCGGCATGAACGCGTGCTCCTTGCCGCACAGTTCGGTACAGAAGCCGCGGAACGTGCCGGTGCGGTTGGCCTTGAACCACGTGTCGCGCACGAAGCCCGGGATCGCGTCCTGCTTCACGCCGAAGGCCGGCACGTACCAGGAGTGGACCACGTCGTTCGCGGTGGTGATGATGCGGATTTTCTTGTCGACCGGCACCACGAGCGGGTTGTCGACTTCCTGCAGATACAGCGTGGAGATCGGCTCGCGGCCATCGGTTTGCGCGCGCGGCGTGGCGAGCGTGGACAGGAAGCCGATGCCCTCGCCCGGACCCTTCACGTAGTCGTAGCCCCACTTCCACTGGTAGCCGGTGACCTTGATCGTGAGGTCGGCGTTCGAGGTGTCCTTCATCGCGACGACGGCCTTGGTGGCGGGCAGCGCCATCAGCACGACGATGATGAACGGCACGATCGTCCAGATGATTTCGACGGTGGTGCTTTCGTGGAAATTGGCTGCCTTGTGGCCTTTCGATTTGCGGTGCGCGAAGATCGAATAGAACATCACGCCGAACACACCGACGAAGATCACGGTGCAAAGGAGCAGCATGAACATGTGGAGGTCGAACAGCTCCTGAGCGATTCTCGATGCAGGCGGCTGGAGATTGATCGCGTTGACGGCAGGGCCGCCCGGAGCATCGCCCACTGCCAGGGCGGCACCGGCGAAAAGCAGTCCGCTAGTCGCCAGCACGCTCATGAGCGCTCGCTTGATTGTTTTCATAGCTTCCTTACCCAAATTTTCCATTCAAACCCCTCGACCCCGCTGGCAGCGTGTCGCGCCCCCTTGAACGCCGCGCGTCCGGCACCATCTAACAACGTGCCAGCCACATACGCAGTTCGCCTGCGAACTGCGCGCGCCGATTTTGCGCGAGATGTTGCCCGATCATGATCGTCTGCCCGCGCGAGACCAGCTTGATCTGATCGCGCGGCGTTGCGCCCGGCTCTATCCGCACCCAGCGCGGATTGAATTCGAACTGCGTAATCTGCTCGGCGCTGACCTGCTCGATCACGAGCCGGTTCGGAAACAACCGGATGCGTTCGTAATCGACAGCATGACGCGCATATATTGCAAACGCGATACCTACCGCCAGCAACTCGATTCCGGTGAACGGCAACACCAGCCAGGCACCGACCAGAACCAGCATGAATGCAATTGCCAACGAGAACAACGCAAGCGACACGTACAGACAGACGAACTGCCGCGGCGATATCGAACAGTTGCGCTTCATGGTCCAGTCCCTGAGGACCGGTTCTGAATCCGCCAGCAGATGATCTGATGCGCCCATCGCTGCCTCCTGCGAATCGTCGCGTCCGGCCTGCCTTCTTTTACTTCCGGATGCATCTCGCGGCCGGCGCTCGTGCCACTGCTTACAGCGTCACTAGCGACCGCGCCAACTCCTACCGCATCACTTCATTTTGCAGCCCTGCGCCTCGGGCTTGCCACCCCAAATGTGGGAACCTCGGGTGACAAACTGACGCATTATAGGCGCGATCCATAGCATCGACAAGCAAGCCCCGATCAGCCCACAAGCCAGGCGCGACAAGCCTTCGCGCCATTTTGCCCGGCATTTTGCGGCTCTTTCGGAGGGCAAATCCCAGGCATAACAGATGTCCTCTTTACCGCTTTTGCAACACGTCAACCGCACTATCGGCAAGCAGTTGATGACGGCGCGGCAATCTGCTATCCACGCTTGCCCGGACCTCGTCCGATGTCCTCGAGCCGCACGATGCCATGTCCTTCGGCCGTAGTCCGCGGTACTGCTTTCCATGCGTGTCCGTAGATCACCTCGAAGGTCAGCGCGATCGTGCCGTCGGCTCGCCGGCGCGCTTCGAGCGCGGCGAGCAGCGCTTTGTGCAACCGACGCGCGAGCGCGCCGCCATGCGCGCCGCGCTCGAACGGGTACGCACCCCAGCGGCGCACGTCCGCGAGCAGCGACTCGGGCGACTTGTAGGTGATCGTCAGCGTCTCCTGATCCATCACCGGAATCTCGAAGCCGGCCTCGACGAGCATGTCGCCGAGATCATGCATATCGACGAAGTCGATCACATGCTTGCGCGACGCGACGCCGTGCGCGGCCTCGATCTCGGCGTAGGCACCGCGCAATTCCTTCAGCGTATCGGGGCCGAGCGTGCTGAACATCAGCAGGCCGTTGACCTTCAACACGCGCTGCCATTCGGGAAAGACCAGATCGGGCCGCGAGTGCCAGTGCAGCGCAAGGTTGGACCAGATGAATTCGAATGCGCCGGCCGTGAACGGCAGCGCGGAGAAATCGGCTTGCGCGAAGCGCGGGCCACGCGCGCCGAGCGCTTTGCCGAGCGAGGCGGGAAGAAAGCGCCGCCAACTCGTATCACCGGCATCGTGGCGCAGCGCCCGGCGGAGCATGCCGTGCGACAGATCGGCGCCGAACACCGGCGCCTCGGGAAAGCGTTCGCGCAATGCGGGGATGTCTTCGCCCGCGCCGCAACCGGCGTCGAGCACGCTCGCGGGCGCCACCTTGATGTAATCGAGACGCTCGCGCATGCGCTGCGCAATCTCGCGCGGCAGGAACGCAACCTCGTCGAAAGTGGCGGCGCGACGGTCGAAAATTCGTCTGAGGCGTCGTGAATCGTAGGCCGGACGGCCAGATTGAGCGGATGTTGGGGACATGTGTGTCGTGCTGGCGTGAGCTCGAAGTATACTCGTTCGTTCCCCTCCATTCAGCGTGAACGGCTTTCACCGGCACTCACTCTTGCGATTCCAGTCATTTTCTTCGTCGTGTCGAAATCGGATGGCGCGTTTTGCGCGCGGTCTGCATTCGGCATGGCCGCGCGCCCTGCACGCCGCGCTGCCGAACCTGTGCGCGTTATGCGGCAATTTGTCGCACAAGACGTTGTGTGACGGTTGCGACGCGGCCTACTGGAACGACAGCCGCCTGCGCTGCACCGTTTGCGCGGTGCCGTTGCCGGTGTCACGCCGGGTCGCTCAGGCGCGCTATCGCTGCGCGGATTGCGTCGCCGAACCGCCGCCGTTCGACGCGAGCTTCGCGCTCGCCGACTATCGCGCGCCGCTCGATACGCTGGCGGTCGGTCTGAAGTTCCGCGCCCGCTTGATGCTCGCGCGCGACTTCGCGCTACGCCTCGCACGGCTCGCCGAGGACAACTGGCACGACGCGGCAGAGCGGCCCGACGTGATTGCGCCCGTGCCGCTCGCCGGGCGCCGTCTGGTCGAGCGCGGCTACAACCAGGCATGGCAGATCGCGCGGCCGCTCGCCCGTGCGCTCGGCGTACGCAGCGACGCGACGCTGCTCGAACGAACCCTCGACACCGCGCCCCAATCGCGCCTCGATCTCGATGCGCGTCGGCACAACGTCGGCCGCGCGTTTCGCGTCGCGCGGTCGGTGCATGGCCTGCACGTCGGCGTCGTCGACGACGTGATGACGAGCGGCGCGACACTCGAAGCCCTCGCGCATACGCTGAAGGCCGCCGGCGCGCGGCGGGTCACGAACTTCGTCGCGCTGCGCACTCCGAAAAACTAGCCTTTACGTGGTCTCCTTATGTTCAACGTCGTTCTCGTAGAACCCGAAATTCCGCCGAACACCGGCAACGTGATTCGCCTGTGCGCGAATACCGGCGCTCGGCTGCACCTGATCGAGCCGCTCGGCTTCCCACTCGACGACACCAAGATGCGGCGCGCCGGCCTCGACTATCACGAGTACGCGGAAATGAACGTGCATGCCAATTGGGACGCGTTCATCGCGAAGGAAACGCCCGACCCGGCGCGCATGTTCGCCTTCACGACGCGCGGCTCGGGGCGCTTTCACGACCACGCGTTTCAACCGGGCGACTGGTTCGTCTTCGGCGCCGAAACGCGCGGCCTGCCCGACACGGTGCTCGAACGCTTCGGGAGCGAACAGCGCGTGCGTCTGCCGATGCGTCCCGGCAATCGCAGCCTGAATCTGTCGAACACGGTGGCGATCGTGGTGTTCGAAGCCTGGCGTCAGGCCGGTTTCGAGGGCGGCGCCTGACGGCGTTCGAGTTCGACCTCGTAGCGCGCGAACATCGCGTCGTCGAAGCACGCGAACGTCACGTGCTTCATCTGGGGTGTGCGCGGCAACGTGTCGAGCACGGTCGCGACAGCGATGCTCACCGCGGCGTCGGCGGGAAAACGGTAAATGCCGCAGCTGATCGCGGGAAACGCGATGCTCGCGCACTGAGTCTCGCGGGCAACTTCGAGCGAGCGCTGATAGCACGATGCCAGCAGGTCGGCTTCGCCATGCGCGCCGCCGCGCCACACTGGACCGACCGCATGAATCACATGCCTCGCGGGCAACCGATAGCCGGCGGTCATTTTGGCGTCGCCGGTCGCGCACCCGCCGAGCGTTTCGCATTCGCGCAGCAACTCCTTGCGGGCCGCGCGATGAATCGCGCCATCCACACCGTCGCCGCCAAGCAGCGAAGTATTCGCGGCATTGACGATCGCATCGACGGCGAGCGTCGTGATGTCGACCACGCGCGCTTCGAGCGTGCAGGTGCCGTGACCGAGATTGAAGGTGGGCATTGGGGACCTCGCAGATCCGAGCCTTCGATAACGAAGTGGACAGCCAGGCGAGGCAGCCGTTCAACGCGAGTTTGCGCTAAACGGCTGAGGGAAAAGACTTTATTCGGCTTGGCTTGCGCTGGCTTGCTTATTCGGCTTGCTTCTTCGGCCTGCTTATTCGCCCTGCTTATTCGGCCTTCGAATCGCGTCGCAACAGCGCGCTGACTGCATCGCGCGGCGCCACGCCGTCGAACAGCACCGCGCAGACCGCCTGCGTAATCGGCATCTCGATCGCGTGAGCGCGTGCGATCGAGAGTACCGCCTGCGCGCAGCGCACCCCTTCGGCCACGTGACCGAGGCCGCCGAGGATGTCGTCGAGCGTGCGCCCCGTGGCGAGTTGCATGCCCACCGTGCGGTTGCGCGACAGATCGCCGGTAGCGGTCAGAATCAGATCGCCGAGACCGGTCAGCCCGGTAAAGGTTTCTGCGCGCCCACCGAGCGTCACGCCAAGACGAGACATTTCGGCGAGGCCGCGCGTGATCAGCGCCGCGCGTGCATTGAGACCGAGGCCGAGGCCATCGGCGATGCCCGTCGCGATCGCGAGCACGTTTTTCACCGCGCCGCCCACTTCGACGCCGACGACGTCGTCGCCGGTATAGATGCGCATCGCGCCGTGGTGGAACGCCGCGACCGTGCGTTCGCGGCACGCCGCCGACGAGCTTGCAATCGTCAGCGCAACCGGCAGCCCCTGCCCGACTTCGCGCGCGAAGCTCGGTCCGGACAACACGCCGTTGCTCGCATGCTCGGGCAATTCCGCCGCGACCGCCTGGTGCGGCAACAACTGCGAATCCGCTTCGAACCCCTTGCACAGCCACACGATATGCGCGGGCACCTTGCCGGCATCGCGCATCGCGCGCAACAGACCGCGTAGGCCAGCCACCGGCGTCGCGATCACGCACAGCGCATCGTCTGCGAGCGCGTGATCGAGCGCCGCGCCGAGATCCGCTTCGTAGCGAAGCGCGCTCGGCAACGCAACGCCCGCCAGATAGCGGGCGTTTTCATGCGAAGTGGCAAGCTCGGCGATGAGCGCGGACTCGCGCGCCCACAACACTGTGTCGTGCTTTAAGGCCAGATGGCCGGCGAGGGCGGTGCCCCAGGCGCCAGCGCCGAGAACGGCGACCTTCATAGCCGGCACTGCCCGCGGGGCCTTAATGCGTGACGCCGTTTTGCGCCGCGCCGTCGCCCTGCTGGGCCGCGCTCATTTGCGCGAGACGCTGCTCGTACAGCGCCTGGAAGTTGATCTCGGCGAGGTGGATCGGCGGGAAGCCGGCGCGGGTGATCGCGTCGGCGATGTTCGAGCGCAGGTACGGGAACAGGATGGTCGGGCAAGCGATGCCGACGAGCGGATCGATCTGCTCGGCCGGGATGTTGCGAATGTCAAAAATGCCAGCCTGTTTCGCTTCGATCAGGAACGCGACCTTGTCCGACACCTTGGCGGTGACCGTGCCCGTCACGAGAATTTCGAACACGGATTCCGCGAGGCGCTCGGCCTTCACGTCGACTTCGACTTCGACCGACGGCATTTCCTGCTCGAGGAAGATCGCCGGCGAATTCGGCTGCTCGAGCGACATGTCCTTCAGATAGACGCGCTGGATGTTGAAGAACGGCTGGTTATTCTCGTCGGACATGATGGTAATTCCTGATAGGTATGCGTGGCGGCGGCCAATGCACGCATGGGCCGCCAGATTATTGCGCCGGCTCGCCGGCTCCA
Organism: Paraburkholderia sp. HD33-4; assembly: GCF_021390635.1. Taxonomy (NCBI): domain Bacteria; kingdom Pseudomonadati; phylum Pseudomonadota; class Betaproteobacteria; order Burkholderiales; family Burkholderiaceae; genus Paraburkholderia; species Paraburkholderia sp. HD33-4. Next base: position 289,614 of record NZ_JAJEJS010000001.1, on the reverse strand, counting down.
CGAGGAGCGCGCACGCACCGGCTTATCGAGTGGTCCGCCCGCTCGCGCGGCGCGAAACGCGCGAACTCAGGCTGCTTCGAGCAGCGGCGTGAGACCGCCCGCGCGATCGAGCGCGGACAGGTCGTCATAGCCGCCGACATGCGTCTCGCCGATGAACACCTGCGGCACCGTGCGACGACCCGTCCGGGTCATCATCTCCTCACGACGGGCCGGGTCTTTGTCGATCAGTACTTTTTCAACCTGCTCGACGCCGCGCGACTTTAAAAGACGTTCGGCCATCTGGCAATACGGGCACACCTGGGTGCTGTACATGATCACTTTGTTCACTTGGCTGCTCCTTGTTTCACAACCGGCATACCGGCTTTCTGCCAGGCGTCGACGCCGCCCTCGAGAACATGGACTTCAGCGTATCCCGCTTCCTGCACGATACGCGCGGCCTTGTTCGACTGCTGGCCGGTCTGGCACACCAGCAGCACCGGGTTGCTCTTGTTCTTCGCGAGTTGCGCGACTTTCGCCTGCAACTCCGCGAATTCGAAATGCCGTGCCGAGGGCAGGTGCCCCTTGGCGAAATCGGCGGACGGCCGCAGATCGATGACCGCCGCGTTGCGCCGGTTGATCAGTTGGGTGGCTTCAGCGGCCGACAGGCCGCCACGTCCACGCCGACTGATGGTCGGCCACAGCAGCAACCCACCAGAGATAAGGACGATTGCGATCAGGACAAGGTTTGTGTATTCGGTGAAAAACTTCACGGAGGATCCGCCGGAAAGAGAGAAATCGAAAAGGTCAACCCGACCATTATAAAATAACCGTTTGACGCGATGGCGACGCGCCACTAGAGGCGTCGCACCGCGCGAGACCGCTTCCTCACTACCGACCGGCAAATCTCATGTACAAACTCGTTCTCATCCGCCACGGCGAATCGACGTGGAACAAGGAAAACCGCTTTACCGGCTGGGTCGACGTCGACCTCACCGAGCAGGGCAACCTCGAGGCGCAGCAGGCGGGCGAGCTGCTCAAGGAATCGGGCTACACGTTCGACATCGCCTATACGTCGGTGCTCAAACGCGCGATCCGCACCTTGTGGCACGTGCAGGACAAGATGGATCTGATGTACCTGCCCGTCGTGCATTCGTGGCGCCTGAACGAACGCCACTACGGCGCACTGTCCGGTCTGAACAAGGCCGAAACGGCGGCCAGGTTCGGCGACGAGCAGGTGCTGGTCTGGCGCCGCAGCTATGACACGCCGCCGCCCGCGCTCGAGCCGACCGACGAGCGCGCGCCGTACGCCGATCCGCGTTATGCCAAGGTGCCGCGCGAGCAACTGCCGCTGACCGAGTGCCTGAAAGATACGGTCGCGCGCGTGCTGCCGCTGTGGAACGAGTCGATCGCGCCGGCCATCAAGTCGGGCCGCAGCATCCTGATCGCCGCGCACGGCAACTCGATCCGCGCGCTGGTCAAGTACCTCGACAACATCTCGGACGACGACATCGTCGGCCTCAACATTCCGAACGGCGTGCCGCTCGTCTACGAACTCGACGAAGACCTGAAGCCGATCAAGCACTACTATCTCGGCGACCAGGACGCGATCGCGAAGGCGCAAGCGGCAGTCGCGAGCCAGGGCAAGGCGGGCTGACCCAGCGGTTGCGGCCGCGGCCCCGCGCCACCTGAACGCGTGGGGCCGCACGCAGACAACCGGCCCGCAAGAAATACTGTATTGCGCCCGGTGGACGGAGTCGGAGCCGCTTCAAAGGTCAGCGTAACGGCGAGCGCGTCCGCTGGCCTTGCGCGGCTCGCCCGGTTCCGCCCCGTCTAGCGTCATGTCGTACGGCTCGCCATCCGCGAGCCGGCCTGCGAGAACCAGGGCCTTCCCGTACTGTCGAAGCACGATTGCCTGCACCGCGCCCTGAGCAGGCGGGTGTGCAGTTATACTTGTCCGTCCAATCTTTATCGACGCTGCCACGCGCTTCCGACCGCAACAGACTCTATGCGAAAGAACCTGAAAAATATCGGCCTGATTGCCGCGGGCCTTGCTACCGGTGTCCTTGCCACCCTGCAATTCTCCGCCTCGGCCGAGCAACCCGCTAGCGCCGCGGTCGCCCCGCTGCCGCTAGACCAGCTCAGACTCTTCGCCGAAGTGTTCGGGCAGATCAAGCACGAATATGTCGAACCGGTCGACGACAAGAAGCTCCTCACCGCCGCGATCAAGGGCATGGTGTCGAGCCTCGACCCGCACTCGTCGTACCTCGACAAGACCGATTACGAAGAGCTGCAGGAGCAGACCAAGGGCCGCTTCGCGGGCCTCGGTATCGAAATATCGTCGGAAGACGGCCTGATCAAGGTGATTTCGCCAATCGAAGACACGCCCGCGTTCCGCGCCGGCATCCGTCCGGGCGACCTGATCACGCGCATCAACGACAAGCCCGTGCGCGGCATGACGCTCGACCAGGCGGTCAAGCAGATGCGCGGCGAGCCGGGCACCAAGGTCACGCTGACCATCTTCCGCAAGACCGACGACCGCACGTTCCCGCTCACCGTCACGCGCGCGATCATCAAGGTGCAGTCGGTGAAGGGCAAGATCGTTGCGCCGGGCTTCGCGTACGTGCGCATCACCAGCTTCCAGGAACGCACCACGCCCGACCTTGCAGCCAAGCTGCAGGATCTCGCGCGCCAGGAGCCGAATCTGAAGGGCCTCATCCTCGACCTGCGCAACAACGGCGGCGGTCTGCTGCAAAGCGCGGTTGGCGTCGCGGGCGCGTTCCTGCCGCCGAATTCGGTGGTGGTGTCGACCAACGGCCAGATTCCGGATTCGAAGCAGATCTATCGCGACACCTACGATAACTACCGTCTGCAATCGTTCGACACCGATCCGCTGAAGGACGTCCCGGCCATCTTCAAGACCGTGCCGATGATCGTACTGACCAACGCGTACTCGGCGTCGGCGTCGGAAATCGTCGCGGGCGCGCTGCAGGATCAGCACCGCGCGTTGATCCTCGGCAAGACCACGTTCGGGAAGGGTTCGGTGCAAACCGTGCGCCCCATGACGGCCGACACCGCATTGCGCCTGACCACCGCGTATTACTACACGCCGAGCGGCCGTTCGATCCAGAACAAGGGCATCCGCCCCGACCTTCCGGTCGATCAATACGCGGACGGCGATCCGGACGACGCGCTCGTGACCCGCGAAGTCGACTACTCGAACCACCTGGCGAACACGCAGGATCCGAACGAGAAGAAGGAAGCGGAGCAACGCGAGTCGGAGCGCATGGAGCAGCTGCGTCAGCTCGAAGAGCAGAACGACAAGAAGACGCCGGAACAGCGCCAGAAGGAGCGCGAACGCAAACCGGTCGAGTTCGGTTCGACCGACGACTTCATGCTGCAACAGGCAGTCGACAAGCTCGAAGGCAAGCCGGTTCAGGAATCGAAGTCGCTGATGGAACGCCGTCTCGCGCAGAACAAGCCGGGCACGTCGGCCTCCGCGCCGGTCGCGGTGAAGCCGACGCAACCGGTACCGGGCGCATCGGCACCGGTGTCGGCTTCCGCGCCGGCATCGGCTCCCGCTGGCAAATAAGCTGGCAAATAAGCAGCGAACCCGCGCGTGTCTTCGCAGCACGAAAGTCTGCGAAGACACGCCGCAACAGTTTCAGCAGAAGCCCCCGTCCAATCGGTGGCGCCTGACGGCAAGCGGCAACAGCCACCCTCCCCGCGCGATTAAAATAACAGCCACGAACGCGCGCCGCGGCCCTTCGGCCTGCCTCTTCCTGCGCGACACAGCGACATAGCGACACACCCCACGCGCCCGCCATGAATGACGATCAACTCCTTCGCTACTCCCGCCATATCCTCGTCGACGAAATCGGCATCGAGGCGCAGCAGCGTTTTATCGACGCCCATGCGATCGTCATTGGCGCGGGCGGGCTCGGTTCGCCGGCGGCGATGTATCTCGCGGCGGCGGGCGTCGGCCGTCTGACGCTCGTCGATGCCGATACCGTCGACCTGACCAATCTGCAGCGGCAGATCCTGCACGTGAGCGCGTCGGTTGGACGCAGGAAGGTCGAGTCCGGGCGCGACATGCTCGCGCAGATCAATCCCGAGGTCGTCGTCAACGCGGTGGCCGAGCGCGTCGACGATGCGTGGCTCGATCGCGAGGTGCCGCACGCGAGTGTCGTGCTCGATTGCACCGACAACTTCGCGACGCGTCACGCGATCAACCGTGCGTGCGTCAAGCATCGCGTGCCGCTCGTGTCGGGCGCGGCGTTGCGCTTCGACGGCCAGATCAGCACGTTCGATTTCCGCAACGAAGCATCACCCTGCTACGCGTGCGTGTTTCCTGAAGACCAGCCGTTCGAGGAAGTCGCATGCTCGACGATGGGCGTGTTCGCGCCGACGGTCGGCATCATCGGTTCGATGCAGGCTGCCGAAGCGCTGAAGGTGATCGGCGCGATCGGCACGCCGCTCGTGGGCCGTCTGACGATGCTCGATTCGCTGCGGATGGAATGGAACACGATGCGCATCGGACGCCAGCCGGACTGTCCGGTGTGCGGCCACACGCACGGGTCTTGAGGCGGAAGGTTCTACGCTGGCCGCTCGAGTGACGCAGAAATGAAAAACGCCGCACATGTGCGGCGTTTTTCATCCAACGAGACGCGACGCGACGAAGCGCGTCAGATTCAAACCAGCGCGACCCGCTTGAGCGCCGCCTCCACCTCTTCCGGCTCGAACGAAGCCAGCACGTCGGCCACGGGTTTTTCGAGCGTCTTCAGATGCGAGCGCAGCACCTCCTGCTTGACCTCGAGCAGTTGGCTCGGATGCATCGAAAACTCGGTCAGGCCCATGCCGAGCAACAGACGCGTCAACGCCGGATCGCCCGCCATCTCACCGCACACCGACACGGGCACACCCGCACGCTTCGCCTCGCGCAGCGTGAACGCGATCAGATGCAGCACGGCCGGATGCAGCGGGTCGTACAGATGCGCGACCGCGTTGTCCGCGCGATCGATCGCGAGCGTGTACTGAATCAGATCGTTGGTGCCGATCGACAGGAAATCGAGCCGCTTCAAAAACAGCGGCAACGCAATCGCGGCGGCCGGAATCTCGATCATCGCGCCGACCTGCACGTTCGGATCGTAAGCGATACCCGCGTCGTCGAGTTGACGCTTGGCCTCGCGGATCAGATCGAGCGTCTGGTCGATTTCCTGCGCGTGCGCGAGCATCGGGATCAGGATCTTCACCTTGCCGAACGCCGACGCGCGCAGGATCGCGCGCAACTGCGTGAGAAACATCTGCGGCTCGGACAGGCTCCAGCGAATCGCGCGAAGCCCTAGCGCCGGATTCGCGGCGGTTTCGTAGCCGTCGCCGCCGCTCATCGAATCGAGCGGCTTGTCGGCGCCGACGTCGATCGTGCGGATCGTGACCGGCAAGCCGTTCATCAACTCGACCGCGCGACGATACGCGCTGAACTGCTCCTCCTCTTCGGGCATCCGGTCCTTGTGATTCATGAACAGGAACTCGGTGCGAAACAGACCCACGCCGGTCGCGCCCGATTCGATCGCCGCGCGCGCGTCGTCCGGCAACTCGATGTTCGCGCACAGTTCGATGCGCGTGCCGCACAGCGTTTGCGTCGGCGAGAACTTGAGCCGTTGCAGCTTGCGCTGCTCGAGCTCCTTCTCGCTTTGCCGGTACGAGTACTCCTCGAGCACGATCGGCGCGGGATCGACGATCACGATGCCGTGGTCGCCATCGACGATGATCAGATCGTCCTGGCGAATCAGCGCGCTCGCATGCTGCACGCCGACCGCGGCCGGAATACCGAGGCTGCGCGCGACGATCGCGGTATGCGACGTGCGCCCGCCGAGATCGGTGACGAAGCCCTGGAACGTCTGCGTCTTGAACTGCATCATGTCGGCCGGCGCGATGTCGTGCGCGACCACGATCATCTCGTCACATGCGCCATGCACGTTGTCGACGATGCCGGTCGCGCCCGCAAGCGCCTTCAGCACGCGCTCGACGACCTGCTCGATGTCGGCTTTGCGCTCGCGCAGATATTCGTCTTCGATCGTGTCGAAATGGCGCGAGAGTCTTTCGAGCTGTTCGGTCAACGCCCACTCGACGTTGTAGCGGCGCGTGCGGATCAGGTCGATGGTTTCCTGAACGAGCATCGCGTCGTTCAGAATCATCGCGTGAACGTCGATGAACGCGCCCACTTCACTAGGGGCGTCCGCGGCGAGATCGGCGCGCAATGCGTTGAGCTCTTCATGCACGCGTTGCTGCGCCGCGCGAAAGCGCTCGACCTCCCCTTCGATCTGGGCAGGTTCGATCAGATAGTGGTCTACGTCGAGTGCTGCCGGGGCGATCAGATAGGCCCGCCCGATGGCGATACCGCGTGACACGGGAATTCCATGCAGCGTGAATGACACGCGCACCTCCTCTAGTTGTGTAATGCCGCGGCAAACCGCTGCAATGCTCTCAGACTGTACTGGACATTATAAATTCCGTGCCTTTTTGAAGTATGTCAGGGGTGTGTGCAGCGCAGCACGAATAATCGTAATCAGGTGTCCGTGTAGCCGGCGAAGCTTCGCTTTATACGCGTCGCGCAAAACATATGGTTTAAACATTGAAAACGCATGTCGCCTTACGCACTCTTGCCTGTCGCTTTCGCGCCGCTTTTACATCCCTTTAATGTCGATTAACAGCGCGCCTCTTCTGATATTCAAATGTCGGCGGCGAAAAAAAGCCGCGAACTGAGCCGCGGCATTTTTGGGTTTGTCGAACGCAAAGCGCGCTGCTTTATTGACCTTCGCCAAATTTATCGGCGATCAGCTTCAGCAGCGCGTCCATCGCTTGCTGTTCGTCGCTGCCTTCCGTTTCGATCAGCACGGTACTGCCGATGCCCGCGGCCAGCATCATCACACCCATGATGCTCTTCGCGTTGATACGACGGCCATTGCGGCTCATCCAGATTTCCGCCTGGTAGTTGCCCGCGAGTTGCGTCAACTTGGCCGACGCGCGCGCGTGCAGCCCCAGCTTGTTCACAATTGTCGTTTCCTGTTGCAGCATGTGATGGTCCGAAGCGCGGGTGAATGAAATGGTGAATGGTGAAACTGCAAAGCGGCTGCAAGCCGATTGAAGCCGTTGCGAAACCACTTGAATCTTCGAAGCTTGCCTGCGAACCAGCCCGATTTACAGGCCGGGCGCGTCCGTCTTTTGCGTCAGATCGGCATCGGCCGGCAACGCGGGAACACAGTCGGCGGGAGCCGCGTCGGGCGGCAGCACCGCCAGACACTCGGACGCGCACGCTGGCGCCGTGACCGGTGCGGGCGTCGCCGGTCCGATCGCGTGCACGCCCTTGGTCGCGCCGGCGAGCGCCTTGTCGACGAGCGTGTCGAGCGGCGTCGCGCGATAGCAGACCGCGCGCACCAGCATCGGCAGATTGACGCCGCACAGCACGCGCACGTCGGGTACGTTGGCGAGCCGGCCCGCGATGTTGGCCGGCGTCGCGCCGAACATGTCGGTCAGCACGAGCGCGCCGTTCTCTTCCTTCAACCGCGCGATTTCCGAATGCGCAAACGCGACGACCTGCGCGGGATCGCAATCCGGCGACACGTCGATCACGCCGATACGCGCCGGCAAACCGCCATAGATGTGAGAAATGCAATCGCGCAACGCGGTGGCGAATGGAGCGTGCGCAATGATCAGAATGCCTGCCATGTCAGCCTTACTGCAAAAGACCGGCCCCAAACCGTGGACCGGGAGTCGAGCCCGGTTCGCCATCGCCCCGGACCGGCCGTGGGTCGCGAGGGCGGGAATGCATCGTCGGGCGCACTGCCCGTTCTTCATGATTCGCGAACCGGGCCGGCGGCAGCCATGCAGCCGATCTCGTCTCGCGCGGAAGAGCGGGCATTGTAGCAGGCCCATTTTCGCGCCAATTCCTGCGGCGCGTCCGATGTGGATTTACTACAAAGATTGGGCGCGCAGCCGGGCAATCAAGGCCGCTGCGTCGGTGCGCCATACGGGTGCGGAGCGAGGGCCGCGCGTCAGCCGACCGCGCGCTCCAGCGCGCCGACGAACATCGCGGCAACGTCGAAGCCGGTCTGATCCATGATCTCGCGGAAACACGTCGGGCTCGTGACGTTCACTTCGGTGAGCCAGTCGCCGATCGCATCGAGCCCCACTAGCAGCAAACCGCGCGCCGCCAGCACCGGCGCGAGCGTATCGGCGATCTTGCGATCCTGCTCGCTGAGCGGCCGCGCGACGCCCAGTCCGCCGGCCGCCAGATTGCCGCGCACCTCATTGCCCTGAGGAATGCGCGCGAGCGAGTATGGCACCGCTTCGCCGCCGATCAGCAGGATGCGCTTGTCACCTTCCTTGATCTCGGGGATGAATTTCTGCGCCATCACCGAGCGCGCGCCGTCGTGGCTCAGCATCTCGACGATCGAGCCGAGATTCATGCCGTCCGCCTTCACGCGGAACACGCCCATGCCGCCCATGCCGTCGAGCGGCTTCAGGATCACGTCGCCGTGCTGTTCGTGGAACGCGCGCAGACGCGCCGGGTCGCGAGTGACCAGCGTCGGCGCGACGAACTGCGCGAACTCGCCGATCGCAAGCTTTTCCGAGTGATCGCGGATCGCCTGCGGCTTGTTGAAGACGCGCGCGCCGCCGCGCTCGGCCAGTTCGAGCAGCCAGGTCGACGTCACGTATTCCATGTCGAACGGCGGGTCCTTGCGCATCAGAATCGCGCCGAGGCTCTTGAGCGAACGCGGCGTGGCGGCATCGGCAGCGAACCAGACGTCACGATGCAGATCGGTGGTGTCGCCGGTGATCGCAATGCGCTGCACGTTCGCTTCGACATCGCCGCCCGTCCACGCCAGATGCTTCGGCTCGCAGGTGTACACCGTGTGACCGCGCCGCGCCGCTTCGGCCATCATCGCGTAGGTCGTGTCTTTGTAGATCTTGAAGTGGCTGAGGGGATCGGCGATGAAAAGAATGTCCATGAAAGTCCCGGTGCGCCCCAAGGGGCGTGACATTGTTCGTCAATATAGTCTTTGAAGACGGCGCTGGCGGCACGCATGCCGCCAGCCTGCCGCGCGAGGTGGCTTAGACCTGGATCGCTTCGGGATCGGTCTTTTCGAGCTCGACCGAGGCGGCCAGCAACCCGAGCCGCGCCACGACGCCGTACATATAGAAGCGGTTCGGCGGCGCCGCGCCGGGCTTCGCGTGTGCATCGGGCAGTGCCGTATGCTCGAAGCCGAGCGGCACGAAGTGCATGCCCGGCGCGTTCAGGTTCTGATCACGCTCGCGGCTGCCATGCACGCGATAGAAGCCGCCCACCACATAGCGGTCGATCATGTAGACGACCGGCTCGGCGACTTCCTCGCCGATGCGCTCGAACGTGTACACGCCTTCCTGCACGATCACGTCGTGCACTTCGAGGCCGTCTTTGGTCGCCGCCATGCGCGTGCGTTCGCGCTTCGTCAGCGCGGCGACTTCCGACGCGTCGTGCACGGTCATCACGCCCATGCCATAAGTGCCCGCATCGGACTTGATCACGACATACGGTTTTTCGGAGATGCCGTACTCGCGATACTTGCGCGCGATCTTCTTCAGCACGCCGTCGATCGCGTCGGCCAGCGCTTCTTCGCCGGTGCGTTCCTGGAAGTCGACGCCCTCGACGTGCGCGAAGTAGGGGTTGATCATCCACGGATCGATCTCGACCATCTTCGCGAACTTCTTCGCGACGTCGTCGTAGCACGAGAAATGCGTCGACTTGCGACGCACCGCCCAGCCCGCATGCAGCGGCGGCAGCAAATACTGCTCGTGCAGATTTTCGAGCACGGGCGGAATGCCGCCAGACAGGTCGTTGTTCAGCAGAATCGAGCACGGGTCGAAGTTCTTCAGACCAAGGCGCCGCTGCGAGCGCTCGAGCGGTTCGAGCACGAGCTTCTGGCCGTCGGACAGCGCAATCGTGACCGGACCGTTGATGGTTTCGTCGAGCGTGCCGAAGCGCACGTTCAGACCCGCCTGGCGCATGATCGACGCGAGCCGGGCGACGTTTTCGAGGTAGAACGCGTTGCGCGTGTGGCGCTCCGGAATCACCAGCAGATTCTTCGCGTCCGGGCAGATCTTTTCGATCGAGGCCATCGCGGCTTGCACCGCGAGCGGCAGCACTTCCTGCGGCAGATTGTTGAATGCGCCGGGAAACAGATTGGTGTCGACCGGCGCGAGCTTGAACCCCGCGTTACGGAGATCGACGGAACAATAGAACGGCGGCGTGTGCTCCTGCCATTCAAGCCGGAACCAGCGTTCGATTGCGGGCGTGGCGTCGAGGATCTTCCGCTCGAGGTCGAGCAGCGGGCCGTTTAACGCCGTAACTAGGTGCGGAACCATTGATCACTCGCAGACTGGAGAAAAAAGATTGTAGATCTATGCCTTGTCCATTTGGGGACGGTTTCTCCATTCGCAAGCAGACTCGAATGCATTCTCCCTATCAAGATGATAGGCGCGGGAAATTACCGTTCGCAATCGGGTCAGCAAGAAAAAAGCCCGCCATGAAGGCGGGCGAAGTTGCTGCGCTTGCTTAACCTTTTCCCGATCCGGCGGGCCCGCAAGCGCGGGCCGGCGAACCTGGCGGCTTTTCCGTTATTCGACTTTCTCGCCATGCAGGCTCACGTCGAGGCCTTCGCGCTCCTGCTCTTCGCTCACGCGGATGCCCATCACCATGTCGATGATCTTCAGCAGCACGAAGCTCACCACGCCGCTGTAGATCAGCGTCGTCAGCACGCCCTTCGCCTGCAGGATCACGCTGCCGTCCGCGCCGCCGATGTCCTTGACCGCGAATACGCCGGTCAGCAGCGCACCGATGATCCCGCCCACGCAGTGCACACCGAACGCGTCGAGCGAATCGTCGTAGCCGAGCTTGTGCTTGAGCCACGTGGCCGACCAGAAGCAGACCACGCCCGCGACGATGCCGATCACCAGCGCGCCGAGCGTGCCGACGAAGCCCGACGCCGGCGTCACCGCCACCAGACCCGCAACCGCGCCCGATACGATGCCGAGCACGGACGGCTTACCCTTGGCCGCCCATTCGGCGAACATCCATGCCAGCGCCGCCGCGGCGGTCGCCACCTGCGTCGCGAACATCGCGAAACCGGCACGGCCGTCCGCTGCCACCGCCGAACCCGCGTTGAAGCCGAACCAGCCCACCCACAGCATCGCACCACCGATCAGCGTGAGCGTCAGGTTGTGCGGCGCCATCGCTTCCCGGCCATAGCCGACGCGCTTGCCGAGCACCAGACAGCACACCAGACCCGCGATACCGGCGTTGATGTGCACCACCGTGCCGCCCGCGAAGTCGAGGATGCCAGCGCTAGCCAGCCAGCCGCTCGGTTCCCACACCATGTGCGCGATCGGCGAGTAGACGATGATCGACCACAGCGTCATGAACACCAGCATCGCCGAGAACTTCATGCGGTCCGCGAACGCACCGGTGATCAGCGCCGGCGTGATGATCGCGAAGGTCATCTGATAGACGAAGTAGACCGTCTCGGGGATCGTCGGCGCGAGGTGGCTGACGGTCAGCGTCGTGGCCTTGTCGCCCTTGATGTAGTTCATGCCCGTCATGAACACCCGCGAGAAGCCGCCGATGAACGAGCCGCCCGGCGTGAACGCGAGGCTGTAGCCCACCACGGTCCAGACGATCGTCACGACACAGGTGATCGCGAAGCTTTGCATCAGCGTCGCCAGCACGTTCTTCTTGCGGACCATGCCGCCGTAGAACAGCGCGAGGCCCGGGATCGTCATGAACAGCACCAGCGCGGTGGAGGTCAGCATCCACGCGGTGTCGCCGGAGTTGATCTTCGATGAATCGACCGAGAACGGTGCGGTTGGGGCGGCCGGTGCGGCGGCAGCCGCGGCGGCCGATGCATCGGCGGCGGCCGGTGCGCTTGCGGCCGGCGCGGCGGACGCGTCGGCGGCGGGAGCCGAGGCAGCCGGAGCAGCGGCTGCGGCGGAGGCGTCCGGTGCGGGCGCGCTCGCCGTCGTATCGGGAGCGGAGGCGGCTGCGGGAGCGGACGCATCGTCCGCGAGAGCGGTGCCGACACCGCTCGCGAGCAGCGAGCCGGCCATCAGCAGGGACATCATTAGTTTGCGCATCTTGGTTTTCCTCTTGTCGCTATCGGTGTCGCTATGCTCAGGTCTTTTACAGGGCGTCCGCGCCGGTCTCGCCGGTGCGGATCCGAACCACCTGCTCGATCGGCGTGACGAAGATCTTGCCGTCGCCGATCTTGCCGGTACGGGCGGCGCGCTCGAGCGCCTCGATCGCCTGATCGACGATGTCGTCCGATACCGCCGCTTCGATCTTCACCTTCGGCAGAAAGTCGACGACGTATTCGGCGCCGCGATACAGCTCGGTGTGGCCCTTCTGCCGCCCGAAGCCTTTGACTTCGGTCACCGTGATGCCCGATACGCCGATCGCCGACAGGGCCTCGCGCGCTTCATCCAGCTTGAACGGCTTGATGATTGCGGTAATGAGTTTCATGAAATCCTCGCTAGTTGTTGCTGATCCGTTGCTGCCCCGTTGCGTACCCGTGACCGCGGTCTCCTGCGCTACCGGTAAAAGTGCCCTGGCAGTGCGCGCGGGGCAGTAACAGCAACTCCCATGCCATGTTGTGTCAGACTGCGCGTCGCGCGGGTGGCGCAGCGCGCCCGAACGGCCTTGTCCGAATGGCCAGCGGGGCGGCGGGCGGTGGCGCGGCGGGGGGATCGTTGCTAGAGTGTTCGAACGTTCTGAACGCGAGGGCACGCACCAAACACGCTCACGCGGCCGCGGCAGCCAACGGTCGCACGCACCAGGATCGCCCATTCGCCGTAACGGGGCACGGGCGCAATGAAACATGCACATTTTTTGTGCACCAAGGGGAACACGATGAAACAACCTAACGACGTTTTTAACGACTTCCAGGCTCGCCTCAGCGATCTGTTCAAGAATTCGCCGGCCAAGGACGTCGAGCGCAACGTCAAGGCAATGCTGTCGCAGGGCTTCTCGAAGCTCGATCTCGTCACGCGCGAGGAATTCGACACGCAGACCCAGGTGCTCGTGCGTACGCGCGCGCGCCTCGAAGAACTCGAGCGCCGCGTCGCCGAGCTCGAGCAGAAACTGCCGCTCACGCAAACGCCGTAAGCGCTGCTCGCAGCCTTCAGGCTGCACAGCGCCGCGCATCACAGGCAAGCGGGCCGTGACGTCATCAGCGTTTTAGGGGATTTGCGCGCGACATGAGCGCGCAGTCCGACGGGAGAGAATATGTCGCTTGCCGTGGTGCGCAGCCGCGCGCCGGCCGCTGGCCGGGCGCCCGAAGTGACCGTCGAGGTTCACCTCGCCAATGGACTGCCGTCCTTTTCGATCGTCGGCCTGCCCGACCTTGAAGTGCGCGAGAGCCGTGAGCGCGTGCGCGCGGCGCTGCAGAACTGCGGTTTCGATTTCCCGGTCCGCCGCATCACCGTCAACCTCGCGCCCGCGGATCTGCCGAAAGAATCCGGTCGTTTCGATCTGCCGATCGCACTCGGCATCCTCGCCGCGAGCGGGCAGATTCCGGCCGAATCGCTGCTCCATCGAGAATTCGCCGGTGAGCTGTCGCTGACCGGCGCGCTGCGGCCGATGCGCGGCGCGTTCGCGATGGCATGCGGCACCGCGCGCGGCGCTCTGGCGAGCTCCGGCGCCGCCGACCCTGGCACTTCATCCGAAACGCGTTCCGCGTTGCCAGCCCTGCTCGATCAGGCAGCCCCACAGGCCTTCCACACACCACAGCTTTACCTGCCGGCCGCGAGCGCGGCGGAAGCGGCGCTCGTGCCCGGCGTCGACGTGTTCGGCGCCGCCGATCTGCCCTCGCTATGCGCGCATCTCGCCGGCTCGCTGGATGCGCGTCTCAGACCGGTCGCCGCGCCCGAACTCGACGAGCACACCGCCGCCCCGACGCCGGACATGGCCGACGTGATCGGCCAGCGCGCCGCTCGGCGCGCACTCGAAGTCGCGGCGGCCGGCGGCCATCACGTGCTGCTGATCGGGCCGCCCGGCGCCGGCAAGTCGATGCTCGCGGCACGTCTTCCCGGCCTGCTGCCGCCCATGACCGACGACGAAGCGCTCGCCCGCGCCGCCCTGCTGTCCGCGAGCCGTATCGGCTTCAAGCCGTCGCAGTGGCGGCAGCGGCCGTTTCGCGCGCCGCACCATTCGTCGAGCGCGGCGGCACTGGTCGGCGGACGCAACCCGCCGCAGCCTGGCGAGATCACGCTCGCGCATCTGGGCGTGCTCTTTCTGGACGAGCCGAATTCGATCGCGCGGTGCTCGAAACGCTGCGCGAGCCGCTCGAAGCGGGCCGCATCACGATTTCGCGCGCCGCCATGCAAGCGGATTTCCCCGCCGCCTGCCAACTGATCGCCGCCATGAACCCGTGCCCCTGCGGCTGGCGCGGCGATCCGGGCGGGCGCTGCCGATGTACGCCGGAAGTTGCGGCGCGCTATCTGCGTAAGTTGTCGGGACCGCTGCTCGACCGCATCGACATCCAGCTCGAAATTCCCGCGCTGACCGCCGCCGAACTCGCGGCGCGCGCCGCCGGCGCCGGCGAAGCAAGCGCGGCGATCGCGCACCGCGTAGGCGCCGCGCGCGAGCGGCAACTGGCCCGGCAAGGCAAGACCAACCGCGAACTGGACGGACGCCAAGTCGACGAGGTGTGCCGCCCGGACGCAGCGGGCGAAGCGCTGCTACGCGAAGCCGGCGAGCGCTTTGGCTGGTCGGCGCGGGCGTACTACCGGGTGCTGAAGGTCGCGCGCACCGTCGCGGACCTGGCCGGCACGGCGATGCCGAACGCCGCTCAAATCGCCGAGGCGATTCAATACCGTCGCGCTTTTGGCTCGTTGTGATGAGAAAAATCGACTGTCAAGACTTGACTTATTCACACTTCCGCGATCCTGTTAGATTTTGATACAAATCAGGAGCACGCAGACGGACATCTCGCGAAGGCATTGATTTTATTGACTTTTTTAAAATCCCTTACGCCCTTGGATTCTAACGAAAGGCCCGCCTGATGGGCTTTCGCGGCCATTGAGGCCGACTTCTCAACAGAGTTATCCACAGGTTGCGTGTGTAACTCAAAAATCTCAACGTAAACCGGCAATTAGCGCGCAAACCTGCGAAGGAACTTTCACTGCGCCTGGCACTCTGAGGCGCCTTCGATCGGCAAAAAATGCCGCGATCAATACAGCTGAAACGACGAAAAAAACTGGTCGATCTGGTCCTGCGGCAGCGGTTGATCGGCGATGATCGCGGCCTGGTACACGTGCCGGCCGCGCGCGACGAGCCGCGCGTACACGGTGCGCGTCTCGTGTTGGGCGCCCGCCGCGCCGCTCACCGTCATTTCCAGGCCCGGTGTCTTGCCGCCCGCCGCCAGCGGGATTTGCACGGCGTGGGCATCGGGCGTCGCGCCGACGTTGCGCGCCAGTCCCGCGCGCAGGAAATCGAGCGCGGCGCGCTGCGTCGCATCGCTGTCGTCGGGCAGCATCACGGTGCCGACCGCGAATACCGCGTTGCCGGCTTCGGCACTCTGCATCGCCATTTGCATCGGCGTACCGTCGACCTGCACCGCGCGCTGGTCATTGCCCGGCTTGGCGGGGAAGTCGACCGTGTAGCCGTTGTCGTTGTTCATCACGGTGCGCCAGTCGAAGGTCGGCGTGCAGGCGCCGAGCGCGACGCCGAGCGTCAGCGCGGCCGCCGCCGCGCCGATCACGGTTCGAGCGTGACCGGATCGCGTGAAGGCGTGAGGAAAAAGACTCGCCGGCAGGAAGAGGCCCGTGAGGCAGGCGGGCAATCGGCTGATCAACGGAAAGAGGTGCGGAACGCGGACATCTGCGCGGACATCTACGCGGGTAACTGCGCGGGTAACTGCGCGGGAAACTAACCAGCGGAAGCGAAGAACGGTTCGGAGCATGGGGCGAAAGATCGGGTTTGCGGAGCGTAAAGCTCCATTATCCGCTGATCGGTTGCCGGCCCGGCGCGCGCTACTGCGCCGTCCCGCCATTTCGGCGCAGCCGCCCCAATGGAGCTACAATAGAAAAGCTATTCAGCACCGGCCCAGCGCCATCACCCAGCCCCATTGTTCCGCGCCGCGCGCGACTCACGAGGTTCCGTTCATGAGTTCCAATTCACCGACCGCCGCCCGGCGCACGAACCCGCTTCGCTATCTGATTGTGGTGGCCGTGGCCATTGCGCTCGCCGTCGCCGGTTACTTCGCGTTTGCCGGCCAGCAGCGCGTACCCGATGCGACCTTCACGCTGCTCTCGGGACAGAAGCTCACCACCGCGGACCTGAAAGGCAAGGTTTATCTCGTCAACTTCTGGGCAACGAACTGCGACACTTGCATGAAGGAAATGCCGCAGATGGTCGAGACCTATAACCGCTTCAAGGGCCAAGGGCTCGAATTCGTCGCGGTGGCGATGAACTACGACGCGCCGATGTACGTGACCAATTACACGCAAACGCGTCAGCTGCCGTTCAAGGTCGCCATGGACGACGGCTCGGCCGCCAAGCAGTTCGGCAACGTGCAACTCACGCCGACCACCTTCGTCATCGACAAAGACGGCAAGATCCTGAAGCGCTATGTCGGCGAGCCGCAGTTCGCGGAACTCGACCAGTTGCTCGCGAAAGCGCTGAAGGCTGGCGCGGCTTAAGCCGGGTCAAGCAGCTCACCCACGCGCCGGCGCCCGCCGGCGCAATGCCCCGCCGCCGGCGTCGCTCTCCTCACCGCTCCCCCTCCCCTTTGGCCGCCAGGCCATATCGCTTGATCTTCTCGTAGAGCGTCGCCTTGCCGAGCTGCAGCCGGTCCGCCGCGACCGCGACCACGCCTGCCGCCTGCTCCAACGCCTCGGCGATCATCGCACGCTCGAACTGCTCGACCCGCTCCTTCAGCGGATGGGTGACCCCGCCGTCTTCGTCGAACGACAGCACCGGTTCGTCGGCGATGCCGAGCACGAAGCGGTCGGCCGCATTGCGCAGCTCGCGCACGTTGCCCGGCCAGTCGCGCTGCATCAGGCCCGTACGTTGGCGATCGGTGAGCATCGGCGCCGGCCTCTGATACCGAACGGCTGCATCGAGCAGGAAATGCTCGAACAGCGGCACGATGTCCTCGCGACGCTCGCTCAAAGGCGGCAGCGCGATCGTCACCACGTTGAGCCGGTACAGCAGATCGCGCCGGAACGAGCCATCCGCGACATGCTCGGCCATGTCGCCTTTCGCCGCCGCGACCACGCGGCAATTGACGCGAATCGGCTGATTCGAGCCGAGCCGCTCGAGCACGCCGTCCTGCAGCACGCGCAGCAGCTTGACCTGCAGCGCGAGCGGCATGCTTTCGATCTCATCGAGAAACAGCGTGCCGCCCGACGCATGCTCGAGTTTGCCGATCCGCCGTTTGGCCGCGCCGGTGAACGCGCCCGGCTCGTAGCCGAACATCTCCGATTCGAACATCGGCTCGGGCAGCGCGCCGCAGTTGACCGCGATGAACGGCTTGTCACGCCGCGGCGACAGCTCGTGCAGACTGCGCGCGATCAGCTCCTTGCCCGCGCCGGTATCGCCGTTGATCAGCACGGACGCGTCGGTCGGCGCGACGTTCGCGATCAGCCTGCGCACCTGCTCGATCGCCGGACTGCGGCCGATGATGCGGGGCGCGACCGCGTTCTGCCCGGCCAGCTCACGACGCAGCGCGAGGTTTTCGAGCACGAGCTTGCGGCGCTCGAGCGCGCGCCGCACGGTTTCGATCAGCCGCTCGGACGCGAACGGCTTTTCGATGAAGTCGTAGGCGCCGTCGCGCATCGCCTGCACGGCCATCGTGATATCGCCGTGGCCGGTCACCAGAATCACCGGCACGTCGGGCGCGCGCTCGTGGCATTGCGCGAGCAGATCGAGGCCGCTCGCGCCGGGCAGCCGGATATCGCTGACGATTACGCCGGAAAAGTCCGCGCTGATCAGCTTCGCCGCCGCCTCGACCGACGCATGGCCGATCACGTCGAAGCCGGCCAGTTGCAGGCTCTGCACGCTCGCGCGCCGCACCAGTTCGTCGTCTTCGATATACAGCAATTGCAGGCCGTCGTTCATTGCGTGTTCCGGGTGATGCTTCGGTGTGAAATCAGGAGCCCGCGGTCAGCGGATCGTGCGAGGCGCTGGTCTGCACGCGCGCGCGACGCAGTGTCAACACGAATGATGCACCGCCGTGCGGCGCGTTGCGCGCGACGAGCGAGCCGCCGCAATCGCGCGCGATCGACGATGAAATCGCGAGGCCGAGGCCGAGCCCCTGACCCATTTCCTTGGTCGTGAAGAACGGTTCGAACAGGCGTGGCAATACGTCGTCGGGAATGCCGGGGCCGTTGTCGCCGACCGCGATCGACAGGTTCGTATCGCCGGCCTCGACCTCGATCGCGATACGCGGCGGGCTCATGCCGGCGGTTGCGTCGAGCGCGTTGCCGAGCAGGTTGATCAGCACCTGTTCGAGCCGCAGATCGTCGCAACTCGCGACCAGCTCCGGATGATCGTCGGCGAGATTCAGCGGCTTGCGCGCGCCGTCTGCTGCTGTATCGGCGGCGTCGGTGTCGGTGTCGGCCGCGGCATCGATCAGCACGAACTCGAGCTCGACGCCCTGCAAACGCTTCTGCAGCAGCGCGACGACGTTGCGCAGCGCCCGCACGATCGGCGCGCGCGCGCTGCGCGGCCGCGCGCGGCCGACGAACAGCTTCAGCTGATTCGTGATCTTGCCCATGCGCTCGGTGAGCGCCGCGATCGCTTCGAGATTCTCGCGCGCCGATGCCTGGTCGCCGCGTTCGAGCAGCACGCGCGTGTTGTCCGAAAAACTGCGCAGCGCGGCGAGCGGCTGATTCAGCTCGTGCGTGATGCCGGCCGCCATCTGGCCGAGCGCAGCGAGCTTGCTGGTCTGGATCAGTTCGTCGTGCGCGGCGCGCAACTCCTGCTCGGCGCGCGTGCGCTCGGCGACTTCCTTGTGCAGCTGCTCGTTCGCCTCGGACAGATCCGCGGTGCGCTCGGCGACGCGCTGGTTCAGCTCGGCGTAGGCCTTCTGCAGCAGCGCGCGGCTGCGCATCATTTCGCGCACACGCGCGCGCCGCATGCGCCAGTAGAACGCGAGCAGCACCAGCGACACATAGCCGAAGCCGGTGACGATGGTCGCCTTGCGCGCATCGGCATCGACTGGATCGACCGGCGACATCGTGATCAGATGCCAGTCCGGCTCGCCCATGCCGTGCCGCGACGCAAGGTAGCGCGGCGCGGAGCGCCCGCCGCCGATGCGCAGGATCTGCGCATTGCCTTCGAGCATGCGCTCGACCGTCACCGGCAGCGGCTCGATCGGCTGCTGCGCGTACTGGCGCGCCTGGTAGATCGAATCGGCGATCTGGCCCGGCAGCGGCCGGATCGTGTGGTACTTCCATGCCGGCACCGACGACAGGAAGATCACGCCATGATCGTCGGTGACGACGAGCGGCTCGGACGCGTCGACGCCCTGAAACCATTCGAGATCGAGCTTGACGACCGCCACCCCGACGATCTTGCCGTCGCGCCGCACCGGCTGCGAGATGTAGTAGCCCGGCGCCTGCGAGATCGTGCCGATGCCGAAGAAGCGGCCGACGCCGCCATTCACCGCATCGACAAAATACGGCCGGAACTGATAGCCCGCGCCGACGAAGCTGCCCGGCCCGCGCCAGTTGCTGGCGGCCACACAGTAGCCGTCGAGCGAAATGATGTAGGTGACCGTCGCGCGCGCGTGGCGGTTCAGGTCTTCGAGATAGAGATTCGCGCGCTTGACGTTGGCGGGATTCGGATCGATCAGCACGTCCTGCACGATCGGATGCTCGGCGAGCAGATAAGGCAGCGATTCGTAGCGCTCGAGCGTGCTCTTGAGCGCGCTCGCGGTGCGCTCGGCGCGCACGGCGGCGTTGCGCCGCAGCGTGTCGACACCGCTTTTCCACGCGAGGCTGTAGGTGAGCCAACATGCCGCCGCGAGCCCGGCTGCGAGCGCGAAGAGAATCAGCAGGCGGCGGGTCACGTTGGCAAGGTCCGATCGATGGGGATCGGACATTGTGGCATAGGGCGGCGGCAACGGATCGCCGCCAGAAGCCCCGGAAGAACGCGCGGAAGCCGGTTTCATAAGCAGGCGTCCGCGCTGGTCACGACAGGGTTGGAAAAGCTCGGCTCAAACGCCGGCCGGCTCTTTGACGTCCACATCGCCGCGCAGCACCTTGTTCAGCCTGGCGCGATCGAGCTCCTTCTCCCAGGCCGACACGACGACCGTCGCGACACCGTTGCCGACGATGTTCGTCAGCGCGCGGCACTCGCTCATGAAGCGGTCGATACCAAGGATCAGCACCATGCCCGACAGCGGAATCGTCGGTACCACGGCAAGCGTCGCCGCGAGCGTGATGAAGCCCGCGCCGGTCACGCCGCTCGCGCCCTTCGAGGTCAGCATCGTCACCGCGAGCAGCGTCAGCTGCTGGCCCCACGTGAGGTCGGTGTTGGTCGCCTGAGCGATGAACAGCACCGCCATCGTCATGTAGATGTTGGTGCCGTCGAGGTTGAACGAGTAGCCGGTCGGTACCACGAGGCCCACCACCGAGCGCGAGCAGCCGAGGTTTTCGAGCTTCTGCATCAGTTGCGGCAGCGCGGCTTCGGACGAGCTCGTGCCCAGCACGATCAGCATCTCTTCCTTGATGTACGCGACGAAGCGCAGGATGTTGAAGCCCACCATGCGCGCGATCGCGCCGAGCACGAACACCACGAACACGATCGAGGTCAGATAGAACGTGCCGACCAGCTTGAGCATCGGCAGCAGCGAGCCGATGCCGTATTTGCCGATCGTGAAAGCCATCGCGCCGAACGCGCCGATCGGTGCGAGCTTCGTGATGATGCGCACCATGCCGAACAGGATGTGCGAGATCCCGTCGATGATGTTCATCACCGGCTTGCCCCTCTCACCGGCGGTCGCGAGCACGGCGCCGAACAGCAGTGCGATCAGCAGGATCTGCAGGATCTCGCCCTGCGCGAACGCCGACGTGATCGTGTCCGGAATGATGTGCATGAAGAAGTCGACGGTCGACTGGCCGTGCGCCTTCTCGGCATACGACGCGACCGCGCGGCTGTCGAGCGAGGCCGGATCGACGTTGAAGCCGGCGCCGGGTCGCAGCAGGTGCGTGGCGGCGAGGCCGAGCACGAGCGCGAAGGTCGAGACGATTTCGAAGTACAACAGCGCCTTGCCGCCGACGCGGCCCACCTTCTTCATGTCCTCCATGCCGGCGATGCCCGTCACGACCGTGCAGAAGATGATCGGCCCGATCACCATCTTGATGAGCTTGATGAAGCCGTCGCCGAGCGGCTTCATGTCGATGGCGAGGTTCGGGTAGAAATGCCCGAGTACGATGCCGATGATGATCGCCACGATCACCTGGACGTACAGCACTTTATGGATAGGTTTCTTCACGATGGTTCCTGCGAGGGGGATGAGCGGATGACCCGCCGTGGGGCGCGACACGCGAACGATACGTCGTCGCGCGGGCGCACCCTGGCGGGCCGCTGCAAAGACGACGAATTCAGAAATACCGGGAAGGGAAATCGGACATCGTTGTCTCCTTGCTTTTTTGTCGGGCCGTGGCGGCCACGTGCTTTATTTCGCAAGGTCGATGCCAGTTCGATATCGGACGCGGAGCCTTGATTTTTATGGGTTTTTCGGCAAGGCTCCGCGCGCAACGTCCGGGTTTCCGGAAATCCGGACGAGTGCCGTCGGGGAATCCGGAATCCAGTGCGCGCGCGGTTGCGGGGAAACCCGCAGGGGTTGGTCCGGAGCTCGCGAGCGCGACGTCAGATCAGGTCAACAGATCGATCCGATCCGTGCAGATCATGTCGACGCCCCATTCTTCGAGCAACCGTGCGCGCGCCGGATCGTTCACTGTGTAGGCGAGCACCCGCAACCCGGCCGCGCGGATCTGCGCGACCAGCGGCTCGCTCAGATAGCGGTGACTCGCGTGCAGCGACACGCAGTCGAGTTCGCGCACGATGCGCAGCCAGTCCGCCGGCACCTGCTCGAACAGCATGCCGCGCGGCAGCGACGGCGCGGCAGCGCGCGCGGCGGCGAGCGCCTCGAACGAAAACGACGACAGCAGCGGCGGCGTCTGCCCTTGCCACAGCGCGAGCGCGCCTTGGCCGACCAGCGTGCCGGTGATGACTTCACGGCCCGGACACGGCTTGATCTCGATGTTCGCAGCGATGCCGTCGCGCGCGCAACGCTCGGCCGCGTCGGCCAGCGTCGGCAGCCGCGTGCCGGCGAACTCCGCGCCGCGCCACGCGCCGGCATCCAGAGCGGCGAGTTGCTGCCATGTGTGCGTGGCCGCAGGCCCGTGGCCGTTGGTCGTGCGATCGAGCGTGTCGTCGTGCAGCAGGAACAATGCGTTGTCGGCGGATAGCTTGGCGTCGAATTCGACCATCCGATAGCCGTAGCGCACGCACGCGTCGAAACCGGCCAGCGTGTTTTCCGGCGCCAGCGTGCCGCCGCAGCGGTGCGCGATCAGCCGCGGATAAGGCCATTGCGCGGAGGTTCCGCGATCCATCGGAGTTGCCACTGGTTTTACCCTTGCTGATAGAACAACGGTCCAAGTAAAAAGCCCGCACATCGGCGGGCTTTTTCGTTTCTGCGGATTTAATGCGAGGCGCCTGCGCGTCAGACTACGCCGGCTCCATGCGCCTGCACGTCGGCGTGATAGCTCGAACGAACCATCGCGCCCACCGCGGCGTGCGTGAAGCCCATCTTGTACGCCTCTTCCTCGTACATCTTGAAGGTGTCCGGATGCACGTAAGCGCGCACCGGCAGATGGTGCTCCGACGGCTGCAGATACTGGCCGATCGTCAGCATGTCGACGTCGTGTTCGCGCAGATCGCGCATCACCTGCAGAATTTCCTCTTCGGTTTCGCCGAGGCCGACCATCAGACCGGACTTGGTCGCGACGTGCGGATGCAGCGCCTTGAAGTCCTTCAGCAGCTTCAGCGAATGCGCGTAGTCCGAACCGGGGCGCGCTTCCTTGTACAGACGAGGCACCGTTTCGAGGTTGTGGTTCATCACGTCGGGCGGTGCGGCATTCAGGATGCCGAGCGCGCGGTCGAGGCGGCCGCGGAAGTCCGGCGTCAGGATCTCGATGCGCGTCTCCGGCGACAGCTCGCGCGTCTGACGAATACATTCGACGAAGTGCGCCGCGCCACCGTCGCGCAGATCGTCACGGTCAACGCTGGTGATCACCACGTACTTCAGCTTCAGCGCGGCAATGGTGCGCGCGAGGTTGGCCGGTTCGTCGGCGTCGAGCGGATCGGGACGGCCGTGGCCGACGTCGCAGAACGGGCAGCGGCGCGTGCACTTGTCGCCCATGATCATGAAGGTCGCGGTGCCCTTGCCGAAGCATTCGCCGATGTTCGGGCAGCTCGCCTCTTCACACACCGTGTGCAGATTGTGCTCGCGCAGGATCTGTTTAATCTCGTAGAAGCGCGAATTGCCGGTGGCCGCCTTCACGCGGATCCAGTCCGGCTTCTTCAGCTTTTCGATCGGGACGACCTTGATCGGGATGCGCGCGGTCTTGGCTTGCGCTTTTTGCTTCGCGGTAGCGTCGTAGGCGGCGGGGGCCGGCACGCTTTCGGGCGCGGGGGTAGCTGCTGCGGAATTCGCGGTTACGTCAGTCATTCGTTCGATCCAGTCATCAGGCGGTGAGCGCACCGGTCTGCGGTTGGGCGACGGCCGCGGGATTGCCGTCGAGGTTTGCGGTGAGACTTGCTGCGAGGGTACGGGCCACGTCGTCCCAGCCGGCGGCGACGCCGAGCGTCGCCATGTCGACTGTTTCGAGCCCCGCGTAGCCGCATGGATTGATCGCGAGAAACGGTTGCAGGTCCATGTTCACGTTCAGACTTACGCCGTGATAGCTGCAGCCGTTGCGGATTTTCAGGCCAAGCGCCGCGATCTTGGCGCCGGCATGCGGCCCGGCCTCGGGCCCGGGCGCCACGTAAATGCCGGGGGCGCCCGCCTTGCGTTCTCCGGCGAGATTATACGCCGCCAGGGTGTCGATCACGGCCTGCTCGATCCGGCTGACCAGTTCGCGCACCATCAGCTTGCGCCGGCGCAGGTCGAGCAGCAGATACGCGACCACCTGGCCGGGCCCGTGATAGGTGATCTGCCCGCCGCGGTCGACCTTGACGAGCGGAATGTCGCTGTCGGCCGCGAGCAGGTGCGCCGGATCGCCGGCCTGGCCGAGCGTGAAGACGGGCGGATGTTCGACGAGCCAGATTTCGTCAGGGGTGTCAGCGGTACGGGCGTCGGTGAACGCGCGCATCGCGTCGAAACTGGTCTGGTAGGGTTCGCGGCCGAGCCAGCGCAGCGTAGGCGGCTCAATGGCAGGAAGAGGAGACGGAGAAACCGGGGTGGCACACATGATTCCGGGAGTTTACCGAAATCTCGGAAACCGCGCCCGAGGGGACGGGAAACCTGGCACAAGCGGGGCTGGCGCGCCGCCAGCCCTCTCGCAAGACACGGCGTGGCCGCCGCGCCCCGCTCAAACCGTGCGCCAGCCGCCGCGCACGCGCATCATCCAGCGCTCGCCGAGGCGCGCGAGCCAGTTCAGCGCGCGCTCGTCGCAGCGCGTCGGCACCGAGAACGCAACCTTCGCGAACGTGGCGCCCTCGGCGCTGAGCCAGAGCCGCTCGCCGCGCCGCAGATGCAACGTTTGGCCGGGCTGCAGCCAGTAGTCCTTCGTGTCATCGCTACGCGTGACCCACACCGCGCCGCCATGCACACGCAACTTCGTGCTGCGTGCCACCTTCAGCGGCAGCGTGTCGCCAGTGCGGATTTCATATGCAATGCTAGAGGAAATTTCTCGCATAATGCCCTCGCCAAAAATCGTTTCATGACTAGAATCCTAGGTGCAGCAAGGACTTGGGCAAAACGATCAATTTTCACGTCTATGTGAGAAATATTGCGATGGACCTGCGTCAACTCCCCGCCTTGAACGCGATCAAGGCATTCGAAGCCGCCGCCCGCCACGAAAGCTTTTCGCGCGCCGCCGACGAGCTCTTCGTCACGCACGGCGCGGTCAGCCACCAGATCCGCGCGCTCGAGGCCGAACTCGGCGTGTCGCTGTTCGCGCGCGACGGCAAGCGTGTGCGCCTCACCGAAACCGGTCGCCGCTACGCCACCCAGGTGCGCGCCGCGCTGATGGAGCTCGTCGATGCAACTCGCGCGATCCGCGCCGGCGACCGCGAGCGGCGTCTGGTGATATCGATGCTGTCGTCGTTCGCGGCGCGCTGGGTGACGCCGCGCGTCGGCAGCTTCATCGAGGCGCATCCGCAGTGGGATCTCGAGTTGCTGACTACCAATGCGCTGACGGACTTCGCGCGCGACGACGTCGACGTCGCGATCCGTTTCGGTTTCGGCAAATATCCGGGGCTGCATGCGGAGCTGCTGCTCGACGAAATCTTCTTTCCGGCCTGCTCGCCCAACTTCAACGGCGGCAAGCTGCCTCAAACCCCGGCCGATCTCGCCAAGGTCCCGCTGCTGCGCTCCGACGACGAGCTATGGCGCCCGTGGTTCGACGCCGCCGGACTGACCGACTGGCCGGAGCCGAAACGCGGCGTGCTGTATCAGGATTCGTCGAATCTGCTGCAGGCGGCCGTCGACGGCCAGGGGGTCGCGCTCACGCGCCGCTCGCTGGCGATGCACGAAATCGCGGCGGGCCGGCTCGTGCGGCTCTTCGATGTGGATGGGCCCAGCCCGTGGCAATACTATTTGGTCTGTCTGCCGCAGGCGCTGGAGACCGCGCGGGTCAAGGCGTTTCGCGACTGGGTGTTCGACGAAGTGGCGCGCTTCAGGCTGCTGTTCGATCTCGCCTGCGAAGCGGGACCCGAGGCGTGTTCGCGGCTCGCGGCGGAACAAGCCCCGGCGGACGCGTTGCGCGTCGCGCCGTGAGGTGAATAAAGGTGAATGATCGCGCGCGGTGTTACAGCACGACCTTGACCATCGGATGGCCGGTCAGCGCGCGATAGATGTCGTCGAGATGCGCGCGGCTCGTCGCGCGCACGTGGACGGTCAGCCCCGTGTAGGTGCCGCTGCTCGACGGCCGCGTCTCGACGCGCGACGCATCGACCTCGCTATCGAACACGCGGACCACTTCGACGATCGTCGCGGCAAACTCGGGGTGCGATTTGCCCATGATCTTGATCGGGAAATCGCAGGGGAATTCAAACAGTGAGTCGTTCTCGGGATTCATTCTCTACTCCTTCTTGCGCCGCAGCGGCTTCAGCCGCCTTGGCTCGCTGATACGCCGCATACAGCGCCGCAAACACCGCGCCCGGCTTGCCGGCGCCAACCGACGAGCCGTCGAGCCGCGTGACCGGCAGCACTTCCTTGGTCGCCGAGCTGACGATGATTTCATCGGCCGCGCGCACTTCGGCCTCGGTGATGTCGCGCGCTTCGAAGCGGATGCCGCATTCGGCCGTCAGCTCCTCGATAAGCCCGTAGCGGATCCCTTCGAGAATCTTGTTGCTGCGCGGCGGCGCGGCCAGCACGCCATTCTTCACGATCCAGACGTTCGACGACGACCCTTCGGTCAGCAAACCATCGCGGAACTGCAGCGTCTCGAAGGCATCGTTTTCGGCAGCGTATTGCGCCATCAGCACGTTGCCGAGCAGCGACACCGACTTGATGTCGCAATTGAGCCAGCGACGATCCTCGGCGCTCACACAAGCGACACCGCTCGCGCGCTGCGCGGCGCCGGGCAGGTTCAGCGCGGTGACCATCACGAACACGGTCGGCTTCACGCCGGCCGGAAACGCGTGAGCGCGCTTCGCGACGCCGCGCGTGACCTGGATGTAGGCGATCGCGTCCTGCTCGGCACGCAAGCCGCCGTCCGTTTCGTTGGCCTCGACCACCCGTTCGATCAGCTCGCGCCAGCCGGCGTCGTCGAGCGGATTGGCGATGCCGATCTTGCCGACCGAGCGCGCGAGACGCGCAAGATGCTGCGTCAGACGAAACGCGGTACGGCGCCCGCTCGCGTGCGCATACAACGGCGCCACTTCGTAAATGCCGTCGCCGAAAATGAAGCCGCGATCGAGCACCGGCACGCGCGCTTCGGACAACGGCACCAGTTCGCCGTTCAGATAAACGATCGGGTCCGCTGAAACTTCGGAGACAGCGGTCATTGCGGCGTAGCCTTTACTTCTTCTTGTTGAACATCAGCATCATTGAATCCCACACGCGGCCGACCACGCCGGCTTGCGGCACCGGCTGCATCGCGACCACCGGGAACTGCGCGAGCACCTTGCCGTCGGCGACGAGCTTGGCGGTGCCGACCTGCTGGCCGTTCGCGATCGGCGCGACGAGCGGATCGTTGAGTTCGATCTGCGGCTTCGCCTTGTCGGCCGCGCCCTTCGGCAGCGTGACGTACTGGTCGCCCTTCACGCCGACCTGCACGCTGTCCTGCGAACCCTTGTAGACGCGCGGCGTGGCCACGACCTGGTTCGCCTTGTACAGACGCGTCGTGTCGTAGGCGGTGTAGCCGTAGTTCAGCATCTTCAGGCTGTCCTGCACGCGGTCGTGTTCCTTGGTCTCACCCATCATCACCGAGACCAGACGGCGCGACGCGTCGGTCGCGCCCGGCAGCGGACGCTTCGCGCTCGCGATCAGGCAGTAGCCGGCCGCTTGCGTGTGGCCGGTCTTCAGACCGTCGACGGTCGGGTCGATCCACAGCAGACGGTTGCGGTTCGGCTGCTTGATCTTGTTGTACGTGAACTCCTTGACCGAGAAGATGTTGTAGTAGTCCGGATAGTCACGGATCAGGCGCGCCGACAGGATCGCGAGATCGCCCGCGGTCGTGTAGTGCTGCGGGTCGGGCATGCCGTTTACGTCGGCGAAATGCGTGTGCGTCATGCCGAGCTTCTGCGCTTCCTTGTTCATCATGTCGACGAACTGCGCCTCGCTGCCGCCCACCAGCTCGGCGAGCGCGATCGCCGCGTCGTTGCCCGACTGCACGATCATGCCGTACACGAGGTCGTGCACGGTCACCGGCTTGAGCGCCTCGATGAACATGCGCGATTCGTCGTTGCGCACGCGCCGCACGGCTTCGCTCGGCTCGATGCTCTGATCCATCGTGATTTTCTTCGTGTCGAGCGCCTCGAACACGAGATAAGCGGTCATCAGCTTGGTCAGCGATGCCGGCTCGACGCGCTCGTCGGCATTGGCGGACGCGAGCACCTGGTTGCTGGTCGCATCGACGAGCACCCACGAGCGCGCATTGACGCCCGGCGGCGGCACCTGCGCGAACGCGCTGCTCGCGACGAGCGTGGCCGGCAGCACGAGGCCGACGGCGATGGCGCGATTGAGCGAAGTGGGAACGAAAGAAGCGACTGACGGGAATGACGTGCGGCCAGAGGAGGAGAAACGCATAGGGTCGATTCGTGCGGAAAAAAACGTTGCGCGACAGCGCGCGGAGTTGGGGGAGCCGGTCGGCGGGGCTTCTGGCCGTAAAACGGCGGGCGCCCGTTGGACTGATGGCGACGCAATCGGTTCGCGAGCACAGCGCCGCGCACCCGGCCGCGCCCTCCCGCGAAATGACTCCGCGGCGCGCGATTCTGCCGGTTGGGCGGCGCTGTGCCCAAAAAAAGAGCGCTCATTATACGCGCGCTACCTGGTCACTTTCGCGCGTGTGTGGCCGATTTGCACACGTTTGCGCGCACCTGTCGCCTGCAAAACGCGCGCTGCACGTTTTCAGCGCCAGGCGTCGACGATGATCCGTTTCAGGATGTGAAGCTTGCGGTGCAGAAAGTGCTCGGCCCCCGGAATCACGACCACCGGCAGTTCCTGCGGGCGCGCCCAGTCGAACACGGATTGAATCGGAACGGTCTCGTCGACTTCGCCGTGAATCACGAGCGTGCTGTCGGGCACGGGCGCGACGTCCCAGCGGCTCGCCGCGGTACCGACGAACACGATGCGCTCGATTTCCCGGCCTTCGTCGCGCAGCTTCGCCGCGACGTGCGACAGCACCACGGTGCCGAACGAAAAGCCCGCGAGCACGAGCGGCAGATCGCCATGGTCAGGATCGGCGCGCATGTGTTCGAGCACCGCGCACAGATCATCGCGCTCGCCGACGCCCGCGTCGTGCTCGCCCTGGGTCTGGCCGACGCCACGGAAATTCGACCGGTACGTGACGTAGTTCAATTGCACGAGCGTGCGCGCGAGCGTCTGCGCGACCTTGTTGTCCATCGTGCCGCCAAACAGCGGATGCGGATGCGCGACGAGCGCGATGCCGCGCGGCGCGGCGCCTTTTTCGCGCACCTCGTCGGGCAGGTCCAGCGCGACCTCGATCTTGCCGACCGGGCCGTCGATCAGATACTTCTTCGTGTTGACGTTCATCGGAATGCCTGTGGATCGTTTCGTGGTTCGCGTTATTGATCGATCTTCAGACGCTCGACGACCTTGCCGTTCGCAAGATGCGATTCGACGATCTCGTCGATGTCGCTCTCGTCGACGTAGGTGTACCAGACGGCCTCGGGGTACACGACGAGCGTCGGACCCAGTTCGCAGCGATCGAGGCAACCGGCCTTGTTGATACGAACCTGGCCCGGACCGGCGAGGCCGAGCTGCTTCACGCGCTTTTTCGCGTATTCCTGCATCGCCTGCGCGTTGCAGTTCGCGCAGCTTGGGCGGTCGGCGCCGGGGTCGCGTTGATTCAGACAGAAGAAAACGTGGTGCTTGTAGAAGGAATCCATGATGTCCGGGGAGGCGAGCCTGAAAGGGGGGGCAATGGCACTGGCAGCACGCGGTATGCCGCGGCGCCCGTCGTGCGGACGATTATAGCGACCGGGCTGTGCAGGCGTCGGGGGCCCGGCGGCCGGCGCGCAAGCACGTCACACCGGCTTCGCGCGCCGCTTCAGCCACGCCCGCTCGACCGCGAACGCGAGCCACACCAGCGCCGCATAGGGCCACATCCATGCGAGCCAGCGCGCGAGCCCGTTGAAATGCAGATAGCGGCCCTGCCGCCAGTCGGCGAGCACGGCGTCGAAATACGGATTCACAGGCAGCAGATTGACGAACACCAGCGCGACGACCAGCGCGACCCCGGCGAGCGTCGCGCGCACGCGCCGCCGCAGCGGTAGCGCGGCGAGCGCGGCGACGCTGCCGCACACGAGTCCGATCAGCGCGCCGGGAGTCGCCCAGTTGAACGCAAGGCCCGATTGCGATTGCAGGAACGTCGCGCCGACCTTCACGCACAAGGTCGCGACGATGAAAACGAACAGCAGGCGCACGCGCGGCGCATGACGGCGCATCGGCAGCGACGCGAGCGCGAGCGCCGCGAACAGGTTCAGCGTCGTGATCAGCGCTTCCCACGTGTCGTCGGGCAGCCACGCGGCGGCGGCCGCCGCCCAGGCACCGACGTGCCACGCGGACGGAGCCCATCCGAGCAGCGCGTCCTGGGTGGCCGGATCGAAGCTCTGCCACAGCGCGCGCGGCCAGTTGCCGAGACCGAACAGACGCGGCGCCGGGTACATCGTCGCGAACGGCCACGCGGCGACGAGGCACACGAGGGTCGCATGACCGCGCTCGAACCACAGCAGCCGCAAACGTCTGAGCAAACCGCGATCGAGCAGCGCGCCGGTCAAAGGCGACATCGTCGCCGCGCCGACGAGCGCGCCGAGCGTGTTGGCGGCAAGGTCGAGGTTGGAGGCGACGCGCGTCGGCAGATAAGTCTGCACGGCTTCCATCGTGCCCGACAGCAGTCCCCCAAGCACGAACGCGAGCGCGACGGCCAGGGTGCCGCGCCAGCGTGGATACACCGCCAGCACCACCAGCGCGCCGAACGGCATATAGCCGAGCACGTTGGTGACGACGTCGAACGCCGTCAGATACTGCGGCATCGGATCGAACACATAGGCAAACGGCGCAAGGCCGAGCGAGCGCCAGCCCGAGAATGGATACCACGACCCGTAGACGATCAGCACCGTGTACAGCAGCAGCGCCTGACGGGCCAGCGCCGACGGGCGGCGCAGCCAGGGGCGTTCGCTCATGCAGCGCTCCGATGCGTGCGCTGCCCGCCCGTCATTGCGCGGCGACCAGCGCCTGCGAGCCGAGCCACGTGGTGATCTGCGCGACGAGGTCGTCGCTGGCCGCGGCGAGCGCCCGCGCGCCGCCGGCCGCATCGGCCGAATGCGCGGGTGCGCGCGCGACGAAGGTCTGCTGGCCGATCACCTTGCCGCCCTGCATCAGCGTCGCGCGCGCGGTGATCGCGCCGTGGCTGTCCGTCTGGCTGTCGAACACCTGCTCGAACTCGGTCAGATCGACCCGCAGCACCGGCGCGGCCACGCCGTCGGCGCCCGTCAGCACGGTACCGCGCTCGCTCAGCGTGTTGCGCAGGCGCTGCGTCAGCAGTTGCGACGGCATCATCGTCCAGTGGCTGTTGGCGTAGGCGGCGGTCTGCTGCGCATCGGCGTAGCTCAGCCGATAGATCAGCCGATCGGATTCGAGCACGGACGGCGCGCTGACCTCGAGCACCTTGACGGCCGGCAGCCGGCTCGCGGCGGCGCTCTGCGGCGGCGGCCCGAAGTCGTAGCGGATGTCCGACACGACCGCGGACGTGCCCGCGCAGCCCGTCGCCAGCACGCCGAACGCGAGCAGCGCCGCGAGCGCGGCGCGCGAGGACAACAGTCGGTGAATCGAGCGTGACATGGGCATCTTCCTCTGTTCTGGCCTGCGGATTTATTGGGCTGCGGAGGCTGCGGGGGCTGCGGGCGCGACGGCCGCGGCGGGCCACGCGAAGCCGGCCTCGCCCGGACCCGGCGCCGCGCGCGGCGCGCCGAACAGCACGCTGCGCGGATTGGTGTTGAAGGTGTCGGCGGCGCGGTCGATCGATTGCGCCGCCGAGCGCACGTCCTCGGTCAGCGAATTGACGCGCGGCAGCGTCTCGTAGCCGACCCGCGCGGACAGGTCCTGCAGCGACGTGTTCATCTGCGCGAGCGCATCGCCCGCCTGCTGCGCGGCCGTCCCGACTTTGTTCAGATTGCGCTCGAACGGCCCGTCCGGCCGGTTCAGGCCCGTGATCATCTGGTTGGTCGAGGCGAGCGTGCGATTGAGCTGATCGACCGTGGCGGGGAGCTTGGCGACGACAGGCGCCACCTGCTGGGTCAGCGCGGCCACGCCGGACGCCGCCTGCTGGAAGCTCGCCGCCGTGTCGTGAAGTTGCGCGACCATTTCCGGCGACAGCATGTCGTTCACGTTGTCGGTGACTTTTTCGAGCTTGCGCAGCAGTATGTCGCCGCGTTGCTGCAACTGGTCGAACAGACCCGGGCGCATCGGCAGTTGCGCGACCTTCTGCGCCGACGACGGCAGCGGCGTCAGGTCGCGCCCGGTATCGTCGAGCTGGATGAAGGCGATGCCGGTCACGCCCTGCAAGCCGAGGCTGCCGAACGTCGAATGGGTGATCGGCGCGTGCACGTCGACCATGATGCGGATCAGGATCTGCCCCGGATGCGTCGGGTCGAATTTGATCGACTCCACGCGGCCGACGCCGAGCCCGCGAAAGCGCACCGCGGCGTCCGCATAGAGCCCGGTCACGTTGGTGCGCGCGATCAGGTCGTACGGCACCCGCACGGTGCGGTCAACGTTGAACAGGTACGCCGCCAACGCGATCGCCGCCGTCAACACGACCGTGAAAAGCCCGGCCCAGAACGCATACGCTTTGTTTTCCATTGTCAGTTTTCCTGGTTCAAAACGGTCCGCTTGATGGCGGCCGGCCTCACAGCGGCAATTCGGACGACGCCGGCTCGAGCGCCGCCTGCGGCAGCTTCGCGCGGCGCTCGGGCGGCAGCGCCTGCAGCGCGCGGCGCCCGCGCAGGCCGAGGAAATATTCGCGGATGAACGGATGGTCGACGCCCGCGGCCTCCTCGACCGGCGCGTTGACGAGCACCTTGCGATCGGCAATCACGGCCACGCGCGTCGACAGCGCGACCATCGTGTCGAGATCGTGCGTGACCATCACGACCGTCAGACCGAGCGCGCGGTGCAGCCCGGAGATCAGCTCGACGAATTCGTCGGACGCCTCCGGGTCGAGGCCGGCGGTCGGTTCGTCGAGGAACAGCAGTTCGGGTTCGAGCGCGATGGCGCGCGCAATGCCGACGCGCTTGATCATGCCGCCCGACAGCGCCGACGGCATCTTCGACGCGTGCTTGCACGGCAGCCCGACCATTTCTAACTTCAGCATCACGATGTCGCGCAGCAGGTCTTCGGGCACCTTGCCGAGCTCGCGCACCGGTTGCGCGACGTTGTCGAACACGGACAGCGACGAGAACAGCGCGCCGCGCTGGAACAGCATGCCGGAGCGGCTGCGCATCAGCAGCGCGGTTTCGGGCGAGATCGTCGAGAGGTCTTCGCCGAACAGCTTGATCGTGCCCCGCGACGGCCGCTCGAGGCCGAGTATCTGCCGCACCAGCGTGGTCTTGCCCGAGCCCGAGCCGCCGACGATCGACACGATCTCGCCGCGCCGCACGTCGAGGCTCAGATGCTGATGCACGATGTTGCGCCCGTAGCGCTTGGTGATGTCGATCACCTCGATCACCGGCTCGGCGATCGACGGTACGGGCTGGCCGCGTACGGCTTCGGTTAGTGGCGCGATCATCCGAGCCCCACGTTCTGAAAAAGGATCGCGAACACCGCGTCCGCGAGAATCACGATGGTGATCGACGTGACCACCGAGGTCGTCGTGCCTTCGCCGAGACTCTGCGAATTGGCCTTGATACGGAAGCCGAAATGACAGCCGGCGATCGCGATCAGCATACCGAATACCGCGCCCTTGCCAAGGCCGATCCACAGGTTCGCGATCGGCACGACGGCGGGCAGCTGCCGCGCGAAGAAGCTCATGTCGATGCCGAGCACGAGCTTCGCGGCGAGCGCGCCGCCCGTCAACGCGATCACGTTGGTCCACATGACCAGCAGCGGCATCGCGACGGCCAGTGCGATCACGCGCGGCAGGATCAGCCGCAGGCCGTGCGGGATGCCCATCACGCGCATCGCGTCGAGCTCCTCGGTCACGCGCATCACGCCGATCTGCGCGGTGATCGCCGAGCCCGAGCGGCCCGCCACCAGAATCGCCGACAGCACCGGGCCGAGCTCGCGGATCACCGCGAGGCCGAGAATATTGACGATGAACTGGTTCGCGCCAAAGATGCGCAATTGCTGTGCCGACAGATAGCTCAACACGATGCCGATCAGGAATGCGACCAGCGCGGTGATCGGCAGCGCGCGGGCGCCGGCGTTGTAGATGTTCGCGGAGATTTCGGTCCACGGCGTGATTTTCGGCTTGCGCACGATCGCGAGCAGATCGAGCACGAAGCGCCCGAGCATCGCGACGCCGCCGTGCATGTGCTCGACGAACGAGAAGAGCCCGAGGCCGAGACGCGTGAAGGGATCAAAACGCGTGACGGGCTCGGCGCTCTCGCGCACCGTGTCGAGCAGCGCGATGCGCTCGAAAATGTCGCGCTGCGTGTCGGTGAGCGCAGTGCCCGGCGGCATCTTGCGGCCCCACACACGCCATAGTGCCTGGCCGCCGACGTGGTCCATCTTGTCGACTTGCGACAGGTCCCACCCGCCGATGCCCTGCGCACCGGTCAGCGAACGCAGTTGCGGAATCACCTGCCCGGTGGCGCGATCGCGCGCGAGCGCGAGCGCCGTCCACTGGCCCGAGAGACGGACGATCTTGCCTTGGCTGCCGGCCGCGACTTCAAGGCCGGGCGGAGTGTCGTAGTTCAAGGATCGCGTGAATCTGGTTATCGGATTAGGGGCCATTGTAACGAAGGCTCGGCCGCCGGTCCGCACTGATGCACATCGATTCGCGTCGCTCTTCGCCAGTCCGGATTCGGGTCCCGGGCGAGTTCGCTGTGGCTACAATATGAATCATGAATGCCTCCAAGATTCCCGCCTCCCCGCCCGCTGCGACAAGCGCGGCCTCGTCGTCGGCGTCGACCGACTGGCGCATCGATCGCGAACGCGCGGTCCAGCTGTTCGGCGCGCATGCGCACGACTGGCCGATCGAAATCGTCGAAGAAACCGGCTCGACCAACGCCGATCTGATGACCCACATGAAAGCACTCCCGCGACGCGCGAACGCGCTGCCGCGGCCGATCGTGCGTGTCGCGTATCTGCAGACCGCCGGGCGCGGCCGCCGTGGGCGCCCGTGGTACGCGGAGCCCGGCAACGCGCTGCTGTTTTCGGTCGCGTGCGTCTTGCCACGACCGCTCGAAGGGCTCGCGGGCTTGAGCCTCGCGGTGGGCGTCGCGCTCGTCGAGGGGCTGCGCTCGCTGCCGGTCGCCGGTCCCGGACAGATCGCGCTGAAGTGGCCGAATGACGTGCTGCTCGAGGGCGACAAACTCGCCGGCATCCTGATCGAAACCGCGTGGAGCACCGACGACGCGAGCGCGGTCGTGATCGGCATCGGCACCAACGTGAAGGGCGCCGATGAACTCGCCGCGAAGGTCGGCGCGCTGAACGCCGAAGTACCGCCGCAGGCGCGCGGCACCGTGCCGACCGCGTTGCAGCGCGCGCTGCCGAACGCGAATCTGACCGATACGCTGGCAGCCGAATTGAACGCGCTCGAACCGATGCTGCAGCGCTTCGGCGCCGAAGGCTTCGCGCCGTTCCAGCCGCGGTGGAACGCTGTGCATGCATACGCGGGCCGCGAGGTCGTGCTGATCGAGCAAGGCCAGGAGCTCGCGCGCGGCGTGGCCGCGGGCGTCGACGAACGCGGCCAGTTGCTGCTCGATACGGCCGAAGGCCGCCAGAGCATCGCGACCGGCGACGTGTCGCTGCGCCTCGCCGACGGTGTCGCATGACGCAGCGCGCGCCGTATCTGTTGATCGACGCGGGCAACAGTCGGATCAAGTGGGCTCTCGTGCAGCCGGACGGGACGCAGTTGGCGAGCGGTGCGCTAGCGCATGACGACGTTGCCGCGTCTCATGGACGTTCTGGTTTGCAACCCGGTTGGACCGACTGGCCGGCGCCATGCGGCGCCTGGCTCTCCAACGTCGCGGGCGCGGAGGTGGCGACGCACATCGCCGCGCTAGTCGACGCTCACTGGCCGCAACTGCCGCTCACGACGATCCGCGCGAGCGCGCATCAATGCGGCGTGACCAATTGCTATACGACACCGCACTCGCTCGGCAGCGACCGCTGGGCCGGCATGATCGGCGCGCACGCGGCGTTTCCCGGCGAACATCTACTGCTCGCGACCTTCGGCACCGCGACGACGCTCGAAGCGTTGCGCGCGGACGGCGCGTTTATCGGCGGATTGATCGCGCCGGGCTGGACGCTGATGATGCGCTCGCTCGGTGAGCACACCGCGCAACTGCCGACGCTCGACGCCGCCCATGCACGCGGTCTGCTCGACCCGGCCGATACCGCCGACGCGCCCCGTCGCGGTCCGTTCTTCGCGACGGATACGCCGCGCTCGCTGTCGGCGGGTTGCACGCTGGCACAGGCGGGATTGATCGAGCGCATGTGGCGCGATCTGCAGGATGAGTGGCGGGTGCCGGTGCGTCTCGTGGTCAGCGGCGGCGCCGCCGACGAAGTGGCGAGCGCACTGAAAGTGCCGCATACTCGCCACGATTCGCTGGTTCTGTCGGGTCTTGCGCTGATCGCAGCCGAGGATTCGGTGCACCAAAGCGGTTGATTGCCGGCCGCGGCTAGCGTTCGACTCACGACCGCGTGCGGGTGATTGACGGGGAGCGCGTGCGGCTGAGTTGCGCGCAATTGGCCGCCCGTTCTCCGGCCCGGGTTTCTCCTTGTCGCCCCAGGCTCAACTTCTCTCTGGATTGGAAACACCCACGATGCTTCGCTGGCCGATTGCCATTCTGATTGTTGTCAACGTGCTGGCTTTCGTCGCGCTGCGTGGCGCCTTCGGCCCGTCAACCACTTCCCGCGGACGCGAGCCGAATTATCTGACCCGCCAGATTCATCCGGACTGGCTAAAGGTGCGGCCCGTCAGCGCCGCCGATGCGTCCGATCAGGCGGTGGTCGGCGGACCCGCGCCGCAGGCGCCAATTTCGACCTCGGAGCTGCCAGAGTGATGAGGTGAGCGACGCGTACGGTTAGCGGTCCAGCCGTCCGCTGCGCGTTGCCGCGGCAGCGCACGGCATCAACCCTGCGTGCGCACCTTCTTCAACAGCGCGGTCGTCGAGCGATCGTGCTCGAACGCAATCGCGAGCGCCCTGCCGCCCCAGCCGCGCACGAGAGCCGATTCGGGCAGCGCGTCCATGTCGTAGTCGCCGCCCTTCACGAGCACGTCCGGGCGCAGCGCGGAAATCAGCTCCACCGGCGTCTTCTCGCCAAAGCCCACCACGTAGTCGACGCTTTCCAGCGCCGCGAGCAAAGCCATGCGGTCGGCCTCGTTATTGATTGGCCGGTCGTCGCCTTTGCCCAGCATCCGCACCGATGCGTCGCTATTGACACCGACGATCAGGCACGCGCCCAACGCCTTCGCGTCGGCCAGATAGGTCACGTGACCGCGATGCAGGATATCGAACACGCCGTTCGTAAACACGACGGGCGCGCGCAGCGAAGGACGCAGCTTCGCCAGGGCATCGCGCGTCAGAATCTTGCGTTCAAAGATGGCGGTCATCGCACGGTCACAGAGTTGGGGAGTTAAGGAATTGCGGGAAGAGGAATGCGAGGTGCCGTCACGATACACGCAGGACGGCGCCAAGCAAAACGGTCCGGCAAGCTCACGCTTGCCGGACCGCCTTTTGAAACGGTGCTAAAACCGCTCCAGCCGTTACGCCGGCTGCTGCGCCGGGTTTTGTTCAGCGGCTTGCAGACGCGCGACCACTTCCTTGCGATAACGGTTCAGTTCCTGCGCGGTGTTGAACGTGCGTTCGAACAACAGCGACAGGTTGTGCAAAATGCGCTCGACGACCTTCTTTTCCCAGCCGTCGTCGAAACGGATCTGCTCGTCGAGCCAGCGTTCGAGCCATTCCGGATCCGGCAGACGCGACTGGATCGTGTCGCGCGGGAACAGCGCCTGGTTCACGTGCAGGTTGGTGGGGTGCAGCGGCTTTTCGGTGCGACGCGCCGACGCCATCAGCACGCCGATCTTCGCGAACGCGGCACGCGCGATGTCGCCGGTTTGCGTCATCGCCTTCTTCATGTAGCGCAGATACGCGCCGCCGTGGCGCGCTTCGTCGCGCGAGATGGTTTCATAGATGTGCTTGATGACCGGCTCGGTGTGCCATTCGGCGGCGCGGCGATACCAGTGATTCAGGCGGATTTCGCCGCAGAAGTGCAGCATCAGCGTTTCAAGCGGCGGAGCGGGATCGAACTCGAAGCGCACCGCGTGCAGTTCCTCTTCGGTCGGGCACATTTCCGGCTTGAAGCGGCGCAGATATTCCATCAGCACCAGCGAGTGCTTCTGCTCCTCGAAGAACCACACGCTCATGAATGCGGAGAAATCGCTGTCGTGATGATTGTCACGCAGAAACATTTCCGTGGCGGGCAATGCCGACCATTCGGTGATCGCGTTCATCTTGATCGTCGCGGCCTGCTCGTCGGTCAATAGCGATGCATCGAATTTGTCCCAGGGAATGTCCTTCTCCATGTCCCATCGAACGGATTCGAGCGATTTATAAAGTTCCGGATAAAGCATGGTGTTCATAGTCCCACCCCTGTTCTGCACATACTGTGTGTGTCTGTTGCTACGTGTAGCCGTTTTTACCTACGACGAACGGGCGTGCCGTTTATCGGCCAAGCATTCAATTTTACGCGTTAACCGGCCACCCAGAGGCATCGGGCAGCAAAGAAGTCCGGGCTGTTGTATTGGCGCGTGAATCGTGAATCGGGCGTCGCGGCCAACCGTGGGTGAGGAATACCCTTTGCCTGAGGTCGAGCCGGTTTGCGAATGACGCGAGGACGGCGGGATTGGTTGTTTTCAGCGCACGCCCCAAAGCCAGATCAAGCTTACACAATGATAGCATGCGCCTCCCACGAAACCCGTGACAGAAGCGGCGCGAGCGCGCTGTGGTATTGACTTCTCTCAATAAAGTCGGCGATTTGCGCGGGTGGAAATCGCCGGTGCGGGAATACCGCAAAAACGGCGGCGATGAGTCGTCTTCGTCATCGCGCAGTCATTCGTGGAGCAACGGGTAGAGAAAGCGCGGACCCGGCCGCGCTCCATTTGTCCTTGCCTTGCCGTCGCTGTCGCACGGGGTGTCGGCGCGTTTCCCGCACCGCCCGTTCAGGTCGATTTTTTCGGCGTTGCCGCGCGCGTCCCCTCGCCGGACGCGCGTTTGGCCGACGGCGCGGCGCGCTTCGCGGCCGGCCGTTTGGCGGCGGGCTTCGCGCTTTGCGCGGCGGCGGCCGGCGCTTGCGCGCCCGACGCATCCGCCGCCTTTGCGGGTTCCGGCGTGCCCTGCGTGCCCCCGCCCGCCGCGGCAACCGCGACGGATGGCTGCGTCATCGCGAACTGTGCGATCTGGTTGAACTGCGATTGCAGCAGATTCCACCACGCGGATGCATCGAAAGCAGGCGTCGCGGGCGCTTCCTCTGCGTCGCTGTCGGCCGGCGCGGCGCTTTCGGGCGCCGGCTCGGCCGGCTTCGCCCAGCTCGGCGCCGGCGCAGGGCTCGGTGCGGGGCTCGGTGCGTCGCTCGCGGCCGGACCCGACGCAGCCGCCGCCGCCTGCGATATCGACGACTGCGCGAACGCGCCGAACGCGCGCAGTGTCGCGAGAGTCGCACGTTGCACTTCGAGCGCCTGGGTCGCCGACTGCAGCATGCTCAGATTCAGCTTCAGCCA
Organism: Paraburkholderia sp. HD33-4; assembly: GCF_021390635.1. Lineage (NCBI taxonomy): Bacteria > Pseudomonadati > Pseudomonadota > Betaproteobacteria > Burkholderiales > Burkholderiaceae > Paraburkholderia > Paraburkholderia sp. HD33-4. Next base: position 249,738 of record NZ_JAJEJS010000001.1, on the reverse strand, counting down.
TTGCTCGACTGCGCGCATGTCGGTGATGCGCTTGTCGAGTTCCTCGACGCTCGTGAGCGGCGTCATCATGTCGGACATCATCGACAGCGACGGAGTGGTGCCGCCAGCCGGCTGCGCGCCCGTCATGGCGGCGCCGAACGGCGACAGCCGCATCATGCTCCACATGCGATCGAGCATTTCAGCGGGCGGAAAACCGGGAAAGCCGGGAAAGGGCGGCGCGGAGCCAGTGGTGTCGGTCATGGTTGTCGCCTCGGTGCTGGATGATAGGTAGAGCGCGCGACGCCGCGCGCGTTGATTCGATCATACCGTGTGGGGTATGACATCAAGACTGTTCGTCGTTACGTGGACCGCCAGCGCCAAAATCAGGCGCGCGACGCCCGCGCAACGAGCTCAGGCCTTCGCGCACGTCGGGCCCCGCGAAGCCCATGAATTCGAGCGCGAGCGACGTATCGAACGCCGGCCCCGCCGTGCGCAGCCAGTTGTTCAGCGCGTACTTGGTCCAGCGGATGGCGGTCTGCGACCCGTCGGCGAGCTTGCGCGCGACTTCGAACGCCTTCGGCAGCAGCTCGCTTTCGTCGACGGCGAGCGACACGAGCCCGATGCGCTCCGCCTCCTCGCCGCTCACCGGCTCGCACAGCAGCAGGTAGTACTTCGCCTTCGCCATGCCGCACAGCAGTGGCCACACGATCGCCGCATGATCGCCCGCGGCGACGCCGAGGCGCGTGTGCCCGTCGATGATGCGCGCCGTCTTCGCCGCGATCGAGATATCGGCGAGCAGCCCGGCGACGAGCCCCGCGCCGACCGCCGGACCATGCATCGCCGACACGATCGGCTTGCCGCAGTTGATCACGTTATAGACGAGGTCGCGCGCTTCGCGCCACACACGCGTGCGCACCTCGAAATCGTTCGCCATGTCCTCGACGAGCTGCAGATCGCCGCCGGCCGAAAAGCCCTTGCCCTCGCCGCGAATGATCGCGACGCGCGTGTCGGGATCGCGATCGATGTCGCGCCAGATCTCCGCGAGTTCGTAATGCATGCGCGCGTTCGCGGTCGCGAGCCCGCTTTTATTCGCGCCCTCGCCGCTCATTACGACTTCGAGCACGCCGTGCGGATGACGCTGCAAACGCAGAGACTGGTAGTGCGCGTAGTACGCGTCGTTCGGTTGCGATGACTGAGGCATGATGAGCAATCCGTAGGAGATTCGTTCAGTCGCGCGCGAGACGCCGCGACCCGTTCAATGCGGCTGATAAAGCCACTTGCCATTCGTGATTTCGACCATCACGCGGGCGCGCTGATCGAGCCCGAGGTGATCGGCCGCGCTCATGTTGACGACGCCGTTGGTATCCGCGAGTCCGCGGGTTCCTTCGAGCGCATCGCGCAGCGCGCGGCGAAACGGCGGCGTGCCTGGCGCGCCGGCCTTCAGCGCGAGCGGAATCGCATGCTCGAGCAACGCGCCCGCGTCCGACGTGTACGAGCCGAACGCCGACACGCTGCCCGCGCCGTGCAGAGCCTCGAAGCGCGCGATGTACTCGAGCGCGAGACGCTTCGCCGGATGATCGGCCGGCAATTGCGCGGCGACCAGCACCGGGCTCGCGGGCAGGAACGTGCCGTTGCAATCGGCGCCGCACACGCGCAGGAAGTCGTTGTTGCCGACGCCGTGGTTGTGATAGATGACGCCCTTGTAGCCGCGCTCGCGCAGCGTTTTCGGCGGCAGCGCGGCAGGCGTGCCGGCCGCGCCGACCACGACCGCATCGGGGTGGGTCGCGAGAATTTTCAGCACCTGGCCGGTCACGCTCGGATCGGTGCGATTGAAGCGCTCGCTCGCGACCACGTCGATGTGATGCAGCTGCGCGAACTTCGCGACCTCGGCGTAGAACGTCTCGCCGAGCGCGTCGGCCTGGCCGATGAACGCGATCGTCTTCACGCCGTGTCCGCTCGCATGCTCGGCGATCGCCGAGGCCATCATCGCGTCGGTCTGCGGCGTCTTGAAGACCCAGCGACGTTTCGCGTCGACCGGCTCGATGATTTTCGCCGACGACGCGAGCGAGATCATCGGCGTTTCGCCCTCGGCGACTACGTCGATCATCGCGAGCGAATTCGGCGTGATCGACGAGCCGATGATCGCGTCGACGTGATTTTCGCTGATGAGCTTCTTGGTGTCCTGCACCGCCTGAGTGGTGTCCGATGCATCGTCGAGCACGATGTACTCGACGTTCTGCCCGCCGATCTGTTTGGGCAGCAACGCGACCGTGTCGCGCGCGGGAATGCCGAGCGACGCGGCCGGTCCGGTCAGCGACAGCACGAGGCCGATCTTCACCTGCGCGAACGATGTCAGCGGCAACGCGCAGGCGAGCGCGGCGCACAGCGTCGCGGCGCGCCGCGCGAAGCGCCGGCCGCGTTGGCGCATGCCACGCGCGTACGTGCGCGCTTGAACGGGCGACGCGCAAGCGCGCCGATGTCCTGCTGCGGGGAAGTCCAATCGCGGCATGCCGTCTCCTCACGTCGGGTTTTCGTTGTGATGTATTGCCGATGTGCTACCGATGCGTTGCTGCGCGCTATCCGCCGTTCGCGCCATTCGCGCCGTCCCAGCCGGCGCGCCAGTCAGTTTAGCCGCGCGAGCAGGTGGCGGCATCGGGCGAAACCCTTTCGCGCGTGCCGCCGCGTCAACGCGCTACCGCGTCACCGCCGCCCGTCATTCGAGCGGCGCGATGCTCTGCTCGATCGCGCCGAAAATCGACTTGCCCGCCGCGTCGAACATTTCGATCCTCACGGTGTCGCCATACTTCATGAACTCGGTTTGCGGCGCACCGTGCTCGATCGTTTCGAGGCAACGCTTCTCGGCGATACAGCAGTAGCCGCGTTTCGCGTCCTTGTTCGATACCGTGCCCGAACCGACGATCGAACCAGCACGCAGATTGCGCGTTTTCGCCGCATGCGCGATCAGCTGGCCGAAGTGAAACACCATGTCGGTGCCCGCGTCGGGCTGGCCGACCTTCCTGCCGTTCCAGTGAACGATCATCGGCCGATGCACGCGGCCCTCGCGCCAGTGTTCGCCGAGCTCGTCGGGCGTCACCGCGACCGGCGCGAACGAGGTGGCCGGCTTGCTCTGGAAAAAGCCGAAGCCCTTCGCGAGTTCGGCCGGGATCAGGTGGCGCAGCGACACGTCGTTGACGAGCGTCACCAGCCGCACGCCGCGCAGTGCCTGCTCCGGCGTCGCGCGCATCGGCACATCGCCCGTGATGACCGCGACTTCGGCCTCGAAGTCGATGCCGTACTCTTCCGATGCGCACACGACGTCGTCGCGCGGACCGATGAAGTCGTCGCTGCCGCCCTGGTACATCAGCGGGTCGGTCCAGAATTCGGGCGGCATTTCCGCGCCGCGCGCGCGCCGCACGAGTTCGACATGGTTCACGTACGACGAGCCGTCGGCCCACTGGAACGCGCGCGGCAGCGGCGCCATGCACTCTTTCGCGTCGAACGAAAAGCTGTTGCGCGCGCGGCCCTGATTCAGCGCGTCGTAGAGGTCGTGCAGTTGCGGCGCGTAGAAGGCCCAGTCGTCGAGCACGCGCTGCAGCGTGGGCGCGATCGCGTCGGCGATGGCCGCCGTGTGCAGGTCGCGGGACACGACGATCAGTTGACCGTCGCGCGTGCCGTCCTTCAGCGAGGCAAGTTTCATAGAGCAGTGAACCGTGTATTAGTGACGATGGAAGGAATCTATTCTACGATGGTGAATCGGCGCGGCCCAATATCTGCGTGTTCGTCGTCGTTGTCACCGTCACTACCGCCATTACGCGCCTTTTGCACATGTCCGCCAACGCCCGCTCCGGCACGATCCGCTCCCGCACCGACCCCGCGTCCGCCGACGAGTTGCTCGCCTGCGCCGACATCACCGACGCAACCGGCGCCGATGACGAAACCGGCGAACCCGGCGAAGAAAAGCTGCGCTCGGGCATCCAGTCGATCGAGGTCGGTTTCAGGCTGCTCGACGTGCTGACCCACGAACCGCGCGCGATGATGCTGCGCGATCTCGCGCAGCGCGCGGGCATGAGTCCGGCGAAGGCGCATCGCTACCTGGTCAGCTTTCTGCGTCTCGGCGTGGTCGCGCAGGACCCGCTGTCGGGCCGCTACGAACTCGGCGGCTTCGCTTTGCAGTTGGGGCTCGCGCGGCTTGCGCGCGTCGACGGCGTGAAGCTCGCCCGCATCGCGCTTGCCGAACTGCGCGACCGGCTCGACCTGACCGTCGGCATCGCGGTGTGGGGCAACCAGGGACCGACGATGGTGCATTGGATGGAGTCGAGCTATCCGGCCAAGGCGTCGCTGAAGCTCGGTGACGTGATGCCCTTGCTCAGCTCGGCGACCGGTCTGCTGTTCGCCGCCTACCTGCCGTCCGGCAAGACCGCCGCGATGCTCGAGCGCGAGCTGGCCGACTCGCGGCGCTCGTCCTACAGCGGCGCGCCGCGCACCCGCGACGACGTCGACAAGGTGCTCGCCGAGGTGCGCGAGCACGAGGCCGCGCGCGTCGAAGGCATGCTGTTGCCGACGATCCACGCGTTTTCGATGCCGGTGTTCGATTCGACCGGCGAACTTGCGCTCGGCCTGGTCGCGCTCGGCCATGAGGGTGCGTTCGATATCCGCTGGGGCGGCGAGATCGATACCGCGTTGCGCGAATGCGCGCGCAAGCTGTCGTACGAACTCGGTTATAGCGCGGCACCGCGTAGCGAAGACGGCTGATACGGGCCGAGTCGTTCAAGCACTCACACATTCAAGCGCCGATGGATTTTGCTTCCACCAACCGCCGTCGTGATCGCCTGCCGGCTTTCGGCAGCGGGCCGGGACGCGGCGCGCGCGCGTGGCGTTGGCTTGCGGTTCTGGCGGCCGTCGCGCTTGTGCACTGGATCGCTGCGCAATGGTTCGAGCGCGCTCGCGTGAATCTGAATCCGGCGGATCACGAGCACGTGCCGGTGCAGGTCGCGCTGCTGACGCCCGAGAGGGTCGAGCGCCAACCGGCGCCACAGCCGGCCGCACCCGCCGCGCATCCGCCCGCGCCCGCACACAAGCCCGCGGCGAGTCGGCCGCGCGAGCACCATGTGCTCACCGCGTTGCAGCCGGCCAAACCGAACGAGCCGGCGGCCACACCGGCCTCGGAGGTGGCGGCTAGCGCGCCGCCCGCGGCCGCAAGCGCGAATGAAGCGGCCCACGCGAATGCCAGCGGCGGCGCCGCGAGCGCGCCTGCCGCGGCCAGCGCGCCGCCAGCATCGCAGGGCGTGAAGTTTTCGGTACCGCCATCGGCCGAACTCGACTACGACACGTTCTACAACGGCGTGCGCAACGCGCCCGGCACGATCCATTGGGCGAGCAACGCGCAGAGCTACGAAATGGTCGTATCGGTGCCGCTGCCGTTCGTCGGTCCGTTCGTGTTTTCGAGCCACGGCGGCATCGATGCCTTTGGCCTCGCGCCGGCGCAGTACAGCGAAAAGCGTGGCCGTCGCGCGGAAGACATCGCGATCTTCAATCGCAACGACAAACAAATCGGCTTCACGCGCACACCCGCCTCGTTGCCGTTGCCCGACGGCGCGCAGGACCGCTTCAGCGTCGTGATGCAGCTCGCAAGCCTCGTGCGCGGCGATCCGGACGCGTATAAGCCTGGCGTGACGCGACAGTTTTTCGTCGTCGATACCGATAGCGGCGAGAACTGGCCCATCGAGACGATCGGCGACGAGACGATCCGCGCGGCGCAGGGCTATCTGCAGACGCGTCATTTCAAACGTCTGCCGCGGCACGATGGCGACCAGCGCCGCATCGACGTGTGGCTCGCGCCGTCGCTCGGCTGGCTGCCCGTGCGCATCCTGCAGACGGAGCCGAACGGTACGCAGTTCGAACTGGTGTGGCGCGGCAAACTGAATGTCGATGGGGTGTCGTCGGATGACGGTGGCAATGGTGGCGCGGCCACGCCAGCCTCGGACGCAGCGCCCGCCACCACCACCACCGCCACCACCGGCGCCACACCTGCCACGCCCTCTGCCACAAGTCCTGCAACGTCGACGCCAGCGGACGCCGCCAACCCAACCGCCGCGCCGGCCGGCGCATCGGCAGTAACGCCCGAGGTCGCCCCACCCGCACCGGTCGATTCGACCGCTCCAACGATCATCAAACCGTGACACCTGTCGTGACAGAGTGTCACGAGCAGATTTGCTCAAGATCAGCGAAACTTCCTTTGCAACGTTGACTCGCACGTCATTGGAACCCCCGTTCGCACTAACGGGGCGACCCACCGCGCTTTTTCACTGCGTTTCCTTCAAAGGAGTCTGCATGCAAGTGAACATCAACGGTATCGAAACACGCTACGTGCTCAGCAACGAAGGGGGCGGCCCGTGGCTCACGTTCATCCATCAGCTGGGCGGTGATCTTTCCATCTGGGATCAGATGGCCGGGTATTTTCGTGACGATTACACGGTGCTGCGCTACGACGTGCGCGGCCACGGCCACAGCGCGGTTTCGCGCGAGCCGTTCGGCATGCGCGAACTGGCCGACGATCTCGCCAAACTGCTCGATGCGCTCGGCGCGCGGACGACGCACCTGGTCGGCCTGTCGCTCGGCGGCATGATCGCGCAGCAATTCGCGCTCGACCATCCATCACGCATCGACACGCTGACCATCGCCGACAGCACCGGCGGCACCCCGCCCGAAAACCGTGAGTTGTGGAATCAGCGCGCCCACACCGCGCGCAGCGACGGCATGGAGGCGCTGCTACCGTCGACGCTCGCGCGTTGGCTCACGCCCGATTTCCAGGCCGGGCATCCCGAAGCGGTCGAGCCGATCCGTGAGGCATTTGCGCGCACCTCGCCGGAAGGTTTTGCGATGGCCTGCGAGGCGCTGCGCGATTTCGACCTGCGCGGCCGGCAAGGCGCGATCCGGTGTCCTACACTGACAGTTGCCGGACGTCACGATACAGGCACGCCACCTGCTGCTACGCAGGCGATAGCGGAGGCGATCGAGGGCGCCCGCTTCGAGTTGCTGGACGCCGCGCATCTTGCGCCAATCGAGCAATCGCACCGTTTTGCCGCGATGCTTGAATCGTTTCTGGAGCGGCGAGTCTAACCGTCAGGTCCGGAGTTTTTTAAGTGCGTCGTCCGGACCCACCCCTTGAATTCCATCTCACATGCTCCACCTACGTTGCAGAAAAGGGCAGGAGCCCAACGGAAATAAGGAGTGTCGCCATGCAAATGATCTATAACAGCCCTAACTACTGTGTCGTCGAGTTTCCTCCGCAGGAAGGTCCGCTGGCCATGAAGTCGGGCGGCTACGAGATTGTCGACAAGAACATGCAGCGCGAAATCTACATCGACGGTGCAATGGCAGCACAGTTTCGCGAGCATGTGCAGAAGCTGATCGAAGGCGAGCCGACGCTCGACGAGGTCGACGAATTCCTCGGTCAGTTCGACAGTCTGATGCATCAACCGGTGGTCCTGCATTGAGCGGAGGGGTTTAGCTGGCGCTCTGGCGACATCGATCGACCGCACCGCGCGGCTTTGCCGGCGGGTTTCATCAGGCGGTCGGCAGCAACAAAACGGCGCGGCAGGCTTCGGCTTGCCGCGCCGTTTTTTTTATTGCTGCACCACGATTCCTGTTGCTTCGTTTGTTAGCGATTCCGCATTCTTCGCGCGCCGCGTTTTAGTCGGTCGATTTTGCCGACCGGGCCGGACGCCCTCCTCCCAGCCGGGCGCATCCGTGCGGCAGCGGCTACAATGACAGGTTTTCCGCCAACGCCGGCGCAAGCCCTCGTCCGCCATGACCCAGCCTGCTCAATCCGCCACGCCAGTCCGTTCCGAGCCCGCCTACACCCGCGGCGCAGCGCTTCCCGCGCTGCTGAACTCGCGCATCCTGATCCTGGACGGCGCGATGGGCACGATGATCCAGCGCTACAAGCTCGACGAAGCCAGCTATCGCGGTGAGCGCTTCAAGGACTACGCGCGCGACATCAAGGGCAACAACGAACTGCTGTCGATCACCCAGCCGCAGATCATCGCCGAGATTCACGAGCAGTACCTCGCGGCGGGCGCGGACATCATCGAAACCAACACGTTCGGTGCGACCACGGTCGCGCAGGCCGACTACGGCATGGAGTCGCTCGCCGTCGAAATGAATCTCGAATCGGCGAAGCTCGCGCGCGCCGCGTGCGACAAATACGCGACGCCGGACAAGCCGCGCTTCGTCGCCGGCGCGATCGGCCCGACGCCGAAAACCGCCAGCATTTCGCCGGACGTCAACGATCCGGGCGCGCGCAACGTGACCTTCGACGAACTGCGCGCCGCCTACTACGAGCAGGCGAAAGCGCTGCTCGACGGTGGCGCGGACCTGTTCCTCGTCGAAACGATCTTCGACACGCTGAATGCGAAGGCCGCGCTGTTCGCGCTCGACGAGCTGTTCGAAAACACCGGCGAGCGTCTGCCGATCATGATCTCCGGCACCGTCACCGATGCGTCGGGCCGCATTCTGTCGGGCCAGACCGTCGAGGCCTTCTGGAACTCGCTGCGTCACGCGAAACCGCTCACGTTCGGCCTGAACTGCGCGCTCGGCGCGGCGCTGATGCGTCCGTACATCGCCGAACTCGCGAAGCTGTGCGACACCTACGTGTCGTGCTATCCGAACGCCGGCCTGCCGAATCCGATGAGCGACACCGGCTTCGACGAATTGCCCGCGGATACTTCGGGCCTGCTGAAGGAATTCGCCCAGGCTGGGCTCGTGAACATCGCTGGCGGCTGCTGCGGCACGACGCCCGAGCACATCGCGGCGATCGCGAAGGCGCTCGCCGAGCTGAAGCCGCGCAAGTGGCCGACGCAGTATCGCGACGCGGCCTGAGCCGACCTGACGCAGTTGACCCGGGCTCCCAGCACGCCCAGCACGTCCCTTAACGCACGCACCCGACTCGCACACACGCCATGACCGATCACACCATGCGCCTTGCCGGCCTCGAGCCGTTCAACGTCACGTCCGGGACGCTCTTCATCAACGTTGGCGAACGCACCAACGTGACCGGCTCGAAGGCGTTCGCGCGAATGATCCTGAACAATCAGTTCGACGAAGCATTGGCCGTCGCGCGCCAGCAGGTCGAGAACGGCGCGCAGGTCATCGACATCAACATGGACGAGGCGATGCTCGATTCAAAGGCGGCGATGGTGCGCTTCATGAATCTGATCGCGTCGGAGCCGGACATCGCGCGCGTGCCGATCATGATCGACTCGTCGAAGTGGGAGGTGATCGAGGCGGGTCTCAAGTGCGTGCAGGGCAAGGCGATCGTCAACTCGATCTCGCTGAAGGAAGGCAAGGAGCAGTTCCTTCATCATGCGAAGCTGATTCGCCGCTACGGCGCGGCCAGCGTCGTGATGGCCTTCGACGAACAGGGCCAGGCCGACACGTTCGCGCGCAAGAAGGAAATCTGCCGGCGCTCGTACGAGATTCTCGTCAACGAAGTCGGCTTTCCGCCCGAAGACATCATCTTCGATCCGAACATCTTCGCGGTCGCGACCGGCATCGAGGAGCACAACAACTACGCGGTCGACTTCATCGAGGCGACGCGCTGGATCAAGCAGAACCTGCCGTACGCGAAGGTGAGCGGCGGCGTGTCGAACGTGTCGTTCTCGTTCCGCGGCAACGACCCGGTGCGTGAGGCGATTCACACCGTGTTCCTCTATCACGCGATCCAGGCGGGGATGGACATGGGCATCGTCAACGCGGGGCAGCTCGGCGTGTATGCCGAACTCGATCCCGAACTGCGCGAGCGCGTCGAAGACGTGGTGCTGAATCGCCGTGAAGACGGCACCGACCGCCTGCTCGAAATCGCCGACAAGTTCAAGACCGGCGCCGCGAAGAAGGAAGAGAACCTCGAGTGGCGCAACCAGCCGGTCGAAAAGCGTCTCGCGCACGCGCTGGTGAGCGGCATCACGACGTTCATCGTCGAAGACACCGAGGAAGTGCGCGCGAAGATCGCCGCCCAGGGCGGCCGTCCGATCAGCGTGATCGAAGGTCCGCTGATGGATGGCATGAACATCGTCGGCGACCTGTTCGGCCAGGGCAAGATGTTCCTGCCGCAGGTCGTGAAGTCGGCGCGCGTGATGAAGCAGGCGGTCGCGCATCTGATCCCGTTCATCGAGGAAGAAAAGCGCCAGCTCGCGGCGGCTGGCGGCGACGTGCGCGCGAAGGGCAAGATCGTCATCGCAACCGTCAAGGGCGACGTGCATGACATCGGCAAGAACATCGTGTCGGTCGTGCTCCAGTGCAACAACTTCGAAGTGGTCAACATGGGCGTGATGGTCCCGTGCAACGAGATCCTCGCCAAGGCGAAGGTCGAGGGCGCGGATATCGTCGGGCTGTCGGGCCTGATTACGCCGAGTCTCGAAGAGATGGCCTACGTCGCGTCGGAAATGCAGCGCGACGACTACTTCCGCGTGAAGAAGATTCCGCTCTTGATCGGCGGCGCGACGACCTCGCGCGTGCACACCGCGGTGAAGATCGCGCCGCACTACGAAGGGCCGGTGGTCTACGTGCCGGACGCGTCGCGCTCGGTATCGGTGGCCTCGAGCCTGCTGTCCGACGAGGGCGCCGCGAAGTACATCGACGAACTGAACGCCGACTACAGCCGCATCCGCGATCAGCACGCGAACAAAAAAGCGCAGCCGATGGTCACGCTCGCCGAAGCGCGCGCCAACAAGACGAAGATCGACTGGGCGGGCTATCAGCCGGTCAAGCCGAAGTTCATCGGCCGCCGGGTCTTCAAGAACTTCGATCTGAACGAGCTCGCGAACTATATCGACTGGGGTCCGTTCTTCCAGACGTGGGATCTCGCCGGCCCGTACCCGGCGATTCTCAACGACGAGATCGTCGGCGAATCCGCGCGGCGCGTGTTCTCGGACGGCAAGTCGATGCTCGCGCGCCTGATTCAGGGCCGCTGGCTGCAGGCCAACGGCGTGATCGCGCTGTTGCCGGCCAACACGGTGAACGACGACGACATCGAAATCTACACGGACGAATCGCGCACCGAAGTCGCACTGACGTGGCGCAATCTGCGTCAACAGAGCGTGCGGCCGGTGGTCGACGGGGTGATGCGGCCCAACCGCTCGCTCGCCGACTTCATTGCGCCGAAGGATTCGGGCGTCGCCGACTACATCGGTATGTTCGCGGTGACGGCGGGTCTGGGCGTCGACGTGAAGGAGAAGCAGTTCGAGAAGGATCACGACGACTACAGCGCGATCATGCTGAAGGCGCTCGCGGACCGGCTCGCCGAAGCATTCGCCGAAGCGATGCACGCGCGCGTGCGGCGCGACCTGTGGGGCTACGCGAACAGCGAAAGCCTCTCCAACGACGAACTGATCGCCGAAAAATACCACGGCATCCGTCCGGCGCCCGGCTATCCGGCCTGTCCCGACCACCTCGTCAAGCGCGACATGTTCGACGTGCTGCAGGCGAACGAAATCAACATGAGCGTGACCGAATCGCTGGCGATGCTGCCGGCGGCGAGCGTGTCGGGCTTCTACCTCGCGCATCCGGACAGCACCTATTTCTCGGTCGGCAAGATCGGCGCGGATCAGCTCGACGACTACGCGCAGCGGATGTCCCTGTCGAAAGCGGATGCCGAGCGCGCGTTGGCGCCGTTGCTTTGAACGCGAAGCGATTCGTGGCCCGAAGGCCATCCGGCCGGGCCGCGCATCGCCCGTGCGCGACTATATCGAGTTCGAAAGACTGAATATTTGGCGCCACGGCAATTTCGGCTTTGTAGACTGAGTCGGCTTTCATCCCGTCAGGCGCGAGCACAACGCGCCGGCTCATCAAGATTGCAACCGACTCCGGAGAGAATCATATGAAGAAGCTGACGCTGTTATTGACTGCTGTTTCGCTGGCCGCGGGCGCTTCCGTGGCGCTCGCGCAACCCGCCGCGCCGGGCGGCTCGAGCGCGGTCAGTTCCTACTCGCCGCCGACCGAGCCGCACGTCAAAAAGGCGAAGAAGCCAAAGACCAAAAAAGGCGCGGCAGCGTCGGCGGCCTCCGCGAGCCAATGAGTGGCACGCCGGACACGCCCTCTGAATGACAAAGAGCCCGCGTCGAGCGGGCTCTTTTGTTTGGCTGCGTAAAAGAAGCGCTGATGAATACCCGTTCCGAGCGCACCGTGGCGCCCGGGACCCGGCAGAAATCAAAGTCCCCAGACGATATCCGCGTTTTCCTTCTGCGCCGCGCGCAGCATATCGAGGAACGGATATGCGCGCTGCGCGAGTCCGGGCGGAATTTCATGACGATCGCGGCCGTCCTCGCCTTCGTGGAAATGGCCCTCGTGCTCGGCGCGCTCCTGCTTGTCCGAGGTGATCGCCGCTTCGAGCTTCTCGATGGCCGGGCCCAGTTCGTCGTGAGTGATGACGCCCCGCTGCCCAAGGCGTTTGCCGACAATGCCGACCAGATACTGCGCCAGATTCTCCAGCATCATCACGTCCGGGCAGGCGTGGCACTTGAAAGTAATCAGCATGACTGTTCCCTTTTTCGTTATGTCGGGTGAGCGCACGAGCGTCCCAAGGGCTGCCACTGCGCGCGCCTGGGCGCGGCGCCGGCAACGCGCGGCGGCCACGGCCCCTCGCGGGCAGCTCATTGAACATATTAGCACCTGCTAAAATCCGTCTGAACGGAAAAGCGCGCCGCCCAGCGCCACGTGCGGCGAGGCTCGACGAGCATCGCGAACGTGTGCAACCGGGGGCGTCGAACCATCGGCCGCAATCCGCATGCCGCGCGAGCCTGCGTAACGGCCAGCCGCCGTGCGGAGTCCGCCGCGTTGTGCTGCTAGCGTTACGTCTCGTCGCATCGCTCGGGGACGGTCTGCTGGCGGCGCGGCCATCCGCGCGGCAAAGCGCGGCCACGCTCCGCGCTTGCGACACCGGCCGCGGCCGGCGCCTCTTCCGCCTTACCGGATTGCCTCACTGGACTCGCAACAAGCATGCTGCCCGCACATAAACACACACTCGAAACCCTGCTCGCCGATACGGTCAAGCAGGTCGCGACTGCCACGCAAGGCGCGACCGAAGCCGCTTTCGTCTCGCCCGCCATCGCGCTCGAGCGCCCGAAAGTCGCCGCGCACGGCGACGTCGCGTGCAACGTCGCGATGCAGCTCGCCAAGCCGCTGCGCGCCAATCCGCGCCAGCTCGCGCAACAGATCGTCGATGCGCTGCTCGGCAATCCACAGGCCAAAGGCCTGATCGACACCGCCGAAGTGGCGGGCCCCGGCTTCATCAATCTGCGGCTGACCGCCGCGGCCAAGCAAGGCGTGATCGCCGCCGTGTTCGCCGAGCAGGACGCGTACGGCCGCTCGCGGCGCGACGCCGGCAAGCACGTGCTGATCGAGTTCGTGTCGGCCAACCCGACCGGCCCGCTGCACGTCGGTCACGGCCGCCAGGCCGCGCTCGGCGACGCGCTCGCGCACGTGCTCGCGTCGCAGGGTTGGGACGTGCATCGCGAGTTCTACTACAACGATGCCGGCGTGCAGATCCAAACGCTCGCGCTGTCCACCCAGGCACGCGCGCGCGGCCTCGCCCCCGGCGACGAGGGCTGGCCCGCTTCGGCCTACAACGGCGAGTACATCGCCGACATCGCGAAGGACTATCTGAACGGCGTCACGGTCGAGGCGAGCGACGGCGAGCCCGTCACCGGCGCGCGCGACGTCGAAGACCTCGAGGCGATCCGCCGCTTCGCCGTGACGTATCTGCGTCGCGAGCAGGACATGGATCTGCAGGCGTTCGGCGTGAAGTTCGACCAGTACTACCTGGAATCGTCGCTCTACACGGAAGGCCGCGTCGAGAAAACGGTCGACGCGCTGATCGCCGCGGGCAAGACCTACGAGCAGGAAGGCGCGCTGTGGCTGCGCACCACCGACGACGGCGACGACAAGGACCGCGTGATGCGCAAGACCGACGGCACCTACACGTACTTCGTGCCGGACGTCGCCTATCACGTCGCGAAGTGGGAACGCGGCTTCACCAAGGTCATCAACGTGCAGGGCTCGGATCACCACGGCACGATCGCGCGCGTGCGCGCCGGTCTGCAGGGTCTCGGCATCGGCATTCCGAAGGGCTACCCCGACTACATCCTGCACAAGATGGTCACGGTCATGCGCAACGGCGAAGAGGTGAAGATCTCGAAGCGCGCGGGCAGCTACGTGACGGTGCGTGACCTGATCGAATGGTCGGGCGGCGCGACGCCGGGCACCGAAGCGGCCGTCGATCTGATCGACGAGGAAACCATTCGCCGCGGCCGCGACGCGGTGCGCTTCTTCCTGATCTCGCGCAAGGCGGACACCGAATTCGTGTTCGACATCGACCTCGCGCTGAAGCAGAACGACGAGAATCCGGTGCACTACGTGCAGTACGCGCACGCGCGCATCTGCTCGGTGATCGCCGAATGCAAGGCGCGCTACGGTCTTGAGGAGAGCACGCTCCCGAGTGTGGATCTCGCGCCGCTCACGAGCGAGCGCTCGATGGCGCTGCTCAACAAGCTCGCCGAATTCCCGGACATGCTGCAGCACGCCGCCGACGAACTCGCGCCGCACGCGGTCGCGTTCTATCTGCGCGAACTCGCCGGGGAATTTCACTCGTTCTACAATGACCGTGCCGAGCGCGTGCTGGTCGACGATGCGGCCGAACGCAACGCTCGCGTCGCGCTGCTCGCGGCCACCCGCCAGGTGCTGGCCAACGGTCTCGCGACGATCGGCGTCTCTGCTCCCGTCAAGATGTAACTTCTCCAGCGTAATATGCACGCGGCCGTCGCTATAATCGGCGGCCGTTCCTGGATTCTTTTTGCAGGTGATTCGTACGATGGCAAAACCACGCCGCACAACAAAGCAGTCGAAGCAAACCGGGGGCACTTTTCTCGGTATCGTGCTGGGCCTGATCGTCGGCCTGGCGATCGCGGTAGTGGTGGCGCTGTATATCACCCGTGCGCCTACGCCGTTCGTGTCGAAGGTCGCGCCGCCGGCGGCGACCGACAACGGCGCGAGCCAGGCGCAATACGATCCGAACCGTCCGCTGCAAGGCAAGACGCCGGGCCAACCGGTGCCGCAGGCCGCGCAACCCGCGCCGCCGAACACCGCGCCGGGCCAGACCAACGCGCAGACCCAGTCGGGCATGCTCGAAGAACCGCAGATCGTCGAAGTGCCGCCGTCGGCCGGCAACGCGAATAACAACGGCACGGCGGTCGCGCCCAATCCCGCGCAGGAAAACGGTGGCATCGTCGCACCCGCACCGGCGAAGAAGCCGCAAACGTCGAGCGCGCCGGCCGCCACTGCGGCAGGCTCCGCGCCGAAGGGCCCGAGCACGACCACCGCGGCCAACACCAAGCCGGGCTCGGCCCCCGCGCCGGCCCCGGGCGACGCGAACACCGGCTACTTCCTGCAGGTCGGCGCGTACAAGACCTCCGCCGACGCCGAACAGCAGCGCGCGCGGCTCGCGTTCCAGGGCTTCGAATCGAAGGTCACGCAGCGCGATGCCGGCGGCGTCACTTACTACCGCGTGCGCATCGGACCGTTCTCGAAGTTCGAGGACATGAATTCGAGCCGTCAGCGTCTGTCGGACGCGGGTGTCGATACCGCGGTGATCCGCTTCACCAAACAATAAATAAACGGTAACGCCGGCTCGCGCGGCGCGTCGAACTATCGGCGCGGAGCGCGAGTCACAAGCACGATGGCCGCCTCGAGCTATGTCGTGGCGGGCGGCCACGCCGAATCCGACCAGCGGTGACGGGCCTTCGCAGAGCGTCACCGCACTACCGCCTTATCTGGGTCTACACAACATGAAAAAACTGCTGAGCATCCTGTTTCTCTCGCTGGGCCTGATCGCGGCCAGCGCGCATGCGTCGCCGAGCGCGCCGGTCGCCGGCAAGGACTACACCGTGCTGGCCTCGCCGCAACCCACCGACGTGCCGGCCGGCAAGATCGAAGTCACCGAATTCTTCTGGTACGGCTGCCCGCACTGCAATGAATTCAACCCGTTCCTCGAAGCGTGGGTCAAGAAGCAGGGCCCGGACGTCGTGTTCCGCCGCGTGCCGGTCGCCTTCCGCGACGACTTCATTCCGCACTCGAAGATGTACCACGCGCTCGACGCGCTCGGCCTCGCGAACGAACTGACGCCGAAGGTCTTCAACGAAATCCACGTCAACAAGAACTATCTGCTGACGCCGGAAGACCAGACCAAATTCCTCGCGAAGCTCGGCGTCGATCCGAAGAAGTACATGGAAGCGTACAACTCGTTCTCGACGCAAAGCGCGCTGCAGAAGGACAAGAAACTGCTCGACGACTACAAGATCGACGGCGTGCCGACGCTCGCCGTGCAAGGCAAGTATGAAACGGGCCCGGCCGCGACCGGCACCCTGCCGGGCACGATCCAGGTGCTCGACTATCTCGTCTCGCAAGTCCGCGCCAAGAAGATGTAATCACGAGGCGCCGGTATGACCTCACCGCTGAAGGTTTTCATTACCGGCGCTTCGAGCGGCATCGGCCTCGCGCTCGCCGGCGAATACGCACGGCGCGGCGCGATTCTCGGCCTAGTCGCCCGTCGCGGCGACGCGCTCGCCGCATTCCAGCAGTCCCATCCCCAGAACACCGTGTCGATCTATGCGCTCGACGTGCGCGACGTGGAAGCGCTCGCCGATGCGGCCGCGCGCTTCATCGCCGAGCACGGCCTGCCCGACGTCGTGATCGCCAACGCCGGCATCAGCCGCGGCGCGCTGACCGGTCACGGCGATCTGCGCACGTTCCGCGAGGTGATGGACATCAATTACTTCGGCATGGTCGCCACGTTCGAGCCGTTCGCCGCCGCGATGGCCGACACGAAACGCGGCACGCTGGTCGGCATTGCGAGCGTCGCCGGCGTGCGCGGCTTGCCGGGATCGGGCGCGTACAGCGCGTCGAAGTCGGCGGCGCTGAAGTATCTCGAAGCATTGCGCGTCGAAATGCGGCCGTTCGGCGTCGGAGTCGTCACGATCGCGCCGGGCTACATCCGCACGCCGATGACCGAGCACAATCCGTACAACATGCCGTTCCTGATGGACGCCGACCGCTTCGCGGCGAAGGTCGCGGGGGCGGTCGAACGGCAGACGTCGTTCGCGGTGTTTCCATGGCAGATGCGCGTGGCCGCGATGCTGCTGCATGTGCTGCCACGCTGGCTCTACGACCGCGTGTTCGAACGCGCGCCGCGCAAGCCGCGCGCCGCCACCGAGTAATTCATGCAGCCCCGTGCGGTCGATGCAGCCGGCGTCGCGCACGAATCCGCGGGCGCCGACGCGCGCATCGTGTCGCTGGTGCCGAGCCTCACCGAAACGCTGTTCGCGCTCGGCCTCGAGCGGCAAATCGTCGGGCGCACCGGCTTTTGCGTGCATCCGCGCGACAAGGTCCGCGCGGTGCCGAAGGTCGGCGGCACGAAAGCCGTCAAGCTTGACGCGATCCGCGCGCTGCGCCCCACCCACCTGATCGTCAATATCGACGAAAACGAACGCGACACCGTCGAGCAACTGCGCGCGTTCGTGCCGCACATTGTCGTCACCCATCCGCAAACGCCACCCGACAACCTCGCGCTGTACGCGCTACTCGGCACGATCTTCGGACGT
Organism: Paraburkholderia sp. HD33-4; assembly: GCF_021390635.1. Lineage (NCBI taxonomy): Bacteria > Pseudomonadati > Pseudomonadota > Betaproteobacteria > Burkholderiales > Burkholderiaceae > Paraburkholderia > Paraburkholderia sp. HD33-4. The sequence continues at coordinate 232,111 of NZ_JAJEJS010000001.1, read as the reverse complement.
GAAGACGAAGCGCGGAGCCTCAGCGGCCCGCTCGAAGCGCGTCTGCGCGAAGCCGCCGCTCACACGTTCGCCGCGCAAAACGTGCTGTACCTGATCTGGCGCGAACCGTGGATGAGCGTCGCGCGCGACACTTACATCGCCGCGATGCTGCGCCTCGTCAACTGGCACACACTGCCCGAGGTGCGCGGCGGCAACTCGGGCGCCGAGCGTTACCCCACGCTCGACTTCGACGCCGCGCCGTGGCTCGCGCAAGTCGACCGCGTGCTGCTGTCGAGCGAGCCGTATCGCTTCACGACCGCGCATCGCGATGCGCTCGCGCGCGATCCGCGTCTCACCGGCAAGCGCATCGAACTGATCGATGGGGAAATGACGTCGTGGTACGGCGTGCGCGCAATCGATGGCATCGGCTACCTGCTGCGCCTCGCCGCGGCGGACTGAGGCGGTCTGACGCGGCACCATGGCCGTGCCGCCCCATATGGATATGTCGATTAAATTGTTGTCGCCATAATGGCCCTTCGATAAGCTTTCGCCAAGGCGCGCCGCCAGCCAGGCCTCGAAGGCCGGCCGGGAGACACGCAAAGGCCGCAGGCCGGGATCGCCCGACCTGCACGGCGGCGCCGGGAACGTATCACAATCGTGGCGACGCGCGCGCCGGGACCGCTCACCTGCCCCGCTCACGCCTCGCCGCCATAAACACAACCAGACGCACTGCCTGACTGCGCTCGTTACCGGAGATCCTATGCGCTTCAAACTGCTCGCAGCCGCCATCCTGCTCACGGCGCCCGCGCTCGTCCTCGCCAAACCGCTGACCGTCTGCACCGAATCGAGCCCTGACGGCTTCGACGTCGTGCAGTTCAATTCGCTCGTCACGACCAATGCATCGGCCGACGTGATCTTCAACTCGCTGGTGTCGTTCGACGAAGCCGCGAAGAAGGTCGTGCCCGCGCTCGCCGACAAGTGGGAAGTGAGCCCCGACGGCCTGACCTACACGTTCCACCTGCGCCCGAACGTGCAGTTCCAGACCACCGACTACTTCAAGCCCACCCGCGCGCTGAATGCCGATGACGTGATCTTCACGTTCGACCGCATGCTCAACGACAGCAATCCGTGGCACAAGGTGGCCGGCGCGAGCGGCTTCCCTCACTCGCAATCGATGGGGCTGCCGAAGCTGATCAAGGCGATTACCAAGGTCGACGACAACACGGTCAAGTTCGAGTTGAACGAGCCGAACGCGACCTTCGTGTCGATCCTGACGATGGGCTTCGCGTCGATCTATTCGGCCGAGTACGCGGACCAGTTGCTGAAGGCCGGCAAGCAGGTCGACCTGAATGCGAAGCCGATCGGCACCGGCCCGTTCGTGCTGAAGAGCTATACGAAAGACGCGGTGATCCGTTACGACGCGAACCCGACCTACTGGGGGCCGAAGCCGAAGATCGAGCGCCTGATCTATGCGATCACGCCGGACGCGACCGTGCGCGCGCAGAAGGTGAAGGCTGGCGAATGCCAGATCGCGCTATCGCCGAAGCCGCAGGATCTCGCCGACGCGAAGAACGACAAGTCGCTCGCGATCGTGCAGACGCCCGCGTTCATGACGGCTTTCGTCGCGCTGAACACGCAGCAGAAGCCGCTCGACAACCAGAAGGTGCGCGCCGCGCTGAACATGGCGTTCGACCGCACGACGTATCTGAAGACCGTGTTCGACAACACCGCGACGCCGGCGGTGAACCCGTTCCCGCCGAATACGTGGAGCTACAACCACTCGATCAAGGGCTGGCCGTACGACCCGGCGAAGGCGAAGCAGTTGCTCGCCAGCGCGGGCTTTCCGAACGGCTTCGAAACGACCATCTGGGTGCGTCCGAACGGCAGCGTACTGAATCCGAATCCGAAGGCCGGTGCCGAACTGCTGCAGGCCGACTTCGCGAAGATCGGCGTGAAGGCGGAAGTCAAGGTGATCGAATGGGGCGAGCTGATCAAGCAGGCGAAGCAAGGCCAGCATGACTCGCTGTTCATGGGCTGGGCCGGCGACAACGGCGATCCGGACAACTATCTGTCGCCTCTCTTCAGTTGCAACGCGGTGAAGTCGGGCATCAACTTCGCGCGCTTCTGCGATCAGGATCTCGACAAGCTGATCGCCGACGGCAAAGCGACGGCCGATATCGCCAAGCGTACGAAAGCCTATGAAGCCGCGCAGCAGATCATCCACGACGAAGCGCTGTGGATCCCGCTCGGCTATCCGACCGCCGCCGCGATCACGCGTACCAACGTGAGCGGATATCACGTGAGTCCGTTTGGGCGGCAGAATTTCGGGGCGGTGGTGGTGCAGTGATTTCGCGCTGCGACTGAATCAAGCTCGGCGCGTCAACAAAAAGCCCGGTTGCGTAGAAGCGCAGCCGGGCTTTTTTATCGGCGGATCGAATTGAACAGGATCACACCGCGGTGAATCGAATCACCCCGTCCGCATCCTGCGTCCGCTTCAAATCCCCCGACCGCCACAGCAGATGCAAATGCGCGAGCGCCTCGCCCAGCGCGAACGTCATCTGATGGATATCGAGTTGGCGCTTGAACATCAACGGCACGATATCGGCGGCGCTGCGCGGCTTTTCCGCGCACGCTTCGCGCACTTCGGCGAGCCGCGCGACGTGGTGCTCGCGCAGTTGCCGAATGCGCGTGCGCACGCCGCGAAACGGCTTGCCGTGCGACGGCAGCACGAGCGTATCCTCAGGCATCGTCTCGTAGCGGCCGAGCGACTCCAGATACAGTTCGAGCGGCGAGCCCTCTGGCTCGATATCGAACACCGACACGTTGGTCGAAATGCGCGGCAGCACCATGTCGCCGGAAATCAGCGTGCCGGTTTGCCCGCAGTACAGCGCGCAGTGTTCCGGCGAGTGGCCGAAGCCCGTCACCACGCGCCACGTCCTGCCGCCGATCCTCACGTCCTCGGCTTCGCGCAAACGGCGGTATTGCCCCGGAATCGCCGGCACGAGGCTCGAGTAATAACTCTTGCGATTGCGCAGTTTCTCGAGCGATTCGGCGTCGTTCAGACCGTGCCGCGCGAAGTGCCGCGCCGCGGCCTCACCGCCCGCGTTCGAGCCGTCGCCGGTCGCCATCACACGCGCCTGCATGTATTCGCCGAGCGTCATCCACAGCCGCGCATCCCAGCGCTGCTTATCGCCGCCGCCGCACACCCAGTGCGCGAGGCCGATATGATCCGGATGGCAATGCGTGACGATCACGCGCAGCACCGGCAGCCCGTCGAGCACCGAGTCGAACACGCTCTCCCAATTCGCTTTGATCGTGTCCGACGTAATGCCGCAATCGACCACGGTCCAGCCTTGCTGTCCGTCGATCTCATCGCGCAGCAGCCACAGGTTGATATGGTCGAGCGCGAACGGCAGCGGCATGCGCAGCCACAGCACGCCGGGCGCGACTTCCATCGTGCGGCCCGAGTCGGGCATCGTGTCGTTGAAGGGGTATTGGAGTTGATGTTCGAGTGCATTCATGGGGACTGTCTTCCTCCGACGACCCTGCGGCATGGCGAGGTGTGCGATGCCGGTCGGCCTGGTTGTGGTTGCTTTCCGCTCAGGTTGACGATAACGTAAACGTCGATTCTATCGTCCAATCCGGTTTTGTGCCGGCCAAGCGGCCACGAGATGTCCCGATGAATACGCAATACACGATCACCGAACTCGCGCGCGAATTCGACGTCACGCCACGCGCGATCCGTTTCTACGAAGACCAGGGTTTACTCTCGCCGAGCCGCGAGGGCTCGAGCGGCTTGCGGCGCGTCTATTCGGGCCGCGACCGCACGCGTCTGAAGCTCACGCTGCGCGGCAAGCGGCTTGGCTTCACGCTGTCGGAGATCCGCGACCTGCTCGACGTCTACGAGTCGCCGACCGACACCGTGCCGCAGTTGAATGCGTTTCTCGCGACGGTCACGCGTCATCGCGAAGTGCTCGAACGTCAGCGCGAAGATCTCGACGCGACGCTCGAAGATCTCGCGCAGTACGAAGCGCAAGCGCGCGCGCTGCTCGATGGCGCGAGCCATGACGCGAAGCCCGCCTGAATTGGCCTGAAGCTGCCTGACTCTGACCGGCGTTTGCGGAGCGCGCGTGATGAATCACTTCCCCAAGCTGTTATCGTCGCAAATCGGTTTCGACGTCGCGCAGACGATGCTCGAAGGGTTCGACCATCACTACCGGATCTTTCGCGACGCGGCGATCCATGCGAAGACGCTGTTCGAAGCCGGCGACTGGCATGGCCTGCAAAAGCTCGCGCGCGAGCGCATCACGTCGTACGACGATCGCGTGCAGGAATGCGTGCAACTGCTCGAAGACGAGTACGACGCGGAGAACATCGACGGCGAAGTGTGGCAGCAGATCAAGCTGCACTACATCGGTCTTCTGACCACACACCGTCAGCCCGAATGCGCGGAAACGTTTTTTAATTCGGTCTCCTGCAAGATCCTGCACCGCTCGTATTTCAACAACGATTTCATTTTCGTGCGCCCGGCGATCTCGACCGAATACATCGAGAACGACGAGCCGGCAGCGAAGCCGACCTACCGCGCGTATTACCCCGGAACCGACGGACTTACCGCGACGCTCGAGCGGGTCGTCACGAACTTTCAGCTCGATCTGCCGTTCGAGGATCTGACGCGCGACGTCGCCTGCGTGATGCAGTCGATTCACGAAGCTTTCGGCGCGTTCGACGAAGCGCCGAATTTTCAGATTCACGTATTGTCGTCGCTGTTTTATCGCAACAATGCGGCGTATATCGTCGGGCGCATCATCAATGGCGACGCGCTGCTGCCGTTCGCGGTGCCGCTGCGGCATGTGAAACCGGGCGTGCTCGCGCTCGACACGGTGCTGCTCAAGCGCGAGCAGTTGCTGATCATCTTCAGCTTCTCGCACTCGTATTTTCTGGTCGACATGGAAGTGCCGTCCGCGTATGTCGAGTTTCTGCGCACCGTGATGCCGGGCAAGCCGAAGGCGGAAATCTATACATCGGTGGGTCTGCAGAAACAGGGCAAGAATCTGTTCTATCGCGATCTGCTGCATCACCTCAAGCATTCGAGCGACCGCTTCATCATCGCGCCCGGCATCAAGGGGCTCGTGATGCTGGTGTTCACGTTGCCGTCGTTTCCGTACGTGTTCAAGCTCATCAGGGACAATTTTCCGCCGCCGAAGGAGACCACGCGCGCGCAGATCCAGCAGAAGTATCTGCTCGTCAAACGTCATGACCGGCTCGGCCGCATGGCCGACACGCTCGAATATTCGAGCGTCGCGCTGCCGCTCGCGCGACTCGACGAGACGCTGTTGCGCGAACTCGAGAAGGAAGTGCCGTCGCTGCTCGAGCACGACGGCGAGAACCTCGTGATTCGCCATATGTACATCGAGCGACGCATGGTGCCGCTCAATCTGTTCCTGCAGAACGGCAACGACGACGACATCGAACACGGCATCAAGGAATACGGCAACGCGGTGAAAGATCTGATGCAGGCGAACATCTTCCCCGGCGACATGCTGTACAAGAACTTCGGTGTTACGCGTCACGGCCGCGTCGTGTTCTACGACTACGACGAGATCGAATACCTGACCGACTGCAACGTGCGCGCGGTGCCGCCGCCGCGCAACGAGGAAGACGAAATGTCGGACGAGCCGTGGTACGCGGTCGGTCCGCACGATATTTTCCCGGAGACGTACGGCACGTTCCTGCTCGGCGATCCACGCGTGCGGCGCTCGTTCATGCGGCATCACGCGGATTTCTTCGAACCTGCTTTGTGGCAGCAGCACAAGGATTCATTGTTGAAGGGCGAGCTGCCAGACTTTTTCCCGTACGACCAGAGCGTGCGCTTTTGCGTGTGCTATCCGGAGCGGTTCGCCGAGGCGCCCGATGCGCCGGCGGACGAGCCAGATGTGCGCGTGGCCTGATGAATCCCACGAGGGTTCGCAGCAGGCCACGCGCGGCAGTAGCCATCCAAGCTATGACCAAGGAGCTCGAACATGAGTGACGCAAACCACAGTGGTATCAACGCCGATCCGATCGTGATCGTCAGCGCGGCGCGTACGCCGATGGCCGGTTTTCAAGGCGACTTCGCGTCGCTGACGGCGCCCCAACTCGGCGCGGTCGCGATCAAGGCAGCCGTAGAGCGCGCGGGTCTGAAGCCCGAGCAGATCGACGAGGCGGTGATGGGCTGCGTGCTGCCCGCAGGACTCGGCCAGGCGCCCGCGCGCCAGGCCGCGCTCGGCGCGGGTCTGCCGCTCGCCACCGGCTGCACGACGGTCAACAAGATGTGTGGCTCCGGCATGCGCGCGGCGATGTTCGCGCACGACATGCTGGCCGCGGGCTCGCTCGACGTGATCGTCGCGGGCGGCATGGAGAGCATGACGAACGCGCCGTATCTGCTGCCGAAAGCACGCAACGGCATGCGCATGGGCCACGGCCAGGTGCTCGACCACATGTTCTACGACGGCCTCGAAGACGCGTACGACAAAGGCCGTCTGATGGGTACGTTCGCCGAGGAATGCGCGGCGTCGTTCGACTTCACGCGCGAGGCGCAGGACGCGTTCGCGGTCGAGTCGCTGAACCGCGCGAAGCGCGCGAACGAGGACGGCTCGTTCGACTGGGAAATCGCGCCGGTCACCGTCGCGGCCCGCAAGGGTGACGTCACGATCGCGCGCGACGAGCAGCCGTTCAAGGCGAACCTCGACAAGATCCCCACGCTGAAGCCCGCGTTCAGCAAGACCGGCACCGTGACGGCGGCGAATTCGTCGTCGATCTCGGATGGCGCGGCCGCGCTCGTGATGATGCGCGAGTCCACCGCGAAGCGGCTCGGCGTCACGCCGCTCGCGCGCGTCGTCGGTCATTCGACCTTCGCGCAGGAGCCCGCGAAGTTCACCACCGCGCCGGTCGGCGCGATCCGCAAACTGTTCGGGAAGAACGGCTGGCGCGCCGGCGAGGTCGATCTGTACGAGATCAACGAAGCGTTCGCGGTCGTCACGATGGCCGCGATGAAGGAACACGATTTGCCGCACAACAAGGTCAACGTGAACGGCGGTGCGTGCGCGCTCGGCCATCCGATCGGCGCCTCGGGTGCGCGCATTCTGGTCACGCTGATCGGCGCGCTGAAGAAGCGCGGTCTGAAGCGCGGCGTCGCGACGCTGTGTATCGGCGGCGGCGAGGCGACCGCGATGGGTATCGAACTGATCTGAAGCGTCGGTAAAACTTCGAGGAATACGATGAAAACAGTGTTGATCGTCGGTGCGTCGCGTGGCATCGGCCAGGAATTCGTGCGGCAGTACAGAAAGAGCGGCTGGCGCGTTCTCGCCACCGCGCGCGACGGCGCCGCGCTCGACGCGCTCAACGAACTCGGCGCCGAAACCTTCGCGCTCGACGTCACCGCACCCGAAGAAATCGCGGCGCTCGGCTGGAAGCTCGACGGCGAACGGCTCGATGCCGCGATCCTGGTGTCGGGCGTGTACGGCCCGCGCACCGAAGGCATCGAGACGATCACCGCCGAGGACTTCGATCACGTGATGCACACCAACGTGCGCGGCCCGATGCAGTTGCTGCCGGTCCTGCTGCCGCTCGTCGAGGAAGCGGACGGCGTGCTCGCGGTGATTTCGAGCCGCATGGGCAGCATCGCCGATGCGAGCGGCACGACCGGCTGGCTGTATCGCGCGAGCAAGGCTGCGCTGAACGACGTGCTGAAGCTCGCGTCGCTCGACGCGCAGCGCGCGACCTGCGTGTCGCTGCATCCCGGCTGGGTGCGCACCGACATGGGCGGCGCGCAGGCCGCGCTCGATCCGGTGCGCAGCGTCGCCGGCATGCGCGAGGTACTGGCGCAGGCGGCGGCATCGCGCGACGCGTTCCACGGCCGCTTCTTTCAGCACGACGGCACGCAGCTCGACTGGTAGACAACGACATTGCATGGGGCCGGCGTGAGTGCTGAAGCATCAACGCCGGCCGACAGGAGACACGCTCATGGTGCTTGACCAGGATCACCTGATGGTGCGCGACGCGCTGCGCACCTTCGTGCGCGAAGCGATCACGCCGTACGCGGCGCAATGGGACCGCGAGCGCACCTTTCCGCGCGACGTACACCGCCAACTCGCGGAGCTCGGCGCCTATGGCGTGCTGGTGCCCGAAACGTACGGCGGCGCCGGCATGGATGCGCTCGCGCTCGCGCTGATCCTCGAAGAAATCGCGGCCGGCGACGGCGGCACGTCGACCGCGATCTCAGTCAACAACTGCCCGGTGTGCAGCATCCTGCTCACCTATGGCAACGACGCACAGAAGCGCGACTGGCTCGCGCCGCTCGCGCGCGGCGAGATGCTCGGCGCGTTCTGCCTGACCGAGCCGCAAGCGGGCTCGGATGCGTCGGCGCTGCGCACCACCGCGACGCGCGACGGCGACGCGTACGTGCTGAACGGCGTCAAGCAGTTCATCACGAGCGGCAAGAACGGCGACGTCGCGATCGTGATGGCCGTCACCGACAAAGCCGCCGGCAAGCGCGGCATCAGCGCGTTCATCGTGCCCACCAGCACGCCGGGCTACGTGGTCGCGCGTGTCGAGGACAAGCTCGGTCAGCATTCGTCGGATACCGCGCAGATCGTGTTCGACGAGTGCCGCGTGCCGGCCGCGAATCTGATCGGCGCGGAAGGCGAAGGCTACAGGATCGCGCTGTCGGGTCTCGAAGGCGGGCGCATCGGTATCGCCGCGCAAAGCGTCGGGATGGCGCGCGCCGCGTTCGAGGCGGCGCTGACGTACGCGAAAGAACGCGAGAGCTTCGGTGCGCCGCTGTTCTCGCACCAGGCGGTGCAGTTCCGGCTCGCCGACATGGCGACCCAACTCGAAGCCGCGCGTCAATTGATCTGGCACGCGGCGTCGCTGAAGGACGCGGGCCAGCCGTGCCTGACCGAAGCCGCGATGGCGAAGCTGTTCGCCTCCGAAGCGGCCGAGCGCATCTGTTCGGCCGCCTTGCAGATTCACGGCGGCTACGGTTATCTGAGCGACTTCCCGGTCGAGCGGATTTACCGCGACGTGCGCGTGTGCCAGATCTATGAAGGCACCAGCGACATCCAGAAGATCCTGATCGCTCGCGCGCTCAACTGAAATTTCCATGAACAAGCCATTGTTGTCACAGCAAAGACCTCTCGACTGTCCGTGCGGCGGCGCCGCGCCCGACGCACGCGAGGGCAGCGCGACCAAAGCTCCGCGTTTCGCGCAATGCTGCGGCCGCTACATCGACGGCGGCGAAGCGGCGCCGCGCGCGCTCGAACTGATGCGCTCGCGTTACAGCGCGTACGTGCTCGGTGCAACCGATTACCTGCGCGCGACGTGGGACCCCCGCACCTGCCCCGCCGATATCGACACCGACCCCACAGCGCCCGACGCGCCCCGTTGGCTCGGACTGCAGATCAAAGCGTTTGCCGCGAGCGACGCCGATCACGCGACCGTCGAATTCATCGCCCGCTACAAAGTTGGGGGACGTGCGCATCGGTTGCATGAATTGAGCCGCTTCCTCCGTGGCGATGATGGCCGCTGGCGATATGTCGATGGCGACGTCGACGGGTAAATCACTAGCTCGCAGCGATTAAGTAATCGCTGCATTACACGATGAAGCTTTCTCGTGTCTTTCGCCGCCTCACGAAAAGATTCATAAAAGGCCCTTTTTTAAGGGCTTTTTTTGCGTTCGGCTCACGCAGTTTTTTCGTTGGCCTCGCACCACAGCACTTACACGACCTTTACTCGCCGCCTCCCGCCACATGTCCCCGGCCCTTGCCCGGCAAGGCTTTGAAGCCTCGTTCGCACATGCAGCAATTTTTTCGTCGCGGGTTCTCCTTGATTGCACAAAACAAAATTGTCGTGCCAGTATGAGTCCGTAGTTTCGTGACGTCACATTGCGAGAGCGGGTCATACCTGCTCCGCAACATGCAAAGGAAGCCTGGCCGGCCGCTAATCGAAAGCGCGCCGCGCGGACTCCGGCAGCATCGAGTGACGCTCATCCTCGGCGCGTGGGGTCGCGTCGGCCGTTGGGTTCATCCCGTGCGATCTCGATTTGCGTGCGTGCGCTTCCCGCACAACGTACGCGAGTGAGTCTGTTTGTGTCGAAAACGCGAACGAAAGCTGAATGTCAGCAGCGTTTTGCGCAACCGGACAGCGCGGAGTTCAGGACAGGTCTTTCAAGCAGGTGCGTAGATGGTGTTGAGCAAGGTTCTGACGAAGTGTGCGGCGATTTGCGCCGCGGCCACGTGTGCTGTCACGATCGCGCACGCCGATCCGCTCGCCTACTCGTCCCATTCGGTGCAGAACGCGACACCGACCAGCGACACCCAGGGACCGCTGTCGAGCGCCCGCGTGCCGCGCCTCACGCTTGACGACGACGTCTACCTGCCCACCGCTCACCTGAACGAAAAGATCATCCGCGTGCCGGTCGACGCCGCCGGCACCGTCACGCTCGAAACCACGATCTACAAGCCGGACGGCGCCGGCCCGTTCCCGATGATCGTGTTCAACCACGGCAAGATTCCGGGCGATCCGCGCACGCAGGAACGCAGCGACCCGCTGCCGTTCGCGCGCGAATTCGTGCGCCGCGGCTACGTGGTCGTCGCGCCGAACCGACAGGGCTTCGGTCACTCGGACGGCGCGTACGAGCAGGACGGTTGCGACGTCGAGCGCAATGGCCTCGGCCAGGCCAGCGACGTCGCCGCGACGATCGATTACATGTCGAAGCAACCTTATGTCGACGCGACGCACATCGCGGTGGCCGGCACCTCGCATGGCGGTCTTGCGACGATCGCATACGGCACCGAAGCGGCGCCCGGTGTGCGCGCGCTGATCAATTTCTCGGGCGGCCTGCGCCAGGACGCCTGCGAAGACTGGCAAGGCAATCTGACGCGCGCATTCGGCGCGTACGGCGAGAAGACCGCGGTGCCGTCGCTGTGGCTGTACGGCGATAACGATTCGGTGTGGAACGCGCCGCTCGTCGCGGGCATGTACGCCGCGTACCGCGCACACGGCGCGAGCGTGAAGATGGTCGACTTCGGCAATTACAAGAACGACGCGCATCGGCTGGTGGGTGACCGCGACGGCGTGCACGTGTGGTGGCCGGCGGTCGAAGCGTTCCTCGCGCGCGCCGGTATGCCGACGGCCGTGCAGTATCACGTCGCCGATCCGGCCGCGCCGAAGGCAACCGACTTCGCCGCGCTCGACGCGGTCGACGCGGTGCCGTTCCTCGACAATGAGGGCCGCAATGGCTATCGCAACTTCCTGCATCAGTATCCGAGCCGCGCGTTCGCGGTGTCGGATTCGGGCGCGTGGTCGTGGGCCGAGGGCGGCGACGATCCGATGTCGGTGGCGGTGAAGAACTGCCAGAAGCAGAGCTCCGATCCGTGCCGGCTGTATGCGGTCGATAACGCGGTCGTGTGGGGCAACCAGAACTCGCAGACGGCCGATGCGGGTGGTGCCGATGAGAATGGCCGGCGCGCGATTGCGAGCCGGGAGTGAGGCACGCATAGCGTCTGGCTCGGAGTTCGATTCCGCCGTATCGAAGACCCGCTGATTCAGCGGGCCTTTTTGCTTTTGCATCGCCATTGCAACATCACCGCAGCGAGCGTTCACGCCAAGCGCCCGCAAAAAACACCTTCCCACCGCAAATTCTCGCCAGTAATAGCCCATTACTTTGACGTCGCTATCTACGTCGATTTGCGAGCTTCCATCCCGAAGTGAAACGAGCTGCGTCGAACAGCGCCAAACCTCGATGCCGCCTCGAAAAACGCGCATTTTGCCGTTGATGCGCGCGAGCCAATAAACCGCTAATCTCGACCCCGCGCACTCGCCGAGGCTCGTATGCCGCGGGCGGTAATGGTCTGCGGAACAGCGTGAAAGCCCTCCAAAAAAGGGCTTGAAAACGCCCTCGCGCGTACGTGGCAAAAAAGCACCCTGGAGTACCTCTTTGGAAAAATCAGCAGCCCTCCCGGTCGCCCCTGAAGATTGGGTCGCCCGCAGCCTGCGCGCGGTGTGGCATCCGTGCACGCAGATGAAGCACCACGAACGTCTGCCGCTGATCCCCGTCGCGCGCGGTCAAGGCGCGTGGCTGTACGATCGGGCCGGTCATCGCTATCTCGACGCGATCAGTTCGTGGTGGGTCAATCTGTTCGGTCACGCGAACCCGCGCATCAACGCGGCGCTGAAAGATCAGCTCGACACGCTCGAACACGCAATGCTCGCCGGCTGCACGCACGAGCCCGCCGTCGAACTCGCGGAACGTCTGCACGCGTTGACCGGCGACACGCTCGGCCACGCGTTCTTCGCGTCGGATGGCGCGTCGGCGGTCGAGATCGCGCTGAAGATGAGCTTTCACAGCTGGCGCAATCGGGGCTACGCCGACAAGCAGGAATTCGTCTGCATTGCCAACAGCTACCACGGCGAGACGATCGGCGCGCTCGGCGTGACCGATGTGGCGCTATTCAAGGACGCCTACGATCCGCTGATTCGTCACGCGCACGTCGTCGCCTCGCCCGATGCGCGGCTCGCGCAAGCGGGCGAAACCGCCACCGACGTCGCGCGCCGCGCGCTCGACAATGTGCGCGCGCTGTTCGAGGCGCGCGCGAACCGCATCGCGGCGCTGATCGACGAGCCGCTGGTGCAATGCGCGGCCGGCATGGCGATGCACGACCCGTCGTATGTCGCCGGATTGCGCGCGCTGTGCGACCAGTACGGCGTGCATCTGATCGCCGACGAAATCGCGGTCGGCTGCGGCCGCACCGGCACGTTCTTCGCGTCCGAGCAGGCTGGCGTGTGGCCGGACTTCCTGTGTCTGTCGAAGGGCATCAGCGGCGGCTATCTGCCGCTGTCGATCGTGCTGTCGCGCGACGAGATCTTCGCGGCCTTCTATCACGACGATACCGCGCGCGGCTTCCTGCACTCGCATTCGTACACCGGCAATCCGCTCGCGTGCCGCGCCGCGCTCGCGACGCTCGATCTGTTCGCGAGCGACGACGTGCTCGCGAACAACGCACGCAAATCGGCAACCCTGAAAGCCGCGCTCGCGCCGCTTGCGGAGCACCCGCAGGTGCGCAATCCGCGTCAGCGCGGCACGATCTTCGCGTTCGATACGGTGATCGACGATCCTGAGCAAGCCAAAACATTCTCGCGCCGCTTTTTCGAAAACGCGCTGCAGCGCGAGCTATTGCTGCGCCCGATCGGCACCACCGTGTACCTGATGCCGCCTTACATCCTCGACGACGAAGAACTCGCGCTGCTGGCCGCGCGCACGCGTGACACCTTCGACGCCACGCTCGCGGAGGCCCGCTGATGCATCTGCTCGACACACTTGCCGAAGGCCTGAAGGAAATCGACGCGCGCGGCCTGCGTCGACGCCGCCGCACCGCGGACACGCCGTGTGCCGCGCACATGACGGTCGACGGCCGCGACATCATCGGCTTCGCGAGCAACGACTACCTGGGCCTCGCCGCACATCCGCGGTTGATCGAGGCGATCGCCGAAGGCGCGCGCCTGTATGGCGCGGGCAGCGGCGGCTCGCATCTGCTCGGCGGTCATTCGCGCGCGCATGCGCAACTCGAAGACGATCTCGCGGCATTCGCCGGCGGCTTCGTCGACGATGCCCGCGCGCTGTATTTCAGCACCGGCTATATGGCGAATCTCGCGACGCTGACCGCGCTCGCGGGCCGCGGCACGACGCTGTTCTCCGATGCGCTCAATCACGCGTCGCTGATCGACGGCGCGCGACTGTCGCGCGCCGACGTGCAGATTTACCCGCACTGCGATATGGATGCGTTGAGCGCGATGCTCGAAGCGTCGGAAGCGGACGTCAAGGTAATCGTCTCCGATACCGTGTTCAGCATGGACGGCGACATCGCGCCGCTGCCGCGTCTACTCGAACTCGCGGAGCGGCACGGCGCGTGGCTGATCGTCGACGATGCGCACGGCTTCGGTGTGCTCGGTCCGCAAGGCCGCGGCGCGATCGCGCAAGCCGCGCTGCGCTCGCCGCATCTGATCTCGATCGGCACGCTCGGCAAGGCGGCCGGCGTGTCGGGCGCGTTCGTCGTCGCGCACGCGACCGTGATCGAATGGCTCGTGCAGCGTGCCCGTCCGTATATCTTCACGACCGCGTCTGTGCCGGCGGCCGCGCATGCGGTGTCGGCGAGTCTGCGCATCATCGGTGGCGAAGAAGGCGATGCGCGCCGCGCGCATCTCCAGCAACTGATCGAGCGCACGCGCGCGATGCTGAAAGCCACGCCATGGCTGCCCGTCGATTCGCATACGGCCGTGCAGCCGCTGATCATCGGCGCGAACGATGCGACGCTCGACATCGCCGCGTCGCTCGATCGCGCGGGTCTGTGGGTGCCCGCGATCCGTCCGCCGACCGTGCCGACCGGCACGTCGCGCCTGCGCATCTCGCTGTCGGCCGCGCACTCGCACGCGGATCTCGACCGGCTCGAAGCCGGCCTGCAACAGCTCGGAGCGCGCGCGGCATGAGCAAGCTGAATCACGATGACGGCGCGCTGTCGTTGTTCGTCACCGGCACCGATACGGAGATCGGCAAGACGTTCGTGTCGTCGGCGCTCTTACGCGGCTTCGTGCGCGAAGGCCTGCAGGCGGCCGCGATGAAGCCGATCGCGGCGGGCGCGTTCGAGGTGAACGGCGTGCTGCACAACGAGGACGCGGATCAGCTCGATGCCGCGTCGAGCGTGCTGTTGCCGCCCGCAATGCGCACGCCGTATCTACTGAAGGAACCGGCCGCGCCGCACATCGCGGCCGCGCTCGAAAACGTCTCGTTCGATCTCGAGCATATCGTCGCGTGCCACGACCAGGCGCTGAAGCTTGCCGATGTCGTCGTCGTCGAAGGTGTCGGCGGATTTCGCGTGCCGTTGACCGCGACGCAGGACACCGCCGATCTCGCCGTCGCGCTGAAGCTGCCGGTGGTGCTGGTGGTCGGCATGCGGCTCGGCTGCATCAGCCACGCGCTGCTCACCGCCGAGGCGATCGTCGCGCGCGGTCTTACGCTCGCGGGCTGGGTCGCGAATCGCATCGACCCGGACATGACGTTCCCCGACGAAAACATCGCGTCGATTCGCGCACATCTCGCGCAAGCGTACGACGCGCCGTTGCTCGGTATCGTGCCGCATCTCAGCCCGCTGTCGCCGGAGCGTGCGGCCGAGCAGCTCGACATTCGACGGCTTCTGCAGACGCTGCGCCAATTGCGCGCGGCATAGCGCTGCCCGCAGCGCCGAACCCCATTTCATCCGTACACGAGGATCGATCACATGACACAACTGAACATCGCAGCAGGCGCCGCCGACACCAGCGCAGCCAACGCCACTCCGACTTCCGCCGCCACTGAAGCCAAGCCGCTCGCGCGCTGGCGCGTCGCGGATATCGTCGCGTTGTACGAACTGCCGTTCAACGATCTGCTGTTTCGCGCGCAGCAAACGCATCGTGAGCATTTCGACGCGAACGCCGTGCAACTGTCGACGCTGCTGTCGATCAAGACCGGCGGCTGCGAAGAGGATTGCGCGTACTGTCCGCAGTCGGTGCACCACGACACGGGCCTCGCCGCCGACAAGCTGATGCCGGTCGACGAAGTGCTCGCCGCCGCGAAGCTTGCGAAAGACAACGGCGCGACGCGCTTCTGCATGGGCGCCGCGTGGCGCAATCCGAAGGACCGCCACCTCGAACCGATCAAGGACATGATCCGCGGCGTGAAGGCGATGGGCCTCGAAACCTGCGTGACGCTCGGCATGCTGGAAACGCACCAGGCACACGCGCTGCGCGATGCGGGTCTCGACTACTACAACCACAACCTCGATACGTCGCCGGAGTTCTACGGCCAGATCATTTCGACGCGCACCTACCAGGATCGCCTCGACACGCTCGAGCGCGTGCGCGACGCGGGCATCAACGTTTGCTGCGGCGGCATCGTCGGGATGGGCGAATCGCGTCGCGAACGCGCGGGGCTGATCGCACAACTCGCGAACATGGAGCCGTATCCGGAATCGGTGCCGATCAACAATCTGGTGCAGGTGCAAGGCACGCCGCTGACGGGCACCGAACCGATCGACCCGTTCGAATTCGTGCGCACGATCGCGATTGCGCGCATCACGATGCCGCGCGCGATGGTGCGTCTATCGGCCGGCCGCGAGCAGATGGACGAGGCGTTGCAAGCAATGTGCTTCCTCGCGGGCGCGAATTCGATTTTCTATGGCGACCAGTTGCTGACCACGAGCAACCCGCAGGCGGAAGCGGACCGCAAGCTGCTCGCGCGTCTGGGCATTCGCGCTGAAGCGGCGCAGCAGATGCCGGTCGAGCAAAGTGGCTGCGAGCATGGGTGTGCGCATGGACATGGGGATCATGCGGTGACGAATTGAGCCGCTGAACCTGCCGCGACGCCTGGAAGTCGCATGCGCGAGGCGAGTGCGATCCAGAAAGCGGTCTCGCATCGTGATGACTGAACTGCACCCCGGAGGTTGGACATCGATCCAGTCTTCGGGGTGTTTTTCATGGCGCAGCGCGGCTCACCTTGCGCCGCGCCGCCGGGCTCTCACACGAACGCATGCTGCGCGGATTCGATCGCCTCTTCGCGAAAGCGCAGCGGCGCCGCGCAATGCACCAGCGTATCGATGAAGTACTTCGCACGCGGCCACGGTCCGAATCCCGCCGCGGTGTTGATATGCCCCGCATCGCCGAGATTGACGAACGCACTGCCGAAGCGCTGCGCGAGATCGCGCGCGTCGGCGAGCGTCATCCACGGATCGGTTTCGCTGCCGATCAGGATCGACGGCACGCCCAGGCGTCGCGCGTCGAACGGCCCCGCGAATTCGAACTTGCGCGGACTCGCGGGCGCGACGAACAGCACACCGGCCACGTCGCTCGCGAGCGCGCCCTGCTGCAGCGCATGCGCGGTCGCGAGGCAGCCGAAGCTGTGCGCGGCCAGCACGAACGGGCCGCGTTCGCGCGCGAGCAGTTCGCGCAACGACTTCGCCCATTGCGCGAGATCGGGCGCGTCCCAGTTGGCCTGCTCGACGCGCAATGAGCGCGCGAACTGCCGCTCCAGCCATGTTTGCCAATGCGCGCCTTCGCTGCCGTGCAGGCCGGGAACGGTGACGAGCCGTGGCGGCCAACTCGATCGGGTGCATGAAAGCATGTGCGTGCCTCGCTGCGCAGGGAATCCGGGCAACCATTGTCCCGCGCGCTCGCGCGTCGATGAACCAAGTTTTTGTGCTTTCGTTATCGGGCGATCGAACAAATGCGCGGGAACGCGCGAGCTCGGCGCCCACCACGGCATGCAGGTCGAAGCGCACGTCCGTGCGCAAACGCGCGCGATTTGCGTCGAAAAAGTAGAATGAAGCCTATCCATAACGGGAGGAGACCTGATGCTGCACGCGTCGTCCCATCGCCGCGGCGCGCTCACGGTCCGCCCCGTTCATGCTCACATCGACGCCGACGCATTCCGGACCGCATGAAAATACTCTTCTACGCACCGCACACCGAAGCCGCCGCCTGGCTGCACGACTTCGCGCGCGCTTTGCCCGCGGCCGAACTGCGCGAATGGCAGCCCGGCGACACCGCTCCCGCCGATTTCGCGGTGGTCTGGCGTCCGCCGCGCGAGATGTTGGCCGGCCGCACTACGCTGCGCGCGATCTTCAATCTCGGCGCCGGCGTCGATGCGATTCTCGCGCTCGAACGCGCGCACCCGGGCACATTGCCGCCCGAGGTGCCGCTGATTCGCCTCGAAGATACCGGCATGGGCGCGCAGATGGCCGAGTACGTGACGCACGCGGTGCTGCGCTATCTGCGCCGCTTCGACGAATATCAGGCGCTGCAACACGAGCGCCGCTGGAAAGTGCTCGACCCGCATCCGCGCGCGACGTTCACCGTGGGTGTGCTCGGGCTCGGCGTGCTCGGCACGCAGGTCGCGCAAACGCTCGCCTCGTTCGGCCTGCCGGTGCGCGGCTATAGCCGCGGCGCAAAGCGGATCGACGGCATCGCGACGTTCGCCGGCAACGCGCAGTTCGATAGGTTTCTCGACGGCGTGAAGGTGCTCGTCAATCTGCTGCCGCATACGCCCGACACTGAAAGCGTGCTGAACGCGCGAGTCTTCGCGAAGCTCGCGCGCGGCGCGTACCTGATCAACGTCGCGCGCGGCGCGCATCTGGTCGAAACGGATCTGCTCGCCGCACTCGCGAGCGGCCAGCTCGCCGCCGCGACGCTCGACGTCTTCCGCGAGGAACCGCTGCCCACCGATCATCCGTTCTGGCGCGAGCCGCGCATCACGATCACGCCGCACACGTCGGCGCTGACCTTGCGCGAGGACAGCGTCGCGCAGGTCGTGGACAAGATCGGCGCGATGATGCGCGGTGAACAGGTGAGCGGCGCCGTGCAGCTGGAACGCGGCTACTAAAGTGAAACCCGCGCTCGCGCGCGAGCGCAGGCGCGCGGGCTGAATTGAATTGCAGCAACGCGGCAGCACCCATGCTGGATGGGACAGCGACAAAACCGCATCGGATCGGAGACACATCATGGCCTTACCGAAGCAAGTGAAAATCGTCGAAGTGGGTCCGCGCGACGGGCTGCAGAACGAGAAGGAATTCGTGCCGACCGCGACCAAGATCGAGCTGATCAACCGACTGTCGGCGGCGGGCTTCCGCAACGTCGAAGCGGCGTCGTTCGTGTCGCCGAAATGGGTGCCACAGATGGCC
Source organism: Paraburkholderia sp. HD33-4 (assembly GCF_021390635.1). Classification (NCBI taxonomy): domain Bacteria; kingdom Pseudomonadati; phylum Pseudomonadota; class Betaproteobacteria; order Burkholderiales; family Burkholderiaceae; genus Paraburkholderia; species Paraburkholderia sp. HD33-4. The sequence goes on along the minus strand of NZ_JAJEJS010000001.1, from coordinate 213,389 downwards.
GATGGCGCTGATGTGATGGCCGGCATCGAGCGCCGCGCCGGTACCATCTACTCGGTACTGACGCCGAACCTGCGCGGCCTCGAAGGCGCGCTCGCCGCGCGCGCCGACGAGATCGTGATCTTCGGCGCGGCGAGCGAGGCGTTCTCGCAGAAGAACATCAACTGCAGCATCGCCGAGAGCATCGAGCGCTTCGCGCCGGTGGCCGCGGCGGCCAAAGAACATAAGCTGCGCATTCGCGGCAGCGTGTCGTGCTCGCTCGGCTGTCCGTATCAGGGCGAAGTGCCGGTCGCGTCGGTCGTCGACGTCGTCGAGCGCTTCGCGGCGCTCGGCTGCGACGAGATCGATATCGCCGACACGATCGGCGTCGGCACGCCGAAGCGCACTCGCGAAGTGTTCGAGGCCGTCACCCAGGTGTTTCCGCGCGAGCATCTATCCGGACACTTCCACGACACCTATGGCCAGGCGCTCGCGAACATCTACGCGGCGCTGCTCGAAGGCGTCGAGATTTTCCATGCGTCGGTCGCGGGGCTCGGCGGTTGCCCGTATGCGAAGGGCGCGACCGGCAACGTCGCGACCGAAGACGTGCTGTATCTGATGAACGGCCTCGGCATCGAGACCGGCATCGACCTCGCGCAAGTGGTCGAAATCGGCGACTTCATTTCCAACGCGATCGGCCGGGCCAACGTGTCGCGCGCCGGCAAAGCGCTGCTCGCGAAGGCGCGCAGCGAAGCGAATACCTGCGTATGAGCGCCCCATCCATTTTCAATCAGGATCCCCAACGATGAACGACCTCGCGTCCTTCGACTCCGACGATCTCGCCGCGCTGCCCGACTCGGCACGCCGCGTCGCGCTGCTGCTGCGCGAGCGCGGTCACGCGGGACGTATCGTGATGCTGCCGGAGACCGGCAAGACTTCCGCCGAAGCGGCCGCCGGGCTCGGCTGCTCGGTCGCGCAGATCGCGAAGTCGATTCTGTTCCGGCGCCGCGAAGACGACGCGCCGGTGCTCGTGATCGCGAGCGGCGCGAATCGCGTCGACGAAAAGAAAGTGGCCGCGCAGGTCGGCGAAATCGGCCGCGCGGACGCGAAGTTCGTGCGCGAAAAAACCGGCTATGCGATCGGTGGCGTTTGCCCGGTCGGTCATGCGACCGAGCCGCTCACGCTGATCGATGCCGATCTGCTCGACCTGGAGAGTCTGTGGGCCGCCGCCGGCCATCCGCACGCGGTGTTCAATCTGACCGCGCAGGAACTGATCGCGCTGACGGGCGCGCCGGTCGTCGATGTCGCGTTGCGCGAGCCGGCCTGAACACGATGGCGAGCGGCAACGATTCCGGTGCCAGGGACGACGACGGTTCAGTGCCGTCGCCGTGCATCAGCGTGTGCAAAATGGATGCGTCGACGGGCTGGTGCGAAGGATGCCTGCGCACGATCGACGAAATCGCCAGCTGGTCGACACTGGATAACGACGCGAAGCGCGCGGTATGGGACGCGATCGAAGTGCGCCATGCGAAGTTGATGGCGCTGCGCACGACATCGACCACGACGGAGAAGCAATGAACGCCGCGCCGCGCATCGTGACGCCTGGTGAGACGTTCAGTTCGACGCTCGAGTTGTCGGTGGATTCGATCAAATCGTTCGCGACGCTGGTCGTCGATCTGAACCCGCTGCATCACGATGAAGCATATGCCGCGCAAAGCCGCTTTGGCGGGCTGATCGCGTCGGGCACGCAACCCACCGCGTATTTCATGGCGCTGCTCGCCACGCATTTCTCGACCTATGCGCAGCCGCTCGGACTCGAATTCGATATCAAGCTGAAGAAGGCGGTGCAGGCGCACGACACGCTGACGATCATATGGCGGGTGCGCGACGCTCACTGGAAGCCGAGCCTGAACGGCGATCTGACTTACCTCGAAGGTTCGGTGGTCAATCAGCGCGGCGAGCTGATGTTGACGGGCAGCTCGACGATCCTCGTGATGCCGAAGCCCGAAGCGGTCGCACAAGCGCGAACGGCCACACCATGATCGCACTGCCCGCATCGATCCAGGTGTTCGAGCGCGGCTGGCTGTCGTCGAACAATGTGCTGCTCGTCGACGACACCTGCGCGGCGCTCGTCGATACCGGCTATGCGACGCACGCATCGCAGACGGTCGCGCTGGTGCGCAATGCGTTGCACATGCGGCCGCTCGATCTGATCGTCAACACGCATCTGCATTCGGATCACTGCGGCGGCAACGCGCTGTTGCAGGCCACGTGGCCGTGCCGCACGCTGATCCCTTCATCCGAAGCCGATGCCGTGCGTGATTGGGACGAAACGCGCCTCACCTTTCGCGCGACCGGTCAGACCTGCGAGCGCTTCGGCTTCACCGGCACGCTCGCACCCGGCGCGCGCTTGCGGCTCGGCGCACTCGACTGGCAGGTGCTCGGCGCGCCCGGTCACGATCCGCATTCGCTGATGCTCTATTGCGCGGACGAACGCTTGCTGATCAGCGCGGACGCGCTATGGGAAAACGGCTTCGGCGTGATCTTCCCCGAACTCGAAGGCGAAAGCGGCTTTGCCGAGCAGCAGGCGGTGCTCGACATGATCGCGACACTCGACGTGCGCGTCGTCATCCCTGGTCACGGCGCGCCGTTCACGCAGGTCGAGGCGGCGCTCGAACGCGCGCTGTCGCGCGTCGCCTGGCTGCGTGCCGATCCCGCGCGCAACGCAAAGAACGCGTTGAAGGTCCTGATCGTATTCAAGCTGCTCGAAGTCCGCGAGACGAGCGTGGACACGCTTCTGCGCATGCTCGACGACGCGACCGTGATGCACGCCGCCGCGTCGATGCTGAAGCCGCGCGGCGAATGGCCTGCGCTGCTGAAGGGAATGATCGGGGAACTCGCGGCGAACGGTGGACCGCTCGTAGTGGATGGCACGCGCATTCTCGCGCGGCGTTGAACGTGTGATTGGCCGTGCGGCCGGCACTGCGGACAAGCGAGCCGGAACGCAAAACCGTTCCCGCAAAAAGAAAACCGCTCGACGAAGCGAGCGGCGGAACATCTGTGTGGACGTGATCAGCGTCGCTATCAATGATACGCGTGCGGGTTTTTGCAACGCATCGGTGATTTCCCTACAGAAAATTGACACCGCGTTTTACAAATGCATACATGATCTGTCATCAAGCGGCGTTAGGCGCTTGAATGCATGCGCCTTATTCTGCAATCCGTAGCAATTGCCGATCGAGTGTCAAATCCGCATCAGGTGGACGATAAACGCTTCTTCTGCGGCACGATCCGCCACCCGAGATTGACGCCCGCCGCCGCCAGCAGAATCAGTGCGGCGCCTAGCACCTGAATCCATGCGAGCGTCTGGCCGAATGCCACCCGATCGACGATGATCGCAACCACCGGATAGATGAACGACAGCGCGCCCGTCATCGACGTCGGCAGTTTCTGGATCGCGCCATACAGCAGCACGTACATCAGACCGGTATGGACGACGCCGAGCACGACCAGTTCGAGCCACTGCACGCCGCTTGCCGGCAACGCGTCGAAACGCACGAACGGCGCGAGCAACAGCACGCCGAGCGACACCTGGATCAACGCGAGCAGATGCGGCGGCGTGCCCTTCAGCCGCTTCGTGATGATCGACGACACCGCGTACATCGCCGCCGCGCCGACCGCATAGGCGACGCCGACCAGATATTGCCCCGGTACCGCGAGCACGGCCGGCTCGACCTTCACGACGAACACGAGCCCGATGAATGCGACCACGAGCCACGCGATCGTCGACGCGCTGACGCGCTCGCGAAACACCAGCGCGCCGAGACCGACCAGCATGAACGGCTGCGTGTTGTAGACTGCCGTCGCCATCGAAATCGACGCGCGTGAGTACGCGGCGAACAGCAACACCCAGTTCACGACGATCGCCGCGCCGCCGAGCAGCGCGAGGCCGAGCATCTTCCACGAAAACAGTTCGCGGCGGAACAGGCCGAGCACGGCGCACACGAGCGCGAGCGTCGCGCCGCCGAAGATGCAGCGGAAAAACACCACGTTGAAAGGGCTTTGCTGCGACGACACGACCAACCAGCCGATCGTGCCCGACATCAGCATCGCGATGCTCATCTCGGCCGCGCCGCGGCGGATGTCGCTGGACGAACTGCCTGAAGTCGTGACGGAAGCCTTGTTTGAAGCCATGATTCGATCCCGGATTGATGACTGCATAACCGGCAGTGTAATTAATCCGCGCGCGCGAATACATGGCTAAACTTAAGCATTACCGGGTTTTCACCTCATAAACGAAGGCCATCATGAGCAAACGCCTTGCATCGATCGCACCGGTCGCACTCGACGACACCGACCGCGCACTGCTCGCCGCGCTCGCGCAGGACGCGCGTCAGCCGGTCAGCGAACTCGCGCGCGTCGTCGGCCTGTCGGCGCCCAGCACGGCCGAACGCGTGCGGCGGCTCGAAGCGCAAGGCGTAATCGAGCGCTTCACCGTGCAGATCGATCCGCGCGCACTCGGCTTCACGCTGCAGGCGATCGTGCGGGTGAAGCCGCTGCCCGGCCAGTTGCATCTGGTGGAGGAAGTGATCCGGCGCATTCCGGAATTCGTCGAATGCGACAAGGTGACCGGCGACGACTGTTTCATCTGCCGCCTGTACCTGCATTCGATCGAGCAGCTCGACGAGATCCTGTCGAAAGTGACCGAGCGCGCGGAGACCAGCACCGCGATCGTCAAGTCGACGCCGCTCGCGCGGCGGCTGCCGCCGCTCGGCTGAGAAGGTTCAACGAAGGCCGCGCGCAGCGGCCCGTCGTCTATTGTTCGACTGCTTCGAAAAACGACAGCATCTCGGCGACCAGTTCGTCCGGCGCTTCCTCGGGCAGATAGTGCCCGCACGATAGCGCGCGGCCGCTCACGTCGCGCGCGACCTGCCGCCATTCGCCGAGCGCATCGAAGCATTTTTCGATCACGCCCTTGTCGCCCCACAGCACGCGTAGCGGACAGCCGATCTTGTTGCCGCGCTCGATATCGGCGCGATCATGTTCGAGGTCGATGCTCGCCGCTGCCCGGTAGTCCTCGCACATCGCGTGCACCGCGCCTGGTTGCGCGAGCGCCGCCCGATAGGCGTCGAGCGCGGCGGGGTCGAACGGTGCGAGGCCCGCGTGACGTCCGCCCATTACCGCATCGACATAGGCGGCCGGGTTCGCGCCGATCAGGGTCTCGGGCAGCGGCTCGGGCTGGATCAGGAAGAACCAGTGGAAGTAATGCGTGGCGAACGTGCGATCGGTGGCTTCGTACATCGCGAGCGTCGGCGCGATGTCGAGCAGCATCAGGCGCTCGACCGCGTCGGCGTGATCGAGCGCCATCCGGTGCGCGACGCGCGCGCCGCGATCGTGCGCGCAGACGAGGAAGCGCTCGAAGCCGAAGTGGCGCATCACCGCCACCTGATCAGCGGCCATCGTGCGTTTCGAGTACGGCGCATGGGTGGCATCGCTCGGCGGTTTGCCCGACGCGCCATAGCCGCGCAGATCGGTCGCGATCACCGTGAAGTGCTGCGCGAGCGTCGCGGCACAGCGCGCCCAGATCAGATGCGATTGCGGATGGCCGTGCAGCAGCAACAGAGGCGGCCCGGCACCGCCCTTCACTCCGAAAATATCGACATCGCCCACGGCGACGCGAAAAGGCGTGAAATTTTCGAAGGCCATGACGTCTCGTTGGTCGTTTAAGGGTCCGTACATTGTAGAAGGCCAGCAGCACCGTGCGAGGTGGGATAGCCCACGCAGGCATGGAACCTGAATACTCCTTCGAACCGTTTCAAACCGGGCTGCCGCGCACGGGTCGCCAGATTCACCTATAATCGAACGACCGTTCTTAAAACCTTGGAAGTGGCTTCGGTATGGCGGTTTCGTGCGATTGCGGATGCACTCGCCGGCCGACACACCGCAAGTCGTGTGCCGCTAAACTCATCTATCGCGGGGCGCACGTCGCACCGACAAGTTGAAATTCATGGGACCCGAGTCAGCGCTAAAGCGCTAACTCGGGTCGACACAGGAGACTCGCACCATGGCATTGCCCGCCGTTCTGCAAAACCTCGCGCTGCCCGTCGTTGCCTCGCCGATGTTCATCGTCAGCTATCCCGAACTCGTGCTGGCGCAGTGCAAGGCCGGCATCGTCGGCTCGTTCCCCGCGCTCAATGCGCGCCCGGCCGAACTGCTCGACGAGTGGCTCACGCAGATCCAGGCGCAACTCGCCGAGCATAAGGCCGCGAATCCGAACGCGGTGATCGGCCCGATCGCGGTCAATCAGATCGTCCATCAGTCGAACCCGCGGCTCGAACACGATGTGCGCGTCTGCGTCGAGCACAAGGTGCCGATTTTCATCACCAGCCTGCGCGCGCCGGCCCGCGAGATCGTCGATGCGGTGCACAGCTATGGCGGCATCGTGCTGCACGACGTGATCAATCTGCGGCATGCGCAAAAGGCGCTGGAAGCCGGCGTCGACGGGCTGATTCTGGTCGCGTCGGGCGCGGGCGGCCATGCGGGCACCACCTCGCCGTTCGCGCTGGTCGGCGAGGTGCGACGTATTTTCGACGGCCCGATCGTGCTGTCGGGCTCGATCGCGAACGGCGGCTCGATTCTCGCCGCACAGGCGATGGGCGCGGACCTCGCGTACATGGGCACGCGCTTCATCGCGACCAAAGAGGCCCATGCGGTCGACAGCTACAAGCAGGCGATCATCGCCGCGAAGGCGTCGGACATCATCTACACGAACCTGTTCACCGGCGTGCACGGCAACTACATCCGCGAGAGCATCCTGAACGCGGGGCTCGACCCCGAAGCACTGCCCGAATCGGACAAAACCAAGATGAACTTCGGCAGCGACAAGGCGAAGGCGTGGAAGGACATCTGGGGTGCGGGCCAGGGCGTCGGCCTGATGGACGACGTGCCGGACGTCGCCGAACTCGTGCAGCGTCTGAAGAAGGAATACGACGACGCGAAGGCACGCCTCGGCATCGCACGCTGAAGCGTCGAACGGGGCGGCCCGGGCCGCCCCACGCGGGCTACATATTTCGCCGATACTGCCCGCCCACCTCGAACAGCGCATGGGTGATCTGCCCGAGCGAACACACGCGCACCACGTCCATCAGCACCGCGAACACGTTGCCGTCGTCGATCACCGCGCGCTTCAGGCGTTCGAGCGCTTCGGACGCGGCGTCGCGGTGGCGCGTCTGGAAGTCGCGCAAGCGCTGCAGCTGACTCTGCTTTTCCGCATCGGTGGATCGCGCCAGCACCAGTGGCCGCGGCGCCTCATGCGGGTGCGCGCTCAGGAACGTGTTCACGCCGACGATCGGATTCGAGCCGTCATGCTTGCGATGCTCGTATAGCATCGACTCGTCCTGAATCCGTCCGCGCTGATAGCCGGTTTCCATCGCGCCGAGCACGCCGCCGCGCTCGGTGAGCCGCTCGAACTCGGCGAGCACCGCTTCCTCGACCAGATCGGTCAGCTCGTCGATCACGAAGCTGCCCTGATTCGGATTCTGATTCTTCGCAAGCCCCCATTCGCGATTGATGATCAACTGAATCGCGACCGCGCGGCGCACCGACTCCTCGGTCGGCGTCGTGATCGCTTCGTCGAACGCATTGGTGTGCAGCGAGTTGCAGTTGTCGTAGATCGCGATCAGCGCCTGCAGCGTGGTGCGGATGTCGTTGAAATCGATCTCCTGCGCGTGCAGGCTGCGCCCCGACGTCTGCACGTGATACTTGAGCTTCTGGCTGCGCTCGTTCGCGCCATAGCGCTCGCGCATCGCGATCGCCCAGATGCGCCGCGCGACGCGGCCGAGCACCGTGTACTCCGGGTCCATGCCGTTGGAGAAGAAGAACGACAGATTCGGCGCGAAGTCGTCGATCGACATGCCGCGCGCAAGGTACGCCTCGACGTAGGTGAAGCCGTTCGCGAGCGTGTACGCGAGTTGCGAGATCGGGTTCGCGCCGGCCTCGGCGATGTGATAGCCGGAGATCGACACCGAGTAGAAATTGCGCACGCCGTGTTCGACGAAATACGCCTGAATGTCGCCCATCACCTTCAGGCTGAATTCGGTTGAGAAAATGCAGGTGTTCTGCCCCTGGTCTTCCTTCAGGATGTCGGCCTGCACGGTGCCGCGCACGTTTTCGAGCGCGGCGCGGCGCGTCGCGACGAGTTCGCTTTCGGTCAGAGGACGGCCTTGCTGCTGCTCTTTCAAAGCAATCTGCTGGTCGATCGCGACGTTGAAGAACATCGCGAGGATCGTCGGCGCGGGGCCGTTGATCGTCATCGACACCGACGTTTCCGGCGAGCACAGGTCGAAGCCGTCGTAGAGCGTCTTCATGTCGTCGAGCGTCGCGACCGAGACCCCCGAATTGCCGACCTTGCCGTAGATGTCCGGGCGCTCGTGCGGCTCCTCGCCGTACAGCGTCACCGAGTCGAACGCGGTGGAAAGCCGTTTGGCCGGCATGCCTTCCGAGAGCAGCTTGAAGCGGCGGTTCGTGCGCTGCGGATCGCCCTCGCCCGCGAACATGCGCGTCGGGTCCTCGTTCTCGCGGCGAAACGGAAACACGCCGGCGGTGAAGGGGAAATAGCCGGGCAGATTGTCGAGCATCAGCCAGCGCAGAATCTCGCCGTGATCGACGAATTTCGGCAGCGAGACTTTGCGGACCTCGGAGCCGGACAGCGTCGTGACCGTCAGCGCGGTGCGGATTTCGCGTTCGCGGATGCGCACCACATGTTCGTCGCCGGAATAGGCGGCCACCATTTGCGGCCACATGTCGAGCAGCTTGCGTTCGCGCTCGCCGAGCGCGGCGCCGCGTTGGTCGATCAGCGCGTCGAGCGATGACGCGTCGCTGCCTGCTTCGCCAAGCATGCGGCGCGTCTCGACGAGTTGCCAGCGCTCGCGCGCGATTTGCGCCTGGGCGTCGGCCCGTTCGCGGTAGCCGTTTACCGTCAGCGCGATGTCGGCCAGATAGCGCACGCGCGCGGGCGGCACGATCGCGTGCAGGTTGCTCGAAAAGCGCAGACCGTCGGTCGCGCCAAGCCGTGCGCCGCCCTCTCGCAGGCCGTGCGTTCGCAATGCGTCAGCGATGTGCCGGTACAACGCCGTCACGCCGTCATCGTTGAAACGCGACGCGATCGTGCCGAACACCGGCATCGCGTCGGGCGGTGTCGTGAAATCCGCGCGGTTGCGCTGCACCTGCTTCGCGACGTCACGCAGCGCGTCCTGCGCACCCTTGCGATCGAACTTGTTGATTGCGACGAAGCTCGCGAAGTCGAGCATGTCGATCTTCTCGAGCTGGCTCGCGGCACCGAACTCGGGCGTCATCACGTACAGCGACTCATCGACGAACGGCACGATCGCCGCATCGCCCTGACCGATCCCCGACGTCTCGACGACGATCAGATCGAAGCCCGCGGCCTTGCACAGCATCAGCGCGGCGGGCAGCGAGTCGGACAGTTCGGTCGATGCCTCGCGCGTCGCCATCGAACGCACAAAGACGCGGGCGCCGCCGCCCCAGTCGCCGATCGCGTTCATGCGGATGCGGTCGCCGAGCAGCGCGCCGCCGGATTTGCGGCGTGACGGATCGATTGCGAGCACCGCGATGTTCAGCGTGTCACCGTAGTCGAGCCTGAAGCGGCGGATCAGTTCGTCGGTCAGCGACGACTTGCCCGCGCCGCCGGTGCCGGTGATGCCGAGCACGGGGATGTGCGTGGCTTGCGCGAGCGTCGAGAGTTGGTCGCGCGCGGCGGCGTCGACGGTATTCGTTTCGAACGCGCTGATCAGTTGCGCGAGTCGGCGCAAGATCAGCGCGGCGGAATCTGCGGGGTGCGAACGAGGCGCCGTGGCGGCGTGCGACGCAGCGGCATCCCCGAAACTCGGCAACGGCCGTGCGGCCAATTCGGCGAGCCATTCGCGCACCGGCGTCGGTCGCGCAGCGGCGGCCGCGCGCGAGCCTTCGACGCAGCGCGCGATCATGTCGTCGATCATGCCTTGCAGGCCGAGCCGCTGGCCGTCGTGCGGCGAGTAGATTTTTTCGACGCCGTCGCGTTCGAGCGCGGCAATCTCCTCGGGAACGATCACCCCGCCCCCACCGCCGAACACTTTGATTCGCTCGCCGCCGCCCACACGCAGCAACTCGACGAGGTAGCGAAAGTATTCGTTGTGGCCACCCTGATAGCTCGACACGGCGACGCCGTCGGCGTCCTCGTTGAGCGCGGCGGTCGCGACTTCGGCGACGGAGCGGTTGTGGCCGAGGTGGATCACCTCGACGCCGCTCGCCTGCAGGATGCGCCGCATGATGTTGATCGACGCGTCGTGGCCGTCGAACAGTGCGGCGGCGGTGACGAAGCGCAGGCGCCGGCCCGCGGGCAGCTCGTGGCTACCGGCACGCTGCGGCGTGGACAGATCGGTCATGTCTCCCCCAGATCATTTAACTGATGGGTGTCGACAATCAGTATATAGAAACGGGGTAAGACGGCAGCGGGGCGCGGGGCGAGCGATTGGCGGCGTTGGTGCGGTCCTTCGCGAAACGCTAGCGCACCGCCAGCGCCCTGATCTCGTCGAGCGACGGCCACAGCGATTCGTTCGCGAACCGCGCCGCCAGAAAGTCGACGAACGAGCGCACCTTGGCCGACAGATGCCGTCGGCTCGTGTAGACGACGTGGATCGGCAGTTCACGCGGCGGCACTTCGTCGACGAGCAACGGCACGAGCCGCCCTTCGGCGAGATCGCTGCCGATCACCTCGGTGCCCAGCATCGCGATGCCCGCGCCGTGCAGCACGACCACGCGCTGCGCTTCGAGCTGATTGACGATCAGGTTGCCCGACAGGCGTACACGCGAGCCCGCGTCGCCGGTCGCGACTTCGAGCGCCGACACGCCCGCGTACTGCAGATAGTTGTGGCGCGCGAGATCGGCGACGCTCTTCGGCGTGCCATGCTTGCGCAGATAGGCGGGCGACGCGCACAGCACCAGATGCGCGGTCGCGATCTGCCGCGCGATCAGCGACGACGACTTGAGCCCGCCCGGCGACGCGCGGATTGCGACGTCGAAGCCCTCGTCGATCAGCTCGACGACGCGGTCGGACAGCGTCATGTCCACGGTGACCTGCGGATACTGCGCGGCGTAGTCCGCGACCGCGGCCATCACGTGATTCAGGCCGAACGCCGACAGCGACGACACCCGCAGCCGCCCGTGCGGCACGACGCTCGCCGCGCCGACCGCCTGGCCGGCTTCGTCGAGCTCGGTGAGCGCCTGGCTCAGCCGCTCGTAGTATTCGCGGCCCGCCTCGGTCGGCGCAACGCGGCGCGTGGTCCGGTTCAGGAGCCGAGCGCCGAGCTGCTGCTCCAGATGCATCACGTGCTTGCTCGCCATCGCCGCCGACATCTCCATCTTCTCCGCGGCGCCGACGAAGCTGCCGGCTTCGACCACGTGGCGAAACACTTTCATGCTGACGAGGGTGTCCATCTCAATCGCTCGCTTCAGGAATCAATCGACGCCATTTTGCCGGGTTTATCAAAAGGACGGCAGCAAAGGCTGGGCGCGACGACACCGAAAAGCAACAAAGCCCGCGTTCCGGGCGGAACGCGGGCTTTGCGGTGAGACCGTGGCCTGAGATCAGAACTTCGCGCGCAACCCCGCACCGTAGGTGTTGCCGCTCGACTGCCCCGTGATGTGGTCGTACATGTACGCGGCGTAGACGTCGGTGCGCTTGGACAGCGGATAGTCGTAGCCGAGCGCAGCCGTCTGACGCGTCTGGTTCGAACCGCCGCCGTTACGCGAATACGCATACGACGCCATCACCGTGCCCGGCCCGAACGGCACCGTAACACCGCCCTGTCCCGTGTTCACGTGCCAGCTCGTGACCTGCTGGTCGTTGTAGGTGTACATGTACTGGCCGTACAACTTGACGAACTTCAGGTCGTACGACACGCCCGCCTGCGCGACGCTCTGGCTGCGCAGACCCGGCACGCCCGAGGTATCGAAGCTGCCGAGGTCGCCCGGTACGTTGTTGAAGTTCACGTACTGGTACACCGCGGTCGCCGCGAACGGGCCGTGGAAGTACAGCACCTGGCCGCTCCACTTCTTCGCGCCGGTCTCGGTCGTGTTGCCGAGTGCGTACATCGCCGTCGCCGACAGACCGTTGAAGTTCGGCGTCGAATACGACACCGCGTTGTTCCAGCCCGAGTCGCCGGTCACGCCCTGGTCGGTCGTGTAGGTCGGGAAGGTGCCGAGGCCGAGGTACACGTGAGTGACCATCGGCGAGAACACGTACGAATCGACGAACGGATTGAACAGGATCGTCGACACGAACAGAGGCGTGGTCAGACGGCCGGCCGTGAACGTGCCGTACGGCGATTCGATGCCGACGTAGGCGTTACGCGAGAACATCGTGTCGCCGGTGAAGCGGCCGTACGCGCCGTTTTGCGCGCGGAAGAAGCCTTCGAGGGTGAAGATCGCCTTGTAGCCGTTGCCCAGATCCTCGGTCCCCTTCATGCCCCAGTACGACGTCGACATACCACCGCCCGACACGACCGCCGCGGCCTGGCCGCCCGGAAACTTCTGCGAGCCGACCCATTCGTCGACCTGGCCGTAGAGCTGCACGCTCGATTGCGCGAACGCCGACGAGGCGCTCGCCAGCACGGCGACGCATGCGGTGGCCTTGAGAGTAGTCTTCAGCGCGCTGCTGACGCTTGTGTTCATGGGTTCTCCAATCTTTGTCAAAAGGGTGCGGCTGTGCGAAAGGGGGCGCTCGCGCGAAACGTTGTTGTTATCCGTTCGATCGTCGAGTCAATCTGGGCGGGGTCCATCTTTGCGGACCATTTTTATAAACAAAAATATCGCTGCTTATTGCCGGTATATCGGTCTGATTAGTTTGGTCGGTTATCGGCTTGATACGACGCTTCCAGCGGGACTGCCGGCGCCCCCGCGACGCAATGCGGAATGCGGCAAACGGCGCGCCACCGCTTGCGGGAACGCCTTGAACGACGGGCCGATGATGCGACGCGGCAGAATGCCAAGATTTGACGCTGACCAATACTTCGACGCCGAGTGTTTTCAAAAAAGTGTGGCGTCGAAACGTCAGATTCGGGACTCGGGCGTAGAGGAAGGCGCGCGAAGCTGCGTGAAGGATCGCGGGAGGAGCTTGGAGAACGGGTTTCGCGACCGCGGTTGACGCGGTTTGGTGGTTCGCGGGGAAGTGAAATCAGGGGCGCGCTGGTGGACAGACGATGGGCGTTCGCCTCCCATGTAAAACCTATGCGCTCATTCGCTCAGGTAGTGGCGAGCAGGCTCCACGTGGGGCAAAACGATGCGGTAAATCGCGTTCAGCTAGTTCCGGTACGGCGAGCCTTCCGGCTGCCGCGGATCGTCGGAGGGGCGTTGCATCGGACGCGCTGCGCCGCGCTCTTCGTTGTAGCGGGCGACGTCGGCGCGGATGGAGCCGTTGCGCATCGGCATGTTGGACGGCGGACGCGGCACCGGACGCGACTCGGCGCTGACCGGCGTGATCGCGCCGGCATAGCCGGACGGATCGCCGACGCGGCGCATGCCGGACTTGTAGGTGCCGAAGCCGTAACCGAAATTGGCGTCCGCGATATTCGGATTGCCGCGCTGCGCGCGCGTGTCACGAGAAGCCATCGCATTGCGCGAAGAAGCCATCGCATTGCGCGAAGCGCGCGGAGCATGCGCGCCGCCCGCACCGGCATAACGGCCGTCGCCGCGCATCTCCATGCGCGGCGCGCGCCCCGCACCGTCGTGCGAATAAGCGCCGCCGCCATGCGGCACACCCGGCCCTTTCGCATAGGCGAACGAGCACAGCACGGCGATGACCGCGCCCCAAGCCCAGTGCCTCGTTCTCGACAACCCGTCCACCTTGTGACTCTCACGCCCGAAGACTTGCCTGAAATCCACCGTTCGAGCTGCGATGGACCTGTTGCGGGAGGAGAAAAGCGCCGCGTTCCTATCGCGACGCAGGGCATCCCTACGGCCTTTGAACGTGTAATTTATGGTCGTCGGCAGAGGGTGTCGAGCCAAAAAGTGTTAGGTCTCGTCGGTGGATGTAACACCCTGTTACTGCGGCGTTTTTCCGTGCTGCAACCCTCGCGCGGACGCGCCTCGGCAGCCTGATGCGGCCGATTTGACCTACCCCGAGCAACCGCCGTTTGTTGCAAATAAACGCCGCTTGCAACGTCAATGGTTAAACGGTTTGTCGCGAGCAAGCACGTCGCCAATACTGAAACCTGGCGCGTCGCTCGAATGGGACTCCAGCATGGCCAGCGGGTCAATGCGCAAACTTCATTAATCGATTCGGTAAATGAATTTGCGTTTTCAATCGAGTTTCGACAACAATAGCCGCTTTCCATTGGCACGGACCGCGCACTGACAGGCCCGTCCCGTGCTTACACCGCGTCATCGAATCGAGATTCCGACATGGCCCGCCCGAAATTCCTGCCCGATAACTTCACCCTGTGCCTCGTCGGCACCGTGATTCTCGCCAGCTTCCTGCCCGTTCATGGGCAGGCCGCCGTGGGCTTCAACTGGGTGACGAACATCGCGGTCGGCCTGCTGTTCTTCCTGCACGGCGCCAAACTGTCACGCGAGGCGATCATTGCGGGCGCGACGCACTGGCGCCTTCACCTGGTGGTGATGCTCAGCACGTTCGCGCTGTTTCCGCTGCTCGGCCTCGCGCTTAAACCGGTCCTTTCGCCGCTGGTCACGCCGTCGCTCTACGCCGGTGTCCTCTTCCTCTGCACGCTGCCATCGACGGTCCAGTCGTCGATCGCGTTCACGTCCATTGCCAAGGGCAACGTGCCGGCCGCGGTATGCAGCGCGTCCGCCTCGAGCCTGCTCGGCATCTTCGTCACCCCAGCGCTCGTCAGCGTCATCGTGACGAATCAGGCCGCGAGCGGCGGCGCGTCGCCGTGGCACACGATCGGCAATATCGTGCTGCAACTGCTCGTGCCGTTCGTTGCCGGCCAGCTGCTGCGCCCGCTGATCGGCAAGTGGATCGAGAAGAACCGCGGCGTGCTGAAGTTCGTCGACCAGGGCTCGATCCTGCTCGTCGTGTACGGCGCGTTCAGCGAGGCCGTCACCGAAGGCCTGTGGCACACGATTCCGCTGTCGGCACTCGGCGGCCTCGTCGTGGTGAGCGCCGTGCTGCTCGCGCTCGCGCTGGGCGCGACGATCTTCGCGAGCAAGCGGCTCGGCTTCAACCGCGCGGACCAGATCACGATCATCTTCTGCGGCTCGAAGAAGAGCCTCGCCGCCGGCGTGCCGATGGCCAAGGTGATCTTCGCCTCGCACGCGGTCGGCGCCGTGGTCCTGCCGCTGATGCTGTTCCACCAGATCCAGCTGATGGTCTGCGCCGCGCTCGCCCAACGCTGGGGCGCCCGCGACCTCAGCGCCGAGAGCGCGGCCGCGGCGCGGCAACCCGCCGCCGCCGTCGCGCGCCGTTGAAAACACACGCAATGCAAACAGGACATTCATAAGCGCCCTCCCTGAGCGTCGTTTTGATCGTGTGAAGCAAGCCGCCCGCGGGCGGCTTTTTCTTTGGGCTCTTGATTGGCCTCGTCGTTATTTCACGCGCAAACGCTGTCGCTGTCGCCTCGGCCGGATGGCATAGGACGACTCCCGGTATGTCTCGAAAGCGGCGATCCACCGATTGTTTAGTCGTTTTTACTAAACAACTTAATTGCCGACAACGCCATAAGATACGGGTATTTACCGGTGTTGCACGGGCGTTTTGCCGGCTGTTTTAGCGGCGTTTTACTATACAATCGCCCGACCTGAACCCGTGCTGCCCGCCTCGCGCGGCAGCTTCATTCGATGGCCACAACCATCCGCGACGTCGCCCGCGCGGCCAGCGTTTCGATCGGCACCGTGTCGCGTGCGCTCAAAAATCAGCCGGGCCTTTCCGAGGCCACGCGCGAACGCGTCGTCGAGGCGGCGCGTCAGCTCGGCTACGATTCGGCGCAGCTGCGTCCGCGCATCCGCCGCCTGACTTTCCTGCTGCATCGTCAGCACAACAACTTCGCCGCGAGTCCGTTCTTCTCGCACGTGCTGCACGGCGTCGAAGACGCGTGCCGCGAGCGCGGCATCGTGCCGTCGGTGCTGACAGCCGGGCCAACCGAGGACGTGATTCACCAGATGCGGCTGCACGCGCCCGACGCCGTCGCGATCGCCGGCTTCGTCGAGCCCGAAACGCTCGCCACGCTGGTCGCGATGCAACGCCCGCTGGTGCTGATCGATCTATGGTCGCCGGGCCTGCGCTCGGTCAATCTCGACAACGCCGGCGGCGCCACGCTCGCGATGCGCCATCTGTTCGCGCAGCAGCGCAAGCGCGTCGCGTTCATCGGCGGCTCGCTCGCGCACTTCAGCATCGCCGAGCGCGCGCTCGGCTACCGGCGCGCGTTCTTCGAAGCGGGGCTGCTGTTCGACCCGTCGCTCGAAGTGAACATCGACGCCGGGCTTGATCCCGACACCGGCGCCGCGCGCGCGATGCAGCGCCTGCTCGACGCGCCGGGGCCCCATCCCGACGCCGTATTTGCATTCAACGACGCCGCCGCGCTCGCCGCGTTGCGTGTGTGCCTCGCGCGCGGCCTCTGCGTACCCGAGGACATCGCGATCATCGGTTTCGACGACATCCCCGCCGCCGCCCACGCTACCCCGCCGCTATCGACGATCGCGGTCGACAAGGAAGCGCTCGGCCGACGCGGCGTCGAACTGCTGCTCGAAGACTCGCCCGCCGAACTCGAAGTCCGCTTGCCCGTTCAACTCGTTGCCCGTGCCAGTACTTTGGTGAAAACGCCATGACGCTAACCGATCCGCTTCACCCTTCCACCGACGCCGCGAAGGTGCCGGCCGTCGCCAGCTTCCGCAAACGCGAGTTCCTGCTCGCGCACATCGAGGACACGCTGCGCTTTTATGCGCCGAACGTACTCGACCCGAGCGGCGGCTTCTACCATTTCTTTCGCGACGACGGTTCGATCTACAACCGCACCACGCGCCACCTGGTCAGCAGTTGCCGCTACGTGTTCAACTACGCGATGGCGTACCGGCAGTTCGGCGACCCGAAGCATCTCGAGTACGCGCGCCACGGCCTGCGCTTTCTGCACGACGCGCATTGGGACTCGCAGCACGAAGGCTACGACTGGGAACTCGAATGGCGCGACGGCAGAAAGCGCACGCTCGACGCGACGCGCCACTGCTACGGTCTCGCGTTCGTGCTGCTCGCGTACTCGCATGCGGCGATGGCCGGCATCGACGAAGCGAAGCCGATGATCGGCGCGACCTTCGAGCTGATGGAGCACCGCTTCTGGGACGCCGCCGCCGGCCTCTATGCCGACGACGCATCGGCCGACTGGCGCGTCAGCACGTATCGCGGGCAGAACGCGAACATGCATACCACCGAGGCGCTGCTCGCCGCGCACGAGGCGACCGGTCATCTGGTGTATCTCGATCGCGCCGAGCGCGTCGCGTCGAATATCACGCTGCGCCAGGCGAAGCTGTCGCAAGGGCTCGTGTGGGAGCACTTTCACGCGGACTGGTCGGTCGACTGGCATTACAACGAGGAAGACAGCTCGAACATCTTCCGTCCGTGGGGCTTCCAGCCCGGCCATCAAACTGAATGGGCGAAGCTGCTGCTGATCCTCGAACGCTTCCGGCCGCTGCCGTGGCTGCTGCCGCGCGCGATCGAACTGTTCGACGCGGCGATGACGCACGCGTGGGACGAAGACCACGGCGGCCTCTACTACGGCTTCGGCCCCGACGGCACCGTGTGCGATCACGACAAGTATTTCTGGGTGCAGGCCGAGACGTTCGCGACCGCCGCGCTGCTCGGCAAGCGCACCGGCAACGAGCGCTTCTGGGACTGGTACGAAGAGATCTGGCGCTATAGCTGGACGCATTTCGTCGACCACAAGTACGGCGCGTGGTATCGCATCCTCACCTGCGACAACCGCAAGTACAGCGACGAAAAGAGCCCGGCCGGCAAGACCGACTATCACACGATGGGCGCGTGCTACGAAGTGCTCGCCCATGCGCTCGGCGAAAACACGGCGGCTGAATCGGCCGCTCCCGCCGCAGCGGCTTCAGCGGAGAAAGCACAATGAGCGCGAGCACCGACCTTCCCGTTTTCATCTCCGCCGGCGACATCCTCACCGACCTCGTGCGCACCGGCGGATCACAGTGGCTATCGCGTCCGGGCGGCGCGGGCTGGAACGTCGCGCGCTGCGTCGCGCGGCTCGGCCTGCCGACCGCGAGCGCGGGCTCGCTCGGCGTCGATAACTTCTCCGACGAGCTGTGGGACGCGAGCGTCGCCGCCGGGCTCGACATGCGCTTCCTGCAGCGCGTCGAGCGGCCGCCGCTGCTCGCGATCGTGCATCAGACGCATCCGCCCGCGTACTTCTTCATGGGCGAGAACGGCGCCGACCTCGCGTTCGATCCGGCGAAGCTGCCCGCCGGCTGGATGAACGCGGTGAAGTGGGCGCACTTCGGCTGCATCAGCCTCGTGCGCCAGCCGCTCGGCGACACGCTCGCGAAGCTCGCCGCCGAGTTGCGTTCGCACGGCGTGAAGATCAGCTTCGATCCGAACTATCGCAACCTGATGGAGCACGGCTACGAGCCGACATTGCGCAAGATGGCCGCGCTCGCGGATCTGATCAAGGTATCGGACGAAGACCTGCGCATGATCTTCAAGACCAGCGACGAAGCCGCCGCCCTCGCGCAATTGCGCGCGATGAACCCCGCCGCCACCGTGCTTGTCACGCGCGGCCCCGAAGCGGCGATGCTGCTCGACGGCGCCGCGGTGATCGAGGCGAAGCCGCCGCGCGTCGCAGTGGTCGATACGGTCGGCGCGGGCGATGCGTCGATCGGCGGTCTGCTGTTCAGCCTGATGAGCGCGCCGCAACGCGGGTGGCCCGAGCATCTCGCGTTCGCGCTCGCGGCCGGCGCGGCGGCTTGCGGCCACGCCGGCGCGCACGCGCCGACGCTCGACGAGGTGGTCGCGCTGCTGTAGAACGCGGCGCTGTAATTCTGCTGCCCTGGGGCGCGCGTAGCGTGACGGGTGTCGAGCACGTCGCGCGGCGCGAAGCCGCCCCGGGCGGGAGCCGATCCCGCCACGCCGTGCTAGGATGAAATCATCGAAGCCTTTGTGAAAAGGAGCGAGGCCATGGAGGAAGTCACCTACACCAAGGGGATCTACACGGCCACCGCGTCGATAAGAGAAGTCGCACAGGACGCCTGGCAAGGTGTCGTCACCCTCGCGCGCGACGAAGGCGAACCCAGCGACGATCAGGAAACCACGCTCTACGAAGTCGACTCGACGTCGTCGACGCCGGGAGAAGCGCTCGAAGAAGCCAAAGCGCTCGCACATCGTATCCTCGGGGAAATCGAACTGTAGGCCGAACCATGGCGGCGCGTCGCGCGTGCTCGCGCATCGGCGCGCCGCTCCCGGGTCGACCGGCTGGAGGCGATCATGGCTGAACAGCTGTTCCAATACGGCGTGTATTCGATTCACGTTCGTCCGCTCGAACTGAGCGGCGCGCGCTGGGACGCGGAATACGAAATCCGTCATCGCGAGAAGGCCGTCAAGGCGTGGACCACCGTTGGCGGCGACTCGGGCTATGCCGATCAGGCCGAAGCGGTGGATAGCGCGCATCGGCAAGCGGTCGACGATATCGAGCATGGCGCGGGAATTCCGAAGCCGCGCGTGTTTCCGTGACGGAGGTGCGTGGGTGTGGCGCTCGGCTGCGCCCGGCCCGCACGCCGGGTGTGATGCGAGCTGACCCAGCCTGAAATCCGGCGCGCCCGGAAGCATGTCGACGACTGCATCGCGCTAGCTCGCACCGAGCCGATCCAGCGCGCCGCGCTGCCTTCGTCCCGCGCGGAAAATCCCGCAGCGCGCGCAATGCGCCATGCTACGCTGAGCCCCTTTTCATTCCCGCGAGCGCGTGATGGCAAGCGAACCGTCAGACCGTTTTTCCACGCTCGGCGACACTGACACCGACGCAAGCATTCCGAAGCGCCGCGCGCGCGGCAGTCGCGAGATGCGTCTCGACGATCGCGTGGTGATCGCGCACGGCATGCCGACGCCGCTATGGCAGGACCTCTATCACCGCGCGCTCGGCGTGCGCTGGCCGGTGTTCTTCGTGTCGCTCGGGCTGCTGTTCCTGCTGCTCAACACCGTGTTCGCCGCGCTCTACATGCTCGGCGACGCGCCGATCGCAAATCTGTTTCCGAAGGGCTTTGGCGGTGCGTTCTTCTTCAGCGTCGAAACGCTCGCGACGGTCGGCTACGGCGACATGCATCCGCAAACCGTCTACGCGCACTGGATCGCGACGCTCGAAATCTTCGTCGGCATGTCGAGCATCGCGTTGGCGACCGGGCTGATCTTCGCGCGCTTTTCGCGGCCGCACGCGAAGATCATGTTCGCGCGCTATGCGGTGATCCGGCCGATCGACGGCCGCATGACGTTGATGGTGCGCTCGGCCAACGCGCGTCAGAACGTGATCGCCGAGGCGCGCGCGCGGCTGCGCATCATGCGACAGGAGACGTCGGTCGAAGGCTATACGCTGCGCAAGCTCTACGACCTCACGCTGGTGCGCGACCAGCACCCGGTGTTCAAGCTCGGCTGGACGCTGATGCACATCATCGACGAAGCGAGTCCGCTGTTCGGCGAAGACGCCGAATCGTTGAAGGGCCGCGACGTGTCGCTGCTGCTGACGCTCGAAGGCATCGACGAATCGACGTCGCAAACCATGCAGGCGCGCCACATGTGGACCTGCGAGCAGATCGTCTGGCAGCACCGGTTCGTCGACATCATGAGCGAGCGCGACGGCGTGAGCCACATCGACTACGCGCACTTCGACGAGATCGTGCCGCTCGACGCCGCGCCGCTCGCACCAGACATCGCGGCGAACACGGCGCAATAGCAAGAGCCGGAGTCCCATTCGGAACCTGCAAAAACCCAGGGCATACCCGGAGCGCGCCGCCGCGTGGCAAATCCGGCTCAAAAGCGGGCCGAAACGCGCGACTCATCGCGCCCATTCGCGCACGCCCGATTAAAGAAGAAATAATTCACTCGCACGAGCGCTAAAAAATAGAGTCTCTTTCGCTGCGCGGCATCCGTGACCCCGTCACCCGCGCGCCGAGCCAGAATTTTGGAGACTCGCCCATGACCGCTCGCCTGCCCATCGACGGCACGCCCGCTCTCGCCGACTACAAGCTTTCCGACAATCTCACCGCGACGCGCGGCCGGATCTTTCTGACCGGCACCCAGGCGCTCGTGCGCCTCGCGCTGATGCAGCGCGCGCTCGACAAAAACCACGGCATGAACACGGCCGGTTTCATCAGCGGCTATCGCGGCTCGCCGCTCGGCATGGTCGATCAGCAGTTGTGGAAGGCGAAAAAACTGCTCGCCGCGAGCGACATCCGCTTTCTGCCCGCGATCAACGAAGAACTCGGCGGCACTGCCGTGCTCGGCACGCAGCGCGTCGAAGCCGATCCCGAGCGCACCGTCGATGGCGTGTTCGCGATGTGGTACGGCAAAGGCCCCGGCGTCGACCGCGCGGGCGATGCGCTGAAGCACGGCAACGCCTACGGCTCGTCGCCGCACGGCGGCGTGCTGGTGGTCGCGGGCGACGATCACGGCTGCGTGTCGTCGTCGATGCCGCATCAGAGCGACTTCGCGATGATGGCGTGGCACATGCCGGTCGTGAATCCGTCGAACATCGCGGACATGCTCGAATTCGGCCTGTACGGCTGGGCGTTGTCGCGCTTCTCGGGCGCGTGGGTCGGCTACAAGGCGATTTCGGAGACCGTCGAATCGGGCTCGACCGTCGATCTCGACGCGCTGCAAACCGAATGGACACCGCCTCGGGAATTCGAAGCGCCCGCCGGCGGCCTGCACAACCGCTGGCCCGATCTGCCGAGCCTGACGATCGAAGCGCGTCTGCACGCGAAGCTCGACGCGGTGCGCCAGTTTGCGCGCATGAACAGCATCGACAAATGGGTCGCGCCCAGCCCGCACGCGAACGTCGGCATCGTCACGTGCGGCAAGGCGCATCTCGATCTGATGGAAGCGCTGCGCCGGCTCGATCTGACGCTCGCCGATCTCGACGCGGCCGGCGTGCGGATCTACAAGGTCGGCCTGTCGTTTCCGCTGGAAATGACGCGTATCGACGCGTTCGTGTCGGGCTTGTCCGAAGTGCTCGTGATCGAAGAGAAGGGCCCCGTCATCGAGCAGCAGATCAAGGACTATCTGTACAACCGCACGCAGGGCACACGGCCTGTCGTGATCGGCAAGCACGCTGAAGACGGCACGTTGCTGCTGTCGTCGCTTGGCGAATTGCGGCCGTCGCGCATCCTGCCGGTGTTCGCGAACTGGCTCGCGAAGCACAAGCCGGCGCTCGATAGGCGTGAACGCGTCGTCGATCTGGTCGCGCCGCAGATCCTGTCGAACGCGGCGGACAGCGTGAAGCGCACGCCGTACTTCTGCTCCGGCTGCCCGCACAACACGTCGACGAAAGTGCCGGACGGCTCGATCGCGCAGGCGGGCATCGGCTGCCATTTCATGGCGTCGTGGATGGAGCGCGACACCACCGGCCTCATTCAGATGGGCGGCGAAGGCGTCGACTGGGCCGCGCATTCGATGTTCACCAAAACCCGCCACGTGTTCCAGAATCTCGGCGACGGCACCTACTTTCACTCGGGCATTCTCGCGATTCGCCAGGCGGTCGCCGCGAAAGCGACGATCACCTACAAGATCCTCTATAACGACGCGGTCGCGATGACGGGCGGCCAGCCCGTCGACGGCAGCATCTCGGTGCCGCAGATCGCGCGTCAGGTCGAAGCCGAGGGCGTGTCGCGCTTCGTCGTGGTCAGCGACGAGCCCGAGAAATACGACGGCCATCACGGCCAGTTCCCGCAGGGCACGACGTTTCACCATCGCAGCGAGATGGACGCGGTGCAGCGCCAGTTGCGCGATACCGACGGCGTGACCGTGCTGATCTACGACCAGACCTGCGCGGCTGAAAAACGCCGGCGCCGCAAGAAAGGCGAATTCCCCGATCCGAACAAGCGGCTCTTCATCAACGAGGAAGTCTGCGAAGGCTGCGGCGATTGCGGCGTGCAGTCGAACTGCTTGTCGGTCGAACCCGTGGAAACCGCGCTCGGTCGCAAGCGCCGCATCGATCAGTCGTCGTGCAACAAGGATTACTCGTGCGTGAACGGCTTCTGCCCGAGCTTCGTCACCGTCGAGGGCGGCACGCTGAAGAAAGCCGCGGGCGCCGCGTTCGATCCGCAGGCGCTCACCGCTCACGTCAACGCGTTGCCGATTCCCGCGACGCAACTCGATGCCGCGCCGTACGACATCCTCATCACGGGCGTGGGCGGCACCGGCGTCGTGACGGTCGGCGCGTTGATCAGCATGGCCGCGCATCTCGAAGGCAAGAGCGCGTCGGTGCTCGACTTCATGGGCTTCGCGCAAAAGGGCGGCTCGGTGCTGTCGTTCGTGCGCTTTGCCGCGCGCGACGAATGGCTGAACCAGGTGCGCATCGACACGCAGCAGGCCGACGTGCTGCTCGCCTGCGACATGGTGGTCGGCGCGAGCGCCGATGCATTGCAGACGGTGCGGCATGGCCGCACGCGCATCGTCGTCAACACGCATGCGATTCCGAACGCGAGCTTCGTGCAGAACCCGGACGCAACGCTGCATGCCGATGCGCTGATCGACAAGATGCGTCACGCGGCCGGCGCGGAGCGCATGTCGACGTGCGACGCGCAAGCGCTCGCAACGCGTTTTCTCGGCGATACGATCGGCGCGAACATTCTGATGCTCGGCTTCGCGTGGCAGCTCGGCCTCGTGCCGGTGTCGTTCGCCGCGATGATGCGCGCGATCGAACTGAACAACGTCGCCGTGCAGATGAACCAGCTCGCGTTCTCGATCGGCCGCATGGCCGCGGCCGATCCCGCCGCGCTCGAATCGCTGTGGCAGTCGCGCCATGCGCCGAAGCCGAGCGTGCGCGTCGATACGCTCGACGAGTTGATCGCGCATCGCGAAGCACGTCTGCTCGCGTACGGCGGTGCGGCTTATGTGAAGCGCTATCGCACCCTGGTCGATACGGCTCGCCGCGCGGAAACCGCTGTCGATGCGGCGAGCGAGCGCGTAACGCGTGCGGTCGCAACGACGTTCTATCGGCTGCTCGCGATCAAGGATGAATACGAGGTTGCGCGTCTGCATACCGATGCCGCGTTCCGCGAAGCGCTCGAAGCGCAGTTCGAGGGCGCCGCTGGCAAGGACTTCACGATCCGCTTCAACCTCGCGCCGCCGACGCTCACGCGTGCGCAGCCGGGTGCCGTGCCCACGAAAAAAACCTATGGTCAGTGGATGTGGCCCGTGCTCGGCCTGCTCGCGAAATGGCGCGGTCTGCGCGGCACGGCGCTCGATCCGTTCGGCCGCACGCTCGAGCGCAAGATGGAGCGCGAGCTCGCGAGCGATTACGAAATCACGCTGCAACGTGCGCTAGCGAAACTCGACGCGAGCCATCTCGACGACGTCGCGAAACTCGCCGACCTGCATGCGCGTGTGCGCGGTTATGGGCACGTGAAGCTGGCGAATCTGGCGGGGGTCAAGCGTGGTGAGCGTGACCTCGCTGCGCGCCTAGGCATCGATGCGGCGACTGGCGTCGCGGTGAAGAAGTCGCTCGAAGAAATGAAGGGCGCCGGGCAATTGCGCGGCATTCCGGTGGTGGTCGCGAAGTAGTTCGTTACGCTGACTGTATTCATTGCGTCGTGGCAACGAAACTCTAAAGCCGCTTCGGTTCAACGCCGAAGCGGCTTTTTTCTGCGCGCTCGAGTCTTCATCTGTCAGTGCTGCGGCTCGTCGAGCAACGCCCTAACCTGCGCGACCTTCACGGGATCGACCGGCGCGAGTCCGTTGCCGTTCACGCGTACGCCCGAGCCAAAATGCACGGCCTCGACGCGTGTCTTGCTCACGAAGTCCGCGACCGCATCGACGGTCAAACCGGCACCCGCGAGCACCGTGCAATGCGAGCCCGACGCTTGCCGCACCAGTTCGCTGACCACGGCTTGCGCGTGCAGCACCGAGGGCTTTCCTCCCGAGGTCAGCACATTCGTCACCGCCTCGAAACCGAGCAATACGTCGAGTGCTTCGCGTAGATCGCGCGCCTCGTCGAACGCGCGATGGAACGTGATCGCGAGTCCATCGGCAGCTTCACACGCGCGCGCGAGACCTTCACGGTCGATCGCCCGCTCGGCATCGAGCATGCCGATCACGATGCCGTTCGCGCCGGCCGCCCTCACGGCACGAATGTCGCGCAGCATCACAGTGTAGTCGTCAGCGTCGTAGACGAAAGAGCGGCTATGCGGCCGCACGATTACGTTCACAGGGACGGCGAGCGCGGACACCACCGCCTCGATCAACCCCACACTCGGCGTCAACCCGCCCTCGCCCATCGCGGTCACGAGTTCGATACGGTCGGCACCGGCCTGCGCGGCAGCGCGCGCATCGGCGACGGTCGTGGCAATCACTTCGAGCAGCACGGACATGAGCGCAACCTGACGTCGTTGAAAACGACATCATGTCAGATGCGCGCGTCGCGTTCGTCCTCGACCCAATCGATATCGCCGCACAGCACACAGGTCTCGTTGCCGACACGCGTCGCCACCGACAGCGTCACGCACGGCAACGCCTCGTTGATCGACAGATACGGCCGCGTCACGTGCACCCGCTCCGGCGCGTTGATCGCGACGCTGAAGTACGGACGACGCAGCCAGTTCGCCCCCTGCGCGTCGGCGAGCGGCAGGAAGCGCGTTTCGTGCGCCGCGCGATCGGCGCGCAGCACGACGTTGCGGCCCGCCTGGCGGCCCTTCGCATCGAGCAGAAAACAGCGCGCCGCGTGATCGAGCGCGAGGAAATTCCAGCACACCTCGTCGAGCGGCTCACCGGCGGCGAGGCGCTCCGCGGCGCGTTCGAACGCGCGCAGATACGGCGCGAGCCGACTCGCGCTGCGCCGCTCGCGCGCCTCGGCCTGCTCGCGATAACGCTCGGTGACCTCGCCGATGCAAACCGCCGCGTGGATCGCATCGGCGAGACCCGGATTCGGCCGGCCAAAGAAAAAGCCCTGCACGAAGTCGGCATTGCAGGCGAGCGCCATCTGCGCTTCGTGCTCGGTTTCGACGCCCTCGATCAGCACGAGCTTGCCCGCCTCATGCAGCAGCGCCACGAGCCCCGGCAGGATCGTCGCCATATCGGCGCGATGCGCGGCATGCGACAGCATGACGCGGTCGAGCTTCACGATGTCGGGATTCAGTTGCCAGATCCGCTCGATGTTCGAATGGCCGGCGCCGAAATCATCGAGCGCGATCAGGAAGCCGCGCTCGCGGAACTCACGCACCGCGTCGGCGAGCCGGTCGAGATCTGCGGCGCTTTGCTCGAGCACTTCGAGCACCACGCGCCGCGGCGACAGATCGAGCCGCCGCAGATTCGCGAGCAAAGCGGCCGACAGATACGGGTCGGTCAGCACGCCCGGGTGGACGTTCAGAAACAACCATTCGCGCTCGGCCCCGAGCACCTTGAAGTTCTCCAGATGCAGCGTCTGCGCCAGCCGGTCGATCTGCAGCGCGTCGCCGAGACGCGCGGCCTCGCCGAACACGTCGAGCGGCGACACCGCGCGATCGAGCGCGTCGTGCGCGCGCAGCAGGCCCTCATAGCCGACCGCGCGCAGGTGCGACAGACTGAAAATCGGCTGGAACACGCTAGTCAGCGTCAGTTCGCCGTGCTGCACCGAATAGCGTTGAAGGCCCGAGGTCACCTCGACCTCGAAGCCGTGCGGCACGCTCGCCGCCCTGTCCTGTTGCGCAATCGTCATGCAATCCTCTCACGCGAGAGCCGGCCGGCCCGAATGCAAACAGCAACGAGACCGACGCCGGTCCTCAAAATGTGCGTCATCGTTACCGGTTAAGCAAGGTCCATGCGCACGCTGGCGCACACTGCGCTGTAACTCGCCCGAAAGATTGCACCGGCGACAGTGCGCGTGCGCCGCCCGTGGGCGTAGCGCGCACCGTTGCGGTGCGCGCATTCGCAAGCGGCGTCGCTGCGATGCTCGCGGCAACTGCTCGCGCGGCCGGGCTACACTCGACCCTGCGCATCGCGCCCCTCCCCGGGACACCCTCTTTCATCCGCCCGGAACACACGATGGAAATTGTCTTTACCGTCCTGATCCTACTGCTCGCCGTCGCCGCGTCCGGCGTGCTGACCCGCGCGCTGCCGGTCAAGCTGCCGCTGCCGCTCGTGCAGATCGCGATCGGCGCGATGCTCGCGTGGCCGCGCCTCGACTTGCACGTCGCGTTCGATCCGGAAATCTTCATGCTGCTATTCATTCCGCCGCTGCTATTCGCGGATGGCTGGCGCATCCCGAAGCGCGAGTTCTTCATGGCGCGCCGCGCGATCCTGATGCTCGCGCTCGGCCTCGTGTTCATGACGGTGCTGGTGGT
Organism: Paraburkholderia sp. HD33-4; assembly: GCF_021390635.1. Classification (NCBI taxonomy): domain Bacteria; kingdom Pseudomonadati; phylum Pseudomonadota; class Betaproteobacteria; order Burkholderiales; family Burkholderiaceae; genus Paraburkholderia; species Paraburkholderia sp. HD33-4. The sequence continues at coordinate 185,873 of NZ_JAJEJS010000001.1, read as the reverse complement.
CGGCCACTTCGTGCACGCGCTGGTGCCGCAGATCTCGCTGCCGGTCGCGTTCGCGCTCGCCGCGGTGCTGTCGCCGACCGATGCGGTCGCGCTGTCCGGCATCGCCGGTAAGGGCAAGATTCCCGGGCAGCTGATGCACATCCTCGAAGGCGAGGCGCTGATGAACGACGCGTCGGGACTCGTCGCGCTGAAGTTCGCGATCGCCGCCGCGCTGACCGGCGCGTTCTCGCTGCGTGCAGCGTCGGTGAGCTTCGTGATCATCGCGGTGGGCGGCCTCGCGGTGGGCGCGGCGGTGAGCGCGGTGTTCAGCTTCGTGTCCGCGCGCTTCCTGAATGTCTCCGAGGAGGGCGACCCCGCGCCCGGCGTCGTGATGACGCTGCTGATTCCATTCGCCGCCTATCTGACCGCCGAGCGCTTCGAGCTGTCGGGCATTCTCGCCGCGGTCTCCGCCGGCATGATGATGAACTACGCGAGCATCGCGGAGAAATGGCAGGTCGCCTCGCGCGTGCGCGCGTCGAGCACGTGGACGATGATCGAGTTCGTGTTCAACGGCATGGTGTTCATCATGCTCGGCCTGCAGTTTCCGCACATCCTCGGCCGCGCATTGCTCGACGCGCACGAAACCAACGACGCGCAGGTCGCGCTGCTGATCGGCTATATCGTTGCGGTGGCGATCGCGTTGTACGCGATGCGCTTCGCGTGGGTGTGGCTGCTGCGCTGGTTCGCGAGCCGCCGCGCGACGAAGCACGGCGTCGCGAACGCAGTGCCGGGGTTGCGCATGGCATCGGTGACGACGGTGGCCGGCGTGCGCGGCGCGGTGACGCTCGCGGGCGTGCTGTCGCTGCCTGAGGTGCTGCCGAACGGCACGCCGCTGCCGGGACGCGATCTCGCGATCTTCATCGCGTCGGGCGTGATTCTGCTGTCGCTGCTGGTGGCGGTGGCCGCGTTGCCGCTGCTGCTGCGCGGCTGGCGGCGCGGCAAGGACCCGCATGCGGCCGAAGAAGCGCTCGCGCGTACGCTCGCCGCGCAGTCGGCGATTCGCGCGATCGATCATCTGCACGACACCGAGTGCGCGGACCTCGAGGAATCGGCGCAGGCCTATGCGACCGATGTGACCGCGCGCGTGATGGGCCTGTACCGCCGCCGCCTCGCGACACTCGACGACGAACAGGCACCCCGCGAACTCGCGCGCAGCGCCGATGCGCTCGAATTCCGCATGAAGCTCGCGGCGATGCGTGCCGAGCGCAAGACGCTGCTCGATTTGCGCGACACCCAGCGCATCAACGACGAGACGATGAACAAGCTGATGCGTGAGGTGGATCTGTCGGAGACGGCGCTGACCGCGCGCAAGAGGTAGGGGCTACTGCATTGACAACGGCACCGGCGCTGGAAACGCCGGTGCCGGTAGAAAAAGCTCAGGCCACCGGCCCTTGCGTCGGCTTTCTTCTCAACAGCGCGTACAGGATGATCGCGCCGAACGTCGCGGTGCCGATGCCGCCGAGCCCGAAGCCGCCGAGCTTCAGCGAGAAGTCGCCGGCGCCGAGCACGAGCGTGACGGCCGCGACGATCAGATTGCGGTTGTCGGAGAAGTCGACCTTGTTGACGACCCAGATGCGCGCGCCCGTCACCGCGATCAGCCCGAACACGACGATCGACACGCCGCCCAGCACCGGTCCCGGAATCGTCTGGATCACCGCGCCGAACTTCGGCGAGAAGCCGAGCACGAGCGCGATCAACGCGGCGATCACGAACACCAGCGTCGAATAGATCTTCGTGACCGCCATCACGCCGATGTTCTCCGCGTACGTGGTGACGCCAGTGCCGCCCGCGAAGCCGGACACGATCGTCGCGAGCGCATCGCCGAGAAACGCGCGGCCGATGTAGCGGTCGAGGTTCTGGCCCGTCATCGCGCTGACGGCCTTGATGTGGCCGAGGTTTTCGGCGACGAGGATCACCGCGATCGGCGCGAGCAGCGTCATCGCGTGAGGGTCGAACACCGGCGACATGAACTGCGGCAAGCCGAACCACGCGGCATTCGCGACGATCGAAAAATCGATCGGCTTGCCCATACCCAGGCCGTTCGTGAGGATCGCGTAAATCACGTAGGCGAGCAGCAGGCCGACCAGGATCAGCAGACGCTGCAGCATGCCGCGCGTGAACACCGCGACCGCGCCGACGCACAGCACCGTGACGAGCGCCATCCACGACTCGAAATTGCTGCCGCTCACGCCATGCACGGCGATCGGCGCGAGGTTCAAACCGATCACGCAGACGATCGCGCCGGTCACGACCGGCGGCATCAGCGTTTCGATCCAGGCCGTGCCGACCACCGACACGATCAGGCCGATCACCCCATACGCGACGCCGCACGCGATGATGCCGCCCAACGCGACCGGAATGTTCGGGTTCGCGCCGTGTCCGCCGTAGCCGGTCACCGCGATCACGAGGCCGATGAACGCGAAGCTCGAACCGAGATAGCTCGGCACGCGCCCGCCGACGAGCACGAAGAACAGCAAGGTGCCGATCCCCGACATGAAGATGCACAGGTTCGGATCGAAGCCCATCAGCAACGGCGCGAGCACGGTCGAGCCGAACATCGCGACGACGTGCTGGATGCCCATCGCGAACATCTGCGGCCAGGCGAGCCGTTCATCGATGCCGACGATGCCGCCCTCGGCGGCGGCAGGCTGGCGGCGCCAGCGGGGGAAATAGGATGCGGCCATCGCGGGGATTCTCCTCAGGGTCGGCGTGGTATGTGCGGCTTGGTGTATGCCGATCACGCGCTGCGGCGTGGGTCCGGCAGAGTTACGCGCGAGTTTACGGAGAGCAATAAGGGCTGGCAAGCGGGCTGGCAAGGGGCCCAGCAAATGAGCGCTGGAAGCGGGGTTGTGAAGCGGGTTGTGAAGCGGGTTGTGAAGCGGGCTATGAAACCGGGTATGAAGCGGACTATGGGGCAGGCCCCGAAGCGCGCCGAAAAGCGCACCCCCGGGGCGTGTCAATTCGCGCCGCGCGCGTCCGTGTCCGGCGTGACCGCGGCGCCGTCCCGCGAGGCGTTGTCCGTGGTCTGTCCAAACGCCATCACCCGATTACGGCCGGCATCTTTCGCGTGATACAGCGCTTCGTCGGCGGCGTCGACGAGCGCGCGGCTCGTCGCGATCGCCGTGCCCTGCGCGGTCGCAGTTCCCGCGCTCACAGTCAGCACGTGATGCGCGCTCGCCACATGGCGGCATTGCAGTGCCTGCACCGCCGCGCGGATCTGCTCGGCGATCCGCTGCGCGCCCGCCGTATCGGTGTCCGGCAGCAGCACCGCGAACTCCTCGCCGCCGAAGCGCGCGGCCGTGTCGCCCGGGCGCCGCACGTTCTGCGCGATGCAGCGCGCGACGCCGATCAGCGCTTCGTCGCCGGCCGGATGGCCGTACAGGTCGTTGAAGCCCTTGAAGTTGTCGACGTCGATCAGCAGCAGCGACAGCGGCCAGCCGTTGCGCTGCGCGCGTCGCCATTCTTCGCTCACGTGCTCCTCGAACGCGCGGCGGTTGTTCAGGCCGGTCAGCCCGTCGGTGCGCGCCAGTTCGCGCAACTCGTCCTCGGCCGCGCGGCGCAGGCGCAACTGACGTGAGAACAGGATTGCGAGCGCGATGATCGTCACGTCGAGCGCGCCGATCAGCGTGCCGATGATCCATGCGCGACGCCGCCATTCGACGTAGATGTCGCGCGTCGATAGCGCGACGTCGAGGATCAGCGGATAGACGTCGATATGGCGGAACGCGTACCAGCGCTCGACGCGATCGATCGCCGCGGTACCGAAGAAGTCGCCGCTCGGCTGTTTGACGAAGCGCGAGTAATTGGCCGTGCCGGTCAGATTGATGCCGATCGTTTTCGAATCGTAAGGACGGCGCATCAACATCGTGCCGTCGCTGAGCATCAACGCCATCGAGCCGCTCGGCCCGAGCTTCATGCCGTCGAACAACCGATGGAAATACGTGAGGCGCAGCGTGCCGACCACCACCCCGCCGAAGCTGCCGTCCGGCTTCGAAATGCGCCGGCTCAGCGCGATGCGCAGGTCCTCGTCTGTGCCGTTCGGGCTGAACGGATGGCCGATGTAGAGGCCGACGTCGGGAGCCGCGCGCTGCGCCTTGAAGTAATCGCGCTCGGCATGGTTACTGGCGCGCGGCGGCCACGAGCGTGAATCGAAACGCACATTGCCGTTCTCGTCGAGCACGAATACCGAGCCCATGTCCTTGGCGCTGATCGAGCCGTCGAACAGCACCATCTGGCGGATCTCCGGCGGCAGATCGAGCACGCCGGGCTGCTTCAGTCCGTCGATCACCGCGCGCAGCGACAGGTCGTAGATCTCGAGATTGCGCGACACGTCGCGCTCGACCAGCAGGGATATGTTGCCGACGGAGTCCTGCGCGCGCCGCAATGCGTCTTCGCGCATCTGTGCGAGCAGCGACACGGCGATCGCGAGGATCGCCCCCGCCAGCAAGACGCTGATCGCAATCACGTTGTTCGGTCGGCGCGTCACCATGCGTTTTGGGTTCTGACATGCGCGGAACGTCGCGCGTGAAGAAGCGGCCGCGATCCGGCAATAACCGTCAAAGACGCGACCATCGAGACGGTAGCGTAGCAGACATGGCGGCCCTGCAAACGTTTGCAAGCACAGGTTTTTGCCCCTTCGGGCAAAAACGGCGCGCCAGAAGCCCCGTCCGGCGGGCGTCTGCGCCCGATCGCCAGATTATCCAGCCGGCCCCAATTATTCGGATAGCAAATGCATATTGGCTGGATAGTTGGCCTCGCCACTTGGGTATTCAATCGAGCCTGTCACGTTCAAACGATTGGACACAAGGAGAGAGACACATCATGAGCGAGAAACGCAGCGCCTCGGAATGGCGCGAATTCGTTAGCGGCTGTCTGGACTTCCGCCCGGCGGAAGGTGTGTACCGGATTGCCCGCGAAATGTTCACCGAGCCCGAGCTGTTCTCGCTCGAGATGGAGCATATCTTCGAGAAGGCCTGGATCTATGCTTGCCACGAAAGCGAAATCGCCAACAAGAACGATTTCGTGACGATGCGCGCGGGCCGACAGCCGCTGATCATCTCGCGCGACAGCGCCGGCAACCTGAACGCGATGATCAACGCGTGCCAGCACCGCGGCGCGACGCTCACGCGGATGACCAAGGGCAACCAGTCGACCTTCACGTGTCCGTTCCATGCGTGGTGCTACAAGAACGACGGCCGCCTCGTGAAGGTGAAGGCGCCCGGCGAATACTGCGACGACTTCGACAAGTCGGTGCGCGGCCTGAAGAAAGCGCGCATCGCGAGCTACAAAGGCTTCGTGTTCGTGAGCCTCGACGTCGACGGCACCGACACGCTCGAAGACTATCTCGGCGACGCGCGCATCTTCTTCGACATGATGGTCGCGCAGTCGCCGACCGGCGAACTCGAAGTGCTGCCCGGCAAGTCGACCTACACGTTCGACGGCAACTGGAAGCTGCAGAACGAAAACGGTCTCGACGGCTATCACGTGAGCACCGTGCACTACAACTACGTGGCGACCGTGCAGCACCGTCACGAGTCGAACGCGAAGAAAGACGAGAACGGTGACAGCGCGAGCGGCACGCTCGACTACAGCAAGCTCGGCGCCGGCGACAGCGAAACCGACGACGGCTGGTTCGCGTTCAAAAACGGCCACAGCGTGCTGTTCAGCGACATGCCGAATCCTCAGGTGCGTCCCGGTTATGACAGCGTGATGCCGCGGCTCGTCGAAGCCTATGGTCAGGACAAGGCCGAATGGATGATGCACCGGCTGCGCAACCTGAACGTCTACCCGAGCCTGTTCTTCATGGACCAGATCAGCTCGCAGCTGCGCATCGTGCGGCCGGTCGCGTGGAACAAGACCGAGATCATCAGCCAGTGCATCGGCGTGAAGGGCGAGTCGGCGAAGGATCGCGAGAACCGAATCCGTCAGTTCGAAGACTTCTTCAATGTGTCCGGCATGGGCACGCCCGACGACCTCGTCGAGTTCCGCGAGCAGCAACGCGGCTTCCAGGCGCGCCTCGAACGCTGGAGCGACATCTCGCGCGGGCATCACAAGTGGGCGAGCGGCGCGACCGCGAACACCACGCTGCTCGGCATCGCGCCGAATCTGACCGGCACCGAGCTGACCCACGAAGGGCTTTACGTGAACCAGCACGGCAACTGGCGCGACACGATCCTCAAGGGTCTCGACAAATCCATCGAATCGCAGGGAGAGCAGGCATGAGCCAACTCCAACACTCCGTCGAGCAGTTTTTGTATCTGAAGGCCGATCTGTGCGACAAGCAGCAATGGGACGAATACCTCGAGCTGTTCGATCCGCAGAGCGTGTTTCATGTGCCGCAGTGGGACTCGGAGCACGTGTACACGACCGATCCGAAGCAAGGCATGTCGCTGATTTACTACTCGGATCGCGCCGGTCTCGAAGACCGCGTGTTCCGTCTGCGCACCGGCAAGTCGGCCGCGTCGACGCCGCTGCCGCGCACGATGCATCAGATCAGCAACGTGCGTCTGACCGAGCGCGAAGATGCGAGCGTCGAAGCGAACGTGAACTGGTCGACGCTGTACACGCGCCACGGCTCGACCGACTACTTCTACGGCCGCGCGGTGTACGACCTGCAAGCGTCGGGCGATAGCTGGAAGATCACGCGCAAGCACGTGCTGCTGCTGAACGACCACATCAACGCGGTGCTGGATTTCTACCATCTGTAAGCCGGGAGCACGACGATGAAACATAAAGTCGCGTTGAACTTTGCCGATGGCAAGACCGCGTTCTTCGATGTGAGCCCGAACGAGCTGCTGCTCGACGCGGCGCTGAAGAACGGCGTGAACATTCCGCTCGACTGCCGCGAAGGCGTGTGCGGCACCTGCCAGGGGCGCTGCGAATCGGGCGACTACGAGCTCGATTACGTCGACGAAGAAACGCTCAGTGAAGAAGACCTCGCGCAGCGCAAGATCCTGTCGTGCCAGACGCGAGTGAAGTCGGATGCGTCGTTCTACTTCGACTTCGACTCGACGCTGTGTGAAGGTGCCGGCACGAGCACCGTGTCCGCGAGCGTGGTCGGCGTCGATCTGGTGTCGGCGACGACCGCGATCCTGCGTGTCAATGCGAGCGCACATGCACGTCAGCTGGATTTTCTGCCGGGCCAGTATGCGCGCGTGAAAGTGCCGGGCACCGAAGACTGGCGCTCGTACTCGTTCGCGAATCATCCGAACGCGCGCAACGAGCTGCAATTCCTGATCCGTCTGCTGCCCGACGGCGTGATGAGCAACTACCTGCGCGAACGTTGCAAGGTCGGCGACACGGTCGAGTTCGAGGCGCCGCTCGGCGCGTTCTATCTGCGCCAGGTCGAGCGTCCGCTCGTGATGGTCGCGGGTGGCACCGGACTCTCCGCCTTCCTCGGCATGCTCGACGACATCTCGGCGAAACGCAATGTCGCGCATCCGGTGCGTCTGTACTACGGCGTCACGAATGCGGCCGATCTGTGCGAGACCGAGCGCATCAACGGTTACAGGGCGAGCATCGAAGGATTCGCGGTCGAGACGGTCGTGATGAATCCGGCGCCGGAATGGTCGGGCAAGATCGGGCTGATTCCCGAGCATTTCGACCGCTCGTTTCTCGAATCGAACGGCTTCGACATGTACGTGTGCGGACCGCCGCCGATGGTCGAGGCGATCAAGACCTGGCTCACCGAGCAGGGTATTCAGGACTACCGGTTGTTTTACGAGAAGTTCGGCGAAAGCAACGCCCGATAAAGCGTGCTTCGCTGGCAGGTCTCTGTTCGTCCCGTTTCGTCGCGCGAGCGATGGGACGGGACTTTTTTTGTTCGCGGGTGCTTCTTTCGAGGATCTAACGCCGCGCCGCGCGCTTCAGCGTTTCGGACGGCGACTCGCCGAACAGTGCCTTGTATTCGGTCGAGAAGCGGCCAAGATGCGACATCCCCCAGCCCAGCGCCACCGACGAAATATTGCGCACCGAGCGGTCTTCGAGAATATCGCGCCGTGCGGATTCGAGCCGGTAGCGCTTCAGATATCCGATCGGCGCGCAGCCGAAATATTGACGGAAACCTTCGAACAGTTTGAAGCGCGACACACCGGAGGCGCGCTCGATGTCTTCGAGCGTGATCGGCTCGCGGGCGTTGTCGTGAATGAACTGGCGCGCGCGGGTCAGGTAATGCGGTGGCGTCGGCGCGGACGCGTTGGCTAGCTGCTCCGAGTAGTTATGCGGCTGCGACAGCAGTAGGCCCTTGAGCAACGTTAGTTCAAATTCGCTGGACATGTAGAGTTGGCCCAGCGATGGTCCGGAACGCTCCATTTCGCCGGCCAGGAATTTGACCATGCGCCACCATGAGGCCTGGTCGCCGGCGGCTGCGTCCATGTCGGGCTGGAATACGAGTGGGGCTTCGACGGGGCGTTGCAGCATCGTCTGTAGCACCTGTTGAAGCGCGGAGCGAGGGATCGCTACGTGCAACTTGCGGCAGTTGCCGGTGATCGTGAGGTCCTGCGATTCTTGCGGACTGACGATGAGGCCGCAGTCCTGATCCGATAGCCACCGTTTTCCGTGTGCGGCGAGTTCCTGTTCGCCGACCATCGGGAGGCTCACGCTGTAGCAGTTCAGTGGACTGTTTTCGTTCACCGCGACCGTTACGTCGGTGCCGTATTCGACGTAGCCGATTGTTGTTGCCATCGCGCGTAGGACGGTGCCGGATTGATGGAAACGCAGGCGTTCCGGGTGGCTGACTTGCAGGCCGTGCGGGCCGCAGATGGACGCCATCCAGTCGCGGGCGCCGGCGAGGTCGCTTAGGGCGGCGCGGAGGTCGCGGGTGGTGGGGTCGTCCGGGGGTGGCATACGGGGGAGGGAGGTGTTGGGGGTGTGCGTCTGGAGGATGGTCGTTGGGGTGTGAAGCGAAGGTCAGGATGTGGTTGGGTAAGCCTACATCAACCGTGGGCGGTTCGGGCGGGTGAATAAAACATTGGGGTGGGTGAAACGCAGCCCCCGCGCGCACCGGACTTGATGCTGAATGGGAACAGATTGAAATTGAAGTGAAAGGGAGGGGATTCGTTGCGCATTTAAATGCTGGCAGAACAGGGGTTCTGCATATTTTTTCGAGCTGCGGCGTATCGTCGACCTTTAACCCCATCGATGCCGATCACCGAGCCTTCCTCCGCTAACGGGTTACGCTGACGGATACGGTCAACGCATGCATCGGGGGTAATGACGATGAGCGTTTGTCGATTAGGAAAAACCCAGAAACCGGAGCGTGGCCGGTTTTTGGTTTGAAGAATCTGGTGAGGAGGACAACCAAACTCTAGACGAGAAAGCTTTACAGACAAGGATCAACTAGCTTTGATTTTTCGAGTTGCCCCCAAAATTGCCCCCGTGCTGTGCAGGCATGGTAGCCGTGCTGTCATCACCGTTTGACGGATTCGCCGCAACTAGTCACGCTGCGATACCTTCCCATCTGACGGATGTGGAGCCTCGCCGTTCTCCCGCGGACCGGGCGGATTGTGCGCGACTGACTCAGAGACAGCAGCGATTCCAACGTGAGATGCCTATAATCTAGCTGGCCGGAGAATCTGTCCCATGGGTGATAGGTGCTCCGAACGATGGCGTTCGGCGAACATCGAACGACCGGGGAAAAAGAGTTAACGAGGAAACTATATGAGCGGGATCGGGGTTGCTGAAGCGAAGGTCGCGGTTGATTTCTTAAAATTGGCTAAGAAAGAAGGATGGCTGGACCAAGCGCTCAGTGCGTTCAAACACAAGCACAACATCCTTGTACTAGGTAGCACGGGCGTAGGAAAAACGAATTTCCTGCAGTCCCTTACGACGCTTACCCCCGCTGCAATCGATCACATGAATCGTACTGAGTTTGCTCAAAAGCACAAAATTAAAATCGCCAAGGAGCCTTTTATTTTTCTTGATACGCCCGGGGAACTCGGCAAGGCTCCTTTGCGAAAAAAGGCGATCCGAGAAGCGATGGCAAAAAAGATAACTGGCGTAATTAATGTCGTTGCGTATGGTTATCACGAACACAGGACGCCAGAAAAAGACGTCGTGAATGATCAAGGGATTGTCGACGAAGCGTATCTCGATGCTCATAGAAAGTTAGAGGTTTCGGCTCTAGCAGAATGGGTAGAGCTGCTCGGGGACCGCGAACAAATCGATTGGGCAATCACCATTGTCACCAAAGCAGATTTGTGGTGGCATAAAAAGGAGGAAGTTTTTTCACATTATCAGTCGGGAGATTATTACCAGCGCTTGGGATCACTTAGCGCAATGGCTCCCGCTGTTGTGGAGTATTCGTCTGTTTTCCACAAATTTTACGGCGAAGGTCGACTTTCCGGTGAATTTGATGATAAAAATCGCGAACGCGCGAGAGGACAGCTTCTTAACACTCTGCTGCAGTCCGTCGGAAAAGGAAGTCTAAATGGTTGAGTCCGAGCCACCAGATAGAGAAGCCGTTTTCGACCTGGGACCGGGGTCTCGCCATTTGAGTAATTCTATATGGCAATTAGACTCCATTTCCAGAAAGATGCGAATCCTTGGCCTTTACGCAGTCGGTTTAATGGCGCTTCTTTTGTTGCTGACGCTTATGAATCTGAGCGGAAAGGCTTTTTTTCTTGATTTCGCTTTCGCGCGACTATCTCTATTTTTCAGTATTGCCGCAGCACTTTGCATTTTCATTGTATTGGTGATGCGTGATTCGCTAAGGCGTCGCGGGAATGCATTATTCGAGGAATTAAGCGACGAGCTACAGTGGTATGCAATTGGAGACCATCGGGGCGAAGCGCGATCAGGATCCACCTCGCGCCCGCCACTCGAGATTCGCGTCGTGTTGCGTTCCTACGCTCGTACTACCGACTTGCCGATGGTGCCGGGTCGATATGGTGAAGCGATCTACATGGCTACCGCATTTATGCTGGTTCTAGCGGATGTCGCAACGATGACTGTCGTTAAATACTATTAGTAAGCGAGCGAGCGCGTCGCCGGGTGTGCACGACTTTCTAGTGTCTTCGGAATTCCTGCCCCAAGCGCGCATCGCACAGCGCAGCGTCGTGCAATCAGTCGTCCAGTAGGCTTAAGCTAATCGCGCTGCTCGTGCGTGCATGGAACTGTCGTTATGGCTTGGCGACTGAATTCCCTCTGTACCGCCCGCAACCTCCGCGTCGATGATTACGATCGCGATTCGCGCGTGGTCCCGTCCTCGTTCTCGGGAGGTCCGCACTATCTCGGTTGGTCTGGTCAAGCGTCGCCCACTTTTATTGAGCTATCGTCATCGCAAAGACAACATGGTCCTCACGCTGAACCAATTTAAACGGAGCACGCGCGCGCCGCAGTCTCCCTACCTTTCGGAACCTAACAGGCTTGGTGATGTGATCGCCGCTATCCAAGTCATGGCAACGTATAAATTCTACAAGACAAGTTTCGAGGACTGGTCCGATCGAATCGCTGCCGACAAATCGCAAGCTGACAAGTGGAAAAGAATATTCATTGAGCATCCCGAGTTCTTTCGATTGGATTCAGCACGCGAACGGGCATCGCTCGTGTGGCGTCGACAGTTTGCTAAGCGCTATGACGTTGATCAGGAACGCGCAGTAACGGCCGACGAAGCTAAAGAGATATTGCACGGTCCGCGCGGCGACAGACTTTCGCGTAATCCGCTTACAGCGTCGGACATCAAAACGTTGATCGATACCGCCGTGAATTTGCATAGCCGCGCACTCGAACACGAGAAGGATAAGCGGTGGTGGATACCTATATTCAGCGCGGTGGGCGCGTTGATCGGGTCATTCCTCGGTGCCGCCGCAACGTATCTCACACATCACGGTTGAACGTTGCCGACTCGACTTCGATTATTGAGCAGTTACGTGCAGCCGACGCAACCGCGCTGCCGTCGCGCTTCGATGCCGTTTTGATCAAGGCTCTTCTTGCGCACGGGGCTCGCTGGCATGATCTCGGGAATCCCATACTTAGAGCCCGGCCGGACGTTGACCATTGGCACGCGCAGAGGCGCTTGGTAAGTCGCTACATCGGTTACGGCACAGCAGATATTGTCCGTGCGCTGACATGCACCGAACAGCGCGCGACCCTCTTGGGGGCAGGCCAACTGCGCAACGAAGAGGCATTGGAGTTTCGCGTTCCGCTTCGGGAAGCACTAAACGCGCGCGTGGTAATGAGACGGCTGACCGTGACCCTCGCATGGCTGTCTCCGGTGAATCCACGTCATTCCCACTACCGAACTGCTCGGCTATGGGTCGATCTACCCGACGATCCGCTGAGACGTAGAGGCTCGACAAGCCCGGCTGGGAACGCTTCAACTTGAGATATTTGAAGGTGGGGGCGCGGTCCCGATTGTTGCCGATCAGGACTTGGTACTGCGGGTAAACTGTTTGGCCGACGCCGGGCCATTGACCGAGCCTGTAGACTTTGCGCTCTGCGTCTCGTTGGAGGTCGCAGAAGGTATCGATGTTCCTGTCTATCAACAAATTCGTGAGCGAGTTCAACAACGAATTGCTGTTGCTTCTGCAACGGCGTAGCGCCCCTCTTTATGCGTCTTTCGTGCCTTCGGAGCAGGCTCTCTTGACTGTAGCCGTTCCAACGCCGAACTTTTCAGCGGTTTCCCGAATGCTCGCGCCGCGCTCCGCTCGCCATGCCTTGATCGCCGCGTAGTCGTGTGAGCGTGTGCGCCCCTTGTACTTTCCTTCGGCTTTCGCGATTGCCACACCGCGCCGCTGCATCTCGGCGCGATTTATATAGTCGGCTTCTCCCTGCGCGGCCATGAACGCCAGAATCGCGTCGCGCGTGGCTTTCTCGATCGGGTCTTTGGCCTTTCCGTCGAAGGTCATCCCGTTGAGCGTGCATTCAACACGCACACCCAGTTCCATTAACCGGCGCATGGTCGCGTGCAGTTCGTCATAGCGACGGCTAATACGGTCGAGCCAGCGCACGATGAGAACGCCGCCGTGCCGCAGATCGTGTTCGGCTTTGCGCCACTGCTCGCGGGCATCGGGGGCCACGTGGTAGCCGCTCACGCCCTCGTCTATGAAAATGTCCTTCCTGTCTACGCCGTGGGCTCTAGCGTCCTCTAATTGGCTCGCGGAGGACTGGCCGTCCGTGGTGGAAATTCGTCCGTAGTAGAGTTTGCGCATGGTCTTATATGGATCATTTGAGATGATAGCTCAATTCTATCACATGGCTCACTCCCGGTTAATCCTATTGATCCAAGTGGATCGCCCCCGGACTGTGGCTCGCTACGGTGTACCGAAATGAGCCAGCGCACGGAAACCAAAAACGACAAACCCGGCGGAAGCCGGGTTTGTCATCAAATGCCGTTCGCATCGGGTATGGCGTAGACGCGCTGATTTGTTTTCAATCAGCGTCGACGCTTAGCGACTTCGCGCACATCTTTTTCGCTCGTCTTACCTGTCTCTTTAAGCATCGTTTCAAGCATCGTTTCAGGGGAAAACCCTGTCTCGGCACGGCTGCAACCAGCGATTCAACGACCACCTCGCGGCACCCACTTGCCGCCAATCTGCCGCAAGCGGGCTTCTGACCCCGCAAAGCTGGTCGGCTATGCAACGTTCTGATCGTCGTCGCCTTCGTCCCATTCGGTTTCATCAAATGGTTCTTCAGCCTGTTCCGCAGCTCCCCTACTAGACGAAGGCACTTCGCCAGTGCCATAGGCGCGTCGGAACGTTCGACTCCAAACAACGAGTTCCTCGTCGATTTCTGCAAGGAGCTCTCGCCAGACGGCGCAAGCTCGGTAATCAACTCCCTGCGACTCGACCAAAGGTTGCGCGTCATCGCCGGTCACGGAACCAAGATCGGCAAAGGCTTTCTTTGCTTCTTCCATCGCGGCACTGAACGCGTCGACTCGATTGTGAAAGTGATCCTGCGGGGTATCGCCGGGCCGAGGGGCCCGCTTCTTCCCTGCAGGGGGGAATTCGCCGCGTAGGTAGATGTCGTTGATCGGCAGATCGCCGCCGCCATCCTTGAGCTTTCGGATGTCGCCATTTTCATCGACTGCCCTAAGCGGAGCACCCTCCCCGAAATCAGTAAGTGCCTGCCCAAGCTGGAAAATGCCCTGTTGAGTCTGGCGCATAGCATCAAGTACTTCGCCTGGTGTTCTGCGATCAGGTTGCGAGTTGCCCGAAGTGCCCCGATCAGCGTTGAGCCGGCCTGATACGAGCAGGGGATAGGACGCCCGGACGGCCAATTCGACCGATGCCGGACCGGCGTCGATCGCACCGCCAGCGGCAATCGCCTCCCGAAGCTCTGACAACGCGTTCTTAACTAACTGGTCGGTATCCCTACCGGTACTCTCCCACGCCTCACGATGAACGGACTTGCCAAAGGCATGCCGCATATAGCGCCGAATCTGGTCGGTTTTCGCTGGGTCTCCTGCAACCGCACGAAGTATGAGTGCCGTCGCGAGTTCGTTAGCCAGTTTTGACGTGATTCGCTTTCGCGTTGACTGACTGGTCACTGCTACGCGGATCGCTTCGTTGAATTCCGGGCCGGCGTTTGTCAACAAGCGGACGATGCTAGCGGCTCTTCGAACCGGATCAGAGGACAGGTGTGCCGCTTCGGCTTCTGACTTCGTGCACGCACCCGCATAGTAGTTGCGCTCGGTATCGGAAATGAGCCCGCGCCGGAACATCTCATCAAGCACTTCATCCGCTAACGACTCGTTTTCAGGCCCTTCCCCCCAAGGTTTCGGCGGGTCGACGTGACGCAACGCGACCAACGACTTCACCGCAGTAGAAAATCCCGTCGTACCCGACGAATGTGGGACAAAACCCACCAGAATTAGCGCAGGAATCTGCTCGCATCGCAATGCGATGAGATCGTTGTTGTCCGCGCCAGTTTCGAGACTCGCGTTCAGCTTCCGAATCCGCGCACGAAACGCAGCCTCATTGGATTCGTATGGAACGTCGGCTGACCGCACATCCAAGAGATGGTGAACTGCCGTCACGCGGGAAGAGCCCTCGGCCGTGGTCAGTGTCGTTGCAGGCTCCGTTCCGTCTGGCGAGCTATATGTCGTAGATACAAGCCAGACCGCCTCCATCACTCCTTGGGATGCGATGGAAGAGCGCCAATCGTTCTCCGACAAGACGTAGGCAGCAGCATGCTGCGCGGCCCAATTCAGGTGGTGTCGACTTTCGATTTCGACTTCGAGTTCGGCGAGATGCGGTCTCTTCGCATCCAACGCGCGAGGCTCCGGTATCGGTCGAAACTTCGAGTCTTCACCGGCACTTCCCGGGTCAACCGCGAACGGGTGCCGCCGAGATGGAAGGGTGCGGGGGTTCCGAGGATCAGGCATGACTCGCCGCGACCAAACAGTCGTTCGAATTCCAAGGAGCGTGCCCCCCGGAACTGCAATTCGTTCGACTTCGGGGTCTGATGGATCGCCGATCAATTTTCTCACGGCGGACGGATCAACAACGGAATTCGCGATGGCTGTTGCCGTCGCGGCGGACAACCCAAAAGCCGCCGCAATTCTCTCAGCGAGCGAGCGACGAGCCTGCGCGTTGGCGAATTCTGGAAGCGCCTCAACTGGGCGCGGGAAAACGTGATCTTCGAAGGATAGGATGTTCATGACAGTGTCCTTAGCAAGCACGACCGACGACGACACTCGCCGTTCGACTCGGTCGCAACATTGGTTGCAAAAACCGAGGTGCCGAGGACACAGGGTGACCAGGCGCATCCTCCTTCCGCTTACCGAACTCAAGCCCGGCGTCACCGAAGGCGGCAACAGCTATGAATCGTAACTCCAAGACGTACGAGGCAGAGGCAATGAATCTGCATATCCTCGCGTAGCCGCCTCTCACCGCTTGGTGAGAGTGAAAAACGTACATACCTGCGTCGCGGTAAAAGTGAGGCTAGCGAGTCCACCGGGTGATGTCAAGTATATTTTTCGCGTTGCCGAAGCGCCCATGTAACACTTTCTGCAAACAACAACAGGTCATCCTCCTCCAGGCTGATGCCGCGGAAAAGGCAATTCCGTGCTGCGTACTTCGAGCGACTCGCTGTGGGGTGTACATCTGGCTGAATCGCCGGCCCCGCTCGTCCGAAGGGCGTTGAGTGCGCAAGGTACGCCGTCCGCTAGAGGGGCACTTCAGCGGCCTCCGATATCGCCACCCAGCCTACACAATGTCCACTTTCTCCACTACAATTGAGGCTCCAAAAATGGACATGGAGTCCTCGTATGCCCGCGGTCGTGCACCAGAAATTCGAAGAAGTCGAGTCGAGGCTGACGCAACTCGGCCTCACCCGCGAAATCATGATTGAGATCGTGCAAGCGTGTGTCGCGGGATATGCAGGCTGTACTGACAACGACCCACCGGGCGCTGCAGGCTATTCTTCGTGGCGACACGGCGTCCGTCGAAGCCGTGAACTGCTTCGACCGCTGGGCTGGCTCAAAGACAATACCGGCGGCCTTGCTACCTGTCTGAACCGCGAGAAAAAGGTCCGACTGGCCATCCTGAATGCCGACGACGGGGCTGGAATTCCCGATCGCGTGCCGCAGAACCGTTCGAAGAAAGGCCCCAACTCGGAGCGCGCTGCGTTTAACAATAAACAGGTCCATCAATTCGCGCTGCCGGACGCCGACAATTGGCCCCTTCCTGAGGGCGAAGGGCCGGTCACCAACCTCAGCGAATACGCCACGTGGCACGTTTGCGTTTTCATCGAGGGCGACAACGTTCAGGCCGAATTGTCGTTGCTGGGGGATTTCGACGCTGGCTACGCTTCCGAGTGCCTTGAGAAGATCATCCTCGTGGCTCCCGGTGAGTGGAATACGCCGATCCGCGATCAAAATAGCAGCGACGATGACGACGATCTCGACGCATTCCCTATCGAAGTAACCCGTAAGTAAGCATGTTTAATCCAAGCCGACTGAGTCTCGCTAGGCGCCGACGCAAGTTCACGAAAAAGGCTCTCGCAGAGGTGCTGGGCTGCGATCAAAAGACAATCATTCGGTATGAGAGCGGCGAAGCGGAACCACCCGAGGAAAGTTTGAATGCGCTTTCGAACGCATTGAACTTCCCGGTCGCTTTTTTCTCCGGCAACGACATCGATGAGCCACAGCCGGAAGCTGCCAGCTTCCGGTCGATGAGCACAATGTCTGCTCGCGAGAGGGATGCGGCTCTCGCCGCTGGCGCGTTTTCGTTTATTTTCAACGATTGGGTTGACGCGCGGTTCCATCTACCTTCGCATGCGCTCATCGACTGTAAGGACTGCGCTGACCCCGAAGCTGCAGCACGGGTTCTGCGCGAGGAATGGGGGCTTGGAGATCGCCCAATTACAAACATGGTGCATCTCCTCGAGGCCAAGGGTGTGCGGGTGTTTTCGCTCGCGGAGAACACAAAGACGGTCGACGCCTTTTCGATGTGGCGAAAGGAAACGCCCTACATCTTTCTTAACACGTTCAAGACTGCCGAACGCAGCAGGTTCGACGCCGCACACGAGCTTGGGCATCTTGTGCTGCACAAGCATGGTGGTCCAGAGGGAGGAAGGGTCGTCGAAGAGGAGGCTAACCAATTTGCCTCGGCGTTTCTGATGCCAGAGGGAGATTTGAAAGCACGGCTCCCTCGGGTCAACGCAGTAAATCAGATAGTGGAGGCCAAAAAGCGGTGGCGAGTATCGGTCGCCGCTTTGAACTACCGATTGCATCGCCTAGGCATTACCACCGATTGGCAGTACCGCAACTTCGCAATCCAGATATCACAACACTACCGGCAATCTGAGCCATATTCTGTCGAGCGTGAAACCTCCGTCGTTTGGGACAAGGTTCTGCAGATGTTGCGTGCTGATGGCATGACGAAGCATACGATCTCGAACGCGCTGGCGCTGCCGGTTGTGGAATTCGACAACCTGCTGTTCCGTCTCACCAACTATCACAGTATCGAGGGCGGCGGGTCTGGTCGCGGAAAAAGCAAAGCGAAACTCAGCGTCGTTTAGCAGGGGAACGGAGCGCGTTCACGATGACTTACTACCACTTTTCAGCGATAGAGCATTCAATAGATACGATTCTGCAGCCGGGAAACTGGGGACGCCGCCTAGATAGATCACGCTACTGGAATCCATCAGGTATGCAGCTAACCCTTGATGGCTTCAACGAGCCTTGGCGTCTCGCAAGCGAGATGACGCTCGAGGCGATTCGTGCGGCGGAATTCAGCGACCGCCCAAGCCGACTGAACTGTGTCTTCGTCATGGACGGGATGAACGCTGTTGACGCTTGCCGTGCACACCTCGGGGGCAATCCGTACCTGTATGAGGTTGAACTAACTACTGCCACTGCTAAGAGATTCATTGCCGACTTTTCCTTGTTAAACGGTGCGAACCGTTTCGCAATCGGCATTGACTTCTTGCCGAACAATCGTGACATTGCGAGACGGTACTGGGAAGGTGGCAACTGCGCCGTGCCCGAAATCTTGACCGAGTCGCCGATCCTTATTCGAAAACGGCTCGGTCAGTGAATCTCCTTCGATAACGCAAGCGCAGGCTGTTAGAAACGCCGGTCACCGGATCGGTGTCCCATGCATTTGTGAGCCATTTGTGTCGAGGCAAGAATGTTTGACGTCTTCAACGAAGAAATTGAAGTCCTGATCAAGGATGGGCTGGCGAACCTATACTGGTATAAAAATGATTTGCATAAAGCCTGGCAGCGATCCGGCGTGCCGGGTGCAGTCATTGAAGCGATCAAACAGCTTAAGGTGTTGATGTTCACGCAGAATTGACCCACTAAGGGGCGTAATTTTCATCGAATTTTGACCCACGTGATTGAATGTCCTGCTCAATCTTTGAGCAGGGGATACAGAGGTGATCACGGTGGGCATATTGGCCAAGATCAGGCGGATGTATTTCCGCGAGCAGGTCCCGCTGCGCGAGATTGCGAGGCGTACGGGCCTGTCCCGAAACACGGTGCGCAGCTGGCTGCGGCAGACCGATTCTGTCGAGCCGAAGTATCCAAAGCGCGTCAGTCCGAGCGTTGTTGACGAGTGGGCCGCACAGCTGACGGGCTGGCTGCGGGCGGACAGTCATCGCCCGAAGCGCGACCGGCGCACCGCGCGATTCATGTTCGAGGCGATCCGCGGCGAGGGTTACGCGGGCAGCTACGGCCGCGTCAGCGCGTTCGTGAGGCGCTGGCATGAGGAACAGGCCGAAGCGCCGCGCAGAAAGGCCTACGTGCCGCTCGCCTTCGAGCCCGGCGAAGCCTTCCAGTTCGACTGGAGCTGCGAATACGCCTTCATCGGCGGGCTGCGGCGGCGCCTCGAGGTTGCCCACGTCAAACTCAACGCCAGCCGCGCGTTCTGGCTCGTCGCCTATCCCACCCAGAGTCACGAGATGCTGTTCGACGCGCACGCCCGCGCATTCGCCGCATTCGGCGGTGTGCCCAGGCGCGGCATCTACGACAACATGAAGACCGCCGTGGACAAGGTTGGCCGCGGCAAGGAGCGCGCGGTCAACGCACGCTTCGAAGCGATGTGCAGCCACTATCTGTTCGAGCCAGAGTTCTGCAACCGGGCGGCAGGCTGGGAGAAAGGCATCGTCGAAAAGAATGTTCAGGACCGCCGACGGCAGATCTGGCACGAAGCGGCGCTACGGCGCTGGGAGACGCTGGAGATTCTGAACGAATGGGTCGCCGGCCAGTGTCGCGAAGCCTGGCACATGCGGCACCCGCAATGGCCCGAGCTGACAGTCGAGGACGTGTTGCAGGACGAGCGCACCCGGCTGATGCCCAACCCACGGCCGTTCGACGGCTACGTCGAGCAGACCCTGCGGGTTTCGTCGACCAGCCTGATCCACGTCCAGCGCAACCGCTACAGCGTGCCTACCGAGTACACGAACCAGCTGGTGAGCGTGCGCTGCTATCCGGCGTATCTCAGCGTCGTCGCCGACGCGCACGAGATCGCCCGCCACGAACGCAGCTTCGAGCGGCACATGACCTTTTACGACTGGCGACACTACATCACGCTGGTCGAGCGCAAACCCGGCGCACTGCGCAACGGTGCGCCCTTCATCACGATGCCGCAACCGCTGCAGCTATTGCAGCGGCACCTGCTCAAACACCCGGGCGGCGATCGCATCATGACGCAGGTGCTCGCCGCGGTGCGCGAACACGGACTCGATGCTGTGCTGCTCGCTGTGCAGGCTGCGCTGGATTCAGGGCGCCCCAGTGGGGAGCATGTCCTGAACGTGCTGAGCCGGCTGAAGGCGCCTGTCACGAGTGCCAGTCTCGCCACCACGAAACTCCAGCTCAAGGAAGAACCGGCGGCTGACGTGAATCGCTACGAGACGCTACGCGCCAACCCACCGGAGGATCGTCATGTCTAACGACATCA
Organism: Paraburkholderia sp. HD33-4; assembly: GCF_021390635.1. Lineage (NCBI taxonomy): Bacteria > Pseudomonadati > Pseudomonadota > Betaproteobacteria > Burkholderiales > Burkholderiaceae > Paraburkholderia > Paraburkholderia sp. HD33-4. Next base: position 165,489 of record NZ_JAJEJS010000001.1, on the reverse strand, counting down.
TTGCCCAGCTCAAGGGCCTCAAACTGCACGGCATGGCGAGTACCTGGCCGGAGCTACTGGCACAGGCGCGTCACACTGACTTCGAGCCGGAGCGCTTCATGAAGCAGCTGTTGATGGCGGAAACCGCCGAACGGCAGGTCCGCTCGATCGCTTACCAGATGACCGCCGCACGCTTCCCGGCTCACCGCGACCTGAAAGGCTTCGACTTCGCACAGGCACAAGTTGATGAAGCGCTGATTCGTGAACTCAGCGAACTGTCGTTTCTCGCAAGCGCACACAACGTCGTGTTCATCGGCGGCCCCGGGCACGAGACATAATGCTCACCTCCCTATGTCATTGAAGATCAATGGATAATTGATTTGAGTTATCTGATTGCGGACGGTCCGCAGCTCGTCGCTCCAGATAATTGTCGACGTCCACCTGCTGGATGATCCATGGCGCACCCAGACAAGCCTGTGACGCCGGCAACCTCCCGACTCGAATCAGGCGGATGACGGTTGGCGCACTGATACCCAGCAGGGTGGCTACTTCTGTAACCGTCAGTTCGCGGCGCTCCTGCCGTTCGCCTTCGCGATATGCAGGGATTCGATGGTCCTTCCGCAGCGTGCAGATTCGCGCGGCGGTCCAGGTGTGGCCCTTCGCCGTCCGTTTGCCTAGTCGATTGATGACCGCCGCTACGCCTTGATCTGCCAACGTTCTCGCCAACGCGCGAACGATGTCTATCGTTGCGACATCGGTGGCCCAGCGATGCTCACCTGTGTGGTTCTTCTCGAACACGATCTCGGTGTGATCGCCTCCTTGCCAATGCACGAGTGCACGAATCGTGTCGTCCTGCTTTGTGGCAACGATCTCCTTGACGACCGTCCTAAGAATGCGTTTCTTGATCTCGACCGAACTGGCCGGGTGGTGCCATAGCCGGGGCAGGTCTTCACCGAGTCGCAGAAGTTCATCACGCGCGCCCGCACTCAGCGCCCTCGATGACTGTTCGCGCAGGAGGTCGAGTTCGGTCTGTATTTGCACCTGCGTCTTCAGCGTTTCATTCCACCGTCGCTCAAGTTCCGCCGCAACCAGCCGGTTCTCAGGATCAATCGCATCGTATTGCCGACGTGCTCGCGCAGCTTCATACCGCGCCTGTTCAAGTGCCAGCTCCTTGTGCCGCACGCGTTCGTCCTGCTCTGTTCGTGTACGTTCAATGGCCTCGAGTGATGCACGAATACCTAACGGTTGAAGTTGGCGCAAAACTTCTTCAGTAACGCGTTGATCAACACGAACCGCACCAAACGAAATGCAGCGAGGGCCACCATGATTGATCATGCTGCCCTGACAGTTGTACCGCGCGACGGTGCCTTTGGTGCCGGAATACGCAACGTGCAGCTTGCGCCCGCAGTGACCGCAACGAAGCAGTCCCGCCAGAAGCGAGCTCCCGCGCTTGACAGCGCCGCGGACCATGCTGCCCTTCATGTTCGCGTTATTGGTAATCAATTTGCGGTTCGCCTCGTACTCGTCCCAGCTAATGTAGCCCGCGTGGTGCTCGATGATCAAGGCCTGCCATTCCTCGCGCTGAAGGGGGTTGCCCGCAAACACTCGCTTGCGTCCGTTCACAATGCGAGCAATAGTCCGGGTCTTGCCAAACGCGTATGCGCCGCCATAAGTCGGATTCGTCAGGATGTGCAGAAGGGTGTTATAGACGGGAAGCTTCCATACAATGTGGCGACCGTCCGGGCCGTAGTTCACCGCGGGTAGCTCAATGCATTCCTGTCGAATCCATAGGAGGACCTGCCTGACGCTACCAAACTCGCGAAACTTCCGGAACGCCAGATCGAGCGCTTCCCGGACGCGGGTATCAGGATCCTTCTCGATACGATTTCCTTGTGCACGCACATAACCGATTGGCACCGACGTGAACAGTTCACCGCGTTTGGCTTTCTGATCAAGAGCCGCCTGTGAGCGTTGGCGAAACGTCGAAAGCTCCATCTCGGAAAGCGTGCCCTTCATGCCTAACAGGAGGCGATCGTTAGGCTGTCTCGGATCGTAAATTCCATCTTCGTCAATCAGCAGGCATCCTACAAGACGGCAGAATTCCAGAAGCGTGTGCCAGTCACGACCATTGCGCGCAAGACGCGAGGCTTCGATGCAGAATACGGCACCCACTTCGCCGCTGCACAGTGCCACCAATAGGCGCTCGAATCCGGGACGATGATTGCCAGAGCCGGAGCGACCCAGGTCGTCATCGATAACCGTCGCATCTGGCCAGCCAAGTCCGCGTGCGCGATCGGCAAGCCCGTATTGGCGCAACTGGCTCTCGCGATTGTGGTGGACCTGATCCAGCGTTGACTGACGGACGTACACGTATGCACGACGGGAAAGGTGTTCAGCGCCGATCTTGCTCATCACGCGCCTCCGCTTCGATGACGTCGATCAACGCGAACATCAGCAGCGCCAGTTGCGTCACCAGCTCGGCTTGCATCTCCTCTGATACTAACGCCTCCGGCACAGTTTCCTCGAACAGATCCTTCTGCCTCGTCATCTGGTTGCGCATCTTTGCCTCCCTCAGGTGTTACCGCCGCAAAGCACGATAACGCCGTGTCGACCAGGCGCAGAAGTTCGATCAGCACCGCATGAGGCAACTCCGGCTGGACGACGACAGACATGCGGGCAGCATCCTCGCCTGCCATCCACGGCGGAAGATGCGTCAGAGTGCCATCGGGCTGCCTGATAGTCAGATACGACTCGCCCCGGTAATTGTTCATCCCGATGACGGTTATCCGTTCACCGCAGCGAGGGTGAAACGGATAGCGGATGATCACATCATCGCAATGATGATGGGCAGTGTGTAGTGGGTTCGCCGGGCACTGGCAAGACGCACCTTGCCTCGGCAATCGGAATCGAGGCCGTACAGCGCCACGGCAAGCGTGTGCGTTACTTCTCAACTGTCGAGCTGACCAACGCCCTGGAGCAGGAGAAATCGGCGGGCAAACAAGGCCAGATCGCACACAAGCTGATGTACGTCGATCTGGTGATTCTCGATGAACTTGGCTATCTGCCGTTCAGCCAGACCGGTGGCGCATTGCTGTTCCACCTGCTGTCAAAGCTGTACGAGCATACGAGTGTCGCGATCACCACCAATCTCAGCTTCGGCGAGTGGGCAACGGTGTTCGGGGATGCAAAGATGACGACAGCGCTGCTGGACCGGGTTACGCATCATTGCCACATCGTCGAGACTGGCAACGAATCGTGGCGCTTCAGGACCAGTTCTGCCAAAGCGAAGGCAACGAGAAAAAGGGCAGCAAAACCGGCTGGAAACGAAGAGTTATCCACACCGGAATAGATGTACTACGCTGTCTCGAGGTGGGTCAAATTTAGATGAAAACGGTGGGTTAAGACTCCGTGAAAATCAACAACGTACCCTTTTCCCGTTCGGTAACGGCGGCTTGGCGAAAGGTCTCGAGGAGTTTCTGGAGGGCAGACATAAGTGAGAGTGCTCGCTATCGTTGTCGGCAGACCGACAGGATTCAGGATTATGCCTCCTGCCTGATGGGCCGTCGTATGTATCGTTGCGGCGGCGGTATCTCGCTCAATTCACGCAATGCCAACCTTCGATGCGCGAGGCACATACCGATGCGCGAGTTCCTATGAATCTAGCTCCAGTTAGTGGGTACCGCTAGCCTGAATCCGGCATGGGCTTCGCCTGCGACGAGTACCGAGCCGTCGAAATATGCTGAGTCAAACGTGGTTACGAGGCGTGCAGCTGCCTCAAAGCAGGCTTCGGACTGCCAAGCGCGCGATTTGCACAAAAAATGAGCAAATTCCGAGATTTTGGGCGTCAAAAAACTACTGAAACGGAAATTGTGCGTCGCACAATTATTACAAAATAATTTCATTCGCGATGATCTGGGCATAGGGCCGCCGCCGATCTGAGCCCAGCCAACCACTTGGCGCGGTTCCCGCGACCCGCTGTGAGGGCTGTATTCGGGTCGGAGGGGGATTTTTGTGCCAGAGAGTCCCCGCGAAGTCGCTCGCGCCCCCCGAACTGGGCAAAATTGCGGACAAGAATGCCATTTGATCCATCCCTGTTATGAATTCGGGAATTTGTGTTACATTTTGCTCGCGGAACAGCAGATTTTTGGCGATTTTTGACGACTTCTGGAGAAAAATACCCGTTTTGAGGCGCGCGCCTGACCAGCTCAGGTAGTTTTCCCCTCAGCCTCGAGTTCTGGCGTCTTCGCGCCCGGTAACCGCCCCCTGTAACGCCTCCGCTGTCCCGAAACGCACTGTCGAAGTCTCGCGCTTCAGTTTTCTCCCCACCCAATGAGCCTTTGATATCGATAATTCAACTGGGGACGGCGCTCGCCTTAAATATTAAGGATACCTAATCATGACAAGAAACCACCGATTCCTTTTTCACCTTGGCCGTACCGTGGCGACGCCGGGTGCGCTTGATGCGATGCAACGCGCCGGTGTGCTTCCCTTGACACTGCTTGTCCGTCATCAGTGCGGCGATTGGGGAGAACTGGACGCAGAGGACCGCGCAGCCAATGACCGCGCTGTATCCGAAGGGACTCGCATCCTCAGCGCCTATCAAGTTGGGCCGAACAGGGAAAAGCTATGGGTGATCACGGAATGGGATCGTAGTGCGACGACGATCCTGTGTCCCAACGAGTATTAGCCGTGGACTTTGTCATTCAGCGGTTTCATCCGCTCATCCGGCCGGGCTTTCATCTCGGCGCGGCGCGCTCGAAGCATGCCGTCCATTCGCAGCAGAGCCGCCTCGATTCGGCGTGCGTGATGCACTGCCTGCTCATGGTGCTGCAGATTGCTGGCCTGATCGATGATCCATCGACGATCGCCACGCGACGGCGGCGGCTTGAGGCAATACTCTGGCGCAAAACGGCCGAAGTGTTCCTGAACGGGATGACATTCGGCGAATTGGCGGCGTTTGTTGCAGAACTTGATTGCGGGCTGAGCACAAGACTGCTAGAGCGCGGCGCACACCGGGAAGCCGTCGCGTTCGTCGAAAGCGAACTGGCAAAGAAACGGCTGGTGATCTGTAGCTGGCGCGAGGTTGGGACGTTGCACAACCATGCAGTGCTCGCGATCGGCGCTGCTGGCATCGGGTGCAACCAACGATTCAAGCCGGGCGCGTTTCTGCTTCTCGATCCAGCGGAAGGGCCGCCGACAGCTATGGGGACCTGCAACGCTCAGCTCGATTACGCGCGCTGGGAAACTGGCGAACGGCGCCGCTACGCAAGATACACGACAGCTTGTGAGACCTTGTCCGTTGTGCTCAATGGTGCGATCTCGATCGGATTTCGCAAACCACGTAAGGCGCTGAAGTGACGGCAATCTACCGTAGGGCTCTGCGTCTGGGTTCCGGTGCTGCACTTCGACGATGCTTGACAGATGGCTTGAGCGAAAGCGCAAGCGGCTCGAACAGGTCCGAGAGCGTGATGCCAAGCACGTAGCAAATAGTCGCCAACGTCTCAACCGTCGGGTTTGCCACCCCGCGCTCGATTGCGCTGACACGAGTGCGATCCAGACTCGCCTCGTATGCCAGTTCCTCCTGCGACTTGTCCGCAGCTATCCGGCATGCCTTGACCCGCTCGCCCACTGCGGTTGCCACGGGGCTACGTCGGTCACGGATTTTCGATTTCTCGCTCATGCCGCAAAGCATGCTGACATGACGCCTTTGCAACCACGCTTTATAAGCGTCAATTAATTGATGCTTATAAACATCATTAACGATAGACTTTTTGCGCTCCGGGGAATCGGAGCGTCCCAAGGAAGTTAGGCATGGAGTATGCCTAGCACGACCGGGCCGCCGTCCACTACGAACACCACCGAGGAAACCAGAGACCATGAATTTTTCGAGAATTTCTGCCGCCGTTCTGGTGGCCGTTGCCCCCGTCGTTACTCATGCCCAGCTGAACCAGCTACTCGGCGTGATGCACTCGGTCCAGAATGCCGTCACCCAACCCGCGACGGGTCAGCCTCAGCAGTCCGACCAAGATATGACGCAGCAGCAAGCGCAACAGCAGGAGCAGGGCGACAACGCCGCGTATCGTGCGCAGATGGAGCAGAGAGCGGCAGCTGGACGGCAGCAGGCGCAGCAGATGGTTGCCGATCAGGATGCGAAAGACATTGCGAAGTACAAGGCTTCGCAACAGAGCGACCAGCAGCAGGCTCAGCAGCAATTCAATGACGCCAAGAAGTCGGCTGCGGCATGCCAAACCCTGCTGGACCAAAAGCTACCCATCGCCGAGCGGTTCATTCGCTGTCGCAATCAAGGTTTGACGGAGCAACAACAGATGGAGTTCGTCGGCGCGATGCCCTTAACTGCGCAGCCCTATATGGCATCCATGATTCAAGATGTCTATGAAGACGGCGTAACCGACCCCGCGAGGGGCAAGGCGATCACCGACTACTACGACGCCTGCTACCGACGCGGGACGCCGTGCGCCCGACCGAAGTGGTAACAATCAGGTTAGCAGACGCCGCAGCGTTGATAGCTCGACGCTGCGGGCCGGGAATTTGATGCAAGCCGTCGTTGGCGTTAGCGACATCTCGCCGTAGAATCGCGCATCAACCGAACATAGTCTCACGGGGCAGCCATGGCGCTATATCAATTGACGACCGACTCGCTGTGCGCAGTTCCGTCCGCTACGTACAGTCAGCTCAATCTACGCGAAAAAGAGGATGTACAGCGAGTACTGCGGGATCAAATTGACGTTATCCTGCCCGACTCGATGGTGCTGGCTGAGGAGTTTGGCGAATGGGAGGACAGCAGGCGCCGCATAGACCTCTTGTGTTTGGACCGTAATCTACAACTGGTTGTCGTTGAACTGAAACGCACTGAGGACGGCGGCCACATGGAACTGCAGGCTCTGCGCTACGCTGCGATGGTTTCGACTATGCGGTTCGACCAAGCTGTCGATGCTCATCGTAAATACCTTGCATCGCGCGGTCTGCCCGTGGACACCGCTGAAACAGCGATTCGCACGTTTGTCGGCATTCCAGAAGGCCCTGTATCGTTGGGCGGAAATGTTCGAATCGTACTTGTCTCAGCAGATTTCTCGAAGGAAATTACTTCAACCGTGCTTTGGCTGAACGCGCACGGCATCGATGTCACGTGTGTACGTGCAGTACCGTACCCATTCAAAGAGTACGTTCTCTTGGATATCCAACAAGTAATCCCCTTACCTGAGGCCGCAGAGTTTCAGGTGGCGATACGCGAAAAGTCAATGGAGGCTGCGGCGGTCGAAAGTCGAAGTCGAGACTTTACTCGCTATCGCGTAGAGACGCAGTCGGGCGAAATTTTCGACAACTTGCCGAAACGCCGGTTTATCTATCACGTGGTGCGCGAGGCGATAGCGCATGGTTTGACTCCCGACGACATTCGACGCGAGGTGCATTGGCGAAGTGGGAACATGTTTCTCGCTATGGATGGTACGCTGACTGGGCAACAGTTGATGGCGGCATTCCCGAGCAAGTCCCCGACGCGGTTCTTCTGTAGCGACGAAGATTTAATCCATGTTAATGGGAAGACGTACGCGCTTAGCAACCAGTGGGGTGAACGAACGGAGGAAGCCGTATCGAAGATAGTTGGGCGCATGCCGGACGGACATGGGTTGACATACGAGGCGTTGACGTAACGTACGAACGCTACGCTACCGGATCGGAACGCCGTTCAGCAGCATCTTCCGTACCGCGACACGGATCATAGCTGGGCGGCCAATTTGCCCGCGCACAAGAGGTTCAAGGTGTATGCCGCCGCAACATCGAGCCAGCAGAGTCAGAGTTTCCGCTGCACCCGGTTGCCCTACCCGCCAGAAGGAGGCGGCGGGTACGGATTGTCCTGATGGTTCCGCATACCATCTCAGCTTTCGCGTAGATTTGTAGATTCGTAGAGCTAGAGGGTTGCGTGTCGGCTTTGACCGACACGCAACCGGTGCCACCGCTACTCGGCAAAGATCGCTTCCTTGCGCAACGCGTAGGTGCTCGGCTTCAAGTTGTGATGCCCGGGCACGACGAACTGACTGGTCGGCCTGCCTTCCAGCCCGGGAACTAGCCATCCCTTGCGAAGTAAAGCTTCTTTTACCGCTTTCTTTCCATGCTTCTCGTTAATCTTTCGCATGGCCGACGGCAGCAACAATATCAGTTCGCGATCGTCGTCGGTGTGAACGAACCCGATCTGCGTATTGCGATCAGCGTCGAAAAACGCCGAGTACAGCGGCAGGCGATGCCGGTGCGTCACCACGAGGTCGCGCACACTCTCTGCGATTTCGTCGTCTGGTGTTCGCAGGTCCGCCCGGTACTGCTTCAGCCAATCTGCGAAGCCGCGACGCATGGCGAAAACGACCTCCTTCTTGTTGAAGCCGACCACACCGGCGTCAAAAGCGACGAACGCTGAAAGGGCGGCAAATGCGAAGTGCTCAAGAACGCGCTGCTGGACACCGACAGAAGCATCCAGATTGCCGCCGTTTCGGATGGCGGCCTGCAGTCTGGCAAAGCACTTGTCATGTGTGCGGCACACCGCAGCGACATCCGCTGCAACATGCTGGACGAACGGCTTCCACGCAACGCCATGCGTTTCGCGAAGTTTCGAACGCACCAGCGCGGAAAACGCTGCGCCGTTGCTTTCACCGTGCAGGTCATCGAACGCGCCGTGCTTGCCGTTGACCGGCAGCGTAATGAAGCGCGCAAGCTGGCCTGCCAGTGCCTGCTCCCCGCTACGGCGAATACGATCGGCAGGGCTTTCCTCGCCCGCCGAGATAATCACGGTCGACAGTTGCGCCTGATCCGCGAGACTACCGTCTGTCTTTGCGCGCAGCCTGCCGCTGCCGTTTGTCATGCGATACACGGACTGCCCGAACGACGCGATATCCGACTGACCGAGTTCGTCAATGACGACCGGCAGGTCCCTGTGCTGCGCCGCATACGCTTCCAGTCCGTTGGCGGTCGCTTCCCAGTTGGCAAGACAGTCAGGCGAACCGGTCAGGGCCTGCAGCAAGCGCAGGATGGTTGATTTGCCCGTGCTGGACGCGCCGACCAGATTCACGCAAAGACCGCTCTGACCGAACAGCTTCAGGAGACCCGCCGCAAAAGCAAAACAGAGCGGAACGATCATGAGCGGATTACCGCGGCACAGAGCCGTGACATCAACCCAGTCCGCGAGCGTACCCGCCGACGCGCGCGCCTTCGGCTGAGCGCGGATCACACGCTCGACACGATCGGAAAAGCGCTCGTCGGCGAAAACGTAGCCCGATTCTTGACCGTAGTCGATCCAGCCGTCACGCTCTGCGCGCAGGAGCGTGTTGCCGCCGTTACAGGTACGCAGAAAATCTGCGACACGCTTCGGCGCATCGTTCGAGTACAGTTCAACGCCGCGCTCGATCAGATGGCGTGCGAGGCGCGACGCGTTCAGGGTCAACGTGATCGGAATCTCGATCTCTTTCCTGACACCACCGGCGCCCCTGATTTCCATCAGGTACGCGGGATGGCCACCGTCGGCATTGGCTACTTTCGCGATGTACTTCATTTCTGGGCACGGCAACTGCCATCCGCCATCGACGGCAGAATCGACTACCGTGCCTTCAGATTCAGCATGGTTCATGTTGTTTATTTCCATTTATCGCCCGCTTTACCTTTAAGGAACGCGGGCCACGGTTAGGGTTTGCGCTACGATCGTTCGGCGAAGCGCTACGTGATCCGGGACACACGACCCTTCACGGGGCGTGGCGGATCGCCGACCTCTTCAGGCAGCGGTGCGAACCGTGCATCGACCAGCGACGGTGGCGTCGGCTTGATGCGCGAAGCCGTCAGCACTTTCGCCAGCGGCATAACTTTTTCGCGCGCGGGCGACTTCAGGTCGATCTTGCGTTTGCGGAACTCCGCACGGTGCCGCGCCATGGTGCGCTCCGAATACACCATTTCCATCGGTGCGTTCAGCTTGCGCAGCGCGATTACCGGACGCAGACGATCAGGCACGCCCTCGAAGTCGGCGCAAGTTATTCCCGACGACACGACGTTGAGCACCGGCACATTCCTGTAGTAGCGGTTGAAAATCTCCCGCGGCGCATCACCGCTCCACGCCTTGACGTTCTGCAACCCCTGCTTCTTCAGCTCCGCGCTCTGCAAGCGAACTTCAACGCGCAGCAGACCACCGCACTCGTCGCGCAGGTTTTCGAAGAAATTCTGCGGCTCCTCGCCCGTACGCTTCGCCTTCGGCAAAGACTTGCGGCGCACATCTTCGCCCTTGTCGTAAAAGATGATGCTGTAGTAACGACCGTTTCTCGGCGCCCAGTAGACAGAAGTGAACTCCTTCCTCATTGCGCAATCCTGTTCGACCAACTGGCGCGCGATCTGATGCAGGCACGTCTTCACGAAACGCCCCGGCTTGAACTGCAGATTCACGGCCAGATCGACACGACGCAACGTCACGTGTTTGTCGATCAGCTCCTGCATCGGCACGGAGAACGAGAAGCCCAACTTCTTCCTGAGATCGTGGATCACACAGGCCAGCCCCTTCGCGAGACGCTGCGAAGTGAAGACGTTCTGGCCGAGAATGGAACCGAACAGCGAGCCCTCCACGCTCAGTGTCTTGGTGAGCGGGTTATAACGAACGTGCAGGTTGTGCATGCCGTACTTGCCGGTAACCGGCAGGCGATTCGTGCTGCTGAAAAGGACTTCGCCATCACCGTTGCTGACCAGGCTGCGCTTCTGACCGGACACGTCCCACTCGACGCCGCTAACCGCGAACTCGACCGTATCGAAGTTCACACGATCAGCCGGGCGGAACGCCAAGCCGGTCTGCGTGGACTTCTTGATGGTCGCTGTCTGCGGTGCGGTGACAATTTGACTCGGACGGGTCTTCATCAGGCACACTCGTTAGTTGAAGCCAGCAATCGCGCGATGTGGGCGTAGGCATTACATGCCAATTTGTCATCGTCAGCTTGCGAGCGGGTTGTTCTATTGATCATAAGTTCACCTATTTATTTAATAGGGTGTCATACAGGGTATATAGGGTAAGTAATTACAGACGAGCGGGAATGGGCGCGCTGCTGACGTCGAGCGGCCATTCGATGATCGGTGCCATCGACTGCTTCATTGCCTTAATGTCCTCGCTCGCATACGACTTCACCGACTCGGCACCGTGCGAGCCAGCCATGCGAATGGACGTAATAGCCTTGGCGGGGCAGACGGACAAATTGTCGATCGTGCCGTCGATACGGATGCTATTTACAACAGCTGCGAGTTCGGCCGTCAAAGTGGCCGGATCGGCGGCACGTCACGAGTACGACGCCTTTGCCCGGCTCCTTGTCACCGTAGGACGTCTTGCCTTTTGCCGCAGCCTTCGGTTCGCTGGTGAGCAATTCGTCATCGACTGTAGCTGCCTCAGTCATCACGCGGCTCCGTACTGAGAGATGCGAGGAAGCGTTCGATGTCCGACAGTTTCCAGCCGCGTGCGCGCGGACCGAGGGCGACGGAGTGCGGCAAGCGGCCCGCTTTTTGCCATTCGTAAGCAGTCGTGCGGCTGATCTGGAAGATGGCAAGCAGCTCGGGGAGTCGAACGATGCGGTCGCACGCGGCAAGCCCCAAGCGCGAGTTGGCAGACGTCGTTTCACTCGCGCCAGCAGGGCTTACGGACTCGCGTATTTTGAGTTGACGGCGTACCTTAGGCAAGAAGTCGTCGGTTGTCACCCGACTATTGATTGTCTCACTTTGAGGCGGCCGCGCGTCGCCCACGAGGACAGAAGAATCAAGATACATAGGGGCCGCATTGGTCGGCGACCCATCGAGAGAGTGTTTTGAACCCATGGCAATCAGAGTTGGTGATTCGGCTCGAAAATAATCCAGGCGCTGAGAAGTCCTTTATCGACCATCACACGTCAAGCCACGCGAATACTAGGCTGACATGCGAGCGCGTCTGGGCGCTTTTGGTGCTGCACACCTGCGAGCTGACTTCGCAACAACAGGTGGTGATAAAGGGGCTTCCTAGCCCTGGAATACTTCGCCCGACCCGATTCCCAAACTGCGGGTTCTCAACATCGGTCGTATCCACAGACGACCGCGTTAGGCAGTGTTAGGACTGTATCAGATTCCTACGTTCGATCAATCCTGTTAGAACCCGGCCGGCGATTACACATCGTTGGCCTTAAGGGTCGTGAGGTAGTCGGCCCATCGCTGCATCATGGCCTGCCGATCTTTCAGGAACTTGGTGCGGTTGTATGCGGACCCCAGTGCATCCGGAACCTTGTGGGCAAGCTGATGCTCGATCACCTCGGGCCGGAAATGCAGTTCCTCGTGCAAGATCGTCCGAGCCATCGCCCGGAATCCGTGCCCCGTGATCTCAGTTTTTGTGTCATAGCCCATGCGCCGCAAAGCAGCATTGACTGCTGCCTCGCTCATCGGCTTGTTCGGATCGCGCCCCGGAAATACATAGGACCGGTGGCCGGTGAGCGCCTGCAACTCTCTTAGAATCGCCACGGCCTGCACTGCTAGTGGTACGAGATGCTCCGTCTTCGTCTTGGTCACGAGATAACGCCACTCCGCCTTTTCGAGATCAAAGCCCGACCACTCAGCCTTGCGCAATTCGCCGGGTCGTACAAATAGGAGAGGAGCCAGCAGCAACGCGCTCTTCACTACAAACGTTCCACGGAAGCCATCGATCGCGCGCAGGAGCTCTGCTACCTTTACCGGCTCCGTGATGGATGCGAAATTCTCGTGCCGAACGGGAGGGAGAGCCCCCCTCAAGTCGCCCGATGGGTCGCGCTCTGCTCGCCCAGTCGCCACGGCGTAGCGAAACACCTGACCACAGTTCTGCATCGCCCGATGCGCCGTATCTTTCGCCCCTCGCTCTTCGATTCGCCGAATGACCGTCAGAAGCTCGGGAGCCGCGATTTCGTGGATAGGTCGATTCCCCAGCCACGGAAAAATGTCTTTTTCCAGACGCTGGATGACTTTCTCCGCGTGACTTTGAGCCCAGCCCGGCGACTGGCGAGCAAACCACTCGCGAGCGACCACTTCGAACGAGTTGGTGGCTCGATCGAGCGTTGCCGCCTTCTTCGCCTTTTTGTGTTCGCCGGGATCGACGCCCTTCGCGAGAAGTTTGCGCAGCTCGTCTCGTTGCTCACGCGCATCCTTGAGCCCGACATCCGGATAGACGCCAAGCGATAACCGCTTCTCTCTGCCCTCGAAGCGATATTTAAAACGCCACCACTTGCCTCCCGCGGCAGAAACTTCTAGATACATGCCCCGCTCGTCGAACAAACGATAGAGCTTGCCGGTCGGCTTTGCATTACGAACGGCTACGTCAGTCAGTGCCATGCTCGCTACTCCTTTGGGAGCACGGCGCGCGTTGCATCCAGAAAGGTGCGAAGCTGGGCCGTCTCGGATGGATTCAGATTTACGCGGCGTGCGCCAAGTCGGATCGACAGCGCGCCGTCACTGTCCACGGAAAAGCGCATTTCTACTTCCCGGCGAACGGCTTCGTCTCGCTGGGCGGCACGCTCCTCCTTCCGTATCTCTCCGGGGTCGACACCTGCGGCAAGTTGCGTTCGGGCTTCATCCCGTAGATTCCGGGCACCAGCCAGCGTCACGCTAGGATAGACACCGAATGACAGAGTTTTCTCAGTGCCCCCGAAGCGATACTTGAGTCGCCAGTATTTCCCTTGGTTCGGGGAGACGAGCAAATACAAGCCACCGCCATCGAACAACTTGCGGGGCTTGTCCGCGGGCTTCGCCTTCTTGATGATGGTCTCGGTCAACGCCATTTGGGGAATACTGGAGCGACTGTTTGGACAGTTGCCCCAAAAGTTATCCCTCTTCGCGCCCGGATGTCAACGGATGACGCTGAACCTTACCGGCAATAAAAAACCCCGTAAGCGTTGATCTTACGGGGTTTTCGGGGATTTTCCGGACGTCGCCGGATTTTGTCGGATGAATTCTTGGTGGAGAGGAGGAGGATCGAACTCCCGACCTTCGCATTGCGAACGCGACGCTCTCCCAGCTGAGCTACCCCCCCATCGAAAATAATTCTAGCACAGCCATTTTCCCTTTTGCCAAGCCTCCTGCCCCCGGGAAAACCTCATCTGGACGGAGCGCCCGCGAGCACCCAGTCGACCACCGCGCGGATGTCCGCGTCACTCATCGATTGATGCGCCGGCATAGGAATCATGCCCCACACACCGGATCCGCCGTCCTTCACCTTACGCGCGAGTTTGGCCGGCGCCTGCGCGTCGCCCTTGTACTTCGCGGCGATCTGCTGGAACGACGGACCGACCAGTTTGCGATCCACGGCGTGACAGCCCATGCAGGCATTCGCGGCGGCGACCTGCTGGCCGCGCGGCGACTCCGCCGCGCGTGCAACCGACGTCATCGTGCCCACCAGCCCACCGACCACCAACGTGAACACAGCAAACACGACACCCCCACGCGCCATCCCAAACATCAAGGCACCGCCTTCGGATTACCCGGCCGCACCGACGTCGACGAATTAACCGGCGCGGGAGCCTGCTGATCGAGCGGCCGCGCGCTCACCGACGAATCGGGAATCGCGCCGACCGTCGGCTCGCTGACCTCGGGCTGCGAGGCAACGACAGGTGCAGTCGCAGCGGCGGCGGCGGCCGCTTGAGCTTCCTGCGGCTGGATGTACTGGAACACCTTGACCACCTGCACGACGCCCGGCACGCGGCTCGTGACGTCGGCGCCGACATTGCCCTCATCCATCGTGACGAGGCCCATCAGATAGACATTGCCGCGCTCCGCCACGACCTTGAAGTTGTTCGCCGAAATGTTCTTCTCGGCGATCAGCGCGGTCTTCACGCGCGTTTCAAGGTAGGTGTCGTTGGTGCGCGACGAGAACGAGCTCGCCGGCATGATCGCCAGTTCGTTGACGATCGTATTCACGTTGTTCATGCTCCGCACGATGCTCTCGGCGCGCTGCTTCGACGCATCGCCCGCGACCTCACCGGTCAGCAGCACGCGGCGATTGAACACCGTAACGTTGACGTGCGCGGAGTCCGGCAGATTCTGGCTGATCTGCGACAGCGCCTTCACCTGGATCTCGCGATCCTCGGTCTGCGCGCCGAGCGTGCGGCGGTCGGTGGCCATCAGCGCGCCGCCGCCAGCCGCGGCCCCGACCGCGAGAAAGCAGCCTTGCAGCGTGGCCGACAGCCCCGCCGCGAACCCGACCACGAGCACGGTTCTCACCAGTGTCTTCTTGACGCGGAATACGCTCATCAACTAGCTCTCCTTCGGAATCAGTCTCAGTCTTCGCCGAGCAACATGGCATCGATGCCGTCGCACAGGCAATGGATGGTCAGCAGGTGCACTTCCTGGATGCGCGCGGTGCGGTCGGACGGCACGCATACCTGGATGTCGGTGTCGCTCAGCACTTCGTGTGCGCGTCCGCCGCCCTTGCCCGTCAGCGCGACGACGATCATTTCGCGCTCATGCGCCGCTTCGATCGCTGCGAGCACGTTCGCGGAATTGCCGGATGTGGTGATCGCGAGCAACACGTCGCCGGGCTGACCGAGCGCCCAGACCTGTTTCGCGTAAATCTGTTCGAACGAATAGTCGTTGGCGATCGCGGTGAGCACGGAGGTGTCGGTGCTGAGCGCAATGGCCGGCAGACCTGGCCGCTCGCGCTCGAAGCGGCCGATCAGCTCGGCCGCGAAATGCTGCGCGTCGGCTGCCGAGCCGCCATTGCCGCATGCGAGGATGCGATTGCCGTTGGCGAGCGCGGCGAACATCGTGTCGATCGCGGCGGCGATCGGCATCGACAGGGTTTCGAGGGCTTCGAGTTTGACTGCCGCGCTGTCGCGGAAGTGTTGTTGGATGCGTTCGACTGACATCGAGTCTCTATCTTCTACCGCGAATGGACCGCATTGTGCGGCCGTGTTGTGAAGTCATACTGCCAGGCTGTGGCCGCCGATGAGTTCGCGCGGCACGCGAGCGCAAGTTTATCGCACTCACGCGCGTTGTCCGCGCGGCCCGTCAGACTTCGTCGGCGCGAAACGCATCGCGCAACCACACGAGCCTGCCGCTCTCGAACGCGACTACGTCGAAACGGCACGCGGGTTCGTCGCGCGTGCAGCGGTTCGTCGCGACGCGCGTCGCGAGATAGTGCCGCGCCGCTCGCACGATGCGCTGTCTCTTCTGCCAACCGATGCTCGCGGCCGCCCCGCCGTAATGCCGCTGCGCACGGGCGCGAACTTCGACGAACACCAGCGCGCCGTCGCGATCGCTCATCACCAGATCGATCTCGCCGCCCCGACACGTCACGTTGCGCGCGACGAAGCGCAAACGCTGGCGCTGCAAAAATTCGCGCGCGCGTGCTTCGAAAGCCGCGCCGACGGATTTGGACTGGTGAGGGCCGGAAAAGTTGTGGGCGGTTTCTGGACTGCCGTTTCTGGGCATCCTTTGCGTAGTCTTCGGCGTGACCTGCTCGCGCAAGTCCACATGGCACAATGTCGGCCTCGTTCCGTCTGTTTGTGTGTTCCGTGTCATGACTCCTCTCTCCGAACTCGCGCAAGGGCAGCAGTACCCCGCCGCCGCGCTGTATGTGGTGGCCACGCCGATCGGCAACATCGCCGACATCACGCTGCGCGCGCTGCACGTGCTCGGACTCGCGGATCGCATCGCCGCCGAGGACACCCGCAACACCGGTCAGCTGCTCGCGCGCTACGGCATCTCGAAGCCGCTCGTCGCCGTGCATCAGCACAACGAGCGCGCCGCGGCGCAGCGCGTGATCGAGTATCTGCAGGCCGGCGAGCGCGTGGCCTACGTGTCCGACGCGGGCACGCCGGGCATCTCGGATCCGGGCGCCAAGCTCGTCGATGCCGTGCGCGAAGCCGGCTTCGCGGTGGTTCCGCTGCCCGGCGCGAGTGCGCTCGCCACCGCGCTGAGCGCGACCGGCGACTGGGTCTCGACGTTCTCGTTCCTCGGCTTCCTGCCGCCAAAGCCGAAGGCGCGCTCCACTGCCTTGCAGGCGCTCGCGCAACATCCTCACGCGATGGTGTTCTACGAAGCGCCGCACCGAATCGTCGAGACGGTGCAGGCGCTCGCCGATGCGTTCGGCGGCACACGTCGTCTGCTGATCGCGCGGGAACTGACGAAGTTACACGAAGCGTTGCATCAGGGCACCCTGGCCGAAGGGCCAACGTGGCTCGCCGCCGATGCGAACCGGCAGCGCGGCGAATTCGTGCTGGTGGTCGAAGGCGCGTCGCCCGAAGCGGCCGGCGAGCACGATCACGACGCGCTGCTCGGCATCCTGCTGGAAGAATTGACGGTGAGCAGCGCGGCGAAGGTCGCGGCGGCGCTCACGGGCGCATCGCGAAACGCGTTGTACACGCGCGCGCTGGCGCTGAAGCAAGACGAGCCCGACGCCTGAGAGGCGAACCGGGCGAGTAAAAGTCGGAAAGAAAAAGAAAAGGGCCGCATGTCGCGGCCCTTCGATTGTCTACAGGCTGTTGTTGTTCAGCCGACGCGGCACCACCGCCGCGTCACGTCACATCACTTGTCCGAATCCGAGTTCGAAGCGAGCGTTTCGTTCAGCTCGGCGCGTGCTTCCTGCTGCGTGAGCCCTTCGATCTTGACTCGCGCCGTGCCGGCGTGGCGCATGTCGAGCATGGCGGCGGCCGCCATCGACAGGTCGATCACGCGGCCACGCGCGTACGGGCCGCGGTCGTTGATCCGTACGATCACCGAGCGCGAATTGGCCGGATTGGTCACGCGCACGTAAGAGCCGAGCGGCAGCGTACGATGCGCGGCCGTCATGGCGTGCATGTCGTAGCGCTCGCCATTGGCAGTGCGGCGGCCGTGGAAGAAGCGTCCATACCACGACGCGCGTCCAATCTGATGGAAGTCCGCGACGTCGACGCCGTCGTCGGTGAGCGGCTGCGCGTCAGCCAGCGACGACGCAGGCGCGTTCGGCGTGCTCGGGCTCGAGGCCGGCGCGCCACCGAACGATTGAGGTCCAAAAGAGCTCAGGTGCAGGTTCTTCGTACTTTGCGGCGTGTCGTTCGCAGACGTATCGCCCGCGCCCGGAGGCGTGGCGCAGCCGGCCAGTACAAAAAAGGCAAAAAGAGTCCCTAGACCACGGGATAGCCGAGTTTTCATAAGACGTGCAAACACATTGTCGAGCCGCATCACCCGCGAGACTGCTGGGCATCTTGCTTGCGGCTCCGGCGGTAGGGACGACAACGCGCCGCGCGAAAAAGCGCAGTACGTCAAAGCCCGGATACGGCTCACTGAGCCGCTACCGCACGGTTAATTTTCACGTCTGGCGCAACCTGTCCCCGGCAGCCTGACCAGACCCCACATGCCGCCAACTGAACGTGGCAAAGACACGTTCTTGCGCGCGCAACTCAGCGCACAGGAACGGCGGCGTAGGCCCCACCCAGCGTCACGGAGGTTAATTCCGTAGCAGGCGCGTGGCGCCTGGCTGGGCAAGACGTGTGCATCGAACGCATCGACACTGGATGGCCGTCGGCATTCCGACAGCCCTTACTTGAATGGCGAGCGGCGTCCCCGTTTTGTGGGGAAGCATCGCCTTGTGGCAGCACAACTGATGTGCATGGAGTCCATTATACCCAAAAAAAAATTTTGGGATGGCGAGCGGCCCAAAACCTTGATCAATCTTCACATTTATCGCAAAAATGGGCCTGCAAAAGGCTGCGTCGATGCCGTGCGCAAGCCCGTCGCGCGGGCGACGGAGACTGTCTCGAGGCCGGTACAATCAACGTTTCTCCAGTTCGTCGTCCAGCCATGAAAGTCACCCTGATCCCCGTCACGCCGTTCCAGCAGAACTGCTCGCTGCTCGTCTGCGAGGCCACCGGGCGCGCGGCCGTCGTCGATCCGGGCGGCGACCTCGACCTGATCCAGCGCGAGATCGCGCGGCAGAACGTGACCGTCGAGAAGGTCTTGCTGACTCACGGCCATATCGATCACTGCGCGGGCGCGAAGGCCCTCGCCAGCCACTACGGCGTGCAGATCGAAGGTCCGCATCCCGACGAGCGCTTCTGGCTCGACAAGCTGCCGGACCAGAGCACGCGCTTCGGCTTCCCGGCCGCCGACGCCTTCGAGCCGGACCGCTGGCTACAAGATGGCGACACCGTGCAAGTCGGCGACGAATCCTTCGAGGTCTACCACTGCCCCGGCCACACGCCGGGTCACGTGGTCTTCTTCAGCCGCGCGCATCGGCTTGCACTGGTTGGCGACGTGCTGTTCGCCGGCTCGATCGGCCGCACGGATTTCCCGCGCGGCAACCACGCGGACCTGATCCGCTCGATCCGCGACAAACTCTGGCCGCTCGGCGACGACGTCACGTTCGTGCCGGGCCACGGCCCGACCTCGACGTTCGGCGCCGAGCGCCGCACGAATCCCTACGTCGCCGACGGAGTGGGCGCATGAGCAGCGAAATCTATGTCAGTACCGACGTCGAAGCGGACGGCCCGATCCCCGGCCCGCATTCGATGCTGAGCTTCGCATCCGCCGCGTACACCGAAGACAAGCAGCTGATCGCGACGTTCTCGGCAAATCTCGAATTGCTCGAAGGCGCGGCGCCGCACCCGGTGCAGGAAGCGTGGTGGAAAACCCAGCCGGAAGCATGGGCGGCCTGCCGCCAGGACTTGCAGAAGCCCGAGGCGGCCTTGACCGCCTATGTCGAATGGGTCGAGGCGCTGCCGGGCAAGCCGGTGTTCGTCGCGATGCCGGCCGGCTTCGATTTCACCTACATGTTCTGGTACATGATGCGCTTCGTCGGCCGCTGCCCGTTCTCATGGTCGGCACTCGACATCAAGACGCTAGCGTTCGCGATGACCGGTCTGCCGTATCGCAAGAACATCAAGCCGCGTTTTCCGAAGCACTGGTTCGACGAGCATCCCCATACGCACGTCGCGCTCGACGACGCGATCGAGCAGGGAGCCCTTTTTTGCAACATGCTGAAGGACTTGCGCGCGCGTCAGCCCGAGCTGCCGGGGGATGGCAAGGATGATGGGGACGCCTCAGGGCAAAACGCCGCTCCCGACCCGATAAATTAGGCGATCTCGCTCGCGGGAGCCGTTTTACATTGCGTTTCGTTTTCGCGCCCTCTACCATGCGTTGATACGGCGACGCTAATGGAGGCGCAGTTGACACTCGATACGTTCTCACAGAAGATCCTGCGCCTTCTTCAGCTCGACGCACGCCGTTCCGTGCAGGAAATCTCCGACCAGGTCGGGTTGTCGAGCACACCGTGCTGGCGACGCATCAAGGACATGGAACAGTCGGGCGTGATCCAGCGCTACACGGCGCTGCTCGATCGCGAAAAGCTCGGTTTGCACGTGTGCGCGCTCGCGCATATCCATCTGACGCGTCACACCGAAGGCGGCGTCGAGCAGTTCGAGCGGGAAATCGCCACCTGCCCCGAAGTGACCGAGTGCTACAGCACGACCGGTGAATCCGATTACATCCTGAAGATCGTCGCGCCGGACATCAAGGCGTACGACAGCTTCCTGCACGAACGCATTTTCAAGATTCCGGCCGTCGCGCAGGTGCGTACGAGCGTGGTGCTGCGCGAAATCAAGTTCGATACGCAGTTGCCGTTGTGACGGATGCGCGGCGGCCGGCACGGAGGTTCGCCGCGGCTTCGGGTGTCCGAAACGCTCCGAACTCAGGCGGCGTTGTGAGGCTCCGTGGCGGTTGACCGACCGCCGGGGGCGACGCCGGTCTTGAGTTCCGCCGCCGAACCGCCTTGCGCCACCGAGATATCCCATTGCAGCAGTATGTCGAGCTTGCGCGCGCCGAGACGACGCTTGAGCGCCTCCAGATCGACGCGGTCGAGCGACTGCGAGTCGCTTTCCAGCAGACGGGCGGCCTCGGCGACGCCTGCGGCGCGCCCGTTACCGGACGCCGCCGCCGGCAACACCACCTCCACGTCGAGCCCGGTGCTCAGGTAGTGCAGATTCACGGCCGCGGCCCGCAAGCCAACCGGCGCCAGCGCCGCGTCGACCTCGGCGCTCACGCGCTCGCGCGTCGGCAGATCGACCGGGGGATGCGCGAGCGCATCGTTTTCCGGATCGACGTGGATCAGCGCATCGAGCACGCGCTTGTCGGTCAGCACACGCAGACGCGCCGACTCCGCGATGTAATGCCCTTCCGAGACCGAAATCATCGGATCGACCAGGATGTGTGCGTCGACGAGCGCGAAATCGCCCATTTTGCGCGTCCGCATTTCGTGCACGTCACGCACGCCTGGGGTGGACATCAGCAACGCGCGCATGTCGGCGGTGGCGGTTTCGTCGAGCGCGCGATCCGACAGATCCTGCAGCGCGTCCCAACCGAAGGTCCAGCCCATGCGCGCGACCATGAAGCCGACGATGGCGGCCGCGATCGGGTCGAGCAGTCGCAAGCCGGCGAGACTGCCGATCACGCCGATCCCCACCACCAGCGACGACGCCGCGTCCGAACGCGCGTGCCATGCGTTCGCGATCAGCATCGCGGAACGCACGCGCTTTGCTTCGCGCAGCATGTAGCGAAACAGCGCTTCCTTGCAGACCAGCACGAGCGCTGCGACCGCGAACGCGCTCATGTGCACGGCGGGAATATTTTGCAGGTCGGCGAGGCGCGTGCCGGCGCGCCACAACATGCCGACACCGACCGAGATCAGCAGCGCGCCGAGAAATAACGACGCCACCGTCTCATAACGGCTATGTCCGTAATTGTGATCCGCGTCGGGCTTTGCTCCGCTATGCCGATTGGCAATCAGCACGACAAAATCGGAAATAAGATCTGCGAGGGAATGGATACCGTCGGCAACTAGCGCCTGCGAGTGCGCGATCGTGCCGATGACGATTTGCAGCGTCATCAACACCGTATTGACCGCAATACTCGCAAAGGTACTTTTGCGGGCAACGCGTTGTTTCTCGGCGGTTTGGGCGATTGCGGCGGACTGCATGCTGAAAAGGGCGGAAAGATCAATTGTTGTTATTGTACCCGCCACGAATCGCGCGCACGGGGAAAGGCACAAAAAAAACCTTTTAAATCAGTCGCTTATCTAAACGAAAAGCATTCGCGTTCAAGTTACGTGAAGCGCATGCGACAAAAATCCAGCGCCGCAAATGACAAAACCGCGCCCTGAACGGTGCGCGGCTTTCGGAGATTCTGCAGCAGGCTATAAACGCTACGGATTGCTGGTATTCGTACTAAGTGCAGGCAACCCCTACCACCCGGCGGATCGTGATTACTTCTGGATCAGAAATTTTTCGCGATCAAGACCTGCGATCCAACGCGGCGGCTTGCCGCGGCCGGACCACGTGCTGCCGCTTTCCGGGTCGCGGTATTTAGGCGCGACGCCTGCGCGCGGGCGGCTCGCTTTAGCGCCGCCCTTCGGTGCGCGGCCGCCGCCGAGTTCGCTCAGCGAGATGCCGTAGTCCGCCATTTTCTGCTTGATTTCATTCAAGACTTCCGCGTATTCGCGCGACTTCGCTTCTTCAATCTGCTTTTCGAGCTTCTCGCGCTGCGCGAGCAGTTCCTTGTATGAAGACATAGGTTCCCTTGTGGTATGGATAAATGACCGCCGGTCTTATGCCGACTTGCCCTTTGAAGGTTTCATGCCTCGGAATTTGATGGCGAGATTAACACAAAATAGAAAGACTGGATAAGCGCCCGGGGAAAATTAATTTAAATTCGTTTCAAAAAGTTTCCTACGCCGCTTCTGCATCGGGCTAGGCCCTTTCAATTAGATGATTTCGCATGTCACTGAAAAAAACCCATTCGCATGCATATTTATACGATTTAGCTATCAGGAAATGAGACTAGAGACGTCTATTGCATATCAAACATTTCATGGCATGAAAGCTTTGGATCGAATAAGTGCGCACTATTGCGGCGAGAGCGCGTTCGTCGCGACTGGTGCATGCGTGTTTTCCCGATAAACGATAAATGCTTAATTCGCATGCCGTTCGATGCAGACTTCGAGCGCCGCGCGCAAAGAGCCGGTATCGGAGCGTCCGTTATCGAATGCGAAACGATGGCGCGCGCCGTTTCGCTTCAGATCCGCGCCATAACGGTCGACGCCCAACAATATGACTTCGCCCGCGCCAATTAGCCGCTGACCGAATTCCGCGATCAGCGCGTCCTCCTCGCTGGCTGCGAGCGGCGGCAGCGGATCGAGTTCGGCGCCGTCGAGCCAGCCCATCGCGCCGAAGCCGCCGATGTAGCGCAACCGCTCGAGCTCCATGATCCAGAACGTGAAATCGCCCAGTACCAGATAGCGCTCCGCATCCGGGTGATAGCGCAGATAGCGGCGCACCAGTTCCGGACTCGGGTCGACCGGCTCGAAGCGGCCGAGCAGCGTGACGCGCTGGCCGCCCAGCACGTCGCCGTCGGGTGCGTCGACGGCCAGAAATCCGGCGCGCGGGTCGGCGTGCAGATTGTGCGTGTGCTCCGCGAGCCGGCTCACGAGGATCGTCGGACGATGCCGCGCGTCCGGCGCAAACGGCAGCACCGACGGATATGGAAAGCCCTCGGGCTGGCGCGCGTGCGTGGCGAGCGTGCCGACCGCGGCCGTGTGCAGCAGATGCAGCGGAGCGTGAGCGGGAATGTTCAACTGAGCGTTCCTCGGTGAATTAGGAATGAACGGAGAGCGGTGAGGTTGAAAAGCCGCCCTGCGCGGCGATGCGAAAATCACCCGCGGCGCCCCAAAGCATGACATCCGGCCCTACCGCTTCGTTGCATCCACAGTGTTTCATCGTATGCGTCCGAGACCGCGGCTCCAAGCGTAAGCCACCACGCTTCGATAGAATCGAAGATTCGCTTTCAATGCGCTTTCTCGCGCACTCCGCCTCGAGACCTCCGTGCCCGATCACCAAACCTCCGAATTCGCCGTTTTGCCCGCCGCGCATCGCGATCTGTCCGTGACCGCACGGCAACGGGCACGCATCGCCACAATGGCGGTTTTTTTCATCGCCGGCATGATGTACGCGTCGTGGGGTGTGCACGTGCCGACGGTGCGCGACCGCTTCCATCTGAATCCGGCGATGCTGTCGTTCGCGTTGTTCGCGGTGGCGGGCGGATCAATCGGCGCGATGGTGACCAACGCGTCGTGGATCGCGCGGGTCGGCACGCGCCGCGCCTGTCTGGCCGGCGGCCTCGCGATGGCCGCCTGCGCGGCGCTGATTCTGGTCGTCCCGGCGTACTGGACCCTGCTGGTCGTGCTGGCCGTCTTCGGCGCGGGCATGGCCACCCTCGACGTCGCGATGAACGCCGAAGCAAGCGCCGTCGAAAAAGCGCTCGGCAAGCCGATCATGTCGTCGCTGCACGGGATGTTCAGCCTTGGCGGCATGTTCGGCGCGGCGGTCGGCGGAGCGTTGCTGTCGCGCGGCATGGCGCCGGCTGTGCATCTCGCGCTCGCCGCGGCGGCCAGCGCGCTCGTGCTGGTGCTCGCGTGCCCGTCGGTGCTGCCGCACGTGCCGCACGCCGAGCATCCCGATGCCGCGACGCCGCGTGCGAGCCGCTGGCGCTCGCCGGCGCTGTGGGCGCTCGGCACGATGGCGCTGGTCGCGCTGATCGCCGAAGGCGCGATGTACGACTGGGCCACGGTCTACATGCGCGATGTCGTACTGTCGACGCCCGCACTCGCGAGCGCCGCCTACGCGGCGTTTTCCGGCGGCATGGCGGCCGCGCGTTTTGCCGGCGACGCGGTGCGCGCCCGCTTCGGCGCGCCGCAGCTCGTGATGATCAGCGCGGCGCTCGCGTGCGCCGGCATGGTCGACGCGTTGCTGCTGCCGAATCCGGTAGCCGCGCTCGCCGGCTTTGCGCTGATCGGCCTGGGCCTCGCGAACATGATGCCGGTGCTGTTCGCGGCGGCGGCGAGCGTGAAAGGCATCCACGCGGCCGAGGGGCTCGCGCACGTCGCTGGGCTTGCCTATTTCGGGTTGCTGCTCGGGCCGGTGATCATCGGCGCGGTCGCGCAGGTGACCAATCTGACCATTGGGCTGTCGGTCGTCGCCGTCTGCGCCGCGATGATCGCGCTCGTCGGGCCGAAGGTGCTGCGGCGTTTGAAGATCTGAGGCGAGCGCGCGTTCACGTATTGCGAGGCGCATCGCGTGCTTTCAGTCCTTTTTCACGCCCACGATCATCGCCATCAAACTGTTGATTCAACGGAATTTTGCTAGCGCGTCGAATGCGCCCAAAAAGAAAAGGCACGCAAGCCTGACGGCCCACGTGCCTCTTTAGCAGCGAATCGAAGTGCGGCGCGACGCCGCCTTCGATCACACCGGAATTACATCTTCACTACGTCGAGCAGCGTCTTCTTGCCTTGCTTGTAGTTGTACAGCGAGATCACGCCGTGCTGCAGGTCGCCCTTCGAATCGAACGTCGTTTCGCCGATCACGCCCTTGTAGTCGGTCGCCGGCATCGCTGCCAGGATCTTCGCCGGATCGGTCGAGTTAGCGCGCTTCATCGCGTCGACGATGATGTACACCGCGTCATACGTGAACGGCGCGTAAATCTGGATCGGCTGGCCGAAGCGCTTCTCGTACTTCGTTTCGAACGCCTTGCCGCCCGCCATCTTTTCGAGCGCCATGCCGGCTTCCGAGCAGACGATGTTGTCGGTTGCGTCGCCGGCCAGATCGGACAGCTTGTCGGTACACACGCCGTCGCCTGCCAGCACCTTCGCGCGCAGGCCGAGCTGCTTCGCCTGCTTCGCGAACGGGCCGCCGGTTGCGTCCATACCGCCGTACATGATCGCGTCAGGGTTTTCACCCTTGATCTTCGTCAGAATCGCGCGGAAGTCGACGGCCTTGTCGTTCGTTGCGTCGTGCGACACGACGTTCATACCGAGCGACTTCGCGGTCTTCTCGAACTCGTTCGCGAGACCCTGGCCGTAAGCCGTCGAGTCGTCGACGATCGCGACGCTCTTCACCTTCATGCCTTTAGCCGCGTAGTTCGCAAGTGCCGGGCCTTGCTGCGCGTCGGTCGCGACGACGCGGTAGGTCGTCTTGAAGCCTTGCTGCGTGTAGGCCGGGTTCGTTGCGGACGGCGAGATCTGCACGATGCCCGCATCGCTATAGATCTTCGAGGCCGGGATCGAGGTGCCCGAGTTCAGGTGGCCGACCACGGCGACTACCTTGTCGTCGACGAGCTTCTGCGCAACCTGCGTAGCCGTACGGGGGTCAGCCGCGTCGTCCTGCGCGTCCAGTTGCAGCGTGATCTTCTGGCCGCCGATCGTGAGGCCCTTCGCGTTGATTTCCTCGACGGCGAGGCGCGCGCCGTTCTCGTTGTCCTTACCCAGGTGAGCGATACCGCCAGTCAACGGCGCAACGTGACCGATCTTGACGACCGTGTCGGCCGCGGCCGATGTTGCCAACGTCGCGAACAGCATCGCCGC
Organism: Paraburkholderia sp. HD33-4; assembly: GCF_021390635.1. Classification (NCBI taxonomy): domain Bacteria; kingdom Pseudomonadati; phylum Pseudomonadota; class Betaproteobacteria; order Burkholderiales; family Burkholderiaceae; genus Paraburkholderia; species Paraburkholderia sp. HD33-4. Next base: position 139,121 of record NZ_JAJEJS010000001.1, on the reverse strand, counting down.
AGCGCTGATCGGCAACAGCTTTTGAATTTTGATGTTCATGTAAGTCTCCAGTTTCGGTCAAAACAACGTAATCGCCCTGTGCCCCGCTTCCCCTACACGTGTCGCTCAGTCCCGTGGACGACCACGCCGGTTGCATCGTTCATGCACTTGGCCAGTACGTTTACCGGACCGTTTGTGACAGTTGGCAAACCGTACTTGCGCGCAAGTGTAGGCCATCAAATTAATTTGGGGGAATTTTTTGAGAAAGTGGGAACAACACTAATAGCGCAGTTCCTGGGCGAGCCACTCACGGCTTCGGTAAGCGGGCCGAAAAGCCCCTGCCCATGCGGGTTTCCGCTAATTGGGAGGTTTCTCCGCGGAGCCGGATTTAACCTTTTTCCGAGTTCTATCGCATGTGATTCGAAGGGTTTTTCAAATCAAAAATGTGGCGTACCGCACAGGATTGTGAGTGCGGCAAAAAACTTAAATCAGGCTTAAATCGGCCACGCAATCAACGCATGAACGCGGCGATTCGCACGGTGGCCGCCTGCCATTCCTGCTCGAGCTGCGCCATCAGTTCGGCCGCGCCGAGTGCTTCGGCGCGCACGCGGCCAAGCGGCGCACCCTGCCCCGCCCACAGCGACAGATAATCGCCGTTCTGCGCGCGAGCGGCGCATTGCCGCAGTTCCTGCGTCAGTGCGTTTTGCACCGGGTACGGTGCGATGCTTTGCGCCGCTTCGCGCAAACGTTGCATCAACGGATTGCGGATGCCGCGCGCGTGACGGCCCGTGATCGCGCGTGTCACCGTGGTCGCTGTATCGGACATGCCGCGCACGCGGGTTTTCCATACCTCGGGAATCGCGCTCTCGCGGCTGGTCAGAAACGCGGTGCCCATCATCGCGGCTTGCGCGCCGAGCGCGAGTGCCGCGACGATGCCGCGACCGTCCATGATGCCGCCGGCTGCGAGCACCGGCAGCCCGGTCGCGTCGACCAGTTGCGGCACGAGCGCCATGGTGCCGACCAGCGCATCTTCGAATGGGCCGATGAACGTGGCGCGATGCGCGCCCGCTTCCGCACCTTGCGCGGCGACAGCATCGGCGCCGGCATCGCGCCACGCGATGCCTTCGGCAACATGCGTCGCAGTCCCAACTACATAGCTGCCGCTCCCGTGCAAACGCTCGACGTCGGCCGCCGATAGCAGTCCGAACGTAAAGCCGGCGACCGGCACATGCAATTCGATCAGCACCTCCAGTTGCGCGCGAAAGTCAGGCGCATAGCGGACGAGCGGCTGGCCCGGCGGCAAACCGAGATCGGCGCGCAGCGGATCGATCGCGTCGAGCGCGCGGCGCACGGTCGCCTGATTGGGCGAGACGGGATCGAGCACGAACAGATTCACGCCGAACGGGCGATCGGTCAGTGCGCGAATAGCCGCGACCTCGCTCGCGATCTTCTCGGGTGCGAGCGCCGCGCCCGCGAGAAAACCAAGTCCGCCCGCATTCGATACCGCCGCGACGAGCGCCGGCGTGGTCGCGCCGCCGGCCATCGGCGCCTGCACCACAGGTACGCGCATCTGGAACCGCTCGGCAAACGGCGTCACAAAACTGCCTTCATTCATGTTCGTTTCCTTTCCGGCGCAAAGCCGTCGATATGCCGATCCACGGGTTCTTCGACAGGTTCGCGAGATGCGCTGACAAGCGCGACCCATCACGCGCTGACTGTACGCATACGCGCCATCGTTGAGAAATGAATTATCGAGATCGTTTCAATCGCCTTACGAGAATCGAGGTGCGCCGCATCAGCCGCGAGGCCCCGTCCCGCCTCGCTGCAAGCCGTTTCTTTTGATGGCAAACTAAGCGCCCGTTGCAGGGCCGCGTGGCCTTGGGCGTTTCGTACACACCGAACTCGCGCGGCGTTCGCGCGAGTCAATGGAGAACAGCATGAGCACGACTTCCCGATGGATCGACATCCCCGCCGGCAACGACAGTTTCGGCGGCTACCTCGCGCTGCCGAAGGGCGGCAAGGGACCGGCCGTCATCATCATTCAGGAAATCTTCGGCGTGAACGGCCACATCCGCTCGGTCGCGGATCAGTACGCGCAGGACGGCTATGTCGCGCTCGCCCCGGACGTGTTCTGGCGCGTGCAGCCGCGCGTCGAATTGACGTATGAAGGCAAGGATCGCGAGAAGGGCATCGAGTTGATGCAAAAGACCAAACTCGACGACGCGGTCGCCGACATCGGCGCCGCTGCGGTCGCATTGCGCGCGCTGCCTGAGGTGACCGGCAAGATCGCGGCGATCGGCTACTGCTTCGGCGGCCGTCTCGCTTATCTGGCCGCGGCGGCTGGTTCGGTCGACGCCGCTATCGCCTACTACGGCGGCGGCATCCACAACCATCTCGACAAGGCCGCGAACGTCAAAGTACCGATGCAGTTCCACTACGGCGAGCTCGACGCGCATATTCCGCCGTCGGACATTGGCCAGATTCAGGAGCGCTTCGCGGGTCGCGCCGACGTGCAGTTCAACATCTACCCGAACGCGGATCACGGCTTCAACTGCTCGGAGCGTGCGTCGTACAACCAGCACGCGTCCGCACTGGCGCATGGCCGTACGCTGACGTTCCTCGGCGAGCGGATGTAACTCGCGGTCGCGGCGTTCAGTCTGAACCCGCCGCATTGCTCATGTGATCGCCAGCTCGTGCATTTGAATTGAGCATTTGAAGTGCGTATTCGAATTCACATGAGTCACGTCCGCGTTCAACTCGGGTACTCTGTGCAAGACGGCGTGTACGCCAACACGCCGTCTTTTCACATGTGCGACGCCCGAGCGGCACAACTCGATGTCGAGCGAAACGACGCAGTCGCGCGTGCATGGCCGGTCACGAATTCGACGCAGTATGCCAACCGATCGCGAGGGCTCAACCGACGTGCAATCAGACTATCTCGCTCATGACGCCATCGGCCTCGCCGAACTCGTGCGCACGCGCCAGGTTAGCGCGCGCGAACTGATCGACGTCGCGATCTCGCGTACCGAGGCCGTCAATCCCGCGATCAACGCGGTGGTTCTGAAGGACTACGATGCGGCGCGCCAGCGTGCGTCACAGGACGACGCGAAGCGCGCGAATACCGTCGGCGGCGCCAACGGAACGGACAACTCCGCCGCCCACGCCGCGCTCACCGGCGTACCGTTTCTGATCAAGGATCTCGGCGCGCCCGTTGCGGGACTGCGCATGGCAATGGGCAGCCGCCACTACCGCCATTTCATTCCGACGCAGGACGCGCCGGTCGTCGCGCTCGCGAAAGCGGCGGGCCTGAACATCTTCGCGAAGACCAGCACCTCCGAGCTTGGTCAGATGCCTTATACGGAGCCCGAACTATTCGGCGCATGCCGCAATCCGTGGAACCTGGATCACACGCCGGGCGGTTCGAGCGGCGGCGCCGCGGCGGCGGTCGCGGCCGGCATCGTGCCGCTCGCGCATGCGTCCGATGGCGGCGGCTCGATCCGCATTCCGGCATCGTGCTGCGGACTGTTCGGCCTGAAACCCTCGCGCGGTCGCGTGCCGCGCGCGGCGCAGGCCAGCGCCGGCGAACTCGGCATCGATCACGCCGTGTCGCGCAGCGTGCGCGACAGCGCATTGCTGCTCGACTTGCTGGCGGGCAATGCCGAGCGGCCCGCCGGCGCGCCCGGCACCTTTCTCGGTGCGACGCGCGAGCCGTGCAAGCCTCTGACGATCGCGTACGTGACCGAGCCGATGCTCGCGCCGTCGTTATCGGCCGATGCGCGCGCCGCACTCGACGACGCCGCGCAACTCGCGAGTTCGCTCGGCCATCGTCTGGAGCCGGTGTCGCTCGGCGTCGATTTCGCGGCGGTCCGTCATGCATTCCTGACACTGTGGTCGGTGACCGCCGAAGACCTCGTGCTGAACGCGGAGCGCATCACCGGTCACAAGCCGACGCGCGGCGAGTTCGAAATTTCGACGTGGGCGATGGCGCACGTCGGCCGCAAGATCGGCGAGCAGGGCTTGCCGGCCGCGCTCGACGAACAGCGCCGCATCACCGCACGTCTGACCGATCTGCTGAACCGGTACGACGTGTTGTTGTGTGCGACGCTCGCGTCCGCGCCGATCAAGATCGGCGAGATGCGGCCCAGCTCCGTCGAGCGCATGCAGATGCGCGCGGTCACCACCATGCCGCTCGAACCGTTGATGAAGAAACTGCTGCACGAAGCGTCGAACAAGGCGTTCGCATGGGCCGGCTGCACGGAGCTGTTCAACCTGAGCGGCCAGCCGGCGATGTCGGTGCCCTTGTACTGGAGCGCGCGCGGGCTGCCGATCGGCGTGCAGTTCGCCGCGCGTGTCGGCGGCGAGGCGACGCTGTTCAGACTCGCCGCGCAACTGGAGGCGGCACGGCCGTGGTTCGACCGGCGCCCACCGTTGATGAATGCGCGGCGCTAAAAATCCAGCGGCCCGCTGCCATGAAGCCTTTTGAATGCAGCCCGGCTTGCGCCGCGCAGCGTGCGCCGCACGCGCCGCAAAACGCCACGACGCGCGCAGCCACGGGTTGCACCGCGCGATTGCCGCGCATCCCGCGCAATGCCTGTCGGCAAGGCCGACGCAGGCTCGATCAGGCCTTCTTGTTATAGGCGCTGCACCATCCCGTGGCCGCGACCTGCTTGCCCGCGAACATCGGGCAGCCGCCGTACGCGTCGCCCGCCTTGCCCTGGAAGAAGCTGCAGTTGCTGCATTCCTGGCCAGCGGCGAATTTGGTGAATTTCGCCTTGTCGACCTTGCTTGCGTCGGCCTTGTAGCCAAGCGCGACCGCGGTCGGATCGGTTTCGGAAACTTTCGGCGCGTCGGCAAATGCCTGGCGCGACAGCGCGAGCGTCGATGCCACACCGATGCTGGTGATCAAAAACGTACGACGGGACGATCTCATGGGGACTCACTCCATTTGTATTGGAATCAACGCCGTTCTGATGACAGCGTTCGCCAAGCATAGCAACGAAGCCGTCGCCCGGGAGCAGCCAAATGGTAGAGATAAGCGGATCGGTACGATGCCAAGGCCGCTTCAAAGGCCGCTTCAAAGCCCGCTTCAAAGCCCGCTTCACCCGCGCCCGGACAGCTCGCAGACCCGCTGCGCGATCGCCAGCGATGCCGTCAGCCCCGGCGATTCGATGCCGAACAGATTGACGAGCCCACGTACGCCATGCGCGGCCGGCCCCTGAATCACGAAATCCGCGGCGGGCTCGCCGGGACCGGAAAGCTTCGGACGAATCCCCGCGTAGGCGGGCTGCAATGCGCCATCGGGCAAGGCCGGCCAGTACGCGCGAATCGCCGCATAAAACGACTCCGCGCGACGCGGATCGACGTCGTAATTGATCGCGTCGACCCATTCGACGTCGGGGCCGAAACGCGCCTGGCCGCCGAGATCGATCGTCAGATGCACACCGAGGCCGGCCTCGTTCGGCATCGGATAGATCAGCCGGCCGAACGGCGCACGTCCCGAGATGCTGAAGTAATTGCCGCGTGCGAAATACAGCGGCGGCACGTGGCGCGCGTCGAGTCCGCGAATCCTGCGTGCAAGCGCGTTCGCATGCAGGCCCGCGCTGTTGATCACGCAGGCGGCGCTGATCGTGGTCGGTGCCGCACCGCCGACCGCGATGGTGAAACGACCGTTGTGCGCCTCGATCGCCTCGACCGGCGCGTGGAACGCGCACACGGCGCCGTCGCGCTCGGCATCGCCTTGCAGCGCGAGCATGTACTGATGACTATCGACGATCCCCGTCTGCGGTGAAAACACCGCCTCCACGCATTCGAGCGCCGGTTCGAGCGCCTGCGCCTGATCGCCGGTGATGCGCATCAGGTCGAGCACACCGTTGTCGCGCCCTTTGGACATGATGCTTTCGAGCTGCGGAATCTGGTTGCGCGACGTCGCGACCAGCAGCTTGCCGCAGCGCGAATGCGGCACGTTGCGCTCGGCGCAATAGTCATACAGCATTTCGCGGCCGAGCACGCACAACGTGGCCTTCAGCGATCCGCGCGGATAGTAGATGCCCGCGTGAATCACTTCGCTATTGCGCGAACTCGTGCCGACGCCGATCGCCTCGGCGCCCTCCAGCACGATCACCTCGCGCCCGCGCGCCGCGAGAGCGCGCGCCGTCGCGAGGCCGATCACGCCGGCACCGATCACTACACATTCGATCTGATCCATATCCGTTGACGCGGCGCATTGCGCCGCGCGCTGCCTCGTTCAGCCGATGGAAGGAAGACAGGAACGGCACCTCGCCGCCGCGCTCCGTTTGTTGTCGAACGCATCTGTCCGCTGGTCTGCTTATATCTTTTTATCACCACCACGGAAAATTGTACGACTCGGTACAGACAGAAGTGACATGCGTTCGTGCGCACCGATCGGGCGATGGCGGCGCAGGCTGGCTTGGTTCCGTCATCCACGTCGAAAACAGAAATAATTGCCGTGGCATTCACGACACACGCCGTACGAATTGCCGCGACATCCGCCCAAATCACAGAAAAGCGGGGGTTTGGTGCGAAAAAACGGCCGAAAACCTCAAAAACCGATCGGTTTTCGCCGGTTTCCGTAATCGAGGCGGATATCGGCGGGTTCGATCTGGTCGCGTCCCGCGATGCGCGCCGCACCGAAGCCGTTCAGGATCGCGCGGCGCATTTCGCGGGGCGACGCACGTTCGAGCGCATCGAGCGTGGCGTCGCCGAGCGTCTCGGGAAAGCGCAGGCCCCAGTTGTGCGCGCCGCGGATCTCGTCGTAGATCGACTGCGCAATGCGTCGCGCGCCCGCGTGGTCCGGCGGCGGGATCTCGTAGACGTTCATGCGGTTCAGGATCGGCTCGGGGATCGCGCGTTCGTCGTTGGCGGTCGCGATCCAGATCACGTTGCCCGCGTTGATCGGAATTTCAGCGAACTCGTCGATGAAGCTCTGGGCGGTGTCATGTTCGAGCAGCGCGTACAGCGCGCCTAGCGGATCGTATTGTGAATCGCCGGTCGCCTTGTCGATTTCGTCGACGGCGATCACCGGGTTCGCGTAGCTGCCATTCACGAGCGCATCGAACACCTTGCCCGGCTTCGCGTTCTTCCATTGCGACGACGCACCCGACAGGATCCAGCCCGCCGTCAGCGAACTCATCGCGACGTATTGGTACGCGGTGCCCAGCAGGCGCGCCAACTGCTTCGCGAAATGCGTCTTGCCGATGCCGGGCTCGCCGAGCAGCAGGATCGGCATCAATTCGAGCCGGTCCTCGGTTTCGAGGCACAGCGCGACCTGCTTGCGGATGTCGTCGAGTGGTGCGGAAAAATTGGGCAGCGCGTCGATCAGGTCGTCGATCGACGGCATCCGGTTCGGCTTCACGCAGAATCGCAGATTGCCGGTTTTCAGCATCTTTTCGTAGGTTGCGCGCAGCGCCTCGTTCGCGCCCTCGCCGAGACCGTTCAGCGCGGTCTCGACCTCGTCCAGGTCGTACACCCGGCTGAACGAGGCCACGGCGATTTCCTGTTTGACCATTGCTGTCGTCATCGCTCACCCCGTTTGGCTGATTCTGCGGCGGCGCCTTGTGAGCGCCGATTCGAGTCCAGTTTAGCGAGGACATAAACGCGTGCAAGCCAGCAGTCGTGCGGCTCTGCTGCTAACGACCGCTGGCATTCCCATCCTTATCTGGAATGGATTGTTGCTGAACCGGACCTCGTCGACCGAGTCAGAAATCGTGGCGGCTATCGGGGGTAAGATGGCTCTTCAATTGCTACGACGAGGCAACCACGCAAGCTACGCGTGAGCGGAGATCCCTCTATGTGGAAAACCAGTATCGTGGCCATGCTGCTTGGCGCTTCATTGCTCGCCCACGCGCAACAACTGCCACCGCAGCAGGTCGTGCAATGGCAACTGCAGGTAGTGAAAGATGGCCAACAGATCGATTCGTTCGACGGCACCACCACCGTCGGTCAGGCACGCACCGATACCCATCACCAGGTCGTGCAGCACGACGTCGGCTGCAAGGACCAGCCGGCCGGCAGCATCGATCTGTCGCGCACGCTCACGGTGTCGCCGCTGCGCGTCGATCCCGAGGGCGTGATGTTTTCGATCGACACGCAGGAAACGCTCGAAGACGACAACGCGCAGCGCACCAACATCGGCTGCAAGCTGCCGCCGCAGCCGCGCCAGGTAAGCGCGAGCCATCCGGGTCTCGTGGTGCCGCCCGATCAATGGGCGAGCTGGACGATCGTCGATCACAATCCGAACCTCGTGTATCGCTTGCATGCGAGTGTCGTGACTAACGGTGCGAACGGCAACGGCACGAATGGAGCCATAAGCGGTGGCACAAGCGGTGGCACAAGCGGTGGCACGAGCGGCGGCACGAATGGCGGTATGAGCGGCAATGGCGCCGCGGCCGGCGGCAACAAACCGAACTGACAGGAACCGCGCGCCTGACCGACGCGCTCAAACAGAACACGTGGATAACGCGGCATGCGAAACCCAGAAGAATTGATCCGCGAGAGCCTCGCGCCGAATGATTTCGTCGCGGTGAGCTGGAACTTGCACAAGGGCCGCACACCGCTTGGTTTTCAGGCCTGGCAAGCGATGCAGAGCTGGGTTCAATCGACTCACGCGGACGCTTACTTCCTGCAGGAAGCGATGGCGCGGCGCATGCCGTCGCCGGTTCTGGCGAGCAGCTTCGGCGCGCCGATGGATGATCCGCTGACCGACGTATGGCACTGTCAGGCGACCGAAATCGCGCGTGCGCTCGAACTCGAAGTCGCGCTCGGTCCGAACGTGTTCAAGCCGTCGTGGCGGCACGGTAATGCGATCCTGTCGCCGCATCCGCTCGATCTCGGCGGCCGCTGGGACATCTCCGCGCACCGCTTCGAAAAACGCGGCCTGCTGGTTGCGCGCGCGACGTTCGGCGGACGGCTCGTCACGCTGCTCTGCGCGCATCTCGCGCTGACGCGCCCGGCGCGGTTACGGCAGATGAACTGGATTGCGCACTGGATCGCGAAGGAAGCCCCCGACGGTCCGCTCGTGCTGGCCGGCGATTTCAACGACTGGCGCAACGACTCGGTGCCGCTGTTTCGCGAGCACGGCTTGCAGGAAGTCGCGACGCTGCTCGGCGAACCGGCGCGCACGTTCCCGGCGTTCTCGCCGGCGCTGTCGCTCGACAAGATGTTCGTGCGCGGCATGCAGCCGGTCGAATGGATCCAGCCGGCGCAGGAAACCGCGTGGCTGTCGGATCATTTGCCGTATATGGCGAAGTTGCGGCTGGACTAAGCGCCTCCGGTCGTTGCGCTTTCGCCACCGCAAAGCGCGCGCCCCCTCACTCGCGATGCGGCGTCCAGCTCAACGCCGCCTCGATCTCTTCGCCCGGCTGCAACACGCAGCCACCAACCTGCTCGCCCATCCCGACCGCGTTGAAGCAATCCGTCGTATTCGTGACCGGCTCCACGCATAGCTGCGGATCGTTGGCCGGCGCGAACACGACCATGTGATCGAACGGCGCGTCGGCGCGCATCGTCAGGCTGCGGCGCTCGTCGGGCCATGCGATCGTCGCCGCGCGCGACCAGTTCGAAAAGTTGTTGTCGAGATCGAACGCATCGGGTGACAGGCCCGCGCGCAAGGCATCGACGGCTGGATGCGGGCCGAGATGCGTCGGCAGCACGTCGGCGTCGGCGTGCCACATCGCCTGCACGTCGGCATGGATGCGGGTCGCTTCAGTGCGCGGATAGTAAGGGTGATGGCCCATGCCGAACGGCATCGGCCGGCCGGCGAGATTGCGCGCCGACATCGTGATGTAGAGCGCGCCATCGCGCAGCTCGATGCGCTGCCGCGCGCGATAGCGAAACGGCCAGTCACCGGGCACGCTCGCATCGGGCTCGTGCTCGAAGTGCAAGTCCACCACGTTGCCGCTGCGCGCGCCGACGCGCCACGGATGACGCCACGCGTTGCCGTGCAGCGCATGCGCGAAACGCGGGTCGTTGCCGGCCAGATCGATCGTCGCGCCGTCGAACGCAAAGCGCGCATCGCGAATCCGGTTGCAGTACGGGAATAGCGGGAAACTCGCCATGCGTAGCGGATCGCGCGCTGCGAACGCGTCCGGCAGCGCCGGCCGCAGCCAGTGCAGCGGCCCTTGCGGCGTGACTTCGTAGAACGCCGCGAGCGCGCCGCCAACCTCCGGCGCGAGCACCGCGCGCAACGCGCCGGCCGACAACGTGACGAGGCGCGCGGCGATCGTGGGATCGTCGAGCCATGAGAGTTGCGCCGCCGATCGTGTCACGGCTTGTGCCGCGTGCGGCCGGGCAGGATTCAGGGAAACGTCGCGCATGGTCAGGCGAGGGGCAACCGCGAGCGGGTGGCGGCTTCAACGTGCATTCGTATCTCCTTTGACATGCCGCGCACCAGGCGGCCGGCGGACTACCTCAGTCCGCCCGAGCGAGAATCGCACGACACGGCATTATTGGTCAATATTATTAGTAATAAATTCGTTCAAAAGGCACCGTAACAGTCCGAAAGGTCTCCTCGTCGAAGACGAGTTGGCTCACGTTGCCGCGCGCATATTATTAGTGGTACCGTCATCAGCATGATGCCGCTGGCATTCCCCTGCCTCAGCGCCGCCTCGCCGCGGCCCGCACAATGAAAAAATCGACTCAGCGCCGCCCGACCATGACCGACATCGCCAAGCTCACCGGCGTGTCGCAATCTACCGTTTCGCTCGTGCTCAACAACGCGGCCGGAGCGAAATTCTCCGAGGCCACCCGCAACAATGTCCTCAAGACCGCGCACGATCTCGGCTACCGGCTGTCGCTGCGCGAGCCGCTCGCGACCTCCAGCGACGAGCGCAATCTGATCGTCTATCTGGCCGACGAAATCTCGACGAGCCCGCATCCGGTCGTCAGCATCGACGGCGCGCGCGATGCCGCGTATGCGAGCGGCAAGATACTCGCGGTCTACTCCACTCACGGCAACGCCGACATCGAAAAAAAGGTGCTCGACACGGTGCTCACGAATCCGCACGTGTTCGGCGTGATCTACGCGACCGTCTACACGCGCAAGGTCGAGCCGCCGAGCGCGCTGTCGCAGGTGCCGACCGTGCTGCTGAACTGCTACACCGGGGACGGCACGTTTTCGTCGGTGGTGCCGGCCGAGGTCGCGGGCGGCCACCTGGCGACCGAGTACCTGCTGCAGGCCGGCCATCGGCGCATCGGCTATATCAACGGCGAGCCATGGCAGGACGCCGCGAAAGACCGTCTGAAGGGCTACCGCACCGCGCTCGCGACCGCCGATCTGCCTTTCGCGTCAGAGCTCGTGCGCGACGGCGACTGGAGCTCGGGCCTCGGCTTCGAGCTGACGCTGTCGCTGATGCGCGAGGCCAATCCGCCCACCGCGATCTTCTGCGCGAACGACCTGACCGCGATCGGCGCGATCGAGGCGCTCAAGCAGCTAGGCCTGCGGGTGCCCGAGGACGTATCGGTGCTCGGCTACGACGATCAGGAAATCGCGCGCCACACGCATCCGCCGCTGTCGACCGTGGTACTGCCCAACTACGAGCTCGGCCGCTGGGCCGTCGACACGCTATTGCAGGAAGAGCACAACCGCGCGGCCGGCGCACCCGTGCGCCATCGCACGGTCAAGCTGGATGGACCGTTGGTCGAACGCACCTCGGTCAGGGTAATTACCGAGGCGAAACCGGTGACAATTAATATTATTAGTGATTGACCGATAATAATTCCTGGTGGAATAATCGGCACGTCGGGTCGGGAAGCAAGCGTACCGGTGGGTCATAGCCAACCGCACGCTCGCCGGCAAAAAACCGTCGGCACCCCGGCTGGACAGAGACAATCCCGAGCAGCAAAAAAAGCAAATACACCGTCACCGGTTACTGGAGGAAGACATGGCGTCGCTCAATACGCAGTCGCGCATGCTTGCGCGCAAGCAGCAGATTCGTCCGCTGGCAGCTTCGCTGCTGGCTCTGGCAATCGGTGTCGGCGCGGCGGCCGCGCACGCCGACGACGCATTGCCGAAGTTGTCGACCAAGACCCCGTTGAAGGTCGGTTTCGCGCAGACCGAAAGCAACAACCCGTGGCGTCTTGCGGAAACCAGGAGCTTCAAGGACATCGCCGCGAAATGCGGCTGGCAGGTCGTGATGACCGACGCCAACGGCTCCAACTCCAAACAGGTCTCCGACATTCAAAGCATGATCGCCCAGCACGTCGATCTGCTGGTCTTCCCGCCGCGCGAAGAGAAGCCGCTTGCGCCGGTCGTGCTGCAGGCGAAGAAGGCCGGCATTCCGGTGATCCTCGTCGACCGCGACGTCGACCAGTCGGTCGCGAAGGCGGGCCGCGATTACATCACGTTCATCGGCTCGGACTTCATCGATCAGGGTCACCGCGCCGCCGATTGGCTCGTCAAGGCGACGGGCGGCAAGGCGAAGATCATCGAGCTCGAAGGCACCACGGGTGCGTCCGCCGCGAACGACCGCAAGAAGGGCTTCGACGAAGTCATCGCGAAGAACCCCGGTATGACGATCATCGCATCGCAGAGCGGCGACTTCGCGCGCGACAAGGGCCGTCAGGTGATGGAAACGCTGCTGCAGGCGCATCCGGACGTGACCGCCGTGTACGCGCACAACGACGAAATGGCGCTCGGCGCGATCGCCGCGATCAAGGCGGCCGGCAAGCAGCCGGGCAAGGACATCCAGATCGTCACGATCGACGGCACCAAGGGCGGCATGGACGCGATCGCGGCCGGCGAGCTCGGCGCGAGCGTGCAGTCGAGCCCGTTCTTCGGCCCGCTCGCCTGCGACGTTGCGCAGCGCTATGCGAAGGGTGAAAAGATCCCGACCTGGGTCAAGGTGTCCGACCGCTTCTACGACAAGGAAAACGTGCAGCAGAACATGCAGTACGGCTATTGATCGCAAGCATCGGGAAGCTCCCCGGGGCGGCATTTCCTCGGGGACGCCCTTCGGCGTTGTAGCAGGAAGTCACCCGCTCTCCATGAATGTCTCCTCGTCGGGCGGGTGGTGGGAAGGCTTCGAAGCGACGCGCCCGTGACCGACGGACCGTCGCTTCGCTTTTATGCGGGCGTAACTGGGCCGCGCACTGGCGCGACGGGCCCCACGTCGCCGGCAACAGCGCAGTCGGCAATATCGGCAGCATCCGCATCAGGAGAACTCCCGTGACGGAATCTGGCAAAGAGACGCCACACTCCCCCCTTACCCGTTCGCCGCTGCTCGAGATGCAGGACATCGGCATCAGCTTCGGCGGCGTGCCCGCGTTGCGCGGCGCGAATCTGAGCGTGGCAGCTGGCGAAGTGCACGCGCTGATCGGCCAGAACGGCGCCGGCAAATCGACCATGATCAAGATCCTGACCGGCGCCTATCGGCGCGGCTCGGGCAGCGTGAGATTCGAAGGCCGCGAGGTCGATTTCCGCACGCCGAAGCAGGCGCGCGAAGCGGGCATCAGCACGATCTACCAGGAGATCAACCTGGTGCCGTTCCGATCGGTCGCGGAAAACATCTTTCTCGGCCGCGAACCACGCCGCTTCGGTCTGATCGACTGGCGCACGGTGCAGCGGCGCGCCGCCGCGCTGCTCGATTCGTTCGGTTTGCAGATCGACGTGAAAAAGCCGGTCGGCCGTTACTCGACCGCGATCCAGCAGATGGTGGCGCTCGCCCGCGCGGTGTCGTCGGACGCGAAGATGGTGATCATGGACGAGTCGACGTCATCGCTCGACGAGCGCGAAGTCGAGCTGCTGTTCACCGTCGTGCGCAAGCTGCGCGACGACGGCCGCGCGGTGATCTTCGTGTCGCACCGGCTAGACGAGTTGTACGCGCTGTGCGATCGCGTAACCGTGATGCGCGACGGCCAGACGGTCGCGCAAAGCACGATGGCCGAGATGGACAAGCTGCAGCTCGTCACGACGATGCTCGGCCGCTCGCTCGCCGCGGTCGTGCAGGACGACACCGCCGCGCGCGAAGCGAATCTCGCGAAGCGCGGCAAGCAGGTGATCGGCGCGACCCAGCTCGGCGCGCCGCCGAAGGTCAACGGCGTATCGCTCGACGTGCACGCGGGCGAGGCGGTGGGCCTCGCCGGCCTGCTCGGCTCGGGCCGCACCGAAACGATGCGGCTGATGTTCGGCGCCGATCCGCTGGCGCAAGGCTCGCTCACGATCGGCGGCGAGGCGGTCGCGCTGAAGTCGCCGCAGGATGCCATCGCACGCGGCCTCGCGTACCTGACCGAAGACCGCAAGGGCGAAGGCATCGTCCCCGAGCTGTCGGTGCGCGACAACCTGACGCTCGTCTGTCTACGCACGCTCGCGAAGAACGGCATCGTCGACGTGAAGAAGCAGCAGGCGATCGTCGAGCGTTTCATCGCATCGCTCGGCATCAAGCTGCGCTCGGCCGATCAGCCGATCCGCGAGCTGTCGGGCGGCAACCAGCAGAAGGTGCTGCTCGCGCGCTGGCTCGCGGCCGAGCCGACGCTGCTGCTGCTCGACGAACCGACGCGCGGCATCGACGTCGGCGCGAAAGCCGATGTCGCGAAGATCGTGCGCGAGTTGCGCGACGCGGGGCTCGCGGTGCTGCTGTCAGCGTCCGAGCTCGAAGAGCTGACCGCGGTCGCCGATCGCGCGGTCGTGATCCGCGACGGCCGCACCGTCGCCGAGCTGAACGGCGCCGACATGAGCGAGACCGCGATCATGGATGCGATCGCCTACGGCAGCGAGGGCCAGTCGGCGCTCGCGGAAGCCGCGCAATCGGCCCACATCGAAGACGCGTTGGAGGGCGACCGTCATGGCGCTTAAGCTGCATACAAATTCGCTGCGCACCGATGCGTCGGGCGCCGTTGCGTCGGGCGCCGCTGCGTCGGGCGCCGACGCCACCATGACGCAATCGACCAATACCCCGCCCGCGCGGCCCGCGACCGCCGTTCAGAAGTGGCGCCATCTCGCGATGCAGCGCGAAGTGATCGTGCTGCTCGCGATGGTGCTGTTCAACCTGATCTTCACGCCGCACTTCTGGTCGTTACAGACCTTCAACGTGAACATGACGCAGGTCGTGACGATCGTGATCGTCGGCATCGGCATGACGCTCGTCGTGGCGACCGGCGGCATCGATCTGTCGGTGGGCGCGTCGATGGCGATTTCGGGCGCGCTCGCACCGATGCTGTTCCTCAACATCGCGGGACCGCTCGGCATCGCGCTCGCGTTCGTGCTGCCGGTGCTGGCGGCCGCCGCGTGCGGCGTGTTCAACGGCCTGCTCGTCACGCGATTGTCGGTGCAGCCGATCGTCGCGACACTCGTGCTGTTCATCGCCGGGCGCGGCATCGCGCAGGTCGTCACCGACGGCAGCCTGCAGGCGTTCAACACGCCGGCCTTCCAGTGGATCGCGCTCGGCAAGGTCGCGGGCGTGCCGTTCCAGGTGCTGCTGATGCTCGCGCTCGTCGGCGTGTTCGTGTGGGTCGTGCGCAAGACGCTGTTCGGCCAGTATCTGCTGATCACCGGCGGCAACGAAAAAGCCGCGTATCTGTGCGGCGTGCCGACCGCCGCCATCAAGATGATCGCGTACACGCTGTGCGCCGCGCTCGCGGGCCTCGCCGGGCTGATCTCGATCTCGGTGAATTCGTCTTCCGATGCGAACGTCGTGGGGCTTGGCGTCGAGCTCGACGCGATCGCGGCGGTCGCGGTCGGCGGCACCGCGCTGACGGGCGGCAAGGCGTATATCGGCGGCACGCTGATCGGCGCGCTGATCATCCAGTTGCTGCGCTATACGCTGCTCGCCCATGGCATCCCCGATGCGGCCGCGCTCGTCGTGAAGGCCGGCATCATCGTCGCGGCGGTTTATGTGCAGCGGCGCTCGCGCTGATTCTGGCGCAGGCTCCCACGCTCATTTTCACGATCTGCGCGCAACCTTTCCGGATTCGATGCGATGAAAAAGAATCTTCCCATTCTGCTCGCGCTCGCGGCGCTCGTCGTCTTTGGCCTCGTGCGCTATGAGCACTTCGGCTCGGCGTACAACATCACGTCGTTCTGGCGCTACAACTCGATGTTCGCGCTGATCTCGATCGGCATGGCCTTCGTGATCATCACGGGCGGCATCGATCTGTCGGTCGGCACGGTCGCGGCCCTCGCGAGCGTGGTCGCCGCATTGACGAGCGCCTACGGCGGCTGGGTCGCGGTGCTGGCGGGCTGCGTGGCCGGACTCGCGGTCGGCGTGCTGAACGGCATCATCATCACGCGGCTCAGGATCCTGCCGTTCATCGTCACGCTCGCGACGAGCCTCGGCGCGCACGGCGTCGCGCTGTTGCTCGGCAAGAACGACGCGGTATCGATCGCGGCCGATTCGAACTTCGGCAACTTCGGTCAGGGCGATCTGTTCGGGCTGCCGATTCCGGGACTCGTCGCGCTCGCCGCCGCGCTCGCCGGCTGGCTCGCGCTGCGCAGCACGCGCTTCGGGCGGCACTCGCTCGCGATCGGCGGCAGCGAAGAGGCCGCGCGGCTGATGGGGCTGAACGTCGACCGTACGCTGGTAATGGCCTATGCGGTGAGCGGGCTGCTCGCCGGCATGGCGGGCGTGATCCTCGCCGCACAGTTCGGCGCGGGGCAGCCGAACGAAGGCGTCGGCTGGGAGCTGTTCGCGATTTCGGCGGTCGTGCTCGGTGGCACGCTGCTGACCGGCGGCGAGGGCTCGGTCGCGATGACGATTGCCGGCGTGCTGCTGCTCGGACTCGTGTTCAATCTGCTGAACTTCGAGAACGGGCTCGGGTTCATCAGTCTGTCCGCGTACTGGCAGTCGGTGATTCGCGGCGTGTTTCTGCTGCTCGTGATCGTGCTGCAGGCGCGGGTGTTGAAACAGCGCGGGAAAAAGCGGGTGGCGGCGGCGTAGCAAGCGGCACCCGCGAGTTGGCGTCATCAAATCCATCGAACAGAATCTTCTTGTCTGTCTAAGGCTTGCCGCTACAATCGCCGCCCCCGATTCATATCTGTGTACCGATAGACTAGCCGCGGAACCGTGTGACCGTGACGCGTCCCCGACGCGTTACGTCGTCCCCGATCGCCGTCCTCGGCTCCCTTATTGATTGTCTGTGCGCAACGTCCAGACCGTCGCCGTATTCGTGTTGTCGTCCACCGCGGTGAACTGCTGGTGGCGCTTGCTATCGAGGCCGAAGGCAAGGCCGAACGCGGAGCCCGACACAGAGTCGACCTGCAGTTGAGCGACGAATTGTCCGTCGACGGTGAACTCGACGATTTCGCTGGGATGTTTCGGGTCGGGGTTGACCGCGTCGCCGTTCGCGGTGACGAGGTGCCCGTTGGGCGCGAGCGCCAGTGCAAGCGGACCGTGGAGATGCTTGTTGTCCTGGTAAATCATCCGGCCCATGCCGCCATCGTGATCCGCGCCCGCGGCGCCGTAGATGGCGAACACTGCGTTGTCACCCGTCGAGGCGACATAAAGCACGTCCTTCGACGGGTCGTAAGCCAAGCCCGTGGGGCCGACCACAAGTGCCGCCGGATCGGTACGGTGCATATAGCCTGACGCAATGATGGTCGAGCTACGCAGCATCCGAGCGCCGTCATCGTCGAAGGCAAGATCGATCCGCGCGACCTTTCCGTTCAACACATCCGAGACGAAGACCCGGACGTATTGCCCCCCGTCGATCACGGTGAGATCCCAGGGGCCGTCCAGCAGTTTGGAATCTTTCAGTTCGTTGGCGAGGCTGCCCTGCGGATTAATGACGAGCAACGAGCCCGGAGGGATGACGTTCTTGCCATCAGTGGTCGGCACATTACCCACCAGAACGAAGCCGTTTTTGAGCACCGCGAGCGCCGTCGTGAGACCTAGATTGCTTCCCTGGAAGAAAGTGACTGGATTGCCATTGGGCACGATCTTGACGATCGTCGTACCGGTACCCTGCAGATTCGACTGCGCATTGAAATTCGACACCACGATGTCGCCGGGTTTGAGCGTGCTCCAGGACGGCACGCCGAACGGCACGAAGGCCATGCCGTACGGATTGACATCGCCGTTGGTCGGAACGGTCGATGAGGTCACCGCGTGCGGCGGCAGGATCACCTCCTGCGCCTGTGCCGCGACAGTCCCCAACGATAAAGCCAGCAGACCGGCTCGACACACCGCTCGACGCAAACGGCGCGATGCGCGTGCCCGTATCGCCAGTCCGTTGAAGCCTGTGTATGAACCGAATGCAGATATCGCACGAGAAGTTTCCATTTGAACACCTCCTACTCGCAGGGGCGGCCGAAGCCGCCAGGACGAGTCGCGCAGCCACGGCACTGCCTCGCTTCGCACGACTCGCGTCCTGCGTAAACGACGCAACGTCCGACGTATTCCCCAAAAGATTGCGCGGTGCGAACGATGTCGAACACGAGGCGATCTCGATGGCGCCGGGAAGGCTTCCGCCCCATTTGCCAGTTTTATCAGCAGGGTCAATGCTGCACCGCACGCCGGCTTTCGGTATCATCCTGAAATTGTTGCCCACGCGGCGCGTCGCTTTCGCGCCTGCCGGACAGCCAATGGCAGCCGCCCTGCGCGGCGTTCGCCGAATCGCCGTACCCCGCTGAAGCACGGCCGCACTCACGCCAACGTACTTCGCGGCGCCAGCAAGCCGGCGCCGCCGCTTCCCGGTTTGGCAACCTGCTTTACCACGCTCGACCGCCGCGCCGCAGCCCCGCCCCGGCGGGCACGGTAAAATGGCGGATTGCGCGGGAGTCCCGACCACGGGTCAGCGCAGCATCGCCCCTTGCCGTGCCGGCCGGCTCAGACGACTGGCCGCCTTTGTTTTCGCACTATCCAAGAAGCCATGAGCAACCTGAATTCACAAACCGTCCTGAGCGTCCATCACTGGACCGATACGCTTTTCAGCTTCACCTGCACGCGTGATCCGTCGTTTCGCTTCGAAAACGGCCAGTTCACGATGGTGGGCCTGCAGGTCGAGGGCAAGCCGCTGCTGCGCGCATATAGCCTCGCCAGTGCGAACTACGAAGAACATCTCGAATTCCTCAGCATCAAGGTGCAGGACGGTCCGCTCACGTCGCGCCTGCAGCACCTGAAGGTCGGCGACGAAGTGCTGATCGGCAAGAAGCCGGTCGGCACGCTGGTGGCCGATAACCTGCTGCCGGGCAAGACGCTGTGGCTGTTGTCCACCGGCACGGGCCTCGCGCCGTTCATGTCGATCATCAAGGATCCGGACATTTACGACCGCTACGAGCGCGTGGTCCTCACGCACACCTGCCGTTTCGTCGACGAACTCGCGTACAAGGAATACATCACCGACCACCTGCCGGCGCATGAACACCTCGGCGAGCTGGTGCAGGAAAAGCTGCTGTACTACCCGACCGTCACGCGTGAAGCGTTCCAGAACCGGGGTCGCATCACCGAGCTGATCGAAACCGAAAAGCTGTTCGCCGACCTCGGCGTGCCGGGTTTCTCGCTCGAGAACGACCGGGTCATGCTGTGCGGCAGCCCGCACATGCTTCGCGACACGCGCAAGCTGCTCGAAGACGCGGGCTTCAAGGAAGGCAGCAACAACGAGCCGGGCCATTACGTGGTCGAAAAGGCCTTCGTCGGCTAAGCCCGAATTCCCTCTTCGCGGCCCGCGCGCCGCGAAATCCAAAAAAGGAGCCTCCGGGCTCCTTTTTTGTTGCTCCGTTACAAATTGGAGCCTGTCTCATCACCTTCGCTGTCAGAATTCCTCTGACAAGACGAGTATGCGCAAAACATCATGTAATTTCTTAAAACTCGGCGCCAACCCTTGGTGTGACTGCTTTTTTAATCTTTTTGGGATATGATCGCGCCGCGAGATCAGACGAATTCGCGCACCGATTTTCGTCAACCCGAGTTGTTACTGGATGTAAATTTCGTTACGTTGAGCCATCGTGTTTCGTCCGTCGCGCTGGTTGCCCGATGGCGGGACGCGAAACCTCGTGATGCAGGCTTCGATTCCGTCTGCGCGCGCCCGCTTCGCTGTCCACTCCGCTTCCTGAGAGGGAAATTCATGGATACGTCGACTGCCGTCCCGTTCAACGCTCCGCTGGCCTCGTCCGCGCAGCGTGATGGCTTCGACATGCCGTCGCTCGCCGCGCGCGAGATCGAGCGACTGCGCGCGCGGGTGCGCGAGCTGTCGGCCGAACTGGTCGACGCGCAGGAAAGCGTGCGCCGTCACGTCGCGCGCGAACTGCACGACGGCGTCGGCGCCGAGCTGACCGCAACGCGCTTCGCGCTCGCCGGCGTCGAAACCTGGCTACCTGCCGACGCGCCGACGCAATGCGCGGCCGCCCTGGCGGTCGCGAATCGTTCGCTCGACGCGGTGCACGCGGCGAGCCGTGAGGCCATCGCGCAACTGCACGCGCCGTCGTTCGAGACGGGCCTTGCCGGCACGCTGAAGTGCTGGATCCGCGACTTCTCCACGCGCACCGGCTTGCGCACCACCTTCACCTGCAGCGACGACGCGCGGCTCGCGCGCCTGCCCGCCGATGCCGCGCTCGCCGTGTTCCGCGTCGCGCAGGAAGCGCTGAACAACGTCGCGAAACACGCACGCGCGAGCTGCGCCGACGTGCGCGTCGAAACCGGTGCGCGTCATCTGAAGCTCTTCGTCAGCGACGATGGCATCGGCCTGCCGAGCGGCGCGCGCGAACGCGGCCGTCAAAAAGAACCAGGCAAGCATTTCGGCCGCGCCGGCATGCAGGCGCGCTGCGCCGCATTCGATGGCATGCTGCGAGTCGGCGCGAGGCGCGCGAGCGCCGGTGGTGGCGAGGACAGCGGTACCGGCAACAACGGCGTCGTCGCCGCGCGCGGCACCGTGATCCAGGCACGCTTCGCCTGGCACGCGCTGCTGGCGGCCATCCCCGCCCCGCGCGCCGCCCGGCGCGCGCTGCAATCGTGAGCCCGCGATCATGAGCCTGCGTATCCTGATCGTCGAAGATCACGCGGTGGTCCGCCAGGGCGTTCGCCAGCTGCTGCTCGATCGCGGCATCGCGCGCGAGGTCGCCGAGGCGCAAAGCGGCTCCGAAGCGCTCGACTCGGTCGTCCATCAAAGTTTCGACGTCGTGCTGCTCGACATTTCGCTGCCCGACATGAACGGCGTCGAGGTGCTCAAGCGTCTGAAGCGCAAAGCGCCGCGCGTCGCGGTGCTGATGTTTTCGATGTACCGCGAGGACCAGTACGCGGTGCGCGCGCTCAAAGCCGGCGCGTCCGGCTATCTGTCGAAAACGGTCGACGCCGGGCAAATGATCGGCGCGATCCAGCAGGTCGCCGCGGGCCGCAAGTACGTGAGCCCCGAGATGGCAGAGGCGCTCGCCGACTACGTGTCGTTCGACGGCGAGCAGTTGCCGCACGAAAAGCTGTCCGACCGCGAATACCAGACGCTGTGCATGCTCGCATCGGGCAAACGGCTCACCGATATCGCGGCTGCGTTGTCGCTGTCGGTGAAGACGGTCAGCGTGTACCGCACGCGGCTACTCGACAAGATGAAGCTGCGCAATAACGCCGAGCTCACCTTCTACGTAATGAGCAACCGCCTCGTCGATCTGAATCCCGCGATGGCCGGCTAGGCCGGCAAGCGCCGCCGGTCGTGCCTGCGGCGTCGCGCCGCAGTCGTCCGAGCGTGGCGCCGGCGCACACGAAGAGATTCCCTCCTCTTCAATCGCTTATTCAGTAAAGGCTTCACTGCCGCGCCGCTTCGGGCACCGTACGGCCACCTCGAAGTCCCCTCTTGGCGGGAGTTTCCGCCCGCCGCCCTGGTCCCTGTAACGCCGCCGCGAACCAGCCCGGCGGCACGCATCCGCTAGAATTGCGGGTTTTCCCCGACATTCGGCGCGCAACACGCGTGCACCACTGGAGACCTCGCCAATGTCCCTGTTCCGCAAAAAGAGCGTCGAGCACATGCTCGCGGCGAGCGCCCAGACCGCCGGCCTGAAAAAAACGCTCGGCGCGCTCGACCTGACTTTCCTCGGCGTCGGCGCCATCATCGGCACCGGCATCTTCGTGCTGACCGGCACGGGCGCCTTACAGGCCGGCCCCGCGCTGATGATCTCGTTCGTGGTCGCGGCGATCGCCTGCGGCTTCGCCGCGCTCGCTTACGCCGAATTCGCGTCGACGATTCCGGTCGCCGGTTCGATCTATACGTACTCGTACGCGACGCTCGGCGAACTGGCCGCGTGGATCATCGGCTGGGACCTGATGCTCGAGTACGGGCTCGCGACCTCGGCGGTGTCGGTCGGCTGGTCCGGCTATCTGCAGTCGCTGCTGTCGGGCTTCGGCGTGTCGTTGCCGATGGCACTGACCGCAGCCCCCGGCGCCGTCCCCGGACACGAGACGCTGTTCAACCTGCCCGCCTTCCTCGTGATGATGGCGATCACCACGCTGCTGTCCGTCGGCGTGCGCGAATCCGCGCGGATCAACAACATCATGGTTGCGATCAAGGTGACCGTTGTGCTGCTAGTCATCGGTGTCGGCGTGTTTCACGTCACGCCGGCCAACTGGCACCCGTTCATGCCGCACGGCTGGAGCGGCGTATTCGGCGCGGCCGCGGTGATGTTCTTCGCGTTCATCGGTTTCGACTCGGTGTCGTCGGCGGCCGAAGAGGTGAGGAACCCGAAGCGCGATCTGCCGATCGGCATCATCGCGTCGCTCGGCGTGTGCGCGGTGCTGTACGTGGCCGTGGCCGCGGTCGTCACCGGCATCGTGCCGTCCGAGAAGTTCATGGGCATCTCGCACCCGGTGTCGTACGCGCTGCAGCTGGCCGGGCAGAACTGGGTCGCGGGCTTCATCGACCTCGGCGCGGTGCTCGGCATGCTGACCGTGATTCTCGTGATGGCCTACGGTCAGACGCGGGTGATCTTCGCGATGTCGCGCGACGGCCTGCTGCCCGCGAAGCTGTCGAAAGTGCATCCGCGCTTCGCGACGCCGTTCTTCACCACGTGGCTCGTCGGCATCTTCTTCGGCCTGATCGGCGCGCTGGTGCCGCTCAATGTGTTGGCTGAACTGATCAATATCGGCACGCTCGCGGCATTCTCGATGGTGTCGATCGCCGTGCTCGTGCTGCGCAAGACGCACCCCGATCTGCCGCGCGCGTTCCGTTGCCCGGGCGTGCCGGTCGTGCCGGTGCTCGCGGTCGCATCGTGCCTGTTCCTGATGCTGAACCTGCAAGGCATCACGTGGGGTGCGTTCCTGATCTGGCTGCTGATCGGCCTGGTCATCTACTTCGGCTACTCGCGCCGCCATTCGAAACTGGCAAAGTAATGCGCCGTTTCAACGAGGCCGCGCCAATGAGCTGAATGCGCGCGAGCGCGGCCTCGCTTTCCGCTGATCTATCGATGCGCCCCGTCATGCTCCGCGTGACGGGGCGCGTGTCTTTTCGGCGCTCCGTTCCATGGCCGCCATGCTTCGCTTCGTGCGCTCGCGCGCGCCGAACACACTTCCCCTCATAGCGCGCCCGCGCGATTTGTGCTTTACTTTTCGGCAGACTTGTAAAACCCGCAGCACCCTCATCGGACCTCGCGAGTCGTAGTTGGCAAGCAGTCAGCACGCAGTCGAAGCAAAGCAGGGGCAATAACAATCACAGGTCCGGTCTCACCCACAGCAACTATCTTGCATGGGATCGTGGTCTGCGCAGAGGCGGGGATCCATACGCCGAAGCGCGTGCTCCGATCAATTAAGGAGACAGCTTCATGGCGATCAGCATCAGTCTGACGGTAAATGGCGCGCCCGTGAGCGCCTCAGTCGACCCTGGCACCCTGCTTGTCCAGTTCCTGCGCGATCAACTCCGCCTCACCGGCACCCACGTCGGCTGCGATACGGCGCAATGCGGCGCCTGCACCGTGCATCTGAACGGCCGCGCGATCAAGTCCTGCAACATCCTCGCCGCGCAAGTCGATGGTGCCGAAGTCACGACCATCGAAGGACTCGCGCACAACGGCGCGCTGCACCCGATGCAGGCCGCGTTCAAGCACTGCCACGGTCTGCAATGCGGCTTCTGCACGCCGGGCATGGTGATGAGCGCGGTGTCGCTGGTGCAGCGTCAACCCGATCTGACCGGCGACGACGTGCGCGAGCAGCTCGACGGCAATCTGTGCCGCTGTACGGGCTATCACAACATCGTCAAGGCCGTGCTCGAAGGCGCCGCGGGTATGAAGTCATCCGCCGCATCGAGCGCATCTGCCGGCGCGAATGCCGCCGGCGCAACCGCCGCCTGAGGAGCCGACGATGAACGCAC
Organism: Paraburkholderia sp. HD33-4; assembly: GCF_021390635.1. NCBI lineage: Bacteria > Pseudomonadati > Pseudomonadota > Betaproteobacteria > Burkholderiales > Burkholderiaceae > Paraburkholderia > Paraburkholderia sp. HD33-4. The sequence goes on along the minus strand of NZ_JAJEJS010000001.1, from coordinate 114,914 downwards.
CCGATACCCAGAGCCTGATCGGCGCCGCCGTCGAACGCAAGGAAGACTATCGCTTCCTGACCGGCAAAGGCCAGTACACCGACGACATCGTGCTGCCGCAGCAAACCTACGCGGTGTTCCTGCGCTCGCCGCACGCGCATGCGAAGATCACCAGCATCGACACTACCGCCGCTAAAAAGTCGCCGGGCGTGGTCGCGATCTTCACCGGCGCGGACCTCGCGGCGGAGAACGTCGGCGGACTGCCGTGCGGCTGGCTGATCCACAGCACCGACGGCAAGCCGATGAACGAGCCGCCGCATCCGGTGATCGCGCATACGAAAGCGCGGCACGTGGGTGACCAGATCGCGCTCGTGATCGCCGAATCGATCAAGGCCGCGAAAGATGCGGCCGAACTGATCGAGGTCGATTACGAAGAGTTGCCGGCCGTGGTCGATACCGCGCATGCGGCCGACCCGGGTCAGGCGGCAGTACACGACGAAGTGCCCGACAACGTCTGCTACAACTGGGGCCACGGCGACAAGGCCGCAACCGATGCGGCGTTCGCGAAAGCCGCGCACGTGACCACGCTCGACATCGTCAACAACCGCCTCGTGCCGAACGCGATCGAACCGCGCGCGGTCAACGCGAATTATTCGGCGCAGGACGACAGCTACACGCTGTATGTCGCGAATCAGAATCCGCACGTCGAGCGGCTGTTGATGGCCGCGTTCGTGCTGTCGCTGCCGGAATCGAAACTGCGCGTGATCGCGCCGGACGTCGGCGGCGGCTTCGGCTCGAAGATCTTCCTGTACGCGGAAGACGTCGCGCTCACATGGGCATCGAAGAAGATCGGCCGGCCGGTCAAATGGACGGCCGAGCGCTCCGAGGCGTTCCTATCCGATGCGCACGGCCGCGATCACGTGACCAAAGCCGAGCTCGCGCTGGACGCCGACGGCAAGTTCCTCGCGATGCGCGTGCACACGATCGCGAACATGGGCGCGTATCTGTCGACGTTCGCCTCGAGCGTGCCGACGATCCTGTACGCGACGCTGCTCGCCGGCCAATACGCAACGCCCGCGATCTACGCCGAAGTGAAGGCGGTCTTCACCAACACCGTTCCCGTCGATGCGTATCGCGGCGCGGGCCGGCCGGAAGCGACCTTCGTCGTCGAGCGTCTGGTCGAAACCGCCGCGCGCGAGATGAAACTCGACCCCGCGGAAATCCGCCGCCGCAACTTCATCACGCAGTTCCCGTACGCGACGCCAGTCGGCCTCACCTACGACACCGGCGACTACAACACCATCCTGTCGCGCTCGCTGGAACTCGCGGACGTCGCGGGTTTCGCCGCGCGTCGGCAGGAATCCGAAAAGAACGGTAAGCGACGCGGCCTCGGCTACTCGTGCTACATCGAGGCATGCGGTCTCGCGCCGTCGAACATCGCGGGCGCGCTCGGTGCGCGCGCGGGCCTGTTCGAAGTCGGCCAGATTCGCGTGCACCCGACCGGCTCGGTCACCGTGTTCACGGGCTCGCACAGCCACGGCCAGGGACATGAGACGACCTTCGCGCAGGTGGTCGCGGACCGCCTCGGCATTGCGCTCGAAAGCGTCGAAATCGTGCACGGCGACACCGGCCGCATCGCGTTCGGCATGGGCACCTATGGCTCGCGTTCGATCGCGGTCGGCGGCTCGGCGATCTCGAAGGCGCTCGACAAGATCGAAGCCAAGGCGAAGAAGATCGCCGCGCATCTGCTCGAAGCGTCGGCCGAAGACATCGAGTTCAAGAACGGCGTGTTCCGCGTCGCGGGTACCGACCGCACCAAAGCGTTCGCGGAAATCTCGCTCGCCGCTTACGTGCCGCACAACTATCCGCTCGACGTGCTCGAACCGGGACTCGAAGAAAGCGCGTTCTACGATCCGACCAACTTCACGTATCCGTCGGGCGCATATATCTGCGAGGTCGAAGTCGATCCCGATACCGGCGAGTGCCGAATCGAGCAGTTCACCGCGGTCGACGATTTCGGCAACGTGATCAATCCGATGATCGTCGAAGGCCAGGTGCATGGCGGCCTCGGGCAAGGCATTGGCCAGGCGATGCTCGAGCGCTGCGTGTACGACAACGACAGCGGCCAGTTGCTGTCCGGCTCGTACATGGACTACGCGATGCCGCATGCGTCCGACCTGCCCGACTTCACGGTCGAGACCTCGAAGGGCACGCCGTGCACGCACAATCCGCTCGGCGTCAAAGGCTGCGGCGAAGCGGGCGCGATCGGCTCGCCGCCGGCGGTGATCAACGCGATCATCGACGCGCTCGCGCCGCTTGGTGTGACCGATCTGCAGATGCCGGCCACGCCGCATCGCGTGTGGTCCGCGATTCAAGCGGCGAAGCAAGCCTGACCCAACGATCCTGAGCGGAGCATTCGACATGTATTCATTCGAGTATCAACGCGCGACGGATCCGCAAGCGGCCGCCGCAGCCCTCACCGCCGACACCGAAGCGAAGTTCCTTGGCGGCGGCCAGAGCCTGCTGCCGACCATGCGCCTGCGTCTCGCGCAGCCGTCGCAATTGATCGACGTGACGCGCATTCCCGCGCTCAGGACGATCAGCGTCGACGCCAGCAAGGTGACGATCGGCGCGGCCGTCTGTCACGCGGACGTCGCCGAACATGCGGACGTGCGGCGCGTGTTGCCCGCGCTCGCGGAGCTGGCCGGCAATATCGGCGATCGCCAGGTGCGCGCGCTCGGCACGATCGGCGGCTCGCTTGCGAACAACGACCCGGCCGCGTGCTACCCGGCCGCGGCGATGGGTCTGGACGCGACGATCGTCACGGACCGGCGGCGCATTGCGTCGGGCGATTTCTTCGTCGGCATGTACGAGACCGCGCTCGCCCCCGACGAGTTGATCGTCGCCGTCGAGTTTCCGGTGCCCGAGCGGGCCGCGTACGAGAAATTCCGCAATCCGGCCTCGCACTTCGCGCTGGTCGGCGTGTTCGTCGCGAAGACCGCGAGCGGTGTGCGGGTCGCGGTGACGGGTGCGGCGTCGTCGGTATTTCGCGTGCCCGAGCTCGAAAGCGCGCTGTCGGCGAACTTCACGCCCGAGGCGGCACGCGCGGTCAGCGTGTCGCCCGACGAGCTGAACGAGGACATGCACGCGAGCGCCGCGTATCGCGCGCATCTGATTCCGGTGCTCGCCGCGCGCGCGGTCACGAAGGCAAACGCCTAGCGATCCTCGCCAGGTCACCCGGCTTGCCGCGCGTGCTCATCACGGTGCGCGCAAGCCGGCTTCGCTCACTTCGCGAGCGGGTGCGGGAGGTCGACGCCGACCTCGCGCCCATTTCGTTCTTCACTCGCGCCACGCTTGCGCCTTGGCCTGTGGCGCAGATTCAGGACCACCATGCAGCCGGCTTCGATCGACGACACCCTCGCCCAACTCGCCGCCCAACGCTATTTCGCGAGCCGCGAGCTTGCGACCGCGCTGTATCTCGCGCTATGCATGGAGCGGCCGTTGTTCGTCGAAGGCGAGCCGGGGGTCGGCAAAACCGAGCTCGCGAAAGCGGCGGCGGGCATGCTCGGCACCACGCTGCTGCGGCTGCAATGCTACGAAGGCCTCGACACCGCGAGCGCGCTTTATGAGTGGGACTACCCGCGCCAGATCATGGCGCTGCGGCTTGCCGAAGCGAGCGGCGAGCGTCCCGACAACGACACGCTGTATCGCGGCGAATTCCTGCTGAAGCGTCCGCTTCTGCAAGCGCTGCTGCCGGACGAAAAACATCCCGGCGCGCGGCGCGTGCTGCTGATCGACGAAATCGACCGCGCCGACGAACCGTTCGAGGCCTTCCTGCTCGAACTCCTTTCGGATTTCCAGGTATCGATTCCCGAATACGGCACCGTGCGCGCGGCGCAGCCGCCGCTCGTGATCATGACGTCGAACCGCACGCGCGAAGTGCACGACGCGTTGAAGCGCCGCTGTCTGTATCAATGGATCGGCTATCCGGATCGCGAGCGCGAACTCGAGATCGTCGCCGCGCGCGCGCCGCATACGTCGGCGCAGTTGCAGCGACGCGCGGTCGATTTCGTGCATCGGCTGCGCGGCATGGATCTGTTCAAGGCGCCCGGCATCGCCGAAACGATCGACTGGTGCCGCGCGCTCGAAGCGCTGTCGGTCACCGAGCTCGATCCGCAATCGGTGCAGAACACGCTCGGCGTGCTGCTCAAGTATCAGGACGATCTCGCGCGCGTGGATGCCGCGCAGATCGCGCAGTGTCTGGCCGAATGAGGATCGTTGGCATGGCGAACGAAACCGGCTCAGACACGCACGACGACGAGAACCAGCAAGCCGCGCCGATGCTGGCGCGCAACGTCGTCCATTTCGTGCGCGTGCTGCGCGGCGCCGGTTTGCCGATGTCACCCGCACAAGCGGTCGACGCGCTCGCCGCGTTGCAGTGGATCGACCTCGGCCGCCGCGACGACGTGCGCGCCGCGCTCGCCGCGCTGCTCGTCACCGCGCCCGACGAACGCGAACTCTTCAATGCCGCGTTCGATCTGTTCTGGCGCGACCCCGATTGGGAAGGCAAGCTGCGCGCGCTGCTGCTGCCGAAAGTGCGCGACGGGTTGCCACCGCCGAAGCGCAACAACCGTCTCGCCGATGCACTCGCGGTGCGCATGCCACCGTCGCCGCATCTGCATACGCCGCAGGAAACCGAGCAGCACGAGTTGCATGCGCAGTTGACGTTCAGCGCGGAGGAGCGGCTGCGTCATCGCGATTTCGACACGCTCAGCGCCGACGAGTGGCGCACGCTGCGTCATCTGATTCGCGGCCAGCGGCTGCCGCTCGCGACCGAACCGACGCGGCGTCTGAAGGCGGCATCGCACGGCACGCATGCCGACCTGCGCGCGAGCGCGCGGCACGCGGTGCGCGCGGGCGGCGACTGGACCGTGTGGAAATATCGAGCGAGGACCGAGCGCAAGCCGCCGCTGGTGCTGCTGCTCGACATTTCCGGCTCGATGAGCAACTACTCGCGCGCGGTGCTCTACTTCTGCCACGCGCTGCTGCAGTCGCGCGAACGTCTGCAGGTGTTTCTGTTCGGCACGCGGCTCACGAACGCGACGCGGGCATTGCGCGAGCGTGATCCTGACGTCGCGATCGCGACGCTCAGCGATCAGGTGGTCGACTGGTCGGGCGGCACGCGCATCGGCGCGGCGCTCGCCGAGTTCAACCGGCGCTGGGCGCGCCGCGTGCTCACCGGTCGTGCGACGGTGCTGCTCGTCACCGACGGTCTCGATCACGAAGCGATCGACGTGCTCGACACCGAAATGGCGCGGCTCGCACGCTTCGCGCATCGCATCGTATGGCTCAATCCGCTGCTGCGATTCAGCGGCTTCACTCCGAAAGCGCGCGGCGTGCAGGCGATCCTGCCGTATGTCGACGCGCATCGTCCGGTTCATAATCTAGACAGTCTCGCCGCGTTCGGCCACGACCTCGCGCAATTGACGCGCGCGCCTCGTCACGCCGTCGCCGCGACGACACTTGCAGGAGCAACGTCATGGAATTGACCGAAACTCATACGCTGCCTGTCACGCAGCAGCAAACGTGGGACGCGTTGAACGACACCGAGATGCTGCGCGCCTGCATCCCAGGCTGCGAAAGCATCGACCCCGACGGCGAAAACGCCTACCTGGTTGCGCTGAGCGCGGCGGTCGGTCCGGTCAAGGCGCGCTTCAAGGGGCGCATGCAACTGACCGACATCGACGCGCCGAACAGCTACAAGATCGTCTTCGAAGGCCAGGGCGGTGCCGCGGGCTTCGCGAAAGGCAACGCACAGGTCACGCTCGAAGCCGACGGCGATGCCGCGACGAAGCTCAGTTACACCGCCAACGCGCAGGTCGGCGGCAAGCTCGCGCAGATCGGCTCGCGGCTCGTCGACGGTGCGGCGCGCAAGATTGCCGGGGAGTTTTTCAAGCGCTTCAGTGCCCAGCTCTCGGGTGACAATAACGCCGATGAAGCCGCGGACGGCGACGCCTCGGTGGATACCGAAGCCGCGTCAGCGTCCGAGCAAACGCAATCGAACGAGGCCGCGGACGGCGAGTCCGGCGGCGAAGCAAAGAAAGGAAAGAAATCATGGACAGCGTGGATCTCGAAGTTCTGAAGACCAGCGCCCGCTGGCTCGAGGACGGACATCGCGCGCTCCTCGTGACGGTCGTGAAAACCTGGGGCTCGTCGCCGCGTCCCGAGGGCGCGATGCTCGCGGTGCGCGACGACGGCCTCGTGGTGGGGTCGGTGTCGGGCGGATGCATCGAAGACGATCTGATCGATCGCGTACGGCAACGTGGCATCGAGCAGACCCATCCGGAAGCGGTGAAGTACGGCATCACGGCCGAGGAAGCGCATCGCTTCGGGCTGCCGTGCGGCGGCACGATCCAGCTCGTGCTCGAACCGTTGACGCGGCAAAGCGGCATCGCCGAGCTGTGTCACGCGGTCGAAGACGGCCGGCTCGTCGCGCGCGAACTCGACATGGCGACGGGCGCGGTACGGCTCGACAACGCGCAGGCAACCGACGGCGTGCATTTCGACGATGAGCGTCTGCTGACGATCCACGGCCCGCGCTACCGGATGCTCGTGATCGGCGCTGGGCAGTTGTCGCGCTACCTGTGCCATATCGCGGTGGGGCTCGACTATCAGGTGACGGTCTGCGATCCGCGCGAGGAATACACCGAGGAATGGGACGTGCCTGGCACGAAGATCGTACGCACGATGCCGGACGATACCGTGACCGACATGAAGCTCGACGAGCGCTGCGCGGTGATCGCGCTCACGCACGATCCGAAGCTCGACGATCTCGCGCTGATGGAAGCGTTGAAGACGCCGGCGTTTTACGTCGGCGCGCTCGGCTCGCGCAGGAACAATCAAGCGCGACGCGAGCGCCTGAAGGAGTTCGATCTGAACGAAGCCGAACTGGCCCGTTTGCATGGACCTGTCGGCATTTATATCGGCAGCAGGACGCCGCCTGAGATCGCGGTGTCGATTCTGGCGGAAGTTACGGCGGCGAAAAATGGCGTGTCGCTGCCGACGCTATTGCAGGTCGAAGGCGCGAAAGCCGCGCGGGAAATTGCGGCGTCGGGTGGCGCCGCTTGCAGCGTGTAGTCCGGCCAGTTCAGCAAACGACGCGGGGGCACCAAGGGTGCCTTCCACGCTCACATCAACCCGCACACCAGCGCCGCGACCACCGAGCCGCCCACCAGCACCACGCCCACGGTGCGGCGTTTATTCAGTTCGGTCCACAGCAACACGCCGGTCAAGGACAGCAGAATCAGGCTGCCCGCGATCGTGTCGATCAACAGCACCCAGCCGACGCTGAGACCCACGCCCTTGTGCAGATTGCTCAGCGTCGCGAGAAACGAGTTGCGCGTGCGCTTCACCGACACGAAACCGTTGCCGACCCAGTACTCGGCCTGCACGCTGTGGCCCGGTCCCATGATGCCGACCTGCCACTGCTCCGGCTGCATCGTGCTGTGGTCGCCCCACGCGACCGGATGCGCGGGCTCGCGCTTCGCGCGCCCCGGCTTGCCGTCGATCTTCAACTCGCCCTGCAACCACTTCGCCATCTCCATCGGCGAGCGCAACGGTTTCTCGGGCACCGCGATCTGCATGTCCTCGACCTGCGGCGCGCCCGTCGAAATTTTCAGCGGACCGCCGCGATGATTGAGCAGGAAGCCGGTCACGCCGAACATCAGCCCGAGCACCGCGCCCCACAAGCCAACCCAGCCGTGCACGTTGCGCAGCCACCTGATGAAGGTCGCACGCCGCGAGCGTTGCCGCCGCGCCATCTGCGGCGTGGCGACGCCCGGCGTAGCGACGCCCGGCGTGGCGACGCCGGGCACAACGGAGGTAGGTTTGAAATCGATCGATTCAGGCGCGTTCACAACGGACTCCAGCGGCAACGGTGAGAAGAATTCGAGGGAGAAGAGGCGGATCGTCCGGCTTGCGGTCCGGACGATCCGCGTGAAGGGCTGGCTGGCAGTCACAGAGGAGGAGAAATGTGACAGAACGCTGGCGATGCCTTTCAATTGAGAATCGTTATCATTACACAGTTAAGTGTTTTGCTCAATGTCGGCTGACGGCCGGCACGCCGTGCATACCCGCCAGGCAATCTTTCGATCGCTTCCAAATGCGCGCCAGCCGCTTGACATCCGCGCGGCGCGAAACGACGCTAGCTGGCGATCCCGTCAACGCCGTCGTCCGGATACCTGCCGTCATGCGACTCTGCCTCGTGGTCCTTGCCTTCGCCGGCTGGCTGGCCGGCATTCACGCCGCGAGCGCGAGCGTGCCGGTCAAACTGGACGACCCCTACACCAACGAAGGCGAGACGCAGACCTTCACCGTCAACGCGGACGGCTCGTATGCGAAGCTCGATTCGATGACGCTGCGCGTGAACAACGAGGCCGGCGTCGAGCGGGTCGCGCAGCAATACGTCTGGTTCAACCGCAACATGGCCGACGTGCAGATTCTCGATGCGTACACGGTCACCGCCGACGGCAAGCGTCACGACGTTGCGCCCGAGCAGATCCGCGATGTGCAGGAAGTTCGCTCGTTCGACGCGCCGATGTTCCAGGACATTCAGGAGAAGGTGATCGTGTTCCCCGCGGTGGAACCCGGCGCGCGCGTGCATCTGACGTACCGCAAGACGCAGCGTCAGCCGATCGTGCCGGGCGAATTCAGCGACTTCACGCCGCCCGACCTCGCACCTACGCGCAACTTCCGCCTGATCTACGACCTGCCTGCCGACAAGCCGCTGTACGCGGACGCGCGCGGCTTCAGTGCGGTGACGCCGGTCACGCGCGACGGCCGCACGCGCTACGAATTCCGCTACGACAAGGCGCATTTCGACCGGCTCGAACGCGGCTCGGTCGCGTACGTGTCGTACGGTGATCGGCTGATGGTGTCGACCTTCCCGAGCTATGCCGCGTTCGCCGCGTCCTATCGCAGCTCTGCGGCCGACCCGGGCACGCGCGACGCCGCCATCACCCAGCTTGCGCAGCAATTGACCGCGCACGATCACACCACGCACGACGAAGCCAAAACGCTGTACGACTGGGTTCGCCACAATATCCGCTATGTCGCGATCTATGTCGGACGCGGCTCCGTCGTGCCGCACAGCGCGAGCGCGATCCTCGCGAACCGTTATGGCGACTGCAAAGACCACGTCGCGCTGTACGGCGCGCTGCTCGACGCGGTCGGCGTGCGCAACGAGCCGGCGCTGATCAGTAGCGGCACGATCTACACGCTGCCGAGCGTGCCGGGCTACGGCGTCATCAATCATGCGATCACGTGGCTGCCCGATTTGCAGCTATACGCGGATTCGACCGCGTCGAACGTCGAATTCGGCTTTCTGCCTTCGTCCGACATGGACCGCCCCACCGTGCTGATCGACGACGGCGTGCTCGCGCAAACGCCTGCCACCGCGCAGATGTCGCGCAGCACCGACCTTGCGATCAAGATCGAACCGGATGGCTCGGCGAGCTTCACGTATCGGCTTCAGGATGTGGGACCGTACGCCGAGCAGGCCCGCGCGCGGCTGCGCACGCAAACGCCCGCGCAACGCGAGGAATCGATTCAGGCCGAGCTGCGCAACGCGAATCTGCGCGGCACCGCGACGCTGACGACGAGCGACCTCAGCGCGGCCGACGGCCCCCTCACGCTAACGATGAAAGGCACGCTCGAGAGTCTGGTGGTGACCGGCATGACGGCCTCGATTCCGGCCTTGACGAGCCTCGGCGGCGGCGTCGAAGCCGACACGCGCTACTGGCTCGGCGAACGCAAGCGCACGCAGCCGTTCGTGTGCCATAACCTCGCGATCCACGAACGCGCGCGTATCGAGCTGCCCGCGAATTTCCGCGTGCTCGACATGCCGGAGGCGCAACGCACGCAGGACCGCTTCGTCGATTTCACTTCGCAGTACGCGTTCGATCCGCTCAGCAACGTGGTCACGATGACGCGCGACGGCGCTACGCATTTCGACAGCGACGTCTGCACGCCCGATGATTTCACGCGCATGCGTCCCGCGCTCGAAGCGATCGGGCGGGACGTGCGCGCGGAGGTGATCGTCAGATCGACGTTGGTGGAGTCGTCGAACGTGGCGTCGCAGGCGCCTTGAGCGTCAACAGGTCAAACCGGCCACAAAGGCCCTTCCTGCATCGCGCCGATCTGCTCACGCATCTCGAGGATACGATCCTCCCAGTAGCGCTGCGTGTTGAACCACGGAAACGCGGCCGGAAACGCCGGATCGTTCCAACGGCGCGCGAGCCACGCCTGATAGTGAATCAGCCGCAACGTGCGTAGCGCTTCGATCAGATACAGTTCGCGCGGCTCGAAGTCGCAGAAATCCTCGTAACCGGCCAGCAGATCCGTCAGCGCGCGCGACGCCTCCGCGCGCTCGCCCGGCAGCAGCAGCCACAGATCCTGAATCGCGGGGCCCATGCGGCTGTCGTCGAAATCGACGAAATGCGGGCCCGCGTCGGTCCACAGCACATTGCTCGGATGACAGTCGCCGTGCAGACGCAGCGAGCGAATCTCGCCGGCCCGCTCGAACGCGCGCGCGACGCCTTCGAGCGCGAGATTCACGGCGGTTTCCCACGCGGTGCGCAGGTCGTCGGGCACGAAGCCGTGCGCAAGCAGGAAGTCGCGCGGCTCGTAGCCGAAGGTATCGATGTTCAGCGTGGGACGTTCGGCGTAGTCCTGGGTCTGCCCGATCGCATGAATGCGTCCGATGAAACGTCCCAGCCATTCGAGCGTGTCGCGTCGGTCGAGATCCGGCGCGCGGCCACCGCGTCGCTCGAAGACCGAGAAGCGGAAGCCGTCGAAGCTATGCAGCGTGCGGCCATCGAGCACGCGCGCGGTCACGGCTGGAATCTCGCGCGCGGCGAGTTCGGCGACGAACGTGTGCTCTTCGAGAATCGCCGTGTCGCTCCAACGCTCGGGACGATAGAACTTCGCGACCACGGGCGGACCGTCTTCTACGCCGACCTGGTACACGCGATTTTCGTAGCTGTTGAGCGGCAGCAGACGGCCGTCGGTACGCACGCCAGTCGGTGCGAGCACGTTGTCGAGCGCATCGAGCACGGTTTCGGGCGTGAGCCGCGCGAACGGCACGGCGCCATCGGCGCCGGCCTCGGGATGGGAATTGTCGGGAATGGTGTCGTTCATGCCCCGCATTGTGCGCCGCGCCGCGGCTAAAGACGAGGGCAACGACTCGCGATGCGTGAGTTGAATTGCGGGAAATTGCGGGGATTTGCAGCGCGCGCCGTGGATCGAGGCGCGCATCGACCCAGCGCGATGCTGGCGAGCCGATCTCACCTTACAGCATCACTACAGCCCGCACCTGCGTGTCACACGACGGCAATGAGCAACCGGTAAGCCTCTCGTTCAATGCGTCTGCGCGCCGGCCGGACGTATCACGTCGCCGGTATCGATCAGATCTTCGAGGAAAAAGGGTTCGGTATTGAGCTGCTGCGATGCACCGGGTTCGCCGGCGTACCACGCCACCATCGCCATGTCCCCAAGAATGCGCATGACGATTCCGCGCGCGCCTTGCGGCACGGCGATATGTACCGATCGGACAATGGAACCGACTTCCATGATATTTCCCCGCTTCCCTTAGCCGGCTTTATGATTTCACGCCGGTCGAGGTGATGATAAAAACGCAGCTTCGCATTGGACGTTGCGTGCGCACTTAATCTGCTGCGCGCCTGGCGCGTGAGAGGTTCGAGTCATTGTTCCCGCTTTGCGGGGCTTTGGGAAGGCGAATAGAAGGCTTTCACCAGTCGTTTCGCCCTATTCCCATTACGCTGCGCACGGCCGATGATCTCGGCGTCAGACGTCGTAATGAAGACCATCATAAACCCTGCGGGGGGAGACATCAAAAACGTGCATCCCCAGAACGATCTGAAAGATGCGGGCGCCGCGCAGCTTCGCGCCTGCCTTCGCACCGACGTGCGCGCCTCGGTTGCCGATCCGCGCGGCGCGGCCGCCGCTCATTTCATTCGTCTGCGCTAGTCATGTGGATCGTTCGTCTCGCGCTGCGACGCCCCTATACGTTCGTCGTGCTGGCGCTGCTGCTGCTGATCGTCGGACCCCTGACGATTCTGCGCACACCTACTGACATCTTTCCGAACATCGATATTCCGGTGCTCTCGGTGATCTGGTCGTACAACGGCCTGCCCGCCGACGAAATGGAGCGGCGCATCACGCTGAACTATGAGCGCGGCTTGTCGGTGGCGGTCAACGATATCGAGCACACGGAATCGACGTCGCTGAACGGCATCACGGTCATCAAGATCTTTTTCCAGCCGGGCGCGAATATCGACGAAGCGCTCGCCCAGGTCACCGCGCTGTCGCAGTCGCAAGTGCGCTCGCTGCCGCCCGGCATCACACCGCCGTTTATCCTGCGCTATAACGCGTCGACGGTGCCGATTCTGCGGCTCGCGCTGTCGTCCGCGTCGCTGACCGAGCAGGAGCTGTACGACTTCGGCAATAACTTCCTGAAGACGCAGCTCGCCACCGTGCCGGGCGCATCCGCACCGCTGCCGTATGGCGGCAAGCAGCGGCAGATCATGGTCGATATCGATTCGCGCAAGCTGCAGGAGCGCAATCTGTCGCCGATGGATGTGGTCACCGCGGTCTCCGCGCAGAACCTGATCCTGCCTTCGGGCACCGCGAAAATCGGCTCGACCGAGTACTCGGTCGAGATGAACGGCAGCCCCGATTCGCTCGCCGGTCTGAACAACATTCCGATCCGCACCACCGCGAACGGCACCGTCTATATCCGCGACGTCGCGCACGTGCGCGACGGCTACCAGCCGCAGACCAACATCGTGCGCGTGAACGGCCAGCGCGCCGCGCTGCTGACGATCAACAAGAGCGGCAACACGTCCACGCTCGATATCGTCGACCGCATCAAGACGATGATGCCGACGCTGCGCAATCTGGTGCCAGCGTCGCTGAATATCGACCCCGTCGCCGACCAGTCGCTGTTCGTGCGTGCCTCGGTGCAGGGCGTATTGCGTGAAGCGCTGATCGCCGCCTGCCTGACGGGCCTGATGATTCTGCTGTTCCTTGGCAACTGGCGCGCGACGCTGATCATCGCGGTATCGATTCCGTTGTCGATGATCACGTCGATCATCGCGTTGTCCGCGCTCGGTCAGACGATCAACATCATGACGCTCGGCGGCCTCGCGCTCGCGGTCGGGATTCTCGTCGACGATGCGACCGTCGCGATCGAAAACATCAGTCATCAGCTCGAACAGGGCAAAACTCTCGAACAGGCGATTCTCGACGGTGCGCATCAGATCGCGATTCCGACGCTCGTATCTACGCTGTCGATCTGCATCGTCTTCGTGCCGATGTTTCTGCTCACGGGCGTCGCGCACTATCTGTTCATTCCGCTCGCCGAAGCGGTGGTGTTCGCGATGCTCGCGTCGTACTTCTTCTCGCGTACTCTCGTGCCGACGCTCGCGAAGTATCTGCTGCGCCATCACCACAAGCCTGTGGATTCACATCACGCACCGGTACAAACGCGCAATCCGTTCATGCGCGTTCACTACGCGTTCGAGCGCGGTTTTTCGCGTTTGCGCGAGCGCTATCGCGGGTTTCTCGAAGCGCGTGTCGCGAAGCCGGGCCTGTTCGTCACGCTGTTTCTCGTGTGCTGTTGCGTGTCGCTGCTGTTGCTGCCGTTTATCGGCCGCGACTTTTTTCCTGCCGTCGATGCCGGCACGATCGCGCTGCACATGCGCGCGAAAACCGGCATGCGGGTCGAGGAAACCGCGGTGCTGACCGATCGCGTCGACGCGCGCATCCGTCAGCTGATTCCGGCCGGCGAACTGCATTCGATCATCGACAACATCGGCCTGCCGGTGTCGGGCATCAACCTTTCGTACAGCAACACGGGCACGATCGGCACCTCGGACTCGGACATCCTGATCACGCTGAACCCCGATCATCATCCGAGCGCCGGCTATGTGCGCACGTTGCGGCGTACGCTCAGCGACGAATTCCCCGGCGTGCAGTTCGCGTTTCTGCCCGCCGACATCGTCAGTCAGACGCTCAATTTCGGCATGCCGTCGCCGATCGATATCCAGATCGTCGGCCGTGAGGTGGCCGCCAATCGCGCGTTCGCCGCGAAGCTGCTGAACCGTCTGCGCACGGTGCCGGGTCTTGCCGATGCACGCATCCAGCAGCCCGCCGATCTGCCGCGGATCTTCATCGACGTCGATCGCACACGCGCGCAGCAAGCAGGTTTTTCGCAGCGCGATATCGCGAGCGACCTGCTGATCACACTGTCGGGCAGCCAGCAGACCACGCCGACGTTCTGGCTCAATCCGCGCAACGGCGTCAGCTACAACGTGATCACCGAAGCGCCGCAATACACGATCGATTCGCTGCAATCGCTCGCGAACATTCCGTTGAACGCCAACGGCCGCACCAACATTCTCGGCTCGCTCGCGACGATGCGCCGCGAAGCGGGCAATGCGGTGCTCACGCACTACAACGCGCAGACCACCATCGACATCTACGGCACCGCCGACGGCCGCGATCTCGGCGGCGTGTCCGACGACATCCGCAAGATCATCGACGAGTCGAAAGCCGAGTTGCCGAAAACCTCGACGATCGAACTGCGCGGCCAGGTGCAAACGATGAACGAGTCATTCTCGGGCCTGCTTGCCGGTCTGCTATTCGCGGTGCTGCTCGTGTATCTGCTGATCGTCGTCAATTTCCAGTCGTGGCTCGATCCGTTCATCATCATTACCGCGCTGCCAGGCGCGCTCGCGGGCATCGTGTGGATACTGTTTCTCACGCACACCACGCTGTCGATTCCTGCCCTCACCGGCGCGATCATGTGTATCGGCATCGCGACCGCGAACTCGATTCTGGTGATCAGCTTCGCGCGTGAACAGTTGCTGCTGCACGGCGACGCGACACGCGCGGCGATCGAAGCGGGCTTCACGCGTTTCCGCCCGGTGCTGATGACCGCGCTCGCGATGGTGATCGGCATGGTGCCGATGGCGACCGGTCTCGGCGAAGGCGGCGAGCAGAACGCGCCGCTCGGACGCGCGGTGATCGGCGGCCTCGCGGTCGGCACGGTGGCCACACTGATCTTCGTGCCGGTCGTGTTCTCGATGATCTATCGACGGCTCGCGGCACGGCATCAACGTGCCGCGGAGCATGTGGTGCAGAAGCCATGAACATCCGGCACGCGATGACCGTACGAGCCGGCACGCGCAGCGCGCGGGACCACGACACAAGAGGCGGCACCGACTGCCCATGCGATTTCGAAGGGGAAGTTTGATGGAAGCAAAACGTCCCGACGGCTCGGGTTCGGGCGCTGGTTCGAACGGCCACGCCGCGCATGACCCGGCGAAAGTGCGAAGCACGCGCCTGCTCATGATCGTGGCCGCGGTCGCGGTACTCGCACTCGCCGCGCAAGGCATCTGGTCGCGTCACGATGCGCATGCGGCGCTCGAGCGCGATGCCGAGCATGCGAGCCAGATGAGCGTCGAAGTCGTGCAGCCGCAGAAGTCGACGGCCGGGCTCGATCTCGTGTTGCCCGGCAACGTGCAGGCCTTTCTCGACACGCCGATCTACGCGCGCACCAATGGCTATCTGAAGAAGTGGTACGCCGACATCGGCGCGCGCGTGAAGGCCGGCCAGCTGCTCGCGGAAATCGACACGCCCGAAGTCGACGACCAGTTGCGCGCCGCCCGCGCCGATCTCGCGAACGCCGAAGCGAATTACGCGCTCGCGAAGAGCACTGCGGATCGCTGGACGGATATGTTCAGGAGCAAGTCGGTGTCGAAGCAGGAGACCGACGAAAAAGTCGGCGACATGCTCGCGAAAAAAGCCACGCTCGACGCCGCACGCTTCAACGTCGCGCGACTCGAAAAAACGCAATCGTTCCAGAAGGTCTATGCGCCGTTCGACGGCACCGTGACCGCGCGCAACGTCGACGTCGGCGCGCTGATCGACGCGGGAAGTTCGGGCGGTCCCGCGAAGGAGCTGTTTCATGTCGCGCAGGCGGACCGGCTGCGCGTCTACGTGAACGTGCCGCAAGCCTACGCGCAGCAGGTGCGCGCTCAGCAAAGCGCATTTCTGACGCTGACCGAGACGCCGTCGCGGCACTATCCTGGCACCGTCGCGCGCACCGCGGGTGCGGTCGATCCGCAGCAGCGCACGATGCTCGTCGAAGTCGACGTCGATAATCGCAGCGGTGAGCTGTTGCCGGGCGCTTATGCGCAGGTGCATTTCGCGCTCGGCGCGGGCACGGCGTCGTTCACGCTGCCGGGCAATGCGCTGCTGTTCCGCCCCGACGGCGTCAAGGTCGCGACCGTCGATCCGCAGCACAAGGTGAAGCTGCTGCCGGTGTCGCTCGGCACGGACTTCGGCACGCGCGTCGCGATCGTGTCGGGTTTGCAGGGCAACGAGCAGGTGATTCTGAATCCGCAGGATTCGATCGTCGATGGTGCGCCCGTGCGGATCGTGCCGCGCAAGGCGGAAGGCGGTGCGGCTTCGGAAGGCGTCGCTGGAGCGGCCGGTGCGACCGGCGCGACCGGTGCGGCGGCCGGTTCGCCGGCGACGCGAGGCGCCGCGCGGCCGGCCGCGAGGACGTGATCATGAAGATGTCGGTTTTGCGGAGCGCGCTTGCGTCATCGGCTCGGTTCGCGCCGGGGTCGGCGAGGGTTTCCATTCGCGCATCGGCACTCGTGCTTGCGCTCGCCGGCACGCTCGGCGGCTGCACCGTCGGCCCCGACTACGTGAAACCCGCCGCCGTCACGCCGGCGACCTGGCGCGAACTCGAAGGCACCGGCTGGAAGCCCGCGCAACCCGCCGACACGCTCACGCGCGGCGCGTGGTGGCGCATCTACGGCGACGCCTCGCTCGATGCGCTCGAACCGCAGGTCGCGAGCGCGAACCAGGACGTGCGGGCCGCCGAAGCGCGCTTTCGCGCGGCGCGCGCGAGCGTCGCGCAATATCGCTCGCAATTCTTCCCGGTGGTCGCCGCGGGCGCCCAGTATTCGCGCACGAGGACCTCGGAGAACGTGCTGCATAAATCGACCGCCGGGCTCACGCTGAACGACTATCTGGTGCAGGTCGACGCGTCGTGGGAACCCGATCTGTGGGGCCGCGTGTCGCGCAGCGTCGAAGGCGCGAAGGCCGGCGCGCAGGCGAGTGCCGCCGACGTCGACGCGGCGCTGCTGTCGATGCAGGCCGAGCTCGCCACCGATTACTTCGAGCTGCGCGGACTCGATCAGGAGCGTCAACTCCTCGACGACACGATCAAGGCCTACCAGGAAGCGCTCGAACTGACGCAACATCGGTACGCCGGCGGCATCGCGACCGACGCCGACGTCGCGCAGGCGCAAACGCAGTTGAAGACGACCCAGGCGCAGGCGCTCGACCTCGGCGTGCAGCGCGCTCAGCTCGAACACGCGATCGCGATCCTGATCGGCCAACCGCCGTCGACCTTCACGCTGGCGGTCGCGCCGCTCGTCGCGGTGCCGGTGGTCGCGGCGACCGGCGTGCCGTCCGGATTGCTCGAACGGCGTCCCGATATCGCGGCGGCCGAGCGGCACGTCGCCGCGATGAACGCGCAGATCGGCGTGGCCACCGCGGCGTTTTTCCCGAACCTCGTACTGGCCGTGACGGGCGGACTCGAAGCGACCAACTACAGTCAGTGGCTGCTCGCGCCGAGCCGGCTATGGTCGCTCGGACCGACGCTCGCGGGCACGCTGCTCGACTTCGGCGGCCGCGCGGCCGTCAAGGAGCAGGCAAGCGCGCATTACGACGAAAGCGTCGCGCAATATCGGCAGACGGTGCTGAACGCGTTCGGCCAGGTCGAGGACAATCTCGCCGCGCTACGCGTGCTCGAACAGGAAGCCGCCGCACAGGACGACGCGGTCGCGTCCGCGCAACGGGCGCTGGCGGTCGTGTCCGACCGCTACAAGAACGGCGCGATCACTTATCTCGACGTGGTCGTCGCGCAGACCACCACGCTCACCAACGAGCGCAACGCGGTCTCGATCGCGCGCCGCCGGATGGCCGCGAGCGTCGCGCTCGTGAAGGCGCTCGGCGGCGGCTGGGATACGTCGGCACTGCCGGGCGACGACTCGCCGGGCGACGATTCGCCGGGCGACGACTCGCTGGTGCATCCGTCGACGGCGACTTCGGGAGCGGCGTCGGCGCCGGCAGCGGTGCCAGCCAGCGAAGCCGCGACGCACGGCTAATACGGTCGCAACGGCGAGCGTGGCTAGCGCGGAGAGTTTGGCGCGCGACATGCTGCCTGTGACGCGCTGCGGGAACACTGCAGCGGCATCGTCGCGCGCGCCGGCCGGCCTGCTTGCACGTAAACGTGCCCGCGCGGCCGCCCCAATACGCGTTTTCAACGTATCCTTAACACTTTTGCGCGTTTCCGTGTGACCCAAGGAGTTCTGTTGTGACCCTGCCGCCGCAATCCCAGCGGACTGCATCTGCCGTTCCCTCCCCCGCCGCAGCTTCAGCCGCTTCCGCCCGCGCCACCGCCGCGCCGAACATCCCCTACCTCGAACGCGGCTCGCGCGCGTACTGGCGCGCGAGCGTCGCGCTGCTGTTCGCCGGCTACGCGACGTTCTCGCTGCTCTACTGCGTGCAGCCGTTGCTGCCGTCGTTCTCCGAAGCGTTCAACGTGACGCCGGCGCAAAGCAGTCTGTCGCTGTCGCTATCCACCGCGGCGCTCGCGCTGGCGATTTTCGTCGCCGGTTTCGTCTCCGAGGGTTGGAGCCGGCACAAGCTGATGACGCTATCGCTGACGGTGTCGTCGGTGCTGACCATCGGCGTATCGGTCGCGCCGCACTGGCATCAGCTGCTCGTGCTGCGCATGCTCGAAGGGCTCGCGCTCGGTGGCGTGCCGGCCGTCGCGATGGCCTATCTCGCCGAGGAAGTGCATCCCGACGGTCTCGGCCTCGCGATGGGTCTGTACGTCGGCGGCACGGCGATCGGCGGCATGGCCGGGCGGGTGATCACCGGCGTGGTCGCGGATCTGTTTTCGTGGCGCGTCGCAATCGGCACGATCGGCGTGCTCGGCCTGTTGTCGATGCTCGCGTTCCGCGCGCTGCTGCCGCCGTCGCGCCATTTCGTGCCGCGTCGCGGGCTCGGCTTCGCGCATCACCGCACGCTGCTGCTGCGCCAGTTCACGCGACCGGGCCTGCCACTGCTGTTCCTGCTCGGCTTCGTGCTGATGGGCAGCTTCGTCACGCTGTACAACTACATCGGCTACCGGCTGCTCGCGCCGCCGTATCGGCTGAATCAGACCGAGATCGGCGCGATTTTCATCGTCTATCTGACTGGCGTGGTCGCGTCGCCGTGGTCCGGGCGCATGGCCGATACGTTCGGCCGCGCGCGAGTGCTGATCGCGAGCCTGCTGCTGATGGCGTTCGGCCTTGCGCTGACGATGCTGCATCCGCTCGCGGCGATCGCGACCGGCATCGCGTGCGTGACGTTCGGCTTCTTCGCCGGGCACTCGGTCGCGAGCGGCTGGGTCGGGCGTCTGGCGAAAGACGCAAAAGGCCAGGCCGCTGCGCTGTATCTGCTCGCGTACTACATCGGCTCGAGCCTGGTCGGCTCGTATGGCGGCAATGTGTGGGCCGCTCATGGCTGGAACGGTGTCGTCGGGCTGGTCGGTGCGCTGCTCGTGATCGGCTTGATCGCGGCGAAGCGCCTGCGCGGACGCGAATAATCTGGCGCAACGCTCGCGCGGCGCGGTGCAAGCGCGAGCCGCCCGCAATCACCTATCCCGCATGGATCGACGAAAAAGCGAAAGGATCGCGTAAGCGAGCGTTTCATCTTTTTCGTCGCGTTTTGTTGCGCCGCGCCAATCGCCGCGCGCCCCGCCGCACCGGGGTTCAGCAGCTTGCGAATAAGCGCCGACGCGCAACGTTGCGCCATCGCGCCGCTTCATCTGTCTCCTATACTCGATTCGTGCACTGGCGCCGCATGATTTCGAAGCCGCAGCCTCTACCGGAACGACATAGCAACCATCCTGCATGGGAGGAGACGAATATGACCTACTTTACGATCGGCGATTTCATCCTGGTCATTCCGATGGCGTTGGCGGGCGCGCTATTCGTTGGCGCACTGCCCTGCAAGACCGAGGTGCGACACAACGCGCTGCGTGTGCTGGGCGCGCTGATCGGTGTGATGTGCGCGGTGGCGCTGGTCGAGGGTCTGCCGGCGCTCGTGTAGCGGCGCGGGCGCAGCACCAACTAAAAAGCCGCACGCTGAGCGTGCGGCTTCGTTTTGCCGTTCACCCGGCCGCCCGCTCGCGCGGACGGTCCGTTGCGCGATCAGATCGCCTGATCAGTCGACGGCTTTTCCCACAGGTTGACCCCGCCTTCGGTCGCATAGCGATCGATTTCGGCGAGTTCGTCGGCCGAGAACGCGAGGTTCTTCAGCGCGCCGACGTTCTCGCGCACCTGCTCCGCACGGCTCGCGCCGATCAGCACCGAGGTCACGCGCTGATCGCGCAACGCCCACGCGAGCGCCATCTGCGCGAGGCTCTGACCACGGCGCTGCGCGATGTCGTTGAGCTTCCTGACGTGTTCGATGTTCTGCGGGCTCAGATGCTCGTCTTTCAGCGAACCGCCGCCGGGCTTGTTGACGCGCGCATCGGCCGGTACGCCGTTCAGGTACTTGCCGGTCAGCAATCCCTGCGCGAGCGGCGTGAACGCGATCGCGCCGGCGCCGACTTCGTCGAGCGTATCGAGCAGGTCCTGTTCGATCCAGCGATTCAGCATGTTGTACGCCGGCTGATGGATCAGGAGCGGCACCTTGTATTCGGCGAGCAGCTTCGTCATTTCGAGCGTCTTCGCCGACGAATACGACGAGATGCCGATATACAGCGCCTTGCCCTGCTGCACCGCGCTGGCCAATGCGCCCGCGGTTTCCTCGAGCGGCGTGTGCGCGTCGAAGCGATGCGAATAGAAGATGTCGACGTAGTCGAGGCCCATGCGCTGCAGGCTCTGATCGAGGCTCGCGAGCACGTACTTGCGCGAGCCGCCGCCCTGGCCGTATGGACCGGGCCACATATCCCAACCCGCCTTCGACGAAATCAGCAGCTCGTCGCGATACGGTTTGAAATCGTCCTTGAACAGACGGCCGAAATTGGTTTCCGCGCTGCCGTACGGCGGGCCGTAGTTGTTTGCCAGATCGAAGTGCGTGATACCGAGGTCGAAGGCGGTGCGCAGGATGTCGCGCTGTGTCGAGATCGGGGTGGTGTCGCCGAAGTTGTGCCACAGGCCGAGCGACAGCGCCGGCAGTTTGAGACCCGACTTGCCGCAGACGCGGTATTGCATGTCCGAATAGCGTTCTGAAGCTGCTTCGTAAGCCATTGCTAGTGTCCTTGTCGATGAGATCGCCCGAGGATTGCGGGCGTGAGGATTCGCGCGTTGCGGGAGGCGTGCTGCTCGGGAGATTTGTTGTTGTGGTGTCGTTGCGGTGCGGCCAGACCGCTATGTTAGCCAATCGCCGTGGCGCTTGCAGGCACCCAGTATGCGGGATGGACGCGCACGCACGGCTCACCTACACTCTGGCCGGTTCAAGTTGATGGGAGGTGCAGATGACGAAAGCGATTTCGATCGCGCTGATTGTCGGCGGTATCGTGCTGCTGTATTTCGGCGGACAGGCGTTCAACTCGGTGAGCAGCGACGTGTCGCGCTTCTTCACCGGCTCGCCGACCAACAAGGCGATCGTGCTGATCGTCGCGGGTGTGGTGGCGACGCTCGCCGGGTTGACCGGAGTCGCGATGTCGGGGCGCAAGCGCTGAGCGTCGGCGCGAGGCCCGCGACGAAAAAAACTAGAACGCGATCTCGGGCTTCGCGGCCGAGCGCGTGCCGGGCAGCGGCACGTTGCTCACGCCGTGATAGGTGAACACCAGCGAGAACTTCACCTCATTGCTGAGATTCTTGCCGGCCGAGTGCAGCGTGTTGCAGTGGAAGAACACCACGTCGCCGGTTTTCAGCTCGGGCGACACCGCGGTGCGGATCGCGGCCTCGTTCTCCGCGAGATCCGCGCGGAAAAATTTCGCTTCGTCGAAACGCTCGGACGTGAACGCGGCGCTGTGCGATTGCGGCACGAACCATAGCGCGCCGTTATCGACGGTTTCCGGGCCGACCGCGAGCCACACCGACACCAGATCGTCGCGCTCGAACGACCAGTAGCGCACGTCGCGATGCCAGCCGGTCAGGCTGCCGTACGCAGGGTGCTTGGTCATCATGCAGTTGTGATGCGCGCGCGACAGACGCGGCTCCTCGCCGAAATACAACTCCATCCAGCCGCGGATTTCCGGCGCGGTCGCCCATTGCGCGAACGCGGGATGACGGCCATAGGCGTCGAGCAGGCGCCGCACCGTATGTCCACCCGGCGCATCCTTCGATGACGGCGCGCCCGGATACTGCAGATCCGCTTCGAATTCGATCGGCGTCGCCGCTTCCTGCAGCTGACGCTGCGCGACGCGCTTCAGCTCGTCGCAACGCTCGGGCGACACGAGTCCGGACACGACGACAAAACCCTGCTCCCGCAACGTTTGAATCTGCTCTTTCTTCGAATGGAGTGACATGGCGTTCCGTTACTGTCGACTAACTGATGTTCGATTGTAAAACGGGCGCGATCGCGGTGCGTCGTTTCGCGACGAGTGGCTGTTGCGTGCTGCGGATGTTTTGCTCCGCTCGCCTTCGCGTTTCGCGGCGCGCCCATGCACCGGTTTCAGGCGCGCGGCGCACTTGGACCGCACATTCGCTGGGCAAACGCGCACGCAAATCGCCCGCAAAGGCTGGGGTCGGACTGACATCGGCGACGTTTCTATCCAGCAGATATCCGGTCTCGCAGGGTAATAACCCGACTTTCTGACGTCACGATTCCCGTGTAGCCTGCTCGCATGTTGATCGTCGCTTACGCAGTTTTCTGTAGTGCGCAGGCCGTCAGGGCTCGTGCCGTCGGTTTCTCCGCGTTGTACCTTCGCTGCGCCTTGCGTCGTGTTTCGCGTCGCGCACTCCCGCGCCACGACCCGCACCGAGTTTCCGGCTTTCAGACCGTTCATCGCAACCCCGTCATTGGCACATATGGTGCTGTTTGTCCGTGCACATCCGATGCACGTGACGACGTGCGGTTCATTGCCTAAATGTGAAGCCATGCATACTCTTTTGAGCACCCGTCTTACCCGCGCCGCGCTGAAAGCGGCGCGCCCCGCGCGCCGTCATATGATGCGGGCGCTGCGCCACCATGCCGCGCGCACCCGCGCGCTCGGCGAGCAGTGGCGTGACGCGAAGGCCGTCGACGGCTTCCGCACCTGGTTCCATACGTTCTTCTCGGCGCTGCGCCAGCAGAGCGGCACGCGCCGTCTGTCGCTGCGTACGCTGCTGCGCAAACCGACGCCGTTGCGCCTCGCGGTCGCGAAACACGCACCGGCGGAGCGCACGCCGGCGGAGCGCACGCCGGCGAGTCGTCGGCCGCGTCGGTTGTCGACGAGCAGCAGCGGGTGGTTCGCGTTCGTGTTTGCGAGCCGGTGAGTTGCAGTTGCGCGTTGAGTCGCTAGACAGCTGATCCGCTGACCGGCTGCCCGTTCTTCGCTGGGCTGTCTTCGAGCACCACGAGACTTCGAGCGCACCGCCTCGACCTAAGTACCGCGTGTGTCGACGAGCGCTATCTCAGGCACTTTGATAAGCGCGAGACGACGTCGTTGCGCCATCGATAGACAAAGAAAAACCCCGCCCGGCTCACGCCGGCGGGGTTTTTTGCTATCGGGCAGCGGTCGGCTCGCGCTTATTCGGCGAGCGCCGCGACCGGCTCGGTGCCGGCTGCTTCGGCGAGTGCGAGCGCCTTGTCGGTGGCTTCCCACGTGAATTCCGGCTCTTCGCGGCCGAAGTGACCATACGCCGCGCTCTTCTCGTAGACCGGACGCAGCAGGTCGAGCATCTGGATGATGCCCTTCGGACGCAGGTCGAAATGCTGGCGCACGAGTTCCGTGATCGTCGCATCCGACACGCGGCCCGTGCCGAACGTGTTGACCATTACCGACGTCGGCTGGGCGACGCCGATCGCGTACGACACCTGGATCAGGCAGCGCGATGCGAGGCCCGCGGCCACGATGTTCTTCGCGACGTAACGGCCGGCATAAGCTGCCGAGCGGTCCACCTTCGACGGATCCTTGCCCGAGAACGCGCCGCCGCCGTGGGGCGCCGCGCCGCCGTAGGTATCGACGATGATCTTGCGGCCCGTCAGACCGCAATCGCCCTGCGGACCGCCGATCACGAAGCGACCGGTCGGGTTCACGAGGAACTTGATGTCACCCTTGATCAGCTCGGCCGGCAGCGTCGGCTTGATCACTTCCTCGATCACCGCTTCGCGTAGCGTGGCGAGGTCGATGTCGGGCGAATGCTGGGTTGACAGCACGACGGTGTCGATCGAATGCGGCTTGCCGTCGACGTAGCGCACGGTGACCTGCGACTTCGCATCCGGACGCAGCCAGGGCAGACGGCCGTCGCGGCGCAGATTCGCCTGACGCTCGACGAGACGGTGCGACAGGTGGATCGGCAGCGGCATCAGTTCCGGCGTTTCCTCGCACGCGTAACCGAACATCAGGCCCTGGTCGCCCGCGCCTTGATCGAGGTTGTTGTCGTGCGCGCGGTCGACGCCCTGGGCGATGTCCGGCGACTGCTTGTCATAGGCGACGAGCACCGCGCAGCCGCGGTAGTCGATGCCGTAGTCGGTGTTGTCGTAGCCGATGCGCTTGATCGTGTTGCGCGCGATCTGGATGTAGTCGACGTTCGCGGTGGTGGTGATTTCACCGGCCAGCACGACGAGACCCGTGTTGCACAGCGTTTCGGCCGCGACACGCGAGTACTTGTCTTGAGCGAGGATGGCGTCGAGGATCGCGTCCGAGATCTGGTCCGCGACTTTGTCGGGATGGCCTTCGGAAACGGATTCGGAAGTGAAGAGATAGTCGTTTGCCACGTTGCAGACTCCTGTTAGTGGTTACGGTTGCGTTCCACGTAGCCGACTTCGGGAGTCTGAAGCGGCGACGCTTTAGCGGATTACATTACCGATGGACGCTGAACCCATGGAACCCCATGGACCGCACCCGCCGGCTTCGCCCCGCAAGTTGTCTATTAACTCGGCGAAGCCCTTATTATAGCGACTTCCCTTGAAAGTCACAGAGTGTCCACGAGTGCGGTATCACGGCAATTTTTACGCTCCCCCGAATTTCACCCGCTGCGGCGCCGCGCGCCCGGAGGCTGCATGCTGAGCCGCTGCGGCGCGAAGCTCGCGATCGGGCTGCTCAAACTCTTTGCGCTGTTGCCGTATGGATTCGTCGCCCGTCTCGGTGACGGGCTCGGCTGGCTGCTCTACCAGATCCCGAGCCGTCGCAAGCGCATCGTTCATACGAATCTGAAGCTGTGCTTTCCCGACTGGAGCGACGAGCGTCGCGAGGACGTCGCGCAGAAGCACTTCCGTCACGCGATCCGCAGCTATCTCGAGCGCAGCGTGCAGTGGTTCGGCTCGGCCAGGAAGCTCGAAAAACTGATCCAGCTCGACAGCGCGATCGACCTGACGGACCCGAACCTGCCGCCGACACTGTTTCTCGGCTTTCATTTCGTCGGCATCGAGGCCGGTTCGATTTTTCTGAACTACTCGCTGAAGCGCCAGTGCGGCTCGCTGTATCAGCCGATGTCGAATCAGGAGCTCGAGGAAGTCGCGAAAGCGGCGCGCGCGCGTTTCGGCGCGGACATGGCGAGCCGTGCGGACAGCGCGCGCGTCGTGCTGCGCTGGCTGCGCGAACGCAAACCGGTGATGCTCGGCGCGGACATGGACTATGGCGCGCGCAATTCGACGTTCGTGCCGTTCTTCGGCGTACCGACCTGCACGCTGACCGCGGTCGGCCGTCTCGCGAAGGTCGGGCACGCGCAGGTCGTACCGTTCATCGGCGAAGTACTGCCGAACTACAAGGGCTACCGGCTCAAGGTCTTCAAGCCTTGGGATAACTATCCAACCGGCGACGACGACGTTGATGCGCGACGCATGAATGAGTTTCTCGAAGAGCAGATCCCGCTGATGCCCGAGCAGTACTACTGGGTGCACAAGCGGTTCAAGACGCGGCCGCCGGGGATGCCGGGGGTGTATTGAGAGTGCCACCGGGATCGGGTTCGGTCGTCGGTTGCTGGCCGGGCCGGGATAAAAATCGATCGACTGCAATCGGTCCGCGTGGTGCGCTCCAAGCGTGCGTATAGAGGAACTCGTGACCCTGGCTCCCAGCAATCAGAGCACGTCGAATCATGGCGGGGAGGCGGCATCACGGCCCCTTGCCCGCCATACCGTTTCAGATGTGCCAACGTGTATCATCTGCTATTGGCCGGGCACGGCTCGAATGGGTAATTCACCCGACGGCCGGCGCGGCCCGGATTTTCGGCTTCGCCAGCGCACGCGAAGCCCTACGCGGCAACGGATACACGGAAAACGTGAAGCTCAAATTCACCAAAATGCACGGCGCGGGCAACGACTTCGTCGTGCTCGACGGCTATACCCAACCGGTTGATCTGACCACGGCTCAGGTGCGCGCGCTCGCAAACCGCCATTTCGGCGTCGGCGCCGACCAGTTGCTGCTGGTCGAAAAGCCGACCGTCGAAGGCGTCGATTTCAGATATCGCATCTTCAATTGCGACGGCGGCGAGGTCGAGCACTGCGGCAACGGCGCGCGCTGCTTCGTCAAGTTCGTGCGCGAGCGCGGCCTCACCAACCAGCGCAGCGTGCGCGTGCAAGTCCAGAAAGGCACGATCACGCTGACGATGCAGGACAACGGCGAGGTGATCGTCGACATGGGCACGCCCGTGTTCGATCCCGATCTCGTCCCCTTCGCGACCAAGGGCCTGCAAAGCCGCCGCGAAGGCGCCGATACGCTCTGGCCGCTCGACGTGAACGGCACGACGCGCTGGATGTCGGTGGTGTCGATGGGTAATCCGCACGCGGTGCAGGTCGTCGACGATGCCGAGGCGTTCCCGGTGCTGGTCGAAGGTCCGGCCATCGAAAAGCACACGCGCTTCCCGCAGCGGGTCAATGCGGGCTTCATGCAAATCGTCAACCGCAACGAGATCAGGCTGCGCGTGTACGAACGCGGCGCGGGCGAAACGCTTGCGTGCGGCACCGGCGCGTGCGCGGCGGTCGCGGCCGGTATCCGGCGCGGGCTGCTGGATTCGCCGGTGCTCGTGCATACGCATGGCGGCGATCTGACCATCTCGTGGGACATCGCGCAACAAGGCGCACCGCTGCTGATGGCCGGCCCGGCGGCCACCGTCTTCGAAGGGGAGATCGAGTTGGCCGAAGAGGCGTCGAGCGCGTCGCCGAACTCGTCGCAGCACGATCCGTCCAGCCCGGCCGCCGTGACGCCCTCCGTCTAACCCATTGACCGACGCGCCGCCGCGAGGCGGCCATCCCGTAGTCTTCCAGCCGAAACCATGAACGATCGCGAAGTCTCCGAATACCTGCTGGCCAATCCCGAATTCTTCGTCGAACACGCGGAAACGCTTGCGACGATCCGGCTGGCGAACCCGCACGGCAAAGCCGCGGTGTCGCTGCAGGAACGGCAGATGGAGATGCTGCGCGACAAGAACAAGCATCTCGAGCGGCGTCTTGCCGAGCTGCTGCGCTACGGTCACGAGAACGACAGCATCGCGTCGAAATTCAATCGCTGGACCATCCGCGTGATGGCCGAGCGCGATCCGTACGCGCTGCCGCGCACGATCGCCGGCGGTCTGCGCGACATCTTCGACGTGCCGCAAGCGGCGCTGCGCGTGTGGGACGTCGCCGAGCCGTATGCGCAAGCCGACTTCGCGCGCCACGTCAGCGAGGAAGTGCGCATTTTCGCGGGCAGCCTCAGCACGCCTTACTGCGGCGCGAACACCGGCTTCGAGGCCGCGCAGTGGCTCGCACAAGCGGCGAGCGTGTCCAACGGGGCGTCCAACCCGGCAACGAGCACGGCCGACGACCACGGCGTCGCGTCGAGCGACACGGTGCAGACCACCGAATCGATCTCCCTGCTCGCGCTGCGCGACCCCGAAGCTGCCGAAGATGCGCCAACGTTCGGCCTGCTCGTGATGGGCTCGTCCGACCCGCGACGCTTCCACGAAGGCATGGCCACCGATTTCCTCACGCAGATCGGCGCGCTCGCGAGCGCCGCGCTGAGCCGGCTGCTGCCGCGCTGAGCCGCGCCACGCAACGTCACCGCGCACCGTGACCGCCGCCGACCCGATCGCCACCTACCTGTCGCATCTCGAGCACGAGCGGCGGCTGTCGGCACATACGCTGCGCGGTTACACGCACGAGCTCGCGGAGCTGAAGCAGCTCGCCAAAGGCCGACCGCTCGAAAGCCTCACCGCCGTCGACATCCGCGGCGCCGTCGCGCGTGCGCATGCGGGCGGTCTCACCGCGCGGTCGATCGGCCATCGGCTGTCGGCGTGGCGCGCGTTTTATCGCTGGCTGGCGGGCCACGTCGAGCTGCCGGCCAATCCGGTCGCCGCGGTGCGCGCGCCGAAGCAGGCAAAAACGCTGCCCAAGGCGCTTTCCGTCGACGACACCGCGCGCCTGATGGACAGCCCGCCCGCCGACTCCCCCGAAGGGCTGCGCGATCACGCGATGCTCGAGCTGTTCTATTCGTCGGGCCTGCGCCTCGCCGAACTGGTCGGCCTCGATGTGCGTTTCGCGGACGTCGACGGCCATCGCTCGGCCGGCTGGCTGAAGCTCGATTCCGGCGAAGTCGAAGTGCTCGGCAAAGGCAACCGGCGCCGCGTCGTGCCGGTGGGCAGCCAGGCGGTCGCGGCGCTGAACGCCTGGCTCGCGGTGCGCGAACAGATGGTCCGCCACGATCCGCATCCGCTTTTCCTGTCGGCGCGCGGCAACCGGCTCTCGCCGAACGTCGTGCGCGAACGCGTGAAGCGCGCGGCGCTCGCCGCCGGCATTCCTGCCAATGTGCATCCGCACGTGCTGCGCCATTCGTTCGCGACGCACGTGCTGCAGTCGAGCGGCGATCTACGCGCGGTGCAGGAGCTGCTCGGCCACGCGAGCATCACCGCGACGCAGGTTTATACGGGCCTCGATTTCCAGCACCTCGCCCACGTCTACGACAGCGCGCATCCTCGCGCCAAGAAACGCAACTGATCACGCGAGTGACGCCGCGCGCCACCACGCGCCTCCTTCGCTCGCACCTTATCGATACCTGATGAATACCGTTACGCTCAAACCGTCGAAAGAAAAATCGCTGCTGCGCCGCCATCCGTGGGTTTATGCCAATGCGATCGAGCACGTCGACGGCCGTCCCGCACCCGGCGCGACCGTGCTGGTGCGCGCGCATGATGGCCGCTTTCTCGCGCGCGCCGCCTACAGCCCGCACTCGCAGATCCGCGCGCGCGTATGGAGCTTCGACGAAGCCGAACCGATCGATCACGCGTTCTTCAAGCGCCGCGTGCAGCGTGCGTTCGCGCATCGTCAGGCGATGGTGCGCGACACCGGCGCCGTGCGGCTGATCTTCGGCGAGGCGGACGGTCTGCCGGGCCTGATCGTCGACTACTACGTCGCCGAGGACGCGGGCCAGCGCAGCCAGATCGTTTGCCAGTTCATGGCGGCCGGCGTCGAAGCGTGGAAGGACGCGATCGTCGCGGCGCTGATCGGCGCGACCGGCTGCCCGAACGTCTACGAGCGCTCGGACGTGTCGATCCGTCAGAAGGAAGGGCTCGAGCAGATCACCGGTGTGCTCGCGGGCGAGCCGCCGTCGGAGAAGCTGATCGCAAGCGAAAACGGCGTGCGCTATCACGTCGACGTGCGCAACGGCCACAAGACCGGCTTCTATGTCGACCAGCGCGACAACCGCCTGCTCGTGCAGCAGTTCGCACAAGATCGCGACGTGCTGAACTGCTTCTGCTACACCGGCGGCTTTTCGCTCGCGGCGCTCAAGGGTGGCGCGAAGCGCGTGGTGTCGGTCGATTCGTCGGGTGAGGCGCTCGCGCTCGCGCAGCAGAACGTCGCGGCCAACGGCTTCGACGCCGGGCGCGCGAGCTGGCTCGACGCGGATGCGTTCAAGACGATGCGGCGTCTCTACGACGAAGGCGAGCGCTTCGACCTGATCGTGCTCGATCCGCCGAAGTTCGCGCCATCGCGCGAGCATGTGGACCGTGCATCGCGCGCGTACAAGGACATCAATCTGACGGGCCTGAAGCTGCTGCGTCCGGGCGGACTGCTGTTCACCTACTCGTGCTCGGGCGCGATCGATCTCGAGCTGTTCCAGAAGATCGTGTCCGGCGCTGCCGCCGACGCGCGCGTCGACGCACGCATCCTGAAGCGCCTTGGCGCGGGCGTCGATCATCCGCTGCTCACGGCGTTCCCCGAAGGCGAGTATCTGAAGGGGCTGCTGTTGCAAATCGCCTGATCGCCCTTATTTATCTGGCGATTGCGCGTGCCGCGGGCAGCCGCGGCCAGCCTCCGCGCGGGCGGCCATGAACCGGCCGCAAGGCGGCTGCCTCTGCGCCCGCCAGGCAAATATGTTTCAATAACCGGCTGGACAGGGCCGCGCGCCATCGGGCTGCGGCGGCCGGCCTAACGCATCTGGCTAGCCTTGCGCTAGCGTTCGATCACGCACCGTTTCACGACTTACAGGCGACCCACATGATTCCAGTCACCATCCTGACCGGCTTTCTCGGCAGCGGCAAAACCACCCTGCTCAAGCGCATCCTGAACGAAAAGCACGGCATGAAGATCGCCGTCATCGAAAACGAGTTCGGCGAAGAGAACATCGACAACGAGATCCTCGTGCAGAACACGACCGAGCAGATCATCCAGATGAGCAACGGTTGCATCTGCTGCACGATTCGCGGCGACCTGTCGCGCGTGCTCAACGATCTGGCCGCGAAGAAGCAGGCGGGCGAAGTGGACTTCGACCGCGTCGTGATCGAAACCACCGGCCTCGCGAATCCGGGCCCCGTCGCGCAAACCTTCTTCATGGACGACCAGATCGCCAGCGAATTCCTGCTCGACGCGATCATCACGCTGGTCGACGCGAAGCACGCGAACCATCAGCTCGACGAGCACGAAGTGGTGCAGCGCCAGGTCGGTTTCGCTGACCGCCTGTTCATCACGAAGGCCGATCTCGTCGACGAGCGGCACGTGGACGATCTGCGCCACCGTCTGCTGCACATGAACCCGAAGGCGGCGATCAAGGTCGTCAATTTCGGCGAGGCGGACATCAAGGAAATTTTCGATCTGCGCGGCTTCAACCTGAACTCGAAGCTCGAAATCGATCCGGACTTCCTGGCCGAAGACGAACACGCGCACAGCCACGCGCATGCGCACGACGAGCACGGCCACACTCACGGCGACCATGACCACGATCACGCCAACTGCGATCACGACCATGGCCAGTGCGATCACGAAGGCCACGATCATGGCCATCATCACCATGCGCATCACGACGACAAGATCAAGTCGTTCGTGTACCGCAGCGATCGTCCGTTCGATGCGAACAAGCTCGAAGACTTCCTCGGCGGCATCCTGCAGATCTATGGCGAGCACCTGCTGCGCTACAAGGGTGTGCTGTACATGAAGGGCGTCGATCGCAAGGTCGTGTTCCAGGGTGTGCATCAAATGATGGGCAGCGACCTCGCCGCGAAATGGCAACCGGCCGAGAAGAAGACCAACAAGATGGTATTCATCGGCATCGAACTGCCGCGCGACCTGATCACCGACGGTCTCGACGCCTGCCTCGCCTGAGCGGGCGCAAGCGCCGTCTCCCTGGCAAGCCCCGGAGAAAGCCCACGGCATGCCGCGCGCAGCGCGGCATGCGTCGTGCTACTTATATTGCGCCGGGACGTCCGTCGCCGACTGCGCGGGCGGAAATCCTCTGCTGAAACTGCGACTTTGCGGCGCCGAGACCGTTCGAAAGCGCCCCATATGAAAAACGCGTGAAAACCCTGCTGTATTAAAGCGTGCACGACCATCGCTTTTTGGCTTTGTGCGCGTTATATTTTCGGGATATCGCGGCGCCGCGGGCAGATTTTCAGCAGTTGCAGTGCCGGATTGCGATTCAGTTACAATACGTGCCCACTGGAGAATGACAACGAATTGCCCGGTCGCGCGTATCCCGCGACGGGCCTGAAACGGCGCCGGAAAATCTTGTCCGGAGACACGCCGAAAACGCCGGCGGGCAAGGCCTGAAAGGGCATGCGCTTGTCGGCGAGCGATGCCTCAGGAGCATGTGTGAATCGGTTTCCAGAGGAGTTCGGCCCCGCAGCGGCGTAGCTAGCAACGCCCGGTGTGTGGGCGCCAGACGCTTCGGCGTCACGACAGTCCAACGTTCGTGGCCACCCTGCGCTGCGCGTCCGCGCGACGCGTTTGCGGGCAATACGAAAGTGCGGGCACTATGAGTTTTGCCTCACATTGAAGAAGTAAGCCAGATGACGACGAAACGACTCTTGACCGAAGCCGAAATCCTGAAGATGAGCGACAAGGATTACATGAATGAGGATCAGCTCGCCTTCTTCAAGAACAGGCTCGAACAGTTGCAGGCGGACATTCTCCGCAATGCCGGCCAGACGACCGAGAATCTGCGCGAAACGGTCATCGTGCCGGACCCGGCCGATCGCGCGACGATCGAGGAAGAGCATGCGCTCGAACTGCGCACGCGCGACCGCGAGCGCAAGCTGCTGAAGAAGGTGCAGCAATCGATCGCGCGAATCGAGGCGGGCGACTACGGCTGGTGCGAAGAAACCGGCGAGCCGATCGGCATTCCGCGTCTGCTCGCGCGGCCCACGGCCACGCTGTCGCTCGAAGCCCAGGAGCGCCGCGAACTGCGCCAGAAGCTGTTCGGCGACTGATTAGCTGCGGCGCGGGCTTCGGCCTGGCGCCCGCCAAAACGCTGCTTCGTCGAGAGGCGCACGGTGAACCGTGCGCCTTTTCTTTTTGCGCGACGTCCGCGCAAGCTCCGTCGTCCCCCCGTCCCACCGCCCCTTTCCGCCTCTTTTCTCAGGCTCCCTGAGCGAATTTTCAGTTTTTCGTCCTATGCCTTCCGGCGGATCTTGATATGACCGCGCGCGCCCTAAAATAGATCGGACATGCGCTCACGAGCGCGCCGGCCGGCGCGCCGTCCGCTGACTGGATTCATGCGGTAGCGCGCAGCGCTGCCGCGTCCTACCCGTTTTGCAAAGAGGAACGCATATGGAGCAATTTCACGGCACGACGATCGTCTCCGTGCGACGCGGTGACAAGGTCGCGCTCGGCGGCGACGGTCAGGTGACGCTCGGCAACATCGTCATGAAAGGCGGCGCGAAGAAGGTCCGGCGCATCTACAACGGCAAGGTGCTGGTCGGCTTCGCCGGCGGCACGGCGGATGCCTTCTCGCTGCTCGACCGCTTCGAGGCAAAGCTGGAAAAACATCAGGGCAATCTGACGCGCGCGGCCGTGGAGCTCGCGAAAGACTGGCGTACCGACCGCATGCTGCGTCGTCTCGAAGCCATGCTGATCACCGCGGACGCGACCACCACGCTCGTCATCACCGGCAATGGCGACGTGCTCGATCCCGAAGGGGGCATCTGCGCGATCGGCTCGGGCGGTGCGTACGCGCAGGCGGCCGCGAAAGCGCTGGCCGACAACACCGAGCTTTCGCCGCGCGAGATCGTGGAGAAGTCGCTGGAAATCGCCGGCGACATGTGCATCTACACGAACCATAACCGCGTCATTGAGACGATCGAGTAAGGACCCATCGATGAGCACCATGACCCCCGCCGAGATCGTCTCCGAACTCGACAAACACATCATCGGCCAAGGCCGCGCGAAGAAAGCCGTGGCCGTCGCGCTGCGCAACCGCTGGCGCCGTCAGCAGGTCGACGATCCGCTGCGCCAGGAAATCACGCCGAAGAACATTCTGATGATCGGACCGACCGGCGTCGGCAAAACCGAAATCGCGCGGCGTCTCGCGAAGCTCGCGGACGCGCCGTTCATCAAGATCGAAGCGACCAAGTTCACCGAAGTCGGCTACGTGGGCCGCGACGTCGACAGCATCGTGCGCGACCTGATCGAGATCTCGGTCAAGCAGACCCGCGAAACCGAAATGCGCAAAGTGCGGACCAAAGCCGGCGATCTGGCCGAAGACCGCATCCTCGACATCCTGCTGCCTACCGCACGACCGGTCGGCTTCGGTTCGAGCTCGAGCTCGACCGACACTGCCGACGAAGGCAGCACGACGCGTCAGACGTTCCGCAAGCGCCTGCGCGAAGGCCAGCTCGACGACAAGGAAATCGAGCTCGACGTCGAGCAGCCGCAGGTCGGCATGGACATCATGGGGCCGCCGGGCATGGAAGACATGACCGAGCAGATCCGCTCGATGTTCGCCAACATCGGCGGCGGCAAGAAGACGCGTCGCAAGATGAAGGTCAAGGAAGCGCTGAAGGTGCTCACCGACGAAGAAGCCGGCAAGATGCTGAACGACGAAGAGGTGAAGGCCAAGGCGGTGCAGAACGTCGAGCAGAACGGCATCGTGTTTCTCGACGAAATCGACAAGATCGCGTCGCGCAACGAAGCGGGCGGCGGCGAAGTCTCCCGTCAGGGTGTGCAGCGCGACCTGCTGCCGCTCGTCGAAGGTACGACGATCAACACCAAGTACGGCATGGTGAAGACCGATCACATCCTGTTCATCGCGAGCGGCGCGTTTCATCTCGCGAAGCCGAGCGATCTGATTCCGGAGCTGCAAGGGCGCTTCCCGATTCGCGTCGAACTCGACTCGCTGTCGGTCAAGGACTTCGAATCGATCCTCGTGTCGACCGATGCGAGCCTCGTCAAGCAATACCAGGCCCTGCTCGCGACCGAAGACGTGCACCTCGAATTCGCCGACGACGGCATCCGCCGTCTTGCCGAAATCGCGTACTCGGTCAACGAGAAGACCGAGAACATCGGCGCGCGGCGTCTTTATACGGTCATCGAAAAGCTGCTCGAGGAAGTGTCGTTCTCGGCCGGTAATCATTCGGGCCGTGCAGTGCAGATCGACGCGGCGTATGTGGATCGCGCATTGAACGAAGTCGCGCAAGACGAGGATCTGTCGCGCTACGTGCTGTGATAGGTGCGGTGACAGCGCGAAGCGCTGATGCATGAAAAACGGGCTGCCTTCTCATAGGCAGCCCGTTTTGTTTTGTGCAGCCCAACCCGCGGCAGCGTTGCCTCGAACAGCCAACGCCGCGCTGGACGATCGCGGCCTACTGCTTCACCGGCCGCTTCGCCAGCTTGCGCTGCAACGTGCGCCGATGCATGTTCAACGCGCGCGCGGTCGCGGAGATATTGCCGTTGTGTTCGGCGAGCACACGCTGGATATGTTCCCATTCGAGCCGTGCCACCGACAGCGGCTGCGGATGCTCGATCGCCTCCTCGGCCTGCAACGCGCTCGCCTCGCTTTGCAGCGCCGACAGGATCGTTTCGACGTTGGCGGGCTTCGCGAGATAGTTGTCGGCGCCGTCCTTGACCGCCTGCACCGCGGTGGCGATGCTCGCGTAGCCGGTCAGCACGAGCATGCGCGCATCGGGCTGCAGATCGCGTAACGGCGCCACGAGCGTAAGACCGGAGTCGTTGCCCAGATGCAGGTCCACGGTGATCTCGCTGAACTTCTGCTGATTCGCGAGCCGGATCGCCTCATCCGCGTTGTGCGCTTCGCTCACCGTGTAGCCGCGCCGCGTCAAACCGCGCGCGAGGATGCCGGAGAACACTTCGTCGTCGTCGATCACCAGAAAATTCTTTTCGCTCATGCCTGTTTCTCCGTGTTGGATGGCGCGGCGCCTTGTGGGCTCGCTCCGGAAATCTTGCGCGCAGCGTGCGGCAGCCGCAGCACCGCGCGCGTGCCGAGCGGCCGCCCGCCGTTGGCGTCGGTCAGCTCGATCGATCCCTTCAGACGCGCCGCCGCCGAAAACGCCAGATACAGGCCGACGCCGTGGCCGCCCTGCGTGCTGTTCACCGGCATCGAGCCGAGCGAGCCGCGTAGCGCGACCGGAATGCCCGGACCGTGGTCACACACTTCGAACACGATCTGATCACCGCGTGGCGCGAGCGTGCAGGACAGCGTCACGTGATCGCGGCTCGCGCGCGCGGCGTTGTCGAGCAGGATCGTGAGTATCTGGCCGACGGCCACCGTGTCGTTGAGACTGACATCGGCGGGCGGCGTGCCGATCCGCTCGAACGTCACGTGCGGATGGCGAAGGCGCCATTGCTCGGCGAACGAATCGAGCCATTCGCCGACCGGCTGGCGGTTCGTCGTGGTCGTCGCTCGGCTGCGCAAGCGCGCGAGCGCCGACGTGCACAGCGTCATCTGCTGCTCGAGCAGTTCGAGATCGGCGCGGTAGGGCGCGAGTCCCGCG
This sequence comes from Paraburkholderia sp. HD33-4, assembly GCF_021390635.1. Taxonomy (NCBI): domain Bacteria; kingdom Pseudomonadati; phylum Pseudomonadota; class Betaproteobacteria; order Burkholderiales; family Burkholderiaceae; genus Paraburkholderia; species Paraburkholderia sp. HD33-4. Next base: position 78,495 of record NZ_JAJEJS010000001.1, on the reverse strand, counting down.
TCGGTGCGCGCCGCGTCGCGCAACTCTTCGGACAACATCGCGATTGTAGACAGAGGGGTGCCGATTTCGTGAGCCACGGTGGCCGCCTGCACGCCGAGCGCGACTGCCCGTTCGTCCTGGAGCAAGCGCTGCTGCGCTTCTCCAAGCGCTGCGTCACGTAGCCGCAGGGCCCGCGACATGCGCGCGACGAACCACGCGATCAGCCCCACGCTGACCATGAAGTTGACCCACAGGCCCGAGCGGTAGTAGTCGAACAGGTTGGCCGGATTCTCGAGATTGAGCGGAACGGAAGCGAAACTGAGCACGGCGTAGCAGGCGACTGCGAACGCCGCGAGCCAGGCCATCAGATACCAGGGCAGCACGGCCGCCGCGATCGCGAGCGATGGCAGGTATAGCGACACGAACGGATTGGTGGTGCCGCCGGACAGGAACAGCAGCGCCGACAACGCCCCGAGATCGACCCAGATTTGCCCGAACAGCTCCATGTTGGACTCGGGACGCTGCTGCGACACGCGCCACCACGTGAGCGCGTTGAACAGCACTTCGAGCCCGATCACGAGCAGCATCGCGGGCAACGGCAGATTGGCGCCGATGAAGATCTGCACGAACGCGATCGTCAGCAGCTGACCGATGATCGCGAGGCTGCGCAGCCAGAACAGATGACCGAGATTGACGCGGCCGGTGTTGGTTATACGGTGCATGACCCTAGTCTACCCGTTCGGGAACGTCTGGCTGACCGCGGCCGGGTGCCGGTAACATGACTGTCTTCGAAATAGCATTGCGCGCCGCCAGGCTGCATCGACGACTCTGCCGCGCGATCCCTTCATGCTGCCCACCGTCATTTGCGAAGCCGACGCTTCGTCCGCATTCCTGACTTTTCTGCGCGATGCCGCCAAGGCCCGCGCCAGCGGTGCCAAGGCAGACGAAGCCCGTTGCATCGACGCCGCGGCCAAACTGTTTCCGCTCGACGGCGGATCGCTCAACGCGCTGATCACCGCATGGCTCGCGCAGCAGCGCCATGCACAGGCGATCGAACTCGCCGCCATTATTGCCCAACTCGATGCGGGGAGCGCCGTCGCGCAGTTCCGCGCCGGCTACACGCTGCAGATGGGCGGCCGACACGCCGACGCGATCGTCCCGTATCGTCGCGCTCTGACGCTCGATCCCGCGCTGGCGCAGCTACGCAACAATCTCGCGAGCGCGCTGTCGCTCACCGGCGGCGACCTGAACGAACAGCTCGCACTGCTCGAAGCTGCGACTCGCGATACCCCCGACGATGGCAACGCATGGATCAATCTCGCCAACGCGTATCGCCAGAATCTTGACCTGCGGCACGCGCTCGAAGCCGGCGCGCAGGCCGTGCGGTGCGCGCCCGCCAGTCCGCTGGCCCACAACAACTATGCGCTGACGTTACGTGAAGCGCAACGCTGGGACGACGCCGAACAGGCCGCCACGACGGCCTGCGAACTCGCTCCGCAGGATCCGGCGATGCGCTCGAACCTCGGCATGCTGCAACTTTTGCGTGGTCGATACGCCGAGGGGTGGCCGTCGCACGAGGCACGCTGGGACGGTTCGAAGGAGCTCGGCGGCAACCGTCCCGTGATGCCCGCCACGCTGTGGCGCGGCGAGCCGCTTGCCGGCAAGACGCTGCTCGTTTGGGGCGAACAGGGGATGGGCGACGTGCTGCAGTTCAGCCGCTATATCCCGATGCTGGCCGAGCGTGTGCACCGCGAGGGCGGCCGCGTCGTGTGGAATTCGTTTCCGCAGATGGGCGCACTGCTCGCGCGAAGTATCGGCGCTCATGTCGACGGTTTCTCGTCCGGCGGCGGCGTCGAATCGCTGCCGCCGATGGACTATGAAATCCCGCTGCTGAGCCTGCCGCTGATCTTCGACACCCGCGAAGAGACCATTCCCGCCTCGCCCTATCTGTTCGCCGATGTGGCAGCGCGCGAGGCGTGGCGCCAGCGCCTTGCCGGCAAACGCGGCCTGAAGGTCGGGCTCGCCTGGACCGGCAGCCGCGGGCATCAGCGCAACCCGTTTCGTAGCGTCGGCTGGCAGCGCTATGCGGCGCATTTCGCAGGTGTCAGCGACGTCACGTTCTACTCGCTGCAGCCGGGTGCGGCCGCCGAGGTCGACGCCGCCCGTGCAGCAGGCCTGCACATCATCGATCACACCGCGAGCCTCGCGAGCCTCGCGAGCTTCGATGACACCGCCGCATTCGTCAGCGCGCTCGACCTCGTGATCACCGTGTGCACATCCGTCTCGCATCTGAGCGGCGCGCTCGGTCAGCGCACGTGGGTGCTGCTCGACGTCAATCCGCATTGGGTGTGGTTGTGGAGCGCGGCGACAGCCCGTGGTATCCGAGCGCCACCTTGTATCGGCAGCCGCGGTTCGGCGAATGGGAGCCGGCGCTGGAAGCGGTTGCGCGCGATCTGCGCACTCTGGCGGCGCAACATCGCGGCGCGTAGTCGGGTTTCCGATCAGCCGCGGGCAAACGCGGCGATCACGGCCGCTCATCCCCACTCGCCTCGCGGGTCGCCTGTGCGATCTCCGCGGCGAGACATTGCGGGCACAGGCACCCGCTACCCCGCTTCAGCCGCTCGGCCGGCAGCGGCGGCAGAGCGCGGCACCAGCACGGGGACGACGTCTCGCCCCGCATGCCGCAATCGAAGGCATTGCCGCAGCGCGGACAGCGCGCGCTGCGCTCGGAGCGGGCAGAAGACGATTTCATTGCTGATGGGCGCACAAGCGCCGGGGACATCGGTCAGATCATGATGCCATGACTGATACGCTTAGGTGCAGTCGGCCGTTCGGCCAATGCACAGCCGTCACGCAAGTGCGTTACGCTTGGCTGTTCGCCGCGCCCCCGTGGCCCCTCATGGTGCGGTACGCAATGCCTGCACCGCCCGTCGCTCGCGCCGCTGCCGAAAACCCTGTTGCAGCGCGCCAGTCCTGTACAATTCGCGCTGTTTTAACTGTTCCGTGCCCGAGCCTGCCGCCATGTCCGAGCTTCCCGATCTCTCGCAGATTGCGCCTACCCTGAAAGCCGAAATTCTGGCCGAGGCGCTGCCTTACATCCGCCAGTATCACGGCAAGACCGTGGTCATCAAATACGGCGGCAACGCCATGACCGAAGAGCGTCTGAAGCAGGGTTTCGCGCGCGACGTGATTTTGCTGAAGCTGGTCGGCATCAACCCGGTCATCGTGCACGGCGGCGGTCCGCAAATCGACCAGGCGCTTAAGAAAATCGGTAAACAGGGCACGTTCATCCAGGGCATGCGCGTCACCGACGAAGAGACGATGGAAGTCGTCGAATGGGTGCTCGGCGGCGAGGTGCAGCAGGACATCGTGATGCTGATCAACCACTTCGGCGGCCACGCGGTCGGCCTGACCGGCAAGGACGGCGGCCTGATCCATGCGCGCAAGATGCTGATGCCGGATCGCGACAATCCGGGCCAGTACGTCGACATCGGCCAGGTAGGCGAAGTCGAGTCGATCAACCCGGCGGTCGTGAAGGCGTTGCAGGACGACGCGTTCATTCCGGTGATATCGCCGATCGGTACCGGCGAAGACGGCCTGTCGTACAACATCAACGCGGATCTCGTCGCGGGCAAGCTGGCAGTCGTGCTGAACGCCGAAAAGCTCGTGATGATGACCAACATCCCCGGCGTGATGGACAAGGAAGGCAACCTGCTGACCGATCTGTCGGCGCGCGAAATCGACGGTTTGTTCGAAGACGGCACGATCTCCGGCGGCATGCTGCCGAAAATCTCGTCCGCGCTCGATGCGGCAAAGAGCGGCGTGCGCTCGGTGCACATCATCGACGGCCGCATCGAGCACTCGGTGCTGCTCGAAATCCTGACCGAACAGCCGTTCGGCACGATGATCCGCTCGCATTGAGCGTTGCGGCATCCCCGGCACAGGTATTGCGCCCCTGCGGCGCGGCGCCTGTGCCCCACCTCGCGGCCGGCAGTCTATGCGCGCCCCCGAGCGCTGAGGCGGCAAGCTTTCCGCATCTGCAGCGTGAAACGCCCCCCGTCAGCGGCTGAAGACCTCCACCATGCGCACCCCCACTACCCGGCGCCGCCGTCCTGACATCGCGGGCGGCAAGCCAGTCTGGTTGTTCGATCTCGACAACACGCTGCACCACGCGTCGCATGCCATTTTCCCCGCGATCAATCGCGGTATGACCGAGTACATCATCGACGCGCTGCACGTCGACATCGACGAAGCCAACCGTCTGCGCACCGGCTACACGCTGCGCTACGGCGCAGCACTGCTCGGTCTCACGCGCCACCATCCGCTCGACGCGCACGACTTCCTGAAGTTCGTGCATACGTTCCCCGACCTCGGCTCGATGATCCGTCACGAGCGCGGCGTCGCGCGCCTGGTCGCGGCGCTGCCGGGCCGCAAGATCGTGCTGACCAACGCGCCCGAGACTTACGCACGCGCGGTGCTCGCCGAGTTGCGCATCGAGCGCCTCTTCGAGCGCGTGATCGCGATCGAGCACATGCGTGATCGCCGTCAGTGGCGCGCGAAGCCCGATCACGCGATGCTGCGCCGCGCGATGCGCGACGCGCACGTGTCGCTGAAAGACGCGATCCTCGTCGAGGACACGCGTTCGCATCTGAAGAACTATCGGCGGCTCGGCATCCGCACCGTGTGGATCACCGGGCACCTGCCGCGCAAGCCGCACGCCGACGGCGTACCAACACGCCTGCCGGGCACCGGCCGGCCGCATTATGTCGACCGCAGCATTCGTTCGCTAAAATCGCTACGACTGGGCACGCGCTCGGTTCGATGGAAGGGACGCAAGCCGGGACCGTAGGGACAAAAGCCGCCAACACATCAGCCGGGGGACGACAGCCATGCAGCCGACCGACAAGCCTGACGAAGCCTTAGCCGCAGCCTCCCCCGCGGCACCCGCTGCGACACGCTCGCAGCGTCCGAAGCCCGGCGAGCGCCGCGTGCACATCCTGCAGACGCTCGCCAGCATGCTCGAGGCTCCGAAGAGCGAAAAGGTCACCACGGCCGCGCTCGCCGCCAGGCTCGGTGTGTCGGAAGCTGCGCTGTACCGCCATTTCGCCAGCAAGGCGCAGATGTTCGAAGGCCTGATCGAGTTCATCGAGCAGACGCTGTTCGGTCTCATCAACCAGATCACCGGTCGCGAAAGCAATGGCGTGCTGCAGGCGCGCGCGATCACGCTGATGCTGCTCAACTTTCCCGCGAAAAATCCCGGCATGACACGCGTGCTGACCTGCGAGGCGCTGGTCGGCGAGCATGAGCGGCTGACCGAGCGCGTGAACCAGATGCTCGAACGGGTCGAGGCATCGCTGAAGCAGTGCTTGCGGCTCGCGCAGAGCGAAGCGCTTGCCCGCGCGGATACCGATGACGCGGACAACGCCGACCGGCAGACCGCGCAGCAGTCCACTGCGCTGCCTGCCGGCTACGATCCCGCGATTCGCGCGAGCCTGCTGGTGAGCTACGTGATCGGCCGCTGGCATCGCTATGTGCGCAGCGGCTTCGCGCGGCCGCCCGCCGAACACGCGGACGAGCAACTGCTGTTGATCCTCCAGTAGTCCGCGAGCACGCGCACCCGTCGCGCCGTTGCCGCGCGAAATTTTCCGCTATACTTTTGCGACTGACGCCGCCGCGCTCCGACGATGCATAACGGAGCGCGCCAAAGGCATCCCGAACACGTTGCACCCGTTTCACACCCTTTAACGCGCCGATTTGCTGACTCGATTGCGGGCGCGCGAACCCAAGGCCCAAGGCCCGCGGTTCACTATAAATGCGGCTAAAGAGGTCGTCAGCTGCGCACACCGCCCTTCTCCCCGTGCTTCGCCGACGCCGTTTAGCCGCCCTGTTGACTCAATGGCGGAATGAATGGACTCCATCGGCATCGTCGCTCCCCAAAAAATGCATTTCACCGAGCCGCTGCCATTGCGCAACGGCAGCACGCTCGCAGGCTACGACCTGATGGTCGAAACCTACGGCACGCTCAATGCCGCGCGCAGCAACGCGGTGCTCGTGTGCCACGCGCTGAACGCATCGCATCACGTGGCGGGCGTGTACGCCGACAATCCGAAGGACATCGGCTGGTGGGACAACATGGTCGGCCCGGGCAAGCCGCTCGATACCGACAGGTTTTTCGTGATCGGCGTGAACAACCTCGGCTCGTGCTTCGGCTCGACCGGCCCGATGAGCCTCGATCCCGCCACCGGTAAGCCGTATGGCGCGACGTTTCCGGTCGTCACCGTCGAAGACTGGGTCAACGCACAGGCGCGCGTCGCCGACGCGTTCGGCATCACGCGCTTCGCCGCCGTGATGGGCGGCAGTCTCGGCGGCATGCAGGCGCTCGCGTGGAGCATGATGTACCCGGAGCGGGTCGCGCATTGCATCGTGGTCGCGTCGACGCCGAAGCTGTCCGCGCAGAACATCGCGTTCAACGAGGTCGCGCGCTCGGCGATCCTGTCGGACCCCGACTTCCACGGCGGCAACTACTACGCGCACGGAGTGAAGCCGAAGCGCGGCCTGCGCGTCGCGCGGATGATCGGCCACATCACGTATCTGTCGGACGACGACATGGCCGAGAAATTCGGCCGCTCGCTGCGTCGCGCGGAAGGTGCGCCGGGTGACTACAACTTCAGCTTCGACGTCGAGTTCGAAGTGGAATCGTATCTGCGCTATCAGGGCGACAAGTTCGCCGACTACTTCGACGCGAATACCTACCTGCTGATCACGCGCGCGCTCGACTACTTCGATCCGGCCAAGGCCTTCGACGGCGATCTGACCGCCGCGCTCGCGCACACCACCGCGAAGTACCTGATCGCGAGCTTCTCGACCGACTGGCGTTTCGCGCCGGCGCGCTCGCGCGAACTGGTAAAGGCGCTGCTCGATCACAAGCGCACGGTCACCTACGCCGAAATCGACGCGCCGCACGGCCACGACGCCTTCCTGCTCGACGACGCGCGCTATCACAACCTGCTGCGCGCCTACTACGAACGCATTGCAAACGAGGTCAACGCATGAACCAGCGAGCACTTGATTACCTGGCATCGCGCCCGGACTTCCGCGCGATCGCCCGCTGGGTCGAGCCGCGCGCGACCGTGCTCGATCTCGGCTGCGGCGACGGCTCGCTGCTGTCGCTGCTGAGCGAGGAACTGGAGGTACAGGGCTACGGCATCGAAATCAACGACGCCGGCGTGCTCGCCTCGACGCAGAACGGCGTCAACGTGATCCAGCAGAATCTCGAAGACGGCCTGCGCCTGTTCGAAGACGGCAGCTTCGATTTCGCGGTGCTGTCGCAGACGCTGCAGACCATTCATCAGACCGCGGCGATCCTGCGCGAGACGGTGCGCGTCGGCAAGCAATGCATCGTGTCGTTTCCGAATTTCGGCTACTGGGCGCATCGGCTGTCGGTGCTGCAGGGACGCATGCCGGTGTCGAAGTCGCTGCCTTATCAATGGCACAACACGCCGAATGTGCGCGTGCTGACGATCAAGGACTTCGAAGCGCTCGCGCCCGAAGTCGGCATCGAGATTCTCGATCGCGTCGTGCTGCACGACGGACAGGTGGTGCGTTGGGGCGTGAACTGGCGTGGTAGTCTTGCGGTCTATCGCGTCAAGAAAAGCTAACGCCACTTATCCACATGTCAAACCCGCCGCACGAGGCGCCCGCACTTACCGCTCACGAAGAACATCCCGGCTGGCGCGCGTTTTTGAATACGCGCATGCTGATTTGCGTTTTTCTCGGCTTCACGTCGGGATTGCCGCTATTTACGCTCGTCTACCTCGTGCAGGCGTGGCTGCGCTCGGAAGGCGTGAATCTGAAGGAAATCGGCCTCTTTGCGCTGATCCAGTTTCCGTACACCTGGAAATTCGTCTGGGCACCGCTGATGGACCGCTACGTGCCCCGCGTGCCGGGCTGGCGGCCCGGCCGACGGCGCGGCTGGATGCTGGTCACGCAATTGCTCGTGGCCGGCGCGATGGCGACGCTCGGCTTCGTGTCGCCGCGCGAATCGATCTGGACCGTCGCCGCGCTGACCGCTCTGGTCGCGTTTTTCGGCGCGAGCTCCGACATCGTGATCGACGCTTACCGGCGTGAATTGCTCAGCGACACGCAGCAGGGCCTCGGCAACGCGGTGCACGTGAACGCGTACAAGATCGCGGCGCTCGTACCCGGTTCACTCGCGCTGATCCTGTCCGATCATCTGCCGTGGAGCACCGTGTTCATCGTAACTGCCGCGTTCATGCTGCCGGGCGTTCTGATGACACTGGTAGTGCGCGAGCCCGAGGTCCACGGCAAGCCGCCGAAGAATCTGCGCGAGGCGATCGTCGAACCGTTCAGGGAATTCATTCAGCGCGACGGCTGGCGCGGCGCCCTGTTCGTGCTCGGCTTCATCTTTCTATACAAGCTCGGCGATACGATGGCGACCACGCTGTCCACATCGTTCTTCCTCGACATCGGCTTTTCGCGCACGCAGATCGGCGTGATCGCGAAGACAACCGCGTTCGGCGCGAGTCTCGCGGGCGGAATCATTGGCGGGATCTGGCTGATGAAGATCGGCATCGGCCGAGGCTTGTGGATTTTCGGTTTGCTGCAGATGGTGTCGACGCTCGGCTTCGCGTGGCTCGCGCATCTCGGTCCGGATTCGCCCGGGCTCGCCGCGATTTACGACATCGCCGTCGCACTGAGCCAGGGGACAACGAAGCTGCTGTCGTTCGTCGGCATCGACTGGAGCGTGCAGCTCGATCCGCGCTCGGTCGCGCTCGCGCTCGTTTACGGCTTCGAGACCTTTGCCACCGGCCTCACGATGGCCGCGTTCACCGCGTATATCGCGAGCACCACCGATCCGCGCTACACCGCGACGCAGTTCGCGCTGTTCACGAGCCTCGCGTCGGTGCCACGCACGCTCGCGTCGGCGGCGAGCGGCTATGTGGTCGCGCGCATCGGCTGGTTCGACTACTTCGTCCTCTGTACCGCGCTCGCGGTGCCAGGCATGCTGCTGCTGTTGCGTATCGCGCCGTGGAGGGAGCAGTCGTGAAGGTGCCGTTTGCGACTCGCCCGCGCGGCCTCGGACTCAGCGCCGTCTGGGTGCTCGGCTGCGCGAGCGTCGCGCTGGCGGTACCGGCGGGCGCCTATGCGGCCGGCGCGGCAGCGACCGGCGCCAGCCCGGTGAGCGGCGCGCAAGCTCCCGCGTCGGCTGCCGCCGCCGCGGCCACGAGCGCTACGATGCCCAACCCGGTGCCAACGCCCGCGGCCAAATCCGCGACAAGCGGCGCCAGCGCGGAAAGCGCGACCTCGGCGGCAGCCGGAAACAGCGGCAATAGCGCCGCCGGTGCCAATTCCGGCGCGAATAACAGCACCGCCACCGGCGCCAACGCCGGTGCCCCGAGTTCGCCCGGCGCTAGCGGCAGCGCACCGAGCGGCGCCACTTCCGGCCCCGTGCCGCAATCGGCGCCGCAGTCCGCACAACCGCCCGCCACCGCGAAAGCGCCCGCCGCGGCACCGGCCGCCCCGACATCGGGCGCCGCCGCATCGGCCCCCGCGGCGGTCCCGCCGCCCTACTACGTGAGCCCGCAACTGCGCTATGGCGGCTACATGGTGTTCCGCAACCTGATCCCATCGTCGATGCTCGAAGCGCAGGCCGCCGAGGAATTCAGCCAGATCGTCTACGGCGCCAGCCACGCGAACCGCCTGTACGGCGACACGGACGCGCGCGTGACGCGCGTGCGCTCGATCATCGACCGGATGATTCCGTACTCGCTGAAATGGAACGAGCGAGCCAAGGGCTGGAAGTGGGAAGTCGCGGTGGTGCGCTCGAACGACATTCGCATGTACTGCCTGCCGGGCGGCAAGATCGTCGTCTATAGCGGGATACTCGATCGCGTGCGCCTGAACGACAACGAGGTCGGCATGCTGATCGGCCACGAGATCGCGCACGCGTTGCGCGAGCACGCGCGTGTGCGGCTCGGTCAGTTGCAGGCGAGCCAGCTCGATTCGTCCGGCACGATCCCGCAACTGTTCGGCCTCGCCGATCTGGGCATGGCGCCGCTCGGCATCGGTTCGCGTCTGCTGGAAATGAAGTACGAGAGCACCGACGAAACCGAAGCCGACGTGATCGGCAGCGATATCGCGTCGCGTGCCGGCTTCGATCCGCGCGCGGCGGTCACGCTGTGGGACAAGCTCGCCCAGGCGACGCGCGGCAATCGCGAGCAGGGTTTCATCTACGTGCACCCATACACGCCGGCGCGCCGCGACGACATCATCAAGCGGCTGCCGGACATGCTGCCGCTCTACGCGAAGGCAATCGGCAAGAGCGTCGACGAGTTGCCCGATTACGCGGGCATCGGCCGGCCGACCCGCAAGCCAGTGCGCGACTGATACCAGGTTTCTACCGACTGCTAGCGGGCCGCGGCGCCGCACGCGCCGCGCTCGGCAGACTTACTTCTTGACCTTGTGTTCGTAGTCGACGGTCAGCGGCGCATGGTCGCTGAACTTGATGTCGCGGAACACGTCGGTGCGCTTCGCCTTGCTGGCGATTCCCGGCGTCGCGATCTGGTAATCGATCCGCCACCCGACGTTCTTCGCATACGCCTGACCGCGATTGCTCCACCACGTGTACTGCTCGGGCCGCTGGTCGAGCGTGCGGAACACGTCCACGTAGCCGACTTCGTCGAACAGTTTGTCGAGCCATGCGCGCTCTTCGGGCAGGCAGCCCGAATTCTTCTGGTTGCTCTTCCAGTTCTTGATGTCGATTTCCTTGTGCACGATGTTCACGTCGCCGCACACGATCACCTCGCGCTCCTTCGCCAGTTCGGCGAGATGCGGCATGAACTCGTCCATGAAACGGAACTTGGCCTGCTGCCGTTCGTCACCGCTCGAGCCCGACGGCACGTACACCGAGACCACCGACAGCTTGCCGAAACGAAGCTCGACATAGCGCCCTTCCGGATCGAACTCCTCGCTGCCGAAGCCGATTACCACTTCGTCCGGTTCATGACGCGTATAGACGCCCGCGCCGCTATAACCCTTTTTCACCGCATGCTGGAAATAGCCGGTGAAATCGTGCGGCGCCATGAACTCCGGCGTCATGTCGTCCTGCGAGCATTTGATTTCCTGCACGCACAGCACGTCGGCGCCTTGTTCGCCGAACCAGTCGAAAAAGCCCTTCTTCGCCGCCGAGCGGATGCCGTTGAGGTTGGCGGTAATTACACGCAACATGTCGTTCCTCTTTTGTTCGATTCGTTTGTGAAATCAGGGGGCGAGGCCGCGCTCACTCGACCTTGATGCCCTTCAGCGATTCCTTGGCCGGCGGATATTCGAGCTTCAGCGCGCCGAGCGTGCGCAGCAGCAGTTCGGCGACCATCACGTTGCGATGCGTCTTCGAGTCGGCAGGAATCACGTACCACGGCGCGTATTCGGTCGACGTCGCGGCCAGCGCGTCGCGATACGCGGACTGATACGCGTCCCACTGCTTGCGCGCTTCGAGATCGGACACGTCGAATTTCCAGTGCTTCAGCGGATCGTCGATGCGCTCCTGCAAACGCACACGCTGCTCGTCCTTCGAAATGTGCAGCATGCACTTGAGAATCGTCGTACCGCTGTCGGCCAGCATCTCCTCGAATTGACGGATGTGGCAGCACCGCTGCTGGAACGCGGCGGCGTCGAGCTCGCCCAGCACGGTCGGCACGAGCAGGTCTTCGTAGTGACTGCGGTTGAAGATCGTCAGCTCGCCGGCCGCGGGTGCCTGCGAATGCACGCGCCACAGGAAGTCGTGCGCGAGTTCGACGGGCGTCGGCGCCTTGAACGGCACGATGCGCAAGCCGAGCGGATCGACTTCGTGAAATACCGCGCGGATCGTGCCGTCCTTGCCGCTGGTGTCCATGCCTTGCAGCACCAGCAGAACGCGGCGCTTGCGCTGCGCGTGCAACCGCTCCTGCAGGTTGTCGAGCAGCAGGCCGACCTCCGACAGACGCGCGCGGTCCGCGTCTTTCGAGCCGCCCGAAAACGGCTTCGCCTTCGGATCGAAATTGTCGAGCGAGAAGTGGTTTTTCTTCTTGCCGTCGTCGAAATACGGCACGCGGAAATCGTCGAGATCGGGTTGCTTGGCCATGCATACACTCCGTGGTCTACGCTTACCTACGCTTAACCGGCTGAAGCGGATCCGCAAAATAAAACGGGCCGTTGCCCTGCTTCGATCCGGCAACAGCCCGTGGTCGCCCAGGCGTGTTCACGCCCGGCCGCGGCACTTCAACTCAGGACAACTTCTTCTTCAGCAATTCATTGACCTGAGCAGGGTTCGCCTTACCCTTGGTCGCTTTCATCGCCTGGCCGATCAGCGCGTTGAACGCCTTTTCCTTGCCGGCGCGGTATTCATCGACCGATTTCTGGTTCGCGGCGAGCACTTCGTCGATGATCGCTTCGAGCGCGCCGGTGTCCGAAATCTGCTTCAATCCCTTCGCCTCGATGATGCGATCGGCGGCGGCTTCGTCGCTGGCCTTTTCTTCCCAGATCGCAAGGAAGATTTCCTTCGCGATCTTGTTCGAGATCGTACCGTCGGCAATGCGTTGCAACACCAGCGCGAGCTGCGCGGCCGAGACCGGGCACGCGGCCATGTCGAGGCCTTCGCGATTGAGCTGCGACGACACTTCGCCCATCACCCAGTTCGCCGCGAGCTTCGCGTTCGCCGCACCGACCTTCGCGACCACGGCTTCGTAGTAAGCGGCCGTCGCCTTGCTCGAGGTCAGCACGTTCGCGTCGTACGGCGTGAGGCCGTACTGCGACACGAAACGCCGCTGGATCGCTTCCGGCAGCTCCGGCATCTCGCTCTTCACGCGCTCGACCCACGCGGCGTCGATCACGAGCGGCATCAGGTCGGGGTCGGGGAAATAGCGGTAGTCGTGCGCGTCTTCCTTGCTGCGCATCGAACGCGTCTCGCGCTTGTCCGGATCGTACAGCCGCGTTTCCTGCACCACCGTGCCGCCGTCTTCGATCAGCTCGATCTGGCGACGCACTTCGTACTGGATCGCTTCTTCGAGGAAGCGGAACGAGTTCAGGTTCTTGGTCTCGGTGCGCGTGCCGAATTCTTTCTGACCCAGCGGGCGCACCGACACGTTCGCGTCGCAGCGGAACGAGCCTTCCTGCATGTTGCCGTCGCAGATGCCGAGCCACACGACGAGCGTATGTAGCGACTTCGCGTAGGCTACGGCCTCGGCCGCGCTGCGCATTTCCGGCTCGGTGACGATTTCGAGCAGCGGCGTGCCGGCACGATTCAGGTCGATGCCGGTCATGCCAGCGAAGTCTTCGTGCAACGACTTGCCCGCGTCTTCCTCGAGGTGGGCGCGCGTCAGGTTGATGGTTTTCTCGTACGCTTCCTTGCCCGCCTTTTCATTGGCCGGCACCTGGATCGTCACCTGACCGCCCTGCACGACGGGGATTTCGTACTGGCTGATCTGGTAGCCCTTCGGCAGATCCGGGTAGAAGTAATTCTTGCGCGCGAAGATGCTGCGCGGCGCGATCGTTGCGCCGATCGAGAGGCCGAATTGAATCGCTCGCTCGACGGCGCCACGGTTCATCACCGGCAGCGTACCCGGCAAGGCCAGATCGACAGGGCTTGCCTGCGTGTTCGGCGCGGCGCCGAATTGCGTCGCGGTGCCCGAGAAGATTTTCGAATGCGTCGACAACTGCGTGTGGGTCTCCAGACCGATCACGACTTCCCATTGTTTGGTCATGGTGCTCACACTCCTGCCGGTGCCTGACGATGCCAGTCGGTCGCGCGCTGGAACGCGTCGGCCACCTGCAGCATCCGGGCTTCATTGAAATAGTTGCCGATGATCTGCAGACCGACCGGACGCTGCGCGTTCGCGCCCGCGCCGAAACCGCACGGCACGCTCATGCCGGGCAAGCCGGCGAGGCTCACCGACAGCGTGTAGATGTCGGCCAGATACATCTGCACCGGATCGTCGCCCTTCGCGCCGATGTCCCACGCCACCGACGGCGCGACCGGCCCCATGATCACGTCGCACTGCTTGAACGCTTCCTGGAAGTCCTGCGCGATGATGCGGCGGATCTTCTGCGCCTGAAGGTAGTACGCGTCGTAATAGCCATGCGACAGCACGTAGGTGCCGACCAGAATGCGGCGCTTCACTTCGGGGCCGAAGCCTTCGGCGCGCGACTTCTTGTACATGTCGAGCAGATCGCGGTACTCGGCCGCGCGATGGCCGAAGCGCACGCCGTCGAATCGCGACAGATTCGACGAGGCTTCCGCCGGCGCGATCACGTAGTAGACCGGGATCGACAGTTCGGTTTTCGGCAGCGACACCTCGACGAGCGTCGCGCCGAGCGCTTCATACTGCTTCAACGCTGCGTCGATCGATGCGCGCACATCGTCGGCGAGACCGGCGCCGAAGTACTCCTTCGGCAGACCGATGCGCAAACCGGCGAGCGGCTTGTCCGCGCCGCCGTCTTTCCACGATTTGCCGAGGTAACGCGTGTAGTCCTCGTGCTCGTGCGAAAGGCTCGTCGAGTCGCGCTCGTCGAAGCCGGCCATTGCGTTGAGCAGCGTCGCGCAGTCGGCGGCGCTTTGCGCCATCGGGCCGCCCTGATCGAGCGACGACGCGAACGCGATCATGCCGTAGCGCGACACGCGGCCGTACGTCGGCTTGATCCCGGTGATGCCCGAGAACGACGCCGGCTGGCGAATCGAGCCGCCGGTGTCGGTGCCGGTCGCGGCGGGCGCGAGACGCGCGGCCACGGCCGCGGCCGAGCCGCCCGACGAACCGCCCGGCACGGCCTTGCGGTCCCACGGATTCTGCACGGCGCCAAAGTACGAATTCTCGTTGGACGAACCCATCGCGAATTCGTCCATGTTGGTCTTGCCCAAGCACACCATGCCGGCGTTCTGCAGACGCGCGACCACGGTCGCGTCGAACGGGCTTTCGTATTTCGCGAGCATCTTCGAGCCGGCAGTCGAGCGCCAGCCCTTCGTGACGAACACGTCCTTGTGCGCGATCGGCAGGCCGACGAGCGGGCCCGCGTGGCCGGTGTGCAACAGCGCGTCGGCGGCTTTCGCCTGCGCCAGCGTCAGTTCGGGATCGACCTGGATGAACGCGTTCAGGCTATTGGCCGCGTCGATCCGCTTCAGGTACAACTGCGCCAGTTCGACTGCGGAGCATTCCTTGGCCGCGAGCGCGGCGCGCAGTTCGGTCAGACTTTTTTCATGCATTGCGTTTTATCCTGGAAAGCGCGGCAGCGTGGTCACGCTGCCGTGGAGGCGTTCGGTCGCCCGTCGGCAAACTGGCCCGGCAAGCTTCGCGGACGAAGCCGCGCGTCTGGGCCACGCAGGCTCGCGCCGGCGCCAGACCCGGGGTCTGCCCAACGGGTCTTATTCGATCACCTTCGGCACGAGGTACAGGCCGTCCTGAACGGCCGGCGCGGGGCGCTGGAAAGCCTCGCGCTCGACCGTCTCGGTGACGGCGTCGTCACGCAGACGCAGCGCGACGTCTTCGATCTGCTCGATCGGGTGGGCAAGCGGTGCGATGCCGGTGGTATCGACCGCCTGCATCTGCTCGACGAGGCCGAAAAAATCATTGAGCTGGGCACGCGTGTGCTCGGCGTCGGAATCGGCCAGTTCGAGCCGCGCGAGATGCGCGATGCGCTTTACATCGGTCAGGGTCAGAGCCATGCAGTCACCGGAAAGGGTGGAATGTCACAACATTTAAAAAAAATCGCGTTGTAACAGCGGGTTACGACAAGATGGGACAATCCCGGAAAAGGAGCGGCAACGGAAAAATGTGCGCTCCGTTTCCTTCAAAACATCCAAAATTATAAGGTATCATTACGCGTTCGACCCAAACCCGGACCGACTTACCAAGGCCTTACACGGACAATTCCCCAGGAGCGTCCGGCGCTTTCCGCCCTGGCTTTGCAACGGCCTCCGGTAGACTCCCCCGCAGCTTCAAGTTCATGTGGCGTCGCTACCGCCCGGTTGAAGCTGTTATTTTTCCGCTGCCGCCCTACGCATACGGTGCGAGGCCCGGCCCCCAGCGAGACAGGATTTTGAATGTTCGGTTTTTTGCGCAGCTACTTCTCCAACGACCTGGCCATTGACCTCGGCACCGCCAACACGCTTATCTACATGCGCGGCAAGGGCATCGTTCTCGACGAACCGTCGGTCGTGTCGATCCGCCAGGAAGGCGGCCCCAACGGCAAGAAGACCATTCAGGCAGTCGGCAAGGAAGCCAAGCAGATGCTCGGCAAGGTGCCGGGCAACATCGAGGCGATCCGCCCGATGAAAGACGGCGTGATCGCCGACTTCACCGTGACCGAGCAGATGATCAAGCAGTTCATCAAGACTGCTCACGAATCGCGCATGTTCTCGCCGTCGCCGCGCATCATCATCTGCGTGCCGTGCGGTTCGACCCAGGTCGAGCGTCGTGCAATCAAGGAAGCCGCGCACGGCGCGGGCGCCTCGCAGGTGTACCTGATCGAAGAGCCGATGGCCGCCGCGATCGGCGCGGGTCTGCCGGTGTCGGAAGCAACGGGTTCGATGGTCGTCGACATCGGCGGCGGCACGACCGAAGTCGGCGTGATCTCCCTCGGCGGCATCGTGTACAAGGGCTCGGTGCGCGTCGGCGGTGACAAGTTCGACGAAGCGATCGTCAACTACATCCGCCGCAACTACGGCATGCTGATCGGCGAGCAGACCGCCGAAGCCATCAAGAAGGAAATCGGTTCCGCGTTCCCGGGCTCCGAAGTCAAGGAAATGGAAGTGAAGGGCCGCAATCTGTCGGAAGGCATTCCGCGCAGCTTCACGATCTCCAGCAATGAAATCCTCGAAGCGCTGACCGATCCGCTGAACCAGATCGTGTCGTCGGTGAAGATCGCTCTGGAACAGACGCCGCCCGAACTCGGCGCGGACATCGCCGAGCGCGGCATGATGCTGACCGGCGGTGGCGCGCTGCTGCGCGACCTCGATCGCCTGCTCGCCGAAGAAACCGGCCTGCCGGTGCTCGTCGCCGAAGACCCGCTGACGTGCGTCGTGCGCGGCTCGGGCATGGCGCTCGAACGCATGGACAAGCTCGGCAGCATCTTCTCGTACGAGTAAGCGAGCCTTTCTCCCATGTCAGTAGCGCGGATCTGGCAAACGGCCCCTTGCGGGCCGCTTTGTCGTTGGCTGGGCCGACCAGCCTTCGCGCGCTGATCGCGCACGCCTTACGCGTCGCCGTCTCACCCAACCGCTCACGCCCCCGGCGCCGACCATGGAATACAGTCCGCCGCCCCTGTTCAAGCAAGGCCCCTCCGCTCTCGCCCGACTGGTGTTCTTCGTCGTGCTGGCGCTCGCCCTGCTGATCTCCGATGCCCGCTTCCAGACGCTCGAAATCGTCCGCGGCGTGCTCGGCGCGGGTCTCTATCCGTTGCAGCGCGCAGCGCTCGTGCCGCGCGACATCTTCATGGGCGCCGCCGACCTCGCCGTGACGAGCGCCACGCTGCGCGACGAAAACGCGAAGCTGCGCGCGAAGGATTTGCAGCTGTCGCAGCAGGCCAACACGGCCGCGTCGCTCGCTGCCGAAAATACTCATCTGCGCGCGCTGATGCAACTGTCGCAGCGGCTGACCACGCAATCGCTGCCCGCCGAAATCCAGTACGACACGCGCGATCCGTTCACGCAGAAGGTCGTGATCGGACGCGGCGCGCAGCAAGGCATCCAGAACGGCTCGCCGGTCGTCGACGAAGACGGCGTGATCGGCCAGGTCACGCGGGTGTTCCCTTTGCAGGCCGAAGTCACGCTGCTGACGGACAAGGACCAGGCCGTGCCGGTCGAAATTCTGCGCACCGGCTTGCGCAGCGTGATCTACGGCACGCCGAAGGGCGACACGCTCGATCTGCGCTTCGTGCCGATCAGCGCCGACGTGCAGTCCGGCGACGAACTCGTCACGAGCGGTCTCGACGGCGTATATCCGCCGGGGCTGCCGGTCGCGAAGGTCGTGCGCGTCGACAAGCAGGCCGATACCGCGTTCGCGCGCGTGGTCAGTCTGCCCGTCGCGGCGGTGCGCGGTGCGCATCAGGTGCTCGTGCTGCACGTCCAGAACACCGCTCCGCCGCGCCCGGCTGATGAACCCGACGCGGCGACCGTCGCGAAGGACGCGAAAGCGAAGAAGGGCACCAAAGCCGCAGACGGCAAGAGCGCGGCCGACAAAGCCGCCGCCAAGCCAGCCGACACGAAGGCCGCCGACAAAGCCGCGACCGAAAAACCTGCGGCAAAATCCACGCAAAAGGCGCCGCCGAAAGCCACCGCCGACAAGAAGGCCGAAAAGCCCGCCGCTGACAAGAAGTCCGAAAAGCCCGCAGCCGACAGGAAAGCCGAGAAGCCGGCCGCCGCGAAGAACGCCAAGCCGCAAGCCGAGCCGGGGGCTCAGCCATGAATCGCCCGCAATACATCCTGCAGCCGGTCAATCCGTACTTCATCGCGTTCAGCCTCGCCTCCGCGTTCCTGCTGAACCTGATGCCGTGGGGGCGTCTCGCCGGCGTACCCGATTTTGTCGCGCTCGTGTTGCTGTTCTGGAACGTGCATCAGCCGCGCAAGGTCGGCATGGGCATCGCATTTATGCTCGGCCTGCTGATGGACGTACACAACGCGAGCCTGCTCGGCGAGCACGCGCTCGCATACACGCTGCTGTCGTACGGCGCGATCACGATTCACCGCCGCGTGCTGTGGATGTCGCTCGGCGTGCAGACGTTCGCGGTGATGCCGCTGCTCGTCGTCGCGCAACTGGTGCCGTTCGTGATCCGCTTGTTGACCGGCGCGGCGTTTCCGGGCTGGAGTTATCTGATCGACGGTTTCGTCGAAGCCGCGCTGTGGCCGGTCGCGAGCATCCTGCTGCTGATGCCGCAGCGCCGCCCCGCCGACCCGGACGATACGCGCCCCATTTGATCCCGCATCGGGCCCACCGGCCGCGGCCGGTTTGGGCGCACACTCTTGATGGCCGCATGCCGGCCTTTTGCAGAATCGCATGACCGAATTCAAGGACACTCAACAGCAGCTCACGAAATTCCGCCTGCGCGTCGCGGCGGCGGGCCTGTTCGTGTTCGTCTGCTTCGGGCTGATCGGCTTCCGCTTCCTGTTCCTGCAGGTCTGGCACTACAGCAAGTACTCGCTGCAAGCCGATGAAAACCGCATCTCCGTCGCGCCGATCGTGCCGAACCGCGGCATCATCACCGACCGCAACGGCGTCGTGCTCGCGAAAAACTACTCGGCCTATACGCTCGAAATCACGCCGTCGAAGCTGAACGACACGCTCGAAAACGTGATCGACAACCTCGCCACCGTCGTGTCGATCGATGCGCGCGACCGCCGTCGCTTCAAGAAGCTGCAGGAAGACTCGAAGAACTTCGAAAGTCTGCCGATCCGCACGCGCCTGACCGACGACGAAGTCGCGCGCTTCACCGCGCAGCGCTTCCGCTTCCCCGGCGTCGAAGTGCGCGCGCGGCTATTCCGCCAGTACCCGCTCGGGCCGACGGCCGCGCACGTGATCGGCTACATCGGACGGATTTCGCAGCGCGACCAGGAACGCATCGACGACGCCAGCGATCAGAACGACAGCGATCCGGATCACTACGATCCGCGTCTGGATGCGAACAACTACAAGGGCACCGATTACATCGGCAAGATCGGCGTCGAGCAGAGCTACGAGACCGAGTTGCACGGCCAGACCGGCTTCGAGGAAGTCGAGGTGACGGCGGGCGGCCGCCCCGTGCGCACGCTGTCGCGCACCCAGGCGACGCCGGGCAACAACCTCAAGCTGTCGCTCGACATCGGTTTGCAGCAGGTCGCCGAGCAGGCGTTCGCGGGACACCGCGGCGCACTCGTCGCGATCGAGCCGTCCACCGGCGACGTGCTCGCGTTCGTGTCGGCGCCGAGCTTCGACCCGAATTCCTTCGTCGACGGTATCGATCAGCAGACCTGGGACGAGCTGAACAACTCGCCCGACCATCCGCTGCTGAACCGGCCGCTGCACGGCACCTATCCGCCGGGCTCGACCTACAAGCCGTTCATGGCGCTCGCCGCGCTGACGCTGCACAAGCGCACGCCGGGCTGGGGTTTCCAGGACCCTGGTTACTACACGTTCGGCGGCCACACGTTCCGCAACGACGTGCGCTCGGGGCAAGGCTGGGTCGACATGAACCGCGCGATCGTCGTGTCGAACGACACGTACTTCTACATGCTCGCGCACGATCTCGGCGTCAACAACATCGCGAACTTCATGAAGCCGTGGGGCTTCGGGCAGATCACCGGCATCGATATCGCCGGCGAAGCGAAGGGGATCCTGCCGTCGACCGACTGGAAACGCCACGCGTATCGCCGCCCTGAGCAGCAGAAGTGGTACGAAGGCGAGACGGTCAGCCTCGGCATCGGCCAGGGCTACAACTCGTACACGATCCTGCAGCTCGCGCACGCGACCGCAACGCTCGCGAACAACGGCGTCGTGATGAAACCGCACCTCGTGCGCGACATCGAAAATCCGATCTCGAAGGAAACCCGGCCGGTGGTGCGCGATCCGAGCGACAAGATCGCAGTCAAGCAGCAGGACATCGACTTCATCAAGCGCGCGATGGAAGGCGTGGTGACGAACGGCACGGCGGCCAAGGTGTTCGCGGGCGCGCCGTACCAGGCGGCGGGCAAGACCGGTACCGCTCAGGTGTACTCGCTGCAGGGCGCGAACTACAAGGGGCACGCGATCCCCGAGAATCTGCGCGATCACGCGCTGTTCATCGCGTTCGCGCCGGTCGAACAACCGAAGATCGCCCTCGCGCTGATCGTCGAAAACGGCGGCTGGGGCGCGGAGTCGGCCGGTCCGATCGCGCGTAAGGTGCTCGACTATTACCTGATCGGCAGGAACAAACCCGGCGCGGAGGAAGCGGCCGTGACGGCAGCGGCATCGAACACGGTCGAAGCATCTGCGCCACAGGTCGGCGATATGCCCGCATTGCATGAAGACGCTCAGTCGCTCAAGATCGCGGCGGGCTTTACGGCACTCCCGGGGGCGCTGCCGGCGGCGGCCTCCGGTCCGTCGGCGGCGGTTGCGGCTTCGGGTGTAAATGGCGCGTCTGGGCCGGTGGCCGCATCGGCTGGCGCCGCGGCGGCAGCGCCGCCTACCGCGCCGGCCGCGGCTTCGGCTACCGCGGCGCGCGCTGCGTCGGCGGCCAAGCCCGCTTCGGCTTCGGCCGTCGCAAAGAAAACCACGCCGCGTTCATCCGGCGCCCCGCACAAACCCCGTCCCGCGAGCGAGCCGACGCCGACCGTCGCTGCGCCATCGCGCGAGGACAGCGTCCAGAACGCGTCACCGCGCCAGCCGGCCGCCGGTGGCATCGACGAGTAAGGAGAAAGGCATGCAATTCGACAAGCGCGCCTGGCTCGACCGCATCAAACGGATGTTCGTGGGCTTCGACCGCCCGCTCGCGCTGATCGTGTTTCTGCTGCTATGTGTCGGCATCGTCACGCTGTACAGCGCGACTCTCGACATGCCGGGCCGCGTCGAAGACCAGTTGCGCAACATCCTGCTCACCTTCGTGCTGATGTGGGGACTCGCCAATGTGCCGCCCAATACGCTGATGCGATTCGCGGTCCCGCTCTACACCTTCGGGATCGCATTACTGGTCGCGGTCGCGATGTTCGGCCTCACGCGCAAGGGTGCGAAGCGCTGGATCAATGTCGGTGTGGTGATCCAGCCATCGGAAATCCTGAAGATCGCGACACCGCTGATGCTCGCCTGGTACTACCAGCGCCGCGAAGGCGTGATGCGCTGGTACGACTATCTGGTCGGCTTCGTGATTCTGATCGTGCCGGTCGGCCTGATCGCGAAGCAGCCCGACCTCGGCACGGCCGTGCTCGTGTTCGCGGCCGGACTGTTCGTGATCTACTTCGCGGGGCTGAGCTTCAAGCTGATCGTGCCGGTGCTGATCGCGGGCGTGATCGCGGTGGGATCGATCGCGGCGTTCCAGGACAAGATCTGTCAGCCCGAAGTGCAGTGGCCGCTGATGCACGACTACCAGAAACACCGCATCTGCACGCTGCTCGACCCGACCTCGGACCCGCTCGGCAAAGGCTTCCACACGATTCAGGCGGTGATCGCGATCGGCTCGGGCGGCCCGCTCGGCAAGGGCTGGCTCAAGGGCACGCAAGCGCATCTGGAGTTCATCCCCGAGAAGCACACCGACTTCATCTTCGCGGTGTTTTCGGAAGAGTTCGGTTTGGCGGGTGGCCTCGTGCTGCTCACGCTGTACATGCTATTGATCGCGCGCGGACTTTACATCGCGGCCAATGGCGCGACCCTGTTCGGGCGATTACTGGCCGGCTCGTTGACGATGGCGTTCTTCACGTACGCGTTCGTCAATATCGGCATGGTGAGCGGCATTCTGCCGGTGGTCGGCGTACCGTTGCCGTTCATGAGTTACGGTGGCACTGCGCTGACTACATTGGGCGTCGCGATCGGGCTGATCATGAGCGTCGCGCGACAGAAGCGGTTGATGCAGAGCTAGGCGTAGCTGGCGGCACACGGCAATCGAACATGCAAAAGGGCGCTCATCGTGAGCGCCCTTTTGCTTTATTGCGGCTTCGTCACTGCGGCTTCACTTCCTTCTGATCGCGAAGCTGCGCGCTCAACTGCTGGTACTTCAGGCGCGCGGCCGGATCGCCCTGCGCCGCCGCGGCGGCGTAATATGCGCGCGCCACATTCAGATTCCGGTCGACACCATCGCCGCCGCGCTCGTAGAACGAGCCGGTCACGTACTGCGCGGTCATGTCACCGCCTTGCGCCGCTTTCTTGTACCAGACGAACGCCTGCTTGTTGTCACGCTCGGTGCCGCGCCCGTCGAGGAACTGGTTCGCGAGCGCCAGCTCCGCCTGCACGTGCCCCTGCGCGGCCGCCTTCATGAACCAGCGATGCGCCTCCACCGGATCGCGCTCGACGAACTCGCCATCGTCGTACATCTTGCCGTACACGTACTGCGCGTGCGACATGTTCGCGTCGGCCGCCTTGCGCAGCCACTTCTTGCCTTCGTCGACGTTGACCGGCGTGCCTTCGCCGTTGAGCAGCATCATCGCGTAGTTGAACTGGGCAAGCCGGCTGCCGCGTTCGGCGGCCTGGCGGAATTCGGTCAGCGCCGCGCCGAGGTTGCCGGCGTTGTAGTCGGCCACCGCGGATTGCGTCTGCGGATCGTTCGACTTCGCGACGCTGTCCTGCGCGTACGCCGCGTCCCACGCGCCGCTTACGAGCAGCGCCGCCGCGACGAGCACGCGCGTGCCCACCCATACCTTCGTTCGCGCGGCGACGCCCTGCACTCTGCCGTTCATGACCTCACCTCCTGTAATGCCTGGCGCGTCGCGCGCAACATCCAGATCACGTCGGCGGCCAGCGCGACGAAGCGAAAGCCGGCATCGCGATGCTGCCGCGCGCTCGCCACGTCCATTGCGAAGATGCCGGCGGCAATGCCGGCCTGGTCCGCCGCGCTGACGATACGCGCCATCGCCGCCTGCACGTCGGCGTGCTTCGCGTCGCCGAGATGACCAAGGCTCGCGGCCAGATCGGCCGGCCCGACGAACAGGCAGTCGACGCCCGGCGTCGCCGCGATCTGCTCGACCTCCGCCAGGCCGCGCGCCGATTCGATCTGCACGATCGTCGCGATCTGTGCGTTGGCCGTCTGCACGTAGTCACGCCGCATGCCGTACCCGGCTGCACGCACGACGCCCGCTACGCCGCGCAGGCCGTCGAGCGCCTCGGCGGTGGGATATTGGGTGAGCCGCACGGCGCGTGCCGCGTCTTCAGCGGATTCGATGTTCGGGAACATCAGCGTGCGCGCGCCGGCGTCGAGCACGCGCTTGACGAGCCACGGCTCGCTCGCGGGCACGCGCACCACCGGTTCGCTCGGCAGATGGGCGGCGGCGATCGCGCGCAATTGCGACTCGACGCCGCCGCTATCGTTCGGCGCGTGCTCCATGTCGATCAGCAGCCAGTCGAAGCCGGCATGCGCGAGCGCTTCGGCCGCCGTCTCGCTGCCGAGCGACAGCCACAGCCCGAACAGCGGCGCGTCGTCCTTCAGACGTTGTTTGAGGGAGTTGGTGAAGGTGCTCATCGGCTGGCCTCGCGCAGGTTGGCAATGCGAAGCGGGGCCAGATAGTGAATCAGGCAGGCACCGAGGCGCTGACGGCCTCGTTGCCTGCTGCGACGCAATGCGGTGACCGGCATGTCTCGCTCCGTGTGTTTGTCGGAACGATCATACCGTGACAATAACGCGAGAGTTCGCTCGCGCGGCCAGCGTGGATTCAGATGGGAAGCTAGTCGCGGACCACGTCGGCCCAGCAGTTCGGCGTCTCGTACAGACGCACTTTATGCAGGCGCAGGTTCACGCCGTAGTGCGCGTCGTAGACGTTTGCGAGAATATCGAACGCAATCGCGGCGAGGTTTTCGACGGTGGGAATGCGATCGATCACGACCGTCTTGTGGCCCGCCATGGTGTCGAGAAAGCCACGCACCTGCGTGTCGCCTTCGTAGACGAGAAACGCGTGGTCCCACTGGTCGACCAGGTGCTCGTTCGCGAGCGACTTCACGTCGGCGAAGTCCATCACCATGCCGCGATCGGGCGCGCCTTCGGTGTCGACCAGATCGCCTTGCAGCGTAATTTCGAGCACGTAGCGATGGCCGTGCAGATTACGGCACTGGCTGCGGTGATCGGGAATGCGGTGGCCCGCGTCGAATTCGAGTTTTCGGGTAATCGTCAGCACGGCAAATCAGGGAATGTTCAGATACTTGTGAGTCTGCATCGACAGGCGCCACTGTGGATGACGCTTGCACCAGTCGATCGCGAGCTTCGTGTTGATCTCGCGCGACGGACCGTCCATTGGCTGGACGAGGAAATACTCGAAGTCGAGCTTCGCGTAGTCGGCGAGGCGCTGGTTGTCCTGCGGGATCACGACCTTAAGTTCGTTGCCCTTCGTCACGACGAGCGGCGCGTCGGCCTTCGGGCTCACGCAGATCCAGTCGATCGTGTCGAGCACCGGCAGCGAGCCGTTGGTTTCGATCGCGATCTCGAAGCCGGCCGCGTGCAGCGCGTCGACGAGCGGCTGATCGATCTGCAGCATCGGCTCGCCGCCGGTGCACACGACGAAGCGTTCGCCCTCGCCTTGCGGCCATTGCGACGCGATCATCGCGACGAGCTCGTCGGGTGTGCGGTACTTGCCGCCGTTCTCGCCGTCGGTGCCGACGAAATCGGTGTCGCAGAAACGGCAGACGGCTTCCGCGCGATCCTCTTCGCGGCCCGACCACAGGTTGCAGCCCGCGAAACGGCAAAACACCGCCGGTCGCCCCGCATTCGCGCCCTCGCCCTGCAACGTGTAGAAGATTTCCTTGACCGCGTACGTCATGCTGCTTTCTGTCCTGTGTTCCTGAATCAATGATGCGCGCTCTCGCGCGAACCGTCAGACCGGCTCGGTGACTTTTTCGCCGGAGAGATAGGCCTCATAGCCACGTTTGCGCAACCGGCATGCCGGGCATTCGCCGCAGCCGAAGCCCCACGAGTGCAGCTCGGCGCGTTCGCCGACATAGCAGGTATGCGTCTCGACGCGCACCAGTTCAACCAGTTCGTCGCCGCCGAGTTCGTGCGCGAGGCGCCACGTGTCGGCCTTGTCGAGCCACATCAGCGGCGTTTCCAGCGCGAAGCGCTTGTCCATGCCGAGGTTCAGCGCGACCTGCAGCGCTTTCATCGTGTCGTCGCGGCAATCGGGGTAGCCCGAGAAGTCCGTCTCGCACATCCCGCCGACCAGCACCTGCAAACCGCGCCGATACGCGATAGCCGCCGCGATCGTCATGAACATCAGATTGCGGCCCGGCACGAACGTGTTCGGCAACCCATTGGCCGTGGCTTCGATCTCGATTTCGCGCGTCATCGCGGTGTCGCTGATCGCGCCGAGCAGCGACAGGTCGATCATGTGATCGTCGCCGAGACGATCGGCCCACGCCGGAAACGCGCGCACGATGGCCTGACGGAACCCCTCGCGACATTCGAGTTCGACGCGATGACGCTGACCATAATCGAAGCCGATCGTCTCGACCGTATCGTAACGATCGAGCGCCCACGCGAGACACGTGGCGGAATCCTGGCCGCCGGAAAACAGCACGAGCGCGCTACGCTTAGCGTCTTTGCGGATCACCGTGATACTCCGTGAATGAGAGTGCCACGTCGCGCTGCGCGAGGTGCGCCATGCAAGCAACGCGGCGCGACGTGTGCCGGCATTGTGCCGGCCCAAAGCAGTATAGGTCGCGCGTTGCGCGTGAACGTGGCTGGGCGCTTATACCGCCGATCGTCGGGCGAAGGATTGGGTGCTTCGGTGCGATACGCTCCGCACCGCATTCGTACGGTGCACGACCGCGTGCGACATCTGCATGCAAGTCCTTGAACTGGCGCGATTTTATCACGCGACACCGAATGTCACCGACGCCAGCTGTCCCACCCGCGCGGCTCCAACTGCATGACAACCCGACATAACGACTTGTCCGCCAAACGGAAAAGCCCCAGGAATCTTGCGATTTCCTGGGGCTGAATCCTGGTGGCCTGGGGCGGAATCGAACCACCGACACGCGGATTTTCAATCCGCTGCTCTACCAACTGAGCTACCGGGCCAACGAAGAACGAAACTATATCAAGCGATCCCCAGTTCAGCAAGCCCTTTCATAAAAAATTTTGCCGGGCCGCATTTGCATGCAACACGTGGCGCTCACTCGCCCTTGTTCTTGCCGAGATCGACGCCGAGTTGCTTCAACTTGCGATAAAGATGCGTGCGCTCGAGACCGGTCTTCTCCGCGACACGCGTCATGCTGCCGTTCTCGCGCGCGAGGTGATATTCGAAGTACGCGCGCTCGAACGCGTCGCGCGCATCGCGCAGCGGGATATCGAACGAGATCGATGCGGTTTGCGCGGCGAGCGCGCCGCCGCTGACGCCGTCGGCCGATAGCATCGGCAACGCGGCCGCCGACGCAACCGACGACGCGCTCACCGGCAACGCCGGCTTCGCGGCCACTCCGCCAGGCACAGCCGCCGCGTTACCGCGCGCGAGTCCCTGCTCGACCGCCTTCAGCAGCTTCTGTAACGCGATCGGCTTTTCGAGGAAGTTGAGCGCGCCGATCTTGGTGGCTTCGACAGCGGTGTCGATCGTCGCGTGACCGGACATCATGATGACGGGCATCGTCAATTGTCCTTGCGCGGCCCATTCCTTGAGCAGCGTCACGCCGTCGGTGTCCGGCATCCAGATGTCGAGCAGCACCAGGTCCGGCGCCTGACGCAGACGGAACTCGCGCGCCTCCTGCGCGTTCTCAGCGGCCTCCACGACGTGTCCCTCGTCGCTGAGGATCTCCGAGAGCAGTTCCCGGATGCCCATTTCATCATCTACCACCAGGATGGTTGCCATTTACGCTGCCCTTGTCTGCACTGTTGCTTTTGTCGTTCCCTGCGACGCGCCGCCGTGCGCCGGATGCGCACCTGAACCAGGTGCACCCGGCTGCGCGGGGTCGTCCGCCAGCTGAAGGAAGAGAATCGAAATTTGCGCGCCTTCGATCACGTCGCCGGCCTTCATGCGATTGCGAATGTCGATGCGCGCGCCATGTTCGTCGACGATCTTCTTGACCATCGCAAGTCCCAGACCCGTACCTTTGGCCTTGGTCGTCACGTACGGCTCGAACGCGCGCGTGAGGATACGCGCGGGGAAGCCCGATCCGTTATCCGACACGGTCAGACGTACCGCGACGCGTGCCTTGCCTTGCGCGTCGGGGTCTCCGTATTCTACTGTCCTCGTCTCGAGCAAAACACGCGGATGCGCGACTTCGGCGACCGCATCCTGCGCATTCTGCAGCAGGTTATGGATCACCTGACGCAACTGGGTCGCGTCGCCGCGTATCGCGGGCAAGGCCGCGAGCTCGACCTGGATCGCGCCCTTGCCTTCTTCGATACCGTACAGCGTGAGCACCTCGCTGACCAGATCATTCAATTGCAGATGCGCGAGCACCGCGGGCGGTGTGCGGGCGTAATCGCGGAAATCGTCGACCATCTGCTTCATCGCGGCGACCTGATTGACGATCGTCGTCGCTCCGCGCTTCAACACGTCCGCATCCGACGGCGCGAGCTTGTCGGCGAGCTTCATCTGCAAACGCTCGGCCGACAGTTGAATCGGGGTGAGCGGATTCTTGATCTCGTGTGCGAGGCGCCGCGCGACTTCGCCCCACGCGATCGAACGCTGCGCGGAGATCACGTCGGAGATGTCGTCGAACACGATCACGTAGCCCGAGGTCTGCATGTCTTCCGCGTCGCGCTCGTTCGCCGCGACGAGGCGCGCGCCGCGCACGAGCAACGTGAGCGGCTCGGTTTCACCGGGCACCGGCACCGAAACCTGCTGCTGCCAGTGGCCGTTGTCGTCGTGGCCGTCTTCGCTCGCCGCTTCGCGATCGGCGAATGACTTGCGCACCATCGCGCCGAATTCGCCAAGCACGCCGATCTGATCGAGCGACGAACCCAGCACCGTCTGGAACGGTTGACGGAAGATCCGCTCGGCGCCGCGATTCGCGGTGGTCAGCCGGAACTGCCGGTCGAACACGAACACGCCCGCGGTCAGGTTCGCGAGGATGCTCTCGAGATACGCCTTCGAATGCTCGAGCGCGATACGATTCTTCTCGACCGCCCCGCGCGCTTCCGACAACTGCCGCGTCATCGCGTTGAACGACTGTGTGAGGAAGCCCAGTTCGTCGCGCGACTTGATCTCGCGCTTCGGCGTGTAGTCGCCCTCGGTGATTTCCTTCGTGCCCTGGGCGAGCAGGAACAGCGGCCGCGCGAGCTGATTGCCGAGCGCGAGCGCGAGCATCATCGCAATGAAGGTCGCGAGAAACAGCGACAGCGTCAGCGTGCCGATGTACATCTTGCGCAGACCGGTGCGCCCGAGCGCCTTCTCCTGATACTCGCGATACGCGCGCTGCACCGAGTCGGCATTGCGCGCGAGTGTCGTCGAGACCGGCTGCGTCAGCTGCAGGAAGCGCTCGGCGGGCTGCAATAGCGACGCGTTCGCATCGGGAATACGCTGCACCACGCGCAGACGCAGTGCGCCCTTGCCGCCCTGGGCATGCGCGTCGCCGTCAACTTCGCCCTCGATCGCCGCATAGCCGCGGCCACGCGCCTGCTCGATCATCAGCGGCGTCGGCAGATCGTTCGGCAGCAGCATCGCGTAGTTGCCCGACGCCTGCGCGACCACGTGCATGTCCGGCGTCGCGCCCGACATGCTGCGGGTCGGCTCGACGATCGTCGCGTCCTGCACGCCGAACTGGTCGCGCAGACGCAGGAGCGTCAACGTGGTGCCGGCGGCATCCGCGCTGGCGAGCTGCTCGGACATCAGGCGCGCCTTCGTCTGCAGATCGGACAGCGACGCGTCGAGCATGCCGCGCCCGAGATTGAGGCCGGATGCAAGTGCAGTTTCGACATTCACGTCGAACCACGACTCGATGCTGCGCGAGACGAACTGATACGACACGATGTAGATGATGCCCCCCGGCACCACGCCGACCAG
Organism: Paraburkholderia sp. HD33-4; assembly: GCF_021390635.1. Classification (NCBI taxonomy): domain Bacteria; kingdom Pseudomonadati; phylum Pseudomonadota; class Betaproteobacteria; order Burkholderiales; family Burkholderiaceae; genus Paraburkholderia; species Paraburkholderia sp. HD33-4. The sequence goes on along the minus strand of NZ_JAJEJS010000001.1, from coordinate 48,893 downwards.
CGCCATGAAGAACGCGAGCTTCGCTAGCAGTCGCGTGCCGAATTTGCCCGTGCGTAATCGCACGATGATGATGATGACCAGCGTCGTCACCACCAGCAGGAAGACCAGCGCAACCGCGACGTTGGCCGCATAGAGCCATTGGTAGTAGCGATCGAAGAATTCGGTGTTCGCGCTCGCGGCGGCCAGCAGCACGAGCAGCAGCACGGCCGTCACCGCGACCGTCGACACCAGCACGCGCACGACGATGCTGCTGACACTGGTGGGAGATGAGCGCACTCTATTTAGCACGATCGGCCGCCGTGAAAGTGAAGCGCTTCCAATCGGAGGCGAGGTTCCAGTCGCGGTTGTTCACCGCGTCGATCTGGAACGGCTTGGGCATCAGCCCGATGTCGAGTTGCGTGCGCACCGACGCGTTATAGGTTTCGCCGACACGCACCTGATTGCGGTCGATCACGTGCCACGACGTCACGTGCTTGATGACCGCGAGCGCATCCTTGAGCGTGGAAAAGCCGAGCTGCAAGCCGCCCGACTGCACGCTCGACACGCGATATTCGCGTGTGAGCGGTTGAAACGACAGCCGCAAGCTTTGCGACACGCTGACCGGCTGCTCATCGAACCAGTACCAGCGCGGCCGGCTCAGTTCGAAATCGGTCGTGAAATAAAGCGGAATGCCTTTGTTGACCGCGTCTTCGAGATTGCTGTTCAGGTCGAATTCGAAATGCGCGTCGAGACTCCAGCCGCCATTGTCGGCCTGCAGCGACGCCCGCTGCACCGCGATCGAGTCAGCGTGCGCCGCGCTCGGCGCTGCAAGCCAGACGGCCAGCGCGATCCAGAACACGGCAGCGAGCCGAAGCGGGAAGAAGCGTTTGATGGTCACCGTTTCTGAAAGCGCGCGTAGAAAAATCCGTCGTGGTCTGAGTTCGTGCCGGCGCTGAGTTCAGCGGGTTGTCCAGCATGAGAACCGGCCGATGGGTCGGCGGGCGCGCGGGCAACTGAGGGTAACAGCTGCCCCGGCGCGTCCAATCGTACCGCATCCTGATGCTGGTTTTCAAACCACTGTGCCTGCAACTCGCCCTCTTCGGGGAAGATCGAACACGTAACGTAAAGCAACTCGCCGCCTGGTTTCACGAGCGGCCACAGCGCGTCGAGAATGCGGCGTTGTTCGGCGACCAGCGCGGCGATATCGGACTGTCGACGCAGCCAGCGAATATCCGGATGACGCCGCACGATGCCCGACGCCGAGCACGGCACGTCGGCGAGGATGCGGTCGAACGGCTGGTCGAGATCGTCGTGCCATTTAGCGGGGTTACCCGCGTCGCCGATGCGCACTTCCGCTTCGAGCTTCAGACGCCGCAGGTTTTCGCCGATGCGGCGCGCGCGCGACGCATCGCTTTCGAGCGCGACGAGTTGAATGTTGGCGAGTTCGAGCAGATGGCCGGTCTTGCCGCCTGGGGCCGCGCACGCGTCGAGCACACGCATGCCGTCACGCACGCCGAGCAGTTGCGCCGCGAATTGCGCGCCTGCGTCCTGTACCGACACCACACCTTCGCTAAAGCCCGGAATGCGCTCGACCGGCATCGGCGTGGCGAGCATGACCGCGTGCTCGCCGGCCTTGCACGCGGCGATCTGCTGGCGTTGCAGCACTTGCAGATAGGCGTCGACCGTCGAATGGCGTGCGTTCACGCGCAACGTCAGCGGACCTTGCGCGTTGCCGGCGACCAGCACCGATTGCCACGCATCGGGCCATGCCCGCTTCACCGCGTCGATCCACCAGGCCGGATAGTTCCAGCGCGCTACTTCGTCGGCTTGCACCGCGACGAGCAACGTGTCGCGCTCGCGCAAAAAGTTACGCAGCACCGCGTTGACGAGCCCCTTCACGAACCCGAACTCGCGGCGCGCGCCGATCGCCTTGACCGCCTGATCGACGACCGTGAACGGCGTATAGGCGGCGCTCGCTTCGTCGTCGACGAGCAGTGCGAGCGCGCACGCGAGCACATGCGAGACGTGCGGCGGCGGTGCTTTCTTCACGAGCTTCGCGATCAGCCACTCGACGGTCGCGAGACGCCGCATCGTGCGATAGGAGATGTCCTGCACCGCGCCGCGCGCCGCTGCGGCGTTGCCCTCCGGCATTGCCACGAACACGCTTTGCAGCGCCGCCGGCAACGCCGCGCCGAGACGCACGGCACCGACGGCCTGGGCGGCGCAGTCGAGTGCGAACCCGAGCGATTCGGGCGACAGATGCAGCGCCGACAAACGGGATTCGCGGGAACGCGTCGACGAGGAGGCAGAACGCGAAGAAGGCTTTGAAGTCATGAAGGGAGCAAGGGCAAGCCGCACGGTGCGCGGCGCAATCAGCGCACATTGTAGCGTGACGCCGGTGGGGCGCCGCCGTGCAAAGGTAGTGGCCGCGAATGCTGTCGCGCAGCGGCGACGAGAGGCGCGAAAAAAAGCGGGCCTCAAGGGCCCGCTCTTCAGTATTTCAGGCTCGAAGCGCCGAGCGAGCCGGTGCCTTAGTCGAAGCGCCCGGTGCGTGCCATTTCCATCAGACGCGCGATGCGTTCCTCGGTCGCAGGGTGCGTCGAGAACAGATTCGCGATACCGCCGCCCGACAGCGGATTCATGATCATCATCTGCGCGGTGGCCGGATGCGCCTCGGCCGTCGGGAACGGAATACCGCTCGCATAGCGATGAATCTTGTCGAGCGCCGACGCCAGTGCCTGCGGGTCGCCCGAAATCTGCGCGCCGCCACGGTCGGCTTCGAACTCGCGCGCACGCGAAATCGCCATCTGGATCAACGCGCCCGCGATCGGCGCGAGCAACGCGACCGCGATGCTCGCGATCGGGTTCGCGGGACGACCGTTTTCGTCGCGGCCGCCGAAGAACATCGCGAAGTTCGCCAACGCGGAAATCGCGCCGGCCATGGTCGCCGAAACCGTCGAGATCAGAATGTCTCGATGCTTCACGTGTGCGAGTTCGTGCGCCATCACGCCGCGCATCTCGCGCTCGGACAGCACGCGCAGAATGCCGGTGGTTGCCGCGACCGCCGCGTGCTCCGGATTGCGGCCGGTGGCGAACGCGTTCGGCGCGTCTTCGTTGATCAGGTAGACGCGCGGCATCGGCAGGTTCGCGCGGGTGGCGAGATCGCGCACCATCCGATAGAACTGCGGCGCGCTGTTTTCGTCGACTTCCTGCGCGTTGTACATGCGCAGGACCATCTTGTCGGAGAACCAGTACGAAAAGAAATTCATCCCAAGGGCGATCACGAGCGCGAGCATCATGCCGCGCGACCCGCCGATCATCCCGCCGATCACGATGAAAAGGGCCGTAATCCCGGCCATCAACATCGCGGTTTTCACCCAATTGAACATGTCTGCAACTCCTTGCCCCGAGCGTGGCCTTCATCTCCGTGCCGCGCGATTGCGGCGCCAGATTGTAAGCTAAATGTTAGATATGGGCGATGCGGGAAAATTCAATCATCGCGAGGCGGTCGCGAGTTTGATGCCCAGGCCGACGAACGCGCTGCCGACGCCGCGGTCGAGCCAGCGCTTGACCGCCGGCTTGCCCGAGAAACGCTGCGTGACGCTCCCCGCGATCCACGCGACGAAGCTGTTCCAGACCATGCTCATCAGCACGAAGACCGCGCCGAGCGTGAGAAACGCGAAGGTCTTGTGTTCGCTGCCCGTGGTGACGAATTGCGGGAAGAACGACACAAAGAACAGCACGACCTTCGGGTTCAGCACGTTGGTCCAGAAGCCTTGCAGGAACAACTGCCGCAGCGACTTCGGCGTGGACGGCGCGCGCACGTCGCCGGCGGGCGCATCGGCGGCCGGCTTCGTGAAGACCAGCCGCGCACCCAGATAGATCAGATAGATCGCGCCGACGAATTTGACGATGGTGAACGCCGTAGCCGATGCGGCCAGCAGCGCGGTCAGTCCAAACGCGCAGGCAAGCGAATGAATGCAGCAGCCTGCCGAAATGCCGAGCGCCGACACCAGCCCCGCGCCGCGACCCTGGGCGACGCTGCGCCCGACGATATAAGCGGTATCCGGCCCCGGCGTGATGTTCAGGAGAAAAACTGCGACGATGAAAAACTCGAAATGGACGATGCCGAACATGTGATGAACCCTCGAAAACCTGGTCTGCTGCATGGAGGATTCTAACGCGCGGCGCCCTCGCGGCGCGCGTGGAGAACACTGGCCGAATGGACGATGTTCTGGCGTGCGCGATGCGCTTATTCCGCCTCGGGAAGCTGGAAGCGCTGGCCTGCGGCGAGCGGCGAGCCAGCCAGGAATTCGCGCACCGGCAGGCGCTTGCCGCCGGGCTTCTGCAATTGCGTCAGACGCAGTACGCCTTCACCGCAAGCGACCAGCACGCCGTCGGGCGCAACCTCGGTGATGGTGCCTGGCGCCTTGTCGCTGCCAGCGGCCGACGAGACCGCAGTGGTGGCGGCCCAGATCTTGACGGTGCTGCCGTCGTCGAGCGTGCCGGCGCCGCCTGGGAATGGGTCGAACGCGCGCACCTGACGCGCAAGCGCCGCGGCCGGGCGGCGCCAGTCGAGCGCCGCTTCGTGCTTGGCGATTTTTTCCGCGTAGGTCACGCCGTCGACCGGTTGCGGGGTCGACGTCAGCTTGCCGCTGCGCTCGAGTTCGATCAGCGCTTCGACGATCAGCCGCGCGCCGTCCTCGGCGAGGCGATCGTGCAACGTGGCGGTGGTGTCGTCGGTGGAGATCGGGGCGCGCACTTCGGAGATCATCGCGCCGGTGTCGAGGCCTGCGTCCATCTGCATCAGCGTGATGCCGGTTTGCGTGTCGCCCGCCTCGATCGCGCGATGAATCGGCGCCGCGCCGCGCCAGCGCGGCAGCAGCGACGCGTGAATGTTGATGCAGCCGAAGCGCGGAATGTCGAGCACTTCCTGCGGCAGGATCAGCCCATAAGCGGCGACCACCATCACGTCGTGCGGCGTCGCGCGCAGTTGCTCTATGCCGGCGGCGGCTTCCTGCGGATATTTGCCGGCGCGGCGCAGCGAGATGGGTTGCGCGACCGCGAGGCCATGTTCCTGCGCGTAGCGCTTGACCGGGCTCGCCTGAAGCTTCATGCCGCGTCCCGCGGGCCGGTCCGGCTGCGTCAGCACGAGCGGCACGGCAAATCCGGCACGATGAATCGCGGCCAGCGCGGCTGCGGCGAATTCCGGCGTACCGGCGAAGATGACGCGCAACGAATGACTCATGAATGGGCAGCGGGCAAGTTGACAGCGCGTTACATCGCGTGGGCGAGCTTCTTCATCTTGCTCTTGATGCGCGTTTGCTTCAGCGGCGACAGATATTCGACGAACACGCGGCCCATCAGGTGATCCATCTCGTGCTGGATGCACACGGCGAGAAGCCCCTCGCAATCGAGCTCGAACGTTTCGCCCTTCTCGTTCAGCGCGCGCACGCGGACCTTCTCGGCGCGCTCGACGTTGTCGTAGATCCCGGGCACCGACAGGCAGCCCTCTTCCGACAGCTTCCTCTCATCGCTGGACCAGACGATTTCCGGGTTGATGAACGCGAGCAGTTCGTCGTGCGTTTCCGACACGTCGATCACGATCACGCGTTCGTGCACGTCTACCTGAGTGGCGGCGAGGCCGACACCGGGCGCCGCGTACATCGTTTCGGACATGTCCGCGACCAGACGGCGGATACGGTCGTTGACCTCCGCGACTGGCTTCGCCACCTTGTGCAGCCGTTTGTCCGGGTAATTGAGGATGTTCAGTAAAGCCATGATTTCGAGTGTGATTTCAGACGCCGCCAACCGTGGGAAGGCTCGCGTTAGCCATTCGGCCAGGTTGTGAGCCCGTCGTAATACGCCGAGGATAGATGCTGTCGAACCGGTTCGATTCAACGCGCCTCGTGCGCCCGACGACGAACCCGCACCGTTAAGCGCGGCGCCGCGGTTATTCGCGGCATATTGCCGTTTTATTTCGGATGATGAAAATTTTAGCATGGCGCCCGCCTGACCGCAGGCCCCGCCAGAGGAGCGACCCGCATGCAGACCTTGCCCGCAACCCGTAACGAACTGGCCGCCTGGCTGCGGTTGTCGCTTGCGCCGGGCCTCAAACCCGCCGCGTTGCGTCTGTTGCTTGGCGCATTCGGGTTGCCGCAGGCGCTGTTTGCGCAGTCGCCGCAGACGCTCGCGGCAGTCGCCGGCGAAGCCGCGGCGCGCGCGGTGCTGGCACCACCGGGTCCAACGTTCGACGGCCAGTTCGATGCGGTGCTCGCATGGCGCGAGCAGCCGGGCAACCAGATCGTCACGCTCGACGATCCCGCCTATCCACCCGCGCTGCTGACGATGCCCGATCCGCCACCGCTTCTATATATAAAGGGCCGGCTCGATCTGCTGCATACGCGCGCGGTCGCGCTGGTGGGCAGCCGCAGCGCGACCCCGCAGGGCATCGAGGATGCGCGGCGGTTCGCGCGTGAACTGTCGGCGGCGGGTGTGACGGTCGTCTCGGGGCTCGCGCTCGGCATCGACGGTGCCGCGCATCGGGGCGGGCTGGAAGGCGTCGGCGGGACGGTCGCGGTGATCGGCACCGGCGCGGACCTCGTCTATCCGGCGGCGCACCAAGCGCTTGCGCGGCAGATCGGCGCGCAGGGCGCAATCCTGTCGGAGTGGCCGCTCGGCACGCCGGCGCGCGCCGCCAATTTCCCGCAGCGCAACCGGTTGATCGCTGGGTTGGTCAGCGGCGTCGTGATCGTCGAGGCGGCAATGCGTTCCGGCTCGCTGATTACCGCGCGGCTCGCCAACGAGATGGGGCGCGACGTGTTCGCGTTGCCCGGATCCATTTACGCGCCGTTGTCGCGCGGCTGTCATCGGATGATCAAGCAGGGGGCGCGGCTGGTGGAAACGCCTGACGAGGTGCTGGAGGAGCTCGGCTTTGCCGGGCGGCCGGCGCGCCATGCGGGACGCGCGGCGAGGCGGACCGTGCCGCTGGAGCATTCGACTTCGAGCTTTTCGTCGGAAGGAAACGCTTCGCAAGCCACGAGCACCGCCCTCGCCGACTCACCAACATCCGGATCGGCCCCGCAACCGGCTCTCGCCGCCGACGCCCAGCGGCTGCTCGTCGCGCTCGGTCATTCGCCGACGACGCTTGAAATTCTCGCCGCCCGCACCGAGATGGAAGATGCCGCCCTGCACGCCGCCTTGCTCCGACTCGAACTCGCCGGGGAAGTCACGCTGCTGCCCGGCGGCCGCTTCATGCGAGCCCATCATGAATGAGCCGAGACTGACCGGCATCAACGCAGATTGGCAACTTTTCGTGACCGGCCATGCTACATTCGCGCCAAAGCACCCGACAAAGTACACAAGGAAACCACTTCATGCCCGCGCTGAATCTCGACACCGATCAGGACCGGATCGCCGAGCGCGTCAACGAACCCGGCACGTTGTTCGTTGCATGCCTGTGCGCGGAATGGTGCGGAACGTGCCGCGAGTACCGGGACGCCTTCAATCAGTTGGCCGAACGGCACCCGGAAGTCTGTTTCGCATGGATCGACATCGAAACTCATGCGGATCGCTTCGACGATCTGGACGTCGAGAATTTTCCGACCGTCCTGATCGAAGACTCGGTGACGACACGATTTTTCGGTACGGTTTTGCCACAGGTGTCGATCGTCGAGCGGATGCTGTCGGATCTGACCACGCTGCCCGGCGTGACCGGCGCGCCGAAGCTGCGACCGGCGCTGGCGGTCGCCTGAAGACGACTTCGCGCGCCGCCCGGCCAAACGGAAAGCCTCGCGGCGCACGGTTTGTGGCAAGGGCCGTCGCCGCCCAATTTTGGGACAGCATCGCCGCTGGCATCGCTGTCCGCACGCGGTGTTTGCCGCAGTTGATCAACCGCCGGACGCGCAATTATGATGGCGCGCTTTTATGGCACTTGACCCGTTGGGTTCGCGCCTTGTGCTATAAAGCGGTCGTTATTGGGTCGAAAAAGGTCTCAAGCGAGCGTCGTGCGCCATGTTGGCGCTCAAGGCCACCAACCCGGATCTACCAACCTCACATCGAGTCATGTCCAAAGCACTGATCATCGCCGAAAAGCCTTCTGTCGCGAACGACATCGCGCGCGCTTTGGGCGGCTTTACCAAGCATGACGAGTACTACGAAAGCGACGACTACGTCCTTTCATCGGCAGTGGGCCATCTGCTGGAAATCGCCGCGCCCGACGAATACGAAGTCAAGCGTGGCAAGTGGAGCTTTGCCAATCTGCCCGTCATTCCTCCGCATTTCGATCTGAATCCGATCGCCAAGAGCGAGTCGCGCCTGAAGGTGCTGACCAAGCTGCTGAAGCGCAAGGACATCGACCGTCTGATCAACGCATGCGACGCGGGGCGCGAGGGCGAGCTGATTTTCCGCCTGATCGCGCAGCACGCGAAAGCCAAACAGCCGGTGCAACGGCTGTGGCTGCAGTCGATGACGGCCGGCTCGATCCGCGACGGTTTCGCGCGTCTGCGCAGCGACGAAGAGATGCAGCCGCTCGCCGATGCGGCGCGCTGCCGCTCGGAAGCGGACTGGCTCGTCGGCATCAACGGCACGCGCGCGATGACCGCGTTCAACAGCAAGGGTGGCGGCTTTTTCCTGACCACGGTCGGGCGCGTGCAGACCCCGACGCTGTCGATCGTCGTCGAGCGCGAAGAGAAGATTCGACGCTTCGTGCCGCGCGATTACTGGGAAGTGAAGGCGGAGTTCGTCTGTGCGGGCGGCTTCTACGAAGGCCGCTGGTTCGACCCGAAATTCAAGCGCGACGAGTTCGACCCGGAAAAGCGCGATTCGCGTCTGTGGTCGCTGCCCGCTGCCGAGACGATCGTCGCGGCTTGCCGCGGCCAGATGGGCACGGTGACCGAGGAGTCGAAGCCGTCGACGCAGCTCTCGCCCGCCCTCTTCGACCTGACCAGCCTGCAGCGTGAAGCCAACGGCCGCTTCGGCTTTTCGGCGAAGAACACGCTGGGCCTCGCTCAGGCGCTGTACGAAAAGCACAAGGTGCTGACCTATCCGCGAACCGACGCGCGCGCGCTGCCGGAAGACTATCTGGACACGGTCAAGCAGACGCTCGGCATGCTCAAGGAGAGCAACAACTACCTGCCGTTCGCGAAACAGGTACTCGACAAGGGCTGGGTGAAGCCGAACAAGCGCATCTTCGACAACTCGAAGATCAGCGACCACTTCGCGATCATCCCGACGCTGCAGGCGCCGAAGAATCTGTCCGAGCCGGAGCAGAAGCTTTACGACCTCGTCGTCAAGCGCTTCCTCGCGGTGTTCTTCCCGGCTGCCGAATACCGTGTGACGACCCGTATCACCGAGGTGGTCGGCCATCAGTTCAAGACCGAGGGCAAGGTGCTCGTCGAGCCGGGTTGGCTGCAGATCTACGGCCGCGAAACCAGCGGCGACGACGCGAACCTCGTGCCGGTGCAGAAGCACGAGAAGGTCAAGACCGACAAGATCGCCGCCCAGCAACTGGTCACGAAGCCGCCGGCGCGCTACAACGAAGCGACGCTGCTGTCGGCGATGGAGGGTGCGGGCAAGCTGGTCGAAGACGACGAGTTGCGCGAAGCGATGGCGGCCAAGGGTCTTGGCACGCCGGCGACGCGGGCGGCGATCATCGAAGGTCTGCTGACCGAAAAGTATCTGATCCGCGAAGGCCGCGATCTGTTTCCGACAGCCAAGGCCTTCCAGCTGATGACGCTCCTGCGCGGCCTCGGCGTGAAGGAGCTGACTGCGCCGGAGCTGACCGGCGAGTGGGAATACAAGCTGTCGCAGATGGAGCGCGGCAACCTGCCTCGCGACGCGTTCATGCAGGAAATCGCGCGCATGACGCAGACCATCGTCAAGCGCGCGAAGGAATACGATTCGGACACGATCCCGGGCGATTACGCGACGTTGCAGACACCTTGCCCGAATTGCGGCGGCCAGGTGAAGGAAAACTACCGCCGGTTCGCGTGCTCGAAGTGCGAGTTCTCGATCTCGAAGATTCCGGGCGGTCGTCAGTTTGAGATCCCCGAAGTCGAGGAACTGCTGCAGAACAAGACGATCGGGCCGCTGTCGGGGTTCCGCAGCAAGATGGGGCGCCCGTTCTCGGCGATCCTGAAACTGTCGCTCGACGACGAGATCAAGAACTACAAGCTCGAGTTCGACTTCGGCCAGGATGCGGCCGGAGAAGACGGCGAACCGCCCGACTTCTCCGATCAGCAGCCGGTCGGTGCGTGTCCGAAGTGCCAGGGCCGCGTGTTCGAGCACGGCATGAGCTACGTCTGCGAAAACTCGGTGGCGAATCCGAAGTCGTGCGACTTCCGCTCCGGCAAGGTGATCCTCCAGCAGGAAATCGCCCGCGAGCAGATGGCCAAGCTGCTCGAGGAGGGTCGCACCGACCTGCTGACGAACTTCAAGTCGTCGCGTACCGGTCGTAACTTCAAGGCGTTCCTCGTCAAGCAGAACGACGGCAAGATCGGTTTCGAGTTCGAGAAGAAGGAGCCGGCGGCGGCGAAAACCGCGGCGGCGAAGACGGCGGGTTCCCGTTCTGCGGCGAAGGCGATGCCGGAAGCGGATGAAGGCGATACCGCCGTGGCCGTGAAGGCCGAGCCGGCGGAAAAGAAGGCGGCGGCGAAGAAGGCTCCCGCTGCCAAGACCGCTGCGGCCAAGAAGGCACCGGCGAAGAAAGCCGCGGCGCGTAAAACCGGCTCGTAAGGCGGGATTCGGATCGGCGGCTCGCGGTGGCAGCCGCCAGCCGGCGATCCGTGCCTGGCCTGCGGCTGCGTCCGCATCTGCCCATCAAAAAAGGCGCAGTCACTTCAGGTGACTGCGCCTTTTTATTGGCCGCCCGCAGGGCTGCGGGCTTCGACATTCAAAGACTTACAGCGGCGACAACGCCGTCGGCCGTGTGCTGCGATTGGACGACTTCGTCATCGGCTTCGGCACGGCCGGCGACAGCTCGCTATCGAGCAGCCGCGACAGCGGCTCGGCGCCATCGAACGCTTCTGGCGCACGCGACTCGGCACTTTCGAACGCGGCCGACGTCGCAGGACGCTCCAGACCGTCCTTTATCCACTGCTCGCCGAGCACGCTGTTCGGCGTCTGGTTGAAGTGCTCGACCAGATGGTCGATGAACGTGCGCACCTTGGCCGGCAGGTGACGGCGGCTCGGGTATGCAATATTGATCTCGACCTGCGGCAAACGATAATCGCCGAGCAGACGCACCAGCCGGCCGCGCGTCATATCGCGACCGATCAGATAGCTCGGCAGAATCGCGATGCCCATGCCAAGCAGTGCAAACTGCCGCAGCATTTCCGTGTTGTTCGCGACGATCACGTTCGACGGCCGCACCCGCACTTCGCCTTCTGGCCCCGTGAACACCCGCTCATCGCCCCAGTATTCGGACGGCAGGCTCAGGCAAGGATGTTCGAGCAGATGTTCGGGACGCGACGGCGTGCCATGCTTTTCCAGATATGCCGGCGTCGCGCAGACGGTCATGCAGCCCGTGGTCAAACGCCGGGTGACGATGCTCGCGCTGCGCATTTGCCGGGCGATCACGACGCCGACATCGAAACCCTCCTCGACGAGGTCTACCTGACGATCGACCAGCGTGACGTCGGGGATGACTTTCGGATAGCGCTCCGCGTACGTTTGCAGCACGGGCGCGAGGTTATGAAGCCCGAACACGACGGGCGCTACGATGCGCAGTGTGCCGACGGGTTCATGATTGCGCGCGACCACCATCTGTTCGACATCTTCCAGTTCGTCGAGAATCTGACGGGCGCGCTCGAGATAGACCTGACCGGATTCGGTCAGCGACAAGCTGCGGGTCGTGCGATTGAGCAGCCGCGTACCAAGGCGGCCTTCGAGGTCGGCAACGTGACGGGTGGCGACCGCGTTGGAAATATCCATCGCGCTTGCGGCGCGGGCAAAACTGCCGAGATCCGCCACCTTGACGAAAACTCGCATCGACTGCAAATGATCCATAGGACAACTCCCTGCCTTGTTACTGCTTCCTGACAATTAGTGAAAACCAGTGAAGCGAACTTGGAATTCTCCTACGACTCGCAAAATCGTGCAGAAGTTGCCCGCGAAACAGGAAATATTGTCAATTTTGGTACGACTGTGTCGACAAAACCGGGGTCCGACCAGCGATTATTCCCAAAACAAAAACAATCTGCTGCGCTGCAGCTTGCTCTGTCTTTTTTGTTCGAACAGACGCAACGGTTGTTCGGGCACGGCGGAATTCGAAACCATGGAAATAAAACTGGCGCCCAAAGAAAAAGCCGCCCGAGGGCGGCTCTTTAGGCTGAGTGAGCACTCACGTAATCAGGCCGTGAGTTTTCCCTCGAGCGCCCGCTTTGCTTCAGTCAGCGCCGCCGGCAGACCGTGTTGCAGCGTGTCAAACAGCTTCGTGTGCAGCACGAGCTCGTCGCGCCAGGCAGCGTCGTCGACGGAAATCACCTGCTCAAACTGCTCACGGCTGAAGTTCAGGCCGCTCCAGTCGATGTCCTCATAGTGCGGCGAAACGCCGAACGCATGCTCTTCGCCCTGCGCGGTGCCTTCAATGCGGCCGACCATCCAGCTCAGCACGCGCATGTTCTCGCCAAAGCCGGGCCACACGAACTTGCCGTCCGTGCCCTTGCGGAACCAGTTCACGCAGAATATTTTCGGCAGCTTCGCGCTCAGCTGTTGCAGACGCTCACCGGTTTTCAGCCAATGGCTGAAATAGTCGCTCATGTTGTAGCCGCAGAACGGCAGCATCGCGAACGGATCACGGCGCACCACGCCTTGCTGGCCAGCGGCCGCGGCGGTGGTTTCGGAGCCCATCGTCGCCGCCATGTAGACGCCCTCGACCCAGTTGCGCGCTTCGGTGACGAGCGGCACGGTGGTCGAGCGACGGCCGCCGAAGATGAACGCGTCGATCGCGACGCCGGCCGGGTTTTCCCAGTCCGCGTCGATCGACGGGCACTGCGAAGCCGGCGCCGTGAAGCGCGCGTTCGGATGCGCCGCCTTGCGGCCGGTTTCCTTTGCCTCGGCCGGCGTCCAGTCCTTGCCCTGCCAGTCGATCAGGTGCGCCGGCGGCTCGTCGGTCATGCCTTCCCACCAGACGTCGCCGTCGTCGGTCAGCGCGACGTTCGTGAAGATCACGTTTTCCTTCAACGTGGCGAGCGCGTTGTAGTTGGTCTTTTCGCTCGTGCCCGGCGCAACGCCGAAGTAGCCGGCTTCCGGATTGATCGCGTACAGGCGGCCGTCCTTGCCCGGTTTGATCCACGCGATGTCGTCGCCGATCGTCGAGATTTTCCAGCCGTTCAGGCCGGCCGGTGGGATCAGCATCGCAAAGTTGGTCTTGCCGCACGCCGACGGGAACGCTGCCGCCACGTGATGCTTGCGCCCTTCCGGGGACGTGACGCCGAGAATCAGCATGTGTTCGGCGAGCCAGCCCTCGTCGCGGCCCATCGTCGACGCGATGCGCAGCGCGAAGCACTTCTTGCCGAGCAGCGCATTGCCGCCGTAGCCCGAGCCAAAGCTCCAGATTTCGCGCGCTTCGGGGAAATGCACGATGTACTTGGTCTTGTTGCAAGGCCACGCGACGTCCTGCTCGCCCGCCGCGAGCGGCGCACCAACCGAATGCACGCACGGAACGAACTCGCCGTCCTCGCCGAGCACGTCGTACACCTTGCGGCCCATGCGCGTCATGATGCGCATATTGGTCGCGACGTACGGGCTGTCGCTCAGCTCGACGCCGATGTGCGCGATCGGCGAGCCGAGCGGGCCCATCGAGAACGGCACCACGTACATCGTGCGGCCGCGCATCGCGCCATCGAACAGGCCATCGAGCGTCGAGCGCATTTCGGCCGGAGCGATCCAGTTGTTGGTGGGGCCGGCGTCTTCGGCGCGCTTCGAGCAGATGAAGGTGCGATCCTCGACGCGCGCGACGTCGGACGGATCGGAGCAGGCAAGATAGGAATTGGGACGCTTGGCGGGGTTGAGTTTCCTCAGGGTTCCGGCTTCGACCATCTGCGCGCACAGGCGGTCATATTCTTCCTGCGAGCCGTCGCACCAGACCACCTTTTCGGGCTTGGTCAGCGCGACGATGCGCTGGACCCAGTCGATCAGCTTGCGGTGTTTGACCCATGCGGGCGCCTGGATAGTAGGCTGCCCTTCGAACGAGGGATGATTCATCGACTTGTCTCCGTTTGAAGCAATAGAAAAACGGTACAAGCCCTGGGACGCTGCATGCGAGAGGCATTGAATTCATCACGCCGACGTGTCAATTTTCGACCGTCGGCGCACGATTGCGCAGATCGTCCTGGGCCACACAGCTTGCCAGGCGGAGGCGCGCTTCTACAAAGCTTCTGCAACCTTGTGTAAAGCGGCTTGCCTCAACACGCAACAAACTGCTAAAAACGTTCTCAATTCGCCTTTCCGTAGCGCTGCCGTTCTTTTTTGTGCGACAGTTTCTACGGTAGGACATCTAGCCAGACCAACGTGTGACCTAAGTCACATGCTGGGACAGTCAGCATAACATTCCGTTCGCACCACCGAGGTGCGCCGCAAATTACATACCATGAAGATTGCCATCCTCGACGATTACCAGGACGCCGTTCGCAAGCTCGACTGCTTTCAATTGCTGGCCGACCAGGAAGTCAAAGTATTCAACAATACCGTGCGCGGTCTCGGACAATTGGCGAGCCGTCTTGCGGAAGTCGACGCCCTCGTCCTGATTCGCGAACGTACCCGCATCACCTCGCAACTGCTCGATAAGCTGCCGCGTTTGCGCATGATCAGTCAGACCGGCAAAGTATCGAGCCACATCGATCTCGCGGCGTGTACCGAGCGCGGCATCGCCGTGCTCGAGGGCAGCGGTTCGCCGGTCGCACCGGCCGAACTGACGTGGGCACTCATCATGGCCGCCCAACGGCGTATTCCGCAATACGTGGCAAACCTTAAGCAGGGCGCCTGGCAGCAGTCCGGACTGAAGACGTCGGCGCTGCCACCGAACTTCGGTTTGGGCCAGGTGCTGCGCGGACAGACGCTCGGGATCTGGGGCTACGGCAAGATCGGGCGGCTGCTCGCTGGCTACGGCAAAGCGTTCGGCATGAACGTGCTGATCTGGGGCCGCGAGCATTCGCGTGAAGCCGCTAGCGCCGACGGCTACGGCGTCGCCGCGAGTCGTGAAGAGCTGTTCGAGACCAGCGATGTGCTGTCTCTGCATCTGCGTCTGCACGATGACACGCGTGGCATCGTCAAGCAGGACGATCTGATGCGCATGAAGCCGACCGCGCTGCTCGTCAACACGAGCCGTGCCGAGTTGCTCGAAGAGAATGCGCTGGTGACCGCCCTGTCGCACAACCGTCCGGGGATGGTCGCGATCGACGTCTACGAAAGCGAGCCGATCCTGCAAGGCTACAGCCTGTTGCGCATGGAAAACGTCATCTGCACGCCGCACATCGGCTACGTGGAGCGTGAGAGCTACGAGTTGTATTTTTCGGCGGCGTTCAAGAACATCCTCGCGTTCGACGCCGGCGATACCGCCAGTGTCGCGAATCCGGAGGCGTTGCAGGGCGGGCGTCGGCGGTGATTGGCGGATGAAGCGCTGGCGGGTCAGGTTTGGCCCGCCGCGCCGCGTCGCGTCGCTCACCGCGCCTCGTGCGCTCCCGCCTCCATCAATGCGGATATGCGTTCAAGGAAGACCTCGCCGTCCGCCCGGCCGAGGTTATAGGCGTGCACCATCTGCGACGGACTCGTGTAATCCCAACTCGAAATCGGCACCTTGCGCGACGGCTGCACGTAAAGCCGCTGCTGCACGCCGTGCGGCACGACGAACATCTGCGGCCGCGGATAGAGACGCGTGACCATCACGAGCACGTTGCCCGGCGCATCGGCATCGAGCGCGCCGACCGGCACGTTATCGACCATGCCGCCGTCCAGCACCGGCCGGCCGTTGCGTCGCAGAACCGGCGTGAATGGCGGCGTACTTGACGATTGCAGGATCAGGTCCGCCAACTCGTCGACGCTCGCGCAATCCTGCGCACGCACGAATTCCGGATGAAAACCAAGCGTCCGACCGAGCGTCGGATGCAGTGTCTTGCGCACGTACTTTTCGATGTTGTACGCCACCAGCCCCGCCGCGACCGCGCTTCTCGCGCCGAGCCAGCGCGGCAGATGCGACACGCCGATACGGATTTCCGGCGCCTGCGCGAGCCTGGAAAACTTGTCGCCGTAGATGTCGAGCAGCGCCTGTCGGTAGATCCGGTAATGCGGGAACACCGACTCGCCGCGCAGCAGGTTGCCCCAGTAGGCGTTGCGCGTGTTGTGACGCAGTGCTTCCTCGTAATAGCGCATGACCCAGTCGGAATCTCCGCGCGTGTAGATCATGCATGCGGTTGCGGCGCCGGCCGAAATGCCGGTGATCACGCGCGGACGGATGTCGAGTTGCGGCTGCACGACGTCCCAGAAACCCGCCTGCCACCAGCAGCGGTTGCCTCCGCCGGCGAATACGACCTGATCGAACATGCTGCTTTTCCTTGCTTTCCTTTGCTCTTGCCACGGATAGATTGTGTTACCGGCCGGCTCGGGGCCGGCGAGCATTCACCCCAGCAGCGCGTAAGTCGTGGTGGCTTGAACGGCCATGTTGCCGCCTTCGTCGAACAGTTCGACTTCGCCGAACACGAGATTGCGGCCCATGCGCAACACGCGCGCCTTGATGAGCACATCGCCCTTGCGGACCGCGCGCATGAAGTTGATGTTCAGCGACACAGTGCTCATTGGCTTGAAGCCGCCGAGCGCGGCGGTGATGGCGACGACCATCGCCGTATCCGCTGCCGCCATGAACACCTGGCCGCTGATCATGCCGCCTGAGTGGCGCCACTCGCCGGAAAACGGCAGACGCAGCGTCGCACTTTCCTCGTCGACCTTGATCGGCGTCAGCGTGAGCGCACGGACCCATGGTGCGAGAACTCGGTCGAGCAGCTCGGTAATCTCTTTGTCATCCATGGCAATCCCCCGGTCGAATGCCGCGTGATGCTGCGCGCGGCGAGGTGTCCGCGACATGATACCGGCAGCGTTGGATGCGTCGATGTTTTCGGGATGGCGGCATTGTCGAGGGAAGGTTCGAGTTCGGACAATGCGATCTTTTTAACAAAGCTGCTAAAAGAGCTTGGCAATCTCGAAAAGATCCTGCATAATCTCGCTTCTGTTGGGGCGTTAGCTCAGTTGGTAGAGCAGCGGACTCTTAATCCGTAGGTCGAGTGTTCGAGTCACTCACGCCCCACCACCAGATTCAAGCAAAAAGCCCGGTCACCGCGACCGGGCTTTTTGCATTCTGGTCGCGAACTGCTGCGACACTTCAGGCAAACATCCTGCAGGTAGGTAAGGTTGCTCCGTCGGCGGTGCAACGTTCTGAGCCAATCATCGACCATTCGCGCAAAGTAGCACCGCGCGAAAATGAAAAGGGTTGCACGCGAAAGCGTCGCAACCCTTTTTATTTCCAGCGCAGAAATTCCAGCAGCGACCGGTCAGCCGACTCCCATCTGCGCGACCATATTCCTGCCACCGGCCTTTGCCGTATACAACGCCTCATCCGCGGCCCGCACGACGACGCTGACATCCGTCGCCCGATCCGGCCGCGACGTGGTCGCGCCGATGCTGACCGTCACGCGACCAAACTCGCAGCCCACGTGCGCGATGTTCAGTTCGCCGATCGCCACGCGGATGTTCTCGCCGACCACCCCGGCACCGGCCCCGTCGGTATCAGGCAGCACCACGATGAACTCCTCGCCGCCGTATCGGCCGACGCAATCGCCCGGCCGCTGGATCACCCTGCGGATGCAGCGCGCAACCGCGGTCAGCGCGACGTCGCCGGCCTGATGGCCATACGTATCGTTGTAGGCCTTGAAGTGATCAATATCGACGAACAGCAACGACAACATGCTGCCCGTGCGGCGCGCGCGCAGCCATTCGCGATCGAGCGTTTCGCACAGCGCGCGACGATTGGGCAGGCCGGTGAGTCCGTCCGTGCCGGCAAGCCGTTCGAGCTCATGCTCGACCCGCTGTCGCCGTCGGAACTCGGCGCCGAGCCACGCCGCCAACACGATCACGCCAATCCCGAAGATCAGCATCAGCGAACCGATCGTCAGTGCGCGCTTCCACCAGCCTGCATAGATATCGGCGGTCGACTCGGCGACCAGCACGATCAGCGGCAATTGCGGAATCCGTCTGAACGAGTAGAGCCGCTCGGCACCATCGAGCGGCGAAGACGCGATAAAGCTGCCCTCGTCTTTCGCGAGTAGGTGCTGGAAGAACGCCGTCTTGCTGATGTCGCTGCCCGTTACGTGTCGATCGTCGGGTCGTCGCACGATGATCGTGCCGTCCGTTCTGATGATCGCCACCGAGCCGTGCTGCCCGATCCGCAAATCCGCAAACAGGCTCGCGAAATACTCCTGATCGATACCGAGCGCGACGATCCCCGCAAACGACCCGTCCGGCCGCGACAGCCGCCGGCTCAACGCGATGCTGCGCGAACCGGGTCTGAGTCTCGAGCTATACGGCGCGCTGACATCGAGCCCGAGATCCGGATCTTCGCGATGAATCCTGAAGTACGGACGGTCCGACAGGTTTCCTCCGCGCGGCACGTCGCTATCCGAATCCATCACGACGTTGCCCAGTGCGTCGATCACCACCATCGCGCCGACGTATTGCCCGGTGGCCGCGCGATCGAACAGGATCTCGCGCCGCAGACGCGGCGAATCGAGCACGCCCGGACGCCCGAGGCCGTCGGCGACCGCCTGCAGCGACAGCGCGTACAACTCGAAATTGCGCGCGATGTCGCGCTCCGTGATCGTGGCGACATCGCGGGTTGAATCGAGCGCACGCGCAATCGCATCTTCGCGGCTCTGATACAGCGCGTAGCCGCACAGCGCGAGCATTGCCAGCACCACGCCGCATCCCGCGTAGACGACGCCATCGCGCGGAATCCGACGTCTGCACGCCCGTGCGATCAGCACGCGAAGCCGCCCCTTTCTTTTGTGGATCATGTGCTCTGCGCTTTCAACGGCGGGAGTTAGTTTGTCGAAGTGCTCACTACGCTTCCGGCTTGTTGGGACAGAACACCCAGCAGATAGCGAATTCTCCCGCCATCTTCGTCGGACACGTAGTTCAGATGCCAGCACTCGAGATCACGCAGGTTGTCGCGCAGGCGTTTGAACGACCACTGCGTCGCATCGACGAGCGGCCAGACATGCAACAGATACGCGAGCGGAATCATGCATCTGCGCTCGCGCCAGCCGTCGAATAACGCGCGACACAGCCCGTTCAATTCGTCCGCAATCTTTTGCCTGCTCACATGGCGACCCACATGCACTCCCTTTCTTCCATTCGACTGGTCGCTCCCAGCAGAAGCGGACTGGTCTATTGATACTGATGCCAGGCATTCATCGCGCGCTTGATGGATTCGCTTTTTCGCGCGTAAGTCGTTAAGCCCTGTATCACCGGTTTTTCGAGGCCTCGGACTGTTTATCGGCCTGAATAATCGCCGGCTTCATAGGTGCATATCATAAGTTTCGATAAGTACAATTTACCCGATAATCACAGAATTGGTTTTCCTCGGTAACGTTTGCGCAGATTTATTTTTAAATTCAAACGCGTGTTCGTTATCGGATTAACGCGTCGTCGCATTATGTTTTGATGATCCGTTGAAGCCGCATGCGGTTTCAACGGCTTTTCGCCTGGGCAATTTCCTTCAATACACGTCCTCGCCGTCTCGTTACCGTTGAGCGTCGCAATCCATTTGCCCACTCACGTTTCGAGGCATCCGATGACCGCATTCCTGTCGATGGCCGCGTTCGCGCTCGCCAGTTCCATTTCTCCCGGCCCGGTCAACGTCGTGGCGCTCAGCGCCGGCGCGCGGCACGGGCTCGCCGCGAGTTTGCGGCACGTCACTGGCGCGACGGTTGGATTCACGTTGCTGCTTCTGTTGATCGGTCTCGGCCTGCACGAATTGCTCGCGCACTTTCCCAATCTGATCGAGATCGTCAAATGGACGGGCGTGGGTTTTCTGCTCTACATGGCCTACAAGCTCACCATCGATAGCGGCCAACTCGGCGCGGACAAGCCGGCGCGCGGACCGTCGTTCGCGCACGGCGCGGCGATGCAATGGCTCAATCCGAAGGCGTGGCTCGCGTCGCTGGCCGGCATGGGCGCGTATGCGGCCGGCGGCGACAGCGGGCTCGTCTGGCAATTCACGGCGCTCTACTTCGTGATCTGCTACCTGTCGATTGCGAGTTGGGCGTATGCCGGCACTTTTTTGCGCAGGCATTTGCGTGAAGCGAAGCGGGTCCGGGTGTTCAATCGCGTGATGGCCGCACTGCTCACGCTCAGCGCGTTGTATCTGCTCGTGGAGTGACGCGGGTCGTGAATGCTTGCCGACGCGGCTTCATGCCGCGTCACGCTCAGCGGCGATATTGCCCCGGCGTCGCCGCCACCAGCCGCTTGAAGGTGCGCTGCAAATGCGCCTGATCGGCGAAGCCGGCGTCGAGCGCGACATCAGCGATCAGTGCCCCGCGCCGCAGTTGCGCGCGACTGTACTGGATGCGTCGGTTGATCAGATACGCGTGCGGCGTCATGCCATAGCGCAGCTTGAACGTGCGTATCAAATGAGAAGCGGACAATCCGGCCGCTTCGCACACGTCGTCGAGTTTCAGCGCGCGCGTGCAGTTTTCGGCGATGTACTCCGCGGCACGCGCGAGCTGGCCGCTCTCCGCACGCTCGGGCGAGCTGGCCGGATTGAGCGTTTGCTGCACGTTGGAAAAGAAGGTGATGGCGGCGCTTTCCTTGCGCAGCGTGTCGACGTCATCGTCGTTGCTGGCGAGAATCTCGCACAGCCGGTTCAAGCCGTCGAACAACGCGGCGTCGAGCGTCATGATCTGCGAAAACGCGCGAAACGTATGGTTCTGGTTGAAACCCAGCTCGTGCTGCAGTTTCGTGAACCACGCGACATCGACGTGCAGCATCCGATACGACCACCGATCGCCGGCAACCGGGTTGCACGCGTGCACATCGTCGGGGTTCATCATCACGACGGCACCCGCGCCGACCCATTCCCGCGCGTGGCGGTTCAGATAGACGCTGCGGCCGCCCGTCACCGCGCCGATCGAAAACGTTTCGTGCGAATGTTTGGCGTAGCAGACCTTGCGGCCATCGTCGATGGAGCGCGCCTCGATGAACGGCAGCGCGTCGCTGCGCCAGAAGCGCGGCGCGTCTGCGCCATTTGCGCGCGCGGTGTTCGCAGCGCGTGCCGCTTCGGTCGTCTCGCTCATGCGCGCTCTCCGGTTGATCCGTCGACTTCGCCGTTGTCTCCGACTTCGCGAAGCCTACGTATCGTAGCCGTCAAACGCGTGGCCAACAAGCGAACGCGCGGCGCCGCTCGCAAACGGCGCCGCCGGTCGAACGCGATGCGACTACTTCGCGCTGACGTCGATATTGCCGAGATATTTCGCGGCGAGCGTCTTCACCGTGCCGTCGGCTTGCACCTTCGCGATCGCGGCGTTCAACTGATCGCGCAACGCGGTGTCGCCCTTGCGAATACCGTATGCGATGCCGCTGCCGAGAATCTTGTCGTCACGCACCGGCTGACCGACGAACCCGTAGCCCTTGCCTTCGGGCTTCGACAGAAAGCCGGTTTGCCCGGCCGGCGCGAGCACCAGCGTGCCATCGAGACGGCCCGCGGTCAGATCGGCATAGACCTGGTTCTGATCCTGATACGGCAGCACGACCACGCCGACCGGCTCCCAATGCACCTTCGCGAAGGTTTCCTGAATCGAGCCCTGCAGCACGCCGACGCGCTTGCCTTTCAGCGACTCGGGTGTCGGCTGCAGACCGCTGTCGCTGCGCGCGATCAGTTGCGTCGGCACGCGATAGACCACCGTCGTGAAATCGATCGCCTGACGGCGCTGTTCGGTCGCATTCATTGCCGAATTGATCGCGTCGAACTTGCGGCCTTGCAGCGCCGGAATCAGGCCGTCGAACGAGGTTTCGACCCATTTGCACGTCATGTGCGCGGCCGCGCATACCGCGTTGCCCACGTCGATATCGAGCCCTTGCAGCTCGCCGCCCGGCCCTTTCGATTCGAACGGCGGGTACTGCGCTTCGAGGCCGAAACGCAATGTCGAGGTATCGGCGGCGCTTGCGGCCGACCATGTTGCGAGCGACGCGCCTGCGCAGGCCAGCGCCAATAAACACTTGAGCAACTTCATAACGTCTCCCTTCTTGCTTCGAATACTTTGATGGCTTCGATACTTCGAGTGTGCTTCCGCGCGCTCAGATTTCACACAAACGCCGGGCGCCTTCGAGCAGGGTCGCGTCGTCCTTCGCGAAACTCAGGCGAATCAACCCCGAATCCGTGCCGTCCGTGTAGAACGCCGACAACGGAATCGTCGCGACGCGCGCATCGCGGATCAGGCGCAGCACGAAATCGCTGTCGCTTTCATCGGAGAAGCCGCGGAACCGGGCGAGCATAAAGAAACTGCCTTCGCTCGACAACAACTCGAAGCGCGATTCGCGCAGTGCATGCGAGAGCAGATCGCGCTTCTTCTGATAGAAGTCGGACAGACCGAGGTAGCTGTCGCGATTGGCGAGCGCGTCGACGAACGCGTGCTGCATCGGTGTATCGGCGGAGAACACCATGAACTGATGGACCTTGCGGATCTCGTCCATCAGCGCAGCGGGCGCGAGGCAATAGCCGACGCGCCAGCCGGTCACGTGATACGACTTGCCGAACGACGACACGATCACGCTGCGCTCCGCGAGTTCGCGATGGCACGCCATGCTCTGATGCTTCTCGCCGTCGAACACGACGTGCTCGTAGACCTCGTCGGACAGGATCACGATGTCGGTGTTGCGCGTGAGCGCTTTGAGCCGCTCGATGTCGGCGTCGCTAAAAATCGTCGCGGTCGGATTGTGCGGCGTGTTGACGATGATCATGCGCGTCTTCGGCGTGATCGCGGCGGCGACTTCGTCCCAGTTCACGCGGAAGTGGTCGAGCGACAGCTTGATCGCGATCGGCGTCGCGCCCTGCAGGCGCACGATCGGGGCATAGCTGTCGAACGACGGTTCGAAGTAGATCACTTCGTCGCCCGGATGCACGAGCGCGCTGATCGTCGAATAGAGCCCTTCGCTCGCGCTCGCGAGCACGGTCACTTCGCTGGCCGGGTCGTAGCGCACGCCGTACAGCGTTTCGACCTTGTCGGCGAGCGCTTCGCGCAGCGCGCCGATGCCGGCCATCGGCGCGTACTGGTTATGGCCGGCGCGCATCGCTTGCGCGACACCCTCGACGAGCTTCGGGTCCGGCGCGAAATTCGGCGCGCCCTGCGACAGATTCAATGCATCGTGTTGAGCGGCCAACTGGCCGATCACGGTAAAAATGGTGGTGCCGACATCCGGCAGTTTCGAGCGGGCTTGCATGGCGCTCTGCATAGACTTTCTCCCTTTCTTCGGCCGCCAGCGGCCGCGCGAACGGCGGCGGCGGGGCATTCCTTCCGGTGGGGTGATTAAGCATCAGCCAAAGAACGCTCACAATCGAAACTTTGTCATGCGCGGCATGCGTTTTCTTCATGGCTCGCGCGAAGCCGCTCTACGCGGGCCAAAGCCGGCGGAATCACAGTTTGCGGGCAGACAGTGGGGAGTTCTGGGAATGCGCGTAACTGGGTAGGTATGAAGTAATGTGATGCTCAGCGCCTGCGCGGCGCGAACGGCCGGCGCAGCTCGGCCACCGTGACGCCCCTGGATCCGGGGTGCGCAGCGCGGCGCCGCTACGAACACAGCGCAGAAACGGGCTTCTGAAGCAAAAGGCGCTTGTGAAAACGGCCGCATACGCGGCCGCTTTTTCGAATCATCTGACTTTCACGGAAAGCCGGAGCTTCGGGTGAATCAGGCTTCGTCCATCAAACGGACCTTGACCTTGCGTCCCTTCAGCTTGCCCGCGCTGAGCCGGCGCACCGCCTCGCGCGCGATGCTGCGCTCCACCGCGACATAGGTCGACATGTCGGTCACGTTGATCTTGCCGATCTGCGAGCCCGCGAAACCGGCGTCGCCGGTCAGCGCGCCGAGCACGTCGCCGGGACGGATCTTGTCCTTGCGGCCGCCGAGGATCTGCAGCGTTTCCATCGGCGGCAGCAGCGGCTCGTTGCTGGCCGCCTTCAGTTCGGCCAGCTTGTGCCATTCGACGTCGCGCTTGTGCGCCTGCTCGATCCCACCGACACGCCCCATCTCGTCCATGCTCGCGAGACTGAGCGCCCAGCCTTCCTGATCGGCGCGGCCCGTGCGGCCGATGCGGTGCGTGTGCACTTCCGGGTCCGGCGTCACGTCGACGTTGATCACCGCTTCGAGTTGCGCGATGTCGAGGCCGCGCGCGGCGACGTCGGTTGCGACGAGCACTGAGCAGCTGCGGTTTGCGAACTGGATCAGCACCTGATCGCGCTCGCGCTGATCGAGTTCGCCGTGCAGCGCGAGCGCATGAAAGCCCTGCGCGCGCAGTACGTCGAGCAGATCGCGACACTGCTGCTTGGTGTTGCAGAACGCGATCGTGCTGACCGGTCGATAGTGGTTCAGCAGCAGACCGACCGCGTGCAGCCGTTCATCTTCGCTCACTTCATAGAAGCGCTGACGGATCTTGCTGTCGTCGTGCCGCTCGGCGAGTTTGATTTCCTTGGGATTGCGCAGAAATTGCTGGCTCAGCTTCGCAATGCCTTCAGGGTACGTCGCCGAAAACAGCAGCGTCTGCCGCTCTTTTGGGCACTGCCGCGCGACCTTCGCGATGTCGTCGAAGAAACCCATGTCGAGCATGCGGTCGGCTTCGTCGAGCACGAGCGTGTTCAGCGCTTGAAGCACGAGGGTGCCGCGTTCGAGGTGATCCATGATGCGGCCAGGCGTGCCGACCACGACGTGCGCGCCGTGTTCGAGGCTGGCCGTCTGCGGACGCATCGGCGTACCGCCGCACAAGGTCAGCACCTTGATGTTTTCTTCCGCGCGCGCGAGGCGGCGGATTTCCTGCGTGACCTGATCGGCGAGTTCGCGCGTCGGACACAGCACCATGGCCTGCGTGTCGAATTTGCGTGCGTCGAGGCGCGCGAGCAGCGCCAGCGAAAACGCCGCGGTCTTGCCGCTGCCGGTTTTCGCCTGGGCGATCAGGTCGTTGCCGGCAAGCGCGATCGGCAGACTGGCGGCCTGGATCGGCGTCATTTCGACGTAGCCGAGCTGCGTCAGGTTCGCGAGCGTCGCGGGCGGCAGCGGCAGCTCGCTGAATGCGGCGCCGGTGGAGGTGGGACTGTTCATAGGGTCGTCTGCAGGAATCGCGATTACTCGGCCATCGGGCCCTGGTCGGGGCGGCCCGGCAGTTGCTCGTACAGCACCTTGCCGTCGTCACCGTCGAAACGCTCGACGTAGTTGCGAGCGCCGCACAGCGGGCAGCGGAACAGGAGCCCCTGGCCTTCGTTCTTGATGACGACGTCGGATTGCTCCCACTGCGCGCCGCAGGACTGGTTTCTACAGGTGAACACGTTGATTCTCCAACTGGATTCGATGATCGATCGGCAAGGTCGCAGGCGCGGCCTTGCCGTGTATGGGGTTGTTGCGCCGGCGCTGCGTCGTGATGCGATAGCGCACGACGGCCGGCACGGCTTCAGCCGAGATGCGTATGCCGCGGACGCGGCACGGCCACATCCATGTCGGTCAGGCCGTGCACGATGCCGCAGTCCTCGACCGGATGCTCGCCGTGGCATTGATCGCGCAGCGTCGTCAGTTGCGCCTTCAGCTGCTGCAGCTCTTCGATACGCGTGTCGACGTGCGCGACATGCTCGTCGATCAGCGCATGCATGCTGCCGCAGCCGTTCGCCGGCGCGTCGGTCAAACGCAGCAATGCGCGGATTTCGTCGTGGGTCATGTCCAGCGCGCGGCAATTGCGGATGAAGCGCAGGCGCTCGACGTGCTTCGCCGTGTAACTGCGGTAATTGGCTTCGGTGCGCTCCGCCTCGGGCAGCAGGCGCTCTTTCTCGTAGAAACGGATGGTTTCCGTCGTGCAATGGGCGATTTTCGCCAGTTCGCCGATCTTCATGGACCTTTCCTCCACGCGGCCTTGACCTTGTAGTGGCTTCAAGGTGTTTACTAGACCACAAATCGCACGAGGAAGCCACCAATGCCTGATACCAACCGTTTTGCCGTCGATCGTCCAGAAGTGGGCGAAGCCTGTACGCACGGGGCTTGCGGGGAGATTGGCGCGCGGCGCGAGCATGCGCATGACGCCGACAGTTGCGGCGAACATCGGCATGAAGAGCACGCTCACCACGATGACCATGACCATGACCATGACCACGGCCACGGCCACGCCCACGATCACGCCCACGAGCACGCCCACGATCACGCTGATGGCGCTTGCTGCGCCTCCACCACGTTCGCGCCGACTTCGCTGCGCCTGCCGCCTTCCGAAGCGGTCGGCAACGACCTGCGCACTGCGATCCGCATCCTGCAGATGGACTGCCCGACCGAGGAAGCGCTGATCCGCAAAAAGCTCGGCCGCATGCCGTCCGTGCGCAGCATGGAATTCAACCTGATGCAGCGCGTGCTGACTGTCATCCACGCGCCGGAGGCGCTCGACACGGTCCTCGCCGCGCTGCGCTCGCTCGACTTCACGCCCGAACTGGCAAGCGACACCGACGATGCCAACGCTGCATCCGTGGCGGCCGCTGGCGCCATGCGCAAGCCGTGGTGGCCCTTGATTCTCGCCGGCGTCGTCGCGGCGGCTTCAGAAGCCGCTAGCTGGCTCGGTGCGCCCACCTGGGTGGTGGCGGGTATGGCAGTCATCGCGATCGCCTCTTGCGGCCTCACGACGTATCGCAAAGGCTGGCTTGCGCTGCGTAACGGCAACATGAACATCAATGCGCTGATGAGCATCGCCGTGACCGGCGCGGCATTGCTCGGCCAGTGGCCCGAAGCCGCGATGGTGATGGTGCTGTTCACGATCGCCGAGCTGATCGAAGCGCATTCGCTCGATCGCGCGCGCAACGCGATCGAAGGGCTGATGCGGCTCACGCCGGAAGAAGCCAGCGTGCAGCAATCCGATGGCGCGTGGCAGTTCGTCCGCGTCGACGCGATCGCGCCCGGCGCGCTGGTGCGCGTGAAGCCGGGCGAGCGGATCGCGCTCGACGGCGAGATCGTCTCGGGCCGTTCGAGCGTCGATCAGGCGCCGATCACCGGCGAGAGCCTGCCGGTCGACAAAACGACCGGCGACACCGTATTCGCCGGCACGATCAACCAGGCGGGCTCGTTCGACTACCGCGTGACGGCCGCGGCGGGCAACACGACGCTCGCGCGCATCATCCACGCGGTCGAGGAGGCCCAGGGCACGAAGGCGCCGACGCAGCGCTTCGTCGATGAATTCGCGCGCGTCTATACGCCGATCGTGTTCGCGATTGCGCTCGCCGTCGCGCTGGTTCCGCCGCTGCTGTTCGGTGGAGCGTGGCACGCGTGGGTCTACAAGGCGCTGGTGCTGCTGGTGATCGCGTGTCCGTGCGCTCTCGTGATTTCGACGCCGGTGACGATCGTCAGCGGGCTTGCGGCCGCGGCGCGCAAGGGGATTCTGATCAAGGGCGGCGTATACCTCGAACAGGGGCGCCAGCTGACCCGGTTGGCGCTCGATAAAACCGGCACGATTACGCATGGCAAGCCGGTGCAGACGGAGTTCGAGGCGCTTGGCGACGACGGTGACGCGCACCGCTACCGCACGCTCGCGGCGAGCCTCGCGGGACGCTCCGACCATCCCGTTTCGATGGCGATTGCTGCTGCCGCAGATGACGACGGCGTCGAACACCTGCACGTCGATGCGTTCGAAGCGATCGCTGGACGCGGCGTGCGCGGCGACATCGGCGGCATCGCGTACTGGCTCGGCAATCATCGTCTGGTCGAGGAACTGGGCCGCTGCTCGCCGCAACTCGAAGCGCGTCTCGATGCGCTCGAACAGCAAGGCAAAACCGTCGTGATGCTGGTCGACGCGCAGCGCGTGCTCGCGCTGTTTGCGGTCGCCGACACGGTGAAGGAGACGAGCCGCGCCGCCGTCGCTGAATTGCGGCGACTCGGCGTCGCCACCTCGATGCTGACCGGCGACAACCGCCACACCGCCGAGGCGATCGCGCAACAGGTCGGCGTCGATCAAGTGCGCGGCGATCAGTTGCCCGAGGACAAACTCGCTGCGGTCGCGCAATGGTCGGCCGATGGCGCGACCGTCGGGATGGTCGGCGATGGCATCAACGATGCGCCCGCACTCGCGCGCGCTGACATCGGCTTCGCGATGGGTGCGATGGGCACCGATACTGCTATCGAGACGGCCGACGTCGCGCTGATGGACGACGATCTGCGCAAGATTCCGGCGTTCATCCGGTTGTCGAAGGCGACGTATGCGGTGCTGGTGCAGAACATCGCGCTCGCGCTGGGCATCAAGAGCGTGTTTCTCGTGCTGACGTTGATGGGCTTCGGCACGATGTGGATGGCGGTGTTCGCCGATGTAGGCGCGAGTTTGCTGGTGGTGGGCAATGGCTTGAGGTTGTTGCGCAAGTGAGCGACGGGCGTGTGGCGTTTGCTTTCGCGTTGCGTCCTACGTTGAACCGTCGCTCACCGCGGGATGCGTTGCTGCGCCCGCCAGTAGCTCATCGCTGTCGTCTTTCAAACCTACGCCGGTGAGTTTGAGCTTCCTCGCCTGCGTGAGCAGATAGTGCAGCTTGTGCGCGGCCTGCGGATAGTCGAGTCCCTCGGGCCGCACGTTCGAAATGCAGTTGCGCTGCGCGTCGCTGCAACCCGCTTTCGGCGCGTACGTGATGTAGATGCCGAGGCTATCCGGTGAGCTCAAACCCGGCCGCTCGCCGATCAGCATCACGACGATTTTCGCGTCGAGCAATTCGCCGATCTCGTCGCCAAGCGCGACGCGCGCCTGACGCGCGATCACTACGGGACCGACGCTCCAACCCGCAAGCTTTGGACGTACAGCTTGCAGCAACGGCACAGCCTGCTTCGACGCGGCAAATGCCGATAGACCATCGCCAATGACGAACAGCACATCGGTTGATTGTGCCGGCAATTGCGCGAGCGCCGCGCGACTCTCATCCGACAGACGCCGCCCCAGGTCAGGTCGCCGCAAATAATGCTCCCGATCCGGCGCGGCGCTATGCACGTCGAGCGTGTTGAAACCTTGCGAGCGCAGCTGTGCGTGCAGTGGCTCCACGTCGAGCGGATGGTGCACGGCGTCGCGCGCCTGCGCATGCGCGAGATTGAACGCGAGCAATGGCGCGGTCGGCAGGCTGTTGCCCGCGCGACCCAACGCGATGCGTGCCTGCGTAAACCGACGCAGCGCGTTCCATGGATCCTTATCGAGTGCGTCGTTCTCGCTCATGCGATCCCCATCCAGTCGCGTGCGCCTTCGAGCAGCGGTTGCCGCGTCGATGCACTGATCAGTGCGCCGCGTGCGTCGATGATCTGCATCGATTCCAGCCATTCCTCGAATTCAGGCGCGCGCCGTAAACCGAGCACGTCACGCACGTACAGCGCATCGTGAAACGACGTGCTCTGATAGTTGAGCATGACGTCGTCCGCGCCCGGCACGCCCATGATGAAATTGATGCCCGCGACGCCGAGCAGCGTCAGCAGATTGTCCATGTCGTCCTGATCCGCTTCGGCATGGTTCGTATAGCAGATATCGCAGCCCATCGGCACGCCGAGCAGCTTGCCGCAGAAGTGATCCTCGAGACCCGCACGCGTGATCTGCTTGCCGTCGTACAGATACTCGGGGCCGATGAAACCGACCACCGTGTTCACCAGGAACGGCTTGAACTTGCGCGCGACCGCATAGGCTCGCGCCTCGCAGGTCTGCTGGTCGACGCCGAAATGCGCATTCGCCGACAACGCGCTGCCCTGCCCCGTTTCGAAGTACATCAGATTGCTGCCGACGGTGCCGCGTTGCAGCGACAACCCCGCCTCGTACGCTTGCTGCAGCAGCGCGAGCGAAATGCCGAAGCTCGCGTTCGCTTTCTCGGTGCCCGCGATCGACTGGAACACGAGATCGACCGGCGCGCCTTTTTCGATCGCCGCGATCGTGCTCGTCACATGCGTGAGGACGCATGACTGCGTCGGCACCTGATAGCGCTGACGGAATCCGTCGATCATGTGAAGCAGCTTCGTGATCGCGGCGAGATTGTCGCTCGCGGGGTTGATGCCGATCATTGCGTCCCCGCAGCCGTACATCAGGCCGTCGAGCATCGAGGCGGCGATGCCCTTGACGTCGTCGGTCGGGTGGTTCGGTTGCAGGCGTACGGACATGCGGCCCGGTAAACCGACCGTGTTGCGAAAGCGGGTGACGACCGGGCGTTTACGGGCGGCGGCGATCAGGTCCTGGTTGCGCATCAGCTTCGAGACCGCGGCGACCATTTCAGGCGTGAGGCCCTGGGTGATGCGGGTGAGTGCGTCGGTGTCGGTTGTGGCGCTGAGCAGCCAGTTGCGGAAATCGCCTACCGTCAGATGCGAGATTTCGGCGAAGGCTTGTGGCGAGTGATCGTCGATGATCAGGCGGGTGACTTCGTCGGTTTCGTAGGGGATCAGCGGTTCGTTCAGGAACGTGCGCAGCGGCACCTGTGCCAGCGCCATTTTGGCGGCGACCCGCTCTTCTTCGCTCGTTGCCGCGACGCCTGCCAGTTGGTCGCCGGAGCGCTGCGGGCTCGCTTTGGCTAGTAAGGTCTTCAGGTCGGCGAACCGGTACGTGCGACTGCCGATCGACTCGGTATAGCTCATGTTTGCGGCTCCATCGCTTCGCGCGAACGCGGGTAGGAATGGGAACGGCGGCTGCTTGCTGCTGGTGGTGTGGATTACACACCATAGCGCCAAATTGAGGCAGCGTCACGTTGCGGCGGGTCGGGGCTGTTTGCCGATGCTGCGTTTGGTGCTCCCGCTTGTGTACGTGCGCGCGCTTGCGCGCGCGGCGTGGCGTGGCGTGGTCAACAAGCGCTTAATCCGCTTCTCGCGGACCGCGTTAAATCCGCAGGATTTGGTAAACGGCCCGCACGCCGCGGCGTGATACTTTGCTTGCATGCTCTCGCGCCAATTTTCTGCGGTCCAGCTATGAATGAATCAAACCATCGGGCTCGATATGAAACGCGACTCGCACGCGTGCTCGATCATATCTACGATCACCTCGACGAGCCGCTCGATATCGATCGGCTTGCGGAGATTGCATGCCTGTCGCCATATCACTGGCACCGGATTTATCAGGCGATGTACGGCGAGACGGTCGCGACGACGGTCCGCCGTTTACGGTTGCATCGCGCGGCGGGGTTTCTCGCAAACAGCTCGATGCCGATTGCCCTGATCGCCGAGCGTTCCGGGTATAGCAGTTTGCAGTCATTTTCGCGGACGTTTCGCGCGGTGTTTGGTGTGCCGCCGGCGCAGTATCGCAAGCAGGGCACGCACAGCCGGTTTCGGCCGGCGCTTTCAGGAGACGATCAGATGACGATGATTCGTGAGGTCGTGATTCGTTACGTGGAGCCGATGGAGATTCTGTCGGTCGATCATGTCGGGCCTTATATGCAGATCGGCAAGGCTTTTGATGCTTTGTTTGGGTGGCTTGCGAAACATAATCTGCTCGAGGCACAGATGCGGATGATCGGCGTTTACTTCGATGATCCGGGGCTGGTCGAAGAGCAGGCGCTGCGCTCGAAGGCGGGAGTGCTGTTGCCGGGACCGGTGATGGCTGAAGTTGCTTCTGCCGTTGGGATGGGTGGCGGGGTTTCTGTCACGCGTATACGCGGCGGGGAATATGCGGTGTTGCGGCATGTTGGGCCGTATAGCGATATGCGGGCGGCTTACGAGTGGTTATACGCGACCTGGCTCGTGCAGTCTGGAAGAGAGGCGGCGGATGCGCCGGTGTTCGAGGAGTATTTGAATAGTCCCAAGGAGACTGCGCCTGCGGAGTTGATTACGGAGATCTGTTTGCCGTTGGGGTGAGGCGCGGGTGGCTGGGCGGGTGCTCGCGACTTCTGCTTGCTGCGATGTTGCTGTTCTCGTGTGCGTATACGTTGCGCAGGTTTCGGTTTGCTTCTCTGATTTTTATAGTCTTTGTATATGTATACGTAGTAATAGTTAACAAGTGACGCGTTCGGCTGTGGATAACTTGGAAGTTCGTTTACGGATCAACGCGCTGCGGAATCGATAACCCTTGGGAGCGCGGGCGGACAGGTTAACGGAGCCAGGGAGAACTTTTAGTCGGTCCGTTAACGCTGAGCGTTTATCAAGGTTTCGCCCACAACGTGTTCGGCTGCTTTTACAAAACTTGTCCAAAGGGGGATGTGGATAAGTCGCCTTGAGTGAAAGGCCATTAGAAGATCTCGTCGGCGGCAACTGAATGGTCGCGCCCCGCGGATTTTCAACCGCAGCCATTCAGAGTCGGGGCTCGCAAATCGATTTTTCTGTAGGCGCAACTGCCACTCGATGTGATTCGCTCAGTATCGGTTCGGGACTGTGTCGCGGAGGCGGGCAACAAAAAACCCCGCAAGCCTTTACGGCTGCGGGGTTTCAGGACTCTATCGCACGACTTGATGAGATGCTCGGTCGAGCTTCGCACTACACCTGTAGCGAGACTCAAAACGTGAGATTTTTGGGCCCGTCAGACAAGGCTCGGCGGACTGTGGGACGCATGAGATGAGATTAGGGGAAGCATCGCGTGAGATTTTTGGCCGCGCAGCTGAGCCCGAATGAGAACGGGGTACTTTCCTGGCGAGTTTCTCCCATCACCGTCGCCCATAGGGCAGTCGTGAGCCAACCATCTCGATGCACACTGACGGTCAAGAAATGTCCAAATTTCTGCGACTGGTCTACTACCGCGCCAAACACATAGGGATGGCCGGTTAACGAAGCGATTACCGAGTAAGCCCCTCTCTATCCCGTCTCAGTCCAGTGGTTTCAGTGGCTGGTCGAGGCGTCGGAGTCCGCCCGTCGCAGCCTGACATGGAGGGTTTTCATGAAATCGACCCGCCTTTGTCTCGCCTGTGGCAACGCGTTCGTGCCGCTGCTGCATGTTCCCCGTCAGCGATATTGCTCCTCGAAAGCGTGCCAGCGCGCCCGTCGACGCAACTGGCAGAACAACCGGCTCCGCATCGATAGCGACTATCGCGACAACCAGGCCCGGGCGCAGGCGAAATGGCGCGCAGGCCACTCGAGCTACTGGCGCGAATATCGAGCTGCTCACCCGGCGTATCGCGAGCGCAACCGCAGTATGCAGCGAACGCGCAACGCACGGCGGAGTCACACGCCGATTGCAAAGATGGACGTTGTCAGGCTCCCCCGGCCGCTGGACTCTGGCTTCTACGTGCTATCTCACGCCGAAGACATCGGCGTTGCAAATATGAACGCGTGGACCGTCCACATAGCCGTGCTGTCCGCGCCGCCAGCGCCACCGACGTGATTGCAAAGAGATGACTTGATACGCATTGGTGTCGGGCCTGCTACCTTTGCCTTGTCACCGTTCGCTTTCGAACGCGACCACCTGACGTGAAGCTGCGACGCTCGCATTCGACGTTCCCTTGCGCCCGGTGGCTGTCGCGTTTCCGTGTTTGAGTTGCGGGGTGGAGCATGTCATTCAATAACGCGGATGCACCAGTCGTGGCCAATTCGCCTGCCGGGCGCGCAGCGGAGTACGTCCGCATGTCGACCGAGCATCAGCAGTATTCGACCGAGAATCAGCGCGACCGGATTCGAGATTACGCAGCCCGGCGCGGATTCGAAATCGTCCGCACATACGCCGATGAGGGCAAAAGCGGCCTTCGAATCGACGGTCGGCAGGCACTGCAAAATCTCATATCCGATGTGGTCAATGGCAACGCTGACTTCACCGTAATCCTCGTCTACGACGTGAGTCGCTGGGGGCGATTCCAGGATGCCGACGAGAGCGCGTATTACGAGTACATCTGCCGCCGCGCTGGCATCCAGGTGGCGTACTGCGCCGAGCAGTTCGAGAACGACGGGTCGCCTGTCTCGACTATCGTGAAAGGGGTGAAGCGGGCCATGGCCGGCGAATACAGCCGGGAGCTGTCGGCGAAGGTGTTCGCCGGCCAGTGTCGTCTGATTGAGATGGGTTTCCGGCAAGGAGGCCCGGCTGGCTATGGACTACGCCGCGTATTGGTCGACGACCACGGTCTCATGAAAGCAGAATTGCGCCGGGGCGAACATAAGAGCCTGCAGACAGACCGGGTAATTCTCATGCCGGGACCGGAAAGCGAAGTCCGAACCGTCAACCTGATTTACGACTGGTTTATCGACGGGTCGCTCGATGAATACGAAATTGCAGCGCGTCTGAACGGCATGCGCGTGCGGACTGACCTCGACCGGGAATGGACTCGAGCCACGGTACGGGAGGTATTGACCAACGAGAAATACATCGGCAACAACGTGTACAACCGTGTGTCGTTCAAGCTGAAGAAAATGCGCGTGACCAACACACCAGACATGTGGATTCGAAAGGAAGGCGCATTTCAGGCCATTGTGCCGAGCGAGACGTTCTACACCGCCCAGGGCATCATGAGAGCACGAGCGCGTCGCTATTCAGATGAGGAGCTAATCGAGCGGCTGCGCAACCTGTACCGAAGTCGCGGGTTTCTGTCCGGCGTCGTGATTGACGAAACGGATGGCATGCCATCTACGTCTGTTTACGTATACCGCTTCGGCAGCCTGATTCGCGCCTACCAGACCGTGGGTTTTACGCCGGGCCGGGATTATCGTTACATCGAAACCAACCGCTTCCTGCGGCAACTGCATCCAGAAATCGTCGCGCAGACAGAGACGAAAATCGCGGATTTGGGTGGCACGGTGATACGCGACCCGGCAACCGACCTGCTGACGGTCAATGACGAGTTCACGGCCTGCATCGTGCTCGCGCGCTGCCAGGCGCATGACAACGGCCGCAACCACTGGAAGGTGCGTTTTGATACGAGCCTTCTGCCGGACATCACTGTTGCGGTACGGCTCGACCAGACGAACGCATCGACGCTGGACTACTACCTGCTGCCACATCTGGATTTTTGCCAACCTCGCATTCAGCTGGCAGACCAGAACCCCATCGAGTTTGAGAGCTATCGCTTCGATACGCTGGACTACCTCTATGGCATGGCTGAACGCGCCCGTCTCAGGAGAGTAGCGTGAATTCGCGACAGCAGACCGGAGAAATCCGTATGGTCCCCGTCAATCAGATTGAGGTCATCAATCCGAGGGAACGGAACAGTCGGGTTTTCAAGGAAATCGTCGACAACATCAAGGCCATCGGTCTCAAAAAGCCTATTGTGGTTACGCCGCGAGCCACGGCAGGCGGCATAGAAAAATATCTGCTCGTGTGCGGCGAGGGGCGATTGAAGGCGTTCCGCACGCTCGGGGAAACGACTATTCCCGCGCTCGTCGTGAGCGTCAGCGATGAGGACGCGTTCGTCATGAGTCTGACTGAAAACATTGCGCGCAGACAGTGTCGTCCCATCGAACGGCTCGCCGGCATCCGGCAATTGCAGCAGCAGGGGTATGCACCGAAGGTCATCGCCGAAAAAACGGGGCTCACACAGACTTACGTTCACGGCATCCTGACGCTGCTGCATCAAGGGGAAGAGAGACTCGTGGTTGCGGTGGAGAAAGGCCTCGTTCCCCTGAACGCCGCCCTCACGATTGTCGGCGCCGGCGACGACGACGCTGAAATACAGGCCGCACTCCAGGAGGCCTACGAGTCGGGCAAATTGTGGGGCAAACAACTAATGAACGCTCGCCGTGTCATCGAACGCAGAAAAGCGCTTGGGAGAAGCACTGCGCGCAATATGACCAGAAAGTCCGCTGCCGTCACGACATCGAGTCTCGTACGCACGTATGAGCGCGAGGTAGAACGTCAGAAATCCATGGTCAGGAAGGCCGAATTCACACAACAGCGGTTGCTGTTTGTCGTCGGTGCGTTGAGGCAACTGTTCGCCGATGAGAACTTCATCAACCTTCTGCGCGCGGAAGGACTGGCCAGCCTGCCGAAATATCTTGCCGAACGCGTCTGGCCAAACGGGAGTGTTACATGACCGGCGTCACTCTTGGATTCATCCCCGAGCCGTTGTCAGTGCCAGTTTGCAACATCCTGCCTTCGCGCAGGATACCGGCCCCCGTGGTCGAATCGAGAAAATACAAGCAGATAAGAACCTGTTGATGTTCACGCAGAATTGACCCACTAAGGGGCGTAATTTTCATCGAATTTTGACCCACGTGATTGAATGTCCTGCTCAATCTTTGAGCAGGGGATACAGAGGTGATCACGGTGGGCATATTGGCCAAGATCAGGCGGATGTATTTCCGCGAGCAGGTCCCGCTGCGCGAGATTGCGAGGCGTACGGGCCTGTCCCGAAACACGGTGCGCAGCTGGCTGCGGCAGACCGATTCTGTCGAGCCGAAGTATCCAAAGCGCGTCAGTCCGAGCGTTGTTGACGAGTGGGCCGCACAGCTGACGGGCTGGCTGCGGGCGGACAGTCATCGCCCGAAGCGCGACCGGCGCACCGCGCGATTCATGTTCGAGGCGATCCGCGGCGAGGGTTACGCGGGCAGCTACGGCCGCGTCAGCGCGTTCGTGAGGCGCTGGCATGAGGAACAGGCCGAAGCGCCGCGCAGAAAGGCCTACGTGCCGCTCGCCTTCGAGCCCGGCGAAGCCTTCCAGTTCGACTGGAGCTGCGAATACGCCTTCATCGGCGGGCTGCGGCGGCGCCTCGAGGTTGCCCACGTCAAACTCAACGCCAGCCGCGCGTTCTGGCTCGTCGCCTATCCCACCCAGAGTCACGAGATGCTGTTCGACGCGCACGCCCGCGCATTCGCCGCATTCGGCGGTGTGCCCAGGCGCGGCATCTACGACAACATGAAGACCGCCGTGGACAAGGTTGGCCGCGGCAAGGAGCGCGCGGTCAACGCACGCTTCGAAGCGATGTGCAGCCACTATCTGTTCGAGCCAGAGTTCTGCAACCGGGCGGCAGGCTGGGAGAAAGGCATCGTCGAAAAGAATGTTCAGGACCGCCGACGGCAGATCTGGCACGAAGCGGCGCTACGGCGCTGGGAGACGCTGGAGATTCTGAACGAATGGGTCGCCGGCCAGTGTCGCGAAGCCTGGCACATGCGGCACCCGCAATGGCCCGAGCTGACAGTCGAGGACGTGTTGCAGGACGAGCGCACCCGGCTGATGCCCAACCCACGGCCGTTCGACGGCTACGTCGAGCAGACCCTGCGGGTTTCGTCGACCAGCCTGATCCACGTCCAGCGCAACCGCTACAGCGTGCCTACCGAGTACACGAACCAGCTGGTGAGCGTGCGCTGCTATCCGGCGTATCTCAGCGTCGTCGCCGACGCGCACGAGATCGCCCGCCACGAACGCAGCTTCGAGCGGCACATGACCTTTTACGACTGGCGACACTACATCACGCTGGTCGAGCGCAAACCCGGCGCACTGCGCAACGGTGCGCCCTTCATCACGATGCCGCAACCGCTGCAGCTATTGCAGCGGCACCTGCTCAAACACCCGGGCGGCGATCGCATCATGACGCAGGTGCTCGCCGCGGTGCGCGAACACGGACTCGATGCTGTGCTGCTCGCTGTGCAGGCTGCGCTGGATTCAGGGCGCCCCAGTGGGGAGCATGTCCTGAACGTGCTGAGCCGGCTGAAGGCGCCTGTCACGAGTGCCAGTCTCGCCACCACGAAACTCCAGCTCAAGGAAGAACCGGCGGCTGACGTGAATCGCTACGAGACGCTACGCGCCAACCCACCGGAGGATCGTCATGT
The DNA here is from genome assembly GCF_021390635.1 of Paraburkholderia sp. HD33-4. Lineage (NCBI taxonomy): Bacteria > Pseudomonadati > Pseudomonadota > Betaproteobacteria > Burkholderiales > Burkholderiaceae > Paraburkholderia > Paraburkholderia sp. HD33-4. The sequence continues at coordinate 11,039 of NZ_JAJEJS010000001.1, read as the reverse complement.
CTAACGACATCATTGCCCAGCTCAAGGGCCTCAAACTGCACGGCATGGCGAGTACCTGGCCGGAGCTACTGGCACAGGCGCGTCACACTGACTTCGAGCCGGAGCGCTTCATGAAGCAGCTGTTGATGGCGGAAACCGCCGAACGGCAGGTCCGCTCGATCGCTTACCAGATGACCGCCGCACGCTTCCCGGCTCACCGCGACCTGAAAGGCTTCGACTTCGCACAGGCACAAGTTGATGAAGCGCTGATTCGTGAACTCAGCGAACTGTCGTTTCTCGCAAGCGCACACAACGTCGTGTTCATCGGCGGCCCCGGGCACGAGACATAATGCTCACCTCCCTATGTCATTGAAGATCAATGGATAATTGATTTGAGTTATCTGATTGCGGACGGTCCGCAGCTCGTCGCTCCAGATAATTGTCGACGTCCACCTGCTGGATGATCCATGGCGCACCCAGACAAGCCTGTGACGCCGGCAACCTCCCGACTCGAATCAGGCGGATGACGGTTGGCGCACTGATACCCAGCAGGGTGGCTACTTCTGTAACCGTCAGTTCGCGGCGCTCCTGCCGTTCGCCTTCGCGATATGCAGGGATTCGATGGTCCTTCCGCAGCGTGCAGATTCGCGCGGCGGTCCAGGTGTGGCCCTTCGCCGTCCGTTTGCCTAGTCGATTGATGACCGCCGCTACGCCTTGATCTGCCAACGTTCTCGCCAACGCGCGAACGATGTCTATCGTTGCGACATCGGTGGCCCAGCGATGCTCACCTGTGTGGTTCTTCTCGAACACGATCTCGGTGTGATCGCCTCCTTGCCAATGCACGAGTGCACGAATCGTGTCGTCCTGCTTTGTGGCAACGATCTCCTTGACGACCGTCCTAAGAATGCGTTTCTTGATCTCGACCGAACTGGCCGGGTGGTGCCATAGCCGGGGCAGGTCTTCACCGAGTCGCAGAAGTTCATCACGCGCGCCCGCACTCAGCGCCCTCGATGACTGTTCGCGCAGGAGGTCGAGTTCGGTCTGTATTTGCACCTGCGTCTTCAGCGTTTCATTCCACCGTCGCTCAAGTTCCGCCGCAACCAGCCGGTTCTCAGGATCAATCGCATCGTATTGCCGACGTGCTCGCGCAGCTTCATACCGCGCCTGTTCAAGTGCCAGCTCCTTGTGCCGCACGCGTTCGTCCTGCTCTGTTCGTGTACGTTCAATGGCCTCGAGTGATGCACGAATACCTAACGGTTGAAGTTGGCGCAAAACTTCTTCAGTAACGCGTTGATCAACACGAACCGCACCAAACGAAATGCAGCGAGGGCCACCATGATTGATCATGCTGCCCTGACAGTTGTACCGCGCGACGGTGCCTTTGGTGCCGGAATACGCAACGTGCAGCTTGCGCCCGCAGTGACCGCAACGAAGCAGTCCCGCCAGAAGCGAGCTCCCGCGCTTGACAGCGCCGCGGACCATGCTGCCCTTCATGTTCGCGTTATTGGTAATCAATTTGCGGTTCGCCTCGTACTCGTCCCAGCTAATGTAGCCCGCGTGGTGCTCGATGATCAAGGCCTGCCATTCCTCGCGCTGAAGGGGGTTGCCCGCAAACACTCGCTTGCGTCCGTTCACAATGCGAGCAATAGTCCGGGTCTTGCCAAACGCGTATGCGCCGCCATAAGTCGGATTCGTCAGGATGTGCAGAAGGGTGTTATAGACGGGAAGCTTCCATACAATGTGGCGACCGTCCGGGCCGTAGTTCACCGCGGGTAGCTCAATGCATTCCTGTCGAATCCATAGGAGGACCTGCCTGACGCTACCAAACTCGCGAAACTTCCGGAACGCCAGATCGAGCGCTTCCCGGACGCGGGTATCAGGATCCTTCTCGATACGATTTCCTTGTGCACGCACATAACCGATTGGCACCGACGTGAACAGTTCACCGCGTTTGGCTTTCTGATCAAGAGCCGCCTGTGAGCGTTGGCGAAACGTCGAAAGCTCCATCTCGGAAAGCGTGCCCTTCATGCCTAACAGGAGGCGATCGTTAGGCTGTCTCGGATCGTAAATTCCATCTTCGTCAATCAGCAGGCATCCTACAAGACGGCAGAATTCCAGAAGCGTGTGCCAGTCACGACCATTGCGCGCAAGACGCGAGGCTTCGATGCAGAATACGGCACCCACTTCGCCGCTGCACAGTGCCACCAATAGGCGCTCGAATCCGGGACGATGATTGCCAGAGCCGGAGCGACCCAGGTCGTCATCGATAACCGTCGCATCTGGCCAGCCAAGTCCGCGTGCGCGATCGGCAAGCCCGTATTGGCGCAACTGGCTCTCGCGATTGTGGTGGACCTGATCCAGCGTTGACTGACGGACGTACACGTATGCACGACGGGAAAGGTGTTCAGCGCCGATCTTGCTCATCACGCGCCTCCGCTTCGATGACGTCGATCAACGCGAACATCAGCAGCGCCAGTTGCGTCACCAGCTCGGCTTGCATCTCCTCTGATACTAACGCCTCCGGCACAGTTTCCTCGAACAGATCCTTCTGCCTCGTCATCTGGTTGCGCATCTTTGCCTCCCTCAGGTGTTACCGCCGCAAAGCACGATAACGCCGTGTCGACCAGGCGCAGAAGTTCGATCAGCACCGCATGAGGCAACTCCGGCTGGACGACGACAGACATGCGGGCAGCATCCTCGCCTGCCATCCACGGCGGAAGATGCGTCAGAGTGCCATCGGGCTGCCTGATAGTCAGATACGACTCGCCCCGGTAATTGTTCATCCCGATGACGGTTATCCGTTCACCGCAGCGAGGGTGAAACGGATAGCGGATGATCACATCATCGCAATGATGATGGGCAGTGTGTAGTGGGTTCGCCGGGCACTGGCAAGACGCACCTTGCCTCGGCAATCGGAATCGAGGCCGTACAGCGCCACGGCAAGCGTGTGCGTTACTTCTCAACTGTCGAGCTGACCAACGCCCTGGAGCAGGAGAAATCGGCGGGCAAACAAGGCCAGATCGCACACAAGCTGATGTACGTCGATCTGGTGATTCTCGATGAACTTGGCTATCTGCCGTTCAGCCAGACCGGTGGCGCATTGCTGTTCCACCTGCTGTCAAAGCTGTACGAGCATACGAGTGTCGCGATCACCACCAATCTCAGCTTCGGCGAGTGGGCAACGGTGTTCGGGGATGCAAAGATGACGACAGCGCTGCTGGACCGGGTTACGCATCATTGCCACATCGTCGAGACTGGCAACGAATCGTGGCGCTTCAGGACCAGTTCTGCCAAAGCGAAGGCAACGAGAAAAAGGGCAGCAAAACCGGCTGGAAACGAAGAGTTATCCACACCGGAATAGATGTACTACGCTGTCTCGAGGTGGGTCAAATTTAGATGAAAACGGTGGGTTAAGACTCCGTGAAAATCAACACAATGTCTTCAGGAAGCGCTCAACTGCGCCTTTGAACCATGGTTGACGTTTTGGGCAAAACGTCACGATCATGCCGAGTTCGAACGCAACCTTCTTGAGCTCGTCGCTGTGAAATTCCTGCCCATTGTCACAGACAAGTTCACGGATCTTGCCGTGACACGGCCAGTCGTTTTGAAGATCCGGATAGCGATCTCGAAGATCAGCCTTTGGCACTATGGCGTGCCTCAGGCACCGCAGGACAGCATGGACTGACGGGCCCTGAAATCCAACGTGCATACCGACCGGCATCCTTGAATACCGATCAAGTGCGATGGTCACTGTCGGACGCCCCAAGGGTAAATTTGTCCTCTCGTCGATCACAAAGAGGTCCAGAGGCGAGTGATCGATCTCGACACGCTCAAGGATCTGTTCAACATGGACCCCGAGGCCACTTGTACGAAACTTGATCTTCGCGATGCGCTTTCCACGGCGGGCCGCCGTTACATCAAACGAATCGAGGGAACAGATCGCCCGATATACCGTGGCAAGACTCGGCATCGGAACCTTCTCGCTCTCGCTGCGAAATTCATTTTCGCGATCTACCCGGTAACGGAGGTCAGCATACACATCAGTCACGGAGCCTCGTTCCCGCGCCATGTATATCGAGTCGATCGATTGTTGCAGCAAGTTCAGGCTGGGAAGGGGTAACCTGCTCCCACCCCCTCTGCGATCGAATCGATCGATCAATGCCCGGTTGTCGCCACCTGCTCGTGAGATGCTGCGAGCCCATCTGTAGACGCTGATAGGACTGGGCGGATGCGGGTCGTTCAGTTCCCTCGCACATTCCTTAATGAGCGGAGCTAGTACAGTTGCCGTCGAGACTATCGGCCCCCGCGCAAGCAACATGTCCAAGTACTTTCTTTTCCGAAGTGCCTTCCCTTGGACGAGGTCTGGGAAGGTTGATAGCGGGCGCCCCAGTCGTGAGAACACCGGCTCGCCGACGTTCGTTGTCTCGTCCAGAAAGCGCAGCCGACCAGATTGATATTGCCTCTGCAGCTCCGTTGTCGACGTCACGGTTATTGCGCCGGTGACCGCCGCTGTCAGGTGCACTAGTCCTTCGGCCGTGAGATGCACGATCCTATGAACTTGGTCATCCACTTCGATGGACACCCCAACCTTAAAAATATAGTTCTTCATCGTTCGGCTCGCGGGTTTGAATGGACAAGGCAGTCGATTCGCTCAACGGCTGACGCAGATCACAGGTCAGCAGATCTTGAGCAAGGAACTGCCAAACGGCTGCGGTGGAACCGAGACGCGCGCTCGCACGTCCAACCGTCAGCAATTTCTCATCGAAGAGTGGTGCAACAGCCAGCCTTCGTTGCAAGCCGGACAACGGTTTGCTTAGGTAGGGGAATAACGTGTTCAGATTAGACAGGAGTGTGCCGCTACGAATCTGAGTGTCCGTCAGAACGCGAAACGGCACGCCGAGTTCGGAAAAATGTTCCCCAATGTGTCGCAGCCGGCTTTCTTCGTCTGGCGCAAGCGCCTTTTCTTCTGGTTTGATCTCAATGAGGAGCAAAGCGCCGCTGGCCAGAGTAAGCTCAAAGTCTGGCGTGTACTTCCGCGTTTTTTCTTCGGACGAGTAATAAATCGAGTATGGTTGTTCGCGATAACTGACGACGCCGCGAGAAAATTCGAAAAGAAACAATGCATCACGCTCGATCAATGACTCGAACGCGACGGTTCTGCCTGATTTTCGGGAAGGAAAACGGCCGCGGAAGATCCCACCGGTAGGCCGGACGACTTGTCGTGCGGGGATGTGATGACTCCCCTGCCTAGCCGTCGGCGTGACGGTGGCATGCGGTTTGTTTTGCATGATTCACTCCGCTTGCAAATTAAAAGAGCGCATTAAACCCTCTCAACTTGCGAGATCAGAAAAAATTGGGCGCAAAAACTTGACCGGAGGCGGGGGATTGACGATACTTCGATTGTCCAGATCGGGTAGCGTCAGCTCCCACCAGCGGGGCGAGCTTCCAATAGGGGGTTTGCTCCGTTTTTACATTCAGACCTCCTTTTATTCGTGCCCGTCAAAATCGATGGGCGAGCACAGTGCTGCTTAAAATTAGCATCTTTTTGCAATGAAGACGTTATTTTATTGATTGCCGGCCTGCGATTAATAACTATTGCAGTATTTTCTGCTGCGAACCGGTCGCCTTGAGTTTAATTCGCAACGCTTTGCAATTCCAGGAAAATTTCATTTTTTATCGCGCAATCATTTTCACTAGCGCAATGTACAACATTTATTGAATTACAGTTCCCCGGTCGTCTCGGGGTAAGGTTTTTGGCCTCGAAAAAATAAAATAGCCCGGAAGACGTGGCTCGTCGACCGGGCTATAGCATTGCTCTAGATTTTCACAAACACTGAGAAATAATTTTCATCTCAGTGAGAATTTTTTCACTATCTCTGACAACCTACACCTTTAAACGTCGATATTCCCCGCCCTAAGCGCATTAGACTCGATGAACGCCCTCCGCGGCTCGACATCATCCCCCATCAGCGTAGTAAAGATCCCATCAGCAGCAATAGCATCCTCGATCTGCACTCTCAGAAGACGGCGCACTTGCGGATCCATAGTCGTTTCCCAAAGCTGCTCAGGATTCATCTCACCGAGGCCTTTATAGCGCTGCTTGGACATATTCCGCTCGGCATCAGCAAGCAGCCACTTCATCGCACTCTTGAAGTCGGTGACAGCCATACTCCGCTCCCCACGCTTGATCACAGCGCCAGAGCCAATCAGCCCCTTAAACGTATTAGCGGTAGTCACCAGTTGCTGATAATCCGCGGTCAACTGAAACTCTTCATCGATAACGGAAATCTTCTGATTCCCATGATGCGTCCGCGCGACGCGCAGCGAGCGCAGTTCTCGCACGGGGTCATACATCGTGGTTACGGTGACATCAGGCTTCAGCGCATCATCCCGCAGCTTCGCTTCGAGGGCGCGAGCCGAAGCCTCGGCCGCCTGCTCGCTGGTTAGATCGATAACGACGCCATCCATCACGGCCTCGAGCGCACCAGCGTCATACAAGCGGCTCAAACGATCAACCACCGCCTGCGCCAACAGATAAGCCCGAGCCAACTCACCCAACGCATCCCCGGTAATCGGCGTCGCACCTTCAGAAGCCACCAACTCCGATCCCTGCAGCGCGAGCCGAAGAATATGAGCATTCACTTCCGACTCATCCTTCAGATACCGCTCGTCCTTCCCCGCCTTGATCTTGTACAGCGGCGGCTGTGCGATATAGATATAACCTCGCTCGATCATCTCAGGCATCTGCCGATAGAAGAACGTCAACAACAGCGTCCGGATGTGCGCACCATCGACGTCAGCATCGGTCATGATGATGATGCGGTGATAACGCAGCTTCTCGAGGTTGTAGTCTTCCTTGCCGATCCCGCACCCAAGCGCGGTAATCAGCGTAACGATCTGCTCGGAAGAAAGCAGCTTGTCGTAACGTGCCTTCTCGACGTTCAGCACCTTACCGCGCAGCGGCAAGATAGCCTGAAACTTGCGGTCACGCCCCTGCTTCGCCGACCCGCCCGCCGAGTCACCCTCGACGATATAGATCTCCGACTTCGCCGGATCCTTCTCCTGGCAATCCGCGAGCTTCCCGGGCAAACCAACGCCATCGAGCACGCCCTTGCGGCGCGTCATCTCACGCGCCTTGCGCGCCGCATCGCGCGCACGCGCCGCATCGACGATCTTGCCGCAGATGATCTTCGCGTCGCCCGGCGTCTCAAGGAGGAATTCCTCGAGCGCCTTCGCGACCACATCTTCCACCGGCGCGCGCACTTCCGACGACACCAGCTTGTCCTTCGTCTGCGAGCTGAACTTCGGCTCCGGCACCTTCACCGACAGCACGCACGATAGCCCTTCACGCATGTCGTCGCCCGACGTTTCGACCTTCGCCTTCTTCGCGACTTCGTGATCGGCGATGTACTTGTTCAGCACGCGCGTCATCGCCGCACGCAAACCGGTAAGGTGCGTGCCGCCGTCGCGCTGCGGAATGTTGTTCGTGAAGCACAGCACGTTTTCGTTGTAGCTGTCGTTCCACTGCATCGCCACTTCGACGCCCACACCCTCCTTCTCGCCAATGATGTGGAAGATGTTCGGATGCAGCACGGACTTGTTCTTGTTGATGTACTCGACAAAGCCCTTCACGCCGCCGACGAACGCAAAATCTTCTTCCTTGCCCGAGCGCTGATCCAGCAAACGAATCCGCACGCCGTTATTGAGGAACGAAAGCTCGCGAATCCGCTTCGCGAGAATGTCGTAGTGATATTCGACGTTGCCGAAAATCGTCTCGTCGGCCATGAAATGCACTTCGGTACCGCGGTTTTCGGTGTCGCCGACCACCTGCATCGGCGACGTGGTCACGCCGTCGATTTCTTCGAGCATGCGGTTCTGCGGCACGCCACGGTGGAATTCCATGAAGTGCTTCTTGCCGTCGCGGCGCACGGTCAGACGCAGCCACGCGGAAAGCGCGTTCACGCACGACACGCCCACGCCGTGCAGGCCGCCCGACACCTTGTAGCTGTTCTGGTCGAACTTGCCGCCGGCGTGCAACTCGGTCATCACGATTTCAGCGGCGCTGCGCTTCGGATCGTGCTTGTCGTCCATCTTCAGGCCGGTCGGCACGCCGCGGCCGTTGTCGGTGATCGAGATCGAGTTGTCCGCGTGAATGATCACCTGGATGTCGTTGCAATGCCCGGCGAGCGCTTCGTCGATAGAGTTGTCGAGCACTTCGAACACGAGGTGGTGCAAACCGGTGCCATCCGATGTATCCCCGATGTACATCCCAGGCCGCTTGCGCACGGCTTCCAGACCTTCGAGGATCTGGATTGACGAGGCGCCGTAGCTGTTATCGGGCTGCGTATTGTTCGTTTCAGTCATGGATTTTTTCCGGTTCTGCGTTACTGCAAGGTTGCTGCTCTGGACTTTTCAAAACGCCATAAAAACGCCAAAGGGGCGCTGCGCCCCTTGGTGTTCTTCTTGATGTTGGACGCGTCAGATGCGCATCGGCATCACCACGTACTTGAATTCGTCGTTCTCGGGAATCGTGATCAACGCGCTGGAGCTGGCATCACCCAGGCTCACCTGCAACATGTCGACCTTCAGGTTCGCGAGCACGTCGAGCAGATACGTGACGTTGAACCCGATATCTACGCTGTCGCCGTCGTACGCGATTTCCAGTTCTTCCTGCGCCTCTTCCTGATCGGCGTTGGTCGACATGATCTTCAACTGGCCCGGCTCGACGATGCAGCGCACGCCCTTGAACTTATCCGACGTCAGAATCGCCGCGCGTTGCAGAGAGCGCTGCAGTTCTTCACGGCCAATCTGGAATTTGTTCTTGTGCGACTTCGGAATCACGCGCTGGAAGTCGGGGAACTTGCCTTCCACGAGCTTCGACACGAGTTCGACCTGGCCGAACGTGAACTTGACCTGCGTCTGCGCGATGTCGATCTTCAGCGTGTCGTCGATGTCTTCGAGCAGGCGCTGCAATTCGAGAATCGTCTTGCGCGGAATGATTACTTCCTGGCGCGCGAACGAGCCTTCGATCTTCATCGACGAAAACGCGAGACGGTGCCCGTCCGTCGCGACCGCCATCAGCTGATCGCCGTCCACCACCAGCAGCATGCCGTTCAGGTAGTAGCGGATGTCCTGCTGGGCCATCGAGAAATGGACCATGCCGAGCAGCTGGCGAAACGTCTTTTGCGGAACCACGAGGCTCGCGCCGTAGTCTTTAGCCTGAGCGACGGTCGGGAACTCGTCCGCGGCGAGCGTTTGCAGCGCAAAGCGGCTCTTGCCGGATTGCACTGTCAGGCGCTTGTCGTTCAACGTCAGCGTGACCTGGCCATCGGGCATCGCGCGCAGAATGTCGAGGAGCTTGCGCGCCGCCACCGTGGTCGCAACCGAATCGCCGCCCACGCCGAAGTCGGCGCGCGTGGTGATCTGCAACTCGAGGTCGGTCGACAGGAACGATACGTCGGGACCGTTCTTGGTGATCAGCAAATTGGCGAGGATCGGCAACGTATGGCGGCGTTCGACGATGCCGCTCACGGTTTGCAGCGGCCTGAGGAGGTTATCGCGTTCGGTCTTGACCAGTTGCATAGGGTTCCTTCGTTGATATAACGGCCTGCACGCCTTGCAGGACAAGCTTTCCAGCGTGCAGCCGCAGCTCCCCGCCGGCGCCACGCAAGCGCCCGTCACGGCGTGAAATCCGCCCGCGGCCGCCGGGCGGTTAAACCTGTATTGTGCCTGAAAACGGGACCGCCTCACTAAATTGGGGGCGAGTCTGGGAATAAACAGGTCGATTTTGCGGAGCGGGGTCTCGGTCGCTCGCGGTTTGTTGCGCCGCTGCGCTGCGCGGCCGGTTCGCGGGCGGCCTATTGCGCCAGGTCGGGCAGGTCAAGCCGTATCCTCGTCGCACTTTTCCCCGCGCTTTTACGCCACTCTCCGGCTGCTTGCCGTTGCGCTCCTGTCGTTATCCCGTCCGGGTCCGGCAGATGGGCGCCGGTTGCTCGTTCGATGCCCCGCTTCCACGTTTCCCTGCTTCCGTTGCTGGCGCGGCCCACTTGCAGCCGCTACCAATCCACATTCGCATTTCACTCCGCGCCCGCGGCGGTTCATAGTCGTGGGCGCAGCCAGCCCGTTTAGCCCTTCAGCGTCTGCTCCAGCACGTGCAGTTCGTGATTCAGCTGCGCGTCCTTGCTGCGCTCGTCGGCGATCTTACGCACCGCGTGCAGCACCGTCGTGTGGTCGCGGCCGCCGAACAGCTCGCCGATTTCCGGCAGACTCTTCTGCGTCAATTCCTTCGCCAGATACATCGCGATCTGCCGCGGCCGCGCGATGTTCGCCGGACGCTTCTTCGAATACATGTCCGCGACCTTGATGCTGTAAAAGTCGGCGACCGTCTTCTGGATGTTTTCCACTGAAATCTGCCGGTTCTGCACCGTCAGCAGATCTTTCAGCGCTTCCTTGGTCAGTTCGATCGTGATTTCGCGGCCGTGGAACTTCGAATACGCGAGGATCTTGCGCAGCGCGCCTTCGAGCTCGCGCACGTTCGAACGCAGATGCTTCGCGACGAAGAACGCGACGTCCTCGTTCAGGCTCACGAATTCCGATTGCGCCTTGCGCATCAGAATCGCGACGCGCATTTCGAGTTCGGGCGGCTCGATCGCCACCGTCAGGCCGGAGTCGAAGCGCGAGATCAGGCGATCGTCGATACCCGAAATTTCCTTCGGATACGTGTCGCTCGTGATGATCACCTGCGCCTTGTTCGCGACCAGCGCCTCGAACGCGTAGAAGAATTCCTCTTGCGTGCGCGACTTGCCCGAGAAGAACTGAATATCGTCGATCAGCAGCAGGTCGAGCGAGTGGTAGTAGCGCTTGAAGTCGTCGAACGCCTTGCGCTGGTACGCCTTCACGACGTCGGACACATATTGTTCCGCGTGGATGTAGCGAATCCGCGCGCCGGGTTTGTCCATCAGCAACTGATTGCCGATCGCGTGGATCAGGTGGGTCTTGCCGAGGCCCACGCCACCGTACAGGAACAACGGGTTGTACGAGATGCCGGGGTTGTCGGCGAC